>NZ_CP168968.1:0-3770681 GCF_041888015.1 Bdellovibrio bacteriovorus
TATCTATCTCCCCAGTTTTTTACGACGCTAACTGACGTCAGTTACATCTATATATGTATCCCACAAAGTTGTTCACAACTAGATACGTGGGGCATTAATAAAGCACATTGCGGCAATAAGGTCAACTGTTGAAAACTTCAGCTCCCCTTGTTAAGAGGACCCGGTACTTGAGGGGAATCACGTGGAATTAAACTCGTCTTTTTGGACACTTATCAAATCAAAGATGAAAAGCAGGAACGACAACAACAAGTTGTTGGATACTTGGCTGGACCCTATTGAGTACGTAAGCACCACGGGTTCTAGCGAACGACCTCGTTTGGTTCTTGGAGTGCCTAATGCCCTTCATCAATACTTCGTTATTGAGAACCTGCAGGATAAGATTTATACAGAGATTTCAGACACTTACGGAAAGCCATTTGAGGTCGAGTTTAGTATCACCGGAAATAAGATAAATTCTCATATTGAGACATCCTCTACCCCGGACGAGCTTTTAAGTGGATCTGAAATCCTCCAGGCTCAATTGGCGCGTGCTCAGAATATCCAGCCTACTCAACCAAGGTCCAGTACGGATAGTCTGAATTCAGATCTCACTTTCTCTACCTTTGTCGTGGGGAAAAACTCAGAGTTTGCCCACGCCGCTTGCTTTAATGTCGCAAGAAACCCAGGGGCTGATGATTACAACCCTCTCTATATATATGGACCTGTAGGAATGGGTAAAACTCATCTTTTGCACGCCGCTGGAAACCATATTCGCGAGCAATATCAGCAACTTAGAATCACATATATCTCGGCTGAACGTTTTATGAATGAGTGTATTTCAGCCATCCGCCGCCATGAAATGGACAAGTTCCGCCAAAAATACCGCGAGAACTCTGACATCCTGCTGGTGGACGACGTACAATTCATCGCCCGTGGTGAGGCTGTACAAGAAGAGTTTTTCCACACGGTGAACAGCTTTATCGACAGCCGCAAGCAGGTCATCTTGGCCAGCGACCGCATGCCCAAGGATATCCACGGCCTGGAAGACCGCAGTCGTACACGTCTAGAGCGTGGTTTGATCGCAGACATCACAATGCCGGATTTAGAGACGCGTATTGCGATTCTTCGCTACAAGGCAGAAAAGTTCAATGTGCGCCTTCCTGAGGACGTCGTGAACTACATAGCCAGAATATCCAAACGATCCATCAGAGAGCTTGAAGGCAATCTGAAGAAGGTAAAGATGTTCTCTGAGCTTCAAGGTCTGCCAATTGATCACGAACTTGTTAAACGCATTTTGGCCCACCACGAAACACAAAGCACAATCTCGGTTGAAGAGATTATGAAGCTGGTGGCGGATCACTTTAAAGTGCGTGTTTTGGACTTAAAATCTTCAACCAGAGCCAAACCGATTGTCGTTCCACGTCAAATCGCGATGTATCTGATTAAGAAGTTCTTGGACAAATCTTTGGTGGATATCGGCAAGTCTTTCGGTGGCAAAGATCACACAACTGTGATGAATGCTCTGGAACGGGTTAAGAATCTACAAGCCACGGACCAGGATATTGCCAAAGATATCGAAGATTTAGAGCAGAGAATCCACAATATCACAGGAGTGTGAATGTGGACTGTGGAAAGAGTTGTGGAAGAGTTTGGGGCTTAAAATGTGGATCTAAGTTACCCCCAAAAAAGGCTCAAAAACTGCAAAGTTGTACAGAGTCTTTATCCACAAATGTTTTTTAGTGTTTACATGGACTTAGGGGATTTGTTAGGTTTTCCACGCCCCTACTACTACTACTAGTTATTTATATATATAGAATTAGATAATAAGAGCGTTCAAAAGAGGGTCTTTCATGAAACTAGAAATTGATAAGAGAGATCTATTAAGCCTTATCGGAAAAACTCAGAACATTGTTGAGAAACGCAACACAATGCCAATCTTGATTAATGTTTTGTTGGAAGCAGACCAAAACACTCTGAAGGTTTTTGCCACAGATCTGGAAGTCAGCCTTACAGACCAAATCAAAGTTCAAGTTCATCAATCTGGAAAAGTAGCCGTCAGTGCAAAAAGTCTTTTTGATATTGCCAAAGAACTTTCTGAAGGTCCTATCACACTCATCAAAAAAGAAAATAATTGGCTGGAGATCAAGCAAGGGAAATACACATCCAAGATTGTGGGTATCTCTGCGGAAGAATACCCGATCTTCCCAACTTACAACTCTCAGGCTTTTATTAAAATTGATGCGCAAGTTTTAAAAGAGATGATTGATAAAACAATCTACTCTGTTTCCACAGATGAAACTCGCTATCACCTCAACGGCGTTTTCTTTGAGCTCAATCCACAGTCTGGATTCAAGATGGTGGCAACAGACGGTCACAGAATGAGTTTGGTGAATAAACCATCTTCAGAGATCAAAGTCAGCGCAACTCAAGGTGTGATTATTCCACGCAAAGGCCTTCACGAGATTAAGAAAATTCTTGAGAGCATCGAAGGCACTGTGGAAATAGCTGTGGAAGGCTCCCAATTCGTACTAAAACATTCATCAACAATTTTGATGATTCGTTTGATCGAAGGAAAGTATCCGAATTATCAACAGTTTATTCCACAGAAGCTTCCGCAAAAAGTAATGATCAGCCGTGATGCTTTCCTGACTTCACTAAAACGCGTGTCATTGTTGGCGAATCAAAAATCCAAAGCGGTTCTTTTGAATCTTTCCAATGGTCGTATGGAAATATCTTCCAACAATCCGGAGCTGGGTGACGCGAAAGAAGAAATCGAAGTGGATTACACTGGCAACGAAATCAAAATTGGTTTCAATGCCAAGTACATCACAGATATTCTTACAAGCATGAACCACGATAAGATTGATTTCGAACTGAATGATCACTTGTCTCCAGGTTTGATGAGACCGCACAACGATCAGACTTACACCTGTGTTGTGATGCCGATGAGAATCTAATGATCTTCGAACGACTGCGTCTGGTTAATTTCCGAAATTATCGGGACGTAGTCTTGTCCTTCTCTCCTCGGGTGAATGTCTTCCTCGGAGAAAACGGACAGGGAAAAACAAATCTCCTTGAGGCGATGTACATGATCTCTCAAGGGGACTCCTTCCGCTACTCAGACAACTCCACACTCATCAACGCGCAATACAGCGAATCAGTTATTCAGGCGCTGATTAGTCAAAATGAACTTCACTACAAACTGAAGATGGGCCTTTCAAAAAGTCGCAAAGTTCTGACGTTAAACGAAAAACGTGTGAACTCTGCAGACATCCGAAAAATTTTTGCCAGTGTTGTGTTTAGTCCTGAAAGCCTGGCTTCAATCAAAGAAGGGGCTGATCACCGCCGGGAACTGGTGGATGAACTACTGGTGACTTTTGATCGTCGGAATGTGAGTTTAATTGCGGATTACCGAAAAGCACTTAGAACGCGCAATAAGATCCTTAAGAACTTTTTGGAGGGCTTGCAGGATAAAACGGTCACTGAAGGTCTTTTAGAGTCCCTAGAGCCCCAATTTGTGCGTTTAGCGAGCGATTTAACCCATGCTCGCATCACCGCCCTGGCAGGACTTTCCAAAGAGTTTAATAATGCCATGCAATACATTTCCGGGAATTCCTCTGTGGATATCTCGGTGGAATACCTTGTTTCCGATCAAAACGCGGTGAGTTTTTCCCGAGAACAAGTCGAAAATGCACTGACGAAACGTCTGCGCGAACTGCATGATGCGGAGCTCTCAAGTGGCACCAGTTTGGTGGGGCCTCATAAGCACGACATCGTGTTCCTATATGGTCAAAAAGACTCACGATTTTTCTGTAGCCAGGGGCAGCAGAGGGCGATCATATTGTCTTTCAAAATGGCCCAAATTGTGTATCATAGGAAGGCTCACGGAACCTATCCTGTGCTGATGTTGGACGACGTACTTTCCGAGCTTGATAAAGCCAAAAGAGATGCACTGATTACGTTCTTACACGAGATCAATACGCAGATTTTTGTGACAACCACGGATTTCACTTTGCCCGATTCTTTCAGCCTCGATCAGCTTTCCGTTGTGCGCATCAAGGATGGCCACATTCTTGAGTAGCTCCTTTCGGTTTCTAAACCGGAAGTGAATGATGAACGCGACTTCTTCGAGAGTGTCGAAGGGTATGCAAAGCAATGAGGGGTTCCAGTGTCAGTAGAAGAACAAAAATCCTATTCAGCCGATTCAATTCAGGTTCTTGAAGGTCTCGAAGCAGTTCGTAAACGTCCCGGAATGTATATCGGGGATACAGCCTTCAAAGGTTATCACCATCTTGTGTATGAAATTGTGGATAACTCGGTAGACGAACACTTGGCTGGCTACTGCAAAAAAATCAGTGTTTCCATCAACGCTGATGAATCCATCACGGTCGAAGATGACGGTCGTGGTATTCCTGTTGCAACACAAAAACAAACTGGTAAATCCGCTCTGGAACTGGTTATGACTGTTCTTCACGCCGGTGGTAAATTCGACGGCGGTGGTTATAAAGTATCTGGTGGTTTACACGGTGTGGGTGCTTCCGTAGTGAATGCTCTTTCTGACCGTGTGTCCGTGGAAGTTCAACGTGATGGATATTTCTGGAGACAAAACTACGAGCGTGGAAAAATTCTGGCGCCGGTGGTTCAAGGTGAAGCAACAACAAAAACCGGAACGAAAGTGACTTTCAAACCGGATCGCACCATCTTCAAAGACGAAACTTTGAGTTATGACTTCACCACTTTGGCAAATCGTTTCCGTGAACTGGCGTTCTTGAATGCAGGCTTGCATATCGCTTTGACTGATGAACGTAACGGCAAAAAGCAGGACTTCCAATATTCTGAAGGTGTGGCTGAATTCGTGAAGTACATGAATCAGTCCAAAAAATCCCTGCACAATGAAGTTGTTTACTTTAAGGGTGAAAAAGAAGGCGTCGACATAGAAATTGCGATGCAGTGGAATGATTCTTACTCAGAATCCGTTTTCACTTACTGCAACAACATCAATACACATGAAGGTGGTACTCACCTTGTTGGTTTCCGTGCGGCATTGACCCGTACAACCAATGCTTATGCGACTGAAAAAATCTTTTGAAAGATCTTAAAACAAATCTTGAGGGTGAAGACATCCGTGAAGGTTTGGCAGCTGTAATTTCTGTTAAAGTTCGTGAACCGCAGTTCGAAGGTCAGACAAAAACCAAACTGGGTAACGCCGAAGTAAAAGGTATTGTCGAGGCGATGGTGAATGAAAAACTGGCTGACTGGATGGATCGCAACCCATCGGTAGCAAAAAACATCATCATGAAATGCGTGGAATCTGCGCGTGCTCGTGAAGCTGCCCGAAAAGCCCGTGATCTGACTCGCCGTAAGACAGTTTTGGATGGCGGCTCTCTTCCAGGAAAAATGGCTGACTGTCAGGAACGTGACCCGGCTCTTTGTGAATTGTACCTGGTGGAGGGGGACTCCGCAGGTGGTTCCGCGAAGCAAGGACGTGATCGTCGTACGCAGGCGATCTTACCGCTTAAAGGTAAAATCCTGAACGTTGAAAAAGCGCGTTTTGATAAAATCATTTCTTCTGAAGAGATTAAAGTCATTATCTCTGCATTGGGTACTGGTATTGGTAAAGACAATGTGAATGTGGATAAAATCCGCTATCACAAAATCATCATCATGACCGATGCCGACGTCGATGGATCGCACATCATGACTCTTCTTTTGACGTTCTTCTATCGCCAAATGCCACTAGTGCTTGAGCGTGGTTATGTGTATATCGCGCAACCACCTTTGTACCGTGCGAAAAAAGGCAAAGAAGAAACTTACCTTAAAAATGAAGCGGCTTTGACTGAGTATCTTTTGAGCTCGGGTCTGGGTAACTTCAAAATCAAAGGCAAAGAATCCCTGCCGGAAAAAGATCTGCGTCAACTGATTTTGAATATCCAGCGCTTCAACGATCTTCTGCGTGTTTCGTCCAAGAAATACGACAAGGACGTTTTGTACTTCCTGCTTAGCAAAGTGAATGATTTTGAAAAAACCTTCACTGACGCGAAAAAAATGGAACAGGTTCTTACTGACCTGGGTGCATGGGTTAATGCTGATCAGACTTTGGGTATCACTGAATACAAAGGCGAAGTTAAGACGGAAGCGGAAACTGGAAAAATCTATGCTGACATCTACACTGTTCGTTATGCAGACCGCATGACGACGAAATTCAGCACGGACAATCTGCGTTCTTCTGAGATCATCGAGCTTAGAAAAATCTGGGCTGAGATCCAAGCAATCAGCACGCTGCCATTGACGATTCTTGAAGGTGATAACGAAGTTCAGTTTGAAAACTACAACGACTTCTACACTCACATTATGGAATCCACGAAAAAAGGAATCTACATCCAGCGCTATAAAGGATTGGGAGAGATGAATCCAGAGCAGTTGTGGGAAACCACTCTGAACAAGGAAAACAGAACTCTTTTGAAAGTGACTATCGACGACGCTGTTGCCGCCGACGAAACCTTCTCTATCCTGATGGGTGAGATGGTTGAACCTCGTCGTCAGTTTATCCACGACAACGCATTGCTGGCACGAAGCCTGGACGTTTAATTTTTTAAGGGATTTGAAATTTTATGGAAAATAATCAAGAAGAAAAAGGCGTCACGTTAGTTGATATCAGTAAGGAAATGCGCGGAGCTTATCTGCAGTACTCCATGTCTGTCATCGTGGGCCGTGCCCTGCCGGATGTTCGTGACGGTCTAAAGCCGGTTCACCGCCGTGTTTTGTTTGCTCAAAGTGAAATGAACAACCGCCACAACAGACCGTACTTGAAATCGGCTCGTGTGGTCGGGGATGTAATCGGTAAATACCATCCACATGGTGACGCTTCCGTTTACGATACAATGGTTCGTATGGCGCAAGACTTCTCTTTGCGCTACCCGCTTGAGGATGGTCAGGGAAACTTCGGTTCCATCGATGGTGACTCTCCGGCAGCCATGCGTTACACGGAGATCCGTTTGACTGCTTTGGCGGAAGAACTGCTGAATGATCTTGAAAAAGAAACAGTTTCCTTCGGTCCGAACTACGATGACTCTTTGCTGATTCCGACGGTGTTGCCATCCAAATTCCCAAATCTATTGGTGAACGGTTCTGCGGGTATCGCGGTTGGTATGGCGACGAATATTCCTCCGCACAATCTGGGCGAGGTTATCGACGGATGTATTCATCTGATTGGAAATCCTGACTGTCAGATCGAAGACCTCATGCAACACATTAAGGGTCCGGACTTCCCGACTTGCGGTGTGATAGCCGGCCGCGAAGGCATCTTGCAGGCTTATAAAAAAGGCCGCGGTATTGTGACTATCAAAGCAGTGGCTGAAATCGTTCAGGTTAAAGACCGTGAAGAGATCATTATCACTGAGATCCCTTATCAGGTGAATAAAGCCAAGCTGATTGAAAGCATGGCGGACCTGGTTCGCGATAAACAAATCGAAGGCATCTCTGACATCCGTGATGAGTCCTCCAGAGAAGGTATGCGTATCGTGGTTGTTCTGAAACGTGGTGAAAACGCCAGCGTTATTCTGAACAGACTTTACAAATACACGCAGATGCAGACGAGCTTCGGTATCATTATGCTGGCGTTGGATGCGAAAAACCAACCGGTTACTTTCGATCTTAAAGGCATGCTGGAAGCTTTTGTGGATCACCGTCGTGACGTTGTTACGAAACGTTGTATCTTCGAACTTAAAAAAGCCCAAGAGCGCGCGCACATCTTGGAAGGTTTGAAAAAAGCTCTCGATCATATCGAAGAAGTTATCAAAACCATCCGTGCTTCCAAAGAGGCCAATGCGGCTCGTGAAGCGTTGATGGAGAAATTCGAATTCTCTGAAAGACAAGCCGTTGCGATCCTGGAAATGCGTTTGCAACGTTTGACAGGCCTGGAGCGTGACAAAATCATCGCTGAACTTGCTGAGTTGATGAAACAAATCGACTGGTTGAAATTCGTCCTTTCTGATGTTCGCGAAATCTACAAAATCATCGTGGGCGAACTGGAAGAAGTGAAAAAACGTTATGCCGATCCTCGCCGCACTCAAATCACGGGTGACCTGAGCGACCTGGAAGACGAAGACCTGATTGCCGATGAACCAATGGTTGTGACTGTGACAAACACAGGTCTGATCAAACGTATCCCGGTTGAAGAATACCGCGTGCAAAAACGTGGCGGTAAAGGTCTGAAGGGCATGGAAACCAAGGATGAAGACTACGTAACAGACATCTTCTCTGCGAGCACTAAAACCATGCTGTTGGTGTTCACGGATAAAGGTAAAGTTTACTGGTGTAAAGTTCACCGTCTGCCTTTGGGCTCAAGAACTTCCAAAGGGAAGTCTTTGGCGAACGTGGTTCAGCTTTCCAATGGTGAAAGTGTTCGTGCGATTCTGCCGGTGAATGAGTTCAGCGAAAGTAAATATGTTGTTATGCTGACTGAAAAAGGTGTGATCAAAAAAACATCTTTGGATGCATTCTCTAATCCAAGAACAGCCGGTGTGATTGCGCTGACGACAGATCTGGATGATACGATCATCGACGTAAAAATCTCTGACGGTCAGAGTGACATCTTCATCGCGACCAAAGAAGGCATGTCCATCCGCTTTAACGAAGCTGATGTTCGTGGCATGGGTCGTACAGCTCGTGGCGTGAAAGCGATCACTTTGGCTAAAGACGACATCGTGGTGGCTATGGAAGTTCTGGAAAAGAACACTAAAGACACCATCTTGATGGTGACCTCCAAAGGTTATGGTAAACGTTCAGAAACGGGCGAATACCGTATCCAGTCCCGCGGTGGTGTGGGTATCATCACTCAGAAAACGACCGATAAGGTGGGTCTGGTTATCGGCACCAAAAAAGTCGCTGACAACATGGAGCTTATCCTTTCCACAGACAAGGGTCAGGTTATCCGCATGAAAGTGACGGACATCTCTGTCCTTGGCCGTAACACTCAAGGTGTCCGCCTGATCAATATTGATGAGAAGGAAGAGACCGTGACCGGTGTGGCGGTTGTTGCTGAGGATGACTCTGCGGCTGAAGAAACAGCTCCAGAGGGAGTCACTCACTAAAATGATCAGAGCCTTGCTGGTTGCCCTAGTTTTGGCTCTGTCAGCCTGCTCTTCCCAGGAAGAGGCAGATTTCAAGCAAGCACAAAAATCCATATCCCAGGGTCATTATCGAATTGCCCTGGGATACCTGGATCAAGTCATCAAAAGAAATGCCCCCAGTAAGTATCCTCTGGATGCTGCCCGCGAAGCCGCCCGAATTTCATACTTTGAGATCAAAGACTTTAAAAAGGCCGTCGCCTATCACCATTATATTGTTTTAAATTCGACGGATGAAAAAGAGCGCCTGGAATCACAAAGACAGATCGCTTCAATATATTTTAATAATCTTCAGGACTATCAGGCTTCGATTGTGGAATTCAGTAAACTGCAACAGATGCCTCACACGGATCTGGAGGCCGCCCAATACAAGATGAATATCGCGCGGGCGCAGTATTACCTGAGTAATTTCTTCCAGGCAGAATCTGAAATCGATTCTTTGTTGAAACTTAAAAGTGACGACAATCTTCGTTTTAGCGCGATGATGCTGAAGGGAAATATCCTGGTTGCCAAGAAGGACTTTAAAAATGCGGCGGTGATCTTTAAGGATCTGATTGATCACTACCCTGATAAGGCCGTGCAGGAAAACGTCGCACTGACGCTGGCGGTTTGTTACGAAGAGAACTTTGATTTTAGAAGTGCCATCGAGGTTTTGGAAGAACACCGTGGGAAGTACAACCCTCCGGAATATATTGAGCTGCGGATTAAACGCCTGCAAGAGCGTATGAAAAATGCGCCGGGCGCGAAAGGCTTCAGGAAGTAATGAAAAAGTATATAATCTTTGCATCCATTGGCTTTGAACTTGTCGGTTTGATCCTGGGATGTTTTTACCTTGGCCAATACCTTGATCAGAAATATCAAACAAAGGGCCTTATCTTTGCCGGATTAAGCCTGGCTTGTTTGGTGGGATGGTTATGGAGAGTCATCTGGTTGCTGCAAAGAATGCAGAAACAAGAGGAAGAGTCAGAATCTAAGAAACCACCCGGAACGCCATGAAATTTGTACTTACCATTCAAGCCCTTGTTATCCTCCTCGGAGGCCTGCTTTTAGGGTTTTTTGCCGCGCCACAACACAGCTATTCCTTCATTTCCGGCAGCTTGGTCATTTTTCTGAGCTTCTTGTTGGCCGGAGTTGCCTGGGTATTGATCTTCAATAAGAAATTGGTTGCCCTAGCTATCGGGATCATTGTATTTAAGTACGCGATTTTAGGGATTATTATCTTTAAGCTTGTGGCCTTACCTTGGTTCGATACCTTGTGGTTCGCTCTCGGTGTCGCAAGCTTTATTCTTTCAGCACTCGCATACGCGGTGAAAGAAGCCTTAAGAGAAGGAAAAGAAGATGTCATTTAACTGGACACAATTAGCACCTGGAGTAGGTCACGAATACGCACACGTTGCTACTTTGGGTATTGCAACTGTTGCAGCGTTTGGAATTGGTTTGATGGCAAGAGCATCACTTGGAAAAGGTGAAACTGCTGTTATGCCTGCAAACAAGTTCTCTCTTCGCGGGATCTTCGAACTTCTGACTGAAATGACATCCGGCTTGGCTGAGATGGTTATCGGTGAGCACGGCAAACACTATATTCCGTTCTTTGCTTCTGTCTTCTTCTTTATCTTGTTCAACAACTTGTTGGGCATGATTCCAGGTATGACTCCTGCGACTGAGAACATCAACACGACATTCGGTTTCGGTGTTTTGATGTTCTTGTTCTACAACTTCCAAGGTGTGAAAGAAAACGGCCCGGTGGCTTACCTTAAGCACTTCATGGGTCCGGTTATTTTCCTAGCTCCTTTGATGTTCGTGATCGAACTTGTTTCACACATTGTTCGTCCGTTCTCTTTGGGTCTTCGTCTTGCGAACGTTATGATGGGTGACCACACAGTATTGTCTGTGTTCTTGGATCTCGTACCAATCGGTGTACCAATTCCATTCTACATCATGGGATTGTTCGTATGTTTTGTTCAGGCTTTTGTATTTACATTGCTTTCAATGGTCTACGTGGCATTCGCGATTGCACACGATCACTAAAAGGCAAAATTTTAAACCATAAGGAGTTCACATGAAAAAAATGATCATCGCAGCTATCACTTTGCTTGCTTCTTCCGCTTTCGCTCAAGAATCTGCAGCTGTTGTAACTGAAACTGTTGTAGCTAACGCAGACCGCGGTCTTGTTGCTATCGCAGCAGCTATCGCTATCTCTTTGTCTGTATTCGCGGGCGCTATGGCTCAAGGTAAAACAGCTTCTACAGCTCTTGATGGTATCGCTCGTAACCCAGCGGCTTCTGGTAAGCTTTTGATCCCAATGATCTTGGGTCTAGCTCTTATCGAATCTCTAGTTATCTACGCATTGATCATCGCTTTGGGCTTGAAATAATTCAGGCTTGATCTCTTGATCAAGAAGGCCGGTTAAACGGTCTTTAGAAACCCACAACTTTCATCGGTTGTGGGTTTTTTATTTTCTGGAAATGAAAACCCTCTAGTTCGACTCTTCCAGCGGCTTTTTAAGGCCGGTGCTTTCGTAAACTCTCACACCGTCTTTCTTTAATAGGTCTGCTTGGGTGCAAACATTGGAAAGCTCTTTCAGAAGATCCTGATCTTGAGCATTCAAAGTTTTCGCCAGATCAACACAGTCTTCCAGAATAAGGCGCAAAGATTCCTGGGCCTTTTGTGACGTGTTGAAGACGTATCTGTCGCTGCGTTCGATATCGTTGCGACCAAAGCCATGAGGCTTGTGTGTGACATAGTATCTACGCAAAAGCTTTTCGATTGTGGTTTCTTCAAGACTTGCCGAGCGTTCAAAGAACACCTGCATCTTGGCATATAGAACGAAGCTTTGAATGGTTCTATTCTTGTGGCTTTCATCGCGATATTGTCCCAGATTGCGATAGATCTCTTTGGCTTCGAAGAAATCTTCCTGAGCATCCTCAGTGTGCATCAAATGAAGAGATTCCCGGGTGTTGTCAGTCATCATACGAGCCCGGTCAAAAAGGTAGTGAGCGTACTCATGGATGACCGTCCAATCGTCAGTACTTTCGATCAAAAGAATAGTGGGATTTTTAACTCCATAGGCATAGTTGGAATCTGTCATATACAGGCCGATGGCGCCTTCTGAAAATACCTTCAGGAACTTTTTTGGAATCATATCTTCTGTCGCGTACGGCAGAAATGAAACTGTCACGAGAAGGTTTTCCGTATCTTTCACGCGAAAGACATCAATTCCCTGGGACTGAATATAGGCAATTTTCTGCTTCAAGTTCATGTCCAGCATCGGTGTTAGCAGGTTGAGTTGAATCTCTTTTTCGAAATCCACAGTGGTGCAATCGCGACATTCAGCCAAGGCCACGGAAGTTGTTAAAAGGAATGAAAGAACAGCGGCCCCAAGCATAATCAGATTCATAGTCGCGCACCTCGGAGGCTTGAAATGCAAAGGCTATGACATCTCAGAGGCTCTAGATTACAGCGGAGACATTCCAGGTGTCTAAGACTTTGACAGAGGCCTTTTTCCGTCTTGAGAGCTTCTTGGGGCCTTGGTATCTATGGTGTATGAAGCAATTTGAAAACCGCTGGATCTATGAGTTCTTCGCGGAAAAATCCGATGCCATTATCAAGTCCATGTTCGGCGGACTGGCGCTCTACTATCAAGGGCAGTTGAAGTTCCTGCTGTCTGAAAATCCCGGCGACTATTCCTATCGTGGTCAGAAGTATGACTTCGAGATTTGGAATGGTGTTTTGATTGCCACTGACAGAATCCATCATGATTCCTTGTTAAAGCAATTTCCTTTCCTGGTGAATCATCCCGTGCTGCCGAAGTGGCTCTATCTGCCTTTCACTTTTGAAGGATGGGAAGACCGAATTGAATTAATTCTTCGTCTGGCAAAGACATCAGACCCACGAGTGGGTATCTGGCCCCAGGAAAAATCGCGAAAGAAAAGCAAAGTTGCCAAGAAGAGTTCTAAAAAGAAAGTGACTCAAAAGAAGGTTGCCAAAAAAGCACCAAGAAAATTGAAATAAAAAAGCCGGGTTTGTTGCCCGGCTTTTTGTTTTTAAAGATACTTGTTCACAATCTCTTCGACGCGGTTACGGATCGCATCTAGCCCCGCCTGGGAGGAGGATTCATAACGAACCACCACCACTGGTTGGGTGTTGGAAGAGCGGCACAGCGCCCAACCATCCGCGAAGCTCAGACGGATTCCGTCAGTGAAGTCCACTTTGTAGTCAGCGCCCTCTTTAGCCGGGAAAGCCTCGATCATCTTTTCAACAATCAGAACTTTCTTTTCCTCTGTGGTATCGATACGGATTTCGGGAGTGTTGAAGGATGGTGGCAAACCTTCCAAAAGCTGCGGAATCGTTTTGCCGGTCTTTGCCAGGATTTCTACCAAACGCAAAGCCGCGTAAGGAGCATCGTCGTAGCCGTAATTGCGGTCTGCAAAGAACACGTGTCCGGACATCTCGCCACCAAATGGTGCTTTTTCAACTTTGATTTTTTCTTTCACCAAAGAATGTCCAGTTTTCCACATGATCGGCTGTCCGCCGTGTTTGGCAACGTCGTGGTACAAGCGATCAGAACACTTCACATCACCGATGATTTTAGCCCCTTTTTGTTCAGCCAAAATCGCACGAGAGATGACAACCATCAACTCATCACCATAAACCATGCGGCCTGTGTGATCGACCACGCCGATACGATCCGCATCGCCGTCAAAACCAATACCGGCAACAGCGCCCTCTTTAAGTACCTGAGCTTTCAGGTCCACAAGATTTTCTTCAACAGTTGGATCTGGATGGTGATTAGGGAAAGTTCCATCTGGTTGTTCAAATAAAATTGTCGGATTCAAACCAACAGCGTTGAAAAGACCTTTCACGACGGATCCGCCAGCGCCATTCCCACAATCCAAAACAACTTTCGTATTTGGAATTGTTCCAAACTCTTTCGCATAGCGAGCATAGTACATCGGCTTGATGTCGAAGGATTCTTCAGAACCCTGACCATCAATGAACTCGCCTTTTTGAATGATGTGCAGAAGTTTTTGGATTTCCACACCAAAGATAGTGCCTTTACCAACGGAAATTTTAAAACCGTTGTATTCTGGTGGATTGTGGGAACCTGTCACCTGAACCGCGCCATCCACTTTCAATTCAAAAGTGGCGAAGTAACAAACCGGAGTGGTGACCAGACCCAAGTGAACTACATTTGCACCAGAATCCATCAAGCCTTTTGCGAGGTTCTTGATGATTGCCGGAGAACTTTCACGAGCATCACAACCCAAAGCCACTGTTGGCTTGTCGATATTCTTATTTTGTTTCATGTAAACGACATAGGCGCGACCCAGAAGGTAAGCGAAGTTATCGTCGAACTGTCCGTTATAGACACCGCGAATGTCGTATTCTCTAAAAATCACAGGCTGAAACATATATCACCTCAATTATTTCAAGGACTTAGGAGTATAATTTTTGCGCTCTAGAGTCGAGCTAATTTTACCGCCCAGCGAACGGCATCAATCATTGAGTTGGGATTGGCTTTATTCAGGCCGAAAATATCTTTTGCGGTGCCGTGATCCACGCTGGTTCTAATAAAAGGAATCCCTAGGGTCATGTGGACCCCGCTGTCCTGGCCATGGATCATTTTAAAAGGAATTAGGCCCTGATCATGGTACAGACACAGATAGATAGAATACTTGGGCCAATTTACAGGGAAGAAAGCAGCATCCGGCACCAAGGGGCCTTCGACAGGAATCTTCTTCTCTTTAGCAAAGGACAGAAGCTCAGGGAAGAAGAGAAGTTCTTCCTGGCCGATCAATCCTTGTTCTCCGGCGTGGGGATTGAGTCCCAGAATTCCGATAGGTTTTTTTGCCTGAGCTGCAGGAAGCTTCTTGCGCAGGTCATTGGCATTTAAAAGAGCTTCCGCCAACGTGCTAAAGCTGAGGTGCTTTGAAATATCCCGAATAGGAATATGGGCGGTCGTCAGAACAACATTGAACTTGTTGCCCAAAAAACCCATGTGAACATGACGGCTTTTGGAGACTCGCTTCAGGATGTCGGTGTGCCCGAGATCTTTATATCCGGCTTCTTTGATGGACGTTTTCGATAAGGGGGCCGTCGCCATTGCCTGCAAATCTTTTTTCAGACAAGCCTTGGCAGAAGCCTCCACCCAATGGGCTGGTGGTGCTTCCGTGGCGATGTCGATCAGATAAGGCCCTGTGACTTTGAGGGCCTCTGACAGGGTGTCCACCACGATACGTTCAAACTTTTTATCAATAAGCTTCAGATACTTGTCAGAAGCTCCTTCAGAACGCCAAAGAATAAATTGAGTGTTGGGCTGAGGACCTAAGTGATGCAAGGCTTTGGCTGTGACTTCCAGTCCAATGCCGTCTGCATCACCTGTGGTAAGAGCAATTCGATTTCTACTCATTGACTCGCACGAAAGATTCGTCGCGTTTTGTTTGCAGCCAGTTTTTCAACTGACGGCGGAAGCTGGTTTCCAACAACTGAGATTTGATTCTTTCCTTAGCCGCTTCAAACTTTGGATCTGTTGTCAGCTTTTTACCTGTCAGCTTTACGATGTGAAAGCCCATGCGGGATCTTACGATCGGTGTGGTTTCATTTGCCTTCAGGCTTGAGATCGCCTCTTCAATTTCCGGCAGGAACTCACCGGATTTAAAGGTGCCCAGGGCTCCGCCGGAAGAAAAATTCGGATCTTCACTGTATTGCTGAGCCAGATTTTCAAAGTTCTCGCCGCTGCGAAGTTTACCCAACACGGTTTCTGCGCGTTTGACAGAAGCCTCGGCGCCACCTTTTTTGGGGTTAAAGAAGATATGGGAAACGCTGAATTCATCAATGGATGGACGATTGTTTGGATTGGATTTCAAATACTCATTCAAGGCATCTTCGTCTGAAATGCGCAGCTTGGAAATAATCTCTGCATCCATCAAAGAACGTTTTTCAATGCTGTCTTTCAAGAAACGGCGATAATCATCCAGAGTCACACCCTGCTGCTTGATCACATTGGCAAGCTCCGCCTCGGTGACATGATTTTTTTTCGCCATATCCTTAAGTTCGGAATCCACACGGTCACTGGTGATAGTCAGGTTCAGGCGTTTGATCTCAGACTGAAGAATTTTTTCATTGATGAGGTATTCCAACTGAGCCTTGCGATTTCCTTTGAGGCTGGAGATCGGCTTATCAAACAACAAGGCCTCATCCACCATGCCTGGTTTTGGCAGGCGTTTCTCAAGATCTTTAAAATCTGATTCCAGTACCAGCTCGCTATTGACGATAGCCACAGTTTTTTCCACAACCTCAGCATGACTTGGAACGGCCACTAGCAAAGAAAAGAGAATATTAATCATTGGTTCCTCGTGTATCTACTTTAATGGAATTCATCAAATCGTAGTCCTTTAAGACTTTACTACTTCTGAGCTGAGCATCAAGCCAAGCGACGTATTCCGCCTGCTCGCGTTGTGCGCGCAAAGCCCGGATAATTTGTGGTTTAACCTCTTCCAGAGTCAATGTGGAGGCCGCAGCCTTCTTTTCCACACGGATCAGATGGATACCGAAGGGACTTTTGATTGTTTGCACCCCAGAGCCGACGCTAAACAGGGGGTCAAAATAATCCACAGTCCCCTTCTCGATCCAACCCACGACCCCACCTTGTTTGGCATCAGGAGTGATTGAGTACTTGCGGGCCAGCTCTGCGAAGTCGCCGGATTTAAGATCGGACTTAATGGCATCAGCCTTGGCGTCCTCGTCAACGACGATCTGGCGCAGGTAAATGCGCTCTTTGCGCTTGTAACGGTCTTTGTTGTCCTCGTAGTAACGTTTGATTTCCTCTTCTGTAGGAGCCTTGACCTTTTCATTGATCTTTTTAAAGACCTCACGTTCGACCAACGAATAACGAAGCTCCTCTCGCCATTCCGAGAAGGACAGATTTTCCTGAGCCAAGGCTCTGCGGAAGGAAAGATCGTCGGGATAGTTGGCACGCAAGGAATCGACTTCTTTGTCGAGAGTGGCCTCAGAAATCACAATGCTTTGAGCGCGCGACCAATCCAGCGTCAGACTCTTCACCAGGAAATCACGCAGAATTTCTTCTTTGATTCTGTGGATGTTGTTGGGGTCCTTGGCGGCCAGGGCATCAAAGTTACGCAGGCGACGTGCCAGTTGATTGGCGAACTGTTTGGAGGTCAGAACGTGATCGTTCACTTTCTCTACCGGTTTGGTAGAGATCTTCTGGTAGCTTGATGGACAACCCGCCAAGGCGAGGCTCATAAAAATAAAAAGCCCCGTCAGTGCGGGGCTCTTATTGATTTTCATCGAATCAAATCCTTATTTAAGAAGACCTTTGTTTTCTTTGATCGGATAAGACTTCTTCAACTTTTCAAAGTAGTCATTGAAGACGTCTTTTCTTTTCTCATCGTAAACTGCAGCTCTGATCTGGCGTTTGTTCGCGTTCTCATAGCTTCTACGACCTGTCAGCTTAATGATGTGGAAGCCAAATTTCGTTTCGATAAGCCCCGTAATCTCACCGACCTTCATATTGGCAACAGCATCATAATAGTTCGGAACCAGAGTTATACGAGACTGCCAGCCGATGTCACCACCAACTTGCTTGGAAAGCGCATCGTCAGAGTACAACTTAACCAGTTCTTCAAACGGTCTTTTGCTTTTTTTAACTTCGTCGTAAATTTCAGTCGCACGCTTCTTGGCTTCAGCAACTTGAGTCGGAGTGGCGCCCGCCTTGAACTCAATCAGGATGTGGCTGGTGCGAAGTTCCGGATTCTTGGCATACCAAGCTTTCATCTCAGCATCAGAAACCTGGATTTTCTGGATTCTTTGACCAATGTCTTTTTCAAGAAGAGCTTTGTACATTTCCTGGTCGAAGCGATCTTGAACGACAGGATCCTTTTGCATATTGCGCTTTTCAGCTTCCTGAACGCCCAACTCGAAGCGCACCAGGTCTTCAAGGAATTGCTCTTTGCTTGGAGGGTTGATCGTTTGTGACTTCACCTCGTTGTACTTTTTATTGAAATCTTCAAGTGTGATGGTTTTTTTACCCACCTGAGCCACGACTTCATTGGATTTCTGAGCGAAGGAGGTCGCAGAGATGAGCAACAAGATGCTGATTACAAGTTTCATACTTTAAAAGTCCCTCTAAAAAGTTGAAGACACACTAGCACTAATTCCAGATCAAGTAGCATCATTGCCTCGAAGATCTGAAAGCGAGTTCTACGCTAAAAGGCTAGCACTGAGCATCATTATCCGCAATGAATTTAAGAGCTTGCTGTCTAGCTTGATGTAAAAGTCCTTCTAACTCTAGAGCAAGGTCTGGGTTTCTTGGATCGATCTCTTTGCTCACTGGAGACATGGGGCCAATCCAGTAGATGATCACTTTGGCGAAGGGTTTTGGCAGGAAGGTTTTGTTCCACGATTTCGGAAAGTGAATCGCACGATCACAAGCCACGCCCGCTGCGTAGATCGGACCATGAATCATGCGAGAAAGTTCAAAGACTCCGGGTTTTACTTTGTGTAACGGACCCTTTGGACCATCAACTGCAAAGCTGCAATTTCCCCCGTCTTTTACTAAACGCAAAAGACCTTTAAGGGCCTGCACTCCACCGCGCGTGGAAGACCCGCGACTGGTTTTTGCACCCAACCACTTCAATACTGTGGCCATCAACTCTCCATCTTTGGATTGAGAGGCGATCGTGGCAATACGATACCTTTTTACGATGGATAAAAGAGCCAACTCATCTCCATGAAAGTGCGCTAGCACCACCGGCGATGGAGTGGAGGAATCAACAGATTGTTTCAGGGAATCAGGTTCGATAAGCCGAACCCTCCATGTCCATGAGAGGGTTCGGTAGAAGACGAAAACAATAATCGGAAGAATGTATTTTCTGAACACGATTAGTGGTGAAGAGCCTTTTTGAACTCTTCAGTCAGTTTCGGAACGATTTCCAAAGCGTCGCCAACAATTCCGTAGGTGGCTTTTTGGAAGATCGGAGCATTTGGATCGTTGTTGATTGCAACGATAACTTTAGATCCGCTCATACCTGCCAAGTGCTGGATCGCGCCGGAGATACCAACCGCGATGTACAGAGTTGGCGCTACAGTTTTACCTGTTTGACCCACTTGCATACCGTGACCAACCCAACCAGCATCAACAACGGCGCGGGAAGCTCCCACTGTTGCACCCAAAACATCGGCAAGATCATTCAAAACTTTGAAGTTTGCTGCTTCTTTAAGTCCACGACCACCGGAAACGATGATGTTTGCTTCGGTCAGATCCAGCTTTTCGCTGGCACCTTTCACGATTTCTTTCACCAAAGTTTTCAAATCAACCGTCGCTGCTGCGTTTTCAATAACGTTTGCAGTTTTGGAAGTGTCCGCTGCCGCTACCGGAAGTTGGTTGGCGCGC
This sequence comes from Bdellovibrio bacteriovorus, assembly GCF_041888015.1. GTDB lineage: Bacteria > Bdellovibrionota > Bdellovibrionia > Bdellovibrionales > Bdellovibrionaceae > Bdellovibrio. The sequence continues at coordinate 19,519 of NZ_CP168968.1, forward strand.
ATCAAAACGATTTTAGTGGAGCTGTTTTCGAAGTTTACCGTCGCAAAACATTTGCCGGAGTACATCGGTTTGACCGCTGTTACGTTGTCACCGGAAATGGTCAAAGATGTGCAATCACTTGCCACGCCCACACCCAAGCGAGCTGCTACGCGAGGGAAAAGATCTTTCCCCGTGGAAGAAGCCGAAGCCAGGATGATGGAGGGCTGAACCTTAGCGATGATCGCTGCGATGTTCGCCGTGAAGGATTCAGGATTGTAAGCATCCAAAGCCGCGTCTTTAACAACGTGAACCTCAGAAGCGCCATTGTGACCCAAAGCTGCCGTCACATCACCTGCGTGAGAACCGAAAGCCACTGCCACAACGGTGTTGCCGGAAGCTGCTGCGGCCTGAAGCAATTCCTGAGCGCTGCGTTTAAGTTTACCGTTTGTGTGTTCAGCAAAAACTAGAATTTTACCCATGTCGCAAGCTCCTTACAGAACCTTCGCTTCGTCGCGAAGAAGTTTAACCAGTTCGGATGCCTGTGCAGAAGCATCGCCAGAGATCATTTTTACAGCCGGTTTTTCCGGAGGAAGAGCAAAGCCTGTGTATTTAACTTTGATGTCCGAAGCAGGGATGTTCAAAGAGGCAAATTCAACTTCTTTGATCACTTTCTTCTTGGCTTTCATAATGCCCGGAAGACTTGCGTAACGAGGCATATTCAAGCCCTTGTTCGCCGCCACAACCGCCGGAGTCATCATTTGCACAACCTCTTTGGCGCCGCCCTCAATGTCACGTTCAACCAGAACGTTTTCGCCATTGAAATTGAATTTCGATACCACTGTGGTGTGAGGGACATTAAGGAATTCCGCCATCATCTGGCTTACGGAGGAAGAATTGTCGTCGATCGCCAGTTTGCCGGAGAAGATGACTTTGGCGCCGCCTTCAGCCTTGATCACTTCAGCCAAAGCTTTTGCGGTAGAGAGATTGTCCAAACCTTCGCCATTAACCACGATGGCTTCATCAGCCCCCATTGCCAAAGCCGTGCGCAAAGACTCAACTACACGAGCCTTTGGTCCAACACTCAGAACCCATACTTGGGACCCTGGGTTTGCATCGCGAAGCTTGTTGGCTTCTTCAACTGCATACTCGTCATATGGGTTCATGACCCACTTAATACCCGCCGTGTCGATTCCGGTTTGATCGGGAGAGATCTTAATCTTTGTTTCGGTGTCAGGCACCTGCTTGATACACACAAAAATCTTCATGATTTTACCCCGTCTTTTAAGAGGCCTTGTTCTATCGCAAGTCCAGGAAAGGCAAAACTAAATTGTATATTTAACGTGTCGCGAAACATGACCGGGGACATGGACAAAAAGCTGCACCCGGGAGTAAGGTAAGTGGAAACTTATTGAGAAAATACATACCAACAAAACAAGGGGTTCTACACCATGTCTGGATTTCTCGGTTCTACCGTCGGGAAAAAGTACGTAATGGGAATCACCGGTTTGATTTGGGCGGGATTTGTTCTCGCACACATGGCCGGTAATCTTTTAATCTTCGTAAGCCATGATGCCTACAATGCTTACGGACACGCGCTGACAAGTGGAAATATCATCTACGTCGCGGAAACCGTTCTGGTTCTGGCGTTGATAGTTCACGTGTTCTGCGCCATCAGCCTCACGAAAAACAATCGTGAAGCCAAAGAGCAGCGCTACGCAGTTGCGGCTCGCGGCAAAAAGAAAGTTTCATTGGCCTCCAGAACAATGGCGGTTCAAGGAAGCTTGATTCTGGTCTTCATCATTCTTCATTTGATCACATTCAAATATGGCACCCACTATGAAACGACAGTGAATGGCGTGGTGATGCGTGATCTGGCGAAGTTGATGGTCGAAGTCTTCCAAAGTCCGGGTTACATCGTATGGTACGTGGTTGCTCTGGTTCTTTTGGGCTTCCACTTGAGTCACGGTGTCGGGTCCACATTCCAATCTCTGGGTTTGATGGAAGGCACTTATCGCAATACATGGAAAAAACTAAGCTACACATACGCAGTGATTGTGGCTTTGGGTTTCATTTCTCAACCCGTATTTATTTTCCTGAACGGCAACTAAGGGGACAGAACAATGGCTAATAAATTAGACAGCAAAATTCCAAGTGGCCCAATTGAGTCCATGTGGACTAAAACCAAATTTGACTACAAGCTTGTCAACCCGGCGAACAAAAGAAAACACTCTGTTATCGTTGTTGGAACCGGCCTTGCTGGTGCTTCTGCGGCGGCATCTTTGGGTGAGCTTGGTTACAAAGTAAAAGCATTCTGCGTGCATGAATCACCTCGCCGCGCCCACTCTGTGGCCGCTCAAGGTGGTATCAATGCTGCGAAAAACTATCAAAATGATGGTGACTCCACTTACCGTCTTTTCTATGACACTGTAAAAGGCGGAGATTTCCGCGCTCGTGAAGCCAACGTTTATCGTCTGGCGGAAGTGTCTGCGAACATCATCGATCAAATGGTGGCACAAGGTGTTCCATTTGCACGTGAATACGGCGGAACTTTGGCGAACCGTTCATTCGGTGGCGCGCAAGTTTCCCGTACGTTCTATGCTCGTGGTCAAACTGGTCAGCAGCTTTTGTTGGGTGCTTACTCTGAAATGATGAGACAAGTTGATGTAGGAAACGTTGAGCTTCGCAGCCGTCGTGAAATGCTGGATCTTGTGGTGATCGACGGAAAAGCCCGCGGTATTATCGTGCGCAACCTTTTGACTGGCGAAATTGAATCTCATGAGGCTGATGCGGTTGTGATCGCTTCTGGCGGTTACTCCAACGTGTTCTTCCTTTCGACAAACGCGATGAACTGCGCGGTGACGGCGGCTTGGAAAGCTCACAAACGTGGCGCTTACTTCGCAAATCCTTGTTACACGCAAATCCATCCAACGTGCATTCCGGTTCATGGAGAAAATCAGTCCAAACTGACTTTGATGTCTGAATCTCTGCGCAACGACGGTCGCGTGTGGGTTCCAAAAGCTGTTGGTGATAAACGTCACCCGAATGAGATCCCTGAAAATGAACGTGATTACTACTTGGAGCGTGTTTACCCATCCTTTGGGAACTTGGCTCCTCGTGACGTGGCTTCCCGTCAGGCGAAGTACCGCTGTGACGAAGGTCGTGGCGTGAATGAATCCGGCAAAGCGGTTTATCTTGATTTCGCAGACGCGATCAAACGCCTGGGTGAAGACAAGATCTCTGAGCGTTACGGAAACCTGTTTGAAATGTATGACAAAATCACCGGTCAGAATCCATACAAACAACCGATGATGATCTATCCGGCTCCTCACTACACCATGGGTGGTTTGTGGGTGGACTACAACTTGGAATCCACTATTCCAGGTCTGTTTGTTGCGGGTGAAGCGAACTTCTCTGACCACGGTGCTAATCGTTTGGGGGCTTCTGCATTGATGCAGGGTCTGGCGGACGGATACTTCGTTCTTCCATTTACCCTGGGTAACTACCTGGGTGGTACGAAGCTTGAGAAAGTTTCCACGACGAATGAGGCCTTCAAAGCGGCTGAACACGGCGTGAAGGAAGAAATCAAAAAAATGATGAACATCAAAGGTGCCCGCACAGTGGACAGCTTCCATAAGGAACTGGGTCATGTGATGTGGGAATACTGTGGTATGGGCCGTAATGAAGCGGGCTTGAAAAAAGCTCTTCAAGAAATCCCAAAAATCCGTGAAGAGTTCTGGAATAACGTGCGTATCCCGGGCGATCCAAGTTACTTGAACGTTGAGCTTGAAAAAGCCGGCCGTGTTGCCGACTTCCTGGAGCTGGGTGAGTTGATGTGCCGTGATGCTTTGGAAAGACAAGAATCTTGCGGTGGTCACTATCGCGAAGAGTATCAGGTTGATGGCGAGGCGAAGCGTGATGATGCTAACTTCTGTCACGTGGCTGCCTGGGAATACACTGGTAAAATCGACACTTCTGTTCGTCATAAGGAAGAACTGAAGTTTGAAAACGTACATCTAGCAACTCGTAGTTATAAATAAGAGGCGTAGCATGTCTGGAAAACATATTAATCTGAATTTGAAAGTTTGGAGACAAAAAGGGCCTGACGATAAGGGCTCCTTCGCAGAGTATCAGGCCAAGAACGTTTCTGAAGACGCTTCTTTCCTGGAAATGCTGGATGCAGTGAACGAGGAATTGGTTGCAAAGGGCGATGAGCCTATCGCATTTGACCACGATTGCCGTGAAGGTATCTGTGGAACTTGTGGATTTGTGATCGATGGTGAAGCCCACGGTCCAATGAAATCAACAACCGTATGCCAGTTGCACATGAGAAATTTCAACGACGGTGCGACTCTGACGATTGAACCATTCCGTGCGAAAGCGTTCCCAATGATCAAGGACTTGATGGTGGACAGATCTGCTTTGGATCGTATCATCTCCTCCGGTGGTTACATCTCTACGAACACAGGGAATGCCGTGGACGCCAATGCGATTCTGGTTCCGAAGGCGGATGCTGATGAAGCAATGTCTTCTGCAACTTGTATCGGCTGCGGTGCGTGTGTGGCGGCTTGTAAGAATGCTTCTGCAGCCCTATTCACTTCTGCAAAGATCTCTCACATGGCACTGCTTCCGCAGGGTCAGGTGGAAAGAAATGAACGCGCGATCCGTATGGTGGGCGCGATGGATGCGGAAGGTTTCGGCGCATGTACAACAACAGGTGCCTGCGAAGCAGCCTGCCCGAAAGAAATTCAGCTGACAAACATCAGCCGTATGAACCGCGAGTTCTTCGTGGCCAACGTCACAAAACGTGAAAAACACAAAGACGGCGGCGCCGGCTAACAAAAGAAAAGGGAGTCCAAGGACTCCCTTTTTTATTCCTTCTTTAAAAGGTAAAAGGTGCCTGGTTGTTTTTTCTGGCTAACCCGCATCAAATCGGGCCTATGAGCAGAATTCAACCTCTCTATTTAGTTCTTAAATAGTCTTTTAATATCAACCTCTTAAATTAACTTCTAAGGTCTTTTGTTGCGCTGTAGCCAGAAAAAACAACCAGGCACCTTTAACCTTTAAATTCTGCGGCATGAGTCTTTCTCATTGAGAGACATCTTCGAACTTTTCATCTTCGATATTCTTCTAAAGCTCGTTCAGCAAACTTCCGAAACTAGACCAAGGAATGGGCTTATGAAGAAGATTAATGAACTAATGGCAGAACTGGGTTTCAACAAAGATGCACCTGACAGTGTGAAAGAAGCCTTTATTAAACACCTCATCAAGGCCTCCGCCGGTGTCAATGTTGTGACGCCTTCAGAGCGCAAAGAGATTGCTGAGAACCCGCAAAGAATCGTGCAATTCAAAGCGCCTCAACAGATGAGTTTTGATTTTATCGACGAAAATCCAACACCTAAGACCAGTAAAAAAGCTGTTTCTTAGTCCTGCTAACAAGTGCAAAGTCCTGCTTCTCCTAGACCTTCGTCTGGTGTGAAGCTGGACTTTCAGCCAAAAATTCGAAAATTCTTAACCACAATAAAAAATAGATAACCAGCCCCTACCCTCATTGGTACCATTTTGGAACTAGGGACGTCTGGGGAAAATTTTTCCCCTCTCTGTCGATAGAAAATCACCCATTGAAGGAGGGGATCACATGAAAAGGCTTATGGAAAGAGCCTCCAAAGCGCTGGCGTTTGGCTTGTTGCTTTCTGGATTAAACGCTTTTGCGGCTGCGCCTGAGGCAGTACCTGGTGAATTCATCGTAAAATTTAAAGACGATGTTGTTGCGACATCTTCTTTGAATGTCTTGAGCCAAGAGTTGGGGTCTTATGTAAAAGACACTATTCCTGGTCAAAACATCGTGGTGATCAAACGTCCTGTGTTTGAGATTCAATCCAATGTTGTAAAATCATTGGCACAAAATCCAAACATCGACATTATCGAGCCGAACTATATCTATAGAATCAACAAAACTCCAAATGATCCAATGCTGGGTCAACTTTGGGGTCTGATCAACAACGGTCAGCCGGATTCTCAAAAACGCGAGGGCATCGCTGGTGTGGATATCGGAGCTTCTCAGGCTTGGGATATTACAACGGGTTCCAAAGACGTTATTGTTGCGGTGATCGACACGGGTGTTAACTACAACCACCCTGACCTTAAAGGCAACATGTGGACGAACGATGCTGAGTTGAACGGCCAGCCGGGCGTTGACGATGATGGCAACGGTATCATTGATGATATCTATGGTGCTAACTTCGTTACAGCGGCTAAGCCAACAGGCAACCCACTGGATGACCACGGTCACGGCTCTCACTGCTCCGGTACAATCGGTGCTTCTGGTGATGACGGCAAAGGTATCGTGGGCGTGGCTTGGAATGTTCGCATCATGGGTGTGAAGTTCCTTTCTGCAAGCGGCTCCGGTTCTTTGGATGGCGCTCTGAAAGCGATCGACTATGCAACTTCCAAAGGTGCTAGAATCCTTTCCAACTCCTGGGGTGGCGGTGGCTACTCTGAGACTTTGAAACAAGCGATCGAAAGATCCAATGCAGCAGGTGCTTTGTTTGTTGCGGCAGCGGGTAACGAATCAAACAACAACGATTCCAACCCGACTTATCCGGCAACTTATGATGTGCCGAACGTTCTTTCTGTAGCAGCTATCGACAACCGCGGTCAGATTGCTTCTTTCTCTAACTACGGTAAAACAAAAGTTCACGTTGGCGCTCCTGGTGTGAACATTGTTTCTTCCATCACTGGCACTGGCTATGACTCTTGGTCCGGCACTTCCATGGCGACACCTCACGTGTCTGGTATGGCGGTTCTGTTGGCCTCTGCAGAGCCAAATTTGACGGGTATTGAGATGAAGGAAAGAATCGTTTCCACTTCCAAGCCAATTGCAGGTCTGCGTGGCAAGGCAAGAGGTGGTTTGGCCAATGCCTACGCAATGCTGACGAACACTCTTCCACAACCAGATCCAAACGATCCGGTAAACTGGCAAACAGTGGACGTGGCGCACTCCACTCCGCACCCATACGCTGGTAAATCCAACCTGACGTATGAGGTTTCTGTTCCGGGCGCAAAACAGATCTCTATCTTCTTCTCTAAGTTCGATACTGAGAGAGACTATGACAACGTGAAGTTCTACGATGCTGCTGGCAAACTTTACGGAACTATGAGCGGTAAGAACGATGAGTCGTTCTCTCCGGTAATCGAAGGTGAATACGTGAAAATCGTCTTCACATCCGATGACTCTGTTAATAAATACGGATTTGACATCACAAAAGCTGCTTGGAGATAAAGGCTAGCTCCGTGATTTCTTAAAAAGAGGAAGGTCACCCGCATGGGTGGCCTTTTTCATTTCTATTTTGCGGAATTGTCAGAGAGGAATTTTTCCATCTTCAGATTGGTGTAGTCAGGAAAATCCAGCTGTGTGCAGTGTGATCCATAGGGAACAAGCACAAACTCAGAGTGTTTGATCTTTTCCTTGAAGTGATACTGAAAACGAATCGGCGTCACCATGTCTTTTTCACCGGAAATAATCAGCACGGGAACTTCGATGGTTTCCAGAACCCCTTCGCCATCATATTTCATCAGCTCTTCAAAAAGACGTAAGAATACTTCCAGATTCATGCGGGCCACGCCGCGGGCATAGACTTCAATATCTTTGAAGTGCGTGACCTTCAGATTAAAACCACCGGCTAAAGCCGCCAGATACATGGACATGGGATTATCCACAGCCAGTTTCCACAGAGTATTCCACAGGTCCGGTTGATGTTCGTATTGGGATTTAACGAAATAGAAGAAGGGTTCGATTACGTCCAAACCAAACATTCCCTTGATGGGATTTTTGGCAAAACCGTTGATAAAGGTCATAGAGAGAAAGAGCTCAGGCTTCTTGGAATACAGATCCAACAACAACGGGGCGCCGAAGCTGTGTCCGGCAAAATGGGCCTTCTTGATGCCCAGATGTTTTAAGAGGCCGATCATGTCCTTGGAGAGCGCTTCCACGGTCAACTGACTGGCGTCAGCCACAGGACAGCTTTTTTGGTGTCCGCGCAGATCGAAGCTGATGACTTTGTATTTCTTTGAGAAGTATTCAATCTGGTGATGCCAGTGATTCAGAAGACAGGCAATGCCGTACACCAATACCAGAGGCTCGCCTTCGCCGCGCACTTCGTAGTAGATCGGAGTGCCATCGAAGCTTTCAAAGCTGCCGGTGGTTTTTGATGTCGTTTCCATGATGCCCTTTTCGTTAGACGTAGGTGACTTTAATAAGGGTATTTCCCACTGAAATCAAATCCCCGTCCTTGAGCATTTCGGCATCTATTGTCTTATGGTTAAGTGCGACCCGACCCTTTGCCTTGATTTTAATTTCGACCATGCCTGGACCCGGGTGCAGCTCGAAGGCATCTTGGGGGGCCTCTTCGTCCAAAAGTTCAATATCCAAAGAGTCAGCACCCGCAGAACGAGGCCCGTACCCTAAAATAATTTCCTCGTCCGTCTGAATTCCCTGGATGAATAAAAGGCGCAGGGCAGGACTGAAGCTTTGCAGACTGACCTTTTTAGAACTCTCAGGTGCAGATATTTCAGCAAGACGATCCTGAAGAATGCTGCGCCAAGTTATGAGGCGCGAGAAATCCAAGGCGAGTTCTTCTTCGACGGTCACGACTTTGAACTGGGTTCTGCCGAGTTCAAAGATAACCCCCGGTAATAACGCTACTTTTTTCACACGGCGACCGTTGATATGGATTCCGTTGGAGGATTCCAAATCCTGCAAAACGTATTGCCCCTTCCCGTCCAAGGCGAACTGGGCGTGGGTGCTAGAGACTTTTCCGTCTTTGATGATGATGTCGGCCTTGGATCGCCCCAGGGTCAAACCCTCCTCAACCTTAAAGCGGGAGCCTTCGTTGGGACCGTCCATAATCTCAATAAAAGTGACCATTTACACATTCTAGGGCTGGATTCTTAGGTATTCAATTGCCTAATCCTTGTGCTTGGGCCAAAGCCGTGCTAAACCCGTTAAACATTTTAAAAAAGTCATCCTTGCTCCCGCTTATTGAGGTGGGGGCTATAAACCGAAAGGATAGTTCAATGGAAACTACTGCAACGAAAAAACCTTACGAGGTTGTCGTTATCATGCACCCAGATGCAACTCTTGAAGATCAAAAAGAGCTGTTCAAGAAGAACAAAGCGACGATCGAATCTTACAAAGGTTCCATCAACTCTTTGGAAACTTGGGGCAAAAGAACTTTGGCAACGCCAATTGGCAAGTTGAAAAAGGCAATCTACTTCCACTCTACATTCGAAGCTGACACACAAGCTATCGCTGAGTTGGAACGTACAATGCGTATCAACGACAAAGTACTTCGCTTCATGCACACTCGCCTTGATGAGCGTGTTTCTTTGGCAAAATTCATGGAAGGCTTCAAAAAAGGTCTTGCTGAATCTGCTGCTCGTGAAAAAGAACGTGAAGCAAAAGCTGCTGCTCGTAAAGCTGCTTTCGCAGCTGCAAAAGCAGAGCGTTCTGAGCGTTTCGATAAAGGCGAATAATTAAAGGGCGTAAGCCATGAAGAAGACGGCGACTCCCCAAAAGTTCATCACAATTTCATCACTCTCGATTTTGTTGTCGATGCTCACTGGGATTATGGGCGCCCCCCTCCTTCGTGTCTTGCGCAAGACATACGGTCCTATCGCCTTTTGGATTTTAGGGATCGTAGTCACAGGAGCTGCGTGGCTCCTGAACGCTCAACCTCTTGCTCTGTTCTTAGGCTCCGTTTGGATGACTTTAGGTGCCTACATGGAATTGGAACAAAGAGGACTTGGGTGGTGGATTTCGGGACTCTTGAGTGTTGCTGTGGGATCTGTGGCTGCGGGCCTGGGGATCATGGGAGCTTTCAAAAGAAACGGAATCAACACGTATGCTGAAGTTCAGAAGCTGGTGGAGCAATTCTCCCAAAAGGTTCAGGAAATGAATCCGGCGGTGAAGTTGGACCCGGGTGTTCTGATGCAGCAGGTGCCCTCAGCCGTGGTTATCATGTTAGTGCTAGCCCTGGGTTTGGGACTTATTTTTGAGAGAAGGGTTTTTTCGTGGCTCAATTTGCCCCGCGAGAAAATTGCCTCTCAGCTCAAGTTGTTAGAATATCGTGTGCCGGATTATTTTATTTGGGTTGCGATGATTGCCTTCCTTCTGACAATGGTGAGTTTTGGCGGTAAGGCCGTTGCTATCCTCGCAGTTAATATACTGAACGTTTCAATCGTTCTTTATTTCTTTCAGGGGCTGGCAGTGTTGGAGGTATTTCTAAACTCGATGCGAGCAGGATTGTTCATGCGAGTTTTGACGTACATAATCTTGGTCGGTCAGTTATTGCCGATTTTGGCAGTGGTTGGCTTGGTCGATTACTGGGTTGATTTCAGGGCGCGTCTTCGCAAGATGAAGGCACCGACTGAAAACAGCTAAAAAATGGAGATCACATGAAAGTTATTCTTCAAAAAGATGTTAAAGATGTAGGTCGTGTTGGTGAGTTGGTGAACGTTTCTGAAGGTTTCGCGAGAAACTTCTTGTTCCCTCGCAAATTGGCTGCTGAAGCTACTGAAAAACGCGTAAAAGAGTACGAACACTTGAAGCGCGTTGCTGAAGCTAAAAAGAAAAAAGCTCAAGCCGAAAGACAAGAGCTTTTGAACAAAATCAACGGCACAACTGTTACATTCAAATTGGCTGCTGGTGAGACTGATAAACTATTCGGTACAGTAACTACTACAGACATTTCCAAAGAACTTCAAAAAATGGGTCACTCCGTAGATCGTCGTGACATCCATCTTGAAGAGCCAATCAAAGTTTTGGGTCAACACAAAGCTGTGGTTCGCTACACTGAAGGAATGGAAGCTAAAATCCAGATCGCTGTAGAGCGCGCGTAAGCAACTCTATTGCTTCTGAAGCGAAAAATTCCCTAAAAGGGACCCACTCTGGGTCCCTTTTATTTTTTACCATAAGCATTTCTTATGCATTTCATTTGAAAAATTGTATTGCACCGGTGCCATTTTGGGTGTTTAAAGGCCTCACCTTTTAGGGGAAGGTGGGGGGAACATGAAACTTATCAATATTACAAGATCTTTGGTTCTTACGGGTGTGGCAGCGGCTTTGGCAGCTTGTTCCCCAGCAACTCAGAACTCTGTTCAGTCTGGCACACAAAGCACAGGCATTATCGGCGGTCAGCCAGTTGAGACCAAAGACAGCATTGCAAAGACGACAGTGGCAATCATCGCTTCTGTAAAGACTGCTGACGATCAAGAAGGTCAGTTCATTTGCACAGGCTCTCTTCTTAAAAACAATATGGTTCTGACGGCAGGTCACTGCGTTCCTCAGGTGGGCGAAGAATACAAGGAAGTTTCTTTGTATGTGATCTTCAATACCGACATCAACAAAATGCAAAGAACTGATATCCGTTTGGTTGTGGATACTGAAGTTCACGAAGGCTACGGTAAAATGGGTCAAGACGGCGAAGATGCTAACGACATTGCTGTTTTGAGATTCGCAGGCGGCATGGCGCCGGGCTACCAGGTTGCAAAATTCCTTTCTGACGAATCCCTTCTTGTTCCAGGCACGAAAACGACATTGGCTGGTTACGGTTTGATCGAAACAGATGGCGTGAACACAAAATCTGATGACCGTCTTCGTAAGGTTGACGTTGAGATCGCTGACAGCTTCGGTAAAACAGAAATTCTTTTGGATCAGACACAAGGTAAAGGCGCTTGCCACGGTGACTCTGGCGGCCCTGCATTCTTGGAAGTTAAAGGTGTTCAGTACGTTTGGGGAGTTACAAGCCGTGGTGCTGGTAAAGACGGTAAAGATGATTGCTCTTTGGTTGCAGTTTACACAAAGGTAAAAGCTCAGGCGACATTCATCAACACCGCGATCAAAACCTTGAACAAAAGAGCGCAGCAACAGCAGCGCTTGGCTCAACAGTAATTTTAATCTGAAAAGATTGAGAAATAGAAAAGGGTCCCGATGAGGACCCTTTTTTTATGCGCTCTCGGCGCTGCTTTCGACCTGCATTTCCAAGAAGACGGTTTGCAGATAGTCCGCCATCACTTCCCGCAGCTCCTCTAACGTGAGGCTTTCGGGGTTCTTGCCGTGCTTTTCCAGCAGGTTGTTGAATTCTCTTTCGACAGGGTCCTGGGGCAGTCCAGTTGCCACAACCACTGCCTTCGCCAAAGTATTTCCCATGATCAGCCTCCATGCTTTTCAAAGGTCTCTGTATTGAAGACGAATCCAGTCCATCAAGAGGTTAAAGGGAACTCAACCCTAAAGGCGCAATCAAGTCCAAGGTCCAGTTGGCGCTACTTGCGGCGATGAGAGTGCTCTTTGGCCCAATTGCGGGCTCCAGGCAGACACCAATACAGGAATGGTAAAAGCATCCGGCGAGGGAGCAAGCGACGGATGTAGTAAAACACCGTTGCATCCAGAGTCGCTGGCAACCACAAAGGGGGATTTTCAGCCTTCATGGCCTTCAGGATCTGTTTAGCGACTTTTTCTGGCGTTGTGAGCGACATGTTCATCATGCGCTCCACAAAAGGCGTCATGTTCTTGTAGAAGTCACAATACGGTCCGCTCCAATTGCGGGTCGGATCTGATTGAGCCGTGTGATAGACGTTTTTGTGTGAAGGGCTGTGGATGAACCCGGGCTGCACTAGGCAGATTCTGACACCGAAGGGCCGCATTTCATACCACAGTGATTCACTGGCACCTTCCAGAGCGAATTTGGAGGCTGAATACGCCGACATTGTCGGCATGGCCAGCATCCCACTGACGGAGGAAATGTTAATGATCTTTCCCCGGCCTGTTTCGCGCATATGTGGCAGGCACAGGCGAATCAAGCCCATCGGACCGAAATAGTTTGTGGCCATTTGCAGTTCTTCATCCTGTTCGGTCATATGCTCGACCACGGCCCGATAAGAAATGCCCGCATTGTTAATCAGAATGTCCACGCCACCCCAGGTGCGGTTGATATCACGAATCAGCTGTTCTCGGCTTTTTTCGTCTGTGACATCCAGGGCGCGAATCAGAAAGCGTTCGTCTTCTAAGAATTCATTTCGAACCTTCTCAAGACTTTTCTCTCGTGCGGTAGCGACGATGCGGTATTCAGTCCGGCCGTGCAGAAGTTTGGCAACGGCCATTCCAATACCGGAACTGCAGCCCGTGATCAGAACGACGGGCTTATAATATTGAGGTTTCTTACGTTGGAAAAAATAAATAAGGGGCCTCATAGGGCCCCATTATCTTAGACGGTTGATCCAGGTGCAAAGTTTTTAGGTCTGCCGCCCGGCATTGGTGGGGGCGCCTGTGGAGGAGGCAGTGGACTCACTGGGCCCTCCGGGTCTGCATCACGGAATCTATTGTACTGAGCATCGAAGCGCATTTTCACAGGACCCGTGGCACCGTTACGCTGTTTACCCACGATCACTTCCGCGTGACCTTGTTTGTCTGGATTTTCTTTGTCGTAGTAGTCATCACGATAAAGCATCATGATAACGTCGGCATCCTGCTCGATGGATCCGGATTCCCGCAGGTCAGACAGCATAGGTTTCTTCTCAGTACGTCCCTCAACCCCACGATTCAGCTGGGCCAGAGCGATCACCGGAATCTGAAGTTCCTTGGCGATGGCTTTCAAAGATTTGGAAATCTCAGCAACCTCTTGCTCACGAGATTGCATCTTTTGTTTCATGCTCATCAACTGCAAGTAGTCGATCATGATCAGATCAAGACCGTGTTCGGCTTTCAAACGACGGGCACGGGAACGGATCTCAAACGGAGAAACCCCCGGCGTATCATCAATGAAGATGGAAGCTTCGGAAAGTGCACTGGCTGCGTTGATCAGTTTCGGCCACGCCGAATCCTGGATGCGACCGTTACGGATTTCACTCATGCTCACTTTGGATTCCGCAGAAAGCATACGCATCATCATGGACTCTTTACCCATCTCCAAAGAGAAGTAAGCCACCGTCTTTTTCAGACGAAGTGCCACGTGCTGTGCGATATTCAGAGAGAAGGCTGTTTTACCCATGGACGGACGAGCGGCGATAATCGTCATCTCGCCCGCGTGCAGACCTGCCGTCATTTCATCCAGCTTTTTAAAGCCGGTGGCAAGACCGGTGATCTCAGCTTTGTTTTTGTAAAGCTCTTCGATTTTCTGGATGGAAGCTTTAACGATTTCCATGGAGCCGACAAGACCGGTTTTGGTCTTATTCTCGCCCACTTTGAAAATCTCGGATTCAGCTTGATCGACGAAGGATTCCACATCCACAAAATCCTGATCGTAGGCTTTTTCGATCAAAGAGGAATTAATTGCAATCAAGCGGCGCAAAGTGGCCTTGTCTTTTACGATCTTCGCGTGCGTACCAATGTTTGCAGAAGAGATTGTTTTATCCAGAAGACTGATAAGATATTCCGGACCGCCGGCCATATCCATGTGCCCTTGCGCCTGCAAGGTGTTGGTCACTGTGATAATATCAATAGGCTGGCCTTTGGCGTGCAGCTCTTTGATCGCTTCGTAAATCTTTTGATGACCTGGTTTATAGAAATCATCAGCCAGCAATACGTCGCCGACTTGGTCGAGCGCTTCGCGATCCAGCATCAAGCCGCCCAGGATGGACTGTTCGGCATCAAGATTTTGTGGTGGTATTCTCGTACTCATTGAACCCCTCTAGAGTAACGAAAATGAAGTTTTTAAAAACTTCAGCTTTCTGGATGGAACAAATTGCGGGCCTAGTGCTTGGTGGTGGTTCTAGGTGGCCCGCTGATGCAAGACTTGAACGAACTTTAGTTCATTTTCTTTACACGAATCTTGTAGTTGTCAATTTTCTTCTTAAGAGTGTTGCGATTGATGCCCAGCATTTGCGCGGTTTTCACCTGATTGCCATTATAGGCGCGCAAAGCAAGCTCAAGAAGTGGTTTTTCTACTTGTTCCAGAACTACATTGTACAAACCATTCAACTCAACTTGTGCTTCTTTTTGTTGAGCAAACAAAACTTCAAGTTTGCTTTTAACTAACTTCTCCAAGCTTACAGATTGAAGGTTGGCGACAAAAAGATTATCGGAACTGTTTAGGTTCGGCGTCATGGAACTCCCAAAATTTCAGATGAATCGTTAAGGACTATACTCCGCGTGTTTCGGGATTCCAAATATACTTATGCAGCTGCAATTGCAACCTTGCAGATGAATTTTTTTGCAAAATTTTTTCTGCCAACCAGCGTTCAGACACTTGGCCGTATGATGGGCTGTATAAAACCACAAATTTTTCAAATAATTTATGTTGACGACAGAATTCTTCGGACCATTCGAAATCTTTCTCTGAACAGATCACAAACTTGTATTCCGTGCTGGGAGTGGAAAAGCGGATGTTGTCCATAATAAAAGAATCTGCTGCACCACTATCTGGCGTTTTCACATCCAAAATAATTTTCACGCGCGCATCAACATCTGCAACACTTTTCGATCCACTTGTTTCCAAAGAAACTTTGTAGCCGCGATCGCAAAGAGTTTTCATCAACGTGTGCACTTCTTTTTGCAACAAGGGTTCTCCACCCGTGATGCATACATGGGGAGCTTTGTGGGAATCGATTTCCGCCAGAATATTTTCCAGCGTTTGCATCTCGCCTTCGTAGTAGGAATACTTGGTGTCGCAATAAGTGCAGCGCAAGTTGCAGGCGGTCAGGCGCACAAAGACTGTGGGACAGCCGACATAGGTGGTTTCACCTTGAATACTATAGAAAATCTCATTTATTTTAAGCATTTGACTGGCTCTTTGTCCTGCACCCCGGGGCTTAAGTCAAGGAAGGCCCCAGCGTGCATGACTAACTGCTGGGAATTTCGTAAATTTTTTAAATGAACCAATTCCTTAAAAAGTTTCGACAGGACGTCATTGCAATTGGCTTTTTGGGTTTAGGGCTGTTCTTCGCTCTTTCCCTGATTAGCTACAACCCCCTAGATCCCTCTATGAATTCTATTGGGCAAGGTCTAAAGGCATTAAATTACTGCGGAATTGTGGGTAGTTTCCTGGCAGATATGCTGTATCAGGGCATGGGTCTGGCGGCCTGGGTGGTTGTGGCCTGTTTTGCTAAAATTGCCTATGGGGCCTTTAAGGGCGAATCCCTGAACCTTAAAAATATTCGTTTTGTGTGGGCTTTCCTGTTGATTGTGAATGTCGCGGCCCTGTTCTCGCTGTATTTGCCTACGACCAAGATTTTTCAAGGACAAATCTATTTAGGCGGCTTACTTGGGTTGGGTGTGTCCCAGGCCTTGATGGGTGCTTTTAACTCTGTTGGCGTGCAGGTGATCCTGTGGTCTTTGATGGCCGTTTTGGTGGTCTTCTATTCCGAAAAGACGCTGCAAGAGCTGGCTGAAGTTCCGCAAGGATTCCTCGCCACCATGAAGAAAAAGAAAGTCATGGACAAAGTGGCGGCCTTCTTTGGCGGAATGTTTATTCAGGAAGGCAAAAAAGGAAAAGCTAAAAAATCTGATGCCAAAGAAACCAAGGCTAAGAGCATCTTCCCGTTGTCTGATAAAAAGTTCGTAGAAAAAGAGGCCGAAGAAGAGGACGAAGAGCTGGAAGAACTTCTGGCGGCGGCCGAGGAAGAAGACGAAGAAGAATCTGATGAAGAGGATTCTGAAGAGTCTGACGAAGAAGAGGAAGAGGTTCCGGCTGTTCGTTTGGCGCAAAAGCGCAAAGTCGTGATGAAAGCCAAGCCACCTCGTCGTATCGAGAACTGGGACATGCCAAAACTGGCATTGCTGGAAGATCCACCAGCGTCGCGAATTAAAATTGATAAGGCCGAGATTCAGCGCAAAGCGGATTCTTTGGTAGAAAAACTTAAGAACTTCTCTATCGAAGGAACCATTCAGGATGCCAAGCCGGGTCCTTTGGTGACGATGTATGAATTTAAACCAAATGCGGATGTGAAGATTTCCAAAATTTCAGAGCTGGAAGATGATCTGTCGTTGGCATTGTCTTCTGAATCCGTGCGTGTGGTGGGTCACATCCCGGGCACCGATGTTGTGGGTATTGAAACTGCCAACCTGAAGCGTGAAACAGTTTATTACAAAGATCTGATCGCGGAAGATACTTTCTGGAGTGATGATCTGGCATTGCCAATGGCTGTGGGTCGCGCGGTGGATGGTGAACCTAAAGTGGTGGATCTGCGCAAGATGCCTCACTTGCTGATTGCTGGTACGACAGGTTCTGGTAAGTCGGTGTTTGTGGGCTCTATCATCACAGGCCTTTTATTCCGCCATTCACCTAAAACGCTGCGTTTGGTTCTGATTGACCCGAAAATGGTCGACTTGGCGCCATTCTCCACAGTTCCGCATCTGGTTCTGCCACACGTGACTGAACCGAAGAAGGCGGCGACTGCGCTGAAGTGGGCGGTGCGTGAAATGGAAAAGCGCTATAAATCCTTGTCCAAGTTTGGTGTTGGTAAAATCGAAGCGTTCAACGAAAAAACTGGAAACCTTTCCAAGACGGACGTTGAAGAGCACGAAAAAATCAATCTGGAGCTGGAAGAGGGCAAAGCCAAACTGGATCAGTACTACTATCAACCACTTCCGTACATCGTGATCGTGGTGGATGAGTTGGCAGACTTGATGATCGTGGAAAAGCAGAACATTGAAGAGCCGATCCAGCGTTTGACGCAAAAAGCGCGTGCCTGCGGAATCCATTTGATTCTGGCCACCCAGTCCCCGCGTAAAGATGTTGTGACTGGTTTGATTAAAACGAACATTCCAGGACGCGTGGCTTTGAAGGTCGCTTCCAAGATGGACTCGCGAATCATCATTGATGATTCAGGTGCGGAACGTCTTCTTCCGAATGGGGATATGTTGTTCCAAGCTCCAGGTGTGGGGAAACCGACGCGCCATCACGGCCCTTATTTGTCAGATGTCGAAATCGGAAATGTCGTAAAGCACTGGGCTTCTCAAGCAGAACCTGAATACGATCCATTGGCGATGAAAGCGTTGGACGGATTTGCCGGTGGCGATGGCGGCGACGCTGGCAGCGGCGATGGTGGTGGCTTTGGTGAAGAAGAGTATGATGAAAGATACGACGAGATTTTGTCATGGGCTTCTGAACAGAAAGAAATCTCTGCGTCTTTAATTCAGCGAAAATTCAGACTCGGCTATCCGCGCGCTGCACGTATGATTGAGATCTTTGAAAAAGAAGGTGTCGTGGGCCCTGCGAATGGCAGCAAGCCGCGTCAAGTTCTGGTGAGTAGTTACAGAGAACAATAAATAGAGTCTTGACTGCACCACCCTTGGTCGTGGTCTCATTAGGGGACCATATAACCATTCAAGGAGGAATTTATGTTCAAGGCTCTTATTGCAGCCCTAGGTTTGGCGTTCTCTGTTAATGCGGTTGCAGCACCATCTGTAACGGACGTTCTGGTTCAGGCACAAATGCCTGGTATCCTGGAACAAGCTCAAACAACTGGTTTGGACTGGAAAGTTGGCGACAGAGCTGACTACAGCGTAGACATGGGCTTCATCAAAGGCTCCATGATCATGTCTGTAAAGTCTATCGGCGCTGATGGCATCTGGTTGAATCAGGATGTGGATCTTGGTTTTGCTGGTAAGCAAAAAATGGAAATGTTGATCGATCCAAACACTGGCGAAACTAAAAAATTGTTGGTGAACGGTAAAGAACAGCAAATCCCTAAGCAAGACGTAGAAGTGATCGAAGTTAAAGAAGATCGCATCACAGTTCCAGCGGGCACTTTCGATTGCATCCACGCTCGTTTGAAAAACAAAGAAGACAACTCTGAGATCAATGCTTGGATCAACCCACAGCAAATCCCAATGTCCGGTCTTTTGAAACAAGTGGCTCCAAGCCAGTTCGGTAACGTGACTGTTGCTTTGAAGTCTTTCCAAAAGAAATAGTTCAATGAAGTTGAAGTTCTTAAGAGCCGCTGTTTCAGCGGCTCTTACTCTTTCCAGCCCTTTCGTTTTTGCTCAGGCCAAAGCTCTCAAGTCTGAGACCTATAAAGACATTATTGAAAAAGCCTACAATTTGAGTTTGCAGCGAGATCGCCAACAGGCTCTCAATATTCTTTCCAGTGCAATTCAAAGAGAAACCCGTCCGCAAGCCATCAGTGAGCTGAAAAAGACCGTGAACGAGGTTTCAAACATCTTCTTTAGCGATAAGGCCCAGCAGCTTTTTGAAACCGGTGTTTCGTTGCGTAAAACTGAGCTCAATCAAGCCCTGGATAAGGTTGCAGAGGCGGCCCGGATTGAGCCCGACAACTTCCCTATTGTGAATGAACTCTCCCGGCTGATGATTGCCAAGGGTGATTGCAAAGGCGGTCTTGAGACTGTCAGAAAGCAGCTTTTGGTGGTTCCCTTTGATGAGGAACTGAAGCTGACTCAAGCCCAAGCTCTGGCATGCCAGTCCAAATGGGTTGAGTACCAAAAAGTCGCCGATACGGTTGCCATCAAAAAAAGCCCTCAACAGAAGTATTGGTATGCCTTAGAAGTGCAAAAGTACCTGGATCTGAATAATCCTGTTAAAACTCAGGAATCCTTGGGTCTCCTTAAGAAGGCGGACGACAAATATCCAGAGTCTTTCTATTGGATTTGGAAGGTCAGCCAGGCGCAGAAAAGTCCGAATTCAGAGGAAGCTCAGAAATACGTGATGACCTGCAAAAACATTTCAGCGAACCAGTATAGACAGTATATGATAGACCCCATGCTTTGTCGCCGTATCACCGAGGTGGAAGGCGATTTGAAGGGGATCAATGGAACACCTGAATAAAACGATCTTGTTGGCGGTTCTGACCTTGGCGATATCCGGCTGTGGAGTGAAGGGACGTCCTCTTCCTCCGCTGAACCCGGCGCCTTTGGGGCGTGGAGAGCCTACATTCAAAGACGCGACCCCGACAACGCCTGTTAAAAAGAAAACCAAGGACTCAGAGGTTGGCGAGCCATGAGTGGTTTTTTGCCAATTACAATCACGAAGATGTCTGGGGCGGGAAATACCTTTGCCCTGGTGGATGCTCGTGAGGGTTCCGCTTGGAAAGATATCGAAAGTCATTTGAAGATGACCCGCCCCCAATTTGCCAAGCTGGTTTGTGACCGGGTTTTGGGTGTGGGCACGGATGGATTTCTTTTGATCGAATCCGGCTCTGAGGGCTTTGATTATAACTGGGACTTCTATAACAACGACGGTTCCACGGCAGAGATGTGCGGAAACGCTGCCCGCTGCGCAGCCCGATTTTGTTATGAAAATCTGGGTGGCAACAGCACAGGCGCGTTGCGCTTTAAAACCGGAGCTGGTCTGGTGATTGCCAATGTTCTGGGTAACACCCGCATTCGTGTGCGCATGCCCGAGGCGCGATTCATTCAGGAACAAATTGAGCTAAAAACCAAATCCAGTTCAACAGAAAAATTTGCGTTGGTGAATACGGGCGTTCCGCATTTGGTTCAGAAAATACATGCCTTTTCAGACACAGTTGCATTAAAGGATATGGCGCGCGAAGCACGTTCACATCATGACTTGCAGCCCGCGGGGGCTAATGTCACGTTCTATGCCGAGGAAGCCGCCGGGAAGATCCGTGCGGTGACATTCGAGCGTGGCGTTGAGGATTACACTCTGGCCTGTGGAACCGGCGCTGTTGCCGCTGCATTTGTGCATGCCAAGCAGACCCAGGAATCCCGCATTGAGGTGCAGATGCCAGGCGGTGTGATGTTTGTGAACTTCATTGAAGGCGATCCCCGCCCGTTGATGGAAGGGGATGCTGTGTTTATTGGTGATTTTAAATATAATCTCGAGGTGGTTGGATGAAAAATTTCAGAGGAACTTTCACGGCGTTGATTACGCCATTCAAAAACGGAAAAATTGATTTTGCCTCTTTGGATAAGCTGGTGAAGCACCAACTGCAAAATGGCGTTGATGGCTTTGTTGTAAATGGCACCACCGGGGAAAGCCCGACTTTGACGGGTCCGGAAAAGGCCGAGCTGTTCCAGCATCTGCGCAAAGTTTGCGGCGACAAGGTTCCTTTAATCATGGGAACAGGCTCTAACAATACCGCGCAAACAATTGAGGACTCTCGCAAAGCTGAACAACTGGGAGCAGACGCTATTTTAGTGGTGGTTCCCTACTACAACAAACCACCACAGCGTGGTTTGTATGAGCACTTCAAGGCTGTTGCCAGTTCAGTCAAGATTCCAACGATTCTGTATAACGTTCCCGGTAGAACCATCACGTCTCTGTCCACGGAAACCATTCGTGATCTGTCGAAAGTGACTGGTGTTATCGGGATCAAGGATGCGACCGGGAAAATTGATATTGCCAATGAACTGATCGCAGCTTGTGGTAAAGAGTTTGTGATGCTTTCCGGTGACGATGGAACTTATGTGGAATTCCTGGGCGCCGGTGGACACGGAGTGATCTCTGTAGCGACACATGTGATTCCAGCGCAAATGGTGCAGTGGAAAAAATGGGTTTCTGAGGGGGCTATCGAAAAAGCCCGTGCTGACATCGCGAAGTACAACGACCTGATTAATTTACTTTTCGTCGAGGCCAATCCGATCCCGGTGAAGAAAGCTGTTCAGCTTTTGGGTTTGATTGAATCCGCCGAACTTCGTTTGCCGTTGGTGGAGTTGACCCCCGAGCATACAGACAGCCTTCGTGCTGAGATGAAAAAAGTGGGTCTGCTGTGAAAAAAATCAAAGTCGGATTGGTCGGCTCTGCCGGCCGCATGGGAAAAGAGATCTCGGCTGTTATTGAAGCCAACCCACGCTGCGAGCTGTCCTATGCTCCTTTGCGCGGCGAAAAGTGGGATGGTAAAAAAGCTGCTGCCGTGGATGTCTGGATTGACTTTTCTTCGCCCGAAGCGCTGAAGGATGTTCTGAAGAAAGCTTCCGAGCACAAAACACCGGTTGTATGTGGAACGACGGGTTTTTCCAAAAAAGAGAAAGACCTTCTAAAGCAGTACAGCAAAAAAATCCCCGTCTTGTGGTCTTCCAATATGAGTCTGGGCGTGGCAGTGCTAAACGAAGCGTTGAAGTCCTTGGCAGCTATTTCACACTTTGATTTTCAGGTTGAAGAAATTCACCACAATCGCAAAAAAGATCGTCCTTCAGGAACGGCCATTACACTGCAGGAAAATCTGGAGAAAGCTGTCGGTAAAAAATTACCAGATGCGTTGGCTATTCGCGGTGGCGGCGTCTTTGGGGTTCATAAGATTTTCGCCATGAGTGATGAAGAGGTTCTGACCTTTGAACACACGGCCTTGAATCGCACTGTTTTTGCTAAAGGATCTGTGCAGGCCGCCGAATGGCTGGTGAAGCAGAAGCCGGGTCTTTATCAGATTCGCGATGTTTTGTTCGGGAAGAAAAAATGAGTTCGAAGAGGCATATGGCGCTGATCTATCTCACGTTGGACTTGGTCGGCGGGGTGGATAAATCCAAAAAACTTTTGGAAAAGCTGTCAGAATGTGGGGAGATCGTTGCGATCTCCTCTGTTTATAAACGTTATCTTACAGAGGAGCGTCAGGATCTGAGTGCGCGCATGGAATTTGTTGTGCGCTTTGAGACGCCCTTATCTGTGGATCAGTGTCTGCATCTGGTTTTGTCCCAGTGTGAACAAGGGGCGCCAGGATTGCTTCAGCGCAGCCATGCAGAGCTGACACTTCTCACTTTTGACGACATGATCGTGATGTCGCCGCGGCTGACTCTCCCCTACCCGCAAATGCACCAGGACCCGATGATTATTCGCTGTGCCGCAGAGGCTTGGGGGGCTTATGAGCATCCCATCTATCAAAAAAGTTTAAGCGAAATTGCCAAGTCAGCACAGCCCGCAAGACAGGCGGAGTTTTATATTCAGGGTAAAAGCCTGGTTGATTTTTAAAATCAGCCAACGTACAAATTGTAAGTATCTAAAATCACTGACTAGACCTGGAGTTTCCCATGAAGTTTTTCATCGACACAGCTGAAATTGAAGAAATCAGACAAGCCAACCTGCGTGGGTGGGTTGATGGTGTTACCACAAATCCTTCTTTGATCGCAAAAAGCGGCAAAGACTTCCATACCGTGATCAAAGAAATCTGCAAAGAAATCGCAGGTCCAGTGTCGGCGGAAGTAATCAGCCTTCAACACGAAGAAATGGTTCGTGAAGGGAAAGAGCTGGCAAAACTTGCTTCCAACGTGGTTGTGAAGATTCCAATGTGTGAAGATGGCATGATCGCCGTAAAAAAACTAAAGGCCGAAGGTATTAAGACCAACGTCACATTGGTGTTCTCGCCTATGCAAGCTTTACTAGCTGCCAAAGCGGGAGCAACAATGGTTTCTCCATTCGTAGGCCGTCTTGACGACATTGGCGTTGAGGGTATGCAGATGGTTGATCAGGTTATCCAGATGTACCGCAACTATGATTTCGATACTGAAGTCCTGGTTGCAAGTGTGCGCAGCCCGATGCATATCCAAATTGCCGCAGAGATGGGTGCCGATATCGCGACTATTCCATTTAAAGTAATGCAGCAGATGACTCACCACCCGCTGACTGACAAAGGCATCAAGGCCTTTATGGATGACTGGAATAAGGCACAGAAGAAATAATGAATAAACTTTCTTTGTTATTTGTCTTTCTTGCGACTGTTCTTTTGTCCAGTTGTCGTACTGGAGGCGTTGTCCTGCGTGAGACGCCTCTGAACCTCAGCGAGACTCGTCGTGTAGTTATGTCGGTTATTGGTGAGCCTCGTTCGGTCAGCCAGAACGGACGCGAGATGACTTCCCGATATTACGACAAAAAAGGCAGCAATATCGAGAAGATGGATATGGCCAAAGAAAGATTCTACACGCACGTCACTATTCTTGGGGACCGTCGTCCCTATGATGTCCAGGTCCAGGTTCTGGTCGAAGGTCGTAACGAAGACGGGGGTTTTGACCTCCGCGACCGCGATGACGACAGAGCCGCGCCCATCGCGGAAAAGCTGCGCCAGGCGCTTAACCAAAGTCGCGACAGTCGTAACGTTATTGACGACTTCCGTTCCTTCTAAATACGATAAAGACTAGTCAGAAATGACTATTCTTCTAAAGAGGTGAATGTTGCAAGGACTGCGACTTAAGCGGTTGTTGATACCGCTGACCGTATTTGCTGGATGCTTATACTGGTCAAGCCCTACGGGTGGCTTGAAGTTCATTCCTATTTACGATGCGCTTGTCATCAAGGCTCAAAAAAATTCTCCACCACATATCGCCTTCGAAGAAATGCTTGAGTCTGAGAGGCAACTTTCAGAGTGGGCCCGAATCGAAAAAATCAAACCATTGAATCTGGCTTCTGAAAAAACATCGGCTCCACTATTTGCAAAAAAAATTGAGCTGACAGAAATGGTGATTCAAAAAACGCCCGAACGATTTGTGGCTCAGGCAATGCCGGCATCACAATCAGAAACTATTGATAGCGATCCGTCAGCCTGGATGAATGAGCTTCCGCCGTCGCAAGCCAAGCGTCTGCAAGCGGCACAACAGAAAAACGAAGTGCTTTCTCAGGATTGGAGTCAGCCTGCGTGGTCGGATATGGCGCGCGAGGTTCTGGCAAAATCCGGTATCACGGCAGGCGCTGCAGCGACCAACCCTAAAGTTTATGTTGCTGGTGTGGATGCCAAAGGGCGTGCGAATACATCTGTTCCCAAGGCGGACGTTTATGTGCCGTCCAGAAACGAATCTGCAGAAGAAGACCAAAATCTTCCGTCTTATGGGTTGGTTGAAGAAAAGCCAGCGGGGACTCGTTCTATTTCCGGACCCCTGGAAATCACGGGCGGCTTGGCGGTGACCAATGAGCACCACATCGAAATTCGCCGCAGTGACGAAGGTGTTCTGAAAGAACTGGGTCGTGTGAACCTGGTACAGGGACAATATAATATTGATGTCGAAGATGTGACCGGATCTATTGTGGCTAAGCTTGTGGATAAAGAAGGAAAGACCCTGGGTGAGGGTAGCTTCCGTTTGAACCGCGTGGCGTCCGTTGGCCAGAATAATCTTCAAGGTCCTAAAATCCGCATTGAACCGCATCCTGACTTTGCCGGTATTGTGACAAGTGCTTACAACCCACGCCCTGACGACTCGGCCCCAGCGAAAACTTTAGTAACATTTGTAAAGGGCGCGAAAGAAGTCGCTCCGAAAAAAGACGGCTCGGTGGCGATGGATAATGTGACCCGTGGATCAACCACCGTGGTCAGGGCTGCTGCTCCTTCGCACATGCAGACAGCGTCCATTGTTGTGTCTGGTTCCGAGTTCAAGACTCCGCTTTATCCAAACACAATGATCCAGGCCTTGCAGGACATTCTTTCCCAGCAGCGCCAAATGTCCTTTGACGGAGCTCCCAGTGTGATCTGGGGTAAAGTGACCTTGGATGGAAAAAGCCTTTCTGGAATCGAAGTTCAGGTGGAGTCCGATCAGAGTCTGGTGCCAGTTTACTTTAATCAGTTCATGCTTCCTGATCCAAGTCTGCGTGCGACCAGCGAAAACGGTCTTTATGCGTTTGTGGATGCGTCTCCAGGTTTCCACTCTTTGCTGGCAACACGCTCAGACGCCATCTTGGGTTATCAGAATATTGTTGTGGAAGAAGGCTCTGTTGCTCAGGGTGATATTGCTTCCACAATCAAAAATGAATCTGTTCCGCTACGGGTTTACGATGCCTTTACAGGCGAAGCTGTGACAGGCCTTGTGACCATGCAAAGTCTTTCTGAGGAATTGCAAGTTACCGGAGTAGCAACGGTCACGCTGCCGAACTTGAAAAGATACGGCCTGATGCGTGTTCAGCCAGAGGGCGCGGACTATGTGGCGGCCAGATATGTTTATAATGACAACGATGAATTTGTGCATGCACCGGTGGTCCACTGGTCCTGGTTGAGTGCGATTAAGAACTACCTGAAAATTGATGATCTGCCTTCTGCGGGTGTGATCGTGGGCTTTGTTCCGGATGAAAACTTTGAGGTTTATCTGGCAGCTTACGACAGCATCAATCCTCGTCAGATCGTTTACTTCGATATGCAGGGACGCATCCTGCAAAACGGCAAAGGTATTGCCGGTGGTGGCTTCATTATCTACAACGTGCCTGAAGACATTCATGAAGTGGTTGTTGTCGGCGAAAGAACGCAGAAGATCTATTCGCGTGTTCTTCCTGTCGATCCGAACACGCTATCCATTCTGAATTTCAGAGAATAATTATCGCGCGAATTCGCGAACGATTTCTTTAAAAACATCGCCGCGGTCCTCGAAAGACTTGAAGGCATCAAGGCTGGTGCCCCCAGGACTTAGCAAAACGGTGTCGGCAGGTTTTGCTTGAGATAAAACAAATTCCATTGCGTCTTGCATGCTGAGATAGGACTTGCCTGGCAAAGTGGATTTGTTTTGAGCAATCTGTCGACACTCGCCGAAGAAGACAAACTCAGTATTCTGCAAACCCTCCAACGGCTTCAGATCCTGCCAGGGAAGATTTTTGTCCCGGCCGCCAAGTAACAGCCAAAGTTTGCCAGCTCGTTGAAGGGTGTCATGAGCTGCAGTGGCGGCAATCAGAACGCTGTCCATGGCTGTGGCTTTGCTGTCATTGATGAAGCGCACACCTTTAAAGGTTCCGACACTTTCCAGACGATGTGCAAGGCCCTTGAAGGACTTCATTCCTTCGATGGCACTCGCTGGCCAACCCGCGGCCAGAGCCAAAGAACTCGCCAAAGCAAGATTGTCCTGATTGTGTTGGCCGATCAGTTCAGCTTTCTCCAGATGAAGATCTGCCACGGACGGATCTTTGCGGGAAATGACTTGAATCTGATGGGCAGAGCCGTTTTTGTTGAAGTACTCTACCAGATCCCCGCCTTCGCGGTTCAGCAAAAGCGCATTCTTTGTCAAAGACAGAATCTTCCACTTGGTTTTGTAGTAGTGTTCAAGATTGTCGTAGCGCTCAAGATGGTTGGAGGTAAAATAGGTAATAGCGGAATATTCCAGCTTCAAGCCATCACAGTTTTCCAATTGATAGCTGGAAAGCTCTAAAATCACCCAATCAGCACGGGGACGTTTTTTTTCCAAAACATCGGCGGCATAGTCCGCAAAAGGCGTCCCAAGATTACCCCCGACAAAGCCGGTTTGGGAAAATGCATGAAGACCTGCGCCCAATATGGATACGGTGGTGCTTTTTCCCACAGAGCCCGTGACACCAATAAGCTTCTCAGTTTCGAGTGTTGCACAGGCCAAAGAGATCTCACTGGTGATGGTAACGCCAGTTTTATGCGCCTCTTGAATCCACGGGGATGCCAAAGGCACTCCGGGAGAGACCACCAGAGTGCGCGGGGCGCCTTGTGCCATAAGGGCCTGTGGATCACGAAAGTGAGCCGATTCCAATTTGCCATCAAAAGTAAGAACGGATTCCGGCTTATAGCCAGCCAATAGGAGAAGGCGTCGAGCGGCTTCACCACTTTTGCCCATGCCGACAATTGCAATTGGAGTCTTCAGGTTCTTGATAAATTCTTTCATCTGCACGATCATAATCGTGGGAGGCAGCTTTGCCCACTTTTTTTTCAAGACCCTTTCCTGATTTTAAAACATCTTCGCACACCGCGATTATTAGCGATTTGCATTTGTGCGAGGCCGAGCCGGTCAACCTGCGCTTTCCTCTGTGGAAAAAATTTAAAACGCGACAGTTCTTTTTTGACGACGTTTTTGAGTCTTTCTTAAAACACTGCGAAGAACGTGCGCAAGGGGCTCCGGTGGAGCTGGTGCTCAATGGCGATATTTTCGACTTTGACAGTGTTTTAAAAATGCCTGATGAGCCTGTTTTTCACATGAGCTGGCTGGAAAAGCACCGGGGACTTTTTCCTATTGAAGAGCGTTCCCGCTATAAGATTGAAGTGATACTGCAGGATCATGCTGAATGGATTCGGGCTTTGCGAGAGTTTGTTCTTCGCGGGAACCGGGCCGTCTTTGTTATTGGTAATCATGATCTGGAGCTGCATTTTGCGGAAGTGCAGGCCGAGATTTATAAACATCTAGCTTTGCCGGACGACAAGCAGATGCAGGTGCGTTTTGTCGAATGGTTCTACATCAGCAATCAGGATACTTTGATTGAACACGGCAATCAGTACGATCCGTATTGCATGTGTGAAGACCCCATCAATCCCTATGTTCGAGGTTATAATTTCGTATCTTTAAAGCTGCCTTTTGGGAATCTGGCGTGTCGCTATCTGATGAATGGCATGGGATTCTTTAATCCCCATGTGGACAGCAACTATATCATGTCCATTCCTGAGTATATTCGGTTCTTCTTGAAGTATATGCTGCGCGCTCAACCCGGGCTGGTGTTGACCTGGTTCTGGGGATCTGTAGTCACATTACTACACTCGTTCTTTGATCGTTTGGCGGCTCCGATTCGCAACCCCCTGAAGATTGAGGATCGTGTGGCCTTTATCGCAGAAAAAGCCAATGCGGAACCTCGCATGGTCCGCGAATTGAAGGAACTTTTTGTGGCTCCCGCAGCCAGCAATCCCTTTTTATTGGCGCGAGAGTTGTGGCTGGATCGGGCGTTTATTATTTTTGTGGCCTTCTATCTGATCTTCCAGTTGATGGTGGTGGTTCGATCTATTTATGAGATCTCGTTCTTTTGGGCATTTATTCCGTTGTTCATGCTTTTGCCGTTCTTCCTGTTTTACAGTAAGTCTGTCACATCATTGGTCTCTGGGTATAAAGAACCCGATGATCGTGTGTTGGCGATGACCAGTGCTATTACAAAGGTCAATCGCATAGTTTATGGGCATACTCACCACACCCGCCACGAGATCATCGGATCCGTCGAACATTTGAACAGTGGTTGCTGGTCGCCAGCTTTTTTAGATGTGGAGTGTACCAAGCCTCTGGATCAAAAAACTTTTGTATGGATATCTCCAAGCGAAAGCGGAGCAAGGCAGGCAGAGCTTTTCAAGTTTGTTGATGGCAAGGCAGAGCTCTTGTTGAACCCGGGCCGCTCTATAAATTAGTGCGGCGCAAGAAGATTTCATATTGTCAATCCCAGGACCCTATGCAAACCTTTTATTGTTCGTTTAACATGGATGGAGAGGTATATCATGGCAGAGGTACTTGTAGTAACAAGCAAAGTTAAAAAACTTATCAAAGAAAAAGGTCAAATGAACACATCTGCTGAGACTATCGACGTACTCAGTAAGGCAATTGAGCAACTTTGCTTGAAAGGTGTTGAGAGCGCGAAAGCTGACGGTCGTAAGACTGTAATGGCTCGTGACATCGTTATCGACCACCTATAATTTCGGTCGAAAGCCTTAACGAGGCATTTGTAAAACCCACGGCTTATCCCCGTGGGTTTTTGTTTTTGGGGGATATATGAAAAAATGGATTCCCGTAGCAACCTTTGGGGCCTTGATTGCTGCCTTCTATTTCTATCAGTCAAACCTAACAGAACCGACTCATGAAACCCTTCCGGAGACGTCAGCTTCGCTGACGGCACCAGCTCCAGATGCCCGCGACAAGGGGACTTCATCCTCATCAATTGAAAATGTACCTTTAGAGCCAATGTCGGATGTTGAACAGGCGAAGGCCCACTTTTCAGCGCCGACTGCTGATGCTGTTACTTATGTCATGGAAGATGGTGTGGCTGTCGTTAACGAAGACATTGTTGTCGGAGTTCCTCGCAGCGCCAAGATGCAGGGCTCAGTCAGCTTTGAGTCCTTACGGCTTTGGGAAGACGGCGTGGTGCCCTTTCATATCCAGGGTGATTTGGAAGGAAAAGAGCGGGTGATTCAGGCTATCGCAATGTTTGCGGACACGCCCATCAAGTTTGTTCCTTTTAGCAATCAGGCTGATGCGCTGGTATTTGAAACGGGCTCTGGCTGCAAATCTTATTTGGGGAAGGTGGGGGGACATCAGCCCATTTGGATTTCTCCGGCGTGTTCTTCTCGCGATATTGCTCACGAAATCATGCATGCGCTGGGTTTTATTCACGAGCAAAACCGCAGTGACCGAGATCAGTTCGTCAGTATTGTCTGGGAAAATATCCAGGATGCCTTCAAGCATAATTTTGAGCTTTTCCCGCAAAGTCTTATGGTCCTGAGCGGACAGAGCCCTTTTGATTTTGAATCAATCATGCTTTATCAGGCAACGGCCTTCGGAAAAAACAACAACGAACCAACCATCTTGCCGAAAACTGAAGGCAAGATCATTGCCCCCAGCGCAGTGTTAAGTGCGGCTGATACGTTGCGATTGGAACGAGTTTACGGAAGTCGCTAGAGCATCTTTTGAAGATCATCCCAGGAGATGATCTTCACTCCTAGAGTTTGCGCCTTTTCGACCTTGGAGCCAGGATCATCGCCGACGACCAAATAGTTCAACTTGGAAGAAACTGATCCCAGAATTTTTCCACCATTCTTCTCAATAATGTCTTTGGCATCATCTCGCTTAATCGGCAATGTGCCCGTGATCAGGAAGCTCATTCCGGACAAAGCCCCCTCTAAAGAACGCAGGGGCTCGGCAAGCTTCACGCCCAGTTGAAGCATTTGGTGCACGTCATCCACAAGACGTTCATTCGAAGTCCAATCCCGGATGGATTTGGCCACCTTGGGGCCGATCTCGGGCACCAACAGCAGCTCCTCTTCGCTGGCTTGCAGAAACTTATCAATCGTCAGGAAGTGATCCGCCAGATGTTTGCCAGTTTGTTCACCCACAAAACGAATACCCAAGGCGAAGATGAAACGCGCTAGCGTGGGGTGTTTGCTGTTCTCAATGGAATTGATAATGTTTTCAGCGGACTTGTCGCCCTGGCGGTCCAGAGAAAGAATGCTTTCCTTTGTCAGGCGATAGAAATCCGAAAAGCTGGCCAGTAGCTTGTTGTCCACCAAAGTTTCAATCAGACGATCCCCGACCTTGTCGATGTTCATCGCACGGCGGGCGACAAAATGTTTCAGGGATTCTTTGACCATAGCAATACAAAGCGGGTTCACACAGCGGGTGACCACTTCGCCCTCTGCCTTGACCGCCTTGGAACCGCAGGCCGGACAGTTTTCAGGAATCACAAAAAGTGTACTGTTCTTCGGGCGCTTTTCTTTTACGACTTCGACAACTTCGGGAATGACATCGCCAGCACGTTGGATGATCACTGTGTCCCCAATATGAATGTCCTTGCGAGTGATCTCATCTTGATTATGCAAAGTCGCGTTGGTGACGGTGACTCCGCCCACCTTGACGGGCTTCATGATCGCAACGGGAGTCAAGGCTCCGGTGCGGCCTACTTGAACAACAATATTCTCAATTGTCGTCAGTGCCTGCTCGGGCTTGAACTTTGCGGCTGTGGCCCAGCGAGGGCTGCGCGCAACAAGGCCCAGATCATCCTGCTGGCGCAGAGAATTGACTTTGATCACGACGCCATCGATATCAAATGGCAGGCCGGGTCTGACCTTTTCGATGTGATGGTAGTACTCCACCACTTCTTCGGGGCCCCGAGCCACACGCAAAAGATCGCCTTGATATTTCAGCACCGTAGGAATGCCGTGTTCTGCAAAATATTCCTGGATGTTCTTTTGTGTCTCAAATGTAATGCCCTCAGTAGCCCCCAGTGCATATCCAAAAAAACGCAAAGGTCGGGAGGCCGCAATTTTTGAATCCAGTTGGCGAACGGTGCCAGCAGCGGCATTGCGAGGATTGGCGAAAGTCTGCAGTCCGTTTTCCTGCTGCATTTCATTGAGCTTTGCGAAGTCCTGCTTGAACATCAGAACTTCTCCGCGCACCTCAAAGAGCTCGGGCGGGTTTTTGTGACTTAATTTTAATGGAACGCTTTTGATAGTTTTGATGTTCTGAGTGACGTCTTCCCCAACCGAGCCGTCGCCACGGGTGATGGCTTTTACAAAATGACCGTTTTCGTAAATTAATTCCATGGAGAGGCCGTCGAACTTCAGTTCGCAGAGATACTCAATAGGTTCATCAGTGTTCAGAAATTTTTTAATGCGCTCATCGAAATCGAAAATATCTTCTGGAGAATAGCTGTTGGCCAGGGAGAGCATCGGCAAACGATGGGGCGCTTTCTCAAAACCGTCTAAAATACTTCCGCCGACCCGTTGAGATGGCGAATCGGTAAGGTCCAGACTTTTACCGGACTTTTCCAGTTCCAGCAGCTCGGCAAAGAGCTTGTCGTATTCAAAATCCGTAATGGTGGGCTTATCAAGAACATGATAGCTATGGTCGTGTTCAGAGATGATCTTCTTAAGCTCTTCGTGACGTTTCTTGGACATGAAATCATTTGTACCATGATTCAAGGTCCAGTCACGAAGAAATTGCGTGTCGTGAGAGTGACGTTGGTGCTGGTTTAAGATAATTTACTAAGTTCTATGCTAAGGAGTTTTCCGATGATTGATAAAAAGACCATTGAGCATATTGCCAAGCTGGCCCGCCTCCATGTGACCGAGGCAGAAGCTCAGGAATACAGCGTCCAGCTGGATAAGGCCCTGGGGCATTTCGAAAAAATCTCCAAAGTAAATACCGCCGGTATTGAGCCTATGATCACTCTGACTGAAATTGAAACTTATTGGCGCGAGGATGTTGTGAAACAGGAATTTACGTCCGAAGAAATGACCAGCAATGCACCGGCAAAGTCCGGGAATCTTTTCCAAGTCCCACCTGTGGTTTAAGGAACGTTATGGATTTAACTTTTGCCACGATTTCAGAGATTGCTGATGCTGTGAAAACAAAAAAAATCAGTGCGAAAGAAGTCACCGCTCACTTCCAAAAGCGCATTGATTCCTTGGATGGAAAACTGAACGCCTTCACATCCAAAAATGAAAACGCGGTGAAAGAGGCCGACATGCTGGACGCCCGTATCGCCAAGGGTGAAGACGTTGGGGTTTTGGCGGGGGTGCCCTTTGGAATTAAAGAAATGTTCTGCACCAAAGGTCAAAGAACCACAGCGGGTTCCAAAATTCTTGAAAACTTTGTGCCGCCCTATGATGCGACGGCGGTGGCCCGTTTGAAAAATGCAGGCGTCATCGTTCTGGGAAAATTAAATCAGGACGAATTTGCAATGGGTTCTTCGAATGAAACTTCTTTCCATGGCCCAGTTAGAAATCCTTGGGACCTGGAGCGAGTGCCGGGAGGATCTTCAGGTGGTTCTGCGGCAGCCCAAGCTGCTCGTTTGGTGGCGGGGACTTTGGGAACAGATACCGGGGGCTCGATTCGCCAGCCAGCCAGTTTCTGTGGAATTGTCGGTGTGAAGCCCACTTACGGTCGGGTCAGTCGTTACGGAATTATTGCTTACGCGTCTTCGCTGGATCAGGCGGGTCCCATGGTCAGCACAGTGAAGGATGCAGCGCTGACGCTGGAAGTGATTTCAGGCTTTGATGCTCAGGATGGAACAACTTCTCAGAAGAAGGTTCCGCAGTGGAGTCAAAATCTCAGCACAAACATGAAGGGCCTGAAGGTCGGCTTGGTGAAAGAATACATGTCTGCTGCCGGCCTTGATTCTGATGTGCAAAAGACTGTGGAAAACGCAGTTGCTGAGTTAAAAAAAATGGGTGCCGAAATTGTCGAAGTGTCCGTGCCACTGACAGAGTATGCGGTTCCGGTCTATTACTTGGTGGCGGCCAGTGAGGCGTCTTCCAATCTTTCCCGTTATGACGGAGTTAAGTACGGATTCAGAGCCGAGTTTAAAAATCTGTCTGCGGTAGATCTGGCGGAATTCTACAGTCAAACCCGTGGCCAGGGCTTCGGAGCCGAGGTCAAACGCCGAATTATGCTGGGGACCTACTGCCTTTCCAGTGGTTACTATGATGCTTATTACACAAAAGCAGGTCAGGTTCGCCGTCTTATCATGGAAGAATATCTTTCCGCCTTCAAGCAATGCGATGTGATCCTCAGTCCGGTGACAACGGCACCCGCCTTCAAAATCGGTGAGCGTATTTCAGACCCATTGGCGATGTACTTAAATGACATCTTCACGACTTCAACAAATCTGGCAGGCCTGCCAGGCATGAGTGTGCCTTTTGGGATGTCCAAAGGCGGCTTGCCGATTGGTGTTCAACTGACAGCAGCTCACTTTGAAGAACAAAAAATGCTAAACGTGGCCTTTGCTTTAGAAGGTGTGTCTTCGGTGAAAGGTAAAAATCCCCATGTCATATAGAGGTTATGAAGCCGTTATCGGCATCGAGATCCATGTGCAGCTGAGCACCAAGACAAAAATATTCTGTGCAGATTCGACATCCTTTGATGCCGGGGATAATGAAAACACCTCCCCCGTCAGCGTGGGCATGCCGGGGACTTTGCCTGTTGTTAATTCCAAGGCCATTGAGTATTCCATTAAAACCGGATTGGCTTTGGGTTGTGATATCAGAAGAAAATCTGTTTTTGCGCGCAAGAACTATTTTTATCCTGATTTGCCAAAGGGCTATCAGATTTCTCAGTATGATTTGCCTATCTGTGAAAATGGCTCGGTGACGTTTGCGGTGGACGGAAAAGAAAAGACTGTCTCCATTACGCGTGCACATATGGAAGAAGACGCAGGCAAGTCCACACACTTCGGTGATTATACACTGATCAACTACAATCGATCGGGCATTCCCTTGTTGGAAGTGGTTTCGGGCCCGGATATTAGGTCACCTGCTGAAGCCGCCGAATACGCCCGTACCGTCCGGCAAATTGTGCGCTATCTTGATGTTTGTGACGGAAATCTTGAAGAGGGTTCTTTACGCTGTGACTGCAACGTTTCAGTACGTAAGCTGGGTGATCCCCAGTTTGGGACCCGTGTAGAGATTAAAAATATCAACTCATTCCGCTTCGTGGAAAAAGCCATCGAGTATGAAATCGAAAGGCAGATTGATGAAGTTGAGCGCGGAGAAAAGATCATTCAGGAAACCCGCTTATGGGATCCGGATAAAAATCGCACGTTCTCAATGCGAAGCAAAGAGGACGCTGAGGACTATAGATACTTTGCGGATCCGGATCTGCTGCCGATTATCGTGACGGACAGCATGATTGAAAAGTTCCGTAAAGAACTTCCCGAGCTACCTATTGCCAGAGCCAAGAGATTTGAAAGTGAGCACGCCCTTCCGGCTTACGATGCCTCGGTTTTGACCATAGAAAAAGATGTGGCAGACTATTATGAGGAAACGGCCAAAGAGGCGAAAAACTTCAAGGCGTCTTCCAACTGGATCATGACGGAACTGATGCGCGAGCTGAACAGTGCCGGGAAGAACATCAAGGACTCCCCGATCAAGCCGACCCAACTGGGGCGCATGATTGTCTTGATCGATCGAGGTACGATTTCCGGCAAAATTGCCAAAACGGTGTTCCAGGAAATGTGGGAGTCCGGAAAAGATCCGGAAGTTATCATCAAAGAAAAAGGTCTGGTGCAGATTTCAGATCCTGGTGCTATTGAAAAAATTGTCGATGAGGTTCTGGCCGCCAATACTCAGGCCGTCGATGATCACCGTTCCGGTAAAAAGAAAAATCTTTTCGGTTTCTTTGTCGGCGCAGTGATGAAAGCCTCCAAAGGTCAGGCAAATCCGGATATGGTAAATAAGATTCTGCTGGAAAAGCTAAAGTAAAGTTAGGAAGAGAAATGAAGAAAGTTGCTGCGCTTGATCTTGGGACAAATACCTTTTTGTGTCTGATTGCCGATGGGGACCAAAACGGAATTCGCAAGGTTCACCGCGATCTGGCCCAGGTGGTTCGTTTGGGGCAAGGGGTTGGTCAAACGGGGGAATTTCACCCCGATGCTTTGGATCGGGCTCGCAAGTGTCTGACGGAATTTAAAAAAGAAATTGATGTGGAAAAAGTCGATCAAATTCTGGCGATGGCAACATCGGCGGCTCGTGATGCGCGCAATGGTCAGGAGCTCTTCCGCATTGGTGAAGAGCTGGGCATTCCCATTGAAATCATTCCTGGCGAAGATGAGGCTCGCATCACTTATCAAGGAGCGACCGCAGGGGCGAAAAATCCCAACCTAACCTCCTTGGTGGTGGACGTCGGGGGCGGATCGACGGAACTGATTGTGGGTCAGGATTCCAATATTCTTTTTGGTGAAAGCTTGGATATCGGCGGGGTTCGTCTGACGGAAAAATTCATCAGCACTCAGCCGGTTAAGGAAGAGGATCGCCGCAGGCTTGAAATGCACATTCAGGAACAACTGCAGAAAGTTCTGCCTGATCTTAAGAACCACAATATTGATCAGATCATTGCGGTTGCGGGGACGCCGACATCTTTGGTGGCTATCGAGGTGGGTGGTTTTGATGAAGCCAAGGTCGACGGATTCTTCCTTAAGAAAGACCGCCTTCATCACTGGGTGGAAGAGTTTGCCCGTACCACAGTCGAAGAAAAAAAGACCAAGTATCAACTTGGTGGACGAGCTGATATTATCTTTGCGGGAGCCTCGATCTTGTTGGCGGTTGTAGAGGCGCTCGGGTTAGAGGGCATGATGGTCTCGACCAAAGGAGTTCGTTATGGAGTTGCGCTTGAAATGCTTAGGTCTCGTTAGTTTTCTTGCAAAGATCAGTTTGTTCTTTGTCCTTATAATGCCGTCGGCTTTCGCCAAAGATTTTGCCAAAAAGAAGATCTCTTTAGGAGGCAAGACCTTTGTCGTAGAGATTGCTGAAACACCGGATCAGCACGAAAGAGGTCTGATGTTCAGGACCAAGATGGGGGAAGATGAAGGGATGCTCTTTATCTTTAAAAACACAGAGACTCGCTTCTTCTGGATGAAGAACACCTTGATTGATTTGTCGATTGGCTATTTTGACAGCGGGATGAAACTGATAGATGTCAAAGAGATGAAATCTGGCAAAGGCGTTCCAGACACGGCTTTACCTTCCTATGCCAGCGCACAACCCGCAAAGTACGCACTTGAAATGAACGCAGGATGGTTTGATAAGAATAAAATAAAACTGGGATCGAAACTGAAGATACACTAGATCGAAAGTCCAGTGAAATTCTTAGTGTTTGCAAGCCTTCGATCTTGTGCATTAGATTGTTAATAACGCTTAACTGAAACAGTATGTTTCGTGGCATCAATCAAGGATGAATACATGATGAAAAAACTCGTTGTCTTACTAGCGTGCCTCGGTCTGGCATTCCAAGTAACAAGCTGTACGTCTAAGGATAGCCAAGCAGACTCTGAAGTAGCTGCTGATTTTGACTCTGCTGACCTTGAGAAGCTGGAAGGCGATGAGGCTCTTGAGATCGCTGGTGACGACTCTTTGGCAAGCGACCAACTTCCAGAAGATGCTTTGGGTGAATCAACCACAACAACAGAGACCACCACTACGACAACTGAAACGACAGTTGCTGACGGTGAAGCGACCACAGAGCACACAGATGTTGCAACAACAACAGAAACTCTTCCGGCAGATCCTTTCGCAGAACAACCAGATGTTGCATCCACGACTCCACCACCTGTAGAAACATCCACTTCCGTCGCTCAGTCTGAAACTTCCAGCTCTGTATTTGAAAGCTCCTCCACAAGTGAATCTTCCACGACTGTTGTTGATTCCGGGGCTTCTGAAGCTCCGAAGAAGGCTAGCGCCCCACTGCAAAAAGTGGCAACGACTCCCTGGAAAGCTGGCGGCACTTGGTATAATACAGTTTACTTCGCCCGCCCTGGAGACACTTTGAAGAGCGTCAGCCAGATGATCTACGGCTCTGATAAAAGAGCTGAATTGAAAAAAGGCAATCCAACTTATCACTCACGCGATGTGCGTGCTGGTGACAAGGTTTACTACAACTCTCCACACCGTCCAGAAGACTCTGCTCGTATGATCACTTATTACGAAGACAATGGTCTTGCGCCTGAAACATACGTGGCGAAATCCGGCGACAATATCAGAAAAGTTTCCAAGACTCTTCTGGGGTATGACAACGCCTGGAAAGAAGTTTGGGCTTCCAACTCTGTGGATTCCAAAGGTGAAATCGCAGAAGGTACTGAGCTTCGTTACTGGAGAGGCGGCGCAGTCGCTGCAGCCCCAGTTCCTCAGCAGCATCAGGAAGTAGCGGCAGCAATGCCAGAACAAGCACCGCCGCCAATGCAGGAAGAGATTCCGGCTCCTCCGATGCCTGAAGATCCAATGGCTCACCAGGCTCAGATGGACATCCCGCCACCGCCTCCAATGGATCAAGCGGGCGACATGGCTCCACCTCCGCCGCCAGATATGGCTCAAGAGATGGCTCCGCCACCACCACCGCCAGTTGAAGCAATCAATCCTCCAGCTCCGCAAGTGGCTGAAGAAGCTCCGACGGGCATGGACAACGACACGACAATGGCTTTGGCTGTTGTGGGTCTGGCGGCAGCAGGTTTGGCTGTGTTGATCGTGATGAGAAAGAAAAGAAAACAGAAAGAGCTTGAACAGCAAGCGATGGATAACACTCACGTCGGCACATAAACCGGCGTCAGTAAAAGACAAAAATAAAGAGCGAGTTTGCACTCGCTCTTTTTGTTTCTACCTGTGATCTTGAATTAGCCGACCTTTTTAAAGATCGTATCCATCACGGAACGACGGTCATTTCGGGAGTTCTCCACGAAATAGATCAGATCATCGACAATCTGAACATCCCGATTATTGACCGGCATAAACTTTACGCCGACCCCTACGGAATTAATCCAGATCACGTGGGCCGCGATTTTTCTTTCGCGACCGGCCACGATGATGACCAGGTTTAGTTTCTCATTGGCGCGAACTTCTCCGCCCTCAAACTCCAAAAAGGCTCCAGTGATGCTAATATTCTTAAGCGTGCCTTTGGTTTCTTCGCGCGCGTAATTGCGCTTGAAAGACACCTCGAGGTTGAGAGGGGTTCTTGGTGCCGGAACTTTATAAGTGTCCTCCACGTTAGACTCCTTGTGCTTAAATCTTGGATACTATCCTTTCGGTATTACAAACCAAAAATTAATAGCCAACAGGCCCCATTTTTAAAAAATCAGGTTACTTTTTAGAAAACTGGACGTCATAGACTCATATTTAAACACCTGAAATAGCTTAATTTTTATAAAACTCGAAAATCGTATAAGCTTAAGACATTATGAACATATTTCTGTTT
Source organism: Bdellovibrio bacteriovorus (assembly GCF_041888015.1). Taxonomy (GTDB): domain Bacteria; phylum Bdellovibrionota; class Bdellovibrionia; order Bdellovibrionales; family Bdellovibrionaceae; genus Bdellovibrio. The sequence continues at coordinate 58,520 of NZ_CP168968.1, forward strand.
TCCGGGCCCTCTGAATCAATTCGGGACAGGTTTTCCGGTTGACAAGCGGGGGGCGGCTCTAGGACAGTGTGTTCATAACGTAAGCACGAATCCAATCGGATCAGCTCCCTTTTAATTATCGCTCTTTTTTCTGATTAAAATCCTACAAGGAGAATTTGTTTGTCTGAACCTAAAGATCAACAAGGCGTTGAGGTGAAAAAACGTACTCGTACCGCAAAAAGTACGACGACGGAAGAAACCTCAGCCCCCCCTCCTGCAGCGGCTTCTCCAGCACCTGCAGCCGAAGCGGCCCCTGCGGCCCCAGCAGCTTCTGAAAATACACCAACACCTCCGCCAGCAGCTCCTCAAGCTGCCGCTCCAGAAGCGCGCCAAGACAGACCCCAGCAAAACAATCAACGCCGTGATTTCCGCCCGCACAATCGAGACAACCGTGACCGCAATGATCGTGGTGACCGTGGTGATCGTAACGACCGTGGCGACAGAAATGATCGCGGTGGTCACCGCCATGATCGCAATAACAACCCACGTCGTGATTTCAGAAATGACCGTAATCGTGATGAAGGTCAGCCAATGGGTGATGATGCTCACTCCACAATGCCGGCTCAGGCCCAGGAAGTGGATTTGGCAGACATCTCTTTGACGGACGAGGAAAAAACCTGGTTGTCATCCAAGGACTTGAAATCAAAAAACATCACGCAGCTGACAGAGCTTGCGAATAAACTGAAAATCGAAAACGCTGCCGGTCTTCGCCGTCAGGACATGATCTTCGAAATTCTGAAACGTGCCGCGAAACTGGGTCAGGACATTTATGGTTCTGGCGTTCTGGAAATCCTTCCGGACGGTTACGGTTTCTTGCGTTCTCCGGATTACAACTATCTTCCAGGTCCGGATGATATCTACGTTTCTCCATCCCAGATCCGTCGTTTCGGCCTAAGAACCGGTGACACGGTTACGGGCACAGTTCGTCCACCGAAAGATGGCGAGCGTTACTTTGCATTGTTGAAAGTGGATTCTCTGAACTTCGAGACCACTGAAAACGGTAAAGATAAAATCCTGTTCGACAACTTGACGCCGCTTTATCCAAACGAGCGCCTGAAACTGGAACACAGCCCTGGTGAATACACCACGCGTGTTGTGGATTTGATGGCTCCGCTTGGCAAAGGTCAGCGTGCCTTGATTGTCGCGCCACCAAGAACGGGTAAAACCGTTTTGATGCAGCAAATTGCCAATGCGATCACGCACAATCATCCGGAAGTAAAATTGATCGTTCTTCTGATCGATGAACGTCCGGAAGAGGTGACTGACATGCAACGTACTGTAAAAGGTGAAGTTGTATCGTCAACATTCGATGAGCCACCAACTCGCCACGTTCAAGTTGCAGAGATGGTTATCGAAAAAGCAAAACGTCTGGTTGAGCACAAGCACGACGTGGTGATCTTGCTTGATTCCATCACTCGTTTGGCGCGCGCTTACAACACGGTTGTTCCTCCTTCTGGAAAAATCTTGTCGGGTGGTGTGGATTCCAACGCCCTTCACAAACCAAAACGTTTCTTCGGTGCGGCTCGTAACATCGAAGAAGGTGGATCTTTGACTATCATCGCAACAGCGTTGATCGATACGGGTTCTCGTATGGATGAGGTTATCTTCGAGGAATTTAAAGGTACTGGTAATGCCGAGATCCACTTGGATCGTAAGCTTATGGAAAAACGTATCTTCCCTTGCATGGACATCAACAAATCAGGTACTCGTAAAGAGGACTTGTTGGTTGATAAAGCAGACCTGAACCGTCTGTGGATCCTGAGAAAAGTTTTGGCGCCAATGAACGTTATCGACGCGATGGAATTCCTGATCGATAAAGTTGAAGGCACAAAAACCAATACGGACTTCCTCAAAGCAATGTCCGGCCCAGGTTAAGTTTCATCCTAGATGTGAAAAAAGAAAAGGGAGTCGTAAGACTCCCTTTTTGTTTTCTATGGCTGAGGTTGTGGTTGGGGCTCCGGCTGTGGTTGAGGCTCCGGTTGTGGCTGAGGGGCTGGTTCGCCTTTTTTGAGAGCGTCTGTTTCGCAACCACCATAGAGGCTATCGTCAATAACGCCTTCAAATGGATAGACAAAATCAGACATACCATCAGAGCCTTCTTTGGTCGTATTCACAGCCAGTTTGTGGTTGATGCCTTCGGTGGTGATCGTGATGATGCCACCCTTATCAAATGTGACTTTGCCAGGGACTTCCAAAGTTCCCTGATCAGGGGATTCGACCTTCACTTTATTGGTGTCTGAATTATAGGACACAGAAAGGAAGGGCTCAGTGAATGTGCAATAGATACTTTCTGCCGACGCCACATGGGACAGGGTCAAAATGGCCGCGAACGGGACCAAGAATTTCATGAAATACCTCCTTGTTGGTGCATCAAGGGTAGGTGGCTCAAAGGCCCCTCTCAACAATCCCCAAGGCTTCGAGCCAAAATACAAAGGAAGCATTCTCGCCTGAGAGGTCCTGATTTACGGGGAGCTTGGAAATCCGAAAAACCCATACAGCGAGATGTTTTATTTAATATAAGTATATGTAATTACATGTTTTTATAGAAACACTGGGGTTCGCCGGGAGGGGCAGGAGATGCTAATAAAATCAGCGATTTATGCTCGACACGGGGTAGTCAGTATGTTACATCCTTACAGCTTAAGACCCATAGGTTAAATTATTTAGAAGGAATCAGGTCATGAAACAAAACCTACATCCAAAAGTAAATACTGTTGTATTTAAAGATATCTCTTGCGATTTCGCTTTCTTGGGAACATCTACTCTTCACTCTTCCGAAACTGTTAAATGGGAAGACGGTAAAGAATATCCTCTTATCAAAGTTGAGATCTCTTCTGCATCTCACCCGTTCTTCACTGGTAAGCAACGTGTGATGGATACTGAAGGTCGTATCGATCGTTTCAAAAAACGTTACGGCAAGAAGTAAATTTCAGACCTCCGTTCGGGGGACGTTCTTGTATGAAATGCGGTTCAAAGTTCGAGCCGCATTTTCGTTTTCAGCCACAGTCATTTTCCATCTCAGCATGAGCAGGAGCTCTTCATGTTCTCGAAGTTAGACGCAGTTGAATCTCGTTACGAAGAAGTCAATATGGCTCTTCAAAGACCGGACATTGCCTCTAATCAGACGCAGTATCGTGCGTTGATGAAAGAGCTTGGGAATCTGGAAAAGATTGTTCTGGTTTATCGCGACTACAAAAAGAAAACTGAAAACCTGAAGGCCAGCAAAGAACTTCTGACGGCAGAACAAGACGCAGAAATGCGTGAGTTGATCCGTGAAGAGGTGAAAGAGCTGGAAGCCAGTCTGCCTGAGTTGGAACAGCAGCTAAAGATTGCGTTGATTCCCCGAGATCCAAATGACGACAAGAATACCATTCTTGAGATCCGTGCGGGTGCCGGTGGGGATGAGGCCGCCCTTTTTGCTGACGAACTTTTCCGTGGTTATGTTCACTATGCCTCCACGCAAGGATGGAAAGTGGAAATGATTTCTTTCTCTGAAGGTAACGCCGGCGGAGCAAAAGAGATCATTGCCAGCATCACTGGGGATTCTGTTTTCAGTAAAATGAAGTACGAATCTGGTGTTCACCGCGTTCAGCGTGTTCCGAAAACCGAGGCGGCGGGCCGTATTCATACCTCTACAGTGACGGTGGCGGTGATTCCAGAGGTGGAAGTTTCTGAAATCAAGATCCCGATGTCTGATGTGCGTATTGAGACCATGCGTTCTCAAGGCTCCGGCGGTCAGTCGGTGAACAGAACGGAATCTGCGGTTCGTGTCGTGCATTTGCCGACCGGTATCGACGTGAAATGTCAGGAAGGTAAGTCACAGTCAAGCAACCGTGAGCGTGCTTTCCAGATCCTTTACGCAAAACTGCAGCAGATCGAGGACGATAAGGCCCGTAAAGAGGCTTCCGACGTTCGTTTGGAGCAAATTGGTACGGGCGATCGTTCAGAGCGCATCCGCACCTATAACTTCCCTCAGACCCGTATCACCGATCACCGCATCGGTTTGACGATCCATCAGCTGGATCAGGTTATGGGCGGTTCATTTGAGTTGCTGATTGACCCACTCATTGCTAACTTCCAAGCAGAGGCACTTAAAAAACAAGTCTCTGCTTAATGAATGAAACTAAAAGAAATACTCGATAAAACCACAGCTTTCTTCAAAGACAAAAAAATCGATACTCCACGTTTGGATGCGGAACTGCTTTTGGCCCACGGCCTGAAGTTGGAACGCATTCAGCTTTATCTGCGCTTTGATCAGCCGATGAAGGACGAAGAACTGGCAGTTCTGCGCGAACTGGTGCGCCGTCGCGCGGCCGGAGAACCTGTGGCCTATGTCCTGGGCTATCGTGATTTCTTTGGTCATCGTTTTGAAGTGAACTCAAACGTCCTGATTCCCCGCCCCGAAACTGAGCATATCATCGAAGATGTACTAGCATGGGCGCAAGATAAAGATCAGCCTTGGGGCTTTGTGGATCTTGGCTGTGGTTCTGGTTGCATTGGTTTGAGCCTTTTGAAGGAATATCCACAGGCCAAACTTATCGCTGTGGATCTTTCCGCTGGTGCGGTGGAAACAGCGAAAAGAAACGCCGAAGCCCTGGGTGTGGCAGACCGGGTGCAGTTTGTGAACTGTGATGCCGGAGATGTGGATGCGGTTATGTCGGCTTACAAGGACTTTGCCGGCAAAGCACAGATCGACGTGTTGGTTTCCAACCCACCGTATATTGCACAGAATGATCCTCAAGTTGAAGAAAACGTAAAAAAATATGAACCCAATTCCGCGCTTTATGCGGAAGAAGACGGCTTGGCACTATTAAAGGCATGGTCGGCAGCTTTTGCCCCCTACCTAAGGAAGCCCGGTCTGATGCTGATGGAAATGGGAATGAGCCAAGGGGCCGCGATGAAGCAGTCCTATGATAGCTTAAAAATATTTAACGAAATCAGTGTCATCAAAGATCTTTCTGGGCATGATAGAGTCATCCGCGGAGAAACACATGGATAAAATGGTCGTTACGGGCAATGGCCCACTAAAAGGTACTGTCGCTACGAGTGGTGCGAAGAACGCTGCTCTTCCAATTTTGTTTTCAACTCTTCTTGCAGAAGGCACACACGTTTTCACAAACATGCCCAAGCTGAAGGACATCGAATCCACCTCTGAACTTCTGAACAGCTTGGGTTGTGAGACGAAGTGGGTGGGCGATGAATTCCACGTGACAGTGAGCAAACCTTCTTCTTTTGAAGCTTCTTATGATCTTGTTCGCAAAATGCGCGCAAGCTTTCTGTGTATGGGACCGATGCTGGCAAAATACGGTGAAGCTGTTGTTTCCCAGCCGGGCGGATGTGCGATCGGCAGTCGTCCGATTGACCTGCACTTGGATGGTTTCAAAGCTCTGGGCGCCACCATCACTCAAAAAGAAGGCTACGTTCATGCGGGCTCTCCAAAACTACAGGGTTCAACTTTCTTGTTTGAAACTGTGACTGTGGGTGGAACCGAGAACGTGATGATGGCGGCGACATTGGCAAAGGGCGTGACTGTCCTTGAGAATGCCGCAAAAGAGCCAGAGATCGTGGATCTTGCAGAGTACCTGAATAAAATGGGCGCGAAGATCACAGGCCATGGAACCAGCGTGATCCGCATTGAAGGTGTAGAGCAACTGAAGCCTGCTAAGCACTCCATCATGCCGGATCGTATTGAAGCGGGAACTTTGCTGATTGCCGGAGCGATCACCAAAGGTCAAGTGACCGTGACGAAGTGTGTGCCAGCTCATCTGGAAGCTTTGATTCTGAAAATGCGCGAAGCAGGTTTCAAAATCGAAACTACCAAAGACACCATGACCGTCTTCCCTTGTGAAAAATGGGAAGCCGTGGATGTTACAACAGCGCCTCACCCCTTGTTCCCGACAGATCTTCAAGCGCAGTTCATGGCGTTGATGACAGTGGCGCATGGAACCAGTGTGATCACTGAAACTGTATTTGAAAACCGTTTCATGCACGTGACCGAGCTGTGCCGCTTGGGTTCTGATATAACTCCAAAAACACGCGTGGCAGTTGTTCGTGGCAACCCAGGTCAGTTGACAGGTGCGCCGGTGATGGCGACAGACTTGCGTGCAAGTGCTTCCTTGGTTCTTGCGGGTCTTGTGGCTTCGGGTGAAACCGTTGTCAGCCGCATTTATCACTTGGATCGTGGTTATGAAAAGCTGGAAGACAAGCTGTCTTCCTTGGGTGCGAACATCAGAAGAATTGAATAATAAAAAAGCCCTGAGAAATCAGGGCTTTTGTTTTTTGGGACTCTAGAGGCCCAGGGCATCCATCTTATCTTTTTCGTAGGTGTCGTTTTCACCAGGATATCTGAGTTCAGATTCAAACTTCCCGCTTTCTTTTGCCAGTGCCCAGATCAGGCTTTGTCCGGAGGGCATGCTGTTGGGGAGTTTTTCAAAAATAGAATCCTTAAAGGCGGCTTTTGAATCAATCACTGTCCAGCCACGGTCTTTAAACATCTGAATCAGATCATCCAAAAACAAAGCATTCAATAAATTGAAATGCACAAGTAAAGTATGTTTAACCTCGCGGCCAACGACCTTTTTGGAAAGCTCGTTGTAGAATTGCGCCCGCTCCCACATGTGTTGCAAATAGAATTCTTTGAATTTCTTCAGATCAAAATTTGGATCCTTTTCCAGTTTGTCACGCAACCTGCGATCGACATACCAGTCTGAAGCATCAATTGTCACATGTCCCAACTTGTAGTTGTTCTTTTTTAGCCAGGATCTGACAGCGTCCCTTTTTTCGACAGTGTCCCCTTCAGCGAGCATGGGGAAACGGAAAATCTTTTGAAAGTTCTTTTCTGATTTAAGCTGATCTTCACATTGATGAATCTCGCTGATTTCTTCATCGGCGGTGACTTTGTTGTCGAAGCGACGGTGATTGACGGTATGGTTGCCGATCGTGTGGCCCTGCTGCGACCAGGCGGCTAGAAGCCTTTTGTCTGCTTCGTTGTGCAGATGTTTGCAGGTCACAAACAGTGTGGCTTTGATCTTGTGCTTTTTAAGTACGGCAAGGATCTGTTCATTTCGCTTATCAGCTGGAAGAAGGGTTTCTTCATGAACATTGAAGTCATCCATGGTGATACTGACTTCCGCAGCGTGTGTATTCAGGGAAACAAAAAAGAATGAGAAATATAGAATGAATCGGTTCATGGTATTTACCATGGCATTTGAATTTAGAAAGTGGAACTTTTAAAAAAGAAAAAGGCCTACAAGGAGGGGGATCCGTAGGCCTTTTAAGAGAAAAAAAGAACAGTCTCAGCCCGCGGAGGGGATGGGGCTGAGACTTAATGACATGAAACTACAAAGTAGCTTCGCTGATACCAAACACAAAGAAGACGACCGTTTTGTTCCCAGAACCGAAACCAGGGAGGGGGTCCACAGTTTCAAGTTCGAAGTTGGGAGCAAGTTGATGCTCAAGTTCAATACCGCTCATCATAACTTTAGAACCAATATAAGGTGTTAGGTCGAACTGTGACTTCAATACGAAGAAAGTTTGCTGATCAGCCATTGTTAAAACAAGGGTGCCGTCAGCCAACGCCACAACTTCGCCAGTGTGAGTTTTGAAGTTATAGTTTTGAAGGTCAGAAACACCAACTTCTTCACCGAGTGCATTGTTTGGAAGTACACCCGCGCGAGCCACTGCTGAAATCGCGAGAACTACCAAGATGTAAACTGCTATCAATGCGTTTCGGATCACTATTAACTCCCCAAATCACGATCTAACGATGTCTTATAAAGCAAAGGCTGTGCCAATATGAGACAGTCGTGAAAACGGCTTATATTCGATTTGAGGTGTGATTAAAGCGAGTGCCAAACTCAAATCGGAACCAGAGGTAATTCCATTATGGGTTTTAGGTTCTATTCTGGAACCATCTTCCTTGACCAAAGCACAGACCTTGAGACGGTCCCGACGGCGACATAGTCCTTTGTTAAAAACCACAATATAATCAAGTGTCTATGTCACGCATACAGGTAACTTGGGTTGTTAAAACTAGAAAGGGTCAGGTCAAGGGACCTTACTCTACGGAAGCCATTCTTCGCATGATTGGTGAGGGTGTATTTTCCGGTCAGGAAATGATCTCGCGCTTGCCTGATGGTCAGTGGACTTTGATTTCCAAGGAACCTGCGTTCTACGATAAACTTCTGGAGGCCTTGGAAGGCATCGTTGATGTCGATCCCAAAAAAGCTCAGAAGATGGAAGCTGAAACGGTGATCGTTCAAGCTCCCCGTCCGTCCAAGCCTGCGGCGGATACCAACAGCACCAATGGTTTTAATCCCCCGCCTCCAACTCAAAAACCTCTTTTGCAGCAGATTGATGTTTTGGATACGCCAGCTTATGTGCCTCCGGCAGCGAAGATCGCTTCGGTCCCTTCTGGCGGAGACAAATCGAGTTCTGTGATTGAGCTTTCCAATGTGAAGAACATGGAAAAAGGAGAGCTGCAAAAATCCTTGAAAATTCCAGCGTTGATTCTGGCGGTGGTGATCGTATTGGGTGTGTGGTTGCTTTGGGATACGGGACCTGCCGATGGCTCCAAGATTCATTTGTTAGCTCCAGGAAAAGCTGGCGCGACATTGTCGGATCAAGCGGTTAAGGAAAAACTGAACGAAGCCCTGTTTGCGATGGAACAGGACACTTTTGAATCTTACGTATCTGCGCAAAATAAACTTGTCAGCATTATCGAAGGCGCGCCGATGAATATCGAAGTGCGGGCTTTGCTGTGTGTGGTGTATTACGAGTTGTGGCCGTTTGCGGTTCAGGATGCTCAGGATGTCAGAACGATTGCCTCAGTGACCCAGGCCACGCGGGCGCTGAATGTGGTGAGTCCTTTCGGGCAAGTCTGTGAAGCGGTGAAGCTGATGACAGCAGGACGATACAAAGAGGCCAAAGGAGCGATCGAAGCCACCTTGGAAAGCTCGGAACCGTTTTCGCTTTTGCCGGTTTTGTATAGCTTCAAGGCCGAACTTCTTGCTGGTGAAAAAGACTTTATGAATGCTGTGCCTTACTTTGAAAAAGCCACTCAGCTTTGGGAAAAATGGCTTGATCCGCAGGTGGCATTGGCGGAAGTGCTTTACCAACAAGGGGATTTCACGGCGTCGGCCACGATCTTCCGCAATGTGCTGACCAAGAATCCAAAACATAAAGAAGCCAAGGTCGCCGCCGGACTTGTCGAGTATAAAGGCTTCAAAAAGTCCGATACCGCCTATGCTCTGCTGAATTCAGCATTGGAATCCAAAGGTCGCATTCCTTCCTTGATCGAGGCTGAAGGTTATGGGGCCTTGGCAGAGATCTTTGTTTTGCGTGGGGAAAAGAAGAAGGCTCTGGAAATTGCTCAGAAGGCCTTTACGTTAAATCCGAATAACGGCGAGCTTCGCCAGTTGGTGATCCGACTGGGTGGAAGTGACAAGATCAAAGGCGAAAAAGGCCGAAACAATGAATTGCTGTATTTGGGGGACCAGTACGTGCGCCAAGGGGACTTCCTGGCGGCGCAGGCTGAATTCAAGGCGGCTTTCGAAGCTGATCCTAAAAACGGAACAGCCGCGATGAAGGCGGCCAAAGCCCTGTGGCAATTGAACCAAAGTTTTGAAGCCATCGAGTGGTTGAATAAATCCATCAAGGCAGAGCCCAAGCTAGTATCTGCTTATGTTCTGCAGGCGGACTATATGTCTCAGCGCTTTGATTTTGTCGGGGCGTTGCAGATTCTGACCAATGCGATGCGAATTGCTCCGAACAACTATGAAGTTTTGCGGGGATTGGCTCAGTTGGAATTCCGTAAAAACAATATGGTCGGAACGATCAATTATGCTCTTCGGGCGGCGAAAGCTTATGATGGGGATATTGAGACTTTCATTCTGCTGTCTAAAGCCAATGGGTTGCTAGCTCGTTCCATTGTGCCTATTAATAAGAAAGAAATCGAACGCAAAGAAAATGCCGCGAAGGACGCGATTCGCTATGCGACCAAAGCGGTTGAGATTGATGCCACCAACCCTGAGGCGCAGATTACTTACGCCAAGATGCTGGCGCAAACTAACGGTGTGGATTCGGGAATTACTTATCTGAATGAGCTGATCAAAAGATTCTCTTACACCATGGATTACAGGATTGCTTTGGCGGAAGTTTATAAATCAGAAGACCGCTACAGCCAAGCCAAAGAGATTTACGAGCGCGCAGCCGAAGCCGATCCACGCAGTAAAAAAGCTTGGTTGGGTTTGGGTGAAAGTGAAAAAGCCCTGGGTCTGAATGACCGGGCGCTGAAGGCCTTCTTAAGTGCGGCGGTTCTGGATCCTACGGACGGAGAGGCTTTGTTCCAAGCCGGTAAGCTGTATCTGGAAACCAGCCGATTTGAGGAAGCCATCCAGCAGTTTAAGCGCGTGCAAAGACTGAATCCCAACTATCCGCGAACCCATTACTATATTGGCAAGGCAGCCTTTGCCTCAGGTGATTTTGTCACGGCCTTAGAGGCCTCGAAGGCCGAAAAGAAACTCAATCCCAATGTGGCTGATTCTTATGTGTTGGCGGCGGAAGTCTATACGGCCCGCCGTCAGTATGCGGAATGTGCGGCAGAGTATTCAACGGCCATGAAGCTTCGTCCTCAAGGGGCGGACATCTATGTCAAGTCAGCCCAGTGTTATCGTCAGTCCGGTTCCTTGGATGTGGCAGAGGACATGCTTGCCCTGGCCTCCGCCCGGGAAAGTGGTTATGCCGAAATCTATCGTGAACAGGGTGCCATCTATGAGATGAAGGGCGATACTCGCTCTGCGGCGCAAGCTTATAATAAATATTTGGGACTCTCGCCAAACGCATTAGATCGTGCTGAAATAGAAGCGAAAATGATGAGACTTGGCAACTAGGACGGACAACGGAGGAATAAGCCATGGGAATCGGCGACAAAATGCGGGGGCTGGCAAGCAGCGCTCAGGAGGGTGTTAAGTCATCCACAATCTCACTGTTTCATATTTTACTGCGCTTGGTGACCGGGCTTGTTCTGGGTTTGACCTTGGCACTGATCGGACAAGAGCTGATGGGCTATGGCACATTTGCATTGTTGTTCGTAATGGTTGTGGTTGTTGCTGCGCTGATGAAGATTCTTGCGAACTGGAGCATCGGTCAGATTTTAATTTTTGACCTGATCTGCGTCCTTGTCGTCATGTTGCTAAGAATGTATATACTTGTTGCCCCTTAAGGGGTGTTGTTGAGTCAAAGGAAATTGAGATGATTGATATTAAACTTCTGGAAAAGAAAGCTGAGAACGGGACCTCTTACTATGATGAGTACAAGCAAGGGCTTGTAAATCGTGGGGCTTCCACAGAAGTGCTTGAGCAGATCATGGAGCTCAATAAAAAGCGCAAAGAACTGATCACTCTGGCTGAGACGGCCAAGGCCAACCAAAACAAACTCAGTGGTGAGATTGGTAAAATCAAACGCGAAGGTGGCGATGCTTCTGCAATTTTGGCAGAAGTGGATGTTTTGAAAACTCAGGTGAAAGAACTTGAAGCCAAGGCTGCGGAAGCCGATCAGCAGGTGACAAACCTGGCATTGGTGATCCCGAACAAGCCGCATTCTTCTGTGCCGGTGGGTTCTTCTGAAAAAGACAATAAAGAGATCAAAGTTGTTGGCACTCCGACCAAGTTTTCTTTCAAAGCCAAAGAACACTGGGAACTGGGGGAAGCGCTGAACATCATTGATTTTGAGCGTGCTGGTAAAACCACGGGCACTCGTTTTGCCTTCCTGAAAGGGGCGGCGGCGCAAATGGAGCGCGCGTTGATCCAGTTCATGATGGATAAACACTCCATGAAACATGGTTACACCGAAATGATTCCTCCGTTCATGGTGAACAGCAACAGCTTGTTGGGCACTGGGAACTTCCCAAAATTCAAAGAGGACGTTTTCCATCTGGAAGGTTCTGACCTGTATCTGATTCCAACGGCGGAAGTACCGGTGACGAACTACTACAATAACGAAATCCTGGATGAAAAAGATCTGCCTCAAAGCTTCTGTGCTTATTCTCCGTGCTTCCGTTCTGAAGCGGGGTCTGCAGGTCGCGACACCAAAGGTCTGATTCGTCAGCACCAGTTCGACAAGGTTGAATTGATGGTATTTGCTCATCCGGACAAGTCCCACGAAGTTCATGAGGCTTTGACGTCCCATGCAGAGCAGATCTTAATTGATCTGGAGCTGCCGTTCCGCCGTGTGCTTCTGTGCACCGGAGACATGGGCTTTGGATCCGCGAAAACTTATGATCTGGAAGTTTGGTTGCCGGGCCAGAATGCGTATCGTGAGATCAGCTCTTGCTCTAACTTCGAGGACTTCCAGGCTCGTCGCGCGAACATCCGCTTCCGCAGTGCCGGTGGCAAACCTCAGTTCGTTCACACGCTGAACGGCTCTGCCCTGGCCGTGGGAAGAACTTTGGTAGCCATCCTGGAAAACTACCAGCGCGAAGACGGTTCCGTGGGCATTCCAAAGGCCTTGCAGCCTTATATGGGCGGCCGTACCGAAATCAGAAAGTAGGTCTGTCCTTCCAAGCAGCATGAGGCTCCGACCTTGTGCTGCGTCATGGAAACAACTGCTTGAATACTCTCGTCAAAACCCATAAAACGGTCGACGGAGAGTTGGTAGAGCGGTTGAATACACCAGTCTTGAAAACTGGCAGCCCTTCGCGGGGCTCGAGGGTTCGAATCCCTCACTCTCCGCCATTTAGGTTTCTTCTCAAAACAATCCTGCAAAACTGAATAATGTTTTTATGAAAGCGGCTTTTCTATTGCGTTTGCGCGTCTGAATTGATGTTATCCGGCTATCAAAACAAGAGGTGGCGCTATGTCGGTTCTTTCCAAGATCTTTGTTTCTTTGGTGGCTTTGGCTTTATTTGCTGGCTGTGACAGCGGCGGCGGCTCCAAGGGCGGCAACAATACTGCCAACGGAAAACCAAGTGTCAAAAACCGCATCCAGTGGTCCTCCATTCCTTCCACATACAATCCCTCTGTCGAAGACATTGAGTTCCGCACGGACGGTTATGAAAAGATCAACGTGAACGTCTTTGGTTTTGATGATGACGTAGAGGTTGTTTATTCCAAAGACCTTCCGGCGGATACGGGGTTCTTGCGCATCTATCGTGTGTGGGCGAAGTCAGCTTCCTGGGGTTATGTGAACAACAGGCCTAACGGCACCACTTTGGATCTGATCGGTAATGGCAGATATTCTTGCTCTATCGGCACTAGCAACGGTCAAATTGTGCAGCTTGAAGGTGGATGTTATGTGCGCATTCAAGTGTTCATGCCCGCTGATGCACAGATCGAGGTTTATAACGTCAACAAAATGCTGACCAAAAGATTCTTCGCCATAAAAACGGATTTGATGCTTGAGCAATTGGACAGAGCTTCCAGGGATGAAGACAAATTTGCAGTGATTGAAACCTATCTGGCTTCGTACCGCGGACTTAAAAAGAAACCAGAGATGCAGACTTACCAGCTGGGTGCCGCCGTGGCGGAATTCCCATTCGCAGAAGGAAAATTTAAAGCCCTTCGTCTGCTGCACACTGCTGTTGTGGATCGCGAAAATCTTGCCAAGATGATAGAAGACAAATTCAGTTATTTCGATCGCGAAGAAGCCCGCCGCATTGTCGGAATCTAATCTCGGGCCGCGTTTTCTCTTGCGCTTAAGGGGCTTTACGAAGATTCTGGGCCCCTATGATGGAACTTGTTGATATTATTCTGCACCTTGATAAGCACATCGCCGAATGGATCGTTTTCTTCGGGCCTTGGCTGTATGTGATTTTATTCCTGATCATTTTTGCTGAAACTGGCCTGGTGGTAACTCCGTTCCTGCCGGGGGATTCCTTGTTGTTTGCTCTCGGCGCTTTCACTGTCGTGGAAGGTGGCTTGAATCTTTGGGTGATTCTGATCAGTCTGACGATTGCAGGTATCTTGGGTGATACGGTCAACTATCACGTCGGAAAATATCTAGGGCCCAAGGTCTTTGAGTCGAATTCGCGCTTCTTTAAAAAAGAGTATTTGGATCAAACCCATGCGTTCTATGAGCGTTGGGGAGCTTTCACGATTGTGGCTGCCCGTTTTGCTCCGATCGTTCGTACTTTTGCGCCGTTCGTGGCTGGTATTGGTGAAATGCAATACCGCAAGTTCATCGTTTACAACGTCGGTGGTGCGATTGCTTGGGTGTGGATCTTTGTTCTAGCAGGTCACTTCTTCGGAAATCTTCCGGTGGTGAAGCAGAACTTCCATATCGTGATCTTCGGTGTGATCGGGGTGTCTTTGATTCCGATGGTTTGGCCGTGGATTTCTAGTAAGCTTAAGAAGAAGAATGTTTAAAAGCCTGAGACCCTTACTTAAGAAACAGGGGTCTTTGGGTGTTCAAAAGTTTGACAGTCGTTGGCTAGCAAAAAATAGCATCAAAATTTAGTTTACCCCATCTAATCGAATTTAAGACACTTTGATCTTGGCAAAGAACTTGCTCATGTATTTGCGAATTCATTTTCTTATTTCTGAGGAGTGTGTTCGGAGAGGAAACCACGATCGGCGCTCCGTTGTTTGACGAACTTGATGAGGCAAAGCCGCAGCAGATGGCGATTTTACCAGCAAGGGTGCGCGAGGATTTTGTGGATAAAAATGATCCTGATATGGTCCCAAACTTTTATTAAATAAATCATGTGAGAGGGAAAATGCATAATTTGAAACAGTTAGCAGCCTGCGCTCTCTTGTTGCCATTGTTGGCCTGTTCCGAATCATCTAAAAGCGAAGGGAAAAACTCACGTCCTTCGGATGAAGTTATTTGGAAGGTGGGAAGAACTATTTCTGCTTCGGAAGACAGTATTCTGGGAAAAAGTACGGTAAGAGTTTTATCCACCTGGAGAGATAAAGATAAATAACTCATGGCGAATCTTTGTACGGGTGTTGTCGTATCAAAAAGAATTGTATTGTCTGCTGCGAACTGTTTCAGCGACCAACTTGATATCGAACCTGTCCAAGTTGTGTTTCCAGGCAATAAAACTTATGTAGAATCAAATACTCTTACGGGTTCTGTAGAAATTCATCCAAAGTACGATGACAATGACGGCTCATATAATTTGGCAGTAATAAGATTGAACGAAGATATTCCGTCTCAGGCTCAGCCAATCGAGATTGGAGAGGTGGAAGATTTGGCCTCTTTAAAGAGAGTTTATACCGGAGGATACGGGCTTTTTTATGTTGTGAAACCAGCGGAGCTTTGGGAGCAGCAGATTCATTTTAGTATGGAAGATGGACTATTCAGATTTACGAGTGTAGATGGTCGTGAATCTTGCAAAGGCGACGATGGTGGCCCAATAGTTAGCGTCGATGAGGGAGGAAAAGCGCGACTTGTTGGAATTACGACTCTATCTCTATTAGACTGCACGGGCTGGAATTTAAACCATTTGCCAATGTATAAGGTTAAGGACTACTTGAGATTGTATCTTGCAGAGGCTGAGTAGATATATTGGCTAATTCTAGGCTATCTTACGCAGTAAGTCCTTCAGCATGGAATTGGTCTCATAAAAAATAGGGTCAGCATTTCTATAATGCTCCCCTAGCGACTTCACCACAAAACGACCACTAGCCTGGAAGAGAGGATTTTTGGAATCCAGATACTCTTTCAGCTTTTCGGTCAGTTCTTTATCTAAATCTCTTTTGCCACTGACTAGCAAGGCATCGGCCGAAACGCGGTTGTTTTTGGAATAAACAAAGCGTCGCAGGAAAGCGATGTCTTTGGCAAGATCCCCCAGCACGATAATGGCATTGGCTTGCACGCGATGATCTTTGTGTTCAAGGCAGGTACCTAGTTGTTCCAGCAGATTTTCTTTCACCAAGTAAGCAGGAACAAAATTCGAAGCCAAAGAAATCGCGGCAGACAGAACTTTGTCGTTGGCTTTTTGTTCTTTGTTGAGTTTCAGAATGTCGGCCAGGAACTGCGTAAAGCCATCAGCCTGAGCCTCAGTGCTCATTTTTAGTTTAAATGTTTTTAGAATATTGAAGGCTGTGAAGAATGTGCTGTCCTTCCCTGTTTCGAGTTCTTCGGTCAGGAAACTATAGGCGTGACAAAGATCTTCGTCGCTGCGGAAGTACGTCAGCAATGTGATGTCTGTGGCAAGAGCCTTCTCGACACTGGTGAACTCTTTGGCGCGATACAGAGTCGAAGGCTTTGAGAAGCCCTTAAGAAGGGTCTCTTTGGTATCCGCAATCGTACAGAGTTCTTGCAGAGATTCGGAGGCTTCTGCATAGAAAGTAGCGGAGCTGGAGGCCTTATCGTCCACCTGACTTAGAAGTCGTGCGGATTCGATCAGCGGCAAGCCACTGAGGGCAAAGCCTGAATCCTGATTCACAAAACGGATTTTACCTAATACGAAGCTTCCCTTTACTTTAAAGCAGTGATCTGCGCCCACAGGCAGAGAGTCTTCAATCTCTTGGGCGGCCTTAAAGACGCTGCGTAAGCAGGCCAAGGCCATAGCTTGGGAGTTTTGTGGGCCTTCTTTGATGTGAAAGACGATCTCATCGCCGACGTACTGATAGATCAATCCATTATAGCGTTCGATCAGCTCGCGCGCCTGGATAAAATAGGCGTTCATGATGTCAGTGACGTATTCGTCTTTCTTTTCCAAAAAAATCTGCGTATAGCCGTTCAGATCCACGCGGATCATGGTGCTTTGGAATGCGTAGGGTGCTTTTTTCCCGGACTTCATTTCGTGAAGAATCGCAGGAGTTAGCGAGTCGGAATAGTATCTGTTTTCATGTTCGAGATACTGCTTTGTGCTTTCATAGCTTTGTGTTGCCTTAAGAAGGGTCTGGCCTTCTTTGGATAGGGACTTTACCGAAGCAAGCTTTGAGCGATCGCGTGTGGAAAGGATCTTGGTGAGGTCGATGATATCCTTTAGGAATAAATAAACGATTAGTCCTACCATCAGGGTGACAATGATAAGCTCTTGAAGAATCATGCCTTTCATAAGCCAGATATTTTGTTTTAGAATCTCATTGCGGTCTTGGAAAACACCAGTCGTGAACCGATAGTCCATCAGTTTAACGGTGCGGAATGCTAATTGGTCATTCTGAAGAAGCTGATTGAATACTTGATAGTCAACGTTGATGCCTGAAAGATTATCAAAGTTGTTATACCAAGTCACAACGTCGCTGCCATTTTGCAGAATATAGAAATCAATTAAATGAATCTTGCGTGCATTTTCCAAACGGTCTTTTAAGAGATTGAAGTTTTCAGTAATTACCAGGGGTATGAATGACTCTTGTATAAACTGCATTTGAGTCTGACGGCGCAGGATCTCTTTTTCGGTAAGACTGCGAACGTTAAAGTAGAATTGAATAGAGCTCGAAACGACATATCCCAGCCAGAAGACGCCGACAATAAGAAGGATCAGGGATTTACTGCGCCTATTTTTGCCGAACAAAGCGATCTCCTTGATCGAGGAAAATCACCTCGCCTTTGCTGGCACCTATTGAATTGCCATAAAGGTCCAAAATGGTGATCTTTTGTGATTCAAGCTGTTTTTTGAAGTCAGGCTTTTGTAGCTTTTCTTTGGTGGTGCGATAGCTTCCATTGGAAATGAAGGTGACGACCTCATCCCGTGTTGTGTTGCCCGCACCAGCTTGCACGACAGGTTCTTCTTTCTTTGAAGAGGCCCTAGCCTTAGCTTCGATGGACGGGCTTACGGCGGCTGGTGATCGCGACGGTGCGGAGCCCCCGCCGCTCGTGTTTGGCGAGGAAGAGTCGAAGCCGCCACCAGAGTTGCCTCCAGATGAAGCGGTTGCTCTGGCAACTTCATTCTGCCCAGCCCCCGCACCGCCAGAGGTTTCTCTGAGCGTGCCAGTTTGGGCAGTTTTAGGGCCGGTAGCCTCCCTAGGCGAGGACGGTTTTACGGTGGCAGGTTGAGTGCTATTTCCGTCGAGAGTGATCTGTTCAACGATTTTTTCATCAGAACCGACGCTGTTGCGATTGAAAGCGGCGAAGGCATCTGACTTAGTTTTGCTCGAACCCGAGGATCTTGCTTTCTTGCCACCAGAAATATCAGAATCTGATGAAGTTTTGGAATCACTTGAAGCCAAGTTGCCTGAAGCGGTAGCTCGGGTATTCATGGCGCCGACCAGGTTGTTAGCGACACGTAGGACGCCACTGCTTTCAGAGGCTGACTGCACCAAGGCCTGCTGTGCCCCGGCTTCAGTTGCTGGTGGTGGATTGTAAATAGATTCGGACAGCTTTGGTGCTGTTGGAACTTGTGACTGAGCCACCGTCATTTCCATTGGAATGCTCGCGGAAGCTTTGGCTGCCGCTGTTTGGTTGGCGGTTTTAGGCGCCTCGGTAGGTTTTGATGTTACCGTTTGATTTTCAGAGGCTATGCCGCGCGTAGGTTCCTTTGTGGGGGCTATTGCGGTATCTGCCGTATTGGCTGAGGTCTTATCTGCAGCATTGTTGGTAGCTTCTGATATTGCTGAGTCTGAGATGACTTGATTTATCTCGAAAAAATTAGACTGCAGAGGAGCAGGGTTTTCAGTCTTTTCTCCAGCACAGAACTGTTCGACCACTTTAACCTGTTCTTCAGTTTTAAGGCCTGCGCGATGGAGAAGTTCGTGTTCAATTTTGCTTGCAGTCAAGACCTGGCCGACCTCGATTACACCGAGCCTCGCAATTGACTCTGGATCGATAAATATCGTTTTCGAATTTTCGTGGGTAGTCATTATGCTTGTCTGGCCCTTCAGTTTTTCGCACTTGACTAGGGGTCCATGTTTCTCGCTGTGCTGAGCAAGTTGGAGTCTTTGGAGCTTGAACTTTGTTGCAAGTAGCTTTGCCGCAGAGAAGCTCTGTCCTTTTGGGGAAATCTCTTTTGCGAAATCTTCTTTTTCCAAGCAAGATTCAATGGGAGCATTTGGAGAGAGAGCCTTATTCAAGGCGGTCGCCAGTCGTTGTGCGGCTTTTGGAGCGAGATTTTCTTTGCAGGACCTGTCTAACAGATGATTTTCGATATTCCCTGCTAAGTTCTGTTTGCCTAATTCTTCTGTGAAGGATTCAACTTTATCTTTAGTGTCCTTATCTTCACATTTTTCTTGTGGAAGATTCATTAGCAGAGGTTTGCGGATATTTGAACTTTTTAGGCGCCATTGATCTGCTTCCATAGCATATAGAAATGAACTAACTTCAAGCGCGCTTGTTAGTTGGCCTTGAAGAAACATTGGCTGGGAATCTTTGAAGCTGATGAGCACCTCTAAAGAACCTTTTTTGACATACCAAAGATCTACTTTGCCATCGAGATCGCTATCCACACGAATATCTTCGTAATCTTTATAGGCCACCACGAATTGCCCGACACGCTTCTGTGGATTGTAAATAATATTCTCAGGCCTCAAATACGTTTTACCTGGGGTTTGTGCCCAGGTTGATTGAAGCAAGAAGGTGATTGCGAGAATAATTTTCACGGCTTTTAAATCGGCAGAAACTAACGAATGGTTTACAGGACTTATTGCCAGCTCGCCAATAGCCTAGATTTAGGCGATAAACTTCCTTGTTTAGGCCATCCATTTAGAATGTATAAATATGAGACAACTTTTATCTTTATTATTCCTCTGCGCCATTCTGCTTTCTTTGGCAACGCATGCGGCCCCAAAGGCGCAGAAGTTGAAGCTTTATAGTCATACCAAGAAGAAGTACGAGGTCATTGCCGTGATCAGTCATCAAGGCCTGACCTTGTCAGCAAACTGCCAAAAGAACGGCAAAATGAATTGTGATGCCTGGAAAGCAGCACAGAAGAAGATGGCCCGGGAGGAAACTCCAGACGTAGGCGTCATTGGCAATCCTGCGGCTCGATACTGTCTGACGCAAAATGCGCTCAATCGAATTTTGAAGGATGAACAAGGTCGTGAGTACGACTATTGCGTGTTCCCTGATGGATCGGCTATTGATTCTTGGAGTCTTTTTAATAAACATTTTACGGAGAAGAAATAAATTATGTCGAAGATGGTTTTTGTTCTCCTATTCTTACTTTGTCATCAAGTCTTTGCGGCTCTTGGAATGGATCCCGTGCCTCGAGATTTACTTGCCGACAAGAGCACTGTGATTGAAGTCGGCAGTATGCCCCGAGTTCGCTCTCAAGATACATTTGGGATATGTTACTCATTCGTAGCTGCCACTCTATTAGATCAGGCGAACTGTGTTACCAAAGGTGTAGAAAGCTGTTCGAGTGTCCCGGACTCGGAAAAAAATTCTCCTCTAGATATGGCTCGTTATGGCTCTTTTCTCTCGGCTCACTCTGGCCTCGATTCTACAGATCGCTTTAGCTATATGGGGATAAACGAAGGTGGATCAGTGGCAGTAGCTTTGTATAATGCTCTTGAAGTTAATGCGACGGTTAAAGAGTCCTGTGCGCCATTTGATCACGTAGTAGCAAAAGCTCAGAGTCCGTTGGAAGTGCAGAAGTTAGAGCAAGCCATGTGGAAGAAGTTTAGAGATAGCTATGAGTCTTATCAGAAAAAGATCAAGGAGTGTGCTAATTGTGGTCTTGAATATGCAACTGCCAAGGCGCAGGAGCTCAGAGAGAACTATAATTTAAAAACGACTAATAAGGATATTCTCCAAGCCTTTGCTCAAGATACCTATGGAAAGTTTCTAGATCGTCTCCTAATTCCGGAAGAGTGCTGGGAGTCCGAAAACAATCTTACAGCAAAGGGCAAGTGGGAAGTAAAAGAGTATCCACAGAAAGGGAAGAAGTCAGACTATGCATCTACTATTTCTCAAATAAAGGAACTACTGACGAAAAGGCGTCCTGTCTCTGTGGGTTTTTGTGCTCAAGAAAAAGTATCCGTCAAGTCGATTGCAGAGTGTGGAAGTATAAAAGACGGATCTGGCAACATCTCTGGCGCAAATCACGCTGTGATCATCAAGGGTTATCGCAAGGTGTGCAGAAGTGCCAACGACTGCTATGAGGCCTTGCAGATCCAAAACTCCTGGGGAGAGTCCTGGCAGACTGCAAACAGTGATGGTTGGGTAGATGCAAAGACTTTGTTGGATCGTTCATTCTATGAGTGGGGTGCATTGACCTGGCTGGAAGCAAAGCAATAGGTCTTAAGCTCAGTCGGCACAACTATTCTATAATTGCGTTCTTCAGCCCATTGAGCTCGATAGTCCCAACTTTTCCGGGTTGGCCGACTTGTCCGGTGCGTCCTGGCTTGCCTGGGGCTCCGTCTTTTCCATTGGATGCTGGCTTACAGACTCTCTGCTGATCCAGGGCTCCTGCCTTGCCACCTTTGCCGCCTGCTTTTCCAGGGGCTCCTTGCCCCCCAAGTCCGCCCATGCCGGGCTTCAGCGACACTTTTAGCGTGAAATTAACATGATTGTCGATTTGAGCGAATAGATTGCCGGTGTCGCCACCGTCGGCTCCGTTTTCTCCGTCGACTCCATTGGGACCATCCTCACCATCTTCGCCATTTGTGGGCTGACTTACGCAGCGGAGATTAATGATTCCACAACGAGTTTGGCCGGAATAACGATCCTCTGTGCAGTCTTCGTCGCCATCCCATTCGCCGTGGTTACCGTCGTAACCATCGGTGGCTTTGCGAATGCCAATGAGGTTTTCGATTTCTAAACCGGAGCGTCCATTTTTACCTTTGGCACCAGTCAGATTGATCATCAGATAACCTGCGGCTTCTTTTGCCCTGATGACGATGGCGCCTCCCATCTTGTGTTGAGAAGAACCCCAAACCTCATTGCTGCTGAAATTCATGATCTTAGCATTAGGTCGCGCGAAAATTTTATTGGCCTCAATCGATAAAGGAAAACCTTTGGTTTGGACGATTGAATCGTCGTTCAGATAAAGCCTTCCAAGCTTCCAGTTGGTGTCTTTGTTTAAAACTACAGTATCAGAGATAACAAGATCTGACGGAGTCGGAATTTTTTTGATGGAATTCAAGACCATAACCCCATTGCTGTTATAGGCAATTAATCTAAAGTTGAGTTCACTTCCACCTAGCACGGAAATTAATATTGGGGTGCCTGCTGTTGTTTCAACGGGCTCATCATTAAGAACAAGGTGCACTGTTAGGCCATTCTTTTGGGGATATGTCACTTTAACGGAGTATTTGTTGGGGGCTTTGTCTTCAAGCAATTCGAAGGTGAAATCCTCTGCGGAGATCGTTTCCTTCTGAAGCTGTTCATTTTTCTTGCGTTCAAGCTCATCGGCAACGTCTTCTGCTGTGGGTGCTGCAGGTGTGCTCAACACTATGGCCGGCTTTATCCGGAAATGACATTAACTTTGCAGAAAAAAAGATTGAAGAAGGCGTCTTCTATATTATGGCGGAGGGGCCTCCAAAGACATCTGACGAGGCACTAATAGAAGCGCTTGCTCGGAAGTGCGCAGAAGTTACGATAGCTAACGGTTACCAGTACTATGCGCCCTATATCGTCGGTCAGCCGGGCGTAGGGACATTCGCAAACCCTGAGTCTAGGAAGAACATAAGAATCAGACGAAGCACGACCATTAAGTTGTACGCTAAGGAAGCGGCCCCACCCAACGCCACCGATGCCGCGGCTGTTTTAAATAAGTAGAAGCTTGTTAATGGGGTGGGTTTCATGAGCCCTCCTTAGATTTCTTTAAATACACCCCCCAACCTCAACTTGACTAAGTCCATGCGGCCCCATAAATTCGTCGGCTTATGAACAAAGAATTTATGTTAAGAGCCATCGAACTTTCCAGAAACAATATGAACGCGGGTGCGGGCGGTCCTTTCGGGGCTGTGATTGTAAAAGACGGAAAGATCATTGGTGAAGGTTGGAACAAAGTAACCTCTTCCAATGACCCGACGGCTCATGCAGAGGTTTCTGCGATCCGTGATGCTTGTGCGAAAAGCAATAACTTCGAACTGGCGGGTGCAGAGATCTATACAAGCTGCGAACCTTGCCCGATGTGCTTGTCTGCAATTTACTGGGCGCGTATCTCCAAGATTTACTATGGAAATACTCGCAAAGACGCAGCAGAGATCAATTTTGATGATGACTTCCTTTATCAGGAAATTCCAAAAGATCTCAAAGATCGCAAAGTTCCGATGATCCAATGTGCTCATACAGAGGCCTTGGAAGTCTTTAAAGAGTGGGACAACAAGTCCGACAAGGTCCCCTACTAAAGCCTAAGAAATAGTTCAGGACTCCTGCCCGGGAGTCTTCTTAGAGAGAATAAAGGAATGAAAGCACTTTCATTCCTTTTTCTGTTTTTGAGCGTTTTTTCCGTCGTATCTTGCCAGCACAAGGAAAAACAAATCCCCAGAGATATCGCCTCATTACAAGCCAGTGGTGGGATGGAAGGTATTTGGTTTTTGCAAGGTACGTCCTCCACGCGGGGCCCCTACAACGGGGAGCTGGAGCTTCGCAAATCCCATGACGGGACCTATGACGTTGTTCGTATCGTCACATATATAAATTATTTCTTTGATGGTCTGAAAGTTCAGGAGGTCTGGACTGGAAAGGCTGTTGCCACGGGCGAAACGCTGACAGTTTCTTACGATATTCGCCAAGGCGATTTTATCACCCGCCTGGGGGATCTGAAACGAGACCCTTCAGAATTTTCAGCCACTATCAATGTTGTCTCAAGATACGCGGTGACGCCCAATGGACTGGCGACTTCTTATGCGGATAAAAAAGTTTCTAACTACACAGAATGGATCACGACTAAGAGGGATCTGGAAGTAAAACCCCTGTGGGTGAATCAGCGTCAGCTGATGAGCGCGAAAGGACCCAAGATTCCTATCGTCGTGCGCGGAGTGATCAATCTTTTCAAAAAAGATATCGGTTATGAAAAAGATCCTCTGGTGAAGTCATACAAAAACAGGAAAGAGTACAAAGACGAAAATCCTTATATCGTCTTTGATCCCACAGATTTCGAATTCTATCGAAAAAACAAAGACGTCATCCGTGTTGTGAATAAAGTCGTGGATGATATCAGTATTACGGAAGCTGTTGTAAAACGAAATGCCTACGCACCGACGTTGGAAGAAAAAGCGCGCAGCTATGATCGCAATGCCCGCGACTTCCATATCAATGAAGCCGGAATCGTGACGCCATCCCAGATTGATGATCAGGGTCGTTTGGTTGCCTACAACCTTCATGGAGATGCCGCTTTGTGGACTGGGATGTACCTGGGGTCTCAGGCAATGCGCTATCAAGTGACCAAGGACAGCGAGGCCATAGACAACGTCAAAAGGACTTTGCGTGGATTGATCTCGCTTATGGAAATCACCGGGGACCCTCAGCAGTTTGCAAGAACTCTGGCTCTCTATGATCCGGTCAAAGGGCTTCCTGATTCAAGATGGCATCAGGGTAAAGGGAAATTCCAGCACCTGATGTGGCAAGAAGGTGGAAACAACGACATGGTCAAAGGAATCACTCATGGATTCCTTTGGGCAGGTTTGGTTTTGCCAAAATCTGAAGGTGAACTTTGGCGTGATCTTAAAGCCTATTCACGCAAGTTGATTGATCTGCAGGTTGTTTGGGATAAGCCGCAGAACAAAGCCGCAGCATTAGGGTTGGCGGCTTGGCTGACTAATGATTCTGCCTTTAAGGAAGAATACATCGGGTACTATGGAAAAATTAAGACCAAGCTGACGGGATACAGTTTCGATTCGACCTTCTATTGGCATGGCTCCGCAGATTGGAGCGGTATCAATCTTGGCCTGGTCGGCGATGTGACGGATATCACGATTGCGGATCTTTTGGGGCAGACAAAAATTCGCGACCAATTACGTGAACGTCTGATGGACGCTTGGGTGACCTATGCGCCAGCGCAAAGGCATTTGCAAACACTGGTGGCTTACGGCTTTGCTTATAAGCACGGAACACGGGGAGGAAACTTCCGCTCTGAAAGCAGTGATTCAAAATTTGCAGAATCCCTGAAGCAGGCGAACTGGGGTTTGCGAGAAATCCCCTATCCCCGTCCGAATCTGAATGTCAGTATTGATCATTCCTTAAGACCGGACTGGTGCATGTCGCCAATTCCAAGACTTTTCTGGAAGTCTTTGAAAAAGCCCGAACCACCGATCGATTACTTCTACCAGGGACTATATAATTATCCGGTGTTTGAGTTGCAGGCTTTCTCAAGCAACTTTGTCTGGAAGGATACGGCCTTCGGATATCAGCTTTCGCACGTTAAGGGCGAGGAAGAATCCGGTGTTGATTATCTTTATGCCTATTGGCTAGCAAAATATGTAGGTGCGAATAATGTGGATTAAGGGGATTTGTTCGTTTGCGATAGTTTTGAGTTTCGCAAACGTATCGTGGGCAAAGAAAGAGATCTTGATTCTTGGTGGCGGTGGCGAGCCCACGGGTGCCACAACTATCTTTGATAAGACGTTAACGAACTTGGGGACTTTCTCGAAAAGCTCTGGCTGGAAACCAACAGTTGTCTTTAATGGAGGCCATCGGACGACCGAGGCGCTGGCAAAACAGGCTGGTGGTGGCAAAAATATTTCAGCTACGACCGACAATCTGAATAAGCAAATTGAAGCCTTTAAGCAGAAGATCCAAAGGGGCGAGCTGCGCAGTGGTGATCAGCTGATGATCAGCGTGGCAACGCACGGCTTGGAAGCGGCAGCTCCTTTTGAAACCCATGCTGTGTCCTCCAAAAACGGAACCTTCAATATGGACCGCTTGAAAGCCTTAAGAGACCTTGCAGAAAAAAAAGGTATTCAACTGGCGATCATGGATTTTAGCTGTCATTCGGGGGCAACGCTGAAGCTGGGAACGGATAAGACTTGTGTGATCTCTGCAGCATCTGCCAATGTCGGGTACAACAATGCGGGTGAGGCTATTGCCGGAAATCTTAGAGCGGGTACAAATCTGGAGTTTGCGTTCCTGGGCGCACGTGCTTCGGAAAAAGCTCTTTCACCGGGGACGCCTCAGATTTCGACCGAGGCCGGCAGAAAGACATATCAGGCCACAGCATTTTTGTCTGATTCTATGAGAGAAAGAGCCTCTCTGGATATGTGGGCGGAAAAAAGTAAAAAAGCCGATGCCTGCAATCTGACGAACTCGTCCTATGCGAAGTTGGCGCGCGAACTAAAAGATATCAAAGATTCGCACGGAAGACTTGTGGGCATTCGTACACTTGTGGGTTTGCCGGATGTGGATCAATCCAAGGCGCAATTGCAAGCAGCGATCAAAGACTATGAGACAGCCAGAAATCAGGCTGTGAATACTCACAAGGCCAAAGCGGCTTTGGATCAAAAAGTTTGTATGGATCTTTTGCCGAAACAACAATACTGCGGAACCATGAGCCAATTTGAATACGGACACCAGGTGGTGAAAGAGCAGTATGCCGCCAAACCGACCCCGGCTTTGCGGGCCGAGCTTCAAGGGTATGAAAAATTCATACAGCGCGAGGACTTCGTGGACTGGCAGCAAACTTCCAAAACCTATGACAAGCAGTCACAGGATCTTTATTGGAAGGCAGAAAAAGTGGGTCGAGCTGAAAGAAAAATTTACGACGCTCTTTATACGCACTATTCGAAAGAATCCAAAGCTCCAAATCCATGCAGGAACTTTAAGCTATGAAAAACACAATGTGGAAAACTCTGTTTATAACTTTGATCACAGTCGTGTCGCTGGATGCCTTCGCCCAAGAAAGCTTTAAGTGCGGAGAATACGACATATCGGGTGTGGTTAAGAAGTCAGATGGGAAGTTCGTTCTAAAGCTCTATGAAGGCACCATGAGCGAAATCACCTTGTCATTGCCGGTGGATCTTGAGCAGGCGGTGCAGGTTTATGAAAATAAATCCGTGCTACTAAGGGCCAAGATGATGGCCCCGGTGAAAGATACTCAGGGGACTGTTCAGTCGCTTTTATCTGATGAGGAAGTCAAAAAGCTGTTAGGCCCGGACTCCCCGTATTCGGCTCGCTTCTTGCGCGATGACATCAAAGAGCGCGTTCCAGATCCTTTGCATCCAGATCTGGATTCAGGAATGAAGCTCACAAAAGAGACCCCTTGCGAAGGCGCGCGAGCACCGAATTCCAAGAAGCCGGCCAAGGCCAAAAAGTAGGATTGCTAAAAGCAGGAACTTCCTCTAAAAGGGCAGCATTATGAAAAAGAAAACTGGAAGAGACACAAAAGAACTGGCCGACTTTGCTTTGGGTGAAAATCAAACAAAGTACCCAGAGACTTACGCCCCAGAAGTGCTGGAAGCCTTCGACAATAAAAACCCTGGCAAGATTGCCTGGACAACTTTCGTGTGCACAGAGTTTACGTCTTTGTGTCCGAAGACCCGCCAGCCGGATTTTGCCAAAATTTTCGTAAACTACATTGCAGACAAAAAGATGGTCGAATCCAAATCTTTGAAGCTGTACCTTTTCAGCTTCCGCAATCACGGGGATTTCCACGAGGACTGCGTGCAAACCATCTGTGATGATCTGGTGAAGTTGATGAAGCCGAAATACATCGAGGTTATTGGCGAATTCACTCCTCGCGGAGGTATCGCGATTTATCCTTATGCCAACTATGCAGCGAAGGATAAGTTCTTCCAGGATCTGTATAAGAAGCGTATGAGCGAGTATGCTCCGGGCAAGTATTCTATGGAGCTTTCCAAGCTTTATTAAGGCGGATTTTGGACGCTCTTAAAGACGGGCGTCCAAAATATAGACAGCCGAAATTCAATAAATTAAGGTCTCACAATTGGCACGACTTGCAAGGTGAGCAATATGGTTCAGCGGTATCTTATCCACATTCTATTATCGGCTATCGGGCTTGTCTTAAGCTCCGGTGCCTTTGCTGCGGATCTTACCACTTCCTTTTACACAGCTTTAAACAGTCAGCAGTCTTTAAGTGCGCAGGAACAAGAAATCCTGAGCGGCTATGATGTCTATCTGGTGCCGGGTATTTTGTCAGAGGCCTTCGTGGACGGTGACGACCGATCGTCGATCACATTCTCTCGCCTGACCGGAGAATATTTTGAGACCCAGCGCAAGCTGCTTCAAAATCAATACGGCTTGAAGGTTCAGCGTCTTTCCAGTTCTTCAAAATCTGTTGCCGATATCAGATCTAATATCCGTAAAGCTCTGGCAGACTCACGGTCGGCGCACAGAAAAGCTTTATTTATCACTCACTCGTTGGGTGGGTTGGCCTTGTTGGAAGAGCTTGTGAGTTTCCCGAGTCATCAAAACACCCTAGCAGGCATTCTGTTCCTGCAAAGTCCGTTTCAGGGTTCGCCTATCGCCGATGTGTATTTTGAAGGACCTTTGCATCTTGATAAATGGCTGAAGCCGGTCATTCCTTATTTCAACACATCCCCAGAAACCATTCGTTATTTGAGCACCATCAGCCGCAAGCAGTTCATGACTGAAAACCACGCGATCATTCGGGACTTGGTGCAAAGAATTCCGATAATTACTGTCGGCGGAGTGGTGAACGGTCACAGCAGTCTATTCACTCCTGCGGTGAACATTATCGCGACAGGTTGTTTTAAGATCGTTTTAGGTCAGTGTGTGATCCGAACTTCTTTTGCCGGCCCGTTTGACTCCAGTGATGGGATGGTGCCTTTTGAAAGCTCCAAGATCGAAGGGGCCGACTTCATCCGACTTGAAGGCGTGGATCACGGCGAAACTGTCGTAGGCATTCCCTTTGAGCAGTATGACAAATCCCAGGTCACGACGGCCCTGCTAAAAACTCTTCTTTCTAAAATTGGTATTAACTAGGAAAGCGTCAGATAGTTTCGGCACCTAAAAACAAAAAAACCTGCTCTAGGCAGGTTTTTAAGTGGCGGAAAGGGAGGGATTCGAACCCTCGGTACACCTTTTGAGTGTACGAGCATTTAGCAAACGCTTGGTTTCAGCCACTCACCCACCTTTCCGCGGTCGGTTTTCTCGACTGAGGATTCAAAGTGCCATAGCCGGGGGCTTTAATCAAGGGCTTGGCCGGACCATTTTTGTAATTTTATCAAGAATGCTTGATTTTTCCCTGACCGCAGTCTATCTATACTTCTCTTTCACAGTGCACTCGTAGCTCAGCTGGATAGAGTACTTGACTACGAATCAAGTGGTCAGAGGTTCGAATCCTCTCGAGTGCACCATTTTTTCTCTTTTTACTTCCCACGTTATAGCTAGCTAGTTTCAACTCGCCGAGTTAAATTCAAGCGATGAAGATCTCATTTATTCTTAAAATCTCAATGATGCTGATTGCTTTGGCTGGGGTTCTGTATGCGATCCGAGCCCTCAATACCGGGGATGTGGCCGATAAAATTTCGGATCCGCAAAGTGCCCTGGGTCTTTTGATTGGCAGTGACTATCGCCCTTATAACTGGTGCCCGGAAAAGACCACAAAAGTGGATATTTTCGCCAAAGACGGCACGATCTTGAAGACTTTGGAAGCTCCGGCCGATATCAGCGCGGTGTGTGAGATCATGATGGGAGCCTTTTCCAGCGAAGGTATCGAGGAAGGCTCTTATCAGAAGGTTCTGGCGGCCCATGGGATCGCAGAATCTGAAATCGTGATCCTGGAGTGGGTGGCCGGGAAGCCGGTTTTCCGCGTTAAGGGGATGCCTTTTAGCTCGCCGATGCTTTCCAAGGCTTTGGATAGGCTTGCAGTTCCTTAAGATTAATTCTGTTTGACAAGAATGGGCCAAAGCCGCTAATTTAGCCCTTCACCGAGTTCAGAAGTAGCTCAGTCGGTAGAGCAAGCGGCTGTTAACCGCTGGGTCGGGGGTTCGAGTCCCTCCTTCTGAGCCATTTATTTTTCAATAAATGTGATTAAGAAAACCAAGCCCATAAGGCTTGGTTTTTTTTATTTTTACCCTTCGCAAATCTCTGGACCCTTTCCAATTGTACTTTGAGGAACAAAACAGAAGCCGATAGCATGGAACTGAAAAGGAGTTGCCATGAAGTTTTGGATTTTCAGTGCGTTGATTCTTCCGATCCAGGTTCTTGCTTCGGCCCCGTCTTTTCAGGAATCCGTTGCGGGTATCAATCCCCACCTGGCCAAAGCCAAAAAATTTGAAATTCCGGCCGCCAACGACAAAGACCTCTACGTGCGTATGGAAAAATCTCTGACTTCGGAAAATCCCGAGCAGTCCCTGCGCACTCTGGCGGATGAGGGTGACTTCACCACGTGCTCGGCTTTTCAGGCCACCACCGCTTCCGGCTTGCTTCCGATGACGGGACTGTTGGACATCTCGAAAAAACTGAATGCCGATGCGATCGCTGCAAAATCCTGGGAACAAAGCCTGAAGCTGGCAAATCTGTGGTGGCACTTTGGCAATTGTGAAATGCCGGTGATCACCGGGCAGATCGGGATGTTGCTCTTGAAGGACTCACTGGCAGAGATGGCCAAGCTTTCTAAGGAAAACATGAGCGATGATGATCGCACAAAATTGGCTGAACTTAAACGCAACATCAAGGACTGGAGTCCGTCCGCCCATCTGGAAAAAGACTTCCGTTTTGAAATGGCTTTGACGGGCGCATTGCTGCTGCCAGAGCTGAAATCCGGGAAATTTGAATTCAACAAAGAAGAGCTTGAAGAAAGCTCTGAAGAAACGGCCTTGGTGGGCTTTCCGGGCCTGATCAAACTTTTATATCCAGAGGGCTATGGCACGTTTGACTGGAATGACGGTGCTAAGCCAGTCGCTGCGGTGGTGGATCAAATCAAGGGCGCCAAAAATCCGGCCACGGCTATGGGGAAGGCTGTGGATGAACAAGAAGCAAAGTACCTCAAATCCTTCTATGAAGAACTGAAGCTGCGTGATCAGGGTGTGAAGTCCGCGAAGGATTTGTTGAAGGATGCAAAGGCCAGTGAGTTGATTGAGGCTTTGCAAAAAAACGAAGAGTTGTTGAAGGCAAAGCGAGAACTGGCGCAGAGCTACAAGGACAAGTCTGCCTTCGTCATGTCGGTACTGGTTTTCAAACTGACGACTCCGAATTTTTCCAAGTCCATTGATAAGAAAGCGCAAACGTTGCGCAAAGATCTGATCAGACTCAGTAGGCCGCTTTAGTGGTGGGCCATGGCCCTTTCCGGGCCCGTCTTTGTATCAATTTCCTGTAAAGCCATATTTGTCTCAAAGTGACCCAATTGGGCCATATTTCGGGGGTCAAATCGTTTATATTGCAAATGAGCCATCTTTTGCCGGGCATATCCTTTGTATTATGGGGACTTTGGAATTATCGGACGTCTGCTGGAGGACTCATGCGCCTTATTAAATACCTACCTCTTATCGCCTTTTGGGGCTTTACGGCTTTCACTATGAAGGCGGGCGCTGACGTTAAAAGCTACCGTGAATGGAAAACAGAACGTGTTCAGGCGGCTCAAACCAAGGTTACGACCCTAAAAGCTCAGATTGATCTGAAGAAGTCAGGCCGTAGCTTGGCGAATGGAACAGACCCCAATATGGCTCACAAAGCGGGTTTAGAGGCTGTTTCTATGCAGGATATGTCTGTGGAAAAGCTGGAAAGAGAACTTCGTGAAGAGATCTATGACCTGGAAGTGGCTAAAGATCTTTCTGTGACGGACTATTTCGTCGGTTATCTCACCAAGGTTCAGGATAAAAAGACGGCTTTCAATGAAGTCGCAGGAAAATTATCCGCTGAAGAGGTGGCAGAGCTGATGACGGCCTATGCGAACTCTGTTTTCGGGGCTCATTCCGCGGATCTGCCAGTAAGTGCGAATAACTTGTCTAAAGATGGCATTAAATAAGTCCTCGTAAATTCTTATAAAACTATAATCTTCGAGCCCTTTCTTAAGCGCTGCGACATTAAGTTTTTGCAGCACCCGACCTTGACTCTTTTCAGAGGCGATTCATATTAGCTTCCGTACAGTTTTTACTTAAAAACGGAGGCATAGTATGGCTAAGAACGAAATCGGCGTTCGCCCACTTCACGACAGAATTCTAGTTCGCAGAATGGCGGAAGAAGAAAAAACCGCTGGCGGACTTTTCATCCCTGATACAGCAAAAGAAAAACCACAAAAAGGCGAAATCATCGCGACTGGTAAAGGTCGCGTAACTGAAGACGGCAAAATTTTGCCTTTGGAAGTTAAAGTTGGCGATAAAGTTC
Organism: Bdellovibrio bacteriovorus; assembly: GCF_041888015.1. Lineage (GTDB taxonomy): Bacteria > Bdellovibrionota > Bdellovibrionia > Bdellovibrionales > Bdellovibrionaceae > Bdellovibrio. The sequence goes on from NZ_CP168968.1 coordinate 90,632, forward strand.
TTTTCGGCAAATACGCTGGAACTGAATTGAAACTGGATGGCGCAGAATACCTGATGATGCGCGAAGAAGACATCCTGGGCGTATTCAACTAATTTTATTTTTTAATGTCTACTCCAGCGAAGCTGGAGTGAATCAGACTTGAACGGAGAAAATCATGAGTAAGGTAATTACATTCTCAGAAGACGCTCGTACACACATCCTTAAAGGTGTGAACACTTTGGCGAACGCAGTAAAAGTAACTTTGGGACCTAAAGGTCGCAACGTTGTTATCGATAAATCTTTCGGTTCTCCACTGATCACTAAAGACGGTGTGACTGTTGCGAAAGAAATCGAATTGGAAAACAAATTCGAAAACATGGGCGCTCAGATGGTTAAGGAAGTTGCTTCCAAAACTAACGACGAAGCTGGTGATGGTACAACGACTGCGACAGTTTTGGCGCAAGCTATCTACCGTGAAGGCGCGAAATTGGTTTCCGCTGGTCACAACCCAATGTCTATCAAGCGTGGTATCGACAAAGCTGTTGCAACCATCATTGAAGAATTGAAGTCCATGTCCAAACCAGTAAAAGGTTCTAACGAAGTAGCTCAAGTTGGTGCGATCTCTGCAAACAACGACAAAGAAATCGGTCAAATGTTGGCAGATGCTATGGACAAAGTAGGCCGTGAAGGCGTTATCACTATCGAAGAATCTAAAACTGCAAAAACTGAAGTGACTGTAGTTGAAGGTATGCAATTCGATCGTGGTTACTTGTCTCCATACTTCGTAACTAACGCAGAAAGAATGGAAGCAGTTCTTGAGAACGCTTACGTTCTTGTTTACGACAAAAAAATCTCTTCCATGAAAGATATGATCGGTATTCTTGAAGGCGTTGCTAAGCAAGGTCGTCAATTGTTGATCATCGCTGAAGACGTTGAAGGCGAAGCACTTGCAACTCTTGTTGTAAATAAACTTCGTGGCACTCTTCACATCTGTGCTGTTAAAGCTCCTGGCTTCGGTGACCGTCGTAAAGCTATGCTTGAAGACATCGCGATCTTGACTGGCGCGAAAGTGATCTCTGAAGACATCGGTCGCAAACTAGAGCAAGCAACTGTTGCTGATCTTGGTATCGCGAAACGCATCGTTGTCGATAAAGACAACACGACAGTGATCGATGGCGCTGGTAAAAAAGCGGACATCACTGCACGTGTTTCTGCTATCAAAGCTCAAATCGAAGAAACTTCTTCTGATTACGACAAAGAAAAATTGAAAGAGCGTTTGGCTAAATTGGCTGGCGGCGTAGCTGTTATCCACGTTGGTGCTCCTTCTGAAGTTGAGATGAAAGAGAAAAAACACCGCGTAGAAGACGCTTTGAATGCGACTCGCGCAGCTGTTGAAGAAGGTATCGTAGCTGGTGGTGGTACTGCTTTGCTTCGTGCTTCTACAAAAGTTGATAAAACTAAATTCTCTGAAGAAGAAGCTTTCGGTGCGATGATCATCAAACGCGCTTGTGAAGAGCCAATTCGTCAAATCTCTGCAAATGCAGGTCTTGATGGCGCGATCGTTTTGGATCGTATCCTTCAAAACAAATCTGCTACTTGGGGATTCAACGCTTACTCTGACGAATACACTGACTTGATCAAAGACGGTGTTATCGATCCAGTTAAAGTTGTTCGTTGTGCTTTGACGAACGCAGCTTCTGTTGCGTCTTTGATGCTTACTACTGAAACAATGATCGCTGAAGCTCCTAAGAAAGAAACTGCAGCTCCTGCAATGCCTGACCATGGTGGCATGGGCGGTATGGGCGGCATGATGTAGTCTGCTGACTACTGAAACTGCTTAAACGCAAAAAGCCTGGGCTATAAACCCAGGCTTTTTTATTTTCTGAAATTAGATCTTAGAAAAGATACTGAACGCCACCGAACAAAGTCGTCATTTTGTGGCTGGTGCTGGTGGCAGGATCGGCCCGCTGGCCAGTTCCTGAGAAATCAGTGCTGTAGTTTTCCAGCATCAATTCCCCACGAATCTTAAATCTTGTTTTCATGCGATAATCGACAAAGAAGCTGAATGAATTGATCTTGCTGTCAGAGGAAGACCCGCTGTCTTTGCTTTCGCTGACATTCGGATTCATATAGAAATCAAAACGTCCTCCGATATCCACCGGAAGCTCTTCAGAAAGTGGGAACTGGCCTGCCAGGCTGATCAGGAAGCCACTGTAGTCCATGGTCGTAAAGGTTGTCGGGGTGCTGTTATCGACAGAGAACTTCGTTGTATTGTATCCGGCCCCCACTTGCAGCTTGGGACCAAAGAAGTCGCTGGTCAGCAGGAAGTTGTATCCGGCGGAAACCCCATACTGCCCGACTGACATATTCAAAGACCCCGGAGAGGATCCTGTTTGGTTGTTGTCGATCGAAAATACGGATTGGCGCAGCTGAACACCGACGTACCACTCTGGATTTAGCCACAGCTCACCGCGCACCAGAATATTTGGAGTGATATTGTTGCTGCCACTGATGGACCCCGCCGTCACCAGACTGGTGTTTTGCGTGTAGTTGCCAAGGCCCGCCATCAGCTCGATCTTTCCGAACTGCGGGGGCATTGTCGGCAGCCATTCTTGTGGGTCTTCGCCGAAGGCCACGTCTTTGTCCGGGCGAGTGCTGACATCCTGAAGAACTTTTCCAGAAGGAGTAGTGATGGGTGTTGAGTACTTTACGAACTCATCAGGCATCACTTTGGAGCCGACGGAAATCACACCGGGATCTTTTTCCATTTCGATGTAACCAAAACTAAGATAGGGCTCTACTTTGAAAAGCTTCACACGACCCAGAACTTCTTTTTCGGTGCTGACCATGAAGTTCAGTTTAGGATGACGGTTGACTTTGATGATCTGAACGACGGACACGCGGCTTTCAGGTTTTAAGCCATAGTTGCTGCCCAGATTCAGTGTTACTTGCTGACCACGGCGGCTAAGAATCGTCGCACGGAATGGCATCCGGTATTTTAGATTTTCAAACAGACGGCGAACCTCATTGCGGATTTCCGCTGTTTCAAACCCTTTGTAGTCAGTCAGGGATTCTTGCAAAAGAGGAAGGCCTTCTCGTCCCACAAACAGCGTCAGGGTGATGGAGATCCCTCGCGGTCCACGAATAATTTTGGAAGTCAGTGCGGCTTCGCTGCGTGTGTTTTGCAGAATTTGCTGAACATCAGAAGGATTTTCATCCAAGGTTTCAGATTTGATTTTTAGATCTTTTGGGAAATTGGACAGCGACCATTGTTTGTCATCGTTCAGAAGGTTGCGCAGTTCTTCTTCTGCGGGTTTTGCATAAATGCCACCAACATTGTCAGTGGTGGGAATAAGTACGATGGATTTGATTGCAAGATCTTGGTCGGCTGCGCTGACGTAGGTGTTCTGGGCATTGGTCTGGGCCTCAGCAGTCGGGCAGATTGAAATGAAACAGGACGCGACGAAGAGAGAACTCAGCAAGAATGATTTCATATTTTTATTCTGCACTGCCTCTGAAAACAGGTCAATTTGACGTCAAGTAATTCGGACCGGGAGCCGAAAGATTTCTTATGAAGTCTTCATTTTCTTTTCTGATTTTTATCGCGCTTTTCTCCCTGACCTTTGAGTCTTCCGCCCAAGTGGGTCTGGAAGGTTTTTCTTCGGGACGCTATGAAGTGCGAAAATCCAATAAAAGAACTCCGGCATCGGAATCAGCACCAGTTGTTACAGACTCTGACGGTGTTGCGGTACGCACTTTGAAAACAAGTGAGCTGGAAGCGGAAGAAAAAGCTCGTAAAGAAGCCGAAGCTAAGAAGGCAGCTGAAAAGCTGGCTTTAGAGCAGAAGAAAGCGGAAGAGCAGAAGGCAAACACTGCGCCAGCTCCGGCCGTGGCAGCAAAGCCTGCCGTGGAAAAGACCGTGGACACTGACTCGTCTGAAGTCCAGGAGCCGGGGATCAGCGAACAGGCCGAGAGCTTGTTTTCCAATAAAGCCGGCAAAATCTATGAATTTTACCGTGAACAGATTCACCCTGATGACATTCGCAACAACCGCTTGGAGTTGGATGTGATGCCAGTGGTAGCCTATAACGACTCCCAGTCTAATTATGGTTTCCGCGATTATCAGAGCTTCTTCAATGCATTGAGCATTCGTGCCAATGTTTGGTTTACACCTTTGATTGGTGTCAGTGGGCGCATTCTATTCTCTTTTGCTGCGGACGTGGACTCTGTGACAGCGGACCAATCTCGTATTCCAGCAAAATATGAAATGGTGGATCTGGGTGTGAACTTCCGCAAGTTCTTCGGTGTTTCCCGCAAGGCCAACTCGCTGGAATTTTCTATTCTTCTGAGCGATAGCAAAATGACTGTTCCAAGTGACAACACTTCGCGCGCTCGTCTGAAAACGCAAGGCTTGGGCTTGGGGCTGAAAGGTCGCATTCCCACTTCGGCGGATTATGCCTGGACAGTCGGGGGGTCTTTCTTCCCACGCTTGCAGCATTCCGAGTCCGAAACGGGTGTAGCCATTCAATCAGGAGCCGCTGAGGAAAGTGTGCGTATTGGCTTGGATATCGGCGGGGAATGGAAGTTCACCCGTGAAAGTCAGATGATCTGGAATCTGGGCGCCAGCGTAGAGCGAAATGTCTTTGATGGCGCGGCAGGCATCCCAGACCCAAGTACAGGTTTGACTCCGAACAATGTCAGTGTGACAAACGCCTTCTATATGCTCTCTCTGGGCTATCGTTGGGGTCACTAGAATCCACTCATCAAAAGCGTTCCAAGATCTTATACTGGCATCATGAAGATACGTTTCGCTGTTGTTGATGATGCCGCCTTTCTAAGAGAACTTATAAAAAATATCGTCGTTTCTGACGGAGGCATTTGTGTGGGCGAGGCCTCCAATGGTGACGAGGCTGTTGAATTGGTTCAATCCACCCTGCCCGATCTGGTTTTCCTGGATATGGTGATGCCACTTCGCAATGGAATTGAAACGGCGAAAATTCTGAAAGAGCTGCATCCCTCAATCAAAATCATCGGCTGTTCGACAATTGATCAGGAAGAGCTTGTGCAGAAGGCGTATGAGGCTGGTTTTGACTCTTATCTGACGAAGCCCTTCAATAAAGATCAAATTTTAAAAGAGATTTCAAAAGTATTACCGCATCTGGGAGAATCCACTCATGGAAGAACTTAAGTTTGTAACTAAATGCCTGGCATTCACATCATTGATGGTTGTGCTGATGCAGGTTAAGGTTGGTGGCGCATCAGTTGAGTCACATACTTTCCACTGGTTGCAACGCTCAACGGTTTCTCAATACATTCAAAGTGCTGCTGCTGGTGGCGCGATGGCTTTGCGTAATTTGGGGCGTGGGCTGAGTGATGGTGTTGCCAGCACAGTCGATGGCTTCCAAGAAGGCGCTCACGAAAAAGCAATCCGCTAGTCTTCTTGAAAAAGGGGAAGGGAGAGCGACCGTAAGGGGGGGAAGTCACTCTCCCTAGGGGGCATATTCAATTCAACAGTCTTAGCGAGTACCGCGGACTGTCGTCTCTTTACCAGATTTCGTATCAGCTTTTGCTACACGAACTGGATTGGTGTTTTTGAAAAGGTCATTCGTAGCAGAAGCAACTCTGTGAGAGCACTTTGGATTTGCCATTGCCGTGGATGCAAAGACCATCAAAGAAACTGCGATTGTAGCTTTCACGATTTTCTTCATAAATACTCCTTTGAACTCATAGCTCTCGCTATAAATACTTAATTAACAGCTCAATGAAGGCTATTGCATCGCGTGTGCCAGGGGTTTTGTATCAGGGTGAGACAAATAGGTGGGTTTTAGGGCAAAAATAAAGGGCTTTGGATGACCAAAGCCCTTTTGTGTAAGGCGAGTGTTAAGAATCTAGACAGAAATTAGCGGGTCCCTTTAACGCCGGATTCTGTGCCGGTGGCGCCAGATGAGCCAGCTTTGCCTTCAGAGAAGGGGCTGACTCTGCTGTTGGTGTTGTCCATAGGGCGGCTGCCATAGCCAGCACCTGCGCCGAAGCGGCGGGCGATACATTCACGGCAGATGCCTGTGGCGGAAACACTGCTTTCTGTCGCTTCGGAAGAACGAGCCTCATTTGGATCGTCGCCCGGATTCACCGTGCGTTTAGAGTCATCTTCCTGAGCAAATGAAGTTGCGCCTACAAAGGAGAAGCCCAGAGCCAGCATAATGGAAAGAACCAAAAGTCTTTTCATATAATCACCTTCTCCTTAGAGATACAGTTCCGCTGTTGCGGGGGCAATAATGTCCAAGAGGTTATTAAAGGTACTTGCAACTTGCATTGCCACAGACGGTCCCTCTTTACTATCAACTTTGTTGATTTCACCGTTCTGTTTATAGCTTACCACAATAGTTCCCAAACCGGGACGAGTAACTACAGCAGGTTTTCCGTAACGTTCCTCGTACTCGATTTTAACGACCTTTTTAGCCTGATCTGTAATAGTTGCAATACGGCCACGGGCATCGTAGGTCATGTTGATCTTCTGCCCATCAGTGTTCTGGGCATAGTTCAGATTCCCTTTGCCATCGTATTTGAACTGAGTCGCCTTAACCGCAGCTTTGGCGCCTTTCTCATTAAAATACGTACTGGTTACAGAACTGACTTTTTTGAACTTAGGATCGTACTCGAATGCCATTTTAACATTCGGAGCGGCCTTTACCTTAACCAATCCGTCTGAATAGTACTCATAAGAGATACGGTCGGCATTACGACGAATGGAAACCGGTTTGCCGAAGACCTCGTGATAAGTGATATCAGTGACATTACCGCTCACCGTAGTCATCACACGTTGCAGGAAGTACTGACCGTCAGGGCGTTGTTGGTGCCAGAACTCGTACTTGTTATCCGCAACCACTTCTTTGCCACAGGTCTTTTTTACCGTGGACCAATAGTGATTTTTTGGATCATTTTGAGAAAATTCGTAGCTATAGGCCTCGATACACTTGTCGCGATCTGCAAAAGCCACAACCCAGTCATTCTTTTTATCATACTTGATAGCCACAAACGTTTTGTCCGGCCATGAAGCCTTCGTCAGATTGTGAAGTTCATCGTACTCATAAGTGTACGTCTTCAACCAAGCATTCTTTACGGAAGCCAGGTCATCCAGATTTGCGAACTTGTATTCAGCCATCAGGCCATTGGGGCCAGTGATGGATTTCACTTTTTTTATTCTGGAAGTATTTGAAATTCAGACGACGGCCATTGTTGTCCTGAATGGTGGCAATGGTGTCTTTGTCATAGTCAAACTTCAGGAAGTTGTTGTTCTTGTCATAGATGTGCGTCAGCTTGCCCTGGGGGCTAAAGCGCTGGGCGCTGCCATCGGGAAGATTGCGAGTGTAGTAGGTCTTATTGAAGATGAAGTGTTCAACTTCACGTCCGTTGGCAAAGAACTTGGTGCCTTCTTTAACGGGTACTGTGATTTTGTAGTGGTTTGCATATTCAGAACGAAGACTGTCGTCTTCCAGAAGCTGAGCTTTCAGGTTTGTGATAGCGGCTTCGGTCAGTCCGACCTTTTTTTCCGCTTTCATCTTGTTGATGATCTGATTGATGGTGCCATCGACTTCTTTACGTGTGATTTCACGCGCAGAGAAAGTAACTTCCAAGCCGCCGCCACATTCTTTGACTTTGATGTTGCCTTCGGCAGTCACTTCCATCGCTGTTTCAAAATCCGAGCACCAGCCAAAGCCGAACATACCATTGAAAAGAGAACGGCTGTTATAAGTGCGAACGATTTTTAGATCATACCCGCTGCCTGGAACATCCATATCAATCCAGGTGTTGGAGTAGTTGGCATTTTTCATGTCAACAAGCGCGTACGCCTGTGCAGAAAAAAGAAAGGCGAACGCCAAGAGTACTTTCTTCATTATCGATACCTCTTCCTTGAAACTGACAAACTACACTTTAATGGTAACAAGCTTTTTAATGAGCACGCCACCGATAATTTGCAGACCCAGCATTGCCACGAGCAACACTAGACCTAAGGTTGTGCTAAACATGGGTTTGATGAAGGTGGGATCGATGATGGAAAAAACGACCATTAAGATAAATGGAATCAGCGTGACGATAATTCCCTGCATAAGACCTTGAGCAGTCAGAGCTTGAATTTTTTTTCTCGACCTTTTGTCGCTCACGCACAACCAGTACAATGGTCTGGAAAGTTTCCGCCAGATTACCACCGGTCTCTTTCAGAATGTTGATAGAGGTCACGAACATTTGTACGTCAGGGCGTGGAATGCGATTGCCCAGGTCATTCAGTGCGCTTTCAAAGCTGTCACCAACTTGCATCTGGTACAGGACTTGAGCGAATTCCTGGCTCATGGGATTTCCCATAATCTCCACAACGCGTTTCATGGACTCTTGAGGATTGGAGCCGGCTTTGATTCCATTGGCCATGATAGTCAGGCCATCCACCATCTGATCCACAAAGCGGGCACAACGTTTTTCATAAATCATGCGGACTAAAAGCAAAGGCAACTGCCAGCCTGCAACGGTAATGGAAGCGCCGAAAACAAAGCCCATTAAAACATTGGGCCAGAAAATCAGAAATGCCAAGGCACCCAAGCCAAAGCTCATCATCAAAATCAGAATGGTGACTTTCTTTTCCTCAACTTCCATTCCCATAATACGAATCAGACGCATGACTTCGTCTCGTTGTCCAAGACTGCGTTTGTGCAACCACGTGATGGCCTTGTCTGCCCAAGCGATGACAATGACGAAAACGCAGAGGCCAAACAACGGAATCATGATCCATTCGTTAAACAGGAAGCTCATAATCTATCCTGACTTTTTCACCGGAGGAATGCCGGGCATTTTCGGTGCCATTGCCGCCGGAATTGGTGGTTTGTTTTGTGTCGGGGCTCCCACAGCCGGGTTGCCAGCATTCGGATCATTGGCAAAGATCTCGCGAGGAATCACGACACCTTTGTCACTCAGCTTTTGGATAAAGCTTGGGATCGTCCCCGTAGCCTGGAACACGCCTTGGATTCTTCTGTTCTTGTCGTAGCCGGTTTCCTTAAAGCGGAAGATTTCTGCCAAAGTGACAACGTCACCCTGCATGCCGGCAACTTCGGTGATACTCAGAATCTTACGACTGCCATCAGAAAGACGGGAGATCTGCACAATCAGATTTACTGCGCCTGCGATCTGCTCGCGAATGGCGCGCATGGGAAGATCCATGCCGGACATCATACAAAGTGTTTCCAGACGGGCCACACACTCGCGCGGAGAATTGGCGTGAGTCGTGGTCATGGAACCATCGTGACCTGTGTTCATGGCTTGCAACATGTCCAAAGCGGCGCCGTCACGGCACTCACCGACGATGATACGGTCAGGACGCATACGCAGAGCATTCTTGATCAGGTCGCGGATGTGAATGGCATTAGAGCCTTCCATGGAAGCCGGGCGTGTCTCCAGGCGCACCACGTGCTCCTGTTGCAGTTGCAACTCGGCCGCATCCTCGACCGTGATCACACGTTCGTTGGACGGGATGAATGAAGACAGCATATTCAGCAAAGATGTTTTACCTGAACCGGTACCACCCGAGATCACCACATTTAGACCGTTTTCCACGCAGATGCGCAGGAAGTCGATCATGTTCTTGGTGATACTGCCGTAGCCGATGTATTTTTCAGCGGTGATACCACCTTTTTTAAATTTACGAATAGTCAGTGCCGGACCGTCGATTGCCAAAGGCTCGATCACGGCGTTCACACGCGAACCGTCTTTCAAACGCGCATCCACATAAGGAGTGGAGTCATTGATCTGACGACCTAGCGGTGTCACGATACGTTCGATAATTCGGCGCAAGTGATCGTTAGAGGTGAAGGTCACAGGACTGAGCTGAACCTTACCGCTTTTCTCGACGAAGACCCTTTTGTTTCCGTTCACCATGATCTCAGTGACATCGGGATCAGCCAGAAGATCTTCCAGTGGCCCTAGGCCCAGAGCTTCTTCCAAAACCTCTTTGATCAGCTTGGAGCGTTCTTCACGCGGAGAATCCGGAGCTTCACGATCCACGATCAGGGTGATTTCACGTTTGGTTTTTTCTCGAACTTCTTTTTCTTTGTTTTCATCCTGCTTGCCATCGACCAGAAGCTTTTTCAGATCCACGGTGCGGATCAGCTCGTTATGGATGCGAATCTTTAAAAGAGTCCGGGAATCCATTCCTTGAGTGGAAACAGACGACCCACCATCAGCAGAGGCTGCGGCTGGTGGTGGAGTGGGTTTCGGACGAGCTGTTGTCTTAAGTCGCTGCAAAACGCCGCCAGTCAATTTTCTGGCAACATCGTAGTAGGCCGCCGTGATCGGAGCTTTTGGAGAAGAAATCACAAACGGCGTATATTTCTGCAGGGACATCATGGAAGTGGCTTCATCCTGAGGAATGATCCCCAGGAAAGGCAGCTGCAACTGGTTGGAGATTGTCTGCGGGGAAAGACCCGTCGGAGAAGCTTTGTTGATCACCAACTGGAACATGTCTTTCGGGAAAGTGGCCGACAAAAGCTCGTTCACCAAACGCTGTGTTTGTGTGACGACTAAAACTTCCGGTGTGGTAACGATCATAATGGCAGTGGCTTCCTGAAGAACAGCCATTTGTGCCGGTCCCAGATCCGTGCCGACATCGACAACGACATACTTAAAGGCACGGCCGAAGAAATCCAGCAGTTTTCCCAACAAGTCAGGAGAGATATTCAAACTTTCTTCCGGTCCACGAACCGCGCCCAGGTAAGCCAAGCCAGATTGGTGCATGGTCACAAGGGTGTTCATCGGCTGGGAATTTAAAGAGCCTTGGAAGCTGGCAAGTTCTTTCAGAGTCTTTTGTGGCTTCAGACCCATGATCACGTTTTGATCGCCGACGCTCTTGGCATCAGCATCAATCAAAAGAACCTGACTGCGGAGTTCGTTCATGATGGTGCAAGCGAAATTGGCTGCGAATACGGACTTACCGACGCCGCCTTTACCGCCCACCACTGCGATGAGATTACAATTAGGATTAATAGCCAATGCAGACCTCCAGCTTTCCTATCGGCTGAAACGGGAGGTCCGTTTACGAGACCTTAATCGCGTAAACGGAACTTCTTCTTAATTTGCTCAGCACCGGAGCTCGCAGAAGTTTTCACTATCGGTGTGACAAAGACCACGAACTGGCTTTGTTGCTTGATGAAGTCTTTGGATGCATACAAGCTGATGATCGGATTTTTCTGACCTGCAGGACGATTGTACCCTGTCGAGGTCGAGTTACGAATCAATCCACCCACGGCCGCACTTTGGCGGTCTCTGACAGTGACTGCGGAAGACATCTCGTTGGCACTGGTGATAGGAGCACCGCTTGGTGTATTCCCCAGAAGACTGGAGACCTTGAAGGCCATATCCATGCGCACACTGCCGGACTTTTCGCCCAAAAGCTGTGGGGTGATGGAAGTCACGATACCGACTTCCGCAAATGCGGTTCCTTGAGTGCCGTCTTTGCCGATTACTGGGTACGGCTGATTGGTGACCTGCTTGATTTCACCTTTTTTTCCGTCTTCCACAATCAAGCTGGTGCTTTCCAGAACGCGGGCATGACCATGTTGTTTTGCCCAGTTCAATTTAGGCAAAAGATTGGAAACGGTCCCGGTGATGGAACTGATAACACCACCCGGAGAGTCGCCCCCGGTTTGGAATGTCATCGTTGAGTTGTCACCCAGTTCTGGTGTGAACTGGAACTTAAAGGCTTTGGAATAGTCCTTATTCAGCTCGACATAGTGAACCACCAATTGGATCATTTTCGCCGGAGCTGCTGGAGGAGCCGCTTTAATCTGAATAAGATTGATGACACCATCGTTGGCAGGTTTACGCTTTTTGATAACGCCTTTTTCTTCCGCAGCTTCGATCACGATATCGGGAAGATAAGTTTTGGCGATAATTTCAGCGCGTTTGGACTCTTCGTCTGAATTTGCCCAGCCTTGCAGAATGATTTTTTCATTTACGGCACGAACTTCGATTTCAGGGTTATTGATATCGCGGGCAATGAATTCCGCGATCTTCTTCTGCGCCAGAGGACTCAATGTCACCAAAGAAGAGGCCTGATCACCGAACTGTTGAACGACGTTATAAATACGCGCCAGATCTTTCGGCAGAAGGATCTGACCATCGACAACCACGCGGTTGTTGACGATTTTGATATTGATGCCTTCGATGTCACCCAAAAGGGCGCGCATCTCACGAACAACCTTGTCGAGCTTGCTCTTTTTTACGTCAATGCGGAACTCCGCCACGATCTTGCCATTGCGTTTGTCGTGAATGGTCAGGGTCGCAAAACCTTCTGACTTCGGAGTGAAGCGCATGATGTTCAGATCTTTGGCGTAAGCGGCGCCGACCACTCTGCGGAAGTCGCCTTTGAATTCGATGCTGTCCGGAAGCGGGGGAAGCTTCTCGTCCTGCTCGATACCCAGGGTCAGATTGATGAACTTACGAGAACGATAGATACCTTCTTCACCCGAAGTGGATGAAGTCGGTGCGGCTTCCAGTTCTTCCTGGGCCCAGGCGATGCTTCCACTGAGCAGGAATACACTTAACAGGCTTCCTGCGATCAGATTTTTACGTCTCATAAATCCCCCTTACTTCCCCTAAATCAGACCCATTACAAAGTTTGAAATCCGTTGGCGCGTGGTCTTTGTGCTGGCGGAGGTGCAACTCGTTGTTGTTGAACTGGTGGCATAGGTCGTGGTGGCATCGCAATGGCGGGCGCGGCTGGCGCATCCATGGATACAACCGGTTTACCCAGTACGCTGTCCGATGTGGAGCTTGGCATACGAGGCGGGATGGTTCTGTCGCTTGGATTTCTCAAAGCCATGAACAGATTCCCTGGTGCGGTGGAAAGAATATAGAACAAGTCCTGAGCTTCCTTGGGGGTCGCTTCGACCGTGATGGTGGTGTATTTGGTATCACCCGTCAGCGCGATCTGAGTCAGATTTTTCCCCGTGGAATCCAGTTCGAACATGCGTGGAATGTTGTTAACAACACTTACACCCGTAGCCAGAACAACCACGTCATTCATCATCGTGAAGACCTCACGGCGCTGATTGACCCCTTTACCGGAATCAACCGCAGCGTAGATATCAATACGATCACCAGGACGGATCAGCTTAGCAACACCACGAACCTCATCCACAGGAATAGTCACAGCACGTTTGCTTGGAGCCACCTGCAGGGAAATCCCTGTATCCGGGCCGGGAGTCAAAAGATTGTTTTTTACGATCATCTGACCTTTACGAATTGGTACGGCCGCCACGTTACCAATAATTTCGTCAGGAACAGTGATGGCATCCGGCTGGATGAAGTCCGCCGGAAGCTCTTTGGTTTCCACCATGGTGTCATAAACAGTTTGCATCTCGGCGATATCTTCTTTGGCGACAACAACACGCTTGGTAGAACCAAAACGCTTGTCGTATTCAGCTTTCTTCTCTTGGGAATAGCTGTAGAGAAGGAAGGTGGCGAAAACCCCTGCTGCAATCGAAAGCCATAAATTTCTAGTTTCGTTTGATCCCATAAAGTCCTACTTCTCTTATGTGCCCGTGCATCCGGCGTTAAGGCAAATTCCGTAAGTTGTCTTGATCCATATAGGGTTCACTGCAACCCCTTCGTTTCTTGCCCCGGGAAGATTGCGCACCTTTTCGTGCTCAGCCTTGGTGTTCCCGGTGACTTCGGCCGCTCTTTTTTGGAAAGTGAAGAAGTCAATCAGACGGGCACTGGCAATCCAGTCCTGTCCTTTGGCGTTTTCTGACAAGGTTCCGTGAACACGCATGCCTATCTTGTTATAGGTGTACTTCAGCGTGTTAGGGTCGGAACTGATCGCACTGAGGTAATTCAGATTCGATCGATTGCGGAAAGTTTCAAAAGCATAGTTTCTGGAGGCGATGGAATTCAGAATCCCCGTGTGAATGGCGCCAAAGAATCCCAAAGAGAAATTCACCAGCAGGACAATAACAATGATAATAGGGATGAGCTCCAAAACAGCCATCCCTTCTTCATTCTTTAAAGAGGATTTACGTTTTTGCTTTTTCAGCATCCGTTGTCCTCCATCGGTATATAGTCACCGGTGTTATTTCCAAGTTCCTTGTACCTCGGGTCCAGATCCAGCAGCGCTGAGTAGCGCTTTTTAATCTGACCCTCCCAGCACTCTTGACGGCTGGGCTCACGAATCAGGAAGCCGGTGACTTTGGCCGAGAAACCGGAGTCATCTTCACTGGTGGAACCCAGGAAGGCGACCTTCAGACTTAGCAATTTAGGTTTGAAATCAAAGCGCACACCGACTTGGGGCACGCGGCCCTCTTCGCCCTTGTATTCATCAGCGAAGTTATTCCCGGTGCCACCACCGCGAATTTCAAGTTGTGGAGAAAGTTGGAACCAACCGCCGTCAGGTTTGTTGAAAAGAGGCTTAAGGACGGGATTGTTGATCAGGGCCAGATACTTGTCTTTGCCCATTTGTTCCTGTTTGGTTTGATCGACGTGAGCCGCAGCATGGGCTCGTGAGGCGGAAAAGGCGATATACTGTGCCACTTCAGCCATGGACAGAGTGAAGTTCAGTGCGAAAAAGACAATGCAAAGCCCCACCGAAATGACGATGGCAAAAATGAACTCAGCGGAAATCATCCCGCGTTCATTTCTTAAGGTTTTTGCAAAGCGTTTGGTTTCGCCCATTCTTTCCTCTTTGAACCTTTACTCTGGCTCTACCGTCAGAGAACGATTCAATTGGTTGGGATGTTTGCTTTTGGCTTTGTCCGGCGTGTCCCACACGCCACCTTCGATCATGCCGGAAACCTTCTGCCATGGGCCTGAGATCATTTTTGCAAGATACTTATTCTCTCGCAGTTGACCAGTGGCCCACACCAGCGCTCCCACCATGAAAGTCATCAGCAGGACGGATTCGATAAGAAACTGGCCCTTGTTGTTACCAAGAGTCTTTTTCATGATCATTCACCCACCCAGCCAATGTGATTGCCACCTTGAGGCTTAAACCCCGCTCCTGTCATGAGCTGTTGTTCCACGCGTGCTCCCAACCGAGGCCCTGATTCTTTGAAGGCCTTAGCCGGAACAGTCATGAACCCCTTCAGGATAAAGAAGAAGGTGGCAAATATTAAAAGCACATATTCAATAGTCATTGGGTCCCCCTTTTTTCCCAGCTAAAAAGCAGAGAGTTCAGGAGAACTTAGTCACCAGAGAAGCCTGTGATATCACTGGAAAGAGTCTGTAGCTTACTGTCCATCGCAGACTTGATCTGATTCTTAAACAGCATCACTAGCGCAACGACAACAACCAGCAAAAGAATGTATTCAGTCGCACCTTGACCGGATTCATTCTTAAATAGCTTCTTTGAAAAGTTCTTAAACTTCTTCATGGATATTCCTCCTTAGACAGAATATCGGATAATTTTGGGATTCTCTTTAGAGGACAGATTACAGAAGCTTATTTTGTCTTTGCCTCAAAGTGAGATTTTGCTCTCTGGACGGGCTGGGATCAGGGGTTGTCGAAAACTTTGACGAAATATCCGGCTTCCTTTTTCCATAATCCGGCCCAAGGTCAGGTGTTCTTCACTCGGGATTGGACTATCCTCGTATTTATGAACCGCTGGGTCCGGGTCTTATTGGCCGTCGAGATTGTCTATTTATTGGTCGCTGCACTGACACCTTTTTTGCCAGGCTGGAAGATGTTTTCGCGCTTTGAATATCCCGCGAAAATGCAGATTCTGCGCGACGACGGGGCCGAGGTGGATCTGCAAAAGGTTCTGCCACCACATATCTATTCCATGAGTCAGGGGCAGGCATTGAAGCTGGCAGCATTTGTGTGCCGCAAGTATCAGGATTCCCCCACGTGGACGCTGAAGTACGACGACAAGGAGTTCGTTCTTGAAAATCAGAACTGTCAGCAGCCTTAAAGATCCTTTCACATGGTTTTATCTGCTGTTGTCTGCGGCCTTGTTGGCACGTGTAACGGAAGATCTTTTCAACCATCGCTGGGAAATTCACACGGGTGCAATCTTTGATTACCGCCATGCGGGCTGGATTCCTCTTTATTCCACCAATGTCTTAAGCCTTGAGCTGGCACTTCTGATCGCCGGCGCATTTTTACTGCTGACCAGACAAAGACGGATGGGGGCTTTGTTGGCTTTCTGCGGACTGGGGATGGGACTGACCCAGATGTTCATGAACCAAAAAGTTCTGTTGCTGATTGTGTGTGGGGCTGTGGCAATTCGACCGCCGGAAAAGTCCCGGTCTTCCTGGCAGTTTCTAAGATGGCAGCTGATGCTGGTGTACCTGTTTTCCGCCGTGGCAAAGGCGTTCGAGGATTTTGGGAGTGGAAAAGTTCTGGAAAATCTGGGGCAAGCGGTCTCTGGGCCTTTGGGGGCGCTGGTTTCCGGGATGCAGGCAATTCCCGGCGGAGTATTGATTTTTTCAAGCCTCATCGTGGGTCTTCAAGTGCTGCTGCCGACGTTACTGCTCTATCGACCAAAGGCTGGAGTCCTGCTGGTGGCGGGGTTTCACATGGTTTTGGCTTTGTTTCTTCCGGATATTTGGGCGTTCTCTTTCGGAATGTTGGCTTTGGCAGCGCTTTTCCTGCCGCAAGACTTAGGTCAGAAATCTGAACCTTTGGTGGGGTCCAATATTGACGAAGGTCTTAAGACTGAATAGATTGGGCCTTAGGAGATCTCTCAGCATGCCTAAGCACCTTGTTTTTCTCTACGCATTTTGTGTAGTTGTTCTTTTTGTTGTGAACGTCGTCGTTTCCTAAGGCGCGATGCTTTCCGGACGGTATAAAAGAACGTAACTATTTTCCCACTGCTGTTCTGTAAAGCCGGCATTTTTAAGTCTGTCGATCAACGAAGCAGACCGCTGTTTTGAAAGCACCGAAAAAACCCCCGTTTTAATACTCAAAATCCCCGACAGATCTTCTTTCAGAAGGAAATCTTGATATTTCACCCAAGCTTCGGGCGTAAAGGGTGTCACGCGGCCATCAATCAATAAAGGATTGTCGGTGGCCATCAGTAAGAATCCCCCGACAGCAAAGTCATTGTACACCGGGCAGTGTACCGGACAGGTTTGATTGATTTTATCTGCAATTTTAAAAACGCTTTCCGGATCAAAAGGGGCCGCAATCCGTTCTGGAATCTGCATGGGTAAGTGAGCTTTCAAATAGGGTGTGCCCAGAACGGCCAGAACCAAAATCACGGCAAACGGTAAAAGTCCGTCTCCTTGGGGCGGATTGGATTTTGGTGGTGTTGATGTTGAGAGTTGCATCCAGCTTTTCACGAAAAGTGGCAACGCAATAAAAGCAAAGACACTTAAGCGCAGTCCCGCAAAAGGAAGTAACAACAACGGAGTGAAGGCGGACTGCCACAAGGATTTGTCTTTGGAGGTCGCCAGCCGCCAGCAGAAGAACCCCAGAACAGCCCAAAAGAGCACTGTCTGTGTGGGATAGTCCCAGGAAAAGGCGGATGCCCATTCTTCGATATGGTGGGCAGACGATGTGTTCTGAGTTTTTAGAACGTAGGGAATGATCTTCCAGCCATACGGATTGATCAGGCAGGCGGCCGCAGTAAGAACTGTTCCCGCGACATCACTTTTTTGCAGATCTTGTCGGCGTTGGAGCAGATACCAGGCGGTCAGCAATGGCAGAATCACAAAGCTGCCATGCACGTTGACCCAGACAATCTGTAAAAGCAGCAGTTTGATCCAGCTTTCACGCGTCAGGCTCTTTTGAGTTCGGATGTGTGAATCCAGAATCTCGTAGGCAATCAAGAAGGGAATCAGGGCCAGCAGGTTCGGTCGGAATGAAAAATAGATTCCGGCACCCAACCACATTAAATAAATCGGCAGACGATCCTGCACCCGCCACGGCCAGGAGCTGGTGAAAAGCGTCTTTCTGTAGATCAGCCAAAGCAGCACTAAAAGGCAAAGATGGTGAAAGTGAGCCACGGCCCAAATATTCCCCACCTTGTAGAGCCCGAAATAGATCAGGGAAGGAAGCCAGGAACTGGTGATGTTGTTGTCAGTGGGAAGAAGACTGAAGTTGTCTTGATAAAGAAAGTGCCAGTCGCTCCACAGATGTTTTCCGTAACCGATCCACAGCCCCGCTTCGCTCGCAATCCAAGGGGTTACGAGCATAAAGGTCAGGGGGATCAGATAGAAAATCCATCTATGGAATCTGTCTTGCACACCGGGTCCGGGGGCAATTAGTTTTTCAGGGCGTAGATATCAGGATAGTTTCTGCCAAGCTCTTCAGAGTCCATGCCGTAACCAACGACATAGCGATCTTCAATTGTTTTACCGATGTAGTCGGCCTTGATAGGCAACTCACGGCGAGCGGGCTTATCCAGCAAAGTCACGATCTTCAAGGATGCAGGAGCTGAAGCAAACAGGCGGCTTCTGAGGAAGCTCAAAGTGCGACCTGTGTCGATGATTTCTTCAACTATAAGCACATGTTTGCCGGCGATATTCACAGAGATATCTTTGACGATTTTGATCGCGCCACCGCGCTCAACCGCTTGCACGTGTACGAAATCCACCTGTTGAGGAAGATCCACTTTGCGCATCAGATCCGCTGTGAAGTGGATGGAGCCGCGCAGGGGGCAGATGAACACAATGTCTTTTCCTTCATAGTCCGCTTCGATTTGTTCTGCCAGGTTGGAAACAAGTTCAGAAATCTCTTCGCTTGTCAGGAATGGAACCATTTGATCTTTAAGTTGTGCCATGTTGTGTGCCTCTACAAATCGATGGAAGTTATGCCAGCAGCTTGAGCCATTTTCAAATAGCGCAAAGCCTCGGGATGTTGTGGGTCCCGAATGAGAATATTCTCCCACTGTTCGGTCGCTTCAGCAATATTGTTTGAATTGTAGTAGATCGCCCCAAGCTTTAGGCGAGCTGGAATAAGGTGTGGGTACTCACGGATCAGGGACTTTAAATCCTTGATCGCACGGTCACCCTGGCCCAGTTGTACGTGAACTTCAGCAATGCGCATGGTGATTTCCGCTTTTCTGCTGGAAAGCTTCTGTGCTTTAAGAAGTTGTTCAAGGGCTTCATTGTAGCGTTTGTATTGGTAGTACAGATCCGCCAGCTCTTCGTGTTTGGAAGCGATCTTTTCGTCAACGAATGGATCTTGTTTGCCGGATTTCTTTTCCAACTGGGATTGAGCATCCAGGAACACCTGTTTGCCTTCATCGTATTTACCCAGATCATTCAGAATGATGGACAGGCCCACACTGGCATCGGTGTACGTTGGGTCGATTTCCAAAGCACGGCGGAAAGTTTTGATCGCCTTGCTGAACTGGCCTTTGTCGTAAAAGATCGTCGCCAGCATCTGATAAACTTCCGGATTGCGGGTGTTTTGCAGAAGCATTTGGTTCAGAATCGGCTCTGCCATCTTATAATTGCCGTTGATAAAGTATCCACGGGCTTCAGACAGCATGTCGTCATGAAGAGCGTTCATTACTCAAGCTCCTTTTCAGCGGCTTTCAGTTCGCGAGTTCCAGGGAAGTCACGAGCCAGAATCTCTTCGTACTTCTTTGCTTTCGCCGTATCGCCAATTCTGTGAGCGGCAATGCTGGCGCGGGAAAGAGCTTTGGCATCAAAACCCAATCCGCGGAAGTTGTTGTAAAGGCCTTCATAGCGACCCAAGGCGCTGTCGAAGATTTTACGTTTGAAGTAGAAGTCGGCGATGTATTCTTCTTTTTCCGCCAGCATCTTGATCGCAGCCGTACGTTTTTCTTTGGCTTCGGTTGCGTATTCAGAGTTTGGATATTTCTTAATCAAATCAGACAGATTTAGAATCGTGTCATTGGCCAAAGATAAGTCACGGTCAATCGAGGAAGGCAGCTGATTGTAGTAGCTCATCCCGATGCGGAACTGAACATAGTCCGAGTTCGGAACTGTCGGGTGAAGCTCTTTGAACATCTGGTAAGAGACTTGCGCTTCCGCGTAGGATTCTTGCTTGTAGTAAACATCCGCGATCGCAAGTTCGGCCTTGGTGGCGAAGTTGCTGTAGGGGAATTTGTTTTTTACTTCCGTATAACGGCGGATAGCTTCTTCAAAACGCTCAGACTTGTCGTACTCTTCCGCAATGGCGAAAGCCCCCTCCGGCGTGTTGGAGTTCTTTTCAGTGGAGGCACAGGAAACAAGAGTTCCCACGGCCGCGAGAATAACTATGACTCGGAGCGTTTTCAACATAGAGGTAAATCATATTTTGACCAAGGTCCAGCTGTCAACGCGTCAAAAGCAGTGAGGATTTTTTAATCCACCCGGTAAGAGAACCTGGGTAAGTCACCTGCACCCAATCCCCTTGAATGGTGTGCGCAATGACTTCCATTCCGCCAAATAGATCCAGAATGGCGACCTGATTTTCGCCCGGAGCGGTCTGTAATGCGATTTTCTCTTCGATGATCGTGCCGCGCAGGATGGAAGAATCATAAATTTTCAAAGTCAGAAGCCCTGTAAATATCACAAAGCCCACGGTCAAAAGGGCTGCAATCGTCGGAAATCCAGGCAGGGCTTTTTCCTCTAGCAAGGCGCGGCGACGACGTCCGGTGTAGGACAGAAGCAGCCAGCCTGCAGCAAAGAAAAGCAGAGTAGAAAGAACAAGATAGGCCGTTAGTGGAACCGGTTGCAGCAGGTTCAAGCGCAGGGTTTCATAGGTTTCGATTTGGCGAGGAACTTCACGAACTTGCATCTGTGACAGAACAAACTTAAGTCCAGCAACAGCGGTGGGGAGTTCTGGTTCTGTCTGCAAAGCTTTACGCAAAAGGCCGACGGACAGAGGCTTGTGATCCAGTTGGAATTCGGTCAAAGCCAGATTCGTCAGAATTGTCGCATTGTGTGGGTCTTGCGCAAGAGCTTTTGTGAAACTTTCCTGTGCCTTTGTGTAGTCTTTGGCGACGTAAAGTTGAGTTCCCTGCTTAAAAAAGTCTGCGGAGCTTTCAGATTGCGCCGCGCCCAGAGAGGGCAAAATCAGAAAAAGAAAGAACACAGAAAGCATTTTTAAGTTCGACATAGCTTTCAAAGTTTACAGATAAAAGTCTCTTCATGTCTAGGGCGTGGCTTGTCTTAGTCCTGACCCGGGAGTAAACTAGACGGGCATTTCAAAAAAACAATGGGTCCGGCTCATCTTGGACCCGCGAAAGGTATTATGAGTTCTCTTGTAGGTCATCAGATACAGCAATCCGATAAAATCAAATCCATGATTCAGGATCTTGTTGGCGAAGTTGGGAAACTGAACGCACAGATCACTGGTATTCGCGCGCCTCAGGATGAGTTTAAGGATTCTGGAAAACAAAAAGTAGATCTGGCTGGTCAATTCCGCGGACGCCCTTTGCATTACCCATACATGGGCACGGGTGCCGGTCGCGGCCCTTATGTTGAGCTTGAAGACGGCAGCGTCAAATTGGATTTGATCAACGGTATCGGCATTCACTTGATGGGACATTCTCACCCACGTGTGATCACGGCTGCTGTTCGTGGATCTTTGGCTGACATTCTGACTCAAGGGAACTTGCAACCAAATAACGAGTACCGCCTGTTTACGGAAAAAATCGTGAAACTGGCAAGCAAGAAAAGTCGCTTGAAGTACGCGTGGATTGCAACTTGCGGTACAATGGCCAATGAAAATGCGCTGAAACTTTCCCGTCAAAAAAATTCTCCAGCACGTTTTGTGATGGGCTTTAAGGATGCATTTGCCGGTCGTTCGACAATGATGGCAGAAGTGACGGACAACCCGGCTTACAAGCAGGGTCTGCCAGAGTATCACGAAGTTCTGCGCGTGCCGTTCTATGATAAGCGTGATCCAAAATCCGGCGAAAAAGCTTTGAACGTGATGAAAGAACACGTGGCAAAACACGAAGGCAACATTTCTGTCTTTGGTTTTGAGCCGATGCTGGGTGAGGGTGGTTATCAGGCGGCGCCTCGTGACTTCTTCATTCCACTTTTGGATTTCTGTAAATCCAAAAACATCGCGATCTGGGCGGATGAAGTTCAGACATTCACGCGCACGGGTGAATACTTTGCTTTTGAAACTTTGGACATCGGCCAGTACATCGACATCTGCACCATCGCAAAAACGGCGCAAGTGGGTGCGACTCTTTACACGGAAGACTACAATCCAAAACCAGGTTTGATTGCAGGTACTTTCTCTGGCTCCACTCCGTCTTTGAGCGCGGGCATGGAAATGCTGGATATGCTGGGTGAAGGCTTCCTGGGGCCTCAGGGTCGCATCAATCAAATTCACAGACGCTTTATTGATGGCATCAATCGCCTGAATGAAACATCCTGCAAAGGCATCGCACAAGATGCTGGTGGTATGGGGCTGATGATTGCGTTTACTCCGCATGATGGGAAAAAGGAAAGCGCGAATGCGTTCCTGAACAAACTTTTCCAAAACGGAGTGATTGCATTCCCTTGCGGTAAAGATCCCGTGCGCGCGCGCTTCCTGGTGCCGGCGATCATCGAAGATGCTGATATCGACATCGCATTAAAAGCGATCGAAAAAACTTTGCTTGAAGGAGTCTAGTTGGACTTCATCGAAGCCTGCCGTCAGCTGATCGCAATAGACAGTACGCCCACTCATGGCAATCGAGAGTTGTCAAAGTGGGTGGCCGCTTTCTGTCGTCAGCGCGGGTTGCATGTGGAAGAGCAGGAAGAAGTCGTTGGGGATCTGGAGCAGGCCAATGTGATTGCGCGTCCTTCAGTTGAAAGACCCAGCGGTGAGTTCTTGCTGCAAACTCATTTGGATACTGTGGATCCGGGGCCGTTCTCATTGTGGACGGATACGGGGGCAAATCCATTTGATGCTCATATCATTGATGGAAAAATCTATGGTTTGGGCGCTGCCGATGTGAAGCTGGATTTTCTGTGCAAGCTAGAGGCTTTGGCTTCATTTGGCAGAAATCGTACTTGGCGCCTGCCGCCGGTTCTGGTCGGAACTTTTGGTGAAGAATCCGGAATGCAGGGTGCGCTGAAGTTGATTCGCAAAAACAAGATATCTGCGAAGATGGCCTTGATTGGTGAGCCCAGCGATCTGCGGGTGATCAACGCGGCCAAGGGTTTTGCCAGTGTGGAAATCCATGTGCCTTTCTCGGATGAAGAAATGCGCTATCGCGAGGAACACAACTTGCGCGAAAGTACTTCGACGCAGTCAAAAATTTTCCGTGGTAAGGCGGCTCACTCTTCGATGCCTCATCTGGGGGAAAGTGCCATTGCCAAGATGTTTGAATATCTGATGATGTTGCCGGATTCGGTGAATGTCATGGAAATGGACGGGGGAATCAACTTCAACACGGTTCCAAGTCATGCCTTCCTGGAAATAGACATGGTGACGCCGATCTTGGAGCCCATTTCGCGCAAGATTGCCAACATCTACCGGGCCGTCAAGGCGCTGGAGCTGGAGTTTTTGGACTACAAGGATGATGATTTCTATCCAAGTACTCCGACTTTGAACATCGGTCTGATTCGCACCAACGAAACGGACATTCAGATTTCTGGAACATGCCGTATTCCACCGGTGATTACGCACGAAATCTATGAAGGCTGGATGAATCGCCTGCGTGAGGTGTGTGAAGCCAACGGGGCGACCTTCCGTGTGAATGATTATAAAAAGCCTTTCCGTACTGAAGTGAACTCCATCTTGGCAAAAGGCTGCCTGGATGAGCTGCGCGACATGGGGCTGGATGACAAACCTATCACTCAGGCTTCGACGAATGAAGCCAGCATCTTTACTCGAGTGGGGATTGAGTGCATCTGTTTTGGTCCGGGCCGACGGGAAGGAAATGTGCACACACCTCAAGAGCATGTCGCGATTGAGGATCTGCATAAGGCTATTGAATTTTACAAACGAGTCATCGAAAGGTTCTGTCTATGAGTTTTATAGTGCGACCGGTACGACACGATGATTTGAGTCAACTGGTGGACCTGGCAAAGCAGTTCAATCTTTTGAACCTGCCGGGTGATAAGAAAGTAATTGGTGAAAAGATTGATCGCAGCGAGCAGTCTTTCGCCGGCAAGTTGACCAAAACACAGTCCGAGTATCTGTTTGTTCTGGAAGACGTGGAAGAAAAGCTGGTTGTTGGAAGCTCTTTGGTTCTGGCAAAGCACGGGAACGACGAAGTTCCTCATAGCTATTTCAAAATTTTTAAACGTGATCATTTTTCCCAGGATTTGGGAGTGGGCTTTATTCATCAAGTTTTGCGCTTTCAGCTGGATTTCGACGGTCCAACAGAAATCGGAGGACTTCTTGTTGATAAGACCTATCGCCGTCGTCCGGAAAAGCTGGGTAAACAAATCAGCCTGGCGCGTTTCCTGTACATGGGACTTTATCCGGAACGTTTTGAGGATCGAGTTCTCTGCGAGCTGACGCCACCTCTGACAGATGAAGGGCGCAGTGAATTCTGGGAGGCTTTGGGTCGC
Organism: Bdellovibrio bacteriovorus; assembly: GCF_041888015.1. GTDB lineage: Bacteria > Bdellovibrionota > Bdellovibrionia > Bdellovibrionales > Bdellovibrionaceae > Bdellovibrio. The sequence goes on from NZ_CP168968.1 coordinate 115,063, forward strand.
CGATTCACCGGCCTTCCTTACCAGGAAGCAGACCTTTTGAGTCAGTCGCACAAAGAGTTTATCGAAAGCCTGTTCCCACAGGATGATATTTATCTGTGCCTTTTGGATGCCAAAGCCCGTCTGGTGTTGGGCCGCGTGGGTGAAGCCACGAAACCGGCTCAGCATCTTTTGGAAAGCATCGGCTTTAGCTATCTTGATGAGGTGGATCCTTTTGATGGCGGTCCTCACTATGGCGCAAATGTGTCGCAGATATTGCCGATCACGCAAGGTCGTCGTCTGAAGGTCGCAGAATTTAAAGATGCGGCTTATAAAGAGCAGGGCTTGGTTGCAACAACCAGCGAAGACTTCCGCGCTTCGTTGGCATCAGCGGATATTCGTGGCCACGAAGTGGCTTTGGCTCCGAAAGTACGTCAGCTTCTGAGTGTGGAGCTGGGTGAAGAAGTTTATATGTCTCCGTTTAATTACAATAGAGGAAAATAGAAATGAGCACCACCATCTTTCCAATCAATTACAAAGGTGACTTTATCAACGGACGCTTTGTTCCGGTAACCAAGGGCGATGGGGAATTCAAAGACATCAGTCCGGCGGATTTGAATGACACTGTAATGACAGTGCAGTTTAAGCACGATCATGTCGACGAGGCCTGTGTGGCTGCGAAGAAAGCTTACATGCCTTGGTCCCTGTTGACGGTGGACGAGCGTCGCAGCTATCTGCTTCGTCTTAAAGAAATGTATGACACCCATGCCGAACAGATGGCACAAATCATTTCCCGCGACACAGGAAAGCCCACTTGGGAGGCTTTGACTGAAGCCAAGGCGTTGGGTGCTAAAATCGACATTACGCTGAATCAGTCCCTGAACCTGGTGGCCGAAGAGCGCATTCCCAATGCTCTTCCGCAGGTAGAAGGTGTGATTCGTTATCGTTCTCGCGGTGTGATGGCGGTTGTAGGTCCTTTCAACTTCCCGGCGCACTTGCCAAATGGTCATATCATCCCGGCGCTGATTGCGGGGAATACGATTGTGTTCAAGCCATCTGAACAAACCCCGGCCGTGGGTCAGTTCATGGCCGAAATGTTTGAAAAAGCTCAGTTCCCACCAGGTGTTTTCAATCTGGTTCAGGGTGATGGCGCTGCGGGCGGCCGTTTGGTGGCAAGTGAGCATGTGGATGGTGTTCTATTCACCGGTTCTTATGAAGTGGGTTTGAAAATCAAACAAGAGACTTTGACTCACTACTGGAAAATTCTGGCTTTGGAAATGGGTGGTAAGAACGCCACTGTCGTTTGGGATGATGCGGATATGGATAAGGCGATCTATGAAAGCCTTGTGGGTTCGTACATGACAGCCGGCCAGCGCTGCTCTTGCACCAGCCGTATTATTTTGCACCCAAAAATCGCTGATGAATTTACGGAAAGATTCTATCAGGCTGCAAAAAAACTGACGATTGGTCATTGGACAGAAAACATGTTCATGGGCCCATTGATCAATGCGGCCGCTGTGGAAAAATACATCCGCTTCCAGGAAATCGCCAACCGCGAAAACTGTGAAAGCCTGATGCGCGGTAAAGCACTAGATCTGAAGCATAAGGGTTACTATGTGACCCCGTCGATTCACCTGGTGAACAAGTTTGATCCAAATAGCGTGTATCAAAAAAGTGAAATCTTTGGCCCGAACGTGGCAATCTATCAAAGTGATAACTTTGATGAGACCATGAACATCGTGAATTCATCGGGCTATGGCCTGGTGATGGCGCTGTTCTCTAAAAACAAAGAGCTTTATGAGCAAGCTTTGCACAAAGCGCGCGTGGGTCTTTTGAACTGGAATCGCACGACCAATGGCTCCAGCTCTCGCTTGCCGTTTGGTGGTATGGGTAAATCCGGCAATGATCGTCCGTCAGCACATTTTGCAATCCAGTATTGCACAGTGCCTGTGGCGAGCCTTGAGGATGCAACTCCATTTGATCCGACAAAAATCTTGCCGGGCATGAACTTGGATATGAAGTAATGAAAAAGACGATTTTGGTTTTGGTTCTGGCGGTGGTGATTCTGCTGGCCTCTGTTGGTGGTGGCGTGGCGTTTTTGGCCTATGAGTTTTCGCGCTCCCGTCCCAGCGAAACGGCAATGGATGTGGTTTACGAAGTCACGCCCGGTAAAGGTTTTGCCACAATTGCCAAAGAGCTGGAGGAAAAAGGTCTTGTCAAAAATGCGACCTTCTTCAACCTGTATGCCCGCTTTAAGGGCGAGCGTTCTAAAATCAAAGTCGGCGAGTATCTGCTTCGCACCAACATGGTTCCGTCTGAAGTTCTGGAGGCCATCACATCAGGTAAAAGTATTGCTCGCAGTTTCACCGTCAGCGAAGGCTTGAGCACCTATGAGATCGCGGACCTGTATGAAAAGCAGGGCTTTGGCACGTCAGCGGACTTCATGCGCCTGACTCGTGATCCTCAGTTGATTCAGTCTTTATTGGGAGAAAAGGTGGACAGTCTGGAAGGTTATCTGTTCCCGGAAACCTATATGCTGACCAAGTACACGGACACCAAGGCTTTGATCTCAAACATGGTGAAAAGATTCCTGTATGTGTACAACGAAGTTCTTCCGCAGGCGGAAGTGAAGTTCTTAACCCGCCATCAGGTTGTGACTTTGGCCAGTATCATTGAAAAAGAAACGGGTGCTCCGGAAGAGCGTCCGCTGATTTCTTCAGTCTTCCACAATCGCATGACTAAGAAAATGCGATTGCAGACAGACCCAACGGTTATTTACGGAAAAGCTGAAAAGCTGGGTAGGATTGTTATCAATATCACGCGCGAAGATCTTTTGACGCCGACTCGTTATAATACCTACGTGATTCCGGGTTTGCCGCCGGGGCCGATCGCCAATCCAGGCCGGGAAGCGTTGCTCGCGGCCGTGAAGCCTCAGGAAAGCCAGTATTTGTTCTTTGTCAGTCAGAATGATGGGACGCATGTGTTCTCTGAAGACTACAAAGGTCATCAAAGAGCGGTTCAGAAGTTCCAATTGGACCGCAAAGCCCGTGAAGGCAAGTCATGGCGTGACCTGCAAAAGCGTCCGCCGACTCCGGATAAAAACTAAGGTTCAAAATTCGCTGGAGCAGAAACTCGATCGAAAGTGCGGGTTTCTGGGTTGAAGCGGAAGATATTCAAGCGAGGCACCATCTGTTCATCATAGGTTGGTGCCACAATTTCCAAAGTTCCGTCCTTATCGACATCGGTCAAAGCCAGATTCGTGGCATTTCCCTGAACCAAAACAAAGCCATCGCGGGTTTCATAAAGCGGAAGCTTGCCTAAAAGGGTCAGTCCGCCTTGTTCTTCGGATTGATAGACTTCCAGAGAAAGTGCGCTGCCACTTTGAATTTTTAGAATAACAACTTTAGGTCCATCCTTACCCAGGGTGCCATCGACTTTGGCCACAATCTTGCGATTGGTACTGATAAAGGCATCCTTCACCTTACTGCGCAGAGAAGGGACGACGGCCACCACGGTCAGTGCCATGGCAATCAGGGCCAGGGCTCCCATAAGCAGGATTTCTTTTTTCTTAAATGCAGAATCAGAGGCCATCGAAGTCATAAAAAAAGTCTGCCATAAAAGTCGTTGAATGAAAAACCCTAACCGCATTAGGATATTCCCTGGCCCAAGGGCCAAGGAGTGAATGTGGCAAAGCTTGTAGTTTCCAAGTTTGGTGGCACCTCTATGGGAGATGCCGACTGTATGCTTCGCAGTGCGGAGGTCAGCTTCCGCCAAGGATCAAGTCTGGTGGTGGTCTCTGCGACATCCGGAACGACAAATGATCTGATCGCCCTGGGAAAGACCGCTGAAACACAAAGCTGGCCGGAAGCTGAAAAGATTCTGGCGAAGATTCAGGAACGACATCTTAAAGTCGCCGGGGATCTTCATTTGCCGGAAGACTCGGTGAAACTGCTGAAGACTTTATTCGAAGAAATGAGCTCGTTGGCAAAAGGCGTTCATCTTTTAAAAGATTGCTCTGTCAAAGCCCTGGACACACTGGTCAGTTTGGGCGAGCGCATGTCTTCACTGCTATTCACTGAAGCGATGTCGCAGGTTTTGAAAAAACATAAGTCCGACAAATCAGCCCAGCTTCTGGATGTGCGTACGGTTCTGCGTACCGACGATTCTTTTGGAAAAGCAAAGCCGCTGACTCAGGATGTGGCGGCTTTGGCGCAAAAAAACCTTTCCTTCCTGCGTGAGGGAAAAAAAGTGGTCTGCACGCAGGGCTATATCGGGATGACGGAAGAGGGAAATACCACAACGCTGGGACGCGGAGGTAGTGACTATTCCGCCGCGATTCTGGCCGAGGGTGTTTCCGCAGATACTCTGGAAATCTGGACGGATGTAGCCGGGATTGCGACCACGGACCCGCGCCTGTGTCCCAAAGCCCAGCCCATCAGTGAAATTTCCTTCAAAGAAGCTTCCGAGCTTGCAACCTTCGGTGCAAAAATTCTGCACCCCGCGACGTTGCTTCCGGCAATTCGTAAAAACATTCCGGTCTTTGTGGGTTCCAGTTTCGACGCCGAAGCGCGCGGCACCTGGGTACGCAAGGATGTCGAGGATCATCCGCTGATCCGCGCGATGGCACTCAGAAAAAAGCAGGTGTTGGTGACTCTTTCCACTCCGGAAATGTTATATGCTCACGGTTTCCTGTTCCAGATCTTTAAAATTTTCAATGATCACAAAGTCAGTATTGATGCGATCACGACTTCGGAGATTTCTGTCAGTGTGACCTTGGACGATTCCACTTTGCTGAATAAAAAGCTGATCGCTGATCTTTCCCAGATTGCCGATGTTCAGGTGGAAGAAAATCTGGCGTTGATTTCTTTGATCGGAAACAACATCAACCACACCGCAGGGTTGGGTGAAAAGATCTTCAAGGCCATTTCAGACATCAACGTGCGCATGATCTGCCTTGGTGCCAGCAAGCATAACTTCTGCTTCCTGGTTTCTGACGAGCAAGGGCCAGAGGCAATTCGTCGCCTGCATTCTTGCTTTATTGAAGCGGGCAGCGAGGAGCTGGCGTGACGGGTATGGATAAAGAATCATTCTACAAACTGTTGGAATCACGAACTTCGATTCGTAAATACAAGCCTGATGCTGTTCCGAAAGAAGTGATCGAAAGAATTTTGGCGGCGGGAATGCAGGCTCCGTCCGGCAAGAATCGTCAGAACTGGCGCTTCTTTGTGGTGACAGGGAAAAAGCGTGAAGAATACCTGCAGTATTCGCAAAAATCCTGGCTGGGCATCAAAGATATTCTGCAGCAGCGATTGAAGCCGTCGCTTTATCAGTTCACAGAAAGATTTTTTTTATACTTTGGGTGATGCGCCGGTGATTGTGTTCGCATATTCCCACAACGATTCCGAAGAACGCTATCACACGAGTATCGGCTCTGTGTATATGGCTGTGGAAAACATGAATCTGGCTTGTCTGGTGGAAGGTTTAGGGTCCTGCACGATGGGGGCTCCGCTGGAAATCAAAGAAGACGTGGATAGATTCCTTGGTGTGGATCAGCTTCCAGAATACCAAAAAGGAGAGCTGGAGCTTCTTTGTGCCATGGTCTGCGGCTATCCCGATCATCAGCCGCCGAAAGCCCCCCCGCCAAACTGCGGGTCGTGTGACTTGGCTTTAGTTTAGACCAAGCCAAGTGATATCAGATAGTTACATCACAATGTAAGCTGGCCTCCCAATTCTATTCCGGGGAGGCTTTGTAAAAGGGTAAGGAAAACCTATAAGTTAGCGATTTCTTTTATTTATTCTCTATCTATTGCCGGACGGATTTGATATACCGCTCGGACCTATGAATCCAGTTGAAGCCTTAAAGACAAATCCATTTGTCCTGGCCCCTATGGCCGGGATCACGGATCACGCTTTCCGCACCTTTATCAAAAAACTTGATGCCAGTGTTGTCGTCACTGAATTGGTCAGCGCCAGTGGTATTGAGTATAAATCTGAACGCACGATGAAGCTGATGAGTTTCGACGAATCTCAGCGTCCGATCGGGATTCAGCTTTTTGGTGAAGAGCCCGAGATTGTGGCTCGCGCCGCTCAGGTGGCGGAAGCCGATGGGTGTGACTTTGTTGATTTGAATTTTGGCTGTCCGGTTCCCAAGGTCGTTAAGAAGGGTGCAGGCTCTGCAATTCTGAAAGACCCGGCGGCAGTTCAAAAGATGGTATCGACTGTAAAGGCGGCTATCAAAGTTCCGCTCACGATCAAAATTCGCACGGGTTGGGATGCCAATTCCCGCAACGCGATCGAGATCTGTAACATCGCCTACAACGAAGGCGTTTCTTGGGTGGCGATTCATGGGCGCACGCGGGCTCAGGCTTATACTGGACTTGCGGACTGGGATTTTATTGCTGACGTCAAAGCCAATACCAAGATTCCCATTCTTGGAAACGGAGACATTCTCACTCCTCGTCAGGCCAACTTGAGACTGCAGCAGTCCGGTTGTGACGGGGTGATGATCGGGCGAGGATGCCTAAAAAATCCATTTATCTTTATGGATGCCCTGTCCTTGTGGCGAGGCGAGGCGATTAAAGACGTTAAGAGAGATTACGTGAGTTTGTTCCAAGGTCTTCAAAAAGAGATCGTGGCGCATTGTGATGAGCACATTACGGGGATCCAACTCAGAAAGTTTGCAGCTTGGTTCTCAACAGGTTATGCTGGAGCCGCACAGTTCAGAAAGAATCTTTTCCAATCCAAAAGCAATGACGAGATCATGGCACTAGCGAATGAGTTTTTCGCTGGGATCGGCAATGTAGAGCAAGAAGACACCAGCGAAGAAGAATTCCTGATGGGTGGACACGGTTAGGTTTTAGTTTAGATTTAAATGTTTTGTTTTTAAGAGTTTCATAACGAAGGGTAAATATGATTCAAGATCCAAAGAAAATTAGAAATATCGCTATCATCGCACACGTCGACCACGGAAAGACAACCCTGGTTGATCAGTTGATCAAAAAAGCAGGTACTTTCCGTGACAACGAACACGTTGAAGAACGTCTTATGGACTCCATGGATCTTGAGAAAGAGCGCGGTATCACGATCGCGGCGAAGAATGCTTCGTTCATGTACAAAGATATTAAAGTTAATATCGTAGATACACCGGGACATAGTGACTTCGGTGGTGAGGTTGAGCGTATCTTGAACATGGTGGATGGTTGTATCCTTCTTTGTGATGCTTCCGAAGGTCCGTTGCCACAGACTCGTTTCGTTCTGAAAAAAGCTCTTGAGGGCGGCAAAAAAGTTATCGTTTGTATCAACAAGATCGACCGTTCAGATGCTCGTATTCAGGAAGTTCACAATGAGTTGTTCGATTTGTTCATCGACTTGGATGCAACTGAAGAACAATGTGATTTCCATACGATCTACGCTGTAGCCCGTGAAGGTATGGCGACTTTGGATCCAGCTGTTAACACTGGCTCTTTGGAAGTTCTTTACGATGCTATCGTGAACTTGATTCCTCCTCCAGTGATCGAGGAAAATGCTCCACTTCAAGTTATGGTTTCCAACATCTCTTACAATGATTACGTAGGTCGTTTGGCGATCGGTCGTATGAGAGCGGGAACTATCAAAGTGGGTGACGAGGTTCTTTGTGTTCAGGCAAATGCCCAGAAGAAAGTAAAAGTCTCTGCATTGTTCCAGTACAAAGTAAACTCCCAGGTTCCGGCTCAAGAAGTGGGCGCAGGGGACATGGTTGTTATCGCGGGTATGGAAGATTTCACTATCGGTGATACCATCACGTCTGTTTTGGATCCTCGTCCTCTTCCGCGTATTCGCGTTGAAGAGCCGACAGTGGGCATGGTTTTCTCTGTCAATAACGGTCCCTTCGCCGGTCTTGATGGTAAGAACGTAACATCCCGTAAGATCATTGACCGTCTTGAGAGAGAACTGTTGTACAACGTGGCTATCCGCGTGGAAAAAACAGACTCTACAGATGCGTTCAAAGTTATCGGTCGTGGTGAGCTTCAGTTGGGCGTTTTGATTGAACAGATGCGCCGTGAAAACTTCGAGCTTCTGGTTTCCAAACCGACGGTTGTCTTCAAAGAAGAAAACCACAAGAAAATGGAACCAATGGAGATTGCGGTTATCGATATCGAAGATGCTTACGTGGGTGCCGTGACTGAAAAGTTGGGTAAACGTAAAGGTGTCATGACGAACATGGTTCAAAAAGGATCTGGTCGTACACGTCTTGAGTTCCGTATTCCTTCTCGTGGTTTGATCGGTTACCGTTCTGAGTTCCTGACAGACACGCGTGGTACTGGCTTGTTGAATACTCAATTCGACGGTTGGGACGACTATCGTGGTGAGATTGAACACCGTATGAATGGTGCCATGATTTCTGACCGCAAAGGTATGGCGACATCCTACGCGATCTGGAATTTGCAAGAGCGCGGTATCATGATGGTTGAGCACGGTGACGATGTGTACGAAGGCATGATCGTTGGTGAACACGCCAAGGAGAATGATCTAGAAGTAAACATCACTCGTGAGAAAAAATTGACGAACGTACGTGCTTCGGGTTCTGATGAAGCTATCCGTCTAGTTCCAGTGAAGAAGTTCACTTTGGAAAGAGCGATGGAATGGATTAAGGATTCTGAGTTGATCGAAGTCACTCCGAAGAACATCCGTCTTCGTTTGCGTGAACTGGACCCGCACAAACGTGCAAAAGCAGCGAAGGAATAATGAGTACGAACGTCGCCATTGAAATAAAAGATCTGACGAAAAAATACGACGACAAGGTCGCCGTGGACGGAATCAATCTGGAAATTTACAAAGGCGAATGTTTCGGACTTCTTGGTCCAAACGGGGCTGGCAAATCAACTACGATGAAGATGATGTATTGCTCAGCCCTGGTTACAAGCGGGGAACTTTACGTTCTCGGCCTTAACGTTAAGAAAAATTATCGCGAGATCAAATCTCGCATAGGGGTCGTCCCGCAAGAGGACGGCCTTGATCCTGACTTCACAGTTCTTGAAAATCTTCGGGTTTACGCCAGCTTCCACAATATCCCTTCTGCTGAGGCCGATCTTCGGGCCCAGGCATTGCTGCGTCTGATGAAGCTGGAAGAATACCAGGACCGCTCTGTAGAAACGCTGAGCGGAGGCATGAAGCGCCGTCTGGCTATTGCCCGCGGCCTGATTAATTCTCCGGAAGTGGTTTTCCTGGACGAGCCAACCACAGGACTGGATCCGCAGGCGCGCATCTGGATCTGGGATTTCTTTAAGCATTTAAAATCCGAAAAAAGCACTCTGGTGCTGACCACTCACTATATGGAAGAAGCCGAGCAGATGTGTGATCGTGTTGCGATCATTGATGACGGCCGTATTCTGACGGTAGGGAAACCTCGGGATCTGATTCGTGAACTGATCGGCAAAGAGGTGGTGGAGTTCGACACCAATCCGGTGGATCTGAATTACTACCTGGGCCGTCTGCGTGCGGAAGGCTTCTCTTATCAGGTGATCAAGGACACGGTGTCTGTTCTGGTGAAAGAAAACCAGGAAGGCCGCCGCGTGGTGGACCTGATTGCCAGTGATAAGATTTATATACGCAAACCGACCCTGAATGATGTGTTCCTGAAATTAGCGGGTCATCAGTTGAGGGATGAGTAATGAAATTCAAAGATTACTTCTCGATCCCGAAGATGAACGATGGGGCTTTGAAAGTCTGGTCCCGCAATTTCCTTTATTTTAAAAAGACCTGGTTGGTATCCCTGTTCTGGATTGTTCTGGAGCCGGTGATCTATTTGGGAGCGATTGGTTTTGGACTTGGAGCTTTCGTCAACAATATGGGCGGAATGTCTTATATCGAGTTCTTCTTCCCGGCGTTACTTTCTTCGACAGCCATGATGGTGGCTTTCTTTGAGGGAACTTACGGAAACTACACCAAGCTGACTCATCAGAAGACCTACGCGACGATCATGCTAACTCGTGTGGGACCAGAAGAAATCGTTGGTGGCGAGCTTTTGTGGGCTGCCAGCAAAGGCTTCTTCGGCGTTATGGGTGTGACGATTGTGGCAATGTTCTTCGGCCTGGTGGATTCTTATCGCATCCTGCTGGTATTGCCGGTGTTGTTCCTGTTAAGCGCATTGTTCTCGTGCATCGGGATGATCTTTACTTCCTTTGCCAGAAACTATGATTCTTTCATCTATTCCACGTCAGGTTTGATTGTTCCGATGAGCCTTCTAAGTGGAACTTATTTTCCGTTAGAACAGTTGCCGATGGGTCTTCGTTATATTGCGTATCTGTTCCCGCTGACTCATGCGGTGGCAGCCGTGCGGGGGATTTTGCATCAAGGGCCGATTCTTTGGATCGGTGTGCATATTCTGGTGCTGTTGATTGCAACCTGGATCTGCATGAACATTTCATTCTTTAGAATTCGCAAGAAACTTTTGAAATAATCTTAATCAATCACGGTGACTTTGATTCCGTTCTTCTTCAGAAGTTCGGCAAAGACACCGTCGCCGTCCTTCTGATTTCCGGAAAATGTACCATCATAGATCTTGCCGCATCCACACATAGGGGACTTTGATTTAAGCAAAGCCTCAGTGGCTCCGGCCAGCTTGGCGATTCTTAAAGCCTCTTCCGCACCACGCTGATATTCCGCCGTCACGTCAATGCCCTTGTTGGTCAGGACCTTGTCGCCGATGCGTTCTGCTGGTGGGCGAGGGGTCGGAAGACCACCGAGCTGTTCGGGGCAGACGGGAATGGCGTCACCCTTTTGAACCATCTCTTCAATGGACGAGCGCGTTTGCGCCTTGCAGTCATAGCGACAGTGAACTCCGGATAGGCAGGCAGAGACAATCTTCATTCGCTCTCCTCTCCCAGATCCATCTGTTCCTGGGATTCCATGTTTTCCAGCTCCTGCAGGGTTGGGACTTCTTCGCCTTCGCTGAAGATTTCTTCCGGCGGTGGTTCTGGTTGGAAGAAGTAGGCGACCTGAGCTATAGCGATGTTGTATTCCTCTTCCGAGATGCGGTGATAGCGATACAGGTCTTCAACAATACGGCCCAGTCTTTTTCGCGCAAAGGGTGTCAGCTCCTTGCGATAGTAAGACATGGAGTACTTCACCGGGTTGGGCAGAACCATGGCCAGGAAAGAAGATTCAACGATGCTCAGTTCGGCAGGGGATTTCTTGAAATAATATTTCGCAGCGGCCTTGACGCCATAGATGTCTTTACCGAATTCGACGACATTCAGGTATCGTTCCAGAATTTCTTTTTTGCTCAGCGTGTGTTCAATGCGGTCTGTGATGATGGCTTCAAGACCCTTGCGAATGAAGGTGCGATCTTTTGTCAGGAACATGTTCTTGGCAAGTTGTTGAGTGATGGTGGATCCACCACGCTTAAAGACGCCGGTTTCCCAGCCTTCTTTGGCATTCTTTTCAATTGCGTCCCAATCAAAGCCTTTGTGATTATAGAAGTTGGAATCTTCAGTCAGGATGATGGTCTTTGCCAAAATAGGAGCGATCTGTTTAAGCGGAACATAGTTCTTGGAGCCCGGGCACAGCTCTACCTGATACATGCGTGTAACCAGACAACCCTTGATTTCACTTTGACTGGGCAGCCATGTCCAAAGGGCCGCCACTGCCAAAGCCATCAGGCAAAATACTCCAAGAAAGAAAAATAAAACCTGTTTCATGCGCCCTTTATTTACGAACTAATCCGTGATCTTTCATCCACTGAACTGAATTGTGAATGGCTTCCCGGGCCGGTCGGGGTTTGAAATCCAGCTCGCGTTGAGCTTTGCCGGAATCAAACCAGTGATACATCGTGGCCGTATAAGCATTTTCACGACTGAGCGGACCTTTGAAGCCCATCTTCTCCATCAAGTCGCCAATGGCGCCAACCGTGTGAAGAAGCTGACCGGGAAGCTGATGCTGAGGCGGTTTTACTCCAGCCTCTTGCGCGATCATAGCGAAAAGGTCTTTGATAAGAATATTTTCACCCGCCAGGATGTAGCGCTCGCCGGTACGTCCCTTTTTCCAGGCGCTCAGGATACCCGCCACCACATCTTCGGCTGCGACCACATTGACGCCACCTGAGGTGTAGAATTTCAAACGTCCTTGCGCCACCTTGATTTGCATTTTGCGACTGCCTTTTTTGGCGTCACCACGACCATAGATCGTGGACGGATTCAGAATGACAGCATCAATTTCATTCTTCTTGCAGGCTTCGCGAACCAAAATTTCAGCCTGATGTTTAGTTTGGAAATAGCCCAAATCCAGGTCCGCAATATTATACGACGACTCTTCGTTGAGAATTTGATCTTGAGTATATCCGGCACCGATGGCCACCACCGAGGAAAGATAGACCAAACGGCGCACATGGTGTTCACGGCAGACGGCAATCACATTGGCTGTGCCTTCCACATTGACCTTTTCCATCTGGGCTCGCTGGGACTTTTTATAGGCGATGACTCCCGCCAGATGAAAGACGGTGTCCATGCCTTTTACGGCTTCCAGCAAAGAATGAATATCTGTCACATCTCCGTGGATGTACTTGCAGTTGACGCCTTCCAGTTCAGACAAATCACTTTTGGCGCGAACCAGGGCATAGACATCGTGGCCTTCTGCGACCAGAGCGCGAGTGACCCAGCTTCCCAGAAATCCATTGGCTCCGGTGACTAATACTTTTTTCATGTCGTGGCAGTTCCTTCAGAGTTGATGCGTGCAAGGATGAGTTTGCAAAGACGGGCGAACAAAAGACCAAAGATCATTCCCAAAAGGGCCCCGCAGATCACGTCTGTGGGAAAGTGAACCCCATTGTAAACGCGGCTGTAGGCGATCACTGTGGCCAGAGTATAAAGTGGAACGGTCGCCGGGGGAAAAATGGCGGACGTAAAGCTCGCGAAGCTATACATGTTGGTCGCGTGATTGGAGACAAAACTGTAACCTCCAAAGGGAGCGCGGACCTGAACATCCAGATTCTGCGTGTTCGCAGGCCGGGGACGCTGAACGGTTTTTTTAAAGGCCCAATTGCCCACGCCATCAGATGCGGAAACGGACAGAAGAGCAAAAAAGAAAATGATCAAACCTTTTTTCCAGCCCCGGCGCCACATAAAGATGGCAAGGATTATTGGGACCAAAATAAACTTAAAGAACGGTGTCTTGTGAAGGTCTGTGATGAACGGAAAAAACTGATCCGCCCATGCGGCTGTCCAGTGTGAATTCACCAATACAAAAAGGCTCTTATCGAGAGAAAGAATATAATCGAGCATCAGAGTGAATGTACCCTAATTTTTCGCCCGCAGAAAGTCTAGGTCTTCGTGAGGTCCAAGTGTCAGACGTGATCCCCTGTGGCACACTTCTGTCTATGGACAAAGCAACATGGTTAGGACTTCTAGTTGGTTTTGGTGGGATCTTGCTCGGAAACCTTCTGGAAGGGGGGCACGTCAGTTCGCTGATGCAGCTCACAGCATTTATTATCGTTTTGGCAGGGACCATCGGAGCCGTGATGGTTTCAAGTTCCGAAAAAGATCTTAAGACAGGTTTGCAGCTCGCAAAAACAGCCTTTCGAGAAGAAGACAGTCAGATCAAATCGCGTTTGAATGAGATCGTTGATTGTGCCCGTTTCGTTAAAAAAGAGTCTTTGTTGGCTTTGGAATCCAGACTCAATACGATTCAAGATCCTATGCTCAAGGGAATCCTCAGAAATGTCGTGGATGGGGTGGATACCCAGACAATTCGCGATATCTTCGAAACACAAATCGAAACCGAAGAAGAAGAGCTTCTGGGCGGAGCCAAGATCTGGATGGATGCCGGTGGCTTTGCGCCGACAATTGGGATCATTGGTGCGGTTTTGGGATTGATCCATGTGATGGGCAACTTGACCGACACCAGTAAACTCGGTGCGGGGATTGCGGTGGCGTTCGTGGCAACAGTGTATGGTGTGAGTTCGGCCAATCTTTTATTCCTGCCAATGGGAAACAAGCTGAAGCGTCGTGTGCAGTCTGTGACTCGCGAAAAAATGATGGTGCTTGAAGGAGGACTTCTTGTCGGGAGCGGCATGAATCCGGTTGTCCTGGAGCAAAAGCTGTACGCTTATCTTGAAAGCAATCAGAAGTAGGATCTTACCTTCATGGCAAAGAAGCATAAAAAGCATCAAGAGCATGAGAATCACGAGAGATGGCTGGTCTCGTATGCCGATTTTATCACGCTGCTCTTTGCCTTTTTTGTAGTGATGTATGCGACCTCCACGTCCAACGAGGAAAAACAAAAAGAGTTCGAGGATTCCATCAAGCTCAACCTTCATTTGGTGGGACGGGGTAGTTCTGATGGTGCTTCCCCTGACAGCATCGGCTCCTTAATGGCAGAGTTGGAAATGCCGGTCGGGAATTTCCCGAAAAAAGGCGGTCCTCGCGAAGCGGAAGACTATGTGGAAAGGTCTCTGGAAAAGTCCATGGACAAGGACCAGAAGAAGAAAGCCATCCAGGATGTCTATCACGATGCCGTGGGTGTGCGTATTGCCCTGGCGGCATCAACCTTCTTTCCGGAAGGGTCTGCCAAGTTGAAGATGTCGGCTTTGGATTCTTTGGATAAAGTGGCGGATGTTCTTAAAACGCATCAGAAACGAATTATTGTGGAAGGTCATACGGATGATATTCCTATTGCAGACACCAACTTTCCATCCAACTGGGAACTGGCGGGGGGGCGTGCTTCGGCCGTGGTCCGCTATCTGGTGAAATATCACAAGATGGACCCGAAACGTTTTGTATCCTTGTCTTATGGCGATCAAAAACCGGTTGTTCCCAATGACACCGATGAACATCGGGCGATGAACCGCCGGATTGAGATTTTCATCGTTACGGACAATTCCAAGGTGGATATCTAAAAAAGAAAAAAGCCAAGGGCACGACCTTGGCTTTTCGAAGAAAGTAATTTCGTTTTCTAATCTACACGCACTCTTTAAGTTTGCGAACCACTTCAAGAGCTTTGGCTTTGTCCACGCCTTTGACTTCCATGATCGCCTGTACGAAGGCTTCTTCAGAAGTTCCTTTTTGAGCGGACTCCACGATCTCATCATGACGCTTCAGGATCTGAGTGTAAGAATCTCTTTCCGATTTTGAGAAGCGAGTCAGGATAGAGTCTGTCAAAGTCTCAAGGCGTGTCAACGCCGCTGAAGTTTCTGTCAACTCTGGAGCTGACAGTTCCTTAGCTGTTTTGCGCGCGCCCGTCAGATGAGAGTTGGACATGAAGGTGGCAGAAGCTGTTGCCGCCGCATCGATAGACTGACCTTCTGCAGAGTCCCTTTTGCTGATCTCAGTAGCCATCTTTTTGGCTGCAACGATTGTTGCCAGGTTATCCAAACGCTGTGCTGATTTTGCCGGATCAGCTTTAAGAGCCAGCGCCAGGCTGTTGTTTTTTCCTGAGGAAAGGTTCAGCTCATTGATGATGCTGTCTTGAGCAGATTTAAGCTTTTGTGCATCCAAGCCCTTGGCTGTTCTGGTTTTCCCAAAAGCCGCCTCTTTAACTTGTTTAGCATATTCAACCAACACTTCACGCGGGGCTTTTGCCGCAGGTGCCGCGTGGGCGAAAGAAACAGACATGCTTGTAACCAAGACTGCCATTCCGATGATAAATGCCTTTTTCATGCTCTCTCTCCTGTGTATACACACTGTACAGGCTGCTCCGTTTTTGGGTTCTCTCGTCCCTGGGCTGCAACCTGTTTAATTTAATTGTTTCAACAATCTATAATTCAAGGGCCGTACCAATTAAGGTGCGGTCGGCAGTGCCATTCCTCTCAATTGAGAAAGTTTGGACTGCACCTCATTATTGAACTTCTGTTGTTCCATATTGAGACGCTTGATATTGCGAATCTTATCCCAGCTCACAGCGTTGGCCATAGACCCGTACATCATCACTTCAGAAGCCAAGGACTGCAGATGCTCCAAAGCTTGAACCGCAATGTCACGTTGTTGTTTGTTCAGTTGAACAACGGCGCCCTCTGCAGCGTCGCCCACGCCCAGTAAAGTCGCCACGGAGGCCAGCGCAGTTTGAATATTCGTTACTTGTTCTTCCAGTTGATAGTTTTCCAGAGGTGATTGAACCACCTCGCGACCATCAATTTTTTTGATCTCGATCTTCTTCAGCAAATTGTTCATCACGATGAACTGTGCCTCGACCGCACGCAATGCTGGGTGGCTTGGAGCTGTCGTGATCAGGGATTCGAAGTCCAGATTGAACTTGGCAGATGGCTGTAGCAGCTCCTGCAATAGGGCCAGATATGTGCGCTCTTCCTGGAAGACCGCATTCATGATGCCGTTGGAAATGGGGCCACGGTTGAAGCTGCTGCGTTTCAGGTTGAAGATCTTGCGAACCATATTGATCACGATTTCATCATAGCTTTTCGCAAACTCATTGAAGGCGGCCTGCATCTGAGATTCTGTTGTTTTGTTCCACCATTGAGGGAAATTGGTTTCAGCAGCAGTGCCCACGACGTTGGGACGAGCCTCGCGAACCAGGTACTCTACAAAGCCTTTATACTGTTTGCCGCTGGCCGCACGAACAGGGTGACCATAGATGCGAGATGCGGTTGTCCCCTGCGTGATGCCGAAGCACTCATCGAATTCATCGTTGGCATCAGCCAGACGAGGCGGCAGGAAGATGGACGGGAAGCCTGTGTGAGCACCCGCGATCTTAGGAGTCTTAATCGCCTTTTCGCCAGCTTCAACGTCGGGTCCGCAAACCATCTGCATAACCAGGAAGTCGGTGATTTTCGGAGTGGCAAAGATGCCCACACGGCGATAGTAGTTGGTGCCTTTCAGATTCTCACCTTCGCTGGAGCGTTCAAACGCCAAGCCAAAGCCACGGCCTTTTTCAAGAATCGGCTCTGGTGTTCCCATCAGGTTGCGGATTTCCGCCAGCAGATGATAGTAGCCATAAGGACTTGCCGTGCTCATGGCAGCAATACGCATTTCATCATTCAACGCCTGCAAGGATTTGCCGATCTTGTCACGGTCGCCGGAAGAAAGGCCCGCCAAAATATCATTCACGGTTTTCTTCTGACGTGCCGGGAAATATTTCAGCTTGTCAGCTTTGACCAGAGCTTCTGCTTTGATAGCCGCTTCTGCAATGGTATCCATTTGCATGCCTTCGACAAACTTAGGATGCGTCAGATACAAGTCTTCACGGCCCTCCGCCATATCCAGAGGTGTCACGCCGTTCAGAGGAGAATCCATCAGCAGGGGCTTTACCGCTGACTGATCGAAGCGAGCATTGCGGACTTCATTCACAAAGGCACTGTAGAAGGAATAGCTGCTGTTAAACATGCTGGTCATTTGTTTAAGGGCTTCTGACCAGTTATGGTGAGCCTCATAAACCTCAGACATATTGATCATGCGCCAGTCCATCATCTTCTGGTGGAAGTGCTTCATTCCCTTGCTCAGGTCCTCGCTGGAACTGTTCCATTTGGCCGATTTCAAAGTGTTGACCTGGGTGACCATGTCTTTATTCATGTCATGGAAGTCAGCCCCGTCGAACAGGTTCTTCCAGGCAAAGGTGACGTGGCGGTTGAACCACATGTCCAAGGCGACGAAAGCCGAAATCTGCAGGCCTTTTACCAGAAGAAGACGAAGACCTTTTACTTGCATAGAACCCGGAGCCAACCAAAGAGCGATATCAACACCAGTGACACGCAAAACCACTTTCGTGATCAAGGCCTGGCCCAAAGCAGCCGCGCCGGAAGAAATCAACATGGATGCGATACCCGGTGCGTATTCCCAGATTTTCTTTTTAACAACCAGATATTCGTAAGCCTTGCTGCAGGGATCTTCATCAATATTGGCCTTTTCAGCATCGCTGATTTTGCCGCCCATCATGGATTTTGCGCAGGCTTTGACATTCGGATCAGCAATCACAGAAGACAAATATGTCTGAAGGAAAGCACCCACGGTCATCCCCAAGTAGGGGATCATGTGGTGAAACTTCGGATTCTTGATATACATGGACAGAAGGTTGGAGGTCAGCCCCTGGGAATACATGAAGACGAAGAAGCCAAATACACCCATCGGAGAAAGTTGATGCTGAATGTGCTGTTGCATGGCTACGGGGTTTTGCGAATAGTTCGTGATAAGTTGACCGGCGACAACAGCACCCATGGCCATAAAGAACATGGCAGATTCTGTCGGAAGGTTTCTAACCGTATGGGACAAAGACGCTTTGGAAGCATTCTTGATGCGGATCATTTCATCCATCATCATCTTATTCATCGACTTCGGAGAGAATTTGCGCAGATGCGTTTCCTCACCAAATGGAATTTCCATGGCAAGTTTCTTGGTGTTCTTGTCATAGACCTGGGCTTTTTTGGATTCTTTATCCACATGCAGTGTGTAGCCCATAGGCTCAAGGAAATCGCGATATTGTGAAAGCTGTGCTTTTTCCTTTTCTGACCAGTCAACGGCATGAGCCACAGGTGCAAGCACCATATTGATTGTCGCAATTGCAGTCAGGATTTTAGAAAACCACTTCATAGCGTCTCCTTGAGGTGAAAATACCTCAAGCTCCTAAGAAGCAAGCTTTGGACCCTTCTATATCAATTAAATGGCATGCCGCTTGTATCAAAGCGCGACGAGGTCGTAACTGGGCACCGCTCTGTCTAAAAGATGACAGAGGCCTTAATCAGCGGAATTCGGTCGTAAAGTTCTGTCTCAAAACGATACTCGATATTTTCTGAGTTCCAAGAGATACCGAATCCGCCAACTCCCAGGGTTCTTCCGGTGCGAAGATTTTGAAGCACTTTCGCAGAAATCACAGAACGCAGACCCGAAGATCCCTTGCTCATCAGCAAAGTCTCGATGCCCAGATGGGGTTCTGGAATGTCGGACAGGTTGAGGTTTTCATTTACAAGAAGCAGACTTCCGCGAGTGAAGCTTTTTACCGGGAGGTCTTTAGAGAGTCCCACCCCCCAATGCAGGTAAGGATTGAATTTGGGCTCAGTTCCCAGATCAAACCGCCAGGTCAGCGGCATTTCAAATTCACTGACCGGGGGCGAGTTGAAGATTTTCAATAAAGTCACTTTGTGCAGATCCAGACGATCATCTTCGGTTTCATACCGAATCTCCATACCCAGAACTTCCAAATGGGAAAAAGGAGAAAGCCCGCTGTCATCAGAAAGAAGATCATGAAAGGCCCGTCGGTATTTGAAGGCAACAAAGGCTCTTTCATCCTGACTGCCTACAGAGAAATAATAGGCTTGGGAGTCTGGACCGAGCAGGGGGGACTTTGATTTTTCAAGGGTTAGGGGTTCTGTGATATTTCCCAATTGAGCTCTTTGTACCGAAAGCTGGTATTTCAGATCCTTGTATTCTTTCTGATCGCGATATTCTTTGACGGCAAGATAGCTGAGGGCGGCCTCCAGGGACGACGCTTGAGAGCGAGGGGGCAGATCTTTAAGTTCTGAACTGTGGCCCGTTTCCACAATCTGACGAACGGTCTGTCGTTCTTCTGAGTTCAGATTTTTATAATGAGCCTGCCAGTAAGCCTGTAACGAGGGGCGGGAGCGTTCACCTTCCAGCAGCCATTGGTCACGTAGCACTTTCAAGGTGTCTAGCGGAATAGTGGCATCCCAGAAAGAGGACGTCAGATCGCGCTCTGGCACCGCCACCTCTAAAAGTTCCAGAATTTGCTGAGAACAGTTGTCGCTCAGGAAATAGTAGGGAGAATAGCTGCCTTCAAGTTCCAGAAGGTGACTGATCAAAAAATCAACCTGAGAAGGCAAGAGCTTCAGTTTGTATTCCCAAAGACTGCGGCCTTCCAGATTCGTGTATTCACGAATTTTTTGATAGTACGGCAGCATGGAATAAGCACCGGGGTAAAATCCAAAAAGTCCTTTCAGGGCAAACAGGGCACCGCTGTCCTTGCCGGTCAAAGCAGCGTAGTTGATGCCATAATCCAAAAGCTCGCGTTCTTTGGTGTTTTTCGGATTGTGAGCGCGCAGAAAAGTATGGCCGAAGCTGGAGCCCGCGCTATTGAGATCGCTGGAGGCAAAGACAATATAAAGCTCTTCGGCCCCTAGCACTTCTTTCCAACCATCCTGTTCGCGACAGGAGACGAGATCCACTTCAGCGATTTGCAATCGCTTTTTGAGCCACTGCATTCGCGCCAGATAACGACACTGCGGATGTTTGGGGGTCTTGGCAGAACTAAAAAGAGATTGAATGGTTTGCAGCAGTTCTTCGCGGGGGTTGTGGGAGCCCAGAGGGGACAGGAAGAAGTTTCCTTCGATGGCCGAGTGGTAACGACCCCAGGACTTGCGATAGTGCCCTAGGCGCAGCCACTGAGGATCTTCCCACAGATTCAGTGAGATCGCCTGTTGAACGTAAGATTCGGTGCGTTCAGAGGAAAAGCCCCACGTGGTGAGTGGGGCTAAGAACAAAAGGACAATTAAGAACCATGGCACAGTTGTGCAAGTTCCTTTTGACCAGCCAATTCGCTGTTCAGGTTTTGAACCATGTCAGCAGCAGAAGTGTTCGCGGCAGGAAGGATGCGGGAATAGGAAGTTTGCGCAAAGGAACTAAAAGCTTTTTGCGAAGTTTCGTTCTGACAACCCTTCATTTGTGCCAATGTCGCCAGCTTTTCGCCGTGGCCTTGCGCCATTTCGCGGGAAAGTTCTTCTTGATTCACTTCAACGAAGTATTGAACTTCTTTGTCAGCCATAACCAGACCGCGGGAAGAACAACCGGAAGTTCCGGAAGTGATACCCAATGGCTGAGTGAACAAGAATGAGTTCGTGGTCATTGCCAGAAGCTGCAAACCTTTGGAGTTTTTCTGAATGATCATGCTGCCAAGACCGCAACCGGCATCACCCGCAGCGAAAGCTTGGGAACCAGCGAGCATAAGAAGAGAAACGATAATTTTTTTCATGAAGCCTCCCGTTGTTTTTATTAAATCGTTGCCTATTTACAAAAGAACATCAAAGCTTTTACTTGATCGCAGGCAATCATGGACCTACGTCGTTAAGAGGAATTGTATGGCAGTTATCGAAGTTACAAAGTCGAATATTCAGGACATTGTTGAAAAAAATAATATGATCATTTTGGATTTTTGGGCGACGTGGTGCGCGCCTTGCCGTCGCTTTGCTCCTATTTTCGAGTCCGTTGCGGCCAAGCATCCCGATGTGATTTTTGGCAAGATCGATACCGAAGCGGAAGTGGAGTTGGCCGATAAGTTTCAGATTAAATCCATCCCAACGCTGATGATTATCAAGGAAAGCGACATCATTTTCAGCCAACCGGGTGCCTTGCCGGAAGAGATCTTTGAACAGATCGTCGTGAAGGCCAAAGAAATCGATATGGAAGAAGTTCGTAAAGAAAATTCCTAAAAGGTACGGCCTTACATTTGGTAGTGCATCTGCATCAATAATGGGATAGACGAGAGCCATGAAACACATGGCTTTTTCTTTATTGCTGCTCTTCTCTTTGAACGCTCAAGCCGTTTCCTGGAAAATCTTCGGGGCTTGTGAAAACAAACCTGTCCATGAGGGTGCCTACGAGGCGGATCTGCAAAAATCCGTGGGCACTATCAGCCTTGAGATCTTTGATCTTAATAAAATCCCCTATGTCGGCTCAGAAGAGGGGTTGAACTCGGTCCTGAACAGCCCCATCGGGTTGGACAGCATTGAAGTGGTGTCAGACACCGAGATGCGTGTGTATGGCTGGTGTTATCTTGTGAACGGCAAGCAGCCCATGGAAATGCCTCACAAAATTCAATTCCAGAGCCAGAGCGACAAGTTGATCTGGTTCTATGCGTATTCCACCAATAAGAACAACCAGTGGGAGGACTATTGTTCTCCGGCTTACTGGATTCAGGCGGAACAATTCTGCGGGAAGAAGCCTTAGGGCTGATGTTTTTTTTAGATAAAGCGATGAAATAAAAAAAGCCCGGTGGAAACACCGGGCTTTTTAGCTTTAACTTTTAAATTCGGATTACTTTTGGATTGTCAGTGTTTTGATAACAATCGGTTCAGCCGGACGATCCATAGCTCCAGTTTTGGAGTTTTCGATGGATTTAACAACGTCCATACCTTCAACAACTTCACCGAATACAGTGTGACGGCCATCCAACCAAGGAGTTGGAACAGTTGTTACGAAGAACTGAGATCCGTTAGTGTTTGGACCCGCGTTCGCCATAGAAAGGATGCCTGGTTTGTCGTGTTTTGGAGCGCCAGCCGGGAACTCATCTTCAAAACGGTAGCCTGGGCCACCAGTACCAGTTCCAAGTGGGCAACCACCTTGAATCATGAAATCTTTGATCACGCGGTGGAAAGTAAGACCGTTATAGAAAGGCTTTTTTACTTTTTCGCCAGTTTTAGGATCAGTCCACTCTTTAGTGCCTTCAGCCAAACCTACGAAGTTTTCCACTGTCTTAGGAGCTTTGTCGTTAAATAGCTTAACTTTGAAAGTTCCTTTGTTTGTCTCAAATACTGCGATCATGTCTTTTCCCTTCTTCGTAGTCTTTGCCTTGGAATCGGTCTTGGCATCTGCACGGAAGCTGAAAGCTGCCAGCAAAAATGCAAAAAGGTAGATCCAAAATACCTTTTTAACATCGATATTCTTCGACATTTTGTCTCCTGACTTTTGTCCAACCCCTTCACTATTAGTGAGGCTGCCGGCGAGGGTCAAGTTCCTTCAAAATGGTGATATTCTCAGACAGGAGCCCTTGAGCTTCTTGCAAAAGCTGAGACGGGTTCGTTTGGAGCGCTAAGGCAAGAGCGTGAAAGGACTCATGATTTAGCTTCAGTTCTGAGAGCGACTCTGACGCAACCAGCTGGAGCATCTGTTCGATCTGGCGCAGTCGGTCATAATTTCGCGCCAGAAGGCTTCCCTGAGAGCCCATCGACATCAGAAAGCTCTCTGTAGCAGTGGAAGCGGGCACTTGTTTATTGTGCAGAAGATGCGTCTGCGAGGCCAACTCAAGGTCCACCAAGCCACCTTCGCTGTACTTAAGATTCAGGTCAGAGCTGGCTGAAATCAACTGCTGACGAATGCGTTCCAGCTCGAACAGTTCCTCAAGTGAAAGACCACGCTGAACGAAATCATGGAAGCCGGTCGAGTTGGTATCAACCCACCGAGCTTTCAAGTAAGCCTGTCTTTCCCAAGCCGCTGCTTCGGATTGCAGATAACTGCGCAGATCCTCTTCGTGAATGATCAAAGGGCCGGCCTTTCCCGACGGGCGCAAACGCATATCAATGGAATAGATATTCCCACCGCGATGATTCTCGGTCAGGCGGGTGATAAATCGTTTAGCCAGTTTGAAATCATTTTCGCCAGGCTCGTGATTCAGAACAAAAATAAAATCCAGATCACTGCGGAAACCCAATTCGCGACCACCCCACTTTCCCAAAGCCAGAATGCGAAGATCTGAAGGGAAGTCCTTTTTAAGAGCTGTCAGCAGTGTATTGACGATGGCATCTGCGGTGGAGGTCAGGTTCTGGGTCAGTTGCGCCAGATTTTTTTCGCGCAGATATTCACTTCCGTTGATGACCTCAGAAAGAAGCTTTTTTTCTGCCAGCTCTTCCAGTAAAGAACCCAAATCATCCGAGTGGGTGTTTTGTGAACGATAGACGAAGCTATCCAGCAGTTCGGGCCGGTTGCACAGAATTCGTGAAAGATAAGGGGAGTGGCCGAACAACCACCCCAATTCCTGCATCAGATTTTTTTCCCGAAGCAGCAGGCTGAAAAAACTCGCCTTGGCGCGAGTGCCACGGATGAAGTCTTTCAACAATAAAAGACCTCGGCGCAAGTCGCCTTTTTGCTCTTTCAAGGTGTCAAAGAAGGCGGCCAGAAAGGCCTTTCTGGAAAGCTCATCGCGCCCCTTGTTCCGGGACAAAACTTCTTGTCCTAAAATCTCATTCCAAAGTTCTTGAAGGTCTTCATCCGGAAGGCCTGCGTCTTTCAGGTCATCTTCCAGGGAACTTTCCTTGGGGGCTTCACCCAGAAGACTTTTCACAATGGAGTCACAACGAAGCATATCAAAACGCAGGGTTGTCAAAGCTGCTGAGACAAAATCAGGATGGTTGTCGTCAGTCTTAAGCAAATGAGTCTGTTCGTCGTTTTGGGCCTGAACGTAGTTTTCCAGGCGGCGCAAATTCCAGTAATGATTTCGCAAAAACTGCGACTCTTCCTTCGGGAGAAGTTCTTTCATCTCCAGCAACAACAGGGCTTCTGCTGTGCCACGGACCTGCAGGCTGGTGTCGCGACCACCGTGGATGACTTGCAGGGCGTGAGTGAACAGCTCAACATCGCGGATTCCGCCGACACCTAACTTCAAGTCGATGATGTCGTTCTGCGATCGCCCCCAGTAATGGCCTTGAATCTTTGAACGTAAAGTCTTCAGATCCTCCAGCAAAGTGAAATCCAGATGCTTGCGAAAGGAGAACCTTTGCGCAAAGGTCAGAACCTCCTGTTGCAGGGACCCATCCCCAGCCAGGGCGCGCAGACGCACAAAGGCCAGTCGTTCCCAGGTTTCACCATAATTTCCGTAATAGTCCTTGAATTGATCCAGAGTTGGAATCAAAGGCCCCTGTTTGCCGCCGGGACGAAGATCAAAATCCACGCGAAAGACAAAGCCCAAAGCGGTTCTTTCCGAAAGAATTTTTTGAAAACGCCTTAAACCCGGCAGAGCGTTAACAGAGTCATCCTGACTGACAATCAGAAGATCCACGTCGGAACTGAGATTCAGCTCGGACGACCCCAGCTTCCCCAAGGCAAATAAGGCGACTTTTTGATCCTGAAAACATGCAGAAAAAGCATGGCGAAGAAGAAGGTCTGAAGCTTCGCTCCACTGATGACATATCTGATCGGGTGGAAGCGAGTTGTCTTTGGCGGCCAGAGCGTAACGAGACCAGATCTCGTTGCGCTCTTGTCTTAGCTGATCTTCAAGGGATGTGTTAGTCAATGTTACGTGACCACTTCGGTTTGAAGTAGTTGTAGTTGTCGTTGGTCACGCGACGCTCTTCTGTCCCATCCACTGTCGAGATATAGATCTGATTTTTTCCAGTGCGGTTGGATGTGTACATCACAAAGCGGCCATCTGGAGAGAATGACGGGTCTTCGTTGCTTGCCATTTTGCCATTTGGCTTTTTCGCAGAAGTCAGGCGAATCATTCCTGTGCCATCGGCGTTCATCACAAAGATATCGAAGTTGTTGTCGCTCTGGCCTGCAAAGGCAATTTTCTTTCCATCTGGAGACCAGGACGGAGACGAGTTGAACACGCCCGCAAAGGTAATGCGCTTTAGTCCCGAGCCATCCCCATTTGCTGTGTAAATCATGGGGCGTCCAGCGCGGTCTGAAGAAAACGCCAACTGGCCGGAGTTAGAAACATTCGGCTCAACATTCAGGGCGCCGGAAGGACCGTTGGTGATCTTACCCACCAAAGTTCCATCCAAAGTCATTTTATAGATGTCCGGACTGGTGCCCTGGGAAATTGTCAGATAGATATTGCGACCATCCGGAGAAAAAGACGCCCCGGAGTTGATACCCTGACGGTAGGAGATTAAAGATCTTTTCCCGGTTGTCAGATCCAGCAACAGCATGTCCGCATTTCTGAATTTCGCTCCAACACGTTTTACATAAGATGTGTAGGCGATCTTTTTACCATCTGGAGACCATGCCGGAGAGATCGCGATACTGCGGTGACGGGAAACCTGTTCACTGTTGGCGCCATCCCAGTCCATCACAAAGATTTCTTTGCTTTGGCCGCCAGCGCGGTCACTGGAAACCACCACGCGAGAAAGGAATGGACCTTCTTCGCCCGTCAGGGCTTTCAGAACATCGTTAGAGAACGTGTGTGCAATACGACGAGCGCTGGAAACCGGGCCTTTGTATTTCTTCCCCAGAACCAAAGCGGCGCGAGGAACATGGTAGGTGTAAGTTTCCAAAGTCACTTCGTTGCCTACAACAGAGTAGCCGGCGCGAATCAGGAAGTCGGCACCAATGGAAGACCAGCTTTGGAACTTAAAGCCATTTGGCAAACCTGGAGCTGGCATCAGTCCGGTCTTTGCCGTGTCTTCCAGAAAGGCACTTTGGTTGATGAACTGGAAATAAGAAGAAACGCTCAGGTCATTGGTGATCGTATTAAAGATCTCAATACCAACACCTTGATTGCGGGAGGCCGTGGAAGGAGACCCGGAATATTGCAGGGGAGGAAAAGCCGTTAAGCTCTTTTTGGTGCGCGCTTCACCCATTTTGATATAGATGCCATTGGATTGGGCGTGAGAGATAAGGGGTGACAGGCCTAAAATCAGAATCAAGGCCAAAATCTGCTTCATCATGATGTCCTCCTAGTTATTCCGGGAACCCAATCAGGATTCCATCCACAGAGAATACGGCGATCAATTTTTCCGGTGGAGCCGGGAAAGGCGCCGAACGATCAATGGTTGCTATTACTTCTTCATCGTAGCTGGGATTGCCACTGGATTTAACAATTTTTCTGTCCAGAATATTGCCGCGTGAATCAATATACAGACGCACTTGCGCCTTGTAGTCGCGTTTTGCCAGCCACTCTGGAATTGTCCAGTTCTGTTTGATATGACGGTCTAAATCCGAAACGTAACTATCGTTTTGAAGTTTGGCGATTCCGGTTAAAGAGCTGCCAGGTGACACGACATTACCCCTGATCGGAGCGCTGCCAGTGTCGGATTTTCCAGTTCCGGCATTCGTTGCGGTTTTCTTTTTTTCTTCCGCAACGTCTTCTTTGATCTTTTCCAGGGCTGCCATGGCTTTGAGTTTATCCAGGGCGTTTTGCTGTTTCGCCTTCACCTTTTCCAGATTAACGCCATCTTCTTTCGGTTTGGCCGGAGGAAGTTTTACGGGCTCTGGTTTTGGTTCGGACTTTTTCTCGGCCACTTTTTCAGGTGGTTTTTCCGCAGGCTTTTCTTTTAATTCCTCTTTGGCGGGAAGAGCGGGCTTTGGATTTTCCTTGGCCGGAGCCGCGAGATCTTTGGGTGGGGTTTTATCAGGAAGCCCGACCATGTCCACGCGAACCGCTTGAGTGAAATCAATGGTCTCTGGTGTAAAGAACACAGTCTTCAGTGTGAAGATGGAGATAACAAGTGCGTGCAGGGCAAAGGAGATCCCTATGCCGCGGGTTACTTGTTCATCGTTATTCTGCTGTTCGTGTTCTTCTATGTAATTCACTGGTCTTTTGGTTGTGTGATCAAGCCAATGTTAAAGATCCCGGCAGCACGCACTTCGGCCATAGCTTCCGCGACGAAGCCATAATCCACCTTGCGGTCAGCCTGGATGTAAACCTGTTTATTCTTTTTATGTTCGAAAATCGCTTTTAGTTTTGGACGAAGTTCATTCATGGCGATCTTTTGTTTGGCGATGGTCATTCGTTGATCTGAATTGATCACCAAAACAAAAGGCTCTTCATTCACCTCAACACCGGAAGAGGAGGTCTTTGGCAGATCCACCTCGATCCCTTGTTGCATTAAAGGAGTCGTTACCATGAACATGATCAGCAAAACCAGCATCACGTCCACAAGGGGCGTAATATTGATTTCACTTAATGTCGCCCGGCTTTTTCCGCCGCCGCCACTCATTCCCATGACTTAGTTTCCTTGAAAGAAGTTACGCTTAACAATATTCAGGAAGTCTGCGCTGAAGTTATTCAGGGCAATTTCCTGCTTGCGGATTTTGGAGATAAAGTTGTTGTAAAGAACAACTGCCGGAATCGCCGTGGCCAATCCGATCGCTGTCGCAATCAGGGCTTCAGAAATGCCCGGGGCGACAACGGCCAAGCTGGCAGTCCCAGTTTGACCGATCTTGTGGAAAGATCCCATGATCCCCCAAACCGTGCCAAACAAACCAATGAAAGGACCTGTGGATCCCGTGGTTGCTAAAACCGTCAGGCGGGACTCAATTTTAGAGATTTCGCTTTCCGTGGCTTTATTCAAAACACGCTCGAGGTTGTCGATGCCGGAAAGAATCGGTTTGTCGCCTTCTGTTTTGGACAGAAGCGGGGACTCAGAGATCTTTTTCATTTCCAGGTAAGCGGCTTTGAACACGCGAGCAATGGAAGAGTCTTTATATTGATCGATGTCTTCAAAAAGCGTGTCCAAAGAATTTACTTTCCAGAACTTGCTCATGAAAAGCTCATCAGACTGTTTCATGTTTTTGAATGTCATGAATTTGGAATAGCCAATAGCCCAGCAGAAGATGGACATTACGATCAACATCAAAAGAGTCAGTTGAACGACGGGGCTGGCTTGCGCAATTGCATCGATGGAGCTGGTGTTCACCGAAACAGAGGGTGCGGCTTGCGCCACGTTGACAAAAGTAAGAGCGGACATATCTGGACCTCCGGCTGATCGAAAAAAGCTGTCAGTAAAAAGATATGCCCAAATGCAATTGGGATCAACCTATTGAGCAGGACCTTGGTTGAGGAGGTTGAGCAATTCTGGAAGATTCTCTGTGATCAGGCCGTCAGCCTTATAGCGACTCGCCTCAGCAAACTGTTCGGCTGTTTGAATGGGACCCAGGAAAATTCTTTTGTTGCGACGGCGCATCTCCACAATGATGTTTTCATTGAAGGCCGGTCTTTTCATCAGTGTGAAAGGAGCGACGAAAACGTCTCCTTTAAACTGTGTGGAAGACAGAATATAAAGAGAATCAAAAGTGAGCATTCTCATAATATCCGGAGTGCTGGTTCCGTACACCCATTCCGGCTTCAGCTCTTTCACGGAGGTCATCACCACCAAAGCTTCACTTTGAATCATGGTGCGTGATTTGGCGGACAGTCCGTCGATGGCCTCGACCACCGCTGAATGTACGTCATGCACGTTATCAACAATGTTCAAAACAAAGCGCGTTTGCGGGAACTGCTCGTAGTATTCTTTCAACGCTGGAGTTGTTTTATAAAACTCGTTGATCTGCTCCCAAGGGTATTCTGACAATTTGCTGCCAGTCATGATGGGCGTGTTGGGATTGGCCTTTTGCTCGGCCTCTTTCATTTTCAGGAACTCAACATCGCGGGAGGGTGGCAAAATGAAAGGAACCTTGTCGAGGGAAAGGCGCACGTCAGCCCAGATGACCACATCCGACTTCAGTTTGATGGCCTCTTGAACCTTGTCCAGGGTGTCGGCTTTGACGATGACAATCGGAGCGGGGCCAGAAAAGAAGGCGTGTTCGTAAAGAGGGTAGTTCTGAGCATCGCCCCAAATACGGGCCATCAAAAGAAGAACACCAAGAACTAGAAAGCTGCATACGGTAATGAAAAGGATTCTCATAGGACCTTCGTATAGCACCCTAAGACTTTGAAATCAGCACATTTTTTCAAAACCAGATGAAAGATTCCTGTCAGGATCTTAAATACGCTAAAATTAGGCGTATTTCACCTTGTTTTTCAATTGGCTTTCTATTAGATAGAAGGCCATACAGTGTCCGCAGAAGGAAGCTTTTTATGAATAAAATCAACCGCAAGCTTGAATACGCTTTGATGGCTTTAAAGTATATGAGCCAAAAGATGCCCGGTGAGCTGACCACAGCCAAGGAAGTGTCTGATGCTTTTCATACTCCGTTTGATGCGACAGCTCGTGTGATGCAGCAAATGGCCCAGAAGAGCGGCATTTTGCGCGCCGAATACGGAGCCAACGGCGGATATCAGATCACCAAAGATCTGGCGAAAGTTTCCATTCATGATCTTGTGGAAGTGATTGAAGGTCCGACGGCTTTGGTGAAGTGCCTTCATAAAGAGGCACCTTGTGAGATTCAAGGAACCTGCAACATTGTATCCCCGATCACAGATTTGAATCACAGACTTACGGAATTCTATAAGAGCCTGAGCCTGAAAGAACTATTGGTAGGAAGAGTGGCTATGCCAGCAAAAAAATCCACAGAGGTGGTGGCTCATGGATAACAATAAAAATTCCAACAACCCTCTAGAGAGTTATGAATACAAATACGGTTTTACAACCGATATTGAAACAGATCAGGTTGCGCTTGGTCTGAACGAAGACATCATCCGTTTGATTTCTTCCAAAAAGAACGAACCTGAATGGATGCTTGAGTACCGCTTGAAAGCCTATCGTCACTGGTTGACGATGGTAGAACCAACGTGGGCGCATGTGTCTTACCCGCCTGTGGATTTTCAGGCGATTCGTTATTATTCGGCACCGAAGAAAGCCAAAGATGATTCTGAAAAGCCGAAATCTTTGGATGATCTGGATCCGGAATTGATCAAGACCTTTGAAAAGCTGGGCATCCCTTTGACAGAGCAAAAGCGTATTTCTGGCATTGCCGTGGATGTGGTTTTTGACTCCGTTTCTGTGGGCACAACCCACACCGAAGTTTTGGATGAAGCGGGAGTCATCTTCTGCTCTATCTCCGAAGCGATTCATAAGCATCCCGAGCTGGTGAAAAAGTATCTGGGCTCGGTGGTTCCTCATACGGACAACTACTATGCGGCTTTGAATGCGGCGGTCTTCACGGATGGCTCTTTCTGTTACATCCCGAAAGGGGTTCGTTGCCCGATTGATCTTTCGACTTACTTCCGTATCAACGCGAAAGACACCGGTCAGTTTGAAAGAACACTGTTGGTTTGTGATGAAGGTGGTTATGTGAATTACCTTGAGGGCTGCACAGCACCTCAACGGGATGAAAATCAGCTTCACGCGGCAGTTGTTGAGCTGGTGGCGCTGGACAATGCGGAAATCAAATACTCCACAGTTCAAAACTGGTACACCGGCGACAAAGAAGGTCGTGGTGGTATCTATAACTTTGTAACCAAACGTGGGAAAGCTTTGGGTAAGTACTCCAAGATCTCCTGGACTCAGGTGGAATCTGGTTCTGCGATCACTTGGAAGTATCCAAGCTGCATCCTGCAGGGTGAAGGCTCTGAAGGGGCGTTCTACTCTGTGGCTTTGACTCATGATCTGATGCAAGCAGACACCGGAACAAAGATGATCCACATTGGTAAGAACACTAAGAGCACGATCATCTCCAAGGGGATTTCCACAGACAAGTCTTCCAACGCCTATCGCGGTCTGGTGAAGATTATGCCGTCTGCAGAAAATGCGCGTAACTATTCCCAGTGTGATTCCATGCTGGTGGGTGATCAAAGCAGCGCGCACACCTATCCGTATATTGAAGTAAAAAACAAAACAGCGACGATTGAACACGAAGCGACGACTTCACGAATCAGCGAAGATCAGATCTTCTATCTTCAGTCCCGCGGTCTGGATATGGAAAAGACCATTTCAATGCTGGTGAACGGCTTCTGTAAGGAAGTCTTCAAAGAACTTCCTCTGGAGTTCTCTGTCGAAGCAGTGAAATTGATCGAAATGAAATTAGAAAATTCTGTCGGCTAGTTGCGCTGGGCGCACAGAGTGCAGCCGCCCAAGGGCGGCGAAACTGAAGTAGTAAAAAAGGTAAAGAAAATGTTAGAAATTAAAAACCTCCACGCTCGAGTTGAAGAAAAAGAAATCCTAAAAGGTCTGAACCTGACTGTGAAAGCAGGCGAAGTGCATGCGATCATGGGGCCGAATGGTTCTGGTAAATCCACACTTTCCAAAGTGTTGGCAGGGCACCCGGCTTACGAAGTGACTTCAGGCGAAGTGAAATACGAAGTGAACTTCCAAATGGCCAACTTGCTGGATTTGGCACCGGATGAAAGAGCCAAAGAAGGCATCTTCCTGGCTTTCCAGTATCCAATTGAAGTACCGGGTGTTTCCAACTTCACATTCCTGCACACGGCCTTCAACTCTGTTTTGGCTCATCAGGGTTCTGAGCCCATGCCTGAAGGGGAGTTCCGTGAATTCCTTTATCAGAAAATGAAACTTGTCAGCATGAAGCCTGAATATCTGGATCGTCCGGTGAACACAGGCTTCTCTGGCGGTGAGAAAAAGAAAAATGAGATTTTGCAGATGGCGGTTTTGTCTCCGCGTTTGGCTTTGCTTGATGAAACAGATTCCGGTCTGGATATCGACGCCCTTCGCGTGGTTTCTGATGGGGTGAACAAGCTTCGTCGCAAGGACAATGCGATTGTGTTGGTGACGCACTATCAAAGACTTTTGGATTATATCAAGCCGGACTTTGTTCACGTTCTTGTGAATGGGAAAATCATCGAAACGGGCGACAGCTCTTTGGCTTTGAAACTGGAAGAAAAAGGTTACGACTGGTTGATTAACTAGTCGACGGTAGGAATAAAAACTATGAACTTACTATCAACTTACGACAGATTTAGTCAGGCACATCCGGCGAAAGGGGCCTTGGCCACCTTCCGTCAGGCGGGTTATGACTATGCTCTGAACAAGGGTTTGCCTACACGTAAAGACGAAGACTGGCACTACACCAGCGTGAAAGCGATCAGTGAAGGCGCCTTTGCTTCAGCGACAAGCTCTTTTGAGCCCAGCCATGAAACTCTGCTTCAGATCAAAGCGCGCCTGAATCCTGATTTTACCAATGTGGTTTTCTTCAATGGTATTTTGAATAAGACATTGTCGGCAGAACTTCCAACTGGAGTGGTGCTGAATGAGACCCATCAGTACCCTGATCAGTTTGACGATGCCTTTGATGCGTTGAACGGCGCTTATTTGACCAAGGCCCTGGAAGTTTCCGTAGCGAAAGAAACGTCTGTGGAAAAGCCTGTGAATTTCGTCTTCTTCACCTCCAATGAAGGCGGGGCCAACCTGATGGTTCACCCGCGCGTGAGTTTGGAAGTGGGGGCAAGATCCTCTGTGAAGGTTCTTGAAAGTCACTACGGTCTTCAGGATGCAATTTATTTTGTGAACTCCGTTTTCGATTTGCATCTTGCAGACAGTGCGAAGGTCACCTATGTGCGTGTGCAGGCGGAAAGTGAAAAAGCTTTCAACATCGGTCGCACGCGCATTGTGGTTGAGAAGAACGCGAATCTGGAAAGTCTGGCCTTGGCGACAGGGGCGGCTTTGTCCCGTCATTCCCTGGATGTCGTGCTGAATGGACATGGATCCAATTCCGAAATTTTGGGCGTTTACGCTGTTCGTGGTTCTCAGCATGTGGATAACACATCTTTGATTGATCACCATGTGGGCGAGTGCAATACCAATCAACTGTACAAAGGTATTTTGGATGGCGAATCCAAAGCCGTCTTCTGCGGCAAGGTGCTGATTGAAAAAGGCGCACAGAAAGCCAACTCCGCTCAGTTGAACAACAACCTGCTTTTGAGCACCAAAGCCGAAGCTGACAGCAAGCCTTGTCTTGAGATCTATGCTGACGACGTGAAGGCGGCGCACGGATCGACCGTGGGTCAGTTAAATCGCGAGGAGCTTTTCTATTTGCAGTCCCGTGCGATTGCGAAAGAAAAAGCGATTCCAATGTTAAGTTATGGTTTCCTTTCTGAAGTGATTTATAAAATTTCCGACGAGAACATCCAGACTTGGTTGTCTCGCCATTTGGATGAGGCGTTCAGTCACCTCAGCCTGAATCGGTAAGTGTTATGGGCAATTTAGAAGAGTTATTTTCAAATGTTCGCAGCCAGTTTCCTGCTTTGACCCAGATGGTTCATGGCAAGAAGTTGGTTTATCTGGACAGCGGGGCAACAACCTTGAAGCCCCAGTCCGTGATTGATCGTATTTCTCATTTTTATTCTTATGAGACCTCCAATGTGCACCGTGGAGCGCATTACCTTGGTGATGTGGCGACGGGGCATTTTGAGGCTGCTCGCCAGAAGGTGGCGCAGTTCATCGGTGCTGCTCAGTCCGAAGAGATCATCTTCGTGCGTGGAACCACCGAAGGTGTGAACTTGGTTGCCAATTCCTGGGGCTTGACGAACCTGAAGGCTGGGGACGAAATTCTGATCACTGTGATGGAACATCACGGGAACATCGTGCCTTGGCAGATGGTGGCGGAAAAAGTCGGTGCCAAAGTTGTCGCGGCCGACATTCACGACAATGGAGAGCTGAACCTTGAAGATTTCAAGAGCAAGCTTTCTTCCAAGACAAAGATGGTTGCTTTCACAGCATCCTCCAACGTGCTGGGTACAAACACAGATGTGAAGCTTTTGACTCGTCTGGCGCATGAAGTGGGTGCAAAGGTTTTGGTGGATGGGGCGCAGATCGTGTCTCAGCTTCCGGTGAACGTTCAGGATATGGACTGTGACTTCTTTGTGTTCTCAGCTCACAAGCTGTTTGGTCCCTTCGGCTTCGGTGCTGTTTATGGCAAAAAAGATATTTTGGATCAGATGCCTCCGTATCAAGGTGGCGGCAGCATGATTTCCAAGGTCACTATTGAAAAAACCACTTTCAATGATGTTCCCATTCGCTTTGAAGCGGGAACACCGCATGTGGAAGGGGCCGTGGGTTTGCATTCCGCTTTGGATTTCGTGGAAAAGATCGGTCTGGACAAGATCCATGCTTATGAAATGGAAATTCTGAAGTCTGCAACTGAAAGACTGCTGGCGATTCCAGATGTGAAAATTTTCGGAACAGCCGCGAATAAAGGGGCCATCCTGTCGTTTAATCTGAAGGGCGCTCATCATTCCGATGTGGCTCAGATTCTGGATCAGGAAGGTGTTGCAGTTCGTGCTGGTCACCACTGTACTCAGCCTTTGATGGCTCGTTTGGGTGTCCCAGGCACGGTTCGCGCTTCGTTCTCAGTGTATAATAATCATGAAGATATTGATGCTTTAGTAAAAGCCGTGGTGAAGGCCCGGGAGATGTTGTTATGAGCACCCAAGATGTACTCATCCGTATTCAAGCTACTCCAAACCCCAACGCATGGAAATTTGTGTTGGACCGTGCTGTCCTGACTGAAGGCAAGGCGACTTATGCCGATGCGAAAGAAGCCGATCAAAGCCTGTTGGCGTCGGCTTTGTTCCAAGTCGAGGGTGTTCGTCAGGTGCACTTCTTCCAGAACGTGATCACGATCACACACAACTTCGATGCGGACCCGGAAGAGATTCAAAAGAATGTCTGCTCGGTGATCCAAACAAGGATGCCAGCTCATAATCCTAATCAGACTCAGATGGACGAAAAGAAATTGCGTCGTGCAAGTCTATCGCCAGAAGTGCAGCAGATTGAAGAAATCCTGGATCACACAGTCCGTCCGGGCCTGCAGGGTGATGGTGGGGACTTGGATGTGGTGAAGTATGAAGACAATAAGCTTTATGTCTTCTATCAAGGTGCCTGCGGTACCTGCCCAAGTGCTACATCCGGAACTTTGATGGCTATTGAAGGGATCTTGCGAGATCAATTCAATCCGACGATCGAAGTGATTCCGCTGTAATGGAAAAAGGACCCAAGCGGGTCCTTTTTTATTTTCTGCGACGCTTGAAGGTTTCAGTTCCCAGCTGGGCTTCGGCAGATCGTCTTAGCTCTGGGGCTCCGGATTCCAGGGTGTCTTCGGAGCGACTGACAATCACCGCTGAATTTCCGAAGACCTCGTTGCCAGCCTGGGCTTTCACCCCCAAAGAAATCATCTTTTGCTTTTCTTTTGAGAAGCCGACAACAGTCAGCTTCAGCTCCACAACCTGCCCGGATTTTACATTGGGTAAAGAGTCCGCCACCTCGCCATCTACGACAGAGACGCCTTCCGGTAAACTCCAAGAATAGTTGAAGTCACTTTGCAGATCCTGGTTCACCAGAATGCGGGCGACCAGATTCACTTCATCATCACCGTCGTCAGGGATCTCATTCTCGGTCTTGAGTTCCACATGGAAGGTGGCCAGATGTTTTCCGATGGGAAGAGGCTTCCAGGAAGGCTTTGTGGCGGCAGCGGGGCTGCGCTCTTCAGAGTTGCCAGAAAAAGAATAGAGAGAGGCTCCCAGAGCCACTAGCATAAAAGCGGTCGAGAAAATTATCTTTCGGCTCCGCATAGGGCGACTCCATTTCTTGTCAGCGTGTAAGTGGCTGGTGCATTCATCTGATAGCTGTCTTTGTTGTAGGCGTTGATTTTCACGTTGATGATATAGTAGCCCGCCGCCAAACCGCTGAGTGAAACCGTTTCTGTTGTATTGGTTCCGGAGCGGCTTTGTTTGACGATATAGGGGGACGAGTAGCCCGCGTACCAGTGGGCATCTTCAAAATAGACATAGTCTTTTTTGTAAAGAATCAGATCCAGATTCAGTTTGCTGCTGGTGAAGCTCATGGCAATGTTGCCGCCGCTGCCGTCATAGTAGAACAGATAGAAGTCGTTGTTCACCTGCTGGTGGGATCGCACAAGGCCTCCCAGACTGGCTTCAGGCGTTCCCACCGTGAATGTTGCCGGGCAGCTTCCGCCTGTTGCAGAAACATAGTAGGCATAGTCTTGCGTGGTCTTGGTTTGTTTTTCTTCCGCCAGGATGTTGTTCCACTTGGTATTAGAGGCGATATTGCTGGCAAGCAGATAGTTAAACAACCCCACATTGGGAACCGGGTATTTGCTGGTGTTCACCAAACTGGCGGCAACAGGATTTTTGTTGTTCTTTCTGTGGCCATTGGTGTCTTCACCTGCGAAGGTCTTCCAGATATCGACGAAGCCGATCCCCGCGCCGGTTTTGGAGGTGTCGGTGGAGTCATATTCGGCGGCGACCTCGCGGGTGGCTTTGTAAAGACTGCGAGATACGGAGACTTCGCGGAAGGTTCCGGTTCCGGCGAGGTCATTGTTGGTTCTGTCCATGGAGGCTTTTTCGCCATTGTCCCAAAGATTGAATGAAATGCTGATGCCTGATTTAGGGTTGCCTTTATACCCGTAGGTATCAACGTAGTAGTGATAGCGAACCTCATCAGGAACGCGGCTTTCACTTGTGCCAAGACTTGCAGCATCGGCTCCTGTAAGGACGGCGGCCTGCAGATAGTTGGCCCAACCTTCACTCCAGGCCAAGCGGGCATCGATCACAAAGTTTCCGTTGTGTGAGCCTCCTGGGGATGCCGAGTTGCCATAAACATCCTCGAGGAAGTGACCGTATTCATGCAGAATGACAGAATCGTCAAAGTGATCGGTGTCGGAGGATTTTACGTCACCGTTGACTCCACCCAAAATAAAGAGCTTGCGATCGCCGGGAGAATAAAAAGACAGCGGCGAACTGGAGCCGAAATAGGAGTAAGGATTGAATCCGGCTTTCCAGTAAACCGTGACTTTGTCGGCGACCCACCATTTGTTGGGATCTGTGGAAGGGATGCCGCTTTCCAAGATATTTTTATTGATGTTGCGACGGATGTACTCGTTCGCTAGCAGGATGTTGTACATGATATTGAAGGCGCCGCCTTCAATGCCCGGATAAAGATTTTCGTCGGCTTCTGCAATGACCGGAGTCGAGGTCAGATTCTTCGTGCCATTTGTAATATCAGTGGCTGTAACAGTGAAGCTGCGTGCCGCGAAGTGCGGAGTATTGGCATAGAGGTCACTGAGAACACTGATATTCAGATAGGCATTCTGTGCGCGAGAGAACACTTTCAAAGTGTAAGTGCCTTCGGCTTTGGGAATTTTGAAAACAGCCAGGCCATCTGTGGTGGTTTCGCCCTGTTGAATACGCGTACCAGCGGCATCATAAATGTGGAACTCCGCAAAGGCGATGGGCATTCCTTCGTTCACAACAGCCGTCAGGCCGTTTGTGCTGGCGCCGGGACTAAAATTCAGGCCACGATAACGGAAGATCGCAGGGGCGGTCACGGTCACGGCCTGTGCGCTGTCAATTTCAGTAGCTTTGCCATAATAAGGTGGTTCATTGGAAGCGGGGTCCGATGACGCAGAATCGTCGCGGCCCTCAAAGCCACTGCCATTGCCACAACCAGAAAGAAATATACAACAACCGCCTAGAATAGCGGCCAACGTCCGGCTCAAAATCATAAGGAACTTATCGGACTTACGGGGCAGAGCCTGAACGATAAGAGCCCTGATTTCTCAGAGTAAATTATTAAGAAAGTGGAGAAGTTTTTTGCAGGACTGTCTTGATTTGAGACAAATAAAAAAAGGCTCGAAGGCCACTCTGAAAAAGTAAACCTGTTTTAGCTAAGGTGGGTGACCATGATAACAACTTTAGGCTTCTCAGTACGAGCTGAGCTTGCTCACCATTGTCAGGGACAGTTCCCAAAAATATGCTTGTAAGGTTTATTTTCGATGAGCTTTACGCCGTCGAACCCTTCTGAAGACTATTCTAGCAGGTCTTTTAAAGTCGTCAATCAAACCGGACTCTTACTTTCTGGCAAAGCTACCGATAAATTGCTTATGACGCCAGAAAAGCTCGATTTTATTTTTCCATTTGTGGTTTTTTTCTATGGACTCCTGATGGTTGTTGTGTTGGAGAACCCCGTCCTGGCAAGGATCGGGCAAGAGCGCCTGGGGCAGGCCTACGCCAATATCACAAAGCATAAATCCCTGGCGTGGATCTGCTTTTTTGTCGGCGGACTGTGGTCCGTTCAGAATGTTTGGTACTCATCTCTTTAGACCTTGCGGGACTCTCCATGTATTGACTCCCGAAGTATTGACACTGGCAGAGGAGGGCATTAGCCTCTGCTCCCATGTCGGACACTCCCAATCAAGCTTTTCGCAAAACAGATATTTCCGCCCAAACCAGTATGGGTGCTGCGGATTTATTGACGAAAAGTAATGAACCTTCCGTGCTCTCTGTCGAACAGCTGAATATCTATGTAAAGCAACTTCTGGAAGGTCAGATCGGGACGGTGTGGGTGAAGGGGGAGATTTCCAACTTCAAGGCTCATACATCGGGCCATTTCTATTTCAGTCTTAAAGATTCCAAATCCCAGATTACGGCCGTGATGTTCCGTGGCCACAATGCACGTTTGAAGTTCAAACCGACGGACGGCATGGAAGTGATCGTGCGTGGTCGCATCACTGTGTATGAGCCTCGCGGAAATTACCAGCTGATGTGCGAGATGATGGAGCCGGTGGGTGCAGGGGCTTTGCAAAAAGCTTTCGAGCAGCTCAAAATGAAGCTGAAGTCTGAAGGACTTTTTGAAGCCACCAAGAAAAGACCCATCCCGACATTCCCTCGCCACATTGCGATTGTGACGTCCCCGACCGGGGCAGCCATCCGCGATATTTTAAATGTTCTATCTCGTCGTGCGAAATCAATCCAGGTCACGGTAGTGCCGACGATTGTGCAAGGTGAGGCCGCAGCACCACAGATTTGTGAAGCCTTCAAAAAGGCCACGGCTCTTCCCGGTGTGGATGTGGTGATTGTCGGTCGTGGTGGCGGTTCGATTGAAGACATGTGGTGTTTCAACGATGAAAAGCTTGCGCGTTTGATTGCAGCCAGCCCGATTCCGGTGATCTCGGCTGTGGGCCACGAAATTGATTTTACTATTGCTGACTTTGTTGCAGATCTGCGAGCACCGACACCTTCGGCGGCGGCAGAGCTGGTGGCGAAAAGTTCTGGAGAGCTGGCCAATAAGGTGGTTTCTTTGGAGCGCATGCTGAAGCTGTCTTTTGAAAAGAAGATGAAGTATCTGCGTGAAAAGATGACGGGCCTTTCCAAGCGCCTGGTGGATCCACAGCGCCGTCTGCAGGATCTGGAGCTTCGCAATGATGATCTTTTGAATCGTCTGGAATTTGCGATGAACCGTCGCCTGGCGGAACGCCATCACAAGGTGGAGCTTCTGACTGAAAAGCTGGGAAGTCCGCAAGACCTGATCAGCGAAAAGAAGAAAGATCTGGAATATCTGAAAGCACGCACGGAAAAGGCATTGCTGTTTTCTATCGAGCGTAAGAAAGCCCGCATGGGCAAAGTGATGGGAATGCTCGACAGTCTGAGTCCACTTAAAGTGGTGGAAAGAGGCTACTCCATCGTGACTAAGGAAAATATTGTTATTAAATCGTCTGACCAGGTGAAAAAGGGTGACCTTTTGGATATCCGTCTGGCGCAGGGCTCACTGACCGCTGTTGTTGACAGCGTGAAAGGGGAATAAATGGATTTCGAGAAAAAACTGGGACGTCTGGAAGAGATCGTTCAGAAAATGGAAAAAGGCGACCTGGCCTTGGAAGAATCACTGAAACTTTTTGAAGAAGGCGTAAAGCTTTCCCGCGAGTGTCATCAGCGTTTGAATGAAGCTGAATCCAAAGTGAAGCTTCTGATGTCTGTGGGCGCTGATGGTCAGCCGGTGACGTCTGATTTCACTCCTGAGGAGAACTAACTTTGGATTTGGCAATTCAGATTGAACAAGAAATTGCGGCACGCACAGAGGCTGTAAATCAGTTTGTGGAAAAGTACCTGTCTGAAATGGAGCTTCCTCAAGGAGCGGCCATCGCTGAATTGCGCAAGTCCATGCTTTACTCCGCCACCAATGGTGGCAAACGTTTCCGTCCTGTTTTGTCTTTGTTGGTGGGCGAACTTTTTGGTTCCAGCAAAGAAAAAATTCTTCCGTTCGCAGCCGCGGTGGAACTGATTCATACCTATTCTTTGATTCATGATGATCTGCCATGCATGGATAACGATGACATGCGCCGAGGCAAGCCGACCAATCACAAGGTTTTTGGTGAGGACTTTGCCTTGTTGGCCGGGGATGCTCTTTTGACAGAGGCCTTTATGTTGATCGCTGAAGGTTATGGCGACAACAGCTTCCTGGTGGCGCAACTAAGTCGTCTCTTGTCTTCTGCGGCGGGAATTCGCGGCATGGTCGGCGGGCAGGCCATTGATCTGCGTGCTGGCGACAAACAAATGTCCTTGGAAGAACTCACTCATCTGCACCGTCTGAAAACAGGTGCTTTGATTCGTGTCTCTGTGGAAGGGGCTGCCGTGATTGCAGGAGCCAAACCAACGGACATCGAAAGTTTGAAGAAATTCGGAGAAGGTTTGGGATTGGCCTTCCAAGTGGCTGACGATGTTTTGGATCATGGTGAAAAAGGACAGGATTTGCGCAGCTTCACGGGTATTTTGGGTCTGGAAGGAACCAAAGCCTATCTGCAAGAGATCAGTACTTCCACGTTGGCGGAACTTCGTAAGGTGTCTGCCGATGCGCCGATGTTGGAATTCCTTATTAGCTTCAATCAAAATCGTCAGGTGTAGTCTTATGTCAGAAAAAGTGCGCTTGGATCTTTATCTTGTCGAAAAGGGTCTGGCGCAGTCGCGCACTCATGCGCAGGAACTGATCGAAGCAGGCCAGGTCTATCTTTCTGAACAATCTCAAAAAAAGATATTAAAGAAGTCCAGCTATGCGGTGACAGCCGCACAAGAGGGGCTGATTGCAGTGGAAGCCGGGCCAGCCAATCGTTTTGTTTCCCGTGGGGGACTGAAACTGGAAGGTGCGTTGGCACATGTTCGGAAATCTCCTGAAGGCTTGAAGGTGCTGGATGTGGGAATTTCTACGGGCGGTTTCACAGACTGTTTGTTGCAGCAAGGGGCCTTGCAAGTGCTGGGCGTTGATGTAGGGCATGGTCAGGTGCATTCGCAGCTTTTGAAGGATTCTCGATTACAGGTGATTGAAGGAATCAATGCCCGCAATCTTTCCAAGGATGAACAAGTTCAAAAAGCCACTCCGCCAGAAAAGTTTGATCTGGTGGTGATGGACGTTTCGTTTATTTCAATCTCTTTAATTGTGCCGGAGCTGGCAGGCTTTCTTAAGACCGAAGGCTGTCTTTTAAGTCTGGTGAAGCCCCAATTTGAGGTCGGCGTTGACGGCCTTTCAAAGGGGGGTATAGTCAAAGATGTTTCTTTGTATGCAGAGGTCGAGACCAGAATAAAAACTCTTTGTTCTGAAAATGGATTTAGGGTTCTCGACTACTTCCCATCTCCGATTCAGGGAAAGGACGGAAATAATGAGTTCTTCATTTATGCAAAAAAAATCTAGCTGGCTGGTTTTGTGTCTCTTTCTTGCAAGCTGTCAAAGTATCAAAACCCGCGATGATATTCGCAAGGGCACAACGCCGTCCACCCCCCACACTCGTCCGGGTACTTCACCGCAGCAGCAGCGCCCTCAAGAGCGCGAAAATATTGGAACGCCTCCGCCTATCGAATCTGATGAAGAAGAAGTGACAGAGATGACTCCGCCGCCTCCTCCGGCGCCGGTGATTCCGACAATGCCGAAGATCGGTGTGATTCTTGGCGGCGGTGGCGCAAAAACATATGCTCATATTGGATTCCTGCATGAACTGCAAAGGGCCAAGGTTCCGGTGTATGCGATCGGCGGGGTGGAGTTTGCATCCCCGATGGCGGCCTTATATGCGAATAAGGAACTGGCGAACGACGTTGAATGGCAGATGTTCAAGCTGAAAGACGAAGAGGTTTTGAAGAAGTCTTTGTTGGGTGGCGTGAACAAGAATAACGACGTGACGGTGCTTAAGGATTTCGTAAGCGTGGCGTTCAATCGCGCCAAGGTCGAGGACTTTAAAGTTCCGTTTGCGTGTCCGTCTTATAATTTGAAGAAGAATCAGGTTTACCTGATGAACCGGGGAAGCATCGACCAATTGATGTATCTGTGCATGGCATACCCACCGTTCTTTAAACCTTATCAGAACAGCGTTGCGGGTATTCGTGACATCACCTCTTTGGCGAACTATTTGCGCCAAAAAGGGGCCAATTACATCGTGCTAGTCAATGTTCTGCAGGCACCGGGGGGAGCGAAGCCATTCACGCTGGATGCCCAGGCAACTGACAACGTATTATGGAGTGAAGTGGCGGGACTGTATAATAAGCCTTTACCGGGAGTTGATACGGTCATTTCACTTGATACGTCCAGTTATGGTATTATGGATTTTGAGAAACGTCGTGAGATCATGAACAAAGGCGCGGACTCCGCGGCGAAGCAGTTGAAAAGTCTCACGCGTAAATGGGGTCTTTAGGAGATATTTATGAGCAGAAAACCC
The DNA here is from genome assembly GCF_041888015.1 of Bdellovibrio bacteriovorus. GTDB lineage: Bacteria > Bdellovibrionota > Bdellovibrionia > Bdellovibrionales > Bdellovibrionaceae > Bdellovibrio. The sequence continues at coordinate 157,785 of NZ_CP168968.1, forward strand.
ACGTATGACATGAACATTTTTTCTGAGAGAAGAAAAAAAGCCGGAGAGCAGATCCCTGGAGCTGCTTTGGTGGTGACTTCTCATCCAGAGTATATTCGTAACCATGATTGCCATTTCCCTTATCGACAGGATTCCAACCTTTTCTATCTGACGGGTTGGGAAGAGCCGGAATCTGTTTTGGTATATCGTCCGGGATTGAATCCTGAAACGGTGATGTTCGTACGTCGCCGCGATGTAGAGAGAGAAACCTGGGATGGTTTCCGCTATGGACCGGAAGGCTGCGAGCGCGAGTTCAAAGTGGATAAAGCGTACCCCATTGATGAGTTCAGCAAAGTGGCGCCACAGCTTTTAAAAGAAGTGGACCGTGTTTATTACCGCCAATACAAGAATCCAGAGATGGATCACAAGATGCAGGACGTTCTTGAAAGCGTAAAGGCGTTGCAAGGCCGCATGGGGAATGGTCTTTTGACGATTCACGATGCCGACACGTTGCTGGGTGAAATGCGTTTGGTGAAATCCGAGTACGAGCTGACTCAGCTTCGTGAGGCTTGTGAGATTTCTGCTCAGGCCCACTTGGCGGCGATGCGCTTTACTCGTCCGGGTGTAACTGAACGTCAGGTTCAAGGGGTGCTTGCGCATAACTTCTACATGAGAGGTTCTGCACGCGAAGGGTACAACTATATCGTGGCTTCCGGGAATGCGGCGACCACGTTGCACTATAATTTCAACGATCAGGTCTGTCAGGACGGCGATCTTCTTTTGATCGACGCTGGGGCGGAGTTTAATTACTACACTGGCGATATCACGCGCACTTATCCGGTGAATGGAAAGTTCACGGATGAACAGGCCCGTGTCTATGAAGGTGTTTTGAAAGTTCAAAAGCAGATCTGTGACTTTGTGAAGCCGGGTATTGTCTTCAAAGAATTGCATGATATGGGAACGTCGCTTTTGATGGATGTCATGCTGGATCTGGGTCTTCTGTCCGGTCGCAAGGATGATTTGATCCAGGCGCTGGCACAAAAGAAGTATTATCCACATGGCATCGGGCACTGGTTGGGCATGGATGTGCATGATGCGGGCCTTTACTTCAAAAAAGGCGAGCCTCGTCCGATCGAAGCCAACATGTGCTTCACTATCGAGCCAGGTATTTACATCCCTGCAGACGACGCATCAGCTCCTCAGAAATACCGTGGTATCGGTATTCGTATTGAGGACAATCTGCGTGTGACATCCTCAGGTTCAGAGAACATGACCTCATCGGTTCCGAAAGAAATTGCGGACATTGAAAAGGTTGTTGGTAAGGCCTAAATTGAAAAAGCCCTCTTGAAGAAGAGGGCTTTTTTTATGCAGTAATAGCGCGATCGACTTTGCGCAGGCTTTGCGAGATCGCCGACAGTTGCTCTCTCAATTCATTGGAGCGGCCCAGGCCCCATTTGCTTTCACCTTCTATCGAGCGCAGGATCTTTTTAAAGCTTTCTGTCAGATCCTCCATGTCCCCTAAAAGGGCGTCCAGCGATGAGGACAGCTCCTTCACCCATGACATTTCAATTTTTCCAACGACACAAATGACATCCATTCCGGCAGTCACTTTGGACAGCATACTGATAGAGCGGATCAGGGATTTATTTTCTTTGGTCAGATCTTTGGCTGTACTAAGTACGGTTGCGAAGTTTGAGGAAATCAATTGCTTCAGCAGCTCACAGTTTTGTATCAACTGTTGTTCCTGCTCGTCGCTGATGGAGCTGTGTTCATTGTCCCGGGTCAGGGTTTCCTCAATAAGATGATTCATCATTTCAATCTGGAAGCGGGAAATACCAATAGCCAGATACATCGCAGAGGCCGCTTGATTGAAAGAGGCGAATGTCTTTTCAAAATCCAGAGAATTGCTAAGGATATCGGCGGCAAGCTTTTCCAGATTATTTGAAACGACTCCCAATGGTTTTCCGGCCTCGCCCAGCTTCGCTGCCGAAATCGTCAAGTTCGTCGTGACCATCTGCACTTCCCGGCAGATTTCGTCAATTTCATGAGATTTGGTTTTTAAAGCGTGTGTTCGTTCATTTAATTGGTCGGCGATGCGAAAGGCATTGCGGGCAGTATCTGTACAGGACCGGGAAGCCAAAAGAAGTCCTTCCAGAAGTCCACTTTTGGTGGCGATAGATGGTGTCAGATTTTCTTCTGCCAGAGTGAGCAGATGATCCCGAGATTTCATTTCTGCCAGAAGGGCCTGATTCATGAATTCTTCATAGGAGGAAAACCCTTTTTCGTGCAGAGCTTGTAGCAGGTCCGCGGTGACGTCCTCCATAGAGGTTCCAGCTTGCTCTTTCATCAGGATGTCGGCGTAAACCGTTTGGATTTCGCAAAGCAGGGCGGTGCTGGGTTTTAAACGGATGGATAGGTAGCCGTCCCCCATGGGAAAGGCCATGGCAAAAACCCAATAGAAGCGTCCACTTTTACTGAGGTTTTTTACATAGGCGCAAATGGGGCGGTTTTCCTTAAGGAAATCCCAAAAAACCTTAAAGACACATCGAGGCATATCGGGGTGGCGGATGATGTTGTGAGGGCGGCGCCAAATCTCTTTTTCCTGATATTCAGCGACTCTGAGGAAGACCTTGTTGCCGGTTTGAATCAGTCCCTTGAAGTCGGTTTTGGAAAAGAAAAGTTCGTTTAATAGAAAGTCGGCTTCAACATTTAGCACCAGTGCCTCCTTACAAAGGCTAGTGCAAGAAGTTAAAGCCCATCAATAAATATGAGATTTATACGCAATTATCCACCGACAGTGGGGTCAGTCTTAGAACCTTTGTTAGATGAATCTGTGGGAAAGCCACGCAAACTTTTCTGCGTTCTCTTGTAGTTCTTTTTCCGTTTTAAAGAGCTTGTCATCTCGTGAAGCGGCGCTGACCGCAAGGCTGAGATGTGTGGCAGCTTGAAGTAACTGGAAGTCACCCATGGTATTTCCAGAAGCGAAGAAAGGTTTTTTGCCCGCAGTTCTTTCCAAAAGGGCATCCACTTTTCCTTGGCGATAGGTGATAAGGCCTTTTTGTTTTTCGGTGATCACGCCGCCTTCAATGAGGGTTTCAATTCCGATGACATCTTCTTTCTTCAGGCCCAGCATTTCCGCGCCGGGTTCAACGGCCCATTTGACAGAGGCTGTGACAACATAAATGCGCACCCCTTTGGACAAGAACAGATCAATCAATTTTTTTTGTTCTGTGAAAACGGGAAGAGGGAAATGTCCTTTGACGGCTTCGATAGCCCAGCTGTGAATCTGCTCTAGCTTTTGCCCCTGACAAATCTGAGCTAGCCAAAGGTAAGCTTTGGCCGGGTCTTCGGCCTTCATGGACTGATAGTGTTCCCAGGGTTCTGAGGGAAGGTTTACCAACTGATTGTCGATTTGGTGATGGAAGAAAGTTTCACCCAAATCGGTATCCCACAGAGTTCCATCCGCATCAAAAGCAGCCACAGGTGCAGAATCTTCTTTCAGAACGAGGTCCAGTGTCGTATTTATGCGCTTCCAAGTGTCGGTGGAATAATCTTTGTATTTCATAGGCTCTTAGTATGAAATATTAAATGAAAAATGACAAGGAGACCTGAGGGCATGAGCCTTTATTGTCGAGTGATTCAGTCAGAAGATTTGCAGCAAATTTTGGATCTGGAAAATAAGAAACTTGCCGAAACTTATCCAGATGAAATGGAAAGAATGATGGCCGGCTGGAATTCGAAGTTCCGCGTCGAAGCCCTGAATCATTATATCGCGTTAGGCTGGAGCTTTCTGGCGCTGGAGCAGGACACCGGCAAACTGATGGGATACTTCATTGCTCAGCCCTTGTTGTTTTTGGATGGGCAGACGCAGACTCTTTGGGTGGAGCATGTTCAGTACACCTCTTTGCAGGCTCGTGATGAGTTGTGTGAACTGGCTTATAAGCTGGGAAGAGAAAAGCATCTGCAACGGGTTTACTTCCCAAATGAAAACGGAGTGCCCAATTCGGTAAAGGCCTTCAAGCCGGAGTCCTGGCAGCCAGGCACTCTTACTGTGAAGACGACAAAAGGATAAAGCTATGAAAAATTTCTCCTTCGCAAATCGAATCCAGAATATCAATAAAATGAAATCACAGGAATTTGATCTGGTCATTATCGGAGGAGGAATCAACGGAGCTGGCGTGGCACGCGATGCTTCCGCTCGCGGCATGAAGGTGGCTTTGATTGAGGCCCGGGATTTTGCGTCAGGGACTTCCTCAAAATCCAGCAAATTGATTCATGGTGGAATTCGTTATCTTGAAAACATGGAGTTTAAGCTTGTCTTTGAGGCCTTGAACGAACGCACGCGTTTGTTTGAAATGGCACCGCATTTGGTTCACCCTTTGCGTTTCATGATTCCTCTTTATGAGGAAAGCCGGGTGGGCATGTTTAAAATGGGAATGGGCATGTGGCTGTATGATGCACTTTCCTTATTTCAAGCTCCGGAAATTCACGAAAGACTGAATGCTAAAGATTCAATGGCGCGAATGCCCGCGATGCGCTATCAGCATCTTTTGGGTTCTTATATCTATTCTGACGCCTATATGGATGATGATCGTTTGGTTCATGAGACGTTGCGCTCTGCAAATGAAAATGGTGCTTTGTGTGCCAACTATGTGAAGGCGACGGGTGTCCAGTATGGCTCTAACGGGAAAATAGAATCGGTCTTGTGCGAAGACCAGCACTCTAACGAGAAATTTTCGATTAAAGCCCGGCACATTGTTAGCAGTGTGGGGCCATGGACGGATGATCTTGGAGACAAAATCTTCAAGGATTGGAAGCATATTCTGCGCCCGACCAAGGGTATTCACCTGACATTGCCCAAAAACCGTCTGCCGCTAAGTAGTGCCGTTGTTATGGCGGCTGAAAAAAGCGATCGTATTGTCTTTGGTATTCCTCGTCATGAAATGATCATCATTGGTACAACTGATACCGACTTTAAAGAGTCTCCTGAGAATGTTTCAACGACTCCGGAAGATGTGAAATACCTGTTGTCCGTTACGGACTATTACTTCCCTGGAGCCAATCTGACCGCTCACGATATTATCGCGAGCTATGCGGGAGTACGCCCTCTGGTGAATGATGGTTCTTCCAGCGAGGGAAAAACCAGCCGTGAGCACACCATCATCAACGATGACCGAGGTGTCACCTTTGTGGCCGGCGGTAAGTACACGACATATCGACTGATGTGTGAGCAGACTGTCGATGCGGCATTGCAATCGTTCTCGTTTGAAGAGCGTGTTGCTTGGAGTAAGTCAGATACAACGAAGCCGTTAAATCCATATACCAGTGTCGATGCTTTCCAGCAGGCTAAAGTTCAGACCGACGTGTGGTCTAAAGAGACAGGGCGTTCATTGGAGGAAATGCAACTTCTGGCGGAACGTTATGGCATGGAAGGGGAGGAAATCCTTAATAAGTATTCCTCGGACATTACTTACTGGCAGCTGGAGGCCGCGCAGGCGATTGATTCCACGATGTGTCTGCATATGCGTGATTTCTATGCTCGTCGTGTGCCGCTGTTCCTGGCGGACCGCAATCACGGCGTGAAACACATGGACGAGATCGGACAGATCTTCCAGGAAAAACTGGGTTGGAACGACAGCCGCCTGAAAGATGAAAAGCACATGCTGACTGAATATATGGCTCGTGAAGTGGAATGGAAGAAGCACTTCTGAATTTTAAGGTAAGAAGTATTCGGAAATAGCCGGAAGTCCGTTTTGCATGGCCATGAAGACCAATCGTTTTGGTTTTGGTCCCGAGGCGGGCTTAATCAGAACACGACGTCCCTGACAGGAAATCGAATTCGCCGGGAAAGGCAGCTCGTTCGTTGTATAGTGAACTCCTTCAGCCAGCGGCCATACGGCCGTGTTGGACAAATCCCCGATATTGTGAATAGTGACTTTGTAGAGCTTTTTGTCGTTGCCGCCGCAGTAGTAAAGCGCACCCGCATTGTCATAGACAAAACTGGATGGTTGTTGCGGTAAGGTCAGCAAGGTCTTTACGTTGCCTGAATACAGGACATGCAGATTTGCCGTAATCAGTGACGCATGAGTGTTGGGTTTATACAGCCAGCCTCCCAAAGGATCAAAATAAGTGGGTGTTCCGGTGCGATGAGGCCCTGTTGGTCCCAACGAACAGTTTGTCGCCACGCCATCGGGGCAGTCGTCCAAGTCCGAATCCACGCCGATACGCCCACCAATATAAGACGTTGTTGCCGGAGTCACCAGGCGCAAGGTGGAGTTGTTGTGAGCGGTTCCGTTCCAGTACATGAAGTTCACCAGGAAGTTCCCGGCTTTGTAAGCCATGACTGATGGAGCGTATCCGGACATAAGTAAATCACCATACGCGATATTGGATTGAGTATAGGCGGGGGTGCCGCCTTCTCCGTTCATAAGTTGTTCCCATAGGCCCGTGGCGCGATTCAGACGGCAGAGGCTGTGATAGTGGGTGTAAGTGCTTGGCGGGGTGACAAGCACTTCATTGTGGGCGCAGTTCATATAGATGTCACCATTGGTAGGATTGGTGGCAAAAGCGTTTGGCTCCGCCCAGTTTCCAAGCTTAATACCCTGAGCGTTGGCAGCCACAGCAAAGTTCACATCTGTATTAGTACCATTACCTGCAATCAGACGAACTTCCGGAGAGGCGCCCGGGGCCACTTCACGCAGTTTGTTCTGTTGATGATCCAGCAAGAGAACATTGTCGCCCACGCCGTGATCAATATAGAAAAGTGAAGCCATGCGCATATCAAATCCGGTGCCGCCATCTCCGGCATCTTTTCTTTGGCCGAACAGAGTATAGACTTTTCCAGCGACCACCGTCTTGATAATGCCACGGGTAGAGAAGAACATGCGACCGTAGCGGTCAACAAAGACGTCATCCAAAGCCACAGGACAGGAGGTCGCATCGGTGCCATCCGCGCACTCACCCGCAGCCCCCGTTCCCAGAACACGCAACCAGCTGCCGTCGTCCTGCAGTTGGTTCACACTGTTATCTGTGTAACGATTGGCGCGATAGACCCGGCCGTCCATTGAATGCACGTCATAGTACACAAGTGAAGCATTGGTGAAGGGTTGTGCTGGGAACACACCATTGCCGACGAAGGTTGTTGTATCAAGTTCCGTCAAGGGGCCATAGGAATTGCCCGGAACGGAATAAACGGCCTGCACGTAAGCTTTCAGCAGAGCACTGGTGGTTGGATCATAGCGCAGACTGAAGAAGGAATAGGTGTTGGAGTTTAGATCCCACGCAGGCTGTCCGGTAACGCCGGTTCCAGAGAAACGAATCGTCTCGACACGAGGAACTGCCAATGAGCCTTTGTAAAGGCGGATGCGTCCGCCGTTGTTAGGGGCGGCTCCGGGTTTGTCAGAAATAAAATACAAATCTCCATTGGGCATCGGAATAAAGGGAGAGCGCTTGCGAATGGACCAGGTTTCATCAAATGTTGGAAGCTGTGTCAGGTTGATTTTTAAATCGCGTGGGTCTGCCACGGTGTCGGCAGTGTCCGTTCCCAGATTTCCGGCAGGGTCGGCCCCAATCAACGTTTCGATGATCATCGGTGTGACGTTCGTATCAATTCGTCGGATCATATAGCGGTCATAGACCAGAATGCGGTTCTGATAGTCTAAAGCGGTGCGCAGGATGGCTTTGGCGCGGGCCTGTTCAACGGGGACGCCATCTCCAAAGGAATCCTCGCCCTCTTTGGTCAGACGCAGAAGAACTTTGGAGTTATTTGTTTTTGGATCGATATAGATAATTCCGAAGGAAGAATCATTGAAGAAGATCTTACCATCCGTTGCCACCAGCAGGGTGCCGGGAGCAGTGTCGTTGCCGACACTGGTGCTAAAGACCGTGCTTTTGGCATTGCCATTATGTCCAGAGTCTTGATTTCCCGCCAGCAGATTATACGCACCGCTATTGAGTGGTGGGCTGGTGACTTGTGACGTCTGACCTTTGTTGTCGGTTACGCGAATCTGTAATTTGAAGAAGACGTCGTTAGCAACGATGGAGTTCCAAAGATAGCAGCCTGTGCGCGGGGCAGAGTACGAACATGCCGTAGAGTTGCTGGAGTTGTTCGACAGGGTATTCGTAATCAAAGTGAAGGGCTGACCATCTTCAGCATAGTACAGCTCTACCGTCGCGATAGTGCCATTGTCGCTGGCTTGCCAACTGATGTAAACCGGAGCCCCATTGGCAAAATTCATATCGAAAGTATTTGGAGGGTTTGCCGGTGTTGTTGAATTTACCGTCAGGAACTTCGTCACCTCGGGCGGTGGATCATTGATATAGTTGACGGTGTTGTAGTCCTTTTTGAGTGTGACGGTGTTGGTGCTGATATTGCCCCCGACGTCCATTACCCAAGCATAGATATTGTAAGTCCCAAAGTTAATTCCGAGGAAATAGTCAAAATCCACAAGATCCAGTGCTGGAAGCTCGTCCAATCCCGGCTTAGGAGCTTTGACGCTGACCCAGCAGCTGTCAGAGGCATTGGGCGCACTGTTGCTGACCTTAAGACAGAATTTTGTGATGGCAGTTTCTGCATCTGTAGCCTTCAGGCTGACGGTCACATAAGAGCGAACAGTGTCATCCGGATCAAGTTGGCTATTGATTTTCATTTCGCCCGTGGTGATCACGGGTTTGATGGTATCCAGAATAACATCAAAAGCATTGCTGGTTCCTGTTCCTGTCAGACCATGGGAGTCTGTCAGCCGGGCGCGCACGATGACTCCGGTGTTGTATGCATTCGGTGTCCAGTTCACGGTGAAGGATTTGTTGTTCATCGGTCCAGCAAGGCCCAGGGCTCTGCTGGTGGCAACATTCCAAGTGGTTCCGCCATCGGTGGAATAATCCAGATAAAGGGTGGCAGCGGCAGAAACAGTGGCTTCTGTGACATAGACGATAAAGGGATAGCTGACGTTGATTGCCAGTGTCGGCACAGGGTCCAGAGTCAGGATAGGGGCTTTGCTGTCATAGGTGATAGTGACAACGGTTGCTGTTGAAATATTTCCGGCTTCATCATGCGCATAGAAACGCACATTTCGCAGACCTTGTTGGTCTCCATTGGCGCTCAGATCAAAGTTGTAGTGCTGGGCTGCAGTTGAGCAAGGTATCCATCCAGCGTCTGCCAGTGTTGGCGGAGAATTTATTTCTTTCAACATCAGGAAGGTCGCATCACTGCAATCATTGGCTGTGAATTTTGCAAGGGGGTCATTGGTCACCGAAGCTGTGTTGAGTGTGATAGAGGGAGCGACAATGATATTATCGCGGATCAAGTTCCAGGCGGCATGATTTGTGGTGTTGCCGGCGGCATCTGTGGATGACAGAAGCAACGCCTTGTTGCCGTCGACCGCCGACAAAGTCAGATTCAAAGAGAAGCTGCGCGCAACCGAACACGTGGTGTTGGCGGGGGACGGCGTGAAGTTTCCAGTAGCGGTGATGGCAGCTCCGGCTTCGCAAGATCCCGTCACTGTCACGGCGGACTTATGTTTACTGTTATCGGCTGGCGATAAGATGGCCAGTGCTGGAGGGGCGGTATCCAGAATGACAATACCGGACTCGATCATACCCTCTTCGGGTTGCCAGTTCCCGGCCTGATCACCGGCGATCAGGCAAAGACGATATTCACCGTCGCCGTTAAAGGTGATCGTGGCATTCGTTCCGGCAGCCACAGGTGTGGTGCCCATCAAGGCAGCCCACTGCCCTGAACAGTCGGTGTCTTTAACAACGATATAGCGATACTCGGTGGCTCCATCGGATGGCAAGGTCACGACAATGGTACGATTGGAATTATCATTGGAAAGAGCGGGGCCCAAAGCCCCCAAGGTGATGGGGAGCAGAGGTGCCAGCGTGTCTTTATTAAAGACAGAACTGAGAGAGGTGCCTTTGTTTCCCGCAGCATCTGTCTGCTCCACCTGCAATTGGGTAGCGCCGTCATTTAGCACAGCGGCAGTGAGCTGGCCCGTGAATGAACCGTTGATGCAAGGCCAGGTGGCCAACACGGTTCCTGCCGCAGAAATGCTGACCGGACCATCGTTGCTTTCGCAGAGGCCATCAACAGGCAGTTGCGTGATCAAAGAGTTTCCCACTTCTGTGGGCAGCAGTGTGGAAAAGCTGACAACAGGAGCCAGGATGTCTTTGACCACGGCTGTTTCGTTGGAGGATTTGACTCCATCTTTGGAGGTCACCTCCAGCTTCACTTTGTATTCAGTATCGGGCCACCCTTGAGTGTCGACAGTTAATTCAAAGCTGCCTTTGGAACAGATGGCTGAAAACTTTTTTGCATCTGAATTAGAGAGTGTTGCTGTGATCGGTGCAATCGTGACATCGATGCGCTGGCCTTCGTAAAAGCACTCGCCTTTAAGAGGGTACTGATTCAAAGGTGCTTGAGAGTTGATGATGAATGAATCGAGTTTGTTGCCCTGAGGATCAGTTAAAAACGGCGGGGTCAGGGCATTGAAATCCCAAAGGTGCCCATTGATAGTGCACCCCGTGGAAAAGACCACGAAAAATAGGAGAAGAACCCCAATACCCGTTACGTTCATAAGTACTGAACTTATCGGATCTACGTTTCCTTATATTTAGGCGAGGATCATTCGCGCTCATATTGGGTGTCTCAAAATGTCACTGATGACAAAACTTTAACATCAGGAACGTCTCATTATGGAACCTATGTGCAGAGGGCGTTGGCAGGCTCTTTGATACATCAGGGGTGGTTCCCTGTTTTGGAGGTGCCTATGCGTTTTCACTTACCAATAGTTCTTTCGGCTCTGACCTTGTCGTTGGTCGCTTGCTCCAATGGAGGCGGCGGTGGCGGCGGGGGTGGTGCGACTCCTCCGGTTGTAGTGAATCCGACAAGCCCTACACCACAGGTGCCGGGAGCGACCACTGAGTTCACTTATGAATACCACCAGAATGGCTGCACGACTGGCAAACAGCGCCTGACTTCCAAGGCGGCCTACTGTGATGCTTTGTTGAACGATTCTTTAAATAACAACTGCGCGCGAGAGATGCGTGTGGAGACCTTCAATCGCATGTGCACGAACGGAACCAGTGTGTCACCAACAGGTGGTCTGCAGGGGATGAGTACGGCCCGTTGTGAAGTCAATGGTATGGATCTGCGTGATCGTTCTGTTATCCAGAATATGAATCCGTTCAATCCGCAACGCCGTCAGATCTATCGTGATATGTTCTGGAATGCGAAGTCCGAACATGCTTACGACATTCTGGGCAGCTTGATTGATACCTATGGGCGCGCCCGTTTCGTAATGACTCCGGCACAGACCGAAAAAGCGGCTCAGGGTGAAATCGATCTGTCCCAGCAAAAGGGAGAATATCGCTTCTCTGTTCGTTCTGCTTTGGGTTATCCGATCACTTTGAAAGTCACCAATGAGGAAACAGAGAAAGAAGTTTCTGCCGCATGTATCTCTCATAGCTCGTTCAAGCGGGCTGGGGCGGACTTGCGCCGGGTAAGATGCAGCTTTACCAACAACGAAGTGGGTCGTCGCAGCACTCAGCGTGATGAAGAGATCGTGTGGGACGTAAAGAACACCGTGGAAAAAGAAATCTTCCGTGGTCGCTCTTCAGAAAGAATTCTTCTTCGTCTGAAACCAGCTCAAGGAGGGCAGGAAGAGCGTATTCAAGTTGTGGCTCAGGATCTTGATGTCGATAAAACTATGCAGGCCGAAACGTCTCTGGCGGGTGGCTTGGAGGTTCGTTTCCGTGCGAAGCTTGCGGGTCGTGATATGACCCTCAGTTGTGCGCCCGCGTCAAAATAACTCAAAAAAGCCCTAAATATCTGCATTGACTCCGGTTTTTATAGAACCTAGACTTGAGATGTTTTAGGCCCGATGAATATTTCTCTGAAGTGAGATTCAGCATGAGTTTTTTTGACAAAGTTCAAGACTATTTTTCGAATGATATCGCCATTGACCTCGGCACTGCCAACACCCTTGTTTATGTAAAAGGCCGCGGAATTATCCTTGATGAGCCTTCTGTTGTTGCAGTTCAAAAAAATTACCGTGGAATGCAAAATCGCGTTCTTGCCGTGGGTAAAGAAGCCAAAGACATGTTGGGTCGTACACCTGGCAGCATCGTTGCTATTCGTCCGATCAAAGACGGTGTTATCGCCGACTTCGAAGTCACCCAGTCCATGCTGAAGTACTTCATCGGGAAATCCCTTGGAGAGAAAAAATCCTTCATTCGCCCCCGTATCATCATCTGCGTTCCTTACGGAATCACTCAGGTTGAAAAACGTGCGGTGAAAGAGGCGGCTCAGTCTGCAGGGGCTCGTGAAGTTTATCTGATCGAAGAACCAATGGCAGCGGCGATCGGTGCTGGCCTGCCAATCACTGAGCCCTCTGGCAACATGGTTGTCGATATGGGCGGTGGTACAACGGGTGTCGCGGTTATTTCTTTGGGTGGTATTGTTTACTGCAAATCTATAAAAGTTGCTGGTGATAAGTTTGACGAGGCGATCGTGAACTACGTTCGTCGTCAGTTCAATCTTCTGATCGGTGAAAGAACTGCGGAAAATATCAAAATCCAAATCGGTAACGCTTATCCATTCGAAGAAGAAAAATCTATGGAGATCAAAGGTCGTGACCTTGTAGCCGGTGCTCCTAAGACAATCGAAATCACTTCTTCTCAAGTGAACGATGCTTTGATGGATCCATTGTCTGAAGTTGTCGACGCTGTTCGTACAGCTCTGGAAAAAACTCCGCCGGAATTGGCTTCTGATATCGTTGACAATGGAATTGTTCTGACGGGCGGGGGCGCTTTGCTGGCGAACCTGGACGTGCTTTTGAGAGAGAGAACTGGACTGCCAGTATCCATCGCCGAAGATCCATTGAGCTGCGTGGTTATGGGTTCCGGCAAGGTGCTGGATCAGCTCGACCTTCTAAGACAGTTGACTGTCGACTAATTGCTTTTCATTATTCAGGCCGAGATGCCGCTCTGGCATTTCGGCGTGACTGGACTTTTTTAACAGCCTGTTAGATTGTTTCAAAATTACCTGATAGTATGACTCCGATGACAGAGGCCGACGTACAATCTATCGCTCTATTTTTTTACTTCTCATTGCTTGATGATCAAAAAGCGGTAGAGGCTTCATCTCAAGCTCTAGTCCTTTGTCGAGGACGCAAAAACAGAAATCCTGAACTGAAAAACTCTGTGGCGATCGTGGCGGCCACAAAAACCATTTGGGACAAGTACAAAGTGCGTGTCTCGCGCGGTCGTCCTAACACAACCGTGGAATCAGGCTGGTTGATCCCGGACTCGTTGGATCTGGGCCCTTGGCGCGAATTTCAAAAGACGGCGTCTGAGGACGAGCTTTTGACTGTGATCTGGTCTAAAATTTTGAAGATTCATGATGATGATATTTCTGCCGGTTTGGGAATCACCGCAGGCACCATTCGCTATCGTTTGGGCCGGGCGCTTCGCAAACTGGGAAGTATGACCCAAGGTGTGAGTAAAATAAAAAATGGCTCAGCAGGAAAATAAGATTCCTCTTTCAAAAAAGAACAAAAGAGAAATGTCCCCGTTTATCGGGCATGAACTCTTATATGACTTCCTGACTGACAGTTTGGATCCGGAACGTCGCGCTGCCGTGGCGGATCATGTGAAGTTTTCGCGGGATGCGCAACTGGATCTCAGCAAGATTGAAAACGGTCAGAAGTATGCTGAGCGCCTTGCAGACACACGGGTTTCAGAGCCTATCATCGAACAAATCAATGCGCCGTCCAGCTATCTGACGGTTCTGATGCAAAAATCCAATTTCGACAAATGGCCCCAGGGTTTGAAGTGGGGATTGGAAGCTTTGGTTGTTGTGGGTGTTATTGTGACCTTGCTGTCGGTGACCCCATGGCAAAAGGTTATGCAATTGGGAACTTTGGGCGGATCTAAAGACGTTATCCTGGCTGAAGTTTCCAAAACCGAAACGACGACTGTGGTTGAAGAAAAGCCCGAGTTCGTGGATGAGGGAGTAAAAGAAGCTCCAACGGTAGCGGCAAAAAATCCGGAAAAGACGCCAACGACTCCAGAAGTGAAGACCTCTCCAGCTCCAGTGCCGACGCCAACGACGGTGGCAGCCAAAGCTCCTGAAAAGGCGGCAGATGTTCCCGCAGCCAGTGGTGGCGGTGGCTTCCTTTATCGTGGAGAAATCGAAGCCACGAATATCGATACGATTGGACCGAAATTCTCGGACAAAATCATTGAGTTGGGTGGTCGTAAAGCCGGATCTGTGGAGTTGGGTTGGAAGAAGACTCCGACTTCCATGTACTATCACTTTACAATTCCTGAGGCGAAGTATCAGGACCTGATGAATTATATGGCGGCTTACGGGAAGCCTAAATTTTCCAAAGAAAAACACCCGCGTGTGATGCCAGATGGAATCATCCGTTTGATCTTTACGCTGGATGAATCGAAAAAGTGAAAACACTCAGAAAGAAACCTAAACGATCACTGCGCACGATCTTGATTGTCTGGTTTGTTCTGTTTTCTGTTGTGCCCCTGGCTTTCGTCACGGGCTATTCCATGATCAAGTACGAAAAAGCCATCGATCACGAGTTGTCCCAACGCCTCAGTGGCAATGCCCGGGAAATTGATCTGATGCTGAATGATCTGCGTTCCAGCCTTGCGCAAAAACGAGATCGCTATGTTCGTGATCCCAGTCTGATCTATCACATGTCCGAAGGGGACAGTGGCACCATTCGTAATATTTCATCTCAATGGATCAAGTCGGACAGCCTGTCCAGCCTGACGTTCTTCAATCGTGAGGGGCGTATGTTGGCATCTGTCTTCAAAGACGAAAAAGACAATGTGCGAAGCTTTGTTCCGGTTCAAGATGCGGTCTTTCTTTCTGCGAAATACATGGCGCAGGTAAAAGATGAAAAAGAGATCGCCCTGGCTGAATTCGGCGACAAACAGAAGGTGAATCTGATCCTGATTTCCAAAGTCACAGGGGCCGGCGGGCGCCTTGTGGGCTACATGGAACAGATCGTGGATTTGAACAAAGCATTTGTTGGAAAGATCAAAAGCCGTTTGAAATTGGAGCTGATCGTTTTCTCTGACAACGGTCAGGTGGTGGTGGCCAGTCATCCAGACTTCCACCTTTATAAAAAAGATTTCTTTAAGCCTTATTTCCGTCCGGGTGTTGAGCCCTTCTTTGACCTGAATGTGCGCAGCAACCCTTATGGCTTCCTGATCTACCCAATTGACTGGGGTATCACAAAGTTCTATGTGGCTTTGGGAGCATCCAAGATTGAAGCCAAAGCGGTCTTAAAGAACGTAAACTATGCCTTCATCAGCGTCGTGGGCGCGGTCATTATTCTTCTGATTCTGACAATTCTGGTTACCTCCAGTTGGGTGCTAAAACCTTTGTATGATCTGGTGGAAGCTTTGCAGTCGTTTGAATCCCAAGAACAGGCCGTGACCATTCCCGTTAAGAACGACACTGAAATCGGTCTTCTGACTGAGTCTTTCAATGAGATGAGTAAGAAGATCTGGGTGGCGCGTTCGGACTTGCGAAAAAAGATCACCGAACTTGAAGCGGCCAATAAAGAACTGAAAGACACACAAACCAAGCTGGTTCATTCGGCGAAGATGGTCAGCCTGGGGCAACTGGTGGCGGGTGTCGCACACGAACTGAATAATCCCATTGGCTTTATCTACAGCAACATGACTCATCTTAAAGAGTATTCCGAAAAGCTGATCGAACTTGCCGAGGTCGCAGAAAAAGATCCGCCAAAACTTCCGGCCCTTAAAGAAGAGTACGAGTTTGACTATATTGTGAAGGACTTGCCGAAGCTGGTGGCATCTTGCCAGGATGGGGCTCGCCGCACTCGCGATATTGTTTTGGGCCTGCGCAACTTCTCTCGTTTGGAAGAGGCGAAGCTCCAGGAAATCGACGTCCATCAGAGTTTGGATACGACTTTGAATCTTCTGCAGGGGGAAATCAAAAACCGCATCGAGATTCACAGGCAGTATGAACCAACTCCGTTGATTCACTGTTATGCCAGCCAGATCAATCAGGTGTTCATGAACATCCTTTCCAATGCCGTGCAGGCCATCGAAGGGGGCGGTCACATCTGGATTTCCACGACAGCGCTGAAGGATTTCAAAGGATCTAAAGACAAGCGTGGCTGGGTGCAAGTCTCAATTCAAGACAGCGGCAAAGGAATGTCTGCGGATGTTCTGGAAAAGATCTTCGATCCATTCTTTACCACTAAGGGTGTGGGGCAGGGAACGGGCTTGGGCTTGAGTATTTCCTATGGCATCGTTCAGAATCACGGCGGGGAAATTCAAGCGCGCTCTGAAGTGGGCGTAGGCACTGAGTTTATCGTTGTCATTCCGGTTTATCCTCCCATTCAGGAAAAGAATCCCCAACTATTGTCCTAAAGCTTTAGTCCAGCTTCACCGACAAGAAGAGTATGAAACTTCTTGTCGCAACTGCAATTCTGACATTGTCCTGCTCGCTGGCTTGGGCGGGTGGTGGAAAGATCCGCCTCAGTGGAAAGGTTCCTGAAAAAGTGGACGTTAAAGCCGAGAATGGAAAGTTGCGCATCTCAAAAAATTCTCCTCACCTGAAAGTCGTAGTGGATAAGCGTGCCCCGGCTTCTGTGGTGCGGGTTGAAGCGCCTTAAGACCAGTTGTTAAAATCTGATTGATGAGTTCTTCATCGCATTGAAAACACCTCCTATTATTAAGAGGTATGACAAAAATCATTCTTCGTTCGGTCGTTGCATTCCTTCTGCTTCCTTCTTTGGCTGCTTGGGCCTTTCGCTTTTCACCCATGGTTGTGGAGTTCGCTCCTTCCGGTCCGCGTTCCACACAAGTGCTGATAATTGAAAATCCGGGTGACGAAAAGTTGCCTGTGCAGATTGAGGCCTTTGCACGTTCAACCAATAAAAAAGGCGAAGAGATCCGAACCAAAACCGAAGACTTTGCCATTTATCCAGAGCAAGTCGTACTGCTGCCGAAAGAAAAAAGAAATGTGCGCGTGTCTTGGTCCGGAAAAATTACGGACGGAAAAGAAAAAGCTTATCGGCTGGTCGCCTCACAGCTTCCTGTGGATTTCCGCGAGAAAAATTCTGCACCGAAAAAGACCTCTGTAAATTTGAAATTTCTTTTGCAATATGTGGCGTCCGCCTATGTGACTCCGGAAGGGGCGCAGGCCCAAGTGGTAGTCAAACAGGTGAAGAGGATTGGACCTAAAAAAGTCTCTGTCACTTTTGCAAATGAAGGCAAAGCTCACCGGGTTTTGCTTTTTAAGAGCTTCCGAATCAAGGCGGCAGACACAGTTTTACTGGATCTGACCAGTAAGAAGGAAATTGAATCCATCAATCTTCTTCCGGGTGATGTGGCTTCTGTTGAGATGGAGACCGTCAAAGAGGTTCCTGCCAATCAAGAGCTGAAAGCGGAACTGACTCTCAAGGAATCAGATAATTGACGAGATTTTTGTACGTTCTTATTCTGTTGATGGTTTGGGCGTTTGGAAATGCCGCTCAGGCACGCCCGAATCTGGGAAAGCCATTTTTGATGGCGCCTTTGGTGTTGGACGGACGATCACTTTCTGAGGCCTGGCTATTCCCCCGTGATGAGGCCGATAAGTTCTCTGTTGAAGCAGCTCCACTTCTGGAATCGGTGAAACCCATCTTGAAGGATGATCTGTTCTTAAGACTGCAACAAAGTGTGAAGCCCGAAGGGGTTCTGACTATGAAAGATCTGGAGGCTGCTGGCTTCACAGTTTCTTTTGATCCTCCCAGTTTGGAACTGCGTTTGGGACTGCCTTCAAAATACCGCAAACCACAAACCGTGGATTTGAATTTTGTCGAGTTCGAGAATCAGAAATACCTGCGCCCGCATGAGCACAGTGGATACTTGAATCTGCGTACTCAACAATCCTGGCAGTATGGCAGTGATATAGAAAATAAAAGACGTGGCATGACCGGAAATGTGGAGCTGGTGGAGAACGTGCGAGGTTTCGTACTGGAATCCAGTGCGGATTTTCAAGAGGACGGCACAGACAAATGGCGCCGTCAGGACACACGACTTCGCCATGATGACGAAGAGAATATGATTCGTTATACGTTAGGGGATCTGACTCTTCGTTCGGTCGGTTTTCAGATTTCACCTTCTCTGGCGGGCATGGCCGGCAGCAGAGAGTTTTCTATTCAGCCCTACAAGACGCTGACCCCATTAAGCAGCACGGAAATTATTATCAAAAGATCTTCCATCGTTGAGATTTATGTGAACGGACTTCTTTTCAGTCAGTTGCGCCTCAGTCCCGGTGTTTTCAATATCCGTGATTTCCCTTTGGCAAGCGGCCAAAGCAGCGTGCGTATCAAGGTGAAAGACGATCTGGGCCAGGAGGAAGTTTATGACTTTTCGCTGCTTTATGAAAACAGTCTTTTAGCCAAAGGAATGCAGGAGTTTTCATATGCCGCAGGTTTGCCATGGCAGGTGTCCGGCGAGGACAGGGCTTATGATGACAAGGCTGTCTTTGTCAGCCTTTTCCATCGTCATGGAATAAGTGATCAGCTGACTCTGGGATTGAACTATCAAAGCTATTATTCTCAGCTTTTATTGGGGGGAGAAGTCTCGGGCGTAAGTCCTTGGGGCTATCTGTCGTTGCAAGTGGCGCAGGGGTCGGAGTCGTCACAGAATGTGGGCTATGCCCAACGTTTGACCTACAGATCTTTGGACAAGATTATGGGTCATCAGATGCCCGTGCTGTTTATGCTTGAAGCTGAAAATCAGGATCGTGATTTCCGTCCCGTGGTGGCAGGAATGTCCTCTTTAGACCCTCAGAGATATCTAAGACGCTATGATGGTCAGGCGAACTATCGCTTTGCTTCGTCCTGGTTGTTGGGGATTGGAGCTGGAACCTTGCAGTTCGCTAATCAGGAAGATCAAAGAATCTATCGTGGCAATCTGATGATTCCACTGCGCCGACAAATGCGTGTGGAGATCGCTTACAACAAAACTGTGCAGAGCGAAGAAGAAGACCGGGTCCTGTTGTCCTTCTTCTGGAACGAATCACAGGGTTTGCACAGTGCCAGCGCCTATCATGATTCGCTGGAGAAAACGACCAATCTGACGGTTCATCGGAACAATCGCTATCAGTATGATGACTATCGCTGGAATGCCTCGGTACAGAACAGTGACAGCCGAAATTTTCGCAGTATTTCCGGGGAATACCTGACCCAGCCTGCCAGTGTACGGCTGGATCACTTCAACTATGATCAGAATGGACAGCAGTCCAATGTGACTTCGTTAGGGCTCAACACCGGAATTGCATGGGTGGGCACGCGAGCGGCATTCACTCAACCTGTTAGTGATAGTTTTGTGCTGATTCACTCGGATCATTTGGACAAGGGCCAGGCCTTGATGATCAATCCGACAGGAGATCGTGGGCAGGCTCAGTTAGGTCCGCGAAAAACAGTGGTGTTGCGTGATCAATCGGCCTATTACCGCAACACGCTGAACGTGGATTCAACATCTTTGCCGGTAGGATATCTGATGGATCAGGAGTTCTATGGCACTCAGTTGACCTATCGAAGTGGCTTGCTGTTAGATCTGAAGATCACCAAAAAAGTCATGGTAAAAGGTCAGGTTCTTTTGCCATCCGGAGATCCACTGATTTATGCGGCCGGGGATGTTTTCGATGTTCAGGGAAATCTGGTGGATAACTCGTTCTTTACGAATAAGGAAGGCCGCTTCCTGATAGAGGGACTGGCGCCAGGCACATATAAAGTCATGACCGATCGGACGGGGTTGGGAGGCTTTGTGTTCGAAGTACCTTCTCAGGCTGAAAAGATGATAGTGATTGAAGCTGTGAAGTTGCAACCGCAGGAGAATCAATGATGAAGAAGTATATTCTTTCCCTGTTCATGCCTCTGCTGTTTGCTGGTGAAGTTACACAGGCTTGTTCCGACATGGGTTTTTATCTGACTCAGCCTGCGCCCTACTTTCAAACTGGTGGCAGTATGAAGGAAACATTTGGTATTGTTGTAAATGGCAATACCACTCAAGGGGCCTGCAATTATTTTTTAACTTTTGATTATGGTTCCTCGACTTCTTATACGACACGGTCGATGAAATTTGGATCTAATACCTGGCCCTATCAAGTCTCCCAAGATGCCGCTGGAATGCAGATCCTGAAGAAGTTTCCGGAAGGGGCTTCTTGTAATGACTTTATCTGTGACAAACTTCAGGGAAATAACTCGTACAATACCAAGTCCCATTCCTACACGATTTCAATAGACACCACCAATGACTGGCGAGCTGCTGGCACCTATGTCGATACCCTGACAGTGCGCCTGTATCGGGGGCCTGTGAATAATGCGACTTTGGTGACGTCACATACGCAGACGCTCACTTTCGATTCTCATCGTAAAGCTGATATCTCGGTGGTTTCTTCCGGTGGATCTTTTGACATTAGTAAGACCACGCACACGATGAATTTTGCCAGTGGGCTGACCACGGGGGCCAAGGGAACGGCGGATATCATCCTGAAGTATAATGCGGGATACTCTTTGTATGCCTGGACAGATAATGGTGGAAAATTGAAGAAGGTCGGTGGTACAGACACCATTGATTACACCTTTAAGATCAATGGCAATGTAATCGCCATTCCGTGGTGGACCCTGATTGCCTCGGGCTCGGGAGCGTCCCCGGCAAGTGGCCGGGTGAATCCGGTGGAAATCACTATCGGCAACACCACTGGAAAGTCGCAAGGGTCCTATCAAGATACAATCAATCTGACTATTCAATCCAACCAATAAAAAAAAGCCGATCTAAAAAGATCGGCTTTTTGCGTAGTCAGATTATTCAAAGCTGATTAAAGAGCTTCGATCGTCACAG
The DNA here is from genome assembly GCF_041888015.1 of Bdellovibrio bacteriovorus. Lineage (GTDB taxonomy): Bacteria > Bdellovibrionota > Bdellovibrionia > Bdellovibrionales > Bdellovibrionaceae > Bdellovibrio. The sequence goes on from NZ_CP168968.1 coordinate 178,656, forward strand.
TCACAGTGTCAGAGTAAACACCGGATTGCAAAGCTGCGATTTCAGACGCAGTAGAAGTGGCTTTCACATTCACAGAAACAGCGCTGCTTGTTTTTGCAGTCAAAGCACCAGAAGATGCCGTGCAATCAGCAGTTAGAGCACAGTTAGAGATACCGATTTTCGCAGAAGTATAATCCAAAGAGTATTTTACCTTGCTTGTTCCAGGACCTTGCAATTCACCCGCGTTTACAGAAGACAAAGTAATCTTGTAACCCGCTGTTGAGTTTGAAATCTCATGCATGATATTTGCGAACGACAACTGAGTTGCTGCACCACTTACGATGTCGTCAACATTCAAGGTTTGATCTACGTTCTCAAGAGGATCTGTGCCCGTTGCCGTCAAAGACAGATAGGTCGTTTCGGCAACCGTACCGGTAATAAGAAGCTGACCGGAGCTTGCCGCAAACGCGTTTGCAGAAACAACCAGAGCACTGACAGCAGCCAAAGTTTTAAACATTTTCATGGTGGGGGATCCTTTCGATATATTGGGGGGGGGACTAGTCTTATTGACAGTTTCTTTACTTCACGTTCCATGCCTGACATGGCTTCAAGGTAATTTGATTAATAGGTCACAATTACTGTCTAAAATTTTGACGTCTGTGCCATTATTCCAAATCACCTGTTCGGGTTAGCCATAAATCTGCACTGCTTTTGGACTTTCTTATGTAATGAGAACTCGTATTTTAACCGAGTCTTGATATAGAGAAACCGGAAGACACTGGAACGGTTAGAAAAAAAGTGTTTCAGATTGAGATGCGGGGATCTTTAGATTTGTGGTCAGAACTCCGATAAGGTTTTTATGGAATCGCAGAAGCCTCAAAAAGAAAACTCTATGTTTTTGGCTTTGCTGCTCTTTGTTGGAGCGGCGGCGATGATTTTTGTTTATTTAGGAACATCCGATCCCCCCAAAAAAGTTGCAGGCGCACCAGCGGCTGCGAAATCCGAAAAATTTGAAAAGTCCGTGAATAGGCATCTGATGTTGACCAACGAAAAAATGGAGATGGCTCGTCAGCGTATGCAGGTTGAAAATGCACGACTGATGAACAGTGACTTCAGTGAAACCAAAGCGCAGGCCGCTTACGAAAATGATCGCCGTCTGGATCTTTCAACGGACACCCGGGCCCAGGAGTTGGCAGAAGAATTGGGTCGTGGGTCCCGTCGTGAAGAAGCCATGTCACCCCATGATATTGTTCAAAAAGAATTGTTCAATGCAGAGCAGGCTCAGGAATACTCACAAGCCTATAAAGAAGAATATGCACGGCAGTTTATCGAAAATGCCCGCCGCGGGGGCTATAACATTATTCTCAGTGAAGACCTGTCCCGCGTTCTTTCGGTGACGCCGATTCGCAATCCAAGCAACAGTCAGTATCAGAGCACTCTCGAGGCTATTCAGTAAAATCTTTGAGAGCTTCGGCCTCGTTTCCACTTCTTAAAATAGCCATGATCAGCCATGCTGAAATAGCTATCTGTGCAGATCACCAGGTGATCATTCAAAGGGATTTCAAATAACATAGAAAGCTGATGAATTTTGCGGGTCAGGATCAGATCTTGTTCTGATGGTGTGGAGCTGTTGCTGGGATGATTGTGCGCCAGAATAAAAGAACTCGCGTTGGATGTGATCAGAACACGGAAAATATCCCGTGGATGAATAAGGCAAAAGTCGGCAGTGCCTCGAAACACCATTTCTTTTCGGATCAAATTCATTTGTGAGTCCAAAGCGAGAAGCCAAAGTTCCTCGGCATAGGGATTGATGTGGGTCCGGAGAGATTCATAGGCTTGCAGACTCGTGGAGACTTCTTTCATATTTGGCCTGTATTGCAATATACAAGGGAAGCAGGGCGTAAGTAGGAGTAAAATGAGGGTCGGATTTTGGACAGCCGTCCTGAAACGGAGGGGCATGACTTGCGTCTGAAAATCCCCGAGCATAGACTTTTGATGTGTCCTTAAGGGACAGGAAGGTAATATGAAAAAGAATCTGACTTTTGCAGCTGTGGCTCTTTCTTTCTTGGCGGTGACCAGTTGTGGTCCTAAAGCCTTCGTTAAAGGCCAGTATGATGATGTGAACCGCGAAAATCTGTTGAATGATCAATGGTCTGAAACAGATATGCAAAAAGCTGTTCAGGATCTGGTTGGCAGCCTGATGAGTTCTCCTGCTATCAACAGCGCAAAAAAAATGCCGGTTGTGATGGTGACAAATCTTCAGAATAAAACCAGCGAACACATCGACACTCAAAGCATTATGGATATGGTGCGCGTGGAATTGATGAAATCCGGCAAAGTAGGCTTCATTGATAAAGAAGCTCGTCAGGACATCGCTGATGAATATAACTACCAAAATTCAGGCATGGTTGAAGAAACCAGCAAAAAGGGCCCGGGCGGCCAGGTGGGTGCGGACTTCATCATCAACGGTCGTTTGGATTCCATCGTTCAGGAAGTGGGTAAAGACAAGTCTGTGTACTACAAACTGACTTTGAACCTGACGAATCTGAAAAGCAGCATGATCACTTGGTCTGATCAAAAACAGATTCGTAAAACCTTCAAGAAGAAATCCATCGGTCTTTAATTGATGAATCGGATTGCTCAAAGACTCACGCCTGTCGTGGGTCTTTTTTTAGTTTTGCCGTTAATGGGTTGCGCCACTTATCAAAGTAAGGTGCAGCCTGCCCGCGAAGCATTGGTTCGACACGAATACACCAAAGCCATTGAAGATCTAAAACCGCTAGCGGAAAAATCCAGTGATGATCAGTTGGTGTATCTGCTGGATTATGCGGTGGCTTTGCAGGTGGCGGGGCAGCTAAAAGAAAGCAGTCAGGTCTTCATGCAGGCAGACCGCTTGGCGGAGCTGATTGATTATCAGTCTATCTCCCGTATCGCAGGGTCTTTGGCATTGAGCGAGGAAATGGTTCAGTACAAAGGCGATACCTTTGAAAAGATCTTCATCAATGCTTATCTGGCGATGAACTTTCTGCAGATGGGTCAACTGGATGACGCTTTGGTTGAAGCCCGTCGTATCAATGAAAAATACCTGAAATACCGAGCGGACGAAAAGCAAGCCTTTGAACTGAATTCGTTCAGTAAATACCTGTCCGCTGTAATCTGGGAAGCCAGTCGCAGTTACGATGACGCCTATATCGCGTATGCTGAAGCCTATAAAATTGATCCGACGATCTCGACGATTCGTGAGGACCTGATTCGCTCTGCGAAGCTGGCTCGACGTATGGATTCCTATCAGGATTGGAAAAAGAAATTTCCGGACGTGGTTGAAAAGAAGGAATGGTACGAGCGTGGACTGGGAGAGCTGGTCATTATCTATCAGCAGGGTTGGGGGCCACGTAAAGCACCAAGCCCGAACGGACAAAGTCTTCCGACTTTGTATCCGGTACGCAGTGAAACTCAGCAGGCGCGACTGTATCTTTCGGACAACTTGAACTATCTAAGTCATCAGGTTTATGACGTGCAGTCCGCGGCGATCAAAACCCTGCAAGAGGACTACGGAATTCTTCTGGCGAAACGTGTGACGGGGATTGCAACCAAAGCCGTTTTGGCAGATCAAATTCGACAGAAGAATCAAGCCTTGGGTGACTTGGCCTATATTGCCATGCTGGTTTCGGATCGTGCCGATGTCAGACAGTGGTCTTTCCTGCCACAAACAATTCAAATCATTCGTGTACCGCTGACTCCGGGAAAATATCAGTTCCGCCTGGAGGGCTTAGATTATGGTCAGTCTCCAACGGGGGAAGGGCTGGATCAGCGCGAAGTGGAAATCAAATCCGGCCAGAAGAAATTCGTGATCTGGAGATCTTTGAAGTAATTCCGGAAATAAAAAAGGCCCCGCATTGCGGAGCCTTTCTTTGAAACCCGATTTTCGAGGTCTTCTTAGTTGTTCAACAAAGAAGTGCCTGGAAGATTTGGAGTTTCGTCGTCTTGTTGAAGACCAGGAAGAACAGTCGCTTTTTCAGCAGCTACTTTAGCAGTAGTGTCTGTGTTGTAGCGAGTTGCTGCAGTTGCAACGCGGTTTTCCAAGTTTTGTTTTACGCTGTCAGTAGAAGCGTTTTCAACAACAGTGTTAACTTGTTGCTTAGTCATGTAATCCTGAGGGAACGCGCCAAGCTTAGCCAAGTAACCAGAGATGCTTCCGTTACCGTTTTGGATGATTTCGCGAAGAGTGAAAAGAGGAGCGTATTGAGATGCTTTCTTTTCAGCTTCGAAAATGATCTGAGTCAAAGTCGCAGCAGTGATATCGTTTTTAGACTTATTATCGATAACCATTACTTCTTCGTTTGTGCGGATCATTTTAGCGATATCGTCCAAAGTCACGTAGCAGCTTTGTTGAGTGTCGTAGAGTTTGCGGTTCTGATAGCGCTTGATGATTTTAACTTTAGAATTTGGCTTCGATGTCATTGTTTCGTTTTGGTTGATCAAAAGTGCCTCCCAATTTGAAATTTCCCCAAAGTCTCAAGGGGTTAACAGTGCCTTATGATTCAGCGTCCCCTTGCAGATGGGCGCAACCTATCCCTGCCGCCACCCCTTGTCAAGGGGTCCTCAAATCAAAAGAAAAGACTCCAGGCGTTATTTTTTACGCAAATAGGCATTCGTTTTTTCGAATTTTACCGACCTTTGTCTAAAGTTTTCTCTAAAGGACGCCGAAATGTTAAAGGACGACCCTTATTTTCGGAAAGAAAATTAATGAAAAACGAGCAAAAACAAGAGTTTAAGTCCTCTGGAGTCTTGGCCCTACTGGGCCTGGTGGGCTTTTCCACGGCGATCATCGCGACCCCTTGGAACCGCCAGATTCAGGACTCTCGAAGTGAGAACGCTCGTCAAAAAGCAGAGGTCGTTGGTTACCAAGTTGTACAAATTTACCGCGAAGCATCAAAAACTCAGGCTTCTGGGGATAAGTCTTCAGGACGGCTTCCAGCTTCGGTTTCCGGGGAGCACGGCCTATCCGCAGAGAATCTACGCAGCACAGGAACGATGGGTATGGACCCCTGGGGTCAACCCTATCGCTACCGCATTCTGTCTACGGAAGCAGCAACAGGAAAGATCCGCATCTTGGTGTGGTCAACCGGACCGAACCAAAAGATCGAAACCGCGTCTTTGGATGATGAGGATAAACCTCTGGAGAATCAGCCCCTTTATGAAGGGGACGACGTAGGGGTTCTTTTGAGTGTGTCTCATAACTAGACAGCGGGTGGAGCGCGATCTTAGTCGTGATTCCTGTCTGCTCGTTTAAGTTGCATCAAGCAAATCTCATAAAAAGCCGATCAGCCTAGTGACCAAGGAGATCTAATGTTTCCACACACTAGGATTGCGATAATCGCCCCGCTTCTACTTTCCCTTACGGCTTGCGCGACATTCACTTCGAATGAATCTGAAAAAGCACCGTATTACGAAGCCTCCTTCGATGATAAAAACCGGGCTCCCGCTTCCTTCGCTCCTGCTGTGCTTTCCTTGGATGGCGGCAGCACTTTGGATCCACTCTACATGCGCACTCAGGCGGATTACTACTTCGCGATGGGTGAGGCTTATGCCTTGGAAGGTAATTCTCAGAAAGCGATTGAATCCTTCAAGCTGGTTTTGGTCTATGATGCAAATTCTCCAGCCGTGAATATGCGCCTTGCTGCTGAATACCTGAAGCAGGGCATGATCACAGAGTCTTTGGCTCAGGCGGAAGAGGCTGTGAAGAAAGATCCGAAGAATGTGGATGCACACCTGTTGTTGGGTGGTTTGTATTCTTCTTTGAAAGTATATCCGAAAGCGATGGAGCAATATCACACTGTGATGAAGCTTCAGCCGGAAAACACAGAAGCTCCGCTTTACATTGGTGCTTTGTATTCCGAGCAGAAACAGTCTGACAAAGCCGTGAAGTACTTTGAGACTTTGTTGAAAAATCCGGAATACACAACGCCGTACCTGGCTCATTACTATATCGGCCGTGTTCGTATGGAACAGTCCGAAACGAAATATGGCAAGGTGGCTGAGGCTTCTTTCAAGAAAGCGTTGGATCTGAAGTCGGACTTTGCAGATGCGGTCTTGTCCTTGGGTGTCTTGTATTCCAAACAGAAAAATGAAGATAAGGCGATCAGCTTGTATCGTGCGTTCCAGAAAGAAAACACTCCAAGTCCACGCGTGGCCGAAGTTCTGGCGCAGATCTATATCGAGCGCGGGGACTATGAAAATGCCTATGCACAACTGGAAGTGATGGAAAACGATTCTGACGAGCCACTGAATGTGCGCATGAAGATGGCTTTGATCCTGATCGAACAGAAACGCTATGAGACGGCTGTGCAAAAGTTGGAAGAGATTCTGAAGGATGCTCCAGAGTCTGACAAAGTACGCTTCTATCTGGCCGCGGTTTACGAGGAAACTCGTCAGCATGAAAAGGCTGTGAAAGAGTATCGCAAAATTCCGACTTCCAGTACTTACTATGGTGAAGCTGTGGTGCACGCGGCTTATCTGCTAAAAGGCTTGGGTCGCTTGGATGAAGGTATCGAAGTGGCGGCAGCAGGTTTGAAGACTCGTCAGGATCAGCCGCAAGTTTTTGCAATGTATGCATCTTTGCTGGATGAAAAAGGCGACTACAAAAATGCCTCCAAAACTTTGGAGCAAGGCCTGCAGAAGTTCCCGGATAATGCGCAATTAAGATTCTACTATGGAACGATCAACGACCGTATGGGTAATAAAGATGTGGTTGTGAATGAAATGCAAAAGGTTCTGGAGCTTGATCCGAACCATGTGCAGGGCATGAACTATCTGGCATTCACTTGGGCCGAGATGGGCGTGAAACTGCCAGAAGCTGAACAGCTGGCTCGCCGCGCTTTGGAGTTGGAACCGACGGATGGCTATATCCTGGATACGTTGGGCTGGATTTTGTACAAACAAAGCAAGTTTTCAGAATCCATCAAATTCCTGGAAGCGGCTCACAAACATCAGTCCACAGTGAGCATTATTGCTGAGCACTTGGGTGATGCTTACTACAAGCAGTCCATGGTGGATAAAGCCAAGAAGATGTACAAGAAGGCGGCTGATCTTGAAACTGACACTAGAAAAGTTCAAGAGATCCGCAGCAAAATCACAGCGATTGAAAAACAAGAGTTGAATGGTACGCCTCGTTTGCCGGCGTCTGTTGACAAGCCGATTGCTGAGCACGCTGAAAAATAAGCATTGAAATACAATCAAACTAAAAAGCCCGCAGGACAGCGGGCTTTTTGTTTTAGGCATTGGCCTTCTTATCCAGAGAGCCTGATTCCTTGATATGTCTATATATATAGTTAGTGGCGAAAAAGACAAAGGGCAGGGTGACAATAAAACCAAGTCCCCCCAACAATCCTGACACCAAAATGGCGATGCTCAGATAGAAGCTGACCAGAAAGTATTCTTTGAAATTCTTCATAGATCCGAGGGCGACGATATCAATAGCCTTGGCCAAGGACGTTCCGCTTTCCATATTCAATCGCAAAGCGTGATTGAGGATCAGATAGAAATATAAAGCTAAAATTAAAAGCCCTAAAGAAAGCGGGATTGTTTGCAGGAAATCCTGAGGGCTTTGCAGCAGGCCCATCGCGGAACCCAGCAGGGCGCTGGTGGGTAAAAGAATCAAAGCGGTGACCACAAAGGACAGCAGATGTTGTTTAAAGAAGGCAAACTGCTGGGGCCATTTACGGTTTTGAGAATACTGATTGCTGACTTCCTGGAGGAACAAAAGTCCCAAAGAAATGAAGAAGGCGCTCAGATAGGGAACAAAACGCACCAGCAGAACGAATATGGTGGCAATACACCCCAAAAGAAGGCTGTTGCGCCAGTCTTCTTTTAATTGAATCAAGGCTTGTTTAAGGGAATTCATTTCTCTATGCTAAGGCAATGATGAACAGGTTCAATGCTTTTTTCATGATCGTATTAACCCTTTTCCTTTCCGGCTGTGTCACAAAGACGGTGAAGGAGGGTTCTTTCCAGAAAGCGCAGTGGGAAACCAAGGCGTTGATCAAAAATCAGAAAGAAAACAAAACCCAGTCTCTGAATATAGATATCTTTGCGATTAAGAACGAAAGAGCACGTTTTGAAATCACAGCGCTGCTGGGATTTCAGGTTGCCAGCCTCGTGATGAGTCCGTCTGAGATCTCTTATGCTGTTTATCCTCAGAAGGCCTTTTACTATGGCCGCAATTCCGAACGTGCTTTCCTGAATGTGGTGGGCATGCCTTTGCATCCTATGAATCTGACAAATATCGCATTTGACGAACCTGTGCGCGGTCCCGGATGGAAATGTGGATTGGACCCTGCGGGTTTGATTTATCAATGTGAGAATCTGGCAAAGAAAACCCGTGTCGAGTGGTTAGATCGAAAAGAAGGACAAAAGAAGGTTGTGATTACGGCACCGCAATTTGAAATGCAGTGGCTTTTCTCTGCGCCCAGGACTGAGGTCCAGTTCAAATCGGACCTTTTCACCTTGAGACAACCTCAAGGGTTCAAAGCAATACAACTAAATTAAAAAACTCGTTAACCGTCTAGTAATGAGGCATACTCTAACAGAGTAGGTGTGTCACCAATCACCTTGGGGAGAGAATATGGCCTCTAAGTTTGATCTGCATTCACTGGTCGCCAACTGGCAAAACTCAAGCACTCATGCCAAAGAGCATTGGAGTGGCACCTTCGAGGAATATCTCGACCTGGTAAAACAAAATCCCAAAATTACGCGAAATGCCTATCAGCGCATGTATGACATGATCGTTGAGGAAGGCACTGAAAACTATATCGATTTCAAAAAAGAAGTCATTCGCTACAAGTTCTTCGACGACGTTCACAACAACGGCAAAGACGCGGTCTTCGGTCTTGATGTGCAGTTGATGAAATTGGTGAATGTTCTGAAGGCGGCGGCTCTTGGTTACGGAACCGAGAAGCGTGTGATTCTGTTGCACGGCCCGGTGGGAAGTGCGAAGTCCACAATCTGCCGCATGCTGAAAAAAGGCCTTGAGCGCTACTCGCACACGAAGCAAGGTGCCGTGTACACCTTCGAGTGGATTGATGAAAAACTCGAGCTGGATGGTTTGTTAGGAAAAGGTGTAAAGGTCTTCCATTCGCCAATGAATGAAGAACCTCTGCTTTTGATTCCGGAAGAATTGCGTGGCTCTGTATATGATTCCATCAACAAAGGCCAGGAAGGCAGCTTCCGGGTGCATGTGGATGGAGAACTCAGTCCGCCTTCACGCTTTATCTTTAAAGCTTTGATGGAAAAGTATGACGGCAACCTGATGCAGGTTCTGTCGCACGTGCGTGTGAAACGCCTGTTCATCTCTGAAGCGGACCGTGTGGGTATTGGCACCTTCCAACCTAAAGACGAAAAGAATCAGGACTCCACAGAGCTTACTGGTGACATCAACTACCGTAAGATTGCTGAATACGGATCGGATTCCGACCCTCGTGCGTTCAACTTTGACGGGGAGTTCAACGTTGCCAACCGCGGTATGATTGAATTCGTCGAGGTTCTGAAGCTGGATGTGGCCTTCTTGTACGATCTGTTGGGTGCTTCGCAAGAGCACCGCGTGAAACCGAAGAAATTTGCACAGACCCATATCGATGAAGTGATCATCGGTCACACGAATGAACCGGAGTACCGTCGTTTGCAAGACAACGAATTCATGGAAGCTCTTCGTGACCGTACCGTGAAGATCGACATTCCGTACATCACTCGCTGGAGAGATGAAATAAACATCTATAAACGTGATTTCAATTCCCAGAAAGTGCGTGGAATCAGTATTGCTCCGCACACGGTTGAAATGGCCGCGATGTGGGCGATTCTGACTCGTCTGGAAAAACCGAAGAAGGCCAATTTGACTCGTTTGCAAAAACTGAAACTGTATAACGGCAAAACATTGCCTAACTATACTGAAGACAACGTGCGTGAGCTTCGTAAAGAAACTCAGCGCGAGGGTCTTGAAGGTATTTCTGCTCGTTATATCCAGGATAAACTTTCCAACGCCCTGGTGGCGGCACAGCAGTCCAACAAAGGATCTGTGAATCCGTTCATGGTGTTTAAGGAGCTGGAGTCCGGTCTTAAGAGTCACTCGTTGATTGCCAACGAAGAGCTAAAGACCGAATTCAAAGAGCTTCTGGGCGTGGTTATGCAGGAGTACGAGGAAATCATCAAAGCTGAGGTGCAAAGAGCCATCAGCGCCGATGAAAGTGCTATGCAGCGCCTGTGTGCTAATTATATTGATAACGTCAAAGCCTATACGCAAAGAGAACGAGTTCGCAATCAGTTCACTGGAAATGACGAGGAACCCGATGAGCGTCTGATGAGATCCATCGAGGAGAAAATCGAGATTCCAGAGTCCCGTAAGGATGATTTCCGTCGCGAGATCATGAACTATATCGGGGCCCTGGCTTTGGAAGGCAAGAAGTTCAATTACAAGATGAACGAACGCCTGCATAAAGCCATCGAGTTGAAACTCTTTGAGGATCAGAAAGACAGCATCAAGTTGACCACTTTGGTGAGCAACGTCGCTGACAAAGACACTCAAGAGAAGATTGATATCGTTAAAACCCGTCTCATCAAGGACTTCGGTTACGATGAGATCTCTGCGACGGATGTATTGCATTACGTGGCAAGTATCTTCGCCCGAGGGGACGTAAAGAATAAATAATGTCGATACGTGAAGACCATAATAGATTTAGAGAGATCGTTAAGGGCAAGGTTAAAGAGGACCTGCGCAAGTATGTCTCTCAGGGTGAGATGATCGGGAAGCGTGAAGATGAATTCGTAAAGATTCCGCTTCCTCGTATCGATATTCCCAATTTCCGTTACGGCCCCAAACAACAAGGTGGGGTCGGCCAAGGGGAAGGACAGCCTGGTCAGGATGTCGGAGACCCGGGTGAAGGCGGACAGGGACAAGCTGGCGAAGCTCCAGGAGAACATCTTGTCGAAGTCGAGATGTCGATGGAAGAGCTTGCCAACATTCTGGGTGAAAAGCTGGAACTTCCTTTGATTCAGCCCAAGGGTTCCAAAAATATCGATTCCTTAAAAACCAAGTTCACAGGCTTGGCTCCGGTGGGGCCGGAAGGTCTTCGTCACTTCAAGTCTTCTTATAAAAGAGCTTTGAAGCGTATGGTAGGTTCCGGAACTTATGATGCTGAAGAGCCGTTGGTTCTGCCAATTCGCCGGGACATGCAATACAAGTCCTTTAAGCGTGTGGAAAAGCCCCAAACTCAGGCGGTGGTCATCTATATGATGGACGTCTCGGGAAGTATGGGTGACGAACAAAAAGAAATCGTTCGTCTGGAAAGCTTCTGGATCAACACGTGGTTGCGCAAGCACTATAAGGGTCTGGAAACACGCTTTATTATTCACGATGCTGCTGCCAAAGAGGTGGACGAAGACACCTTCTTTAGAACGAGTGAATCGGGTGGAACCCTGATCAGTTCAGCCTATAAGCTTTGTCAGGAAATCATCCAGACGGACTATCCCACGAATGAATGGAACATTTATCCGTTCCATTTTTCAGATGGCGATAACTGGTCGGGCGAGGATACGCGTCTATGTGTTAAGATGCTGCAGGAATTCTTCCTGCCGAACTGTAACGTTTTCAGTTATGGCCAGGTGGAAAGCAAATACGGCAGCGGGCAGTTCTTAAAAGACCTGCAAAAGGAATTTGGCGAGGACGAACGACTGACGCTAAGTCAGATCGAAAACCGCGACAAGATCCTGGATTCAATCAAAGACTTCCTTGGCAAGGGGCGCTAATGGCTAATCTGACACCCGAACTTGAAGCCGAAAGAAAAAGAATCTGCCAGATCGCGAAAGACGCGGGCCTTGATTTCTTTGAGACGATCTTTGAGCTGATCACCTACGATCAGATCAATCAGTTCGCCGCTTACGGTGGATTCCCGGTGCGCTACCCGCATTGGAAGTTCGGGATGGAGTACGAGCATCTTTCCAAGAGCTATGAATACGGCCTTTCCAAGATCTATGAAATGGTGATTAACACCGACCCGTGCTACGCGTATCTGATGGAAGGTAACGCCATGATGGACCAGAAGCTGGTGATGGCGCACGTTTACGGGCACTGTGATTTCTTTAAGAACAATATCTGGTTTTCAAAAACAAACCGTAAAATGATGGATCAGATGGCCAATCATGCCACCCGCATCCGTCGTTATATGGATCGCCATGGGCAGGATGTGGTGGAAAACTTCATCGACGTCTGTTTGTCTTTGGAAAATCTGATCGACCGCTACAGTCCATATGTGGAAAAGTCTGTGGTTAAGCCGCAAGAGTCGCGCCCACAGCAGGAAACAAATTATCTGTTAAGAGTGGACCGCTCCTACATGCGCGACTATATCAATCCGCCGTCCTTTGTGGAGGAACAACGTCGTAAAGCCGATCAGGAGGCTCAGGCCAAAGCGCAAAGATTCCCTAGCGAGCCTGAAAAAGACGTTTTGAACTTCTTTATTCACCATGCGCCGCTGACAGACTGGCAGCAGGACGTATTGTCGATCATTCGAGATGAAGCTTACTACTTCTCTCCGCAGGGCATGACGAAGACGATGAATGAAGGCTGGGCTTCGTACTGGCACTCCAAGCTGATGACGACCAAGATTTTGGATGATTCCGAGATCATCGACTTTGCGGATCACCATGCCGGAACGATGGCGATGGCCCCGAACGGATACAATCCCTACAAGGTCGGCATCGAACTAATGCGCGATATTGAAGACCGTTGGAACAAGGGTCAGTTCGGCCGCGAATGGGAAGAGTGCGACGATGTGCGCGAAAGAAAGCACTGGGATCGCAAGTTGGGCCTGGGGCGTGAAAAAATCTTTGAGGTTCGTAAGGTCTGCAATGATGTGACCTTCATTGATCAGTTCCTAACTGAGGACTTCTGCGTTCGTAACAAAATGTTTGTCTATAAATTTAATAAGAAGACCCAGAAGTTTGAGGTGGATACCAAAGACTTTAAGGCGATCAAGGCTCAGTTGTTGTTCCACATGACCAACTTTGGCCAGCCGATTATTCGCATTGAAGATGCGAACTTTGAAAATAGGGGCGAGTTACTTCTAACTCATTTGCACGAAGGCATTGATATGCAGCCGGACTTTATGAGCGAGACGCTGAAAAACGTTTTCAAACTCTGGAAAAGACCGGTGAACATCGCGACAGTGATGGATGAAACTCCGCAGCTTTTTAGATTCGACGGAAAAGAGTACACTCAGCATAAGTTGGGTGAGGAGCCCAGCCCTAATCCATCCAATCAAGAGAGCTCAGGTTCGTGAAAAATACTCGCTTAGTTTTTAGTACTGATCCCCGGGACAATGTCATTTGTCCCGATTGCAAAGAGTTGAAGGCTGAATGCCGCTGCCAGCCTGAAGAAGCTGTGCAGGATGGTCAATTTACTGTGATTTTTCGTATGGAAAAAAGCGGGCGGGGCGGTAAGATTGTCACGGTGTTGGATGGATTTCCCAGAAATGAGACCTATCTAAAGACCTTGGCAAAAGAACTAAAGGCCAAATGCGGAGTTGGTGGAACCCACATCCTGGGCGAGAAATCCGGGATGATCGAAATTCAGGGTGACAAACGTGATCAATTGAAGAAAATCCTAGAGAGTAAGCGCATCAAATTTAAGGGAATGTAAAACTGGACCCTGAGCCGCTTGCACTTTTCACCTGAACGGGGGATGCTTCAAATATGAACATGTTTACAACCTCCACTCCTTTAAGGGGAACGGACTTGGGCGCAAAAAAAATCGTAATTGTAGATGACTATGAAGAGAGCTGTAAGCTTCTCGCAGAGATTCTCAGCTCCACCTACGAATGTTCCTACACTTCGGACAGCACTTCTGCGTTTCGTTTGATCAATGAAAAGCGTCCTGACCTGATTCTGCTGGATTATAAAATGCCGGGTGTGATGGGTGTTGATGTGTGCCGTATGGTGCGCGAAAGCGACTCTACAAAAAACACACCGATCATCTTTGTATCTGGTGCGGCGACCATTGATGAACGTATCAAGGCTTTTGAAACAGGTGCGGATGACTTCATTTCCAAGCCTTTCCATGTCAAAGAACTGATTTTGCGAATTAAAGCTCGTCTTTCTGAGAAAGAGACAGAGACTGCCTCTGAATTGAATGCGGCGAACCTGAAGATGAACCTTCTTTCCCGCCAGGTCTTTGTTGACGGTGCTGAAGTGAATCTGACGCCGAAGCAATTCGATATTCTGAAGCTGTTGGTGGCTGGCAAAAACAATCTTGTCACTCGTGAAAAATGTCTTTCTGAAATCTGGGGAGATACAGAAGTGACATCTCGTAACGTGGACTCTCAAATCAACTATTTGAAACGAAAAATTCAAAAGTTTAATGGCCGAATCGTGGCAGTGCCGTCTCTAGGTTACCGTTTGGAAGCTCAAGAATAGAGCATGGCCTGAGGTCGTAAAATGTCTGCGATCGGACAAAGTCTATCGACTTCAATTCTTTTTGGGTCCACACTTAGAGTGTGGACGCAGTAAAACCTTTACTCATTGGTCTTTCTCCTCGTCTTTTGCACAAGACGCCTGATGGTTTTGAAATTAAAAGCAAAACCATTCAGTATCTGGAACAAAGCTTGGCGCACTTGATTGCCAAGCATGGCGGCCTTGTCTTTATGGTTCCCTCTTTGGAATCCTCCGGTCTTTTGGAAAAAGATGATCTGAATGTGCATCAGTATGCGGAAATACTGGATGGCTTGGTCTTGCAGGGCGGGGTGGATATTTCTCCGACTGTTTACGGGGAAGAACCTATCGAAATCATGGCGAAGCATCAGATTGATCCCATTCGTGATCGCTATGAGTTGAAACTTCTAAAAGCCTTTGTGACCCGCAATAAGCCGGTGCTGGGAATCTGCAGGGGCTTCCAGCTGATGAACGTCTTTAAAGGTGGCACTTTATTCCAAGATCTGCCGACTCAGCTTCCCAGCAATCTGTCGCATTTCAAATCTGAGCTTTATGAAAAGCTGACTCACACCGTGGATATTGAGCCGGGTGGAATGTTGCAAAATATGTATTCGTCCGGCGGAGAAATCGTCTCTATTCATCACCAAGGGGTGAAAAAGCTGGGGCACGGATTGCGTGTGGAAGCGCGTTCTCCAGATGGCCTGGTCGAAGCTTTCAGTTCAACGGAAGATGGGTTCTTTGTAGGAGTGCAGTGGCATCCAGAATTTCATATTGATGATGAGGCTCGCTTCTTGTCGTCAGAGCCTTTGGTGAAAAAGTTCCTGGAGGCCTGCCGAGGTCTCCAGAAACCGGTCGAAAAATCTTACGATCTTTAACTTTTTTGCTGCTTCTTTTTGGCAAGCTCGGTGCACAGGGCTTTCATACGATCAAATTCCTTGGTCGATGTGATAGCGCGTGGGTTGCGGGTTTGCTCGGAAGCCATTTGATTCATCTGAGTCACACGTTCACGACTTGGTGGATGGGTGCTCATCGCGTCCGCCAGTGAAGTCATCATGGCGTTTTGTTGCCCTTTGTTCTGCTCTTCCATTTTTAGAAGTTTGTCATAGAAAAGGCCGACTTTGTCTTTGTCATATCCGGCAGCCACGGAAGTTCTGAAGCCGATACGATCTGCTTCCATTTCATCTTCACGTGAATTGGCCATGAAAGCATATTTTTGAATCAGCAAACCACCGCCAGCTCCGGCAGCAGCTCCATACAAGGTGGCTTTCTGCATACATTCATCATCGCCCTGCTTGCACAGCATTTTGCCCAGGCCATATCCCAAAGCACCGCCCAGCAGGCCGCCGCCCGCCGCGTACATCCAGGATTTGCCTTCGGCTTTTTTAGCGGCATCCATGCGAATGGCTGTATGACGAGCTTTAATGTGGCCGACTTCATGGCCGATCACCCCAGCTAATTCCGCCTCGGAATCAGCCATGGCAATCAGAGGAGCTGTGACAAAGACAGTTCCTGCCGGCAATGCAAAGGCATTCACGTAGCCCACATCCACAGCTGTGAAGTTGTAGTTGTAGGGTTGGCCTTCAAGCTGATTGGCTGTCACGATCCTGCGACCCAGCTGGCTGATATAAGATTGAAGTTGGGGGTTTTGAATGGCGGGATAGTCTTTGCGCATTTGCGGAAGAACTTCCGAAGTCATGCGCTTTTCATCAGCCACGGTCAAAGAGGTTTCGTCCCCGCGCAGATTTCCTTCACGTTGGCGGTGCTGTTCAGTTGCACAGGCCGCCATCAGAAGTGGGAGCGAAGCCAAGAAAGTTCTTCGTCCCATCGGGGTGCTGGTCCATTGTTTCAATACATCGTCTAATTTTTGGATCGCTTCCTTTTGTGCCATGGAGTCGATTTTACGCGAGGGCCTTCGCCTTTGGCAACAGGGCGTTTGTTCCCACCGGAAGGTCTGTGTTTTGCCTTGTTTTGCAAACGCTGACCTTCCAAAATCGCTTTGGCTTTTCCAACCGTCATAACGGCAGCATTGGCGGCGTCATCAGAATGGAAAGGCTGATCTTCCACTACGGTGACTTTAGTGCGGGTTGTTTTTTCAATCGCGAACAGGAAGGACTTTTCTTCTGCGGTACAGAAGGAAATGGAAATACCCTCGGCGCCAGCGCGGGCCGTTCTGCCGATACGATGCACATAGCTTTCAGGAATGTGTGGCAACTCCATATTGATAACGTGAGTGATGCCGTCGATGTCGATTCCGCGGGCAGCGATATCCGTAGCGACCAGGACACGCACATCTCCGTTTTTAAAATCCTCTAAAGCTCTTTGGCGTGCGTTTTGAGATTTGTCGCCGTGAATTCCGGCCGCTGTGACGCCAGCCTTAGTCAGTTTATCCACAACTTTATTGGCGCCAAACTTCATCGCAGAGAACACCAGAACTTTGTAGAGTGCTGGATCTTTCAAAAGATGCAGCAACAGATCCAGCTTTTGAGGTTTTTCCACGAACATCACACGCTGCTCGACTTTTTCTGCGGTTGAGGAAACCGGAGTCACTTCCACTTTTCTGGGATTCACCAGAATACGATTGGCCAAGGTCTGAATTTCATGCGGCATCGTCGCAGAGAAGAAAAGGTTGTGACGTTTCTGTGGCAGCAGAGGAAGGATTTTTTTAATATCCTGCATGAAGCCCATGTCCAGCATGCGGTCAGCTTCATCCAGGACAAAGATTTCCACACGATCCAGCTTCAGATGTTTTTGCTCGTGCAGATCCATCAGACGACCTGGGGTTGCCACCAGAATATCCACGCCACCCTGCAGGGCGCGCACTTGCGGGCTTTGTCCGACACCACCAAAGATCACAGCGTGCTTCATTTTCAGATGCTTGCTGTAGGCCTCGATGTTTTCATGAATCTGAATCGCCAGCTCGCGAGTGGGTGTCAGAATCAGGCAGCGCGGAGACTTGGGTTCAATCTTGCGTGTATACTTGGAAAGGTTTTGCAAAATCGGCAGTGAAAACGCGGCCGTCTTGCCTGTGCCGGTTTGGGCGATCCCCAGCAGATCGTGCCCTTCAAGAATAACAGGAATAGCCGCCAACTGAATCGGAGTTGGGGTTTCGTAACCTGCTTCTTTTAAAGAAAATTGAAGAGGGGCAATTAGGGGAAGATCAGTAAATTTTGTAGTAGTCATTGGATCAGACTTCTAACAGGGGGCCTGCGCCCTGTAAATTTAATTCTGGTTTCGAGGGGTTATCGTCGGGATTGATTTTTCTTTTTGGCGGTTTTCAGAAGTTTTTGCACAGCCCAAAGGATGTCTTTGTTGTAGGAAAAGACCTGTGAAGCGGTCTTTTCGTCAATCCACTCCACACCCCGATGATAAGAGGCATCCTCAACTTGTGTGGGGGCAACCCACTCCTGATCCAGAACACCCACGAAGAAGGTGGTTTTGCAGGCGTGAACTTTTCCATCCCAGGGGAAGTCGTACTTTCTTTCAAAAGCTGTTTCTTCCAGGATGCGCACACGATAGCCGGTTTCTTCCAGGCATTCGCGCGCTGCCGATGCGGCAGGCGTTTCGCCTTCTTCAATCGCTCCACCAGGAAGGAAGAAATAAGGAACTTCCGAGGTGGGATCAACGGCATGAAAACCAAGAACTTGATTCTTGTGCAGAACCACCGCAGAAGATCTTTCGCGGTAAATTTTCTGGGTCTTGTCGATCTTCTTTTCGTCGCGACGGTCTTTAAAAAAGCTTTGCAGCAGATCGCTGCATTCATTTTCCAGAATGCCGCCAGTGACCTCCACCTGATGATTCAGGCGGGAGTCATTCAAGATTTGATAGAGGCTGTCAACGCCACCCGCTTTGGGGTCGGTGGCGCCGTAAACCACGCGTGCAATGCGGGACTGTTGAAGGGCCCCTGCGCACATGATGCAAGGTTCAAGAGTGACATACAAAGTACAATCACTCAGTCGCCAACTTCCGCGTTTTTGTGAGGCTTTGTGCAGAGCCAGAATTTCAGCATGTCCCAGTGGGGTCTGCTGGCGTTCGCGCGTGTTGATGGCGTAAGAGATCAAACCTTCAGGTCCCACGACAATGGCGGCAACGGGAACTTCATCCCGTGAGGCGGCTTTGCGGGCCAGTTGCAAAGCCTTTTTCATCCATTTTTCGTGGTGGGCTGAGTTCACTATGCTTCCTCGGCAATTCTTTCGCGCAGTTTGACGGGTTCTTTTGGTTTCTTGCGACGCATACGAATGTTAAGCATCTCCACGCCGACAGAGAAGGCCATCGCGAAGTAAACATATCCTTTCGGGATATGAACTTCCAGAGCTTCAACGATCAAAGTAAAGCCGATCATCAGAAGGAAGCTCAAGGCCAGGATCTTCAAGGAAGGGTGTGAGTCCACAAAGTTGCTGATGGTTTTAGCTGAGACGATCATAACGGCCGCTGACAAGATGACGGCGGCCACCATCACAGCAATTTCATTTACCATACCCACGGCAGTGATGACAGAATCCAGGGAGAACACGACGTCCAAAAGCAGAATCTGCACAATCACAGCACTAAAGGAGTGAGCGACAGCATTGGATTGGCTGCCTTCGGCGCCTTCGAGTTTGTGATTAATTTCCATGGTGCTTTTCACGATCAGGAACAGACCGCCTAGCAACAAGATGAGATCGCGTCCGGAAATTTCCTGACCGAAAACCTCAAACATGGGCTCGGTAAGTCCGATGATCCAGGACAGGGAGAAGAGCAGAATCACACGAGTGATAACCGCCAGTCCCAACCCCACCATGCGGGCTTTGTTTTGCTGCTCTTGGGGGAGCTTGCCAGCCAGAATGGAGATAAAGATGACGTTGTCGATACCCAGAACAAGTTCCAGGGCAAAAAGGGTGAAGAAGGCGATCCAGATTTGTGGGTTCGCAAGCATTTCGGTCATAAAAAAAGAGAACTCCTGTTAAGTCGTTCTCCTTTTTGTAAACTATTTCATCGGGCTTGGGTATTTCAGATCGCGGTTCAGGAAGTCCTGCATCCAGATTTTTTTAGGCCCGATCTCCCGCCATTTGGTTTCAAGGGAATAGGACGCATAGGGGGTTTGGATCTGATACTGGAAGTCGCTGTGTTCGGCCATCACAGCAAAGGTCAGACTTTCGGCAAAGTCTTCAAAAGGGCTGACCGCAGCGTAAGTGGATACGAAATTTGTAGGATGCAGCTGGTGATAGAAGGCCTCAATATCCTCCAGGCCCAGTCGTTCCGAGCAGCCATAAAAACAAAGCTTGCTCCACAGCGGAAATTTTTGTTCCGGGAGGGGAGCCAGGGGGCTTTCCCAGCTCAGTGCGCCCCAAGAACCTTCTTTTGGAACCAGCTTTTTGAATTCTTCCGGGTTCCAATCAGAGAGGTCGCAAGTGACGCCTTCCGGGCAGATAAAATGATTGGCCGAGTTTGAGAAATCCAGAATATGCGCAAATTCATGCACGATAATATAGTGAAGTGCAGAGAGTGAAATCGGCAGGGTGACATCCACGCGAGGCCCTTCTGGCAGGTGAACGAATGGAGGTGCCTTGATGCCGAAGGCTTTTTGTTCTTTCCAGCCAAAGACGGAAGTGGCGTCATAGTTTTGCTCAATGAGAGAGCGGCGAATTCCCATGAAAGACCCCCGCACATTTCCTTGGGCATCGGCTTGGATGACTCCGGCATAGGCCAAAGACTCCAGTTCGTTTTCGATGTAAATCACATCCAACCCGCAGAAGACCTTTTGCAGTTTCGGCGGCAGAATATCGTAGATTTTTTCCAGGGTCGGAGCGGCAGCAGGGCTGTCGGCCTGACACTGGCGGGATTCCTGAGGATTCTGAGAGGGATTCACGATGCAGGTGATTTGCTGGATGCGAGAGCGGCAGTCAGACTGGGAAAAGTGGGAGAATTTTTGGGAGGGGGCGCGTTCAAAGCGCAGTTGTCCGGGTTTTAGGATGTAAAAGTCCTCCCAGGCGTGGGCGTGACTAGTTCCGACGAATATTAGTGATATCAAATAGATAAGTAATTTCATAGGGTCCCCTCTGTTGCAATTTCCGCATTCCTTTGGGGGTGTTTCAATCAAATTGTGCAAAGGCGTGAATAATTCTCTGCGTCAGGACCCCGAGACTTGCCCCTTTTGTGCTGCTTTGTTATACACTCTTTCTCTCAAATTCATAATTCCACACGGGAAGGAAGGTGATTGTCGTGGCAATGGTTAAGATCAAAGACGGTGAGTCTTTTGAATCTGCGTTCAGAAAATTCAAAAAGTCTTGCGAAAAAGCAGGTATTCTTTCTGAAGTTAAAAAACGCGAAAACTTTGAAAAGCCTTCTGTAAGACTTAAAAAGAAGTCTCTCGCGGCTCGTAAGCGCGCTGTAAAAAAATCTAGAAAAGGTTGGAACGACTAGTTCCCTTTTTGAAAGTTTGTTTTTTCAAGAGGCGACCACTGGTCGCCTCTGTTTTATGACCGAATCTCTTCTTAAGTCCCTTTGGAGGCGCTATGGAACTCAGAGATAAAATCGCTGCAGATGTTAAAGCTGCAATGATCGCAAAAGAATCAGCAAAGTTGGGAGCTCTTCGTATGCTCCAGGCTGCGATCAAAAATCGCGAAATCGATATGAGACCAGATCCTATCACTCCAGACGAAGTGATGAATGTGGTAAAAAAGCTTGTTAAGCAACGTAAAGAATCCATCGAGCAGTTTCAGGCCGCAGGCCGTACGGATCTGGTTGATCAGGAAACAGCGGAACTGAAAGTTCTGGAAGTTTATCTTCCAGCACAAATGGGCCGTGAACAAATCGAAGCTCTCGTTACTGAAGTCATTGCAGCATTGGGTGCTAAAACCGTGAAGGACATGGGTCCAGTGATGAAAGAAGTCATCGCGAAATCCGGCGGCGCCGCAGACAACAAAGTAGTGAGCGAAGTTATTAAATCTAAGCTTTCTTAATTTGTTGGAGAGGCATGCGATTTTCTCAAGACTTTATCGAGAAGGTGCAAGAGGGTAACAACCTCGTTGACATCATCTCTCAATATACTCAGTTGAAACCTAGTGGTAGCGGCCTTATGGGCCGCTGTCCGTTTCCTGATCACGCCGAAAAAACGGCGTCGTTCTCCGTTTCTGAAACCAAACAGGTCTATCACTGTTTCGGTTGTCACAAGAGTGGCAACCTGTTTTCGTTTTTGCGTGACTATCAGGGGATGAGTTTCCCCGAGGCCGTGGAATACCTTGCGGACCGCGCAAGTATCCCGATGCCAGCGCCGGAAAAAGAAGATGCACAACGAGACCAGGCACACGACAAAAAGAAGTTGTTGTTAAAAGTAAATAAGCTCGCGGCTGATTATTTTTCAGAGCAACTTAAACGCGTTCCCCATGATCACCCGGTGAAAAAGTACATTGCCAGTCGTGGTTTGTCTCAAGAAGTGATTGAGGCTTTCGGTGTGGGTTATGCCCAGCCTGAGTGGGACGGGTTGGAACAATACCTACTGAGCAAAAATGTTCCGATGGCCCTGGCGGAAGAAGCGCGTCTGGTGAAGGCTCGCAACAACAAGTCCGGGCATTTTGATATTTTCCGTGATCGTTTGATGTTCCCGATTTTCTCTGCGATGGGGGAACCCATTGCATTCGGTGGACGTTATTTAGAGAAAAAAGAAAACGAGCCGAAGTATTTGAACTCTCCGGAAACGCCGGTGTTCGTTAAAGGCCGCGTGTTGTACGGTCTGTCGCAAACTGCGCGTTACATTCGCAGTGAAGACATGGCATTGATCGTGGAAGGGTACATGGATCTCGTGTCCTTGTATCAGGCTGACATTCGTAACGTGGTTGCCACGATGGGTACGGCTTTGACGCCGGATCATGGCAAGATGCTAAAGCGTATGACCAAGAACGTGGTTGCCCTGTTTGACGGGGATCCTGCGGGAATGGAAGCGGCCGAGCGCAGTTTGCCGATTTTGCTGGCGGCGGATTTATATCCAAAAGGCCTCACATTGCCGAATGGCATGGATCCTGACGATTATGTGAAAAAATACGGATCTGAAGCTCTGAAAATCGAGCTGGATCGCGCTCCGGATCTATTTGTGATGATTCTGTCGCGTTGGATGGAAGGATACCGTGGCGAGGCTTCGGAAAAAGTAAAATTGGCCGATAAGTTAAAGCCATTGTTTGAGTCCATTCCTGACCTTCGTTTGCGGGATTTGTACTTGGCAGAGGCCGCTCAGAAAATGGGCGTAGGCCTTCCTTGGCTGCGTCAGGCTGTGGGAATACAGGGCAGTGGCCCTGTAAATTCACAAAGTCGCCCGGGAATGACTAGGACGGTGCAGCCAAACCCTTCTGCGGGCGCAGCTAACCCAAAAGCCTCTTCCGAGGTGTCCCAGTCAGTGGATGGAGGTAAAATCAGCCTTCAGGGAGCCTCTAAAGCGGAGCTGATGCTGTTGGGATTGGTACTCAAAAGTCGTGCCAATTTCGAGTCGTTTGTGAGTGAAAATCTCCTCGAGAGCACGGCCCATGAAGGAGTGAAAAAGATCCTCGAAAAAGCCACGGATGTGTATAGACAAGATCTTAGTAAGTTTGATAAATTGACCAGTCTCCTTGTCTCTTACGTCGATCAGCCTGAATATTTATTCCAAGTGAGCCCAGCGAATGAGGGCGATCCAGGGTACGACGAAGAGGCAGAATTGAAACTCCTGCGCGATTGCTTTAAGCGCGTAAAAGAAAATTTCCTGCGCGATCAAGCAAAGCGCCTGGCACGAGATCTTAAAAACGAACCTAGTTCGGAAAAGTTGGAACAGATTATGAATATTCAGAGAAACCGAATCTCTCTGAATAAAGGGTAAAAGGCGGGGTATTGATGAAACCGAACCTACCAAATAAACAAGAGAAAGAACCTGTAAAGGTGCTTTCTTTGCAGGAACAGGAAGCTCTGATTAAAGAAGAAATCCAGAGATTCCTGAAGCTTGCAAAGGAGAAGGGTGCACTCACGATCGAAGAGATCAATGAGCTCCTTCCCCCTGAAATTATCGCTCCGTCTGTCCTGGACATGTTCATGCATGGCCTTGAGGGCGGTGGTGTAGTTATTTCAGACTTGTCTGAAAGTTCGAAAGAGGAAGAAGGCGAAGGCGCCTTCCTTGAAAACGTCGATTCTGAAGACGAAGAAATTGATGATGAAGAAAAAGCGGAAAGTGAAGACGTTAAGGGGAACGACCCTGTACGCCTTTACCTGCGCAAAATGGGTAGCGTTTCCCTACTGACTCGTGAAGGGGAAGTGGAAATTGCTCGTCGTATTGAAAAAGGGGAGCGCGAGATCGTTCGTGCGATCCTTTTGTCCCCATTGGGTACCTACGAGATCATCCAGCTTGGTAAGCGTCTTGATGAAGGCCGTATCAAAGTTAAATCGATCTTCCGTGGTCTTGAGGACGAGGACACTCAATACGACGAAAAGGAATACATCGATAAGATCCATGAGCTTATCGGTCGTGTGACTGAGTACCAAAAAGCGGCGGAAAAGCTGTTCCTGACTCTTCGTAAAGAAGAGACGAACACTCCGGCTCGTCAGGCTGCCATGAAAGAACTTGTTGTGATGAACGACAAGTTGATGGCGAACTTCGAGTCCGTGAACTTCAACCGTAAGACAATCAACCGTATCGTGATCAAGTTCAAAAACTTGGTGAGCCGTATCGGAACTCTTCGTCGTCGTATCAAAGACGGTGTGGAGCGTACGTTCTCTAAAGACGTTGCTGCAATGGCAGAGCGTATGAAACTGATCGATGCGAACGAAAAAGAACTGACCCGTATGACCCGCGATACTGGTTTGAACTATCAGAAGTTCAAATCCTACGTATTGCAGGCTCAGGAAGCAGAAAAGCGTATCAGCCGTTTGGATTCAGAAACAGAAATGAATCACAACTGGGTTAAAGAAACCTACACAGCCATCTGGAAAGGTGAGCGTGAGGCCGATGCTGCGAAATCCGAGTTGGTTGAAGCCAATCTTCGTCTGGTTGTATCCATCGCAAAGAAGTACACCAACCGCGGTCTGCAATTCCTGGATCTGATCCAGGAAGGTAACATCGGTTTGATGAAAGCCGTTGATAAGTTCGAATACCGTCGTGGTTACAAATTCTCGACTTATGCGACTTGGTGGATCCGTCAGGCGATCACTCGTGCTATTGCCGATCAGGCGCGCACGATCCGTATCCCTGTTCACATGATCGAAACCATCAACAAACTTGTTCGTACATCTCGTTATCTGATCCAGGAACTTGGCCGTGAGCCGACCCCTGAAGAGATCGCAGATAAAATGGACATGCCAGTTGATAAGGTTCGTAAAGTTCTGAAAATCGCGAAAGAGCCTATCTCTTTGGAAACTCCAGTGGGTGAAGAAGAAGATTCGCACTTGGGCGACTTTATCGAAGACAAAAAGGTTATCAATCCTGCAGAAGCGATTGTGAACCTGAACTTGGCTGAACAAACTCGCCGTGTGCTTTCGACATTGACTCCAAGAGAAGAAAAAGTTCTTCGTATGCGTTTCGGTATCGGTGAAGAATCAGATCATACTCTTGAAGAGGTGGGTCAGGACTTCAACGTGACTCGTGAGCGTATCCGTCAGATCGAAGCGAAGGCGTTGCGCAAGCTTCGTCATCCGTCTCGCAGCAACAAACTGAAAGCGTTTGTTGATTCCTAGTCCGCGGACGCGGGCAGAGCGCAGCCGCCCACCGGGCGGCGTAGCTGAAGCAGCAAATTTCAAAGGCTCCCTTCGGGGAGCCTTTTTTCGTTTAAGGCCTAATGCGATGTGCGTTTGCCAAGGTGGGGGAGGTTTGATAGGCTTTTCCCATTCCAGATCGTGGGGGGCTAGCTTAGTTGGTTAAAGCACGGTGCTCATAACACTGGGATCGGGGGTTCAAGTCCCTCGCCCCCTACCATTCCCTCTGTTTCTTCTTTATTGCCGATAGTTTTGATTTTTAAATGAGTTTGGTGCTGGCTTTGTCGGGACGCGAAAGCCGAGGCATCGAGCCTCGTCTTTCTAAGCGTTCGGCATTTGCGGCCTTCGCCGCAAGAGCCTCACGCATGCTCCACACTAAAAAGTGCTACTAGCACTTTTTAGCGCGGGCACAACCTCGCCCCCTACCATTTTTGCCAAGCAAAAATCCGTTAGTCTCCAATTTCCAATATCTCTGCCGGTTTGCCAGTGTTAAAAATGTAAATGGGGGCACTCATGAAACTACTAACTATGTTTTTTGTATTAATTCTTGGCGGCGCAGCGCAGGCGATGACGGCAAAGGTTGTGAATTCAACGGACGTGCGATTTATGGCTGACTTGATTTTAACTCGAACGAGCGGAGGGGCTCCGCTCAGTGTTGTGGACGACAAGATCTTGGCGCCCGGTGAAGCCTTCGAGAAAAGCTACGGGGTGTTGGATACCAACGAACTTGTTCTTAGATACGAAATCATCTCCACCGACAATAAACCCATCTGTTTGGGCAAAGTGGATGTGACCTCTAAAAGCAACTTCAAGCTGGTCGTCGATGGCCACCCTGGGATGGCTCCTGTGGATTGCAAAGTCACCCAATAAGGGTGTCGCAACAACAAGACCCGCAGAGCTTTTATTGGGCGACGAACTCAATGGGCTGCGTGTTCCCAATAACTTTTCCTTCGGAACCCAAGTCATAGCCATAACGAAATGCTGCCGGGAATTTCACCTTTATCAGAGCCAACGAAGTTGGCACTGATGACCAGAAAACTCAGGTAATTACAGGAACAAGAATCCCGCCGAGATCACAAGGCCTGAGTACAAAAGGACGATCAAACAAAAGCCCATGATGTCGCGGGCGCCAAGGCCTGCGATTCCCAAGGCTGGCAAGGCCCAGAAGGGCTGGATCATGTTTGTCCATGCGTCACCCCAGGCAATCGCCATCGAGGTCTTGGCTACGGACACGCCCAGCTCTTGCGCCGCAGGCAGCATGATCGGAGCTTGTACGGCCCACTGACCACCGCCGGAGGGCACAAAGAAGTTCACAATACCCGCGCTGATAAAGGTAAAGAACGGGAATGTTGTGACGGTGGAGATGTTCACAAACACATTGGACAGGGCTCCGGCCAGCGAAACACCGCTGCTGCCGCTGGCCACCATCAGACCCATGATTCCCGCATAGAACGGGAATTGCAGGATGATCCCGCTGGAGCTGATCACGGCAGAACGAATCGCCAGAATGTAGCGACGTGGAGTCCCGTGCAACAGAATGCCCAGGAACAGGAATATGAAATTCACAATGTTCAGATTCAGATCCAAACCTTTTTTGAAGAAATAGTTTACGATGTACACGCTGGCAAGGGCGCACAAGATCAAAGAAACCCATCTGCTGTTTTCAATGCGATCTGCCCACGTCCTGTTGCCGTTTTCCGTGTCTGAAACTTCGTCATTTAGCAAAGCCGGATCCACAGTCACGGTTTCTTCCGGACGTGGGTGCATGAACATGTTCAGCAGGGGCACTGTCACCAAAAGGACTATCACGATGGCCAGGTTGTAGGTTGAAAACAGGGTTTCAGATACCGGGATCATTCCGGTGACGACATTGTTAGAGGCCTTGGCCAGATTCCCGTCCGTGGCAATCGTCAAAGGAATAGATCCGGAAAGACCGCCGTGCCAGATTAGAAAGCCGGAATAAGCAGAAGCGATCAGCAGGCGGTAGTCGACAGTTTTTACTTTTTTCGCGATCTCTTTGGCAAAAAGAGCACCGATCACCAGGCCAAAACCCCAGTTGAACCAGGAACCCAGCAGCGAGACCAAAGAAACGACAACGATCGCCTGACCAGGGGTGCGCAGGTGGGAGGCCAAAGATGACAACAAGCTGGAGCAGGGGCGCGAGTTCGCCAACGCATGGCCGAGCACGAGCACCAGGACCATCTGCATCGAGAATCCCAACAAGCCCCAGAAGCCTTCATACCAACCGTTCACAGTTTCAAGGAAGCTCATGCCAGTTACGGGCATTGCCGCGGCAAATACGATAAAAGTCAAAAGCGCGCAGAAGATAAAGGGATCAGGCAGGTATTCATTGACGAGCTTCACACTGAATCGAATGAGTTTTTGAAAGGCATTGTCGCGGGCTGGGTTCATTGCTGCTCCTTGGTGAAGACTAAATTAGAGCGGCAAAGGTCGTGGTTGTCATCTTAAGAAGAGCTAAATGGGGCACTGGCGAACGTGTGCCCCCGGGCATGCAGCCTTTGATGTTTTCGTCCCAAGAGCAGCAAATCGCAGCTGGGGTTAAACGCTGGCTTCGGGCTCTGTGGTTTTTTCAGTTTCTTGGGTCCACTCCAATAGCGACAATTCTGAGGTTTTGGACCAATCAACCTGTTTGCGGTTGATGATGCGGATAGAGACCTCGTTCCCATTCACGGTCCACAACAAGGTGTCGCCTTTGGCGATTCCTAGGGCTTGGCGGACGCGGGCGGGGATGGTGGTTTGGTTCTTGCGGGAAGCTTTGGATGTTGCACCTGATTTGCTCATGCTGTTGGATCTCCGTAAGTCTATCTTAAAGGCTAAACGGGCGTTTTGTCCCCATTCCGACTGCCATAAGGCTCTACAAACAATCCTTCGTCCAGTTAGGGCTTTGAAGGGCCTGCCTTTCTGATAAGTAACAGACCTGAACTCTTCGCAACTGGCGTTCGGCAGTGGAATTCACTAGAAAGTGACCTTTAACAATTCGCAGGTGAATGTCATGAATCGCTTTTTGTCCCTTTTAATCCTTGTCCTTTCCGTACCCCTGTCTGTCCTGGCGACAAGCCCGTACTCTCCGTCAGAGGGTGTCCTTGAAAAAGGCCATGATCCGGCCCTGCAGCTTTATCGCAATAAATTCTTTTACAATTCAGACGGCGCCTTATCCCCGCGCAAGCTCGAATCTTTGGTGCAGTTTCTGGAGTTTCAAAAGTCCCTTTTGATGGATTCAGCCAAGATGAACCGCAAGACCAATTTGATTTTGGTGCATGGCTATGAAAACGACAAGGCCGAGAAAGAGGGCCTAGAAGCCCAAAGCAGCGAGTCCGAAACCATTGCGCCTTTGATCTTTGCCCTAGAGCACACACGGGATCTGCAGGCGCGCTCTTCGAGGATGAGCCCCAATGAAATCCATGAAAAAGTCGAACTGATTCTTCTTTTTATTGCCGCTGGTTACACCCCTTATCCGATGACGATCTTTACATCTCTGGTCGAGAGAGTGAAAAATCTGGCAGAAAATTTCTTTGAGTTTTCCATAGATGATTCGGCCAAAACCCAAGCCAGCAATTTACTTTTAAACGGACACTTCGCAAATCAAAAAGAACTGCGAGCCTATCAGCAAGCGGGGAATGATCTTTCAAAGCTGGATCCCCCCTCCTCGGCGATCTGGACGGACAACGATATCGCCGCGTACGATCCTTATTTAGAAATCTATTGGAAAAGAAAGTTCTTTCCTCCTAGGAATAATCCGCTTCCGGTCTTTCGCTATGAGCGCATGGGGAATGGAACGATCAAGTTCAAAACCCACTGGTTTGACGATCAGGAGCTAAATAAAAAAGGCCTTCCTAAAAAGAAAGACGTCACCTTGCGTGTGGGCTTTGAAGCCTACAATGCCTCTGTGGTGAATCATCTGGCGCGTATCGTTGGATATCCTGCCAATCCCACAGCATTTCGACCGGCGATCAAGCTGGAACTGGGGGATTCCTCGTTTGAAGAGTTCTTGACTCAGTGGCGCAGTGTGCACGGTCTGGAAATGGGTTCGGCGATGACTCATGTGGAACGAATTCCAGGCGAAAATGCCGTCATCATGAAGAACGTGACCTTGGAAGCTTATCCAGACAAGGACGACTATCGTCGCATGGGTCCGTTCCGTATGGGGGACAATGGTTTGCGCAACCGCCGCGAGTACCGGGCCATGGTTCTTTATAATGCTTTGATCTCGTTGCAAGATCAGTTTGAATACCAAGCCCGTGTGGACGCCGTTCGCGACGAGCAGCGAGGCTGGCTTCCGATCTTTTTCCTGTCCGACACCAGCTCGGCCCTGGGGTTGCCAGCGATGCTTGGAAATGTGGGGGCCGTGAATGAGTTCACGTGGGAGTTCACAAAAAGAAACAACGGAGAGGTTCGTCTGTTCTGGTTCTCGGTCTTTAATTCGCGAACCTGGAAGGACACCACTTACAGTGATGTGAAGTGGCTGGCCCGTCGTATGGCGCAGATTCGCACGGATCAAATTGACGGGATCATGCAAACTTCGGGATTCCCCGCGCCCGCACAAAGATTGTATGCAGAAAAGTTCAAGTCTCGTCTGAATAAGATGATGGTGGACTTTGACTTGCTCAAAGAGGGTTTTAAGATTCATCCGGTGCAGTCAAAGCAGGACCTGGCGTCGGCTTATCCAGAATACATCAACGAGCACGGCTTTCTGAAAGAAGGCGCGCAAGAGTATCCCGGCAACACGTTACCGATTTTGGGAAATCGTTTTACTCCTTTTCAAGGGGCGATAGTTCTTACTATTAATGCTCTTCAAAATAAATTTTTGTCGCTGTTTAATCCAGCAAACTATGGCAAGGCGGACTTCATCGTTGATTTGGGTAACGGGACTTTGGATGGCGGAATTGGCTTTGAGGCTTCCAGGGGCGTGAGCGTGAATCCCGAGCTGGGGCCCGGCCAGAAGCGGTATCTTTTGAACGACAAGCTGAGTATCAGTCTGCCAGTAGGTATCTTTAACGATCGAATCACAGCGCCAGTGGGGCTTTACTACACCTACACTTTCGAATACCTTCACAGTGTTTCCACAATGAAGGAAGTCGGCACCAGTCGCTTCTTTAGTCTGCTGAATCCATTTAGTATTCGCGAGATTCGAAGATCTTTGGCTATCGGCGAACAACTGCGAGTCAGCCATTCCTTTGGTGCTTCGGTCGGCAAGACCAAGTTGAAAGTAATTGAGGACGTGCAGATCGAAGCGGCCTTGATTGGTCTGGGGTATGCCTCAGTTAAAACAGTGTATTATTCCAAACCTCATCCGACGCTTTTTGAAATCAGCACGGATCATGTGGACGTGGCTTCTGCGTACAGCGGCATTGATATACGAACCTATCTTCGTTTGGCCGCCAATGTGCGGGCCGAGCGAACGAAGAAGGTCTATCGCATGTACCGGGTGGATTTGCTGAATGAGTCATTAGAAAAACAGCTCCAGTTGCAGGATGCCGTGGAAGCCGCTTTGGTGGACACGGATTTTACATCCCTTGCCAAGGTGGTCAAACCCCATGAGTGGATTGAGTCAGCGAAAACCAAAAGTTTCAACTTGGCCTTTATGGTCTGGAAGCGATCTTCAAATACGGGAGTCAGTGATCTTTTGGTGGATGGAAAGAAACTGGTGCTGGGGCATAAGTCACGATCTTATGATCGGGCGCTAAGTCGTCTGTGGGACGATAAGCTTGATATTGGATTCTTTAAACCAGCGACAGATGTCGTTACCAGCTTCTGGGGCGAAGGCATACAGATTGGTACGGTTCTGGAGGCTGTCGTGGATGATAAGGCAAAGCGTTTTTCTGAAATCGAAGTGACGCTGACCCAATCCATTTTTGACAACTATTGCACTCGCAAAGAATTTGAAAAGACCTTTAAGAAGTTCTTTAACAAACGGGCGGGGCTGGACGGGTACATTCGCTTCCAGATGCCTGAAGAACTGGACGCCTATCCCGAACTTGTGGGGACCATGCGCTGGCAAATCTCCAAAGCAGCTCTGCGCGATATTCTGACGGCGGCCACGAATATCAATAATCTGGATTACCTTGTTCCTGGCGCTCGTTACGGCGACGACTCTGTCGGCAGCGATCCGCGTGAGAGCATCAGTCAGAAAGCGCAAAAACTTCTGAAGGCTATGGATCGCGAGGTGACGACATTCGGCAAGCTCTATACGTTGGAAGCGCAAGCCAAAGATCTTCTCAGTCTTTTCGAGGATCTGACCGGAAAGAAAGGCGAGATGGTGTCTTATCTGCGCAAGTTTACACGCGATGAAAACATCTGGCTGACCACTAATATTGCGAACATGCTTGAGCTCAGTCATCCGACATTCCGCAAACAGAAAAATGGAGAGTTCTGGGCTCGAGAGATTGGCAAATATCAAGGCCACAGCTATCTGGACCGGTTCCGCCGGGCTAATCTGTTGCAACCCGTTTACTGAGCTTGCTGCTGTATTCAAACATATTCCCTTGGGCTGGTCGTCAGTTCAGTATTGAGTCCAGCAACCTTTAAGGAGGAAAGATGGAGACACAATCGGAAGCCCTGAAAGTGGGACAAAAGCTGGTGGAGTTATGCAAAAAAGGTGAGAACCTGCGGGCTGTAGATCAGCTTTATTCTGATAGAATCGAAAGCCATGAGGCGGTATCAATGCCGGGAATGCCCGAGGGTGTGAATGGCATCGAAGCCATTCGCAAGAAAAACCGAGAGTGGGACAAAACCATGGATGTTCATTCGATGGAGGTGGATGGCCCGTTCCCTTGCGGAGACCGTTTCGCGGTTTATTTCAAAATCGATGCGACTGATAAAAAAACGCAAAAACGCATGAAGATGAACGAAGTGGGTCTTTACACTGTTCACAACGGAAAGATCATTAAAGAAGAATTCTTCTATGCTATGTAAATAAACCGGGGACTCTTCTGAAAGAATGCGGGAGAGTCTCTGAGCGGAAGACTTTTTAACAACAATTCAGTTGGTAGTGTCCCTTTTTGGACTTCACACGGTCTAATTCGGACAGCAGAACCGCCATACGGTCATATGTGACGACAGAAGAGTCCCGCCAGCGAGGGGATGCAATTATTGTTTCTAACGGCAGATCTTCCATCTGCTGACCGTTTCTAAAATACAGAGTGAAGCGGGGGCCCTTGCTGGAAAGGGCATACTCGATATCCGTGTTCAGTAACTTTGTTAACTTGCGTGCTCGCAAATAAGCCTGCGCCGCTCGTTTGAAATGCCGCTCGAACTTATCGGCAATGTCTTCAGCAGTCAGCTCGACTTCGATTTCCTCTTCCTCTGAAATTTCAACATCGGACTCAAGTTCTTCCAGGGCCTCTTCCTCTTCCGGGGGAGCATTTTTCACAAAATACAAACCCAGTGCAAAGATGGAACGCATGGAAGTGAATGTTTCCATACGTTCTTGATGACGGTTACAGAAGATTTCAAATCCGGCTTTAAGAAGTTCTGAATCCAAAGGCTCGTAGAACATGTTGGGATCAAAAGTCTGTTCTTCAGATCGCAAAGATTCATTGAGTTTTAAAATGGAATCAAAGACCAGAGCATTCGAGAAAGGACCAATTGAATGTTCCTCGTCCTGCTCAGGGCTCATGGAAAGGAAATCACGACTAAAGAAGATGAGGCTGCGTTCCCCGGCCTTTAAGCTGATATTATAGCGAGGGTTGTGCTTTTTGATTTCATCTGTTTCCAGCAAGGCCGCTTCCAAAGGCGTGCGACAAGGGGTCACCACCAAGTCATAAGCCTGAGTCAGCATTTCAAGCTTAAAGGAATCCCGCCCCTTTTGCCCACGGAAGTAACTATTCACACGATCGTGCAGGGACGTGGCTTTGCCGACATAAAGGATCTCACCCCATTGGGAAATATAGCGATAGACTCCGGGAACCTTGGGAAGATTCAGGCGCTTTTCCTTGGGCATGGGATATTCGTATTTGGTTTTCTTCGGAGCTTCCTGATTCAGCCAGATATTTAAGTCTTCCAGCGTTTCAACCTGCTGTTTCTCAAGTTCATTTAAAAGCTGATTCCAAATCACTTGAGTTGCTTCGACATGACTGAAGCCGCGCTTAAATTCACCTGACGCGTGACCAAAATAGCCAGCCAGCCCCTTGATGCCTTTGGCCGGAAGATTCGGGAAGAGCCTTTTCGCAATCGCATGGGTACAGATCACCGGGAACTCACGAAGCTTTAAGGCTTCAAAACTGGAAGCCAGAAACGGTCTTTCAAACTGAGCAAAGTGAATTACCGCTGGGCGGTCCGAGATCTCTCGGTAAAGGATTTCAAATATTTGATCCAAGGGTTTTGCGTCTTCAAGCTCTTCACTGCGGATGCCGGTCAAAGACAGAATTCTTTTCGGGACCGGCTGATCTTCCGGCTGCGCAACCAAATGGCTGCGAACGTCGGGAACATCTGACAAAGCCCAGGCGATTTCCAAAATATTAGCCGTGCCTGGCTTGGCTCCGGTAGTTTGCAAATCCAGAAAGAAAACTTGCAGGTCCTTTAATCGCACGAAGATTTCTCCGCACTTTTCCAGAAGGATTCAAGGTCGGATATAATCTTCTGTGACACCAGCTCTTTCGGACTTTCCTTGAACCAGCCGCCGGGCATGGCTTCCGCATAGACGGGATTTAAGAAGCGCGAATCCATCAGAATAATCACACCCTTGTCTGTTTCAGAGCGGATCACACGACCCGCGGACTGAATGGCCTTCGCCATGGCCGGGTACACATAGGTGTAATTAAAGCCGTGTTCTTTTCCATAGCGACTATCGAAATAGGAACGGATTTGCTCGCGCTCAAAATCAAAGCTGGGTAAAGCCGGACCGATAACAAAGGCACCAATCAGCATATCCCCAGGGAAGTCCACGCCTTCTGAGAAAACTCCGCCCTGTACACCCAAAAGCAAAATGGGCTCAGTCGCGGATTTCAATTCCTCCAGATAGATCTGCACATCAAGTTGTTTCATGTCGCGCTCTTGGCGCAGAACCCGCAGGTGCGGGACTTGCAACAGCTTTTCAACTTGGGCCAGAAATTCAAAGCTTGGGAAAAGGGCAATGTAGTTTCCGGGCTTCACACGAGTGACTCGGGCAATGACTTCCGCGACTTTGCCTGAGTTCAATGCCCGATCATTCAGTTTGGTGGAAATCTGCGGGATGATCATCAGTTGACGGTTTTCAGTTTTGAACGGGGACTGGAATTCCAGTGTCTGACTTTCATCCGGGAATCCTAAGAGTTCCTGATAGTAGGCAAAAGGTTTTAAGGTCGCAGAGAAAGCCACGACGTTTTTAAATTCTTTATAGGCCAGCTTCAATTGTTCAGAAGCATCACAACAAGTCACCTTCAGCATTTCGCTGAAGCGGGTGTTCTGATAGGTCGTGAAGAACTCCGGTCCGTGATAGTCTAAGGCCGCAATGAAATCGCTCCACATATTCATCATGCGCAACATCGGATCACGCTGAATAATCTCGGTTTCGCTGTCTAGATATTCGGTGGTCAAAGCCCGGATGGATCTTTCCAGATCCAAAAAAGGTTCAATATCAATATCGACTTTGCGGGAACCACCATCTTCACCGTATTCCTGAATCAAAGATTTGGCTTTGCGAATCAGGGTTCCGGCTTGCAGTGAAAAAGTCGCAGGCAACTTGGTAAAGTCTGACTCCAGAATATCCAGGTCCTGCACACTCAAGGAAGGGGAAAAATAATCCTGCGCACGGCTGGGTAGGTTGTGAGCCTCATCGATCACCAGATTGGGCTTTTCAGCGGACTCTAAAAGGGGTTCTGAAAGCCGCCCCAGCAGACTGCGTGGAGAAAAGGCATAGTTGTAATCGCCAATCACCACGTCGGCCTGTTCAATGGCTTCGACCGAAAGCTCAAAAGGGCAGACTTCGTATTCTTTCCCCATCTCGATCAGCTTTTCTTGAGTCAGCTTGCGTTTTTTACTGAGTTTGTTGACCACATCGTGATCGGCAAGTTTGGTGTAATAGCCCCGGGCAAATTCGCAGTAACCGGGATTGCACAGGGTTTCAGCCTTCAGGCACATCTTGCTTTTTGCCGTTAACGTCAAGGAACGCAGCTTGCTGCCTTGTTCTTGCAGCTTTTCAACAGCTTCTTCGGCAACAATGTGCTGGGAATTTTTTGGAGTCACATAGACGGTCTTCTGCCCTCGCGCCAAAGAGTCTTTCAAATTCGGATAAAGAACGCCCACGGTTTTTCCCAAACCTGTAGGGGCCTGCACAAGTAAAGGATGCTTGCTTGCCACTTGAGCTTCAATGCTTTCAATCAGCTCGCGCTGCCCAGGGCGAGGGGTGGGAAACGGAAAAGTCATTTCCTCTGCCATCTTCTGACGGGACTTGAACAGCTTTTCTTTGACCTTGGTTTCTTCGACCAGTTCTTCCAGACGTAAAGCCAACCACAGTTCATAGTGGGCAATATCCAAAGTCACACGCAGATCCATGGATTTGAAATTGCGTGAGGAAACCAAATGCAGATTCAGAAAGGGAATATGACCGGTGTCTTTGTAGTGGAAATAGCCATAGGTGCGCAGTTGCCAGATGTAGGGATGATTGTCGTCGGCGCGAAGTTTGCGCCACAGCTCCTCTACATCGAAAGCAGTTTTAATCTCTTCGATTTGAACAGGATTTGCGGTGATGCCATCGGCGCGGCCCGAAATATGAAACTCGTAAGGGCCAGCTTCAAATACCCAGCTCAAACGTTTTTCAGGGGTGTAGTCGTCGAATTCTTTTTGGCGACGGCGCTGAATAGCCAGATGAATTTCTTGCCCGCTCATTGGAGGCGCACCATAGCCAGAGTGAAGCTCGATGCTTCCACGGCGAGGGCACGGCAGGGCAAATTGTCGGACATCCAAAGACACTTTTCTCACAGGCTCTAATCAATCACAAACCAGTGCTAAACGCGACTGCAAAAAAATAAAATGAACTCGGTTTTCCTTGCCCAGAGCGCGACTTGAAACATACCTTGTTTATATGTGGCGTCTTCTCCCGGTCCTTTATATTGCATTTATCCCGTTTGCCGGGGCCCAAGTCGAATCAGAGGCCTTGCCAGAAGAATCTGTTGAGCAAAGCACATCGGCACAAAAAGCCACCGCTTATTTGGAAGGCACTCGGGAATTGCTGTCTGCGCGCGTAATTCGTCTCTCTGAAAGTGTGGATGCCTTGTTCGGCAATACTCGCGCGGATGACCAAAGAAACACCAGCACCTTGCGCGTAAGCCAGACCTACTATATTCGCCGGGGAAGTCTGGGAGCTGACGATCCAGGAACATCTTTGAATCTTTTTCTGCCCAATTTGAAGCGCTGGGAAAAGGCGATGCAGGACAAGATGCAGTTGCCTCAGCGCGGAGATGAATCGGATGTGTCAGTCACACCTTCAGCGGTCGCTGATGAAGAACGTTTGTGGGATTTGAACAGCGAGACGGGGCTGGTGGTGGCGATTCCGGTGAATTACTTCGCACGCCTGCGTCTGCGCCGAAGTTTTTTGCTGGGATATTTTGAAAATTCTTTTTTTGAACAGTTAGGCTGGTCCAAAAAGAACGAATGGGAAGAGCGAACTTCATTGACGACGGACTATGCATTTTCCCGTGATGTCTTATTCCGCTTTGTCAATGAAGCCAACTGGGCGATGACCAACCGAGATTTTGATACGCATCACGGCCCCTCGGTGATTCGCACTTTAAGCGAACACTCAGCGCTGTCCCAGGATTTTCGCTATAATACGAAGCTGATCGGTCGCGCGATGTACAGCGAGAGCTTTGTATTGTCTTCGACCTTTACGCAAAGACTGCCGATGCAGTGGATTTATCTGAAAACAACACCGTCATTGTCCTGGTCTCGTGAGGATGGTTTTACGCCAGCGTGGGCTTTGTATATGACAGTGGAGCTGGTTTTTGGAAATGAAGATTCCTAGTTGCGGAATTCCTCAATCCCTTTGTCTTTGAGAAGTGTGGACCACGATCCGTCATTGAGGATCATATCAATCAGACGATTTACTTCCGCGACAGAGATGATCTTTTGTTCTTTGGATACCAAAATGCCCAAGTCATAAAGCTGGTCGTACTTTGTAGAAATCACTAATTTCGGTCGCTCTTCAGGATGATTTTTCAGATAGATATCCAGATACTCTTTGGTCACCATGGCGATATCTGCGCGCTTCATAACGACAGAACGAATATTGCCATCCAGGGTGTTGGTGAACTCGACATTGAAATCTTTTAAGGCCTTGTTGCTGGTGGAAAGCCCCAGAAATCCGTAATGATATCCCTGCATGCCTTTGATGGTCTTATTCTGAAGATCATCGAAATAACTTTGGCTTTTGGCTTTGTCTTTATGAGCAACAAAGACCTCTGCACCGTGACGGAATATTTTAGAAGCTTCCACGGTTCCGACGGCCCATCCCCAAGTCTTGCTCTCAAAAGCCATGATTTGGTAGCGGGATGATTTCAGATCGTGGTATCGTCGATAGGTCGTCGTGGGTACAAAGGAAAAGACGTATTTGGTCTGCTTCTGATTTAACAACGTGATCAAGTCCAGCGTCAGGCCTTCATAAGTGCCGCCGCGGTTGATGACGTAGGGCGGAAACTCATATCCCCCCAGTTGAACGGGGATAGGCTTTGCCCAAGTCGTCAGACTTGTTAGCAGTAAAATTAAAGTAGTCTTCACATTGACGACCTTAAGGAGTCTTTCTGGGATCGTCAAATTAAAAGGGAACTTATGAGAATTAGAGCCAGTCATATTTTGGTTAAAAATCAGTATGAAGCCGAGGATTTAATCAAAAATTTGAAAGATGGAAAGAGTTTTGAGGACTTGGCTCAACGTTACTCGCAATGTTCATCGGCGAAAGCAGGCGGCGACCTGGGGGTTTTCGGCGAAGGACGTATGGATGCGGACTTCGAAGAAGCGGCATTTGCCTTGAAGGTCAATGAAGTGACAGCCAAACCCGTGCGCACACGATTTGGCTATCACATTATCAAAAGAACTCAGTAATCTAAGCATTGATCTCTTCTGTATTGATGCTTTTCCAGTATCGCAAGGACTGCTCGATCAACTGCATATCATATTGAATGCGTTTTTTCTCGTTTTCCAACAGCCGTTGATCCTCTTCTGGCGAGGCTCCCACACTGCGTGCTTCCACTTTCATTTGTGCAGAGGCTTTGTCATACAAGGACTCCCACAGTCGTTGCGCGGTCGTTTTGTCGAACTTTTCCTGTGGCTGTTCATCGGCGGGAAGTTGGCGTCCTTCGTAGTCCACCAGACCCCGGGACTTAAATTCGATCTTGTTACGGAAGCGCAGGCGTGCGATCGCATCAATTTTTTTGATGTACTTCATGGCCTCTTCAAGTTTTCCGACGTTATCGATGGACTTCGATAAAATACTTTCTTTCAAAAGCACATCGCGAATGAACATGGTTCTAAGCATCAGGAAGGAATAAGTGGTGTCTTCAAAACGACGTCCCCCCTCAAGAGTTCCGCCGACCACATAGTTTTGAATCATTTCTTGCACGACCGTCTGGGGAGCAAAACCCGCGATGATTTGCAAAGCAGTGAGCTTCGCGATTTTTTGCGTATTGATGCGCTGGATTTGCTTTTTGCTGTAAGGAAGCTCTTCACCCGTAGTTTCATCGATGTCCTTTGCTGGCAAAGCCTCATCAACTTCCTTAAGCCAGAGGTAAGTGAGTTCCACCAGTTCCTCGGAGGTCGCTGCTTCTGCGAACTTCTTTCCATAAGGCATCAGCTTAAAGGGAACCGGCGCCAAGGTGTCTTGATTTTCTTCTTTGAGAAGATTTTCCAACGGAATCAGCAAGGACTGGTCATGCACACCTTTATTGGTGGTTTTCATGGCGTCGAGCATGTTTTCCATTTTTTGGTTGGTCTGATTCATTTTATCGGGAATCTGTTTGGTGCTGTCGATGGCATCCTGGGCATCACAGGCAACCAGGCCTGTGATGAGTGTCGCGGATAGAAGTACCTGAGATAGCTTATTCATCTGAATATCCATGTTTAAGGATTAAGAATATCGTTCTTTAAAGAGGCCACACCATCGTCGGCAGGGGTGCCCAGCCAGATAGAGAAAATCTTGTGCGCAAGACCCTTGTCGCCATTGATGCGAGTCTGATGGCCAGCGGTGTCTTCGTAGATCAAAGACTCTGAACCGTCAGAATGCTTAGTCACAAGAATAGTCAGGCTGGCTCCGGCATCGGCGTCACCACCCATGCGAACGGCGTCCAGAAAGGTTTTGACGGAAGGATTTTGCATATCCACTTTGTTGGCGCTTAAGGCGTCACGGAAAGAGCTTTGTACAGTGTCTGCATCCACCGAACGCAGGAAGCTAAGTTGAATAGCCACGCTTTCGCTGTCCTCCAGGGACTTAAGCGCTTCCGTGGATTTTCTTACAAAGCGCTCCGGGCTGCTGATCAGAAGTTGGGCGACATAGACCTTCACTTTCATCAGCAAAACTTTTTTCCAGCGCAGACCTGCACCAACAGAACCCAGTTCGATCTTTTTATTGTCCAGAGCGCCTTGTGCGGACTTGGCAACGTTAACACCTTCGATTGTGCGGGTGCCTTTTTCCAGT
Source organism: Bdellovibrio bacteriovorus (assembly GCF_041888015.1). GTDB lineage: Bacteria > Bdellovibrionota > Bdellovibrionia > Bdellovibrionales > Bdellovibrionaceae > Bdellovibrio. The sequence goes on from NZ_CP168968.1 coordinate 218,413, forward strand.
TGTAAAAGGGCGGCGTTCGATGACAGGGACAGCATGAGCAGGGAGGATAGTAGGGCGCAAGCAATGATTCTCATAAGTAAAACTCCTTCTTGATCGGAGCTAGATACGGGAGAAAACAGAGCGAGTCCCTTTATTTATCAGTAATCAATATTTCCATCAGGTAAGGCGGACTCCCGACACAAGACGCGTAAACAAACAGGTGCTGCTGTTCTTTCCAATAGAACTTCAACATTTGAATGCAAACCACTGAACAGAATTTGGACACTACAAAAAATATTAAATTCCTAATGCGAGTTGGCCGAAGACCTCTCTGAACGGAGGTCCCATGGCTGGAACCAAAAAGATCACCTTATCATTTTTTGCTGCCGGACTGCTGGTGCTGGCAGCCTGTGCTCCTTCCAATGATTTTCCTGCTATTGATGAAAGCGGAAACGAAAGTGCATCGATCGTAGAGCCCACTGTTCCCAATCCTGATTTGGGAACACCCAATATCGATCCAGCGCCGACCAGTCCCGAAGTTCCCGCTGTTACAAGTCAGAAGCTGCTTTTGAATCAGGCGATGACTTTGCGTTATGAAAAGTCAGGTGTTTTGGAAAATAAGATCGAACTGCCCGAAGGAACGCAAATTGAAATTCCATCAAATTATGAAATGAAGCATCTGGACTATCGCACTTCCAATGGCAGTGTTGAACGTTCCAGCACGGGTTTTATCTATCCGGTAAAAGTGGTTTCGGTTCTAAGTCAGTATCAATCGCAATTTACAGCCGCGAAGATTGCCGAGATCAATAAAACCTCCGGCGGCCTGTTCATCTTTGCCTCAATCGTGGGAAATCTGGAAGGCACCGAAGGCAATTTTGCGGTGGTGAAGGCATCAGCTTTGGGTGATGGATTTGTGAAGAACTTTGAGGCCAGCGGCAAGCCCAAGTTCAAATACACATCCTCTGTGACCAAAAGATTTGGCGAACGCTTAAATAAAGGCGTGAATCCGGAAAGCTTGAGCGCTGAAACGCGTACCAAATATCAGTCTATCTTCAATGAACTAAAGAAAGCCGTGAACAGAACTGTAGCGACGCCAAAGTCCTATTTGATGATGGACAAGGCGGCGGCGACTCAGTTGTCGATTAATTTTGAAAAGACTGGTGTGATTTCAACCAGCGGCGCATGGAGTATTGCGACCCAGGGAACAGCAGTTCGTCATGGGTTCCCGAATGTTCCTTGTGCAGAGTTTCAGTCAGAGCTTTTACGCCAGGCTTATCAGCGTGCGGGCTATCGCGTGTCAGATGATTTCAACAAGAGCAAAGGCAATCAGTTGATCTGGTCCAGCACTGCGGCCGTGGTGAATTATTCCATGGCTTTGTATAAGGCGGGATGGGTTCCTTGGGATGCAACCAAGTATCGTCCGATTCTGGGTTCCATCATGATGAACGGTGCGGGGTATACTCCGGGTCATACCTATATTTCTGCCGGAGACGACGGAATGATCATCGTGGATAACGGCGCTCCTCAAGGACGCGATCTGCGTAAGACAACCGACAAAACGATTTCAATTATGTTCCAAGTGGGCGTGTTCTTCCTTCCTCCGGGGATCAGCCCGCCCGCTTGGTAAGAGTCAGGACATTTCCCAGCAAACACAGCACGACACCCAGAACGATATAAGGTGTCCAGTGGAAGCCTTCAAAGAAGCTGGAAAGTGTCAGGGCAATCACCGGAGAAAGCACGCTGGTATAGGCGGCTTTCTCCGCTCCTATTCTGCCAGCCAGTGACAGATACGCACCAAAGGCAATGACCGATCCGAACAGGGCCAGATAAGTTAAAGCTCCCAGGAATTTCGCAGTCAGAGGAATGCTCAGGTCATGTCCAAGAATCAGCGCGATCACTAAAGTAAAGAGACTTCCGTACATCATGCCCCAGGTGTTGGTGACGACAACCGGAATACGCAGCTGATAACTTTTTTGTGCAACCATATTCCCCATTGAGGCCGACAGCGTTGCCAGGAATCCGATCAGAAGGCCCCAGATGGTTTTTGAGTTCGGATCAAAATGCAAAATTTCATTCAAGAAGATGAAGATGATTCCGACTCCGCCCAGCGCGGAACCCCAGATTACATTGCGAGTGATGGGCTTTTTGAAAAACAGGCTCATGCCGAACATGTTGTAATAGACCAGCGCCGTAAAACTCAACGCCACCAAGCCAGAGCTAATCATGGTTTCAGCAATATAGGTCAGCATATAGTTAATGGAAAACATCAAAATACCCTGGCCCGCAAACAGCAGGTGTTCGCGGCGCGAATATTTCAGATTCTGTTTTTTCCAGAAACAAAACGCGAAGAGCATTCCAGCAGCCAGCAAAAAACGCCAGAACACCGATGTCACCGGAGAAGCCGAATCAATTTGGAAGGTGATCACAAGCCAGGTTGATCCCCAGATCACGGTGCAGATGGTGTAAAGAATAAGGTTTTCAAATCTTGCAGGCATACGGGGAATTTAGCAGAAGGTCCAGAGGGGGTCACTGCAGTTCTTGTGGGTTCGCAGAGAAACAACTGAATCTTGTCAAAGTTCGAGAACTCTTCTGCTTTGCCCTCGCATCCGGCGGCATAATGAGAGAGTGAAACAACAAGGAGCATCTTATGGAACCGCAAAGACCGGATTTAGAGAAGTTACCGAAAGAAGAGAGAGTCTCAAAACCCACTCCTCCCAAAGTTGAAGGCAAGCCGGTGGTTCAAGTGGAATCCGAAACCAGTCCGGCACAGTGGGTGTGTATGGTTTTGGGGGTGGCGTTCGTCTTGGTGGGAATGTCAGGATTTGTCCTGCCGAATCTTTTTGGAATGCATTTGGGCTGGGGGCATAACATTGTTCATATTCTTTCCGGTATCGTCGCTTTATGGTTCGGAGTTGGGAACTCTATTATTACAGCGGAACGTTTTAGCTATGTCTTTGGAGCCATATACGGAATGCTGGGATTGGCGGGTTTTCTATTTGGCTCCAACACCAGCATGATTCCGCCGACTATGGACTATGACTCATTTTGGTGGCGATTGATTCCGGGGTATTTGGAGCTGGGCACGGCAGACCATATTGTGCACGTGCTGATTGGAGCGGCATTTGTGATCGGAGCCTGGCTGACCGCCAGAAAACTGGATCGGATTGCCCCGAAGGGAACCACCTGGCATTAGAAGAATAAAAAAAGCCCCGGATTTCCGGGGCTTTGCTTAAGGACTAGTCTTCGTCCTCATCGTCATAATCGTCGTCTTCGTCCTCATCCTCGTCGTCCTCATCATCTTCATCTTCGTCTTCTTCATCCTCATCGTAGTCCTCGTCGGCTTCGATGCGAATCAGCCAACCTTCTTCATAAGGATCTTCCATAATAAGGGAAGGATCGTCGATGACCTGAGAGTTCACTTCAACCACAGTTCCTGCAATCGGAGTGTAAATATCCAAAGGACCATCATTGGTTTCAAGAGTTCCGATGACGACGTCTTCTTCAACCTGTTCATTTTCTGCAGGCAAATCTACAGAAGCAATGGATTCGAAGTCTTCAAGGCCGTCTTCGTTGATTCCGATGGTGATGACGCCATCTTCCTGGCGCACCCAAAGATAGCCCATAAAATTTCTAACGTCGTCTGATGCCATAATCTTTCCTTTTCAAAGCTGATCTAGTCCAGTGGCGCGGGCAGGCCCGCACCACATCCTCCGCAGGGCGGCTTAGCAATCGTAGTATAAATGGAACTCGTAGGGAACTGGTCTTTGCTGAATTGGACGTACTTCTTTGTCGATTTTGTACTGAACCCAGGTTTGGATCAGGTCGTCACTGAAAACATCGCCTTTTTTCAGGAAGCTGCAGTTGTTGAGCAGGGCATTTAAGCTTTCTTCCAGTGTTCCTGGAACAGAAGGAATTGCCGCTGCCTCTTGAGGAGGCAATCCATAGATGTCTTTATCCAACGGATCACCCGGATTGATTTTATTGATAATACCGTCCAGGCCAGCCATCAGAATCGCCGCTTCGGCCAGGTAAATATTGGCAGCAGGATCTGGAGTGCGGAATTCAATACGTTTTGCCTTCGGATTTGGCCCGGAATTCGGGATGCGCATAGCTGCGGAACGGTTTTTAAAGCTGTAAGCCAGTTTAGTTGGGGCTTCAAAGCCCGGCACCAGACGCTTGTAAGAGTTGGTTGTCGGGTTGATGATTCCACAAAGGGCGGGAGCATGCTTCAAAACACCGCCGATATAATGCAAGGCCATTTCGGAAAGACCGGCGTATTTGTTGCCCGCAAAAAGATTTTTCCCGTCTTTCCAAAGGGACATATGGATGTGCATTCCAGAACCGTTATCACCAAAGATCGGTTTTGGCATGAAGGTCGCAGTTTTACCATGGCGTTGTGCCACGTTCTTCACGATGTATTTGAACCACATCATTTTGTCGCCCATGTTCAGGGCTGTATCGAAGCGGAAGTTGATCTCACTTTGTGCGGCAGCGACTTCGTGGTGATGACGTTCCACTTGCATGCCACATCTTTCAAGCTCCAGGCAGATTTCGGTTCTTAGATCCTGCTGGGAATCTGTTGGTAAAGCCGGGAAGTAGCCCTCTTTGGAGCGGATCTTGTAACCCTGATTATTACCCCCTTCGTCGCGACCGGTGTTCCACGCAGCTTCATCACTGTCGATCATATAGAAGGCAGAGCTGTTGGTCTGTTCGTAACGAATATCATCAAAGATGAAGAATTCCGCTTCAGGACCGAAGTAAGCCGTGTCAGCAATACCGGTGGATTGCATGTAAGCGATGGCTTTTTTGACCACCTGACGAGGGTCACGGTTGTAGGCTTGAAGGGTTTCTGGAAGGCAGACGTCGCAAATCAAAGACAGGGTAGGCACTTGCATGAACGGATCCATCATGGCTGTGGCCGGGTCCGGAAGAATGATCATGTCTGATTCTTCAATGCCTCTCCAGCCGCGGATAGAGCTCCCGTCAAAGCCGAAGCCCTGTTCAAAAGCCTCATCAGTCAACTGGTGCAGTGGCACTGTCAGATGTTGCCAAGTTCCGACCATGTCGCAGAACTTCAGGTCCACCATTTTCGCGCCCTTTTCGTTGGCGAATTTTAAAACGTCTTTTCCGGTCATCGTGAGCCTCCCTGGGGGGTTAAAAACTTTTTAAAGTGCCTGCTCGTCCTTCTCACCGGTGCGGATGCGAAGGGCTGACTCCACAGGAATAACGAAAATTTTCCCGTCACCAATTTTTCCTGTGCGTGCTGTTTTCTGTATGGCTTCCACGGCGCTATCAACAAGGGCCGAAGGAAGAACCACTTCAATTTTTATTTTTGGGAGAAAGTCGACGACGTATTCCGCGCCTTTATAGACTTCAGTGCGACCTTTTTGACGTCCAAAGCCCCGGACTTCTGAGACAGTGATCCCTTCAACGCCGACCTCAGAAAGAGCATCGACCACATCATCGAGTTTGAAGGGTTTGATAATGGCCTCAATTTTTTTCATGTACTTCTTTGTTCAGAAAAAGAAATTCTACATCAGATTTTTAAAAGGATAGCAAAGCAGCTGAAGAATGCAAAAACTAGAAAGGTCATTTTATTTTTTTAATTTCTTCATAACGCATTCCAGTAAGTGTCACTCTTTGGAAAAAAAGAAAAAGCCCTCGTAAAGCGGCTTGCGGGGCTATGTGGTTTTTGGTACACACGGGACCTCATTTTCGGAAAATCACTATTGTTGTCGTGCTCGGGGGGGATAATGACTACAACACGTTTTTTCGTTTACGGTTCTTTTTGCGAAGGCATGGTTCACTTCAGCAAGATCCAAAATTTCGTGGAATCTTCAGTATTTGCACGAGTTAAAGCCACGGCTTACCGCCTAAAAGTGGGCTTCCCGGCGCTGGTCAGAGGGGGATCTGACCTGATTCCAGGGCAGCTCATCGAGCTTAAGGGATCCGATCTATTGTTGAATCTGATGGACGAGTTTCACGGGTACAACCGCCTTGATCCGGACAAGAGCCTTTACTCCAGAGAAGAAATTGATGTGCATCCAGAAGGTGCTTCTGAGTCTGTGAAAGCTTGGATTTACTTCCTGAATCCATTAAAACTTCCGGTGAATGCCACTGTGATTGCGGGGGGAGACTGGAAGCGTTCCATGCAGGAACAGCCAGCTTTGACTTCCAAGCTGAGTGACAAGCAGGCTATTTATATTCAAAGACTGGGACGCTCTTCTGGCCGTGAGATTGTTCCGATTGATCTGACGCTTTATCGTGAGCTGATGAATCTAGAGCTGATCGTCGATAAAGGTCGTCGATTGGCGCTGTCTAAACTGGGCCAAGAGGTTTACAGACACCTTGCCTAATACAGAAAAGCTTTTCCGCATTGTTCTTATTGAGCCCGAGATTCCGCAAAATACCGGAAACATCGGGCGCACTTGTGTGGGTACTAACTGCGAGCTGCACATTGTGGGAAAAATGGGGTTCGAAATCAACGATACGAACCTGAAAAGAGCGGGGCTGGATTACTGGCCCCATCTAACCTGGCATCGCCACGAAACATTCGAACACTGGTGGAAACAGGTTGAAGATCCTAGCCGCATCTGGCTGTTCACGACTAAAACGCAGCGCACATATTTCGAGCCCCAGTACCAAGCGGGGGACTGGCTTGTCTTTGGGAAGGAAACCAAAGGGCTGGACCCTGATTTCCTGATGAAACATCCCAATCAAACAGTGACGATTCCAATGATTGGCGAAGGCGCTCGCAGCCTGAATCTTGCCACCAGCGTGGCCATCGCGGCCTATGAAGGTCTGCGCCAGCTCAAGTATCCATTGCGATAGTTTAAGGCTTTGGTCGGGGTTTGACCGACCCAAGTCTTTAAAATTCCGAATGAAATCGCGTCAATGACGCATCCAGAAATTGCCCCCTTGCCTTGCCGCTTGCAAGTATTTGGGTCTATTCTCATAGGCTATGGTTACACAAATTCTCACAAAAATGTTCGGAACGAAGCACGACCGTGAGATGAAAAAGATCCAACCTACAGTGGATCGTATCAATGCCCTGGAATCTCAGATGGCAGCCCTGACGGATGATCAACTTAAAGCCAAAACTCCAGAGTTCCAAGAACGCCTGAAGAAGGGTGAAACTGTTGACGATATTTTGCCTGAAGCCTTCGCGGTCTGCCGTGAAGCCTCCAAGCGTGTCTTGGGCATGCGCCACTATGATGTTCAGTTGATTGGTGGCTATGTTCTGAATCGCGGCAACATCGCCGAAATGAGAACAGGTGAAGGTAAAACCCTTGTGGCAACTCTGCCGGTTTACCTGAATGCTCTTACTGGTCGCGGTGTTCACGTTGTGACTGTGAATGATTACCTGGTTCGTCGTGACGCCGAACATATGGGTCGTCTGTATGGCTGGTTGGGTCTTACTACAGGTATTATCGTGCATGGCTTGAATGATCAGCAACGTAAGCAGATGTACGCTTGTGACATCACTTATTGCACGAACAATGAATTGGGCTTCGACTATCTTCGTGACAACATGAAGTTTGACCTGAACGACTATGTTCAGCGCCCGCATTACTATGCGATCGTGGATGAGTGTGACTCCATCCTGGTCGATGAAGCGCGTACGCCGTTGATCATTTCCGGTCCTGCGGAATCTTCCACAGATAAATACTATGCCGTGAATGCCATCATTCCTCACTTGAAGCGCGATGTGCATTTCACGATGGAAGAAAAAACGAAAACGGCTTCTTTGACAGACGAAGGAAATGCGAAAGTCGAAGAGTTGATGGGTCTTTCAAACCTTTACGATCCACAAAACATCGAAATCCTTCACCACGTTTACCAAGGTTTGAAGGCTCACTATCTGTACCGTCTTGACGTTGAATACATGATCAAAGATGGCGAAATCGTGATCGTTGATGAGTTCACAGGCCGTTTGATGCCGGGTCGTCGCTGGAGTGATGGTTTGCATCAGGCTATCGAGGCCAAAGAAGGCGTTGAAGTGAAGTCTGAGAATCAGACTTTAGCAACGATCACCTTCCAGAACTACTTCCGTATGTACGAAAAGCTGTCCGGTATGACCGGTACTGCAGATACAGAAGCCGTGGAGTTCAAAAAGATCTATAAGCTTGATGTGAATGTGATTCCAACCAACCGCCCGATCATGCGTAAAGATCAGGAGGACGTGGTTTATAAGTCTGAACTGGCGAAGTTCAAGGCGATCACAGCGGACGTGAAAGAGCGTATCGCCAAAGGTCAGCCGATTCTGGTGGGTACTGAATCCATCGAAAAATCAGAATCTTTGAGTTCTTTCTTGCGTAAAGAAGGTGTGAAGCACGAAGTTCTGAATGCAAAACATCACGAACGTGAAGCTGAAATTATCGCTCAGGCAGGTCGTAAAGGTGCCGTGACTATCGCTACGAATATGGCGGGTCGTGGTACGGATATCATGTTGGGTGGTAACGCCGATATGTTGGCGAAGGCTCAGGTCGGTAACGATGATTCTCCAGAATTCGCGGAAGCGGTTCAGAGAATCAAACCTCAGGTTGAAGCGGAACGTGCGGAAGTTCGTTCGTTGGGTGGTTTGTATATCATCGGTACTGAACGCCATGAATCCCGTCGTATCGACAATCAGTTGCGTGGTCGTTCTGGTCGTCAGGGGGATCCGGGTGAATCCAGATTCTACCTGTCTTTGGAAGACAAACTGATGCGTATCTTCAACGGCGAGCGTATCCAGAAAATCATGGAAATGCTGAACATCCCTGAAGATGAACCAATCACGGCTAAAATGGTGACCAACGCTATCGAAGGTGCACAACGTAAAGTTGAAGGACACAACTTCGATATCCGTAAGAACTTGATGGAATACGATTCCGTGATGAACGCACAAAGAAATGCGATCTATGGAATGCGCCGTAAAGTTTTGGAAGGCCAAGAGATCGAAAGAACCACTTTGGACTGGTTGGGTGATGTGGTTTCCACGATTCTGGACACTCATATCCCTGAAAACGGTAAAAAAGAAGAGTGGAGCCTGGATGGTCTGAACAATGCTTTGGCTCAGACATTTGGTTTCAAGGTTGATTTCTCCACGATGTCTGTCAACACCGACACTGTGACCGAGGCGGTTAAAGCCGGAGTAAAAGAGGTTTGGGATCGTCAGAAAAATTCCATGGGTCCATTCTTTGAGCAAGTTCAGAAAATGATCCTGCTTCAAAGTATCGACAATCACTGGAAGAACCATCTGTATGTGATCGACAAATTGAAAGAAGGTATCGGTCTGCGTGGTTATGCTCAGAAAGATCCTTTGCTTGAGTACAAAAAAGAAGCCTTCAAGGCTTTTGAGACTTTGAACAACACAATCAAAGCTGACGGCATTGAAAAAGTGATGCGTGTTCAATTGGTTGCTCAACAAACTGAAGAGCAAGTGTTGGAAAGCCTGCGTCCGGAAGAAGCAGACTTGGATGAATTGGACTATTCTTCTCCAAGCGAAGCGGACATTGGTCACAGCCTTCCTGATTCTGAAGAAGCACCCAAGCGTAAGATGACTTTCCAAAGTGGCCCGCGCGATGATCGCCCGATGAATCGCGAAGAACGTCGCCGTTTGGATAAAGATTCGAAGGGAAAAAGATAATTGATCCCTTGTCCGAATTGCCATCAGTCGGTAGAGATTCTGGATAAGCACCTGGGGACGCTATACACCTGTCCCCATTGCAATGCAGTTTACTTTATCGACTGGAATGGCCAACCTGAGATGGCTCAGCATGAACCTGAGCCAGAACCGGTGCTAGAGCCGGTTGAAGCTCCTGTCGAGCAAAACTACCAAGAACAAAATTTCCAAGATCAAAGTGGCTATCCTGAACAGTCCTATCAAGGTCAGGATTATCAAGCGCAAGAATATCAGCAACCTGAAGTTCCAAATGAGCAAGAGCCAGCCGCTTTTGATGGCGGTTTTAATGAAGCTCCGAACATGGCTTATGAATCTCCGGCTGAAACATCTTTTGAAGCGATCTCCGAAGATCAGGAAGTGCATGGTGAAGTTCCTGCGGTGGAAGAAGCCCCGTACGATTTCAGTCAGACTTTGGACTCTGTGGGATCTCCTCTGACGCCAGAGCCTTTGGCCCCTGCGGGTGTCAGCGACACACCGGATTTTTCGGATGTGACTGACTTTGCAAATGCCGATACGGTCAGTGGGCCCCTGGCTTACACGCTGACGATTGAAGGCATTGAATCCAGTCTGCTGGTCAGCCAATTGCGTGAGGCGATGACGGATTCCCGCTTTGGCTGGGATGTTGCCACGATTCTGTCTCAGATAGGCGGAGGGCGGCTGGTTATCAAAGGCCTGAGTCCGGCTAAAGCATCTGTCCTTATCAACCGAATTAAATATCTGCCTTTTAAAATTTCCTGGAGGCAAGATGTACTCTCTGGTTCCTAAAAAAACGTTGAGCTTTTTTACAGTCCTTTTGTCGGCCTCGTTGGCATTTGCCAATGAAGGGGGCGGGGAAGCGGCTCCTAAAGAGGGTGCCAAAGAAGTTAAAAGCAGCGAGGAATCTTTTGCAGTGGTGCAGGCGCGTGTGGCTGCCTTGGAAGCCAAGGTTCGTTCCGGGGAAACTGAAATCCAAAAGTTGATCCTGGAAAAGCACACCAGCAAAGACCCCGCTCGTGTCAGTGAAATCATTTCCAGTATGGTGGCCTTGCACAAGGACATGGAAAAGAACCTGAAGGACTACGATCAACAGCGAACTTTGTTAAAGTACCGTTACCCTGAAAAAGGGGTGGCGGCGAAGCGGGAATACGAGCGTATTGACCTTAAATCCATTGAAGAGATGGAAAATCAGATGAGCCTGGGGTCCTCAGTCAAAAGAACTCTAAAAAAAGTGCGCAGTCAGTACAGCTCCGCAGAAGAGCGGGAACAGCATAAAGCTGCAGAATCCCGTGAAGGGGCTGGTAAAGTGGCTCCGACTCCGGCGCCAAGTCTGGTTGATCCGGTCATTTTGAAAAAATAATTTTCCTTGTCTCAAAGTGAGACAAAAGAAAGTTGCTCACTTTGAGAGATCCGTGGATGCTGATACCTTAGAAGAGTGGGGGAAGTATGCTCCGATATTTTGCTATTCCGTTGATTTCGCTGAGCTTGCTGCTGACCGCGTGTCAGACATCCATGCTGAAGCAGTTTAATGAAGTCACTCCAGGAATGGAAAAAGATGACGTTCTGAATCTGATGGGGAGCCCCACTCGCACCCAGCGCTTTCATGGCAAAGACCGCTGGACCTATGTTTTCTATGACAAGCGTATTCGTTTTGAAAAAGAAGTGCAGTTCTTTGAGGGGAACGCTGTGTACATCGGTGACACTTGGCAGCCTGCCGTTGAGCGCACGGCCGTAGCGATGGATTCGCGCAATGATCAGAAGAATCGTGAGATTGACGAGATGTTGGCGCGTGAAGTGGAAGGCCACCGCAAGTCTTATGAGGATTATGAAAAGAAGGCCAAAGGTGAAGACAAGGTCCGCTATGTACCAGCCTTCGAGCCGGTTCGTTAGTTGGCAGTTGGGAGAACCAGTGGCTCTCCCAGAACTGAAATCACTTCGTAGCCATTGATTTCCAAAGTGTCTGAAGCATCCTGACCATAGAATTTCACACCAATCCAGGTCCATTCCTGCGGCCATTCATCAACGACATTTTTGAAGAAGACCTTTCCGCCTTCGCGAATGCCGGGGGCTGTGGTGTTGAATTCAAACTGGCTGACCGGACTGTTGAAGATCTGCTGAAAAGGGATCGGGAAGGCCGCGATATGGTTTTGGTCTTCACTGACCGTGCAGGGAATTCGCACGACCATTTTTGGAATTTCACCCGAGATGGCAATGCCTTCAGCGGCAAAGTAAAGATCCAGCGTGGGATAGCGATCACAGACAAACACGCGTGAACCCGCAGGGCTTTTCATCAGGAAAAGCCCCAGTTTGATGCCGGGTCCGGTGCTGAAGGAATCCAGCTCGACATTTTTCAACACTTGATACTTGAAAGCTTTACGGAACTCTTCCGGAGAAGCTTCAGATAAATCGAAGTTGTCGCTTTGGCTTCCGACGGTGCTGAGTCCTCCGTCAGAGGCGACATTTCTTTTGGGCAGGAATTTTTTGTCCAGAAGATGCAAGGCAAATGGAAGAGCAGCCATGAGCAGAATCAGGCTCATCATGCGGGACATTTTTTGTAATGGCGTCCGGTTCTTCTTCATATTAATACTCGCACTTTATAGTATCACGATCCGCTTTCTGTAGCGTATCGCGAATGGCCCCACCATTGAGCACTTCCCACATCACGCTGGGAACAGCTTTACGGTGTTTGAGTCCCAACACATGTCCTAGCTCGTGTACCAGCAAGCTTTCCAAATGGATGTCTTTAATGGTCGTATAATTAGTACCCGTAAAGTAGTTGAAGTGCTGATTGTTAATCGCAACATCGGCTTCGTAAAGTTTGTTGGTTTTCCAATAAAGCGATGTCAGGCCCTGATAGTTGATATTTTTGTTGGGCCAGTTCAGATGCCAGTGAATCGTGTTCTTGCTGTCTTTGGTGGCGGCATCCGGCAGGGTGTCGCTGACGTGTTCAAAGAGGAATAAGGTCATGCCTGCGGCTTCATTCCAGTGAGCGGCAGCTTTGTTAAGGGCGTCTTCGTAATCCGGGGGGAAGTCTTTGTGAAGCTTCAGGCGTACTGGAATGTTTCCCTTCCAGGAAACGCGTTGGCCATAAGAGTTTTGCACGAAGCCGCAGTCATTTTCTGCGGCGCTGGCTAAAAGATCTTCGTCGCCGGGCCCAAGCGTGGGCCCTTTCTGGCATGAGCACAGAGCTAGCAATGTCAGAGGCAAGACGAGAAATTTCAACATACTTGTCAGTTTACACGAGATTGCCTCGGACATCCTGACAAGTATTGAATACTCGACCTTTGGAGAGGCGCTTAGTTGTAGAACTTAGCGATATCGTCGGTATTGCGAATGAAAGTTTTGAAGTCCGGAGACACGAAGGAAGATTCGTGGATCTTGCCTTCTGGACAGCCCACCAATGTGGAAACATTTACGCCATCCCATTTGCAAGCGCCAACGTACCAGGCCTTTTCGCTGTAATCGATTCTGTAAGCAACCAGATTGGTAGCTTTAAAGATCGCCACAACTTCTTCCAAAACAGTTTGGCCGTCAGAGTGGAAGTCGCCCTGAAGGACTGTGTCCATCCAGATGTAGGACTGCTTCTGGGAAATTTGCTGCAGCTTTTTGACTTCGTAGTCAGACATCAGAACGGTGCGAACACCATCAACATAAATAGGAATTTCGCGGTAAGGTTTTGTGCATTCAGAACGAACGCAGGCACCTTTGTAATCTGCAATCAAGTCATAGAATTTATCAGCGCCCACGAAGTGCTTGTCAGCAGAGGCGTTCAAGGAAATCAAACTTGTGGCCACAAGAAGGCCCAACATAAATTTTTTCATACACAATCTCCGACTTCGAGGACCCTGTATAACTCTAGTGGGGGCCGTTGTATAACTTAAAATGCTTATGGGTGACCGGCGGCAGACTCGGTGAGCTGGCGTTTCAGAATCTTTCCACTGTCGCCTTTGGGCAGGGTGGCTAGAAACACGAAATGCTTGGGAATTTTGAATTTTGCCAGATTTTTGGCGCAGTGGTTAAGAAGCTCATCTGCGGTCAAATCAGATTTTTGACGCACAATAAAGGCCTTCCCGACCTCGCCCCATTTTTCATCAGGAACTCCGATGACAGCGGCTTCCAGGACGGAGGGGTGGGATCTTAGGATTTGTTCCACTTCTGGCGGATAGACATTTTCGCCGCCGGAAATGAACATATCCTTCTTGCGGCCGACGACATAGAAATAGCCTTCCTCATCACGACGAACCAGATCGCCGGTATGAAGCCAGCCATTTTTGATGGTCTCTTCTGTGGCCTTTTCGTTTTTCCAATAGCCCTGCATGATCATGGGGCCACGTAAAATAAGCTCACCGACTTGATTGTTTCCCAGCTCATTTCCTTCGCTGTCCACGACTTTGGCGTCGATATAGAAGTTCGGGAAGCCGATAGAGCCAATTTTACGAAGGGCATCTTCTTCGTTTAAAGAAAACACATTTGGGCCGAATTCCGTCAGGCCATATCCTTGACGGATGGGCACGCCTTTTTTGCCCCACACTTTGATAAGCTCCAAAGGCATAGGCTCACCACCGACAATCGCATAGCGAATGCGGCTTAGATCCGTGGATGGGAAGCGAGGCGATTGCGCCATCATATCCATCGTTGTCGGAACACCAAACAACAAAGTAGCTTTTTGCTCTTCGCTGAGACGAAGAATCTGATCGGCGTCGAATTTTTTTATGAACACCACTTTGGCGCCACGATGAATGAATGGAGTCGTCAGAACATTCCAGCCCCCGGTGTGGAAGAAGGGAAGGAAGATCACAGTGCAGTCGGTTTGAGAAATGTTCAGGCGCAAAGTTGTGTTAATGGAATTCCAGAACAGCATTCGATACGTCAACACCGCGCCCTTGGGGCTTCCCGTGGTTCCGGAGGTGTAAAGAATCATCACCGGGTCAGTTTCTGTCGGAAGGAATGGCATTTCGCTGTTATCGCTGAAAGCTTCCAAGGCCGAGGCAAAACTGTGGGGTCCTTGCAGGAAAAGTTTTTGTGGAACTTCGTTTGTGGAAAGGCCTTCCAGAACGCCGTTCAAGTTTTCCTGCAAAACAACCAATTTGGGAGCCGAGTCTGTCAGGATGTGGCGGACTTCTCTTTGGGTCAGTCGGAAATTGATGGGCACCATGACGGCGCCCAGTCTTTGCAGGGCAAAGAATAAGAACACATATTCCAGTTCGTTAGTGGCTAAAACCGCCACGCGGTCGCCTTTGTTAACTTGGAACTGGCTTTGTAAAAGCTGAGCCCCTTTGTTTGCAAGTTCAAACAAACGAGCATAGGAAAACTCCCGCCCGGTATCGCCATCTTGAATAGCGATACTTTGCGGTGAATACAGATTCCATCTTTTCAGCCAATCCAGTTCCATGTGTTCCTCTTGCTTAGGCGACTATGTGTCGTATCCCCATTCCAAGGCCAAGGCAGCCATGCTCATACCACCACCGGAGCCCAACATAAAGACCAAGTCGCCTTTTTTCATTTTCTTTTGGTAAGCCGCATCCGCCACCGCCATGCCGATAGAGGCAGAGCCTGTGTAGCCATAGCGATCCATAACGTAGTGGGCGCGCTCGCGAGGCAGGGACAGTTGATCCATGGTTTCGTAGATACTTTGCACGTTGAACTGCGTGATAAAGAAATGCTGAATGTCGGAAGGGGACTTCTTAATACGATCCAGAATTTGATGAGCCAGGCGCGGCCAGTGAATCCCGTTGGTTTCAGGTGGAATGCGCTTAGGGAACGCCAACAGATGGCCTTTGTTTTCAATGACTTGATGGCTGACGGGTTGAGCCGTGCCTCCGGCGTAAATGCCCATATAGTCGTGATACTGACCGTCGGTGTACATCTGACTGTCTATGAAGCCCGAGTTGTCTTTGGAGGGTTGCAGAATAACAGCGCCTGCGCCGTCGGCAAACAGGGAGGCGATTTTGTAATCATCAAAGTTCAGATACTTACTCATGCCGTAAGCACCGACCACCAGAATGTTTTTGTATTTGCTGTCAGCAGCAATGTATTTGGAGGCGATGTCGCAGCCGACAACAAAGCCCGCGCAGGCCGTGTTGATGTCATAAGTTCCGGCGTTGGCAGCGCCCAGGCGGTAGGCCACCACCGAGGCGGTGGAGGGGGAAAGATAATCAGGTGTGTCGGTCGAAACAATAATAAGATCCAGATCCTTGGCGGTGATGCCAGCGACCTTCATAGCTTCTTCCGCAGCAGGCAGAATCAGATCGGAAGTGCGCTGTTCTGGATTCATCCAGCGGCGTTCGCGGATGTTTCTTTGTTCACTTAAGAAAGTCCCGATGTCTTTTTTGTAAAGATCATTAAAGTATTGATTGGTGATCACGCGTTCAGGCGCGTACATCCCGGTTCCTACAATTGTCGCTTTTCTTATCGTGTTCATCGTTTATTCCTTTGCGATTTCGCTTATCTACAAATCAGTTTTGGAACTTTGGCAAGAAAACTTTTTTAGAGCTTTAGCTCTATACTCCGAGCGAAAAAGTGCTTTTTCCTTTGACGGGTGGGGGGAGAGTCGGGGTACTCGTGACGTATGAACAATATTAATTTTGATTTCAAAAATAAAAACGCAATCGTCACTGGCGGTGCTTCTGGTATCGGTTTTCAAATCACTCGCAGCTTTCTTGAAGCGGGTGGAAATGTTTCCATCTGGGATTACTCCGAGCAGGCTTTGCAAAACGCAAAAGCGGAACTTTCCCAATACTCAGCGCAACTTCATTTGGCGCAAGTGGATGTTGGCAATCGTGACTCCGTAAGTAAAGCAGCGGCTTCTTTGCCGTGGGCTGTGGATATTCTTGTGAACAACGCAGGAATCACGCGCGACAAGTCTTTCGCGAAAATGGCTCCGGAAGATTGGGATGCGGTGATCTCTACCAACCTGACGGGCTTGTTCAATGTTACGAAAACTCTTTTGGAAAAATTCAACCCGCAGTCTACGCACAAACGTATCATCAGTATTTCTTCGGTGGTGGGTTTGTATGGAAACTTTGGTCAGACCAACTATGCAGCGGCAAAAGCGGGTGTTATTGGTATGGCGAAAACATGGGGTAAGGAATTGGGTCGTAAAGGCTTTACGTCCAATGCGATTGCTCCGGGCTTTATTGCAACGGCGATGACCAAGGCAATGCCGAAGGAAGCTTTGGACGGCATGGCCGCAAAAGTTCCGGTGGCTCGTCTGGGTGAAGTTGAAGATATTGCAAACGCATGTTTGTTCCTTGCCAGCGAGCAGGCAAGTTATATCAATGGCACCGTCCTGAGTGTTGATGGCGGTATTGTTCTGTAGTTAACAACAACCTTTTGTAAGGAGTGACTTCGATGAGATCTCTGTTCTTGGCTTTCTTTGTCTTGGTATCAGGTTTCTTGGTGTCCTTGGAATCTTTGGCAAGTGTCGAAGCGACCAAAGGATTTGTTCAGGTTGCTCCGCAAAAAGAATTGTATGTGGACTATGTTCCGGCGAAGGAAAAACAGCCGACGGTTATTTTGATCAACGGTCTGACTTACAGCACCCGTCAATGGGAGCGTTTTGTTGATGCTCTGCTGGCAAAGGGTGTAGGTGTTCTTCGTTATGATCCAATCGGTCAGGGGCAGACTCTTTTGAAGTATGCGCCTGTTGTAGCGCCGGTTCCTGTTCAGGATCAGGTGCAGGACTTGAAGGTCCTTCTTGAAAAATTGAAATTAAAAGGTCCATTTAATATTGCTGGACTGTCTTATGGCGGTGGTGTGGCCGCAGGCTTCACCGCCGCTTATCCATCGCTGGTGAAAAATCTGATCATGATGGCGCCGTTCACGCGCCCCCTTGAAGGTCAGGATCGTTGGATCAAATCCCAGATCTGGGCGACTCGTCAGATTTTCCCTTACAACAAGATGACGGATGATGAGCTCTATGATCACTATCTGCATCAGATTATCTATGCCACCTATCCGCAGGCCGAGCCCGTGGTTCTGGAAAATCCTTTCAAGCTCGAGGCGACTTTCCGTCTGGTGCAGGGGATTCGTAAATTCCGTCCCGTGGATTTGACTCACACCATTCCTGCCAAGGCATTGCATCTGATGATCGCACGCCAGGATCAGTATATTGAAACAAGTGTGCTGGATGAATACTGGAATGCGGTTCCGGCGGCAGCTCGTGCCAGTCGTTTGTATATCAATGGCTCTGAACACAAAATGGTCGAAGCGGTTCCGTATTTCACGGCGTCGTGGGTTTATGAAATCCTGATGGGCAATAAATTGCTTTCTTCCGGCCGTGATTTCGAAGGTTATCCTTTCCGTGGCGAAGCTCGCAGCGGTCAGGATCAGGTGACAGTGGGGCGTGAATGATTCATCACGAGGTTGTTTCCGGCGTTGTTCCTGAAAGTGTCTTCTTCATTCATGGAAATCTGGCGTCCAATCGCTGGTGGTATCCGGCGGAAGAAGTTTGGAAAAAACAAGCTGCTGGAAAGAACTACTCCGGATCATTAATCTATGGTGAGTTCCGTGGTTGTGGGCAAAGTACAGCTCCGAAAAGCAGCGAGGAAGTGGATCTGCATTTGTTTGCCGAGGACTTCATCGCGTTGCTCAAGTCCCTGGGGGCTGGGCCTTATCATGTTGTTGGGCATTCCACCGGGGGGCTAATTGCAGCCTTGATGTTGGCCAAAGAGCCGACTTTATTCCGCAAGGCTGTTTTGCTGGACTCTGTTGGGGCGCAAGGGGTGACCTTTGATTCTTCCATGATCACGGCTTTTGAAAAGATGAAGTTGGACAAGGATCTGACGGCGGCCGTGATTGGATCTACGATTCATAATAATAATGCCGAGGCCGATTTCTTCCGCCAAGTGGTGGTTGAGGATGCTTTCAAGGCTGTGAAGGCGGTAGGGCACTGGGTGCTTGAAGCTCTTGATGGGCTTGATGTTCGTGGCGATTTGAAGTCCGTGAAGCATGAAGTTTTGGTGCTTCACGGAGAGCACGACAAACTTCTTCCTGAGGTTGATTCTCAGGCGCTGGCGGGTTTGTTTGCGAACGGTAAGTTTGAGCGTATCGCCGAACTGGGGCATTGCCCAAACATCGAAAACCCCGAAAAGTTTGTGAACATCACTCGGAGTTATCTGTTTTCTTAAGGCCACACTCTTTTGCGGCGCATAATATCATCTAGTCCGGGGTGGCTTAATAGGTTGCCCATCGGTCTGTTTTCGGTTAGTTATCGTTTAATATATTACAATACTGTGACAAAACTACTTTGCGTCCCCTAGGGAGTGCCAACCTATGTCTGAAGCTAGAGATGAGTATAATCGTGGTGGTCTGCTGGCGTTTGCCTTTTCAATGGTATTCGTCTGCGCATTCTTCGTTTACATCGTTGTGATCAATAAAGGTGTTGATCTTGGTGAAAACGTTGTAGATCCAAATGCCCCTGTTGTAGAGGGTGCGGTTCCTGTTTTCGACATCACGAAAGTACAAGAGCCATGGGTTTCCACTCCTGAAATGGTTGCTTACGGTAAGAAGTTCTTCGCAACAAACTGCGCTATGTGCCACGGTAACGAAGGCAAAGGCGACGGTGCTGCGGGTGCAGGCTTGAATCCAAAGCCTCGTGACCTGGTTGCTGGTAAGTGGACTCAAGGTGAAGGCGTTATCTCTCACTATAAAGTTCTGCAAAATGGTATCAAGGGTACGTCTATGGCGGCATACTCTCACTTCAAGCCAGCTGACCGCTGGGCTGTGATCCATTTCATCGACTCTATCACTGAAAATAAATCTAAAGACGATCCTGCTAAAGTTGCTGAGTTTGCAAAAACCGCACAATAATTAAGGGTTTATTCATGCTTGCTGTTGAGCTTGTATTGAAAACAAAAGCAATGAGAGCGGCGCTGGTGGCGTCCGTTCTCGTTTTGTTTTCAGCTCAGGCTCCTGCTTACGACGGTAAGCCAGCTCCGATGGTGGCTAGTGAAAAGCCCCAAGAGCTTGAAGGTGTCGGCATCGACGAAAAGTTGGGTTCTAAAATCGACCTGACTATGAAAGTGAAAGACGACAATGGCCAGGAAGTGGCTTTGGGATCTTTCTTCGATGGTAAGCATCCGGTGGTTATTTCGCCAGTGTATTTTTCGTGTCCGGGTCTTTGTAACTTCCATTTGAACGGTCTGACAGATGCGCTCAAGTTGATGGATAAGGATTGGACGGTAGGTAAGAAGTTTAAGCTGTTGTCTGTGAGTTTTGACTCAAAAGAGACTCCTGACTTGGCGGCTAATAAAAAACTGACTTACATGAAGCTGTATGATCGTGCGGGCGCCGAAAAGGACTGGCACTTCATTACGGCGGACGAGTCCACAGTGCAGGCGATGATGCAGGCTCTGGGGTTCAAGTTCAGATGGGACGAGAAAGCTCAAGAGTGGGCACACGCTTCGGCGGCCATTGTGATCACTCCTGATGGAACGATCTCGCGCTATCTGCCGGGGATTATGTTTAATCCTCAGGACATCAAGATCGCTCTGAACGAAGCGACCGATGGGAAAATCGGAACCTTCGTCGACAGCTTGGTGCTTTATTGTTTTAAGTATGACCCACACCAAAGCAAGTACACGCTTGTTGCCTTCAACGTAATGAAGATGGGCGGAGCGGTGATGGTTTTGGTGATGGTAATTTGGTTATTGCCTGTATGGATTCGTGCTCGCAGAGAGCAGGACAATACGGCGGGGAGATAAAGGTACATGATGTGGTTTAATATTGCGAAGGCCCAATCCTTCATGCCCACGCAAGGAACCGAGATTGCGAAGCAGGTCGACAATCTTTACGGATTCTTGCTTGTAACAAGTTTCATTGCCTGCGTGCTTGTCATCGGTGGGATGATCTATTTCGTCTGGAAGTACAGACGTAAGACTCCTAATGATAAAACAGCGTATATCTCTCACAACACCGCTTTGGAGTTCTTGTGGTCATTCATTCCACTTGTGATCTTCCTGGCTGTGTTCGGTTGGGGTTGGTACATCTATCACCAAATGCGCGCGATGCCTAAAAATGCGTTGGAAATCAACGTATTGGGTAAACAGTGGGCTTGGGAAGTTGAATACAAGAACGGTTACAAAGCGGTGAATGAAATCGTGGTTCCAATCGATCAGGATGTTAAGATTCTTCTGACTTCCTCTGATGTGATCCACTCCTTCTTCGTGCCATCTTTCCGTATTAAGCAAGACGCGGTTCCAGGCCGTTACACAGCTTTGTGGTTCAGAGCGGACAAACTGGGTGATTTCCATTTGTTCTGTACAGAGTACTGCGGAACTTCTCACTCTGCCATGATCGGTAAGGTGAAAGTCGTATCTCGCGAAGAGTTCGACAAATATATGGAGCAAGGTCAGGAAGAAAGAAATCTTCCACTTGGCGAAAAAGGTAAGAAACTGTTTGCAGTTAAGGCCTGCGCGTCCTGCCACGCGGTAGACAGCCCTGCAAGAATGGTCGGTCCTTCATTGTTCCAGAAATTTGGACACGAAGAAGAAATGGATGATGGCACTAAGATCGTGTTCGACGAAAACTACATCCGTGAATCCATCCTTGAGCCAAACAAACACATCGTTAAAGGCTTCCCTAAGGGCGTTATGCCCACCTTCCAGGGTCAGCTGAACGAAAACGAACTGAGTGCTCTAGTTGAGTACATCAAGAATCTGAAGTAAGGAGTTGGGCATGGCGAAAACTACAGCTCACGGCGACAACTATATTAATTTTGAAAAAGGCCTTTGGTCTTGGTTGACCACGGTCGATCACAAACGTATCGGCTTGATGTACTTCATCATGGTTATGTTCTTCTTCTTCGTTGGCGGGGTTATGGCTCTGTTGCTTCGTTTGGAGCTTTTTGCTCCAAATGCAGCTCCAAACGTGGGTCAGATTCTGGCTAACGGTGATATTTACAACCAGGTGATGACATACCACGGGGCGATCATGGTCTTCATGGTTATCGTTCCTGGTATCCCGGCGATTTTGGGGAACTTCTTCCTGCCGCTTCACATCGGAGCGAAAGACGTGGCCTTCCCGAAGATCAATCTTCTGAGCTGGTACTGCTTCATGGCGGGTGCGATCCTGGCGATTGCAACTTTCTTCACTACGAAGATTGATACAGGCTGGACGTTCTACACGCCGTATTCTATCAGAACGGGGACTGCGACAGCGATGATGGTTCTTGCGGCCTTCATCATGGGTATGTCTTCCATCCTGACAGGTCTGAACTTCATCGTGACCGTTCACAAACTAAGAGCTCCTGGCATGACTATGCACAGAATGCCTTTGTTCGTGTGGTCTTTGTATGCGACAGCGATCCTTCAGATGCTGGCGACTCCGGTTTTGGGTATCACATTGCTTCTTTTGGCGGTGGAAAGATTCCTGGGTATCGGTATCTTCGATCCTAAACTGGGTGGTGACCCGGTATTGTTCCAGCACTTCTTCTGGTTCTACTCTCACCCTGCGGTTTACATCATGGTTATTCCGGCGATGGGTATCATCTCTGAGCTGATCACGACCTTCTCCAAGAAAGTCATCTTCGGCTACACGGCGATTGCATACTCTTCTTTGGGTATCGCGGCGGTGTCCTTCTTCGTTTGGGGTCACCACATGTTCGTATCCGGTCAGTCTGGTACAGCGGGTATCGTGTTCTCCTTCCTGACAATGTTGGTAGGGGTTCCAACGGCGATCAAGATGTTCAACTGGGTTGCGACCTTCTATAAAGGTTCCGTCGAGTTCCGTTCTCCGATGTTGTATGCCTTGGGCTTCATGTTCTTGTTCGCCATCGGTGGCGTGACAGGGATCATGCTGGCAGTTCTTCCAATTGACGTTCACTTCCACGATACTTACTTCGTGGTGGCTCACTTCCACTACGTAATGGTGGGTGGTACATTGATGGCGTTGATGGGTGGTTACTACTACTGGTTCCCGAAAATGTTCGGCAAAATGTACAGTGAAGCGGGTGCTCGCATCTCTTTCGTGTTCATTTTCATCGGCTTTAACGTGACCTTCTTCCCTCAGTTCGTTTTGGGCGCAATGGGTATGCCTCGTCGTTACTTCGACTACATCCCAGCTTACGAGACTCTGAACAAGATCTCCACGGTCGGCTCTTGGCTGATCCTGATTGGATTCTTGGTCGGTCTATACACAATCGTTCAGGGTCTATTGAAAGGTGAGAAAGCTCCTATGAATCCTTGGGGCTCTAAAACGTTGGAATGGCAAACGTCATCTCCTCCTCCTCACGACAACTTCAGTGTTGAACCAGTAGTAACAGCGGGGCCTTATGAGTACAGATAATCACGCACAGGGCGCTCACACAGCGCACGTCGCTCACCACTTTAAAACAGCCGAGCAACAGTACTCCTCTGGTAAAGAGGGTATCTGGTTGTTCATGCTGACAGAGATCCTGATGTTCGGTGCGATCTTTGTCGGTTACTTCTACTACCACAGCATGTATCCGGAGATGTTCGCAGAAGGTGCGAAATCTTTGGATTGGAAGATGGGTTTCGTGAACACTTTGGTGTTGATCTTCTCATCCTTCACAATGGCTATTTCGATTTCTTTCATCCAGAAGAACGAACAAAAGAAGGCTGTGCTGGCTTTGGCCACCACGATTCTTTGTGCGGCGATCTTCATGGTGATCAAGTACTTCGAATACCAGCATAAGTTCCACTTGGGCTTGTACCCAGGTAAGTTCCTGGATGCTGCTAAAGTAGGTGCGGAGCACGCAAACCTTGGTTTGTACTTCGGCTTCTATTACACAATGACAGGTCTGCACGGTATCCACGTTATGATCGGTATCGGATTGATCACTTGGTGCTTGATCCGTACGGTTCGTGGTGACTTCCACAGTCAATACTGGATCCCGGTTGAGGGTGTTGGTTTGTTCTGGCACATCGTCGATTTGATCTGGATCTTCCTATTCCCTCTTTTATATTTGGTGGGGTAATACATGGCTCAAAATAACGACAACAACGCAAATGTTCTTCATCCACACATCACGCCAATGGCAACTTACTTCAAAGTTGCCCTGGCTTTGTTTGGTCTGACTTTCCTGACTGTATTTGCGCACCAGTTCCATCACCAGATGGGTTCCTGGGCAGCTCCAGTGGCATTCTTGATCGCCCTGGTAAAAGCAGGCCTTGTGATCCTTTGGTTCATGCACTTGAAGGACGACACTAAGATGAATCGTTTCATCTTCGGTATCGGATTCTTCTTCCTGGCGTTGCTATTTGCTATCTGCGTTTTGGACTTCGCAACTCGCGTTCCAGAGATCAGCCCTCTTTAAGATCGTGTTACGTACATACGCGGATCTTACCAAGTTTGGCATAGTCGTTTTTTCAGTTCTTGCGGGACTGGCCGGCTATGCCACCGGTTTTCAGATCGAAAACACATTTGATTGGAAAATCTTTTTAGAGACTCTGGCGGGGATTTATTTCCTTAGCTCGGGATCTCTTGCGCTTAATCAAGTGCAAGACTGGCAGATGGACGCCAAGATGCCTCGCACGGCCAAGCGTCCAATTCCGTCTGGTAAGATCAAACCTGCGGCGGCGGGTATTTTGGCTGTCTGCCTTTTGGTTGTCGGCTTGAACTTCCTTTTCACCTTGGAACCTGTGGCAGGTTGGGTGGGGTTGTTCTGTGTGTTTCTTTATAACGGTCCTTACACCTTGTGGTGGAAGCGTCGTTGGGCCTTTGCGGCTGTGCCGGGGGCAATTCCTGGTGCCTTGCCGGTGACAATCGGGTATGCGGTGGCAAATCCTGATATCTGGAATTCTGAATCCTTGTATTTGTTCCTGATCATGTTCTTGTGGCAGATGCCGCACTTCTGGGTGTTGGCAATTCGCTATAAGGATGATTACGCCAAGGGTGGTGTTCCGACCTTGCCTGTGGCTTTGGGGATGGACCGCACTTTGTTCCAAGTGGGTTTGTACACCTTCGTTTATGTGGGTGTGGCTTTAGCGGCACCGATGTTTGTTCACGCCAGCTGGATGTTTGTTCTTCTGACGTTCCCGTTCTGTTTCAAAGTACTTCAAGAGTTCTACCGCTACTATAAATCCAACGGCACTGAGCGCTGGTTGGCTTTCTTTATGTGGCTGAACGTATCGATGCTGGTGTTCCTAATTATTCCCGTCATCGACAAATGGAACTTCCTCTTCATTAGTCATAACTAATAGGCTGAATGCGGCGGGCAGCAGGGAAGAAGGTGCCTTCGCCAAAAGGGCATTGGTCTTTCTGTCCGGGATTCGGCAAGACCGACCTTGGTCCTGTTGTACACGTCAGAAGCCAGCAGGAACCTCTAAACCAACTTCAGAATCTGCAATACTCCCAGAATAAGTCCGGCAATAATCACAATCTCTTTAGTAATTTTTAGAATTCGCCGAAAACGTAAATAGGTTGATTTACGCATATCGGATCTCCTGTTTTTGTACGGACAGGAGGACCATCAAAAGCGAATCTGGCGAAGGCTTGATTCGCTTTTGCATTTTTGGTGCTATTTCCTTTTGAATTCTTCTGGGGTGTCGATTTGTACGAAGGGGTGGGCTTTTTGGAAGCTTTCCAGTTTGAGGCAGTTTTCGTTGATCTTTACCAGAGTGGGATATTTGGAAATATCCACTTTGTATCTTTGTGACGTCAAAAGCTGTGGGATCAGGAACAGGTCGGCCATGGTGATCTCGTTACCGAAGCAATAGGTTCCCGAAAATTCTTTTAAAGTTGTTTCCAAAACTTCCAAGCCTTGGCTGATCCAGTGCTGGGCCCATTCGTCTTTTTGGTTCTGGTCATAGCCATGTTTGGTTTCCATGTACTTCAAGGTCTTCAGATTGGCCATCGGGTGCATGAAGGAGTTGATGACCTCGCACACCTGGCGGATGCGCGCTTTGGTGTAAGCATCTTTGGGGAGCAGGGGGCTATCCGGGAAGACCTCGTCCAGATATTCCATGATCGCAAAGGATTCGGGGATGATCTTTCCGTCGTGAACCAAGGTGGGAACGCCACCCAATGGATTGATTTTTTTGTAGTCAGCGGAAAGCTGTTCACCCTTTAGAAGATTGATCGGTTTATATTCAAACTGCAGGCCTTTGTAATGTAAAGCCAGGCGAACACGGTAAGAGGTGGAGCTGCGAAAATAGTTGTAAAGTGCCATCGAGGCCATATACTGACTCCTGTTGAGACTCATTTTCATTCTGCTTTTGATAATCAGTCAAAGGACTTTTCGATGCCGAATCGTTTTATCTTCTCCCTGCGTTTTTCAACGAAGATTTTCTTTAAGTTAGGTTTTCTGGCAGTAGCCCTGATTGCCTTTATGACTTTGTTCCGCATGAATTTGTATTTTCTTTCAGTGTTTCATGCGACTCCGAACGCGGCCTTCGTGGAAATTGCCCAGTCCTTCTTTGCTGGTTTTCGGTTTGATCTTCTGATCTTTGGATTTATCTTTTTACCGGTTTATTTTTTGCTCATGCTGCAGGCGTTTACACAAAAATGGCCCAAAGCTTTGTTTGTACTCTACAAGCTTTATTTCGTGGCAGTATGGTTTGCCATCTGTGCTTTGACCTACATGGACTTCTTTCATTTCGCAAAGTTTGGTCAACGCATGCGTTTTGCCGAATACAGTCAGTGGAATTTTGAATCCTGGCTGCAGCAGTTCCAAAGTATGCCGACGAATCAATCTTGGATATTCACAGTAATCACGGTTTTGCTATTCAGTCTGGGATACATGTTGATCAAAAGCCTGAAGTTCGGCGACTGGAAGGATGAATACTCACCACAGCCGGGCGGCAAAATAGAGATCGTGCTAAGAATTCTTCTGCCTTTGATTGTCATTGTTCTTGCGGCGCGTGGCACGGTTGAGGCTCATCACCTTGCGTTGGAGCATAGCGAAGTGTCTTTGGATAAGGTTATAAATGAGATGGCATTGAATGCCCCCTGGTGCTTAGACAAATAACCCGCGCGCCGGATCATTAGTTTTTAGCTGCGTTGCTGCGTCGGCGGCGTACGGGGAGTACGCCTTTCTCCTTGCGCCTTGTAAAAACTAATGCTTCGGTGTGCTGGTGTTGGTAGTATATTGCGTGGATATTGAATGATTCTGAATTGGATTTTCTTCTGGAGGATATAATGAAGAAGTTAGTGGTAATGGTTGCGGCGGCTTTGGGGATGATGTCTTCGGTGGCTTTGGCTGATATCGATTATGGTTTGGAAGTGGGTATTCGTCAGCAGTCTGGGGAAGTGGATGCGGCTGCAGCTTCTGCTAAATCTCAGATGGGCTTCCAGTTTGGTGCGACAGCGCACTTCCCAATTTCTGGTCCTTTGCATTTGCGCACAGGGATGTTGTTCACACAAAGACCGTTGATCGTAAAAGACGATGCTTCTGGTGAAGAAGCCAAGGTCAGCATGAACTACCTGGATATTCCAGTGGCTCTTATGTACAAATTTGAAGAATACGCGGGTGTTTTTGCCGGTGTTTCTTTGGGTATGAACCTGGACAGCTCCTGTGATCAAACTGGCTGTAAAGTGACAGATGTTAAATCTCCGCTGATTCCTTTGTTGATCGGTGCAAGCTTTAAGTTTGCTCCACAGTTGGGGGCGACTTTGTATTATGAATCAGCAAGTGGTGAAGCGGCGAAAGGTCTTAAAGACTATCGCGCTGTTGGTGCTAACTTGATGATTACTTTTGATTAAGGATTTGACGTGAAACTAGGTTCTTTGAAGTCTTCTGAAAGCAAGGACGGGCAACTGTGCGTGATCAGCCGTGATCTTAAAACCGCGGCAAAAGCGACCCATATTGCTCCCAACCTGCGCGAAGCAATGGAAAAATGGTCTGAAAAAGAGTCTGCCTTGCAGAAGCTCTATACAGATCTGAATGAGGGTAAGGCCTCCGGGGCCTTTGCGGTGAAAGAAGAAGACTTCCATTCCGCGATGCCTCGCACATGGCTTTTTGCTGATGGCTCGGCATTTATCTATCATATTAAACTTGTTCGCATGGCTCGTAAGGCGGCGTTGCCAGAAACTCTGGCAACCGTTCCTTTGATGTATCAGGGCGAATGTGGTCAGTTCCTGGCTCCAACTGAAGATATCCCTCAGCGTGACTTTGCTCACGGCACGGACTTCGAGGGCGAAGTGGGTGTTATCACGGATAATGTCCCAATGGGAGTGACTCCGGAAGAAGCCCTGAAATACATCCGCCTGTATGTTTTGATTAACGATGTATCTTTGCGCGGTCTGATCCCAGAAGAGCTGGCCCAAGGCTTTGGTTTCTTCCAAAGTAAGCCAGCGTCTGCGCTGTCTCCGTTTGCGGTGACGGCTGATGAATTGGGTACGGCTTTGAAAGACGGGCGTATTCATCTGCCATTGCATGTGAAATACAATGGTGAGTTCTTCGGTAAAGCCAATGCGGGGGCAATGCACTTCCACTTTGGGCAGTTGATCGCTCACGCGGCGAAAACTCGCAACCTGGCGGCTGGAACTATTATCGGCAGCGGGACTGTTTCCAATGAAGAACACGGCAATGGCTCAAGCTGTCTGGCGGAAAAGCGTATGATCGAGCAGATTGAAGCTGGAGCTATTAAAACTCCGTTTATGAAGTCTGGTGATACGGTCGAGATGCAGATGCTGAACGAAAAAGGCGAAAGTATCTTCGGAAGAATCTTCCAAAAGGTGAAGGCCGTTTAAGCCTTCACCCTTCTTAAGAGGTTCTCTAAAACTAGAGAGCCTCGATCACTCCACACGCGATGCGTGCGCCGGAGTTGCCCGCAGGCTGGGATTTCAAATCATCTTTGTCTTTGTGAATAACCACGGCTTTGCCGATGATGCTTTCTGCACCTTTCATGGTCATACCATCAATGATCAAAGTGGAGTTGGCTTTACTTTTGTTATCTGCCACTAGATTCCCCAAGTCGCCCACATGGCGGCCAGTCACATCGTGACCTGCATGGTTGCCTTTGCCTGGATTGAAGTGGCCCCCGGCAGAAGAGAAGTCGGCAGCAGAGCAGTCACCCTTTTCATGGATATGGAATCCATGAGGTCCTGGTTTGATGCCTTCAACCAGGGTTTCAATTTTCATCTTACCGTTTTCTTCAGTGAAGTGGATGATGCCTTTCAATTTGGAACCTTTGACAGTTTTCAATACCGCCTGGGCCTTTTGAGGCGCTGGCGTCGTCGCTGCCGCTTCATGATTGTGATGATCATGGTTGTGTGTTTCGGCTGCTTTTTCCTTTTGAGCGCAAGCTGCCATGGAAAGAGATACAAGCCCGATGAGTAACATGTTTTTCATATGAGATCCCCTTTCAGTGATTTATATGCAAAACAGTTTACTCATCGACTCTTGGTCGTGTCATTATCCATTCGCAAAATAGGCGACAATACCGACCAAGATGAAAACGCCTAGATAGAAGTAGATGACCACACGGCCCAAGCGTATTTTAGGAGCCAATCTGGCTCTGGTTTCAAGAGTCGTCATAAGGCCTCCTTACTTATTTGTATTATCTCATGTTTTTAGAGCCTCTCTCCAATAGATAAAAGCTAAGATGCCTATAGAGAAAACCTTCAGATGGCGCGTCCAGACTGGTCTAGTTTTTAGTTGAAGAGCCCTTCCGAGGCATCGTCATAGGGCATCAAGCGGTGACCATTTCATGATAGGCAGACAAGCTTAGAGGACTGAAGGAGTTCTTCTTATGTTCAACGTTGTTGCCGCACTTATTTTTTCGTTGGGATTTGCTCAGGAAAAAGCTCAAGTAAATACCTTCACTCCACAAGGATACGTAAAATCTGTCGAGCAGGTGAGAATTGAATTTGCCAAACCTATGGTGAAGTTCGGCGAGCTGAATTTGGAAAGTCCGGCACAGAGTTCCTGTTTTGATATCAAGAAGGGACAGGGCCGCTGGATTGATACGCGAAACTGGGTCTTTGATTATAAGGAACCACTGGCCGGTGGTGTTTCTTGTGAGGTTACAGTCTACGGGCAAAAGTACCGCTTCAATACGGGGGGGCCTCATGTGAAGCAAATTTTCCCGCAGATGTATCGCCCCATGGATCCGGAGCAAAACTTTGTAGTCGTTCTGGATTCACCAGTAAAAAGAGAAACTCTGAAAACGGAAGCCTATTTTGTCGCAGAAGGCTTGGGAGATCGCTTGCCAGTAGTGGAGATAACTGGCGCCGAGGCGGAAAAAATTCTAAAAGCGGCTCAGGAAGAATACCAATATGAAAAAGACGAGTTCAAAGGTGACTTCGTTGTTCTGAAGGCTCAGCGCCCTTTCCCCGCAGGTGGTCGTGTCAGTCTTGTCTGGTCCAAGTGGGTTCAATCTCCTTCGGGTCATACGTCTCAGGAAGACGAAACGTTCGAGTTTCAAGTTCGTGAGCCGTTCAAGGCCGAATTTGGTTGTGAGCGTGAAGGGGCTGGGAAGCCTTGTGTGCCTCTGCTGGGAATGCGCTTGTCCTTCAACTCATCGATCAGTATTCAAGATGCCCGTCAGATCTATATAGAGACTTTTGATAAAAAAACAATCAAGCCAACGGGCTTGGATGATGAAAATTCCAAAGAACGTATCAGCTATCTGGAGTTCAAAGGTCCGTTCACCCAGAAGTCTCAATTCACTGTCGTGATTCCTAAAAACCTTAAGGATGAAGACGGACGGTTGTTGTCGAACCAAGCGCAGTTCCCGTTAAAGGTAAAAACTGGGGATGATCCGGCATTGCTAAAATTTGCCTCCAGCTTTGGTGTGATTGAATCCGGCGCGGATGCGGCGATGGCAGTAACTTTGCGACGTGTGGAAAAAACTGTGGACACACAGTTTGCCGGGTGGACGGGGCAGTTTAAGGCCGCTGATTTTAAATCTATTATTTCCATGCTCAGTGAAGTTCAACAGCGACCTTATGGTGAAGAGCCTTTGAAGTGGAAAAATAAACCGACACAAAAAATTCAGATAAAGAAACCTGCCAGTCCTGCAGAAACTGAAGTGATTGGGGTGCCGTTGAAGGGCAACGGATTCTATGTTGTGGAAATGAAAAGCCCTCTTTTAGGGGAAAGTCTGCTGGACAAAAAGAAACCGTTCTTTGTGCGTTCGGCGGGACTGGTCACAAATCTTTCCGTGCATGTGAAATTCACCCAGCAAGAGGCCTGGGTGTGGGTGACCGAACTCAAATCTGCGAAAACCGTGGCTGGTGCCAAGGTGCAGATTTTTGATAATGCCGGGAACTCGATGGCGACAGCGACCACTGATGCCAAAGGTTGGGCGTCCTTCAAGTTCGCCAAACCCACCAGTGACTGGAAAAGAGATGAAACAGGCAGCTTCTATAGCGGCTTTTTTGCAGTCGCGGAAAAAGGGGATGACTTCAGTTTCACTCACACGTCATGGGATAAGGGAATTGAAAGCTGGAGATTCCAAATTCGCGGAGGAGATGTCGAGACGCCCATCCTGGGACATGCGATTTTGGATCGAACTTTGTTGAAGCCGGAAGAAAAGCTGTCTGCCAAGATTGTCCTTCGTAAAACAGCGGGTACAGGATTGGATCTTCCGGCAGAAACCGAGTGGCCGACAAAGATCTCGTTGACTCATGATTCGGGTTTGCAGTCGTTTAAGCTGCCTTTGAAGTGGGATAAAAAAACAGGCGTGGCATTGTTCTCGTGGGCAATCCCTGCCGGAGTTAAACTGGGGCGTTGGTCCTTAACGCTAGAACGTGAAAAGCCTGCCATGCAAATTCCTGTGGGCGATGTGGCGGTTGAAAGCTTCCGTGTTCCCTTGATTCAGGTTCGTGTGGATGGTCGTCAACCGTCTTATGTTCTGCAGAAAGATATTCCAGTGCAGGTGGCGGGGACCTATTTCTCGGGCGGCCCCACGGGCGATCTTCAGGCAAAAATGCGCTGGAGTGTTGAGCCGGGGTATTTCTCGCCTCAAGATGATGATTTCAGTGACTACTCTTTTGCCAATGGGGCTGTGAAGGAAGGACTGTTCCGTCAGGGAGAGGGCGATGGCAATCGCTATATTCCACAAAGTGGGGTTAAAGACTTCCGTTTGAATAAGCAAGGTGTGGCAGAGGAAGTGGTGAGCGGCATAAAATACGCCGCAAGCCCGCAAAACTTGCGTGCCGAAGTGGAATTCAAAGATCCTAATGGTGAAATCCAAAGTGTCAGTCGTACCTTCCCGTTGTGGCCTTCTTCTGTTGTTCTGGGAATTAAAGCCCGCGGATGGTCAGCGACTCAGGATTCTGTCGAGTTCGATGTGGTGGCGTTGGACCTGCTACAAAAAGTTTTGAAGGGTCAGTCCGTTCAGGTTGATCTCTTTACAAACAGATACTACTCCCACAGAAAACGTCTGGTGGGTGGTTTCTATGCTTATGAGGACTTCCAGGAATACAAAAAGGTCGGAGAGCTTTGTAAGGGCACCACCGATGCCAAGGGTCAGTTTCTTTGCCGTGGAAAATCCAAAATCGCAGGAACTGTTATTGCGGTGGTTTCAGCGAAAGATCCTCAAGGGCGAGTCAGCTATGCCAATGTTTCCCAATGGATTCTCAAGCCGGGGGAAACTCAATGGTTCGGGGCTGATGACAATGATCGGGCGGATCTGATTCCGTTTAAGAAAACGTACGAACCGGGTGAAGTGGCGGAGTTTCAGCTTCGAACACCATTCCCTCACGCCAAAGTACTGGTGACTGTCGAGCGTGATGGGGTTGTGCATTCTGAAGTCGTAGATGTGTCAGGGGAAAGACCGACGATAAAAATTCCGATCAAGAAAGAATATGTTCCCAATGTCGTGGTGTCGGCCTTTGCGATTCGCGGACGTTTGGCTGATCCCAAACCTACAGCCTTAGTGGATCTGGCAAAGCCAGCATACAAACTGGGTCTGGCACAAATCAAAGTGGGCTGGAAAGAAAACACTCTGAAGGTGTCCGTCAATACGGATAAGAAAACCTACAAGGCTCGCCAGAAATCGCAGGTCACGGTCAGTGTTAAGGATCATCTGGGGCGCCCAGCCTCCCAAGCAGAGGTGGCTTTGGTCGCTGTGGATGAAGGACTTTTGGCGTTGCGAGACAATGGCACTTGGGATCTTTTGTCGTCGATGATGCGCTTGCGCCCGCACACAGTGCAGACGGCGACTTCGCAAACTCAAGTGGTGGGACGTCGTCACTTTGGTTTGAAGGCCTTACCGATTGGTGGGGATGGCGGCGGGGGAGTTCGCCGGGAACTGTTTGATACATTGTTGTACTGGAATCCATCCGTCAAATTGAATGCCCAAGGTGAAGCCAAGGTGGATGTGACCTTGAATGATTCCACCACCAGCTTCCGTATTGTGGCGGTGGCTTTGCAAGGCAAAGATCAATTTGGAACAGGGTGGACTTCGATTCAGTCATCACAGGACCTGATGATTCTTCCGGGGCTGTCTTCAGTGGTGCGCGAGGGGGATGATTTCCGTGCAGGCTTTACAGTGCGTAATGCTTCATCGAATGGGCAAAGTTTGAATCTGACGTTGGCCGTGACTCCGAATCAAGCGGGGCTGAAAGCGCAGGAACTTCGTTTGAATTCCGGGGAAGCCAAAGAAGTCTTCTGGAATATCAAAGTGCCACAGGCGGGAACCTTGACCTACATTATGACGGCCAAGGATTCTCAAGGCCGCGTGCTGGATGAAATCAAGAAAACGCAGACTATTCTGCCATTGCGAGTGGCAAGAATCTATCAAAGCCAATGGGGCTCTTGGCCGGACTTCAAGAAGTTGTCGTTGCAACAGCCACAAGGGGCCGATCCAGCGAAAAGTTCAGTGCAAGTGGAAGTGGCGAGTTCCCTGGGCGGCTCGATCGCCGGTATTCAGGATTTCTGGAAGAACTATGTTTTCACCTGCCTTGAGCAACAGGTGTCCCGCACAGTTTCTTTAAATGAAAAGAAATCCTGGCAGAAGATCGAAGAAAAGTTGGACGCTTATATTGATGGCAACGGCCTGCTTCGTTACTTCCCTGGAAATTCACCTGGAAGTGTGAATCTGACGGCTTATATTCTGAGTGTGGCGCATGAAGCGGGCTTTACCTTCAGTGATGATCACGAAGCTCGCTTGCTGGATGCCATGAACGCATTTGCAGAAGGACGTCTGAATGATGGTGGCGAGTTTAACCGGGCCGATACGGTTCTGAAAAAAATCTCAGTCTTTGAGGCTCTTTCCCGTTATCGTCGTTTGAATGTGGATCTTCTTTCAGGTGTGGACTATCAACCCAATCAATGGCCGCTGTACAGTCTGGTGGAATGGTATCAGATTCATCTTTGGGAAAAAGATCTTCCGGGCCGTGATCAAAAGCTTGCAGAAATAGAAGCTGTGCTTAGAAATCGGTTCTATTTCTCTGCCAAAAAATTGCAGCTTCGCGAAGAAGGTCTTGAAAATATGCCTTGGTTGATGAGGGATTCGGAAAGTTCCATCCTGCGCTTGATCCTGACGACAGTGTCATTGCCGCAATGGAAGCAGGATGCTCCTCGTTTGTTCCAAGGAGTATTAAGTCGTCAGGAGCAGGGCGCATGGGCTTTGACGGCGGCGAATGCCTGGGGATCATTGACGGCAAGAAAGCTTCAGGAAGTTTATCCGGAAAAAGTCGAAGGAAGCTTCGTTGCGAATTTGAATAAGAATTCTCAAACTTGGAATTGGGCAAAAGGCGGAGCTGGAGTGCTGACCTTGCCATGGACAACGGCCACAGGAGAGCTGGCCCTTGAGCAAAAGGGCGCAGGTCATCCTTGGATTACGGTCTCGGCGAAAACCGCCATACCACTGAGCAAACCTGTATTTGCCGGATTCAATGTGGAAAAGAGCATCACGGCTATTGAGCAGAAAAAGAAAGGTGTCTGGAGTGTCGGGGACACTGCGAGGGTTCAGCTTAAGATCAAAGCGAAGGCCGCTCAGACTTGGGTTGTTGTGGAAGATCCGATTCCAACGGGAGCGAGTGTTCTTCAGGCCTCTTACGCGACGTCTGTGGAAAGAAGGCCTGAGTTGATTCGCTTCTATCATTCCTGGTTCCCACAGGAAGAACAGGTAATTGAATACACGGTGCGCTTTAATCAGGTCGGCACCTACCAGTTGCCAATCACACGCGTGGAAGCCATGTACAGCCCGGACCTGTTTGCAGAGCTGCCGGAATCCGTTTGGAAGGTTCAAGAGTGAAGAAAAAGGTCGCTGCGGGAATCATCGCTGGAACCTGTGTGCTGGGGCTTGCCGGGGGGCTTGGGTATTATGCCGTTACGTCCCCGTCCGTGCCGGATTTTTCCAAGGTGGAAAGCTCTTATAAAAGCTCGGACCTTTTCCTGGTGGATCGCAAAGGTCAGCCGCTGCAGCAATGGCGTCAGGATCTTTCCAAGCGTTCGTTCTTATGGGTGAAGTATAAAGATATTTCCCCCGACGTGATTTCAGCCGTCCTTCTTTCAGAAGATAAGAACTTCCAGCAACATCATGGTGTGGATTGGAAAGCTTTGGTGGCTTCGGCCTATCAGCGAAACTTCAAAGACTCTTCACGTGGGGGAAGTACGGTTTCCATGCAGCTTCTGAAATTGCTCCATCCCCGCAAAGAGTTGTGGCAGGGTTTTTCAGGAAAGCTCCGCCAGGTGGTGGCGGTGACGGCGCTGGAAAGACATTGGAGCAAAGAGCAAATTTTAGAGGCCTATCTGAATTTGGTCGGATTTCGAGGTGAGGCGCGAGGTCTGAGTGCTGCTGTCTGGAATATGTATGGCCAGACTCCTCGGGATGTCTCGCGTCTGGATGCAACTTTGTTGGCGGTTTTAATTCGCTCTCCTAATGCAGATGCCAAACAGTGGGAAAAGCGTGCTTGTTGGCAAGCGCCGGATTTATGTTCCGCTTTTGAATCGCGTATTCGTCATGCCAATAACCTTAAGATGAGCACCAGCAACGAGGCTCTGCATCTGGCGCAAAGAATTTCCCGCGAAGGGCAGCGGGGTTTGATTCAAACGACGTTGGATCGGGACCTGCAAAATTATATTCAGGAACAGATCACGGGTCAGATCCGCAGGTTGAAAGAGCAAAACGTCAACGATGCCGCTGTGCTGGTCGTTGAAAACGCCACTGGCGAAGTATGGGCCTATGTTGGTGGCTCCGGCGCTTTGTCATCAGCACCTTATGTGGATGGAGTGCAGGCTTTAAGACAGGCGGGTTCGACTTTGAAACCTTTCTTGTATGCGACCGCCTTTGAAAAGAATTTGCTTCATGCGGACTCCTGGATTGAGGACTCGGCTGTGGATATTGTTTTTGATCGTGGCGTCTATAAACCTCAGAACCATGATCGTCAGTTTTATGGCTGGGTGATGGCCAAGACCGCTTTGGGATCTTCATTGAATGTTCCGGCCGTGAAAGTGTTTAAGCTGCTGAATGATGATTCTTTCTGGAATAAACTGAAAAGTTTGAACTTCAAAAATCTGGAAGACCCGGAACACTATGGCCCGGCTCTGGCATTGGGAGTGGCTGACGTGACGCTGGAGGATCTGACGCTGGCTTATCGCAGTCTTGCCCGTGACGGATACTTTGGCCCGATGAAGTGGCAACCGCAAGAGACACTGCCATCATCACAATCAGTTTTTACTGTGGAAAGTGCTAAGGAAGTGCGAATGATTCTGACAGAGAATCAAAACCGCGCATTGGGGTTCGGTCTGGATTCGGCGCTGGCTCTTTCCGGAGCGGCAGTTAAAACCGGAACCAGCAAGGATATGCGTGACAACTGGTGCGTGGGTATGAACGACCGATTCACGGTCGGGGTGTGGGTTGGTAACTTTGGTGGTGAACCCATGTGGAACGTGATGGGTGTCACCGGAGCTGCGCCTATTTGGAAAAAAACCATGATGTGGCTGCAAGAGCATTATCCTTCCGATGAAGTCACTCTGGCTGAAAATGAAAAAAAAAGAAAGCTCAAAGCCTCAGGCCTATCCTGGAGCACGGATTCTTTATCCCCAAGATGGAATGATTTTGGCTTTGGACCCGGCTATTCCGGCGGCCAATCAGAAAATGCCTTTGCTGGTTGAAAATATTCAGCACCGGGATTTGTACTGGCAGATCAATGAAAAGGAAAAAATAAAGGCGACCGATTCATATCTGTGGTCGCCTTCATTGGGTCGTCACCGCTTTTCTCTTTATGAAGGAGAAAAAAAAGCTGGGTGAAGTTTCAGTTTTGGTCAAATAGCTAAATGTCATAGTGGAACAAAACCGGCACTTGCATATCCGGGTGCACGCTTTGCTTCACCGGGCAGGTCATCGCGATCTGTTCCAGCTTTTTGCGATAGTCGTGAGGGATGTTCTGGGGCATGTGCAGAACGACGTTGAGTTTCACGATACGGCGTGGATTGATGCCCATTTCTTTTTCCACTTCAACGCGAGCACCTTTGAGTTCCACACCATCTTTTTCTGCCGCGATAGCCATCACGGTCATCATGCAAGAACCCATGGCGGCTCCCAACAGATCTGTAGGAGAGAACGCTTCGCCCTTGCCATTGTTGTCTTTAGGAGCATCTGTTTCAATGCACGAAGAAGACGGGCCGTGAGTGATTTCACAATGTTTTTCACCTTGATAGACTGCAGACATTTTAACCATGAGGTAGCTCCTAGGGCTTTAACATGGCCTCAAATTGCAGGAAGGTCAATATTGGGGACAGAGCTAAGAGGACATCTCTTCGATAATTTTACGCAGACGCATCTCCGAGGACTTGGACATATCTGCATAAATCTTGCGAAGGTGAGTGGATCTCACAGGGTCATTTTTGGAGGTCTTCATTTCGCGTCCGAATTTCAGTGCCGCGCACACACTCTCAATGACAACCTTGCGTTTGGAATCTTTGGTGATGAAGTCAAAAGCACCCAGAGACAGAGCCTCAAGAGCGCGGGAATGGTCCCCGTGTGCGGTCAGAACCACAAACGGAGTCATCTGGCCCAAAGAGCGAACATAGGCCAAAAACTTAAGTCCATTCATATGGGGCATTTCAATATCAGACAGGATTGTATCAAATTCTTGGGCTTTGACGAACTGAAGGGCCGCAGAGCCATCTTCCGCTTCTACGATTTCATCAACAAATTCTTTCAGGAAGTGTTTGAGCAGTTCGCGGATATCAGAATCGTCTTCTACAATCAGTAAACGACTTTTCTCTTCTTGTCCCGCCATCCTGGTTCTCCCTACAAAGAGTACTTGTTAATGACTCCCAACAGGGTGTCCTTCTTAAAAGGCTTGGCAATATGATCATTGCACCCGGCCTTCAGAGATTTCTGTCGATCCTCAGAGAGCGCATGAGCCGTTAAGGCTATGATAGGCACCGGGCTTTTATGTTCATCCCGTTCCCACTCTCGAATTCGATCTGTGGCCGCATAGCCATCCATCTCAGGCATTTGCACGTCCATAAAGACAATGTCAAACTCACCTGACTTTATCTGATCTATAGCCTGAAGTCCATTCTCTGCTTCAATTATTTCATAAGGTTCGTTCTTTAAATAATGTGTGAACAAAGTCCGGTTGTCCTCAGTATCATCAGCGATAAGGATGCGGATCTTTTTGTTGGGGTCTCGTACTTTAGGGTGAGTGAAATCCAGCTCCGGAGTTTTCATCACCAAAGGCTGATGCGTCACGGGATTATAGATTTGCTCACGATAGGGGATCGTAAAGAAGAATGTTGTTCCTGTGCTGGGTTTGCTTTTAAACCAGATCTGTCCACCCATGAGTTCTACCAAGCTTTTTGAAATAGCCAATCCCAACCCAGTGCCCCCGTACCTCCGAGTGATGGAGTTGTCTGCCTGGGAAAACTTCTGGAAGATAACATTCTGTTTTTCTTCAGGGATTCCAATTCCGGTATCAGTCACGCTGATAAGCAAAGTGTCTTTTTTAGAAGGGTTTTTGCCGATAAGAACGCGCACATGTCCTTTGTTTGTGAACTTAATGGAATTACCAATCAAGTTGATAAGTACCTGGCGCAGCTTCGTGGGGTCCCCCATCAGATACGGCGAAATTCCCGGAGCAATCTCGCAAGTGCATTGAAGTCCCTTTTCCATGGCTCGGGGTTTGATCATATCCTCCAGATCAGTGAGGATTTTCTTAAGATCAAACGGGATATTTTCAATTGAGACTTCGCCAGCTTCAATTTTCGAAAGATCCAGAATGTCATTGATAAGTGCCATCAGAACTTCACCGGCCTTGCAGAAGATCGTCACATAGTACTTTTGATCTGCGTCCAGTTTGGTTTCTTTCAGTAGCTCTGCCATCCCCATAATAGCATTCATGGGTGTGCGGATTTCATGGCTCATTTGGGCAAGAAATTCGGATTTGGCTTGTGAGGATTTTAACGCTTCATTTTTGGTGGCAATCAGGGACTGTTCCGCGCGACGAAGTTCTGTGATGTCCTGGGTAGTCACATACATATAAAGAGCATTGCCATAGTCATCATATTCCGTGCGACCTTTGCAGCGAACCCAGATAAGTTCATTGGTGTCCTTCTTCATGCGCAGGTCCACATGGAAGGGCAGAATATTTTTGTGGGCTTCGGCAATGGCCTTATCAAAAAGAGGAAGATCATCGGAATGGATCAATGAACGGAAAAGATCATAACTGGGAACAACATTTTCAGGAGTCAGGCCCAGAAGATGGAATTCCTCCTCCGACCACAGACAGCGGCCCGTCTTGACGTCCCAGCGGAAGGAGCCTGTTTTGGACAAAGCCTGGGACTCTTTGAGAAGCTCTTCTTTCAGTCTCAATTCCTTTTCAATATCCTTCTTCCACGTCATGTCGGCGCCAATCAGCGCCAGAATAACTTTATTGGAGCGATCACTGCGAATACGAGCCCAGGAAATCTCCAAAGGAATTTTTTCTCCGGTCACTTTCTTCAGAATAGCTTCCGAGCTGTAGAGATTTTTGATGCTGACATTGCGGTGAAGGGAATCCTCAATTTTTTTGTAGTCCGTGTCCACCCAGTTGCGAAGATCAGTGCTTTTGAGGGATGTTGCGCTGGTGCCAAGAAGATTCTGGGCGGCTGGATTAAAGCCGCGAATGCGAAAGACATTTTTGCCGGGTGTGGTTTCTTCAACTTCCACCACAAAGAACACTTCATTCAGAGAGTGCACAACATTTTCCAGGAAATCGCGTGCCACCTGGGTTTTGCGGAATTCTTCAGAGACTTCGTTGAATTTTTTGTAGATATCCTGAAACTCGTCTTCTTGGGGAAGGGGCAGGGTTTCAGTGAACTGGTGGTCTTTCAGCTTTTCCAATCCCTCTGCCAAAACAGCCGTGGGGAAAAAGATGCGACGGTACAGTAGCCAGGCCCCAGCCAGCGCCAAGCTCCAGATCAGGAATCCACCAACGAAGAACCAGGGAATTTTAAATGATAAAGGAGCCAGAATTTCATTCAGGCTGGTCTTACTGATAAGAATCCAGTCGTTGTTATCCAGGATGTTAACGCGACCGATGGATTGCAGGCTGGGAGTTTCCAGATAGTCATCCGAGGATTCAAACAAGGTGGCTTTGTCCATGTAGCGTTTGACCTGATTGCTGGGTAGAACCACGGACAAGGCGGCATTCTGGGAACGGAGGATATTGTCGAGCACGACCAAAGAGTCATCATGACTTCGAACTTTCTTCAGGAAAGCCTCTGGTGATTGCAGGAAAAGGCGTGGATTATTGCGAATAAACCCATCGGGACCAAAAGCGACAACTTCACCGGTTTCGGCCAGCCCCAGGTCCTTCCAGTTTTTATTGTTGGAAAGAATGCGATCAATTCTTTCCAGGGGAATCTGGAAGATCAAACTGCCGACAAACTTTGTCTGATCAAAAAGAGGCATCGCCATCAGGCCCACCGGGATATGCCAGAAATGACTTAATGAAGTGAAGTCAAAAAACTTGGTGGCGCCTTTCGGGGCATTTAAAGACCAACGATAAGCCTGGGACAGGCGCGAGTTGGCAAAGACTCCAACCATCAGGTTTTCGCCGAAGTTCAGTCCTTTCAAGGCTGAATAGGCCACAATCCCCTGTGGGTCCACCAACAGGATGTCACCAAGGTGAGCGCGTTCAAGAATTTCAAAGAGTTTGCTATGCAGGGACTCATAGCTTTTGAAGTAAGCTAGGTCTGGAAAACCCTGAACCGTGGCAACTTGAGAAAGGGGACGACCGATGTTTTTAGAGCTTTGCAGAAATTGATACTGCAGGAACAGTGGCAGGGGGGTCATTTGGGCAAGCACTTTTTCAAGATCTGAAACCTGAGAAAGTTGAGAATTTTCGGCCAGCCCCTTGCGCCATTGATTCTGGCTGGGATGGCGCCGCATCCAATCTTGAATCTGCTGAAGCTCGTGGGGGAAGCGCTCCAGAAATTTCAGGGCCGGAGAATACTCCGACGTCAGCGCCAGGGTATTTTTAAGATAGGCGAACTCTCTTTGCAGTTCCTCTGCCTTGGATTGACGAATTTGTACAAGGCGTTCGCGAGTGGTTTGTTCCAACGAAGAACTGCCCATCTTATAACCCACGGTTCCAGCAACTAGGAGCGTGCCCAGCACCAGTACCGAGGTAAAAAGAAACAGGCGGTTTTTGTGGTTCATAGACTCCTACATTGGAACGTAATGGATATCGATGTTAAGGAAGTGGATTTTCATTTTCTTCAAAAGATCCGACAGTGGATTCGGATCATTCTTTTTCGCTGCAACTTCCATTTGAGCGGCCAGCTCACTGAGTTCAGCGAAACCATATCCGGCGGCAGCGCCTTTGATTTTGTGAGCCATTTGGGCAATGGCTGTGAGATCATTTTTTTCTACAAGGACTGACAAAGACTCAATGTCCTTTTTACGGTTCTCAACAAATTGAGGAACCAGATCCTGTAGATCAGCATCAATTTCAACCTTCACTCTAGACATTTCCATGCCCTCCTTATCCTCGATAATGGCTCATGTTTTCAATTCATATTAGTTTATGACAGTGTTTATTGCATACATTTAATACCGAGAGTAGATTTGAAAAAATAGAATTCAGGAGAAGGTCTTGTGTTGAAGAAAGTACTCATCATTGCATGCTCTGCCGTTATGATTACATGCACGTCACAAAAGGAATTGGGCTCTTCAGAAAGACCCGTTCGTCTTGCGTTGGTGCCGGGTCAGGACTCTGCTGTGCTGATGGAAAATGGAAAAATTCTTGAGAAATGGATTTTGCAGCAAAGTGGAGTGCACGTTCGTGTGCAGGTGCCGGTCAGCTTTGTCGCCGTGGTTGAAGCCATGGGCTCTGAGCGCGTGGATGTGGCGATCTTAAATCCTTTTGGGTATATCCTGGCTCACGAAAAATACGGGGCGACGGCAAAGCTGATGGGAGTCAATGGAGAGTATTCCCAATATTGGGGGCAGATTATCACCGCAAATCCGAACATTAAAAAATTGCAGGATTTGAATGGAAAGAAGTTTGCGTTTGTCGATCCCGTTTCGACTTCGGGATATATTCTTGCTGCCAAGCTTATTCAGGATGAGAAGATCAAGCTCAGTGAAACCATTTTTGCCGGTAAGCATGACAGTGTGGTGACGATGGTTTACCAGGGACGTGTGGATGCCGGAGCGACTTACAACTCGCCATCTGAAAATGGAGTGCCTCAGGATGCGCGCCGCTTGGTGACAGAACAGTTCCCTGATGTTTATGAGAAAGTGCGAATTTTGGCTAAGACCGGGCCGATTCCCGGCGAACCTGTGGTTTATCGCAAAAGCTTCCCGCCAGAATTAGAAAAGAAAATCAGTCTTGCTTTGAAGAGTTTTTCGTCAACCCCTGAAGGGGGTGTGGCCTTGAAGAAACTGTATCATCTGACAGGATTCAAAGATTGCTCTGATAAGGACTATGACAGTGCTCGCCAAATATTGCTGGATCTGGGGCGGAAGGTTCAAGATCTTGTAAAGTAATCAGCAACTTAGGCTCTTTTCGCAGTCAACCTTGAAAAATGCTTAAATCTAGGGTCTAATGGACCCATGCGCCGTTCAACGTTCATGAATCTTATTCTAAGATTTTGTTGCAGCAGAGAAGATCTGCTGAAGGCCTAGTTCTATTCTTTTTGTTCTCTGAACATCTTTTTTTAAAAATTAAAACATACACAACATCATTCTCTCTTGAGGAGGAATTTATGAACACAGAACCTCGTATTTTTATTACTGATCAAGATTTCCATCGTTTGTCTGCACTCGTGTCTCAAGTAGAAGGTCCGTTTGCTGAAGCTTTGGAAGAAGAGCTTGGCAGAGCCAACGTCATCGCACAAAAAGAAATTCCCAAAGATGTGGTGACAATGAATTCCCGCGTGCAATTCCTGGATGAAGTCACAGGTCAGGAAAGTGAAATGACTCTGGTCTATCCACAGGACGCCAATCTGGAGTCCGGCAGACTTTCTATTCTGGCGCCGGTCGGTATTGCCTTGCTGGGTTTGAGCGTTGGACAGGAAATCAACTGGAAGCTGCCAAATGGGCAGACTAAAAAGTTGAAAGTAAAAGCTGTGGTATATCAGCCAGAGTCTTCAGGTCAGTTCGAGCTTTAATCCCGAAGCTCTCTGCAAACCAAGGTCTTCTTGGTTTCATTTTTCGTATAGGTGGCCCGGAATTCGCGGCCACCTTGCGAATAAGACAACTGCGCATCCACGCGCACTTCTTTTGAATTCCATAATTGCACATAGGTTTGATTGTCCAGCAGAGGGATCTGATAGACCCGCACCGGCGTACTTTCAACGACGGTCAGATTTTGCAGGACGTCCA
The DNA here is from genome assembly GCF_041888015.1 of Bdellovibrio bacteriovorus. Lineage (GTDB taxonomy): Bacteria > Bdellovibrionota > Bdellovibrionia > Bdellovibrionales > Bdellovibrionaceae > Bdellovibrio. Next base: position 261,709 of record NZ_CP168968.1, read on the forward strand.
CTTTTCCCAGATACATGTTCTCGGCGGGATCAAAATACTTTTTCATTCGAACAGACGAAAAATTATTGTAGTCCTCTGCAAAGTTGCAGCTGTAAACCGAGCTGGTCGGCGTCTGAGTTTGTGCCTGCGTCTGGATTGCCGTACTTAAGATCAAATAAACAAACCATTTTCCCATAAGTAACTTATCGTTTTTCCGCATTAAGACTTAACGCCGGAAAGCTTGTCTTTAGGCCAGTTTGCCCGGCTTGACTGGCAGAAGTTCCAAGAGCATTTTGAAACTTTGAAGGAGCTTCTATGCGAGTGATTGAAATTAAGACACCCGGTGGTCCAGAGGTATTGCAGATAGCAGAAAGAGCTCGTCCGGAGCCGGGTGCTGGTGAGGTTCTGATTGAAGTGCAGGCTGCGGGTATCAATCGCCCGGACTGCGCACAAAGGCAGGGAACTTATCCGCCACCTCCGGGGGCTTCTGATATTCCGGGCTTGGAAGTGGCCGGTCGGATTGTGGCTTTAGGGAAAGATGTCACCCGCTGGAGACTGAATGACGAGGTTTGTGCTTTGGTGACAGGCGGCGGATATGCCGAGTATGTCAGTGCGCCGGAAGGGCAGTGTCTGCCGATTCCCTCAGGCATGAGTATGGTGGAAGCGGCGGCCTTGCCGGAAACATTCTTTACCGTCTGGACAAATATTTTTGAAAGCGGAGCTTTGAAGAGGGATGAAACCATTTTGATTCATGGTGGGGCCGGGGGGATTGGCACGACCGCCATTCAAATGGCTTCCGCGATGGGGGCTCGTGTTTTTACAACGGTCGGCAAGCGCGAATCTGTCGAGATCTGCAAGGGCCTGGGCGCGGAGTGGGTGATTCTTTATAAAGAAGAGGACTTTGTCAGCGTCGTGAAAAAGGAAACTCAGGATCGCGGTGTGGATGTGATTCTGGATATGGTGGGCGGTGACTACTTTGCCCGAAATCTTGAAGCTCTGGCGACCCAAGGGCGTCTTGTGCAAATTGCAACTTTGCAGGGAGCCAAGGTGGAGCTGGATTTGCGCAAAGTGATGTTCAAGAGACTGACTTTGACAGGTTCGACTTTAAGAGCGCGTCCGGTGGCAGAGAAGACACGCATTGCTCAGGCTTTGGAGAAGAACATCTGGCCGATGTTAAATCAGGGACAGATGAAGCCGGTTATTTTCAAGGTGTTGCCTTTGGATCAGGCTTCACAAGCCCATGTGCTTATGGAATCCAGTCAGCACACGGGCAAGATTGTTCTTCAGGTCAGGTAAAGGCCGTTATTCCAAGTGCTCTCTTTGACGGGAGCTCTTGTCACATTTTCCTGTGAAGGCGTGGTTCGTGGCGCGTTGTTTTGGTGCATTTTCAAAGAAACGGCGCAGTCCTGGAACATTCACATCAATCATCTGTTTCATTTGAGCCTGGGATGGGGAGTGAGTTGTGCCCATCTCAAACAACAAAGACCAGATTCCGTGCTTCCAGTAGGCATAGTCTTCAAAAGCACCATCTGCGGCATACAGAAGCTCTTTGGAGTTTCCAACCTGATAGCCACTTTCAACGACAGCGTCTTTGGAAAGACCTATGAACGTGCTGTCATATTCTGTTTGAATGTCCCGTGTAGAGAATCCCCAAGGGTATAGAACCGCTGGCCAGTGCGTATGCAAAGTGGCGGAGCTGACGATGTTGGCTTGTTCTAAAAATTCTGCCAGGGCTTTGGTAGCTTTGGACTTATGAGGCATTCCGGATACGCAAGGACCTGGATAGTCACGGTTCTGATCGACAGTTCCGTTGGATGTTCTTTCGTAGCGGTTGCGAGAGTTATATCCAGAAACATTCAGCACAGGAATCACATACACGGTATGGCCCGGAATTGGATTGCGAGCAAAGGCTTCGGCCGCTCCCAACGCAACGGCGGTAGAACCGTACTCGTTACCGTGATGGGTGGCGATGATCAGATCGGCTACTTCGCCGTTTCCAATCTTCAGACCTGAGATCATCTGGCCGGAATCGGAAAGACCGATATCGATCCATTGAGTTGTTGTGGGGTTCTCCTGAGTAATTCTGCGAAGTGTGTCTTGAACACTGGTGTAATTGCTTGCAGGAGCAGCTTTCGTCATTAAGAAAAGGGACAAAATCATTTCTAGCATGGAACTAGGCTCGATGTGTTCTGGCACGAAGTCAAAATACGCCTCTGGACCACTTCGACAAACTGGATTAAGGTCTTAGGTGATGAATTACTCGGACGCGTTCACCAAGAATATTCAGGATACTTTTGGCACCACAGGGAAAGTGTGGTTGCAAAGTCTGCCATCGTTGATTTCCGAGTTGGAAACCACATGGCAATGGAAGTTCTCGCATCCCGCCAAAGATCTGTCTTATAATTTCGTGGGCTTTGGGAAGAAAAATGTTGATGGCAACGAAGTTGTCGTCAAGATTTTATGCCCGGATGGAGTTCTTGAAAAAGAGCTGCAATGGTTTCAAGTGTATCCCGACGTCACGCCAAAAATTTTGGGATACGATCCGCAGATCAGAGCGTTCCTGATGGAAAAGATGTCCCCGGGGCAATCACTAAAGTATCTGGTTCAGCGGGGGCAGGATGCGGAAGCCACCCGCATTCTGGCCAAAGTAATTCAGCATCTGGGGAAGCCTGTTGATTCAGTCAAGGCTCCCTTTCGTCATGTGCGTGACTTTATTCCAACGCTTTCCAAACTGCATGGCAAAGTTCCTTCAGAGCTGGTTCATCTGGCGGCCTTTCTTTTTCAGGATCTTTGTATGACGGCTTCGCAAGACGTGTTGCTACATGGGGATCTTCATCATGACAATGTTTTGTCATCTGGTGATTCTTGGAGTGTGATTGATCCACATGGCTATGTTGGTGATCCGGCATTCGAGGTGGGTGCGATGATTGGCAACCCGCTGGATTGTTATCCTCAGGGAGATTTGCAGGGGATCCTGGAGAAGCGCCTGCAGATTCTGAGTGAAGAACTTTCTTGGGATGCTCAGAGGATCTTGGGATGGTGCTTTTGTTATTCAATGCTGTCGGCGGCATGGAGCGTGGAAGACCAGCAAGAGATCCCGGAGACCCTTCTGCGTATTATCTGGATTCTGGGGCAGAAGCTGAGCGACGTTTAAGTTGTTTTTCAACTGTGGCCTCTTATTTTCTCAGACTTTTTGAAATGAACAAATTAAAATTGAGTCAGATGGGGGTTCTATGTTGAATGAACATCCTCTGAACGAAATTCAAAAAGTGGAAAATGAGATCTATCGTCTGCATCGCCGGTTGGAGTCTTTGCGTAAGGAGTCCCCGGCCTTGGAGGTGAAGAACTATATCTTTCACGGTCTGAACGCTGAAATCACCTTGCACGATCTGTTTGCTGATAAAAACCGACTGATTGCCATTCATAATATGGGGCAGGGCTGTCGTTCCTGCACTTTGTGGGGGGACGGGCTGAATGGTTTTTTGCCGGCCCTTGAAGACCAGTTTGCAGTTGTGATGCTGTCGAAGGATGCGCCGGATGTACAGCGGAGCTTTGCCAACTCGCGGGGCTGGCGTTTTAACATGGTTTCTCATGGGGGAGGCTTGTATATCCGAGAGCAAAGTGTTCTGGCCGGGCAGAACAATATGCCTGGGATTGTCTGCTATGAAAAAAGGGGCGAGCGCATTTTCAGAAAGAACAGCAGTGTCTTTGGGCCCGGAGATGATTTTTGTTCGATGTGGAGCATTCTGAGTTTGGCCGGAGTGGGATTGGAAGAGTGGACGCCGCAGTATTCTTACTGGCGTCGCCCAGAACGGCTGGACGACGGCGGCAATAATTTGTCGCTGTGATTAGCGATACATGGACTCTTCAAGGTCCTCTTGAGCCAGCCAGGCGCGGGCGATATCACGTTCTTTGCTGGTAAAGACCTCGATGTCCATATCGACAATGGGGTCCAGAAAGTTGCTGACATTCTTTACCCAGTGAATGTCTGTGACAATAGCAGCCTTGGGAATTTTGCTCAGATTTTTAAGGCCAAAACGAAGGTCTTTCCAGAAAGCGGCCAGTTCCACTTTGCCGATGTCGCGGACTTCTTCAAGAAGATTCACCTCACCCCACTCGTCAATGCGCTTTTGAATCAGGTTCAGAAGGATGGTGACGGATTCAGTATTGATATCACCATCGACCAGAATTTCGATATACCTAAACTTGGGGTGTTCGGCTGTTACTTTCAGCATACAGGCTCCTTCTTTCGTAAAAGATGATTTTAGGAAGAAGCCTGGGGGTGACAAATTAAATTGCGATACGTTGTCGATACGCAAAGAAATTAAATAAGGACTAAATGGCGCTCGACTTCAAGGACTGGGGAGGCCAGGGGTTCAATGGTGACCTTAAGATCTTTGAACTTTTTGCGGGCCAATTCGACTTCTTCGTCGATCTTTTCCTTGCGAGCTTTCAACAGGAAGTACTTACCGCCTTTTTTGTAATAGTCACGACTGAACTCCAGAATAACATCAACCGGCTTAAAGGCTCTGGAGGTAACCACTTCGATCTTTTCCAGCTTCGGAGGGATTTCTCCATGAATACGCAAATTGGGGGCAATGGCCACGCAACGCTTTAAGAAATCCTGCTTCAAATTGCTCTTTTCAAACAGATGATATTCGACCTCGGGGAATTGGATGGCGTAGATAACACCCGGAAGTCCGCCACCAGATCCAAAGTCCGCAGCCACTTTGACGTCTTTAGGGAATTGTTTAAGGGGCAGCAGGCAATCAATGACGTGATTGTCGATAAGCTCTTCGTAAGTCATTTTACGGCTGATCAGGTTGAGCTCTTCATTGGAACTCCAAAGAAGGTCCAGATAGGCCTTTAGCTTTGGTAAGGCCGCTTCGTTAAAACCCAGTTGCAAAAAGACAGGAATGCGTTTTTCAAAATACATATCTTGTTTTAAAGAGTTCCGGGCAAAAAGGGAAGGTCTTTCCGAGACCGACCTTAGGCGGAGCCCGGTTGCCAATAGACATCCAGTAAGCCAATATTTGTATATGAGAAAACTCGTACTTTCTTACTCTCAGCTTTTGGTGGCGGCCTTGCTGGTATGGCTGCCTTTCGGGGCGATGGCAAATGAGCAAAAGGTGGTTTTGGTCAGTGGTTTTGATGATGTTCTTCGTCAGGCCCATAATACCAATATTTTTTCCGCAGGTTTAAAGCTGATGGATAAGGATCAGTCCTATGCCGGCATGCCAGAGCTTTATCGGCGTATGATGGCAAGCGGTGGTACCGGGCAGTTTTATATTGTCTCTGCGCTGACCAACTGGTTGGAGCCCCGGGTTGAAAAGCTTCTGAAAGACCATCAATATCCACCCCGTTCCATCTCTATGCGGGATTGGGTGACGGAATGGTCGATCTCCAAATTTAAGATTCATCATATTGAAGAGATCATGAGGGTGAATCCAGACAGTCAATTGATTGTGATTCTGGATAATTCCACGGCCAGCGTAGAACTGGCCGATCTGCTGAAAGCGATGCATCCCGGGAAGATTGCCGAGATCTATCTGCGCCAGACCGTGGAGGGGAAGACCTCGCCTCATGCCAAATCTTTTGTGACGGCCTTTGATATTGCCTTTCGCGAGTTTGTGAGCGGTCGCTTGAGTGAAGATGATCTGGTGGCCGTTGGACGTTCACTTCTGAGTGACAAGAAAATGGAAAACTGGATTCCTTCCTATTCCTACTGTCCGAAGAACTATGACCCCTGTGCGGGGTTTTCTTTGGGGGCCCGAGGTGTATGCGAAGAGGTCAAAAAAAAGGTTTCTGGTTTCTGCCAAAGTCGTAAATAATCATTCTGTATTTACGGCGTTTGGCCCAGTTAAAGTCTGATTTTATCACCAAGATTTCGACATTTTTTTCAACAGTAAAGAGCGGCGATTTTCTGCCGATCTGTTACTTATGAGAAACGCCACAAACAAACTTATTTTTATTGTTGCCGTTTTGTTCGTTGTTCAAATCATGGCAGGTTGTAAAACTTCAGAAACCTCTCAGACAGAGGCATCTTCTGACAATTCCTCTGCGGTCATAGAGCCCACTCCGACTCCAGAGCCGATTCCTGAACCAGAACCTATTCCGACACCTCCACCAATAACAGAAGAGGTTCTGCGTGAAGTAACCCCCTTGTGGGAAGGTAAGATCAGCGGTGCGAAAGAATGGACAACGCACGTGGATCGTGAGCTGGATCGTCTGGGGAAAAATCTTCTGGATGTGATTCCCGCTGACAGAAGTCTTTTCTGTCCAATGTATCAAAGCCTTTCTTATGCACAACGAAAGCAGTATTGGGCCTTCATGCTGTCTGCGATGGTGCGCTTTGAAAGTAACTTTAAAACTGAGACCTCCTATAAGGAAGCCTTCAATGACAGCCACGGCAACAGAGTGATCAGTCGTGGCTTGCTGCAGATCTCTATTGAAAGCGGCAACGCCTATGGTTGTGGATTCAAGACGACGAAGGATTTGCATGATCCGAAGCAGAATCTCAGTTGCGGTATTCGCATTCTGGATCGTTGGGTAGGACGTGATGGCCGCATTGCAGGCAAGGTGAATGGCGCATGGCGCGGAGGGGCGAGATATTGGTCGGTGCTGCGCGCAGGAGATAAGACCAGCTATAAATCAATTCTGAGCTGGAGTCAGAATCTATCCTTCTGCAAGTAGTTTGATCTTGGGGTGAACGGTGCTATGCTGGTTCTCGTTTCTATTCTTACAATGAAAAGGAGAACTCATGGCATCAATCACTCTTCAAGGTAATCCCGTAAAAACATCCGGCTTCCTTCCAGAAAAAGGTACGCCAGCAAAAGATTTCTCATTGGTGCGCAATGATTTGTCTGAAGTGAATTTGGCGACATACGCTGGTAAAAAGAAAGTTTTGAATATCTTCCCAAGCGTGGACACGGGCACATGTGCGGCCTCTGTAAGACGTTTCAATCAAGAAGCGGCAAAGTTGGATAACACGGTTGTATTGAATATTTCTGCCGACCTTCCTTTTGCGCAAGCTCGCTTCTGCGGCGCTGAAGGTATTAAAAACTGCGAAACGATTTCCTCTTTCCGCAGCGACTTCGGTACAGCCTGGGGTGTTCAGATCGCAGATTCTCCGCTGGCGGGTTTGCTTTCACGTGCGGTTGTGACTCTGTCTGCAGACAACAAGGTTCTGCATGTAGAGCAGGTGACTGAGATCGTGGATGAGCCTAATTACGAGGCGGCTCTGGCGTCTTTGCGCTAATCCAGGTCTGTTTTAATTGCAATGGCGGCTTGAAACCTTGAGTTTGAAGCCGCTTTTTCTGTCTCCTTTCAGCAGTTTGTGGTAGATCTGCCTCTTATGAAACTGCATACATCTTCGCATAAGGCTAAGAGCTTCCAGGAAATGAATCTGGCGCCGGCACTTATGACAGTTCTTCAGAAAATGAAAATATCCAAACCGACTCCGGTTCAGAGTCAGGCGATTCCTGCGGGCCTGGAAGGTTCAGATTTGATTGCTATTGCCCAAACCGGCAGTGGGAAGACCTTGGCCTTTGCCTTGTCCTTACTGACGACTCTGCATCAGAAGCCTCAGGCGCGTGCTTTGATTTTGGTGCCCAGCCGGGAGATGGCTCAGCAGATTTATAAGGTTTTTTTGGAGCTGTGTGTGGAGATGCCGGTCTCTGTCTGTTTAGCTATTGGCGGAACCACGGGCTCCAAGCAGGCCAATCAGCTTAAGAAGAATCCACGTTTGATTATTGCGACTCCGGGACGCATGAATGACCATCTTTCGACGAACAAGCTCTTGCTTCAGAATGTGCAGGTCATTGTTCTGGATGAAGCAGACCGTATGCTGGATATGGGTTTTGCACCTCAGCTTAAGACCATTCAAAACACTTTGCGTGGGCCGCGCCAGACGATGATGTTCTCTGCCAGTTTTGGATCGAACGTCGAAGCAATGGCAAAACTGTTCATGCGTAACGAAGTTATGATGATTCGCTCTGAAAAGGCCGAGGCTCCGGTTTCCAGTTTAAAACAAAAGGTGCTGTTCCTGGATCGCACCATGAAAAATGACCGTCTTTTGGACGAACTCAATGCGACCCGTGGGGGCGTTATAGTTTTCACCGGCAATCAGGACTCTTGCGAAGCGGTTGGTAACTATCTTCAAGAATACGGGTTTTCGGCAGATCTGATCCATGGGGGCTTGTCGCAGGGTCAAAGAAACCGTGTCGTGCGTGCTTTCCGTGAAGGCGAGTTGCGCATCGTTGTAGCGACGGATCTGTTGGCACGGGGTCTGGATGTTCCGCACGTTGATCATGTGGTGAATTTTGATCTGCCATTCCAGCCGGAAGACTTCTTACACCGCATCGGGCGAACGGCTCGCGCGGGGCGCTCCGGCGAAGCGATTACTTTTGTGACTCCGTCAGATACAAGAATGTATGGTCGTATCAAGGGCTATCTGAAGGATGCGGAAGAGATTAAAGTGGACCCTCGTTTCAGTTTCATTGACCGATCTAAAAAAGATCGCCCGGCAAAAAGGAGATAGGCATGAGTTCCTGGATCATCTATCACAACCCTAAATGCAGCAAAAGCCGAGAGGCCTTGGCACTTTTGCAGGCTCAATCCATTGACGCAAAAGTTGTCGAATATCTGAAAGAGCCGTTATCTGAATCTGAGCTTTTGGAGCTTCAGAGCAAACTGGGAGCAGAAGCTTCTGCTTTGGTTCGCACCAAGGAAGAAGAGTTTCAGGCGGCTCCATTTGATGTGAACTCGGCAGCGCTTGTGGCTAAAAATCTTGCGGCAAATCCCAAGCTGATGGAACGTCCTGTCGTTGTGAAGGGTGCGGTAGCCGTTGTGGCACGCCCGACAGAGAATTTGAATAAGCTATTAAGTTAAGTACATGTACCAACTTCGTTCCTATCAGCAGGAAGCTGTTCAAGCGACACTGAAACACTTTCGCGGAAGCAAAGATCCGGCGGTCGTAGTTTTGCCGACAGGGGCCGGTAAAAGTTTGGTCATTGCTGAACTGGCAAGGCTGGCACGGGGTCGTGTGCTGGTCATGGCGCACGTCAAAGAGCTGATTGAACAAAACCACGCCAAGTACCTTAGCTTCGGTCTGGATGCTGGAATCTATTCCGCGGGGCTTAATCGCAAAGAATTTGATCAAAAAGTTATCTTTGGAAGCATTCAATCCATTGCCCGGGCCCCGGAAGAGTTCTTCGCCAATTTTTCGCTGGTGGTGATTGATGAATGCCATCGAGTTTCCGTGGACGGAGACACTCAATACAATCAGGTCATTTCAAAGTTGCGGGAACTGAATCCTGAGATCTGTATCCTGGGTTTGACAGCGACGCCGTATCGCCTGGGCTTGGGCTGGATCTATGAATTTAATGCTGCAAAGAAGCTAAGACATAGTTCCACCGAAAGATTCTTTAAGAAATGCATCTATGAGCTATCGATTCGTTACATGATCCAGAACAAGTATCTGACTCCGCCAGTGAAGATTGATTCTCCGGTGGCTTGTTATGATTTCTCCAGCTTAAAGCTGCATGGCACGCACTACGTGCATGCGCAGGTTGAACAGCTTCTGAAGGATCAAAAGCGCATCACGCCGTTGATTATTAAAAATATTGTGGACATGTCTGTGGATCGTAAGGGCGTGATGATCTTTACCAGTTCGGTCAGTCATGCCGTTGAAATTATGAAGTGTCTGCCTCCATATGTTTCAGCTCTGGTTGTGGGGGATACGCCCGGCGAAGAACGTGACGAAGTGATCGAGGCCTTCAAAAGTCGACAGTTGAAATTTTTGGTGAATGTATCTGTTTTGACCACAGGCTTTGATGCCCCTCATGTCGATGTCATTGCTATTCTGCGACCAACGGAATCAGTCAGCCTGTATCAGCAGATTGTAGGGCGGGGGCTGCGCTTGAGTGATGGGAAGACAGATTGCCTGGTGTTAGATTATACAGGGCAGGATCACGATCTGTTTTCGCCCGAAGTTGGGAACAGTAAACCGGTGAAAGAGTCTGTCCCCGTAGAGGTTCCATGTCCGCAGTGTGGGGCTACAAACACCTTTTGGGGCATCGTTGATCCGGATGGAGAACTTTTGGAGCACTTTGGACGACGTTGCCAAGGCGCTTTCGAGGATCCGGTCAGCCGTGAGATTCAAGAATGCGGATTCCGCTTTCGTTTTAAAAGATGTGACAAGTGTGGTGAGGAGAATGACATTTCAGCCCGTGCCTGCGGCTCTTGCAGTCATTTGCTGATAGACAATGACAAAAAACTCAAGGAAGCCATGTCTTTGAAGGACGCTCATGTGATGCGGGTTGAAACTATGGTTTTTCAAAAAGGGTGGGATAAGAAAGGTCATGAGCGTTTGGAGGTAAAGTACTACGATGCAGATGCTCAAGCCCTGACTGAGTACTTCTATTTGAACAGTCCTGAGGACTGTCAGGCTTTTTATTTTAACTTTATTCGGATGCACAACCGCGTGCCTGAGAAAAAGATCTTCGTCCGCAATGCCGACGAAGTTTTACGAATGCAGGAGCGATTTAGAATCCCCCTGTTTGTGGTGGCGCGTAAGCAAAAATACTTCTGGAACATTCGCGAGAAAATCTTCAACGACTAAGCTCCCTGTGATATAAACAAATAATGGGCAACAAGGTCAGCGCGTATTGGAAATACCTAGTGAATAGAGGCATATCCACAAAGGATACGCCCAGTCGTAAGACTGCGATTCGCGCGTCCAATGTGGTTTTCCTGACGGCTCTGCCTGCCTATCTTTCCTATGACATCATCTATTTTCTGACGGGCGATTATGTGATGATGTCGGTCAATGTGTTCTTCTTGCTTTGCTGCATTTTACTTTTGTTAGTTGTTGGGAATCCTAAGTGGAATGCCCTGACTCGTGTGGCCTTTTTAATTCAAGGAAATCTGGCGATCTTTACAATCTCGTATGTCACCGGGAGGAACTCGGGGGCCGAGTTCTTCTATTTCATGCTGATCTGTGTGACCTTTATCATGTTTGATAAGGAAGAAGAGAAAAAGTACGCAACGCCATTTGTGATCTACACCATGGCTCTGTTTCTGATTGGGCAGTTTGTGTTGCCGGAATCCAATATCAGTTTGCCTTCTGTCGAAGCCGTCGGGGTCAGCAACTATCGCAAGCTGTCGTTTCTGATCTCGGCCATTATGATCTTCTTTATCATTCGTTATCTGCATACGATCTATACCTTGGCTCAAGCGGACCTTGAAGAAGAGGCCGGACGAATTATTCATAATGAAAGAATGGTCGCCTTGGGGCAGATGGCCAGTAGTGTGGCCCACGAAATCAACAATCCATTGTCGGTCATTAAAGGATTAAGCGAAGTGACTTTAGAGGGCTTGGGCGAGGATGCTTTGGATCGTCCTACCATGACCGAATATCTGACCCGTGTGGTTTCGATGTCAGAGCGGATCAATAAAATTGTTCGAGCCTTAAGCGTTTATTCTCGCAAAAACGAAGCCGATCCCTTCTTGCCGGTTCCCGTGGAAAAAATAGTGAGTGATGCCTGCGTGTTATTCGAGGATCAGTACTCGTCCAAGAATATCCAGTTCTTCATGGAGTTGCCTCGAAAGGATGTTCAGATTCTTTGCCGGGAAGTTCAGATACTTCAGGTGTTGGTAAACCTGCTGCAGAATGCAAAGGATGCGGTTGAAGATACCAAGACCCCATGGATTCGCTTGCAAGTCCAAACCGCAGGTGGCTTGGTCGAATTCAGCGTTACGGACAGCGGGCGTCTTAAGGATATCCCGGGTTCTGCCAAGATTTTTGAGCCTTTCTATACCACCAAAGAGGTTGGCAAGGGTACGGGGCTTGGCTTGAGTATCAGTCAGGGGATTGTTCTTGCCCATGGGGGAGAAATCCATTTGGACACTCAGTCAGAAAATACCCGCTTTGTCTTTACGGTGCCTCAAGCCTAGTAAAAGTAGGGGTGCATTTTTTTATAAGTGACAGCCACCACGAAAGTGGCCAGCACCAGCCATAAAAAACCTTTCCAGGTTCCTTTCAGATCGGCTTTGCTAAGCTCCATATGAAAGATGGTTGCCACAAACAGATAAATCCAAATTCCCAGCTGCCAACTAAAGCCCGGAAGAGATGACCAGTTTGGATACTTTAAAAACGTCCCCCCACCGGGAACGAAGTGCAAAGCCCCAGCAAGAAGGGCTGGTCCGACAATCAGAGGCGCGATGCCGATAAACAGATCTCCCATGGAAATCCAAATCTGAGGAATAAAGAGAATATTAGGAACCTGGCGGGGCCGACTGACCACATGTCCATGGCTGCCGTTGCGGGCCTTGGGATCAAAAAGATTAAATCCGACAATTTCGTGCAGAAACGCCAGAGCCGCCAGCATATGACTGATTTCGTGAATCATGATTCCGGGAGCGAAAATCCACAGAAAGGTTTTTTCCCCCAGCTTGTTTGCGATCCAGTTGCGAAGGCCGTAGGACAGCCAGTGCAGAATGAAACCGACAACAAAGGCCGCGGCTGAAAATAGCAAAAGTTTTTGAACAGCCTTAAAGCCAAAAGTCAGAAGGATATGCATGTCTTCATATTTCCATATCCCACATTTGTCAGACAAGGCCTGAAGATGTAGCATGGGATTATAAAAGGAGAATTGAATGAAATCCAAACTGACATTGGCGGTGCGTATTTTGTTGGGCCTGATCTTTTTTGCAGCGGGATTGACCGGGCTTCTGAACCTGGTGCCGCCGCCAACAGATTTACCGGAGCGTCTGATGACTTTTAATGCCGGTCTGGCTGCTTCTGGCTATTTCTTTCCACTTTTGAAGGGGACAGAGACGATTTGTGGACTGCTATTGATTAGTGGCTTTTTTGTTCCGTTAGCCCTGGTGGTGCTTGCTCCGATAGTTCTGAATATTCTTTTGGTTCATGCGTTTTTGGCCCCAAGTGGGCTTCCCTTGGCAATCATTATTGGAATGTTCATGGTGCACTTGGCTTTCTTTGCAGAGCCATATTCCCATGTGGTGAAAGGTCTGTTCCGTCGTAAATAGGCCCAACTAGGGGTGATAACGTGTAGTAATCACAGGCTTTCTGCCTTTTTTGCTTTAAGGTTTCACCCCTGTCGCCTTCTGTGGTAAATGCTTTCATCCATTTGACCTGTATCCACAGCGAGGTTTGCGTTGAAATTTGAAAAGTTCCACCTGTCCGAAGATCTATTGCGCAACCTGCATGATAATGGATTTTTCCGTACCACCGATATTCAGTTTAAGGCCATTCCGTCCATCCTGAAGGGCGAAGATGTTCTGGCGATTGCCCAGACCGGAACAGGTAAAACGGCGGCCTTCGCGATTCCGATCATCGACAGTATTCACGCCAGCAAAAGCAGTAAACGTTCTTTGGGCATCCGTTGCCTGGTGATGGTACCGACACATGAGCTGGCTCAGCAGATCGGTGAAGTCTTCAATCGTCTTTCCAAACACACCAAAGCAAAGCCTTTCGCATTGTTCGGTGGGGTGGAGCAGGATGCCCAGATCAAGAAGCTTCAGGATGGCATTGATATTTTGATTACAACCCCGGGTCGTATGTTTGATTTGATCAGCCAAGGCTATGTGGACATCAGCCACATTGAAACTTTGGTGCTGGATGAGGCCGATCACATGCTGGATTTGGGCTTCATCGAGGATATTGAATCCATTAAGCGCAAGCTGACTCGCCGTCATCAGACTTTGTTCTTTTCAGCAACGATCAACCCGGAAATCAAGAAGCTGGCATTTTCACAAGTGCGCAGCAGCGCCATTCGTATTCAGATTTCTCCGGAAGATCCGGTTTCCAAAAACGTGTCTCACTATGTGATGTTCGTGGAAATGGATGATAAGCGTTTCTTCCTGGCCGAATACATTCACCAGAATCCGGATGGGAAGTTTATTGTCTTTGTGCGTACGCGTGTGCGCGCTGAACGTGTTGCCAAGGCCTTGGAGCGTGCTGACATCAAGTCTTTGACGTTGCACGGGGAAAAAGATCAGACAGACCGTGCAGAAGTGATGAAAGCCTTCCGCAACGGGGATTGCAAGATCATGATTGCCACGGACCTCAGTGCGCGCGGTATTGATATTCCTGATGTCACCCATGTTATTAACTATGATCTTCCGGAAAAGTCAGAGAACTACGTTCACCGTATCGGTCGTACAGGACGCGGCTTCAACAAGGGTATTGCCGTTTCCTTCTGCAGTCAGGATGAAAAAGAGCTGCTGGCGGAAATTGAAGAGCTTCTGACGAAAAAAGTCGAAGTCATCAACGTCAGCAAGGGTGACTACCAGGCGGTTATTTCTGCTCCGTTGGAAGATGACATTGATCGCAGTCTGGCGGCAATGCTGGCCAGCGAAGATGAGTATAAGAAATCAAAAAAACGTAAAAAATAGGGGCGCGAGTGAGCACCAGTCCAGCACTTGTAAAACCATTTCTGCGAGGCCACTTTCATCAAGGAGCTTTTTACTTTGCTCTAGGGGCTTGTGCGATGCTTATCGCGGGCTGCAAGACTTCTTTGGAATTTGTGGCAATGACCATTTATTCTGTGGGCCTTGTGACCTTGTTTGGGGTGAGCTCTCTTTATCATCGTATTAATTGGAAAGAGAACTCCCGCCTGTGGATGAAGCGAATGGATCACGCTGCCATCTTTGTTATGATTGCGGCGACGGGGACGCCCTTGGGACTGTTGGCGCTTAAAGACAGTGGCCAGAAGTTTTTGATCGTGATCTGGGTGGCGGCTTTTCTGGGAGTTATCCAATCTTTGTTTTGGGTTAAGGCGCCAAAATGGTTATCCGCAGTCTTGTATGTGGCGATGGGCTGGCTGGCGTCACCGTATATTTCTGAAATCAAGGCGGCAGTTGGTTTCCCCAGTTTGATTTTAATTCTGATTGGTGGTCTGGTTTATACCCTTGGCGCTGTTATCTATGCCGTCAAAAAACCAAATCCATGGCCGAAGACTTTTGGGTATCATGAGATCTTTCATATCCTGACGATTGTCGCAGCGACCTTGCATTTTATTGCCATCGTGATGCTCCAAAAAATGGCTATTTCTTAGTAGGACTTCAAGATTCTTTCCAGTGTGCCATTCCTTTTTATAGTGTCGATGGCGCGGTTGAGCTGGGATAAGGAAATAGAGGATTTTTTGGAAAGTGCGCACTTGGTTGTGACCGAGTCGTGGGCGAAGTCGGCGAACTGAAGTGCTGGAAAAGACTTCTTAAAGTAATTATATTCCAAGTTCGACATCAGGACATAGTTCACACGTCTTTTCAGAAGTTTTTGAATATTGCTGCCGATATTGGGCCCATCTTCACGTAAGACGAGATTTTTATGGAACTCCTCTTCGAGGCCGGTATAGATAAAGTTCAAAACCGTGCCGATGCGTTCGCCGTATAAGTCCTTTTTTGATTTGGGCGCTTTGTTCTTCAGAAAGGCCACAAAATTTGTGCTGTTATACAGATCGTGGCTCCAGAAGACCTGGTTCTTGATTTTAGGCTGCCAGATCTCGTTGGAATGACAGATCAAGCTGATTCGGCCAGAGAGCAGCGCGGGGGCAATACGCTGTTTAGGGAGTAGGAGTATTTTAAAAGTAATTCCTAACTCCTTAGAAAGGGCTTCGCCAACGTCTTTTAAGATGCCCTCTTTTAAAGTCGTTGAGGCCTCGGTTCTTTCGATATCCACCAGGGGCATAGCATAGTCCGAGTTCACTCCGTAAACTTCAGTATCTGTAGATTCCCCATAGACGTTAAGTGCGATGAGCTTAAGAAGTAGCAATAGCGTGGCGGCCAGTATCCTCATGATGTCAGCATAGAGGAGCCGTGCTTAAAGTAGAACAAATAAAATTATCAATTCGTGATGAAGTTCTGCTGTTCCGTAGCACTTGCACTTTCCTGATTGAGTTTGCGTAAGCCTGGAGAGAGGAATCCCAGCAGTGTGATGATTCCGGCCAGTGCCCCAAGAATGATAAATAGCCAGCGAACACCGATCAGTTCCCCTAAGGGCGACGTGATAGCTAAGCCCACTGGAGCAGCAAATCCGGCGAAGGTCCCCAGCAAAGCCAGGGCACGTCCCTGAAGTTGGTTGGGAATTGTTGTTTGAATCAGAGCTGTCAGGGGGCCGTTACCCAAAATATAAAGCAGACTGCTGAAAGACCACCAGAATGCGGCAAGCAGGAACATATTGCTGGCTGCAAGTGCCGTCAGTGAAAGTGTGAAGCAGGAAAGAGCAAAGCCCCAAAGAACCCACAGGACTTTTCTTTTGGGATTAAAAATTGTGATCAGGGCTCCACCGACAATCATGCCTGCGCCGCCAAGACCTTCAATAAAAGCCACTTCCAGGGCGCCTCCACCAAAGTGCTCTTTCACCAGCAAGGGCACCAGTGTCATGGATGGCATAATCACTAAAGTGACCGCAGCTAAAAGAGTATAAAGGATTCGCAGGCCCGGATTCTTCCAAACGACCAAGCAGCCTTCGTGGAATTCATTCCAAACACTGCTGCGTTCCTCCACTTTTACGGAAGGCTGTGGAATGCGATACAAAAACAGTGGCAGGATTCCCAGCAAGGCGGTGGTAACGTCAATGGAAAGCGCGTAGCCGATAGGCATAAAGCTCATAGCTAGGGCCCCTAATGGAGCGGCTGCAATCAGCATAATACCATTTAAGGTTTGATTCAGTCCCGCAGCCCGGGAAATAAAGCTGGCGGGTACGAGCATCGCGGTGCTGGCATTGGCAGCGGGTTGTTGAAAGGCCTGCATCGCACTTCGGATGAACATCATTGTATAGACATGCCAAAGTTCAATCTGATGTGTAGCAAACAGTGTGATCAGAACCAGCATGCAAAGCGCACTGATGACGTCGGCAGTAATCATCAAAAAACGACGACTGTAGCGATCTGCAAATGTACCACCGATAGGGCCCAGCAAGGCTTGTGGCAACAGGGCAAACAGTCCAGCCATGGCCAAAGCTGAAACACTGTTGGTGGTATCCGTGATCCACCATAATAAAACAAACTGAGTTAGTGCTGAACCGATCAGAGAAAGCGCCTGTCCGGCAAAAATAGACCAATAGCGAAGCTTCCATGGGGAAGCTTCGCTGATAGAGAGGGCAGAATAAATATCAGACTTCTCTGTCAGGGGTGTAGAATCCACGTATTTAGTCATCTCAGTATTGCCGCCTTCGTGTTGAAGAAGCCATCGTAGTTTACTTTAAACTGCGGAGCTATTTCTAAATCTTTAACAGGCGAACTAGCCAAGGTCTTGGCGGGGCGACCCGTTGTGAGACGTTGTATGGGGATTTTGCATCTTCTGATCTTGTAAAAGAATGGACTTCGTCATGTGACGCAGCCACACACCCTGTGGTCTCTAGCGCGTACCATGTTCAGCGTGTTCTGACTTTGCAAGGGGATACCGGGTATAGCTATGTTGAATACTGGTTTGCTGGTTCATGTTCCCCGATAAATTATAAAGTGGTTCACGTTGTCGCTGGTACCTGGGCATTAGCTGGATCGACGATCTCATTCCATGTGGCGAACTCAAGCACCTCTACGATCATGGCCATGACTGAAGCTGTGCAGGTGGACTTTAACAATGCCTGTGGCGGGACCACGCCTTATCAGACGAACGGAGATGCCGCCGACAACGGCGAGCATAAAACCACTTACACGATGGATTGTGCGAATATCGAAATGCCAACCTCTGCCGACGACGATATTTATAACACCATCAGTTACAGCGGTGGTGTCCTGAGTTTGGGTGCAAGCTCCGCAGGGCTGCCGGGTGTGTTTGATGTGGGCTCTGTACCTGCAACAGCCACTGTAAACTTTAACTAAATTCAATGAAAAGCGCAGAACCCAGTTGGGGTTCTGCACTTGTTTGGAAATGTCTTAGATTTTTTCTTTGATCTTCGGAAATAGGGCAAATGACAAGCCGAAGACGATATGTGCGGCCCAGTCCCAGAACATCGGAACTTCCTGATTCCAGAAGTCAACTCCGTGAAGTGTCTTCATCAGGAATGGAATCAAAACATAAGGTCCTGACATCGCAATCACACCCAGAATCATTCCGGCAATAAGGGATTCTTTGGTGGTTTCGATGGAAAACCTTGTTGCAGCAAACCCAAAAAGAACTCCCCACAGCAGTGAAGGTCCCAGTTGATGCAGGATAAGGCCGGCAAGAATGGCGCCTATATGCACTCCTTCAAGCGCCGCTTGTCCAAAGACCATTGAACCGATGACCTGTACCGGATACAGCGGATTTTTTCCAAGGAAGACCGCGAAGACGAGCATTACGACCACCGCCATGATAAGTCCTGCGACTTGTCCGGTGATGATCGCGGAAATAAGCGTCTTCTTGGATGCGACTGTTCCATTGTGGATTTTATGAACTGAACTTGCGGTGGATGATTGCATGATTGATCTCCTTGATAAGGGGTGGCTTTCTTTCTGCTATTTTCTCAGGCATAATATAAATGGTAAATACTGTTTAAATTGTTTAAATAGGTGGGCTTCGTATGAGAACTTTGCATTCAAATCAGCAACTGATCCTGAAGTATCTGTTGGGCTATAAGGACGGGGCCACGCTGGATGAAATCTCTGAGCATATCGGGATTACGAAAACAGCGGTGAAAGAACATATTCTGAAGCTGGAAAATTACGGCTATCTGACGTTCACGGATGCGCGGGGAGCCGTGGGGCGCCCACGCCGAAGATACCAACTGACCAATGATGGACATGATGTTTTTCCGAAGCAGTATTCGTGGCTTTCCAATGTCTTGCTGGAACTTCTGGCTGAGGATCTTGAGCGTGACGGTATCGCGAAGCTGATGAAGAGCCTTGGTGAAAAAGTGGCTCTTTCCATGGGAGATAAGTTTAAAGACTTAACCCCGAAAGAGCTGATCATCAAAATCAATGAAGTGATGAACGATCTTGGCTATCAAACGGCCATCAAGCAAAGTGATATTCGAAAAGGCGTGGTGCTGGAGGCGACCAATTGTGTTTATCATGCCATCGCACAAAAGCATCCCGAACTTTGCAGCTTTGACGTACATTTCCTCAAGAAAGCCTCTGGGATGTCGGTGAAGCTTGAAAGCTGTATTGCCCGCGGTGGTTCTGTCTGCCGATTCTGTTTAACCAAAGAGCGTTGAGCGCAGCATCTGGCCTTAATTTCCCCGCATGTATCGACTATTTCTTTCACGCTCTATTTAATTTATTTATTCTGCCAATAGCATTTTTGTAAGGGGACGAGGTGTTAAACTGAATCATTCGTCCTCGAGTCCACTTTCCGTACCAGGGCTTGGAGTGAACCCCGATTTTTTGGACACGGTTTAAAAGTTCACGGACTCCTTGTACTCGACTGGGCTCTTCATGCCAAGTACTGAGTGCGGAGCGACGTTGTTATAATCTGCAAACCACTGCGGTAAAAGCTTAAGAACGGTCTCTGAGCTGTCGCAGTCCGCTTGATAAACGTAATCCCTCTTGATCGTTTTAACGAAAGCTTCAGCTATGCCATTGGACTCAGGGCTATAGGCTCTGGTGTAACAGCAATGAAGATTTAGCTCACGACCAAGATCCTTCACTGATTTCGCTCTGTAGATCGACCCGCGATCTGACAACCACTGGATTTCACGAGGACATCTCAACGACTCACCAAATCTCGCTTCTACGGCCTTGATCATCAACTCTTCGATATCATAGGCCGACAGTGGCTCTGTTCTTGCGACGTAAGCAAAGGCTTCACGATCACAACAGTCTAAAGCGAAAGCCACAAAGACTTTGTCGCCGTTAAAACAACGTATTTCCATTCCATCTGAACACCAACGTAGATTCGGGAACATCGTCATAACAACGCCCGTGTGCGGTCGCTTCTGCTGGGGCATTGTTTGTGGCAACGAAAGGCCATTCATCCGCATGATCCTCTGAACACGCTTGCGATTGATCTTGTTGCGGCCCTCAAGGGCCCTCTGGCGATTCACCATTGTTGTGACTCGGCGATAGCCATACGTGGATCGGAGAGCGATAATGGCTTTGATTTCTTCCAAAATTATTTGATCTTCTGATTTTTGATAAAAGCGAGGCATGCCAATTTCCTCCTGAGAAACTGGTTCATAATAAAGTGAACTTCGACTGACGTCGAAGACTTCTGCGATGTGGGTTATTTCATACCGATCAAGCGCTTTGACTTCTTTGGCGGTTGAAGTGCTTTTAAGATCGCTTTTTTTTGAACAATCTCAAGACCATCTTTCAAGATGTCGTTCTTGATCGCCAACTCACCAACCTTGGCTTTGAGATTTTGATTCTCAGCTTTGAGCTTGTCGTTTTCTTCGATCAGCTTTTGGATGTATTCCGCATTGACTGGTGATTCGTCTTTTTTGTGGTTCATTTGCCTCTTCCAACTATAGAGAGTGATAGCATGAACCCCGTATTTCCTGGCAAGCACTGGGATCGAAATTCCCTGTGAATAGTGCTCTTTGATGATTAATTGCTTCTTTTCCTGTGTAAATACTTTCCGTCTGCTAGACGTTGCTTCCATAAAGACCCCCTAGGTTGGGTGTCCAAATCAAATCGGGGTCAGGAACAATTGTGAATACGGTGACCTAATCACTTCGTGGACGCCCTGTAAATCTATCGAAGGTTGGTCTGACCTATTTAATTGAGTTCAGTGGTGCTTAAAGTTTCATAGCGAGGTCAGCTAAGTCTCTAAGTTTTTTAGAGAGTACGGGATTCTTTGCAAGCTTGGATATTTCTCTGAGTTGACTTGCTATGATTTTCGAATTGGTCTCTGGACTTTGTTTCTGGGCCTGAGTAGTCTTCTCAGCAAGCTTTATGAGATCGGATGCGCTGAACATAAGTCCTCCGGCGAAAGTAAAACGCTATGCGTTACAATGGACGGATATTGAGATATGTCTTGAAAGTTGGACAATTTGGCATCAAAATTTCCAGACATGGGACATACCACACGGAGGTTACATGTTTGGTAAAGAGATTTTGGGTCAGATTAGAACAAACGAAAAGCTAAATGAGTTCTTGGGTGATTTGGTCGTTGGGACTAAGGATTTCCACCAAGACACACGAAGAACAGTCGATCGACTCTTTCCAAGTCCAGAGGCCAAGGATCTACTTCCAACCTTTAGAAGAGCTTCTTTTGAAACCTTGATCAGCAAGGCCGCTGATGCTCTTGGTCTACCCCAGACACCGGTTTTAAATCAGGCAAAAAACTCCACACATCGTGAAATCAAAATTGATGACTTTCTCTTGGTTAGTCATCACGTGAGTTCGCCAGGCTTTCTCGTTCGTGATTCGAACTTTAGAAAGACCCTTGCCGCAAACTCTCAGATGTCTTTCTTTGATGAAGATGAACAGGAGAGTGGCCACGTTTTTGGAGTTCTGCTGTACGGCGAGTTCTTCAACAAAGAAGAGGATATGTCTTATCCTTTTCTCCAGTTGGCATTTCCAAATAAAGAGTTGTCAGACTATGTTCTAAAAGTGGATCTTTTGGAAATGTTTAAAGGCAGATCAAAACTTGATATCGCGAATGATGTAGTGCAAATTGCAGATGACGTTCAGCCTATTTTCATCAACGTGGATTTGCAAAAGGAACTTTAATGCGAGTTGGAACGCCTGGTTTTATTCCAGAGAGATTGAAAGAAGCACGAGAAGCTCGTGGGTTTTCCGTGACTCAGCTTGCAGAGCTTCTTTCTATTTCAAAGCAGTCTATTTCAAGCTATGAGAGAGGCGACTCTACACCTAGTCCTGAAGTAATTAATGTTTTATCGACGAGGTTGAACTTTCCAAAGATGTTCTTTTTATCATCTCCGGAGAGATACGATCTGAATCCGGTTTTTTATCGTTCAATTGCGAGTGCTACTAAAACATCTAGAGATATGGCGAAGTGGAAGCTGCGATGGTTCAAAGATATTATACATTATCTTAAACAGTATATTGTCCTTCCAGCTCATCAGCTTCCGAATTTTTCGGACTTGGATATTGCTTCGCTAAGTGATGCGGAGATTGAAGGCATTGCGGTAGAAACAAGAAAAGCATGGGGAATCGGGTTGGGTGCAATTTCAAACCCTACTCTTCTTTTGGAAAGCAAAGGAATTTTTATTGCTCGAGGATTATTCAGTACTTCTTCTATGGACGCTTTGTCTGAGTGGGATCAGAAGCTCGATATTCCAATGATTCTTTTATCTTCGGATAAGGGAAATCCCTTCCGATCTCGTTTCGATTTGTGTCACGAGTTAGGTCACCTCATTCTTCATAGGAATGTATCTCAAGAGTTTATTAATAGCCCTGCACACTTTAAGCTTATTGAACATCAAGCTCATCGATTCTCATCTGCATTCTTGTTGCCAGAGGAATCATTTGCTAGGGATATAAGAAGGTTTAGTGTTGATAGCTTTCTTGATTTAAAAGGTAAATGGAGAGTTTCTGCAAAGGCTATGATCAAGCGCTGCTCTGATTTAGGGATGGTTTCTGAAGAACAGGAGAAGCAGTTATTCGTCTCGTACAGCAAGCGTGGCTACAACTCAAAAGGTGAGCCTGGAGATTTCTCGGAGTCATTAGAAATGCCTAGGTTTGCAAAGCGCTGTTTTGAAGGCCTTGCTGAAAGAGGAATTCAAACACCAGATGATATTCTTGCGAACTTGAATGTTCCGAAGGAACACATTTGCGAGCTTGCCAATTTGACGGATAGTTTTTTTAAATCGAAAGAACAACTCAATTTGGAATTTATTATGAATGATTTTCCCAGTAATGTTGTTCCATTAAGACGAGGCTAATTATTATGGCAGAAGCAATTAAACTCACCGAAGACGAAGCGAGATTAGTGATTGAATTGACTACCATGTTAGATGAGGCCAGAAAAAATGAATGGAAGTGCGATTACGATAAGCTTGATTCCATTGCAAATGAACTTCATGGCAGTCTTGCAAAGCGTGGCCTAGAGCCTATTCATCATAAGTATATGATTAAAAATCGTGGCACTAAGCCTGGAACCAAAGGTTTCTATGATCATATTCATCCGGTACAAGACCTACTGAAGTTTGTAAAGGATCCCGAGGCAAATAAAGATCCAGAAGACAAGACGCTTGGAGAAGAGTTTAGGTTTGAAGTTTACACTCAACGTTGGGGGCACTCTGATAGCTATAAGGTTGTGAGAACAAAGAGTGGTTGGGACATTTCGCATATCGCGATAGGTGGCAGTTGTGATATGGAAGGCAACCCTTATTTATTCAAAAACCTTCAGCAAGATTATGTTAGTTATCCTGAAGATCTGGGAAGTTTTTTCTGGTCAATTTGGAAAAGAGCCGAAGATCAAGGACTGTCTAAGCAGGAGGTTCAGGCAATGCTCGATGCAGTCAGCATATGGGTCTCCAACTGCGAGAAGTCTAAGCCTGATCAAATTATACTTTAAGGTTTTGCTGTGAATAATTTCGACTCTGGAGCAGTTACTTTTATTGATGTGCTTGGTTGGAAAGGGATTTGGGCTCGCAAAAACAGCCAATCTCCTATCGAAAAACTGAAAAGAATTGTTGAAAATGTAAATGTTGAAATTCAGTCCATAATCACGAGTCTTATTGATCGTGTACCTGAGTTGCATGGTCTGGATGCCAAGAGCGTTTCGATTCTAAACATTTCGGATACGATCGTAATCATCACCAAAGGTGATGCAGTTGCAACAATTTGCTTACATGGCGAAATTTCCAAAAGAATTCTGACTGATGGTCTGCTTAGTGAACTACCAATGCGAGGGGCAACTTCATATGGGGAATTTTCTCATGAGGATTTGACTTTTATGGGGCCTGCCGTCGATGAGGCAGCAGCTTGGCATGAGGTGACGAATTGGGTGGGAATTATTTTAACACCCTCTGCACTTCTGAAGTTGAAGACTCCGAAGGAGTCCTGGATAAGCTATCAGAAAGTGCCGTACAAGAGCGCGGATATTCGGATAGGAAAATCTCTTGTCCTGAACTGGGCTGCTGAGTGGTCAAAAAGAGGAAAGCAAGCTGATGACTTCAGAGAAATATCATATTTGGCAGGGCCACTTTTGCCTGAAGTTGGAAAGTATTATCTCAATGCTTTGGACTTTTTAGAAGAAGTGACAACATGATCGGTATTCGCGCTTTCCGCGCTTATCGCGCGTAAGGTTTTTCCTGTAGTTGGCAAAGCCGTAGTAGATGAATCAAAAACTACAGCTCCAACTACAAACAGTAAGCACACGGAAAAGTCTCCCTAGGTAACTCGAGATAATCGAAGAAAAAGGATCTGAGAAGTCGGATTCATCCAACCATTTGATGTTATTTTGTTTTTATTAATTTTCAGTTGATTCTGTATCTAACAGGAAAAAATGGCGGAGAGAGAGAGATTCGAACTCTCGGTAGGCTTGTGACCTACACACGCGTTCCAGGCGTGCGCCTTCAACCACTCGGCCACCTCTCCGCAAACAGGAACGTAAAGAGAAGCCAAGATAGCATAGCGCATTGCAGCAAGGCAAGAGCTTCTAAGGAAAAAAGACCTCACTCGCTGAAGTATTCGTACAATTCCTCCTGTCGAACCCGGGCATAGTGGGCCTTTTGCTTGGCTTTGCGGGCTTGGGCCTCGACAAAATTCCAATAAACGATCTGATAGACGAAAAATACGAAAACTCCTCCAGCCACGGCCAGGAAAAGGGGGCGGTTGTCTTCCCATTCGGCCATCGCGGTAAATAGAACCAACGGATGCATAATGAATAAAACCGCGTGCAGCCACATTTCTTCGGCTGAACAAAACTTGCGATGCACCCATTCGTCTTTAGTGACCAGAAGGCAGGACCCGATCGCCATCGCATAATAGATAGTTTCGGTGGTGGGAGTGCGATCCGCGAACGTCAAAAATAACAAACAAATGATCACCGACAGAGTGTCTATGGGATGTCCGATGCGCTCCCACCGCGGCAGTCCGCGGCGGCGATGAAAGACGAATTCATCAAATAAAATGACAGCTCCTTGTACGACCGAAGCAATTAAAAACGCACTCATAGTTTCTCCATCAAACTTCCACAGACGGTCAGGCCGGGGCCAAATGCATAGCTGATAATCGGAGTTCCGGAGGGCACAGAGTCATCGCGCAGAATTTGTTCCCACAAGTGAGGAAGCGTCGCCGAAGACATATTCCCCCGCTGACGCAGCAGTTGGCGGCTGTGGGTGACTTGATCTTCGCTCAGTTCAAGATGTTTCAAGGTCTGGTCGATGATCTTCGGCCCGCCGGGGTGAACCGCGAACAGTCCGTTCTTCATAATGGAAGCCACATCGAAACCACGCTCATTCAGCCAACGGTAAGTGAAGTCGCGGATCTTATCGCCGACCATCATCGGCACGTCCTTGGACAGGGTCATTTTCATGCCCCAGTCAGAAACCATCCATTCCATGGCGCCAGTGGTGTTGGGCAGAAGTTCTTCATACAGTGACAGAACCTTAAATCCCGTCTTGGGTTTATCGTGTGACATTGAATAGGCGATGCAGCCGTCGGCGAAAAGGCTTTGGATCACCATCTGCTCCAGGGTCGGATCTTCGGGGTTTAAGTGCAGACTGCAAAGTTCGGTGTGCACTAGATCGACTTTTTTCTTTTTTCCCAGAATACTTTCGTTGGCCAAAAATCCTGAAGCCATTCGCAATGCCGGGAAAGCCCCATAACAACCCATATGGTAAGAGTGGGTCACCGTCACCGGAGTCGCCGACTTCACAGCTGTCATTTGGGCGGCACTGGGAGAGATATATCCCGTGCAGCTGACGTGGATCAGGTCATCCGGGAAGGCTCGCTCGGTGTAAATGCGATCAAAAAGTTCAGTGACGATCTTGTGATAGTACTCATGCCGCCGATGCATGCTGACTCCATGAGAACTTTCTTTCACCGGATAGATGGGCTTATCCTCCCATCGGGTTTTTTCCACATCGGGAATGAAGAAATACCTTTTTTCGATTTGCGTCTCCGAACAACCCACACGCTGAAGCATCTTCAGGTATTCTTCTTGAGAAAAACCCTGTTTCTTCTGCGCCAGTTTGTGAGCTTCGGAAAGCCACTCAAGGCATTCGTTTTGATTTTTTTGATAAGGCGGCTGTATGGAGTGAAAGTTTTCTAAGTACATGTCTTGAGGCTAGAGATCGCCTCAAGACTTGAATAGATCCAGTGTTACGAAACAGGCGGCTTAGGTTTTGATCTCCACTCTTTATCAACGATCAAGCGTGCTCCACGCTTGAAGGTAAAGTAAGCGTAGGCCCATTGCCAGATGACGAAGACCTTGTTCTTAAAACCAATTAAATAGTAAACGTGGATAAAGAGCCACAAAAGCCATGCAAAAAAACCACTGAATTTTAGGTTATGTATCTGCGCGATGGCCTTCCTGCGACCGATGGTGGCCATCTGGCCCTTGTCGAGATACTTGAACTCGGTCCGCGACTTTCCGGCAATTTCATTCAGAATGACATGCGCAGCATGCACGCCTTGTTGCATGGCCACCGACGCAAGGCCAGGCAAGGATTTGCCGTCTTCTGTTGGGAAGCAGGATTGGTCACCCAAAACGAAAACTTCCGGATGATTTTTAAGGCTCAAATCTTTTTCAATAATCACGCGGCCCGCGCGGTCCAAGGGGGCATCCAGAGTTTTGTTGATACTGGAAGGTTGCACTCCGGCGGCCCACAGGATGGTGGAAGCTTTGATCACCTCATCGCCCAAGACCACAGAGTCTGATCGCACATCGGTCACGCGTGTGTTTGTCCAGATCTGCACGCCGAGGTCTTCCAGATCGCGAGCCGCTTTGCGGGAAAGGTCGGGATGGAAGGCGGCAAGGATGCGAGGCCCGGCTTCGATTAAAATGACACGAGTTCGTGAAGGGTCAATATGGCGGAAGTCTTTGGTAAGGGTGTGGCGGCTGATTTCGGCGATAGTTCCGGCCAGCTCAACGCCGGTCGGCCCGGCTCCGACGATAACAAAGCTAAGTTGTTGCTTTTGTTTTTCAGGATCGGTTTCTTTCTCTGCCAGTTCAAAAGCCATCAGAACACGGCGACGGATTTCAGTGGCTTGCTCCAGCGTTTTCAGGCCGGGAGCATTTTCCTCCCATTCGGGATGGGCGAAATAGCTGTGCTTGGCTCCGCAGGCAAGAATCAGATAGTCGTAGCTGATGTCGCGACCGGTGACGTGAATCTTTTTATTCTGAAGATCCACGGATTCAAGATTATCAAGAAACACAGAGATGTTCTGATACTTGGAAAGAATGCCGCGGATAGGTCCTGAGATTTCCGCCGGAGAAAGTCCCGCTGTGGCGACTTGATAAAGTAAGGGCTGAAAAAGATGATAGTTGCGTCGATCAATCAGTGTGACAGAGATGTCCTTCTGATTGCCCAGAGCGCGAGCTGCCTTGAGACCTGCAAAACCACCACCGACGATGACGACTTTTTTAGCTGGCATAAATACCTCTGGGCACACCTTAGCATCTTCTGTGTCAGAGAGAAATAGAAAGACCTTTGTCAATGCTGCGAAGTAACTTGGGCTCTGAAGCATTGTCTTTCCAATCCAAGGCGAAAGTGGTGTTGGAAAAACAACATTGTTGCATCTTGGAAACTAAAAAGGCCCCAGCGGGGCCTTTTCGTTTATTGCTTTGAAGCACTTGGAAGTTTGGTGTTGCTTCGAACCAACAGAATACAAAGAAGTAAAGCAGGAATACCGATCAAGGCTGTCCCCAGGAAGAAGATGGCATAAGATTCCAGCAACGCGTGGGTTTCAGAAAGCTTCTGAACCACAAAGCCCGAGAATCCTTTTAAAACTTTTCCTAACAAAGCATAGAACGAACTTAGCAGGGCGTATTGTGTGGCCGTATATCCCAACGTTGTCAGGCTGGACATATAGCCAACCAAGGCCGTTCCGGCAAAGCCTGTGGCAAAGTTGTCCACGATCATCGCGCCAGTGAAAACTTCAGTGCTAGGTCCTACCATCGCCAGAACTGAGAATCCCAAGTTAGAGGCGGGCCCAATCACCGCGCCAATCAAAAGCGTTGAGATAAACCCGAAGCGAACTGCTGTCAGACCGGCTGCAGCAACACCCACAACAGAAGCAATCAGTCCGACAGAGCCACGAACGGCACCCACGGTTTCTTTGGTCAGACCCAAGTCTGCATAGAACGGATTGGCCATCGGACCCATAACGAAATCGGAAAGGCGATACAGGCACACAGCCGCCAGAATTAGAAGAGCTCTGTGACCGTGTTGTTTGAAGAAGGAAATGAAAGGACCTGCAACTGCATCGAACAAACCGCGCGCACTCCATAGTGGTGCGACGTCGGCTACGGCCGGGCCTCTTTTGGGTTCTGCTGCAAATAAAGTGGCGACAATCCCGACGGCCATCAATGCGCCCATGGCCGAGTAAGAAACCGACCAGCCAATAGCGCCAGCCAAAATCAAAATCAGGGCATCGGTAACCAGCAAGGACGCCCGATATCCCAACTGATAAGACGATGACAAGAGCGCCATATCTTCACTGGCATCGGAAACCTCAATCCTCCAGGCATCCACCACAATATCCTGAGTGGCTGAAGCAAAGGCGGCGATCGCGGCCAGCAAGGTAAAGAGCATCAGTCCGCCTTCAGGCTTGATGTACGACATGCCCAAGAGGCATAGCCCGACAAGAATTTGCGAAATGATCATCCAACCGCGGCGCCGACCCAGCCAGGCACCAACCAGCGGAGCATCCATTTTGTCAATAAGCGGAGCCCAGAGAAACTTCAGGGAGTAAGCTAGACCCACCCACGACAGGAAGCCGATGGTCGCCAAGGCAATGCCGCTTTCGCGCAACCAGTAGCCGAGTGTATTTCCCACAAGCATGAACGGAAGGCCGGAAGAAAAACCCAAGGCCAACATGATGGAAACCTTCGGTCGGGCAAGAGAGCGGATGGTATCCATCCAGCTCAGGCGTCGTGATTTTTTAACAGTTGTCATTTCTGTGCTGTCTTTCCAAGTTGCTTTCTCATCTTCCAAAGAAGGTGGCTGATGTAAGGGCGGCGGGTTTCGCCCGTCGTCACCATCAAAAGTTTTGTGATCTTCAAGTTCACGGCATCCGTGTAAAGAAGGATTAACATTTCATAGATGAAGTTGGTGTTCAGTGTCACGTGATTGTCAGTGCCGACGCCCAGTTGAACGCCTTTTTTCTCCCACCACGAGAACGGGTGGTCTTTGTAATCTTCAAACTTGCCGGTCAGCTTGTTATTCGAAGAAGGCAGGGATACCAGGGTGACACCTTTTTGGATCATGCGGTTTAAAACGTCGTGCTGATAATGCTCAACTTCCCGGGCTGTGTGGAACTTGGCTTTGACAAAAAGAATGTCTTCTTCTGTTGTCAGCTTGGTTCCCTTCAGAAGCTTTTCAAGGACATGGCGGTTGAAGCCCCAATCCAATTCGTTCAGCTCGCGGAACAGAGGATCTTTTTCTGTGATGGCTTGTCCTTGTTGATTTTTCTCTAAAATATCCTGATAGATTCGGTGGAAGTACTTATTGGGATTGATCCCCAAACTGATTCCGTGTTCCAGCGTATCGATGTGCCAGATGTTCATGGCATTGTCGACCGCTTGGATACCTTTTTTCAAAGTGTGCCAAGTCTCGCCGTGGTGCGAACGTATTTTGAAGCCACGATATTGCAGCTTGCGGAATCCGGACTGCATTTCATTAAAGTGCTCTTTGCGATAAAGATCGCGCTCGTCGCCGACAGTGTCGACATCGCGCAAATGGCGTTCCAGGAACGGATACTTGTCGACCATGTCCACGATCTCGTTGATCTGCGCCATAAAGTGTTCTTGGCGAGTTTCAAATTTCTCAGAGTCAAAGTGATTGGCTTCTTTTCTGAAAGACGGCGACAGGATGAAGTCAAAGTTCGGATGTTTTTCCTGGAAAGCGCGGAAGCCGTCATAAAGTCCCAGTACAACGTCTTCGGAGGTTACATTGTCGATGCCGGGAATCTGTTCCGAGGAGCTCGCGGTTGAGCGAGATAGCGAAAACTTCAGACGAACGCGACCGACGTTGAATTTGTAATAAAGTTCTTCCGCCATGGAA
Organism: Bdellovibrio bacteriovorus; assembly: GCF_041888015.1. Classification (GTDB taxonomy): domain Bacteria; phylum Bdellovibrionota; class Bdellovibrionia; order Bdellovibrionales; family Bdellovibrionaceae; genus Bdellovibrio. Next base: position 291,776 of record NZ_CP168968.1, read on the forward strand.
TAGGCGGCTTCCTTGTGGACTTCGCGGTTGATAAAAATCAACTTCGGAAGATACAGAATTTTCAGATAGCGTGAAAAGCCTTCGTTTTCCTGCAGGCGAATCAGTCGATCCACGTCTTCGACAGAGCGAATTGGCAAGGCCTTGTCGCCGTACACCTCAGTGATTTTTTGTTCATAGATGGCTTTGTCCGGGCCTTCCAAAAGTTTCTTCAGACGGGGATAGATAAACTCCGCTGTAATGGCGCCGGTCAGGTGAATATGTTCTTCGTGATATTTCAATGGAAAGTGCTTGAAGAATTCAAACAGCGCCGCTGATAGTGGGTGTTTCAGTAAAGAAGAGATCGTGACCTGGTTGATTTGAAAGCTATTTAGCAGTTCGCGAAACTCAACCACCAGTTGATAAGCTTCAGTGCTTTCGTTTTTAAGTTTTGAAGAAATCAACAGATCGATGGTGTCGGAAAGAGAGATCCCGTTGGTTTCGCTGATGATAGTGGTAAGAGCTGAAGTCAGCTTGTTGTGAACGTCCTTATTCACGGGAATCCTCCTGACAAAACGAGGACTTAAGATCATTTAAGTCCTACAGGAAGATTAACGGGGAATCAGATGCTTGTACATGACTTTATGGGGGCCGATGTCCTTGATGTCGAACAGGTCTCCATAGAATGAAAAACCGAGTCTTTCATAAAATGGAAACGCCTTGATGCGTGCGTTGAACCACACCAGATCACAGCGGCGTTGCTTCAGGTCTTCGACGGCAAATCGTACAAGCTTTTGTCCGATGCCATGACCGCGATAATTGTCGTCGGTGGCCATACCACGAAGTCGATATGGGAAGCCGGAGCTAAAAGCTGGATGTGATTCCTGGATGAAGGTCGCGACGGAAATCAGTTTGTCGGCATGAAAGAGTCCATAGTGATGGGTCGTGATCAGGTCATCACCAGGATTGATGCATTCTTCTTCGGAAAGAAAAGGTTTTAAAACTCGTTTGCGAATCGGAAGAGTGTCGGTGGTTTTAATGCGTTTGATTTCGTACTCGAATGTCATCCTGTGCTCAGTCGTAAGTAAGGCGTCCAATCCGGTGGAATGTGATCTTCGCCGATTTCCAGTTCCAGTGTCGGCAGCCATGATGGAGCACGAGGCTCATTCAGTAAAGGCATATTGGCAGTGCGGGGGGTTCGATTGGCTTTTTTCTGATTGCAGTCTCGGCAGGCGGAGACAACATTGGTCCAGTTTTTGGGGCCGTTGTGAGAAGCGGGGACGACGTGATCAAGAGTGAGCTGTTTGGCGGCGAGTTTGGTGCCGCAGTACTGGCAGGTGTAATTATCGCGGATATAAACATTTTCTCGGCAGAATCGGACGGCGGCGACGGCCCGTGGCCGGACATAGGTTTTCAGCCGCAAGACACTGGGCAACTGAAACCTCCGGTGGACCGACCGGGCAAACGCTGAATGAAACTCAAGTATTTCTACCTTACCCTGAAACCACAAAACCAAGGCCTTTTGCCAACTTACAACCCGCATGGGTTCGTAACTAGAGTTGAGCAATAAGGACCTCAGCGAGGACACGTGCATCATGCTTTCCCCCCTCAGGTGCGAGACCAGATCTCATTCAGAAATTGGTCCTAAATATGATTATATCTAGCTCTGCGTCTCAATTTCAAGTCCCTCGTTAAATATTCAAAAGAACTGGGTCTTTTCGGTTGCCTGAGGGGGCCCAAAATGGGATACCCTCGGGCATTAGCGCTACAGGAGGCCTAAAAATGAAAAGAGTCTTGGCATTTAATTACGTTCTAAAAGGGCCTGACGGCAATGTGTTGGATGCTTCTGAGAAGAGTCAGCCACTTCCATTCCTTGAAGGTGCGGGCCAGATCATTCCTAAATTGGAAGAAGAAATTAAAGACCTGAAAGAAGGCGATAAAAAAACTGTTAAGCTTGCTGCCAAAGACGCTTACGGTGAAGTGAAGGACAACATGTACATGGATGTTCCTAAGCAAGAGCTTGCACACCTTCCACAGTTGGAAGTAGGCGCTCACCTTCGTTTGGAATTGGGTCAAGGTGCGCACATCGTTCGCGTCACTAAAATCACTGATGAATCTGTAACTTTGGATGGTAACCACCCATTGGCTGGTCAGGATCTTGAATTCGCTATCGAAATGGTTTTGGTTCGTGAAGCCACTGCAGAAGAAATTCAACACGGTCACCCGCATGGTTTGCACGGGGACGCTGGTCACCACCACTAATTGATTTTTTAGATAGAGGAAAACGTTATGCCATCTTTTGATATCGTATCTGAAATCGACATTCAGGAAGTGGACAACGCCATCAATCAGGCGCGCAAGGAAATCGAAGCGCGCTATGATTTTAAAGGCAGTAAGGCTGAAGTTCTGTGGGACAAAAAAGAAGTCACACTGACGGCGGAAGACGACTACAAAGTCGGCGCTATGGCCAGCATCCTTCAGACAAAACTACATCGTCGTGGGATTGATATTAAAGCGATCAAGTTTGAAAAGATTGAAGAAGCAGGTGGAAGAATGCTTCGTCAAAAGGTCACTTTGGTGCAGGGAATTGACCGCGAGGTGGCGAAAGATATCATTAAATTGATTAAAGATTCCAAGCTTAAGGTTCAACCGCAAGTCGCAGATGATAAATTGAAGGTGTCGTCAAAAAGTATTGATGAGCTTCAAGAGTGCATCAGCCTGGTACGGGGTGGAAACTTCCCAGTTCCCTTACAATTTAATAATATGCGCGCTTAAAATTGGTCTTGCACGTTTTTTGGGCTATGCTAGCGTTATTGATAGTTAAGGTCCCCGTGTGAGTAACTCGATTTTATCTTGTTCGAAGGCTTCCTCGGGTATAACAGCCCAACCATTATAGGAGGTCTTTGTGGCTAAGAAACTTTACGTCGGAAATTTGCCTTACTCTGTAGACGATGAGGCACTTCACCAGCACTTCGCACAATTCGGTGCGGTTGATTCAGCAAAGGTTATCATGGACAGAGAAACGGGTCGTTCTAAAGGCTTCGGCTTTGTGGAAATGGCTGAAGACTCTGCTGCTGATCAAGCAATTGAAAGAGGAAACGGCATTGAATTGAATGGCCGTCCTATCAATGTGTCTGAGGCTCGTCCTCAAGCTCCTCGTGAGGGCGGTCCTCGTCGTGGTGGTTTCGGTGGTGGCGGACGCAATGCTGGTGGTCCACGTGGCGGCGGCTTCGGTGGCGGTCGTGGTGGCCCTCGCTAAGTAGCCCATACTTTGACGAAGCTGGACTTGTCATTGTCTTAAAAACTAAGGTCTCATAGGAACCCTATGAGACCTTTTTTATTTCTCCTTATCTTTGCTTTTAGCTCCCTATCATTTGCTCAAAAAAAACTAATCGTCTTGGGTGATTCGCTCACCGAAGGTTATGGTGTGGCTAAAGATGCGGCCTTCCCCGCTGTGCTTGAAAAAAAGCTGCACGAAGCTGGCAAAAAGGAATGGACGGTCATTAATGCCGGGGTCAGTGGGTCGACGACGGCGTCTGGTATCAGCCGCATGAAATGGGTGTTTAAATCCAAACCCGATGCGGTGATCCTGGCGTTGGGAGCCAACGATGGACTGCGTGGTCTTAAGATCGAAGACAGTGAAAAACATCTGGCCCAGGCAATTGAATATGCTCAAGGGCAAAAAGTGCAAGTGATTTTGGGTGGTCTTTATATGCCACCGAACTATGGCAAAGCCTATACGGATCAGTTCAAAAAAATGTATGAGACTTTGGCAAAGAAATACAAAGTCACTTTTATTCCGTTCATTTTGGATAAGGTGGCGGGAAATCCTAAATACAATCTGGCCGATGGAATTCATCCAAATGAAGAAGGCCATAAAATTATCGCTGACAATGTTTTTACAGCTTTGAAGGGGGCCCTGTGAGCTTGATCCTGAAAGATGTCCGTAAAGGTTTTCACCAAGGTGAAGCCGAGATCCAGGTGCTTAAAGGCCTGAACGTCACTATTGAGCCCGGCCAGGTGGTTTCCGTCGTTGGTCAGTCGGGAAGTGGTAAATCCACACTGCTTTCGATTCTTGCCGGTCTGGAGCGCGCAGATCGTGGGGAAATCCTTGTGGATAATATCAACCTGACCCCGATGACAGAGCAGCAGATGACCTTGTTCCGTGCGCAGAACATCGCTGTTGTTTTCCAGCAGTATCATTTGATTGCGCACTTAACAGCTTTGGAAAACGTGATGCTGGCGTTGGAGATTCTGAAAATGGAAAACCCGCGTGAACGAGCTGAGGAGGCTTTGCGTGAGTTGGGATTGGGGCATCGCCTGACTCACTTCCCAAGTCAGCTCAGCGGCGGGGAATGTCAGCGTGTGGCGATCGCCCGGGCCTTGGTGGTAAAACCCAAAATTCTTTTGGCGGATGAGCCCAGTGGAAATCTGGATACGCACACGGGTGACAAGGTCATGGATGTGTTCTTTGATATCGTTCGCAAACACAAGATTACAACCTTGCTGGTGACACACAGTGAAGCTCTGGCGAAAAAGTGTGAACGCACTTTACGTCTTGAAGAAGGTCAATTGAGGGAAGCGTAATGTTGTTAAGACTGGCATGTCGAGAGCTTCTGCGCAGTTGGCGCTTTGGCTTGTTCTTTATTTTCAATTTAAGTCTGGGGCTGACGGGCTTTGTGTCCTTGCAAGCTTTCAATGAGGCATTGGAAACGGAAATCCAAGCCAACTCTAAAGCCATCTTGTCGGCGGATCTGGCCGTGGCCGCTCGTCGAGAGCTGACCGAAGATGAAACGACAAAGATGCGGGAAGTCCTGCCTGCGGGGACTAAAGAAGGCAAGATCTACGAATTCTTTGCGATGCTGAGTTCCGTCAAGGGCTCGCGTCTGGTTCTGGTGAAGGCTGTTGATAGCGCCTATCCGTTCTATGGGGAACTGGAGCTGGAATCAGGTCGACAGATCACCGCAACCAGTGACAACAAAGATATTCTGAAAGAGCAAAAGGCGTGGATTTATCCCGAGCTGAAATCCCAACTGGGATTGGATGCCGGAGATGAAATTCAACTGGGTCAATTGAAGTTGCAGATTTCGGATCTGGTTAAGAAGGACGCAACTCAGACTTTCCGGGCGGCAAGTCTGGCTCCGCGTGTTTTTATCAATCGTGAGTTGTTGCCTCAGTCGGGTCTGCTTCAGTATGGCAGTACGTTTTCTTTAGCGCATTTATTCCTGCTGCCGCAAGGAGCGGTGGAAGCTCAGGTGCGGGATGGTCTTTACAATGTGCTGACGGATCCACAGATCAATGTGGAAACGCCAGCGACAGCGGGTGAGGATTCCGGTCGCCAGTTGGGCTATCTTTCTGACTATCTGGGGCTGGTATCTATTGTGGCGCTTTTCATGTCAGCCTTGGGGGCTGCGTATATTTACCGCCTGTTCCTTTCCACGCGCATGAAGGAAATTGCGATTCTTAGAACTCTGGGGCTGCAGAGTGGGCAGGCCGTCGGAGTTTATATTTTGCAGGCTTCGATGCTGGGGTTGATTGCAACGATTCCGACGATGCTTTTCAGTCTTTTGGTGTTGCCACTATTAAGTAAACTGTTAGGAAGCTTCACTCCATTTGATTTGCATCCGACCATCACGGGCGAAGCTTTTGTGATTTGCCTTTTGATGGCCGTATTTGGCAGCTTTGTAGTCAGTATCCCATTCCTGACGAAAATCTTTGATCTTCGTGCGGCAAAACTGTTCAGCGAAGAAAAATTTTCCGTTGGGGAGGGGCAAAGGCGTTATTGGACGTTCCTGCCTTGTCTGGTGCTGTTTTATTTCCTGGCAGTCTATCAGGCGCATTCCTGGAAGATTGGAAGTCTGTTTATTGGCTCGATGATTTTGGTGGTGCTGGCTTTGCTGCTGATCGGGTATGTCACGGTCAAGGCGGCAGGTTTGATCAAAGGACTGCATCGCTGGTTCCTTAAGTTCAGTTTCTTAAGTCTGTCACGCCGGGCAGGGGCCAGTCTTGCCGTCTTTGTGGCGCTGGGAATGGGAGCTTTGCTGATAAATATCCTGCCGCAGTTGAAGAATTCTTTGCAGGCTGAATTCCAGTTTGAAGGAAAATCCAAAATTCCGTCCTTGTTTATGTTTGATATTCAGGACGAACAATGGCCGGGTATTGATCAGGTTTTGAAAGAAAAGAATGTGACACCGCTGGCAAGATCCCCGTTGGTGCGTGCGCGTATTCTGAAGGTCAATGGGCAGGACTATGAAAGAAAGATCGAAAGTGAAGGATTTAAAACCCGCGAAGAAGAACGCGAGGCCCGCTTCCGCAACCGTGGGATGAATCTTTCTTATCGCGAAGGTCTGTCGAATTCAGAAATTATGACCAAGGGTCGCCCGTTCTCTGGTCCGTTTGATCCGGACAAGCAAAAACGAGCTGAACTTTCCGTGGAAACCCGCTTCGCCGAGCGCATGGGCTTTAAACTTGGCGATGTGCTGGTCTTTGATGTTCAGGGTGTGGAAGTTGAAGGTGAAATCATCAACTTGCGCAAAGTAAAGTGGACCAGCTTCCAGCCGAATTTCTTCATCCTGGTTCAGGATGGTGTTCTGAATGAAGCTCCGAAATCCTGGATTTCGGCGATTCCATTCCTGCCAGAAATGCAGCGTGTGGACTTGCAAAATGCACTAGCCAAACAGTTTTCCAACGTGTCGATCATTGATGTGGTTCGCACGGTGGATGATGTTTTAAAGACCGCAGAAAAGATGAGCTGGTCGCTGGAGCTGATGGCGGGATTGGCGCTGATCACCGGATACATTGTTCTATTCTCAATTGTGCGAAGTCAGATCAAACTGCGTCGTTGGGAGCTGAATATGTTGAAGATCCTGGGGGCTTCCGGCGGCGAGGTGGCCAGCTTCATTCTGACGGAGTTTGCATTCCTGGCATTTATTGCCTCGTTCTTTGGGGCGGCTTTAAGTGTGTTGGTCAGCTTTGCGCTGAATACTTTCATATTTGAAAGCGATTTCAGACTGTCTTTCGTTCAGCCCCTGGTGTCGGTGTTGATCATCACGGGTCTGAGCTTGCTTATTTCGTTCCTGGCCAGTGTGGATATTGTCCGGGAAAGCGCTTTAAGTATTCTCCGCGAAGAAAAGTAATGGTACAAAAGGACCATGACGCCGAACGAAGCCTTGGCTAAGGCAAAAACGATTCTAGAAGAAGGGGGAGTCATTGGCTTCCCTACCGAAACTGTCTATGGGCTGGCAGCCCGTATTGATATTCCCTCAGCCATTGAAAAGATCTTTACGACGAAAGAGCGTCCCTTCTTTGATCCCTTGATCGTGCATGTGGCCTCGATTGAGCAGGCGAAGAAAGTGACGGCGTTCTGGGGACCGGCTTCTCAGGCATTGGCGGAAGTCTTCTGGCCGGGACCGTTGACGATGGTTTTGCCGCGGGACCCTTCCGTGGATGCCATGATTACTTCTGGTCTGGAATCTGTGGGCATTCGTATGCCGAATCATCCGTTGGCGCTGGAACTTTTGCAGCAGGTGGGTGTTCCGCTGGCAGCGCCAAGCGCGAATAAATTTGGCCGGACTTCGCCGACTTCAGCCAGTCATGTGCGTGTGGAATTCAAAAATGAAAATGTTTTTGTTGTGGATGGTGGCGATTGCGAAATCGGTATTGAGTCCACAGTGTTATTGGTTCGCCATTTGGCGGACAAAGTGATGCTGTCAATTCTGCGTCGTGGGCACATTCTAAAGTCAGACCTCGAACAGGTTTTGCAAAGCAAAGGCCTTGCTTACGAGTTTGTTGAGCAGGTGGATAAGAGAGAATCCCCGGGTCACATGAAACATCACTATATGCCGCCAGTGCCATTGATCATGTGTCTGGATCCGAAGCGCAGCCCTGAAAGTGTTTTGGCGGAAGTAAATACCAAGATGAATGATCTTCCTGATGAAATCGAAAGCATCAAGATCATCAAACCCAAGGGCGGCATTCATTCTTATGAAATTTTGAAGCTTGCAGCGGACCCCTTGCTGGCCACGCGGGAGCTTTACGGACATCTGCGTGAATCAGCATCCCATGGCAAGGACTGTATCTTGTTCTATCGCGAAGGCCATCAGCAGGGCGAGCGTTGGGAATCCCTGTTTGATCGCCTGAACAAAGCGGCATCACTGATTGTTTGATTAGTTCTTTTTGTTTTTTCTCCAGATAAAGAATCCTAATGCACCAAAAAACACCACCAGAGTCACCACCAGCATAACAGTGTTGGTGGTGCTGGGGGCCGCGGCAGAGTGCATTCCGAAGTAGAAGAAGCTGGTCTTCAAGACCAGCAACCCCAGGGTCATGATCAAGATGTAAGGCCACATCTCGCGGAAGGTCTTTTGTTCCTGGGTCAGGATTTTTTCAGGTTTTTTATCCGTCACAGGGTAGTTCCAGTTATTGTTGCGGTGATAGTCCACCACAATATCCGTCCATACCGAGCGAAGCTCTGCAAATCCAATAGTGCCCGAAACGGCAGCCAATTGTTGCGCCAGTCTTTCTGCAGCTTCGGTGTAAAGTTTTTCATTGGTTTCATGAGAATAGTAGCCGGGACGATCTGGTGCTAAGTCCTGCGGCAGGTTCTGAATGATCTCCTTCAGATAGGATTGAGCTTCATCGTTCAGCTGCAAAGGACTGAGGATTTTTTTAAAGATGTCTTCACCCATGAGCTGGTCATAGCACGGATCTTCAAGGTAATGCCAACAATATCCTGATGGAGTTCTGACAATTCCAAAAATGAAACCCCGCTACACTGAAGCAGATCCTAAAGGGGAGGGGCCTTGATGATCAACTCACTAGCGTATGCAAGTCTGGAACGTGTTTCGTTGAACCTGCAATCTTTCTATCAGTTGCGTTTGAACCGCATCCATAAGTTCAAAGCCAAGATTCATATTCAATCCGAGGTGGGGCCTTTTGAAATCAAGACCGTGACCGATGTGGAGGAATTGAAAGAGGCACTAACTCTTCGCTATGAAGTTTTTCATCGCGAAATGCAGGGTAAGACAGCTTCGACCGGAGTGGATGTTGATGAATTTGATTTTGATTGTGACCATCTGATCATCAAGGAAAAACGCAGTAATCGAATTGTCGGAACCTATCGTCTGAACTGCTCTCTCTTCGCGGAGGAGTTCTATTCAGCCCAAGAATTTATGATGAATGGAATTCTGGCGCAGCCGGGGGTGAAGCTGGAGCTGGGGCGAGCTTGTATTCACAAGGATTTCCGTCGTGGTGTTTTGATTTCTCTTTTGTGGAGAGGAATTGCTGAATACATGGCGGCCTCGGATTCCAAAATGCTTTTCGGATGTGCCACGGTGAAAACGGATGATCCCCGTGATGCGGCTTTATTGACCCGCTATTTCGAGGAAGAAGGCCGTATAGTGCCGGCTTTGCGCACGCGTCCGACCCTGGCATACACCATGCCGATGTTGAATCACTTTTTAGAAGAAGTCCGAGGCCCTCTCACGGAGACTCAGAGAGCCCAGACCGAGGAACTTCTTCCCCTTTATGCCGGGCGTACCTGAAGGCGGGAGCCTATATCGGCGGTGAACCTGCCTGGGACCGTGAGTTTCAGTGCATTGACTTCTTGACCATTCTTCATAGGGAAGATTTAAATAGGACCCTGTGGAAGAGATTCAAGCTGGACTCCGCGGAGTCATAAAACTTACTGTTTTTGTTATCATCATTTTGACCTTTATGGTGTGGTCCTTTATCTGCCATCTGGTGGTGCGGGACCCGCATAAACGATTGATTCGTTTTTCCAGCAATTCCAGATTCTTTTCCGGTCTGATTTTGAAAGTTTTTAATCTGGATCTGAAAGTGGTGAACAAGCCGCCCGCAGATCAGAAGTGCCTGATCGTCAGCAACCACATGGGCTTTGTGGATATTCTGATGCTGGCGTCTTGTCAGCCGATGCTATTTGTGACTTCCAATGAAATGCGAGAAACGCCGTTCCTGGGAACTCTCACTGAAATGGGCGGATGTATCTATGTTGAGCGCCGCAGTCGCACCAAAATTCTGGAAGAGATGAAGTCCATCGTAAGTGCTCTGCGTGCCGGTTTCCGCGTGGTGCTTTATCCTGAGGCGACCTCCACCAACGGAGAGCGTGTTTTGCCATTCAAGAAAACCCTGATGATGGCGGCCGCTCAGGCCGGAGTCCCGATTCAGCCTGTGGTGATCAATTTCCGCGAAGTGAACGGCGAGGAATTTTCGCTGAAGTGGCGGGATCATCTTTGTTGGTATGGGGATATTCCTTTTGCGACTTCGATGTGGAAGTCCGCTGTTTTAAAATCCGTGAAGGGTGAGATCGAATTCCTTGAGCCGATCTATACAACCCCGGAAGATGACCGTGGTTTGATTGCTGACAAGGCTCACGCGATGATCTCGTCCAAGTTCGTTCCCGTTAAAGGATTGCCGACCGAGGCCCAGCCTCCGGCCGAGATGGAAGCAGATCCTACTTGATTTAGTTCTTTTGATATGTAAATAATGTGTAAATGAGAAAGATCATTCACATCGACATGGACTGCTTTTATGCGGCTGTAGAGGTGAAGCACCGTCCTGAACTGAAGGGAAAGCCTTTGGGGATTGGTGGGCCACCGAACTCTCGCAGTGTTCTTTGTACTGCTAGCTATGAGGCTCGCAAGTTCGGAGTTCGTTCGGCCATGCCATCTTCACAGGCGGTGCGGTTATGCCCGCAATTGATTCTGATCCCTCCGCATTTCGACTTGTATAAAAATGAAAGTCGCAAAGTTCGCGAAATTCTTGAAAGATTCACAAACAAAATTGAGCCGTTGTCTTTGGATGAAGCCTATCTGGATGTGACGGATTGTCCGTTGTTTGGTGGCAGTGCTACCCTGATTGCACAGGAAATCCGTCGTTTGATTTATACCGAATTGAATCTGACCGCTTCGGCGGGGGTGGCTCCGAATAAGTTTCTGGCCAAGATTGCCAGTGACTGGAAAAAGCCCAATGGGCAGTTCGTGATTCGTCCAGGCGACGTGGAAGCCTTTATAAAGGATTTGCCTGTTGGAAAAATTTTTGGCGTTGGCAAGGTCACCGGACAGAAGATGAATGATCTGGGGCTTTACACTTGTGGCGACATTCAGAGGTATTCTGTTTCCGAGCTGTCCCATTGGTTTGGCTCACGCGCGGCAGAGCTTTATGATTTTGCCCGTGGCATTGATCATCGCGAAGTGATCACAGAGTGGGAAAGAAAGTCCCTGACGGTTGAGGAAACCTTCAATAAGGATCTGCAAACACTGGAAGAGTGTGCCAAGGCTTTGCCTGCTTTGTATGAGGACTTTGTTTTACGCATGGATCGTGGGCAGTACCATGATCGCATCAAAGGTTTGGTGGTGAAGTTGAAGTTCTTCGATTTTAAACAAACCACGCACGAAGAAGTCATTCACGAGCTTCCAACGCTGCAGGATTTTGGGCGTCTTTTGGAAAAAGCCTGGAGCCGGCGTGGGGTGCCGGTCCGCTTGGTGGGTTTGGGAGTCCGCTTAGGTTCCCAAAAGAAACCCACGGTGGATGAGGACTCTTCGCAATTGAAGTTCGCTATCTGATAGGGGTGGTGCGTTTTTTTCTGGCATCACTGTTGCTTTAGATCCTTTTTGCCCAGCAATGGAGTCACAACGACTTCGTTTGTAATAGAAAGGACACCCCTATGAAGAAGATGGTTTTATCTGGCCTTCTCATAGCCACCTTATTTCGTTATTCAGGCCATCTCGGTTAGAATCCTGCAGGAGGAACTGTCAGGATTGTCACCGGCATTAGCCCTTATTCCTGGTTCTATGGCCGTGGTCACTGTGATGATCGTGGTACTGCACGTATTGGTAAATCTGGACGATCTGTCTGAAACGACGCCTATGCGTCGTACAGCCAAGCGCTGGATGCGAAGAATTTCTGATTTGTTTAAAAACAAGAACTAAGGATGCACAACAACTAGGGACTCACATTTTCATATGTCAGAATAAGGAAGCGAAGAGAGGAGGTTTATATGATCAGCCTATCTGTCGTGATACTGGCGTTGGCTTTAAGTTTCGGAGGGGCTTTTTTAATTCTGCGCTTTAAAAAGCATGGTTTCTTTGAAGAGGAAGTGAATAAAAAACGCCCACCAAGCTATCGCCCTCACCATTAAAAAAGGGATTCAGTATCTGAATCCCTTTTCTTATTTAGAACTCTTTTTTCCAGTCGTCTTCTTTAAAACCGACCAGATGGATATCGTCGCCAATAACAAACGGGCGCTTCACCAGCTTGCCATTTTCAGAAAGCAGTTTCAGGGATTCAGCCTCTGTCATGGACGGAAGCTTTTCGCTAAGTTTCATCTCTTTGTACATCACGCCGGAGGTGTTGAAGAGATTGCGAATACTGCCGCCACGTTCTTTCAGGGCGGCTAACATTTCTTTGAGCTCTTTCTGTGTGGGGGCTTTGTCAACGATCGGCAGTTTGTCGTATTTGACTTTTTTGCCGTCGAGGAACTTCAAAGCTTTCACACAAGTGGAGCACTTGGCGTATTCGTAAACCTTAAGCATTGCTCTTCACCAACCAGCCGCACATTTTATACAAAATACGCGCGCCGACGTTGCCGTCCCACTCAACCTCTTCTTCTGCAAGACCGCCAGTGGACACTTCGTTCAGGTCAAAGGCGACAATCTTGCGGCCGGAAGCATGAACTTCGCGGAACAGGAAGAAGACCTGATCCACACTCAACCCACCTGGAACCGGAGTTCCTGTGTGAGGGCAGAACGCCGGGTCCAGACCATCGATATCAAAAGAAATATAAACATTCTGCGGAAGCTCTTTGATGATGTCTTTGCAGACCTGTTCCCAAGTTTCGCCTTTCAACATGCGACGCTTCAGTTCCAGATCATAGAAGGTCTTGATGTCTTCGCGGGAGTTGCTGAAGTCGTACTCTTCCTCGCAGAAGTCACGGATTCCGACCTGAACCAGCTTCTGAGGCTTTTTAGCATCAGTCATCACGTTATACATGATGGAAGCGTGGGATTGTTTGAAGCCCTGATAGGCTGTGCGCAGATCCGCATGGGCATCGATGTGCAAAACGCCGAACTCGCCTTTGTATTTATCGCTGACAGCCTGAATCGCGCCCAGCGGAGTGGAGTGATCGCCGCCAACTAGACCCAGCAACTTGCCTTTTTTAAGTACGTCAGAGCACTGATCGTACACCCACTGGGTCATCTCAGAGCAGGCCTCGTTGACCTGGGCAGCCAGCTTGTTCATCTTGGCTTCATCCTCGCTGAGATTTGTTCGCATTTCGATCAGTTCTTGAGCCACAGCTTTGAACTTGTCGTTCATGTTGCACAGATCTTCGGGGAAGTCGCGCATGTGGTAGCCGACTTCATAAGCCTTGCCGACTTCGATGTCGAAAAGATCAATCTGTTCACTGGCTTGGCGGATGATTTTAGGGCCACGGGAGGCGCCCTCACCGTAAGAGGTTGTTACTTCCCAGGGAACTGGGACCAGGACGACTTTGGATTCTTCTTCTGTCATCGGAATTCCGAAGATTCCGAACTCTGCAGAGATGGTAGTTGTGGGATCAAATTTCGTAGTCTTTTCAGACATTTTTTACTCCTTAAATCAGCCCCAATGGTATAGCATTTAAGCGCGGCGTCAATCGAGCAATAACTTGATTATTTTTGTCGCATAACCCATTTTAAGCCCACTTTGGGAACTATTGAAATTCCCTACGAAATTCTTTGGAGGAAACACAATGAATATGAAGGGTCTCCTAGCTCTACTTCTGAGCTCAGCTTTGACAGCCCCCGCTTTAGCAGCAGCACCCAATGCGAACGCTCCTAAAGGCGGAAATTTCGTCTTCAACCTTGGAGGAGAACCTCCAACAGTTCACCCGATCACTGCAACTGACGCTTACTCTCGTCGTGTGCAAGAATACGTGTGTGAAGGTTTGGCAACTCGTGATTCCGAGACTTACGATTGGAAACCACGTTTGGCTGAAAAATGGGAAATCTCTAAAGACAACAAAGTATTCACGTTCCACCTCCGCAAAGACGCTGTTTTCCACGACGGTACGCCTGTAACGGCTGACGACGTGAAGTTCTCTTTCGACGCGATCTTTGAGCCTAAGTACGAAGCAGCTCACTTGCGTCCGTACTACGAAGGTTTGACAAAAGCTGAAGTTATCGACGCTCACACAATCCGTTTCACGGCTCGTGATCTTTACTTCAACAACTTCGAATCTGCTGCGACTTTGACTGTGATCCCTAAGAAGATCTACAGCGATGTTGAAAAGTCCAAAAAATGAACCGTCAGCTTATCTGCGCGGGTCCTTATGTGCTTTCCAAGTTTGACCGTGGTCAGCTTATCTCTTTGAAAAAATTTGATAAGTGGTATGGCAACAAAGACGTTGCTTACGCTGGTATGTACAACTTCGACACAATCACTATGCGTTTCTACAAAGATGAAAACGTAGAGCTTGAGCGTGCGAAAAAAGGTGAGCTTGATTACCTTGATCTTCGTGTTGAAGCGTTCATGAAAAAAGCGGTTGGTGCTCCTTGGGGCAAAACTATCATCAAGAACAAAGTTGAAAACAGCGCGCCGAAATCCTACGGCTTCATTGGCTGGAACTTCCGTAAAGATTTGTTCCAGGACAAAAACGTGCGTGTGGCTTTGGCTCACTTGTTGAACCGCGAAGAAATGAACAAAAAATTCCGTTATGGCATGTCCGACCTTGCTAACGGTGCGATCTACCTTCGTTCTGAGTACAACCCAGGCAACAAAGCTTTGGAATTCAATCCGAAGAAAGCTCAAGAGCTATTGGCTAAAGCTGGCTGGACTGACAAAGACAAGAACGGTGTTCTTGAAAAAGAAGTTGGCGGCAAAAAGATGGAATTCAAATTCACTTTGATTTACCCATCTAAAGACACTGAAAAGTACTACACAATGTACCGTGAAGACCTGAAAAAAGCGGGTATCGATATGGACTTGAAATACTTGGAATGGAACTCATTCTTGAAGCTTGTTGACGAAGGTAACTTCGACGCTGTGACAATGGCTTGGGGTGGCGGTTCCGTAGATCCAGATCCTAAACAAATCTGGCACTCTGCAAGTGCTGTTGCCGGTGGTTCTAACTTCATCGCGTACAAAAACCCTGAAGTGGACAAATTGATCGACCAAGCACGTGTTGAGCCAAATAAAGCAAAACGTGTTGCTGCTCTTAAGAAAGTTTACGCGAAGATCGCTGAAGACGCTCCATATGCGTTCCTGTTCAACGATAAGTATGCATTTTATGCAAACTCCTCTCGCATGGGTAAACCTGCAGAGACCTTCAAATATGAGATTGGTAGAGACTACTGGTGGTTGCAGGCTAAATAGCCTTTGCCCTGCGCAATCATGATTAATTTTTTACCAGAAGGCGTACAATGTACGCCTTCTTTCTTGCGCCTCATCGAAATTAGTATTACAGCGTAACTGTCTTATCTGTAATCGAATGCATATTGTGGGAGTAAGGCCTTGATCGTTTACCTGATTCGCCGATTGTTATTGATGATCCCGACATTTTTCGGGATTACCATCGTCACCTTTGCGTTGATTAATCTCGCTCCTGGAAGCCCTATTGAACAGAAGCTTCAAGCCATCCGTTTCGGTGCTGCCGGCGGTGGTGGGGGCGGCGGCGGTGGAGGCGGGATCAACACCCGTGGCGACACCTCTGTAAATGAAGAAGTTATTGAGGCTTTGAAAAAGCAATACGGCTTCGATAAACCGATTCACGTTCGTTATTTTATCTGGGTTAAGAACCTGGTTCGTATGGACTTCGGTGAAAGCTTCACCTATCAAGAGCCAGTTATCGACGTTATTAAGAGTAAATTTCCGGTTTCCCTGCAGTTTGGTATTGCGTCTTTGCTTCTGACCTATCTGGTGTGTATCCCGTTGGGGGTTCGTAAGGCCATCAATGCCGGCGGAGCTTTTGACCGCTGGACGACCATCATCCTGAATCTGACTTACTCTATTCCTCCAATCGTTCTGGGTATCTTCCTTATCGTTGTTTTGGCCGGTAAATTGAACTTGTTCCCGCTGGGTGGTTTGCATTCCGACGATTATGAGTCCCTGACTGCTTGGGGTAAGATCGTGGACCGCGCCCACCACTTTGTATTGCCTTTGATCTGTTACATGATTGGTGGTTTCACGGAGCTTTCCACTTTGATGAGAAACTCCATGCTGGATGTCATCAAGTCTGACTTCGTTCGTACAGCACGTGCGAAGGGTCTTTCTGAAAGAGTTGTTGTCTTCAAGCATGCTCTTCGTAATGCCCTGATCCCGATTGCAACAGGTTTGGGTGGCTTCTTTGGAGCATTCCTTGCCGGTTCTTTGATTATCGAACAGATGTTCAATTTGGATGGAATTGGTTTGTTGGGTTATCAATCCGTTTTGTCCCGTGACTATAACGTGATCATGGGTCTGACCTTTATTTCATCCATGCTGTTGATGATGGGCCGTATTTTCAGTGACGTCATTTACGTTCTTATTGATCCAAGGATTGACTTCAAATGATCGAAAAATATCTTATTCGCAATGAACTGACGTTGAAGAGATATAAGCGATTTAAGCGCGATCGCGTGGCTGTGGTCTCTTTCTGGATTTTGATGGCGATGTTCTTCGTAAGCTTCACTGCGGAGCTTTGGGCGAACAATCATCCTCACGTATTGAGCTATCAAGGTAAATTGTATTTCCCTCTAGTTAAGGATTACCACCCAACTGCATTTGGCCGTGATGACATCTTTGTGATGGACTATCGCGATCTTGAAATGAAAGAGGGTGACTGGGCGATCTGGCCACTGGTTCAGTGGGACCCTTATGAGGCCAATAAAGCGGTCGACACTTATCCGTCTCCTCCGACAAAAGTTAACTGGATCGGAACTGACGAAAGCGGTCGCGACGTTCTGACTCGTCTGCTTTACGGTTTCCGCTATACGATGTTGTTCTCTATCGGCTGCTGGATCGTCACTTATGCTATCGGTATCACGATGGGTGCCTTGATGGGTTACCTGGGTGGTAAGGCGGATTTGTTCGGTCAGCGTATCGTTGAGGTTGTGGAAAGTATCCCAATCCTGTTCGTATTGATCACGGTGATCTCGATCTTCAATCCAAGCTTGCCTTTGCTGGTTGTGTTCTTCTCGATCTTCAGTTGGACAGGGATTTCTGCATATATGCGTGCCCAGTTCCTTTCTTTGAGAAAGCGTGAATACGTTGAGGCGGCCCGCGCTATCGGTGCGGACCATAAGCGTATTATCGGTAAGCATATCCTGCCGAACGGTTTGACTCCAATTGTGACCTTCGCGCCGTTCTTTATCGCGGGTGGTGTGAATACGTTGTCTTTCCTGGATTACCTGGGATTGGGTCTTCGTCCGCCGACGCCAAGTTGGGGTGAGTTGCTGGCTCAGGCTCAAAAGTGGTTCACGATCGCAGAGTGGATTGTTTGGGGTCCGATGGTGGCTATCGTATTGACTCTGACCTTGTTGATTAATATCGGTTTTGCAGTCCGCGATGCCTTCGATTCAAAAATGTAAGGCTCAGCGACCTCATTTTTAGTGCAAAATAAAAACAGATTTGATTATGTGGGTGAACGAAAGTTCACCCATTTTTTTTTGGAAAAAGGCGCCTGTTTGGTCCCTGTCTGAAGGAGTTTCGATGAATTACATGGCTTTTGTTTTAGTTGTTCTGGGCTTTTCTGTTTCTCAGGCTCAAGTATTGGGAGAGTTGAAAGGCGCAGGTCCTATGACGGCTTCTTTTGAGCGTCTGGACGGCAAGTATGAGAACATGGATCTAAAGTGCACAGTGGCTTTGAACTACCACCAGTCCGCCGAAAAGGTGGAGTTGGATTTTTCCTTCTATGACTGCAATCGCTTGGGTGGCTGGAATGATCTGCCAGTCTCTTTGAAGGTTCAGGGTGGTTCTTTGGTGGACGCTCAAGGGCAGGAAAAAGGTCGCATCCTGGCGGATGGAACTGTCGAGTTTACAGCCAACACTTACTCCACAATCCAGTATCAGGACACACAATATGACTTTGATTGCCGTCCGTATTCAACCAGCCGCAAGACTTTGCGCCTTGATACAGTCACTTCTTATTCCTTTGCCAAGTCTGCGGAAGGTTATCGTTTTGCCCGCAAACAGTCTCAGGATCGTGTGGCTTATAAGTCGAAAAAAGACTATGCCCGTTGCCCGGCGGTGGTTATTCCGACCAAGATGAAATCCAGCAGTTCTCTGACTGCGACGATTCAGTAATATCAGAACCACAGTATATTCCAAAAAAAAAGGGCTTCTTGCGAAGCCCTTTTTCTTTTTGGGAACTTGTAAAATTTCTTACTCAGCCTCTTCAAGGTATGTGTAACCAGAAAGACCTTCTTCATAGTGTTTAATCAGAAGTTTGGCTTCTTGCTTGGTGATAGAACCTTTTTGGATAGATTCTTCTGTCGCCTGACGAACGCTATCAACCATTTCAGAACGGCCGTACTGAACGTAGGAAAGAACTTCTGTCACAGTGTCACCAGGAACATAGTGGTCAATAGTGTAGCCCACACCGTTCAAAGAGATGTGAACTGCATCGGTGTCACCAAATAGATTGTGCAAATCACCCAGGATCTCTTGGTATGCACCAGTCAGGAACACGCCCAGATAGTACTGCTGGCCATCCGTGAACTGATGCAAGCGGATGGTTTCTTTCGGTTCTCCAGATGCGGTGTCGATGAATTTTTCGATCACACCGTCAGAGTCACAAGTCAGATCCGCCAAAGTCGCTTCACGTTTAGGTTCTTCGCCCAGACGGTGAATAGGGATTACCGGGAACAACTGACCTACCGCCCAAGAATCCGGAACAGACTGGAACACAGAGAAGTTAGAGAAGTAAGTATCACACAGCTCTTTACCCAGTGCTGCCACGATGTCTTCACAGTCCGGAGTCGCGCGTGCCAGTTTGATCATCTTGGTTGCGATCGCAAAGTACATGGATTCACACCATGCACGCTGCTCAAGGCTCAAGACGCCGTAAGTGAACAATTGCAGAGTTTCTTGTTTGGCTTGTTCCAGGTCATTGAAGCACTCGTTGATATTGTCTTTGTTCACCTTTTCGTAGATGTACTGCATGTCTTGCATGATGGAATGATCCGTTTTCGTCGCTGGACGAGGCGGTTCATGGCGGTGAAGATCGTTCACGCCCATCACGTTGAATACCAAAACCGAGTGGTGAGCCACCAGGAAGCGGCCGGACTCAGTCACGATGTTTGGATGTGGAATGCCTTTTTCATCACACAGAGTCTGAAGTACAGACACGATGTCGTTGGCATATTCCTGCTCAGAATAGTTCACAGAGCTGTCAGAGTGGCCGGAACCGTCATAGTCGACACCCAGGCCGCCGCCCACGTCGATGTACTTCAGGCCTGCGCCCATTTTGTACAATTCAGTATAGAAGCGTGCGCCTTCTTTCAAAGAGGACTTGATGGACTGGATCTGAGGAACTTGAGAACCGATATGGTAATGCAGAAGCTCCAGGCAATCCAACATGCCTTCGTTTTTCAGGAACTCAACGCCCTCAACGATTTCAGAGGAAGTCAGACCGAATTTAGAGCGAGCGCCGGAAGAATCAACCCATTTACCCGCACCTTGAGTGTTCAATTTCGCGCGGAAGCCGATTTTTGGACGGGCATTGAACTTTTTCGCCACGTCCACGATCATCTTCAATTCTTCTTTGCGATCCACCACGATGATGGTGTTGCGGCCCAGCTTCTGGGACAGGATGGCTGTTTCGATGTATTCTGCATCTTTAAAGCCGTTGCAGATAATCAGTGCATCTTCGGTGTTCATCAAAGCCAGAACTACCAGAAGCTCTGGTTTGGATCCGGCCTCAAGACCCATGGTGTAGTCTTTGCCGTATTTTACCAGTTCTTGAACCAGATGACGCTGTTGATTCACCTTGATCGGATAGACGCCACGGTACTGGCCTTTGTAGCCATGATCAGCAAATGCTTTTTGGAAGCAGCCGTTCAAAAGCTCCACGCGGGATTTAATAATTTCCGGAAAGCGAATCATGATAGGAACGCGAATACCACGGTCCAAAAGATCTTGGGTCAGCTCATGCAAGTCCACAGTTGGACCGTTAGCCCCCATAGGAGTGACAGCAACATTTCCTGCGCTGTTAATTCTGAAATAACCGTTGCCCCAGTTGTTGATCCCATAAAGCTCAGCGCTTTTTTCAGGACTCCAATTAGACATCTCTTTTGGCCCTCACGACTAGGGGGCCCGGATAAAGGACCCCATGTTGTTTTTCGGGGTCCTCTTCGGTAAAAGAACCCAGTTATTTAACGATCAAATTCAAAATCTTCCCAGCTTTGTAAATCACCTTATCGGGATTTTTGCCGCCAAGAACGGAAGCCACCTGCTCCACGGCTTTCGCCGCTGTCACAGCCTCCTGCTCGGAAGCTGCCACGCCAATCTCGATCGTGCCGCGCATTTTTCCGTTCACTTGCACGCCGATTGTTACAGTGTCGTCAGCGCACAGGGTGTTATCATATTTTGGCCATGGAGCCAAAGCGCAAAGTCCCTCGCCATTCATTTTTTCCCACAATTCTTCAGCCAAGTGCGGGGCAAATGGCGCCAGAATCTGTACCAGTGGTTTCAGAGCCAAAACCGAGCGGCATTCTGCGCGGTAAAGTTCGTTCACCAGAATCATCATGGCGCTGATCGCTGTGTTGAAACTCATGGATTCGATATCTTCTGTGACTTTTTTAATCGTTTTGTGAACTAATTTCTCAATCTCCGGAGTTAAAGCCTCCGAAGTCGCCACTAGCTGACCGTCATCGTTCACCACCAAGCGGGTGATGCGATCCAGGAAGCGTCTTACACCATCGATACCAGTCGGAGCCCAAGGCTTGTCCTTGTCCACCGGACCCATAAAGCTGATAAAGGTTCTCAAAGCATCAGCACCGTGAGATCGCGCAATTTCTTCTGGAGAAATCACGTTTCCGCGGGATTTCGACATTTTCTCGCCATCCGGGCCTAGGATCATCCCTTGGTGCGCCAGTTTTTGGAAGGGCTCATCATGGGTCACCAGACCGCAGTCAAAAAGAACCTTTGTCCAGAAACGGGCGTACAGCAAGTGACCGACAGTATGCTCAGGACCGCCGACGTAAAGGTCGACTGGCATCCAGTACTTTTCCGCCTCAGGGCTGAACGGAGCTTCGTTGTTTTTCGGGTCAATATAGCGCAGGAAGTACCAAGACGATCCCGCGGCACCTGGCATCGTGTCAGTCTCACGACGGCCCTCTTGATCTCCGTTCATGTATTTCACCCAGTCGGCATTACGAGCCAATGGCGCTTCTCCGGTGTCAGCCGGCTCATAGTCCGCCACTTCCGGCAAAACCACCGGAAGCTCATTGACGGGAACTCCTTTGGAGCCATTGGCAAAGTGAACAATCGGGAACGGCTCGCCCCAGTAGCGCTGGCGGCTGAACAGCCAGTCGCGCAGCTTGTATTGAACTTCGCGAACACCCAGTTTGTTTTGCTCAAGGTATTCCAGCATTTTTTTGATGGCGTCTTTTTTGTTCAGGCCATTCAGGAATTCAGAATTGATCATGACGCTGTCGCCTTCAAACGGCATTTGGTCACTTTCCAGAACACTCTTGATTGGAATATTGAACTTCGTTGCAAACTCAAAGTCGCGGGCATCGTGACCTGGAACCGCCATGATGGCGCCCGTGCCGTAGTCCATCAGAACATAATCCGCGATCCAGATTTCAATCTTTTCGCCCGTGATCGGGTGGATGGCGTGAGCTCCGGTGAAGACGCCGGTTTTTTCTGTCGTGGCTTTGCGATCCACTTCAGATTTTTTTGAAGTGTCTGCGATATAGTTTTCCACGGCTGCGTACTGTGGCTGAGAAGTGATCTTTTTCACCAGTGGGTGTTCTGGGGCCATCACCATAAAGGTCACGCCGTACAAAGTGTCAGGACGGGTGGTGAACACCTCAAAGGATTCAGGATCTTCCGAAACCTGGAAAGTCACACGTGCGCCTTCGGATTTTCCAATCCAGTTGCGCTGACCTTCTTTGGTTCTTTCCGGCCAGTCCAATTTGTCCAGATCATTCAAAAGACGTTCCGCATAGTCCGTAATTTTCAGCATCCACTGCTTCATCGGAACACGGATCACCGGGTGACCGCCGCGCTCGGATTTGCCGTCGACAACTTCGTCGTTGGCCAAAACAGTTTTCAAAGCCGGGCACCAGTTGACCGGAACTTCTTTTTGATAAGCTAAACCACGTTCATAAAGCTTCAGGAAAATAAATTGAGTCCACTTGTAGTAATCAGGTTCGCACGTGGAAATCTCGCGACTCCAGTCAAAACTGAAACCAAATGTTTGAAGCGTCTTGCGGAAGCTGTCGATGGCTTTTTTGGTTGTGATCGCAGGGTGTACACCCGTCTGGATGGCATATTGTTCTGCAGGCAAACCAAAAGCATCATAGCCCATCGGATGAAGAACGTTGAACCCGTTCACGCGCTTATAGCGGGAAATAATATCGCCCGGAGTGTAAGAGGCCATGTGACCCACATGTAGTCCGGAAGCAGAAGGGTAAGGGAACATATCCAAGGCATAGTATTTAGGCTTGGAACTTGTTGTCTCAGCCTGAAACGCCTTCGCGTCCGCCCATTTTTTCTGCCACTTTGCTTCGTACTCGGTGAAGTTCAAACTCATAAAAACATCCTTCAAAATTCAAAGAAAAACACCACAACCATAAATAACGAAAATCCCCAGACAATTCAACGAATAAGCCCACACAAGACCGCGTAAAAACACCCCACAAAAAATCACAGAAAATTTAAGAATCCCCCCAGTCTTAAGTCTGCGTAAGAAACAAGGTCGTCGCGCCGGAGAAGGGCTTTGGGAGGGGCTCCGCCGCAAGTTCCGCAGTGATCCCAGGCCACTTAACCAACAGGCCCACCAACGAGCCCTAAGGCCATCTCGAAGCCTAAAGAAAGCAACGAGCGAGGATGTGTCCGAAGCGCCGGAGCCCCTCCCAAAGCCCTTCTCCGACCCGACCTCGACCGAAGTCCACTCTGGTCTAATGATTAGAAAATCGTCTAAATAATTCCCAGAATTAACCGATCAGTATCCCAAACGTTACACTGGTATGTAGATGAGTTTTGAAGTCAGCCCCAAACAACCTAAAAGTCGCCGTATCCTGGTGATCGACGATGACAAAGACAGCCTGGAGATTCTCCTGGAGCCTTTGCGTTGGGAAGGCTATGACGCTCGTGGTGTGACGACCGAAGCTGAAGCCCACAAGCTGATCGAATCCTGGATTCCTCACATTGTGATTCTTGACTGGATGGCACCGTCCATGGCGGGTTTGCGGGTTTTGAAGTCCGTGCGTGAGCGTCTGTCTCACGTTTCCTGCGTGTTCGTATCTGAAAACTCCAGCACCGAGGCGATCATTGAAGCCCTGGATGCGGGGGCGGATGATTACATCGTCAAACCGTTTGTGCCGCTTGAGCTGCTGGCGCGCATTCGCTCTCAGTTGCGTATTCGCGATTTGCACGAGCAACTTCTTTTTGCCAATGAAAAACTCAAAGAGCTTGTGGATACCGATGACCTGACGGGTCTGTACAACATGCGTTCGCTGTATCAACGTCTGGACTTCGAGATGGAGCGGGGACGTCGGTTCCATCGTGATGTCTGTGTGGTGATGATGGATATGGACTACTTCAAGACGGTGAATGATGGTCATGACCATTTGTTCGGAAGTTATGTTCTGTCGGAAGTGGGTAAGATCATTCGCGCCAACACGCGCAATATTGATATTCCAGCCCGTTACGGCGGAGATGAGTTCCTGATGGTTTTGACCGAGACCAACCATGCCGGTGCGATGTATTTCTGCGAACGCCTGCGTGAGAACATTGAGAAAACGACCTTCCGCAATGGCGAGGACTCCATGAAGCTGACGGCTTCCTTGGGCTTTGCAATTACGGTCCCGGGTGAAAACATCAGCGCTCGCGAACTGGTTCGCCGTGCGGACCACGCCCTTTATGAGTCCAAACGTGGTGGCAGAAACCGTGTGGCTTTCTACAAGCCCGAGACAGCTCCGGTGGTGGAGCTCAAATCTGCAGCGGCTATGAAGCGTCGTAAGGCTGCAGGCTAATATCTATTGACCTTCCCGAGGGGATCTACGAAAACCCTCTTATTATGCAAAAAACAATGCCGTCCTCTTCAGATAAAATCCGTTCGCGCGCTGCCTGGGTTTCAGCAGTTGCCAGTGTTTTGATTTTCAGTTTGAAAATCGGTGCTTACAAAGTGACGGGTTCGGCGGCGGTTTTGTCTGACGCTCTGGAAAGTATTGTGAATGTGATTGCGGCAGTGGTCGCTCTTTTCGTGATCCGCTTTGCTGCTCAGCCAGCTGACGAGGATCATCCTTATGGACACGGCAAGGCAGAATACTTTTCTTCGGCCTTTGAAGGAGGGATGATCTTCTTTGCGGCGATCATGATTATCGGAGAGAGTGCGAAGGCCCTGCTGTTTCATGAGCCTCCACAGCGGCTGGAAACCGGTTTGTTGATTGTGGCCGGGGCTGCTATTTTGAATCTGATTCTTGGTATTTACCTTAAGGCAGTGGGGGCTCGTCATCATTCTGATGCTTTGAAGGCCAGTGGGTCCCACGTTTTGTCGGATGTATGGACTACCGTGGGCGTCATGGTGGGCCTGGGATTGGTGCTGCTGACAGGACTTCAGTGGTTGGACCCGGTGATTGCCATTGTTGTGGGGTTGCAGTTGGCCTATTCCGGATTCAAAATTGTTCGTGAGTCACTGGGTGGCTTGTTGGACGCTCAGGATTTGGGCTCTTTGGAGCTTCTGGCTGCAGCGTTAAAAAAGAATAGGGTTCCGGCAGTCATTGATATTCATCATATGCGCGTGATCCGCTCAGGGCGTTTCCATCACGTGGATGCGCACATGGTGGTTCCAGAATATTGGGATGTGGCTCAGGTTCATGAGATGACTCAGGGATTTGAGGCCCGTGTGGTGAAGGATTACGAGTTTGATGGTGAGCTGGCGTTTCATTTGGACCCTTGTAAAAAATCCTTTTGTGCCCATTGCGAGATGCCTCAGTGCCCGATTCGTTTGCAGCCGTTCCAGTCCTTGCCGGACTTCTCTGTGAAAAGCTTGACCGATGACCCGGCTCCGACTAATCAAGGGACCCATGACGACTCAGGCTCCAAGACGACAAATTAATATCACCAAAGACCTTCCAAATCAGAATGCTTACACACTGGCTTTGAACGGGGAGTACTCCCACGTGGCCTTTGATGAGCTGCGTGCGCCGCTAAACAAAGGCAAATGGCGTTCAGATGTATTCAAGGCGGATGCAAAGATGCCGATGGATGTGGAAGTGGGCACTGGGAATGGGACTTATTTTGCTCATCACGCAAAGACCCATTCTGATCGTTTGCTGGTGGGGCTGGAGCTGAAGTACAAGCCTTTGATTCAGACAATCCGTCGTGCGGTGAACGCAGGCTGCACAAATGCGGCGATCACACGCTTCCACGCGTTCAATATTTCCGAGCTGTTTGAAGAAAACGAGATCGACAACGTTTACATTCATTTCCCGGACCCTTGGACGTCTCCGAAGAAGCCGAAAAACCGTTTTGTGTGCAAACAGAATCTGGAACTTCTTTATCGTCTGCAAAAACCAGGTTCCTATATCAATTTCAAAACAGACTCATTGGTGTACTTCTTATGGGCGATGGATGAAATCCGTCAGTCTCCGTATGAAATCGTTTTCGAGACTCAGGATCTGCATAACTCAGAAATGAAAGATCAGAATTTTGAGACAGCTTTCGAGAAGATCTTCTTGCGCGAAGGCATCAAAATCAACTTTGTCCGCCTGAGAAATAATCGCACCTCCTAAGCTGGCGTTCTGTCCAGCGTTGTCTGACAGGTTTCAGCTTTTTCCAGTTTAGTGGACTATAATAAAGGCCTCGATGAAGGGGGCTTTATGAAAGCTTTGGCTTTTTGCTTAGGCCTGGGGGTTGGAATCTTGGTCTCCGATTCTTTTGCGGCGATCACCAAAGGTTCTGACTATGTGATGCCGGCCGAGGAGTCGGTATCGACCCTGCGCAGCTCGGCACTTCCCTGTTACAATCGAAATCAAAAAATGGTGGGTGTGCGGGCCCGGCTTTCCTATATTGAAGGGGAGCGCTGCGCTTTGCCCAAGCCTACCGAGGCTCGTCGTCTGGATCGACCTGATCATGAGCCTGCTGACCCGGGTATTCCTTTTCAGAAGCGGGATCTTTAGTTTACCAGTAGGTGGCATCCACGGTGATGTCGCCTAAAACCTGCGTCTGGCAACTGATGCGGACATCTTTGGGGACGTTGTTGGTTTCCCTTAGAAAACTTTCGGTTTCATTTTCTGAGGTCAGATTCTCTTTTCCTTCTACAATCACGATCTTGCACTTTGCGCAAACGCCGTCTCCATCACAACTCGAAGCCACGGGCAGGCCTGCGTCTAGCAAAGCGGTCATAAGGACGGTTTGCGAGGGAACCTCAATAGGTGCATGAATGTTCTTCTTAAAGGAAATCAAGGGCATAACCCAGTGTAGCTGACGCAGCCCAAAACGTGCAAAGAACTAATGAAAAGGGTCCTATTTGTTGATAGCCTTTGAGCGTAATTCCTGACCCTATTTGTGAGGTAAACTATGACTGAAGATCAAAAAGTAGAAAACGTCATTATCATCGGCTCTGGCCCAGCGGGACTGACTTCCGCTATCTATACATCGCGTGCAAACTTGAATCCTTTGATGATTGAAGGTGAAGAGGCTGGCGGCCAGCTGATGACAACGACAGAAGTTGAAAATTTCCCTGGTTTTGATCATGGCATCACAGGTCCTGACCTGATCACTGTGATGAGAAAACAAGCGGAAAGATTTGGTACACGTTTCATCACCCGCAACGTGACAAAAGTGGATTTCTCTCAACGTCCGTTCAAGGTGTGGATTGGTGACAAACTTCACCTGGCAAAATCCATCATCATTTCTACAGGTGCTAGCGCCAAGTATCTGGGCCTGCCTTCTGAAAAAACTTACGCCAATCGTGGCGTTTCTGCGTGCGCAACCTGTGATGGCGCCTTCTTCCGTAATCAGGAGATCGGCGTTGTCGGTGGTGGTGACACAGCTATGGAAGAGGCGCAATTCCTGACTCGCTTTGCTTCCAAGGTTTATTTGATTCACAGACGCGATCATTTCCGCGCCTCTAAGATCATGGTTGATCGTGCGTTGAAAAATCCCAAGATTGAAGTTTTGTACAATACGGAAGTGATTGAAGTGTTGGGTGATGGCAAAGGGATGACAGGCGCAAAAATTAAGGGCACGGTTGATGGTGCTGTCAAAGAACTTCCGATCACGGGTCTATTCCTGGCCATTGGCCATAAGCCGAATACAGACCTTTTCAAGGGAATGTTGGATATGAATGAGACAGGCTATTTGGTCACTCAACCAAATACCACATATACTAATATTCCAGGTGTCTTTGCGGCCGGAGACGTGCAAGATCATGTATATCGCCAGGCGATCACAGCGGCGGGCACAGGGTGCATGGCTGCGATTGACGCAGAAAGATGGCTCGAAGCTCAAGAGTCTCACTAAGGAATGTATGAAGGATAAAAGAATCAACACCAAGGATTTGATCGAAAAGATCGAGAAGATGACCAAGGCGCGTATCGCTTCCCAGGAAGTAGTGCCTTTGGATCAGTTCCGTGAAGCGAAAAAGAAGCTCGACCCTAAAATCATTCTGGTTATCGAAGACGACGAAACAATGCGTTTGGCGATGAAGAGGATTCTGGAAAGCGAAGGCTACGTCACGAAGCTGGCTGCAGATGGAACCGAGCTGTCCACGGTGCTTGATGATCATCCGGTGGATTTGATTCTGATGGATGTCGGTTTGCCTTGGGTGAATGGTTTTGAGCTGGCTCAGTTGCTGAAAGACCATCGTGATCTGAAGAAGATTCCTTTGGTGTTTGTCTCGGGGAAGGCGTCTGAAGATGACATGAAGAAAGCCTTCGATCTGGGAGCTGATGATTACATCAAAAAGCCATTTGATGTTGAGAAGCTTAAAAAGACTGTGGAAACGCTTTTGAAGCTGAATCCTTAAGTCCTGCATAGCATATGAATTATAAAGCCCCTGCTGGAAACATCAGGGGCTTTTTTTATGGACCAAAGTTCTGTCTCATTTTGGGATTCCATCTTGTCTCCATACTTTCCCAATAGTTCTTACAGAAAATAGTGATCGGGACTGCGTTTTCCAGCTAGAATAAAAAGGACTCATGGCACGTAAACACACGTATATATTCATTGCTGCTGCCGCCGGACTGGTGGCATTGGGCTTGTTCTTTAAAAAGGATCAAGAGCCGACTTTCGTGGAATCTGTAGAAGAGGCTGCCGCTGTTGTGGAGGCCTCTGATCCGCAAAGTGAAGATGAAATTGCGCTAGCCAATAAACCTTTGGATAAAACACAGGTCACAGAAATTCCGTCTCACGGAGAAAACACGGCAGAGACGGCGCGCCGCCTACGCTTGCCGGAAGCAAAAGCGCAAGCGACAACGCATGCACCGACCGCTCGTCAGTTGGCTCAATCTTCGATGTTGTCAGACACGGCATGGAAGGTATGGGAAGGGATGACCGCGTATCCAATGTCGGCAGGTGTGCGAAAAGATGCTGTTGGGGAAGTCAGTGGATTTTATCTTGTTCCTCAAACAGGCCTTCGGGTGGATGAACGGGCTTACTTCAATACTCAGCCCATGATCGTTTACAACGAACGCAAAGGCTTGGCGGGGGTGGTGACTGGCAGTATTCAGATCACCCTGCGTGAGGGTGTGGCGCTGGATCCTCTGCTTGAGACTTTTGATCTTAAAGTCGTCGGTGAATTGCCAGAGATTCGTGCTTACTTCGTCACTTCATCACAACAGCCCTATGATTTGTTTTCTTTGAAAGATCGGTTGGGCAGTGAGCCTGGTATTAGTGATGTTCGTTTGGAGATTTTAAGCAGGCAGTATGAAAAGTTTTAAGCGAAAAGCAAAAATATTTCTGCCGTTGATGATGGTGGGTGCCGTCATTGGTTTGCTTTTTACCAACTGCTCAAAGCAGGGCTTTGATGGTGCCGTCGCAGAGATCAAACAAGGCGACGATCCATTTCTGGGATACGCCTGGCATATTAACAATACCGGGCAGTCTGTTTTTGCTGCGTCGGGTGGTGGGGTTCCTGGGTTTGATTTGAATTTGCTGAAGACATGGACTTCAGGGTTGTCTGGAGCAGGCCTGAAGATTGTTGTATCAGATGATGGTGTTCAGGACAGTCACGAGGATCTAAAGAGTAATTTTATTTATGGATCGTCTATTAACTATCATATCTCGCCTGCGACAGGGGCGAATAATTCCCCGCCAAACTCGTCCGACGACAATCACGGAACTGCAGTTGCAGGTCTGATTGCGGCAGTGGGGGGTAATGGGGTCGGCACAAAAGGCATTGCTTACGGGGCCAAGTTTATTTCCTACAACTTGCTTTCCAAGAATGTGGCGCAATTGGATGAACGTATTGTTCAGCAGGTTGCGGGGGGGCACGACATTTACAACATGAGCTGGGGTAATTCTCAGAATAATCTTCCCAATCCGGTTCCTCTTTGGGACAGCCAGCTTCTGACGGGTGTTATTAATGGACGGGGCGGAAAAGGCTCTATCTATGTGAAGTCTGCGGGCAATGATTTCTTAGTCAAATGCCGTGGTTCCGAAAGCACTTATTGTGTTGGTAATGCCAACTTCGATCCGGATAACAGCTCGCCTTACACGATTCTTACCGGGGCACTGAATTCCCTGGGCGAAGTGGCATCGTATTCGTCAATTGGTTCCAATTTGTGGGTGGCCTCTTTTGGGGGTGAATTTGGCGATGACTATCCGGCGATGATCACCACAGATCGCAGCGGTTGCAGCGCGGGCTATTCGCAAACTTTGATTTCGGGGAAGGTTGAATTCGAGCGCGGTCGAAATGGAAATAGCAATTGCAGTTATACGACGACTTTCAATGGCACATCAGCGGCGGCACCGGTGCTGGCGGGGGCGATTGCTCTGATTTTAGAGGCCAATCCCGCTCTGACTTGGCGAGATGTAAAATATATTTTGGCAAAAACGGCGGTGCCGGTCAGTCCGAACATGTCGGCCATCACAAGTCACCCTCTGGTGAAATATCCTGGGGATGCCTCCAAGAATGTACGTTTGCCCAGCGGGGCTGTCTGGGAAAACCGTTGGGTGACGAATGCCGCTGGATTCAAGTTTCATAATTGGTTTGGTTTTGGACGGGTGGATGTCGATGCGGCTGTTGCTTTGGCCAAGAACTACAGTTCCCCTTATAGCACACAGGTGACGGCGACAAATTTTATTACCCAATCCAGTCCAAATCCGAACTCTATTCCGGACGACAGTGCCACGGGGTTGTCCAGTACGCTGACCGTGTCTGCCAACTACAGAATTGAGGCTGTGCAGGTCCGCTTTAAGATCGCTCACAACAGTATCGCGGATTTGGGGGTGGAGCTGATTTCTCCATCAGGTACCAGAAGCATGATTATCAATATGCGCAACTCATTGGTGGGTATTGCCGGATATGATGACGAAGTTTTTCTAAGCAATGCCTTCTTCCACGAAAGATCGGTGGGAACTTGGACTTTGAAAGTCTATGACGGGGCCGGCAATGATATCACCGGTACGTTGACCAATTGGGGCGTCAATATCATCGGCACTCCGTAGAGTGCACTCCTAGTTTCCAATAAACATTGATGAAATGCAGCGAGTTTCCAGATTTCCTGGATAGAAGGACGTGGAGCCTGCACGTGTGAATTCTTTGGTTGTACTGTTATAGGTGAATTTTTCAATGTTGTAGGGGATGGTTCCTGTTGTGAAGTTGTTGGTGATGGCTCCACCCGTGGCGACATAAAGGGTCTTTGTCGATTTATCATAGGTCATGGCAGAAGCTCCATAAATCACGCTGGGAACTTCATAGCCTTTGAATTCATCGCTGATGGTATTGGCGGTTTCATCCACGTCATAGGAATAAATTGAGTTCAGCATAGATCCGGAGATACCTGCATAACTGACCACCACACGGCCAGCGTCCTCCATATAAACGGACGAAGTTGGATAGGCAGTCAAAGCCGGTGCGGCCTGACTGGCAAGACAACCTGTGGTTCCGTTCCATCCTGTCAGGCCATTGATGATCCCGATACGATTATTGGCGCTGGAGGCATTCTGGGAATGTGTATAGATAATGTTGTATCCCAGCGTGTTTGAGCTTGTTGGGTAGGTGGCCAGTGAAGTGATGTTCGTGATGGAGGCGCTGCAAGCGCCACCCGGTGCCTGCACCCAGGCATTGGTTCCGGTTCCTGTTTCCCGGGCTTTACCGGTGTCCAACTTTTCAATCGCAGTGGAACGGCTGATCAGCAGTCCATCGATGGTTTTGAAAATAAAACGGGCGGCCGATTGTAACGCGCCAATAGGGGCCGCCGCTGAAGTGTTATTATAGTAAGTCTGTCTTTCGCCTGAGAGAGTTTTTTTGATCAACTCTATTCGGCGTTGTCCTGTATGTTCCAGTAAAACCAGCAAGTGATCTGAATCATAGTCAGCGATTCCCACGGGAGTTGTGCCGGGAGCATCAAAGCCTGTGGTGAAGTCAGCAATGCGTCCTTCGTACTGTGCAGTCTCCAGATTCATTCGAAAGATTACGTTCGAGGCGGTTGTCGCAGAGTATGTTGTATTTCCTGTTCCGGAGTAGCACAGGCCGCTGGCGACATACAGATAACGGGGCTTAGCTGCCTCTTCCACCTCTGGCTGACAGGCGGTAAGAAAGTTTGCCAGGACACTAACTGCAACAACGTATCTCAAGTGACTCATAGGCTCTCCTTCGGAGTTCTCAAAATAAGATATCGGCGTTTGTTAAGAGTCCTTGACTGACTTTGAGGAAAACTAGCCTAAACGTATCGTTAAGATACCTTAATATAATAAAGGCTCTGGAAATTTATCCTGCAAAATAAGAGATGAACAAAACGAGCATGCAAGGAATACGACGAAAGACGAGAGTCTGCGGTCAAGTGGGCTGCGAAGTGAAATTGAATTTTGATGAAAGAAATTATCCGGCGTTTTTGCGGACTTGATCTTGATAGGCGACGTAAGCTTTCAGCAAAGCATCCAGACGTAAAGTCATGGCCACGTCTTGCTCAATGAACATCAGACGGCGTGGATCGGCCAGGTCGCCGACAATCTTCGCTCTGAATAGCAGACGAGCTTTTGCTGGATCTGGTTCAAAGGGGTTAACGATAATCAAATCAAAGGGCTTGTTCAGGAAGTCTCTTGGGATCTCATCTTCAAGCATGGTTCCGCTCAAAGAAATATCCTTGGAATAAGTTCGGAACGAGCGCACTTTGGAAACCAGCACAACTTCGATTTTGAAATTATGACGAGGATCGCGACGGCGATCTGAACCTTTGGGTTCGGCTTTGGCGACCAGGGGTGCCGCTTCCTCTTCTGCCTGAGCTGCTTTTTTCGGCTTCGGCATATCGGATTTGTCTTTTTTGATCTTATTCAGATCCAGATCGTCACCATTGAAATCTTTGACGTGATAGCCGCCGACTTCGCGAGGTTTCAGAGGCACATCGCCAACCACAACTTGTGTGTATTGGCTGTCACCCTTGGTGGCAGGAGCATTCTTGGTGGCCGTTAAGGTGTGTTCATCCGTAGTGCCCGGAGGGCTCGGCATTTCACCCGGTTTTGGCGGTTGAACAATCACGAAGTAAGTTTGATCTGAATCGAGGAAGTCCTTAATGGAAAGCCAGCCTTCCCAGCCGGGTGTCCACAGGAAGAATTTGGTATGATCTTGAACCGCGATAGAGAGAATTGTCACCTGTGCCTGAACCACAGACATAGGCTTCGTCTGCGTTTTAGTCTCGGCATCATAGATAATCCAGATTTTCCCCTGCGTCTTCATGAACTCCTCAGTATGTACTAAGGAGTTTATCGGAAAAGTTTGGTTAGTTCTTTACACTCGGATGCAGGAAGCAACGTGATCTTTGGACTTTATTTCCAAGGACGGGACGATAGTCTTGCAATCGTCGATCGCCATTGGACAGCGAGGATGGAAATGGCATCCAGAAGGCGGGTTGATCGGAGACGGAACGTCGCCAGTCAAAATGATACGCTCTTCTTTTTTGCGTGGGTCCGGAACCGGGATCGCTGACATCAGGGCTTTGGTATAGGGATGCTTCGGATTCTTGTAAAGTTCTTCAGAATCCGCCATCTCGACAACTTTACCCAGATACATAACGGCAACACGTGTAGAAACGTGTTCAACCACTTTCAAGTCATGCGCAATAAAGATGTAAGTCAGTCCCAACTTCTGTTGGAGTTCCATCAGAAGGTTGATCACCTGAGCTTGAATGGAAACGTCCAAGGCAGAAACCGGCTCATCGCAGACGATCAGTTCCGGGTTTACCGCCAAAGCACGGGCAATGCCCACACGCTGACGTTGACCACCCGAGAATTCATGCGGGTAACGGTTTAAGTGCTCACGGCGCAAACCCACCAGATCGATCAGTTCGTGAATGCGATCCTGACGTTCTTTGGCGGTGGCATAAAGATTATGGATAATCAGAGGCTCTTCCAGAATCGCTCCGATTGTCATGCGCGGATTCAAAGAGGCAAATGGATCCTGGAAAATGATCTGAATTTTACGGCGCATTTCACGAAGTTCTTCACCTTCGATATGAGTGATATCTTTGCCGTTATAAATGATTTTTCCAGAGGTCGTGTCGTGAAGACGCATCAAGCAGCGACCCAAGGTGGACTTACCACAACCGGATTCGCCCACAAGACCCAAAGTCTCGCCTTTGTTGATTTCAAAGGACACGCCCTGAACCGCTTTTACGGCGGCAACTTCGCGATTGAAGAGACCACCAAAAATAGGAAAACTTTTTACCAGGTTTTCAACTTTCAACAGAGGAGTGCTCATTATTTCGTGACCTCGTCAGACAAGGGGTGGAAACAAGCGACTTTATGGATGCCGCGAAGATTCTCAGTGGATGGATAAGACTGGCGGCAGTCATCCTGTGCATAAGGACAACGGTCCGCAAAGCGACAGCCCTTCGGAAGATTGTAAAGACTTGGAACCATCCCTTTGATGGTCTTAAGCTGATCCAGCTTGTGACCGGTTTCAAAGTGTGGAATGGAATCCAGCAATCCGCGAGTGTACGGATGCTTCGGACGATAGAAGATATCTTCCACTGTTCCGAATTCAACCACGCGGCCAGCATACATCACGGCCACTTCGTTGCACATCTCCGCCACAACGCCCAGATCGTGAGTGATCAGGATCATGCCGGCATTGAAGTCTTTTTGAAGTTTGCGCATCAGATCCAGAATCTGAGCCTGAATAGTCACGTCCAAAGCCGTCGTCGGCTCATCGGCAATCAACAGTTCCGGATTGCACGAGATCGCCATGGCAATCATCACACGCTGTCTCATACCGCCCGAAAGCTGGTGCGGGAATTCATGGAAGCGTTTTTCCGGAGCTGGAATACCCACAATACGAAGCATTTCGATAGCTCGTTCGCGAGCTTGAACTTTAGTAAGGTCCTTTTGGTGTAAAAGGATGGCTTCTTCGATCTGATCGCCCACGGTGTAAACCGGGTTCAGGGAAGTCATTGGCTCTTGGAAGATCATCGCGATTTCGTTACCGCGGATTTGTCTCATGCGGTCGTCTGACAATTCCAGAAGGTTTTGACCTTTAAACAGAACTTTTCCAGATTCGACGTGGCCCGGTTTCTGAACAAGACGCATAACGGACAGGGAGGTTACGGATTTTCCGCATCCAGATTCCCCAACAATTCCAAGCGTTTGGCCTTTTTTAACGTTAAAGGACACGTCGTCAACAGCGAGGAAAGTGCCGTCGTCAGTTCTAAAGCGCGTCTTAAGATTTTGAACTTCTAAAAGAATGTCGTTCACCGGAGACAACCCCCCATTATCAAAAAGCTTTCACCTTATATAGTCCACGCCGCCCTGAGGCAAGCCCGCAAAGGGTGCATGGCTATTTTTTACGGCAAAGATGCGTCAAGCTTTTTGGGTGATTTTCTCCAGCAGCGCGGACAGGTCCTGATAGTGATCCAGAACTGCCAGGGGCTCATATTTTTCAAGAATATGAGTCGCGGTATAGCCGAAACCGATCGCGATGGAGCCCACGCCAGCTCGTTGGGCCGAGAGCATATCTGGAGTTCCATCACCGATCATAAGTGTATTTCCGGGCAGACGACCTGCCAGCCTCATCATCGTGCGCAGGGGCAGGGGACTGGGCTTTCTTTCCTCCAGAGTATCTGCTCCGAAGATGTTCACCCACGGAAAACGGTTTAGTCCCAAGTGATCGATGATGACCTTGGCTGGTTCTTCGTTTTTGTTGGTGATAATGGCGATAGGCCCCTGATACTGAGTCAGGAAACTTTCGACTCCGGGGTAAATGCGGGTTTTATTCAGCATTTCCTCTTCATAGGTGCGCAGGAATTCCATCTCAAGACCGATGATATCGCCGGGCTCCAGGTTGTCGCCCTTAAATAAATCGGCGATGAGTTTTTTGATACCCTCGCCGATATGGGAAATAATTGTGGCGTCACTTAACGTGGGTTTCGAGTGATTCGCCAAGGTGCGATTGACTGCGGTGATAATATCCGGAGCAGAGTCAATCAAAGTGCCATCAAGATCAAAGACAAGAAGAGGATTCATAGCCCCCCATCTTGCCGACTTTATGGTTATTCGACAATCTCAAAGTCCACGCGGCGGTCGCGGGCTCTTTGGGAAGCTGTGCCCAGAGTGTCCCGTGCGACGGCACCTTTGCCGATGGTTTCCAGTTTTGTATCCGGCACACCTTTGGAAATCAGATAGTCGCGCACGCGGTCAGCACGCTCTTCAGAAAGTCGCTGATTGCGACTGGTATCGCCCTGAGGGTCGGCCAAACCGGCGATGCGGATTTTTTCAAACGAGCCTGAAGTCTTTTTCATTTCCGAGGCAATCTCATCCAGCGCGCGACGACTGGAGGCGGTGAGTTCGGAACTGCCGACATGGAAGCGGATATTCTGGGAAAGGGTGGAAAACTTGGTGCTTTTGCTAAGATCCCTTGCTGCGCCTGAGAGAGCTGATTGTGGTCCACGATCCGAGGACCGTTGGGAACTCACCATATTTTCACTGTCTTTCTTGTATTTATTGGCGCAAGCCCCGAGAGTCAGAATCAAAGCCAGTGATGTTACAACCTTCAAAGTCGTGGATTGAAAATGCATAAAAAACCTCCGTCAATGGATAAAGTTTATATCTAGAAAAGGCTATGCGCTGTCGGGCGAAGCGGGCAAATTAACTTCCTGTTAACTTCATAGCTGGAATATGCGAGGATGGGGTATGCGTGAATCCGTGTTAACCAACAAAGAAGAATACATGCTGTCTCTTCTCACTGAAGAGTCAGAGCCGAAAAAACTTTCCCGCCAGTTTGCTGATGAGTTGAACCTGGGGCGCATCAGTATCAATCCTGCCGAGGCACAGTTGGTGGGCACATTGGTCCGTCTTCATGGCTGCCGTAAGTTTGTAGAGATCGGGACCCTGACGGGATTGTCAGCGCAATATATTTTCGAGGCTCTGCCAGAAGGCGGTACGCTGTGGACGTTGGAAAAAGAGCCACGTCATGGTGACTATGCATCACAGGCTTTCGCAAAGCTGGATCAAAGCAAAAAGAAAATACAATTGGTGATGGGGGATGCCCGCGCTGAATTGGAAAAGCTGTCCAGTGAAGGCCCTTTTGATGGCGTCTTTATCGACGGCAATAAAGCGGCCTATTTTGATTATCTGACCTGGGCGGAAAAAAATCTGCGTTCTGGCGGATTGATTCTGGCGGACAATATCTTCCTGTCCGGAGGAGTGTGGGGAGAACCCACGCAAAGATTCTCTGACAAGCAGATCAATATCATGCAAGAGTTCAACAAGCGGCTGTCAGATCCGGCGCTTTATGAGTCCGCGATCGTGCCTACCTATGAAGGTCTTTTTGTCGCTATTAAAAAATAGAAAATAAAAAAGGGCTTCGTATGAAGCCCTTTTTTTGTGGAGTTTTTTAAAGAGCCAAAGCTTTTTGCAGAGCTTTTTCGTCTTTTACGCCAGTGAACAGAAGTTCAACCTTGCGATCTTGAGCCAGAACTTCTTTAGCCTGGCTGGAGCCTTTGCCCAAAGCCACAATATTTTCTTTATTCAGACCACCCTTGATCAGTTGAGCCTTTACTTGCTCCGCCCTTTTTTCAGAAAGAGACTGGTTCAGTGCTTCAGATCCGGAGATATCTGCGTAACCGTGAACTTCCACTTTGCTGAAAAGATTTTTATTCTTTTGCAGCAGGGTCGCCAATTTTTTCAATTGAGCTTGATTTTTTGCATCAATGCTGTAGCTGGCCTCTTGGAAGAAGATGCTGTTGCCGTTTTCAAAGGAAGCATAGTTGATGTATTCCAAAGCGGAAGCTGGTTTAACTTCGATTGTTTTGGCAACCGGAGCAGCCTGAACTTTCGGTGCCGCGGCGACAGATTTCACTGTTGTTGCTTGAGCATGTGGATTCCAACCCAACTGAAGGTCTATCATGTACATGTTCACCATTTCGCCAGTGTTGTTGGTTTCAGTCATTGCACGTCCACCAACGCGAGCCAGCCAACCTTTGGCGATAGAGAATTCTTTCAGGGCCTGCAAACCTACGAATTGTGCATCACCTTGAGAAGCCGCATAGGAAGAGCCCATTTCAAAAAGATGGTTGGCCACAAGACCAGCCTGCCAAGCGTTAGCAAAACGATAACGTGCTGCCAATTCCAGGCTAGAGCCAGTGACAGCGGTGTCTTTTGCGCCGGACTGAGAGAACTGCTGATTGGAGATGCCAAAGCCCGCATCAAACACATACGGTTGTGCCAAGTAGTAAGAACCTAGGACTTTCAAGGAAACGGGAGTGCCTTCGACAGGAACATTGTCGTTGTTGCCAGTGTAACCACCACCGAAACCAATAAATGGCAACAAACCTTGAGGCGCCATTTCCACAGCTTCCTTGGAAAATTCCAGGCTGCTTGAGTTAACGTTTTGATCAGCATAGCTGTTCAGAGAAAGTGTTAGCATAGTTGCCAGCACGATGATGGACTTCATATTAAACCCCTTTTGTTTAGTGCCTTGGTTATGAGCGCCCTTAATATTCCTGTCAACGTGTGCAACATAGGGTTATGACAGAATTGCTTCAAATTTATCTGGGAACATTGTTTCTGAGGTTGATTCATTTTGAGACGGCTCACTGGCCCCGCAATTGCTTTCTTATATCGGTGAAGGCGAGCCTCATTGGGGTTGCTTTCAGGCGAAGAAGTGACACTTTTTTGTCTTCATGCGTATAGAGAAGGAGCAGTTATGAAAAAAATCAGTCTTATTCTTGCTGTGAGCTTGGGACTTACCGCTTGTGCCCAAAGTGACTCTGATTACGCACGGAAGTACAGAAATAAAGAAGGCCCCAAAGCAAAAGCTGAACAGACTGTTCCTGATGGTAAGACCGTCAGTATGTGCGATAAACCAGCCCTGGTCATCTGTGAAGGCTTGAGTAATATAGGGACCAAGGCGCAGGCCGAGCTGGCGAAGAATGCCTTGAGCTCTTTGAAGAAGGCTCATGGTTTGAGCGAAGACTTTGATGGTTCCCCTGCCAGCTTTGCAGCTTTGAGTGAAGACAAGAAAGCGCTGAATCTGGATTCTGAACTGCTGAAAAAGGCCGACGAAGAATATCAGGCTCTTTATAAGTACGACGCTGATGTGATGGAAGCAGCTGAAATCGCCCGCACGGCTTTGATTGGTGTGGTCGAAAAGGAACAAGGCATGTCTGAAGACGACAAGCGCCACCTGTTCAGTATTATTAATACGTCTTTGGTGTTCTCTGTGACAGAGACATTGACGAATCATTTTACTTTCAAAGATCAAGTGGTGACACAGTTGAAAGAGACCTGTGGCTTGGATGGTGGTAAGAATGCCTCCCTGTCTATTGTTCCTGGTGGTGGTCCGAATGGTGTGATTGCTCTGTGTCCAGGCCGTTTGTTAAGAAACGCAGGCGTGGATAAAGAAGACCGTATTTTGAGTTTGGTTTTTGATTTGACCCGTGAAATCGCAGTGCAAATGAGGCTGCGTGGAGCAAAGTCAGATGATAAGACTGAGGCTTGTCTGGCAGGAGGTTCTGCTAAGGTTCAAGCTGACTTATGGGGCTATAAAGTAGTTAATGCTCTCTTGAAGGATGGAAAAGACATCGAGGCAAAAAAAGCTAAAGTCAAAAAAGCTTTCCGTAGCTTGTGTTTGGATGGCAAGACAGAAGAAGAGCGTATTTTGAACTTCTTCAAATTGGATGAAACAGGAGTTTCGCTTTCCTGCTCTAACGGACCTCGCTGCTAGTATAAGCTTCGACTTTCATTTCTATGGAATAGTCTTTGGAGGCCTCTTTTAATGGGGCCAGCATCCAGTTCCAATCTTTTATTTTCGTGAAGCCGTCAAAGTGGACAGGGTAAGAACCGCTATAGGTGATTTTCCCTTCCGGATCGCGATAGGTGACGGCGCGATCGCTGTAAACCAGCTTCTTTCCTTTGCAAGAACGCAGATTCTTAAGGTGGATTTCCCCATAGGCCGTACAGATCTCATCTTTTTCCTCAAGGCTCAGGTTTTGTTTGGTGAACTTTTCCAACGCTTCCATCGGAAGCAGTGCCAGTTGGGAAAGTAGATTTCCGGACACAATCAAATCAGCTTCGAAATGGAACAGCTCTTTGTGTGACAGCTCCTGAATCAGGTTCTTCAGATCCTGCAACGATTTGAGTTTTTCAAGTTCAGCCAGGGAACCGCCCAGATCCATAGTGACAAGCTTCAGGCGCGGATTTCTTTTCGCGGTCCAATGATGTTTGAGCGGATGCACAACATCCACCAAAGTGATGGATTCAAAGTTATTCACCAATAGATGCAGGGGAATTTCATGCAGGTGGGCACTTCCCAGCACGACCACGGATTTCTTCTGGGGCAGATCCTGAATGCTTTGCAGAAAGATGTCCTGGCAGTTTTTCAGATGCGGAAGCCAGACCTTTTCACAGCGCTCATAGCGGTGCTTTAAAGAAATCGAGTGATACAAAAAACCGTATTTCTTGGCAAGGGGAGTGGCTGGAGTGAAAATCATTTCAATGGCTTCGCGGATCATGTCGGCACCATAACACCAGCTTCAGGTCAGAGGCAACACTCGTTCGGCTCGGATATTGGTGATCCCGCCGACTTTTTCAAGATGGCCTTGAATTTCCAGCAAGGACCGGGTGTAAATGGTCGGTCGGTATTTCTGATAAATTTCCGGATGAATGACGATATTCATAAATCCGAACTCGTCTTCCAGCGTGATAAAGCACATTCCTTTTGCGGTGGGGGGTCTTTGTGTGATGGAAACCAGGCCCGCCACCCGCACCTTGGTTTTTGTTTTAAAACGTTTAAGCTCTTCTGAGCTCATGTAAGGGACGTAGCGCTGAAGAATTAAAGACTGACTTTTTCCCTGCAGGTAAGACCTCAAAATGGAAATCGGATGAGCATCAACAGAATATCCCTTACTGTCGTATTCCCGGCGCAGTCGATCCCAGTTGGATTCAAAGGGCAGGTGCTCAGGTTCATCTTCATCATCGCCAAGTTCAAATTGTTCCTTCGGGTGTCCCCAAAGGAAGCTGTGTTGATCCAGACTTAAGCTTTCCAAGTGCCAGATCAGTTCGCGAGTATTGTTGTTGAAAGACTCAAAAGCTCCCGCAGCTGCAAGTTTCAATAAAATACTTCGTGGCAGGCCCGTGCGCTGAATAAAATCAGTGAGATCCTTAAAGGGACCTTCTTCTTTGCGGGCCTGTTCGATTCGTTGAGCTAGCGGGGCTGGCAAGCCATAGATAGAGCGTAAGCCCACACGCAGGATATGGTGAGCGCCGTCTTTTTCCTCCAGTGTATAGTCGTAATCGGATTTTTGTACATCCAGTGGTGCGACCTTCACGCCATTGCGCTGAGCTTCGGCAATGAGCGTGCGGGGAGCATAGAAACCCATTGGCTGACTGTTTAACAGACAGCAAGTGAAGACATCCGGATGATGCCATTTCAGATAACAACTGGCATAGGTCAAGAGTGCAAAACTGGCCGAATGACTTTCCGGGAATCCATAGTTGGCAAAACCCTCGATGGTTTTATAAATCTGATCGGCGTACTCGTTGGAGATTCCATGGTGGGCAAACCCCGTGCGCAGACGCTGTTCGATGCCGCCCATGGTGGCTTTGCGTTTCCAGGCTGAAGACATCACCCGGCGCAGTTCATCGGCTTCCCCCGGAGTGAAGTCGGCCACGGCCACCACCATCTTCATCACTTGCTCCTGAAAGATGGGAACCCCCATGGTTTTTTCAAGAATAGGTTCCAGCGCGGGGTGGGCATATTTGATTTCTTTGGGGCGATTCTGGCGCAGCTTCAAGAACGGATGCACCATGCCCCCTTGCAATGGGCCCGGGCGGATCAGGGCGATCTCAATCACCAGATCATAAAAGTTTCTGGGCTGCATGCGGGGCAAAGTGTTCATCTGCGCACGGGATTCAATCTGAAAGACACCGACAGTTTCCGCGCGGCAGATCATGTCGTAAGTGGGTTTATCATCGGCTGGCAAAGTGGCAAGGCTGTAGTTCTGGCCTTTCACATCACGCAAAAGATCAAAGCACTTGCGCAGGCAAGTCAGCATTCCCAGACTTAAAATGTCAATCTTCATCAGACGCAGAAAATCCACGTCGTCCTTGTTCCACTGAATGACATAACGCCCATCCATGGTGGCTTTTTCGACGGGAACCATTTCGGTGATGGGATCTTGAGTGATTAAAAAACCGCCGCTGTGAATCCCCAGATGACGGGGGAATCCGTGCAGCTGCTGAGCCAGGGTCATGAACATCTTCCACGGCCCCGGTTCCATGCCGAAATCCGCTGCCACGGCGGGATCCAGCAGGCGCTTCATTCCATCGCGGCCCATGAATTTGATCATGGCATTGATCTTGGTCAGTGGCATGCCGAACACCTTGGCGGTTTCACGGATGGCCATGCGGGAACGATAACGAATCACCGTGCATACCATGGCGGCATGGCGTTCGTTGTATTTTTCATAGATATGCTGAATCACTTCCTCGCGACGGCTGTGTTCAAAGTCGATATCAATGTCCGGTGGCTCGCGCCGTTCACGCGACAGAAAACGTTCAAACAACAGATTCATTTTCACCGGATCAATCGCGGTTAATCCCAGGCAAAAACACACCACCGAATTGGCGGCTGAGCCACGGCCCTGATAAAGAATTCCTCTGGATGAAGCGAAATCACAGATCTCTTTCAAAGTTAAAAAATAATCCTCGTACTGCAAATCCTTGATCAGTTCCAGCTCGTGTTCGATTTGTTTTAAGGTTTTTTCAGGAATGCCTTCAGGGTAGCGGCATTGCGCTCCCTTCATCGTCAAATCGCGCATGTGTTCGGTGGACGTCATCCCGAAAGGTAAGCTGGATGCGGGATAGCGGTAACGTATCTCGTTTAATGAAAACGTCACACGTGCCGAGATCTCCACAGTTTTTTCCACAAGATCAAGCCGGTCCTGCCAAAGCCATGAAATATCATCGAGGCTTTTTAAGCATCTTTCGGAATTCTGAATCAGTTTATTTTTCGCCTCTGCCAAAGTGGTGTGATGAAGCGTGCAGGTTAGAACATCAAACAAAGGTTTGCGTTCCGGGCTGTGCATGAACGGGCGTTGACTGACAAACAAACGGGCCTGGTATTTTTCTTCCAGCGCAAAGCCCTGCCGGCAGAATTCCTGCGATTCCCAGGTCAGATCCCGCCACAGTGGCAGATACAGGCGGTTGTCGAAAATCTTTTCAAGTCTTTCATAGCGTTCGTCCGTCCATGGCGGAATGGCCAGGCACAAAAGACCTTGATTGTATTTTTCAATCTGTTCCAGACTGAGTTTTGAAAATCCCTTGGCGGCCTGGCGTTTTCCCAAAGTCAGAATCTCGCACAGGTGCGAATAGCCCTGTTTGTTCATCGGGATCAGCACGATGGAACTTTCATCGGTCAAAGTCAGCTCGGAACCAATCAGATAATGAAAGCCTTCCTTTACTTGCGGCGAAGCCGTAAACAAAGACGGTGATTGAATGGTTTGAAAACCACGGACCACGCCGTAAAGACCATTCAGATCACACAGTGCCATACCGTCGTAGCCAAACTCCACGGCTTGCGACACCATTTCTTCAGGACTGGATGCCCCTTGCAGAAATGAAAAATTACTGCGACCCAGAAGTTCGACGAATCCTTTGGCCCGCGGCCGGGGCTTGGCTGGCAGGCGTGAGTTCTGTGACGGAGCTAAAGATTTACTAGTCAAAGTACCCATGTAAATAAACCTGTGAATTTATGCGATCTTTGAAAACCCACAGCAGTTGACCTTGATGAGAGAGCGCAAAGTAATAATCTCTGTTTTTTAAATCTTGAACGCTGATCTGCCACCAGGCCGATTCAATACGTTCACTGGGAAGGGACGAAACAAAGCGAAGTTTCTGCACTTCGCCAGTGCTCAGTGCCTGCGGTTTTTCCAGCAGCAGGGACGGGCGTGGGCTGGAAGCCAAAGCTTTTGCATAGACTGATTTGATCTGCAAAGCTTCGTCCTGTCTTTCCACCAGATCCTGAGGTTTAAAGTCCTCAGGCCAGTCCGTCACCAGGCGGAAGCTTTGTTCGGGAAAGTGACTGGCTTCCATTTGCAGAAAGCCCATTTCACACTGGGATTGTTTGGCAAAACTGATCAGGCGGCGCCAGCGGTCCTCAGTGTTGTCCCGGGGCTCAAAGAAATCCAGCTGCTGGATTTTTTCCGGCACATCAAACAGAGTGATTTCAAATTCACGGATCGGATTTTCCAGAACTTGCTGTTCTAGTTTTTTAAGCAACAGATCCTCAAAAAGATTCTGATCGCGGGTGGGACTGACGGGTTCAATCGATATGTTATAGCGTTTGTCTGAA
This sequence comes from Bdellovibrio bacteriovorus, assembly GCF_041888015.1. Lineage (GTDB taxonomy): Bacteria > Bdellovibrionota > Bdellovibrionia > Bdellovibrionales > Bdellovibrionaceae > Bdellovibrio. Next base: position 335,904 of record NZ_CP168968.1, read on the forward strand.
TACTCACAGTGTAAAACCACATCCAGTCGCTGCGCATGACGGGCCAATCCCAGCAAACGCGCAAATAACACATCCAAATGCACTTTCAGGCGCACCATTAACAAGGGCGCAGACCCTATGGGATCATCCAGGTAGCCATAGCCCACAAGAGGGTCGCGAGGCACAAGAGGTGAAATGACTTGAGAGTCCTGAGAATGCAAACGATTCCAAAGTAAAACACCGAAATCCCCCCAGCGTTCCCGCAGTGAATTCAGACGGAAATTTAAAACATCTTCCAATCCATGTACGCCCAAGGTGTGAAAAAAGGCGATCATGTGCTCAATCGGTTTTTTCTGCGCCCACGGGGATAGCCCCTCCAGATCTTTCAAGGCATCCAGTCCCAAGCCTTTGAAGCTTTCCTGTTCTTTCCCACGCAGGGAAATGTGCGAAGGTCGCCACTTCGCCAGCATCTGGGCGGCAGGGGCTGTGTCAGCAATAGCAGCGGCGGCATCGGATGAAAACTTTCCGGCAATTTCCAGGGCTTTTTCCAGACAGCCGCGCTCTCCTCCTAAAAGGTGCTGGGTGGAGGCGATGTCCACGAAAATAAAATGGGGGAAGCGGAACTGAACCCGGGGGCTCAGTACTAAAAACGCCTCAGCTGAGGAGCTTTCTTGTGGTGTTTTTAAATTGATGCATAAAGTTCGCATGGATCATACTCCCAGCCAGATTGAATGGTGTTGGACGGTGAAGTGCGCGTTGAATAGTGATAAAATCCCGTTGAAAGTGAATCATCAGACTGAAAAGAGGATTCACAAATTTGCTGGCCTTCTGATTCACAAAAACCAAAGCCACTTTGTGCAGGCGGCACAGGCGTTTTAGTTTTTGCAGCTGGTGATTCTTTAAAAACATTTCCTTCAGGTTGCAACCGATGACTTCAAACAGGGAACTGGTGATCAGTTCTTGCAGCAGCCAGAACAGTTGTTCTTGATCTTTGGGCTCTTTCACCACGAGCAGTTTTTTCAGATTGATTTGATAGTTGTTCAGATGGGCTGGGAACAGTTGCGTATCGCCATTCACCCACGCGGCCCATTTGTTCTGGGAATGCACCCCTTGAACAATACGAATCCACAAAGAAGTGGCCCCCGTACCGGGAGTTCCCTGCAGAAGACTCAGATCCCCTTGAGGCAATCCTTTCCATAGAAGGAAGTCATCCAGCAGGCGAACACCGGTGGGAAGCCCTGCCGGTGGCTGCAATTGCTCGGCAGAGACAAAAGGAATATTGGCTAACTCGGGAAGGGCAAGGGTGCTCATACGCTCTCCATTTACATATGAATTTACTATGTAAATTATATGTAAGTAAAGGGCGTATTTTAAATATGGACCAAAGTTAGTGTTTTAAAAATAGCAAATAAAAACATTAACTTAAGTAAGTTAAACAACCAGTCTTTTAGGGTTGGCGCAGCTCTTTGGGGGCGGCCACGCGACTTTGGATGAAGTAACGAAGCCCGACAGATCCTCCGTACTGATCTACATATTCATGGGCTTTCTTGGTCAAAGAATAGGAATAGCGTCCTTCCGCCACGATGGCATACCGACCACTGTTCCAGAGCTCTGCCTGCAGAGCCAGATCCAAACCTGTTTCAGAAGAAGAGCGTGCTGTGGTGGTCATGTCGTCAGCGACAGTGAAGTCATTATGAAGAACTGTGATATTGCCCATGGGATAAGACGTGTACACGGACAGAGAGCTTGAGAAGGACGGGGTCCACCAGCGACGATATCCCAAAGTGATGTGCATCACTTGAGTTTTTTCGACGACATATTTGTTGTCATCTTCACGGAAGAAGAGCTTGTTCATATAAATGGCTGCGATTTCCAGGCTGCCTTTGTTATCAACGTCGCCATTGGCAACCAGGGCAAGTCCTGTCGAGTTCAGGGCATTTTCGTCGGACTTTTTTCCTTCATAATTGGTTTTGAAGATGTAAGGACCCAACGTCGCATAGACATTTCCGCGCTGTGGAATATAGGCCGAAGCTGTTTTTGCAGCGAGAAGTGAGATACTCAGCGACAGAAAGCAAAGGATGAGTCTAAAATAATTCATGTTTGGAGACTAAAACGTGAAAGAGGAAAAAGCATCAACATCTTTGAAGACGTTCGTTTCCATCCTGCTTGTTTTGGGGACAAGCTCGTGGGCGTGGGCTCGCAAGCCTGCCAGCGCCACGACTCCCGCAGCCAAACAAACTCCCGCAGAAAGTATCGAAGAGTCCCTGATCAGCGGTAATATCGCCATTTCTGAATGGTTTGATGGCGTGGCGGAGGGCCTGGATTTGTTTCTGGCAGGCCGTCAGTACACCAGTAAAAAAAATCCCACCTCTGCGACCATCTCGTCGGCTTTTTATTATAATGAAAAGAATCACTACTCGGATGCGACCAGCTTTAATCTGAACCTGCGTCTGCCGAATGTGGAAGAATACTGGATGATCACGTTCACAAGCTATGATGAAACCAAAGAGCGTGGTGTCAGTCAGACCTATCTTCGTCAAACACCGCGTGAGCAGGATTACGGGGCGACCTTGGGCTTCTTTCAGAAGTTGGGTGACGTCCGCACATCCTTTCAACCACACATCAGTTTTGCCGGGTCTTTTAAAATTTCAAACTCTTTGACCTTTGAAAGCGTCGCCGAGCGTGGCAAGAATTATCGGGTCAATCCCAAGCTGCAATTTTATGCTGATGCGGACAAGGGGACGGGGATCTTTCAGGCTTTCAACTTTAACTTCTTGCTGACGAAAATCTTCACCCTGACCTTCATCAATGAAGGGGACTATGAAGATCGAACGCACCTTTATACGGTGACCAACGGTGTGGCTTTGGGGCAGTGGTTTAATAAAACCGCCAACATCTCGTACAACTTCTTTGTGATATCAGAAAACAAACCCAGCTATCGCATGACCGGCTTTAGCCTCTCCACATCCTGGAGTCAGACTCTTTACAAGAACATGCTGTCATACCAGTTGATTCCGGGGCTGGGTTTTAATACTGATGACAACTATCGCGGTATCCCCGGAATGACCTTGATTCTGGATTTGCAGTTTTAAAGGGCGCCTTCCACTTTCAGCAAATATTCTTTTACTTCCGGTCCCCAGTGATATTTCAGCGTATTGCCGTTTTTCCCAACCACACGGTGGCAGGGAATCCAATAGCTGATGGGGTTTTTGCCGACAGCAGACGCCACAGCTCGGACAGCGGAAGGGCGGCGCAGCTTCTTAGCCAGCTCGGAATAGGTGACTGTCTTGCCTGCGGGAATCTTTAAAAGCTCCAACCACACTTTCATTTGGAATTCCGTGCCTTGTAATTTGATTTTATGCTTTTGAGTCCAGAAGTTACCCTGATTCCATTTGGCAGGAACGAAGGATCCCACTTTGAAAGCATAGTGAGTTTTGAAGAAATCAGCCAGATCGCCTTCGACCAGCTTCTTTCCGGCGTTATAGCTGCCCAAGAAGATAAGCTCATCCTGATCAAAGGCGGCCAGCCACTCGCCATATTCAGAAGGAACTTTATAGATATGAAACTCCAAATCCGCCATACTCACCTCATTTGTGAGCTGACAGCTTTATCGCAGAAGAATCCTTTAGACAACCTCCTCGAAATAAAGGCCGGTGCAATAGCGGATATCGTAGGCATGGAACCGCTTTAAAATCGGCACGGCCTTGTTCTTGTCTTCATCACTCATTGTGACCAGGCAAACAAGCACGTGCCCGCGTCGAAGTTCATCATCCGCTTCGGTTAAAAAGTGCCATTCGGCCGCATCGGAAAACTTCACGAACTTGCGGAAGTACTTGCCGACCAGGTCGGAATGGGTGGAATCCAGATCCACGGCTTCAACCCCCTCGTCACCTTCAAAGATATTGATGTCAGCTTCGTGAAAGCCGATGTTAATCAAAGCAGAGGCGGCTTTGCGGACGTCTTCGGCATTGGTAAAAAAGGCCAGTGTGTGATGATTTAAGGATGGCAAATGACTTGGATGAGGCAGGTGTTCCAGCCGACTCATAGATCTCCTCCTTGATAAGATTATTATACGGCATTCGGTGGACTCTGAATGCCGGGAATAAGACGTTTACATATTTGTAAATTCAGTTAGGACAAACAGCCGGGTGAATCAGAGTTTATTCAAACATTCCATCCATGGTGATGAACTTCTGATTGTTGTTTGTCATGCGGATGGATTGATAGAAGCTCTGTTGGCACTGACCCCGCAGCAGCGCATCGACTCCACCAATCATCGCTGTATAAACCTCGTCCACATTTAAGACATCCATGGAAGTGATGATGCCAGAGTTTGGAGCTGCTGCCCGGGTGCGCGAAAGGAAGTGGTCGCGGGAGGCACAGGACATCAGCCCCAGAACCGGGGCTTGTTTGGAGCCGGAGGACAGTGCATTCAACATTTTCTTAAATCCAGGTCGTTGGGCTTTGTAGTAACCCGAATAATCCAATTTGTTGGTGCTGCCGATAAAAACAGGCGGAGCAAAGTCAGGTCCCCCGCCATTGCGGGAGTGTCCGAAGTAAAATACGGCATCGGCTTCACGCAGGGCCTTGCTGAAGTAGTTTTCCATATACTGGGTTCTTTGGCGCTGTTGTTCGCGGTATCTGCCAAGGTTGTCCGAAAGAATTTCCGACTGAGAAGAAAAGCGAATTTCCACGCGAGCCTGGATGCGCCGCCCATGAATCATCACATCGCGGACAAAGACGGAAGAGCCCTCAGAGCTTTGCTGGAATCCACAGAAACGCGCATTCCCACTGCAGCGCGAAGTTAGCAGCTCTTTCAGGGCTTCAAAGGCACCAATGTCCATGGAAGGACTCAGTCCGTAACTTCGCCCGGAATAGCCGACATTGCTTCCGGTTGTCCAGTCGAAGTACCCCAAAGCGATGCGAATATCCAGAACGCCGTCGTTTAAAATTCCACCGTAGCGTTTCAGGCAGATGGAACGTTTGTCCGAGGTCAGATTGTTGGGATTGTCAGTGGCTTTGTCTTCTAACAGGGAAAGGTAGTGTTCCCCCATATTGTTGAACAGCTTTTCGTAAAGGTAGCCGGTGCTGCGCCCGCCCCAGTTAAATGCAGAGGCGGTGGATGAAAGGCCCAGAAGAAGGCCAGCAACTAAAACGATCTTAAGACGGATTTTATTCGCCATAGTCCCCCCATGAGGGACCAGAATAAAAAACAGAAGGAACAAACGCCTAGTAAAATTCCTTTGTCTTGTTCAAGAGCAAGGTTGGGCCACGCGCTTAAGGAACTTTTCCAGCGTCGGAGCATACTCGGCCTTAAAGTCCCGCAGGCCTGTCAGGTGACCGGCTTCCGGCAAAGACAGTTTGCTCCAATCAAGTTGAGTATGCGGCTCAAAGACGTCATCGATATGTTCTGGCGGAATCAGCAGATCCTTCCAGCCGCGAATCGACAGGATGCGGAAGCCCGCAGGGAAGGTCGCCAGATCTTTATGAAGATCCTTGTGCAGGAAGGGGCTCCAGCTCAGGCTTAAAACGGGTGTGAGAGCCAATCTTAAAGGTAAAGGACGAATCTTGTATTCATGCGTATAGAGATTGTAAGCCGAAGGCAGGAAGCGTCCGGAAGGACCACTGTCACATACCAGTGCCACAGTGTCGCTGCAATTTCTGCGGGCCATGGCTTCAATGGCAGAAGCTGACGGATTAGAAAACGAAAAGATGATTTTCTTTCCCGGAATCAGATTCAGCAGGGATTCAATTTGATCAGCATAGACGTGTTTAAGGCCAAATCCGCCCTTGGCGCTGATCGGAAGTTTCAGAGAACGAAGATTTTTGTGGTCGCCTTGAAGCTGAAAGGCAAAGGCATCAAAGCCCCAGGAATTAACGAGCTTGATATGGCGGAGAAGCTGCTTTTTGCTGCCTTCGAAGAAGTGAACGAAGAAGATGACTTCTTCAAATTTCTTCTCGCGAGCTAAAAAGAACTCCCCATCGAAGGGGAGTTCTTGCTGAGCTAATTCTGTGTAGCGCATTAGTGCTTCTGGCTGTGGGTGGCGGATGGCCACAAATCAGTCCAGTGAGCCACTTTGTTGGAAGCCTGGTTGGCTTCGCCCAAAGCTTGTTCTGACACCATGACTTTTTCAAGAGCGGTTTCAGAAAGGACTTTTCCGCACGCTTCTACGATGGAAGCGTCGTCAAGGTGGTGGTACTTGTAGATCTCCGTTGGACGACCGCACTTGGAGTGCTTGCGAACCGCAAGGCATTCCTGGCGTACACCAATGATAGAACCCAAGTTATCCAACAGACCCGCTTCACCGTCGTGAACGCTGACTACAGGGATGCGGCGACCAGCGACAGTGATCAAATCACCAGTAGAGATCTCTTCTGCTTTTTTCAGGTAAAGATCCGCGTTGATGCCCAGTTCATTGCGCAAGTAGTGGTAATCATTTTCGTGAGCCTGGATACCAGTCAACAGATCAGATGAGGTCACCACGATCACGTTGGCATAAATACCGCGAGCCAGAAGAGCTTCAGAAGCTTTCATGGCTTCAGCCACCAAGGCACCCATTGCGAAGATATTGATTACGTTGTCGCCTGGCTCGTAGCCTGCGTAACCACGGTAATCAATCAGGAAGTAAGCGCCTTTAAGCACTTCTTCACGAACAGTTGCGAACATTTCTGCTTCGCTCATCGCTGCCACTTCTTCTTCGTTCACAGCTCCTGCAACCGGGAATTCCGCGCGGGACAGTTTGCCTTCCAGACCCACTTTGAAGCGAGCTTGTTTGGAAAGATACTTCACGAAGTCTTTTTGTTCCGCACCGCGAGTCACCAGGCGCAACAGAACGCCGGATCTGCCTACGTTGTCGTTCAGAACGTGTCTGCGAATCGCGTCCACCATGATCCAGTCAAGCTCTTGGCAGAAGTATGGCTCCCAAGTGATTTGATTTGGAATTTGAACGTCAGATTTCCAACCGTGCTGAGCACCTTCCGGAGAAAGAGTCACACCTGATGGAGTACCCACGCAGATAAATGAAGATTTCCAGTATAGATTGTAGAAGTACTGATCCAAGGCACGTTTCAGGAAGAAGTCGTACACAGTCATCAATGGGATGATTGGCACGCCTACAACGTCACGCATTTTACCGAAGGCACCCACGCAGGACATAACGTTGCCTTCCGCGATTTCAAAACGCAGGAAGCGATCCGTAACATCTTCGCCAGGAACCAAGTCTGGAAGTTTGTCATCTTTGACGCCCAACTCAGCTTCGATGTCGTCAACTTCCTGAGCACCGAAGATCTTACCATCCATCGCTGGATTCAAGTTCGTCGAAGTGCCCACGTCTGGAGCCATGGAGATAAACAGTTCGCCCGGAAGCTTGAACGGTTTTTCATTGGCAGTCAGGGCTTTTTGGCCCGCTTTCAATTCAGATTCATTCAGGGATGTGTTGGAGATACGAGTCAGTTTTGCAGTCAACTGGCCCAGCATCCATTGCGTGTGCGGGTAGCTTGTCATCTTCGTGTTGATTTCCAAAGAAGATGGCATGTCGCCAAACTCAGCAAGCTTGTTCAGGAAGAACTCCTGATTTTTTGCTTTCAATGCATTCTGAGCTTTGATGTCAGCAAGGATTTTCTCACCCCGAGCCGCCAGGAATTTACCTTCAACAGATTTTTCTTCGAAACGTGCGTAAAGAGTGTCGCCAGTGATGCCTTGTTTTGCGCGCAACTCTTCAACTTCGTCTTCGTGAGGAAGGGAGGAGTGGTTGCCCTGCTGAGCTGCGGCTTTCAAGCCCCAGCCTTTAAGAGTGTGGGCAATGATGATCGTTGGTTTACGTTTGGATTCTTTGGACTTCATCATCGCTTTTGCCAGAGACATCATGTCGTGTCCACCGAAGTCACGAAGTGCTTCGTAAACATCCTGATCCGCAATCGGCGTTAGGAACTTTTTAAGAGTCGGATAGTCTTTGATCAAGCTGTCTTTAAGAAGTTTTGGATCATGAACCAAAAGCAACGCTTGCAAGTCATAGTCCGTCAGTTCTTTTTCCAGGAAGGTTTTGAAAGTCTCGCCGTCTTTCTTTGCAAAAAGAGCTTCACGTTTAGCGCCGTGACGAACTTGGATCACTTCCCAGCCGTTGGCTGCCATTGTTCTTTCAACACGGTCTGCATCCGTACCACCCAGGATAGCGTTGTTCACCAAGCGGTGACCATCCAGGGATTGGCGGTTGTAATCCAGAATCCAGGTCAGGTTGCCGATTTCACGTTCAGAGAAGTCAGGCACTGCTTCATACATGGAACCTTCACGGAATTCAGAGTCACCGCAAACTGCCCAGAAGTGAGCGTCTGGTACGTCGTAACCGTGTTCATGAGCATAGCGATAAGCCAAAGCCATGTAACCCGCTTCAACAGGTGGAATACCTACAGAGCCAGATGGGAAGAAGTTGTGCTGATCCGGATCGTATGCAGAGTGATAAGATTGGAATACGAACTCGTCACCGTTGGTGAACTTACGCAGACCGTGCATTGCCTGGTTGGCTTCTTCCAAAGAAAGTTTGGAAAGATCGTTCTTAAGAAGATTGTCCAACAGGTAGTTGTAAGCGTGGTCTGTCGGGGATGCGTGCGGTTTGTTGGCGATATGATCGAAGCCGGATTTTACCAACAAGTGCAATGCACCCATGATGTGAAGGGAGCTTGCGCAACCGGCAGGGTGACCACCGATTTTTGGATCGCCTTTTTCTTTGTCAGGACGATGGTTGGCTTGCCAGATCATCTGGGTCGCCAGGTAGTGGGCGCGTCTTGCGATAGAGTCCAGAACCTCAGGTTTTGCGTTTTTGAGTGTAGAGTTATCCACGTGGTTCTCCTAAGTTTTTTCAGTCTTTTATGCGCTTGCAACCTAGCATTCTACCCTAGAGGAGTCCACGTGTTTAAGCCCTGCGGCAAGAGTTCTGGCTCTAATTACAGGGGGCTTTGCAAGGGTTGCTTTGAGGGCCTCATTTTCAATGGGTTTTCAGAGGAAGAGGTCCGGATAAGGATGCAGTGCCCAGATTGCGTAGGGCACTGTTTTTAAAGGGAAATTTATAAACTTTTCAAGGAGCCTGCTCTTCGTGACTTTCTTCAATAGTGCCATCGGGGGTGCGTCGTACGCGGCCGGTATCAGGTTTAGCCGTGCCTTGATGGCGGCTGGGTTTGTGAATTGGAGGACTTGTTTTTTGCGTCGGTTTCGTTGTGGGCGGTTTGGCGGGATGGTTCTTCATGAGGTCTCCTTTTTCAGAGACCCCCAATGCAAAAGCTATGTCCGTTTAAATGGAATAAAAGCAGGAAGTGTAGAAGCTTGGGGGCAGCTTGCCTCATTCGCCGAGGCAAACGACCTCACAGAGATCTTTTGATAATCACCCGGTGCAGAACTAACGCCAACACACCAAAGCCCCCCATCAGTACGCACATCGGCATCGTCGTGCCATTATGCAGACGACTGACTGCTGCAGAAGAAAGGGCTGCGATACCATACTGCAAAGTTCCCAATAAAGCTGAAGCGCTGCCCGCACTTTTCTTTTGTGTCGCCATGGCTCCTGCCGTGGAGTTGGGGAAGGTCATTCCAAGGCTTGCGATAAAAAGAAACAGCGGAATCATGATACCCCAGAAGCCCCAGTTTAATATTCCTGCCGTAGCCAGCAAAGCTCCCAGAACAGCCAGCACCACAAAGATTTTTTCCAGAATGGCATCATAGCTCAGGCGCTTCAGCAGGCGGGTGTTGATCTGGGAACATAAAATCAAACCCACGGCATTGGAGCCAAACACCCAGCCAAAACTTTTTGCCGGAATTCCAAAGTGATTGATAAAGACAAAAGAAGATCCGGTGATATAAGCAAACATTCCAGCCTGGGCTGCGCCCCCGGCCAAAGCGTAACCCATAAAGTTACGATCCTTCAGAATGCTGCCATAAATTTTCCACGAATCTTTAATATGCACCCGTTGATCGGGATGATGTGTCTCAGGAAGGAAGGTGGCGATCAGCACTATGCACAAAGTACTGATGACTGCCAGCAAAGCAAAGATCATGCGCCAGCCAAAGTGCTCACTGATCTGTCCCCCCAAAACCGGTGCCAGAATAGGAGCGGCACCCATAACCAGCATCAGCAGCGAAAAGACTTTGGCAGTTTCCTGATGTGTGAAAAGATCACGTACGATCGCACGCGAAATCACCACGCCTGAACAAGATCCCAGGGCTTGCAGAAAGCGGAATGCAATCAGCATTTCCACATTTTTGGTGAACGTGCACACCACGGAAGCTACAGCGTAAATTCCCAGCCCCACATACAAAGGCTTCTTGCGCCCATAGCGATCCGTTAAAGGGCCATAGAAAATCTGACCTGTTGCCAAGCCCACAAAAAACGATGCCAGAGAAAGCTGTACCGATGACAGCGGCACTCCCAGATTTTCTGCAATCGCAGGAAATGCAGGCAAGTACATATCAATCGACAGCGGTCCGAAAGCCGTCAGGCTGGCTAAAAGTAAAATCAAAGCAGCAAAGGGAATGTTGTACTTGGCGGTGGTGGTGGAGTTCATGGCTCTTCATAGCAGGAAGAGAATTGAATTGCACGGGGGAAGTCCGAAGAGGCCTCTTAGTGAGGAGGCCTCATGAAAAGCACTTAGGTTTCCAGAACAAAATCCCAACGGATTTTCACAGTGCCATCACCTTCGACAATTCCTTTGGGCGGATTCGGGAAGGGAGCGGCGGCACGGAAGGCTTCAATTGCGGCATCATCCAGATCGCGAACGCCGGAATCACTTAGAACTTGCACGCGCACCAAAGTGCCCTTGTCGTTCAGAACGATCATCAGCTTGGTGATACGATCCTGGTTTGTCGCAGCTGGAGAGCGACCTTCTTTGAACATTTTGCTGAGCTTTTCACGAACGCGGCCTTCCCAGTGTTGAGAAAGCTGTTTGCGAATGCGATTGTAGTACGAGTAGTACTTAAACTCGCGCGTGTTCAAAAGAGTTTCCAAACCTCTATCGACGTCTTTTACATAATCATTGGATTGGCTGGCTTCAGAACCGGTTCCGGTGTTTTGTTCTCCGGTGCCACGCCCTTCGCCCAGTCCAGTTTTTTGTTCAGCCAGCTTCTGTCTTTCCAGCGCCTCGCTGGCATCAAATCCTTTGAAAAGATCCTTTGCGATCTGCTTTTGTGCGTCTTCAGACTTGGCCACGGTTTTTTGGCGACCGTCGCCTTTAGGTCCACTTTTGGTGGCCTCGGCCTTCTTCTTGTTCTGGAATTGGCCGCGTTGAGCCGCCATTGTTTGCTTCTCGACCTTTTGGTTTTTGGCACTCAAAAAGCGTGTGTCGACCTCTTCTTCGTTGGCTGAAGTTTCACTCTGCTCTACGACCTGGTTCGCAGGCACCTGCAAGGCTTTCTTTTGAGCTAATTGCTCAGCCTTGGCAAATTGTTGAAGCTGGTCCGGAGTCAGAAAGTCGATGCTGACTGTCTCTTTAAGGGGGGCTTCATGTTTGAAAAGTCCTGCGATGTAGAAACCCGCCACCACGAAAACGTGGAGAGCCAGGGAGAGCACTATATACTTTCTGAAAGACGGTGACTTCTTCATAAGACCTCACCCCTTTCTATCGGTATTATGACACTTGATATTGAGGTGATGGTGAGTCGGCCTCAAAGATTGCGACTCAAGTCTAGGGCCAGACTTTGACTCTTCTGTCAGTAGTGGGTGAAAATGAAACATCTATGAAATTTGACTCGTGGTATCTGACAGATAAAGGTCTTCGTCGTGATTCAAATCAAGATTCCTGCCTCATCAATAGAGAGCTTGGCCTCTTTATCGTGGCAGATGGAATGGGTGGACATTCAGGCGGCGAAGTCGCTTCCAGCATGGCGGTGGAAACCGTTGAAGAAATCATGCTGCAGCCGGAAGCGCACAGGAAATCCCCCCGCGAAATGATTTTGCAAGCCTACGAAGAATCCTCCAAGCGCATTTTCGATAAAGCAGCCAATGAACGTCCAGAGCTGGCAGGCATGGGAACCACGATGGTGATGGCCTATATTCGCGGCAAGCACCTGTATGTGGGAAATGTCGGAGATTCTCGCTGCTATTTATTTAAACGTCCAAATCTGTGGCAGATCACCGAAGATCATTCGCTTATCAACGAGCAATTGCGCGCCGGCGTGATGAGTGAAGAGCAGGTTCGCCAGTTTGTGGGACGAAACGTCATCACACGCAGTGTGGGTTATGAGCGTGAAGTCTATCCAGATATCATTGAACGCGAGATTTTCCCCGGAGAGATCTTCCTCATGTGTTCCGATGGGCTGTCGGGTCTTGTGGACGATAAAAGAATTTCTGAGATTTTAAATCAAAATACACCTGACAAAGCCGTTAAAGCCTGTGTAGAACAAGCCTTGGCCAATGGTGGAGATGACAACGTCACAGTGATGCTGGTGCATTTCCACGAGTAAGTCTGTTTAAGGAGCTAGGGTTTTGGATAAAAAGAAAGTCACGCTGTTTATAGTGAGCAATCAGACGGGGAAAACCCGTAAGCTTGTGCTCTCGGCTGCCTGGCTTAAGGCCATCTCCTTTATTTCTGCGATTGTTATCATCATCTTTGCTGCCGGTCTGGTGGATTATTTCGGCCTTCTTTTGCAGGCCATGGAAAATAAACGCCTGAAGGCGGAAAATGCCCAGCTCATCAAACAGTTCCAGGTGGTTGAAAGTAAAGTCAGCGCGTTGGAAAACTCGTTAGAGCGTGTGAAGACTTTCACGACCAAACTGAAGTTGATCACCAATGTGGATGCGGATGACCGTATCACCAAGCTGACGATGGGTGCGAAACCTTCAGCCGGTCAGCCGGTGGAGGAATACGAACCAATGGAACAGCGTGAAGACGCTGAGATGTTGGCGGAGCAGGATCAGATCTTTGCCAACAAAAAGCCTTTGAATGATCAGACCGGTGAACTGGCAAACGAAAATGCCGACAAAGACTATGCTTCCCTGGTTGTGAGAATTGATAAGGCCGTAAAGGAAACGCAGCTCAAAGAACAAAGTGTTATTGATCTTTGGGAAAGCTTGTCTGAACGCCAGAGTTTGCTGAACTCCACACCTAATATGAAACCGGCCAAGGGTTGGATCACATCACGTTTTGGTTACCGGGTGTCGCCATTCACGGGTAAAACAGCACTGCATGCGGGCCTTGATATCGCAGCAGCTCCGGGATCTCCGGTGTATGCGCCTGCGGATGGTGTGGTGGTTTTTGCCAGCTACGACGAGTCTTACGGAAAGCTGATTACGGTTGATTACGGTTACGGTGTAACAACGCGCTTTGGTCACTTGTCACAGATTTATGTGCAGGCCGGACAGCGTGTGAACAAGTGGGATGTTGTCGGAGCGGTGGGTAATACCGGACGCTCGACGGGGCCGCACTTGCATTATGAGGTTCGCATTAATGGAACCGCCGTGGACCCTCTGAATTACATCCTCGACGAATAAGCCAGACTCTCTTGGTGTGGCGCTTCCTGAGTTTGGCAAATATCAGTAAAATTATTAGACCCGGATTTTTTGTAGGCACTACACTAAAGGTGTGAGGTGTTTATGAGATCCTTTATTCTTGTTTCAGCATTTCTATTCTCGGTTTCGGTGAGTGCGGCTTTGCCGCCGCAGTTCTCGGAATGTCTTTCGCAAAACAGCGGTACGAACATGAGCGCAACGGATGTGGCAGAGATCGCGAAAGTCTCGCGCATCACCTATTGCCAGAATCAGGTCAGTATTGTGGGTAAGAATGATCTTCAGGCGATGCTGGCCAATCCCAACGTGAATGTCGGAATTTCTGTCAGCAAAACCAGCTACTCCAATCAGGATTTGCTGGATATGGCTGCCACTGGAACCTATGTGCTGTATGTGGATGGCAGTCGGCTGTCGCGTGATAACCTGGTGGCGCTGTTAAATGCCGGGGTTCAGGTTGTGGTTCTGTCTGGCAGTTCGGGGCTTAGTAAGTTGGATTTGTTGGCGATGGCTGCAGCAAAATCTTTTATCTTGAATGTGAATTCATCCGTGTCGAAAGCCGATCTGCAGGACTATGTTCGAGCGGGAATGCAGGTTGTGATTCGTACTTCTCAAGCGGGCCTCAGTCGTCAGGACATTCTGGATGTGGCTCAATTGAACACGGAAAAGGTTTCGATTTTCCCGTAAATAGATTTGTGAAGTTTAAAAACGAAAAAGGGCTCCGGATATGGGAGCCCTTTTTCTTGGCATTAATGTCGGGACTTTATTACTGATTCATCACAGAAACTGCAGGCATTGGACACTGCAATTCTTTAAGCTTTTTGCTGATCAGGTTCGCATCGGCCTGGAAGCCTTTGGATGCCAAAGTTGTTCTGGCTTGATCGACAACAGACTTCAGGTAACCTTGGCCACCCAATTGTTTGTTACCACGGCAAGCAGTGACAACGGAAGAATCCATCTTAACATCCAAAACCGGATCAATCATGTCGCAGAAGAACTGGATAGCGCCGATATGATCGATGGATGCAGACCAATCCAACCAAGCAGATTCAAGCTGTTGACATACCAATTCGTTCTCACGAGAACCCACTGGAAGCTGTTTCAGGTTGAAGTTGCTCATCGCCTTGCTGATTTCCAAGCTCTTCTTTTGCATTACAGGGTCTTCGTAGATAGTGCCCATAACGATTCTCATGCCTTTACCTTGGCCGGAATCAGTCATGCTGTAAGAACCTTGGCGCAAAGCTCTCATGTTTGTTGTGAAGGCCGCAACAGACTGGTCATGCATGGTCTTCGTGTGGTTGATCCAGGCAAGAACCGGTGGTTTACCGAAGCTCCAAGAGCTGCGGGAACCGAACAGGCCGGCTTTCAAGTTCACCATACGTTGAGCCAACTCGGAACGGTCAATGATAGAGTTGTCTTGAGCCAATTCCTGCATGGCTTTTTCAACACGTTTGATTGTCAGTTTTTCTGTTTCAATCAAAGCGTACTGAGCTTTCCATTGACGGTAGTCAGCGCTCTTGGACAGGTAGCTTTCAAGCTCCATTTTGTTTTGGTTCACAACACCTGAAGTTGCGTTGACAGCCTGGCGCATAGCCTGAATCCAGGAACGGCCATTTTGGGCGCAAAGTTTCAGAGCACTTTCGTCTTCAACAGCTTTCACTGCGTATTCAGAGACACGCTTCATTGAGTTCGCGTGAACTGTTTTTAATGTCAGCGCCTGAAGTTTTTGAGTGCGATCGCTCTGTACAGTGGCTTTATCCAGATTCACGAAGGCAGAAGCCGGGAAGGTCTTGCCATCAGAAGCCCAGTTCACAAGCTCATTCGCCAAGGTACAAACCATCAGGTCATCGTTGTTGGCTTTAAGTTGTGCTTCCACAGTTTCAACATCAGCACGGTCATTCGCCAACTGAGTGTTTACGGCTGTATAGTATTTTTCAGAAGAATCTTTATAGTTCAGCAGATTCGTAAGCTCCGCTGAAGGTTTAGAGAACTTCGCATTGTAAAGATCAACGCTTTTTTCAAGCTCTTGAGTGATCTTCTCGATCTTTCCACTTTGCGCCAACTGCATGAAGCGAACTTTCTTCGCCACTTTCGTGAATTGGCAAGTGTTCTGAAGAACCGCCTTGCGGTGTTCAGCTTTGCTCATATCCAAAGTGTTTTGATCGATCATTTTTGCGATGGCAGAAATACCGCTGGTTGCAACCACACCACCGATAACGAACGGCAATGCTGGAGCCAAAGCGGCATTCATGGAAACGGCGAACAAAGCATACGGAGCCATACCATTGATCACATCATTCAGGGCCAACAGAACTTTACCCGTGGACATCGTCTGACGACCACACTTGGAGTTCAGGAAGTTGTTGTTGTTGACGATGTCACCCAGATTGCCAACGGCAGTCAGGGCAGCTGTCATGGTCTGCTCAACGCTGTTTACATTCACCTGTGCAGGATCTTGCGCTTGCATGATTTGTTGCAAAGAAGCGATGCTTTGTTTGATCGCGTTCCCGTTGTCTTCGATCGACTTCGCAGACGGACTGCCCGTACATTCCGGAGACGTCTGAACCTCTTTATTCAAAGAATCAATCGCAGAGATCAATTCGGCATGAGGGCGGTTGTCAAACAAAGGACAACTGTAGGCATCAGGAACTTTGGCTGCATTCATTTTCCCTGCACCACTGCTGGTGGAAGTCACCCGTGGAGTGCTGGAGGAGTTATTGTTAGGACGACTTGGAGCACTTGTGGAAGACCCTGCGGAAGAACCGGTATTTGTCTTCGGAATCGTTGGGGAGGTTGGTGTAACCCCGGTATCATCGTCATCGCCGAATAAATTCAACGAGAAGATCGAAGTATTTCCGCTTGAATTGGCCCACACCTGTTGAGGGGGGACAACGAAGCTCGCCGTCAGCGCTAATGCCAGTGCGCTTCTTTGAACGTTCTTGAGTTTCATAAAGTCTCCAATGTTTAACTTTTTGCCACTTTTACTTTTTTCGCGCGCCATTCTGAGACATTCTGCAGACCTTAGCTCATCTAAATACTTAGAATCACATAGTTCCTTCTTAACATCTTAAGCATGCACACGAGTTCAGGTGCCAACGATGCAATTTCAATGCGCAAGTTGCTCCACTTTGAAACAAGTCCATGGTGGAGGTGACAATATATTGCCAAGTGAAGTGCCACTGGACGGCTCTTGACGTTTTTCCGGGGATTTCGCTGTTATTTGCTTATTATCTCCACTTTAAAGGGACTGGGGCCACTTTGCGTGGAACGCTCTTTGTATAAGAGGTAAGTATGAGACTTTTGGTTTCCTGCCTTCTCTTTATGATGACCTTCTCTGGAGCCTGCTGGGCCAAGGTGGACTTGCGTACCACCAAGCCGCTGGTGATTCCAGAGGACAAAGTCACTCCGAAGATCACGAAAGAAGACGTGGCCAAAATCATCCCATTGGACATCAAGAAAAATGAAAGCACAGGATCTGTCATGAGTCGTATTGCCGACCGTGGTTTTAACTTGTGGTTTAATTCGGAATTCATGAAAAACAGTGCGCTGGGCCGTGCTGTGGAAGAAACTCAGGAAAAGCTAAAAACAGATGTTGTGGTTCCGGCGAGCACTCCGCATGGAATCGTTCATAAGTTCTCTTTCCGCGTGGAAGCGTTCCAGGCACTTGCAAAGATGGAATATTCCGGCTGGTTGAAGGCTGCGATCAACTATGATGCGAAGGCCTCCGAAACGGATATTCAGTTCAAAGACAAAGTCTTGGATAATAAAGATCTTATCGTCAGTCATAAAGCCAATAAAGAACAGGGCTTGTCGATGATAGGCCTTGCCTGGTCCTGGTAAGCGTCCTACCCTTAACTCATGGAAAATATCGTATTTATCTCTGGGAAAAGAACTCCCTTTGGAGCCTTTGGCGGATCTCTAAAGGATGTTTCAGCAACGGATCTGGGTGTGGCTGCCGCCAAAGCAACCCTGGAACAAGCCAGTCTTTCACCTGAAAAAGTGGATCACGTCATTTTCGGAAACGTTGTTCAGTCAGGCGCTGATGCTGCTTACTTACCTCGTCATATTGGTTTGAAAACTGGTGTGCCGGTCGCGGTTGGAGCTTTTGCTGTCAATCGACTGTGCGGCAGTGGTTTCCAGTCTTGGATTAATGCCGTGCAAATGATCCAGTGTGGGGAAGCGTCTGTCGTTCTGGCCGGTGGGGTGGAGCAAATGTCGCAGATTCCTTATGTGGCCCGCAAAGTTCGCTTTGATGGAATGCGTATGGGGAACTTCGAACTGGAAGACCTGATGACCTCGGCGTTGACGGATGCCTATGCGAAAATGCCAATGGCCATCACGGCTGAAAATCTGGCTGTTAAGTATGGAATTTCTCGCGAAGAATCAGACAAGTACTCTATTCAATCACAACAACGCTTCCATGCTGCTGTTGAAAAAGGTTTCATGAAGCAGGAAATCTGCCCGGTTACAGTCGAAGGCCGCAAAGGAACTGTGGTTGTTGATAAAGACGAACATCCAAAGCCAGACTCCACTTTGGAAAAGCTGGCGACATTGAAACCGGTCTTTAAAAAAGACGGCATCGTAACGGCAGCGGCAGCCTCTGGAATTGTTGACGGAGCTGCGTGCTCGTTGTTGATGAGTGAATCCAAGGCCAAAGAGCTGGGTTTGAAGCCGATGGCTCGCATCATCAGTTATGCTTCCGTAGGATGTGATCCAACGATCATGGGAATTGGCCCTGCGGGCGCGGCTCGCAAGGCTCTTGAAAAAGCCAATTTGAAACTGGAACAGATGGATCTGGTGGAAGTGAATGAGGCGTTTGCGGCTCAGTATCTGGCAGTGGAAAAAGAATTGAAGCTGGATCCGACGAAAACTAACGTGAATGGCGGCGCGATTGCTGTCGGTCACCCCTTGGGCGCGTCTGGAACTCGCATCATGAATCATCTGGTTTATGAACTTCACCGTCGCAACGGGAAGTACGCTCTGGGCTCTGCCTGTATCGGCGGTGGTCAAGGGATTGCGATTATCATCGAAAAAATCTAAGTCTTGTGAGCCCCGGAACACCTTGTTTCCGGGGTTTTTGTTAATTCGGCCTTTTGTGAAAGACTCATCATGGAATTCAATCTTCGAGAACGTACAACTTTGATCGTCGGCCCCTTCAGTTCCACTGTGCAAAGTCTGGTGATAGGTTTGACTCAGATGGGTTCGGACTGTGTATTGCTGGATTTCGACAACTCCGCCAGCCAGCGATTTTGCAATCAAATTAACGACGCCCGTGAAATCAACCCCCGATACGGCAGAGCTTTGGGAGTGAAGTCCGCCATGAAAACCGCCGATGATATCAAAGACGCGGTCGGATCTGCGGCGCAGGCGTTCGGCAGTGTGGATCTGTTTATTGATGCACAAACCTATAACATGCAGAACCGCTATAAAATTGGCGACAGTATCGACTATCTGGACGAAGAAATTCAGCAGAATTTTAAATCTTCCGTGATGCTGACTCATGCCGTTTTGAATTTTTTGAAAAATCGCAAGCGTGGCAGCATTTTGTATCTGCTAAATGAAGTTTATCCCGACCCGATCCAGGCCGGTGCCCGCGGAGCTTTGGTTCCTTTTGCGCAGTCATTGGCGAAGCAAGTGGCAGAGCATAATATCACCGTGAATGTCTTGAAATTGGGTCTGACCGAAGAGTATATTCTGGCCCAGCACCCGGAAGCCAAGTCCATCAAAGAGGCGATTGAAGCTTTGAAGGTGAAAGAGCCGCATCTGCGTATCACCGAGCCGGATAAGATCACCAATACTGTGACTTATCTGGTAAGTCGATTTGGTGCGGCAGTGAATGGCCAGGTTATTTCTTTAAGTTAGGTGGGACATGCAACAAGGTAAGCTTACGATTCGTCCGGTAGCGGTGATGTTTCAGTGGTGGGATTTTATTCCGCACTACACGCTGAAGGACTGCTGGAACAAGGCCCCTTTGGAACTGGATATTTCCGAGGTGCTGGCGATTTATAAGCGCGGTCCGGCTTATCTTTATCATTGCCGTCGTCAGGATGTGAACTATCTGGTGTATCTGGGGGATGTGCCGGAAGGGTTAAAGCATATTCCAGTTCAAGAAGTGGGACCTTTTGAAGTGCTGAAGGTGATTCGTCAATTTCCTTCAAAATGGAAAAAGGCCTTCCCCAAGTTGTTGGGTCTGGCCTTTATCACGATTGTTCTTTTGAAAATGTTCTTTTCTTTCCGAAGTTAGGCGGCTCTGGTCCGCCTAGAGTTTCAGACCTTTCAGAATCAATTCCGCTTGTCTTAGATTTTCCGGTGCTACATAGATACGGTCGATGATACGAGCGCCTTCGTAGCGTTGGAAGATCTCAGTCGTCTGATTGATCGGGGACGGTTGGGCCCAGCGATCGTATTGATCCACAACATAAATTTGCAAAGCACGTTCTTCCGGGGAGGCCGTGTGGTATTTGGAAAGACGTGCTTTGGAGCTGGTGCGGATGACTTCAATACCGTCAGCTTCCAGAGCTTTTTTGATAGCTTCCGGGCTTTCCGATTCAGAGGTGTTGTGCTGCTCGATCAGAACCTTGAACGGTTTTCTTTGGGCGATTCGTTGTGCCCAAGGGTTATTGGCGCCGGACAAATGTTCATGCAGGCGATAGTCATTGTACTTGGTGTACTCGTTGATATCTCCTGGCAAAACGAACGTGCAATCCGGGGAAGTCAGATAGCGGTTCAGCATTTCCTCATAGATGATGCTCTTGTGGTGACAGTAAACCATCAAGTGCATGTGGTGACGGGAAATTAAGAAGTCGTCGAAAGAATAAAGGGCGCGGCGGTTCAGGCCCAGATACATTTTGTTTTCGCGACGGTGGAAGGTCATGTTCTGGATCAACCAGGACAGGTCAATTTTTCCGTAGTTCGTGCCGCAGAAATAGCTGTCGCGCTCCAGATAGTCCATGCGGTCCACATCCAGCTCGCTAGAAACCAACTGACTAAGAATCGGACGGAAATCAACGCCATTATCGATGAAGAAATCATCCGGGCAGTGCAGGGCCTTGTCGATCAGGCAGGCCACGTGGATCGGCTGAATGTCAGGGAACTGGGTGCGCAGGGTTTCAGAGATTGCGGAATCAGTGACGTATTTAATCGTATAGTCTTCGTGATTGGCGCGACGGTTGTGATTCATCACCGTGTGAGCTTCTTCGCCGTACTGTTCTTGCTCTTTATAAAGCTGAATCTTCAACTCAGAAAGATGTGGCATGACTTGTTCCGTGGTGTGGCTCAAAGGGCCGTGTCCCACGTCGTGCAACAAAGCCCCCAGGCGCAGCACCTGACGGAAACGGGTTTTCACGGAAGGTTTTGAAAAAGGATAAACCCGGAAAATCGCATCGAAGGTTTCACCAGCAAGATGGCCCACGCCGACAGAGTGAATATAGCGGTTGTGTGTCGCACCCGGGAAACTGAATTCCGCATAGCCAAGCTGCTTGATCGCACGAAGACGTTGGTATTCAGCGGTATCCAGCACGGCCACTTCAGGTTCAGAGTAATATATAGAGCCATGAACGGGATCGCGAATTTCCATCTTTTCTCCTCTGGGGCAGCACTTCTATGAGACTCAATTAGCGGGTCTTCTCTGGCTATGTCAAACAGCTTCATTTAAAGATAAAGGACTCGTGCCCCGAGGCCTATATATGCGTATTTGATACAGGACCAAGGGCTAGATACAGGGTTTTTATTGCGCCGGGTGCGACGCGGGGAAATGAAAAAACTTCACTGAAAATAGATATTTAGGGTTATTGCTCGAATGAGGGCTCTGACGGCCTGATACAGGTCCTAGGGCCAGAAATGTAAAAAAATGAGACGTATCACTTTAGGAATTTCTGGGGGCTCCGATGAGTAAGGTAAGCAAATGAACCGCCCAAGGGCACTAAGAAAGTGCACTGAGTTTCAAGGATAGAAACTCAGCAAATCTTCAAGGAGGAGGAAACATGGGTCTCAGAATTAATACGAACAGTGCTTCGTTGAATGCTCAGAGAGTTCTCTGGGGAACGAAGATCGGTCTTGATAAGAGCATGGAAAAGCTCGCTTCAGGATTCCGTATCAACCGCGCTGGTGATGATGCTGCCGGCCTCGCGATCTCTGAGAACTTAAAAGCTCAGGTTCGCGGTCTAAAACAAGCATCCCGAAACGCTCAAGACGGTATCTCTCTGGTTCAAGTGGCCGAGGGTTCCATGAACGAGATCTCTTCGATCTTGATCCGTCTCAGAGAATTGTCTGTACAAGCAGCTTCCGATACTATCGGTCCTGTAGAAAGACAGTTCCTGAACGTGGAATATGATCAGCTGGTTTCAGAGATCGACCGTATCTCCGAAGGCACAGAGTTCAACGGAACTCAGTTGCTAGCGGGTGTAGGTTCCATCTTGGATTTCCAAGTTGGTACTAGAAATAATCCTGAAATCGACCGTATCTCTTTCGATGCTTCTAAAGCCGATGCAAACTCTGCAGCTTTGGGTGTGAACCTGACCTCTGTTTCTGATAAAGCTTCTGCACAGAATGCCTTGTCAGCAATCGATCAGGCGATCGTGAGTGTCTCCGCCATGCGCGCAGACTTCGGTGCGATCCAGAATCGTCTTCAATCTACAGTTTCAAACATTCAAGTGTCTGTAGAGAACATGTCAGCCGCTAACTCTCGTATCAGAGATGTGGATGTAGCTGAAGAGACGTCTGAAATGACTAGAAACAACATCTTGTTGCAAGCCGGTACTTCCGTACTAGCACAAGCGAACCAACAAGCTAACGTAGCACTTGGACTCTTGAACAAGTCATTCCAAGGATAAAACTTGGAATGACCTAGGTTCCCGATCTTGACTGATCAAGATCACCCTCAAGTGTAACGACCCGAGCTCTGTAAAATGAGCTGACAATTTGATCTGTTTCCTGCGACGAGGCCGTCTTTCACGGCGGCCTCATTTTTTCAGTCAAACTTTGGCTGGCGGGGATGGATTTGTGAAACAGGATTCTGCGTCCGGTTTCATGATGTGTGAACAAATGCCTTTTGATAAAGCTCTCGTTCGAGTGACTTTATCCGCCGATTTTGCATGCTGCATTTTTTCTTCGCAGCGACCGAATTTTCAAAAATTTTTCCCTCAGTAAAAAATAAAAAAGAAAAGACAAAAACTGGACTCGAGCAGTTGTAATTTATTTCCGAAAAGTAAGCAGGGAACTGTATCGCAAGTTCCGAATATTAATTTTACAGGTGCACGGATCGCGCCTTTTGCCAATGGATGGCACATTTTCACGGAGGAAGAACTATGCACGGAGGATAGAATGGGATTAAGAATCGGTACCAATGTGGCAGCGTTGAATGCGCAAAAGAATCTGTACATGACACAGATCAACGCGAATAGATCAATGGCAAGATTGGCTTCTGGAATGAGGATCAATCAAGCTGCTGACGACGCCGCAGGTCTTGCGATCAGCGAAAACCTCAAAGGACAAATTCGAGGTATTAGACAGGCCAACCGAAATGCCAACGATGGTATTTCTCTTGTGCAGGTCGCTGAGGGCAGCTTGAATGAAGTCTCCAACATGCTCATTCGTTTGAGAGAGTTGGGTGTACAGGCTTCCTCTGACACTATTGGTGAAACTGAAAGAAAGTTTTTGGACGTTGAGTATCAACAGTTAAAATCCGAGATTCAGCGTATTACTGAATCCACGGTTTTCAACGGTTACGAGCTTCTCAACGGTACTGGTGGGATGATTGATATTCAGGTCGGCGTAAACAACGACCCTTTCCGCGACCGTATCAGCTTTAATGCAGGTGCGGCCAACGCCACGGTTGATGCCCTGGGATTGACGGCAGAAAACGTGTCTACAAAGGAAGGCGCTCAACTGAGCTTGGATACCATCGATCAGGCCCTGACATCGGTGAATGCGATTCGCGCGAACTTCGGTGCGCTACAAAATCGTCTGCAATCAACATCCAACAACTTGTTGATCGCTGATGAAAACTTGTCAGCAGCGAATTCTCGAATCAGAGACACTGACGTGGCGGCAGAGACTTCTGAGATGACAAGAAATAACATCTTGTTGCAGGCGGGCGTGTCAGTCCTGGGTCAGGCGAACCAGTCACAACAATTGGCTTTGAAGCTCTTGGGCTAATAAGTTAAACACGAAGGCGGCTCCTTGAAAAAGGGGCCGCCTTTTTTTATTTTCTGTTCCCAGTTTTTCATCGGACTTTCATTTAGACAAATGCCGCTCAGAGTAATGCGAATATTGTTGAAATGAGCCTTTCCGCAAGGCACCTACAAAGTCTATGAAATTCATTGCGGCTCTTCTTTGCAGTATGGCTCTTCAGGCTCAAGCAGCCTGGGATTTAAATGACGTTTCCTATCTGATGCCTTTGCCCAACAAAGCTGGCGAAGATTCGCTGCTGAAGCTGGAAAGCCCCGCCCGCGGTGGAGCTTTGTTGCCTCTTTCTTTTGTAAACCAGATTCCCGTATTGGCCATTGATCACAACCGGGAGGAGATCAACAACACTTTGCGAGTCATCGGTGTTCGCATTGATCCGTGCTTCCCGCTTCCAACTCCGCAATCTTGTCAGCGTCAGATCCGGTTGGTGTGGCAGCCGGTGGAGCTGTCCCGTCGTGATGAGGTCGAGTCCGTGGATGCAGCCTTGCATAGCTTCTATGTTTTACAGGATTGGGAATTTGCCAACCTTTTAAAGGAACTGGCAGCCTGGAAAAAGAAGTACGCTGTGAACACGGCCTACTTGCCATTGCAGGTTCATCCGGCTTGGAAGGAACAAGGGGATGCAGCTCCGGCTTTGACTGAATTCAATAAGATCATTTTGAAGTATGCGGGTGCGGGGAACTTCACTCGTGTAACGGCAATGGTTTTGCGTGGGAATGCCGACATGTGGGCTTTTGCGGGCTTTGAGCCGACAGAAAGTGGAAAGTTGCAGATGTTGCGTGTGCCTCGCTTGGGGGACCGCATGGCGCAGTCTTTTATTAATCTGGCAGTACCTCGGGATCACTTTGCCGGCGGGGGGATTGCTCCATCACCCAAAGGTCCTGACACTTTCAATAATTTGGCAGGCGAATCCATTCGATTGGATGAGCCGGGGACGGAAGAGCTGATTCGCAAAGAAGCGCGCGCCGCTTTCCGCGTGGAAAATCCCAAGAACTTCACACCAGAAAACATGGACTGTGTCAGTTGTCATGTGGCTCAGCCAGCGATTCAATGGGTTTTGAATAAACGGCCGGAATTGAAGGTCGATCAGCTTTGGGCTGGTGAAATCTACGCGAACGCGAAATACAATCTAAGCAACACAAGCCCTGAGGTCTGGAACACCCAGCAGATCAGAGCTTTTGGTTATTTCGGAAAAAACGTGGCGATCAGCCAAAGAATGATCAACGAGTCCGCCGAGGTGGCGGATCTGATCAATAGAATTACTGCGCAAGAGTAAGAGGAATCAAATCCACCGCGAAGCGGGCGTTTTCCTGGTACTTGTACTCGATGTCGCCACCCAGGCGCACAGAGTTGTTTTCCGGATCATAAGCCCAACCGCCCGCAACTTTATTCGGGATGATTTGACCACGACCGGCATTGAGTTCTGCAGGTGTACCGTAACGAACGCGGACCTGTAAAACACCGTTATCAACACGAGGACGTTGGCTTAGGAAGATTTCTTTCGCCAAAGTTTTTTTAGTGATATCAGAGCCGATACGAGCCAGGTCATCACCAAAATTTTTGTTCACAATGCCCACAATATACTTGGACTTAATGCTTTCTTTGGAGCCTTTTTCTTCGTTGGCCAGAACAATCAGTTCTTCCAGTTTTTCCGGACCGAAGCCTGTGCAAGTGCCGTTATTTTTCGGTGTCTTCTGAGTCATGTCAAAGCACTGAGGATTGTATTTCGAGTGAATGCGCAAAGCCCAGTCTTTGTGTTCGTCAGAATCGGAGGCTTTTACAAGCACGCCGTAAACTGAAAGCTTGTTGGCCTTGCCACCTTTGAAATCCAAAAGTGTGCGGGCCATTTGTTCTGTGCTGATGCGGGAGTTTTTGATCTCATCAGCGTCCGTCAGGAAGACCACAACCAATTGAGCATTTGGTCGGAAGAAGCCTTCGTTCACATCACCACGACCGGATTTCTCCAAAGCCGCAGTCAGTGGGGCAAAGAACTCTTCATGTTCAGGACCACCTTGCTCATAAGGAGCCACTCCAACGTTCAAAGAGGAAGCCAGAATGCTTTTTTCCTTCTTTGTTACATAACGCTTGTTGTAGGACTGACCTTTGGAATCCTTGATGTAGCGCAGTTCACCCATTTGGAAGGAATCTTTATTGGCTTTGACAAAACGTTCGGTGCTGTCCCAAGTCGTGATTACGCCAATGTGATAATCGATCATGGCGTTCTTGTTGATGCCCGTGGTGAAACGATCCAGGTTGCGCAAAAGGTTTTCCTGGGCGGACTTCATACTTTCAGAGTTGTCAGTCACGAACAGAATGTCCACCTGCGGGTTGAAATCCAACTGACTCTGACCGCCGTCTTCGGTGATCCACGTGAACTTTTGTTCTTCTACGTGTTCATACTGCGGGATTTCCACAGGAGCCGGAGCGACTTCCGGTTGTTGGGCCATAATACCGCTGGATTCCGGGCTGCAGGCTGCAACCAGCATCAAAGCAGAAGCATAAATGCAAAGGGCAATGAGTTGTTTCACATTTTCCTCCTGATGTTCTGAGGGCAGGTTTTGGCCGCCACGTCGTACTTATCAAGCTCATCAATCCAAGGACGACCATCATCCATGAAGACCAACTGATCTTCACCGGTCTTGTTGAAGTCGCCTTTAGAGTAAAGCTCTTGGGCCAATTTCATGTCGGTATGAATTCTATGGATCGCTTCCACTTCAATCAGATTCAACTTCTGAACGATGCGGAAGTTGGCTTCGGATTCGTCTTTCGCCAGTTGCTTCATGCGATTTTTAAGTTTCGCGAAGCTTTCCTGCTGAATTTTGGAAACCTGGGATTGCAACGTTGGCTGAGTATTGCGGTCTTTTAGGATCGCCAAAGCCTTTTCAGAAACTTTGAAACGCAACATTTCTTTCTGAAGATCCAGATCTTTATAGTAAAGAACCGGCAAAGTCAGAAGAGATTCAGCCACGTCAGAAGCCTTAAGTGGGAAGTTCACAGTTCTAGAAAGAACTTTGGCAAAGGATTCGTTCATACCGGTTTCTGCCAGCTTTTGAACTTCCAGAACGCGGTTCTTTTGTCTTTCTTTAAAAGCTTCGTGAGTTTCAAAGACACCTTTGTAATCACAGATTTTAAGCTGGGTCAGAGAGCGCAGGAAGTAAGCTTCCGAGTTCACGACTTCGCCAAACTGCGGGCTGATCAGAGTTTTCGTTTGTGCCAGTGCTTTTTCGGCGTCATTTTTACGGAAATAAGCCCAGCCTTTTTCCTCAATAGCTTCAAACCAATAGTCGCTGCCTTTAGGGATTTGATTGTAAAGCTTCAGGGATTCGTCAAATTGACCTTTAGAGAAAGCCAGGCGGGCTTTCTTCATGGAGTCTTTACCAGTGCAGTCAACACACTTTGGCAACGCTTCTTTTTCAAGAGCTTTGAAGTCCAAAAGCTTCAACGTTGCTGCGTTGTCTTTTGCAGAAAGCGCCTTTTCAAAAGACTGGCTCCAGTCCTTGAGAACAAGGCTCTCTGCAGCGCCAGCGACAGACGCTGTCCCCAGCAAAGACGCAATCAAAATGTTCTTAAGGAACAAGTTGCGGGAGATCATAAAATGAATCCAATTCCCAGAGAGCCAACCACAGTATCCAATGTTCTGGAGCCTGTTACGGGTTGATCTTTATAAGTTTGGTATCTCATCTCGGCACGGGCAGAGATATTTTTTGTGATCCACGCACCCACACCAGCACCCGCCGTCATCAGGCTGGTTGTGCCGCTGGAAAGAGTCATCTGACCGCCACCAGCAAGAAGGTAAAGATCAAACTGAGTTACACCCATATCCAGGAAGCTGGTTTTACCGTAGATTGGATACCAGTTCACAACGGCGATGGCTGCGTTTTCCGGATAGTCGATATCAACTGCATATGCACGGCCACCGGCTTCGTAGTTCTTCTGAGCTTGGTCAAAGATACGTTTGCCTTCATCAGTCAGGTTGTTACCGAAATCATAGTAACGAAGACCCAAAGACCAACGGGGAGTGATGTGATAGTCCGCTGCCACACCCAGAGCTTGCGTTTTTACGTAAGAGTCACCACCGAAAGTGCTGCCGTAAGAAAGACCGAACTCAATGCGGTTGCGTCTTTCAACGATTCGGTCCTGAACAATGCGTGTGCGCGTTTGAGATTTGATGTTCTGAGCCATCTCCATCAATTCCTGGTTTCCACCCAAAGAATCAATGTCGTCAGCCAATGTGGCTTTTTTTGCAGAAGCTTTGCCAGCTGCCATCGCAGGTGTTGCCATAAAGGCTGCAGCGATAACAGAAAGGGAAAGAAGCTTAAGTGTTTTCATTATTGGGCTCCTTGGGAAGCCTGCTCAGGTGCAAAGCGGATCTTTAACTGAGTCAGGGATTCTGGAGTTGACAGTCCATTTGGACCATAAACTTTAAAGCTAAGGCGAACACGCACCCCATTAGCATTCACCATGAATGTCCCATCTTTCGCCAGTTGCGGTTGGACAGTGATCTTCTTTGTGTCGAAGACCAACTTGAACTTCCAGCGAGAGTCCCCAAGGTATTCAGGATCTTTTTGTTTTGAATCAGCAATAACGTGACGGGAACCATCCAGCTCCAGGAAGTCATTACCGGCTGTGTAGCTAACACCGTCATAACTGACCACAAGGCGTGGTTTCTGTTGGCTGCGGCCATCGATGCCTGGCACCTTCACTGTGACGGTGAAAACAGTCTCAAGACCTTGCATCACTTCAGCGCCCAGACCTTCCACTTTCAATTCAGCAGGAGCTTCCTGGTTTTTGAACACGAACAAAGTCGTTTCTTTTTCACGCACCAAGCCTTTAAGTTTATCTGCATTCTGGCTGGTCGCAGAAACAACCTCTGCGATGAACTTAACATTGACGGCTTTCATGTTCGCTGTGGAAGCCACAGTGTAAAGAGCCGGATTGTATTTCAGGATATAAAGGTCTTTTTCCTTTTCGGAAGCTTCAAGTGTCGCACCTTCAGGCAGACCTTGCGCTGTCAGCTTGATTTGAACGCCCGGAACAAGGACACGAGCGTAAACTTTGAAAGAGGACTCCTGACCTTCATTGAAAGTCATTTGAGCATCCGGAGTGATGACGATGAATTTTTCGTCAACTGTGGATTCTTCTTTAACCACCACTTTTGGTTTTTCAACCACAACAGTGTTGGTGATTTCGCGTGGTTTGTCCGGACCGTGAGTGATTACGTCTTTAGAGTGCTTTCTCAAAGTGTCCAGATCAAAGGACTCACCAGTCGTGGCATTTTTGCTTTCTGGAACCGGATTTTTCTTCCAGTCACCACAGCCGGATAGGACCAGAGTGACAGGGAGAGCTAAAAGAGTTGTTTTAAGAAAGTTCATATTCTACCTCGCTTAGCGGCTGCTCACGCGCATAAGTTCAAATGGGTAAAGAACGTCAACATTTACATTTCCAACAGGACGCGGGAACTGCCATGATTTCATTCTCTGCAACATGCAGTTTTCAACCATGCGAGACCCCAGGGAAGACTGAGCCACTTTTGCCATGGTGATTCTTCCCGCCGGACCGATCACAAAGTCCACCGCCACGCGACCACCGATGGATGGTTGGGCCTGAAGACCTTTTTCATAACAGTAAATGATCTGACCTTTGTTTTTATTGATAACCGCGATGATTTGGTCACGGTCCAAACCGCCTTCAACAGTGGCTTCTTCATCTAGCGGCAAGCTGACAGCAGAAGTGCCGCCGACCAAAGAGATCTTGCCATAACCCGCACGACCGCCACCAACACCTTTGGTGCCGTAACCGCCAGCGCTTTGAGCACGACCACTGCCTTCACCAGCAGAACCCGCGATCAGACCGTTTCCAGGAAGGTAGCCTTTAATGCCACCGCGACCTGCGGAACCGACACCGCCACCACCGCTGCCAACGCCGGCAGAACGGATGGCTTTCATGGAGTTGTTGTCCAGACCCTCATAACCACGAGTACCTTTTGGAGTGCCACCCAAAGCCGCCAATGCACCCATACGGTTGACGTCTTTGGCTTTGGCAGTATTCACCTTGTAAGGTTTTGTTTTCAACTTGGCTTGAGCTTTAGGTCTATAGACTTTATTGGTTTGTTTGATTTTAGTCTGAGAAACCTTCACGTGAGCGCGAGGTTCCTGAACCTTCTGAGCTGGCTCTTCTTTAGGCAGAACAATCGTCACCAAAGTGGGCTCTTCTTTTTTAGAGAAGTAAGAAGCCCAGATCCAAGTGCCCATCATCAGGCTCAGAACCGCCGCGATGTGAGCCAAAGTGGTCTTTTTCAGGACCATCTTCAATTGTTCGTCATCTTGATCTTCAGAAAGCTGATAAGTAGGGCTGTTTGCAGGCATACCGTTGGCTGCCAAACGCAGATGCCCCAGGCCTTCCAAAGCAACGCCTTGTTCATTCATCTGGGAAAGATCGATTGTCTGCAATAGACTGTATTCGATCTCGTTGGATTCCAGAGTTTGAAGATTGGAAACCACCTCAATACGGCGACTGTCTTGCAAGTACACGATATTGAGAGATTCAGAGTCCACAGCAAAGGTGCGGACTTTTTGTCCTAGCCTATTTTCAAGAATTAACAGCTTTGCAGTACTCATATTCAATCCTAGTTTCTTTTCTCGTCTTGGTCGATTTTGTCATCGAACCGGTTTCTACCACCCAGCAGATCCTCAAGAAGTTTGTCGTTCTCGACGGTTGCTTTGGTGTTTAACGAACTTTGGTACTTACCTCTGAGGGCACTGCCATCAAATTTGAACGAGGTGCCGAGTTTGGGCCTATGGCTTTGCTCTTTTTTCACCTTATTCGCTCCTGTCGCCTTTTGAGACGCGGAAGCTGGTACCGCTAGTAGAGATAGCAAAAGGGGGGCCAGAAAAATCACCTGTTTCATAGGCTTTTTCCT
This sequence comes from Bdellovibrio bacteriovorus, assembly GCF_041888015.1. GTDB lineage: Bacteria > Bdellovibrionota > Bdellovibrionia > Bdellovibrionales > Bdellovibrionaceae > Bdellovibrio. The sequence goes on from NZ_CP168968.1 coordinate 366,471, forward strand.
CTCTGAATTTGATTTAAACGGGCTTCCAGGTAAGACGGCATCAGGGGGTGGCCCATTTTTGTCTCTAGGTATTTCAGGTTTTCAAGGTCACGAACATTGGACGGGTTTTCAGACACGGATTTACGTGCGGAAACCAGGTCTTTGCTTGTGAAAGATGAGCTGCCCAAGGCATCAGAAACGGCCGTTTTCATGCGGCCCCGGCCTGGAAGCTCTTCAAGAATTTGCATTTCGCGCACCAGAAGCTTTTGAACTTCGGGGCGAGCTTGCTTGTAGTCGTTGGCAAGTTGAGCCAAAGCAGGGGATGTCGCCCACAATTCATCCATTTTCTGGCGGGCTGTTTTAGCTTTTACCAGATAAGGTTTGGAACGACCCTTCAGGATTTCCACGTATTGTCTCTGTTCTGCCGGGCTCAGGCCTTTTGGCATTGGCAAAGCCGCCAGATCACGCACCAGTCGGTCGTTTTCAGAAGCCACGATGTTGAGCATGATCAATTGAGCTGTGATATCTTTCAGCGCCACAGATTCGCTCAAAAGTTTATCCGCTTTCGCAGTCAGGCCCATACGCTCTTGAATGGATTTTTGCACAGTACGATCGTTTTTCGCATTCAACTGATGACGAGCAATCGTTGGATGGAATTGACCCACTTTGTTGTAGAAATCCTGCTTTTGGAAGAACTGAGCTGCCGATTTACGACGAAGCTCTTTCATCTCGAACACGGATTTCAAACCGTTTTTATCCATAGTACGGGCATAAACCAGCAAAGCTGTTTCATTCAGAAGATCCGGTTTCGCCTTCAGTTCTTTGGATTGAGCTTTGAGCTCTTTCACTGGGTTGGAAGACAGCAGAACCAGGCGAGATCTCATCACCAAGGAGCGGTCGCCTTTGAGGCCCGCTTTCAAAGCTGCTTTGTAATGTCTTTCCGGATTCATGTCAGCCAGATCGGCCAAGGTACCCAGGCGGAACTCGCGGTCTTTTTCAGACATTTTTGAGTTTTGAACCTGGGATGCCATACGATAAGCATTTTTGAAATCCAAATGCTTTTCGTAGTGAGCGGCCAATTGCTCGCGCAATTCATCTTTGCGAGAAGCCGGTACTTCAGGCATTGCAATTTGTGCCAGCATCGCCTGAACATAAGTGGAGTCTTCACCCGTCTTTTTAGCCAAAACAGCAATGTTGTTATAGAACAAAATCTTCTCGTCAGCTTTGGCGCCAGACACGTCTGTTGTCAGAACCTTCTTAAGAAGTTTTGAATTCTCAGAAGATGAAGACTTTGGATTATTGGCAACGGCCGCCACTTGATTCATCAGGGCTTTACGAGCCAAGGCCGCAAACTCTGTTTTGTGAGCAGGGAACTTTTCAGAGTATTCCCAGGCCCATTTCTGTAAGACTTCTTCATCTTTCAACTGGGCCGCAGCATCCAAGGATAGATCCGCTGCTTTTTTACGAAGATCTGCGTTGCCCTTTTTGTCCAAAGCCAGATCGTTGAACGCCAGTGCGGCCTCTTTCAGATTCTTTTCCTGATAGCTCAGGTAGGCCAACTGATAGCGAACTTCGAAGGCCTTCGCATCGTCGTCAGTGTATTTCAAGAAATGAAGATATGCCTCACGACGAAGTTTCAAGTCCTGGGACTTTTCTGCAGCGGACACTTCGTTTGCCAAAGCAGCTTCGCGTTCTTTTTTAGAGAAAGAGCGGCTTTCACTGATGCTGCGATAGATCTGGATTGCCAATGGATATTTCGCCATGTCCATAGCGATCTGGGAACCACGGTTGGCCATTTCGATATCAGAAGGGAAAGTCTTATTGTAGATCAAGTAAGCGTTCATCAGATCCTGATCCGGCTTCAACTTCTTGGAGCGGTGAAGTTCTGTTACATAACGCTTCATGGTTTTTTGCAACTCTTCGCACTTGGATTCTTCACAGCCGGTATTTTTGAAAGCCGCCGCTGCCTTGGCGAAGTCTTGTGTGGATTGAGTTGTTTGGCCGCGGTCGTAATTGACTTGCGCCATACGAACAAAGGCTTCCAGACGTTCTTCTTTTGTCAGATCCGGTTGTTCCAGATAGCGATTCAGAATTTTGTGAGCCGCTTGTTTTTGACCCAAACGATCCGCTTCAGAAGCGAAATGGAACATCAGCTCTTTACGGTTTTGAGTCGGAGCCAACGTCTCGAATTCAACGATTTCCTTGTCGGTGATCGCTTTACGGGAATAGAACGTCGCCAGGTCTCTCATGATGTCAGCATGGAAGACAGGGTCGTACTTAGAGCCCTCTTCCGTATCACGCGTGATCAGGTGCTTGTTCTTCAGAAGGTTTTCCATGATCCCAATGGCAGAAGAAAGCTTTTCTTCATTGAAATCACACCAAGCCATGTTGTAAGTGACCAAGGCGCGGTTTTCCAATTTATCGTCTTTAAGAGCGATTACGTAGTTCTTGCGGGCCTCCACGAATTTGTTCTTTTGGAAAAGAAGATCGCCCAAAGCGGCGTGAGAACGGGATACGATAGCAGGATTGATTTTCTTCGCTTTGGCTTCTTTGATGATTTGTTCAAACAGGCGAATGGCATTGTCGTTTTGGCCGGCCATTTCATACAGGTGGGCCAATTGGAACAGGATCGGACCATGTTCATTGATGCGAACCTGACGAAGTAATTCTTCGTAAATTCCAATGGCTTTTTGACGGTCGGCTTTGGAGCCTTTGCAACCGTCGCAGTTTGCTTCCACTTCCAGCATGAAGCGGTCACGGGCACGTTCAGCCAACAGATCGGCCAAACGCTGCTGTGTCGGAACCCAGGAAGGATCTTCCTTGCCAATGGCAGAAAGGACTCGTTCCATCTTCTGGATGACCAAGTCCTGAGTTCCGGAGTTCATCTTGTCGGCATGTGCAAGACGAACATTCAATACTCCGAGGCAAACAACACTGAGAATGGTAAGTCGTCTTAGATTTTTCATTTTCCTGGCACCACTGCAAATTTAAGTTTCTCGATACCGGCCAAGGAACCCGCTTTGATTAAAGGATCCAGCTCGGCGTATCTCATTTCTGTATCCGCCTGAATCATCAACTCCAGGTCTTTTTCTTCGGAGTTCTTTTTGATTTCGGCCAGCTTGTCCGTCAGATCACGGGCTGCGATACGCTTGTCATCCAAAAAGTAATTGCCTTTTTCGATGCGCAGGATTGGAGCCACTTTTTCGACACCCTGACTGTGATTGGCCATCGGAAGGCTGATGCGGGATGGAACTTGGGTTTCCATGCCGCTGTTTTGTGTCCCAATCAGCAGATAGATCACGATGATCGAAAACGCATCGATCAACGAAGTCAAAGGCAGCGCCAACGCCAGGTCACGGCGAAGCGGGCTTTGTTTTTTGCCACCACCACTCAAGGCCAGGGCCTCTTTCATCGGTGAGCGTTTGGATGTGGAAGTTTCCAAAAAGGATGTCTTTTTCATAGTTCCTACCCCAGCGGGGACAAGCCCACGCCTTCAAAGGCACTTTGTTTAAGGTGATCCATCACACGGATAACGTCTCCGTAGGATGTGTTCGCCTCAGGACGTACAACACTTGTTTTAAGATCTGGATACTGATCGCGAAGCGCTTTGAGTTTGCCTTCCAACGCATCCCAATTCACACCTTTGGTTGATTTGGTAATGCGGGATTCAAGCACTTTGGCTTGAGGAAGATCACGCAAGGAGAGTTGAACGCCACCGTCAGCAGCCATCGTCACCCACAATGAAGGGGGATTCTTGGCGCCGGCTGTGGAGTTGTCTCCAATGGCCTGCTTTGTATCCAAAGTCCCAATCTGAACAAATACCGCCGTCAACAACAGGAAACAGATCAGGACGGAAAGGATATCCAGAATGGGAAGGATGTTAATTTCAAAGTTCAACTCTTTCTTCTGGCTCATACAAGAGATCTTTCTTTCTTGTTAGATACCGGTGCGTAGTGGAAGCCCAACTGGATGAACAAGTTCAAGGCTGCTTTGTTCAGATCTTCTGTCAAACGGGAAGCACGGTTTTGCAGAACCGCGTACATGATCAACGCCGGAACAGCAACCAATAGACCGTAAGCCGTTGTATTCATCGCCAAAGAGATACCATTGGAAAGGATCGCCGCTTTTTCAACCGGATTGGCATTTGCGATACCCGCGAAAGAGTGGATCAAACCAGTGATCGTACCCAATAGACCAATCAAGGTCGCTACGTTGGCAAACATCGCCAGGAAGCCGATACGCTTTTCGATGCGAGTGTTTTCCTCAAGAAGGATTTCGTCCATCTTAAGCTGAATCTCTTCTTTACCGCCCATATCAATAGCGGCCTGAATACCAGCAGATGCAACAACACCCAATGGTTCTTTGGCGCTCAATTGCAAAGAACGACGAAGAGCTTTGTCCAAGTTACCGCTTTTAATGTCTTCAGCGATCGCTTTGGATAGATCTTTTTGATTAATCTTGCGATTTACGAAAAGCGCGATAGAGCGCTCAGCGATAATCGCTACAGAAACCACCTGAGCAGCCAAAATAGCCCACATCCAGAAAGCATCTGCAGAAGTAAAACCACGACCAAGTGACAATAGGAATTCCATAAGAGTCCTCCGTTAAAAGAATCCGGAAGACATATGAGCAAGGGGGGTGCCAGAGCCCAGCGTCTCATTACGAGGCTTTGAGAAAGAGACCTGTGCATTATTTAGCCATCAGTGACGTTTTATGGCGTCACCTCGTCCCTAAGCTGGACCTACATCTTGCAAGCGCGGTGGGCCTGGACTTCTCTTGAACATTCTTGAGTTAGATTCACTTATTTGTCGCCTTACACTCTAGTTTTAACCCATTAAATACAAGGAGTGTATTTTCAATGAAGGCGACGATTCTTAAAGCAACTGCGGTTGCAACCACATTGGTTTCCTTTGCAGCTTGTTCTGGTGGTGGAGGCGGCGGCGGTGGCGGCTCCACAGGTGGTGGTTTTGGTTCAGCAATATCGGCCCAATTTATTGATGCACCGGTAAAGGGCCTAACTTTTACGACATCGTCGAACTCAACTGGCAAGACAGGATCACAGGGGAAATTTACTTGTAAACGTGGTGAAATCGTCAACTTTTCATTAAAAGGCCTTAAGCTTGGTCAAGCGGCCTGTGGCGAAAAGATTTTTGTTCATGATTTATTTGCACCCGTGGGCGTAAGTGGGCATACGTGGTCTCAAGCTGCGTCCGTGATTCAATCTTTTTCTACTGGCACATCAGAGCTTGATCTTACGGCGGCGAATTCTTCTGCATTGGATTTAAGTTCTTTAGTTTATGGCGGTGGCTTTGATACTACTGTGGGAAATAAAGTAACCGAAGCGGCTATCTCCGGGACTGAACATAAAAATATTGCAGACGCGGCTACGGCTGCCGATCTTTCTTTGGTAGAGCATGGTGAGGTTGATTCAACTTTTGCAGCATTCTTAGATGGCTTGATTGCTGAGCAAGGCGGACAATTTGTGCTTAAGGCCTCTCTTTCTTCTGGCACGATGGTTAGTAATGAAGAGTTCTGCTCTAAAAAAGTGGATACATTGAAGCAAGTAAGCAGCTCGACAGTCTCTGGAAAGAAAATTTACACTTTGTCCACAGTGCGCGCGATTAGTTACGATGAAGCCAGCGAAGCGAATTCCGACGTTACTTGCAGTAGCGTCACCCCGACTGATTGTAAAGCAGTTGAAGCAGCCATGGTGCCGAATAGTAAAATTATTTCTGGTCCAAAATTTGATGTGGCTGCTGCCGCAACAATTAACGACTATCTGGAAGTCCCCGGCTTAAATGTTTCTAGCTACACTGTCGTTTCTTTAGTTGCGACTGCCGCAGTAGATGACGTGAAGGTAAGTGGAACATTCTACAATGAGCTGACCGTTTTAGCTAAGCCAAGTGAAGTGCCATTGTCAGTAGGACAAAAAATAAAATGTCTCTACAAAATTGATTAAATTTGAAAGACAGAATTCAAAAAAGGCCGGTTCACCCGGCCTTTTTTTAGTCTTCGATGGCGGCGGTGATATTTTTCCACAGCAAAGGGTTTAATAACTCGGAACCGATCATCATGACGGGTTCGGCGTCTTTGGCACGGCCGCGCTTGGCTTCTGTTGGCATATGGCCTGTTCCGCCGTTTTGTTCAAACCACGAGCGACGAATCGACAATGAGTTTGAAACAAACAGGTGAGGGAACTGTTCAAGTTCCTTTTTGTTGGCTCGACCATATTCAAACGTACTCAGAACACAAAACTTATCCGAGGAATTGATAGACTCCAGACGCTGGAATCCCAGTTCCATCAAGTATTTAAACTTCTGTCGGCCCGGTTGTTTTGATGTGAAGATAAGATCCAGATTTCCGGACAGGAAGTTGGCTTCCAGTTCGTTCAAATCAAGAATATCCAGAGTGATCTTCTTGACTCCGACTTCTTCGAAACACAAGCGTGAAGCATTGAGGGCAAAATCGGACAGACCTTCCAGTGTCCCGATATGTAATTCGCCAACCATCTGGTTGTTGCTGATACTTTGTAGTTCTGAGACCAGGCGATGACTGGACTTTTCAAAGATTTCAGAAAGCTGAAAGGCCACGTTGGTCCAACCGGATTTTCTTTTTGCCGAACGATCCAAAAGAACGATTTTCAGCTCGTCTTCGATCTTGGCAATAATGCGGGAAAGCTGAGGCTGGCTCAGGCCCACATGCAGGGCCGCTGCGGATAGATTTTTGAAGTTCACAGCTTTTGCCAGTACGCTCAGCTCATAATACAACTGTTGCATCAAGTCTCCGCATCAAGGTTTTCTGATATAATTTAAAAAGGCCAGCATGCCCAGCAGGGCCGCCATGACATAGCCAACAAAGCTCATAGTCGGCATGCCCATGATATGGCTTCCGGTCGGGTGAACAAAGATAAACGAGGAGCTCAGGATCAAGGCAGCAATGATCACCGCCAAGAACAACAGATTGGAAGAGCTTTCCACAGACCTTTTGAGTTCTTTGATTTCCCCAACATGCAATCGGAAGGCATGATCCGGGCTGTTCACTTTGCGCAGGAAGAAATTCAACTGACGTGGCAAAGAGTTCAGGAAGTTTTTGGATTCCCGAGCCATCTGAGACATTTCGTTGATCAGTTTGTCCGGTCCGAAGTGTGTTTTTGCAAGTTCTCCGGCAAATTCCAGGGAATACTGAAGGAAATCGAAATCCTTGTGAATCTTACGGCCCATGCCCTCAATGGCCACGATCGACTTGAAGAACAGCATCAGATCGGTTGGGACATGAATATGGTGACGAGCCGCGATTCCCGAAGAGCGCATCAGGACTTTACCCAGATTGACGTTTTTCAGGGTCAATCCAAAGTAAGGAGCGATAAGCTCGCGCAAATCCTTGGCGAAGATATCGACGTTCACGCGGTCAGTAAATGGAGCGAGGTCCACATACTCATAAGCCAAGCGTTCGTAGTCTTCACGGGACAAGGCCAGAAGCATATTGGCAATTGAAGCTTGCGTGCGGGAATTTAGGCGACCCACAACTCCAAAGTCGATAAGACCGATTTTATTTTCTGGAAGAACAAAGAAGTTTCCAGCGTGCAGATCTCCATGGAAAAGGCCATCGTGGAAGACCATCTTAAGGTAGGCCTTCAGACCTCGGCGAATGACTTCTTCCGGGTTGATGCCTGCTTGCAGCAACGAAGCTTCCTGGCTTAAAGGGACACCCGGCAGGGCCTCCATAACCAGAACGCGTTCAGTGGTCAGCTCCAGATAGACTTTGGGGATCTTGATATTTTCATCACCGGCAAAGTTCCCTTGAAAACGACGGATATTGTTGGCTTCAACTACAAAATTGGTTTCAAGTTCCAAGGTGCGGAAGTATTCATCCACGATGCCAACGGGATTGTAGGATCTGGTTTCGGGAATATAAGTAACCAGCAGATCTGCCAGCAGGTAAAGCACATTCAGGTCATCGTTGATCGTTTGGATAATGCCGGGACGTTGAACCTTGATGACAACATCTTCACCGGTGCTTAAGCGGGCACGGTGTACTTGTGCGATGCTGGCCGAGCCCAAAGGCTCTTTGTCGATGGATTCAAACTTTTGATAAAGGGTGTTGCCGAACTCTTCGCGAAGAACCGTTTCGACGGTTTCAAAAGAGATGGATTGGACGCGGTCATGCAGCTTTTCAAATTCCGCGACATATTCTTCAGGGACAAGATCGGGACGGGTCGCGAGCAACTGTCCCAGCTTTACGAACGAGGGGCCCAGCTCTTCAAAGCTCATCCGCATACGCTCTGGCATTGAGAGGTCCTCAACGTCAGAGCTTGCGTTTAATCTTTGAATAATGAATTTACCGAGTTTTACCTTTTCCGCGACCTGATGAAAGCCGTGCTTTGCGAACACCCCCACGATCGTTCTGAGTCTTGCCGCGTTTTTTAGAGTCTTTCCGATCTGGCGTCCGGTGCTTAAGGCTGTCACTATTCTTCTCCGAATTGTCGTCATTATCTCGGAGTTTAGATTGTTCGGCAAACATCAATTTTTTACTGAGCTTTGGTTTGTCCGAAGCGTCCCCATTGGCTTGTTCGCGGTATCTCTCTGGACCAAGGATCATCTCGAGTAAAGTCTTGTCTGGACCACGCTTTTCTTCATCGTCCAACTGGCGTGGTTTCAGATTGTATTGCTTTTCAACCTTGCGCAGTTTTTCAGAACTTCCCTCGGGAGCATCTTTACGAACATCGCCGAAGAATCTTGATTTTCCGTGTTCCTGAGGCTTGGCTTTTTGCTTAGAGTGATCAGGTGCTGGCTTGCCATGTTTTCTGTCGTGTTCGCGATCTGGACGGCCTTTGCGCTCAGAGCGATCTGCGTGACGTTCTTCATGGCGTTCTTTACCACGGGCAATATGATCTTTTGGTCGTTTTTGTGCGTGCAGTTTTTTAAGAACAGCGGCAGCTGATCTTTCCGCAGAAGTCTGTTCGCCTTCATGCTCTTCTTTTTCCAGACCAGCCAGGGCAAAGTTGATTTGTCCCTGCTCAGGATCAGCGGCAACCACCTGAATGCGGATGCTGTCACCAATGTTATAAGCGAAGCCCGAGCGTTTTGCGACCAAGCGAAGGTTTTCTTCATCAAATTCGAAGCGATCTCCACCTAAATCATCCAGACGAACCAAGCCGTCAATATCGTATTCACGCAAAAGAACGAAGACGCCGAATTTCGCCACAGAGCTGATCATGCCATCAAACTCCTGCCCCACGAATTTTTCCATGAAGCGGGCCTTTTTGATGGACTGAACCTGACGTTCAGCTTTCACAGAGCGCTGTTCCGCTGCGGAAAGGATCGTTCCGGCTGTGGAAAGGTCATCTTCGTTCATCAGGCGATAGCGGGAATTTGGCATCACTTGGTTTTTCAACAAGCGATGTACAATCAAATCTGGGTAACGGCGGATCGGAGAGGTGAAGTGAGTATAGAACTCAAAGCCCAAGCCAAAGTGACCGACGTTGTTCATGCTGTATTTGGCCTGACTCATGGATCGCAAGGTCAGGATATTCAAGATCTGGGATTCGGGACGGCCTTCAAACTCTTCCAAAGCTTTGGTCAGGCGCTTTTGCAGCTTTCCTGTTCCCAGTTTGGTTTTTCCGCCGAAGTTCTCCAGATATTTTTCCAGAGTGCGAATCGCCATTTCATTCGGCGGTTCGTGGATACGGTAAAGGGCGGGGATTTCACGGCTTGCCAGGAATTTTCCAACAGCCACGTTCGCTGCCAACATCATCTCTTCAATTAAACGATGCGAGAACAGACGTTCAGATCTTTGAATGTCCACCGGAACCCCGGCGCCATCAATAACCAGTTCCGTTTCCGGAATTTCAAGGTCCAGCGAGCCTTCTTTGAAGCGTTTTGCCATCAGGATCTTCGCCAGATCGTAAAGTCTGAGAATATGCTCTTTAACGTGCTGGTGCTTTTCGATGGTGTTGCCGTCGATCATTTCCTGCGCTTCACCGTAGGTTACGCGGGCTTTGCTTTCCATGACTCCCTCATAGAAGTCGGATTTCACCAATTCGCCGGTGAAGTCAAAAAGCATTTCGGCGACCAGGCACAGGCGTGGCACGTGAGGATTCAAAGAACAAAGTCCGTTGCTCAGAACCTCTGGCAGCATGGGCACGACATAGTTCGGGAAGTACACGGAAGTTCCGCGTTCATAAGCATCTTTGTCTATGGCAGTTCCGATTTTCACATAGTGGCTGACATCGGCGATGGCAACATAAAGACGGAAGCCTTCATTGGTCATTTCAACATAGACGGCATCGTCAAAGTCTTTGGCAGTGGCACCGTCAATCGTGATTAAAGCTTTATCGCGCAGATCGCGACGACCCTGGAAGTCTTTTTCTTCCGGCACTTCGCCAAAATGTTCAGCTTCTTCCAGTGTGGCTTTTGAAAATTCCAGAGGAATATTGTTCGCACGAATCACGCGTTTGATGTCGGTCAAGGGGTCCAGAGCATTACCGATGATTTCGGTCACTTTGCCAGTGAAGGGTTTTCCTTCGTCAGGATAGCTGGTGATTTCCGCAGCGACCAATTCTTTGTCTTTGGCGCCCATGGAATCTTCTATTTTGATTTTTAGGTCCTGGCCCCAGCCTTTTCCTTCGTCACGAAGGGCGCCGGTACGTTCATTCATTTTATAAAAACGGCCCACTACGGTTTTGGTTCCGCGTGATAGAACACGCACCAGCTCACCACGGAAACGCTCACCGCCTTTTTCCGGGAAAACTTCGATGGCCACTTTGTCGTTGGTCATGATGCCTTCCATGGAATGGCGAGGAATATAAACGTCGGGGTGTTCTTTGTCTTCGGGGATAAAAAAACCAAATCCGTCAGGATGTCTTTTGATGGTGCCGTTGAGGATTTTCTTTTTTTGCATTGTCAGGCTGTATTTCCTTTTATTTGAGATTATCACAAGTTAGGCAGGCGAAAAGGAGAATCTTTATGCGACAAAAGCTGCCGCCGAAGTTCTGTTAATGTCAGCAATTACTTGTGATTGAACAGATTAGTTATGACTCTCTGAGATCTTGTAAGAGGTCAGAGAAAAGAGAGGTACTTCATATATAACTGATTTCTTTTCATAACACAAATCTCGAAATTGTCCGCTAGCCGTATTTCTTAAGTGGCCGAATATATTTAGCTAATTCCTAAAGATGGTGCCGCCCTTGCAGCCTTCTTGGCTAAAGGGTCAATTTATGGTATATACTGAAATAGAAGGGTTTGAATGGGATATGAGGAAGGCCCAAACAAACTTTGAAAAACACCGGATTAGATTTGAGGAGGCAATTAAGGCCTTTGACGATCCCTACGCGTTAATTGATGAAAACTTAAAAAGACAGGTGGGCTCAGAAAGCCGTGCTGTTTTAATCGGTGAGGCGGACGGCCGCATTGTTGTTGTGGTGGTTTTTACCCTGCGAAAAAGAGGGAAATCACTGAGAGTCATAAGCGCGAGACGTGCCAGTAAAAAGGAAAGAAGACTTTATGAAGAAGCAAAAAGAATTTCGTTTTGATAAAGCCCGCCGGGTTAGTGCTAAGGAAACGGAAGCGTTCAAGAGAGCTATTGAAGCTACTCTGGGAGTTAAAAGACCGGCGCGTGGACGTCCTGTAAAGGCGGCTAATGAAAAGTTTCAGCCTATTTCAATCAGGCTGCATCCGATGGTTATTGCTTGGGCGAAGAAAGAGGGAAAGCGTCGTGGGGTTGGCTATCAAACTATTATAAATGAAGTCTTAATGGCCAAGGTTGCTGCATAGCAAGGGGGGGCTATTTAAGGCGAGGAGTGGTTGCTTTGTAGGTTGCTTGTGCCTTTTCTCCGGTAATGGTGACTTTATTTTCCTTAACCGCAAGGGCAAGATCCCGACTTGCTGTAGCAGTTGAGATTTCTGGGAAAAGCTCTAGGTATTTTTTTCGACTAAAAGAGTTCTCCCTAAAGTGTTCAAGAGCAAAGTGAATTCGGTCAGTACTATTTGCTTTTTGCGGGCGCTGTGCGGACTTAAAATGTTTAAGGGCAATAAGAATGATCTCAAGTGAAAACTCCAGAAAGGCAGTGGAGTCTCCAGCCTTATCGGATTTTTCTAAGACCGAATAGTATTGCATCTGCTTTTCATGGATAAGTGTTTCTGTGGAAATATACTCAAATACCGGGGAGTGTTGCATAAGGAGCAATTGCTGCCAGAGCCTTCCCATGCGACCGTTGCCGTCTTCAAAGGGATGAATAAATTCAAGCTCATAGTGAAACACGCAAGCTTTGATTATGGCGGAAGTTTCTCGGTCCTCTTTGAGAAACTTAAACAGTTCTCCCATTAAATGAGGAACTTGCTTTGCCGGAGGAGCTACATGACTTACATGAGTGCCCTTAAGAATACCAACCTGTCCAGTTCGATATTTGCCGGCATTTTTAACTAGACCTTGCATAAGCAGCTTGTGGGCTTTGAGAAGGTGTTTTTCCTGATTTGGATTGAAGGAGCTGAGGGAATCATAAACCTGAAGCGCATTTTGCACTTCCATAATCTGCTTTTTAGGGCCCAGAACCCTTTTCTTTTCCAGGATGGCGGTTATTTGTTCTCCGGTGAGTTCATTGCCCTCTATGGCCAAGCTATGCTGCACTGTCTGAATTTTATTTTCTTTTCTGAACTTTACCGATGGCTTACCTACACTATAGCCCTTCATTTCCCCTATGAGTTCATGGATTTTTGTCGTGAGAGAAAGGACTTTTGAGGTAATTTTAAATGGGGGATGAGTCATACGGTGATAGTATCATTTGATACTATCACCGTAAAGGATATCCCCAAATTATTCATGCCCAGACCCTATTAATACCTGCCGGACTTAATGCCCGAATCACCATTTTTAATAAAAATTTATAAGTAAAATCAATTATTTACCATGTTTACCATATTATTTACATTTACATGGTAACAATAGTATTTATAAGTTAACATGTCTCTATGGAGACAGCTCGAATTAACACCCTTTTGGGGGACTTGATATCCTTTAAAATAGTAACAATTACTCCTAATGTGGAAATTCCAAAGGGGATTCCTCATCTTGTCTTGAAGAGCTATCGACTAACAACAGCCAATATTCAGGGGCTGGCATTTATCTTAGCTGAAGCCGCTTCTGATGAAGTTGAAATTAAAAAAATATTGCTACATCAAGATATTTTGAAAAAGGCAGCGGCAAAACCCGTCATGTTTATATTCAATGAATTAAAGTCTTATCAGCAGAAAGCTCTGATGGGTCACAAAGTAAATTATGTCGATATGCGGGGAAATATTTTTTTGCCGGATGCTTTGTTAGCAGTTCGGGCTGCAAATGAAAAAGCGGTGGCATTTCCTGCGAAGCTAAGTTTACGAGGTAAAGCGGCAATTATTAGATATCTTGTTGTGGGTGATATTCAGGGGAAAACAGTCAGTGACTTCGCAGATTTCTTTGCGATTTCCAAAGTGCATGCCAGTCGTTTGGTTGAGGAACTTAGAACGTTTGAGTTGATTAAAATAAATAGAGAAGGTGTCAGTAAGCATGTCCATTTTTTACCCAAGCGCGAATTGTGGAACCAAGCTAAAGGTCTTCTGGGAAGTCCGGTAATCGCGCGTATATATTTGAACAGGAAAACCTTCGGAGCAAAACTTGCGGGGTATTCTGCCCTAGGACATCTAACGATGCTGGATGGCGGAATGGTTCAAACTCAGGCGATCGGCAAGAAAGACTTTTCCAAGATCGAGGCGCAGCTAAAAGCAGTTCCAAAAGAGTTGGCGCAATACTGTCTTGAAGTATGGGAGTGGGACCCCAATGCGATATCCGAAGGTAGTACCGTTGATCCGATTTCCCTCTATCTAAGTATGCAAGATAGTCACGATGATCGTACGCAAATTGCTCTTAAAGAACTTCTTAAAACCGTATTGGGGGATTAGTGGTTCATGGTTTAGAGCATTTCACGAAGAGGCTGGCCGCTTTTCGTGAGCATTACGTTATTGTTGGCGGTGTTGCTGGAAATTTGCTGATGTCGGGATTGGGAGTCTCCTTCCGGGCTACGAAAGATCTGGATATCGTCGTTTTCATGAAGCCTGATCCTGCCTTTCTTAAGAACTTGGCAGATTATATTAAAGACGGAGAGTTCGAGAATAGAGAGAAGTCAGCAGGAGTGGCTCAGTACTATCGTTTTAACAAGCCTAAAAATCCAGAGTTTCCCAAGCAGATTGAGTTGTTTTCAAAAAAACCTGAAGATTTAGAACTATTTGATGAGCAACATATCATCCCTTTGCAGAAGATTGAAATGGGAGATCAGTTCTCTGGTATTCTGCTGGAGGATGACTACTATGACTTAATTCAGGCGAATGCGATTGATGGAGACCACTGTAATTTTATTAGTGCAGTCGCACAGATTCCATTAAAGGCACGGGCTTTTAACGAGCTCAGAGAACGCCGTGAAGGTGGCCATAAGGTGGATGGAGATGATATCAGAAAGCATCGCAACGATATTCTATTGCTCTCCCAGGCACTTCCGGCTGGTGAGTCACTGAAGATTTCAGGTCTTCCCTTGGTGCATCTTAGAACGTATTTGGATGAAATGTCGGGCTTGGTGAAAGATGCAGGTGTACTTGGATTCTGCCGAAGTCAAAAAATTGGGTCAGTTGAAGAGGCGCTAAGAATTATCGAAGGATTTTATTTTTAGATGGAAAATGGAGGGAAAATCCCTCCATTCCAGTCAGTTGCTTAGAAGTGAGCCAATGCGCCCAAAGTGATGACGTTGGCAGTGTCTGTAGGGGCTCCATCGCTATCTACAAAAACTTTCTCGTCAGCTTTGTCCATGCGGTACTCAACATAAAGATTCAGGTTTTCGTTAAGAACGATTTTGTCACCAATAGTCAGTGAATCCACCTTCTCGCCTGTGCCATAGTTCAAGGTGCTTGCTCCGCGGACCATCTCATAACGAAGAGCCAAGTTATTCATGCCTAGACCATAGGTGATCAAAGCCGTGCTTGCATCTGCCCAGTGAGTTCCAGAGCCATCAGGTTTTGTGGTGTAGGAGTCATAGATCAAAGCTGCCAACATGTTTTCTGTAATTTGGTAAGATGCCCATACGCTGGAAGCAGACTTTTCAACTTTTGTAGCGCCTGGCTTGTCGGTACCCAAGTAGTATCCAGCAAACCATGTGAAGTCGCCAGCGATCTTGCCAGTGAAAGAAAGCTCTGTTGTTTTGGTTGGAGTATAGTCTTCACCGAAAGCGCCATATTGTGCTTGATTGTAGGTGGAAAGAGTTCCAGTTAACCAGTCGCCAGCAACGTACTTTGCACGCAAACCTTCACCATAGCCAGGAACGATGCTTTGGTAAGCGATAGTCGTGGTGTAGAAAGCATTTTCATACTTCATAAGTGATTCGTAGCCCATTGTTGTCAGGAAGCGGCCAAATCCAACGTAAAGGTTCTGCATTGGTTTGTAGAAGATTTCTGCCTGCTCTAGCGCGCCGAAGTTATTGGTGGAAGATTTGGCATTTGTGGGTGTTGCTGGGGTATCGACTTCGGAGATGTATGGTGTAGGCGAGTACGCCAAACGAGTCAGGAAGTAGATTTGATCTGTTTCTTTGCTGATTAGTACCTGAGCGTTGCGCAAGCGGTAGGTCTCATTGGTTACACCATCGGTATATGGCATGGCAGTGCCTTTGGTGGACAGGAAGTTGAAGTCGAAAGCGACCTCACCGTTCACTGTCAGGCCAGAGATTTCAACAGCTTGCGCACTGAAACCGCACAAAATTAATAAACCCGCGACTAGTACATTCTTTTTCAAAGTAGCTCCTTATATATAGTGTGAATGTTACGGATACCGAAAGATGGTAAGACCTAGGTCCAGCTGTGTAACGTAAAAACATTGTAAAGCTAGACCTTGATCTAGCATGACATGGCGAATTTGAAATTTCGCGTCAATTGTCATTTCTTAAATCTTTTTTGGACCTCAAACCGTGTTCTATTGTCCACCGGACCTTTGGCGCTCCTCAAAAAAAGGCCCTTTTGATATCTCCACCAAACCCGCTGCTGGCGCGAGTTTGAGTGGAATAATTGTTCTAAAAAAGTAGATTCTGCCGCACTGGTGTATGGTCGCAGATTGATGTGTTCGGAAGGTCACAAGTTGAATCGCGTTGATGAAGTTTTAAGCGTGATGAAAACGTACCGAAAATTTTTGTTGTTGATCTTGGGCTAGGTCCTCATTAGCATTTTTTGTGTACTCGATTAAAACTTTTAATGGATTTAAAAGAAATCATACGATTGCAACGAAACGAAAGGATGCAACAATGAAAAAACTTTTAGTAGTAGCAGCTTTGGTAACAGCAGCAGCTCCAGCAGCAATGGCTTCTAAAGCACGCGTAGAGGCTTTGAACAATTCCCGTCACGTTTTGGATTTCCAAAGCGCATTTGACAGACCTTACCAGTTCTTGGCTCTTTCTGAGCAAGCAACTATCGAGTGGGGTGATAAAGGTGCAGCTGCAGTAGATCCACATGCTGAAGGTGGCTTCGTAAAACGTCACGGTGACGATACTGCATTCGGTGTTTATTTCGGTCGTCGCTCTGCAGACTTCTCTGAGGCTGTACAGTACGCTAGAACAACTGGTGGTCTTGCGAATATTATCGATGAACAAAATGGTTTGAATCTGTTCTACGCTGGTAAAATGTCAGAGTGGACTTACGGTGTTACTTTGAAGTACTCTAACGGTAAAGATGATTCTGTTGACGCAAAATCTTCTTCTTCTGGTTTGGCACTTGGTGTGACAAACGGTACTTGGGATGTTGACTTGGTTCAAGGTTTGAGCGCTAAATCTGAAGTTGGTTCTGATGGCGTTGAATCTAAAGGTTTGACTAGCTTGACAGTTGGTTATCACATGTCTCCAGAGATGGAAGTTTACGGTAACTTCAAAACTGTAAAAGTTGAAGGTACGGGTGCTTTGTCTGCAGCTAAAATCGAAAAAACTTCTTACAAAGTTGGTATGGTTAACACTTTGGTTAAATCTGACGAAGGTAACTTCTTCTACGGTGTAGAGTTGGCTTCTGCTAAGACAGACAAAGTATCTGAGTCCATGACTCTGCCAGTGTACATGGGTGTTGAAGCTAACGCAGCTTCTTGGTTGGTTCTTCGTGCATCCGTTGCTCAAAACGTGATCCTGAACGAAACTAAAGACATCACTGGTGGCGGTACTGATGGTGACAAGAAAGACCTTGACTCCACAGTTATGGCTGCTGGCGCAGGCTTCAAGTTCGGCAAAAGCATGCTTGATGTTACCTTCAAAGGTGCAGCTGCTGGCGAGTTCAACACGAACACAGACATGTTCTCTCAAGTTGCTTACACTTACACTTTCTAAGACCTAGTCTTAAAAGTTGAGAAGAGAAAGCCCAGGTAACCCCTGGGCTTTTTTTATTTCCTCAAGCTCTTCCTGAGCCCTATAGCCGGCGATTGCAGGCCATAGACTAAGAAGCCCCCTTGATCACAAGCTCGATAAGAGTCTTTCAGATTAGCTTCTGATAATCAGCTCTGTCCTTGGTAGCTATCTTTCTAAGATCGACAGGAGCTTTCAGGGTAATGGCTGTATCCTTTTTTCTGATCTTTAGATCATAAATATCTGCAAATGATTTCCACGTTCCGCTTTCAATCAAGGATGATAGAGCTGAGAAACGAGGCTTCGTCTGAGAGAGATTCTCATCGCTGGTGTAAGTGCCTCGGCACCATTGACATCGATTTGATTCTTATAAAAGGAGAGCCAGGGGCGTATTTCGGAATGTTCGGAATTTCGAAAATGCATTTCTGAAAGAAATTTACACCCCTGAAACAGGGGGGATAAAAAAATATATCGAGGACACGCTTTTGAAAAAATAAAAATTTATCGACCGCCTTGTGACCCGCTGTGGGCAAGGCATTTGCGACGATGATGAAAGAAAGTCGCGGACACAAAATTTGCACGTGAGTCATGCGAATAGAAGTAAAAATCAAAAATAATTGACCATGTTATTCGACGTTTGCTGAAGTTTTTGTGCATAAGCAAAATTTCATAACAACAACATGAGGTTCAATTAATGAAAAAGTTTGTTCTTGTCTCCGCACTATCTTTGGTTGCAGCAACCCCAGCAATGGCTTCTAAGGCCCGCGTTCAAGCTTTGCAGAAGGCAGAGTTCTTGAAAGATTCTCAAACAGTTTTCGAGAATCCAGCGCACGTAAATTCTTTGGGTAAGTACCTGACTTTGGAAATGGGTGGTTCTACAAACACTTCTGCGCCAAAAGCTGAAGGTGGTTTGTTCACTGATGAGTTCGGTGCAAATATGGGTGTTTATGTTGGCCACTTGAGTCCGATCCAACAAAGCCTGCGTGCTGGCGCTCCGGCTTCTGAAGGTCAAAACAATCCGGTAGAAGTTTTCTATGCTAAAGATGGCTGGGGTGCTTCTGTGGCGTTGTCCAACTCTGATGACAAGCCAAATAAAACAAAGGAACAGTACCTGGCGGCTCGCTTCGGTATTGACCGTGACGGCATGGAGTTCGCGGGAACGGTTGAAGCTATCGCAGTTACCGAAAACGCGACAGACAAAACAACAGGCGCTCCTTACGTTACTTTGAACTTCGAGCAAGAGATGGGTACAAACTACTTCTTCAGCAAATTGAACTGGGGTGCGGGTAAATACGAAGCAGCTGCAGGTGATACAGATGTTAAGGACATCGGCGCCGAAGTTGGTATCCTAAGCCGCAAAATCAAAAACGTTTACTATGGTGCTTCTTTGTCTTACGCAAAACGTGAGATCGGCAAAGATATCACAGCTATGAATCTTCCAATCTTCGCAGGCGTTGAGGCTGAGTTGAATTCATGGGCGGTGGTTCGTGCGTCTGTATCACAAAGCTTCTTGCTAAGCAGCACTCAGGACAAAAATCAGGCGGCTTCAGGCGATGAAACTGTTACTAACAAAAACGATACAACTGTTGCTGCTGGTATTGGCCTGAAATACAACAACTTCGCTTTGGATGGCGTTGTAGCTGGCTCTACTACCGGTCAAATCAACGGTAACGACGTTCTTACTCAAGCATCTATCACTTACAACTTCTAATTTCTGAGACGTCAGGCTCGGAAAGGAGTTATGTATGAATAAAAGTATTTTCGCGGTGGCAGGCCTGGGCCTGCTGCTTAATGGATGCGGTGGCGGCGGTGGTGCGTTGACAGCCGCTGGTGGCAGCGTAAATCTGGCGCAGGCGACAGCGATCTTGAACGCTCAAGGCATTAGCACGGTCATGCAAAGTTTGGTGCCGACAGGTGGTTCAGGCAGTCCTGTGACTGTCCCGGCAGCCTTTGTCGGTGTGTTTGACTCTTGCACAAAAAAGAATCCGGATCCTACTGTGGATGACGATGGTGATGGAATTCCGGCACTCTTGGAAGTGAAGTTTAATTGCAATCGTGTAGCTGGGGATCAGCCAGGCTACTTTATGGATAGAGTGGGCTCGTACAAGATTCAGGACTTCAAGGATGCGGCAGGAGCTGAAAATAAGGGGTGGGGCGGAGGATATCGTTATGAATATGACTTCTCCAATTCTTATCTGGCACCGCAGGAGGAATTTACCAACGTCTATGATGGATTCTTTGAAGTAAAGAACACTTCTTCAAAGATGAGTTACAGTACGGCGTACACTGGTACGGTACGGGGCTTCAACAAAACTCCAGTTTACTTTGAATTCAATTGGAAGTGGCAGAGTCAATGGACCAACACATATATTCCGGAGGACATGAGTCTCCCTTATCAGAAGGGCAGTGCTAAGTTCGACGGTTTCTTTGGTGTTTCCGGTGTGATGGCACCAGATCAGCAAACAGGCAAGCAAACCGAAGTGAAGGTGGTGTTTGCTCTGAAATCCAAGAACCTGAGATATGACCGCTCCTGCACTCATTATTGGAGCGAGGGCAGCATCAGCTATATTGATGGTTCTAATAACGAACTTCGTTACGAGTATACCTGCGGATCGCAGACCGTATACTTCAATGGTGAGGATATTACGAATAATCTTGTTCGCCTAAATTAGCATCCCGGCGTTCAAGGTTTGCAATCGGAACCCCACAGCCCTAAGAAGCTGTGGGGTTTTTTAGCTTTCGGATCGATAAAAGTTAATTACAACATTTTTTATTAAAATTTAATATATCAAAGTTAATTATGAAATGATATATTTAACCTTATGAGATCTGATGAGGTTCACTCTTCGTTAAAACTAGAAAAAGGTTTAGCTGCTCCCTACGAGAATACATGGTTTGTGATTCCACAGGCTCCTCCTCGTGAGACTCCATTGTCGGGTGTTTTAAGGCATTTGGGAGAGGCAAATCGAATATTGCAGGGGCTTCCGTCTGCCGCGTCTCTTTCTTCCTTGGATCGACTGGTCCTGGCTCTTTTTGTGAAACGAGAAGCTGTGGCTTCTTCGCGGATGGAAGGCACTTGGTCTACAATTGATCATGTCTTAACTCCCGGTGAACTTTATGATCTTAATGATAGATCTGCCCGAGCTTCCGTTTTGGGTTACGCCCATGCACTTGAAAATATCTTTGATATGGTGGCTTCTCAGGGGGCTGAGGCTCTTAATATAGATCTGATTAAAGACATGCATAAGCAAATTATGTCGGGCGATCCTGATTATAGGGGTATGCCGGGACTTCTGCGTTCTGAAGAGGAGCCGCCCCGCTATGTTACTATCGGGGGATTTCCCAGAGTAGAAAATTCGACTTACAATCCTGCGCCTCCACTGTGCATACCGGAAAAGATGTCTGAGTTGTTGGGATGGATGAAGGACGATATTTTGATCGATTTAGGAAATGCAGGAATGGGCATGAGCCTTTTAGTTCGCATGGTGATTGCCCATGTGCATTTTGAGGCTATTCATCCGTTTCGTGATGGTAACGGCCGTATAGGCAGAATGTTGATGGCGGTTCAGATGATTGGCGAAGGGTTTTCTCCTTTGTATCTGTCCGGCTATATTGAGATCAAAAAAGATCAATATATTAAGGGACTGGAGCAAGCTCAGAAAAAGTTGAATTATGCTCCCATCGTGGAGTTCTTTTCTGAAGCGGTTATCGAATGTTCAAAGGAATTCCAAATTACCAAATCGGCACTTCTTGCACTTCCCGAAAGGTGGCAGGAATCATCAGGCTTTCGTAAAGGTGCGGCGGCGGCAAGGATGCTGGAGCACCTTTTAATCTATCCAATTTTCTCTGTGAAAATATTGATGAATCTTTTAGAGGTGAGTGCCCCAGCCGCCAATAGAGCTGTGGAGCAGCTGGTTGATGCTGGTATCGTGCGTGAGAGAACAGGATTTGGAAGAAACAGAATCTTCGCCGCGGAAGAAGTCATTTCCTTACTGTCGCGACCAATGACTGAGTCTGTGGAGGACTCTTTGTTGAGGGCCAAGTCATTATTAGGAACATAAAGACACCACCCCTATTTATGGTCATCCATATGGGGGATGGTGATTTCAGATTCTTTCTGGAAAACTCAAGAAATACTCAATTCAAAGTATGAATAAAACTCTTCTAATGTCTGCTCACTAAGTTGATGTTAGTTTAGTTTTTAACACTGCTTTAACACAGCAAACTGATTCAATTCTTTAGTGGTAATATAGAACGTAAGAAGGAGCCATGAAGAAGAAGGTACTTCTTGTTGACGACAACAAGGACTTTGCACTGCTTTTCCAAGCGAAGTTCAGTCATATTGGAGAAATCCAGTGTGTGTACTCCTATGAGGAGGCTCTGAAGGCGCTTGCGGAAGGGCCTTGGGACCTGTTCTTTTTGGATCACAATCTAGATGGTAAAACTTGTTTTGATTTAATTCCGGCCATTCGCAGTTCCCATCCGCGTTCTCATATTATTATCGTCACGGGCCATTCCAACAAGGAAATGGCGATCAATGCGGTTAACTATGGTGTCAGTGGCTTTATCGAAAAACCCATTATGGAAGAGGAAATGACGAGTCGGTTGCAGGCGATTGATTGGTTCGGCTCATCTTTGATTTTGAATCAGCTCAACAGAAGCGCAAGCTTCAAGGGACGTTCGTGCCCTCTGACTCGCGTTGAATACATCATTCTTGAAACTCTTTATACCAAGTCACGTCAGTTGATCACGCGCGAAGAGCTTGAGCAGAATATCTGGGGAGGCCGTCATGTGGCGAAGAACTCTCTGGATACACATCTGTATAATCTTAAAAGAAAGATTCCAGAGCTGAAGGACCATCTGTCCTCTGTTCATGGCTCTGGTTATATTCTGAATATCTAACTTTCCATCGCAGGCCTCACCGTAGACTCCCCACTTGTCATCCGGCCTATAGTTTAGTGTGAGAAGGGGAGGCTTCCATTGCTTGTCACCTTCGGTAGAAATCTATATGATTGTATATTATAGCAGTCAATAAATAGATTAATGACCGCCATAATGGTCAATATGATTGGGGATAAGGTGGCGAAAAAGAAAAATAGAGCTTATATGAAATACACCCTGGAGGTTTTGGATCTTCTTGGTCAAATGATAAAGATTGAACGCAAGACCCGTAAAATGAGTGAGACGGATTTTGCGGATAGATCCGGAATCTCCAGAGCCACTCTGCAAAAAATAGAGAAGGGCGATCCAACTGTCGAGATTGGAATTGTCTTTGAGGCTGCGCACATCGCGGGTATCAAACTATTTGAAGTCGAAAATAGTTTCGCAACCCTGCTTGAAAATACCAACGATAAGATCGCGCTTTTGCCAAAACGAATTCGCAAACCAGCAAAAGGCCCACAAGATGACTTCTAAGATTCAATCCTATAGCGAGGCGTTTGTTTGGATATGGCTTCCCGGTGAAGCCTCTCCGGTTGTTGCGGGAAGGCTTGCCCAGGACGGTCCTAGTCTTGTTTTTAATTATGGTCAAAGCTATCTAGAGCGAGAAAGTGGAATCGCGATTTACGACAAAGAGCTTCCTCTGCAAAGAGGAGTGCTGCCCTTGCTGAAGGGTTTGAATATTCCTGGCCCTATACGGGATAGTGCTCCGGATGCGTGGGGGAGACGGGTTTTATTGAACAAAAGGTATGGATCTAAGAGTTCCGAGATGGATCCTGGAAGCCTTAGCGAGCTCACCTATTTGCTCGAATCAGGATCTGATCGAATTGGCGCTCTTGATTTTCAGGAGTCGCCAAAGGAATACAAGCCGAGGGGAATGGAAAATGTGTCTCTCGAGGAGCTGGTCACTTCTGCTGAGCTTGTTGAAAAGGGAACACCCCTTCCTCCAGATCTTGAGATTGCTTTGTATCATGGAAGTGCCATCGGGGGCGCCCGCCCTAAAGCGCTTGTTGATGATGCAGGCAAGAAATACATCGCAAAGTTTTCTTCAAGCAGCGATACATATAGTGTGATTAAGGCTGAGTTTATTGCCATGAAGCTTGCCAGCTTATGTGGCTTGAACGCAGCCCGGGTCACACAGGTCAAAGCTGCCCACAGAGATGTTTTGCTTATTGAGCGTTTTGACCGAATACTTTCCCCTGGAGGCTGGCAGAGAAAGTGTATGATCTCGGCCCTCAGTCTTTTGGCGCTGGATGAAAATATTGCCCGATATGCGAGCTATCAGGATTTCGTTGAAGTTATCAGGAAACATTTCGATCACTCCTCATCAACCCTCAGGGAGCTTTTTTCTCGACTGGTCTTTAATGTCTTAGTGGGCAATACCGATGATCATGCTAGAAATCATGCGGCCTTTTGGGACGGAAAAATACTCTCTTTAACACCGGCCTACGATATCTGTCCGCAGATGCGCACGGACAACATCGCTAATCAGGCAATGATCATTAAAGATGGCAATAAAAAAAGTCAGATTAAATCATGTTTGGAAGCTGCCGATGTATTTATGCTATCAAGGCAAGAGGCATTGGAGATTATAGAAAGAATTTTGATGGGGATCACAACAAATTGGAAACAAGTTTGTGATGAGGCGGAAGTCAGCATCGTTGATAAAAATATTTTTATGAACAGGCAGTTCCTGAATCAATATGCTTTTGAAGGCCTAAGCGGGGAAGCTGCTCATTTTGAAAAGCTTGTGATGGACTTTAAAAAAAGGGAAAACCCCAGGCCTTGGGGGGGGGATAGACCTGGGGTTCGGGGGTAAATTTAAAATGTTGTGATTAGCGAACGCCAGCTTTGGTCGTCGTTTTCACATCTTTTGCCACTTGAGTGAATTTTGCAGGAGGATTCGTATTTGCAAAACGACCTACATTCACTTTGCTGTCACACTTTGTAGCGCCAAAGGATACTGTAGCTGACACTGTGATGATTGCTGCTGTGAAGATCTTGGTGAATGTCATTTTGTACTCCTTTGTGATTCGCTGTATACATATCCCTAATGCTACGAGCGTGCCAGAGTCCGTGTTTTGGAATGAGAATTTGCCAACGAGTTTTCAAGCACTTATAAAGGCTCATTCTCAGTGTGAGATCGCAGTGCCAACGCGTGCCCTAGAATGCGCGCACCCTGTTAGGAAAGTGACGGAGTTGCCTAATGAGTTCTCTTTATAAGTCCATCGGTCTCATTTTGATAGCGATGCTGTCTATCCAGTTTGGGGCTTCGGTGGCCAAGGGGTTGTTCCCGGTTGCGGGGCCTGCGGGAACTACGGCTTTGCGGGTTTTCATCTCGGCTTTGATTCTTGTTCTGGTTATGCGCCCGTGGAAAGAAAAATTCTCTGCAAAGCGTATGAAGTCCCTGGCGGCCTATGGGGTTTCTCTTGGGGCTATGAATCTGTTGTTCTATTTTGCGTTGGAACGTATCCCTTTGGGCATTGCTGTTGCGTTGGAGTTCACCGGTCCCTTGGCGGTGGCCCTATTTGCTTCAAAGCGGGCATTGGATCTTTGTTGGGCTTTGCTGGCGGGCCTGGGTATTTATCTGGTTTTGCCAACCTCAGAAGTTTCTCATGCTTTGGATTTAACCGGGGTGGCTCTTGCATTGGCGGCGGGGGCTTTCTGGGGACTTTATATTATCTTTGGGAAAAGAGTTGGCAATGCGGAAGGCTCATCTTCCGCGAATGCGGCTGTTGGGATGTGCTTTGCCGCTTTGGTAACTTTCCCGGTGGGACTGTTTACGAACTTTGACCAAGTGATAAACCCATCGTTGTGGCCGATGGGGATTGCTATTGCGATCCTTTCCAGCGCTTTGCCATACTCATTGGAAATGAAAGCCATGCGCGATATGCCCGCTAAGACTTTCGGCATTTTAATGAGCCTTGAGCCCGTCATCGCAACTTTGATTGGGATATTGTTCCTGCAAGAAACCCTAGCCCCCATTCAGTGGGCGGCCATTGCCAGCATCGTGATTGCCTCGGTCGGCAGTACGGCGACTGCGAAGTAAACTATTTGTGTCGCTTAAAATATTCGGAAACATCCAGCAGGCTTTTTACGATATTTTCGCCGGCGGGCTTGCAGGTGTTCAGACGGTTCTGGGCATTGCACTGAATTTTTGCTGAAAGCTCAGTCAACGGGACTGCGAGAATATCCTTTGCCAGGATGTGATAGGTTTCTCCATCGCTGTTCTCAAAAGCAACGCCGATCGTTTTATCGGAAATTTCTTCGGATTTAGATAAGAAGATATATTTAAATAAGGCGCCAGAGATGTAGAAATTCTCTTTCTGTTTTTGAGAGAACTCCAGCATTCTGGTTTTGGAAACCTTCAAATAAATTTTGTCATAGCCACTTAGCCCGACGCCAAGAATATTGGCAATTTCCAGGGATGAGTTGCTGTTGGTGGCGATGAAGTTCAATTCTTCATCTGCCAGCGATAGAGTCTGTGCCAGTTGGAAGAAGCCTGTATAGGTATTGCTCTTAAGAAGCTTTAAGAAGGACTCTAACGAAGGGATGTCGATACTTCTGTCGGCAAGTTTTCTTTCCACGACCAGGCGTTGCAGAATTTGTTCGCTTTGAGTTTTTTCTGGAATGATATCCTGTTCAGAGAAAAGTTTGAAAAGGACTGCGCTTTGACGGCTTTCCAAGGCAAAGAGCACTTCTTCTGCGTTCCAGAGATTTCGAACGATTGGGAACAGGCTTCGTGAGTTGTTTCTTACGAAGCTTTCCAGATCATAGCCAACTTCTTTGGCCATCGCCAGACTTTGCAGAATCTTGTTTGTGCTCCCGAAAACCAATGAGGCCATCTTCAAAAGATTTAAGTCATTGATTTTAACAGCACGGGTGGTGGGGGCGGCAATTTTTGAGAAAGCCGACACGGTGACGGCATTGCTAACCAGATTCGCCTCGATTGCAGAATTCAAAAATAACAATTCGGCATCTGATACCGGAGCTATCAATGAGACACGGGCGGAGATAAGGTCAGTCGCTGAAAGTTTTGATCGGCAGGTTTCGATAATAGAAGCGGTATGAGCGCTCAGGCGCTTTGATTTCAATGTCGTTTGTACAACAGAATCGGAGCACAGATTAATCAGGTCGACTTTTTCGCCGACGGCATTAAAGTATGCTTGAAAGTCCAGTTGGGAAAGGTGGTCAGTATCAATAAAAGGATAGACTTTCTTTTCCAGCAAGCTGGTGGTTACTACCTGAATATTATTGAGGTGATTCGAGCTGATATTGTTGATCTTCATAAGGGTTTGCAGGTCAGCATTGCCTTGAGTGGTCGCAAACCCAGTGGCCCAGGAACTAAACGATTTGAATATAATAGAACGGGATGTCGCATCTTTGGAGTTTGCGACTGAAATGGCAGAACTAAGGATATTGTTGAATACTTTAATATCATTAGGAATGAGGGTTTTTGCTTCTGCCTTTGAAATAAACTGTCTGATCGCTCTGCAGAGATCAGCTTCATTGGTGCTGGTGCTTAATGGAAGTAACTGAGAGTCATCAAATTTGGCATCGACTTGGATGTCCTCACAGAACTGGGAAGGCACTTTCTGTGTTTCCTGGACAGTGATGATTTGTTGTTTTTTCTCGTCTTGGTTCTTTTTAAATGAGCAGGCGCCGACCATGAATATGGCCGGCGTGAGAACTAGTATTTTGAAAATTTGTCTCATGCTCATTGTGGTTATCTCGTACTTAAGGTTTTAGTATCTAAGTTCCGGATGAACACGCAAACCTTGGATCTGATTCTTTTCATCCATCTCATTCAGGGATTGCCATCTGTCCTCAAGGTCAGCTGACAGCTTTTGAAGTTTTTGAATGTCGTGGCTTGCCTTGAATTCACGGTGAAGACCTTTTGCCTGCTGAACTGTAGATTTGATAGCCTTGTTCAAATTTGGCTGGCTAGAATCTTTCAACCCTGAGATTTTGGCTAGTTTGGTCTCGATTTCGTTGGATAGTTGGTCAAGTTGACTAATTTCTCGGTTGGATTGTGCTCGCTCTTTCGAGTCAGCCTCCGCTGCAAGAGTTTTATCCCATTGAAGCTGTTGATAGATCTCATCTTGATAGAATTGCTCAGAGTCCATTTCTTCCGCCATTGCTTTAACAGAACCCAAAACCATAATGATGGCCATTGCCAGTACGATCTTCTTTTTCATAACTCTCTCTCCTTTAGGAATCTTCTTCCAATTGGAAAGAATGCGAGCAATGTGCCCGGTCGGAAAGAAATTAGCGGGCAAAGGGTTGTCTAGAGATATGACAGAGGCCTAACAGCGGCATACAGGGGAAGGGGTCGATCTCAGGATGAGACACAAGCTTTTAGAAAGGACGGCGGTGCAACCACCGTCCAGAAATCGGGACTATTTGGTTTCGGTTTTTTCAGCCTTTGGAACTTCAATATAATCAGGAGTCACAAAGTCCACGGTGAATGGATACTTATAAGATTTGTAAGCTCCGATTTTTGGTTTCCCTGCAGAAACATAGGCTTCGTCCCACAAAGCTGCCAGAAGGACCGCTCCGCGAGCCATCTCAGTCACGATCATTGGCTTCATTTTCTTGAAGGCTTCTGCAGCAGGCTTTCTTTCTGCGGCTGTTTTTAACTCCATGCCTTTTTCTTTTACCAATGTGGACTTTTTGGTAACTGGATCAAGCTTCAGAAGTTTTGGAATCTCATTGTTAGAGATCACACTTAGAACCTTCATTTTCTCGATCGCAGTTTTTGGCTTCATGAACGCAGGGTTTTTCATCGCACGGGCAGACTTCAAAACCAGATAGTCCAAGTCGCCGTCGAACTGGCCTACGACCTGATCTTCGAAGTAAGCGTGGATGCCGCCGTGTCCGGCTGCATAGCCATCATAATCGGCTGTCGTATGGAAGGGCTGGCAGTTATCACCCACGAAATGACCCATCAGACCCATGGAAACCACCATGTCGTAAGCAAGCTTGTTGTAAGGAAGTTCGTTGTCTTGTTCTTCCTTAAAGTTTGTTGGAGCTTTCGCGGCAGCAAAGTCATCTTTCAGGCCAGCGATATGGCGCATGAACTGATCGGCTCTCCACCAGGAAGAACCGAATTCCTGTGGGATGGACTTGATTGTGGTGCCATCATTCTTGAACTTATTCGGTTTGCCCGTGAAATCCGTCATCAATTGTTTGTAATCCACTGTGATGTCTTTCACGTCCAGGCCAATAACTTCGATGTCGATGAAGTGGGTGGAGTTGCCAAGTTTTGCAGCGTCACCGCCCAAGCTCTTCCAATAGAAGTCAGGCATATTGCACAGGTGACCCATCATCTGAGGTTTGTGCTGCAAGTATTCCTTCAAACCAGGCTCTTTCACCAGGAAGGTGGCAACACGGCAGATGGTATCATGCCCACGCCCACCCCAAGCCAAAGCTTGTGTTGAAGATAAAAGGATCAATGCCAGCAATACATTTTTCATAGTGACCTCTTCTTATTGGTGACCCAGTGCCTTTGGAGCTCGGCTTTTTCCGATAAAGCCCGCAAGAGCAATGATAGTCACGATGTAAGGTAAAATTTGAACAAACTGAACTGGGATTTCGATGCCACCTATTTTCACACCTTGCAGGCGAATCTGAATCGCGTCTGCAAAGGCAAAAAGGATGCAGGCGGCAAGGGCGGGGACGGGTTTCCACTTACCAAAGATCAAAGCCGCCAAAGCCATAAAGCCACGCCCACCGGTCATCAGTGGTGAATAAGAGGAAGCCAGGAATAATGACAAGCTAGCCCCACCAAAAGCGGCAAAGCCACCACTTAAGGTGACAGCGGCCCAACGAACTTTGCGAACACTAACACCACTGGCTGTCAGTGCTTCGGGATGTTCCCCGGCAAACAGAACCCAAAGTCCTGAACGCGTGCGATACATCCAGAAACTGATGGCTGCAACCAGAGCGATAGCTAACAGCAAAGGCTCAAACGTAAAGCGATCTTCCACCAGCAGGGCTGGGGTGGATCCGGTAGAGCTGTACAGAATTTTTGTGATGAACGGAATAAGCCCCATCACCAGAAGATTGAAGGCCATGCCTGTAATAATCTGATCGGCTTTGAGTTCGATAACAAAGAAAGCATAGAGGGCGCCAATAGCAAGGCCCGCGATCAAAGCCGCGCCCCAGCCCGCCCAGGCGGAGGCATAGCTATAGCCGACCACTGCACCAGCGAAAGCTCCCATCAACATAAAGCCTTCCAGGGCGACATTCACCACGCCGGAGCGTTCGCTCATCAGGCCACCCATGGAAGCAAAAATAAGTGGCGTTGCCAGACGTAAAGTTGCCAAGGTCAGAGCCAGAATCCAGGTCATTGTTTCCATTTAACCCTTCCTCCTTTTGTGCTTGAACCATTCCCAGTATCCCTGGGCGACAACACCCAGGATAACCAAGGCCTGAATAATGCGAGAGAAGTCCCGGGTGATTGTGCTGGTTTCAAGATCCAGATCCGAGGCCCCTTTGTGAAGGGCGCCCATCAGGAATGCTGAAACGATAATTCCCAGCGGATTGTTGCTGGCCATCAAGGCTACCGCAATACCGATAAATCCATAGTCCGGGGAAAAACCGATACGATATTGCCCGGCGCTGCCGACAACTTCTGAAAGTGCGACAAATCCGGCTAAGGCTCCAGCCAGTGTCATGGCTGCAATCTGCACTTTCTTTTCGGAAATTCCCGAGCGATGAGCGGCTTCAGGATTAGCACCCACTGCCCGCAACTTGAAGCCCCAAGCGGTTTTCCAGAGAAATATCCACATTAAAACGGCAATCACAATGGCAAAGATCAGCGACGCGTTGGCAGGAGTATCCGGGAACAGGCGGGCAATCAGATCATAATCCTTAAACATGTAGTTCGGGGATATCAATGCTGTTTCCGGATTTTGAGAATCAGGATTGGGAATGATCTTTAAGGCAAACCAGCCGGCCAAACCAGCGGCGATGAAGTTCATCATGATGGTGATGATAACCTCGTGACTGCCCCGCTCGGCCCGCAACCACCCGGCAATCCAACCCCACAGGCCGCCAGCCGCCAAAGCGGCCAATACTGCAAGAATCGGCGCCAGAGGGAACGGTACCTGCGGGAATAAAACCCCTACGGCCGCAGCGGTGACAACCGCCATGGTCATTTGTCCTTCGGCACCGATATTAAAGAGTCCGGCATGAAAGCCGATGGCGACAGAAAGACCACAGAAAATAAGTGGAGTGGTATAGGACAGGGTCAATCCCAAGTCATACATAGAGCCAAAAGCACTGCGAACGAGAATAGTAAAAACATTCCACGGGTTTTCACCCGCAAACAAAGTCAGAAGCAAAGCCAGAGTCAATCCCAGCAGGAATCCGAAAATGCGTTTCAATGTCCACCTCCCATGGCTTTACCCAAAGAGGTTTCGTTGAAATCTGAGCGTTTGAATTCGGCCACCAATTGGCCTTTGTAAAGCACGACGATACGGTCTGACAGAGCCATCAATTCATCCAACTCTGAAGAGATAAGCAGAACTCCGGAGCCCTCATCCCGGCTTTTGCGAATTTCATTGTGAATGAACTCGATGGCGCCGATATCAACACCGCGAGTGGGTTGAGCGGCCAGAATAATATCGGGTTTTTGTGTCAGGGCACGTGCGACAACCAACTTTTGCTGGTTGCCCCCAGAAAGTTTACCAAGTGCCAGATGCTCGTCGTGGGGGCGGATGTCGTAGGTCTTCATGATTTCCCGAGTGCGTGCAATCAGTTCACGCGTCTTCAGGAAAAGACCTTTGGTGAAGCGGTGTTCCTGGCCCAGCAGGAAGTTTTCATAGACGGGACGTGAAGGTAAAACACCAAAACGCAGTCGGTCTTCCGGGAAGGCCTGCAGAGAGCCCTGGCGCTGAATGTTGCCGGTCAGGGAATTCTTGCTTAGTGACTTGGGATCCAGCAGACAGCGAATCAAAACATCCTGTCCGTTACCTTCAACACCGGCCACGCCGACAATTTCGCGAGATTTGATATTCAAGTTGATATTGCGCAACTTATGCGTGCCCAGATCAGCGGAAAGATTTTCGATGCTCAGAAGAGTTTTGGATTCATCAATAGTGGATACGCGCTCTTCCGGCATTTGCATGCGACGGCCGACCATCAGGGCCGCAAGATCTTCGATGGATGTATCGCGGGTTTGTTTTGATTCCACCATACGGCCAGCGCGGAAGACGGTGACAGCATCAGAAAGAGCCATCACCTCTTTAAGCTTGTGGGTGATGATCAGAATGGTCTTTCCTTCGCTTTTAAGTTTGCGAAGGTTGATGAACAGATCCTGCACTTCCTGTGGAGTCAGAACAGCCGTCGGCTCGTCCAAAATCAGAATGTCCGAATCCTGGGAAAGAATCTTCAGGATTTCAATGCGCTGTTGTTCGCCGACAGAAAGATCTTCGACTTTGGCATTCAGATCAACATGGAAGCCATACCGATCGGCAATGTCGTTGATACGCTGAGCTTGTTCCTTGCGTGGAAGCAGGGCAAAGGCAGAGCCCTTTTGCTGCAAAAGAATATTGTCCAGCGCCGTGTAGGGTTCAGCTAACATGAAGTGCTGGTGAACCATTCCGACCTTGGCGGCCATCGCATCAATCGGGGAGCTAAATTCGACCGGCTGACCGTTAAGCAAAATTTCGCCAGCATCCGGTCGATACATCCCGAACAGGATTTTCATAGCAGTGGATTTGCCGGCGCCATTTTCACCGACAATGGCATGGATGGAGCCTCGGGCGACGGACAAGGAAATATCAGAGTTGGCGCGAACCTCGCCAAAGTATTTACTGATTCCCTTGAATTCAACTGCAGCGGTCATGAAGATTACTTTTTCTTGTAGTAGTCGGGAACTGGGATCTGGCCAGCGATAATCTTCTTTTTGATCTCTTCGACTTTTTTCTTCATGTCGGGTGTGATTAGCTTTTCGTTGTATTTATCCAGTGTGTAGTTCACGCCTTCGTTTTTAAGACCGTAGTGAACCACCCCGGCGGTGAACTTGCCCGCTTGGGTTTCTTTGATTGTGTCATAGACCGCGACATCGACAGCTTTCATCATGCTGGTCAGAATGATGCCCGGCTTGATCCAGTTTTGATTTGAATCAACACCAATGGCGAATTTCTTTTTTTCTTCTACAGCATCAAAGACGCCAGAATTGGAGGCACCGGCAGCGACAAAGATCACATCACTGCCTTTGGCGATTTGTGCCAGGGCCAGCTCTTTGGCTTTGGCGGGATTGTTCCAGGCTTCGCCGGTGACGCCGACATAGTTTTCTGTGAAGTTGATTTTAGGGTTTACGTATTTTGCCCCAGCGATATAGCCCATGGAGAATCGACGAATCAGCGGAATGTCCATGCCGCCCACAAATCCGACCGAGTTCGTTTTGGAGGCCATGGCCGCCAGCGCGCCAACGAGGAAAGATCCTTCATGTTCTTCAAAAAGCAAAGAGCGAACATTAGGTGCTTTGACATCACTGTCGACGACAGCAAATTTCACTTTTGGGAATTGCGCAGCTACTTTTTTAACAGCGTCCTGTTGCGCGAAACCAATGCCGATCACCAGATCGAAGTTTTTACGGGCAAAAGCGCGATGCAGATTTTCAATGGCATTTGTATCAGTGGCTTCGACGTATTTCAGATCGATTTTCAAATCTTGCTCTGCTTTTTTCGCTCCAAGATAAGCCGCAGAGTTAAAAGATTTATCGTCTTTACCGCCTTTATCGAGAACCAGACCGACCTTAAGAGTGTTTGCGTGAGAAAGCGTGTTGCATGACAAGATTAACAAGGTCGTAAGAATACTTTTAACCATGCGTCGGACTCCATTGAACCTCTTTTAACAGGGCGTAATCTGTGGAATAAGAGGTTGAAATTACGAAAAAATTCCAGTTTTGAGTTGGGCTGAAATTAGGGGACGTGTCTCTGTGAGTCAAGTCAAAAGCATGTCAGGATCGTCGAGGAGAGGCCGTTACAAGGTTGTTATGTCGAAATTTCAATTAGGAGGCTGTATAATACCAGTTTAGGATGGCCTCAACAAATAACCCAACGAAGAAAGCTCGGAGGTATTAGAGTATGGAATCTCAGACAATACTCAACGGCGGAGTAAACTCCCTTGGTTTTATGGGTGGTCAAAACCTAAACATTCCGAGTACTTCAAACGTTCCCTACGAAGTCATTCATCTCAAGGAAGAAGAGATGATTTTCAAAGAAGGCGAACCGGTGAAGGGTCTTTATTACGTTCAGTCAGGATGTGTTAAAGTTGTTGTTAACCGTTCACATGCACGCGGCCGCACGACGACCAACGAATATGTGACGAAGCTGGTTTCCCCAGGGGAGTACTTTGGTTACAAAGCCCTTGTGAAGGGAATTCCAACACAAAGTCATGCAAAGGCTGTAAAATCGACAGTTCTTTGGTTGTATCCGCGTGAACTTATTCAGGTGGCCATGGCGCAGGCAAGCCCGCTGATTAAGTTGCTTTTGAATCAGGCTGTGAATGATCTAGAGTCTTTTGAAACCACCAGTCAGTTGCACTATTTGGCATCTGTGCAAGAGCGCATTGCCTACCAACTGGTATTGTTGGCTGACAGATTTGGTGTGCAAACGCCAGCTGGAGTCTCTCTGAACCTGAAACTGACAAGAAATGAGTTTGCTCAACTTGCCAGCACGATCAATGAGTCTTTATCTCGTCATTTGACAGAGTTTAAAAATGAAGGCCTGATTGATTTGAATGGCAAAGAGATCATCATCAAAAACAAAGATGGTTTGATGAGAAGATCTGGAAACTTCTAGTCTGTCGAAAATCTATCTGCTGACAGAATCTTTGAACCCCGAGTTGAAGCTCGGGGTTTTTTATTTTTAAAGCCAGGATTCGGGAATGAAAATGGCACTGATGGCGGCTTTAAACCGTTTCCACCAAGTCGTTTCAGGATCTGAAAAATAAGTATGTTCCTGATTCCCTTCGCGGGTTTTCCATTCTAGCTTTTTGCTGCCGCTCAGAACCACCTCGTAGCTATCTTCGGAAAGATCTTCCATAAAACGCTCTGCAACGGCTTTGGCGAACTCGGGGCTTTCTACAACGACACCCATTTCACTGTTTAAGGTTACGGAGCGAGGATCCAAGTTCATAGAACCGACGAAAACCTTTTTTCGGTCAAAGATGAAAACCTTCCCATGCAGACCTGAACTGGAAAAACTGCCGACAATTTTCTTTTTCTTACTTTTCTTTCCACTGGGCGTGGGCTTAAGTTCAAAAAGTTTGGCTCCGTTTTTAAGCAGGTCTTTGCGATAGCCCTTATAACCAGAAAAGACGGTGGCAACATCACTGGAAGCCAGTGAATTGGTCAAGATGACGGCTTGAACTCCTCGTTCATGAAGACTGCCGAAAAAATTCACTCCCTTTTTGCCGGGGATAAAGTACGGTGATACCAGCAAAAGTTCTTTCTGGGTTTCAGCAATCAATGGAAAGAGCTGGTACGGCAGATGTTCTTCTTTGACGTCTTCGACTTTACTTAGTTTGGCCGGGGGATCAATGATGACTTCCGCTTTACCCCAGAACAGCTTCAGAGGTTCCTTGGTGAACTGACGAACTATGGGTGTGTCTTGCAGAGCCTCGGCATATCGTGTGTCTTCGGCCTCTTGGACGGCGGCTGCGACATCTTGGCGAAGAAGATCAAGGTCGGCGGAGGTTGGTTGGAAGCTATTCAGTGCAGTGATGGGATAGGCGATTTCACTGTTCCAGTAGGTGTCGAATTCCTGCGAAAGGCTTTGCACGACGGGGCCAAAGGTCCACAAGTCGAAATCACCAAAGTTCATTTCATCGCTGGCATCGAAATATTCGTTTCCGATATTTCTTCCCCCGACAATGCCGGTCTGATTATCCACGATAAAGACTTTATTGTGCATGCGGCGATTGACGGTCGAAAATCTGACAATATCAAATATCTTCCATGATCGGCTGGCGAAAGGGTTCGCCATGCGAACTTCGATGTTGGGATGTGAATCCAGAATGACCAGCATTTTTTCATAGCGGGCCTGATTCAGATCATCCAAAAGAATACGGACTCGCACGCCACGGTCCGCGGCAGTAAGAGCTGAATGAAGCATCAGGCGCCCGGTCAGATCGTTTTCCCAGATATAGTATTGTAAATCCACAGTTCTGTCGGCGACAGCGACCGAGGCCATGCGGGCAATAAAAGCCTCTAAGCCGGAGCTGAGCGGGTAAAACGCGGATTGCCCGGGGTGATCTTTTAGCTGTTTGTCGATAGCATCGCCAAGTCGAGTTGTGGGGTCTGGTGGCAGGGCGTGGGATTCTTTGCGATTTGTATTGGGAGGCAGAGTTGCACAACCCATCATCAAACCAAGAAACAGATGAATATAAAGAAATTTCTTTAACACAAAAACCCCGCAGCCTTGATAGACTACGGGGCTTTGTTTAGACACTCAAATTAATACTTTATGCAGCAGCCATAAGACTTGCTGGTGTCAGTCACCTAGAGATGAAAATTCTTTCCATTCACGGGAGTAGGACGGCAAAGTCCCGCTTCCAGTGGGCGTTGGAAGACCTCTACGGCGCCAGCTGGAATCATCGCTCTGCGAGGATAGATGGCATAGCCACCTTGAGGCATCGCCACAATCATGTCGTTCAAAAGATTTCGGCGAAGTTGCGTATTCAAAAGAATCGGATCAAAGGGAACCATCACACGAATGGCAGCCGTTGTTTGCACAGGCACACCACCACGGCCGACAACATCACGGATTTGTTCAGGCAGGGGGTTGAAGGTCACGTCCACAAAGCAGTTCGGACCAGTGGGGCCGAAACCCAAAAGATTCAAAGACAGGCCTCGTTGTTCCCAATTGTGCTTGGAGCTGACGGCATTCAGCAGATCCACACGAGTCATT
The DNA here is from genome assembly GCF_041888015.1 of Bdellovibrio bacteriovorus. GTDB lineage: Bacteria > Bdellovibrionota > Bdellovibrionia > Bdellovibrionales > Bdellovibrionaceae > Bdellovibrio. Next base: position 402,696 of record NZ_CP168968.1, read on the forward strand.
CGCGGTTCGCGGGACTTTAAAAGCCCCAGGCCCGCAGCGACAATCGCGGCTGAATTGGAACTGCCACGGTATTCAGTGCCATCTTCCAGTTTCACAGAAGAAGGCGCCAAAAGATCGGGCTTGTCTCTGAAGAAGGATGTTGAAGAACGATCAGAGTCACTCGTGCCGACAGTAATTACTGTGGGATTGTCTGCGGGATTCAACAATGTTTCACCGCGTGAGTGAGAAGGCATCACCAAACCTTCACCATCAACTGTGATACGCAATTGATCACGCTGAGTGAAGTTGTTGGAACGATTTTTCACGCGCAGGAAATAAAGACCTGGCTGCAAATCCATAGAGATGATTTCGCGTGGATATTTAGAGAACCCCGGCCGAGCTTCATTGCGGTTGTCCGATTGCTTTAAGGCGCTATTTTGAATCACATTCAGCATGTCGTCGGTCAAAGCCAGATCCAGATCTTTACTGGTGCCTTCTTCAACATCGTCTTTGAAGTCATTCCAGGAAAGAACAATTTTCGCAGAGCACTTCTTGCCAGCCGCCGCCTGACAGCGCAAAGCCAGGGCATTGTTTTGATCTGGCATCTGTACCCAGTTGTCGTGACCTGTTGTGATTGGACTATTATAAGTGGTCAGCGCAAAGTTCCCCGCTGCATTCACCCAGATCACACCAGCACGCGTGGCACGATTGACTTCCGCATTGATAAAACCACCGCCATCAAAGTTGCCACCGTATTCCCAAACTTCGGAATAAAGAACCAGGTCATACTGGCGTGCAATCACATCATCGATGGCCGCTTTGAAATTGGAAAAGCCAAAAGCATTATAAAGCGTCAGCTCCGGCATCCACTGTGCGGCCTTCATATCGTTGGTCATCATGGAAATCAGAATCTGCGCCATCTTCAAGCCATGCACGACTTGCAGATTTTCAGGATTGGCAACGGGACCTGCCACATAACGAGTCCCCGCAGGCAAGGTCTTGCCGATTTCTTTTTCATACCCAAAGAAGCCTTTGTCTAGGACAGCAACCTTCAGCTTACGCCCAGGATTCTGAGCCGAGTAGAACGGAGTAAAGCCCAAAGAATTTTTCAAAGAATCAGTATTGGCAAAAGGCTTAGACGCAAAAGCTGTCGTCAGACCAAGCATCAAAGCGCAAAAAACAAAAACTTTCATAAAAGTTCCCCCTATCACCATCTTCGAAGTGCAAGAACCAGGACTTACTTCAGCCCTTAGGAATGGGGATCTCCGCTGGAATCGACCTCCAGCCAGCGGACGCGTTGACCGCTCAAAGAGCGGGCAGGCTGGCGAGGGCAGGAGCCCGTGTCGATGCAAGCGGAGATCCCCATTCCTAAGGGCGGCCAGGAAGGCCGCCGTACGCTTTACCAATAGTAGTTAGAGTAATAGTAGTAGGAATAGTAACCGTAGTTGTACGTATAGTAGGGTGTGTACCAGTTGCCGTACCAGTAAACATAGCTGTAGTAGCTGTAACCACTGTAGAAGTACCAGCTGGAAGCGCCACCGTCTTGATCAAGCTCGCTGCGCACGTTGGCTGCTTGCTCGAAAGAACCTGTTTGTGCCAAAGCCTGTGCTTGAGCGTTGCTAGTCACGGCTGTTTCAGAAGCCAGGACTGCTGTTTGATTGTTGCGGTTATCCACGCGGATCACGACAGTGCCGTTCATGGATTGGTTGGTGACGGAAGACTCGTTGTCCAGTTCACCTGCAAATGCAAAGCTTGTTGCTCCCAAAGTCAGAGCAGCTACCAAAATAAGCTGTTTCATATTTGAAGCCTCCTAATGGCTGTTTGTTTTGCCTCTTTCTTATGCTTTCAAGTGCTCATGTCATCTGAAAACAGTCTGTAATTCGAAAGTCCTTGACGCGCAATGTTCCGCAAAGGTACGGGCTAGCGTATGGAACCGATTGGCTACTTAGAGTCCTGCTTTAAAGATAAATTTGGAACGCCGCGACAGCCTGGCTTGGTAAAGCAGGCTCAGGCGCGCTTGAAGATTCGTGCGGATCTTCAGCCCGAAGAATCTTTGCAAGGGCTGGAGGGCTTCAGTCATGTGTGGCTGATCTGGGTTTTCCATCAGAACAAGGTTGCTCGCTTCCATGCGAAAGTGCATCCGCCCCGCTTGGGTGGGGAAAGTATGGGGTTGTTTGCGACTCGCACGCCTCATCGTCCAAATCCCATTGGTTTGTCTTTGGTAGAGCTGGTGAGGGTTGAAAAAGACGGTATTGTCGTTGCGGGTGCGGACCTGGTGGATGGCACACCAATCTTGGATATCAAACCCTATTTGCCGGAAGTTGAAGCGATTCCCAATGCCAAAACAGGCTGGCCTGCCGAGATTGCCAAGAACCCTATCGAAGTGACATTTGACGACAAGGCCGAGCAACTTTTACAGGAATGGCAAAGTCAGAATCCCGACAAGGCCTTGCGAGAAATTATCGAAGAGACTTTAAAATTGGACCCGCGCCCTGTGGTGTATCGTGGTTTTGAAGAGGGACAATCCCCTTATAGAAGCTCGCACGCGGTTCGTTTGTTTGATGGCGATATCCATTTCAAGTTTGAAAGCCCCACTCACGTGAGAGTGCTAGATATTCTTTTTATGCATAATTAGTTGCTGTTGCCTTTTATTTGCGCAGCAGGCTACAGTCCGAGCTGAACCAATACAAGGGAGGAATCGTGAGAACAACGGAAACTGCTTCTCATTCTGAAAACAGCACTCTTCGTAAAGTGCCAACATTGAGCCTTGCAAGTTACACCAAAGGAACTGGAGCTGAACGCTCTGAGTTCATCGACAAGCTTTTCACAGGCCTGAAAGAATACGGCTTCATCATTCTTAAAGATCACAACGTTCAAGCGGCAGATCTGCACAAAGCCTACGACATTCTTAAGAATTTCTACGCTCTTCCCACTGAAATTAAAAAATCCTATATTTCTCCAAAGGCGGGCTTCCAGCGTGGTTACACACCATTTGGTCAAGAGCACGCCAAAGATTCCCCGGTGATGGACTTGAAAGAGTTCTGGCACGTGGGCCGTGAGCTTTCTGAGGGCAGCGCTTTGAAAGCGGTTTACCCTGCCAACGTATGGCCGTCTGAATTGCCGGAATTCCAAGCTCACTTCTCCAAACTGTATGCCGCTTTGGAAGAGGCGGGCGATGTGATGTTGGAAGCATTGACGATGCCTTTGGAAGTTGAAAAAGACTTCTTTGCCAAAATGACTAAAGATGGAAACTCCATCCTGAGACTTTTGCATTATCCACCAATTCCTGAAGGTGTGGACCCTCGTTGTGTTCGCGCAGCGGCTCATGAAGACATCAACTTCATTACAATTCTTCCAGCTGCGACCGCTTCTGGCTTGCAACTGAAAGACCGTGACGGCACTTGGTTGGATATTGACTCTGAACCAGACACTTTGATCGTGGACGTCGGTGATATGTTGGCTCGTCTGACGAATGATGTTTTGCCTTCCACCACTCACCGCGTGATCAATCCGCAAGATGGTACAAATCAAAGTCGTTATTCCATGCCGTTCTTCATGCACCCGCATCCGGATGCAATGCTAAGCTGCTTGCCGTCTTGTAAAGGGACAGGCGCGAAGTACCCTGATATTACTGGTCAGGATTTCTTGATGCAGCGACTGCGTGAGATTGGCTTGCTGAAGTAAGCCCAAACTTGTCACCACAGCTGAAATGACTTCAAGAAAGGGATCTGAAAAGATCCCTTTCTTGCGTTTTGAACCTGTCGCCGAATAAAAAGAAGTCACTTCACGAATTTCACATGAGGGGGAATCATGCGATATTTGATGTTTGTGGTGATGCTTCTGGCGGTCTTATGGTCAGCGGAAGGCTATACGATGACTCCTCCTTCAGAGGGGCAAATGAGTTTCCGTATCCAGTCTTTGGGAGAGCAAGGATATGAATATTCATCTCTATGGAATCCTCTGACCCAGGTGGCTCTTTTGCGTATTGGCCTGGTGCTGTCGACGGCGGATGCAGAGCTGATCAATCAGTCCATTTCTTTCGGGACCGCCACTGAAGTTCTTTTTGAATCCAATGACCCTCAAGCCAGTAAATCCTGTCAGCAGGTCAGTCAGTGGCATTTTGAATATGAGCCCGGATTGCCCAATTATCTGATGTACGTGGCGTTGAAGGGGCCGGGCTGTGCGGTTGTGGCCAAGTACTTTGATAATCTGCAGGTTCAGTTCAAATTCCGAGGAATTTCACTGCCACAGTTTGTACCCATTGACGTCTCTGTCCATATCAGTCGATAACTGAAGGTATGAATAAGAAATCAGCTTTGTTTTTAGGTCTCATCGTCGCTATCGTTCTTATTGTCTCTTACTGCCACAGGCAAAGGGATGCGGGGCAAGAGGGGGCGGAGCTTGCGCCAGAAACTCTGGGCACTCCGGCTTCGTCGGCGTCTGATGCAAAAGCAGCGGTTAAGGCAGAGCCGCCTCCAATGGAAGCTCCGTCAGCGCCGGCAGCGACAGGCTTTTTACCGACAGAGATGGAAGATCCCCAGAAGTTTGAGCTGTATCAGCAAAAAATCAAAGAAATGGGAACTTGTCTGAATATGATCGTGAAGCCATTGGATCCTGGTGTGGAGGTGAACTTTGATACCTTCAATCAGTCTATCAATGCGGATTTGGGAGATGTCGTTACTCAGGATGAAGAGTGGGTGGCGACGGATCTTAGAACCAAAGACGGAGAGCTTCGTCGTCTGTATCTGGAACGTGTTGGTGATCCTGAGGGCTCGCGTTCACTTCAGTATTTCTCTTACGCGGCGGATGGGTCTCGCAAAGAGCTGCCACTTTCCAAAGAACAAAAAATCAATCCGTCTGAAACGTTGTTGGCCAGTCTGGAAGCTGATGGTGAAGTTGTCGGGCGTTCCATGTCGCGCAGAATTTTCTATCAAAATGGGGACGATCTTTTGTTGGTGGAAAAAAACGGGAAGATTTTTTCTTTCCAGTTGATGCACGACGGGGCGACCTACAGCTGCACGGGGGCTGATAAATCCGCGACCTTCCAATGTCAGTGTAAATAAGGGTGATCTGTGGACATTCAAGATTTGCCCTTGGATCAGTTGGATCTTTCCTTTGATGGCTGGAGTCTGGTTGCTGGCTTGCTTTTTAGCTTGATCGGCTGGTGGCTGTATCGCCAGGGGAAGTATAAAGATGAAAAGCGTTTTAAATATGTTGGTGTCGCTTTGATGGTGTATCCCTACTTTGTGCGGGGAGCTCTGATGAACTGGGCTGTGGGCTTGCTCTTGTGTGGGTATGCATATTACTGGTGGGACTAAAGGTCCCGGATGAAATGTTGAATTACGAGATGGGGCCTTTTGCTTTAGCAAAGGGCCCTTTGCTTTCTTGTTCAGGTGTCGGCTGACTTTTAAAATAGAGGTTGTCCCGCAAACAAGGAGGTTTTTATGCAGCCGTCGAATCGTTGGCGACGAGACGATTCTCGCAGAAAAGAGCCAGAAAGAGATTACGGCGAATTCATAGATGAATATGATTCGCGGACACCTCCTCCGCCTCCTCAGAACAGATATGTACGACCTCGCCGGGAATCTCAAGTTCCAGAGGACTATGCTAATTACCGGGATCGCAGCGACCCTCGATCATCAGCGGATTCGGGGGAGCTAAAACAAGCACTCTGGGATTCTTTTGAGGCTGAACGGCAGAAGAATGGTTATAGCCACTCCTATGAGGCTTCTCATCCGCAACTGGATCCTCACTTTGACCGTCATTTTGACTACCGATATGGCAGTGATGATATTGACTTCGACAGTCGGGAAGAACGGGCAGAACCACGTCGCAAACACCGTCGTCCTTCGCGTCGGGCACGCAGAGGCTACTGATTTTGGGCAAAAAAAATCCTCCGTGACGTCAATCGCGGAGGATTTGTGTTTTTTTAGGGCCTTACTGGAACCGGGTCAAAGCATCGCGCAGTGAATCCAACTGAACTTTGGATTGCGCCAACAAAGCTCGGTCTGTCGCAATGACGTCTTCGTCTGCATTTGCCACGAACTTTTCATTGGAAAGCTTGCCTGTCAGCAGACCGATATCTTTGGTCAGCTTTTCGATGGATTTGTTGATGCGTTTGATTTCCTCATCAAAGTCCACAAGGCCTTCCAATGGAATGATCACTTTCACGCTGGCATCTTTTACCACGACCGGCGCAACAGCACATTTCATCATATTGCCTTCGGCTCCGATTTCCATATTTTCAAGGCGACCCATGGTCATCAAAGCGGTGCGGTTGTTACCCAGGATCTTTTGAGTCTGATCATTGGTCACACCGAAACGCACATTCAGTTTCACCGCCGGGCTGATGCGGTTTTCACCACGAATGTTTCGGATGGCGGTGATAACTTCCTTCACGATATCAATTTCCAAAGCAGCTTGGGTCGAGCCCAGGCTTAGGAAGTCCTTATCGTTACGCACATTTGGATATTGATCGGTAATGCACGCTTCGCCTTTGATTGGCAGCTTCTGGTAGATCTCTTCAGAAATGAACGGAGTAAACGGATGTAACAGGCGGGTGATGCGATTCAGAACCTGAGCGATCACCAACTGTGTTGCAGCCTTTTCTTCAGCATTATTGCCATTTAGAATCGGTTTTGTGAATTCGATATACCAGTCACAGAACTGATTCCAGATGAACTGATAAAGCGCCATGGAAGCGTCAGAGAATCTTTCCTGCTCCATCGCTTCTTCAACTTCTTTGGTCACTTCAGCAAGCTTTGTAATGATCCACTGGTCAAACACACTGATGTGCGCCTGATTTGGCAGAGCTTTCACGCCTTCAGCAGGAACCTTGAAATCAGACAGGTTGGAAAGGGCGAAACGGGCCGCATTCCAGATCTTATTCATGAAGTTGCGATAGCCTTCCAGGCGCTGTTCACTGAATTTGAAGTCTTTTCCAGAGAACAAGTGCGCAGCAAAGGTGAAGCGCAAAGCATCGGCACCGTGCTTTTCGATCATTTCCACCGGATCAATGGAGTTACCCAAAGACTTGGACATCTTGCGACCTTGAGAATCGCGCACCAGACCGTGGATGTAGACTGTGCGGAATGGAACGTCTCTTTGGAACTCCAGACCCATCATGATCATACGAGCCACCCAGAAGAAGATGATATCGTGACCTGTCACCAGGTAGCTGGTTGGGTAGAATGTCTTCAAGGTTTCAGTTTCATTTGGCCAGCCCATTGTGGAGAACGGCCACAATGCAGAACTGAACCATGTATCCAGAACGTCGTCGTCCTGATGCAATTGGGTGCTTCCGCATTTTTCACAAGCTGTCACATCCGTTTCAGCCACTGTCTGATGGTTGCAGTCAGCACAATACCAAACCGGAATACGGTGGCCCCACCACAATTGACGGGAAATACACCAGTCTTCGATGTTATTCAGCCAGTGCAGGTAAACCTTGGTCCAAGACTCAGGCTCAAAGCGGATGGTGCCGCTTTCAACCACGCGTTTTGCCGGAGTCGCCAAGGCTTCCATTTTTACGAACCACTGTTCGGACAAGAAAGGCTCAACAACCGCGCCGGAACGAGAGCAGTGACCCACAGAGTGAACGTGAGGCTCTTCCTTTTCCAGAAGGTTCTGGGCTTTCAGATCTTCCAGAATGCGCTTGCGGGCTTCTTGAACTTTCAAGCCCTGGTAGGCACCCGCGTTTTCATTCAAATCTGCTTTTTTAGTCAGAATGTTGATGAATTCCAGATTGTGGGATTTTCCGATTTTATAGTCGTTGAAGTCGTGAGCCGGAGTGATTTTCACCACGCCCGAACCGAACGCCTGATCCACATAAGTGTCAGCGATGATTTTGATCTTTCTGTTGATCAAAGGAATCACCACATTCTTGCCAATCAAATGCTTGTAGCGTTCGTCGTCGGGGTGAACGCAAAGGGCAGAATCCCCCAGCATGGTTTCAGGGCGTGTTGTTGCCACGGTCAGGAAGCCAGAACCATCTTCCAAGGGATAGTTGATGTGATACAAAGAACCTTTGATCTGCTTGTGTTCAACTTCCAGATCCGAGATTGCCGTTTCCAGAGGACCGGACCAGTTCACCAGACGCTGACCGCGATAGATCAAACCTTTTTTGTGCAAAGACACGAAGACTTTGCGAACCGCTTTGGAAACGCCTTCATCCAATGTGAAGACAGCACGGTCCCAATCACAGGAATCGCCCAGACGGCGCATTTGGCCATAGATGCGGTTGCCGTACTGGTGTTTCCAGTCCCAAACCTTTTCCACGAATTTTTCGCGGCCCAAGTCATGGCGAGTGATGTTTTCTTTTTTTCAATTCACGTTCAACCACGGATTGAGTCGCGATCCCCGCGTGATCAGTCCCTGGCAACCACATGGTGTTGTAGCCATTCATTCTTTTCCAGCGAATCAACATGTCCTGGATCGTGTGATCCAAGGCGTGACCCATGTGCAGGAAGCCCGTGACGTTTGGGGGAGGAAGGATGATAGAAAATGGAGGTTTGGTGGATTGATCTTCGGCTTTAAAGTAGCCGTTTTTTTCCCACCATTCATATGTGCGCGATTCAACATCTGCGGGATTGTAACGATCTGATAACTGTTCTGACATTTGTAAAGACCTCTGCAGGTTTAAGGACATGAAATCCCTGAGTTTTTAACCCTTAGAGACTAACAAATTCAAGCTTTTTGGGATAGGCCAAATGAAGGAATCTGGGTCAAAGTGCCCGTGAAGGCATGGATCATGAGGAGCGGTGCGAAATAGGGGCGTAGGTTGAAATAAAAAAAGGGAGGCGTGAAAGCCTCCCTCGATCTAAGTCTATGTTGTCAGGGACTATTTCAGGAAGTCCGCCATCAAGCGAGCACCCAGAACGACCTCTTGAGAAACCGGGTCGTTGCCGCCAGCATCCAGTTCTTCTTTTTGGTAGTTGTAGGCAAGGTGGTAGCGGAAGTTTACGTCAGTGTATGGTTTGTACTCCAGAACCGCGCCGTAGCCCATGAACTTGTTGGTAACGGAAGTAGCTGCTTCCAATTTCTCTTCTGAAGAAACCACTTCAAGACGAGGTGTCCACTGCTCCCAACCAGAGTAAGCAAACTTTGCCACGATGGATGTCACAGTGTCTTTGTCGCCAGAAGCATCTTCTTTGAATTCAGACATCAGGTAATCCAAGGAAACCATAACCGGCTTAGCGTTCCACATCACGCCCGCTGCCATGAACTGATTTGTGTCGCCATCAGCAGGACCGTTCATTGTGTGATAAGACAAGTTGGTCATCAAAGACTTGTCCATGAATGCGCCTCTCCAGATCGCACCGTACATGGATTGGTTTTGATCCATTGGAGTTCCCGCTTCCTTGAACTTTTCGTTTGTGCCCAAGATGTGAACAGTCTGGTCTCCGAAAGTGAATGTTCCCTTCGCACCAGTCATATATAGAAGGTCCGCAGTTCCAAATACGCCAGCTGCCAAATTTCCATTTGGACCTTTGCGAGTGTAGAACTGAGAGGTCAAGTAAAGGTCTGCGCCGCTTGTTGCGCCTTCAAAACCACCGAATTCAGTGTTGAAGCGACCTGCTGACAGAGAGAAGTATTCAGACATTTTGTGAGTCAGGAATGCATACTCTACGGCAGTTTGCGCACTGTCAGTGTTCAGGCGAGTGGCATCCTTGTTGAAAGCCAGACGTACACGGAAGGAAAGATCATCGTTGGCTTTACCCTGATAATCCAAGCGACCTGTTTTGAAGTAGAACTTCGTGAAGTCTTTCTGAGTAGAGTCAGTGTATGTTGTGGAGTTGTAGTCAGCACGCAGATCCAAATTTAAAGAACCGGCGTGAGCGGTAGAAGCCACTGTCGTTGCAATAGCTGCGATCAAAAACTTTTTCATTGGTACATCCTTGTTTAAAGTTTTAAGTTTTGATGTAGCTAGTATGTTACAAACTGCAGGAATCAACAACAAGGCTTTAACAAAAGCCATGGCTTCTATGTCAAATTATTGCTGACGTTCTTTTAGCAGGCCTTCCATGCCACCTTTGACAAAGAAACTATTAATGAATCCGGCATCTTCAAGCTGCGTGACCACCCCGGGGCTGGATTTTTCATCCTTATCCAAAACAACAACGGCGAAGTGCGGCGGAAGGTTCTTGGACTTTACCGATTCCAACACATTGTCCATCTGACAGTGGAGACTGATATTGTCCAAATGCATCTTGGTCACACTTTTGTACCAACCGGACAGGTCCGCTTGATCAAGAATAACCAATAAAAATGGTGTGCGTGTTTGGATCAGATTGTCGAATTGAAAGTAACCAATAGAGTTGAATTCCATAGTAATTATCCTACGCGCCCGTGTTCAGGAATGAGTTTGTAAATGATAATAACGATCGCAAGTCCGGCGAAGGCCATGACTCCGGAGGCCCAGAAAGGCGCTGTGATTGCAACGGCCCCATAAAGAGCTCCGCCCAGTGCCGGGCCTAAGATGCGCCCCAAAGAAGCCATGCTTTGTGTAACTCCCATCGCAGCCCCTTGCTCTGAAGAATCCGAAAGCAGACTGATGCTTCCCAAAGTGGATGGATTGGCAAGACCGTTACCCAAAGACAGCAGTGTCATGGTGATGGCCATGCCAGTGATGGAATCCACTACCGCAATTCCGGTCAGGCCCATTGCTAAAAGCAGGATTCCCAAACGTAAGACCTTGCGCTCGCCCCATTTCGGCAATAGACGGCGTACCAAAAAACCTTGAGTGAAGATGATGATCAGTCCGATATAGGCAAAGCCGAAGCTGACCTGCTTTACATTCCACTGATATTTTTCTCCCATGAAAAGAATCAAAGTGGCTTCCATGGAAGACATCGCCAAAGAGCTGAGCAGGAATATGACCATCAGGGGGCCGACGGTTTTTCTGTTCAGATACTGCCACATAATTGAAAAGCGTTTCTTCTTGGCCGCGGATTCACTTTTTTCACTTAAGGATTCTTTTAGGAACTTGAGTCCGAACAGGAAGTTGGCAAAGCAAAGGGCTGCCACCCAGTACGAGGCAAAGGAAGTGTCAAAATGAGGTGCAGAGGAAATGTGCTGACCCCATACGGCCAAGCCTCCGCCCAATGCCGGGCCGAAGACAAAGCCCAAGCCGAAGGCGGCACCAATCAATGCCATGCCCTTGGAGCGCTCATGCTTGGGAGTGATGTCAGAGATATAAGCCGACGCCGTGGAAAGGCTGGCTCCAAAGAACCCGGCCAGAAGACGTGCGACGAACAGCCATTCCAGCGAGCGTGCCCAGGCGAACATAATGTATGAAAAGGTTTCGCCAACCAGGCAGAACAGCAAAATGGGGCGACGGCCATAGCGATCACTGAGGCGGCCCCAGAAAGGGGAGAACAAGAACTGCATGAGTGAATACACTGAAAGCAGCAAACCTGTTTCAAGGGCCGTAGCACCGAAGTTGCGGCTGAGGATAGGGAGAATCGGAATAACTACACCAAAGCCCACTAAATACAGGAAAACAGTGAAAAAGATGATCGCTAGCTGTGATTTGTTTGATGTCGCCGTCATAGGCTTGTTAATATTAGGAAGTTATGAAAATGGCAAATAATCTTCAGCGGTGGGCGATTGTCTTCCTAAGTATTTTTTCGATTTCATTGCCAGCTCTGGCTGTGGATAACTACAAGGAATTCCAACGGGATCGTTGGGATTTTGAGGCATCAGCGAATTACTTCCATTCTGAGGCCAATTATCCGTCTTCTGGCGGGGGCAGCCAGAGTTTACCCAGTGGAAATAGTTTTTCATTATTGGACTCGTCTTTTGGAACTCGTTATACCCCTAAAAAAAACTGGTCTGTTTTTGGCTGGGGAACGGTTTCCAATGCGGAAAGTAAAGATTCTGTTGCAAGTCGTGCGAACAGCTCTTTGAGCGAGGCGGCTGTTGGGTTTGATTTCCTGATGTATTCAGACATGTTCCAGTTGATTCCTGAAGTCATCGCGGTCATGCCGTTTGAGGAAGTGGATCCTGCTTCGGATACCGTGTTGAACTCCGAAGGGGTTTTTGAGGTTCGCTCCCGTTTGATCGCTCAAAAGGATTTTGGAGCCATGCGTGGCTACGGCTGGTTGGGGTTCAACTTCCGTGGCGGTGGCCGTTCGTTTCTGATGCCGTGGGGCGTGGGAGCGCAGTTCAAAATGAATCGTTTCCGTTTGGGTGGCGAATTGTTCGGATATCAGAGTGTTTCGGACGACACGACCGATGTGACAGCAGCGCTGCGCACCTCTTATATTAGCGGGGTCAATGCGGGCTCGATGAAATTCTATGGGGTGAAGCCCAATCTTATGGATTCGCAGCTTTATGCGACCTGGTTGATGACGCCAAATTGGACATTGCAGGTCAATGGTGGAACAACTCTCACTGGTTCTAATGCCGCTGCCGGTTTTCATGTGGGTGGATTTTTGCGCTACAGCTTCGACATGAGTGAGGGTTATTCAGAGCAGGAGTACGTGGCTCCGGTCGCCAATCCCGTTCCGAATTACCGTTCCAATATGTATGAAGAAAGCGAAATGAGTTCCGAGAAAAAAGTTCGCCGCTTCCAGGAGCAGCTTAATGATGGTGTGGATCAGAATCTGTTCAAACCACGCCCGACCAAGTCGAAAAAACGTCCGCGTGTTCAGCCGGATCAGTTGCAGCAGCAATTGGACGATACGGAATTCCAAATTGAATTGAAATCCAATAAGAAGCAAAGACGTCGCTAAAGTTGACGGGGAATTTTCAGAATGCCCCGGACAGTTTCTTCCGACAGGCCGCTAAGTTCGACAACCTTGTGACGGCCAGTATCGCCCTTGATCAGTAAGACATCTCTTTTCGGAATATCAAAAAGATCGGACATGAATTCAATCAGGCCTTCGTTGGCGCGGCCGTCAATGGGGGGAGCTGTGATTTTAATTTTGATTTCGCCGTTGTGGGGTCCCACAACTTCGTTTTTGGAGGCTTTGGGCTGAATGAAAAGGTGGAGTCGGACTCCACCTTTTGTTGATTCAATCATGAAAGGAACCGGAATTACTCTGCAGAAAGCGGAGAAACGTTAGGAGAGCGGCCTGCATTGCCATTTCCATTCACCATGTTGTGATTGGGAAGCTGTGCTTGAGGCATGTACTTCTCGCCTTGTTCCAGCAGGGACAGGTGAGCTTGTGCCAAAGCTTTCAGGTTGGCTTCAAACTGCATGCGCGCGCGTTTTAGATCAGTGACTTCCTGATACATTTTTTTCAAGGAATCACGAGAATCGCGAGTGATGATTTCTGCTTTCTGTTGAGCATCAGCAATAATCAACTTCGCTTCGCGGTCAGCATCCTGACGCAGGCGATCTGCCATTTGAGTGGCCGTGGCGATAGTTTCTTTCAAAACCTGATCGCGCTCTTTGTATTCCATCAAGGAAAGTTCTTTTTCGCGGATGGCTTCTTTCAGAGTGTTGCGCTCTTGAATCAGAGCTTCCATTTGTGCCGCGATCTGCTGGAGGAAATCCATAACCTCGTCAGCATCGAGTCCCATCATCTTTTTACCAAAAGACTTGTGAGCAATGTCGATAGGAGTAATTCTCATCTTGTTCCTCCTTGAACAAATATGAATTAAGGATAAAGGCCGAGTCTGTATCCGCGCAAGGTTATTTGATTTCCCGGGCCATTTCTTTGTTTCTCATCGCGGCCTTTTCAAAGCTAATGCGAAGAGCGCGTTCGATCTCGAGTTCTCTCATGGACTGAAGTCCAGCGGCCGTGACACCTTTTTTGGAGGTGACGCGAGCCTGAAGGTCTTCAACTCCTTCGCGGGCTTGTGCGGCCAGAAGGGATGCTCCCACAAATGTTTCAATAGTCATGAGGCGGGCCTCTTCGGCAGAAAAGCCATGCTCTTCAATCCAGTCCTGCCAATACATCATCATCTCAAAGACGAAACCGGTTCCGCTGGAGCAGGAGACCATCAGGGCTTCAAATTGATCTTCGTCACCGACATGGATAACGCGTCCAAGTGGGGTGAATAGGTCCTCAACCGTTGCTTCCAGCCCACCATCTTCGTCATCGTTTAATAGATAGCCAATCACGCCACGACCAATCAAGGATGGAGTGTTGGGCATCACACGAGCCAGGCGCGCACCTTGAACATAGCGTTCCAGCTTTTCCATGCGAATTCCGGCAGCAACACTGATAACGATTTTGTGTTCATCAAAGCTGCGAGTGACGGGTTCCAAAGCGTTCAAAAGATCCTGCGGTTTAATGGCAAGGATAATGATATCGCATTTTTCCACCAGTTCATCATTACTCAACACCGGGTTGATATGATAGGTCTCTGCGAGTTTGTGAAGTTTTCCTTCGGAGCGGTTGGAAGCGTAAATGTTTTTGGCAGGCAGGCCTCCTTCGATGAGACCTTTAATCATGGCTTGCGCCATATTTCCTGCCCCGAGAAAGCCGACTTTTTGCGATTTCAACAAGGGATTCATATAGTGATCCTACCCTTTGGCGGGGCGTTCGCCAAATAAAATAGTCCCGAGCCGTACGATTGTTGCGCCTTCCTCAACAGCAACAGGATAGTCGTGGCTCGTGCCCATTGACAGCTCGGTCAGTGGATGAGTTTGAAGATCCGTCATTGTTTTAAGTTGGTCACGCAGCTCGCGCAGCTCCACAAAGTAAGGACGTACCTCGGCCCCGGTTTCGGTTAACGGGGGCATGGTCATAAAGCCGAATATCCTTAAGTGGGGTAGTTGAGTCAGCGGTGTCCAGTATTCCAGGATTTTTGTCTTTGAAAAACCTTCTTTGGATTCCTCCAGTGCCAGGTTGACCTGAATCAGAATATTCTGCTGAACGCCTTTGTTTTCACACTGGCGACTGAGGGCCTGCGCCAGTTCTAGCGAATCCACCGAGTGAATAAGATGAAAAGCCCCGACCACCATCTTCGCTTTATTTTTTTGTAAATGTCCGATCAGGTGCCATTCGATATCTGGCAGATCGGCAAGAGTCTTTTGTTTTTCCAAAGCTTCCTGAACATAGTTTTCACCAAAGCGCCGCTGTCCTTTGTTGTAAAGATCGCGAATTTTATCTGCGGGCTGCAGTTTTGAGACCGCAAGCACCTGGGCCGGTTGAGCTTTCTGAATAATAGCCTTTAATTCCATGACTATTTCATAGCAGAAGCCGATTCTTTTTGTCCATATAAATACCATAGCTACTTTTTTGTTGACGATGTGTGAAATAGTGGTAGAATATGATGCATGAGACGCTCCTCCCGAAGAGCTACAACCCGGATAGATGACCCCCGACTGTTTTCTCTAAAGCAGTTCGGGGGTACGCTTTTGAAGAAGAGCCACGCGAAAACAGCGCGGCCTCTTTCTTTGAAAAAGGGGATTCATGTGGCCCTGCATTCTGAGCAGGCGCGTGACGAATGGTCTTTGAAGGCCGTGAGAAATCGGCGACTTATTCAGCGGGTCGTGAAAAGTCAGGCTAAAAAATATGAGATTTCCATTCGTGAGATTGTGACTCACGGGCAGGATTTGCACTTACTTATCAAGCTTAAAAACAGATCTTCCTTCGCGCCCTTTATTCGCGCGGTCAGTGGTATGTTAGCCTTGCTGATCACCGGATCAGGCAAGACGAGGGCGTTGAAAAAGAAATTCTGGGATTTCCGGCCATGGACGCGGATTGTGGAATTGCTGAATGAAGTCTCTGTTGCCAGCGAGGTCGGATTGATCCGGCATCTTCAGTACATTAAGGTGTTGCCGGGTCTTTTAGGAAGACCCAGCGTTCTTGAATCCTCGTGATTAGCGATTCAGTTTTGGGAAGATATTGCGGTCATCCAAAGTAACAAAGCGATAGCCTTTTTGTTCCAGCATGGTCAGCAGGCGATCCAGGCTTTGTGCGGTATTCCTGTGCACATCGTGCATCAGCAAGACACCACCTTGAGTTTTTGCCACTTCACGCATAACGTGACCGGCATAATCCCGGCGCAGGCTGTCGGGTGTTTGGCAGGTTGCGTTTTCTTTGTCGGTTACATAACCATCAGCATAAGCCCAGTCGCAGGTATCAATGTCCCAGCCTGTGATGTGATAGCCCAGTGATTCAATCAGTTCATTGGCAGAACAAGTGGAATTTCCATACGGATAACGGAAGTAAACCGGTTGGTCGAATGAACGCAACAGACGGTCCGTGGCGGAAACCTCGGATTGCGCTTTGGATGAACCCACATCGTGGAAGTTCGGGTGGCTGTAAGAATGGTTTGCGATGTGGTGACCTTCATTCACAACACGTTGAACCAGTGTCTCATTGCCTTTGATGGCACTTCCCAACATAAAGAAAGTGGCTTTGACGTTGTGAGCTTTCAGAACTTCCAAGATCAGTGGAGTTGTTGCAGGGTTGGGGCCGTCATCAAAGGTTAGTGCGATAGTTCCGCGAGTGACGGGATCAGGAAGTTGAATGGCATATTTGCACTTGTTGCGCGGCTTGAGCACATCCCAGATGCCCCAGGTATCATCATAGTCCTGCATGCGTTTCAGACCTTCTTCGGCCTGAAGTTCAATAAGTTCTTGAGCGGAAGGGGCTTGTGGCAAAACTTCCTGAGCTTGTGTGGTTGCGGCAGCCAAAGTCAGCGCTGCCAGAGCAAAAGAAACGGAACGTTTCATGAACGACCTCCGGTGGAAAATGATGAGCCACCATACCAGAGGTTTGTGCTGCTGCCCCAGAGAACTCTGAGCGTTTAAATTTTGGACAGTAGTTTTTTCACCGCTTCGACAGGCAGGCCAACGACGTTGTCGAAGGGGCCGTCGATTTTCTCGACGAAGGCTCGACCCTGGCCTTGAATTCCATAGGCTCCGGCTTTATCCATCGGTTCTCCGGTGTCAATGTAGGTCCAGATTTCAGCATCACTCAGATTTTTGAAATAAATTTTGGTCGTCTCAACATGAGACAGCTCATTGCCGGTGCTGGACTCGACCACGCACACGGCGGTGAGAACTTCATGATATTTCCCAGACAAAAGCCTGAGAATTCGGAAGGCATCCTCGCGATCCTGGGGTTTCCCCAGAGGGCCACCCCCAAAAATCACCTCTGTATCGGCTGTAAGCACGATAAAGGGCTCTGTGCGGCTGGCCTTTAGCAGAGGCAAAGCAGCCCTCGCCTTACGACGGGCAATATCTAAAATCTGCTCGTTTACATTCAGGTTTTTATTGGGAATTTCCGATATTTTAACTGGCACCACGTCGAATGAAAAACCAGCTTCACTAAGCAGCTGTTTTCGGCGCGGGGACTCTGAGGCAAGGATTAAGGGCTTCATAGGAATACTTGAACACGAAGAGGCGAAAATGGGAAGTGCAGAGTTAATGCTGATTCTGGGATTGCTGCTCGCAGGAGTTGCGGTCTTCCTATTTGTCAGTTCGATATTTGCAAGCAATTCCGACAAGCAGCAGTTGTCGTGGGCGAATAATGATGAGCCGGTGAAATCCAAAAATCCGGTAATCAACTTCTCGCGTCCGTTGGTGCATCAGTTCACTTTGCAGCACGCGATGAAGATTCGCAGTGAGTCCTATCGCAAAAAAGTCAGCAAATATATCAAAACCTCGGGCCTGTCTTCAGAGCTGAACGAGGATGAGTTCATTGGCCTTCAGCTTCTGTGGGGAATCATGTTCCCGATCTTCCTGATGATTATGAACTTCTCGTTGCAGCTGGGACTGTCTGTTCCCGTGGTGATCGGGATGGGGTTGATTGGTTTCTATCTGCCGCAGATTCACGCTAAAGGTGAAAAGAAGCGTCGTGAGCTTTCGGTGCGTGCGGATCTGCCGTTCTTTATTGATCTTCTGGCTCTCTCCGTAGAGGCCGGGTTGGATTTCTTCTCGGCGATTCAGAAGATCGTGGATAAAGCGCGCGGCACGGACAGTGTTCTGGCTGATGAGTTTTCAATTGTTTTGAAAGATATCAAAATCGGTTCCTCGAAATCTCAGGCTTTGAAAGAGATGGCGGAACGACTGGACATGAATGAGGTTACCAGCTTCGTGGCGGTCTTGGTGGATGCCGAGGCGACCGGGGCCAGTATTTCTCAGGTTTTGAAAGATCAGTCTGTGCAGATGCGTCTGGAAAGATTCGTTCGTGCGGAAAAGGCCGGAGCCCAGGCGTCCCAGTTGATTCTGCTTCCGCTGATGCTGTTTATTCTGCCAGCGGTTTTCATTGTCGTCTTTGGGCCGGTGGCAGTGTCCTTTATGTATGGTGGTAAATAGTGATGTTTAAACTGATGAACACAACCACAAATCAGACCCTGATCGCGGACTTGGAAGTGGCATCCACTTTCCTAAGTCGCGGCAAAGGGCTTTTGGGGCGGGAGGATCTTCCAGCCCATCAGGCGTTGTGGATTCATCATTGCAACAGCATTCACACGTTCTTTATGAAGTTTGCCATTGATTGTGTGTTTGTGGACAAGAACCTGAAGGTTCGGGCCATCCGCAAGGATGTGCGACCTTGGAGATTGATTTTGCCAGTGTGGGGAGCCGCATCTGTGATTGAAATGGCAGCGGGAACCGTCAGCAAAGTGAACGTCAGCGTGGGAGATCAACTTTATGTGGGCGCTTAGGATCTTGACCGGCCCGCAAGCCGGCTCAGTTGTGGAATTGAAGATGGGGAAGAACCTCATCGGTCGGGCTCCGCAATGTGATATTAAGCTTTTAAGTCCGGGTGTTTCCAAAGAACACACCGAAGTTGCAGTTTACAAAGACAAGATTGTGATTACGGATTTACGTTCCAGCAACGGCACTTACTTAAACGGTGTCCGTATGCAAAGTGGTGTGATGCGCTTGGGGGACAAGCTGGGAATTCATGATGTGATCGCAGATGTGATCCCATCGCCAGAAGCCCGTCCTCAGCGTCCGGCTCAGACTAATGCGCCAGCGCCGATGCCTTACTATGGCGGTGGGGCGGCTCCACAGATGCCACCGGCAATGCCGATGGGAATGCCGGAACAGCAGCCTATGGGGATGCCTCATGGAATGCCACAACCGATGGCGGGAATGCCGGGAATGGCTTCGCCGGGAGTGGCGCCTGCGCCAGCCTTCCAGCAGGGGGGATTCCGTGGCTTGATGGATAAGCTCAATGACTATATGGACCGCGTGGCTTTGCCAGGGGTTTATCGTCTGCCACAGTTTGTGGAAATGAAGATGGTCCTTTTGGGCTTTGTGGTTTTGTTTATCTTCTCAACGACATTGCTGTCGATGATCCCGATGGTGCAGATCACCCGGGCCAGTATTATCAATGAAAGTAAAAGACGTGCAGCCTCCATCGCTCGTACGGTGGCAACGTTGAATCAGTCGGCGTTGATCCAGAACAGCTATTCATCATTGACGACCAACGCTGCTGAGGCCGAGGACGGTGTGAAGCAGGTTCTGATTGTACAGCAGGCAGATGGAATGATTCTGGCACCAGCCTCCCGTGCGGGAACAACACCGGATCTTCCGTTTGTGCACACCGCTCGTCGGGAAATGAGACCGCAGGCTGTGGAGGTGGATTCTTCCACCATTGGTGCCAGCTTCCCCATTGGCTTGTTCGATCCGAATACGGGCGAACAGTCTGTGAAGGCGCATGCCATTGTGCTTTATGATGTGGGCAGTCTGGCTTTCGATGACGGTCGGGCCATCAGTTTGTTCATGCAGACTTTGGTGATCGCGTCTTTGTTGGGTCTTTTGATTTATTACTTTATGTATAAGCTGATCGAGTATCCGTTGGTGGCGCTCAATGCCCAGTTGGATACAGCCATGCGTGAAAAGACAGACAATACGGCTGTGGATTTCCAGTTCCCTCCTTTGCAAGCGTTGATTGGTAACATCAACAGCCTTCTGACTCGCTATATTCACGGTGACAATGACAGCGGCTCAGGGGGCGCGGGCTTTGTTAATAAAGACGGGGAAGCGGAAAATCTGGTGCAAATCGTGGGCTTCCCGTGTGTGACTATCTCTAAAGAAGGCCGCATTGTGGCCTGCAACCCATCCTTCCTGGCGGTCGCACGTGCGGAAATGGCACAACTGCAAGGGCAGCCTTACAAGGCTATTCCAGATGCGGCTCTTCAGCAGAATATTGAGGGTCTGATGCTTCGTTCGCGTGAAAACACACGTGGCATTCACACGGATCAACTGGAGTTCAGCGGACATCTTTGCATTTTAAGCTGTCAGGCCATGTGTACCGGGCCTGAAGTGGATTACTTTGTGATTACGGTATCACCAACTGAAGGAGGCTCTTGATGAGTGCAGCCCCTTCAATGAAAGATGCCTTGAAATTCGATATTGAGATCATCAAAGGGCCTCATAGCGGTGTGAAGCTTTCGTTCTCGAAGGCGTCCGTGTCGCTGGGGCGTGGTCCGGAAAATGACATTGTTCTTTCCAGCGACCCGCGCGTCAGTCGTCAGCACGCGGAAATCAAACAGCGTGGCAATGAATTTGTGCTCGTCAATCTGAGTCAGAAGAACTTCGTGATGGTCAATGGCCAGAACGTACAATCCGAGCCGTTGACCAACGATTCGGTGATTCAGATTGGTGAGACAGAAATTCTGTTCCGCGCAGAAGTGCCGGAAGTTCGTGCGACCCCAGCTCCGGTGGCGGCAACGCCGCCTCCGCCGTCCTTCCTGACGCCGAATCCGGTTCCGACGCCTGTGGCGACACCGCGTCCGCAGCAGATGCCGGCTTATCAGCAGCCTCGTCCAATGCCTTCGATGCCAAATCCGTCCATGCCTCCGGCACAGCCGATGGGTTATGGCGGGGGTTACACGCCACCGCCGTCAGGTGGTATGGGTGGGCCGACTATGGGTACAATGGCGCCGCCTCCTGTGGGTGGTGGTTTGTTGTCAAATCCGAAGGTTCGCTTCTATGGAATCGTGGCGGCGATTGGTTTTGCGGCCTGGTTCTTCCTGTTCTCGGGGGATTCCAAGCCGAAAAAAGATGCCAATGCTTTCAGAACTTCGGCTTTGTCGATGGCTGACGTGGCAGAGGCTGAAAAACGTTCGCAGGAACTGTTGACAGTAAAAAAAGAAAAGTATGATTCCATCCAGTATCGTCGTGCGCAGGAAAACTTTATCAAGGGCTTCCGCGACTTCCAGCAGGGTCAGTATGCCCGTGCGCGTGAAGCGTTCCAGGTGGTGTTGAATCTGGATCCGGATAACGAGCTGGCGAAGCGCTATTTCCATTTGTCGAAGATTAAGTTTGATGAGCTGGTGAAATTCAACATGATTCAGGGCAACCGTTACCGAGAGAAAAAGAACTGGAGAATGTGCCAGTCCAATTATTCCAACGTGATGACAATGCTTCAGCATCGGAAGGATGATCCTTCCTTTAAGGAAGCTAAACAGTATTATGAAGAATGTACTTTGAACCTGGAGGGCAGATACTAATGGCACTGCTTCGGGTTCGCCTTCGTGGCAAGACAGTTTGTGAAGTAAATTTAAGTGAAGACCGTTCTTACGTGGCAGGCCGTAAAGAGGATTGTGACATTGTGTTGCAGCCGGAAAAAGGCATTTCGCGAGAGCACTTTAAGGTCTTTAATTCCGGCGGAACCTGGAATGTGGAAGTGGTTTCCCGCTATGGAGAAGTGGTCTATAACGGCGAGCAGGTTCAGCAGTTTGCTTTAGAGCATGGCAGTCAGTTCTCCGTTCCTCCCTATGAGTTTGATTTCCTCAATACAGTGGCGGAAGCCCCGGTGTATGAGGAGCAGCAGCCCGCAGTACCGACAGGTGAAAACCTGCCGGCTTTGACGGACGCCCATGCAGAATCCTTTGAAGGCAGTGATGAAAAAACCATGATCGGTGTTGCGCCCACTGCGGCCTTCATCAAAATTGTGGACAGTCAGAACGAAGCCAAAGAAATGATCCGTCTGGATGCCGGGGATTCCTGGGTGGCAGGGCGGGATCCATCCTGTCATATTCAAATTCGTGACCAGCGGGTCAGTCGTCGGCAATTTGAAATTCGCCGGGCCGGTTCCCAGTATGTGATTCTGGATTTGGGCAGTGTGAACGGAACGCTATTAAACGGAAATCCCATTTCCTCCACGGATATGACACCGGTTAAGAGTGGTGACGCTATCAGTGTGTTGGAAAATTATCTTTATTTTGAATTGCACGATGCCAGCTTCCAAAGTCGTATGGAATTGGTCAGTGTGGCGCCACCTAATCCTTTGGTGCCGACCTCTCAGGAAAGTCTGCCGATGGAATATCAGCAGCAGTCCTATGAGATGGCTCCTTATCAAGGGGCGATGCCACCCATGCCATATCAGCAGCCGATGCAATATCCTGGAATGGGTGCCTCCATGCCAGGACAACAACCGTATCCTCAGGCCGCTGCCGGGAAGTTTGACTTCCAGAAGCACCGTCCAAAAATGATCATCGGTGCCGTGGTGCTGGTGGCCGTGGCTTATCTTTTCAGTGGCAATGAAACCAAAGCACCTCCGGCGCAACCGGGCCAGGGAATCGCCGCACCAGGCTCGCCTGCGGATCTGTTTGCGAAGTTGAAGCCTGAACAGCAGGCATTGGTTCGTCAGCGTTATAAGGATGCTAAAAACCTGTACATGCAGGGTAAGTATCAACTGGCCCAGGATGAAATCATCAAGATTCAGGAGCTGGTGCCGGACTATGAAGACATCCGTGAAATTGAGCGCTTGTCCAAAGAAGCAATTTTCATTCAGGAACAGCAACGTCGTCAGGCGGAGATTGAAAAGTCCAAGATAGAGGCGGAAGAAAAAATTCAAAAGCAGGTGGCGGAATGTCAGAAGAAGATCAATCCGATGATCACTGCTGCGGAAATCGAAGACTGCCTAAGTCCGGTGCTGCAGTTCAATCCTGAGCATCCGCGTATTATGGATCTGAAAGCCCAGGTGGACATGCTGAACGCACAACGCGAAGCCAAAGAAGCGGAGCGGGCAGCTTATCAGGGCTTGGTTTCCAGAATGAAGGGCCTTTATGATCGGGCCCAGGCTGTTCATAAAAAAGGAAAGCCATTGGATGCTATCGCTGCCTATGAAAAGGTGATTGATGCGCAATTGCCGGACCCGAATGGCTATAAAGGGCAATCCAAACGAACGATTGCTTCGATTCGTCAGATGATGAATTCGAAGACCGCGACGCTGCAGACGGAAGCAGAAAAATACTATCAGGCTCAGAACCTGAAAGGTGCGATTCAGTCTTTGCGTAAGGCCCGTTCTTTGGACCCTACCAATGATGAACTGCCAGATCGAATTGAGCGCTATGTCGGAGAGTTGCGTAAGCAGATGATGACTCTTTATCAGGAAGGTATTCTTGAAGAAAGCTTCGGGAATGTCGATGGTGGTGAGGCCAAAGCTGGCGCCAAGGATAAGTGGAAAAAGATTCTGGAAATGGATATTCCTGATGGGGAATACTACAAAAAGGCCTATATCAAGCTTAAGAAATACGGAGCCCTGTAGTCGTGAAAATGCAAGAGCGGTCCTATAGCACCAAGATTTTGCGCCCGAAACCGTTAATTCATCGTGAAGAGGATGGAAGCCTGATTGTGGTAGCCACCTCTTGGGGGCAGCCTGAACATGCCGGGCGTGCCTTGGATGAAGTGGTGAAGTATGTCAGTTCCGCCAAAGCCGACGTGGAAGTGACGTCTCCGTTTGAATTTCTGACTTGCCTGACAGATGAAGTGAACTATGTGCGCACGGGCATTCTGATTGCCAATGATCTGCTATACAGGGGCGAGAATCGCGCCGAATACTTTTCGGGTGTGGAACTGATGGCGATCTTCAAGCGAGGATCGCAGTTGGCATGGGCTCATGTGGGCTGTCCCAGTTTATTTATTCAAAGAAAAAATCAAAGATTGCAGCCCCTGTCTGTGGGACTGGATTTATCCAGTGAATCGGAGTCCTCGCAATTGCCACCTTTGCCAGCGCAGCTTTTGGGGTTGGATCCAACTTGCTATATTCATTGTGGGCATACGTCGGTGAACGAGGGGGATCGATTGGTTCTTCTGGCCAGCAGTCGTGTGGCGACCACCTTGTGGACCCGCGAAGGCAACTCTTTGGATCTGTCTTCAGTTACGACCGGGATGATTCAGGAAAACCCTGAATCACCGTTCTGGTTGGGGTTGATAGATGTGGATGCCGACTAAAGGTCTTCTACCGTCAGATTCTTATAAACCTGACTGCGCAATTTGCTGAATTCCGGAAGGCTTAACGCCAGTTCTACCCGTGAAGGGGCAAACACATTGTCACGGGATGTATCCCAAATAAGACCGGCAGCGATATTCGTGCGCTGAATTTGTTGATCCAGCATGTAGTTTTTAAACGAACGTTCAAAGCGCTTTTTCTGGGTATCGCGCGACAAACCTCGCGCATCCGCCCGAATCCAGTCAATCCACTCCAGGAACAAAGGGTCCCCGCAGTTTTTCAGGTTGTCGGTATTGATGGACTTGGCTGAAATCAAATCAAAGCAAGAATCTGAAACTTTGGCATTTTTGGTGCCCAGATTTTTTTCAGCAATGAACTGCCATGTGGACACCTTGTTTTTGCTGCCCAGGTGTTTCAATGTTTCCCAGTCTTTTTGATTCAAGGCGATCTGTGCTGTCCAGTTTAAAAGATCCAGGCTGCCGGGCTGAATCTGCAAAAGGCGTTTCAGGTCTTTCAAAAGTAAAGCTTCCTGATCCGGGCGCATCCAGCGCGAGAACGGCAGACTTAGCTTCGTGGTCCACTCTGAAGCCAAAGGGAAAAATGCAGGAAACTGATTTTTGTAAAGCAAGGATTGCAGGCGTTGCGTGGTGGGAAGAATGCTTTCCTGCAGCAGGGGCAGTGGGTTGGTTTCAAAGCGATCCACCAGTGTGTTGTACAGACGCGGTTTTTCGTCATTGATCAGCAGAACGTGATTGGAAATGGCCGCTGTTTTTAGTGGGCCGGCCTTGCGCCACAGGGCCCAGCCGGACTCCAGCAACAAGGGGCGGTCTTCAGGCCAGTTGGCATTGGGACTTTTCAGAACTTCGACCAAAGACAGCGCAGGGAATGCAGACGAGGTTTGGTCGACAATGCTTTCACCCAAAAGATGGAAGACGGTGCGACCCACATCCACCAGGCTGACATTCTGGTCAATTTTCCAATGAATGGCTTCATCGCGTTTTTGTTTTTGCGAAGGCTTGATGAACAGGGCCACCTGGGTATTTTCACCATGCAAATTCATGGTGCTAAGTTCCTTCGGGCGATCATTGCCGGTGTGTCCATTCAAACCAACAAGCAGGATTGTGGTTTTATCCCAGCGTCCACTGCTTTTCAGATCCTGAAAAAGCTCATAGAGGCTTTCATCCAATTCATCCAATTGGCTTTCAAAGCTAAGATTGCGGGTTTCGCCCAGGTCCGTAATCGTTTCTGTCGTGGTGAAAAGCAGATCCGGAATATAGATCACGCTAAAGAAGGCCATGCCAGCAGCATCCTGATGGACCCATTGTCGAAAGGCATCCGCATTTTGTTTAAAAGGACGGATTAAACTGCGGAATGACGGCACAATATTGTCGTCGAAAAGCTCAAACCCCTGATTTAAACCCGTTCGGCGAAAGACGGGAGCCCCTCCAGAAAAGAAGCTGGTGCGATAGTCCTGATCCAAAGCGACTTCGGACGCCACTTCAAATTCGGCCGCCAGACCCGGACCGCCATTGTGACGAACCTTGTGTTGATAGGGATAAAGTCCAGTCAGAAGCGAGGTCAAAGCCGGGACGGATAGGGGGGAGGGCGAAAAAGCGTGGGTGAAACGCACGGACTCTTTGCAAAGCAATTGAAAACCAGACCTCTCGGGGGCTTCTTGATTGCAATTGACGTCGCTGATGGTCAATTCATCAACGGCAATGATCAGAATGGATTTCCTGTCGTGTGTCTGGCAAGAGAGCTGGACCAAACTCAGAAGGAGCAGTGTGAGAGTTAAAATGATTTTCCGCATACCTTGACCGTATGTAATGGTTTTAGTGATAATGGATCAATAATTTTGCGCAGTCAAAGATTTGGAGGAAATCACCCATGCTCACGGAAAAAATATTTACAGTTGCCCACTTGGCGGATCAGGTCGTTTTGTGGATCTTGCTTGTTCTCAGCGTCCTGAGCATCGGCATGATTCTGGAGCGCTACTTTGCTTTGAAGAAAATTTCCGCTGAGTCTCAGCGAGTTCGCGCACGCATCAAGCTGGCGTTGCAAAGCAACAGCCTGGAAGATGTTGAAGATCTTGCGAAAGATCCGAACTCTATTGAAGGTCGCGCGGCGGGTTACGCTTTGAAACATATGAAAGATGCGGGAAGCAAAGGTCTTTCTGAAATCTTCAATACCTTCGCGTTGACCGAGCGTCCAGAGCTTGAAAAGTTCCTGGGCTTCCTGGCAACGGTCGGCTCCAATGCGCCGTATATCGGATTGTTCGGTACGGTTTTGGGTATCATGAAAGCCTTCAACGACTTGGCGACGGCTCCAGAAGCTGGTCAGCAGACCGTGATGGCGGGTATTTCCATGGCCCTTGTTGCAACGGCGGCGGGTCTGTTCGTGGCGATCCCGGCGGTAGCAGCTTACAACTATTACAGCAAACAGGTTCGCGGCGTATTCCAGAACCTGGAAAGCGTGAAAGAGTTGTGCTTGGCTTACGCTAAGAAAAAAGGTGTATAACAATGGCAATGAATAACAGCGACAATAATGAAGCCATAGCGGACATTAACGTCGTTCCGCTGGTGGATATCATCCTTGTGGTGTTGATCATCTTCATGGTGACAGCGCCCATGTTTATGAAGCCCACTATCAATGTGAATCTGCCAAAAGCAGCCAGCGGTGATCAGACTGCGCCAAGCAAGTTGAATATTGCTTTGACGGCAGACGGTCGAATCAACCTGAATGGAAGCTTTGTTTCTGAAGAAGACGTTCGCTTGAAAGCGACAGATGAAGTCGGTAAGAACGCGGATGTACAGGCAATCATTTCAGCGGATAAAGACGTGCCCCACGGAAAAGTGGTGGGCCTTCTGGACATCGTCAAAGGTGCCGGAGTTAAAAAGTTCGCAATCAGTATTGATAAAAAGTAGAAATAAAAAAAGGGCTCTTACAAAAGAGCCCTTTTTTATTTAGTTGTTATTGCTGTAGGGTTGTTGGACCCATTTACATGTATTGCCTATGAGCTTCAGTTTGTTGTTACGGCATTCAAACTGAACTTCCCCGGTATACTTCCACAACGAGTTATCCGCGTAACGATCCCCATAGTCGTAGTCATAGTTAGGATTCGTGGTTGGGACATGAACTCTTGGAATGGTCGTTCGGCAACTCATCCAGGTTTTATCCAGATACTTAAGGGCCGGAACATCATAGCTGCTCAGCTTACTGAAGCTCGGTGATGGGAACAGGGCATTGTAGCGGTCATAGCTTTGATGCAGCAGGAACTTCCCGCGAGGTCCGTCGAAGTATTCAGTGAAATAGTTGTAAGCCTGATCGTAACTGGCATTGGTATAGGTGAAGTAGCGACCAGCAGGACATCCTACGGCGGGCTCGAGAATCGTCACGCGGGCCAAATTACTTTGAACCGATTGATTGCGGGCGTCCTTGACCACAACGTGGTAGGTGCCTTCATTGTGCCAGCTGTCTGCAGAGTCTGAATAGAAGTTGTAGTGACCCATGCCATTGGTGATAGCTTGGTTGTTGTGATACCACTGAATAGTATAAGGAGAAGTTCCTCCACTGAAGGTCACTTCAAGCTGGAAGCTGCCATTTTCCATAACGCTGACGCTGCTTGGATGATTGACGATCTTAAGAGGGCCATCACCACCGCCGTTGCCTCCGCTTGAGGAGCCGCCACCGCCGATATTGATTCCTCCACCGGATGAGCCTCCTGACGAACCGCCACCACCGATGGTTACAGCTCCTCCGGAAGAACCTCCAGAGCCAGGGGCGCCACTGCCACTAGAGCCGCCGCCCAAATTAATACCGCCACTGCCGCCGGGGCGCGAACCCCAAATGGAAGAATTGCCGTTGGAACCTTTGGAGCCGGACGAAGATGAACCTTCGCCAGTTTCTTTTTCGCAGTCTGTGCCACTGCCGCAAAGAGAGTTCGGTGGCGCACAGTTTTGAAAACTCACGATGGTGAGTGAAGCGACAACAATCGCCGAAAGAACTCGAAAATTTCGAATTTTTCGCAAAATACGTCCGTTCATGTCACCATCCCCTTTAGTGCCTAGACTTAAATACGGAATAATCATGGAAAAACTAAAGCGAAAGTCTGGTTTTTTGGAGTTTTTCTCAAAACGACACAGCTAAAGTCTGGCGCTGAATTTCCGATCAAAGAACTATGTTTAAACGTCAACCGTCAGACACACAATTTCTCATTGTGACATTTGTTTTGGTGCTCTTTTTGGGGGTGCCAACCTTTATGAATTTGACGGAGGAAGACGTTGGGCTTCCCGAGTTGGCGGCGGCAGGGCGTGGACCTTCTTTGACCGGGGGGCGAACACCGGCCAGTGTGCCAGCGCTTGCAAATAAGGTTTCTTCAGCGATCTCTCATCTTGCACAGATTGACTTGCGTTGTGCGAAGAAGGCCCAGAGCCCTTTGCGGGTTGAGGGCAGCTATGTCCAATTTGAGGGTAAAAACTGTCTTCGCGATAGAACCCTTGAGATCGTCAATAAAAGCAATGGCTATACGGCCTCTGTTTTCTTAAAAGGCACTGACAAATACCAAACCGATTTGATTCAACTGCAGAAGGGCGACAACGAAATTACGATTCGTTATCATGATGGCCCAGGAAAAGCCGTTGAAGAGGTTGTGCTGGTTCATTCCAATCAAATTTAAACCATAAAATACAAACACTTAATGCGATCGGCTAGAGTAAGATCAATTAAATTGATCTTGCCTCTGTCTGCCTTTAAGTTAGCCCCCGTCCCACGATAACCGTGCGGATAGTGATGGACTTGTTGATGCTAATTGAAGGAATAACCCAACCTGTGGACTTAAAAAAACGCTCGGACATTCATTATGCTCGTAAAATTTGGCATATGTCCGGAGTCTTCGCGATGTTCCTGGCTTATGTTTATTTGCCACCTGCGGTATCCATGGCCATTCTTTTGGTCGCGTGGTCTTTGTTTGTTCCATTTGATTTCCTGCGTTTGAAATACCCAGCCTTGAATGATTGGGCAATGCATGCGTTCAAGCCGATCATGCGTCAAAGCGAAGTAAAAAAGCTGGCGGGTACCACCTTCCTTTTGAGTGGTGTTTTGATCGTGGACGTTTTGTTCCCAAGATCCATTGTTGCATTGACCTTGTTGTTCCTGGCTTTTGCGGACCCTATCGCAAGCTATTTTGGAATCTTGTATGGCAAAGATAAAATCTTTGGCCACAAATCCATTCAGGGTTTCATGGCGGCGTTCTTTGTTTGCGCTGCAGTGACTTTCATTTATTTAATCTACCACAACTATCTGATGGATCGTCTGATCGTAGTCAGTTTGTTCGCAGGTTTGGTGGGCGCTTTTGCAGAGCTGATTCCTATCGCAAAGCTTGACGACAATTTGACTCTTCCTCTGATGAGTGCGGTGGGGTTGACCATCCTGTTTTATTTCTTTGGATTTTTCTCTGCGCTAGGATAATGTCTGTCCTATTAAAGGCGGATATTATGGCTACTGAAACTCACATTGATAAAATTGACTCCGAAGACGCCAAGGCTCAGCGCTTGGCAATGTACATTTATATCCTTCCAAATCTGATGACGACAGGAAATCTGTTCTCAGGTTTCTTTGCTGTTATTCAATCCATCAAAGGCAACTATCTTTACGCAGCTTACGCGATTGTTGTGGCGGCGGTCTTTGACCAGTTGGATGGTCGTTTGGCGCGTTTGACCCGTTCCACAAGTAAGTTCGGTGCGGAATACGATTCTTTGTGTGACTTGGTCAGCTTTGGCATGGCACCGGGTGTGTTGTTGTTCTTGTGGGCTTTGCAACCATTTGGCCGTTTGGGCTGGGTGGCGTGCTTCCTGTTTGTCGCTTGCGGTGCGCTTCGTTTGGCGCGATTTAACGTTCAAGCGAACGTGGTGGAAAAGAACTACTTCCAAGGTCTGCCAATTCCGATGGCGGCTGGTATCGTGGCGTCTTCCGTTCTGGCTTTCCAGGACTTGGAGTTGGAACCACTTGGTAACTACGGTTTGTTGATTATGACGATCTTGCTGGCTTTGGTAATGGTCAGTAACTTCCGTTTCCGCAGCTTTAAGGATTTGGACTTGAAAGAGCGTTTGCCTTTCCGTTATTTGATCCTGGGCTTGGGTGTTCTTGTTGTTGTCGCACTTCGTCCTGAAGTGATGTTGTTTGTTCTCTTCATGGCTTATGCTGCTTTGGGTGCTGTTTTTGGTGTCTTCAAGCTCGGAAAAAATATCCGTAAGATCAAGCCAAGTGTTTACGCTCCGGCCTCTGTGCATGAGAGCGACCTAGTCCTCGAAGACGAGGAAGAAGAGGCAGCGAAAGATGAAAAGAAAACTTAAAGTCGGTGTTGTGGGCGCGACCGGAATGGTCGGCCAAACGTTCATGAATATCCTGGCAGAGCGCGACTTCCCTATTGCAGAGTTGCGCCCTTTTGCATCTGAAAATTCCCTGGGTAAAAAAATTGAACTGCAAGGTCAGCAATGGCCGGTGCAGGTTCTTAAAGACGGCTGCTTTGACGGTCTGGATCTGGTGTTCTTCTCTTCCGGGGATGATATTTCCGCAGAGTGGGCACCCAAGGCTGTTGCTGCCGGGGCTTTTGCGGTGGATAACTCTGCGGCTTTCCGCATGGACCCGAACACTGTTTTGATCGTTCCGGAAGTGAATGGTCATTTGGTGAACAAAGACTCTAAACCACAGATTATTGCCAATCCCAACTGCTCGACCATTCAACTGGTGGTGGCGTTAAAGCCACTTCATGAAAAGTTTGGCTTGGAAGAGGTGCGTGTTAGTACGTATCAGGCCGTCAGTGGTGCCGGTCAGGGTGGATATGATGAACTGATGGATCAAACCTCCAATCATCAAAAGGACCATGAGCCAAAAACATTCCCGCACACAATCCTGTTCAACTGCATTCCTCAAATCGGGTCTTTCAATGATCAGGGTTATTGCAGTGAAGAGGTGAAGATCATGAAAGAGACCCGTAAGATTCTGGGTCAGAATGATCTGAAGGTGTCTGCTTTCACCGTTCGTATCCCGGCATTGAATGCTCACAGTGAATCGGTCTGGGTGACCTTGAAGAAGTCTGTCGGTCACGACGAAGTGACAGCCGCTTTGCAAAGTCAGGATGGCATTGTTGTGCAGGACGAGCCGAAAAAGAGTCTTTATCCGCTAGCTCGCGATGTGTCTGGCAAAGACCCGGTTTACGTGGGTCGTATTCACCGTGATATGGAGAATCCGAACATGTGGCTGATGTGGGTGGTGTCTGACAACATCCGCAAAGGGGCGGCTCTGAATGGGATTCAGATCGCTGAAAAGATTTTCTTCGACTAAGGTCTGGGCGGGGTCCATTTTTTGACTTCCGGACCTTAGCATGGTTCGATTAAAGGATGAGACTCTTTCCATGGACGGGAATTCACAATTATAAGTCTTGGGCTCTATCCACGTTAGTGGGTGGTCTGCTTTTTTCAACTTCCAGTTTTGCGACAATCACACTGGTTTCGGCTGAGGGTGCATCACACACGGACTTTTCTGTGGCGGCGACTCCGAAGCTTTTCGCAGGCTTTGCTGGCAGTTGTACTTCCTCCGATGTTACCAAAACATGTGACAGTTGTTCCGGCGAGGCGGTCGGGGGCAGCAAGCTGTGGCCCTGCAATAAGCGTAATGCGTATCCCACTCTTCGCCTCACCATTCGTATTCAGTCCAGTAACACTTCGGTGGCGGTAACGGATGCGGTTTTTAAAATCAACGACACGACTTTCACGCCGAGTGTTTCCCCAACCATGACAGATGGTATTTTGACAGCGCAGATTCAGTGGTTTGAGCTTTGTCGCGCGATGGGCACAGACAACGAAAACTGTACCAAAAGTTTTTCCGGTGAATTTGCGCTTGGGTTCAAAACCACTTCTGATTCCACAACCACGAACGATCTTTTGACCTTCAAGGTCTATGGCCGTGCGATCACAGCAGGGCAGGATCTGGTTTATCAGGACTGCCCCGCTGAAGACTCGCAAGTGACACCGGGTTCAGGTTATTGCCATTTCTCAGTTTATCGTGGTGACGCCAAGATCTATGCAGATCAGTTGGGCCGCGCCGATGGGTACCCCGCAACGACAGCTGCGGGTATTGAATATACAGGGCCTGTGTTCTTCTTCCGTAAACAGCTGCAAGGGGAAGATGACAATACCACCATTGCGAATATCACCAATGCCTCGGACATCATGCAGTTGATTTCTCCTGAACAGGACAACCGCATTGATGGTCTGGAAAATGAAGTGCGCTATTGCATGGTGATGGCGAACCAGGATCAAACAGGAATTATCTCTTTCTATACGCCGCTGCCGGGAACCTCTGGCGGGGTGACGGCCACAGATCTGTGTGCCACGCCGTCGCAGGTTGTGGGACTTTTGGATGACAAGCACTGCTTTATTGCAACGGCGGCGTTTGGCAGTGAAATGGCTCCTGAGGTGCAAAGCTTCCGCGACTTCCGCAACAAATATTTGCTGAGCAACTCTGTCGGGACGAAGTTTGTGAAACTCTATTACAAGCACAGTCCTTTTTATGCTGGATGGATTTCTGACAATGAATTTGCCAAGACGGCCGTTCGTGCGGCTTTGTGGCCGCTGCTGTTTTTCGCCCGCTTGAGTGTGGCTTTTGGATTGTGGACGACGTTGCTTGTTTTGACTTTGGCGGGAGCTTCCGCTTACGGAATGTATCGCCGTTGGTTCCGAGTTCGTAAAGTAAGAGGTGTATTGTGAAATCCTGGCATAAGCACTTTGTCGTTTTGCTGGCGGTTTTAGCCTTCCACGCAGCAAAGGCCCAAGAAGAGTCCGCGCCGCAGGAGCCTCCTTTCGTACAAGAAGAGAGTGAATTTGAAACGCCACCACCAGCGGATGATCTTTTCACAAGTGAAGCCGAATCCGTCGAGAATGAAATTCAAAGTGCTTCACCGGAAAGCAAAAAAGAAACTGTTAATTTGAACGAACAAAGTCCGGGTGAATCGAAGGCTGAAGAAGATCTTCTGTTTGAAGAGGAAGCTTCCCCGGTTGTAGAGGAAAAACCATCTGCACCCGCAGAGCCAGCTTATGAGGTGGCTCCGGTCCAAAAGACTCCGAACGTGGAAGTGGTTCGTCGTTCAAAAAGTGGCGGAGTTGAATACATTCAGCATCCTCAGGCCGCAAAGGGTTTGATGACCATCACAAAAGATGGTGCCTATATTTACCGTGTGAAGCCTGCGGCCGGATCCAAAGAGTCCGGTACGTTCCGCGTGGGAATGATGGATCCTCCAAAAATTCAGTCTGCGGATGGTGTGACTGACTTTAGCTCTATGTATGGCAACTCTTCTCAGCCGTTGTTCATGTTTGATTATGAATGGAAGCCCTTTAACTCATTTGGCAGTTTGGGACTTCAGGGTGGGATTGGGGTTATGTACGCCACTGGGCAGGGACGCTTTATTATTCCAGACCCGCAGTTCCCGGATCAGCAGGCGAAGGAAGAATACACGTTCCTGGCTATTCCCATCAGTCTGGGGGGCATCTATCGTCTGGAGTGGGGGCATCGTCAGTGGGTGGCTCCGTACATTTCAGCGGGTGGAACTTATATTGGTATTGCTGAGATTCGCGATGACGGCAAATCCCCTTCGTTGGTGGGAACGCCGGGCGTTTATGGGGCCGGTGGATTGTTATTCAATGTTTCGGCGATGAGCCGGGATACGGCGTTTACACTGAGTTCTGAATACGGCATCAAGAATCTGTGGATTTCTTTAGAGTATCGTCAGTTGCAGACATTCACGGATGATGTGGACTTTTCGTCGGGAATCGTCGCCGCCGGTGTGACGGTGGACTACTAAAAGAAAAGGGGCCGAGGGCCCCTTTTTTATTTCTTACTTGTTAACACAAGTTGCAGTGTAGATGGTTCTAGCGTGACGGTGAGTAACTGCCTGATAGCAAGTTTGACCTTGAGTGCTGCAGTTCGCGCGAACATAAACCTGATTGTTATTGTCGTAACCCATAACGTTGTTTTCTTCACACCAGCTGATGAAATCAACGTAGAAATCGTCTGGACGGGACTGGTTAACTTGGGAAGTTTGAGCCATTGCGGAACCGGAAACCAACAGCAAAGCAGCGATCAAAGCTTTCATTTTATTCTCCTGATAAATATTGAAAATTAAGGCGTCCAGAGAAGTACGCTTTTCACCGCGGGATTGCAATGCCCCGTGAAAATTGGACAGGGTGAGGTTGCGGGACAGAAGGGAAACTGATAGGTTCCCGCGCATGACGACAAAAGTGCGCTTTACCGTTGCATACGACGGAACAGGATTCTGCGGATGGCAGAAGCAAAAACCCGAAGACCAGGTTTCGGTCGCTCAGGTTATTGAAGAGGCCTTGTCCAAGGTCTTCAATGAAAAAATCACATTATTTGCCTCGGGACGAACGGATGCCGGGGTTCATGCTCTGAATCAGGTTTGCCACTTTTCTACGCATCGCAAGATGGACCCGGCGAAGAAGTGGGACCTGTGTTGGGCTTTGAACTCTCATTTGCCACCTTCCATTGTGGCGAAGAAGGCCTGGATTGCCCCGGACGACTTTCATGCTACTTTGTCGGCCACGCATAAGACCTACCGATATCTTATAGTGAATAAGCCTCGTCCCAGCGCCCATTTAAATCGTTATGCGGACTGGATCCGCTTGCCAGTCAATATCGAACATTTGCAGGAAAGTTCAAAATATCTCTTGGGAAATCAAGACTTTAAGAGCTTCCAATCGGTCGGAACCCCGGTTCAGGACACCATTCGTGAGATCTATAAGGCGGACTGGGAGTGGCGTAAGCCCGGAGTCATGCAGTTCACGATCACGGGCAGTGGTTTCTTGAAGCAAATGGTCCGCAATATTGTGGGGACCTCATTGTTTTTGGAGCGTAAGGGACTAGACCCCTCTAAAATGCAGGAGATTATTGCGGCTCAGGACCGCATGAAAGCGGGGCCTCCGGCTCCGGCTCAGGGTCTGTACCTGATGAAGGTTTATTATCCTCAGGACCTTGACAATAGGTGTATAGAACTTTAAAACATCCCTTCCCGCAAAATAGTGTAAGAGCCCGTTGTTAAACTCAAACATATTTTTGCCGAGCAGGCAGACGGTAAAACTGACTGTTCAAAATGAAACTGGAGATTCTAATGAAGACTTTCAATGCAAAAGCAGATGAAGTTGAAAGAAAATGGTGGATTGTCGATGCCGCTGGCCAAAAAGTTGGTCGTGTAGCAACTCACGTAGCGACTATCCTTCGTGGTAAAAACAAAGCTATCTACACTCCGAACGTTGATACTGGCGACTTCGTTGTTGTTATCAACACGGACAAGATGGAGCTTTCTGGAACTAAGTGGCAGGATAAGAAGTACTACTCTCATACTCGCTTCTTCGGTTCTATGAAAGAGATGACTGCAGCTCAGGCGAAAGAGAAAGATTCTACTTTCATCATGCACGAAGCTGTTCGCGGAATGCTTCCTACAAACAAGCTTTCTCGTCACGTTATCGCGAAAATGAAGACATACACTGGTGCTGAGCATCCTCATGCAGCTCAAAAGCCGGCTCTTTATACACTCCCTTCTAAGAAATAATCGGAGATAGAACATGGCAGCAGCAGATAAATTCTACTATGCAACTGGAAGAAGAAAAACAAGCTCCGCGCGTGTTTTCTTGAAACCTGGTAAAGGTACAATCACAATCAATGGTAAAAAATCTGACGACTATTTGACTCGTATGCAGTCTCAAATGGTTATCGTTCAGCCTTTGGACCTTTTGAATCAACTTGGCAAGTTCGACGCTAAAATCACTGTTTCTGGTGGTGGTGAGTCTGGACAAGCTGGTGCGATCCGTTTGGGTATCACTCGTGCTTTGATCGCTTTCAATGCTGAGTTCAAAGGAACTCTTAAGAAAGCTGGATTCGTTACACGTGATCCTCGTATGGTTGAGCGTAAAAAATACGGTAAAGCTGGTGCACGCCGTAGATTCCAATACTCCAAGCGTTAATTTGCTCGGACTCAAGATCTTCGGATTTTGGGAATGGAAGAAAAGAGGGAGCTTTCGAGCTCCCTTTTTTTTTGTCTTTTTTGATTGTCCTACATTTGTTCTGTCATAAAGTTTAGTTTACAAATCTCTTCTAATTGTAATTTTACTCTCATTGCAAGCCTGTCATCCCGATGTTACTCCGTTTGGTAGGGGGCCATGTGAGAGCGATTATTCTGTCTGCACTGCGAACCTGTACCGGCCCAATACTTTCAGTTGTGATTTTATGGTCTATTCCTGCGAAGGCAGGCAAGGTTGAATCTGTGCAAGAGCTGCTGATGGAAACTTGTAAAAAGAAAGTAAGCTACGAGCAGGCGTTGGTTTTAGTTCATCCGCTTTATCTGACCTGCGTTCCGGGTACGAAGATAAAGGTCGTGGAAAGATGTCAGGTTAAGTGTCTGAAGCCGAACTCTGGGGCTGTGATGGGAAGATAAAAAAAGGCGCCTGTTTGCAGACGCCTTTTGAAGTTCAGCAAATTACTTTGTGCAAGACAAAGGATAGATGTTGCCGTTCGCAGCTAGGAAGCCACCGAAGGTGCCATCGTTTTCAAGACCCAGGCCCAAGAAGCCCGTGTTCACAATAACACCGTCAACTTGTGCAGACTTGTCAGTCAAAGCCATTAGGTTCAGGAAACCATTTTGGATTTGTTGTGCAACGGTGCCTTTATCCATTTGAGAGAAAAAGACAGCTGTCTTTGCACGCTCAACCAAGTTAACCACAACGAAGTCAACAGACTGATCATCAGCCAAATCAACAGTCAAAGTCACAGAGTTGTTTTCGGAAGGAACAACACATTTCATGATTGTTGTGTCCGCCATTGCGGAAGAACCCATAAGAACCAAAGCAGCCATAATAAGCTTTTTCATTAAAACCTCCTATAAGGTGATCGGGGGGAGGCTATTTCAGCGTATGAAGGCTTGCAATCCAAATGCATCGCACTATTGAGGTATGACATTAATAAAATTCCACACTTGGACGCAGATCTTACCTAGCATTTGGTCTGAGTTGCCCCTGATTTAAAGGACAGACTCGCGTTTCTTGATTACCCTATGTGTTAAGGAAAATTTGCAGAAGGAACGTTACGTGAAACTTATGCTTTCATCTTTGATCGTCATTTTCGCCTGCTCTCTTTCATTTGCTCAGGAAGCAGTGTCTCCTGCCACAGCAGCGCGTGAGGCGTCACCTCCAGTTGAGCCAAAGCCAGAGGCCTCTAAAACAGAGTCAGAATATTCCAAGCCGTTGTTCTTCTCGGTCATGGATCAAGAAGTGAAAGTTAAAAATCCAGTTGTTGAATATGATCTAAAAACTTCAAAAGGTAAGCAGATGGATATTGGCGGCGTCACTTTCAATAGTGAGTCGTTGGTGGCAAAGATGGAAGGCTCCAGTCTGGTCGTGAATTGGAACCATGATCTGGTTGCGGGCGGAGATCTTTCTGTTATCAGCCAACAGGGAAAAGAGTTGTGGAAGCAACGAGTGCAGGGAGCGGGTGCCTGGAAGTCTGCAGAATTGAGTGGCAGTAAGGCTCCGCAGTGGAAAGACGGAGAAAGATTCCGTCTCTGTCTGCGGGCGGAAGCTGGCAAAGGCTATTCCAGTATTTGTTCTCAGTGGTATGGCGTGGAGATCAAAGAGGGGCAAGCACACATCGGCGTGACAAAGTCAGAAGCCACAGCCCGCGTGATTTTCCAGAATGAAGAAAAGAAGCTGCAGGGTTCAGAAGAAGTTGCCGTTGGGGCTCCGGTTCAGTTCCTGGCAACATTGACATCAGATGCAACCTACGAATTCGTATCTGAACCCGTTGCGCCTGTTATGCGTGACATGATCGAGTCCGAGAGCGCAGGTCAGGTGACGCTGACGGGTGAATTACCGCGTCCTTTGAAGGTGGAATCTAAACTTGTGCAAGGCGAACAGTACGGCACTGTCACTCGTATCCTGGGTTTTGAAAGCACGATTGGTGCTTCCAATGACCTGTGGCAGGCGGATCTGCCGCAAAAAAATTCCCGTCTTGTGATCCCGGGAAAATCCGGTGGGGTTTTTGTTTATGGCTTGGAAATTACCGATCCTCCCAAGCAGAAAGACCGTCGCTTTATTTCTTACCGGGCCCCGAAAGGGACGTACTCTTTCCAAGATCAAATCCCTGTGCGTGACATCGAAGATAAGGTGACGACCTGGAATTTTGAGGTGCCTCAGAAGTTTGCTATGAACACAGTTCATCTTGATGTGCCGGGTGAAAAATCAAATCATAAAGCATATATGGAAATCTACCGCGCTGGCGCGGGTGAGGCGAGTCTGCGTTTGACCGGAGTGGTGACCAGTGACAGTGACTATGTGGTTCTGGGGGAAGGGCACGTTTCCTGGTGGTTTAATGATCTGTTTGACTGGCAGAACTATTATCTTTCCAAACAGCGTTGGGGAGTCAGTGCGAAGTACTTTACCTCTTTAACCAAGCTTCCGGCTGCAACAGCGGGTGGCAGTTCTGAAGATGTGAGTCTGAATGTGGCCGATGTGGATTTGCGCTATCGTCTGACTCCGGGGTTGTGGGAAAAGGATGAAACACTGGGGTTGATTATGGCGTATGAAGCCATGACCTTGGGCGACAGCAGTGTTCCCAAGATGGGTGTGGGCCTGTTCTGGGCGCGCTCAATGCCTCGTGCGATTGATTATTGGTTCTCGAAGCTGCCATTCATGAATTATCCGAAATGGGTTGATATGGAATTCATCAAGTATGTGTCTTCCATGGACAGCGATATCACGTTGGGTGATGACTATGTTTTGAACTTCCACGGAAAAGTTTTGTGGACGTCCAGCTTCTTCGGTGAAGCCGGTTTCGGTTTGAAGAACTACTACTTCGAGAAAAAATCAGACGGATCGGGAGCGAAGTTGACAACATTCTATGGAACGGTGGGGTTAGGGCTTAATTTTTAAGCTGAAGGTTGATGAAAAAGAAGCTCACCTTTGTCCATCTCTTTTTATTGAATCAACTTGTGACCACTCTGGTGCTTTTAACAGTGCTGGGGGTCTATGGGACTCACTTATTTATTCAGGAACAAAGAGCATTGCGTGAGCGCATGGAGCCCGCTTCGGTTCGCGAAGTGGAGCGTATGAATCATGACTTCGCTTCTTTAGAGGCCAACGTTCTTCGACTGAAAAGCATGGTGGAGCTGTTTGATGTTATGCCGAAGGGCACGCGCATTGATAAGTTCCGGCAGTTTGCCTCTTCCACGATTGCCACTCACAGCAGCCAGTTCAACGCCTATGTGGCCTTGGGGCCGCAACTGGCCGATGAATACTTCGGAAAAAAAGCCTATGTCTATGTCCTGCATCGGGACTTTTCCCTTTTTGCCAGCCCTCAGTACAATGAACCATCCACTTTTATTGCGGAAGTTTTTTCCGAACCTGGATATGACCGCGATCCCGATCAGCAATGGTGGTGGCTGAACGAAAAGAATCAGAACGTCAATTACTCTGATTTCTATTTCGATAAAGGTTACATGGAAAAGGTCATGTTCAGTACCACGACAGGCATTTATAAGGCTGGCAGGCTGGCGGCCGTCGTCGGGATTGATACACTCGCTGGTGATATCGCCCATCGACTGGGAAGCTTTAAGCTGGGGGAAACCGGCGGTGCCGTGATCGTTGATGAACACGGGCGCCCGGTTCTGCCTTTGATTGCCAAAGATCTTCCGTTGTTGGGCTATCGGTATCTGCGCGCTTTAAGTCAGGACGAATTCAAGTCGATGCCGAAGTTGTCGCAGAAGGTTTTCAACATCCAGGCTCAGAAACAAATTCAGGAGTTTCCCGGGGCTGACGGAAAAACCTATCTGACATATTCCAATCCCATCAAGGGCAAGTCCTGGCATCTGGTGATCTATCAGGAAAAATCGGAAGCCTATTCCGGATTGTACTTCCGTTTATTCTTCTTCGGGTTTGTGGCTCTGGTCACTTATGGTGTCTTGACTGTGATGGTCTGGATGACCGGAAACTATGTGATCAAGCAGGATAAGAAGGCACTGGCGCAGTTCCAGGAATCCCGGGACCGGGCGGAGGCCGCGACTCGTGCCAAGTCCTTGTTCCTTTC
Source organism: Bdellovibrio bacteriovorus (assembly GCF_041888015.1). GTDB lineage: Bacteria > Bdellovibrionota > Bdellovibrionia > Bdellovibrionales > Bdellovibrionaceae > Bdellovibrio. The sequence goes on from NZ_CP168968.1 coordinate 442,916, forward strand.
CACCATGAGTCATGAGATTCGCACACCTTTAAACGCCATGCTGGGTTCGGCGGAATTACTGAATGAAACTTCGCTGGGGTATGAACAAAAAGAGCTACTAAGTTCTTTGCAGAGTGCTGGTGAAACTCTGCTAAGCATGCTCAATAATATTCTGGATTATTCTAAATTTGAATTCGGCAGAATGCAGATGGAAAGCCGCGAGTTTTTGCTGAGCGATCTGGTGCGTGAGGTTCAGGCCCTCATTGCAACAGCGGTTTTGCGCAAGAATCTGCAGTTTGTGTTTCACCCGCCGGAATATGATCGTTGGATTGTGGGCGATTCGCTGCGCTTAAAGCAGGTCTTGATGAATCTTCTGGGGAATGCCGTGAAGTTCACAGATCGTGGGGTCATCGAGCTGACCATTCAGCCTTATCCTGCGACGGAAGACGGCCGGGAAGTGATTTTCTTTGAAGTCAAAGACACCGGCATTGGAATCGCCAAAGAAAATCTGAAGAAAGTCTTCGATGAGTTTGGTCAGGAGGACTCTTCGGTCACCCGACGCTTTGGAGGCACCGGTCTGGGTTTGAGTATTTCTCAAAGGGTGGTGCAGTCCATGGGGGGCGAGCTTTACTGTGAAAGTCGTCAGTTTGTGGGATCGCGCTTTCACTTCTCTTTGCAATTTGCCTCGCGCAAGGCGGAGCTTTGGAGCAGTCGTTTGTCTATGGATATGAGTGCGACCAAGCTCACAGTTGCGGATAATAACCCTGTGGCGTCGGACAATGGACGTCGTACGGTTCTGATTGTGGACGATATGGAGGAAAACCATACGCTGCTGAAGGCCTATATCAAGCGTCTGGATTTTGTGACCACGGACTCAGCCTACAATGGATTTGAGTGTCTGGAAATGTGGGAAAAGAATCACTATGACCTGATCTTCATGGACGTGCAGATGCCGAAGATGTCGGGATTAGATACCATTCGCAAGCTTCGGGAAATCGAAAGAGTTCGTGGGCTTCGCCGAACTCCGGTGGTGGTGATTTCGGCCAACAGCTTTACAGAGGATATTGAAAAAAGTCTGATGGCTGGTGCTGACGAGCATTGTGGCAAACCGGTGCGCAAGCAGACTGTTCTGGAGATCGTTCAGAAATATTGCTCTCAAAATGCGGAAACCGTTCAGGTCTAATATAAGCGCCTTTGTAAAAGTGAAAACTATCAAGACAGCGTTAAGTTCCTAACAGCTATTCCCGATATTACTTAGGTCTGAGCCCGGAATAGATTTTGCCTCTATTCATTTTGAAACGGGTAAAGAGGGGGAATTCATGACTAAGCGTTTGGCAGTGCTGACTGGAGCTATCTGTCTCATTGTGGGATTTCAGAATTGCAGCCAGAGTGCGCTTCAAACATCTGAGATGGCATCGATGAACGATGTGTCTGTTATCGTTCCTCCTGCGGCAGGAGGAAGCTCCTCTTCCGAGGCCAGCAAAGTCACCTACATTGAAATTCCCAATATTTCTGAAGACGGGGCGGTGTCCGCCAAAATTTCAGAAGTCAGTATGTATCGTCTGGTGATTGCGACCGAGTCTGGCAAAATCCATCTGGTGGATGACGCCAATAATATTTTGCAAGAGCGCTGTTTGGGATCTGCTAATCTGGCAGAGCTGAAGACGATTTTGAGTGGCTCATCTGTTTGTGCGGCCCCGGTGAAATCCGCAGATATTTGTGCGATGAAATACACGCCCGCGTATGCTGCTTTGTATGCGAATGAAAAGCGTGTGAATCTGGGGGAAGAAAAAGATTCCTGCGGTCGTGGCCGTCAGGATTTGTGCGGAGGACTGGCTGATGTCTTCCAGGCTTACGTCGCTCATGTCCGCGCCAATTGGGCCGACATGAGCTGCGAATAGCCGGGTCTTAAAGACCCAGCATTGATTTTACTTTACCGAAGGCTTCGTTCATCTGGGCACGATTTGGTGCCGCCCCCTGAGCGAAGTCAGGGCGACCGCCCCCTTTACCACCCATAATGCCAGCAACTTCCTTCAAAAGATCTCCGGCTTTGGTTTCAGAGGAGATCTCTTTGGAAACGCTCACGATGATCGGGTGACTGTCATCACCCTGACCAACCACAACCACGATACCAGACTGGATCTTGTTTTTCAGATGGTCAGTAACCTCTGCAAGAACCTGACGGTCATCCAAAGGAACATCTGCCAACACCAGTTTCGCAGACGCGCCAGATTTGGTTCTGAAAGTCATGGCTTTGGCAGCAAGTTCGTCAACGTTCACCTGTCCGCCTTGCAGCTTCTTCATTTCTTTTTCAAGCTGCTTCACTTGATCTTTCAGGGATTCCACACGATTTGCCAATGTGGCTGTTTCGCCAGTGGTTTCAAGATGCTTGATATAGTGCGGGCTTTTTTGGAAGCCGGCAGCAGCCAAGGCATCATCCAGGTGAGTCACAGCACTCATCATATACTTAAGGGCATGGTCCGCAGTGATGGCTTCGATACGGCGAACACCCGAGCTGACGCCCGCTTCAGAAACGACTTTGAACAGGCGGATTTCTGAAGTGTTCTTTACGTGGGTACCGCCGCAAAGCTCGCAAGAGAAATCACCCATGGTCAGAACGCGCACGTCATTGGCGTACTTTTCGCCGAACAAAGCCATCGCACCTTTTTCAAGAGCAGCCTTGTGGGACATCATCTCGGTTTTCACCGGATTGCAGCGGGCGATCTGTTCATTCACAAGATCTTCGATCTTTTTGATTTCTTCCGAAGAAACCGGTTTGTTGTGAGTGAAGTCAAAACGGGTTTTCTGGGAATCAACCAAAGAGCCGGCTTGAGTCACGTGAGTGCCCAGAACCTTGCGCAGGGCCGCGTGCAACAAGTGAGTTGCAGAGTGGTTCGCAGCGATGTTGCGTCTTTCAACGGCATCAACTCCTGTAAGAACCGTCGCGCCCACTTTGAAGGAGCCATGTTCGATTTCAACATGATGAAGAACGATATCGTCGATCTTGGTGGTGTTGCCCACGCGGGCACGGTTGGTGTCCTGCATGATATAACCCACGTCACCGGACTGGCCGCCGCCTTCGCCATAGAAAGTCGTGGCATCCAGAATCATCAAACCGGTATCACCGGTTTTCAGCTCCTGAACTTCGGCCTGACCATTGGAAAGACCCATGACTTTACCGTCACCGATGGTGCCTTCATAACCCAGGAAGGTCACAGTTTTGCCGGACTGAAGATAGTCTTTGGCAAACTTGATCATGTGCGCTTCATCAGCACCCATGGATTTACCTTTCCAGGAGGCTTTGGATTTTGCGCGGTTGTCTTCCATTTCCTTTTCAAACGCGGCTTCGTTCACTTCGACGCCTTGTTCGTTGGCGATCACGCGAGTCAAGTCCGCAGGGAAGCCGTAAGTGTCGTACATGCGGAAAACCACTTCGCCGGAAAGTTCTTTAATGCCTTTGGCTTTTGCTTTGGAAAGTTCATCCGCCAGAATTGCAGTCCCTTTATCCAAAGTGGCGATAAAGCGATCTTCTTCGTCACGGATGGTGTTGATGATGTGGTCACGGCGTGTTTTCAATTCCGGATAAACAGACCCCATACTTTCGATCAAAGCTTCCGCCATACCAGGCAAGAACGATTTGTCAGCAGAAAGCTTGCGACCGTAACGGATCGCACGTCTCATGATACGACGAAGAACATAGCCACGGCCTTCATTGGATGGCAAAGCGCCATCGGCAATCAGGAAGGACGTCGAACGGCAATGATCCGCCAATACGCGAAGAGCCGACGTTGTTTCAGCTGCCGCAGGGTTTTTAGCCAGAACTTCTTTGTCTGTGATGTATTCAACGCCACCGATTTTGCATGCCAGTTGAATCATCGGCTGGAAGAGGTCGGTGTCGTAGTTGTTAAACACACCCTGCATCGCCGCTGTCATACGCTCCAAACCGCCGCCTGTATCGACAGAAGGTTTTGGCAGGGGCGTCAGTGTGCCCGGAGGGTTTTCAAAGTACTGCATGAAGACCAGATTCCAGATTTCCACGAAACGGTCTTCACCGGCTTCGATGCCTTTGAATGGATCGGAAATAGTACCGGCTTTCGGGCCGTGATCATAGAAGATCTCAGTACAAGGACCGCAAGGACCGGTGTCACCCATTTTCCAGAAGTTGTCTTTGTCGAAGCGGAAGATGCGCTCGCGCGGAACACCTTCCTGGTTGTGCCAGATGTCGGCAGCTTCATCGTCAGAAAGGTGAACGGTCACGTAAAGCTTTTCTTTGGGGATCGCCAGTTCCTTCGTCAGGAATTCCCACGCAAAGTGAATGGCGTCTTTCTTGAAGTAATCACCGAAAGAGAAATTCCCCACCATCTCAAAGAAAGTGTGGTGACGGGCTGTGAATCCGACGTTTTCCAGATCATTGTGCTTACCACCTGCACGAACGCATTTCTGTGCAGTGACGGCGCGGCTGTAGTCTCTTTTCTCAAGACCCAGGAAGGTGTTCTTGAACTGATTCATACCGGCGTTGGCGAAAAGCAACGTGGGATCATTTTCAGGAATCAGGGAAGAGGACGGGACCACTTTGTGTCCGTTCTTCTCGAAGTATTTGATAAAGGCGTTTCTGATCTCAGAGCTTTTCATAAATAACCTTTCTTACGGTCTCAGAATCGAATCCACGGGAAGCCAGCAACCGGCCCACACGAGCTTTTTCCTCTCGGGAAAACTTGTGGTCTTCGTCGTACTTATTTTTGACAATCGCCAGCGCCTTTTCAAGCTCCAAAGCACGATCTGTCTCAACAGCGGGAAGACCTTTTTCCTTGAGGTAGTTGTTAATGTAATAGATGCCCTTGTTGCGGCGGTGAAGCATGTCGGCCAAACGATGGGCCAGGTCCACCGGGTCGCCCAACCAACGATTGTCTTTGGCGAACTCGATGGCTTCTTCGATAATATCCCCGACGTCTTCTTCGTCCGAGAACTTGTCGCGTAATTTGGTGCGCAGTTCTTTTTCGGAATGGTCCCGACGCGCGATCATGTCCATGACCTTCTTTTTGGCAGCTTGTCGGGTTTTCAGGGGATCTTTCTCTCGGGACATAGGGGAAATTAATACCCCGTTTTTTATTCCTTGCGAAGGATAATTTCAGTCAGCTCGCAATAAGTTCCCAGTCGCAACTGGGGTCCCCAATAGCCGGTGCCCTGATTGACATAGAGCTGCATGTCGCCAATGCGGTAAAGTCCCTTATTGTAGCGCTGAAAGAATACGATTAACAGGTTCCACGGGAAGAACTGTCCGCCATGGGTGTGTCCGGAAAGCTGCAAGTCCACCCCCAGCTTTTCGATGTGTTTAGCCAGCGCTGGCTGATGGGACAAAAGAACCTTAAAGCTGTCCGGTTTTAGTTGGCTTTGCACCTTCACCAGATCCGGCCCTTCTTCCTTGAAATGGTTGGCGGCGGGGTCGGGAATACCAATCATCTGCAGCTCGGCTGATCCCAGGCGAAGGGATTCGGCCTTGTTGATCAGGACCTGGAATCCGATGTCGCGGAAAGCCTGCAGACTCTTGGTGGCGTTCCAATAGTATTCATGATTTCCCGGGACATAGTAGATCCCATGTTTGGCATGAAGACCTTTGAGAATCTGAAACTCTTCGGTGTGTTTTTCAACGAAGCTATCCAGAATGTCGCCGGTAAATACGATCAAATCAGGCTTCAGCTTGTTGACCTGACTTACCAGCTTTTTGACCAGTCGAACCGGCAAGCTGGGGCTGATATGCAGATCCGTGATATGAACAATACGCAGATTTTCCAGATCAGCAGGAAGGTGGGTGAAGCGAAGAGGGACAGTCTTATTGAAAGCCCCTTTTCGCACAATCAAATGGCCCACCAGAATAAACAACACCGGAAGTCCCATCAAAGTGGTGGTGGCTTGGGAACTATACAGAGTTTCCAGAGATAAGGTGGCGATTGAAATCTTGTCCAAGAATGCAAACACATCCCTGAGAATGACCAGAGAGATCAGGAAATTGATATAGGCCATAACCGTTAAGGCCCCGTTCATAAAGCGGTCCCGCCAAGGATTGTGGTCCAGGCGTCTTTCCCGCAGAAGGAGCATAAAGCTGCCAATCACCAAAGCGAAAAGAAATGCCAGGAAGCTGACAAGCAAAGTGGTGCCCTGCCACGAAAAGTTCGTGAATCGAGTTAGCTGGTGAGAAACATAGACGAAGATCACAAGAACAAAGGTGCTGATGACAGTGCGAAAAATTCCCATAGGATTTTTTAACATGCACCCCTGCCTTTGCACAGTCCAATGTAGAAACACACGTCGGCGAGTCGAGTTGGAAGTGCTAACCTTAAAAAAATCTCTGGAGGTTTGCATGAGCTTTCGTAATGAATTTGAACAGGCGAGGGATTTTTTAATCCTGCATCGCTCGGATTATGACTATGCCTATAAAAACTTCCGTTGGCCGCGTTTGGAGGAATTCAATTGGGCCCTTGATTACTTTGACCCTATGGCCACGGGCAACAGTAAGATCGGCTTGTGGCTGGTGGATGAAGTGGGGCGGGAAAAGAAGTTCAGCTTTTCGGAACTTTCACATCGGTCTAATCAGGTCGCGAATTTTCTGCGAACATTGGGGTTGCAAAAAGGGGATTCCATCTTTCTGCTGATCGAAAATGAGGTGGCTTTGTGGGAGATCATGCTGGCAGCGATGAAGATAGGAGCGGTGCTGGTTCCCAACAATCCACTTTTGTCACAACAAGAACTGAAAGATCGTTTGGATCGCGAAAAAATCAAGATGATTGCCACCACCAAGGCCCATACTTCCAAATTTGATGTGATTTCATCCGGGGTGATTCCGGTGGTGGTCGACGGCGAGGAAGAGGGCTGGGTTCAATATGAAAATGCCTATCTGGAAAGTTCTGAATTTGAAACTCAGGAAAAAACCAAAGGGACAGACCCGTTGTTCCGTTATTTTATTTCCTCCAACGGGGTAAAACCGAAGCTGGTGGAGCACAGCCATGCCGGCTTTACGGCTGGACATCTTTCAACAATGTACTGGATTGGTTTGCGTCCTGGGGATGTGCATCTGGCCATCAACTCGACAGGATGGGCAATGCATGATTGGAACTCGTTCATAGCACCATGGAATGCCGAGGCGACGATCTTTGTGTTTAAGGAAAAACGATTCAACGCACGCCTTTTGTTGGATGCGCTTGAGGAATATCCGATCACGACATTGTGTGCGCCACCGACAGTATGGCGATTGCTGGCTCAGGAAGATCTGGAAGCCGTCGAAGTGCATCTGCGCGAAGTTGTTAGTACCAGTGAGGCATTAACTGCCGACTTGATTGGGAGGATCCATAATGCGTGGGGGCTTTTCCTGCGTGATGGCTATGGTCAGACCGAAACGGCCATACTGATTGGTGTGCCACCGGAGGAAAAAGAAAGTTTTGGCACGGCCGGGAAAGCCATGCCAGGCTTCAAAATCCTGCTGCTGGATGCGCAAGGGGCCGAGACTGAAAATGGGGAAATCTGTGTGGATATATCTGCCAGCCCTTGGGGATTGATGAGTGGATTGGACAGTTCGCAAAAATACTACCACACCGGAGATTCGGCCTATCTGGATGCGATGGGGAACTATATGTACTGTGAGCGAATTGATGGACTGTTTAAGTCTTCGGGATATCGAATCAGTCCGTTTGAGCTGGAGTTTGTCCTGAAGGATTTTCCGTCCATTCGTGAAGTGGTGGTTATTCCCAGTCCCGATGCCATTCGTGAGTCGGTGCCTAAGGCCCTGGTGTCGGTAGTAAAAGGTGTTGAGCCAACTAAGGAGTTGGCTTTGGATATTATGAACTTCGCTCGGATGCGGCTGTCTCCATTCAAACGTATTCGTCGTTTGGAATTTATGGAGATTCCCAAGAATGCGGCAGGAGAAACTTTGCGTTCTGATTTGATTCTGATGGAGCGACAGAAGCGTCAAGGCGGTGAGCGAGCGCCTTATGAATTCTGGGAAGAGGACTCTAAAATCAGTATCTCAGACACCTGGGCGCAGGAATTGCCGTAGTCTGTTTAGTAGAGTTACAATCGCGCAAGCGTTGGGTGTTTTACTGCGCTCAAGGCTTGCCCAATGTTAAGATGACAGAGTGAAACGGGCTTTTGCTATTTTATTTTTTCTTGTTTTCTGCCAGTCGGCACAAGCATCCTCCAAAGAGTGTGTCCGCCATTTTCGTCTTGGAGTAAATAGCTACAGTCCTCTGTATGAAGTTCAGTCTGATGGAACTGTCAGTGGGTTGACACATGATCTGCTTGCAGAGGTTTCTTCACGCATGGGCTGTGTGTTTTCTCAGATCCCGATGGATTCGCCGCGAATATTGGAGGATTTTAAGCGCTGGAGATTGGATATGGTGGCGTTTCTGGCTCCGCTGGATGAATTGAAGTCCGTCGGGGAGTATATTCCTTTGTATCAGGCGGCACGAAAGTTGATCGTTGCCAAAGCATCGTATGATAAAACGCGAAAGCCAGAGAACTATCTGAATGATCCCAAGGTGAAGTTTGGAAGTCAGATTGGGCCGCGCTTTTTCCTGGGAGATGAGGAAGAAAAGAAGTTGATGGGGCAAGGGCGTTTGATTGCGTTCCCTAATCCGGGGACGGCTTACAAACAATTTGTGGCAGATCGGATTCAGGCGATGTTTTCAACCCCGATTATCCATTCGCACTATCAAAAGGAAATTCCGGAGCTGACGACGAAGACGGTGGCTATTCCGGATCCCAGTCATCCTTTGACGATGGGCTTTTATTTATCGTCAAGACGGATTTCAAAGTCGGAGGCTGATAAGATCAGAAAAGTGATTCGGGAGATGAAACAAGACGGGACACTTCGTAAGATAGTGTCCCGCTATGTGGATAGTGAAGATATGATTTATTACCGGAATCTGTAGGCCGGACTTACAGACCTACACCCATCAAAGCTTTCATTTCTTTCAAGGTCTGGCGGGTTTTTTCCTGAGCTTTCAGGGAGCCCTCTTTGCAGATTTTCAAAACCGCTTGCGGGTCTTGAGCGTACTGAGCACGACGTTCACGCATTGGTGCGATGATCGTGTTCAGAACTTCAGTCAGGCGCACTTTCAAAGTGCCATCACCCAAACCGCCGCGCTGATAATGTTCTTTCAAAGCAGCGACTTCGTCTTTTCTTGGATCGAAAACATCCAGGAAGCTGAAGACCACGTTGCCTTCCACTTTGCCCGGATCTTCAATTTTAAGATGTCCCGGATCGGTGTACATCTTCTGAACTTTCTTTTTGATCACATCGGCATCGTCAGAAAGATAGATGGCATTCCCCAGGGATTTGCTCATCTTCGCTTTGCCATCAATACCGGGCAGACGGCCGGCAACGCCAGGCATGCCTTTGACCGGCTTGAAGAAATCCGTTTTGTAAACATGATTGAAACGCTGAGCGATTTCATTGGTCTGTTCGATCATTGGATTTTGATCTTCACCGGCAGGAACCAGATTGGCTTTGAATCCAAGAATGTCGGCCGCTTGGCTTACGGGATAAGTCAGGAATCCTGCAGGCAAAGATTTTTCCAGATTCTTCTGCTGGATTTCAGTTTTCACGGTTGGATTTCTTTCCAGACGTGCCACGGTCACCAGATTCATGAAGTAAGTGGTCATCTCGAACAGCTCAGGCAGTTCAGACTGAACAAAGATCGTGCTTTTTGCAGGATCAATACCGGCCGCCAGATAATCCAACGTCACCTGTAAGATATTATCGCGAACCTTTGTCGTGTCATCGTAGTTGTCAGTCAAGGCCTGAACGTCCGCGATGATGATGTATTGATCGTGCGAATCCTGAAGATCCACGCGGTTTTTAAGAGATCCAACGTAGTGACCAAGATGGAGGGGACCTGTTGGGCGGTCGCCCGTAAGAATGATTGGTTTCATAAAAAATTTATAACATTAACAGGAGAGACTGGGAACTGTTGTGTAGAAAGAAAAATAGGTCGGCCCCGAGAGTCTTAGAGGTGAAACCAAACATTTCAGTTTCCGGCGTTTGATCTACAACTGGAGAGCTATCAAGGTATCTACAAAGTAGACCAAGCCAGCCAACAGAATCATCCAACGAATCATGGGGCCTCCGTGAAGGCAGTATGCGAAAAGGACTCGGAGAAGTCGAATTGCTAATTTTGATGGAATCCATAAGTTTTTCGCACTGAGTTATTAAGGCGGAGTTGAAAGCTACTTGAAAATATTTTTGGTTGGTTTGCAGTTGAGTCTTTTTTTCAGCAGGAACTTGCTTGTTATGAGGTCAAAAAATAGGACTTTGGGTATGCAGGCCGAGTGTTTTGAGATCTATAACAATCAAAACGGGCACACGTACTCTTTCCGCCCATTTTCCATCGAACGTGATTTTGATGTCTACTCCAAGTGGATGAATCAGTCTTACGTATCGCAATGGTGGAGCTTGGCCAAATCTTCCGCTGAATTAAAAGATCACCTTGAAAAAGAACTCGCCGACAAACATCAGAATCTTTTTATCGGTTTCGTGGATGGAGTTCCGGTCAGTTATTGGGAACGCTATTGGTTGCAACAGGATATTCTGGGGCGCTTTGTGGATGCTCAGCCTTTTGATCAGGGATTGCATTTCCTAGTTGGTGAAAAAGAGTACTTGGGGCGCAAATTCACTCCATCGTTGATTGCGGCTTTCTTGAAGTTCCTTTTTCAGGATCCGCGCACGCTGCGAGTTTTTGGTGAGCCTGATATTAATAATCGCATGGTGCTTCGTTATGCCGAAGCAACCTGCTTTGAAATGCAGGGCGTGGTCGAAATGCCGGAAAGATCCTCGGCGGTGATGGTCTGCCGTCGCGAACAATTTTTCGCGAAATACTCTGTCAAGCCGGGCGAGCTGTGGAAGCCATCTTTGCGTGAGTCTGCGGGCTTTGCCCAGGAACTGCGCCTTTAGCTCTGACGCTTCTCATTCTGCATTGCAAGGCCTACGGGTCCGGCGTACCTCATCGTTATGATGACCAAATTCCTGATACAACTTGCGACTCTGTTTGGTGTGGGCCGTTTTCCTAAAGGGCCGGGCACGATGGGCACCTTGGCGACCATTCCGATTGTCATTCTTTTGAGCAAACTGGGCCCGATCTATTATATGGGGGCAGTGATTTTGCTGCTCATAGTCGGAATCGCGGCCTGCGAAGCTTATGAGCAAGCCAAAGGCGGTCATGATCACAAAGAGATCGTAATTGATGAGGTTTTAGGTTTTCTGATTACCATGGTTTGGCTGCCTTTGACATGGCAGGCCATTTTAATCGGTTTTGCTCTGTTCAGATTGCTGGACATCACAAAGCCTTTATTCATAGGATATTTAGATAAGAAGATCCAAGGAGGTCTTGGAGTGATGGTGGACGATGTGGCCGCGGGGATAATTGCGAGTCTCATCATGCAAGTTCTCTACACTCAAACCAACTGGTTGGGCGCTCAAGTGATGGTGATCAATTAAAATGTCACCTAACAACGAGAAGCTTCAAGAACTCATTCGATCCCTTCGCGACCAAAAACTCACAGTGGGTTTTGCGGAAAGTTGTACTGGAGGTGCACTTTCCGCTTTTTTAACAGAGCAACCAGGCGTGTCCGACATCTTTTTAGGCTCTGTGGTTTCTTACTCTAACGAGGCGAAGGTGGATCTTCTGGGGGTCCGTCGAGACACTCTCATGCAAGAGGGTGCGGTGAGCGAGACAGTCGCTCGTCAAATGGCGCACGGAGTGCGTCGACAGCTTAAAACTGATTGGTCTGTGGCAATCACAGGGATCGCAGGTCCGACAGGTGGAACACCGTCAAAGCCAGTGGGCACTGTATGCATTGCCATCGCTGGACCGGGTTTTGAAGACTCCAGAAAAGAACTCTTTTCAGGTGATCGCAAATCCATCCAGATGGCTTCGGTGGACTACGCAGTGGCTTGGCTGAAAGAAGTTCTCGACAAGAAATAGTAAAAGGCCCCCGGCCTGAATTTTAAACAATAAAAGTGTCGTGACAGAAGTCACGAGAGAGGGACGACAGATGGCAAACGCTACTGTAGACAACAAAGCAAACTCAGAAAAAATCAAAGCCCTTGAATTGGCTGTTTCGACTATCGAAAAGCAATTCGGTAAAGGCTCTATCATGCGTTTGGGCGCGAACGATTCTTTGGTTAAAGACGTTGAAGCGATCAGCACCGGTGCATTGAGCTTGGATATCGCTTTGGGTATCGGCGGTCTTCCAAAAGGTCGTATCTGTGAAATCTATGGACCAGAGTCCTCTGGTAAAACAACTCTTTGCTTGTCTGTAATTGCTCAAGCTCAGAAAAAAGGCGGCGTTGTTGCTTTCGTCGATGCCGAGCACGCTTTGGATATCAACTACGCTCGTAAACTGGGTGTGAACACAGAAGATCTTTTGATCTCTCAACCAGACACTGGTGAACAAGCTTTGGAAATCACTGAAACTCTTGTTCGCTCTGGCGCGATCGACGTATTGGTTGTCGACTCCGTAGCAGCCTTGGTTCCTCGTGCAGAGATCGAAGGTGACATGGGTGATTCTCACGTTGGTCTTCAAGCTCGTTTGATGTCTCAAGCTCTTCGTAAATTGACTGCGGCGATCAACCGTTCCAACACTCTTGTTATCTTCATCAACCAAATTCGTATGAAAATCGGTGTTATGTTCGGTAACCCTGAAACAACAACGGGTGGTAACGCTTTGAAATTCTACTCTTCAGTTCGTTTGGATGTACGCCGTGTGGGCGCGATCAAAAACGGTGAAGACGTGACTGGGAACCGTACTGCGGTGAAAGTTGTGAAAAATAAAATGGCTCCTCCGTTCACAAAAGTTGAATTCGACTTGATGTACGGTGAAGGTATCTCTGAAGAAGGTGACCTTCTTGACCTGGCAGTGACTGCGAACATGGTTGAAAAATCCGGTGCGTGGTTCTCTATCAATGGCGAGCGCATGGGCCAAGGCCGTGATGCTGCGAAAAACTTCCTGAAAGAACACCCAGAATACATGGTTGAACTTCGTAAGAAGATCCTTGCGGCGAACGGTATCGGCAAACTTTTGGTTGATACCAACGGCAACAACGGTGAAGACCACGAAGGTACAGAGCCAGCCATCGAAGCCGAAGATGCAGCTCCGAAAAAAGGTAAAAAAGGGAAACACTAGTCTCGCACTAGCGGCAGAGCCCGGCTACCCAGAGGAAGCTGAGGTTCGGCCCCGCCAGCAGAGCTGTAGCGACGGCAGTCGCGCAAGCTGAAGCAAATCCAAAACCCACTTCTAAAAAGAGTGGGTTTTGTTTTTTCTCCATCCCAAAAGGTACCTGCTTACTTTTGCAGAAGCTTTGCGTAAAATGATGCACAGTTTATGCGAAAGTGAGCAGGTACCTTTATGATTAAGATCAAAAGAGTCTATGAAGCTCCCAGTCGGGACGATGGTTATCGAGTGTTGGTGGATCGTTTGTGGCCACGGGGAATTAAGAAAGAAAATTTGAAATTCAGCGAATGGCCGAAAGAAATCTGCCCCAGCACGGAACTTCGCAAGGAGTTCGGACACAAGCCGGAAAAATTCTCAGAGTTTAAAACAGAATATAAGAAAGAACTGAAGGTGGCGTCGGCGCAGGATAAGTTGGCCGAGCTCGCCGAGCGTGCACAGACTCAGAACATCACTTTGTTGTATGCGGCTCGCGATGAAAAGATCAATCACGCCAATGTATTAAAAGAGATTTTGGAAAAGTTCTGATCTCTTTTTCTGGTCGTTTTGAACCTTGTGATTTTTTAATTTTTCCCCAGCGAGATTAGGGCAAATTAGTGGGTTGAGCAGGCGTTTATTTACAGTTCAGCCCAAGCGCACCTTGTTATGTCTTTTGACGTAGTTGTGAAGGAAGTGCCGTGGATTTGTTAGTATGAGCCGATGATCAAGGTGGTTTTGGGACTCTTACTAGTAATGGGCGCAAAGGCTCAGGAAGCGGGCTTCTTTGAGCCGCCTATGCCTCCGCCGTTGCCGTCGCCGGTAGAGCCGACATTTCTAAATCCAACGATCTATTATAAGCCTATTATTAAGTATGATGTGGATCGCTGTGATGATGAAACTCGCGTTGAAATGCGTTCGCCAGAGGATAAAGTTCTGACACGTTTGTGTGTGAAGGATTTTAATAACTGTGTGATGCAAGGGGCTTGCTACGTTCATGATGAAGATGGACGATTCAGGTCCTTTAATTACTATGCCCGAGGTGAAGACGGTGTGCCGCGCTTTAAAGAGGTGGACATGCGAAAATGCCCTTATGGGTATGGCATGAGGAACGTGTGTTTGGACCCTTATCACACGGTGGCGGCAGATCTCAGTATTTACAAAATGGGGGATGTTATCTTTGTGCCTCGGTTGGAAGGCCAAAAGATGCCCGATGGAACAATTCATGATGGGTTTTTTGTCGTGCGCGATGCGGGAGGAGCTATCAAGGGGCCGGGACGATTTGATTTTTATACCGGCTTTACAAGACCTTTTGTTCCTGAAAACACTTTCAATCGTCTGGGGTTTGCCAACATCAAAAACAGCTTCCCTTACCGAATGGCGACTGAAGAAGAAGCTGTCTGGGTGCGGGAGAACACCGGGTATCCCGGAACCAAGAAAGTTGTGCTGTTGCCCCCGCACCGATAAAGTCCGAATGCGTCTGGACACGGAGGCTGGCATCGGCAATGCTCGCAGCTATGAAAGCAAACACGGTTATTTCATTTTGGTTTGAAGAGATTGATCCGCAACTTTGGTTTGTGAAGGACGATGCCTTTGATCAGCTTTTGCGGGCTCGCTTTACAGCTTTGCATGAAAGCGTCTGCAAGGGGGAAACTTACTTGTGGCGGCAAACTCCTGAAGGGCGCTTGGCGGAAATCATCGTGCTGGATCAGTTTTCCCGTAATATGTTCCGTGGCACCCCGAAAGCTTTTGCCAGTGATGCTCAAGCATTGGCTTTGGCGCAGGAAGCTGTTTTGCTAGGGGACGACATGGAACTGCCGGTGCGACAGCGTGGGTTCTTGTATATGCCTTATATGCACAGCGAATCGGCTTTGATTCACGAAGAAGCGATGAAGCTGTTTGCTCAGGAAGGATTGGAGAACTCTTACAAGTTCGAGATCGCTCATAAAATCATCATCGATCAGTTTGGGCGCTATCCACATAGAAATGCCGTCATGGGGAGAGAGTCCACGACGGCAGAGTTAGAGTTTATGAAAGAACACGCGGGCTTTTAATTAAGGCCCGATATCTTCTTCCAGGTCCGCACAATGAAGGCGGCCTTGATTGACACTAATGGCTCTGATGCCGCCAGCGTCTTCAACCATCTGCAGATCGCCATCCATTGTGCCATCGCTGTTGATGGTGATAAGTTCCCGTTCGCTGCCTTTTTGGATGTCAACGATACGCTTGGTATCTTCGATCTGCTGAATCACGCTGCAACCCTGGCTGTTTACAAAAATGCGAAGCTCGCTCTCGCTGTCAGCCTGGGCTTGTACTCCCGCCAGAATCAGGGCGGCGATAAAGATCTTTTTCATGGAAACTCCTTTTTTATTTTGTTTTTATCTGTATTCCAAAGATTCCAGGCGGGACTCAAAATAGTCGGTGACTATCAAAGAACTGCCGCGAGCTTTCAGCTCCAGGATTTTATTTCTTAGTCTTTCCAGCATGGGGTCGATATTCACGTTCAGATTTTTTTGATCCAGCATCTGAGTCTGAACAATTTTTTCCAGTCTGTTTACTTCCAGCAGCAGGTCTTTTTCAAAGACGTTCAAGCCGGATTTTTTATTCATGAACTCTTCCAGCCCGACACAACGATACGCCAGTTGCGCCAACCGGCAGTCTTGGCGTTCAATGCCCAGTTTTTTACATTCGCGCCCCTCTTGAGATCGATATTGTTCAAAGATCTCCTGGGAGGGCTGTTCCTGATACGGGGCCAGAGCTGAAACGCCATTTTTGGTGAAACCCAAGCCAGGAGCAATCAGCGTGTAACCGTGAACTTCGGAAGCAAAAGCCGCAGGCAGAACTTTTCCATTTCTGTTCAGACGACGGAAGGCAATGATGTCTCCGGCTTCGGCTTGTTCCAAGGGCACTCGCTGGCACAGTGGAGAATCGACAATGTTGGCAAACTCACTGGCAAAGGTGTGGTGCAAGCCTTGGGATACGCCCGCCAGGTAAGTGGATGCGTTCCAGCAGTTAGGACCTTCGACTTTGGCATGACGGCCTTTGAGAACTTTCATTTTACCCGCAAGCAGTGCTTTTTTCAGATCGGCATAGCCTTGGGATTTGATAGGGGCTGGATCTTTTGTCACCTGTGCCGTAGCAATAAAGAGCTCTCGCACTTCGCTGGCAGTCAGCTCGGGAAGTTCGCTCCACAACTGGGCAATCAGATTGACCATGTAAGGTGTTGCCATAGAGGTGCCGGAATGCTCAATCAGACCGCCACCCAAAGAAGCGGCGTTGACTTTGACTCCCGGGGCAAGAATATCGACATTTTCTTTACCAAAGTTGCTGAAGTCAGCCATCTTGGCATTTTCGGGAGTGACTTCTTCAATCGTGCTGGCGGTCAGCGCACCGACCTTCAAGACGTTGGGATGAGTGAAGCTTGCCGGATACTGACGGTTCTTTGTGATATCCAAATCAACACCAGCGTTGCCAGAAGCGACGACAAACAGAGTGTTGGGGTTTTCTTCGATCATGGTTTTATAGGCGCGAATGCCATCACGCAGGCCCAGCAAATCCTTGTTGTCGGAAGGGAAGCCCAAGCTCATGTTGACGATACGAACCTGATGTTTCTTGATAAACTCAGACATCTTGCGAATATAGTCGGCACGAGTGTAGTCCCCGGCAAAGCCGACCAGTGCGATATTGTTCAGTCCATGACTGGCGATATGGGCGACGTGGGTTCCGTGGGATAGAGGTCGATGGTCTTTGTGCATGCCAATTGAAGACTCTGTCGGCAGACCGATATTGCGCACTTGTTCCCAACCGAAGGTGTCGTCAACCCAGCCATTGCCATCGTTGTCGATCCCATCCATCGGGTCCTGTGGGTTGTTCCACCATTTGCTGACCAGCTCTTTATGGTTGTAGTCAAATCCCGAGTCAATAATGGCGATCAGAAAACGATTTGGATTTTCCTGTTGTTTTTTCAGTACGGAAATCTCGTCAGCAGGTACGCCGGATTTCTTCAGGCTTTCTATCAGACTGTATTTTTCATAAAGAGAGAATTCACTAAGAACTTTCCCCTTTGGGTCTTTCTCAATAAAGGCGTAAGGCTTTTCATCCTGATCTTTGTAATAAAGGAAGATAGAGGAAGTCAGCTGATTGTCCTTATTTAAATAGTCTTTGCGATTCTCTCTGAAGGGCTCGGCTTGCTCGTGGTGGCCAATGTACTCTAAAACGATGGGGGCTTCTTTGGTGTAATGCCACTTACGCATCAGACGTGACTTGGTTGTTTGGCTGCCATCTTGGTCCAAGAAGGACCATTCTTCCTGGCTTTGAATCTGGCCATACTTTTCTTTTTCGATGGACAGTTCGGTGACAATCAAAAGATTCTGCGTGGATTTGGTAAAGCGCACCCAGCCGGTAAAGCGGCCTTCGATATCGAAATAACGGCGTTCCGTCAGAAAGGAATCCTGATAATAGCTTTCCTTCGACACAACACCGTTGTCGAACTTTTCAGTTTTAACGGTGACAGCGGCCCAAGCAAAGGACTGTCCCAAAATGAGACACAAGGTCGTTGCAATCAGGGATGTTCTAAATGTCTGAAAAGATCTCTTCATCATAATAAGAAGAGATAGCAACGAGGGTGCCAGAGATTCGTTTACACCACGATGCTTGCGGTGTGTGGCTCCCTGTCGAAGACTCTGACAGGGAGGTGCCATTTATTAGCTTACGGATATTCGTGGAATACTAAGCCAGTGCTTTCTTGATGTCTGCTGTCATATTCACCGGTTCTTCCTGTGGGGCGTAGCGCTTAAGCACCTGGCCATCTTTGCCAACAAGGAATTTGGTGAAATTCCATTTGATCATTTCAGTCCCCAATAATCCTGGCGCGGAAGACTTCAACCACTGATAAAGAGGATCTGCTTTGTCGCCGTTGACATCAATCTTCGCCATGACTGGGAAGGAAACTCCATAGTTGAGTTCGCAGAACTGCTGGATTTCAGAATCTGATCCGGGCTCTTGCGCGCCAAACTGATTGCACGGGAAACCCAGAATGGTGAAGCCCTGGTCTTTAAATTGGGTATAGAGTTCTTCAAGACCCTTGTATTGAGGCGTAAAGCCACACTTGCTGGCGACATTGACGATCAGGACGACTTTGTCGCGGTATTCTTCAAGGGAAGAGGGTTTTCCAGAGGCATTGGCTACAGAGAAGTTATATAGGCTTTTCATCAAGTCTCCTGTCAGTTCAGAGGTCAGAATAACTTGGATGCGAAACTGGCGCAGCTCTTTTGTATCACACTGAGGCGGTTTTTCGTTTTGATTCTGTTTTATGAGTCAGTCTTCATTAAAATATGAGAATATATCCTAACGAAGTTGTAGCAAACTGAGTTGGGGGCCGATAGGAATACTATGAGAAACTGGTATTTAAGGGGATTACTCCCTCTTATTGTTTTGGTACTTCTCGGAAGTGTGGAGGTTTCGGCCGGTACCTTCCTGGGGTGTGCTGAATGGTGTGCCAGTATTCATCTTCCCAAAACAGGTCCAGCTTCCCGCGATGAAATGCGCCGTTACGACAGTTGTGTCGTGCAGACGCAAAGAGAGGGCCGCTGTGGTAGCGGTAGTTCCAATCGTGGTTCGGGAGGACGAACCGGGGGCGGCACCTCCCGTCCGAGTCAGACTCAGCGACCCGCAGATTCCGATCAACAGCAGCAACCTCAAAGTACATCCCAAACCAATCCTTGTGGCAATCGTTGCCCGGTGAATGAATGTCTAAGTGTTAATGGCAGTGGTGGCTATATTTGCCAGTCTGAAATGCAACAAAACGGACCGGATTGCTCTGCGCAGTATTCCGAGTTGGCTCAACAGTGCTCTGAAGCTGTGGCGGCGACCTCTCATACCTGTGATGAAAAAAATGATACCGGAATGAGTGGTGTGGCCAACACAGCATCACAACTCAGTTTGATGTTTGGTCAGCAAACAGCCTCCAGCATCCAAGCGGCGTGCTCGCGAATGGCCAGTCTTTCTGCGGCGGCCAATGCGGCGGTTGCAGCCTATCGTCTGACTTGCAGTAACTCCATTAGCTCATGTCGATCTGCTTGTTCAGCGCTGGTGGACTATGTGAACAGCAATCCAACCTGCATGGTACAAGGGTTTTCGGGCGCTGCGGGAGGCAACTCCGCGATGATTGAAAGTGCGCAAGCACAAGCAGAGCGTTGTGACCGCTTTGAAAGCAAAGTTCAAGAAGCCAATCAGGCGATCGCCAACTATGCAGGCACAATGCAGAATGCCTCTCAGTGTGCAGAGAAGACTTCCGGTGACACAGCGGCTGTGCCAGAGATTTGCAAGGCTAATCCGAACTTACCGGGTTGCGCTAATACAGGTCCGGTAGATTGTACGAAGCCGGAAATGGCTTCTAATAAAGTTTGCATTTGTTCGCAGAATCCGACCGATCCGGTGTGCCTTTCTGAAAAAGGGATGAACGGAACAACTTATTCCAGTATCAACCCTTCAGCACGCTTGAATTCTTTGGGCGGAGATGTGCCCAGTGGTGATCTTCCGGGATTGCCGTCGATCTCTCATGGTAAACCAGGCTCTGGCGGAGCCGGCGAGGCTGTTGATGGCAGACAGGGAGCGGGCGCGGGAATTTCTTCTTTTGGTGGTGGAGCTGGTGGTCCTGCGGGTTCCGCCCAAGAGCGGGGGGCAGGTGAGGATTCTGATTCCAATGTGAATGCCGGTTTCTATGGCGGCGGCGGCGGTAGCTATGGTGGCGGAGCTGCAGGTACTGGCGGAGGCTATGGCGGTGGAGCCGCCGGGGCACCGGGAGTGGCTAATAGAGATGGAAAAAATGGAGGCACGGATCTGCGTCAGTTCCTGCCGGGTGGTCAGTTTGATCCGAAAGCTCGGGGGATCGCGGGTGTTTCTGGTCCCGATGGAATCACAGGGCCCCATTCCAACATTTGGAAGAAAATCCAGAATAGATATCAGGTTTTAAGTCCAACGTTGATGCCTTAGTGTCTCAGTCTGAGATAACTTATACTTTGGTAAAGTTCAGCTTAGAAAGTACCGAACAGTACCACCATGGGAATGAAGGTGCTTTTATATCAGTTCATATTTGGAGGACTTTTTTTAGTCTTCTTTATGCTTCCTTCGCAGGCTCTTGCCAATTGTGCCATTTACGGCTGTGCCGAAGGGCAGAAATGCGTCAGAGTTCATTCTTCCTCTGAAAATACCACAACAGATATATACAGATGTGAAGTGGACCGAGGATTTGTTGGTCCTCCAGGCCCAACTCGAAACAATTGTAATAACCGCTGCCCGACCAATGAATGCATGAACGTGAATGGGGGCAATGGTTGGATCTGTCGAGATGAAATGGCTGGTGGTGGAGCTGGGTGTGGTGAATACCAGCAACTACAAGAGCAGTGCAGTGCCCAGATTACGGATACGGCCTATACTTGCGATGAAAAGAATGACAGCGGGATGAGTGGGGTTGCCAATACGGCTTCACAACTTAGTTTGATGTTCGGTCAGCAAACGGCGGCAAGTATTCAAGCAGCCTGTTCTAAGATGGCCAGTCTTTCCGCTGCGGCCAATGCAGCAGTCGCGGCCTATCGTCTGACTTGCAGTAATTCAATTGGTTCTTGTCACGCTGCTTGTGATGCTTTGGTGGATTGGGTGAATAGGAATCCGACTTGTGTGCAAGCTAGTGGTGGAACAATTTCAATATCCAGTGCTGAATCACAGGCAAAGCGCTGTTCTGATTTTGAAAGCAAAGTCGCTGAGGCTAATCAGGCGATTGCGAACTTCGGCGGGACTATGCAAAACGCTTCTCAGTGTGCTTCTTTGACGTCGGGTGATTCGACGCCAGTTCCTGAAATCTGTAAGACCAATCCAAACTTGCCGGGTTGTTCGAATACAGGCCCCGTTGATTGTACGAAGCCTGAAATGGCTGGCAATAAAGTCTGCGTTTGTTCCAAGAATCCAACGGACCCAGCGTGCTTGGGTTCCAACTCTGCGGGTGGCAGTTTTGTCAGCAGCAGTTTGGATCCGGGTGCTCGCCTGACCACTAAGGGTGGTGCGGGACTAGCTGGAGATCTGCCGGGTCTGCCTCCAATTTCTCCGGGTAAGCCAGGTTCTGGTGGTGCTGGCGAAGCTGTTGATGGCAAGCAAGGTGGTGGCGCTGGATTGTCTGGTGGCGGCGGTGGTTCCGGCGGCGGAGATTCAGGTGGCGGCGGTGGAGCTGCTGAAGGCCTTGATGATGTTAAAGTGACAGCAGGTTTCTATGGCGGCGGAGGCGGCAGCTTCGGCGGTTATGGTGGTGGATCTGCAGGTGACGGTGGCGGTCGTCAGGGAGCTGGTGCGGCGGGAGCTGCGGCTGGCAAAGGTGGTCCGGATCTTAGCAAGTTCCTGCCGGGTGGGCAGTATGATCCGAAACGTGGAATTTCCGGAATGGGCGGAGCCGATGGAATCACCGGTCCTCATTCAAATATCTGGCAGAAAATTCAGAATCGTTATCGCGTGATGACGCCGACGTTGTTGCCTTAACT
Source organism: Bdellovibrio bacteriovorus (assembly GCF_041888015.1). Taxonomy (GTDB): domain Bacteria; phylum Bdellovibrionota; class Bdellovibrionia; order Bdellovibrionales; family Bdellovibrionaceae; genus Bdellovibrio. Next base: position 464,617 of record NZ_CP168968.1, read on the forward strand.
CAATTTAAAACTAAATCAAAGGATGGAGAGCCTCAATCACTTGCTTGCGCAGGGGGGCCTCCACCAAAACAGTCAGACTCATGGCGCTGACCAGAAGCTTCTGAGCATCTAAATTCTTTTCATTCAGACTATTCAGAACCTTTTGGGTGATTTCTGGCGACGTGGCACCCGTGCAAGTCAATGTCACTGTGGAATAGTCTATTGGCAGCAAAGTGAAATCGGAATGCTTCTGCAGTTCTTTCTTTACCGCCACCATGATTTCCTGTGGGCCTGTCAGGAAGACTTCCGTCTTGTCTAAGGAAAGTTCACAACTTAACAACTGCGGGAAAGCGATCTGATTCTGATCCAAAAGACTTTGCAATCCATGCAGAGCTTTGGCCGGATTTTTTTCTTTGCAGTGAATTCCCAAAACCAGTTCGTGCGAATTCAGGGACAGGGCTTTGCAGGATTCAAACATATTCAATCCTTTTTTGACGAGTGTGCCGTCAGAAGTTTTATTGGAAGCCGGGCCGATGTACAAAGTCACATCACGCATTTTTGCAAGTTCAACAGAGCGGTAGTGCAGAACTTTGGCGCCCCAGAACGTCATCTCCATCAGTTGATCATAGTTCAGTTCATTCAATGGACGGGCGGATTTGACAATATTGGGATCAGCGGTAAAGACAGCCGGAACATCTTTCAGAATTTCACAGCGTTCTGCTTTGAAGGCCGCTGCCATGGCAACGGCTGACGTGTCAGATCCACCTCGACCCAAAGTTGTGATTTCTTTGGTTACCGGGGACACGCCCTGAAATCCGGCCAGAATCACCACGCGATCAGTTTTAAGTGCTTCTTCCACGCGGATGGGTTTGACGTCTTTAATGAAGGCATTGACGTGGGAATCATCGGTAAAAATACCTGCCTGACTGCCAGTAAAGCTGATGGCTGAACATCCCAGATCATTCAAGGCCATACTGACCAACGACATACTGATGCGTTCACCCACGGTCAGCAGCATATCCATTTCGCGTCTTTGCGGATGAGCAGAAACCTGATTAGCAAGATCGATCAAAGAGTTCGTGGTTTTGCCCATGGCACTGACCACAACAATCAAGGAGTTATCTTTGGATTGAGCGGCAATGCGAGCGGAGACAGATCTAATTTTTTCAGGATCTGCTAAGGTGGCTCCGCCGTATTTTTGGACAATCAGGGGTTTCATTCCAATGCAACTTTCCGAGTGTTCTGATAGACGTAGGTGGAAACCATCCGTCCGGCTCCTTTAGGAACTCGGATGAAGTGTTTTTGCACCTGTCGGGGAATGTATCCCAAGTACAGCTCGGCGTTCAAATCTTTTAATGACTTTCTGGTGACTCCCAAATGATCGGCCAAAGGTTCCAGATCAGTGCCCCCGGGGACGAGGACAACGTCGTACTCTAGCGGGTCCATTTTTTCCAAGTCACGGAATCCATACAGATTTGGTGCTTTGGCAATCAACATAGCGGCCAGAATTTTAGGAACGTAATCTTGAGTCTCTTGTGGAAGAGCATCCAACTTGATGAGTGCCCAGTAATCTTTGGTGCCGTACTTCTTAATACGACGACGCAGACCACTTTCGCCCATGTTGTAGCTGGCCGCCACCAGATACCAAGAGCCGAACTCAGAGTGCAGATCCTTCAGGTAACGAATCGCAGCCAGGGTGCTCTTTTTAAGGTCTCTTCTTTCATCAAGCCACCAGCTTTTGCTCAAGCCATAGCGAGAACCTGTGGCTTCGATAAACTGCCAAGGTCCGACGGCGTCGGCATGGCTGATGGCGTTGGCTGCAAACCCACTTTCAATCATCACCATATAGGCCAGATCCGATGGCAGCCCGGCACGTTTTAGTTCTTCCTGAATGAAAGGCATGTATTTGTAAGAGCGTTGCAACCAGGTGCGGAACCATTTGTTGCCGCCTCCTTGAAAGTAGGCCACCCATTTGCTGACTTTCTTATTGTACGTCACGGGAAGATCAAAAATCAGATTGTCTGACTGGGTGTGGGTGGACTTCGCTGTCAGAGCTTTAAGTTTTTCTTTTAAGCTCAGAGCGCGGTTTTCTGGCGTTACAGCAGTCACGGCAGGAGCGACCATGGGCTTGATTGGAGCCACTGGAGCTGCTTCTGTGTTGAAGCTGTAAATAAGAGATGCAATAAAAAAGAAAGAAACCCACGTCCTCATGTAGTCAATTATGAAGCCGATTCTTTGACACTGTCGACAAAGATCTGACAATTCCCTGGCGCCATCGACGAAGGTCAATGAACGGTCAGATCGAAAAAAACTTGAGTACAGAAAAATCAATCTATTCAAAGGTCGAGCTTGGAACCTTTTTCCTAGACTAAGATCCGTCCTGTCAAAAGATGGCACACGCCTTGCTGCTCAACACAGTGGGAGGGAAGTTCATGAGTGTTAAAGGTGTCTATACAGCGCTAAGCGGTGCCATGGCTCAAAGTACCAAACTTGATACCATCGCCAATAATCTTGCTAACGTGAACACGCCAGCCTTCAAACGTGATCAGCAGCTCTTTCAGGAGTATCTGACGGCTAATGAAAAAATGCCGGAAACCACTCAAATCCCTCGTGACGTCGCTGCGATTGAAAGCTTCTATAACATGCAAGGCGGCGACAAAAGCTACGTCGACACCAAAGGCACGTTCACCGACTTCTCTCAAGGTGGGTTGAAACCTACAGGTAACAATCTGGATGTTGCTATTGATGGCAAAGGCTTCTTTGAAGTGGCCACTCCGGGCGGCGTAAAATTGACACGTGCCGGGAACTTCACCCTGGATGGCAATGGACAGCTTGTCACCAAGGATGGTCACCCGGTCCTTCGTCAGGCTGAAGCGGGTGCAGATCCTGCAGGCCGTGTGATTCGCTTTACCGGCAATGGCGCCATCAGCATCGCAGATAACGGCGATGTTTTTGAAGGAACTGAAAACCTGGGTAAGTTGTCTTTGGTTGCAGTGAACAATCCGGACTCTTTGCAAAAGACCGGAAGCTCTCTTTATAGTTTTAAGCCGAATATGGCGCCGGACCTGCAAAATATCAATAATCCCAGCGTGAAGCAGGGGTTCCTGGAAACTTCCAACGTCAATATCATTCAGGAAATGTCAGACATGATCACCACCAATCGTGTCTTTGAAAGTACGCAGAAAGCCATCAGTGCTTATGACCAGATGGCCGACAAAATGATCAATGTGGTGGGAAAAACAAACTAGTTGTTTAGGAATAGCGACTGGTTTTTGAAAATGTTTATTAAGCCAACGGAAGGATTCGTGAATGCTTAAGAGTTTGAACACAGCAGCTACAGGGATGGCAGCACAACAGACCAATATGGATGTGATTGCCAATAATATTGCCAACGTTTCAACGGCTGGCTTTAAAAGATCCCGTGCTGAGTTTGAAGACCTCATGTATCAGACTCAGAAGGAGCCAGGGACGGCTTCGGGTCTGAATGCTTATTCTCCAAATGGCGTTCAGGTGGGTTTGGGTGTGCGTACTGCAGGTGTGCAAAAGGATTTTGCCAACGGTCAGGCGCAGGTCACTAAAAATCCGTTGGATATTCAAATTGAAGGTCAGGGCTTTTTTCAGGTTCTGACCGCCGATGGTGAAACAGCCTACACCCGTGACGGGGCTTTCAAAAAGGATCCAACCGGTCGTATGGTGGACAAAAACGGCAATGTTTTGCAGCCGGAAATCACCGTTCCCCCTAATGTTTCGGGTCTTGAGATCGCGCCGACAGGTGAGGTGCGTGTGATCACGGGATTAAATGATACTCCGCAGACAATTGGTCAGATTGATGTTGTGAACTTCGTCAATCCAGCAGGTCTGAAAGCGGTGGGTAAGAACTTGTTCACACAGACTCCATCCAGTGGACAGGCAATCACTTCTCGTCCCGGCTTGAATGGCACGGGCTATCTGGCGCAAGGGCAGTTGGAATCCAGTAACGTGAATATCGTCGATGAGATGGTGAACATGATCACAGCTCAACGTGCGATGGAAACAAACTCCAAAGTGATGCAGGCGTCTGATCAGATGCTTCAATCCATCAACAATTTGAGATAATTGATGATTAAGTACTTTGTATTCTTATTTCTGGTGAGCACTCAGGCTTTTGCAAGGCCTGAGATCTCTATTCCAGCCAGCGTGGAAATCTCGCAACGAGAGATTCTGCGTCTGGGTGATATCGCCACAGTGGAAGAAGGCAGCGAGGAATTGCTGGCGGCTTTGGATGCTGTGGTTTTGCGTGAAGATGCACGTGATCTTTTGCTGAGCCAGCATTTGGAATCCAGTGAAATTCTGGCCAAGATGCGTTCGGCTTTGAACAGTCAGGAAAACTTGCGCCGCATGAATCCGCAGTTCAAAGTGCCTTCCCAAGTAAAGGTCAGCTTTGCCAGCACACCTATTTCCAAACAGGAAATTGAAAGAAAGATTCACAATGTTCTGAAGGCTCGTTGCAACGAGTGCGAGTATCAGGTCAGCGTGCAAAGCACGCCGCGTCCAGCGTCAAAGCTGTGGGATCTGGATTATACTCAGCTTTCAGCCAAGGGTGGGTTCCTTTTGCCATTGCGCGACGGGGATCAGCGACAAATTAAATGGATCTCTGGAACAATTCGCGTTTCCCGATTAACCCCGGTGACGACCCGTTTGATCTTACAAGGAGAGAGAGTTCAGGCCGAAGACCTGCGCATGTCCATGACGGATGTGACTTTTGCCAAGGACGGCAGTTTGCGCATGGAGGATATCCAGGGTCAGTTGGCCGCTCGCTCTCTTCCCGTTGGAAGCACAGTATGGGCTTCTGATCTCAAACGTGAACCGGCAGCTAAGAAGGGACAAGTCGTTAAAGCATTGCTTGGCGACGATAGTTTCGAGATCTCCGTGAATATGATGGCGGAGGACAGTGGCTTTGTCGGAGACATCATTAAAGTAAAAAATCTGGAAACACAAAAAGTACTCTCCGGTCTCGTGACTGAAAAAGGTGTGGTGAAGTTGCAATGATGAAGATGGTTTCTCTCTTCTCAGTTTTGGTTCTATCTGTATTCGCAACCGGTTGTGCGACGATGCAGGATTTTTTGACTTCCTTGGACGGACCTAAAGAGACTCCGGCTTTGAAAGACATCAACACGGCCCCACGTTTTTCTGACAATCAGAACATGGGTGTGCCCACAGACCGACAGTACAAGCGTATGACCCGCAACCGTATGGAAGAAGAATCCGATCTGGGGGCCAATGCCGGTTCCACGTGGGTGATGGAAGGTCAGGGAGCCTATCTCTTTGCACAAAACAAAATGCGCAAAGAGGGTGATTTACTGAATGTGACTTTGGATGGACCGGCCCGCAAGCAGGTTGAAACCAAAGTGTCAGTGATTAAAAAGTTGTTGAAGCAGTTGGAAGAACAACAACAGCAGCAACAGCAGGAATTGAGCAACTCTTTGGCGCAAAATGCAGGGGATGCTTCCCGGGCACCGGCTTCCGAAGCTAAAAAAGCGGAAGCACCAAAGGCTGACGAAAAAGATGAGGGCCTGGCGGATGTGCAGAACATTCCAACCCGTATTGTGGAAAAGATGGCGGACGGCAACTATCGCATCAAAGGACAGCAGCCGTTCATGATCGGCAAACGTGAATACAAGGTGATTGTGACGGGTCTGATTCGTCCAGAAGACTTTAACGATGCCGGAATCAATTCAGAAAAACTGCTTGATCCACAGTACGACGTGGTCAGCTTAAGAAAGACGAAGAGCAATGAATAAAATCATCAACTTCTTTTTGCTGTCGGCCTTGTTCTTTATGACTTTGATTGAGTCAGCTAATGCCGCTCGCCTGAAGGATATCGCCAGTATCCGTGGGGTGCGCGAGAATCAACTTATCGGTTACGGGATCGTTGTGGGCCTGAAGGGCACTGGTGACGGCAAAAATGAATTTATGAGCAAGAGCATGGTGCGCATGCTGGATAAGCTGGGCATGAAACTGGATAATGTGGATTTCTCCAGTAAAAACGTGGCAGCTGTCATTGTGACGGCGACGATGCCGGCATTTGGCAAAGCGGGTAATCCGATTGATATCACAGTCAGTGCGATCGGGGATGCCTCGTCATTGCAGGGGGGCACACTGTTGCAAACTCCGCTGCGCGCTGCGAATGAACAGGTGTATGCAGTGGCTCAGGGAAGCATTATCATCGGTGGTGACGGCAAAGACCAGCATCTGACCGCTGGGCGTGTGCCCAACGGGGCGATCATTGAGCGTGACATGACGGCGGATTTTTCTTCCAGAAAAATGTATCGTCTGACACTGATTAATCCGGATTTCACCACGGCTGCGCGTTCCGTACTTACGATTAACAAAGAACTGGGCGGTCACTACGCTTCGGCCAAGGACTCTGGAACGATCGACATCATCACTCCATTTGCCTATGAAAATCGGGGCGTGGAACTGTTGGCGACCATTGAATCCATCGAGATCAATCCGGACATGAAAGCGCGTGTGGTGGTGAATGAAAAAACCGGCACGATCGTGATTGGAGACAAAGTGAAAATCTCCAGGGTTGCAATCTCACACGGTGCGCTTTCTGTTAAAGTGGGCGATGGTAAAAAAGGATCTGAAGAAAAAGTGGCGGTTCTCGATAGCGGTGTCAGCGTCGGGGAACTGGTCCAGGCACTAAACAAACTGGGAGTCTCGCCGAAGGACCTGATTACAATACTTCAGTCCATAAAGTCAGCTGGAGCTTTGCACGGGGAACTCGAAGTTTTATGAGATTTCTGTTTCAGAATGACACAGCATTTAATACAATCAAAGTTATAGTTTCAGACACATGGATGTGTTTGAAACGCGGGGAGGGTGAGAAAGAGATCGCGAACCATGGAAGGTCAAGAGTCAAAAGTTTCTCGCAGGAAACAGGAGCAATAGGTCAGCAGAGATCACGGAGTGATCAACACGAGCCGAAGCTACACTCTCAGAATCGAGTGCAGGATGCACATGATTCTCCGACTCAACTCCCCTTTTTTTCTCTTTCAAAAAAGGTACATCCGTACCTTTTTCTTTTTTGATCTAGGAGTCTCGCAATGAGCGATGTGGGATCCTCCGGCGGCTTCAAACCAATGGGAAATCGTATGATGGGGCGACCTGAACAAAAGGCGCCCGAGCAGAAGCTGCGCGAAGTTTCTGACATGTACGAAAAACATTTTCTTCGGGAGATGATGAAGGCCATGCGCTCAACCGTCAAAGAAGGCGGATTCATTCAATCCAATCAGGCGGAAAAAATTTTCCGCGAACAGCTTGATGATCAGTACGTTGAAAAATGGGGCGAGCGTGGTGGTATTGGCCTTTCCAATATGATCTACGATCAGCTGATGAATAAGTTCGGTGTAATGATGGGAATCAAAGCTCCCGTCACAAAACCTGTCGGCCCTCTGGCGATGGATGAAAAAAGCAATTACACGGCAAAGCCCTTTCAGCACCCTGGTAAAAAACAAGCCGTATCCTACAAGTTCGATGTCGCAGGACCTTCGTCTGACACGGCGGCAGCCGGCAGTGCTGGAGCGCCGACAGGCGCGCAAGCTGGAGCAGCGGTAAAAACCCCATGGGACGGGGTTTTGCTGGGGAAGAAGAGTTTGGCGGATGATCAGACGATGGTGGAAATCGAACACGACAATGGTCTTAAAAGTCAGCTGGTTTTTAAGGGCGGACTGTCTAAAGTTTCGACAGGGGAAAAGCTGCAAGCTGGCGACACGCTTGGCTTTTTAAGTCCAGAGGCCAAAACTCTGTACTGGACAGGAACCTGGACCAGAAACTGTCTCAGAATGATTTGGTGTAACTGTCCCATTGTGATACTATTAAAAGAATAAGAGAGTGTGTTTCTACACTCTGACAGAGGAGTTCTCGATGAAGATCACGCACAATAAAGTCGGTCAAAATTTGAATCTTACAGATTCTTCCAGATCTGACAAAGCGGATGGTATCAAGAATAAAACACCAAATGCAGGTTTGGCGAAAGCAGATGCTTTGACGTCTTCCAATCTTGGTGAATCCTCACGCGTGGAGTTGTCTCCTCGTGCGCAGGAAGCAAAACGTATCAAAGAACTTGCTATGGCTGCTCCTGATGTTGACGAAGCTAAAGTTGCAAAATTCCGCGCTTTGATCGACGAAGGCAAATACAAAGTTGATGCGAAAGCCATCGCCGACAAAATGGTCGACGAACATTTGGAATTCTAGTCGGCTGATGCCGAAATAAAGTCCGCGCTCTGAAAAGAGCCCGGCAGCGACAGCAAGGAAGCTGAAGTAAAACGATTTCAATCCCGCCCCAAGTAAGCATAGCGGATCTGTCCGCCGAAGCTTCAGCAAAGGCGGAAGGATGATAAAGATGGACGCAACAATCGAAAGAGCGTTTCACAAGCTAGAATCAAATCTCGAAGAACTTACAAAAATTTATCGTTCCCTGTTGGATATCGTACGCAAAGAAAAAGAAATTCTTCTTAAAGCGGATCGCGACGCTTTGGATGAAAGCAACAAACTGAAAGAAGAGTTGCTGTTCAAACTTCGCGCGCAGGATTCTTTGCGTTCTCGTTATGCGATGGAGTTGGCAACGCTTGTTGGTGCTGACACTGAAAATCCGCGCTTGCTTGAGTTGGCGCAAAAGCTGGCGGGCACTCCAGCCGCAGATCGTCTGCGCACGCAGCATGCGGCGTTGGATATTCTGATCAAACGTATCACTGAAATTAACAAAGAAAATGAAGAGTACACAAAGTCCGCTCTGTACACTGAACGGCGCTTTGAACAATATCAAAGACACGCTTTCCGGAAAGAAAACTTACGGAGGCAAGGGCCAGGTAAAACAAGGCCCGCAAGTCGCAGGAAACTTCGTTTCGAAAGAAGCCTGAGGCCCCCGGCTTGACCGGGCAGAGCTGAAGCACCGGCTCACGCCGGCAGAGTGAAGCGCCGGAGGCGCGTAACTGAAGCAGTAAACGGAACCCACCGGAGATGAGGATAGGATGTCTAAAATCTCGGCTATGATGGATACGGGTAAGCGCTCTCTGATGAACTCTCAGACAGCGTTGCAGACGGTCGGTCATAATATCGCCAACAAGTCGACTGAGGGCTTCTCTCGCCAAAGAGTGGAGCTTCAGACGAACACGCCTATCTCGGAAGGTAATCTTCAGATCGGTATGGGGGCCCGTGCGGGTGTTGTGACCCGTGTGAACAATCCTTGGCTTGAAAAACAAATCCAAAAAGAAGGTATGAACATGGGCTTTCAGGATTCCCGCGCGGAAGGCCTGAACCGTGTTGAACAGGTGTACAACGAGCAGACCAACAAGGGTCTGAATCAGTACATGACAGATTTCTTCAACTCTTTCCGTGAACTTTCCAACAATCCAGAAAGCTTGGCGTCGCGCACGATGGTGCGTGAAACTTCGGTGGCTATGACCAAAGATTTCGGTCGCGTGGTCGGCCAGCTGAAGGCTGTGCAAGAGGATTTGGACGGTCAGGTAAAAACGACCGTGGAAGAGGTCAATCAACTTTCCAAAGAAATCGCCTCCCTGAATGAAAAGATTCAGATGATCGAAGTGCAAAATACTCCGGCCAATGACGAGCGGGATCGTCGTGATCTTTTGCTGAAAAAAATGGGCGAAAAGATCGACATTTCCTGGGCTGAGGGACGAGATGGCATGGTTACCGTCACCGCAGGTCGCACGGCGATTCTGGTGTCCGGTATCGGCTCTTCCGAATTGAAGGCTCAGCAGACAGATGCCCGCGATCGCGTGGAAGTTTTCTTCATGGGAAGTGGCAGTACATCTGCGAATATCACTGAGCAGATCTCTGGTGGTCGTATCGGCGGCGCTTTGGATGTGCGCGACCATGTGATTGAGGATCTATTGTCTCACGTGGATAAAATGGCTTACACCTTGGCCAAAGAGGTCAACTCGGCCCATATCGAGGGCTTTGATAAGACGGGGCGCAATGGTGTTTTGTTCTTTGATATGCCAGACGCTGTAAAAGGCGCTGCGGCTCAGATTGCAGTGAATAAGACGGTCTTTAATGACGTGGGTCGCATTGCAACAGCGGCGCAGGCGGGAGCTCCTGGGGATAATACCGTTGCGAACGTGATCTCGGCTTTGCAGTATCGCCAGGTCATGGACGGTGGCACCTCCACTTTGGATGATTACTACAACACGCAAGTGGGGCAGATCGGTGCGATCACCCAGCGTGCTGTGAAATCTCAAGAGTCCCAGAAAAATGTGATGTCTCAGCTGACCAACATCCGTGAAAGTATCAGCGGTGTGAGTTTGGATGAAGAGACTACAAAAATGATCGAGTTCCAGAAAACTTACGATGCGTCTGCGCGTTTGATTAAAACCGCCGACGAAATGTTTGATACAGTGTTGAATCTAAAACGGATGTAATAGATGAGAATTGCAGATAAGATGGCTTTCAATCAGGTGAACCAGAATCTGACCAAAAACAGGTCGGATATGGCTGATTTGCAAAATCAGGCTGCGACTCAAAAGCGTATCAACAAGCCTTCCGATGATCCTTTGGCTTCGGCCCGTGTTCTGACGGCACGAACCGAAGAGCGTGGAAACAATCAGTTCATCAAGAATATCAATAATGCGAAAAGCTTCCTGGAGTTCTCAGATCAGTCTTTGAGTGAGCTGAGTGAAATCCTGGTGCGTGCAAAAGAACTGGCCGTCAGTCAGTCCAATGATGCCAGCGGAAATGAAGAAAGCCGTATGGTCACGGCCTCGGAAGTTGAGCAGATCTACAACCAGTCCATCCAGATCGGTAACCGTAAGCTGGGTGAAAGATATATCTTTGGTGGGCAAAAAACCCAGACAACACCTTTTAATCAAGGTGGAGAGTACTTTGGTAACGACTCTGACATGAAGATTCAGACTCAGAAGGATGCCTTTGTGTCGATGAACCTTCCGGGCAGCAAGGTCTTCTTGGGCCGCGGCTTGGGCGGGGACGGGATCGTTCGTGCCCAGTACGAGACTCCGACAGATGTTGAGTCCCTAAAAGACTTCCAAAATCAGGAAGTTCAGCGTCAAGAGCACAATGAGCAGATCGACTCGAATTACTTGGAAACTCGCGGTCCTGCGTCAGAGCGTCGTACCAGTCGTTTGGATAAGCAGGATCCGGTGACGGGCTCCAGTGGGGTCAATGTCTTCTCGACCCTGAAGAATCTTGAGATTTCCATGCGTACCAATGACAAGGGGGGCATCCAGGAAGCCTTGGACACCCTTGATCAGGCCATTTCCCAGGTGGTTTTGGCTCGATCTGAAGTTGGGTCCAGAATTATGGCCGTCAATAATACCATGGATTCCCTGCAAAAGGCCGTGGTGGATAATAAGGTGACAGCTTCCCAGCTTGAGGATGCGGATGCTTTCCAGGTGATTTCAGATATCAATAAGACCGATAGCACCCTAAAAGCGACCCTTGAAACCTCTGGAAAGCTTATTCAGCCAAGCCTTCTTGACTTTCTCAGATAAAAATAATACCTACAGTTCCGCTTAAAACTGCCGATAACGACTGCAGCAAAAGGAGTTGTCATGCTGGTTCTCACACGGAAGTTGGGTGAAAGCATCGCTATCGATGACCACATCAAAATTAGAGTAGTACAAATCAAGGGTAAACAGGTCCGTTTAGGTATCGAAGCGCCCAAAGACACCAAAATCCACCGTGAAGAAGTTTACGTTGCGATCCAGGAACAAAATCAGCAGTCAGCGAGTGTCCCAGCAGACAAAACGCGTAGCGTTGCTAAGCTTTTAAAGCCATAGTTTGTATTTTCTTAGAAGGGGTCCCATCGGCCCCTTTTTCGCGCCCAGAGCCCTGAAGCGGCTCGTCATATCAGCTAAATTTTAATTGAGTCTCCCTAGATTTAGGTCCAGATTTATAGATGTATTCACCATCAGAGCGCCTTCGTGTGTCTAATTTATGGGTGAATCCTGAATTTTTGGGAGGATGAATGATCATTTCGACATCGCGCTTCGGCCAAGTTGAGCTGAAACAAGAAGATGTTTTGACGTTTCCAGAAGGCCTTTTAGGCTTTGCGGATTTACGCAAGTTCGTTCTCCTCGATGATCCAAATGACGAAATCTTCGCATGGTTGCAAAGCTGTGAAGCTCCTGCGATTGCTTTCCCGGTTCTTGAGCCGGAATTGTTTGCCCCTCAATACAAGGCCAACCTCACTAAAGGTGACATGGAAGCTTTGAAGCTGACGGCTCAAGATAAAGCTCGTTACTTCTCTATCGTGACAATCCCTGATGATCCTACACAAATGACGGCGAATTTGAAGGCACCGGTTGTGGTGAACATTGAAGCGCGCACAGCTCGTCAGTGTGTTCTTCAGGACAACAACCTGGCGATTCGTGAACCGATCTTCACGAAGCTGCAACAGCGTGTGGTTCAGAACCCGGCTGTGGCGATCAAAAATCAATCCACAGGCATCGACGTTGCGACGAAGCTGACTGTGATTCGCGACGCTGAACTTTAATTTCAAAAGAATCTAAAAACGAAAAAGGAGCCCGCAAGGCTCCTTTTTTTATTCCAGAGCATTGAGCTCGGCGTTTTTTTCCACCAAAGAGGCTTCCAGTTTTCGAACCTGCTGTTGCTGTTGTTCGTAGGCCCTTTGCGTTTGCATGATCTGCCGACGCAGAGAGGTTTCGGAAATTGTGGACTGATAGATGTCTTCTTGCAGATTCTGAATCTGGGAACGCATCACCAGAATTTCACTCTGCAGATCCTGTCGGTTGCTGTTGATTTCGGCCAAAGCCTGCTCGCGGTCGGCTTGAACACTGCGGGGGACATCAAGTGTCTGGGCAGATAGCAGCAGCTTTTCATTTTGCATCAGCTCCAGTTGCTGCTCTTGTTGCGACAGTAAATCATTCAGAGCCGTCAGCTGATTCTGTTGGGCGGTGATATCGTTGAAGTTGGTTTGCCAGTAGCCAAGTTGTTCCCGGGTCTGTTGAATGGCCTGTTGCTGAATACGAATATTGTCATCCATTTGATCGCGGATTGTTTGAGCCTGGCTGCTTTGTGCTTTCAATGTTTCATCAGCGCGACGATTAATATCCTGACTGAGCCGATCATAGCTGTTGAGTTCCATCATGAAGTCCTGCAGTTGCAAATTGCTTTCGCGCAGCTCATTGGCATAACTGTCGGGGGTGGGGGCTTGGGTATTTTCTTGTTGTCGGGCTTGCAGATTTGTCAGGGCTTGTCTTTGTTGTTCTAACTTGCGGTTTTCTTCCGTGAGCTGCTGTTGCAGATTCAGGGCCTCGCTGCGCAGGCGGGCTTTGGCGGCGGCAGTCACAACCACGGGCGCGCTGGCGGGGCGACGCTGCTGGATTTGTTCCACGCGCTCCACCAGTTGTGTTTGAGTGCTTTGAATGCCCTTGTAAGAGCGGACCATCCAAACAGAAGCGCCGATGATGACAACCAGGGCGAGAAGAAAAAAGCTATTTCCAGTCATGAGGCCCCTTGATCAGGCTAATTTTTCAAGGGGAGAGATTCAAATTCCAAGGGCATCTTGTGTTCACTCACAAGATGCCAAAAGGCAGCAGCTAAGCCTGCTCCAACTGCGGCAGAGACTTCTCGGTCTTGGCACCCAGGCGTTTCAGGTCCTCGACCTGATCAATCAGATTGCCGCGGCCTTCAGACACTTTCTTGATAACATCCTCATGGGCTTTTTGGGCGTCCTCCAGCTTGTTACCCAAGTGCTGAAGGTCTTTCAACAGGCCTGCGAACTTGTCGTACAGAAGGCCACCACGCTTGGCGATTTCAAGCGCATTTTTTTCCTGACGATCTTGTTTCCACAAAGCCGCTACCGTGCGCAGCGTGGCCAGCAAGGTCGTCGGGCTGACGATGGCCACGTTCTTTTCCCAAGCGTATTGGAAAAGATCGGGCTTGAGTTTGAAGGCCAACGCGAACGCAGGCTCTAGTGGCATGAACAAAATCACAAAGTCCGGGGAGATCAGCTTGTCTGCGGCGTGGTATTTTTTGTCAGAAAGACCGTCGATGTGTTTTTTCAAAGAATCAATATGCAGTTTACCCAGACGCTCTTGTTCTTCCGCGGTTTCCGCCGAAGAATACTGTTCATAAGCGATCAGGGTCATCTTAGAGTCCACAATCAGATGCTTTTCATCCGGCAAATTGACGATCACATCCGGGCGTAAGATTTGGCCATCTTCACCGCGCAGATCCATGTCGGTGCCCTGGATGATGTACTCTTCGCCCTTGCGCAGGCCGGAACGCTCCAGAATATTTTCCAGAATCAGCTCGCCCCAGTTGCCTTGGGTTTTCACTTCGCCTTTAAGGGCTTTAGTCAGGTTTTGAGTTTCTGCTGACATGACCTTGTTCAGCTCCATAAGTTTGGTCAGTTCACCACGCAGAACACCGCGCTCGGAACGCTCAGTGGAATAAGTTTCTTCCACTTTTTTCTCAAAGTCCTTGATGCGTTCTTTCAGTGGCTCCAGGACAGAGGCGATGTTTTTGTGGTTCTGGTCGGTGAACTTGGCAGATTTTTCTTCAAAGATTTTTTGCGCCATGACCTCGAACTGGGTGTTCATTCTTTGTGCCAGTTCGTCCTGCTGCTTTTTGGTTTCAGCCATCAGGGATTTTTGTTCTTGTAGGCTTTGTGACAGAAGGTCATTTTTCATCTGCGCGGCCAAAAGATCCGCCTGCATTTGCGCCAGATCCGCAGTGTTTTGAGCTTTCAGTTTGAAATAAACCAACAGTCCGGAAATCAAGGCTCCCGCAACAAATGCCAGTGCTGTCCATACGCTCATAAAACCCCCTGCGATCATCAAATTCATCCCCTTTGTGCCCTTAGAAATTCTTTTGGTCACGCGAAAAGAATCTGATACAAAGAGACTGGATTTTAACTCTTAACAATGCGATGCAAAATGACCTCTGCTGGCCAAATTAAAAGTATTCTTCTCGCTTTTCGCCCTAAAACTTTGACTGCTGCCCTGGTGCCCTGTGTGGCGGGGACGGCTTTGGTAAAGGCGATCGGCCTTTCTTGGGACGGCTGGGTTCTGTTTTATGCATTGATGGCGTCTTTCCTGATCCAGATAGGCACGAATTTGGTGAACGATGCCGTGGATTTTAAAAAGGGTGCAGATACAGAAAAGCGCATCGGTCCTCAGCGCATCACGCAAGCTGGGATTCTTTCGGCCAATCAGGTGATGCTTTTGGGGTCCTTGTGTTTCCTGCTGGCGGTGCTGTGTGGGATTCCGCTGGTTCTGAAAGGCGGCTGGGTGATTGTCGCTATCGGGATTGCCTCTGTCTTGATGGGTTATTCATACACCGCAGGCCCGTTCCCTTTGGCTTATCTGGGGTTGGGTGATTTGTTCGTGATTATTTTCTTCGGCCTGCTGGCCGTGATGGGGATTGTCTTCCTGAACACCGGCGAATGGATGGCCGAAGCCTTCGTCTTGGGTCTGCAGATCGGTCTGCATGCCACCGTTCTAATTGCGATCAACAATCTTCGCGATCATTCCGGGGATCGTCTGGTGAACAAAAAAACTTTGGCGGTGCGTTTTGGAGTGAAGTTTTCCCGTTGGGAAATTGCCGCTTTAAGCTTCCTGCCATTTGTTCTGAATCTTTACTGGTGGTTTGAGGGTTATAAGATTGCGGCAATCGTTTCTTTGCTGGCGATTCCTTTGGCCATCAAGATCACCAAGAATATTTTCAACACCGAACCCAGTCCGGCCTATAACAAGTTTCTGGGGCAGGCTGCGGTACTGCACTTGGTATTTGGTCTTCTTATCGCTCTAGGATTTGCCTTTTGATTAAAATCTTTTTCCACCCTTATTTTTTGAAGCCGATGACTGTGTTGAATGCGGTTGCAAAGCCGACGGCGCGACAGGGGGTCTTGCTTCGGGTGGAATGGAGTGACGGGCATGTGGGCTACGCGGATTTGCATCCTTGGCCTGAACTGGGTGATCTGTCATTAGCTGAGCAATTGGAAGATCTGCGTTTAGGCCGCATGACCACGCAAATCGAGCAAAGCATCTGGTTGGCTCGCCGGGATGCGGTTTTAAGAAAACAGCGTAAAAATGTTTTTGATGTGGTTGAAAAGATCCGCAATAACTTTCTGTTGTCCAACTATCAGGATCTGAAGCCGGGCTTTTTGGATGAACTCAAAAAAGAAGGTTTCACCACGGTGAAAGTAAAAATGGGTCAGGATCTGCAGCAGGAAGCCGCGGCTTTGACTCATATTGCGGCAGCAGGCCTGCGTATCCGGCTGGATTTCAATGCGTTGGGAAGCTGGCAAATCTTTGAAAAGTTTATGACGGGACTTGCTCCCTCTGTGCGTGCTTTGATCGACTATGTTGAAGATCCATTTCCTTTTGATTTTCACGCCTGGAATGAGGCACGCAAGCTGTGTAAGATCGCCTTGGACAATCAGTATGACAAGGTTCCCTGGGGAAAAATTCCGTCAGCACCTTTTGATGTGATTGTGATTAAACCCGCCAAGACGGACGTGGATAAAGCCGTGGGTTACTGTCAGAAGTGGAATCTTAAGCTGACGGTGACCAGTTATATGGATCATCCCGTTGGCGTGATCCATGCCTTGGGTGTCGCGATGGACCTCAAAAAGCAGCACGGTGATATGGTGCTCGAGGCCGGCTGTCTGACTCATCGTCTATTTCAGATGGACTCATTCTCGGCCGAGATAGGCACTCAGGGGCCTTATATTTTAAAGACCAAAGGAGTCGGTGTCGGCTTTGATTCTCTGTTGGAGGCTTTGCCGTGGCAACCAGTTCAAAGCCCTTAGATCTTTATTCTGCCGACAATGAAATTCTGCTCAACCCGCGCTGGCCCGAGGCAGACTATCAGGCTCTGTATAAATTGGCCAAAGACACGCAGGAGCTTTTGAATTTGCAAGGGCATGTGTGGATTGCGACCTCGGGTTCGACGGCACAGTCGGTTTCTGCGACCAAGCTGGTGGCGCTTTCAAAAAAGGCGTTGATGGCTTCTGCCAAGTCTGTGAATTCTCATCTGCAAAGTAATGAGCAGGATGTCTGGACTCAGGTGCTTCCCCATTTCCATGTGGGAGGCTTGGGGATTGAAATTCGTGCGGCTCTCAGCGGGGCGAAAGTGGTTTCGGCCCTCAAAGAAAGCCGTTGGGATGTGCATCACTTCTATCAGACGCTGGTAAAAGAAAAATGCACTTTGTCTGCGTTGGTTCCGACTCAAGTGTATGATCTGGTGGCGCAAGGTTATCAGGCTCCTTCCCACTTGCGAGCGATTGTTGTTGGGGGCGGGGCTTTTGAGCTGGATCTTTACAAAAAAGCGCGCGCTTTGGGTTGGCCGGTGCTTCCCAGCTATGGGATGAGCGAGACAGCCTCGCAGATTGCGACCGCCTCTTTGGAATCACTGAGCAGGACCGAGCTCCCGGCGGTGGGGCTGTTGTCCCACGCGAAAGCCCGTAAGAACGAAGAAGGTTATCTGGAAGTGTGGGCTGAATCTTTATTCAGCCTTTACGCTCAAAATACGTCCGAGGGGTCCCGTCATTGGAATCCTAAAAAAGAGGACGGCTGGTTCACAACAGAAGATCGTGGTGAGGTTATTGAGGGCGCGCTGAAAATTGAAGGCCGCAGCAAGGACTATATCAAGATCGGCGGCGAAGGCACCAATGTGGCCCGCCTGCGTTCGGTTTTGGAGTCGTGTGCCTTGCACTTAAATCCGGACTGGCCGGTGAAGATCACACTCTTGGATATGCCTTCTGACAGGCTGGGGGCAGAGGTTCACGCCATCAGTCTTTTGTCGGAAGCGGATACGCAAAAAGTTCTGCAGTTGTATTCGGAAAAAGTGCTTCCTTTCGAAAAAGCTCGTAAGATTTATTATATGTCAGAGATTCCGCGCAGTGATTTGGGTAAAATTCTGTGGGCGGAGTTGAGGAGAAAACTATGAAACGCGAAGAAAATCCCTGGTCCAAAGGCATCGTGCTTATTTGTACGAAATGCCATAAGTCCATCAGCTCCAAACTGCTTGAAGAAGAAGGCAACAGCGCTGAAAATCTGAAAATGTTCTTGAAGAAGACTTTCAAAGAGTCGGGCGATTCCTCCAAGATTCGCATTGTGACTTCCAGTTGTTTGGATGTCTGTATCGACGATACTCAGGCGGTCAGTTATGCAGGGACCGATGGCGAAACGGAAACCTTCGCGATCCACCCAGAGAAGGATCGCGAGAAGTTCCTGAAATATCTGAAAGAAAAAATTGAATAGACCTACTGGAAGACGCCGGTCCTGTCGTCACCGAAGAGTCCGGTGATACTGTTAACCAGGATGGTAAAGGAAGCTCCGGCCAATCCAGCAGTCTTGATATAAACTGCTCCGGTTGTTGAGCCCTGAGGAATGGTCATAGGAGCTTGCGAGGAGCCGAGCATCGTTGAGCAGTTTGCATCTGCATAAATCGTCGCATAGCCTCCGGGATTCAGATGAACCTGCAGAGTGGTGGCGATTTCAATGGGGGCCGTTTTGTAAATCCCCGCACCGTCAATAATACCCACAGAGATCGCTTTGCAGCCTCCCGCCGCCAGATCCATCGGAGCAATTTTAAATTGTCTTATGAGGGATTGAATCACCACCGATGGTGAAGCGCTTGTCAGGCCTTGAGCGCTGATATTGAATTTGTAGCTTCCCGGGGTCGTGGTGGCTGGACGGAAATAGACGAACCCGCCGCTTTTATTTTTGCTAATAGTAGTAGAAGACGTCGCTGTCTGACAGGCATCATCCGCGAAGAATTGCCCCAGATTTGGCTGAGAAGTGCCTAAGCTGACGTTTAAATCTGTCGTGAGGGGCAGCGCCGTGCCGTTGGAGTTCATCGTGACCACTTGATAGCGATGACAATCGCCGTTGGCGATATCACGGGGACCCCAGAATTCTAATTTAGAGACCGAGTTTTTGTCGCTGAGGTCCGCCCGGAACTCAGCAGAGGAGCTGTCATAGGTGTAGGTGTTCCCAGTGGCCGCGGCCGCTGTCACTTTGATGTTCACGAAGCTCTCGGTGTCGCCCGCACTCGGAACAAACTTCATAAAGCCTTTTAGCACGGGGTCATAGTTGGCAAATGTGTATTCAGTAGCTCGGGTCGTACACGATTCGTTGGTATAAAACTTCAAACGGGAATCTGTCGCTGTGATGTTGATTGTGCCGCCGAATTGGTCGTAGGCCTGGCTGTTGTTGTACATCTGTGAGCGCAATTGGAAAGGGTAGCAGATGTTCTTGTATATTTGTGTTGCCGTCTGGTCCATGGAAAGCCAGCGATACGTGGAGGAGGCATCAGAGCTGCGCAAAGTCACATTGATCGGAACGGGGTTGGCCGTCAAAGCAGAAGGATACGCCAAAGTGAACGTCAGCAAGCCATCAATGGGAGAGTCGGGGAAGCGATAGACGACTTCAGTGTAATCCGAGCCTGCTGGAACCTGAAAGACATCTGTGGCATTGGTGCCGTTGCTGCAGTTCTCCCAGCTCGGATAGCCAATGATCGTTGACGGAGTACCACCAGCGATACTCTGTTTGATCCTAAACGTAACAGTGCTGGTGTGAGTGGCGCGGTAACCAGAGGCGTTGTTCAGGTAAATGTGAAATGATCCGCATTGGCTGGTGCCAGCATAACCGCGAGGCCAGTTCTTATCCAGATTGATTGTTGTGGCTATAGCACTGCCACCGGTTCCACCGCCGTTGCCCGGAGAGTTCATATCCAGCAAGGTGAGTGTTTCTGTGTCGCCGATCGCTGAAAGGCCTTTGATATAGATGGCGTTGACATCGTCAGAGCCGCTATTAATGCCCCATAAGTGAAGCAGATCATTTTTCGTCAGATAGATATCAAAGCTGCCATCGGAACAATCAATGTCGTTGGTTTGGCCTGCCGACAGGGATGTGCCAGTCAGATCCGGACTGGTCGGAGCTTGATGCCAGACACTTTTGTCAAAGCTGACAAACACTGTACTGACGCGTGTATCACAGCTTCCTTGAACGCGCGCATAGTTTTGACTGTCGAAGTCCTGCTGAAATGGGTTGGTGCCCTTTAAAGTGGGTGCCGGAAGTTTTTTACCCAGTGGAGACATCTCCAACTCGGGATCTTTACATCCGACCACAAAAAGGCATGTAAACAGAAAAGCAGTGAGTTTCTTGCCAGTTACGTACTTCATGCATTTCTTTTCGACAGGCTCTTAGGACCCCTAAAGCGTCAAACTGAGATTCGACACCGTGAATGGTGGATTGTAAGGTCTTTGCATCATTTTGACCGAGCATGTCTTGAGTCTGCTCATATTCGGCGGAATAGTGAAAGCGAGGGGTCTTAATATGAAACACTTGTTGTTCTTCGTTCTGATGATGGGTTCTGTGTCTGCGCATGCCATTCCAATTCCAGATCCGGTGCCGGGCCTGATGGCGGCATTGCAGTTTTGCACTCATATTGAAGACGAGTCCGTGATCCCGGCGTGCATTCGCGCTGAAAGTTCCGCCAACTGGTTTACCAAAGAAGCTCTGCCGATTTGTATGCAGCAAAGTTTTGATGAGGATCGTGTTCGATGTTTGCAGTCTATTCAAAACAGCGACATCCGTGTTGAAGAAGTGCAAGTCTGCGAGTCCTTGACCTTTGATGATGAAAAAGCCCGTTGTCTGGCTGATATTCAAAGACCTTTTCCCTATCGCACGCGCCTGAAGGTGGATCCGACACCGGGAATGCGGGCGGCATCTCGTTTGTGTCAGTCGTTTTTTGCAGATGAAGACAAACGTCGCTGTCTTAATGAAATGAGTGCGGCCGAACTATTTACGGTCGATTCAGTGGGATTCTGTGCGGATCGTTTTTCTGATGACGAAAAGATTCAGTGTCTGGGGTTGTTGCGCAATAAGTTTATTGTCGCGGATGAAGTCAAAATCTGTGACAAGGTTTTCACCGATGAAGGCAAGTTGTCCTGCCTTCAGGGTGTGGAAAGAAAGTATCTGTTGCGCCGACCTTAATTGGAGGTCAGCGGTTATTTCGCCGGGCTGATCTTGCAAATCTCAACCAAAGTTCTTTCTTTGGTCAGGGCAAAGATCTCTTCAATCTCTGCATTGGTTACAGCCACGCATCCCAATGTCCAATCCAGCGGATGGATTTTGCTGATGCGTTCGTATTTAGCCGGATTTGAAGGCAAGCCGTGGATCATAATGTCGCCACCTGGGGAACGACCCTTGGATTTTGCATAGGCGATATCGTCTTTGTTTGGATAGTCCACGTGCAAAGATTTGGTGAACTGGCTTTGCGCGTTCTTATAGTCGATGGTGTAAATCCCTTCCGGGGTTCTGCCATCACCTTCAAACTGCTTGTGACCAATAAAATCCCATCCAAAAGCCACTGTGTAAGTTCTTAACAAAGTTTCGCCGGAAACCAGATAAAGCTGGCGGCGGTCTTTGGAAACCACGATGCGATCCACATTCAGACCTTCGCGCTTGATACGATCCACAGACTCACGGCTGCGATCCAGAAGTTTGTCTACGCGAGTGATGTCATCGCAAAACTTGTAAGAGCGATCCTTGGGATTACCCGCAAAGGCTTGAACGGAAAGAAGGCTTGCTGCCAGTAGGGGGAAGATTAGTTTTTTCATATGGCACTCTTGTACCACATTTTTCTTCTGTCAGAGGATTGCAAGTGCGGAATCTGGTGGAGAAGGAAGGTAATTCAGCATTGTCAAAGGGGTGGACAGTGCCCCCTGACAAGAGATTGTTCAAAGAGACAAAAAACGGCAAAAAAGGGGGGCTTATTTGCCCCATCCTTTTTCGCTTTCAATTTGTTCGCGGATTTGCTGCTCGATTTTTTCGGCAGGGATCACGGGTCCGCGACCGACTCCAGGGCAGAAGGCCTTCACATCCTTGGCCCACGATTTGGCATTCATCACCTCAGGCCAGAACGGCCAGGTACGGCACTGGGCAGGGCGAGCTTCATAGACGCTGCAACCTTTTCCTTTCAGGAACATGCAATCCGGATTTTTCGGATCTTCCTTAAGGTGCCAGATGCCTCCGGTCATTTCACAGTATTTGCGAGTGAAGTCACCGGTGCGCATTTTTAAATGTTTGGCGAAGCGCTGGCGATCTTCCAGGCTAAGATAAACGAAACCGTATTCGCCATGCGAGGTGCAGCACTTGCCTGAACCTGTACACTCAAAGCGAACCCCTTCGCGCCACCATTCTTTTCCGGTAAATTTAAATTCTTCCATCACGCTCCTCTAGCAACCCTGTCCGGTGGATTCCAAATAGGGCTCCAAGCGAGATTTCATCAAAGTTGGCAAAGCTGTCTTTTGTTTGGTTTTTCCGTCGAGCACGGCGTGAACCATGGTCACCACAGCGTTGGTTTTGTCGTTGCGGCTAAAGACGTATTTCATTTTAAAGGAAGTTTCACCAAAGCTCGCCACACAAACTTGAATGTCATAGGTTTCGCCGGGAACAAAGGGAGCCAGGTAGTTGGCTTCCGTATGGCGCAAGGGAATAATCAGCTCGCGACTGCCAAACCATTCATTCCAGGTGTAGCCCGCTTCGATGATAAACTGCTCAAAAGCGTCGTGGGCAAGACCGAAAATATTTCCGAAAAACATGATCCCCGCAGGATCAGCTTCCCTGAAGGTGATGGTCTTCTTTGTGTGAAAGACTTTATTCATAATGTCTCGGACTTTACGGCCTTTGATCCCTTGACAGCAAGCAGATAAATCGCGAAGTTAGCGGGATTAGTCGCCCTCTTGAGGAGTTAAAATTGCAACGCAGCGTCATTGATCTGAAAGTCTATGATTCAAAGGATTTCCCGGCCTATTTGCCGAAGCTGAACAAGCTTTACGATGATCTCTTTTCTGGCGGGAAAGGCTTTCGTGCAAAACTAATTCGTATGATGTCGGCTCACTTGGGTATCGAACCTAAGACTGAGCTGCTTCTGTCTCAGACGATCGAATTCATCCACAATGCTTCGTTGTTGCATGATGATTTGATCGACCGCTCTCATCTTCGTCGCGGTAAAACGGCGGCGTGGATGAAGTACACTCCTGAATACGCGGTTCTTGCCGGGGATTATTTGTTGGCGCGAGTGATGGTGAATCTTTCCGGTCATGGAAACATCAAGCTGGTTCAATACACCGCCGAAGTGATTTCCGATCTGCTGGAAGGCGAGTGGTTGCAGGATTCTGTTGTCGGTGATTTCTTTGTGACTATCGAACAGTTGGATCGCATCCACAACCTGAAAACTGCCAGCTTGTTTAAGTGGTGTATCCGTGCGCCGTTCATCGCGCAGGAAAGATACGACGAAGAACTGCACAACATTCTTTCCGAGATGGGAACGTTGTTGGGTCAGTTGTTCCAGCGCAGTGATGACCTTCTGGATTACGACATCCGCAATGATGAAGGCAAAGCGATCCTGGGTGATTTGAAATCCGGCTATCTGAACTCTTTCGGGGCGTTTATGTGCCAAGGGGCCACTCGCCACGAAATTGATCACATCGTAAAAAGCAAAAATCTGGAACAGTTCTATGCCAATGTGGGCGGCAAAGCCCGCTTTGATCAAAAGCTTCTTGAGTTCGACGAAATCAACAAGGGCCTGATCAAAATGTACGATCACCATTTGGAGCGTTTGAAAACCTTCCTGAAGCCCGGTGAGGAAAAACTGATCGATCAGCTTCGTCCGTTGACAGAGATTCTGTACTGGAGAAGGAAACCTTAGTGAGCGAATTGATCACGCTTTCCAAAAAGAATCCCGAGTTCGAATCTTATTTGCTGGGGACGTTTTCAAAGACTCAAAGAGCGTTGCCGCAGCAGACGCTGAATGTGAATTCAGCTTCTGAAACGGTGACGTTCAAGGTGTTGTCCCTGAATGAAATTCCCAAACCATCTTTGTGGATGGCGATTGCGCAGATTTACAAAGTTCGCAGCTTTCTTCTTATTTTCCTGCCGCTGTTTTTGATCATGACCAAAAACGTGGATGATCACACCATGCAAGATCCTGTGACAACAGCGATTGCCACAGTGGGTGTTTTGCTGGCGTTCATCGCGATCAATCTGCGCAATGATTATATGGACCACATGAAGGGCGTGGATCGCGTCCTTGAACGCAGTGGCAGCCGTGCTATTCAAAGCGGCTGGGTGACGGCGGCGCAGGTGAAAAGCCTTTCCACCGTCTTTTTGGTGCTGGCAATTTTGTGTGCGATTCCGCTGATCTTTGCATTCCCCGAGCTGGCCGGAATTATTGGTGGCAGTCTGGGAATTGGTTTGTGGGCTCAGTTTAAAAAACAGAACTCTTTTAAGTACCGTATCGGCGGGGAGCTGGCACTGTTTGTGATGCTGGGACCGTTGTTGACGGTGGGCTTTCAGATGTCCATGGGGGTTCCCGCGGATATCGAAAGCTTCTGGTTGGGATGTGTTTGGGGCTGGTTGATTCTGTTCATGGTTCATTTGCGTAACTTCATGAATATCTTCCCCAGCAGTCAGGCGGGCTTTACCAATACAGTGAATTGGCTGGGTTTTGACAATGCCCGCAGGTTGATCGCCGCGTGGTGGATTCTGTTTGTGATCTTCAATCTGGTTTATCACCTGTTGTATGCCGGATTCTATTGGGGCTTGTATCTGACGGCAGTTTTGGTATTTGCATCAGCGGGCTTTATCAAGAAGCTAAAAAATATTTCCAGTCCCATCGGCAGCGATATGAAGGCTGTTTTCCGTTCTGGTTTCTATTTATTCCTGTTGGCCATCGGCATGTGGGTTTTTGAGTGTCTATGGTATCTGTTCCGCTAGGCGGTCCTCGTATATGCGTCAGGGCCGACCAAGCTGGCCTTGAAAAAGCTAAGGTGTGGGCGGCCTTCCTGCAAGCGCCGCTCAATCCGGAAAGTCCTGAAAATTACTTTTTTCATTTCTTCGTCGAAGGTGATCGCGTGTTTGTGCGCGATCTGGAAAAGCGCCTGCTTGAAATCGATTTCGATAAAAATCATCTGGATTACGAGCGCAAAGGTCATCGCGGCAAGAACGAACTGATTGCCAAAGCCTTGGGTGTTGGCAAAGGGGCTCGCCGTATTTTGGATCTGTCCGTAGGGATGGGAATCGACAGTGTGTTCCTGACGCAACTTGGTTTTGCGGTGACTGGGGTTGAGCGTTCTCCGGTTCTTTATGCTCTTTTGTCGGAAGCTTTCGCACGCACGAAGAAAGAGTATTTGAAGTCCTACCATTTGCATTTTAGTGATGCGCTGGAATTCTTGAAAAAGAACAAAGGCTTGCTTGAAATTGATTCTATTTATTTTGATCCGATGTATCCGCACAAGAAAAAGTCCGCGCTTCCCAAGCAGGAGATGGTTGTGTTCAGGGATCTGGTCGGACATGACGAAGACGCTGCCTTGGTTTTGCAAGAGGCCCTGACTTGGCCAGTGCAAAGAGTGGTGGTGAAGCGCCCAATGCAGGCGGAAGAACTGCTGCCGGGAGTTCGTCATTCCTATGAAGGAAAGGTGGTTCGCTATGATACTTATGTGGTTGGGTAGTTTTGTCCTGATGTTGGCCGGGATGGTTTATTCCCAGCAGCTTTTGGCAAAGCTGCTTTCCGGCGTGCAGAAAAGTTTTCTGGACAAGGGACTTGAGACCGGCTTGAGCGCGATGTTTGCGCGTGCTTTGAGTATTGTCGTGTTAGAGGTTTCACCGCAAAAATCCCTGTTCTCGGGATTGGCTCTTTTGAACTTGCGTGTTCTGCCTGCGCGTCCGAGCGCTTTGGTGATGTGTTTAAGTACTTTGGGTGTCTGGTGGATCTTGATTCTGGGCTCGTTGTTCATGAGTTTTAACGGCTACTTTCTTCTGGGGATTGCCGGACTGTTGTGCCTGACTGTTTTTATCGGTGTCAAAACTCGCGATGTCTTGTTGTTCGTGGGGGCTGTCGGGTTGTTCCTTGTTGGGGGCGAAAGCATGCTTCGCAATTCCAGCGTGATTCAAACGATCTTGGGACAAAGTGAACTTGCTTTCTTCCTGGCAGATGGTCGTTTCCCGACTGTGGTGGCATTCTTTATGCTGGCGGCGGTACTAAGTCTTGTGGTGCAGATTGAATTCTGGTCGTTGGCTTTGGCGTTGAGCTTGCTTTTGACCAACACCATCGCTTTCAACGGAGCCTTGGGCTTGGTGGCCGGGGAGCGTGTTGGGCGCCTGATCTTTTTCTGGTGGCAAAGCCGGTCTTTGAATCAACAATGCCGTCGTATGGCTTCGCAGTTTGCGGGGGTGTCCGTGATTGGTGTCATTGTCGGTCTTTTGCTGGCAGGTGAAGTCAGAACTTTCCTGGAATTGGGATTCACTTCCGGGCTGGCATCTTTCCAGGAAAAAAGTTTGCAGTTTGTGCTGCTGTTTGCATTGATTTTGGCTCTGCAGTGGGTGGCTCAGATGATCTGGGGGCATTTCGGCGGGCAGGCCCCGGTAGATGAAATGCAGGATTCAAAATATTTTGGTTCTCACTGGAAGGCCTGGGGATTGTTGTCAGCGCCGATGATGGTTTGGGCACGTGAAAAAGTCCACAAAAGACACAGCGAGATCCGCTATCACCTGCAAGGATTAGGAACCTTGAAAGAGGGGCAAGTCCCGGCACCGATTCAGGCTCGACTAAAGGCCGAAGAAGAACAGTTGAATATGTTCCTCCACGACTGGCCGTAAAAAAGAATTTAAGATAAGCCGTCATGGCAAAAGAACAAGACGAACTTAAAGAGCGAATTTCAGAACTTGAACACGAACTGGCGGTCAAAGAAGCCGAGCTTCACCGCTATCGTCTGGAGCTGGGCAAAGCCAACGGCGCGTTGGAGAAGATGATTGTTCAGGTCAGTCAGGAGCTGAAGCTGGCGCAAAGTCTGCAAAAGTTTTTGTCTCCGACAGAGCTTCCCAATGTTCAGGGGTTTGAGTTCAGTACCAAGTTTTTGCCGGGCACCCGTTCGGGTGGTGACTACTTCGATATTTTCGAGCACGAAGACAAGTTGAAGTTTGGAATTTTGATTTCCAGTGCCAGTGGCTATTCTCTGTCGTCGCTCTTGCTGTCCATGATCATCAAAATCTCTTCTCAGATCGAAGCTCGTCGTGGGTTGGAGGCACACAAGGTTGTGGCGCTTCTGGCCAAGGAAGTGGTTCCTAGTATCCAGAATGAGGATAAGGCCAGTGTCTTTTATGGCATTGTAGATCGCCGCAGTTTTGAGATGCAGTATTGTTCCATCGGTAATATCGACGGTTTCATGCAGGTGTACGGTCAGGACGGCTTGGCAGAGCTGCTTCCGACAGGCCCGAGCTTAAGCAAAGAATTTAACACGGAGCCTCAAAGCCGGGTGATCCAGTTGAATCCACGGGATCGTCTGATTCTGGCGACCGAAGGGCTGAAGATGTCGCAGAACTCTCTGGGTGTGAACTGGGGTGGACATGGGATTTCCGAGGCGATTTCTCGGGCCCCAAAGCAAGGGGTTCACGAACTGCGTAATGAGATTCTTTATGCCAACGAAAAGTACTCTGGCAAGTCCGACCCGGTTCGAGATCAGACCTTGATCGTCACCGAGGTTAAAGACCGTGTGATCAAACTAGCCTCCCGCTAGAACCTGATTTTTACTACGTTTTCAGTCGCGTTGTTTATGCGACTTTGGGGCGGGAACTCCGTGACAACTTGTCAAAACTCTTGATAAGTCTACAATGTTTAAAAAAAAGAAGTATTTGATAAGTCAGAAAGGAAACTGCGATGGCTGAAGTAAATATTTATGAAGGCGCCTTGGACAAGGGTTTGGAAGGCGTTGTTGCATGTACGACGAAAGTATCTTTTATCGTCGGTGATTCTCTTAATTTCCGTGGTTACACGATCGATGATCTAGCTGCGAACTCCACTTTTGAGGAAGTAACTTATCTTCTTTGGAACGACAAACTTCCAAACGCTCAAGAGCTGGCGGCTTTCTCCACTCAACTTCATAATGAAATGGCTTTGAGCCCTGATTTCATCAAAGTTTTGAAAGCAATCCCGACGAACGTTCACCCAATGGGTTGGTTGCGTACAGCTGTTTCTTTGATGGCTCACTGGGATGCGGATGCTAACGACAACGGCGCTGATGCAAACTTGCGCAAGTCTGTTCGTTTGACTGCAAAAATGGGAACTCTTCTTTGTGCATTCGATGCAATCCGCAAAGGTCAAGAGCCTGTAACTCCAAAAACAGACAAATCCATCGCTTGGAACATGATGTACATGTTGGGCGGTGGTAAAGAGCCTAAAGCTGAACACGTAAAAGTGATGGACACTTGCCTGATCCTTCACGCTGACCATGAGTTGAACTGCTCTGCATTCGCGACTCGCGTAACGGCTTCTTCTTTGTCTGATCTTCACTCTGCAATCGTTTCTGCGATTGGCGCGTTGAAAGGTCCTTTGCACGGTGGTGCGAACGAACAGGTTATCCTGATGCTGCAAAAAATCGGCAATATGGAAAAAGCTCAGCAGTTCGTTAAGGATGCTTTGGCGGCGAAAGAAAAAGTTATGGGTATCGGTCACCGCGTTTACAAAAACGGCGACCCTCGTGCTCGTATCTTGCGTGGCATGTCTGACAAGTTGACTAAAGAAGCTGGTATCCACCACATGTACGAAATGTCGACTTTGATTGACGATACAATGTTCAACGAAAAAGGTTTGATGCCGAACGTGGACTTCTACTCTGCAACGGTTTACTTCTCTATGGGTATCGCGACTGATTTGTTCACACCAATCTTCGCGGCATCTCGTATTTCCGGCTGGTGCGCTCATGCTTTCGAGCAGTACGCAAATAACCGTATCTACCGTCCTCGTGGCAAATGGGCTGGCAAAGAGGGTCTGAAATGGACTCCAGCCAACCAACGCTAAGGTACGGCCTTACTTTTGGTGGCGCACTTGCGCTATAAAAATAAAAACCCACACTTTCAAAGGTGTGGGTTTTTTATTTTCGGCATCTATAGTCCTATTCGCATTTATCCAAAGCTTTTGGTGTCTGCTCTTGTACCGCCTGTTTGCAGCTTTCAGGAATCGCGGTTTTGCTCAGTTGTGCCAGTTGCAGGGCGCGGAACAGGCCTGACGAGTGTACGTCCGATGCCGTGGTGCCAGCTTGCAAGCTTGGAGCCTCCTCCAAAGATGCAAACATACAGCCATAGTTGGATTTTCCGTTTACGCTGTTTTGCATATTAGCCAGAACCTTGCCGGCGATCACGTCAGCAAAGTCTTCTTCCATAAATTTGGTGTTGCCTTGCTTGCCAGCCAGACAGGATTTTTGCGAGTAGTAGCTTTGACTGAACTTTGAAACCAGATGGCCGAACTCATGAGCCAGAATTGCCACTCCATAGGAAGGCTTTTTCACAGACAACCAGCTTGCTTTGATTCCCGTGTCGATCGTGTGGGTGGCATCTGAAATATTCAGATCCACCAGATGGAAACAGTTGGTTGGTTTCTTAGTGCTGGTCATGGAAAGAATGGTGGCCAGGGTGAAGGTCCCCGCCGTATCCAGATTTTTCAGGTCGTTGACGGCATCTTTGGAATCTGCAGCCATATCCTTCAGGCTCTGCGCCCAGAACTTCACGGCCTTATCGTTGGTCATAGGACTATAAACCACAGCCTTTTGCACAACACTATAAGTCGGATCCTGAGCACTCAAAAGCGACAGAACCTGCTTGCGAACCTGTTCGGTCGTTGCTTTGAAGGCGGTTACTTCGCTTTCTTGCGGGTACAGGTTCATGGCCTTCGTCATTTCTTTTTCACAGATACCAAGCATTTGTGCTTTTTCAGATTCAAGATCCTTCAGTTGTTCCTGCAAGTTTGCTTTGGTGTAGATCTGCTTCATTTCTTCCAGGCCCAGATTGATTTGTTGGGTGATATTGCTTTTCTCGTCCATGACGGCATCAATCATACGCAGAGCAAAGCTGTTATCTGCCAAACCTTCAAGTTCGTCCATTTCGACGACTTCACCATTGAGGAATCTTTGCAAGGTGCCGGTTTTCATATTCAGAATGCGGCCTTTGGCGGCTTTGTTGACCTTTTCTTCCAGCTCCAGGATCTTGCTGATTTCAAGCTTTGTGGCCTCGGTCAGGCTTTTTCCTGCATAGATGGAGGTGAAATAAGCGGAAGCTCCTCTGACCTGTCGTAAGGAGGCGGCCTTGATAAAGGCTTCATTTGCCAACAGACCAATAATGGTTTTTTGGGTTTCACCGGCATCCGGGTGAACCATCACATAGATGGCTTTAATCAAACGGGCCTGGTCGTCCGCAATTTCCACTTTGTCGAATTCGGCTTCTTTCCCAGAGATAAATGACAAAGTGGCATTTGACTGCTGAACCCGGGCGTTGACAGTCTCCAGAACTCGGGGGGCTAGGTTCTCATCATAATATTTTTTCAAAGCGTCGCTGGATTTTTCCGCATCTGCCAACAGCTTTGGCAAAGACAACTCGGTATTAGCGGCGCACAAGTCCTGATAGCAACGTTGGGCGACATTCAGATTGGAAGTGTCAGAGGTTGATGACGTGCCACCAGTTTTGTTGGCATCATCAATTTGTTTCTGAGAAGTCGTGCCTTCTTCAGCAGCTGGCTTGGTGCGAGCTGTATGAATGCTGGCGCCGTCGATCTTTTCCTTCTTACAGGCGCTCAGAGTTGCGCAGGATGCAATCATACCCAAAGTCAGCATTGTTTTTGACCATCTCATTTTGAGACCTCCCAAAAAAGTTCAACAGGTGTAGATCTTTTGTGCGACCAGTTCGCATTAGATCTCTTGCGGCAGCAAGATTCCTGTCACATTTGGTAAGGAGCAAACACGAAGCCAGAAAAGTGTCCAATTGCAGACATTGGGTTTAGTTTTGGAAATATTCCGGGCAGAGGCCCAGTCTGACTCTAACATTGCAGACCGTTTATGGCCAAAATTTAGATAAGGAAGAACATGAGGAGGGGTTATGGAGTTGATACGTCTCATGGCTTTCTGGGTTGTTCTGAGCCTGTCCCTGTTTGCAAATGCACAGACTCAAAAGGAGTACTTGACCGTTGTAGATAGAATATCCTTGTTGGATCTGCGCGAGGCGATGATTCGATCCGGAGACCACGGTGTGAATGTAAAGAGCTACTGGAGTGATTCCATGGAGGCTGCTTACCTTCAGGATCCTGCCAGCTCAGGCCTGAAATCCCAGGCCAATTTGAATTACCTGCGTCTGCTTCGGGATGTTTCTTCAGGAGTGGTGGACCCGGCGCTGGTGGGAGTGGATGTCAAACTGACTCGCAAGGTTTTCCCCACCGTCCAGGAGCTGGAGGCTAAACTGATCGCCGCAAACTATCGTCCTTGGGAAGTCTTGGAATCTATGTCACCTCAGTCGCCGCAATATCTGGCATTGCGGGACAGTTTGCGAAAGATGGATCGCGCTTGTCAGGCGGGGGAATGGACGGCGCTTCCTAAGGTGAAAAAGACAATGAAGCTGGGAAGTAAAGATCCGATTTTGATCCCACTGAAAACCCGCATGGCCCAGTTGGGTTATCCGATGAACAGCCTGGATGATTCATTCGATGACAAGGTGGTGCTGGCCGTGAACGATATCCAGTGGAACTTGCGCTTTAAACCGGACAGCAAGATTTCTCCCGGTGGCAAGACTTGGAAGTATCTAAATGTTTCCTGTCAGGATCGCATGCGCCAAATTCGTCTGGATATGGAAAAGCTGCGCTGGTTCCCGCAATATTTTGAAGATCGCTATGTCTTCGTAAATCTGGCGATGTCCTATTTCAGTCTGGTGGATAAAACCGGGGGCAGTCTTTATACCATGAGCTTCCGCACGATCAACGGACGTCCTGAAAGAAAATCACCGACAATGAAAGACAAGATCGTCTATTTGGTGATTAATCCTTTCTGGGTGGTGCCACCGACGATCTTCCGGGAAGATAAGGTGGAGGAGATCAAAAATCTGTGGCCGTGGGAAATCCGCCAGTATTTTGAAAGTCGCAATTATGAAGTCTGGAATAAATCCTTCACCCAGCAGCTCGATCCAGCCAGCATTGACTGGTACAACATGGACCCAAGCCAGGATGCCAATATCTACATTCGTCAAAGACCGCACCGAATGAATGCCTTGGGATCTTTGAAGTTCATGATGACAAATTCTTATGCGATTTATTTGCATGACACCAATCAAAGAGAACTTTTTGTGGAACCCCACAGACTTCTTAGCTCCGGATGCGTAAGAGTTGAAAAACCTGTGGACCTCGCTGAATACCTGATGCGGGGAACGGCCTGGGATCGTTCGACTATTGAAAGATACATGGCCAAACCTGGCGAGGTTCTGGACAACGACACTCGTGTGCAGTTGAAGCAGGCTATGCCGGTTTATATGGTCTTTTTGACGTCGCAGCAGAGCTCAGACGGTGTGCTGAGATTTGCAGAGGATTCTTATAAGCAAGGCACCCGCCTGCTACGCCTGGGTGCCTGGTAGCTGTGCTAGCGACTGGATGGAATCACTGTCGGTGTGATTGTCGTTGTGGAGTTGGTAATCGGAGTCGGGACGAGGGTTGAGCCGTAGCTTCCGGTGTAAATGGAAGTTCCGGTTCCCAGCGTTCCGCCGATATAGCTGGTGGTTCCGCCGTACTGAACCTGTTGAATGCGAGCCATCAGGCTGTAGAGCTCTTGCTGCAGTGAAGACACGGTCTGATATTTTTGCACCATCTGTTGTTGATACTGCTGCTGGTATTGCAACTGTATCTGCATCATCTGCTGCTGTAAAGCCAACGACGAAGAATCATACCCCATCATACCGCCCATGCCCATCATGCCGGTCATGCCACTCATTAGGCCGCCATAACCCATCATAGAACCATAGTTCCCCATCATACCGCCATAGCCGGTAAGGCCGCCGACCATCCCGCTCATCATGTTGTTCCCCATCATCGAGCCGTAGCCCATCATATTTCCATATCCCATCATATTACCCATGCCACCATAACTACCATAGCCTTGCATTCCGCCGTACATGCCGTTCATCCCCCACGGAGACATGCCACCCATAAACATACCGCCTCCCATGTTGTTGCCCATCATGCCTGACGGATAACCAAAGGCGCCGCCCGCAGAGCCGTACATTCCGCCCATGCCATAAGCACCCATCATACCCATCGGTCCATTCATGTTGCCTGTGCCGCCCATGGTGCTGCCGCAACCGAATGTGCCTTGTCCTGTTCCGCCGCTGACAGCGCCGTAAAGACCTGCCATCAAGTAAGGATAGCCATAAGAAAGGGCCGGATATGATTGCGTCGGCCAGCCTGCATTGGAATTGTATTCGGCAACCATTTGATTTTGCTTGTAACCCATATAAGAGGCGAAGAGTCCGGTTCCGACATTGGCAATCACATTGGCCCAGTCAGTTTGGGGGCGTTGCGAATTGCTGCCACTGCCTTGCTGCATACACTCGATACAGATGTCACCTTCGGTCTGAGCCAGCCCGTCTCGACGGGCCTCCAAAGCGTCTTGTTTGGCGTCTTTCAGATCTTCTTTGGCGCGGGCGATAGTGTCTTCAAGTCCTTCAATTTCCCTCTGTATTTTTTCGGATTGGGAGTACTGTTTGCGATAGTCGGTCAGGCCCTTTTTGCAGGTTGTGGCATCCTGACGACCACCGTCTGCTTCTTTGAATTTTACATTGGTGCAAACAGAACCGCTAACTGAGCCGCTTTTTCCCTGATCACAGTACTGCTTCCATTCGGTGACCGTGAAACCATGAACCGAGATCATATTGGCGTTGGGAACGGAGCTTTCACCTTCTTGGCCTTCAGCGATGAACTCCTGATTTTCGGATTGCATACCGCGATACTCTTCGCAGCGGCGAGAGTTTTCCATGTGTTCAAAGATGAAATCAGCATAGTCGCTGGCAATTGATTTTTCGACATTCTGTTTGGTGCGGGTCAAAGTGCGGTCTATTTTTTTCTTCTCGGATTTTTTGGATTTCAGTTGCTGTTGAGCTTCCTGAATTTCGGCTTGGATTTCTTTGGTGGTGTCATCCGTGCTGGTGGCGCCATTGCCAGCTTTCATTTCGGTGGAGCAGTTTTGCATTCCGCCATACATGCCGGTTCCCCACATGGAAACCTGGGCTGGGGAAACTAGTGGAGTCAGCATCAGAAGGAAAGTGGTTGAAAGAAGTTTTTTAAACATACGCCCGCCTTTGAATCTTATGCTAGCGGGCAAGTATTGAGTGACTATGGAGTTAGGACCTTGTGATCAGAATGAGATGGACAGATAAAACTAAATGGCTTTTTCCAGACGATAACCCTGGCCATAGACAGAGTTGATCTTCACCGCCGTGACCCCGTTTTTTTGCAGCTTGGAACGAATGTGGCTGATATGGGAATCCACCGTGCGGTCGTAGATTTCTTCTCCAGAAGCCAGTCGTTCAATTAATTGTTCGCGGGTGACAATCGTTTCAGGATGCTCAAAGAAAGCTGTCAGAATTTCAAACTCGCGACGGTTCAGATTGATCAAAGACTCACCATTTTTCAGGACCTGCTGGTTTTTAATCAAAGTCAGTCCGCCAAAACGCACCAGATCCAAAGAGGGCTTGTTGTCAGCAAGTTGGTTGCGGATACGGGCCGTCAGTTCGCGCTGGCTGAAGGGTTTGCGAACATAGTCGTTGGCTCCCTGATCGAATCCTTGAATCACACTTTCTTCGTCCGTACGTGCAGTCAAAAAGACCACGGGATTCTTAAGTCCTTCTGTTCGCAGCCATTGGCAGAAATCAAGACCGCTGCCATCGGGCAAATTGATATCCAGCAAAAACATATCGGCTTGGCTGATTTTGCTTTGGCGTTTGGCGTCGGCAATGGATTGGACCCAATCGACTTTGTAATTTTCCAGTTCAAGTTGCAACTGAACAGCCTTGCCAATCACGGGATCATCTTCGAGTAAGAAAATTGTGTTCATAAGCTCCAGCCTACCATAGGGTTTATCTCAGACCGACTTCTATTCTTAATGGGGAGTGTTGAACAATTGTGGAGGACTGGCCAAACGTCTCAGATTAAGGCATGATTTTTCTGTTCTGATAATTTGAAGGAGAACTCATGGCTTCCGTATTCACTAAAATCATTTCTGGCGAATTGCCTTGTTATAAAATCTATGAAGATGATCGCGTTCTTTCTTTCCTGGCTTTGGATCAGGTTAATTTGGGTCACACGCTGGTCATCAGCAAAGAAGAGATCAATCATTGGACCGAAGTTCCCGCGGAGACCTATGCGCATCTTCATAAAGTATCCCAGAAAATCGGCAAAGCCATTCTGAAGGCCGCAGGGTCGCCACGCGTGGGCCAGATGGTGGCAGGCTTTGAGGTGCCTCATTATCACTTGCACCTGATCCCGGCGTGGTCCATTCCGGATCTGGATTTTAAAAGGGCGCAACGTCGCTCTGAGGCGGAGATGAAGCAGATTCAGTCTGAAATTATCAAGCATCTGGAAAGTCTTTAATTTCGTTGGAGGTCCTATGAATCCTTGGCATGACATCAGTCCTGGTGAAAAAGCTCCGCAGATTGTGACGGCTTTGATTGAAATCCCTCAAGGGTCTAAAACTAAGTTTGAATTGGATAAGGCTTCAGGTTTGTTGAAAGTGGATCGGGTGCTTTATAGCTCGGTCCATTACCCGGCAAACTATGGATTCATTCCCCGCAGCTATTGCGGTGACAACGACCCATTGGACATTTTGGTATTGGGGCAGGCCGAGGTCTTTCCTCTTTCTTTGATGCGAGCGCGCCCGGTGGGTTGTATGCGCATGATTGATCAAGGGGAATCTGACGACAAAGTGATTGCCGTCCATGAAGATGATCCCGAGATGGCTCATGTGCAAACGATCAAGGATCTGGCACCTCATCAGTTGAAAGAAATCAGAAATTTCTTTGAGATCTATAAAGGCCTGGAAAACAAGAAAGTCGAAGTGGAAGGTTTCCTGGATTTGCCGGAAACGCTGAAGATCATCAACGAGTCCTTTGATCTGTATGAAAAGGAAAAAGCCAAGCTTCTGAAAGAGGCGGGAAGATAGAAATGCAGAACACTCAGCCTAAGACGGAGATCATTCCCGGAGCCATCTATCAGCATTACAAAGGCAGACTCTATCGGGTCATCGGCCTTGGTCATCACAGCGAAACGCTGGAAGATGTGGTTTTGTATGAATCTCTCTATGACAATCCAGTGGGCCGATTGTGGAGTCGTCCCGCTCATATGTGGAATGAGCTGGTGGACGTTAATGGTGAAAAGGTGCCGCGTTTTAAGTTCATGTTTAAATAGGAGCTTTCCATGGAATGGACACTGACACCAACACCGCTCATCCAAGGGCCCATGGCTGGTGGGTTCACAACAGCGGAGTTGGTCTCTGAAGTGTCCGAACATGGCGGGTTGGGATCTATCGGTGCGGGCTATATGTCTCCGGATTCCTTACGGCTGCTGATTCGGGCGGTGAAGGCTCGAACGAAAAAACCTTTTTCAGTAAATCTGTTTATTCCCACACACCCTCAAATTGATCCGCTTCAGGTCGCCAGAATGAAAACGTGGCTGACGCCTTACTATCGCGAGCTGGGTCTTTCCGATGTGCCTGAGCTGAACTTTGACCCCACGCTATTTGAAAAACAATGGGATGTGGTTGTGCAGGAAAGAGTGCCGGCGTTCAGTTTTACGTTCGGTACTTTGAGCCCTGAGCAAATGGCAACTTTGAAGTCTCAAGATGTTTATGTCATGGGAACGGCCACAACATTGGCGGAAGCTCTTGTGCTGCAAAAGCAGGGTTGTGATGCCGTCGTGGCGCAAGGGGCGGAGGCTGGCGGGCATCGAGGATCTTTTATCGGAGATTCTTTTGAAATGATCCCCGTGGAGGAGCTAGTCAGCGTATTGTCTTCCATCTTAAAGATCCCGGTGATTGCAGCAGGGGGTATTTACAGTCGTTCTGGATTTGAAAGAATGATGAAGGCTGGCGCTTCTGCCATCCAGGTGGGTACGGCCTTTTTGGTCTGTCACGAAAGTGGTGCTTCCAAGGAATATAAGCAGGCATTGCTGTCAGCAAGCCCGGAGCAGTCTGAAATGATCAAGGTGTTCACAGGTCGGTGGGCCCGAGGGCTGACTAATAGATTTGCTCAAGAAATGAAGATCCATGAGCAGGAAACTCCGGATTATCCGCTTCAGCATTGGCTGACGACCCCACTTCGCAGAAGAGCCCAAGAGTTGGGACAGACCGATTTTCAGTCGCTTTGGGCGGGCCAAGGATTGGGGGCTTTGGAAGCCTGTTCGGTCCAAGAGTTCATGAAGAAAATGGCCACCCCAGTCTGAGAGATCCATGAGTTTCCACATCATTTCCCCTTGTTATCAATAAGTTTTCATCTGGCATTCAGATCCTTCTCAGTTATCGAGAAATCTTAACGCGCCCCTTTACCTTTCTAGGGCGCAGGCCTACAAACGGGCCTCACGGAGATCTTGATAAATGAAATGGGCCCTATCTATCCTTTTTGCTCTTTCTTCCGCAGCTCACGCTCAGGGAGTTTCCACTACAACCACGACGACAACGACCACCACTGTGGTTCAGCCTGCGTCTGAAAAAACGGAAGAGACTCCTGCGGAGGTGACACAAACTGCCCCGGTGCCGGAAGTGAAAAAAGACTTCCCGCAGTTTGAGTTTACTTCTTACGGTTATATCTCTTTCAGTCAGCGCGAGACTTTTAAAACGGTCCAGAATCTGGAGCCTATCGTTCGTCGTTCCATGGATCTGGCAGAGTTCGCCTTTGAAGGTGAATACCTCCTGAATGACAGCGCTAAAGTGGAATTTGAAGTTGAAATTGAACACGGTGGCGTGGGTACGACGGTCGAGTTCGATCCTTTTGAAGAGTTCGGTGAGTTTGAGCAGGAAATCGAAAAAGGTGGCGAGATTGTTCTTAAGGAGATCGTTTACAAAAAAGATTTCAAGAAAACCAACACTGCATTGAAAATCGGTAAGTTCCCATTGTTCATTTCTTTGGGTACAGTGCTGAGCAAACCGCACCGTTACCCAACCATTCTGGCATCCGACCTTGAATCCCGCATGATCCCATTGGGCTGGACTGAAACAGGTGTTTCTGTTGAACAGAAATATCGTGGGTTCACAGGGCGTCTATCTTTGGTGAACGGTCTGAACTCGGAATTCTTCCGTACCTATTCATGGGTGGGCGGCGGATATCAGCGCCACTTTGAAAATATGAATGCCGACAATCTTGCGACGGTTGCAAGCTTGGAGTGGGGCAGTGTTGCGAAAGGAAAAGGCGTGGCGATCGCTCAGTACGTGGGCGATACAACGGACAACCGCTACAAGGTGGATAAACTGAAAGTTCCTGGTGAGGTCAGAATCACGACTGTGATGGGGAACTATAAATGGAATGGTTTGGGAATTGCGGCTGAGTACATTGAGGGCTCTTTGACTAATGCAGATAAAGTGTCCGCGGCCAATGCCACTTTGGGTGGTCTTGCCAAGCCAAAAGCATTTGCCCCATTGGGTTCCAAGGCCCGTTTGGAAAGTGTGCAGCTTTCTTATGACTGGGAAGCTCCGGGTTTGGTGTTCTATGTGAAAGCAGAGCACGTAAATACGTTTGCAGATGTTAAAGGCAATATCACAAAGAATCCACGTTACGATGTCAGCCGTCGTTCCGGTGGTTTCATGTGGATGTGGGACACGGCGGCCTTCATGAAGGTTCAGTACTCTCGGGACAAAACCGAGCTGCAAGGTTTGCCGGAAACTTATCAGGCGAACGTGGCCTTTGGTTTCGATTTGTCCGCTTTTGAAAAATAGATTTTAGATTTTTATAAACAACCATAAGGAGACTTATAAATGAAAGCTCTTAAACTGATGGTGGCAGCTTTGGCTTTTGCTGGTGTTACAGCACAAGCGGCTTCCAACAAAGAAATTATCAATCACGTTTCTTATAACGTGATTCTTGCGACGTACAATGATCTGGCTGCAAAAACTGCCGAATTGTCCCAAGCAGTTGACGTTTTGGCGGCCAATGTAAATCAGGAAAATCTGGATAAAGCTCAAGCCGCTTGGCGTGCAGCTCGTATTCCTTGGGAAAGTTCTGAATCATTCTTGTTTGGTCCGGTGGACTCTTTGGGTATTGATCCATTGCTTGATACTTGGCCATTGAACAAGTTGGATCTTGATGCGGTGATGAATTCCAACCGCGCGATCACAACTGATTTGGTACGTGGTTTGGGTACAAACCTTCAGGGCTTCCATACTCTTGAGTACCTTTTGTTTGGTGATGGTAAAACCAGCAACACAAAACCAGTGTCTGCTTTGACTGCAAAACAACTTCAGTACTTGCAGGCTTCCGCTCAATTGTTGGCAGAACACACTGCAGAGTTGGCTCATGCTTGGACTACAAACTATGATCCGGAAAACCCAAAAGCTCCGGGTTATGTGAAAGTTATCAGCACGCCGGGCATGAACAATGAATTCTACTCTTCTGAAAGAGCCGTTATGGAAGAATTCGTTCAAGGTATGATGGGTATCGTGGACGAAGTTGCCAATGGTAAAATGTCTGACCCAATGGGTGCGGATATCGGTTCTGCAAATATGGCGTTGGTGGAATCTCCATTTGCATGGAACTCTTTGAATGACTTCACTCACAATATCCGTTCTGTTTACAGCATTTACACTGGTCACTACAAACAAACCAAAGGCCCTGGCGTAAAAGCTTTGGTTGAAAAAGTGGATGTGGCGTTGGCCGCTCGTGTTGAATCTGACATCCTGAACTGCATGCAGTTGATCCAGGCGATCAGCCCAGCTAACGGTGGTGACTTCGGTCAGGCCATCCTTACAAAAGATGGTCGTGCGCGTACTCAGACTGCGATTGAAGCGCTGAATGCTCTTCATGCACTTTTGGAATCTGAAGTTCTTCCAACTCTAGATATGTAGTCGGGAAAATATATGAAGGCTTGGATTGTTTTATCTGTATTGAATCTTATGGCAGGAGCGGCGATCGCCGCTCCACAAGTTGACATGGATTATGTGCACGCAGAGAAGTCCGGAGGGGATACAACCGTATTCTTCAAAGGGCAATCAATCTGGGCCTTCCGTAACCCGGCTGCAAATTTGTCTGAAGAAGAGATCGCCCGTCATCTGACTGGCGATGCTCTTTTTGAGAGAAATTTCTCTGATGATGCCAGTCGTTTTGATCATGGCTTGGGGCCTGTTTATAACAACACCAGCTGCAATGCCTGCCACTCCAAAGATGGTCGGGGTGCTTTGCCCGTGGTCCCTTTCAACAAAGAGTGGGTTTTGCTTCGTCAGAATGAAGCTGTCTTCCTGCGCATCAGTATTGAGGACGGTGTAAAGCGTCCGAAGACCCAGGAAAATCATTGGGGAGCTCCGGTCCCGGTTCCAGGTTTTTCAGACCAGTTGTTCCACTTGGGGTCGTTGGGTGTTCGTGAAGATCTTCCAGGCACAGGTCAGGCGCAAGTATGGATGAAATACGATAAAACCACATTCACTTATCCAGACGGTGAGACAGCAGAATTACGCAAGCCGGTTTTCAAAGTCACCGGGGCGTATGACGAATATTTTGATTCCGTGACTGGCGAGACAAAAAGTCGTCTTTACGAAAAAGACGTGAAGATGGGGGCTCGTATTGGAACTCCGATGATCGGTCTTGGATTGCTTGAGGCGATCAAGGAATCCGACATTCTGGCATTGGCGGCTCGGGACCTTTCTGCGGAAGGTGTCAGCGGTAAAGCCAACTACGTCTTCGATATTGAAAAAAGCATGGCGGGTGATCCGTATCCGGTGTCCATGGGGCGCTTTGGATTGAAAAACAATACTCCCTCCGTCTTGCATCAGTCATTAGGTGCTTTGCGTGGTGATATCGGTGTGACGAACTATGCATTCCCTGCTGAAAGTATCGCAGGAACCCCGCTGCTGGAGGCTTTCAACAGCGGTCGCCAACCAAGTCAGGCTTTGGAGGCCAGTGCTCAGGTGGCCAACGATCTGGTGTTCTATTCCCAGACTTTGGCAGTTCCAGCGCGTCGTGGGGCGACAGAAGCTGAGGTGATTCGTGGTGCGGGCATCTTCCATCAGGTCAGCTGCACAACTTGCCATCAACCAAGCTTCACAACGGGTGAACATCCGATCCCGGCCTTTGCGAATCAAAAAATCTATCCATATACCGATATGCTTTTGCACGATATGGGTGAAGGCCTTGCGGATGGACGTCAGGATTTCGAGGCTGATGGCCGTGAGTGGAAGACTCGTCCACTGTGGGGTATGGGGCATACTCAGACGATCAATCCACGTGCCGGATTCCTGCATGATGGTCGGGCCCGCACTTTGGAAGAAGCTATTTTGTGGCACGGTGGAGAGGCCGAGTACTCCAAGACTCGCTTTACTCAACTTCCCAAAACGGATCGCGCCGCTTTGATTCAGTTCATCAAGTCGTTGTAATAACTTGATTCACTTTGAACTGAGGAAGTGAAAACTGGACCTCGGAAAAGTGGCAAATCACAGTGTGACCATAGTACCATGAATACAAGCTTCTATTGGGGCTGGTAAGGAGGTGATGCTTATGGTTAAACACGTAGACATAACCAAGGCGGAGGTGGCGTCCTCTTAGGACGACAGGACCTTCGCCGAGGATTCGAAAGAATCTATTAACAAGAGCGACCGAAAGGTCGCTCTTCCTTTTTCAGAGGCCGGTTTATATTCGTTAAAATAAGGCCTCGGACCTAAGATAAATCCCTGAAATGCCGATAAAATTCTGGAAACCTCTTAAGCAGAAAGCGGGCCTTCCCAGAAATGGCAGATGATACAAATGAACTAGATCCATTACAGCAGGAAGGCGCTGTCTTCATCGATTTTGAGCAAGTCGAAGAAGTTTCTCGTGCTTTTTTTGAGGAGTCCAAAGAGATCCTCGAAGATCTTGATTCCCTGATTCTGAAGCTGGAAGCCAATCCGCAAGATCAGGATCAACTCAATATTCTTTTTCGTAAGATACACACATTGAAAGGCAGCGTGGGTGCAGTTCCAGGAGGGCAGCTTCTGGGCTCTCTGTCGCATGAGTTTGAAGCTCTGCTAACGCGAATCAAGCGCGAATCCCGTCCAGTCACCAAGGACTGTGTGGATATATTCCTGAAGAGTTCGCGCATTCTTAAAGTGCTGGCGCAAAGCTTGCGTGAAAAAAGAGAAGTTTATCCCGAAGAGCTCAGTGAAGCGATTGAGGTGATTTCTTCTTACGGCAGTTTCAAT
This sequence comes from Bdellovibrio bacteriovorus, assembly GCF_041888015.1. Taxonomy (GTDB): domain Bacteria; phylum Bdellovibrionota; class Bdellovibrionia; order Bdellovibrionales; family Bdellovibrionaceae; genus Bdellovibrio. The sequence goes on from NZ_CP168968.1 coordinate 506,819, forward strand.
TTTGAAAATGAAACCCCTGCAAACCTGCCTCGTTATCGTGAGCCTGCGCTTGCCACAAACCCCAGCGATGATGCGGGTGTTTGGTTGTCCACTCGTCAGTTGAATGAGTTCCTGCGGTTGTCCGGGGAACTGCTGGTCCTGAAAAACTTTTTCCAAATGATGAATCAGACGGTGAACTTCCGTGTTCAGCCGGAGGTCTTTGAACGACGCCAAGGGGATTTTGCCCAGAATCTGGGAAAGATTTGTGATCAATTTCAAAATCAGGTCCAAATTGTGCGCAAAGAAAAGGCCAGTGACAGTTTGCAAGCCTTGCCGGTGCTGGTTCGCCAGGCCTCCACAGAGCTCAACAAAAATGTGCATCTGGAAGTTGTGGGTTCGGAGCTTTTGATCGACAAGGGGCTGGGCCGGGATCTTTACGAATGCCTTGTCCATTTGATCAGAAATTCCATAGATCACGGGATCGAAGATCAGTTTGAACGGGCTTTGCAGGGTAAAAACTCCATCGGAACGTTGCATTTGCAGCTGCTGGATAAAGGCGGCTCGGTGCATGCGATTTTTAAGGATGATGGCAAGGGTTTGGACCAAGAACGCATTCTGCAGCGGGCGATCAAAAACGCTTTAGTGACCCCCGAGGCGGCAGAGCATCTTTCGGAAGACGAAATTTATAAATTTATCTTCCAGGCTGGCTTTTCCACCAAAGACAAGGTGACCACGATTTCCGGGCGTGGGGTGGGCATGGATGTGGTGCAGGCTATTGTTGAAAAATATAATGGCAGAATCACAGTTGAAAACCATCCGGGCTTGGGAGCGACTTTCCATCTGGAACTTCCGATTCCTCAACACATCATGGTTGAAAGTGCTTTGCTGTGTGTTTGGGGTGACTATCAGTTCGCGGTGCCGCTGTCATCGGTGGCTCATATTACTTCCTGTGAAGAACTGAAAATGAATACGGTTCAACATCTTCGCTACTGTCAGTTCAGCGGACTGACGGTGCCGTTTATGAACTACGATGAACTTCTGAATCTGAATTTAAAAATATCTGACGAGGCGGTTCGCCGCTCCTCTGCGGTGTTCATTCGTGTGAAAGATCAGGTTCTGGCTTTGATCGTGGATCGCATCGAGGCTCAGACGGATCTTGTTGTAAAATCTTTTGGTAATCTGATCCGGGAACAAAAGGGCTTTAAAGGAATTTCCATCCTGGCGGATGAAAAGGTCACCTATATCGTGGACCCGGAAAAGATGTTTGCCTTGCTGGCATTGTCTGAGGAACAGAGGGAGGCCGCATGAGCGATTTCTTTGGTGATGATTTCACGGCCGAACTTAAATCCTATTTCTTGGATAGTTTGATTAAGGAAATCGACAAGTTTTCAGACTTGGTTGATGAAAATCTCTGGCGTCGCATTCGCGGCGAGGTCGCCGAACAGACCCGCAGTTGGGCCGTGGATGCGCGAACCAATGAGTTCGAGCATTTGGCTTTGTGGCTGGAAGGCTTTGATCAAAAGTCCGAACATATTCAAGGTATCAGCGAACTGCTGAAAGCCCTGAAAACCTTAAAAGCCTATGCGGAAGCTCTGTTGCTGGAAAAATGTGACAGTGAGGATCTGGCGACACGTTTTGCCCTGAATTCCCAGAATCTGCGTGAGGTGCTTCTTTTGCACTGCCGATCGGGCCAGCAGGAATTTGCAATTCCCATTTTGAGTGTGATTGAGATCAGTCCGCGCTTGCCCTTGTACAGTCTGCCGGATCGCCAAAACGGGATTCTCGGGGTTGTTCCCTTCCGTGGAGAGGCCGTGCCGGTTGTGAACCTGCAGGATCATGGCTTTGTGGCGGTTGATTCTGACAGTCGCTTTTATGTGATCTGTGAGCAGAAGGGCGTGCGTTTTTCATTGCAAGTGACCGGCACTGAAGACCTGATCAGCCTGAAAGAAGCGGAACTACAGAATATTGAAAACCATCCCGACATGATGTCTGCCGACTTTATTCGCCAGTTTTTTATCAAAGACTCGCGCAGTATTATGGTGCTGGATCTTGAAAAACTGGTGGCAGCATGAATACTCACTATTTGTTTCCCGGAAAAATTGCAGCTTTTCGTGAGGAAACAGTCATTTCAACTCTTTTAGGCTCTTGCGTGGCGGTGGCCTTGCACGACCCAACCACGCGTGTTGGTGGTTTAAATCACTATCTGCTTTCTGACGGGGCTCCGGATGATAACGTCAACACCCGCTACGGGGTTCACGCGATTCCCTTATTGATCGAAGAGTGTGTTCGATTGGGGGCCAATCGCAGCAAGCTGCAGGCAAAAATTTATGGCGGTGGAAACGTCATCAGTGTGGCGCAAATCGGTGACGGTATCGGTAAGCGTAATATCGAGTTTGCAGAAAAAGCTCTGCGTGACCTGGGGATTCCCATCCTTGAACGAAACGTGGCCGGTGAATCGGCCCGGACGATCAAGGTGAATACGGCGACCTTTGAGGTCTTGCATAATTCGTCATCTCAGTCCGGCAGTGTTGATAAGCCTGTGGACTTGTCAGGTTTCCGCCCTTTGGCAGCCGCCAAGAATGTGAAAGTGTTGGTGGTGGATGATTCAGCGACCGTGCGAACCCTGTTCACGAACATGTTCACCAAAAGCGGTCTTGAGGTCGTTGGAGCAGCGGCTGATGCTTATCAGGCCCGGGAATTGATTCTGTCCAAGAAGCCGGATGTTTTAACTTTGGATATCGAGATGCCGAAAATGTCCGGCGTGATGTTTTTGGAAAAACTGATGAAGCATCATCCGATTCCGGTGGTGATGGTTTCCTCTTTGGCCAGCACTGGGGAAGCGGCGATGAAGTCGCTAGAACTAGGAGCTGTCGAGTTTGTGCATAAGCCGTCACAGTTTGATCCGGCAGTTTTGAAGGATCTTGCCGGAATGCTCGTGGAAAAAGTGCGAGCAGCAGCGTCGGTGAATATCTTGAAAAAACTTAAAGAGGCTCCGGCACCTCAAGCGATTAAAGCCGCGACTCTTTCAACGGCGCCAAGAAAGAAGGCGGCCGAGTTGAAAGTGATTGTCCTTGGGGGCAATGCCGGAAGTGCGGATTCTCTTGAAAAATTTGTGAAAGGTTTGGCCGCGGATACTCCGCCGGTTGTGGTGGCGTGTAGCACTGTCGCCAACTTTGTCACGGCGTTTATCAGTAAGTTGAAGACGGGTTCCAAAGTCACCCCGGTGGTTGCCAAAGATGGCGATTTCTTGCGTATGGGACATGTGTATTTCATTCCTGCTGAACATCACGGGAAAGTGGTGTCACGTCCGCAAGGGCCGATGATAAATATCATGAAGGGGGCTCCGGTTGCATCGCAGCTTCCATCCAGCACCGTATTGTTCCAGTCTGCGTCGCAGGCCTATTCAAAGGGTGTTTATGCCGTGTTGCTGGGGGGATTCGGTGCGGATGGTGTTGACGGTCTGGTGGAAGTCCAAAAAGCAGGTGGCGCCACTGTGGTGCAACACCCCGACGAAGCTCAATTTCCTTACGCTCCTCAGAAAGCCATTGAATTGGGAGTGGCGGATGAGATACTCAATGCCGACATGTTGGCGCATCATCTGATGCAGTATCGAAATCAAAACTTGTATTAGGATCTTCGTTGGAACTGCAAAACTTTATCGGAGGAACTTTCGTTCCTTCCGACAGTCAAAAAAAAATTGCAAAGTATTCTCCCTTTGACGGGCAACTGCTGGCGGAAGTCACGGCATCAGATGCCATGGATGTCATCAAAGCCATTCAAAATGCAAAGAAAGCGATGCCCGCATTTAAAGATCTTCCCCGTGAAGAACGGGCTTTATTGCTCGGCAAGATGGCTCAGGCCTTGGAAGACAAAGCCTCTGACTATGCTTACCAAGAGGCTTTGCATCAGGGATTGTCACAAAGTTTTGTTCTTGAGAACTCCGTCAAGGTCGCAATTCAGATTCTGCGTCAGACGGCAGAATCTTTGAAACAGGAGCTTCCCACGCAAATGCTGGTGCAGCCAGTGGGACTGGTCGGGATCATCGCGTCCTGGTCCTTGTCTCTGCGTTTGATTACGGAACGTCTGGCTCCGGCCCTGGCGGCGGGCAATGTTTGTTTGGTCAAGGTTTCCGAAAAATCACCGATCACAGCAAAAATTCTGGCAGAGATTTTACAAGCAGCCGCAGTTCCTGCGGGTGTTGTGAACATTCTGCAAGGTGATGCTGAAGTGGGTAAGGTGATTGCCGGGCATCCGAGCATTCACGCAGTCACGGCCGTTGGTAAAACCAGCACGGTGGAAAGTATCGCGAAGGCAGGGCTTTCCCAGTTTAAAAAAGTTCAGTTGTCTGGAAGTGTAAAAAACGCCGCGATTGTTCTGGCGGGAGCTGATTTTGCCAATCACATGGATGAAATCCTGCGCTCGTTCCTGATTGGACAAGGGCAGCTGTGTTGGAATACTTCACGCTTGTTTATTCTGGAATCTTTCCAGAAAGAGTTTATGGAAGCCCTCAAAGCGTCTTTGGATAAGTTAGAACCGCTGAAAGATCCATCTGGCTCTTCACCCTGGACCCCTTTGATTTCCGCAGAGGCGGTGGAAGATGTTTTGAAGAAAACCCAAGGTGGGGTTGTTGAGCACGGCAAGGTGGCTTGGGGGGCTGAAAAGATTTCGGGCTCTGGATACTTCGTTAAGCCGGTGATGATGATTGATCTTCCGAACTGTTCTGTTCTGCAGCAGGATGAGCTTCAAGGTCCGCTGTTTTTAATTACCCCGGTGAAGTATCAGCATGAAGTCGCCAAATGGGTGAATACATCTTATCTGGCTCATTCCGCAGTGATCTGGGGACCGGCTGAAAAGTTGGACAAGGTGATTGCACAGCTGGAGTGTGCTCAAGTTTGGATGAATCAGTGGATGAATGGTGAAAGCCAGACAATCTTTGGTCATAAGCAGTCCAGCTTCGGCAATCCCGATATGTCCTGGTCAGGCTCGTTCTATTCGGATGTTAAGATCTTGACGGGAACCCGTTAATGTCAATCATCTGACAAGATTCCCGTCGAAACATTGGCTGGACTTAGTTCAGGATGTGCGTTCGGTTGCGGGTTTTGACTTCACAGTGAGGGCAGAAAGCCTCTTCTTTGACTTCGGAAAGATCGCGGTCTGCGATGTGTTTTAGCTCCAGTACGGTGCCGCAAAGTATGCAATTGTTTTGGGAAATGATGAACTCGCGGTGTTGCGCTGATTCGGCTTTTTCGAAGTAGTTGATCTTGTTGTATTCCATTTGCCTCTATCCTTGGGGCGTTCATCGTCGTCCTGACGAAGTCTCCTGTCCGGAGCATTCATGTAACTATGCAAAAGCTGTTCACAGACGAAAGTCCGGCATCCGGAGTCGGAAAGAAAGCCAGAAGGTTTTATTGGGGAACTGATTTTGGAAGGCGTCCTTTGCATTTGAAACTTGTAAAAGGGGTTTTCCATGAAAAAGGTTGTTCTGATTATTAGCTCATTGATGGTGTTGTTCGCTCAAGCTGGTTGCATTGAGGTCCGGGATGACAGTGATGTCCCGGATGCGAGTTCCCCGCAGGCACCGGCGGCTCCAGTCGTGCCCTCTATGGTGGAGGAAGTCAAAGGCGAGAAAATGGTTGTTGACGGTGAGGCCTTTGTTTTTAAAGGAAAAATTCTTTCAAGAAAAGAAATGGAATTTGAGATGTACCAAGCCGGTCTGAAATCTATTCCTCGCGACGTCAGCGACTTAGAGTTCCGCTTTGAAGAGTTGGAGTTTCACGAAGGCGCAGTCTTGAACACACTCGGGAACCGAGTTCGAATTCATGTAAATAAGCTCTCCGTAGCTCCGAAAGCATTGATTCGAACCTTTCAAAAGGGAATTAAAGCTCCCAAAGGGGTCTCTGGCCGCTCGGGAGGACATTTGTTTTTGAATGTGGGCACGGCCAGTGGACATTTGACTATTGAGATGCGTGGCGAGGATGGGGGCGATGGGCATGAAGGCGCTCCCCCGACACCAGATATGAAAGGGAAGCGCGGTACGGATATGCCGAATTGTGGCGTTGGTCAGAACTCCGTCGCCGGGGAAATTGGAAAAAGGGGGCATTCTGGCCAAGCGGGCTTTGCGGGTGGAAACTGCGGGACGGTGGAGTTGAGTGTTCAAAAAGAAAATGATTTTTCAGTCTACTTGACGAAGCACCCAGGAGCTGGAGGGGCCGGCGGAGTTGGAGGGGCCGGGGGTGTTGGGGGTGACTTTGGAGTACGCCGGTACTTGAAAACTGGATCAAGAGGCGGGCAGGACTGTGCAGTTGACAGGGAACCACGCCGTGGTCCAAATGGCTTGCAGGGGCCCACTGGTGCAAGTGGAGAGCCTGGGGTCGCTCAAGCCGCGTGTGTCACCCGAGATGGAAAAGCCACCTGCTTTTAGTTGCTCTCCATCGAATAGTTCAGAATCGTTTGTATGAGTGATTCCACCTGCACGGGTTTGGTCAAGTAGTCCGTGCAGCCGGCTTCGATACAGCGTTCGCGATCATCTTTCATCGCGTGCGCAGTCAGGGCAATGATGGGCTTTTTGTATCCGGCCTGGCGAAGTTTTTTAGTGGCAGTATAGCCATCCATCACGGGCATCTGGATGTCCATCAGGATGATGTCATATTCCTTTTCCAATGCCTTGGATAGTCCTTCCTGACCGTTTGTTGCCAGAGTCAGGTGGGCTCCTCGTTTGGCCAGCATTCTTTGAATCAAAAGGCGATTGTCCTCGACATCGTCAACCAACAAAATTGAAGTGGATGAAAGTTGTTGGCCCAAGTGAACCTCTTTGGGGAGTCCCATTGAGTGTTTGGGCTTTGGACTGTTTGGAATGTCCAATGCAATTTTAATAATAAAGGTGCTGCCTTTTGCAGACTCGCCGTCTTCTAGAGTGACATCGCCACCCATCATCTGGGCCAAGCGGCGCGACAGAACCAATCCTAAGCCTGTGCCTTCATATTTGCGTGATATCGAATTGTCGATCTGACTGAAGGCCTGGAACAACAGGCTGCGCTGTGAACTGGAAATTCCCACGCCGGTATCCTTGATGGTAAAGACCAGGTAAGGACCCGAAATTTCATAGGTCATGCGCACATAACCTGCATCTGTGAATTTCACAGCATTCCCCAGAATATTGGTCAGGATTTGGCGCAGACGTAAGGAATCTGTGCGAATCATATCCGGGATCAGGCCCCGGCGATTGAATTCAACGTGCACAGGTTTTGATCCGACTCGTGCGACCATCAGAATATGCAGGTCGCTGAGCAGGGATGAAAGATTCACATTGTGGGATTCCAGTTCCAGATGCCCGGCTTCCACTTTCGACAGATCCAGAATGTCATTGATAATACGGGTCAGATGTTCACCGGTGCGGTGAATGATATTGACGTATTGCTGGCGTTCCTCTTCGGTCAGGTGGGAATCCTTTAGCAGATCGGAAAAGCCGATAATTGCCGCCAGAGGTGTGCGAATTTCATGACTCATGTTTGCCAGGAACAAACTTTTTAACTGACTGGCTTGCTCCGCCTGACGACGTTCCCCAATGCTGCTGCTTAGGTGCTGGGCCATATTGTTGATCGACTCTGCCAGTTGTCCCAGCTCGTCTCCAGAACGTACGGGCACCGCCACATCAAACTTGCCTTCGCCGACCTTGAACGCGGCATCGTTGAGCTCAGACAGACCCTTGGAAAGATTACGACTGAAAGAAATGGTGAGCAGCAAGCCCGTGCCTTCCACAAGCAGTACAGCGAAGATCAAGGTCACCATCAGAACATGTTCCAACCAGCGAGAGCCTTCACCGAGAGTGTTGGAGAAAGCTTCCTCCATAATCGTCAGGCGGTCGTTCAAAGCATCCACCCTATCAAGAGCCTGGATGACGTCTGTTTCGCGAGCGCCTTTTTGGATCAAGTCATGCAAGTTGTTTCCATGGGCAATCAGCTCTTGGGTCATGCCATCGCCTTCTCTCCAGATGTCGACGGCTTTTTTTACATACTTAAAATCATGGAATCGCGTGATCAGGCGAATGACTCCGGGAATATCATCCGGATGAACTTTGCCTTCGCGGAAACCTTCAAAGGCTTTGTCGTAGTTGGGAGGTGTTTCTTCCAGAGCCATGCGGGCCTTGGAGTCACCCAAAGGGACTTTTATATTTTCCTGGAAGTTCTTGTAGTAAGTGAGATCACGGGTTCGTGCATACTTGTGCAGGCTTAATACGGCGTCTTTTTGCCCTTTGGACCACATGCTTTCACCGGTAACAAAGGCACGGACGGATGAAAGATTGTTCATCGCAAAATAAAGCGTGAACAGTTCCAGCGCAATCAGCAGAGCCATAACTCCGATAACGATATAGAGTTTATTAGCTACAGAAAGAAATTTCCAAAAACGTCGTAATCCCATATGCACTAATGTATCGGCATATACGACTATTGTTGTAAACAAAAGATTCTTTTGAATAACATCAGGACATAAGATTGAAGCCCTTCATTTTAAGAGAGGCCTCAAAGTGAAATATTGCGAAAAATTAATCCAGATAGCTGGTTTTGAGCTTTTGCTCGGATTGGTGCTTTTCAACCCCTAGCTGCAGAAGTTGGGTAATCAAATCCTTATAACTTAAGCCCGAAGCTTCCCACATTTTTGGATACATGGAAATCTTAGTAAAGCCAGGAATGGTGTTAATTTCGTTGATATAAAGATCACCATTTGGGCGCACGAAGAAGTCCACGCGAGTCAGGCCGTCGCATCCCATGGCTTGATACGTTTGTTCCGCCATTTTTTGCACAGCTTTGATCGTTGCCTCGGGCAGTTCTGCGGGAATTTTTAGCAAAGCTCCGTTGTCATCAATATACTTGGCTTCGTAAGAATAAAATTCGTGCTGAGGAATCACCTCGCCTGGCAGGGATGCCTTCGGAGCATGATTCAAGCCCAGCACCGAACATTCGATTTCACGGCCCTGGATAAACTCTTCCGCCAGAACTTTGTGGTCGAATTGGAAGGCGTCTTTCAGTTTAACGGTAAAATCTTCGGCAGTTTTGATTTTATGAACGCCGACAGAAGATCCCGCATTGGCTGGTTTGATAAAGAAAGGCGTTCCCAATTGTGCAACAACGTCGTTGTAGCTTGGGTTGTTATGTGGAGTCAGAAGAAGGTATTTTGCGTTGGGGATTTTTGCCACCTGCAACAGGCGTTTCATGATCTCTTTATCCATACCTGCTGCTGAAGACCATACTCCGCAGCCAACGAACGGCAATTGAACCATTTTGAAGAGCCCTTGAATCGTGCCGTCTTCACCCATGGTTCCATGCAGAATCGGGAAAGCGATATCCACATGTGTTTTGGAATGATCTTTAAGAGAGTAAAGAACGGGTTTTCCCTGCAAGGACATCAAAGCCACGGATTCGGCATTCGCAGGCAGGGATTGATCCACGATCTTGGTCGCTTCAGAGAAGACTTTCATGTCGGGGAAGCGATACCAGCTTCCTTCTTTACTGATGCCGATCAGAATCGGAGAGAATTTGTCTTTATCCAGAGCATCCGCGATGTTCTTTGCCGAACGGACAGAGACTTCATGTTCTGCGGATTTGCCACCAAAAATCAATGCTACAACTTGCTTCATAACTGTCTTTAATCCTAACTTCAGTTGCTTTATCTAAAAAATTATTATGCCCACTCAACCAATTCGTGAGCCAGACCGAAAATACCTGCAAACACTTCGTTAGGTTTTGCGTCGCCATACATGTAAGCCGGGGTGGTCACAACTTTTGATTCACGGTCTGTGATGTAATCGTTCACAGGACACTCTTCATGAATGGCACCGGTTTTTTGAATTTCGGCGGCGGTTTCTGCATCATCCCCGATAGTCACGGTGACTTTTTTATCGCCTAAAACCTTGGCAACGACTACAGGTGCGATGCAAAGAGCACCGATGGGTTTGCTGGAATTATAGAAATCCAGAATCACACGTTTAACTTCCGGATTCACTTCACACTGCGCCCCTTTTTCGGCCCAGTTGCAAAGATTCTTGGCAGCGCCATAGCCACCCGGGAATGCCACTGCATCGAAATCTTTGGCGTGCAACTTGTCCAAACTTTTGATGTGACCGCGAGCAATACGTGCGGATTCAGCCAAAAGGCTGCGAGTTTCTCCGGAAGGTTTTCCGGTCAAGTGATCGGTCACGGGAATTTGAATGTCGGGAGCAAAACAGGAAACTTCGGCTCCGGCTTGGTTCAGGCCAACCAGCAAGCTGACAGCCTCTGTGATTTCGCTTCCGTCTTTGAAGCCACAGCCAGAAAGAACAACGGCCACTTTTTTCATAAAAAACCTCCCGAAAGAGGCTTTAGCTTAGCGGATTCACAAGGGCATGGCAATGAAGGAGGGCGGAAACTAGTTGCCGCCCTTTTTATAATTTTCCAATCGATTGCAGACTGTGACCAGAGCTTTCTGGTCACCGGCACTTGCCAAAGCGCGATAACAATAGTCCGTCACGCGTGAGAAGAAAGGCAGATCCGGAGTGATGGAAACACTGTAATTGACCTTTTGCTTCTCGGTGGTTTCACCCTTTTTGTAGTAAGCGGCCCAGTCAAACGACACAGTTTTTACTTTCATAGTGCAATTGCTTAAGCCGCCACAGTTCGGCTGTGTCTTCATCAGATCCGGTGCCGGGCGCATTTCTTCAGACACTTTCAGATTGAAGCATTTGATTTCGCAACTGTCGTAACCCAGAGTTTCTTTGCAGACCTTCTGTTGTGCATCGGAAAGCTGGCAGGCATAGGCCAAACCCAAAACCCGCTCGTATCCCAAAGACATCTGCAGGTCATCGGCCATGGTGGAAACTTCGCCCTTCAGGCGGGCGGCCCGAGACATGACTTCCACAGCTGGAGCCGCCTTTGTCACTGTGCGATGCTCTTCCTGTGTACTTTGTTGGGTGTTGCCATCCGAAGTCAGCACTTCGGTCTGATACAGATAAGTGTAAAGCCAGTCGTTTTCACGCTCTTCTTTTTTAGAGATCGTGATGCCTTCTTGCAGCCATAGCTTATCTTCGCCGGTTTCGATTTTGCGATAAGTGCGTTGCAGAACGAAGTCATTCGCTGACATTGTCAAAGGTTCCGCATTATCCCAGGCATCCCCAAGGGCTCCAGCAACCTCCTGGAGGGTTGACGGATTTTCTTCGTCTTCCAATTCCGGCGTTTTCACGCAGGACACTACGGAAGTCAGAAGTAGAACGGACAGCAGGGGTTTTAAGAAATACTTCATATTGAATCCCATCCCCAGACCCAAAGATTCAATGGCAGAATTTTTTCAAATTGCAAAACTGTTTCTTCCTTAAAGATTCCCAGTGCACGATAGTCCACAGGGCCAAACAACAGGCGAACCATGTCTGTTTCGTTGTTGATGGTGTACAGATCCTGACCGATCCCGAAGACAAAATGTTGCGGGTGCTTTTCCAGAACAATATCCGCGACACCTTCTGCACGGAAGGCGCGCTTGATTTTGGCTGCCAATTGATCAAAGTTCACAAGTTTGATCATGCCCAGGAAGCCGTTGTTCATGGTCACATTTTTAGTCTGTAAAGAGTGAATCAGATTTTGTGCATGGCGCGGGCAGATGATGGTGTAAGGCTGACCTTTTTGTGCACGAATAAAGCTGAGCAGCGCCATCAGTTTGGAAACAGAGCCGCCCCATTCGTGGATATAGCCGCCCAAGTCCACACCCTTGCCCTCAATGGCATAGGCTGCCAGCTGTCCGTTGCTTTCCCATGCTGTGTAAACCTTGGTTTGCGGGATTGAGAGGAACTTTCGAGTTTCTTCAATCGTACGCACAGAATTCACGGAATGTGCTGCGTAGAGGCGATAGATCGCATCTGGAGAGACTTTATTGTCAGTAGAGAAGCGCAGATTGATGGGGGGGATGTCAAATTCGTCTTCGATCACAAAGCTGATCTCTGAACCTGCCAGCTCAAACCCCATACGACGATAAAAATCGAACAGATCGGTCCACAGGATGGCAATATCACAGGATTGCTCTGTGGCGGATTTAAGGCAGTCATTGATGATCTGTGTGCTGTATCCCTGACCTTGGTGTTGGTCATCTGTCACAACGGAGCCAATGGCACCCACTTTAAAGATGACATGCGGCGATTTGATAATGAGAGGCTTTAGCACCGCATGAGAAAGGACAGCGCCCTCCTCGGCAATGATACGCATGTTATGCAAGTTGTTAGAGGAAAAGGCCGTAGGATACTCTGCGGCGATAGACCAAGAGGCTTCATTTCTTAGCTTTTTATTCAAAAAATCCAAAACTTGAGGAAGCTCAGCTTCCATTGGAGAACGAGGTCCTTCCATTATGCCTCCTAGGGCTCATATATAGATACTATACGGGGGGCGAGGGGGAACCCAGCATTCAACACAGGACGGCCTGAAAAATGCGACCCAAGTCGGGAAGGGGATTTGACATCAAGGGCAAAAGGCTTATATTAAGGCGGCTTGGCACCCTAAGGAGATTGCAATGGCAGATAAAGGTCAGAGTTGGAAAGATAATAAGCCCGGCAAAATGTTCGTGGATCAGTCTTGTATTGCCTGCGATGCTTGTGTTCTGACGGCTCCGAAGAACTTCTCCATGCACGAAGAAGATGGTCACGCTTTCGTGGCAAAACAGCCGGAAACCCCGGAAGAAGAAGCTTTGTGCAAAGAGGCGATGGAAGGTTGTCCAGTTGAAGCCATCGGGAACGATGGCGAGTAGTAAGAAGGTTTCTGCCAAGCAGGCCTCAGTTCTTGCAACTATTGAACTTCTCAAAAGATATTACCCTGACGCTCATTGTGCTTTAAACTATACAAACCCCTTTGAGCTTCTTGTTGCGACCATTTTATCCGCCCAGTGTACAGATGAACGGGTGAACATGGTGACCCCGCATTTATTCAAAAAATACCCGACACCGAAGGCGATGGCGAAGGCTCCGGTTGAGTCCATCGAAGAAATCATCCGTTCCACCGGATTTTTTAAAAATAAGGCCAAAAATCTGAAGGCCTGTGCAACGGCTTTGGTTGAAAAGCATAAAGGCGAAGTCCCCCAGGATCTCGAGGCTTTGGTCGAGCTGGCAGGGGTGGGGCGCAAAACAGCGAACGTTGTTCTGGGCAATGCCTATGGGATTCCCAGCGGGATTGTCGTGGACACTCACGTGACCCGTTTATCAAACCGTTTGGGTTGGGTCAAAACGGACAACGCTGTGATGATCGAACGCCAACTGTCAAAACTGGTGCCTCAGGAAGATTGGATCATGTTGTCGCATTATCTGATTTCTCATGGTCGAGCTGTCTGTAAGGCGAGAAAACCTGCATGCAGTCATTGCTTTCTCGAGGAAACTTGCCCTAAGAAGGGTGTCTAGTTCACAATGTCTTCATGTTAGTTTCATTCTTTGAGAGCGTTAAATACGTTGGTCATCTTCTGCCGATTTCTTTCCTCAGAATCTTCCTGGGTTATTACTACCTGGAGCATGCACTTTTGAAATATCGCGGTGACTATCTGACTCGTCCGCGTATCGCAGACCAGATGGCGGAGTGGCTGCCAGCCAGTCATGCGCCGAACTGGTTCAAAATTTTTGCCAGCAGCACGATGATTCCAAATTGGCAGACGGTGGCTTTTATCGTTTTGGGCCTGGAGTTCGCGATCGCGATTTCTTATATCGTTGGCTATGTCGTGCGTCCGGTGGCTTTGTTGGGAGTGCTGTTGTGTGTGACAATGCTCTTCGTTTCCGGCCCGGCTTCTGAAGACTTGTATAAAACCTTCCTGGCGATTCACCTGATTCTGGCTTGGGTCGGAGCAGGTCGTTGTCTGGGGTTTGATTATTACTTCTACAAGCGCCGTCGCGGGCTTTGGTGGTAAATCGTGAAGCACTTTGTTCTTTATATCGCAGTCGTATTTCTGACATTATTTCTGGCGGTTTTAAATCGCACGGACAATGCCGCGCCATCCAGTTCTTTGCCGACGGTGCGGGTGTTTGGTTATGCGTCCTTTACCGGCCGTTGGGGGCCGGGCCCCCTGTTGAAGGAACTTTTTGAAAAGACCTGCAAATGCAAAGTTGAATTTATTGAAGGCAGTGATTCAGGCATCTTGTTACAGCGTTTGAAAATCGAAGGTGAAAGCCTGGGGGCTGATGTTGTTGTGGGATTGGATCAATTTGATCTTTCCAAAGCGACTGCTGAACAGCCTTGGCGCAAGCTGAGCTTGGGACAACTGGATGTGTATGATTCTGTAAAACCCGCCCTGGCGAACAGCTATTTTGTTCCTTATGACTGGGGGGCTTTAACATTCGTGGCTCGCCGTGGGGAGCTGGTGCACATGCCGGGCTCGTTGGATGACTTACTGGCGCCGGAGCTAGCGAAAAAAATCGCTTTGCAGGATCCGCGCACCAGTTCACCGGGAATGCAGTTTTTGTATTGGGTGATTCGCTCCAAGGGCGAGGAAGAGGGCTTCCGCTATCTGCAAAAGCTGATGTCGCAGATTCATAGTTTCTCTCCGACCTGGTCCACGGCTTATGGTCTTTTCACCAACAAGCAGACCAAGTTGGTTTATTCTTATGTGACTTCGCCGCTGTATCATGAAACTGAAGAAAAGAATAAAGACTATCTGGCATTGCCATTTACAGAGGCGTTGCCGGTGCAGTTCGAGTTCGTGGGTATTCCGGATTTCTGCCGTCACTGTGATCTGGCTGAGCAGTTCGTGAATTTGATGCTGTCGCCTGAAGGGCAGAAGATCATCATGGAAAAGAACTATATGTTCCCGGTGATGAAGGGCGTGATGGAAAACACTCCTTTTGCGGCATTGATGAATGTAAAGACACTTCAGCAGGTTGAGATTCTTTCTGCCACAGAAGTGGATCGTCTTCTGCGCCGCTGGACGGAAATTCGTCGGGGCGAACTCAATTGAATCTTCGTCAAATGCTCAGGATTGGACTGGTTCTATTCCTGATCTTTCCCTTTCTCTTTCTGCTGACGCAGTTCCAGGTGACAAGCTGGCCCGATATGGGCGAGCTGACCTGGGCCTTTAAGAACAGCTTCCTGCAGGCCGCTCTGTCTGCGGTATTTTCTTTATTGATAGGTTTTTGGGTGGCTTTGGGGCTTTTGGCTTTGAACTCGCCCCGGACGCGTCGCTTGCGGTTTGTGTTGGAGCTTTTATGTCTTCTGCCGAACTTCCTGCCGCCGATTTTTATTCTTCTGTCAGCTTTAAGTGTGATTGATCCATTCCCGATGGGAATTGCCGGAATTGTTATTATCCACAGTTTGATGAATTTCGGACTGGCGGCGGTGCTATTGGCTTCGACCATTGAAACCAAACTGGGTGGAATCATTGAGCTGGCTTATGTCGAAGGCTCCAGCCGCTGGAGATTCCTGCGCCAGGGATTACTGCCGATGTTGAAGAAAGATATATGGTTGTTGGGACTATTTATCTTTGTGGTTTGTTTTGGCAGCTTTGCCGTGCCTTTGATCGTCGGTGGGGGGCGTGGAACCACAGTAGAAGTTCTGATCTATGAAAAGATCCGCCTGTCCAGTCAGTGGGGGGATGCAGTTTTGCTGGCCTTCCTGCAGTCGGTCTTTATTTTTGCTTTGTCCTTTATAGCCAGCCGGGGCAAAGGGACTGCGCAACACCGACCCGCAAATCTGAAATTATTGGGTAGCTACTCCGGGCTGATGGTGATTGGACTCCTTTCTTTTGTGTACTTGTTTGGCTATGCCCAAGGATTTGTTTCTGGCCTGGCCATGATCTCCACCTTCTATGAATTACAGTCGGCTCTGATTTGGAATTTTTTGGGCAGTATTGTTCTCGGGTTGTCGGTTGGACTTCTTTGTTATGTGGGCCTGATGTGGATTGCCTATTGCTGGCCAAAAAAATGGTTTGCAAGATTCCTGAATGGCTATGTGGCTCCATCAACTTCATTGGCTTGTTTCTGTCTGCTTATTTTGGGCCCCAATGAAGGCCTTTATCCATTCATCAAAATTCCATTGGCGTTGACCGCGTTAAGTCTAAACAGTCTGTTTCGTATGGGCTGGGATTCCGAGCTTCATGCTTTGCAAAATCAGATGACCGTGGCTTATTCCATGGGGGCTTCGGCCACTCAGATTTTCCGAGAGATCCTGTTCCCGCAGTTGTCCCGCCGCGCGGGTTTACTTGCAGGCATTGCCTCGATCTGGGCGTGTGGTGATTTTGCTGTGTCGCGAATTCTGGCTCATCGTGATTTGAGTATTGCCATGATGACCGAAACGCTGATGTCCGGTTATCGCCTGAATCAGGCCATCGTGTTGAGCAGTCTTATTGTTGTTGCTGGATTGATTTGTTTCCTGGTTTGTGTGGGAGGAAGCCGTGTCCTTAGTCGAAAATTTGCACCGTGATTATGGCGACTTCAAATTGTCCATAGATCAATGGGAGATCCTGGATGAAGGGGTCACTGTGTTGTGGGGGCCTTCGGGCTCTGGAAAGACGTCGGTCTTTCGTATTCTGTTGGGGCTGGAAGATTGCCCAGGCATGAAGTGGATCTATCAGGGGGTTGATCTTGCGCGCTTGAAAACGCCGGATCGTCGTTTGGGCGTGGTATTTCAGACGTTGGATTTGTTCCCGCATTTGACGGCAGAAGAAAATATGATGTTTGCGGCCCGGGCCCGCAATGTAGAGCTCGCCAAGGCTCGCGCCAGAATGAAAGAGCTTGTGGGGATCCTGAAAATGGAGTCCTTCCTGCAAAGACCGGCCTCGGTTTTGTCAGGTGGTGAAAAACAACGGGTGGCGATCTCGCGCGCGATTATGGGTGAACCGCGCCTGCTTCTGTTGGACGAACCTTTTTCCGCTTTGGATCAGGAGTTGCGCGAAGAAAGCCGTAAGTTGGTTAAGAATGTGATTGAACAGGAAAAGATTCCCACGTTGCTTGTGACGCACGATCAGCGTGATGTTGAAGTGATGGCTAATAAAATCACAACAATTCGTAACGGAAAACTTGTGGAAGGTTAGCCGATATAGCGCTGGATCATTTCAAGCAGGGCTGATTTTTTAATCGGCTTGGTCATATGCTCAGAACATCCCACATCCAAAGACTTTTGAACATCTTCGGCCATGGCATTGGCGCTTACGGCGATAATAGGAGTGGCTTTGGCGCTGTTCTGTTGTTCCCATTCGCGGATTTTTCTGGTGGCAGCATAGCCGTCCATAATGGGCATTTGGATGTCCATCAGAATCAGATCAAATGGTTCGGCCAGAACTTTATCAACGGCATCTTTGCCGTTTTCGGCCTGAACAACCTCAAACGGAAGTTTCTTTAAGTAGGTCAGTAACAAGAAGCGATTGTCTTCCGTATCATCCACCACCAAAATGCGGGCCGTGCGAGTCAGCAAAGGCTCTTCAGAACGCGTCGAGGACAGCTCACCACCACCTGTTGGAACTTCGGAGCTTGCCAGCTCTAACCCGCCTTCAGTGGGAATATAAGGAATTGTAAAGTGGAAGGAACTTCCTTTGCTTTCTTCACTTTGGAACCAGATACGGCCGCCCATCAGCTCAACCAGATTTTTTGAAATGGTCAGTCCCAGTCCGCTGCCACCATACTTGCGGGTGATGGAGCTATCGGCTTGAACGAAGCTTTGGAATAGCAGGTGTTGTTTGTCTTCGGGAATTCCGGTGCCAGTGTCTTTGATAGAGAAGCGCACAAATTTATGCAGATTTCCTTCAAAATCCACATGAACTGAAATACTGCCTTTTTGTGTGAACTTGATGGCATTGCCAATCAGGTTGAACAGGATCTGTCGCAGACGGGTCGGATCACCCACGACCAAGGGGGAGCGGTCTTTCGGCAGGTTCATCGTCAGGCTGAAATGCAGATTTTTTTCTGTCGCCTTTTGTTTCAGAATATCGCAGATGTTGGTTGTCGTGGATTCCAGGTCGAAGGCGATTTTTTCCAAACGCACTTCGCGGGCCTCGATCTTGGAAATATCCAGAATGTCGTTAATAAGAGCCAGCAGGTTTTCTCCGGCATTGGCGCAGACTTTGACCAGTTGCTCTTGTTCGGCTTTCAGATCGGATTCTGTCAGAATGTCGGTGATCCCGATGATCGCATTCAATGGTGTGCGGATTTCATGACTCATGCGTGCCAGGAATTCAGACTTGGCTTGCGAAGCTTTGACGGCCTGTTCGCGGGCTTCAATCAGGGCTTGTTCGGCGGTGATACGATCGGTGATGTCGGTACAGACAAACACAAATGTCAGGTCTTTGCTGGTGCGATTTGGAAGGGCTGTCCAGTTCATCAGGATCGGCAGGCGGCGTCCGTCTTGAGCAATGATCTCGGCTTCGATACTGTGGCGGGTTTGCAGCAGCCAGGTGTAGTTGTTGAATTCGTCCTGGGCATGGATCAGTTTTCTTAAGTCCACCTGCGAGATCTGATTGAAAGAATAGCCCAGAAATTTGAGCGCGGATTCATTGGCTTGAGAAATCGTGTACGAAGACTGACGCCAGTCTTCGTGGTGGCTCACTTTGACGATGAAAAGGAAGGATTTGATGGATTGGATCACGCTGTCCAGGAATTCTTTGGAAACGGTCGTGGTTTCCAGGCGGTCCGCCAGTTGATTGTATTTGCTAACCAGAAGACCGATTTCATCGCGGGAATGATAGTTGATTTTCTGAGTCAGGTTACTGGTGCCCAGTTTTTCCAAGCGATCAGTCAGAAGCTGAATGGGCTCGACCACTTTTCCGGTAGCGGCAAAGGTTGCAAAAAAGAACAGAATAAAGATCAGAACTGCGGCAGCACTGGAGGCGATGGCAATGCGATCCAGGACGGCAAAGGCCTCGCTTTCATCGATCTTGGTCTGGATGTACCACAACTCACCATTAGGCAGATAGATCTTGCCGATAGAACGAATGACCTTCTGATTTCGATAGTCGGTACCCAGTTCGCGGACTTCGCTGAGGTTTTCAATCTTCTTGATATCTTCGTCACCGCGGTTGGAGGATAGGACCTCGGCTTCCAGCTGACCGGCTTCACCCTGGGCACCGTCTTCGACACGGAAGCGCCCGGTGTTGCGCAAGCTCCAGTCTTCGCCGTAAATCAGAGTTTCCCCGGTTTGCCCCATTCCATGGGTTGGCCAGGCATAGTTGTCACTGGTGATACGGTCGATCTCAGAGATGGAAATTTTCAGTACTAGAACCCCTGTGGCCTTGCCATCCCGATAGATAGGGGAGGCGACGAAACCTGTGGCTGAATTGGGATTCAGCGCATCTTTGTCGAAGTCCAGGAACAAGGTCGAGCCCTCTTGGGCTTTCACTCCCCAAGTGTAAACGTCCTTGAGCTTGGCTCCCGGGGGCATTCCCGTAAAGACAGAGATCCCATCTTCGATATCTTTGCGTGTGGTATAGACGACGGTGCCGTTCGTATTTACCAAGGCCATGTCATAGATATTGAAGTCCAGGACATAGTTGTCCAGAAGCCGACGGAACTCCGGGTGGCTGCTCATGCTCTTGTCGCGCAGAAGATCGTCCGTCAATTCATGGGAGGAAATAAGATTTATGGCAGTTTGTAGGTCTCGGAAATAGGACTCGATAGCGCTGGTTTTGCTAATGCGAATTTGAGTGAGTCTTTCATAGGTGCTGTCGATGACGGTGGATTCCACGATCTTGAGGCCAATCAAAGCAACAACAAATGTCGCAAGAAAGACCGATATGAGATTGAATAAAAAAATTCTTAAACGTAACGTCATGCTTTTTGATTAGCCTATGCATTTTTAGTGATATCGTATAGGTGTTCGATGAGCAATGAGCGAGTTACAAAAAACGAGGAAACTAGGCATTTGGAGGAGAGGTTAAATGAGTGTAATCAAAGGCGCTGTTTTAGCTCTCGCCATTCAGATATTTTCCCTATCGGCACTGGCGGCGGAACGTTGGGTTGTGACGACGCTGGAGTGGCCTCCCTTTACATGCTCTCGGTGTCCTGAGAACGGGGCTGCCGCCAAGGCATTAAAAGACACCTTGAAGACGGTCGGAGTGAGTGTCGAATTTGTCTTCTACCCTTGGACTCAGGCCATTAAAAGAGGCGAGCGTCCCGAGGTAGTGGGCTTCTTTCCAGTGTGGCCCGAGACTTTTCGTCCTGGCTTCAGCCCTTCACATTTACTTTTTAGATCTCCGTTAGGCATCATTCAACAGCGGTCTAAACCATTGGTATGGTCCAAGCTCAGCGATCTTAAAGGGAAAAAGATTGGTATTACTGAGGGCTATGGCAATACGGTTGAGTTCAACCGTTTGGTGAAAGAGAAAATACTGAAGGTGGAGGCCGTGAAAAGTGACGATACCAACCTCCGCAAGGTGGCGTTGGGGCAGCTTGATGGCGCGTTGATGGATATTAATAATGCGCGGTACTTAATGCACGTTACTCACCCCAAATTGGCCGGGCGTGTTTCGGTCAGCCCTCGTATTGTCCAGGATAAAGACCATTTCTTTGCATTCAACATTCACAATAAAGCCAAAGTCGATAAATTGAACAAGGCTTTGGCTAACGTGAACTATCAGCGTATCGTCGATGACTACTTGCTTAAGTACATGCGGCGCCTTGATTAAAGTTTTGACATCTCAGCAAGATTTTCACTACTTTGCTGTATTTTATCCGGAGCTCCACTCAAAAGACCGAAGGTTTGGTATATCTTGGCCCTTGGCGAAAGGAGCTTATACATGAAGTCGGTGCTAATGCTATTGTCGCTCCTTTTTGTTTCATCCACATTGATTTCATGTGCCGCGCCAAAGACGACTTCGGACTCTGGCGGGATGACGCCCACAATCTACTACAAACCGACAATTCATCTCGGAAAAACAAAGTGTGCGATTTCTCATCTACGTGAGATCCTGTCGCCTGATGGTGTTACCTTGGCGACATTATGTGACTCGGATTATCGTGCGTGTCTGATGCAAGGGTCCTGCTTTGTTGAAGACGATGGTGTTCTGACTTCCTATAACTATCACTCCACCAAAGAAGGTGTGGCTCGTTTTATTATCACAGATCTGAAGAAGTGCCCTTATGGGTATGGGGTCAGCAGTGTTTGTCTTGACCCTTACTTTTCTGTCGCCGCTGACTTAAAAATTCACAAGGTCGGGGGCGTGATCTATGTGCCCCGCTTGGTGGGCGTGACAATGCCCAACGGTGAAGTCCATGACGGTTTTCTGGTAATTCGGGATGCTGGTGGAGGAATCAATGGCAGTCATCGCTTTGATTTCTTTACGGGCTTCTTGAATCACAAAGACAAAAAGAATCCGATGGCCCGTCTGGGATTTGGTGATCCCCGCAGTCGTATTCACTACCGTCTGGCCACGGAAAGCGAAGCTGCCGCAGCCAGGGAACGCCGCGGCTATCCGGGCCTCAGAAAAGACGTTCTGGCCGAGGGGCAGATCGTTGATGGGGTGTCTGAAAACGTCTCCGTGTCAAATTGATACACACTCTTTTCGCCTCTAACTCCTGTAGGAGGCGGTAGCTCCCAGCCCCAATTTTGCTTATATGCCAAGCGGCCCCCGTGGTGGGGTTGTGAGGTGTATATGAATATGGCCCGAGCAATCACATTTTTTTCGATTTCTATAGTGCTTGCTGTTCAGCCTGCATTTGCTGAATTTGACCAAAGCCGGACCGATTTGTATCTCCAGCAGCTATATACCCAATCGAACGTTGAAAAGTTAGAGCGTCTGTCCATCCAGCGGCGTGTAGAGTATTTCTCCGGTCTTTTCCTGGGCAGACCTTATTTGGGTGGGGCGTTGGGAGAGGGAGCTCAGTCTGCTTTCGATAATGATCCGTTATATAGATTTGATGCCTTTGACTGTACGACCTTCGTAGAAACAGTGACAGCGCTGTCGTTGTCACGCAGTGATCTGGACTTCAAAAAGAATATGAATGCGATCCGCTACAGTGGCGGCCGGGTCAGTCTCTTATCCCGCAATCATTTTACCAGTGCGGACTGGAATCCAAACGTTGAAAAGATCGGTATTTTGAAGGATGTAACGGCTGATATCGGTAAAACAGAAGTGACCTCTCTGGAAACGCTAATTGATAAGAGGGCATGGTATGAAAAGCAGGCCGCATCCATGGTTCTGACCGAAGGCAATAGAGACGCCAAAATCGGTGCGATTCTGACGAAGACACAAATACTGGTTCCTCAGCTGTCGCAGCTTAACTTCTTAAGTAAAGAAATTATGACCACGAAGCCGGAATTGCTGAAGAGCTTTCCAAAAGCGGGCGTCATCAATATTGTGAGGAAAAACTGGAAGGTCAAAGATGCCATCGGCACGGATCTCGACATTTCTCATCAAGGAGTTTTCTTTGAGAGAGACGGAGAGATTATTTTCCGTCACGCGAGCTTCAAAAAAAGTTCCCAGTTTGTTGTTGAGGTGCCTCTTCTGGAGTACGTGAAAAACAACTTCAATGATCAGACTTTTGCTGGCGTTAACGTACTGTCGTTCGCAGAAGGTTTGTAACATAACACTTCGATAAATCATCGTTTTTTAGCCCTAGGTCGAGCCCGAACTGGACCTAGGTCAAAAATAATTGGGTCCTTAATATCCAGTGAAATCAAGTACTAGCAAGATCACCAAAAAAAATCCTAGACCTTAGGCTAAAGTTTTCAGGACCTAGGTCCGAAGAGTTTGTTGTACACGTTGGGCAAGCTAAAAAGGATCTCCAGATCAAATCAGGATACCTCCTCTTGAAGCTCAAGCTCCTCGAAAGAAACGACCAATCACCGTTTCTTAGAGGGGCGGCTCCAACCATATTTTTGTTTTTAAAAATTTAAGTAAGAACGAAATACAACAAATCAGATCACGGGACGTAGGCGGATTTCGGGTGTTCAAAAGGTAAGTGGTGCTACCTTCGATCATTTTGATTCCATAAAAAACCAACGGCTCGGGTCTCTCATCCCAAGGGGGGTTCTATGGGCTTAAGAATCGCAACAAACACCGCATCTATTGCAGCACAACGTGTGCTATCCAAACAACAGAAACGCGCAGAGCATGCCGCGCAGGCATTGGCCTCTGGTAGCCGTATCGTAAATGCAGCGGACGACGCTGCTGGCTTGGCGATTTCTGAGAATTTCAAAGGACAATTGAAGGGGATCGGTCAGGCGCGAAACAACGCCAACAATGCCATCTCATTTGTTCAGGTCAGTGAAGGGGGCTTGAATGAGGTCTCCAACATTCTGGTGCGCCTGCGTGAGCTGGGCGTACAAGCAGCTTCCGATACTGTGAGTGACACAGAGAGGGAGTTCCTAAATAAAGAAACTCAACAACTTATCCAAGAAGCAGATCGTATTGCCAAGACCACAGTCTTTGGTACAAAGAAAATGCTTGATGGTTCTGCCGGAGCGATGGAGTTCCAGGTGGGCGCTTACTCGGATGAGAATAACGTAATCAAATTTGAATTCGATGCCGATGCCACATCAGGTGCACTGGGTATCGACAGTATCGCGATGGCCGACAGGGGCGATGCGCGAGACTCACTGGAAACGGTGGATAAGGCCATCGAAAAAGTATCGGGTATGCGAGCGAACTTCGGTGCGATGCAATCCCGAATGGAATCCGCAGTGAGTAACCTTGATGTGTCCTATGAGAACTTATCAGCGGCAAATTCTCGTATCCGCGACACAGACGTGGCTAAAGAAACGGCCGAAATGACATCTGCAAGTATTTTGCAAAATACGGCGGTGTCGGTCTTGGCGCAAGCCAACCAGTTGCCTCAAGTAGCAATGAAGTTGGTCTAATTATATCAGCATAAATATTTAAGATTCACATTCGCGAATTACGGATGTCGGGAGAAGCCTGTTCTGGGATAAGGTTTCTCTCGGGAAGAGGGGTCGCCCACATATACTCCTCGTCTTAAGCCCACCCCGGGGACACCCGTCCCCGGGGATTTTCAGGAAAAGGTGCCTGGTTGTTTTTTCTGGCTACAGCGCACAATCCTCCAAGGGCGAAGAACGACTATCCATTTTAGGAAGAGCGAATACTCCCTTCCTAAGAGCTTTGCGTACAGATTCCCAGTTGTCCTCGTGAGGCTTTGAATTTAACCACCTCAAAGTTTGCACTCTGTCTTCCCACGTGCCCCAGCGAGGGTCTTCCAGCACGGGAACCTCCACCATCTTTCTTCCCATCAAAGCTTGAATTGTCGAGTAAGGATAATCCTGCACTCTTTCACACTGTCCCGCCTCTACCGGATTTCTATATACATATTTATAAGCGTGATCGTAATGGTGTGGATGAGTGATCAGGCTGCGATGGAATCTTCCGCCGTAAGTTTGATTGATTCGACCACTGATCTCGCGCAGATCATTTCCAGTTGCACGCATGAAGTACTGCATGGCTTCGCTCAGATTCGCTTGCGGAGATCGCACTATCATATGGAAGTGATTGCTCATCAAAACGAAGCTGTGAATCCGCAGATCAAAAGCCAGAGCAGTGAAATACAGATGGCGAGTCGTGATATCCCACACGTGCGGAAGATCCTGAGAAAACCAATCGCGATTAATGCATCTTGCGGTGATGTGATAGGGAAGCTCCGGATGATTTTCAAATTTTCTTCGAGTCATATGTCTGCGACGAGCAAATAAATCGCCGCAGAGAATGCTTCTTCTATTAGTTCTTAGGTCCGGCTCACGAACTTTGCTGCTTTGTAGCCAGAAAAAACAACCAGGCACCTTTTCTTGGTCGGGGTGGACGTTGGGTTGGGCTGGACCTTGGTCTTGAGAAATGCAGGGTTTTGGTCTGTTTTTCAGGATCTTAGTCCAGGTTTTTCTGGATGATAGTCCAGTTCTGCTAGACGCGACTAAAGCCTTTTAAGACCTCGCCGAAAGGTATGTCAGAAGCAACGACGAGAACCAAGTCGAAGCTCTCGAGGAACCCGCAAGGAGTGATTGCCTTACGAAGATTCGCTTGAGAGAGCCCGACGAAAGTTTGAGTCACCAACGTGTACAACAGGTCAGCCTAAGTAGGTATAAGGCGGCCGAATTAATGGAGGTCCCAAATGGGAATGAGAATTTCTACGAACGTATCCGCGATCAATGCACAGAGAACAATGGTGAACTCTCAGCGTGATATCAGTAAATCAATGTCACAATTGGCATCTGGCTCCCGCATCAATAAAGCGGCAGACGATGCAGCAGGTTTGGCGATCAGTGAAAACTTGAAATCACAAATTCGCTCTCTAGGTCAGGCTTCCCGAAATGCGAACGATGGTATCTCCATGGTTCAAACGGCAGAGGGTGGTTTGTCAGAGATCTCCAACATCCTGACTCGTATGAGAGAATTGGGTGTTCAGGCTTCTTCTGACACTATCGGTGAAACAGAGCGTGGCTTCCTGAACAAAGAGGTTCAGCAATTGAAAGATGAAGCACAACGTATCACTCAGACGACTAGATTCGGTACAACAAAACTTCTGGATGGTTCCGGCGACAAGTTCGACTTCCAGGTAGGTATCAATAATGACGGTGAAGCAGACAGAATCTCCTTCAACGCCGGTGAAACAGATGCAACAACGTCCAGCTTAGGAATTGAAGGCTTCGACTTCTCTTCCAAAGAGGGAGCGCAAGACGCCCTGGCTCAAGTGGATAAGGCGCAGTCTCAAGTGAATGGTTTCCGCGCAAGTCTCGGTGCCCTTCAAAACAGATTGCAGTCCACAGTTGATAACTTGGGTGTGCAACACGAGAATATCTCCGCAGCCAACTCTCGTATCCGTGATACAGATATTGCAGCAGCAACGGCGGAGTCCACTCGTAACCAGGTTCTTTTGCAGGCGAATACATCAGTACTGGCTCAAGCCAATGCGATGCCGAACTCTGCACTAAGATTGATTGGTTAATATTAGAATTGTTTATAAGGATTTGACCTGAGAGGGTACCTCCGTTCCCTCTCGGTACCAACCTACCCAGGAAGACTTCTGGCTTCCTGGGGTACTTAACGACGCCGCCTCGGTCACGAGGTTTTCTGCGTTTGAGCAGGAGCATTTCTTGCTTTCTTAGTCTTCCTGAAAATTAGGACCTTGTGTGTTGGATTTGGGCTCTGGCTCAGACTCAATTTTGGGTTCATTGTCTCGTTTTTAGACAGTGTTCCCGGGTTCTATTTTATTTGGGAGTATTCATGAATTCCTGGAGTCGTGCGTCTGTTGCCATGCTTTTGTGCTCGTCCCTTCTTGTTGCCTGCAGTAAGGAGACTGAGAAGATCATCGTTAAAGAGGCGTTGCCTCCAGCCAAGATCGAATCCAGTGCCCAGGTCAGTAAAAATCTGGTGACCTTTGAGAAGGCGTCATTGGGGAAATTATTCCTGCTGGTTCCCACTGTTATAGATGGATCCCGTTCTGCGGCGCCGAGCTTTTTCCGGCCTCAGCTGATCTCTTTTGAAAGAAGCGGCGACCGTATTGCGGTCTTCAATAAAACTGTTCAAAACAACGTGGAATCAGTCACCGCAGATCAGCTCCTGCAAACTTTCGCGGTGGTTGAAGAAACGGCCGACAAGCTGGTCTTCGATATGGGCCAGGGTTTCCTGTCCATGAACTATCAAACTGCCATGGATATTCTGATTCCTCAAACTTACGAAGACATCGAGTTCATGGGGCAAAATAAGAAAGAAACGCACTTCGACATCAAAGATTCTTTCGTGAGTTCTCTGTCCATCCGCAATAACTCTATCTTGATGAAGCAGGTTGTGCGGGTGGTTGAAAATTTCAAAAACCCCTATGCCGGAGAAAAAAAGAAGGAAGAGCAGCACAAGTTCGCCATGATGGGTCTGGCTGCACCGGAAAAGGTTGAAAGCAGCAAGACTGTCTTCTTTGAAATTAAGCCTTATGTGGCGAAAGATAGTTTCAAATCCAAAGCTTCCGACAGCCAAAATCGTTTTGGATTTTTCATCAACAACACCTTCGGGGTTGCTGAAAACGACATGAAGACTCAGATTGCCCGCTGGAGTATGGCTCCAGAAGACGGTGACATCCGCGTTCTTTTGGATGCGAATGTCCCGACAGAGATGAAAAATGCCGTGACCGAAGGTGTGACTTACTGGAATCGGGTTTTGGGGCGTGATGTGCTCAAGGTGGAATACGGCTACAAGGATGGAGAGCCGCAAACGGACCGATCCATCGTCATTCGCTGGATCAAGTGGGATGAAGGGTTTGGTGCTTACGCCAATGCTCAAGTGGATCCGCTGACGGGTGAAGCCTTCCGTGGATATGTGTATATGACCTCCACCTTCACTAAGAAGCGTGATGAGTCTGTCGTGAATGGTTTCTTCTCTTTCAAAAAAGGAAACTTGTGCGGATTGGTTGTGGATCGTCCCTTGATCGAACAGGAAGATTCCGTGCGCAATGTGATCGCGCATGAGATGGGGCATGTTCTGGGGCTACGCCATAACTTTGCCGGAACTTCTTCTTCTGGGGTATCTGATCTGGATATTAGAAATGCGGTGGATAGAGCCATTAAGGGTGACAACTCCAAGCCAGTGGCTTTGAGTAGCACGGTGATGGACTATACGACGGATGGGCCGACTCTTGTGGTTGGTGGGTATATCAAAAACAATGTTCTTTCTTATGATAAGAAGGCCATTGACTGGGCTTATGCTGATATTGAATCAGACAAGATTAAGAACTCCTACTGTTCAGATGAGCATATCCTCGAGGCCGGACTGGGGGGACGGGAAGTTCTGGGCTGTCAGCGCCACGACCTTTACGGTAACATCTTCTATGGGGCCAAGCAGGAGATTCTGAGCTCGGCACAGAAGGCCTTGAATGTGTCCTTGGAAAGTATTCGCTATGGTAAAAAGGCTGGATATAAGTACGAACACAAACAGATGGTGTATGTAGGTTTTGAACCGAGTTTCCCCCTTGCTGAAAAGCTTTATAAGAATGAAAAGAAGAATCTGTTCCTAACGATTGATTCACTTGTCGGTCAGTACCTGAGCCCTTACATGAAGTGGGGTGTCGGTGCGCCAGACTTCAATAGTAACGAAAATGGTGAAGGTGACCGTCTGATTGTCGAACAGATCAAGGCCCAGGGCGGCTGGGACGCCTATTTAAAGTCCCTGAACCCACAGATCGAGGGCGGTTCGAACTTCTTCGTAAAGCAGGCCCAAGAGGTGATTTCTTCCGGCAAGTTGAACAATCTGGGGCTGGGCGAAAGCGAGATTCCGGTTGTGGCCGAAGGATTGCTTGATGGCGCTGCTAAGTTGGATCAGGAAATTGGCGCCAAACTTGAAAAGCTGGTAGATCAAAGCAAGCTGCGGGACTCGCTGAAAATCACCCCGTAGTCAGCATACCGCTGGCAACACCGGTGACTGTCTCGCGCAGCAGTTTGATGTCTTTGTTTTCAAGGGCAATCAACTGCAGCACATTCAGTGGGTGAATCAACGGTGAACGCAGGCTGATGCTGGTTTCCAGCCATGGTCGGTACCAGAGCAGACTTTTTTCTCCCGTGATTTCCCGGACACATTTGATGGCTTCCACATATTCAGTGCGGAAGCTTTTTTCGTATTTGGCGATAGTGCTTGCGGAAAGTTTTGAAGAGCGCAGATACATAAAGAACACATCGAGTTCGATTTTCTCTAAAGTAAATCCGACGGCCTTGATGTAGGTGCGGAACATGGATGATTCTTTGAAAGCCCGGCGGTATTGATTTTTCTCGGTCGCGGTTAGATTCTTCCAGAAGGCACCCAGTCCCCACCAAGTCGGGAACAATGCCCGGGTTTGGGTCCAGCACAGCACCCACGGGATTGCGCGCAGGCTCTTGAGTTGTACCGGGCCCTGCCGTTTTGAGGGGCGTGAACCCATACGCAGGTCCTTCATAAAGGAATAGGGAGTGGCCTTTTCAATCAGTTCCAAAAAGTCTTCCTGCTTCAGAATATTCTGATAACTGGTTTGTACAGAGTCAGCCAGTGTGCGCAGGGCTTTTTCCGTCTTGGCAGAACCTCGCATAGCGGGCTTCTTCTTACGGGCATCACGGTTTTTTACCAGAAGACTCAAC
The DNA here is from genome assembly GCF_041888015.1 of Bdellovibrio bacteriovorus. Classification (GTDB taxonomy): domain Bacteria; phylum Bdellovibrionota; class Bdellovibrionia; order Bdellovibrionales; family Bdellovibrionaceae; genus Bdellovibrio. The sequence goes on from NZ_CP168968.1 coordinate 535,801, forward strand.
TGTCTTTGCAAAATGGCCGGGGAATTGTAGTTACGATAAATCATTTCCCCTTGCACGGTCATCTTGACAGTTTTCAGTGCCGACAGTGGCCACCATTCGGTTTGCTCTTGGATAGACCCGCCACCGCGCTCAATGCTGCCTCCGGAACCATGGAAGAAAATCGGTGTCAGACCGTGAGCTTCAATGGTTTTTTCCAAGGTGCCGATTGCCGATTGAATCAGATAGCGGGATGGGAAAGAGCCATTTTCCTTGGCTGAATCCGAATAGCCCAGCATAACCTCAATCTGTGCCGACCAGTGCTTCTTAATCAGCTGCACGTTTTTGGCTTTTCCCAGAAACTCGGTGATGATTTCTTTGGAGTTTTTTAAAGAGTGCGAACTTTCAAATAGTGGAACTATAGGAAGGCGGGAGTCTTTGAGGAATCTTGAGCTTAAGCGGACTCCAGCGTCGATATCCTGCGCGGATTCGCATTGGCTTAGAACGAACCCTCGCACATAGTTCCGTGGACTGTGATCGGGGCAGAGGCGCGCCAAGGTCTGCAGCATACGAGTGATGTTCGGTCGCTTGTTGGGGTGAGCAAGGGCTTCGTGAACCAAGGAACTGTCTTCGCGAAGCTCCAGCGGGACAACCAGACCGGGAAAGATCTTTAGTAGGTAGCGGATGCGGTTGAGCTGCTCGGATTCGGCTCCAAACAGGCGGCTTTGTTCATGAGAAAGCTGTTGCAAGGACTCAGTCAAGCGATGCACGCGGCTGGCATCCCCAGCGGAAATTCGGCGGACTTTTGCCAAGTGGACTTTTACTTGCCGGGCATGTCGCTGCAGTGTCTGGATGCGTTTGCGCTGCTCTAGTCCTGAGCGCACCAAGGGGGAAAGTTCTGAGAGGTATTGAGAAAATTGCCGGCTTATCCATTGGTGCAGACGCAGGCGGGACATCCCCAGGCTTCCCAGCATGGTCTTTTCATTCACGCCCGGATGGCCGTCTTTGTCTCCGCCGACCCAGGTGCGGATATAGAAGGGATGTCGCTCTTGGCGTTGTTGCAGATAAATTTCGATAACATTATCCTGCAAAACCAACGAGTAAATATATTCAGCCTCGTCCATCACGCTGGGCTTTCGCTGTTTGGACATGGGTAAGTGCCAAGCCATTCTTAGCAAGGCATGCAGTTGATGGGTTTGCGAATCCTGTCCTGCGGCCAGGCGTTGCACCAGAAGATCATGAATCTTACGCAGGTAAAAAAGCATATCGCTATTGCGCGATTCCGTTGGGTGCGCCGTCAGAACGTGAATCACGCGACCGTAAGAGTGTGGTTCGTTGTCAATGGCAGTGGTGCTTTCCTCTTCCAGGCGATGGGTGCGATACGCAGACTCGCAGGCATTGATAAGCTCCAGCATCAGTGCGAACGAGTGGGCAATTGCAAAGCGCTCTTGGTCGGTGAGTTTCTCCAATTGCATTTTTAGTTTCAGCAGACCCTGCAGATGATTGCTGGCAGGTGACTTTACATAGCGGCGAATTTTTTCGATACGATTGAAGGCTGCTGTGCCCAGCTCTGCACGAATCACGTGTCCTAGCTCGGTGACCGACCAGTCCACAAGAGAGGTGAGTTCTTTGGCAAGTTGTTGCTGCATGGTGGAGCCTCCTCTACATAGGGACAGGGTACGCCTCTTTCATTCGTCTAGGAAGCACGAAAAAACAACCAGGCACCTTTTGGGGGTGGAGGAATGTGCCGATAAGATGGGCATGAATATCAAGGGACTGATCTCTAACATTTTACCGAATAACGAGGTTCGAAGTGTCGAAACCATCGGTAAAACTATCAAGTCCGATTCCACTCATGATCGTGATGCCAATGGGCAAGAGCAATATCAGAGTCAAGAGCAGCCTCAGCGCGAGCCGATGACAGAGGAACAGCTCGAGAAATCCATGGAGCATCTTCGCAATCTTCCAGCGATGAAAGAACACAAGTGGAGTGTGGAGCTTGAGGTGACTGAAAGTGGAAGATTTGTTCTGGTGAAGGACAACCTTGGTACTTTGATTCGCCGTATTCCTGAGTTGGAGCTGTGGACGTTGCCGACCGATGACTCTCCAAGAGGACAGTTGCTTAAGCGTTCTGCTTAAGTTTTCATTTTATAAAGTGCATTTGATTCCCGGATGGAGGTCCAGCAAAAAGGCCTGCCGTCAAAATCCCTGCCGCGTATAATTCATTAGAGCCCTGAAAGCCTTGCTACTGGCCTTTCCTAGAGACATTTAATTGACTCACGGTCACTGAATCATTTTGACACAATGGATTCATGGCAGGATTCCGAATTACAGGCATGGCCTCTGGGCTACCACCAAATATCGTCGAGCAGCTGATGGATGCTGAGCGGATTCCTGTGAAGCAAATGGAAGTCGGTCGTGCAAAGCAAGAGGACAAGCTTAAGCTGGTGCAGGATCTGGAAACCAAGGTGAATGATATCACCAAAAACTTGGGGGAACTGACTTCCACAAGCGGCTTCATCGACAAAAAGTTTCTAAGTGGCGACACCAATGTGGTGGATGGCCAGGTCGATCCACAAACTGCAATTCCCGGGGACTATGCGATCGAGGTGGTTCAGTTGGCGCAAAAGCCGGCGGCGATCTCGAACGGCTTCCCGGATAAAAATGAAACTCAGATGGGGACTGGATACATCAAATTCCAAACTCCAGAAGGAACAAAGGAAGTCTATATCAATGGCAACAGTTCCACTTTGGAAGGGGTTGCCAAACAGATCAACGCTTCCAATACAGGGCTGAAGGCACAGGTGCTGGAAGACCGTAAGGATTCAGAGAATCCGTTTAAGCTTCTGGTATCAGGGTTGGCACCAGGATCTGACAATCAGGTCAGCTTTCCAAAAATCTATCTTTTGGATGGTGATCAGGACATGTACTTCGATGAGTCCCGCAAGGCTCAGAATGCGAAGATCAAGGTCGATGGCTTTGAAATTGAACTTCCGGACAACAAATCCACGGATTTGGTGCCAGGTGTGGCTTTGGACTTCAAGTCGGCAGCTCCGGGCCGCGAGATTCGTCTTTCCGTGAAAGAGAATCTTGAGGTCATTAGCGGCAAAATTAAAAGCTTCGTTGATGCTTACAATGCGGCTTTGGAATTTATCCAGAAGCAAAACAAGCTTCAGGCAGGAAATGGAAAAAATCCGGCACTGGGTCCTTTGGGCGGTGACGGGATGTTGCGCTCGATTGAAAACAGTCTGCGACGTGTGATCTTGAATCCACAAATGGGCGTTGAGTCGCCGATTCGTCGTGTGGGTGAGCTGGGGATCGAGTTCAACAGAAACGGTACGCTGAACTTTTCTCAGGACAAGTTCAACAAGGTGTTGCAGGCCAATCCGCAGGGAGTGGCGGCATTCTTACGCGGGGACGGGTTTGCGACCGGGTTTGTATCCACGGTGAAGCGCGAGATCGGGAATCTGGTCAACGGACAGTTCGGGACTATCTCCAACCGGAAGCGCGGATTGGAAGATCGTATCAAACAGGTGAACAACCGTATTGAGACGAAAGAGCGCCAACTGGAAAGAAAAGAAGACAGTCTCAGACGTAAGTTTGCGGATCTGGAACAAAAGATGTCTGCACTTAATGCGCAGCAGGCGAAGTTCGCGGCAATGGCGCAACCACAGGGTTAAGAACGTTGAGTATTGAATAGGAAGATGAAGTGAGGGGCTATGAATAAGAACGCATATCAGAAGTACAAAACAACTTCCGTACAAAGCGCCAGCCGCGAAAAAATTCTGCTGATGCTTTATGAAGGTGCCATTAAGTTCACGAAGCTGGCGATCAAGGCCGCCGAAGAAAAAAAGATTGCCGATCGGGGCATGAATATCGGGCGTGCTTTTGACATCATTATGGAACTGAACAACACCCTGGATCACAAGGTCGGTGGTGAAGTCGCCAATCAACTGGAACAGCTCTATATGTTCATGATGGAGCAATACACTAAGGCCAATATTTCCGGCAGCCCAGAGCCTCTCAAAGAGAATCTGAAGCTTCTCAACACTCTTTATGATGGTTGGGTTCAAGCCGTGGAAAAGATTAAGCAAGAAACCAACAATTCAGACAAAAAAGCGGGTTAAGAATGAGTCACTGTGGAGGGGACATGACCAGAATCATCACGTTGTTGAACGAAAAGAATCACTACCTCGAGAAATTCTACTCTTTGAATGAAGTAGAACTGGCGAATTTTGCCCAAGGGCAGTTCGACAATCTGGAGTACTTCTATCAAACCCGCGACAGAATTCTGGATGTTCTGAAGTATGTGGATGCACAGATTGAAAAAGCCCATGATGAAATGGGGATGGAAGCCGTGATTCCAGAGGGCCAACGCCGCGAGGCGAAAGAAGCTCTGGCGATCAAGGATGAATACGTGGCCCGTATCATTGAGCAGGATATTCAGGTCCTGGCTTGCATTGAAATGGCCAAGAACTCTATTATCCGCGAATTGCAGGAGGTCCGCCGCAGCCGTAAAGCTGTTGGTGGTTACAAGACCAAGACCTTCAATCAGCGTCTGGATGAAGAGGTCTAGGAAAAAAATTCCTGACAAAAACATGACGGCAGGTTCAGCCAAAGAGTCAAACAACTGGCTGAGTCTGCCTCAGAATCAATTAAAGCACAAAGCACCCTTTGGCATCTGTGTTGCTCCTTCAATTCTGCGCGAGGAGATCACGTCAGATGTTGGAAAATCAGATCGTTCAAAAGTCCAGTGAAATTTCTGGTATCAATTCAAATCCTGAAAGTTATCAGGAGGCACCTAAAATTTATTTTGATCCGCAACAGGCTATTGCCGATTTCGAAGCGGAAGTGTCTGAAGTCAAAGAAGTAAAAATTGTCGATGAACGTGTTGCTAGGTTCATTCGTAATGCTCAAGTGCTGATGAAGCACCGTGAGTATCCTTTGGCCATGAATCTTCTGAGAGAAGCCTCTAATAAGGATTCCAAGAACCCGGCGACTTTAACAATGCTGGCAAGCTGCCTGGACAAGATGTCCCGTGGTTCTGAGTCTTTGATTGTGCGTAAGACTTTGGCGGAAGTGGACTATGGCTTTGAAAGTCTGCATGGCTATGCAACGGCTCTATATAAAGCGGGTCGTGATCAGGAAGCTTTGGATAAGTACTACGAGGCTTTGGCTATTCTGACAGAAGAATCTTCGACTTTGTTTGAGACTTACAAAAACATGGGAAATATCTTCGTGCGCCAAGGGGATTTCGATGGTGCGGAAGAATACTACAATAAAGCTTATACCTTGAATCCTCAATCCGACGTGCTGCTGGTAAATTTCGGCACATTGGAAGTTCAGCGCAATGACTACGACAAATCTTTGTTCTGTTTCCGCAAAGCCGTCGAGATCAATCCAGAGAACGACAAAGCTTGGGTGGGTCTTGCCATGGTACACAGTCAGTTCGGTGATATTGAACTGGCGTGGGCAAATATTGAATCTGCCATTGATATCAATCCACAAAACAGAACAGCGGTTCATCTGGCGGCTAACTGGGGACTGCGTGATGGTAAGTTACAAAAAGCCATCGAGGCGCTTCAGGGTTATCTTGCCAGTGTGGAAGAAGATGAGGATATGTCCCTGGTTTTGATCAACCTGCTGTGCAGTGCTGGTCAGGTGGATCAGGCTTTGCTTGAGATGGAACGTGTTCTTCTTTGGAATCCGGATCATCAGGAAGTTCGCAATTTGAAAAAGAAAATTATCGCATCACAGAAGGTTGCCTAACATGTCAATGATCACATTTTCTGAGAACCATGAGTCTTCATTGATTGCTTTTGAAGAAGGTCAGGCGTTGGCCTCTATGCATGATCCTCGTGGAGAGGGTCTGAAATGGGCTTACTCATTAGGTGTTCTGCCTGCAGAACATGTCATCGTCGTGGGTTTGGGCGCTGGCTTCCATATCGCCGCTTTGGCTGACGTGGACCCTGATGTGCGTATTACTGTGGTTGAATCACGAGAGTCTTTGATTCCAGTATTCCGTTCGCAGTTCCCTGAACTGGAAGATCGCGTGGAAATCCGCGTGGTTCAGGATGCTCAGGAACTTTTCAAGTCCGAACTTTTCCAGGAGATCCTGAATCATCGTTCGTTCGTGTTGTCGTTCCATGAATGTTGGGGGCAGCAATCTGATTTCTTTGCAGAGTTGTTCTCTCACCTGACAGGGCGTTCTCTGGAATCTCTGAAGTATCACTTTCAGGAATTCGGTATCAATATGAAGGCGTTGTATAATTTGCCACGCCATAACCTGTCCATTAACGAAATCGCCCCTATGGTAGAGGCATCGACAATGGCAGATAATAAAAAACAGATCTTCCGTGTGCTCGGTGAGCTGGTGAAATAATGAAAATTCTGGTTCTTTCCCTTTTACGGCTTGGTGATATCATCCAGCAGGAACCTCTTCTGCGCGCTTTGCGGGAAAAGTATCCTGAGGCCCAGATTCACCTGTTGGTGAATCGTCAGTTTGCACAAGTTGAAAAACTGATGCACGGACTGGTGGATCGCTATATTCATTTTGATCGTGAAATGATTCAGCGAGGCCTGGGGGAAAGTGGATTCAATATCATGTGGTCCTTCACGCAGGTGCAGGAATTGGTGAACTCACTGAATGCCGAACGCTATGATTTGGCATTAAACTTCACTCACAATAAACTTAGCGGCTATCTTTTGGGAGCTTTGGAAGTTCCGCAAAAGAAGGGTCTTTATCATGCCGAGGGGCGCTTCCGGGGGTTGGATAACCGCTGGATTCGCTATTTCAACGAACGCTTTTCCGGATCACAGAAGTCGCTTTTTCATTACGTGGAACTTCTTGGCAGTTCATTCGATTTGCCGGTTCAGCCGCAGGCCAAAGGCGAAAAGAAGAGGAGCAAACGAATCCTGTTCCAGTGTCTGACCAGCAACGAGAAAAAGAACTGGGGGCTGGAGCACTTTGCCCAGTTGAAAAGAACCATTGAAGTGTCCTTGGTGGACTATAAGGTTCAGATTCTGGGGGCCTCTTTTGAAAAGGAAACCTTGCTGCAGGCATTTGCTGAAAAAGATCTTCTGATTTGTGATCTCAATGAGGCTCGCCGTCATTTGCAGGAATCGGCCCTTCTGGTGACTGGAGATACAAGTATCAAGCATTTGGCAGCTCAATTGGGGACGCCTATTGTAGAGCTGGTTTTAGGAAGCAGCGATGCGACCAAAACCGGAGCTTTCGTGCAAGGGGCCCGCATTCTGACGACGCAAGTGCCATGCGCGCCGTGTGGTTATTCGTCGGCTTGTTCTCAACCCAGTCATTTATGTGCTCAGGATATTTCGGTGGAAAAAGTGTTTGAATCCATCTGGGATGAGCTGAGTGATGAAAAACTGCACATGCAGCAGTTTGGCGAGTCATTGGAAAAGGCCACATGGAAAACATATCTCGATCAGGGCAAGACATCATTATTGACTGTCATGCAGGGTTTATTGCTGGAGCAGCCTAAAAAAGGTTCTGGCGAAATACTCAGTCACTTTGCTGAACGCACAGCTTTGTATCAGCAATGGCAGCAAAGAATTGAAGCGGCTTTGCCTTCCAGAGAATTGATGTCGCAAAAACAATCAGTCCAAGCGTCGGAAATGGCGGACCTGGTTTTGGTAGCGCAGGAAATTGTACGCTCCAAAAAAGACGAAGCCGGATATTTCCAGGGCTTTGTGGAGGCGTTAATCGCTCGTTATACTCAACCGGTGCAGATCGTGGACCGTGTGCAGACCGCTTTGCAGGAGCAAGGCGAGTTATTGACTATTCGTGAAAATATTTACCGTCACTTGCAATCTCTCTCCAGGGAAGGAGCGTACTATGCAAAAGGAATTGGACAATTACCTATCAGCGGCTTTGAAGAAGCTGGAAAAAGCATCCAGCGAAATCCTGAAAACGCAGAGCTATAGTAAAGAAGCTGAAAAAATCCAAATGCTCAAAGAGCTTGTGAAGGAACAGATTAAAAATGAAAATACTCGTTCTGCAACTCGCTAGACTGGGTGATATTTATATGACGTGGCCTGCTTTGCAGGGTCTGCGTCGTATGTATCCTCATGCGGAAATTCATTTGCTGACACGCCCTCGATTTGAAGGGGCCTTGGTGGGTCTTAAAGCCGTGGATCGTCACTGGTCTTTGCCCTCGGGTGAGATATTGACCCCTCTGGTGCAGACTGAGCCGGATATTGAATCCTCATTGGCTGAGATGGATCGTTTTGTTTCTGAACTGAAGGCTGAAGGTTTTGATCGTATTATCAACTTCACGTTTTCACCTTTTTCCAGCTACTTGACCCATGCTGTTTCTGAATTGCATACCGAAGTGCAGGGCTATACACGCTTTAAGGACGGCAGTTTGTGTCTGGCTGACGAAGTCAGTGCTTATTTTTACTCTCAGGTGGGGTTGGATAAGCCCAATCGCGTTCATGTGGCGGACGTGATGGCGTCGATGATTGAACTTCAGTACACAGAGTCGGACTGGAGCCTTTCTGAAGTTCCTGAGTGTGCATTGACGCTGCCTGAGCGCTATCTGGTTTTGCATGTCGGGGCCAGTGATGCCAATAAAGCTCTTTCCGCGGAAGCTTGGGTGCGCACACTTCGTCAACTGGCGAAGCAGTTCGCCGAGTTGCCGATCGTACTGATCGGTTCTGCTGGCGAAGCTCCGGTGGCGTTGCAGATCGAGTCCGAGGTGACAGAGCTTCAGTTTGTGAATCTGGCGGGTCGTACACAGATGTCAGATCTGTTTGCGATTCTCAAGAATGCGGAATTGCTGATTGGCTGTGACAGTGCACCTATTCACATGGCTTCACTTACGGACACACCGACCTTGAACGTCAGCGTCGGGCCGGTGAATTTCTGGGAGACGGGTCCGAAAGCAAGTTTGGGCTTTATCTATCGTGCTGAAAATCAGGAAACGATTGTTCCGGAACAAGTGGGATCGGCCATTGCAAATCTTTTGGCGGGCCATGTGACTCCGGGTCTGATTGTGCGTACAGGTGGGCTTGTGAGCTATGCTCGGGAAGAGTCTGCGGCCGAGAGCTTCCAATGGGGGCTGGTTCAGGCGCTTTATCTGGGTGGGAACTTCCCCATGGCTGAACGCATGGAAATCGTGCAGGGGGCTATGAAACTCAATGATATCAATGATTTTGCGATGGAGCAGCTGGGGCTGTTGCCGACGTTAGGGGTGGAGAAGGTGGCTCCGTTCCTGGATAGCGCTGAAGAAGTTATTTCAAATATTAGCCGAATGGTTCCGGAATTGAGTCCTTTAGTAAGCTGGTATCATGCGGAAAGAATCCGTATTGCTCCCGGCACGCTCGAGGAAATCCGTACCGCAACTTTGAATGTGCATGAGCGTCTGAAACGCCATCTTCATGTATACATTCCGCATGAGGCACTCAAGGAAGAGGTAGGCAATGGAGCGGTTTAAAGTTAGCGGAGAGGATCTGCGCAATTTTTATCAAGAGAACATTCCTTTGGCCAAGGTTTTTAGCGATATCGAGCAGGATCTAAGGCACACCAATCAGGTTGTGTGTCGGTATATCGTTAACGGTCTTGAGATCGCAGAAGCAGACGAAGCTCGTTTTTCCACTGTGACGCTGGAGCAGATCGAGACGCTGGAGTATCTGACTGAAAACAGTCGTGATCTGACCGCACTGGTTTTGCGTGGTTGGATGGAGGCTTTGCCGGAGCTGATGCAAAGAACTGAGAATCTGGCTAAGCGCATGCGCGTTCAGGGGCTGAGTGGTCTATTGAAGCCCATTCACGATTTGGTTCAGAATTGTGAATTCCTGATCGACAGTGCCATGACGATCAAAGAAACCATGGGAGATCAGTTCCTAGGGGGAAGTCCAGTTCGTTGGGAAAAGACGGAAGCTGAAAGTAAAAGAACGGTTCTGGAGGCTTTGCGCGCTTTGGAAAATAAGGATTTTGTTCTTTTAGCGGATGTCCTGGAGTATGATTTGAACAATGTTCTTCAGATGTGGCTGGACCACTTGAGAGTGTTGGAGAAATCACTGAATGGCGAATACTCAGGGTCTTATTTCGATTCCGAACAAGCTGGATCCAATCCTGTGGGTCGGAAACGTATCGCCAATTAGGCTGCCTCACTTCTTCCCGTTTCAAAAGCGGGAGGTGGAGATTGTCTTCAGAGCCTCCACCAGCGAGGCTCTTCCTCTTTTGCAAACTCGGCGTTTTTCCTCGATCTTAGTCCAGGGTTCTTCTGACAGCGAGTCCTTGGAATTTCTGTATAAGGCCCGCACGCTTCAGCCAATGGCTCCTCGTTTATTGATTGCGGAGGATCTGAATGAGCAGGAAGTGCGCGAGGGCATCAATAAAGCCCAGGTGTATCGCTTTATGCGCTGGCCATTGTCTGAGCATGAAATCTGGGAGCAATTGGAGCTGGCATTACAGCGCCATTCGATGTTCCTGTCCCGTTCGTTGCTGCTTAAGGAATCTTCGCATCAGAACAAGCAGCTTGAAGCCCTGACACATTCGTTAGAGGCCATGGTCGAAGAAAGAACTCAGTACATCGAGATGTCCCACCACGAAGAAAGTGAGAAGCTGAATCGTGAGAGGCAACTGATTCGTTTTATCAAAGATCTGGCAACGCAGACCTCTTTTGAGGATATTCTGGCAATTTTACGAAAAGAATTGCGCAAGTTCCATAAGATGGGTGACCCGATATTGTCGTTCCGCCTTGGTGGCGCGAAAACTTTCTTTTTGAGTTTCCAATCCGGGCATTTTACCCAGACAGAGTCGACCAGCTATTTTGAGTTTCCCAAGATGGCTCAGATGCCTAGCCCCGAACTGACTCGTTATTTTGCCAATCATTTCGGAAGACCTTTTATTAAAGCCTACGTCGTTCCCTTTGAATTGCGTCTGACCAGTCATCTGACCAGCGGGCAGGGGGAAGCTATCTTGTGCATCGAAAACTCTTTGAACGACAAAGAGATGGGTCCCTTCGTGGACTTCATGAGTGACCGAGTGCGCCCTTTAAGTATGGCGCTGGATCGTGTTCTTTTGGAAAGTCAGTTGTCGGGGTTTTCTTATCGTTGGGAAAAAACCTTCGATGGTATGCGCGATCCGATTGCGATCGTGGATATTGACTACAACGTCGTTCGGGCCAATCGCAAGTTCAGTGACCGTTTCATGCATCATAAATGTCATGAAAGCTTTGCTCACCGTAAGGCTGCCTGTGAAGGCTGTCCAGTGCCTCAAGCTTTGAAAGAAGGGGCCCCGGCGGCAGGACAGATTCAGGTGGATGGAAGAATTTATCAGGTCCACAGTTATCCGGTTCTTTTGGATCAAAGCACAAGGCCCACCAATGTTGTGAATCAGTATGTGGATATCACTCAGTCCCGGGAATTGTACTTGCGAATGTTGCAAAGTGAAAAGATGGGGGCCATCGGGATGCTGGCGGGAAACATCGCCCATGAGCTGAATAATCCCCTGACGGGACTACGGTCCTTGTCTCAGGTCCTTTTGCAGGAGGCCGAACAGGGCAGTAATTTGCATTCTGATCTGGTGGAAATTGAAAAAGCCACGGCCCGCTCGCAAAGAATTATTAAAAATCTTCTGGATTTTTCCAAAGGCGAAGATCAGCCGTCAGAGTATATCAGTGTTGATGAAGTGGTTGAAAGAACCTTGCCGATGTTGAAGTCGGCTTTGCGAACTCATCGTTTGGAAGTGGATCTGGAAACTTTGGGGCAGACGGTTTTTGTAGAGCCTCATCTGTTGCAACAGGTTGTGTTTAATCTGATTAACAACTCCTGTCAGGCGATGAAAGAAACGGGACGCCTGAGTGTGAGAACCCGTCACGATCAGGGCCGTATTTATTTGGAGATCGAAGACACCGGACCGGGGATTCCAGAGGATATTCGCCGACGCATTTTTGAGCCCTTCTTTACGACAAAAAAAGAGGGACATGGTACGGGTCTTGGGTTAAGTATGTCTAAGTCAGTCATCGAAAAATTCGGCGGAACTATTGAGTTCCGCAACGTAGAGCCGCACGGTACTTGTTTTGTGATTGTGCTGCCGCAAAGGAATGCGCCGTGAAGATTTTGATTGTGGATGATGAGGTTTTGGTTCGCCGTTCTTTGAGTCGTGCCTTGAAAGGCAAGGGCCATGATGTCGTTGAAGCTGTGGACGGCAATGAAGGTCTGCAGTTATGGCAGAACTCAAATCCGGATTTGGTTTTTCTGGATGTTCTGATGCCGGGACGAACAGGCCCTGAAGTTTTAAAAGAAATGCGGGAGCAGTCTGAAGCCAAGGTGATTCTGATGTCCGCTTTTGCGGGCGAGCATAACATGGAGACGGCTTTGCAAATGGGAGCCAATCTTTTTGTGCCAAAACCATTTGAAGATATTTTTGCCGTCGTGAAGATGGCCGAGGATTTGGAAAAATGAGAATTATTGCGGGGAAATATCGTGGACATCAGTTGGTCTCTTTCAATGCAGACCATATCCGCCCCACAACTGATCGCGTAAAAGAGACTTTATTTAATAAGCTTCAATTTGAAATTGAAGGTTCACGTGTTGCAGATCTTTTCTGTGGAACCGGGAACCTGGGGATAGAAGCCTTGTCGCGCGGTGCAGAGTTTTGCACGTTCGTGGAGAAAAATCCCAAGTCTTTGGCGATCACTCGGCAGAATTTTGAAAAACTGCGAGTTCCCGCCTCAGATTACAAAATCATAAATATGGAAGTAATTGCCTTTTTGAAATCATATTCAGGAGAGGCATTTGACATTATTTTTGCCGACCCTCCATTTACAGAAAAAATGGCCCATGCCGTTATGGAAGCGGCGGGTGTGAGTGCCGCCTTTGGCCCGACGACGTTGCTGGCCATTGAATCTCAGGCCAAAGAGAGAATGGAAGACCGCTACGGCGCAGTGGTTCGTTACAGCAAGAAAGAATATGGCGACAAGATTTTGAGTATGTTCTGTCATGAAAGCGCTTTGCAGCAGGAAGAGGAAAACCATGAGTAGAATTGCTGTTTATCCCGGAAGCTTTGATCCGATCACTATGGGGCATGTGGATATCATCAACCGTATTTCGCCTTTGTATGATCAGGTGATCGTTTTAGTTGCGCAATCTTCCCAGAAGCAGAGCATGTTCACTGGCGAAGAACGTAAACAGTTGATAGAAAAATCCTTGTCCCACTTGAAGAATGTCAAAGTGGATGTCTTTGGCGGTTTGACGGTGGAATACATGAAAACGGTCAAGGCACAGGTGATTGTGCGGGGCTTGCGTGCGGTGGTGGATTTCGAGTACGAGATGACCATGGCCAACATGAACCGTAAGCTGGCACCGGACTTTGAAACCATGCTGGTTTTTGCCAGCCCTGAGTACTATTACATTTCTTCACGTGGTGTGAAGGAAGTGGCCATTAACGGTGGCGCATTGAAGGACCTGGTTCCTGACGTTGTTATCGAAGCAATGAATGCAAAATTGAAATAATAAAGGAGTGGGTCTTGATCCAGCTTTCAAAAAGAGCACAAAATCTGAAGCCGTCCCCAACGCTTTTCTTGGTGGCTAAAGCCAAAGAGCTGGCGGCCCAAGGCCATGATGTGATCTCTTTGACTGTTGGAGAACCGGATTGGCCTACGTTCGCCGGTCCGGCCCAGGCAGGCATTGAGGCCATTCAAAAAGGTATCACCAAATACACTCCGGCCAACGGCACCGTAGAGCTTCGTAAAGAAATTGCGCAAAAGATGAAAAGCGAGCTGGGTTTTGAATATTCGGCAAAAGAAGTTACTGTGGCTTCCGGCGCGAAGTACATTATCTTTTCAGCCTTGCAGATGATCTGTTCGCCAGGCGACGAAGTGGTGATTGCAACTCCTTATTGGGTCAGCTATCCGGCCATGGTAGAGCTGGCTGACGGGGTTCCGCATATTGTTGAGTGTGGTGAAAAGGAGAATTTTAAAATCACTCCTGAAAAATTGGAAGCCGCTATCAATGCCAAAACCAAAGGCTTCTTGTTCTGTTCACCCAGCAATCCCACCGGATTGCAGTATTCTGCTGAAGAGCTTAAGGCCCTGGCAGAGGTGCTGAGGAAGCACCCGCAAGTGGTGATCATTTCTGATGATATCTACAATCGCCTGGTTTTTGATGGCAGCACGGTGGCGCCGCATCTTCTGACCGTGGCGCCGGATCTGAAGGATCGTTGTGTGCTGGTGAATGGGGGATCTAAAGCCTATTCCATGACGGGGTGGAGAATCGGCTGGGCCGTGGGACCAGAGCGTCTGATTACGGCCATGGCGGATTATCAAAGCCAAAGCACAGGATCACCTTCCAGTATTTCGCAGCATGCTTTGTTGGAGGGGCTCAAGGCGTCCGAGGCGGATATCAGGGAAGTGGTGAAAAAACTGGTGGCCCGCAAAAACAGCGGATTGAAAGAATTGGAAACAGTTCCTGGCTTTAAAACGGCAGAACCGCAGGGAGCTTTCTATTTCTGGGTGGATATTCGTGCTTGTCTGGGGAAAACCTACCAGGACCGGGTGATCCGAACCTCTAAGGACTTCTGTGCTGTTCTGCTGGAGAAGTTCTATGTGGCGACTGTTCCGGGTGCGGAGTTCGGCACGGAAGGATACATGCGCCTGAGTTTTGCGGTTTCAGAGGAAACCATGAAAAGAGGCATCGCTCGTATGAAAGACTTTGTCGGGCAGTTGGTTTAGCAAGATCATTTTTGGAAAATAAAAAAGGCGTTGATCTCTCAACGCCTTTTTCTTTTTACGATATCAATTAATTCAGAACAGATTACGGAAGAAGGACATAATGCGAGCAAAGAATCCTTCTTCTTTCAGTGGGACCACTTTCCCGCCTACGGAGCTTGGAGCGCGGTTGTCAGAACACTGATAAGTCACATCAATGGTCTTGCCAGCAGGAACCGGAGTGCTGAAGATCAGGTTCATCCCTTCGATGCGGGATTCAACCACACCAATGCTTGGAGTGATAGTGACATTCACTGCGCCGACGGGAGCACATTCCAAAGGAATGGAGCTTAAAGAGTCTTTGATCTTATCCACGAACAGATTCAGGTTCGTGGAGTAGTCGCTGTCACAGATACTTCCGATACCGCCACCAGTCAGGTTGGACAGTTCTGCGTATTTAAAGCCATAGTGGCTTTTCGCAGAGCCTGTATCCTGAGTTTGCTTACAGGCGGAATCGCCTGGTTTTACAATGATCGAGTTCACAGTGAAACGGCGGTCCGCGCCCATAATCTGGCGGACATAGTCGACAAACACTTGAGGTTTGTCTTCATTTTCGAGAGGTTTTAACTCGCCCGTATAAACCTGCTGGGAGGCATCGCCGCCGATACTGCGTTCGTCTTCGTCAGAAATAATGATAAAGGCAATCGCTGAGTCCGAACGATAGCAACCATTGTTGCCGGAGGCTCTGTAGTCGCCATTGTAAACGTGGTGATAAGCCGACTTGATCGCGCGCTCGTCATCAGAGCCCTGCCAGCCGGCATCGATGTATTCCATCGTGTGAACGAAGACATTATTTAGATCCGAAGTACTGGTCTTTTTAAGTACCAGCCCCATGCTGTAGCTTTCTGTGGCGCTGTTCTGCCAGAAGATGGAAGCACCCCAGGCGCTTGCAGTTGCGCTTACAGGAAGAGCACGAGTCACCGTCGCACACATCTGCCAGTCGATATTGGAAGCCTGAAGTTTGTTGACGAAGGAGGAGAGCTTCGCCGCCAGCTTCAAGTTGTCCGGTTTCATCGAGTTGGAGTCATCGACAATCAGGATGATATCCAGTTTATTATCAGTAGCCTGCACTTGATTGGAGTAGTGAACATCTCTGAGTGGAATGTTCGGAGTCGGGGTTGGTGAAACTCCGGTTCCATCAGTATCCACATCATCAGTAGATGGCGCAGAAAATTTTACAGGTCCACAGGCGGATAGGGCTAACACCAGCAACAATGAGGTCCAACGAACCCCATGCCATCTTTTCAACGACATAATACAAACTCCCCTTTGTTGCATAATAACACACTGGAATTTCTGTCCCAAAGCGATCTGGGGTCTAGGTCCTGCTTTGATACATTTAGGACCTAGGTCTCATTGTGAGACGGAGCGAGGCCATCTAAACTAAAGGAGTGCTGTAGCCGGGGAGGCGATGGGTGAGCTTTTGGGTGTTACTACAAATTCTGATGAACTTGATTCTTTTGGCCGGTGTGGTCGGTCTGTGGGTGCGCTTAAATCGTCCTCCTAAAGATGATCCGCGCTTGAGCAAAGGCCTGCAGCTTCTGCAAAGTAAGATTGCCGTTTTAGAGGATCTGTCAGATCGCACGGAAACTCAGGTGAATCAACTGACAGCCCTGCTTGAACAAAAGGTCAAAGATATCCAGTCGAAGATCCAAGCGGCAGATAAACAAATCGGTAAAATCGAACAGAATATGCAAAAGAGTCTGGAAGTGGCCAAGATCTTCCAGGACCGCATCCCGCACACCGAAATCATCGAACGTCAGAATACCGTGAAATACGTCAAAGCCGCGCGTATGGCCCATCAGGGAATGAGCGTGGATGAAATCGCCAGCGAAGTGGATTTGTCCCGTGGCGAGATTGAATTCATTGCAAAAGTAAATCGTGACCAACTGATGTTCTGTGAAGACAGTCTTCCAGAGTGGGCGAACGAAGAAGCTCAAGAGGAAGCGACTTCTTCTGACCTGAGCGATGTGGATAACATCAGCTTTATGGCCCCCCTGCAAAAAGAGATTCCCATCGAGATCAGCACAGCCTTTGAGGTTCCCAAAACCGATAAAGAAGCTTTGAAAAAGCTGGGTGATGCTTTCAAGGCCGCTTGCGAGGAAGTCGAAGCGGAAGAAAAAGCGGCTCAGCAGACGGCGAACAATGTATCAGCTCTGTTCAATGTGACTCAAAATATCGCGCAGACCTTTTTGAGTGAAAAGCCGACTCCGGCAACTCCGACGGCTGCGACAGTGGCGACTCATAAACCGGTTCAGTATATCGGTGAACCTGAAATCCGTCCGGTGCAGTTCCGTCGTATTGATCTGACCAAGGATATGGACTAGCTATGGCATCTGCGGCCTTTATTCGTTCCTTGGAAAAAGGCCGTATCCTGAATGCTATTGTTGAGGAAGTCACTTCCCCGACAGAGGCGCTTTGTAATTTTCAGGGTGAACTTTTGTTGATCTTCAATCATACGGGGCGCCAGATTAAAAAGGGCGACCCGATTCAGTTACAGGTGCAAAGTGTACACCCTTTGCAATTTCAGATTTTTTCTTCAGGCAGCCCCAAGTTTCAGCGTGTGGTTTAGTTCGCGCATAGGCCGGGCTGATGAAAGTCTTTGCCCCCGAAAAGAGTGCCTTTAAGGAAACGATATTTCGCCGGATCATTGTGCTGCAGTTTTTGCGGTTCAAACAGGTAAGCCATCACGCTTTCGGCAAAGTCCTCGATGGAATTGCTTTGAGCATAGTTAGAAACCCAGAAAGTCTTTCGACCATTATGCTGCCACAGCACATCCGGAATAGACGGGATCATTTCCCAGCCGGTGATTTGTAGCCACGCCTCGCTGCGATCCATATCATTGCCATCTTCTTTTAGGGCCCAAAGATGCGCGAACTCGTGCAGCAGGATATAGATTTTCTTTTCTTCACTTAAAGTATTCCAGAAATCATAAACCAGAATTTCACTGTTGGCGGCGACAGCCGAACTGTCATTGCGGGGATCTTTGGCGCCCCGGCGATAGTGAACCAGCTTTTTATTTTCAGAAAAACGACTGAGCTCTGTCGGTACCAGGCTTAAGGCTCTTAAGATCGTCCCAAGCTCTGTAGGGTTCCATGCCGAGGCATGGTCAAAACGGAAGTGCGAGACATTCAAATTAAATCGACTGTTCAGGTAAAGAACCTTCCAGGCATTTTCTTTTCCGAAAAGAGATTCCGTGGCGCAGATCACTGTGGAACAACGCTGAGCCGCAGGTGCAAACAATCGTGTGTCCTGACGGGTTTCCCGATAGGGATCCGCTTCAGTCAGATTTTTAAATATCCGGATAAGTTCTGCTGAATCATTTTTGAAATTAAAACCTTGTGCCGTGGTCTCGCTGATCACTTTATCAGCTCTATTTTGAAAATATCTTTGAATGTCCTGATCTGTCTGGGCCACACCGAAGCGGCAAGGTGCTTGGCGAATAGAGGCTTCAGAAACGGCATAGTCCGTTCCAGCCACAGAGGACCAGGGAAGTAAAAGTAGGCATAGGGTCAGGGACAGGACGGATTTCATGGTTTTGTTTTAATGCGAAGTCAGGGCCAATCTTTGTGCTCTCAGAAGCAATAGAATCGCTTTAAAAGGACTCTTAAGTCCTAAAACGAAGGGACTGACAAAAAGGGCGCAAAACTGTCAAGCAATAGACTGGCGCTGATCCGGGGTCTTGTAATAAACCTCCGCCCATACAAAACGGAGGCTTTATGAATAAAGCAGTACTATTGATTGCATCTCTTTTTCTGGTAGCGGCATGTGCCCCTCAAAATTTTCAGGAACAAACAGTAAATCCGACAGAGGCTTCTCAGATCGTCGGTGGTGACAAGGTTGAAAGCTCCAGCAATATCGGTCGCAGCACGGTGGGTATCTATGAATCCAAAATCGGATACATCTGCTCTGGAACTTTGATTGCGAAAAATCTGGTTTTGACTGCGGCTCACTGCGTGGACCCTAAAGCCAAAGATCTGGTTGTGATCTTTGCACCAGAAATGAAGAAAGCCAGCAAAGAACAAACTCGCCGTGTGACGGGAAAAGTTGTTCACGATGGTTACACGGGTGAAGTGCAAACCAAAGACACCAATGACATCGCGGTTCTGCGCTTTGAAGGCGAAGCTCCTGCGGGCTTCCAGGTGGCTCCGATGTTGTTTGATTCCGGTTTCCTGAACAACAACGTGCGCACGATTGTTGCCGGTTACGGTTTGAACTGGACAATTCTGCTGAGCAAAGGTGCGGGCACTTTGAGAACTGCAAAGTTATCCATTGAAGATGTGAACTTTTCCCGCACAGAAGTGATGCTGGGGCAGTCTGTTCGCCGCGGTATCTGCAGCGGTGACTCTGGCGGTCCGGCTTATCTTGAGTTGAATGGTCGTTTGCATGTTTGGGGTGTGGCAAGTCGTGGAGATTCTTTGCCAGGTCTATTGACTCCAAAGTGCATGCTGTTCTCGGTATTCACAAGAGTGGATGCGCATCAGGATTTCATTGCCAAAGCCATCGGCGAACTTCAATAAAGTAAATTTTCAAAAAGCCCTGGCACTCTGTCGGGGCTTTTTCTTTTATTCTACGGGTACTAACAAATCCTCTAGAAAAAATGCAGAAAGCTCCGATCGTCCTGCCAGGCCTGCTTTTGCGTACACTGCGATAGACTGGGCACGGACCGTTTTTTCGGAAGTGTTGCGAACCTCAGCAATCTCTTTCAGGCTTAAGCCCTTCAGAAGCAAAAATGCCACTTCCTTTTCGGCCTTTGATAACTTCCACTTGGACAATTGTTGATCAATGGCCAAAGAAAGACCTTCCACGTACTTCTTGGATTCGGCCCTCCAGATTTCAGCCTCTTTTTTGAACTGTGAGAAATCCTGAATTTCCCTGTCAAGCCGATGCTTCAGAACAACAGAACCCCGTAAGATATAGAACACACCGACCAGAGCCGCAGTTCCAATAGTCCCTTCGACAAGCACATGCCACAGGGCCACCCCTTCTTGAGAATCTGTAACCAGATCCAAGCCCGCCATCACCGCGATGATGAGAAGAACCACAGCTATGAGGCTTCTTTCTTTGTTATTCAAAATGACACCTTAATCCTCTCTTACACCGGCTCAGTCATCGTCATCGCTATCGCCTCCGTGACCGGAGGCTTCGTTTTCACCCAGTTTAAGTTGAGTGTTGAACAGCTGCAGAGTCTGGTTTTGTCTGTCATAATTTTTATAAATATAAACAGAAAGTGCAATAACAAGTCCTAGGAACAAAACACCAGCTGCGGGGTGGGAAGAGGTGATTTCCTCAGACGTTGGCACGTCATTCTTTTTGCCATCAATCATGCTGAGGCCAATCATCTCTTTATGTCGCAAAGTGTGTAAAACAACACCTGCCACATGCAAAACGGCGACAATGATAAAGCCGTTGGACAGAAGCTCGTGAATATCTTCAAAGTTCTCTTTGTTGGGGCCTGAGGTCATAAGGAACCCGGTCAACCCGAGGCCTAGAGCAAATAACATCATCAGAAGCGCCGCCCAACTGGAGGCTGGATTGTGCCCTGCCCAACGCTCTTTAGAACCAGACAGGATCCCACGAAAGTAAGCAAAGACCGACTTTGGATGAAGAGAAAAATCTATGAACTTGGCATGTTTGCTGCCCACAAATCCCCAGACGATCCGCAGCAAGACTACGAAGGTCAGCATCAGCCCCGCCAGCATGTGCAGAGTAAAAATGGCCGAATCATCCTCCACGGTCTGGGCGATAATAAAGGCCGTCAAGAATAGTCCCGCAAAGATCCAATGGAAAAGTCGGGTTGGTAGATCGTAAATAAGATTGTTTCGCATAGTGACTCCGATCTGGGGTTGCCCCGTATGTCTCAAATTATCGGTGGAGTCGGTCGTGGCGTCTATGGAGCAAATGACCTAAAGCCACTGATATTAGGCATTTAGGTCCTTTGCCATATTTACAATAAGCAGCCTCAGATCGATATTTTGGAAAACGCCTCAGGAAAAAATACCGGGGCAAAAAAGGAGATTCTTTATGAAGCAATTCGTTCTTATCGCAGGTGTCATCGTTCTGGCGAGCCTGAATGCCCAAGCTAAGAAAAGCTGTACCGACCAACCCAAAGACAAGTGGATGTCCGAGGAGGAATTTAAAACGAAAGTCGAAGGTATGGGGTACAAAATTAATAAATTCAAACAGCCAGGAACTTGCTATGAAATCTATGGGCTGGATAAAGATGGTAAGAAAGTGGAGATCTACTTTAATCCGGTCGATGCCACGATTGTAAAATCAAAATAGCCTAAAAAGAGAAAAGGCCCCATTCGGGGCCTTTCTTATTTGGAACTCTCCTTGATGAAAAGAGTCATATAGTGACGAACCATGTATTCCAGCTTGATCGGCTGACCCTGATAAGTCCAGATCACTTCACCGAAGGCACCCCATTTGGCTTCAACAATATGTTCATCCATCACGTTGGTGGCAGTCTGTGCTGCCTCCATGCCCGGAGTTGGAATGTAGTTGGTTCCGATGAAGTTGAAACGGATGCTGATTTGTCCCGGAGCTTTCAATGAGAAGATCATTTTAAAGCCGTTACGGAAAAGCATGAAGTCTGCGTGTGTTTTTGCGATACCGTAGATTTTAATACGGCCCAAAGCCGACGGTTTCAGTTCGTTGAAGGATGTTGATGCATCCACGAACTCGGTTTTCATAGCAAGAAGGAACTGAATCGTGTCGTTGATAAGAATCTTTTCGGCGTCAAAACCGAAGCTCATATCAACAAGACCGGATTCCTCCATCTGTTGCTCAGCCTTCACAAGTTCTTTAATCCAGCTGATTTTTTCCATGAATCTCCCCCAAGGTGACAGCATAGAGCAGCATCCTCGCCGCTAGTTGTCGATATCTTCAATAATTTCGAGGGGCTGTGTCTTTGTCAAGATGGAGCGGTTTGGCTCACCGCAATATATCAACTTAGAAGCCGGTTATTTGCAGCGCAGTTGCCAGAACACCTTCCGCACCCTGCTCAGCCTGGAAGGCCACATAGTATCCGGCAACCAAGGTGACCGGGACGACGTAACCCAAAGTGGTTTCCAACTTCAGCTCAACGCCGGAGCTCCAGAACTGTTTTTTACCGAACGACACGGACTCGGCAGGTTTGGTTTCATTGATAAAGACACCGTCGGCAGCAGCTCCATCCACGATCACGGCCCCATAAATACGGCGCAGGAAAAGAGGATCGGTGCCAGAGCCACTGTAGATTTCCTTCAAAGGCAGTCGATATTCCGCATTCAGTGTAACCAGGTTTCGTCCAAACAGTTGACCGCGTTTGTAGCCGCGCAAAATATACTGTGGCAAAGGGCTGTCGGGAACAAAGACCATCGACTCGGTTGAAACGCCATAGATAGACGACACTTTTTCAGGGATATAAACCCCGTTTGCTCGCAACATGATTGCGTGATGTTTTGGCAAATAGCGAGACAGATAGATCTCGCCACCTGTGACGAACTGTGAATGGTTCAGATAGCCATCCTGAGCAATATAGTTGTAAGCCCCCAGATAAGCGCCGCCTCCAGATTCAGGTGAAATTTGTGCTCCGGAATCAGAGTAGTTGGCATAGTTCAAATAGACAAAGGGACCGGTGCGTTTGACGGTGGTGTGAGCGGCATTGGTACGTTCTAAATACTGCCAGCCAACTTGCAGGTTGGTGTAGATCGACATCCAGTAGCTGTCGGGCAGAGCAGAAAGCTGGGTTCCGGTGTCTTCAATCTCGTTGCTGGTGGTGCCCAGATAATAGCTGCGTTTATAGGCCAGCAAAGACACGGGCAGGGATGTCGTTTGATTCAGATAACTTCCCAACAGGCTGCCTTTGTTGATGGCGGTATCCCAGGAAGCGGCGATGGCATAAGAGTGTTTTTTCAAGGGATCAAATCCCGAAGTTTGGGCTTGCAGGATGACGCCGGTTTCGCTGGAAGAACCCGAGATAAATGGAATCCAGTAGCGAGGCAGCAAGTATCCGTAAGGGGAGTAGTCTTCCATTTTAGAGTCTGCAATCGCGGCGCGAGCCTCTTCATCAGCTTTTGGGTTTCTTTCAACAGCGTCGTAGCGATCTCCCACCATCGAGGAAACTTGCGGCAATTGTGTCGGAGTCTTTTGCCATTCTTCAGGCAAGATGGCTGAAACGCGCAACCCCTGACTGGTCATCTGTGTGGTGAAGATTTCTTTTTTGACGGGGTCCAAATCTGCCGTGAAAAGAGCCGTCAAAGTATGGGAAACCGGGCGGACATTTTTAAGATCCTGATCAGCCAGATACAGATTCAAGGCGCCATTTTTGCTGGAAGCAAAGAGCAACCCTTCGTTGGTTTTACGGGCGAAACGAGCGCTGGGGTGGTCAGCAAATAGAATCTCTGGTTGGCGCGAGTCCAAAGAAATCCGGTAAAGGTGTTCGCTGCCATCTTCTTTGCGGAAGGAGTAGATCAAAGTATTTTCGTCCCAGAATGTGGGATAGGAGATACGCTCCTGCATTTTTGGGGAAAAGATAATTTCTGACGGGGGATTTTTTTCTCCGTTCAGTTTTAGAATTCCCAAGTGGGTGCGGTTGCCGTCCAGCTTAACGAAAGCCACCTGTTGACCAGAAGGGGAAACGGCGGGTTCACGAGCGCGAAGCCCCTTGGTCAGGGCTTGAGCTTTTTTGTTGCCCAGATCATAGACGAACAGGTCCGAGTAACGCTGAATGCGATTGGTGTAGTCGATTTTGTCATAGATCAGCTTTTGGGAATCCGGGAACCAACTGATGCGCTGGATACTTCCCGTTGGTGGGCCGTCTTTTTGTGTCGCCGGGATAAAGCCTTCGTTAAAGCGTTCAACGGTATTCGCGGACTTGGCATCCAAGAAGCTTTGTTCCGGATTTTCTTTGGTGATAATGCGAACCGCACGAGAATTCCCGTCATCTTCTGTGATCACCGCAAGATGTTTGCCATCCGGGGAAATGGCGGGAGCGCTGACGGACTGGAAGTTATTTTTAGGAACAATAACTTCAGTGGGGCTGACTTCGCGCAAGGTTTTGAGCTGTTCTAAAGCGCGCTGTTCGGTGGATTTCATCATGTGGTTGTACTGGCTGGTATAGCTTCGGCCCATATACTTCCGAGCCGGGCCTTCAATAAAGTAAGGGATGCGACCACCTTGGGCTTCATGAAGATCTGCGACAAGGGCATTGCCGTGATCAGCCAGCATCTGGCTCCACATCAAAGATCCGAACAAATATGGGCGGGCTCCTTGAGGCCAGGTGTAGATGGATTCATTGGCTTCTGCGATGTCGTATTCATGGAAATTTTGGGCATCGACCATGGCGCGGATGCTGGCATCCTGATACAGAGAGCGCAAACGTCCGTGATGGCCCAAACGGGTTTCCATTTCTACGGCCACGCCTTCCTTCCACCATTGTGGCATCAAAATATTCGGGGCGATGATGTTGCCGAAGACGACGCGCAGAGGTTTCATGATTCCGTTGGCCGGTTCAAAGGTCAGGATGTGAGTGTATTCGTGCGCCAGAAGTTCAAACGCCCAGTCGCCGGTGTCGGCCAGGCTTTCTTCAGGCCCGGGCAAAACTGGATAGGCCATGATGTGTGGATAAGGAATGCGGGTGGCATAACCATTGGTGATGTCCGTTTTATCATTGATAACCACGACTGTTTTTTCAGGCTGAGTGCGGAAGTACGAACGCAGTTCTGCATAGGCCTTTTCCAGTTTTTCGGCGTACAGATATCCAAGGTCCTGCTGCTCGGCATTAAAAATCACTTCAAAGTGCGGTGTTTGCAGGGTTTTCCACTTCAGATCAGGTGGAACTTCCAGTTGCGCCTCGGCCTGGGACATCAGTAGGAGTGTTGTTATAAATAGAGACGCCAGCCCGTAAACAAAGGATCTTTTTTGCATATGATTTCTTAGCCGTACAGCAACGCAACATCAATTCAGAAATCTAAGGTTTGACAATGAGCCGCTATAAATTAAAGTTTTTATTGTTAATGATAACGACTCGAACTTCATAGGAGGACATCATGGTTCGTAAATTGGCTCTTGGTCTTGTTGCCATCGCTTTCGTAGCAGGTTGTAAAGGAAAACAAACTCAGTCTGATCAGGACATTCAAACAATGCCTACAGGCGATCAAACTGCTATTGATTCCACACCACTGAGCTTCGACCCAATGGGTTCTGACTCTGGTAAAATCTCTGGTCTTGTAACTGTTCACTTCGGTTACGATAAATCCAGCCTGGATGCTTCTTCCAAAAAAGACATCGCGACTAACGTCGAGTGGATGAAAGCAAATCCTTCTGTACGTGTTCAAATCGAAGGTCACTGCGATAATCGTGGTACAATCGAGTACAACGTAGCATTGGGCGAAAGACGTGCGAACGCTGTAAAAGCTTACATGGTTTCTTTGGGCATCCAAGCTGACCGTTTGAGCACTATCAGCTACGGTAAAGAAAAACCACTTGAGATGGGTGACTCTGAAGCAGCATGGGCGAAAAATCGTCGTGCGAACTTCGTACCTGCTCAATAGGTCTACACTCCGACTCCGTCGGAGTAGGTTCTTAAGAAAGGCGCAGAGTGAAATTACAGAGACTTTTCATCGGAGTTTTACTTTTTACGGTGATCGTCGGCTGTCAAACTGCGCCAGTTCCTATAGATGACTATTCTCTCGCTCGAGCCGCACTGGATGCGGCTCGTTCTGTTCAAGCGGCCCGACACTCTCCCGGATACTGGCATCAGGCGGAAGAGGCTTATCGCAAGGGACGCATCTACTTCGAAGATCGTGATTACGGAAAAGCCAAAGAACAATTCATTCGCGCCCGCATGGCTGCGGAGAAGGCTGAAAATTCGGCTCGTCTGATCCGTCAAAAAACTGGAGATATTCTATGAAGTTAATTATTTCAGTGGCGGCAGCCTCGTTGCTTTTGACTGGCTGTTTGAAAACGCGCACCGATGTTCGCGACAATCAGCAGCGTCAGGTAATGCAACAGCAAGTGGTGACTTTGCAAAAAACCAACGCAGATGCGGCGGGACGTGTTTCTGATATCGAAGAGCAAATGCGTGAACTCAATGGCCGCGTGGACGTGGTCGAAAACAAGCTGGGGCAAAGTCATTCCGGTGTGGAAAGTGCGCTGAAAACTTCTCAACAGCAGAATGTCGACCTGAATACCAAAGTCACGATAATGCAAGAAGCCCTCGCAACCATGGAAAAGCAGATCTATGCTTTGAATACGGAAGTGAATGCATTGCGCGCGGAACGCGTTGCCAATGCCCAGGCGGCTGAAAAAGCGGCCAAACAGGCTAAAAAAGACCCTTATGAGGCAGCTCAAGATAATTTCAATAAAAAGGACTGGAAACAATCCATCCTGAACTTCCAGAAATACCGTGATGAAAACCCGAAAGGTCCTAAGTTTGCGGATGCGACCTATAAAATCGGGGTGTCTTTCCAGGAATTGGGTATGAAAGACGAAGCCAAAACCTTTTATGACGAGGTGGTCAGCAAGTTTCCGAAGTCAGAAGAGGCTCGTCGTGCTAAGATCCGTTTGAAGGGTTTAAAAAAGTAATATCGTGATTGAAAGAGTTCTGGCCATTGAAACAAGCTGTGATGACACTTCTGTAGCGATCGTGGATCGTACGGGCTGGGTGCACTCAGTGGTGGCCGCCTCTCAGGATCTGGATCACGAAATCTATGGCGGTATCGTTCCTGAAATTGCCGCCCGCAACCACTCCATCGCTCTCATTCCGCTGATTGAAGAAGCCTTTAAAAAAGCCAACATGAACTGGTCCGACGTTCAAGGGATCGCCGTGACCAATCGTCCGGGCCTGATCGGGGCCTTGATCGTAGGGTTGGTGACAGCGAAGTCGTTGTCGCAAGCCAAGCACTTGCCTTTCCTGGGTGTGAACCATTTGGAAGGTCATTTGTTGGCGCCGTTCCTGCGTGATGATAAGTATGCTCCGCCGGAAGACTTCGGTTATCCCTATGTGGGGCTTGCCATCAGCGGTGGACATACAAGCTTGTATCAAATCAAGGGCCTTGGCGATTACCGTATTTTGGGTGCCACCAAGGATGATGCTGCCGGAGAATGTTTCGATAAGTTTGCCAAGATGGCCGGTCTTGGATTCCCTGGTGGAGTCCGCGTGGATCAAATGGCCAAAGCTGGCAATCCCGAAGCCTTCGAGTTCCCGCGCAGTATGATCCATGATGACACTTTCGATATGAGCTTTTCGGGGCTTAAATCTTCCGGCCAGCGCATGATCGAACAGTTGGGACCTGAACTGGTTCAGGAAAGACTGCCGGATTTATGTGCGTCCTTCCAGGAAGCCATCGTCGATGTCTTGATTGCCAAGTTGGACCGCGCTGCCAAAGTTTTCCGTTCCAAGCGTGTGATTTTGACGGGCGGGGTGAGTGCGAACTCGCGTTTGCGTGCCCGTGCTCAGGAATGGGCCGATAAAAAAGGTTACACTTTGGTGATTCCGCCACTTCGTTATTGTACTGATAATGCCGCGATGATTGGTTATGTGGGTGCTTTGCGCATGGCCCGCGGTGAAGTTTCAAGTTTGGATCTGGGGCCGTCGCCTCAACCTTTAGCTACGGATTTTAGATGAGCAATTCCAGAGAACGTCTGCAACGCGCGCAAGAAGCCATGGGCATTGCCGCAAAAAAATCTTTAGGTCAGAACTTTCTGGTCAGCGACACCGTCATTGAGCGCATCATTAATCAGGTGAAGGCTTTCGAGCCGGAAGCTTTGATTGAGGTCGGTCCGGGACCGGGGGCGTTGACGGATCTTTTGCGTGAACTGAATTTGCCATTGCAGTTGATTGAACTGGATCACGCGATTGCGGCTTACTGGCGTGACAAGGGGATGCCGGTCATTGAAGAAGATGCTCTTCGCTTGGATTGGAAGCAGTTCTACACGGGGAAGAAAATCGTCTTTGTCAGCAACCTGCCTTATCAGATTTCTTCCAGTATCGTGGTTGAACGTTCTTTGGAAAACGAAGGTGTCGCTGCGATGGTGCTGATGTTCCAGAAGGAAGTGGCACAAAAGATCCGGGGCGTGGTGGACAGTGATCACTATGGCCTTTTAAGTGTCTTTGCACAAACATTCTGGAAGATGGAAACCGTGACCGAAGCCGGTCCCCGTGATTTCCAGCCTCCTCCGCGGGTGGCCAGCCGGGTGCTGTCCTTCCAGCGTATTGAGTCTGAGGTCAAAAACCGCAAGGCCTTCCTGGGCTTTGTAAAGTCGGCCTTTGCCCAAAGACGGAAGCTTCTGAAGAAAAATTTGTCTGGTATTTTAAGCCAAAAGAAGCTAACTGAAGAGCAGCTGATCGGGTGGTTGGCGGAGCTGGGCTTTAAAGAAACAGCCCGGGCCGAAGAACTGAATCCCGGCCAGTTCGTAAAGCTGTATAAGCATTTTGGATTTGAATAATGACTGAGAACATCCTGATTGTTCATGAGAACAAAAAAGCGCGCTTTGACTACACGATCGTAGAAACCTACGAAGCGGGCTTGCAGCTTATGGGCAGTGAGGTGAAGTCCTTACGCAACAAGGATGTTCAGTTGAAGGACTCATATATCAGCTTTAAAGGGAATGAAGCCTATTTGCAAAATGCCCACATCGCTGAATACAAAGCGTCCAGCTATAACAATCACGTTCCAGAAAGACATCGCAAGCTTTTGATGCACAGAAATGAGCTCGATGAAATCTTCGATGCTTTACGTGAAAAAGGTTATTCCTGCGTGCCGTTGAAGATCTACTTCAAAAACGGCCGCGCGAAACTTCAGATTGCTTTGGTGAAGGGTAAAAAGACCCACGACAAGCGTGAGGCGATCAAGAAACGCGACGTCTCTGATCAAATTCGTTCATCTCTACGACGTTCTCGCTAAGGATAAATTCTTCCTTAATACCCAAGCGCGCTCGCTTTTCAGACAATAAAGTCTTCCAGGCGGCATAGGCCTCGCGATTTTGCGGGTCGATGCTGAGCTTTTCCAAAAGCTTCAGTTCCGTTTCCGTGTTCGCTTTCAGGGCGCGATAGAAATAATCATAGGTCATGGAAAGATCGCGGAAGTCATCTTCTTCCGGGATTTGATAGTCGGGGATATGCCATTGCCCCAGCATCAGTTGGTGCATGTGCTTTTCCATGCTGACCAGCGGGGACAAAAGATTTTTGGTCATGCGAATACTGAGGAACAAAGTAACCCCGGTCAGGAAGACAAAACTGGCTGCCAGGAAGATGCGCAACCAGGTCGTTTCACGTTCCAGGTGCTGAACCAGGCTTGGATAGGTATCGTAAGCCAGACTTTTGAACAGGTCATAGTTCTGATTGATGAAGTAAAATGCCGGAAGAAGGAATAACAAAGCCCCACCAGCCACAGCCGTGATCATGTACCAGCAGTATTTGTACTGAAAGGCTTTATTCAGAATAAAGCGACGCGGGTGTTGCCCGTGTGGTACGCGTTGAGGTTCGATGACTCTTCTACCGTATAACATATGTCCCTTATCGGTCTGTTGTGTTTTGAGTAGAGTCCAATTATTCTCAAAAAGATTCATTCTTAAGGAGAACAACATGAGTTTACCACTCGCACCTTCATTTGCCGGGTCCAAGGCTCAAGATACATTGAGACTTAAGTCTGTACTGACTCTTCTTTTTTGTATCTTGGTCGTGATGCTTTCTTTTCTGGAAGCCAGAGCGGAAGCGGAAGGTCCAGGTGAGGGCGCCTTGGTGGATGAGAGTTATTCCCTGAAGGCGGACCGTGAGGCGTTGGAAGCTCTTCGCAAAAATATTCCTGCAGAGGTCCGCAAAGAAAACGACGAAAAGGCCTTTATGGACGGTCTGGTGTCGGATCTTTCCCGCTCGCCTTCCGAAGTTCGCAATCAGTTCAGCTCTATGGTGAACAAAAAGCGCAATGTCTTTAATAAAGACATGACCAAGGCACGTGAGCAATTCGGCAAACAGCAAAAGAAAGAACGCGACGATTTTACGAAGGATCTGGCTGATCAGCGAAAAACCTTCAGTAAGAAAAAAGTGAGCTCTGAAGACCGCAAAGAGTTCTATGATGATCTGGAGTCCAAGCGTAAAGACTTCTACGCAAATCAAAAAGAGAAGCGTGATTCCTTTGAGGCCGACACGCGCGATAAGCGCAAAAACTTCGACGACTATATCCGCTCTAAGACCGATGAATTCAACCAGCTGCACCGGGACTATTCCAAGCGCTTTGAAGAAAATAAAAAGTCCCTGTCCGATCAGAAAAAACAAGCTGAGCTGAAAAAGAAGCAACTTCAACAACAGCTTGATCAGGAATACGACTCTATCCGCAAAAAAGACCCGACCGTCTTAGCTCCAGAGTCCGGGGAATAAAAAGGTGCCTTTTAGCGGCGGAAGACTTCTTTGTGGATTTCTAGGGTGATGGCGAAGAGTTTGTTTTCCAGAATTGCTGGCAGCGGGGTGAACTCGATGCCGAAGGTTTGGATGACCTTATTGCTTTCATCGACCTTGATATGACGAACCACGCCCTGCACTTCGATGGGGCTTCTTTTGCCAATTAAAAGATGTCCTGTGACCTGGTCACCCACGTTCATCAGTGGAGCCTCCAGACGATAGATCACGCGACAGCCCTGACCACTGAGGTCGGCCAGTTGGCCTGTGATTTTTTGCGGCTTTTGATTTACCAGAATAATATTATAGAACGCGTGATACCCTTCAGGAATATGCACCCGGTAATTCTGGCGACGTTGCAGGTGATAGAGTTCTTGTGGAACTGGGATCAGCACCTTGCCATTGTGAATCTGCGCCTTGGCTTGAAAGTAGTATTTCTCTCCACCCAGAAAGAAATGACCCAGGTATTCCTCTTGATCCACCATTTGGGTCGGGGATTCAAAAGTGCACTCTAAGGCCTGATGTTTGGAATTAAACAGCTGCACCTTCAATTTACAGATCGAGTCCTCGGTGCCTTTGCACAAAAAATCGCCGCGAGCTTTCGCCATATCATCCCAAAGCTTCGCTTTTTCGTCAGCGCGGCTTATCAGCTTAAAGGTGGTTTTATCCATACCGTGACCTCGTGCTTATTGTGGTGCAAATGCTGAATACGGGTGTGTTCCATCTGCAAAAACTTTTTCAGTGTTTTGTAGTCAGTCTCACCCTGGAATTTTATCGTGCAAACGAAGTTTGAGCAAAGTCCTGAAGCTTGCCAGGTCTGTACCAGCTCCAGCAGTTTTTCAGGGTAACAAATAATATCAGAATAGAACCAATCAATGCGGCCAAGATCTTCCGGCTTCACATTGAACGCGTTGGTCTTCATAAAATTCACACCCGGCAAAGCCGCAATGGTTGGTTCCAAAGGTGCGCGGTCAATACTAATCACTTCACAGCCCATGCGTTGAAGCACCCAAGTCCATCCCCCGGGGCAACTGCCGAAATCGACAACCTTCTGACCGGGTTTGGGGCGAATGCCGTAAACGGTGAAAAGCTCCCACAGTTTCAAGTAAGCCCGGGACGGGGGCGTTTTCTTGTCTTCATTGAACTTCACGTCCCCCAAGGGAAAGCGCGAGTTCGTCGTCGGGGAGGCCAGCAGAGTGTTCTTATCCAAAAGAGTCCACGCCCCCAGATTGTCTTCCGGAAGCTCGCTGAGGAAATCCAAAACGCGCGGGCGCAGTTTCGGAAGCTGATCCTGAATCAGTTGAGCGCGACGGTGATTTTCAACAGTATAACAGGCCCAGAGCTTACCGAGCCCCTTCAGAGCCTTGGAAGCTTGGGAAATCGATTCAAATGGAATGATCTGAGCATCAAGCCAAATGTTTTGGGCCCAGACAGAATTCTGTAAGGGCCCATCAGTGAGTACCAGATTCCCGTGAACCGACTTAACGTCTTTAAGCTCTTCAAGAAGTTCTGGCAGAAATTTTTCAGGGGCAAGATACGCGATCATGCCGCCCTAGTTGCCACAGCCGGAGTCAGAAGTCCACGGTTGTCCCAGACTGTCATGCAGTCGGCCCAGAACTTCTCTTTAATTTTGATATCGCCAGGGCCCATTTTAACTTTTGGGAAATCCTGTTTGTCGAAATGCTCTGTAAACTGACTTTCGTTGCAGGCACGAACCACTTTCAACATCAGATTGAAGTGCGCCTCTGTGAAAGGCTTGTTGTCCACGAGCATTTTTCTGAGACCGCCCTCTGGAGTGTGCAGCAGGAAATTATAGAGGTTCGGTACATCATATTTTTGACTCATAGTGAGACTCCCTTTTTATGTTGGTTACCTCTCTATTATCGGATGCCCTTGAAGAGTTCTTAAACTCGGATCTGCGACTATGGTCGGGGAGATGACTGAACAATAATTTTTCAGTTTTCCCAGACTTTACCAAGATCCTGAAAACTAGACCTCAAAATGGTCTAGGACGTCTTTAGTCGCGCGACCTAGCTCCGATCTAGGAGGCATGAAAACACAAAAAAGCACAACCAACATCTTGCTAGGCCTTATCGTTACGACAACCCTTATTTCTCCGGCGGCACTCGCGATGGCGAAGAAACCGATCGACACCGGCAGCAACTCTGGCTCTTCCGGTTCCACGAAGCCACCGACTACGACTCCGCCAACAACACCGGCACCAGGTCCAGCCCCGACGCCTGCTCCAGGTCGTGAGCCTGCAGCGATCTCTGATTCCATAACTCCGGAAAACTTCGATGTGTTCACGGAAGTTTCTTACCCAGTGGGTGGTGTCGTGGATAACAACTATAAAAACTACCGCGAGCTTCTGCCAGTGCGTAACGCCCAGGAGGCTCACGCGACAGACGGTGCAGATCCACAACTGGATGGCAAAGATCGTTTCGCAGATCGTATCGCTTATGCTGTTGAATTGAAAATGCAGCCATCCAAAGCACAACTGGGTTATGTGGCGTCCTATTTCAATCTGAATAAAGATGTGAATACGTACCTGCCGAACAGTTTGATTTCACATCCATTGTGTAATGTGACTTCAGATACTTTGAACACGACTTTATCTGGTAAGAATATTCCTTCTGCGGCAACGATTAAAAAAATCAACACGTTCGCAGACATGATGAACGGCTATCGCCGTGAGGCTTTGTCCGGCAACCGTGAAGGCTACGTCAAAGCTTCCAAGTTGTGGTCCAAGTTCATGATGTGCTTGTCTTACATGGAGTCTTTGACAACAGCGGATACACAGAAGGCGAAAAATGTGGCAGCGAAATATGCTCCATCGGGCTATCGCCGTCCCGCAGGTGTGAACTTCTATGAAGATCCGTACCAGCCGGCAGAATCCCGCTTGAACATCGGTTTGTTCCAGTTCACTCCGGATGCGGGTGGTAATATCCAAGCTTGTATCCGTGAATGGAATCAGTTGTATCCAAGAAACACGATCAAAACGAATGCGTCCCAAGCAGATCTAATCCGCATTTTGGGAAGCTCCCTGCAGACTTTCAACGCCTTCTGTGCGGCAGCGAAAGTGACTGGCAGTTTTGCAGTGCAAGTGAATGCGACAAGCTCCAAGAACACGCATCCTTATAACGTAAAATCCAATGGTGCTTTGAAAGCTCCGGCAGAGCGTTGTGTGAGCCCGCACATGTCCGTAGGCCGCTCTTACAATCACTTCGGTCCATTCCAGAACACTTCTGGTTATACACTGGACACAATCGTCAGCTGCTCTTTGGCGGGTGACTAAGAATAAAGTTTGAAGATATGTGAAAAAAGAAAAAGCCCGCTTCTCAGCGGGCTTTTTTATTTTAGGCTTCCGTGGATTTCTGTCCGATCTCTTTCATCTGCTTGATCAGGCGCGTGAAGAAATCGTTGATCGAGTTCTTTTCGTCAGAACCGAACTCGGCCCAGAAGTTGTTGATGCGGCTTTGATACTCGGGAAGGATCGTCTGGGTTTGTGCCTTGCCTTTTTCCGTCAGCTTGATCACATATGAACGACCATCTTTTTCGTGCGTGGTTCTTTGTGCGATCTCGGCTTTTTCCAAGCTGTTGATCAGTCCGGAAATCGTGGCCTGAGTCACACCCACCATCTGCGCCAATTCGGATGGCATCAGTCCATCCGTGTACTTATTGAGCAGGATCATCAGCGTGAAGCGGCCGGAAGACAGGCTGTACTGGGAAAAGAATTTATCCAGATTGATTTCAAATTCCGTGGTGATTTTGCGCAAAAGAATGTGCGAATACCAAGCGTCAGGATTTACCTGAGGATACAAAACACCGGCTTCTTCCTGGATTGCTTCGCGGGAGGGAATCTCGGTTAAAAAAAGCTTGGCCATAAAACCTCCTAGAACTGTCAGCAAGCATATTCAAGTTACCTTATCAGTTTAATTAGGGGGCTCAGGCCAAGCAAGCAAAAGGACGCACGAAAAGCATAAGTTATCTCGCCTTTCTCCTCTGAAAAGGCGTTTATTTGCAGTTGAGAAGAAATAAAAAAAGGAAGAAGTGTGGAGCACTTCTTCCTCGGAAAAACAGGTGATATGTGAAGATCTCTTACTCTAGAGTGTAGACGATCACTTTTACGAAATCCTTGTCGTTCAAAGCTCTTTCCAAGCAAGCGCGGGAAGTGTCGAAAGAAGATGGAGCTTTAGGGCCAGAGAAAGTGATGAACACAACACCGTTCACAGCTTCGCCGTGAACTTGGCAACGCTCGTCCATCAATTTCAACAGACGGCCTTTGCTTACTGGGATTTCGCCATCCTTGACATACTTAATCGCACAAGAGAAGAAGCTTTGAGGTTTGTCAGTGGGACCTTCAACAGCTTTCAAGCAGGTGTTGTAAAGATCAGAGATTTCTCTTTCAACAGCGATAACATTTCCAACCTTGCGGTCAGCAGCTTGAGCAGAGAAAGCGACGAACAAAGACGCGATTGCAAAAAACATTTTCATAATAAGTCCTCCGTGATTAATGAAACATCAATAGCCTTTCACCTTTTATTCCGCTCTAAAAGCCTTTAGGCAGTGTGTCTAGGGCCTTTTTCGTGCGGAATCTGGTGGACTAGTTGCCTATTCGGTCTTTGATTTTATCAATTCCAGCTTGAGCGCACTGGTCGTCCAAAGGACCGCCTGGAGCACCGCCCACACCAATAGCACCAATGACGATACTGCCAGCTCGTATGGGAAGTCCCCCGCCGAGCAGAAGGAATCCGTCAATCTGCCCCAGATTTTGGGCGGCAGGATTGCTTTGAGATGTTGCAAGCATTGCCGAGGTGCCATTCTTGGCAGAGGCTGCTGTGTAGGCTTTGCGGCGACTGGCATCAATAGTGTGCGGACCTGCTCCATCGGCGCGAAAGAGCGCTTTGATGTCGCCTGCCTTATCGACGACGGTGGCGGCCACTTGGTAGCCCTTGGTGGCGCAATTAGCTACGGCCTCGCGAGCAGCTTCTTCGGCCAATGCCATTGAGATGGTGGCTTCAAACTTGAGGCCGGCTGTCGGTGTGGGGGCCGCAAAAGCAGAAGTGTTTGCAATAAAGAGTGAAACAAAAAGCAGAGAGGGCGAGATGTTCATAAGGTCTCCTAAGGTTGAAAGAAGATCTTAGAACTGGAAAACGGCCTGTCGCAAAGACAGGCGTGATGTTTTTAAACAGGATCAGGAATGGTGACGATCAGAGCGCGGTCTTTCATGACCACCATGGTGTGTTCAAACTGAGCAGTGCGATGATTTTTGCCGGAAACCAAAGTCCAATTGTCAGACTCTTCGTCGACAAAACGAGCTCCGGTAGAAACAAAGGGCTCAATCGTAATGACGTGACCTTCTTTAAGCTTGCGACGGTCGTCTTTGTCATAATAGCTCGCGATGAACTTGGGCTCTTCATGCAGACTGCGGCCGACACCGTGGCTGCCCAGATTTTCAATGACGGTGTAGCCGTGCGCTTTTGCAACCTTTTCGATGTTGTAGCCGATCACACTGATCAATTCGCCCGCTTTGACCGCTTTGATGGCTGTGTCCAGTGCCAGACGTGTGATCTTAAGAAGTTCTTCGTCTGCCTTCTTCCCAGGAGGAACTGTGAACGACCCCCCGTTATCGGCAAAATAGCCGCCGAGTTCGGCAGAGACGTCGATATTGATCAGGTCACCCTTCTGAATCTTCTTGGTGTCAGAAGGCACACCGTGGGCGACTTCATGATTCAGACTGATGCAGTTGTAGCCTGGGAAGTTGTAAACGGCCATGGGTCCGGACTTAGCACCATGCAGTTCCAAATATTTTCCACCCAGATTGTCGAGCTCTTTGGTGCTCATTCCAGGTTCGATTTTGCCCGCCATGTACTGAAGGCAGTTGGCGACAATCTTTCCGATTTTTTTAAGACCTTCCAGGTCGGCTTCCGTCTTTACGATCATGGTTCTGGGTTATACACTCATCCTTATGGAAAAAGCCAACGATCCCGTGCGTATTCTGAAAAAATCATCTGCGAGGAAACTTTTACCCGCTGTTTCCGAAAAAGATAATAAGGCCACTCGTGGTCGCAGTCTTCTGTTGGCGGGAAGCTCTGATTATCCCGGTGCGGGGGTGCTTGCTGCACATGGGGCTTTGCGCATGGGAAGCGGCTATGTGACTCTGGCGCAGAAAAATATTGCGGTGTCCTCGTTGAAGAATCCGGATTTTCTTCTGTTGGATTTGGCGAAGAAAGAATGGCAGTCACAAAAGTTTGATGCTGTTTTATGCGGCCCGGGTTTTGGCGTGAACTCTTTCACGGCGCAGATCATTCGTGAATTGAAAGAGCGAGGCATCAGTCATGTGATTCTGGATGCCGATGCCATCACGGTTTGTGCCGAAGAAAACTTGTTCCCTTTACCCCGCACCTGGATTGTCACGCCTCATGCCGGGGAGCTTGCCCGTTGTTTGGACGTATCTGCCGAAGAGATCTCAGCACATCGATATGAGTTTATTAAACTGGCGCAGGAGCTGTTTCAGTGTGTGGTTCTTTTAAAAGGGCATGGCACATTGGTAGCCAATGGTCGCCGGGTTTATGGGATTTCAACGGGAAATGCAGCCTTGGCGAAATCAGGGACCGGGGATGTGCTTTCAGGGGTTATTACGGCTTTAAGGGCTCAAGGGCTTTCTCCGACCCGGGCGGCTTTATTGGGGGCATATGTGCATGGCGCCACGGCGAACCTTTGGAAGGCCCAAAAAAAGGACCTTTTATCCATGATGGCCTCGGATGTAGTCGAAATGTTGCCTCAAGTCCTCTATAAGCTTCGTCAGGGCGGTTGAAAAATCTACTTGGCGCATTACATAACAAAAGCATGACTTTTCTTTTGGCTCCGGGGCGGGTACAAACTCTCGAAACTTTTGGGGGTTTTCATGGTTAAAGGGCTTTTGATCGGGTTTATTATGGGGATTTCTTTGGCATCCAATGCACAGACTTCTTCCACCACACTTTCCACTCCTTCTGTGGAATCCGGAACTCAAAAAACAACCACTTCTGTGGGGGATGTTCTAAAAAACAAAAAATTCGAAGACGATAAAGACATCACGGACTCTAAACTGAAAGCTGAATCCGGTTCCTTGTCCCGTTACTCTCTGAAGTTCTCTCTTTCTTACTTCGGCCCTCCAGTGGGAGATCTTTCCAGCAAAATGCAACCGAACCCAGATGGTTCTATTGGTGTGAATCAGGTTTCTTTGAGTGGCTCCATCAGCGGTCGTTACCGTTTGGATTCCAAAAGCGCGATCAGCGCCGGAACAGGTATCAATGCATTGACTCCATTCCACGGTGTTGAACGTACCGACGTAAAAACTCCATTTATCAGCTATGATCGCAATAATCGCATGGGTGATCTGCAAGTCAGAAACTCTTACGGAGCTTCCTGGACAACGGTTCCAAACTTCCGTGATGTGGGTCAGTACGCTTCTTTGTCTTACGATAACTCTTTGGTTTACAACCTTGGGAATTCCGGTTTCGCAGCGGGCTTGGACACAGGCTTGAGCGTTTTCCTTTATGAGCGTGGTTATGAGCCGAAAGACGGCAAAGCCTCCCGTTACCACCTGGGCTTCTATCCGCAGGTAAAGTACAACGTTTCTGACAAAATGAACGTTTACACTTCTGTGGCTATGAATTTCTGGAATCCACGCGCGCGTGATGGCGAGTGGGATCTTTTGAACAAAACTCTGAGCGGTCGCTTGGGGATGGGGTACGCTTTCAGCCGCGACATTTACTTCGCGCCGTACTTGAATTTCTATCCGAAAGATTTGAAAGCAGATTCTACAACTTTGAGCTTCTCGACAATCTTCTCTATTCTTTAAGAGTTGTCTCAAACTGAAAATTAAAAAAACCAGGGCGCCTTTTCGTCCTGGTTTTTTTATTTAATCACCAATTTAAAATCTACTGGCGTTATGGTGGCCCCGTACCGGTCAGGAGAGCCAATTCACGAATCTCCCTGTTCCAGATATACTCTTTACGTACTGTCTTGTTAGCCATTGAAGGCTCCTTTCGTGCAAGGTGAACCTCATTGGGTTCATAAGACTTATCGGCTGGACCTTGGGATAGTTGAGCACTTTTAATGGAAAAGTTTAAAAATATAGAACTGTGCAGATTTGAAACGGAAAATCTGTTTCTGATCGCGACGAAATTACTTTTGCAAGGCCTGAAGGCGCGTAAAAAGATTGAGTGTCATCATGTATGACAGTCCCCAAAGCGGGGGTTCGCGATCCAGGTACACGGCAGGAAGCTCAATGGACATGTTTTCGCGTTGTACTTTATAGATTGTTTGTCTTTGTGGATCTTGAATGTGTTTTAAAGGCACCCAAAAATAGTCGGCGACTTCGTTGGCATCCAGGGTGACGTTGAAACTTTGTTCGGTATAGAACACAAAAGGACGGATATAAAAATCCAGCAGTGTTCCGGCTTTGCGGGCTTGAACGTCATCCAGGCGGCCCAGCAGTTCTTGCGATTTTAGGTGGACGCCGATTTCTTCCATGGTTTCCCGGAAAGCGGCATCCAGATCGGTGACATCGAAGGCTTCGCGTTTGCCACCGGGAAATGCCAGTTGTCCTGACCAGCGGTCTTCGGGACGAATAGCTCTTTGGATAAAGCCCAGCTCCAGATTTTCTTCAGACTGTCCACGCAGGATCAGGGCAACGCACGCATGCGGGTCCATTTGCGGGGCCAGATCCAAAGGCTGATGGGCCGTGATGGCAGTTTGCAGAAGAGATCTTATAGAATCCATGGTCTTTTAAGGATACTCCCGGCAGGCCGGCCCAGCAAGGCCAGCCCGGGATCAGGAAGCTTTTCTGCGGGCCATAATAGCCCAGGAAATCATACAGATAATCGCCGCAAAGAAATAAGGTGCTCCCGGAATAGAAGGCACGCCTTCGGGTGGTGCTGAAAAGTGAGCAAACAACTTAGTTGTGACCAAAGGAGTGATGATGGCAGCCAGACTTGCCAGGCTGACCAGAGATCCTTGCAGTTCGCCTTGTTCCTGAGGAGGCGTGTTGTGACTGATCAAAGATTGCAAGGCGGGAGGTGCCACCCAGAAAATGGCAGAGCCCACCAGAATGACATACATCATCCATCCTTCGGTTGCTAAACCAAACAAAGCGAATGACACCGCATAACCAAAAGCGCCGATAACAACCGTGCGGTGTTCACCCAACTTCGGGATTACCAGACGTGTCAGCCAACCTTGCGCGATCGCAGAAAGAAGCCCGACGGCGGCCAGTGACAGCCCCACTTGAGAAGTCGTCCAATGGAAGCGGGTTTCGGTATATAAAGTCCAGATCGACGGATGTGTTTGCCCGCCTAACTGGAAGAAGAAGTAAACCAGCAATAGTGCCAGCAAATGTTTGGAACGGAAGACGGTCATCAGTGAGTGCAAGGGATTGGTTTTGCGTAAATCAATTTTACGGCGCATTTCCTGAGGCAGGGATTCTGGCAGGATGAAAAGTCCAAACAGGAAGTTCAGAAGATTCAATCCAGCCGCAGCCAGGAAGGGATACTGAGGGCCGAAATGACCCAGTAAACCTCCGATGGCGGGACCGATGATGAATCCCAAGCCGAAGGCAGCACCCACCATACCAAAGTTGGCAGAGCGGTTTTTATCGTCGCTGACGTCAGCAATATAGGCCATGGCCACGGTGATATTAGCCCCTGTCAGTCCGGCAATCACACGTCCGGCAAAAAGAATTCCCAATGTCGGGGCAAAGGCCATCAGGATATAGTCCAAGCCGGCCACCAGCAGCGATACCAAAAGAATGGATCGGCGACCAAAGCGGTCCGACAAGGCCCCCAGTAAAGGAGATGCCAAAAACTGCATCAGGGCATAGACCGAAATAAAATAACCGAAGTATTCTGAAACAGAAGTTTCACTGGAAACGAAACGGCGCATGATATCTGGCAAGGATGGAATCACCAATCCCAAGCCAATCATATCCAATGTTACCGTGATAAAAATAAACCAGATACCTGCTTTAGAGTTCTTCATAGCGCTCAGGCTAGAAGAGCGACATGAAATTGTCAGCAGCTCTTTTTTGCAGATTAATAAAAATTTACCTCTGTTCGTTACGAGGTATCCCATTGCGCAGCCGATCTGCTCTTGATAGCGTTGTGAGCATGGTTTTACACGAGCAGCTTCTTCAGATTTTGGCGTTTTTGGGTTTTTCTGTGGTTCTGGTGTCCTTGTTTCAAAAGCTGGGACTGGGAACTATCTTGGGCTATTTGGCAGCAGGTATTTTGATTGGCCCTCTGGGCTGGGGACTGATTTCTGATTTTCAGTTTGTTCAGAATATTGCAGAGTTCGGTGTCGTGTTTCTGCTGTTCCTGATCGGTCTGGAACTTCAACCCCGTAAGCTGTGGTCTTTGCGCAAAACCTTGATCGGCTTTGGTGGCTTGCAGATTCTTTTCTGTACGGTTGTCTTCACCATCATTGGATATCAGCTGGGTATCGCATGGGCCAGCGCTGCAGTTGTCGGCTTTGCCTTGTCTTTGTCCTCGACGGCATTTGCGTTGCAGTCTTTGGCGGAAAGAAAAGTTCTGAATACAGAATTTGGTCGTGCTTCTTTTGCGATCCTGCTGATGCAAGACGTGGTCGCCATTCCGGCCTTGGCGGTAATTCCAAGTTTGGGGTTGGTGGCGGCCAACACGCATTCGGTTAACTGGGGCGGAGCTATCGCCATCTTTATCGGCCTGGCCATTGGCAGTCGTGTTTTGATGGGCAGGTTTTTGCAGCTGGTTGCTGAAACACGCAGTCGTGAACTGTTTACTGGTGTCACCTTGTTGATTGTGATCGGGGTGGCCTTCTTGATGGAAAGCGTAGGCCTTTCGATGGCTTTAGGCGCTTTCTTGGCCGGGGTTCTTTTGTCTGAGTCAGAATATCGTCATGAACTTGAAGCCGATCTGGAGCCCTTCAAAGGCTTGCTGATGGGTCTGTTCTTTGTTTCTGTCGGTATGTCCGTGAAATTGTCTTTGCTGGTGCAGTTCCCGCTAATGATCCTGTCGCTGGTTGTGGGCTACATGGTCCTCAAAGGTCTTTTGATCTATGCTGTAGGTCGGATCATGAAGCTTCATTCGCAAGCTTCCAATAATTTGTCCGTGTATCTGGTGCAAGGCGGGGAGTTCGCGTTCGTTATTTTCGGAGTCGGACAAAGTGCACAAGTGATTTCGGCTGACTGGACACAGAGATTCACTTTGGTTGTGACACTGTCCATGATTGCCAGTCCGATTATCATTGTTCTGAATGAAAAGATCCAAGCCTGGATTGCCTGCAAGGCGCCTGCTCAAGGGGTCAAAGAGTACGACAAGTTTGAAGAAACCACCAATCCCGTTATTATTGCGGGCTTCGGCCGTTTTGGTCAGATCTTTGGTCGTATTCTTAGAACTCAGGACATTCCGTTTACGGCGATTGAGCACGATACCGAGCAGATCGAGTTGCTTCGCCGCTTTGGCAATAAAGTTTACTATGGCGATGCCGCCCGTAAAGAGATTTTGGAGGCGGCCGGGATCCGCAATGCCAAGTTTTTCATCTTGGCCGTGGATGATGTTGAAACTTCCAATCGCATCGCGCAGATTCTGAAAGAGGACTATCCGCATGTGCAGGTGTTTGCCCGTGCCCGCAATCGTCAGCACACATTTGATTTACTGGAGGCAGGCATCAAGTTCGTTCGCCGTGAAACTTTGGATTCCAGCATCAATCTGAGCGGTCAGCTTCTGGTTGCCATGGGGACTCCAGAAGCTCGGGCGCGCGCCATTATTGAACGCTTCCGTCGTCATGATGAGCTGATGTTATTAGAACAATATAAAGTCCGCCACGATCAGAAGAGCTTTATCGACGTGTCAAGACAGGCAGTTCAACAGTTGGCACAGGTTCTCAAGGAAGATGCAGAAAAAACCTATATCGAACCTCAGGTTGGGACCGAAGAACCACCTCATCTTTAGAATGAGCTAGTATTTGGGATTCATCAGCTTTAGTACATTTCCGTCGGGGTCCTCAAAAACAAGCATGTGACCCCAGTCTTCATCGGCCTCTCCAAGAATCCTTGCCCCTAATGATTCCAGCTTCTTTCTGTCTTCCGGGATGTTGTTGGATCTTAAAGTCAGTGTGGCACCTGCGTGAGCTCCGTGGCTGTCTCGGGG
Organism: Bdellovibrio bacteriovorus; assembly: GCF_041888015.1. Classification (GTDB taxonomy): domain Bacteria; phylum Bdellovibrionota; class Bdellovibrionia; order Bdellovibrionales; family Bdellovibrionaceae; genus Bdellovibrio. Next base: position 578,064 of record NZ_CP168968.1, read on the forward strand.
AACGGTGGGAATGGGATGGTCTTCCGGGTGCAGGCCAATACGAATACCGTGGCAATCCAAGGCGATCCAATATTCGCTTTCTTCAAGAAGTTTCATACCCAATCCTTCTGTATAAAACTTAGTGGCTCGTTTGGGTTGTGTGACACTGTAATAGACGTCCTGGATACCAGTAATCATCGAAAATCTCCCTGTCATGAAATCTTAGGTTGCCAGGAGTTGGCAGTCATCAAAGAATTGTTTCGGTCTGGTCAGAGTCTGAAAGTAAATAGGGAGCGGGAAGCGAATTTTTTAACCTTTTGAGGTCGTTATAGGGTCTTTCTAATAGGAATGGTTAGGAGGGCACGGATGCGCTTCTTGGTGGTTATGACGATTTTATTGTGGGCGGCTTTTTCCAAGGCCGAGGTTCAGAACTTTAACGGGATGATTCAGGAGGCTTCGTTGAGTGAGAAGATTTTGCGCAAGAGGCTTTTACGAATTTTAAATTCTCAGCAAGTGGCAGTGGCCGCTAACGAGCAAACCCCGGAGCAACTTCAAACAGAAAGCCCCTCCCAGGACTTTGAAGTTCGCTTGGTGCAGGCTCGACACTAGTTAAGAAAAATTGATAATATTTCCCCCAAACACCGCTGTCCCCCGGCGGTGTCTTTTTATTATCTGAAGATGTCTTTGTAAAAGGCGCGGTGGGGATTGATCTCGCTCACCTTGGTGACATCGAAATAAATCCGGCCAATTTCTCGTCCGTCGGTGGTCTCTACACTGATGCGCCAGCGGCCTTCTGAATAGTTCTGCTTTGATGCAAATCCTCGATATCCACCCTCGCGACCCCCTGCAATTGTCATGGGGATCTTGTCCGTGGTCTGCCAGCCTTGAACCGGGTCCTTGTAATACCAGTGCAGGATCACGGAATCACTAAAGCGAGCGGGGGAAAAGATCTGCGCAAAGAAGTAGATCTTGTCTTGAGGCTCAGCTTTGAAGTTCTGATCACCGCGCTGCCAAAACTGCCAGGATGGAGTTTCATAGGACAACACATAGGCTCCCTCGACCTTCTCAACGCTGTGATAAATGCCCATGTTCTGAATTGATAACGGCACTGGCGGAATCCAGCCCAGCAGATAGAACACCAAAAATAGAGCCAAGACTGTTCCCGAGGGAATGACCAGACTTTTTCTTAAGATGACCTCGTTCTGCACTTTCTTTTTTAGTAGCACATAGATTCCATACAGGGCACCTCCGGTCAGAGTCAGCGACAGGATGAAAGGCACCAGACCGACAAACCCTAAAGCGGTCGGAACCATCATGGAAAAGAAAGAAAACAGGCAGATGACGAACAAGCCGATTTTCAGATTGATCTCGCTTTCGCGAACTCGCTTGAGTTCGTTGGCGACCATCAGCCCCAGCAACAGCAGAATAAAGATCAAGGATGAAAAGAGCGAAGCACTTTTCAGGAAGAACAGGGAATAGACACTGAGCAGACTTCCCAGCAGGAAATGAACAGCCAGTTGACGGTACTCCCAGATTCGTTCCAGCTTACGGTGAATTGAAATAAAGCCATGGGACTTTAAGAAATCAAAATACAGGATGCTTCCCAGAATCAGCAGATAGACCACCTGCTGGGTAATGGCAACAGGGTCGTCGATATCAGAAAGTGTCCAGACATCAAAAAAGAAACCACCAAGGAAGAAGGCAATGTCGACCTTGATTTCATTTTCTTCGTAAAGCTTTAGCAGACGTTCTTTGAGCTGTGTCATGGGTCTAAGGGTAGCAGACTCTTGCCTATTGGCAAGGCTCCCTGATGACAGAGCTTTCATGAAGGGATCGTCATTTGTCTTCTTACAGAGATGGGCATATTTATGGCAGCTCATAAAAACAGGAGTCATTAATGAAAGCGTGGATCGGTCTGTGTATCCTTGGTATTGCGTGCGTGTCTCAAGCGGAAGAATCTCGTTCTTTTGAAAGAGTTGCTGCCGAAAGAGCTGTCATCAGTGTTGTTGTGGAGGATGCGCAATCAGTGCAGGCTCACGACTATGTTGACGGAAAAGAGAATGAAAAGTTCCTTAAGATGCTTTTAGACGATCCGCAATCCCGCCTGACAGATCTGCGTAAGTCCCTTGAAAACGAAAACTGCGAAGCTTCAGATCAAAGAAGCGATGGATGGGTGGAAGATTGTGGCGGCATTGAGCTTTCTTCTGGAGCACAGACCGCATTCGGCCGTGCAGGCTGGTTTGCGGCAGGGGCCCAATACACTTATTTTGTGGGCTTCCGTCACGTGGGCAACGGGGAATTCCTTAATTCGACCTATATGATTGTTCTTCATGAGGATGTTCAGGTCGAGATGCCAGAAGGACAGGTTACCGGGTCGGCAAAGGTGGTGAAGTCTTTGTCCCTGGGCCGGATCTTGCGCATCCCTGATCAGATTCGTATTTTGCCAATTAAATAGCAAATAAAGAAAGGCTCCCTCGGGAGCCTTTTCTATTTATACTTTTTTTACAAATTCGGACTTCAGGTTCATGGCGCCAAAGCCATCAATTTTGCAGGCGATATCATGGCCATCGCCGCCATCGACCAGTCGGATGTTTTTCACCTTGGTTCCAACTTTTACAACGGACGAAGATCCTTTCACTTTCAGATCTTTGATAACGGTGACAGTATCACCATCTTGAAGAACATTGCCGTTGGCATCCTTGATCACATTGGAAGTTTCTTCTGCAACTTCTTCTGCGTTCGCAGCGTGCGGGCTCCATTCGTGGGCGCACTCGGGGCAGACCCATAAATTGCCGTCTTGATAGATGTGTTCTGAATTGCATTTGGGACAGTTTGTTTGAGTACTCATGGGTATATCTAAAGCATATCAAGGTCGTTTTGGCCATCAATAACGGGACTCGTTACGCCGAGGTGGCGGCAAGATTTAGGAGCTTAAGTGTTCGATTTATCTCGATAAACCCCACTCTGGCGGCGACAATTTCGGGCTTTTTTTATGGCAGTTTAGGCAGTTGAGAGACTCCTTTGCATTTTAAGCCCTCCTGGGGTTGGCCGGATTCTTGGATAAATAAAGCATTACAGAGGTGCTATATGAAGCGTTTGGGAATCTTAGTCGGTTCGGTTCTTTTGGTGTCCGTGTCTGTGGCTGCTGCTCAGAGCAACACGCCGTCAGCTTCTACCTACGAAGAAGATATGGATCGCGCCTTCCAGGAAGAGGCCGCCCGTCGGGAAGCTGCTTACCAGGAAAAGCTTCGTAATTCCTCCAAAGGAACGCCTCAGAAGGCCAAGTACTTCGATTCCTATTTTTATTATAATACTGCTAAAACCGGGGCGAATCTGGATGTCTCTGCCTTTAGCATCAACGATGTCTTCAAAAACAGACCCGAGGATTACCGGGCGGCTGTTGAACTTTATAAGGCCGCTTCAGGCATGGACAATTCCATCTATTCCAAAGCTCTGTCTTATGAAGGCAGTCTTAGCCTTCTGTCTCGCGAAGCCATTGTATTAAGTCGTGATCAGAAGCTCTTGATTCTGTCCTTGTCGGGGTCCCATCTTTCCAAGTTCTATTCAGTGACAACTGAAAATCGTAATACGTCAGAAGAGATTTTCCGCAACGCCATGGCCAATGGAAACCAAGGTGGGATCTGTGGTGACATTCATAAGTACCTGGCGGGGCAGGCCCGGGCTTTGGGATTCACCGATGTTGGTATGCATACGGGAGTCTGGCAGAAAGATCAAAAAGGCAAAGATTCTGGTGGTCATTTTATCTATCACTTTAAAGATCCAAAAACAGGTCAGTACTATATTCAAAACTATTCCCAAGTGATCGCCACAGGTCAAAAGACCCAACAGAACATGCTTGAAGTCAGCAACCGTGTTCTGGGTCCATTGGTGGGCACTGTGTATGTAGAGGGTGCCAAGGGCAGCTACCATGCTTATCTGCCACAGACCTCTTTGTGGATCAAAGAGGGTCTGACGTCGATGGCCTATAAATCCACGGAGAGCTCAATCCTGCAACTGCGCATTGGCAATCACGACAATGCTGTGGGTGTTCAGGTGGTGAAAAAGTTTGAAGACAGTTCTTATGTGCGCGCCTTTATGTTGCACCAACAATACAATGCGGCCGAGGGCAGCTATCGTTTCTCTGGTATGGGTGTGTCAGGGCAAGCTGGTGGCAATATTGCCGTGAATTCCGTGGTGGAAGAAATCGGCCTGGTGGCTAAAGGCTATGCTGGTATCGGGCAGGTGGGTTCTCCGACTTTGAACCCGACAATGACCTGGAGTGAAAAAGAGCGCACCGTTCTTTTCCACGGTATGCAATTCACCGGAACGGCCCGCATCAATAAAACGACTGGAAAAGTGGAGCTGGAGCGTACCAATCTTGATGCAAATTTGCATGGTGGTGATGCCAGTGCGGCAGATCTGGTGGTGCGTGCGGGGATTGATCAGCGTGTTACTGACAATGTCAGCGCAAGTTACGAACGGTCCTTCCGTCGAGTGAAAGAAGGGCATTATTCCAGCAAAACGGAGTGGGTGACTGAGGCAGATAAGGTTTCCGTCGTTTTCGACAAACAGATTGGCAAAGTCTATCTGCTTGTGCGTGGCGAGATCTTCCTTTTTGAAGGCGTGGAAAGTGTGTCGGCAACAGCTTTGAAAAATACAGTTGAAGCCAGCTTCCCGGCCGGGCAATTGGGTCAGGTGTATGTGGCCTTTGATATGGCGAAGATCATGAGCAATAAGGAAAAAGATCCATTCTATGATATCCCGGCATCAAGCACTTTCCGTTTGGGATTGAAAAAGGACTTTGCAAAGTTTGTTCAAGCCGGGGCAGAAGTGTCCTATCAGCAGGGGCGCCGTACTTATCCGCTATATGACAAAGGCTTTACGCCGGGTCTGCAAGACGAGCGGGTGAACGATCGTCTGCGTGGCATGATCTGGGTGAACTTACGCTGGTAGATCACCCCAGGTCCGGCGGCTAGTGTTGGTAAGGTGGAGAAAAAATCTTATGCAGCTTGCCGGATTTTTGCATGTCCTGAATAGCGGCATTGATCTGCTCGATTTTCAGATCAGAATTCTTTGAAACGGCACACTTTACATCGACGGAATCAATTTCAAGTGGAGCTTTCTGCAGACGGGAATATTTACTTTCGTAGTACTTGTACTCCAGATTATTCAAAACAATAAAAGGGATTCTTTGGGCAAAAAGCTTTTCCAGATTTGCTGCACCAGAACCGGCGTCCTCTCTTTGCAGACTGCCGTTTTCGAAATAGGGCGTGAGTGCTGGATAGACAAAGTTTAGAACTGTGCCAATACGTTTACCTTTCAGGTTGTCCAAAGAACGAACTTTTGCTGCGGCCTTATCACTGCGAAGACTGACGATATAGTCGCTTTGACTGAAGATGGGTTGGCTCCAGTGATAGTGCTTGGCATATTCACCAGCCCAGAGTTCATTGTCATAGCAGACCATTTCGATTTGCCCTGATGCCAGACGGGAATCCAAACGCCCACGAGGCAGCAGTTCAAACGAGACGGGGCGGTGAATTCTTTTGGCGATTTCCCGGCCGATATCAAAGAACAACCCGCCGCGGACCGTAATCAGGTTGTTCCCAGTTTTATCAAAAAATACAAATGGAGGAGAATCATTGCTGTTCAAGCCATAGCTGAAGGACTTAGGCAGGGTGGCTGGATTGGAGTATCGTTCCAGAAGTTTTTGAAATACATTTTTTCGATGCAGGTTCGCAATAGCCCGGTTCAGGCGTGCCTCTGACAGGGAAGACTTGCGGGATAAAGAGCACTTGATTTCAGTCTTGTCGAAGTCAAACGTACTGCGCACCAGGCGGGGATGGAGAGACTTAAAGTAGATGTATTCCAACTCTCCAAGAATGATATATTGGACCCGGTCGTTCAAAAGTTTTTTTACACTGACCTCCACTGAGGAGCTATCAGATCTTTGCAGGTCCTTGCTTTTGAAGCGATCCTCAAGATCAGCATAGACATAGTTGTCCACGGTTCCGATAGTGACCCCTTTGATTTGCTCGGCACTTTCAAAAGTAATGGGCGCCGTGCTGACCAGAACATTAGAGTGGGAAAAAAGAGGCGAGCTCCATAAAGCCCCATCAGCGAACGCGTGGCGCCAGCGCGTGCTGTTGTGACAGATCAAATCCACTCGATTATCCACAATCTGCTTTGCAATACGCTTTCTGGGGACGGGCTCGATACTGTAGTCCTCACCAAGTTCATCGCCTATGGCGACAGAGACTTCATAAATAAGCCCCCCGGTGGGAATCGGGCTGCCATTATTGTCAAACTGATAGAGCAATGGCGGAGCATTGCTGGGGTTGAGCCCGAACTTGAGGCTGCCTGACGCAAATATCGGCATAAGCTGCACAATCACTGCCAGCAACAAATTCAGAAGGAGGCGGTCATTCTTCATGGTGCTTTTATACTCGGGAAGGCGGTCGGTTGTTGTCAAAATCATTTCAGGAACCATGTCAGGGGTTTAAACTTTTTTGTTGGAAAGCAAAAGGACATTTGATGTTATTCGAAGTGGGGGGCTTGCATGTTTCAAAAATTACTCAAGACATTGGGGTTAGTATTACCGCTTTTATCCAGTGCAGCCTTTGCAGAGACCTCTGGCAACCAATTTTATGAAGTGTCGAGTTCTGCGATGACTAAAACTCAGTTTCGCAGCACGGTTGCGACCGCCAGACGTCTTTTTTCCTATTTGGCTGAAAACAATGGACGTCGGTTGGAGTTCTTCACGGACTGGGATTCAGATTGGGCGCAGGCCTTTGCCCGAAGATGGGAATCCGATCAAATCCTGATTCATGGAGGCATCGCACGTATTCCCGGAGGAAATGTCGACTCCCTGGCGTTGTTGATATGCCATGAACTGGGGCATTTATATGGGGGGACGCCTTACAGCGACAGTCATAATTCATTGTCAGCAGAAGGACAGGCGGATTGGTGGGCAACCAAGGAATGCTGGCCGGTGATTGCGCCCGCTCTGAGTTCTGATGTGGATATTGGGGGCCGTGGGCAACGGGCTGCATTGGTCGCTACGGCTTTTTATGCCGCCAATCGGGGACTGAGTGCGCCGAAGGTTTCAACGCCCGATCCGAGCGAAGTGGGTAAAACGCTATTAACCCATCCGGAACCCCAATGTCGTTTGGATACTTATGTGGCAGGTCTTAAAGGACAAGAGCGCCCACGGTGTTGGTGGGCGCCAGAGTAAAACCTATTGTTCAGAGAAGTCTTCGATGGAATTTTCATCACGGAAATGGAATTTGAAATCCGGGCTGATGAAGATACCGCTGGAGATATAGCCTGAAGTGCAGTTGTCTTTCAGGAATCGGTCCATAGCCTCTTGATCGTCTTCCCAGTTGATATCGCAGCTTGCAACGTCATAGGCCGCGTGTTGAATCAGAGCATGGTAGGCCACGAATTCACCGGAAGCGGAGTAGTATTTGGTCAAAGCAGCCACTTCGATGTCGGTTTCAGAATTCAAAACATAGTCGCCTTCCAAAATGGTGTCATACCAGATATCGGATTCTTCGCGAGCGGCTTTCATCAGACCGGCAGTTTGTTTTGCGTTAAGGCTTTCGGGAGCCACATCAACCATTTTGATATTTTCAGTTTCAATGAGGGCGTAAACTTTTTTAATAAAAAGGTCTTCAGATTGAGAAGACGCCATGGCATTCAAAGAAAAAGCAGACAGGATCAGAACCAGCAAGAACTTCATAAAATACTCCGTGTTGAATGGAGCTTTTGTAGGCCGCAGGTCGGTATTTGTAAATTGCATCTCAAGAAAGTATATATTCTTTTTATGCATGTATAAAAAATGGACAGCCGGGGCTGCGACACCCCCCCAGGCTGACGGGCCATTAATTAATAGGCAAACCAGATATCTTTGATCAGCCCATCTTTGAATTCGTAGATGGCGACAACATGAGATCCACTGGGAACCACGGATTCTTCATCCAGGACTTTGTTGTTCAAGACTATGCGGCTTTTGAGTGTGCAATGCAGATCCGGTGTGCTTTTGAACTTGTCGTCGTAAATTTTGCGAAAAGACTCCATACCGACGCAGAAAGGGGCGTCTTGCCCCAGGCGGTAAGCTGTCACATCCTGATGATAGAAAGAACAGAACTTATCGATGTCGCGATTGTTATAGGCATCCAGTTGACCTTGAACTAAAGCGACTCGTTGTTCTGCATTCATTGGCGGGGTTCCTCGATCTTAAGTGTTTGATTTACAGCCGTAGGGCCCAGGGTTTGAACTTTCCCGGAAGGCCAGCGGACTTCCACCTTGGTAATGTCTTTTATCTGACCTAAACCAAAATGCAAAGTGGGATCATTCTGTTGGTTCATCGTACCAGTCACACCATCTTGTTGACGTAAGAAGACGCCGTTGCGGTGATAGACGCGAACCTGCGCGGCTACTGCCTGAGTGCCTGAGCGAGTTCCTTTCAGTTGAACACGCAGATAATTGCTTTCGTCTCTCATGATATTTTGCAGGACACGGATAGCGGGAGCTTCGCCATTGCGCAGGCGTCCGGATTGAACCAGATCCATTTTTCCGTCGTTGTTCAAGTCGGCCCAAGCGGCAGCGTAGCTGTCAAAGACGCGGGTGCCTTGGCCAGCACTGACATCCTTAAACTTGAAACCACCCAGGTTCTTGTAAAGAAGAGAGTATGAATAGGCCAGGTCGTAAACCTGACTGATGTACACATCCAGCAGGCCATCGTTGTCAAAGTCGGCAGAAGTCGTTTGTGCCCAGAGTTCGTCGCCTTTGTATTTGGAGAAGTCTCCAATCGGGCGATAGGGGATTCCTGATGCCGGACGAACATCATTCAGGCGATAGAACGGAGGTCCGCTGTTGCGGTAGATTTTGGAATCATCGCAAAGATAACCGCGTTGATCGAAAGTCCCTTTGCCATTGATGCCCACAAATTTATGTACCAGATTTGAAACCCAAAGATCCAGATTCCCATCGTTGTCGAAATCAGCCCAGATCGAGGCAATAGTGTGCCCATATTGCGGTCCATAGTACGCTTTGCGGGACTGGTCATAGAACTTCTTGGGGTTATGATCCCCTTGGATGTTCATGGCTGTTGCCTGATCCAGCATAGCCGGGCTTCCCAATGTATACAGGTTGTTGGGGCGTAGGCGGTAATTTGAGAAGTACGCTTCGATGGAGCCGTTGTTGTTATAATCCGCAACCGCAATGCCACGAAGATAGTTTGGATTCACGCGGAATACCACGGGGGTCGTCTCGACAAGACGCTTGCCTTTGACATTTGTATACATCTTCTGCGGAAGGAGTGGGTCGCCGAACTTCGGCTCACTGAATCCGGCAATGACGTCAATCCACCCATCTTTGTTCGTATCCACGATGGCCAGAGCATGAGCATGTTCCGGCAGGGCAAAACCTAATTCGCGGGAAGATTCGATGAACTTGCCACGAGCGACCTGCAGGAACACTTGTCCTTTTGTGGTCATGATATCCAGCAATCCGTTGTTATCCAGGTCCACAAACAGAGGGGAGCCCTTCATGTCGCGGATGCCAACCAGCTCAGTCACCTCAGAAAAGAGGATGTTGTTTCTGTTGCTGACATTTCTGAACAGCTTTCCACCAGCCAGCATGTCGACCCAGCCGTCATTGTCATAGTCACCAAACGCGATTGTGGTGGAATGCAGAACGGGAATGCCTGCCGAGGCCGTAATATCCTGAAATTGCGAAGCTGTGGAGCTGAGTTCTTCGGTATTTATTGGAGAGGACGGCAGCGTTCCTTCAGGGTTGGAAATCTTGAAGCCTAAAATGAAGAATCCCAGAACAAGCGGAGCACTGATAAAAAAGCGTTTCATTACTAAAGTCCCTTTGCTTCTAAATCTTGAACAGAAATAAGAGAGGATTGATTTTTAAACTTTTGCGGTGCCAGACAGAATCCAACTACCATCGCAGCAACATCTGACGGAGAGCGGAGCTGCTGGTCGGTTTTGAGCTTTTTGAAGTTGGCCACTTCCGGGAAGTCTTTCTTTTTAAATCCACGGATGGTCTGCTGCATCTGTGTATCCAGCACGCCGGGGCTGAAGTGGTAGATTTTTATTTTCTTGTTTTTGGATGTTTGCAGATCCAGAGCGGTGTTTTCGGTGAACATTTTCAAACCCGCTTTGGAAGAACAATACATCGACCAGCCTGCAATAGGGCGGAAGGCGGCGCCAGAGCCAATATTAAAGATCGTCAGCGGTTTTTTTTCTTCCGTCGCAAGACGACTGCAAACCTGGGATAACAAAACAGGAGAAATCAGGTTCGTCACCAGATGTGTGTTCATGTCTGCCATATCAAGGTCGGCTAACGAGCCTACCGGATTGATCAAGGCGGCATTGTTGATCAGGTGAATATGTTTGAACGAGGCGAGATCCAGATTTTCCAGAAGGGTTTCGATCTTTTTGATCGTCGCCAGTCCACGGCTGAAGTCAGCAGTCACATGTTTGAATTTGGATGATTTGAAAGTGGGACGAGAGCGCGACAGATTTAAAACCTGATGGCCCTGATCCAGAGCCTTAAGACAAATCTGTTCCCCCAGCCCCTTCGAGCCGCCAGTAACAATAAATAAATCCATATAGTTTAATTATGAATTTGCGCTTGTTATTCAGCAAGGCTGGGTCCGGAGAAAGGTCTAGGAATAGGAACAGTTCGTGGTCGAGGTTTTCTGGCCGCGGTTTCGACACTTCGCTAGAGCTTTCATTTGGAGGCCGCAAAGAGATGGAATATATGAGTGAGATATGAAGTTGCTGATTTTTTTGGTCTTAATTCTTGGCAGCGTAACCACACTGGGTGCTTTGAAGAAAGTCATCCTGGTCACAATGGAGGTTCCTCCATTTATGAGTCCCAAGCTGCCTGACCAAGGGGCTGCGATTTATGCTCTTCGTGAGGCGTTTCTGAGGGCCGGCTATGAGCTCGAAATGCGTTTTGTGCCGGTCCCACGAATGCGTCAGGTTGGGTTCGGGGACGACGGTGTGAATGGCTTCTTTCCGTCTTTTGTCGATGAAAAGTTTAATGAAAAGCTGGTTTTGTCAAAATTGTTTTATAGAACTCCCTGGGTGATTGTTGAAAGAAAAGATAAACCTATTATCTGGAAAGAAGCCCGGGATCTTCTGAAGTATAAAGGCGGAAATGTTGCTGGCTATGTTTTGAGATCGCAGGTGGCCGGTGCCTATAAAGACAATATGCACCGCCTAGAGACGGCGAAGAACGACTCGCTCAATATTCTGAAGTTGATCCACAAGCGTGTGGATTTTATTTTTATTGACCAGAATGCCTTCAAATTTATCTCGGCGACTCATCCGGAAATTGCACCATATGCCAACAAGCTTGCTATCAATCCAAATGTGGTGGCCTTAAACAGTTATGGCGTGGATTTTAAAGACAACAAAGCCAGCCGTAAAATTATGGATGATTTCAATGCTGTCGTGGATGAAAAAGAATTTACCGACTTGGTGTCCAGGTACATTGAGCGACAAGCAAGGCCTGAAGTCAGGCGGCCCAAGGGGATGAAATAAAGACTTTGGACATAAAAAAAGCCGACTTATTCAGTCAGCTTTTTAGTGGTTCTTAAGCTTAGAGATTTGGTGCCCCGCGAGGGACTTGAACCCCCACGCTTGCGCACTAGATCCTAAGTCTAGCGTGTCTGCCAATTTCACCAGCGGGGCAACACATCTCTAGGCTTAAGGAAGCACTATTGATAGCTTATGTCAGAGGCGGATTGCAAGCGGAAATTTCAAAAAAACGTCCGCTTGCCCTTAACTCAGCCTATTTCTCGCTGATCAATTTTTTGTAGTCTGGAGCTCTCATAAGGTTTGCGAGCTCTTTTTCAGTATCCATTTCGATACGAACCAACCAGCCTTCATTTACTGGGTCGTCGTTCAAAACAGATGGATCATCGCTTAGGGATGAGTTTACTTCGATTACAGTGCCGGAAACAGGGGCATAAAGGTCGCTCACGGCTTTAACAGACTCGATAACGCCGAAAGTTTGACCTTGAGTGATCTTTTGACCTTCTTCTGGAAGTTCAACGTAAACGACTTCACCCAATTGATCTTGAGCAAATTCAGTGATACCAACAGTTACGATGTTCTCGTCAACTTGAGCCCATTCGTGTTCTTTTGTGTAGTAATAGTCTTCAGGGATGTGAAATGCCATGTTCGGCTCCTTATTTCGTTACAAATGGGGTCTTGCAAACCACTGCTTTCACTTTGCGACCGCGGATGTCCAAAAGGAACTCGGTTCCTTCTTTAGCGTAAGCTACATCGATAAAAGCGATACCGATAGGTTCATCCAGGGTCGGGGAGTGTGTACCACTAGTTACCTTGCCGATTTCTTTGTTGTCAAAAGAAAATAGGCTGTAACCCTGACGAGGAATACCCTTCTCAAGCATCTTAAATCCCACAAGATTTTGGCTTAAACCGGCTTCTTTTTTGCCTACAATTTGGGCTTTATTGAAGAAGTCTTTTTTAGCGGGTTTAATCACCCAGCCAAGGCCGGCTTCATAGGGATTCGTTGTGTCATCAATCTCGTGACCGTACAGGGAATACTTCATTTCGGTTCTTAGAGTATCGCGGGCACCCAGGCCGATGCTCATTACGCCCAGATCTTTGCCTTTTTCCAGCAAAGTCATCCACAAATCCACCGTCCCGGCAGCATCGATAAAGACTTCGCAGCCTTTTTCGCCAGTATAACCCGTTGTTGCGATCATGATTTTGTGATTTTTGAACTGACCGACTTTCAAATTGAAAGGCTTCATTTCGCTGACTTTGATATCGAAAACACGGTCGCAAAGTTCCAAAGCTTTCGGGCCTTGGATCGCGATTTGACCCCAGTGGTCGGAATCGTCGGTGATATCGGCGCCCTTATTGTGTTTAGTCATCCAGGCAAAGTCTTTGTCTTTGTTGGAGGCATTGGCACAAACCAGGTAATCCGCATCTTTTTCCAGGCAATAAACGATAATATCGTCAACCAAGCCGCCCTGATCATTTGGCAGCAAAGTGTATTGAGCTTCGCCGACATTCAGCTTCGCCACATCGTTTGTCGTCAGCCATTCCAGGGTTTCCAGAGCTTTAGGGCCTTTGACACGAATTTCACCCATATGGGAAACGTCGAACAGACCGACGTTCGTGCGCACGTTGTTGTGTTCTTCACGAACACCCACGTACTGAACAGGCATATACCAACCGGCGAAATCGACCATGCGGCCGCCGAGCTTCTCATGTGTTTCTGCTAATGGAGTCTTTTTCATGCGCATGAATATCCCTTTCCCCGTGACATTCAGTCAACGAGGATTCTATCTTGCGACCCGATGTTCAAACTCTCTCGCCGCATGCAGCTTATTTTCGACCATCTTTTACCTGGAAAACCGGTTTGGGACTTTTGTTGCGACCACGGTTACTTGGGGCTGAATGCTTATGAAAGTGGGCAGTTTTCCGAGGTGCACTTTGTTGATCAGGTGCCCCATATCGTCGAGCAGTTGGAAAACCGATTTCAGGCCGAGTATTTTCGCGAAGACTCATTGGCTTTGGCGGCTTTTCATTCTCGCCCTGGGGAGGAATTGCAGCAGCCGGTGTCGGGCACGGTGGTCATCACAGGTGTCGGAGCGCATACCATCTTAAAAATTGTCCAGTCTTTGCTGGAAAACGGACTTCTCAGTGCTGACAGATTGATACTGGGGCCACAAAGAGATGAGCAATGGCTGTGTGATTTATTACGAAAGACCCTGCCAAACACTTTCAAGACGGACTGCGAAATGCTTTCCGTTGAGGAGCGAGGGCGAAATCGTAAGTTGTTGATATTTGATAAAATTCTGTAATGTTCGCGGGCTTTATGACGCGCCTCGAATGGCTAGATTAAATGTCTGTAAGACTGTGAACAAAATATTGATTATCAAGGGACCTGCACATAATTGTTGTCCTCATGCAGGATGTAAATAAAAACTCAGATTTTAGACAATTTCTTGAAGATGAATTGGCTCGCCGTAGCCAAAACTATCCCCGTTACTCTTTGCGTGCGTTTGCTCGTCACCTGGAAGTGGACTCGTCTTTCTTGTCCAAAATCCTGAACGGTAAGCGAACTGTGACAATGAGAACCATCCGTATGTTCGGGGAGCGTTTGAACCTGACTCCGGATGAACTTCAGCGTTTCGGCGAAATCAGCCGCGAAAAGAAAATGAAACGCAAGTTGGAACGTCTGCTGGAGAAAATGCCAAGCGAAGAGCGTGAGCACTCCACAATCACTATCAACGTGGATGAAGCTCGCCTGACTGAAGCTAAAGAGAAAATCAAAGGCTTCCGTCGTGAGTTGGCGCAATTCCTGGATGCAGGTGTTGTTCAAGGTAAGACATATCAGATTTCTGTATCCCTGATTCCAGTATCAGGCTACGTAACTGAGTAGTTTTCCGAATTCAAAAATAAAATTCGACTATGAACCGAGAGCCCGTAAAGCTCTCGGTTTTTTTATTTTCTGGAAAGCTGCTTCAGCTTGCGTGCCTGCCGACACTCCAGCACTGCCCCTGGCGGGTTATTGCACATCGAAGATTGGATTTGGAACCATCAGGCGGGGATAGGGAACGATATTGTTCAGGCGAGTGTCGTATTTAAAGACCAAATTCCCAACAGCGAACAGGGCCCACGGAGTAATCACAGATCCGCGGAATTCTCCATAATAACGACTGTGCACATTCTGGGCGTTGAGGCGAACGTGATCAAAGATCGTGGAAGTACGAAGGCTGTTCACCGTGCCCGCGCCCACTCGGCCAGGCTGTTCACCCCAGAACCCCGCCCAGTCCCAGCTATGGGCGCCATAGTTGGACATTTGGTATCCGTTCCAACGGCACATGGATTCATAGGCAACTACCGGGTTGATCAAGGTGCCACCATTGTTGACGACCTTTTCATCCAGCACGTGATCGTGGTTTGTAACCGGGCCCACCCAATTGTTGAATAGCTCTTTGGCAGAGTTGCATTTCCACGGATCTACCGAGGAATCGCAGGCCGCATAATTACCATTGGAAATATAAGCTCGGTCGAGATACTGAGCATGTTCTGGGCGCAGAGGGCAGCGCATCCATTCCCACGCGCCAGCATCGCCATTGGATTTGATGGTCAGGGCCCCTTCGGCGGCATCACGCAGACCTCCAGGGTTGGCAGCATTTGCAATTTTTTGTGCGTCTTCAAAGTTGTTCAAAGAACGGCGAACATAGCGGATGTCATACAAGCCGATGCCCATGTGGATGTTGCGAGAACTTGTGATCTGTAAGGTCGGGGAGGTCGCTCCACCGATGTACTGGATCGCGGTGCCGCGGTCGGTTTCAACAAAGATGTTTCCAGCGACATAAATAGAGCACCCCACGTCATCTGTTTGGATGTCGGGATTTTTCAGATAAAGCGTGCCGCTGATAATGATACTGCCATGGCAGACAATGGTTCCATTGTTGCGCACGAAGGAGCCATAGCCAAAGTTATGAATTTGCAGACCGCTGAGGGCAGGCTTTGAATTCGGACCTTTATAGACAAAGGCTGTGGTCCCGGCAGCCAGAGAACTGTCCAAGGCCAGAACTTCTGCATCAGAAGGTGCGCGGATTTTGATCGCGGACTTTAACTGCAGTCCACCTTGAACTTGTGGGTTTACAAGTTGTGGGGCTTTTGCGACCGGAACTGGATTCACTTGCAGGAAGCCATCGCCATCCATTTGGATCGTCCCTTGACTGTCGGTGATCGGAGCATAGTGATTCCAGCCATTTTGCAGGAAGCTGCGCAGGTTGATCGGACCCGAGTTGGGATTTCCCGTGGTCTGTTTGATAAAGTTTTTATCAGTGACCGTGATGTCAGGCATATAGATAGATCCAGTGACATTGAAAGGGATGACACTGTTGTCGTTGTGATAGACGTGAGAACCCGCCAGGTTAGCCACACCCAGAATGTTGCTGGCATTGCCGTAGTTGGCTTGGGAAATACCAAAGTCCGTCACGATGTCGGCCTGAATATTGGCGTGACACATAATACACGAAAGTTCTCGGCTGACGGCCAATGCGGGGTACATGCTCATGACGTAGTTATCGACATGCAGATTGAAATTCTTTGAATCAGAGCCCACCCCATCACTGACCGTGAAGGTTAACTGTGTACCATCGGTTGCAGAAGGATGTGCTGTTCCCATCTGTACCGCCAATGTCCCGGTGGTACCTGAAACACTGCAACTGGCAACATCCACATAGTAAGAGTCTGCTGTAGAACCCGTGCAGGTGAGAGCTTGAGGATCCGGGAAGGTGGCATCTCCCCCCGGAGACACGGTAAAGGTCAAATCGAAGATGGAATTGGCAAAACACTTGTTACCGCATTTTTCCAGCGCGGTACCGCCAGTTCCTGGCCATACCGTAATTGTCACAGGTTCATTCACAAAATCTACAGTCACAGCCACATCTGCGGTGACAGTGTGGGCAGTCGGCTGCACCTGATCGGCAAAACGCACTTTGATGTTACAAGGGCCCCCATGATGATCAGCACCGCTGTACCGGTTGAAGTAGTGGGCCGTAGGCGCATAAGTTAAAGCTCCGGTGGCGGCATCAATAGAAACCGTCCCGAAGTCCGAGCAGCGTGGGGCTGCCGCCGTGAGCAGACTGTAGGTACCAGCACCTTCCTCATCGGATTCAACCAAGGCATCGGCAAATAATTCAGTACTGGCGCTGTTGCGGTTCAGGCTGGCGGTTGCAGGAATCGTGAGACTTGGTGTTTTGGTATCCAGATTTACAGTGACAGAATTGCTGATGGTTAAATTGCCAGCTTGATCACGCACCCATATCACAAGGGAATGATTGCCATCGATCCCGGTGAGATTGACATTGTGGGCACCAGCCGCACAGGACATCCAAGCAGGATCATCCAGAGCCGGAGGAGTGGAGCTGTCTTGGACAAAGATCACTTGATGATAGGAATCCGGAGCTTGATTGTCGTCGTCACAGGAACTTAAGTCCACCGCCACCGGGTTGTCGGAGATTGATCCGTGAATCAAGGCGATGGCGGGAATTGAAGGCGCGGTTTGATCCAGAGTATAGGCCAAAGGATAAGGATAGCAGAATGTATTTCCGGCGGCATCTTCGGTAAGAACGCTCCAGGCATAGCTGCCTTCAGCGGGCAGAGCTTGTCCCAGTTCAAAGGAAAAATTCCCCGTGGATTCGTCAGCCGTCGAGTTCGCCAAAGTTTCGCCACTGCAGGTGATGGAATTAAATAATGTCACGATGGCTTTTGGTTCAGTCGTACCTGCAACAGAGGGGCGAGCCACGGGGCTGACAGAGGCTGGAAGAACTGTGGCAGTGTTAATGGTGGGAAGAATGTCGTCAAAGTGCACTTCAAAGGTCTCGGATTCGGAGGACTTCTCGCCTCGACTTCCGATAGCTATGCCAGCTGGCAATTGCATCGTAATACGACCCTGCAGCGTCGGAGTCAGCTCGATAATATATTCAGTTCCCGAGACGCGGGTGATATTTGAGATCGTGGCATTTTGAGCCTGGAACTGGTCGGCGTGAACAACGTCGGGAGCGCGGTTGAAATTGACCCGGACTTTCACAGGGGATTTGTTGGTGAAGTAGGCGGGGGAGTCAGCTCCGTATAAAGAGGCCATGAGTTCACCGTTGTGAACATTGGCTTTGATTGAGCAACCAGCGATCCAAATGCTGGCGCATATCCATACAATGAATTTTTCCATTACGTGCCGTGTATTCAAATTAAAACCCCAATGTATTATATATCGGCATGTTTACTCATATCTTAAGGCCTCTCTGTGGATGGAGGACTCGTAACTCTCATGTTTCATATTAAATCATCCGTCGGGGTGGGGGCGTGATATAATCAGCTTACAGGCGAAGGAGTTGTTTATTATGCGTCTGCTTTGGGTCGTAATGACTGTTCTGCTAATTTCCGCGCAGGCTTTCTCGAAGGAAGTCGTCGAGATGATTTCCCCTTACGACACACCTCCCTTCGTTTTGGACCTAAAAAAAGAAAAGGGTTTGGTTTTTGAGCTGGCAGCTTTTTTGACGGCGCGATCCGGCGGAAAATATGAGTTTAGGGTCGCAATTTTGCCCCGGGCGCGGTTGTTGAAAACCCTGGAAAAAAATGGAGTTGTAGCCGTTCCCTTGGTGGCTCCGAAGTGGTTTGAGGATGTGAGCGAAACCAAATATTTTTGGACCTCGGCCGTGATGGATGATGAAAATCTGCTGCTCTCATCACGGAAAAAGCCCGTTGAGTTTCGTGGCATGGAGTCTTTGAAAAATTTGAAAACCACTGTTGTCACCGGGCACAGTATGGAGGCGGTGGCCAAGCTGCAGCGTACAAGTGGTGTGCAAGCGCAGCCCACGAACTCTTTAAGCAATGGCCTGAAAATGCTGGCGCACGGACGGATTGACTTTGTGATTACGGGTCGCTTGATGGCGGAATACCTGATTCAGGATTTAAACCTGAGTCAGAGCATCTATATTTCTGACCGCTCGGTGGAACGGTTTGAACGAAAATTCCTTCTGTCAAAGGGTGCCGATAAGAACCTGCAAAAATGGCTGGAGAGTGAAGTTCAACGCTTGCGACGATCCGGCGAATGGAAGAAACTTTTGGGCAGCAAATTGGAACTACAGGATAGTCAGTTCCTGGTTCACCCGAAGTTCGTTGGAAACTTTTTGTAGATCCTGCGGCAGGTCTATCAATACCCCACGAGGAATTTCCTGCTCCAGTTTGTTCTTGTGCATCCAAGCTAAAAACTCACGATCCGGACCCCGACAGATCATCTGACGATCCTTGCCTTTTTCTTTCAAACGATCGCCGACAGCTCGGGCCGCGGCAATAGGGGCCGGGCGCGTTTTGCGCATCAGAAGATAGCTCATGGTCAGTGTGCGATTTTTCATCGGAAGTTCGGCTTCCAGATTCAGGAACCATTGAGGGGCTTTGAAATGCACGCGATCGTGACACCAGTCGGTTTTGGACTGAGTCAGCAATGGACAAGGGCCTTCGTGAGTGCATGGTGCCCAGACATGATAGCCCTTTTCCAGCAGCCTTTGGCGAAGCTGTAACAGCTTTCGACCATCTTGCTGGGTGGACGGCTCTACCAGCATCAGGGCTTCGCACTGATAGGCCCATTCCGGCAGATCGTTGAGTTCGGTTAAAGAGTAAGAGAATAAAGCCAGTGTTTTGCTGCCGTCCTTCATGCGACTCGCGCTGAAGGTGCGTTGCCAGTCCTGAGCGGGAAATTGGGGGAAATACTTTTCAATGATCTGTTGCGGCTCGGCCGCGCGCTCAATCAACTGATAGCTAAACTTGTGTCGTTCGTTCAGAGTGATGGACGCTGTCGCCAGGCCCGCTCCAAAATCAATGACTCGCTCCAGGCCAGTAAAGAAATCTCTTTTGTCTGCTTCTGCAAACAGTCCGGTCAAGCGGGTGGAATTCAGCGGCAGATAATAACAAAGATAAGCCACCTGAGCCCAGGATTCGTTCCAGGGTGTCGGGCTGTCGGGTTTGGTAATAAAGTAATCCGAAAGAGCCAGCACACATTTCGCCAGGGCCTTAGAGTCTTTGAGCGACAACTTGTGGGCGCTCAGGGCACGGTCGATGGATTCTTCAAATGAAGCAGGAAAGCTGAATTCTCTTTGCATGCAGGTATTCTAAAGCGAGGACAGGGTGTGAAGCAATTGTTCGACTGTGATTTTCTCCATACAGTGAAATTCTTCACAGTGGGTGCCATCACAGTGACTGCCGTCGGGGTTTACAGTTGGGGCTTCAAAAATATGAACCTGAGGTCCACGAGCCGCCCAACGTACAGGTTTTTGCACGCGCACATGCGGATAAATTCCCAAGACGGTGGCACCTAAAGACGCCGCCATATGGGCCACGCCCGTGCTAGGGACGACGACAGCTTTGGAATTCTTTAAGACGGTAAACAGCTCTGAAGCTTTTAGCAGTCCTTGCAGGCAGATAACGTTTGTGTCGTTCTTGAAAGTCGCCTTGATATCCGTCAGCCATTTTTCATCCGCAGCTGTTCCTGTCAGAACGACTTTGGTGTGGGGACTGACCTGCTTAATGAGCTCGATATAATTGGCGATCGGCCAGTTTAAAGCCGAGCCAGCCATGCCCGGGTGAACCACAATATAGCCATTAGCTGTCAGTTGATGCTTTTCCAGCAACGGCAGATTTGCCGGGGCCTCCAGCTTTAAAACCGGAGCCGTGTCTGTGCTGGTGTTGTCCAGGGCATGTTTCAGAACATCCAGATTGTATTCGGCTTCATGTTTGATGGCTAAACTGCGACGTTGGCGCAGGCCTTTATTCAAAAACAGGAAGCTGTGCCACTGTGACCGAACGCCAGCGCGAACCGGCACGCCCTCTGCCCACAAAGCATAGCTGACCCACCAAGGGGCCTGGAAGCTCACGGCCACATCCGGCTTGTACTCTTTCAGGAACGCACGAAGTTTTGGCAGGGAGGTTTTAGAGTCTTCTTTGGAAAGCTCCAGGTATTTTCTTGGGGGATTGGCATGATCGGGCACAAAGCCCAAGCCTTTAGCGATAACCCATTGCTGATTCCAGTCCTTTAAAAAGAAACCTGATCTACACACATGGTGCAGATCAGGTCGCCAATTTTGTCCAAGCGAATCAGCAGGACACGTTGCATTTTTTACGTGTACTCTTCGATGCTTGGGCAGGAACAGATAAGGTTGCGGTCGCCGTAAGCGTTATCCACACGGCCAACCACAGGCCAGAACTTGTTCACACGCAACCACTCAACCGGATAAACCGCTTCTTCACGAGAATACGGATGATTCCATTCCGGTTTCATCAGCATCTGTGCTGTGTGTGGAGCATTCTTTAGAGTGTTGTTTTCCTTGTCCATCTTGCCGGATTCAATAGCGCCGATTTCCTTACGGATAGTCACCATGGAATCAATGAAACGATCCACTTCTTTTTTGGATTCAGATTCTGTTGGCTCGATCATCAAAGTGCCCGCAACCGGGAAGCTCATGGTCGGAGCATGGAAACCGAAGTCCATCAAACGTTTTGCAACGTCCGTCACGTCAATGCCGGAAGTTTTCTTGATCTCGCGAACATCCACGATACATTCGTGCGCCACAAGCCCGTTTTTACCTTTGTAAAGAACAGGGTAGTGCGGCTCTAGTTTTTTCGCGATGTAGTTCGCGCTCAGGATGCTGACCAAAGTGGCTTTGCGAAGACCCTCTGCCCCCATCATTGTGATGTAAGCCCAAGAGATCGGTAAAATGCTGGCGTTGCCCCAAGGAGCTGACGTCACAGCCGAAATACCGTCTTTCGGACCAGCTTCAGGAACCATAGAGTGAGTCGGAAGGAACGGAGCCAAGTGGGCTGCCACACCGATCGGACCCACGCCCGGACCGCCACCGCCATGCGGGATGGAGAACGTCTTGTGCAAGTTCATGTGGGAAACGTCCGGACCGAATGTTCCTGGGCGGCACATACCGACCAAGGCATTCATGTTCGCGCCATCCATGTAAACCTGACCGCCGTTGTCGTGGATGATTTTGCAGATTTCCACGATACCTTCTTCAAACACACCGTGTGTGGAAGGGTAAGTGATCATCAGTGCTGCCAGGTTGTCTTTGTGCTGTTCGGCTTTGGCTTTTAGATCCGCAACGTCCACGTTACCTTGATCGTCACACGCCACAACCACAACTTCCATATTTACCAATGCTGCAGAAGCCGGATTGGTTCCGTGAGCGGAAGATGGAATCAGGCAGATATTGCGATGAGCCTGACCACGAGACTGGTGATATTTACGGATAACCAAAAGACCTGCATATTCACCTTGAGAACCTGCATTCGGCTGCAAGCTCACAGCAGCAAAGCCAGTGATGTCACAAAGTTTTTTCTCAAGGTCATGAATCATCTCAATCAGGCCTGTTGCCTGTGCTGTTGGTGCAAACGGATGAAGCTTGCCGATTTCCGGCCAGGAAACAGGCACAAGCTCCGTTGTTGCATTCAGCTTCATCGTGCATGAACCCAGTGGGATCATGGAATGAGTCAGGGTCAAATCCTTGTTCTGCAGGTGGTGGATGTAACGAAGGATCTCAGTCTCGCTGTGGTGAGAGTTAAATACGGAATGAGTCATGTAAGCAGAAGAACGAGTCAATGCCGCCGGCATAGCCACGTCACTCAAAGCTTCGTCGATGGACAAAGCCGTGAAGTTTGCTGTGTTGCCTGCGTTGAAGGCCGCCCAGATCATCTCAACATCTTCCAAAGAAGTTGTTTCATTCAAAGAGATGCCCAGTTTGTTGCCGCCGAAGTTGCGGAAGTTGATCTGCATTTTTTCAGCTTGTGCGATAATTGCAGTCGCTTTGTCGGTGGTGACAGTCAAAGTGTCAAAGAAAGATCCGGCCGCGACATTGTGGCCCAGCTTTTTCAAGCCTTCTGCCAAAATTGTAGTCAGACGCTGCACGCGTAAAGCAATTTTCTTAAGACCTTGTGGACCATGGTAAACAGCGTACATGGAAGCCATGTTCGCCAAAAGCACTTGGGCCGTACAGATGTTGGAAGTCGCTTTTTCACGGCGGATATGTTGTTCACGAGTTTGCAAAGCCAGACGCAAAGCCGCCTTGCCTTGAGAATCCACGCTCACACCCACCAAACGGCCCGGCATCAAACGCTTGTAAGCATCTTTGGTTGCCAGGTAACCAGCATGAGGACCACCGAAGCCCATTGGAACACCAAAGCGCTGAGAGTTACCCACAACCATGTCAGCACCCCATTCACCTGGAGGCGTCAACAAAGTCATTGCCAATAGATCACTGGAAGCCGTGACCAATGCACCGTGGTCTTTGTATTTTTTTGCAGTGGCAGAGTAGTCTTCGATAGTTCCATTGGTGTTTGGATACTGGAAGAACACGCCGAAGACCGGTTTTGCAAAATCATATTTCGCCGGATCCGCGATGATCATTTCAAAGCCCAAAGGTTCTGCACGTGTGCCCAGAACTTCGATCACATGCGGGTGCATGTCTGGAGAAACAACAAAAGCATTTGCTTTATTTTTGCAAAGAGAATGCGCCATGAACATCGCTTCAGCAGCGGCAGTTCCTTCATCCAACAATGAAGCGTTGGCGATTTCCATGCCGTTCAGATCCGCGATCATAGTTTGGAAGTTCAACAGAGCTTCCAAGCGGCCTTGGGAAATTTCCGGCTGATAAGGGGTATAAGCTGTGTACCACACTGGATTTTCAAAGATGTTTCTTTGAATCACAGTCGGAGTGATGGTGTCGTGGTAACCCATACCGATGTAGCTTTTGAAAACTTTGTTTTTGGAAACCATCTGCTTCAGATGATTCAACAGCCCGTATTCGGAAATACCCGAACCGACGTCCTCGTATTTGTGAGTCGCGCGGATTTGAGAAGGAATAACTTTGTCAGCCATTTGGTCCAAAGAGTTGAAGCCTAGAGTCTTCAACATCTCGTGGATGTCTGAATCAGTTGGACCAATATGACGGGGAATAAATTCGTTCTTGGAAGAAAGATCTGCAATTTTCATGAGCACCTCTGTAAAAGACGCCCCCGAGACTAGCACACCCCCTACCACTTCGTCAGATAACATTTTTGCTGCGTGGCTTCGTCATCGGTGCGTTGGGAGAGATGTGCTAATGCGAGGCGAAATGAGGCTATTTTAAGCCATTTTTTCAGCAGTGGCCCGATTTTTTTGCCCACGCACGAATATAAGCGTGGCAATCAGGCAAAAGCCGAGGCCGCCCAGACTGACGGCAGGCCATTGGCCCCAGCTCCACAGAGCCGAGCCGATATAAGACCCGAGACTTCCTCCAACAAAATAGAAGAAGATGTAGATGGTATTGAGGCGGGAATGAGCCTCTGGAGCAAAGTTGAAAATTCGGGATTGGTTGGAAATATGCGCCACCTGGATGCCCAAATCCAACAGCAGCACTCCCAGGACAATTCCAATCACCACTTTAGAGGAAATAGCCAGCAAAGCAAAAGCGGCCATGGCGCTGTAAAGCCCCATGCGAATTGTCGCGGCAGCCCCTTTTTTATCTGCATAACGCCCAGCCAGCGGAGCGGCCAAAGCGCCAATCATTCCCAGTGCCCCAAACAAGCCAATGGTTTTGGGTTCAAAATTAAAAGGTGCAGCTTCCAGCAGGAAAGTCAAAGTTGTCCAGAAAGCCGAAAAAGTTCCAAACAAAATGGCGCCCATCACAGCGGCTTCACGAATTGTGGGAAGCTCTTTGAACAAGCGTGCGGTGGAGGCCATAAGTTCTTTGTAGGTGCCCTTGAACGTCGGCTGAGACCTTGGCAGAACAAACTGACTGACGACGGAAAGAATCAGACTGACAGCGCCTGCGAAAATGAAAACAGTCTTCCAGCCGAAGTACTGCGCGATGAAGCCAGCCAGAGTGCGCGCCATCAGGGAGCCGATCAAAATTCCAGAGAGAACAATGCCCACGACCTTGCCGCGTTCCTCGGGTTTGGCCAGATTGGCGGCAAAAGGAATCAGGATGGATTGAGATACGTTGAAGAAACCCATCACGCAACTGATAGCGCAGAAAACACCCAGGGAAGGACTGAAGGGCAAGGCTATGGCCAGCAGGCCCGCAGCGGTCATTCCACCCTGGATCAGTTTACGGCGTTCAATCATGTCGCCCATGGGAACCAGGAACAAGATGCCCAAAGCATAGCCGATCAAAGTGAAAGCCGGAACCAAAGCCACCTTGGCTTCCGTTACACCGAATTCGCGCGCCAAAATTCCCAGCAAAGGCTGATTGTAGTACAGGTTGCCCACGACCAGAATGCAAGTCAGGGTCATAAAGAAAACTTGTGAACGCGAAAGGCCTTTTCCCATAGGCCCCTATAGGTAATTCATTTGAACCCTATATTCAATCAATAGATGTGAATGTGATTTATTGCCGCGACAGTATTGAGTCGCACTCTGATATCAGCTGTTTTACCGGCTTGCCTTTATGACAGGCGCGGCGCAGATCACGAATATGCTTCATCTTGCCGTCTTCGGCTTTAAGCCGTTCGACGTGATTTGCGAAACCATAAAACTCTGAAAGAAGTGTGCCCTGAATTTCGGCGGTGATTAAAAGTTTGTCCGTGGTGCTGGCGCCTTCGGGTCTTTCCTGTTGTGCCTTCAAGCGATCAATCTTTTTCATGATCTTCTGCGCAGGCTGTATCAGGTGATAGATGCGTCCGATGTCGTCCATCAGCAGGCGGAACTCGGGGTCTTGCAGGGCGCGGGTACCCTCGCTGCGCAGATACTTTTCCAGATAGGCCACGCGGTCCGTCTTCAGTTGCTCCTTATCCATGGCACTGGCATCGCATAAAGATGGACACAAGGGCGGCATAGAGACCTTTTCCAGTTGTTGCATCAGATGGGACATTTGCGCGCTGGTTTCCATGAAAGATCGAGACGTATTAAAAGCGCTGCGGAAGTTTTCTTTGGAAGACTCTGGGATGAGTTCGTTGGCCGGGGATGCTTCAGGGGATTTCAGCTCTGGAGTCAAAGAAGCTTTGGCCACAGGATAAGGTTTTTTCTGAACCGGGGAGGCCGATGGATTTTGTGTCAGATAGTCCACCGCATAGTATGTGACCGCGCCGATGCCCACAAAAGCGCAGGTCACCAGACCTAGCACAAAGAAGGCAAAGTATTTAAGGGCACTGCGCAGAAATCTCATAGGGTGAAAATTAACAAAAAGGCCTGTCGCTGTCAGCTTCTATTGATCCCGTTCGCTGGGTTCACCGCCCACGGTCTCGTCCGGGGAGGGCAAAGCTTTCAAATTACGGCGATTGGCTTCTGCCGTCACAGACCGGGGCGAGTTTTTATACAGATATCCGAACAGACCTCGGGCCTGACGAACAATATTGGCATCCTTAACGATCACGATTTGCTCGTTGTTGTTTTCAGCGTTTTCGCTTGGATTGAACGAAGTTCCCAGAACCGCCACGGAATCTTCCGGGAAAATGAAAACCTTGTGGTGAATCTTGGACGTTGTTTTCACAGCACTTCCATCTTCCAGGCGGAAATGACGTTCGCCATAGATCGCCGGAGCCGTTCTGATTTTATCCTGCAAATCGGTAACACCGGCAGGACCCAAAGTTTGCAGAATAGGAGCTTCACCATCAGTCAGATACTTTCCGGAAGTAAGATCCTTCTTTAAGCCCGACAGCAGAAGGAAAGCACTCCATTCGCGCATGGCAAATGGCGTGTCACCCACAGAGCGGAAATCAAAATGCCCTTTTTCCTGCATGTCGCGGGCGGCACGTTCCAAAAGTGCATTTTGAATTTGCTTTGAAGAAAACGCAAAGTGCACAGCTTCGATGGAACCTTTGGTATTTTGGATCAAAGGAACGTAGATGCTTTTATTTACATCGCCTTCGCCGCCATTCGGAGAGAAGGACAAAACGATGTACGGAGCTTCTTCGTTGGGCTTTTGCTTTTCGCCGAAAATCTTGTAACTGCCGCTGATCGGGTACTGACTTTGACCACGGATTTTATACTCCAAAGTTTTTTTCAGTTCGGCCTTGGTTGCTTGTGCGGGCAAAGATCCCAGAATCAACAAAGCATGATTGGCATTCGGGATGGAATATTCGGTGCGCTTTTCTTTGGGCAGATCCACCAGATCACCTTCAGGTCCAATGCAGCTTTGTGTGAAGTTTCCGGACAGGAACAACACAGCAGCCTTGGGACCAAATGGATCGCGCAGAATAATTTTCTGATGGTTCAAGCCGACTGAACGAACAGCCACAGTTTTAAAGTTTTCACTTTCTAAAGTCGCCAGATCATCAAAGATGGCTTTGACTTCCGGGCGCGCGGTGATGGTTCCGGCGTCGATACCACCGGTGATCTTCACACCTTTTTTAAGGTGTTGGTTTTTAAGGGCCTCTGCGATGACTTTCAAATCGAAATCAAAAACATTGTACCAGATTTCCTGTTCCGCACCGCGAATGAAGTCGATGACCACTTTGCGCAGATCATCGCCAGGCAGAACGCGGCTTTTGGGATCTGTGGCATCTTTCAAGTGAGGATGATTGACGAACAGGCGCATGGAGCGATAGCCGGGGGCTCCGCCGGGAAGGTCCATTTTCAATGGTTGTGACGGGCTTTCATAGGCTGCCAGTTGGGCCGCGAAAGCAGGCGTCTGAATAACAGCCTTCAACTGGGCTTTAATGTCCTTTAGGGCGGCCGTATAGGCTTCCGGAGATTCAGCTTGAGATTCTTTCAAGCGACTGACGGTTTGCTCAAGGATGCGGATGTATTCTGGATTCTTTTTCAGAAGGAAAACGATCTGACTTTGAGTCAGGGGATTTTTCTGCTGAAGGACGGATTCATTCAGGGCCTTATACAGGTCCTTTTGGGTCATGGCCTTGAAGGTGACATCGAAAATACGGGCATAGTCATAAGAGTCTGCCCAAGTCGGGGTGACCAGAAGCTGAAGGGCAAACAAACTAAAGAATAATAACTTCTTAACCATTCTCTGAAATACAGCAAGGACCCTGCCTTTTCGAGAATGGCTTATATTTGATATGGGCGTGCAAGGGTGTTGGGGGTGGGCCCAAAACTGTCACCCTTGCCGGGAAAGGGACTTACTTAGATCGCCAGGCGGCAGGCTGTTTCCATCAGGATTTCACGGCTCCACAGGGTCCACTTGATCTCGTCATCTTCCGTTCTTAAAACGCCATCGGCATAGGTGCGAGACACGTTGATTTCATAGACTTCGATAAAGAATTTGGAAGCCCCTAGGTCGCGGACGCTGACTTTGTAGTTTCCATACTCGCCAAAGACGACGCTTTTACCCAGAATGGTGGTCACTTTTGTGTCAGCGATCACGTCGTTGTTAACCTTCAAGTTGCAGAAAAGATCCTGTGCTTGAGCCGCAGCTCCGGACAGAAGAACAGCCAAAGAAATCAATAGGTGTTTCATAATATTTCCCCCTGAAAAACGTTCGAACATAATTATGCTCTCAGGGCGCAAGAAGAACTGTCCACAGTTTATCGTGGAACAAGACTTGAGACTCGACCTCTTTGTGTGTCTTGCGATACGCTATACAGCATGACGGTCGATAAACACTTCCTAGCTCCAGAGCATACGGCGGTTCGTGTGGCCTTGTGGCGCGCACTGCATGTACAGATTGATCCCCCACCTCATGTCTTTTCTGACGTGATCGGGGAAAAACTTGTCCCTGAAGAAAACTGGCGCAGTCGTCAGGATATGAACCCGGATTTTTCCAAAGGGATGCGGGCTTCCATCGTGGGACGAGCCCGCTTGATTGAGGACCTTGTGGAAGAACAAGCTCGCTTGGGAGTCACCCAGTATGTGATTCTGGGGGCG
Source organism: Bdellovibrio bacteriovorus (assembly GCF_041888015.1). Classification (GTDB taxonomy): domain Bacteria; phylum Bdellovibrionota; class Bdellovibrionia; order Bdellovibrionales; family Bdellovibrionaceae; genus Bdellovibrio. The sequence continues at coordinate 606,417 of NZ_CP168968.1, forward strand.
GGCTTGGACACCTTTGCCCAACGTCGTCCTGAACTGGCGGAAAAAATGCAAATTTTTGAGGTGGACCAGCCGGGTCCGCAGGCTTGGAAGCAGACGCGACTGGCTGAAGCCGGCTTTACCATGCCAGAGTCATTGCATTTTGTGCCCGTGGATTTTGAAGCCGGACAGTCGTGGTCGGAACAGTTGTTGGCAGCAGGATTTGATCCGACAAAACCTGCGGTGATTGTTTCCACGGGTGTGTCCATGTATCTGACCAAGGAAACAAATATGACGACCTTGCAGCAGATGGCGAAGCTCGCGGCAGGTTCCACATTTGCGATGACTTTTATGCTGGGGCTGGATTTGTTAGAACCGCAGGAAAAGGGTGTCATGGAGTTTGTGATGAAAAGAACCGCCGAGGCGGGGACTCCGTTTTTAAGCCTTTTTGCTCCCGACGAAATTGTGGGGATGGCGAAACAGGCGGGCTTTAGAAAAACCCAGTATGTGTCTGGTGCGGATATTTATCAGCGCTATTTTGCCAGCCGATCAGACGGATTAAATGCGGGCAACGCCGAAGCCTTCCTGCTGGCGATGACTTAAAGGCTTTAGTGGGAAAATAAAAAAAGGGAAGGTTTTTGCACCTTCCCTTTTTTGTAACCTTTAAATGCCGGCAGAAGCTTATTTCTTCTTGGCAACTTTCTTAGTCGTTTTACGAGCAACAGCTTTTTTAGTTGTCGCTTTCTTTGTCGTTGCAGCTTTTGCTTTTGGAGCTGCTTTTTTAGAAGAAGCTTTTTTCGTCGTTTGTTTTTTGAACAAAGACTTTTCAAGCTTGGACTTTTGAACAATCGCTTTCTTTTTGTAAGCCTGAATGTTTTTTTCCAAGTCGTCAGCGGATTTTTTGATTTTAGAAATAGTGCTGTTCACTTCTTTTTCCAATTTTGCTTCGGAAACAGAAAGAACTTTTACGATCTCCTGATACTTCTTCCAGGCAAGTTCGATCTTGTCGTCTTTTTCCTGATCGAAACGGCCTTTAAGCTCCGCTTCTTTCTTTTTGATCTCGTCGCTTAGCTTTTGAAAGCTTTCAAGAAGGTTTTGCACATTTTTGTTACCAGAAAGATTTTCAAGAATTTTTTGGAAAGCTGCAGATGCCACAACGGACTCCTTTGTTTACATTCCCAACATACACCGCTCAGAGGGGATTTCCTAGCCCCTCAAGCCTATTTTGACGTAAAATTAATTGTTTCCAGCCAGACTTCGCGTTGAGCAGAGAATTGGCCCGAGAACTTCTCCAACCCCTTTTCGCGCATTTTCATGGCGAATTCTGACATGTAGGTCTTCATCGCCTCTTCATCTTTGATCGTGTAAACGATCTTCACGTCTTTGCTGGAGGCTTCCATGTTGCCGCCTTTTCTTAAGCAAAGTTCCGCCTTTACGAAGCCAGGTAGAGCAAGTACTTCACTGATGTGTTCGTTTTTGAGCCAATCAACGTACTCACCATAAACTTCGTGTCTAACAGAGATGTGAACAATATAAGTAACCATGTCGCCCCTTAAAGAGTGAATTTAAAGTCCTTGATTAGCATGCCCGGAATTTTTTTGCCACCTAAAGCACGGCTTTCATAAGTGGAAACCTGAGGATCGATCTCTTGGAAATCGGTCACAGCAACAAGATTGGCGCCCAGACAGTCAAAAAGAGTCTCGTCAAAGCGCAAATCTGCGATCGGCGCCACGATTTCCCCATTTTCCACCCAGAAGCACGCATAGCGGGTCATTCCGGTGATACGCGCATTCAGGCGGTCCGACCAGTTTAGATAGTGCAGGTTCGACAGATAAAGACCTGTTCCCAGTTCTTTCAGGATATCGTCCTTTTTCAGTGTGCCGGGCATAATCTCCATCGCCCGTGGACCTTCACCGCTGTCCCCAGCATTGCTGAGGGCTCCGTATTCTTTGGCGGAGCGGCTGCTGATCAGGAAGCTTTGCAGTTGTCCGGCTTTGATCAGATCCAGAGTTTCCGGAGCCAGCTCACCCAAAGAGTTGTACTGATGAGTCAGTCCCATGCCGAAGTTTTCACGCAAGTTGAAGAAAGGCGACAGAGTGCGCTCTTTGTCGGCGAGACGTTGCAGGGCGCTGGCTCCTTGCTTGTACGCATTAAAGCTCAAGGCCCCCCAGGCAAACATCGTGGAAAGCTCAGCCACAGCTCCAGGCGCCAGATAAGTGCGGTAAGCCCCTGGTTGCAGAACTTTCTTCGGACGATCCATCAGGCTCAGTTGGTTCTTGGCTTGCGCCAGGTTTTCCTCAAAAGCCTTCTGATCCCAGTTTGTACCGGCATAGATGGACTTTACGGCCTTTTCGCCCAAGTAAAGGGAATAATCCACGAAGAAGTTTTCTGTCGCGAACCAGTGACTTTGTCCTTGAGAATTTTTATTGGCAGAAATGATGGGTCCCGCGCAGTAAAGACCCGCAAGGTCCGTTCCTGCTGCCGGAGTGGTGATGGCCTTGATCACATCTTCATCGGCCAGTAAAAAGCCCTTGAAGGTGCTGTCACTGGTGCCGTTGTTCGTGACTGGAACCTGATAGGGATCTTCAGGAAGCAGATCGCATTCTTGACGGGCTTGTTCCAACCAGAAGTCCGCACGTTTTTTGTCTTCTTCGATTTCGCCGGTGATGGAGAAAGTGATGTTGGCGGTTTTTTTATCTTTTTGCAGTTGCAGGCTTAAAGAGCGCTGTTCAACGTGCGTGTTCTGGCGGACTTTGTTGCCGTTGAAACGCACGAACAGGGATTCTTCGGCGTGAAGATTCACCAAAGCCTCTTCGCCTTTTTTCAGATTTCCCAAAAGATGATCAGCCACAGCGTTGAAATCGACTTTTGTTTTTTCAGTAAAATTCATGCTCATCTCCTAAGCTCCGAAAACTTCAACGTTGCCAAACAGGCAGTAAGGATTGGTGTGACCCACGCGGATGACCTGATTCGGTTCACCCTTGCCGCAGAACGGAGATCCAAAGGTCTCGCGCACTTCGCTGACCGCCTTCAGGTTGTTCCAGAACTTCACGGTCGTGCCACGATAGTTTGGATTCTTCACCGTCTTTGTCAGTTTGCCGTTTTCAATCAGCTTTCCGTATTCGCAGCCGAATTGGAATTTATTGCGATAATCATCAATGGACCAGGACTTGTTCGCCTGCATGAACACGCCACGTTCAACGGAAGCAATCATATCTTCCAGTTTGGAAGTGCCCGGTTCCAGGTTGATGTTGGCCATACGATCAATCGGTGCACGATTCCACGAGGACGAACGGAAGTTGGCAACGCCCGGCAGGTTCAGACGGGACTGGGATTCAAGGCCGCCCAGGCCACGCATCAGCAAGCCATCGTGAATCAAAAACTCTTTGGTGGCCTTGTGACCGGAATCATCAAACGCATAAGATGCCATCGCATCGGACACGGTCGGATCGAAGGTCACATTCATCAGTTGGGAGCCGTACTGAAGTTTTCCGAAGTCTTCCGGCTTTACGAAGCTCCATCCGGCGTAGTTTCTTTCATCACCCAAAATGCGATCGTATTCCAGCGGGTGACCGATGGACTCATGCACTTGCAAAGTCATTTGGTCCGGAGCCAGCAACAAGTCCATGGCTGTGTCCGGGCAGTTTTCCGCTGAAAGAAGTTCGACAGCTTCGTCAGCCAGCTTTTTTGAACGGTCGATGATCGAAGCCCGGTCAAACACCTCAGCTCCGATTTGCAGGCAGCGCGCCAGGCCGCCGCTGTCGGAGCGAGTTTGCATTTCACCACCGGCTCCGGCCGTTGCCGAGAAATCGGTGCTGACGATAGAAAAACGCTGTTCAAAGTCTGAACCACTGGAGGTGACAGTGTGGAAGTGAGTTTCCACGATCATGGCCGTGGCTGAACGACTGACGATCTTGTCAGAAACATTCATGGCACGAGTGGCATCGACAAAAATATCCGAAATTTCTTTGGCAGAAAAAGAATCCAAAGATTTTACCACCGGAGAGCTGTATTTGCCCTCGGCCGTTGGACGGTGTTCTGCGCTGAAAGAGTGAACCTTGTGCAAGGCCGCAGCTTTGGCGATGGATACGGCTTTGTGCAAAGCCCGTTTGATACCGTTTTCACTCAGGTCACTGGTGCCAGCAAAACCGAAGTGTCCGTCCACAAGAACCTCGACCATGACCCCTTGATCGAAAGAGATGTGATTGCGATCTGGTTTTTCATCGCGCACGGTGCGGAAGGTGGTTTTTTCAGTCACGTGACGCAAACTGATCCAGTCAGCCGCCCCTTTCAGGGAGTTCATGGTTCTTTCAAGGTGAAGCATCCACAGTCCTTTTTTGAATAGTTAAATGGAATTAAGCACTTCCATAGCGGAAGCGGGGCAAAAATACAACCCCAGAGGGAGAAGGTGAAAAAAGGGGTCAAAATGTTCTGGCAAGGCGTTTGCTTTATATAAATCCAAGGAGGTCACTGGTGCCATAAGGAACCAGTTCATGGCCAAACAAGAAGGGGGAGATTATGAGAGTATTTCTAGCGGCAATGGCAACAGGTTTCATGATGATGGTTGTTCACCTCAATGCCGAGGCCGCGACCTTGGAAGCTCCCAGTTGCAGAATGCAAAGCGAAGGTCTTTTTGACGGAGCTTGGGTGAAGCACCGTATCGTAGTGAACGAAGATGTCATTTACGGCGCGAATGACCTGGATTCTATCCTGTCCCAGCTTGATTCCTTGCGTGATCAGGGCCTTTGCCGCTAAAGTGGCAGGGCTTTGAATCGGAATGAATACTTAACCCAGATTTGGCCCGCTTATCCCGCAATGCCTGACAATGCTCAGGCGGCCGGGCGCATTTATCAAATCGAACGGGAAGACGGCGGCCTGAAACTGACCCTTCACCGTGATTCCAAAATACACAAAATTCACTTTGAAAAAGCCCCGCCTTATTCCGAACACCTGATTGAAGGTGATTTGGTGGCTGTGATTTCTGGCGATGAACTGATGTTATTGGCTCCTCAACGTCAGTCGTTGCCGAATCGTTCCTGGAATAAAGAACTGACAACACAGTGGGGCCTTTACCTGAAGGCTTTGCGGGCTTTTTTCGTCGATCAGGGCTTTGTAGAGCTAAAAACCCCCAGTCTGGTTGTGTGCCCGGGAACGGAGCCCAGTCTGGATGTGTTTTCGACTGAACTGAAAGTGGGTTCAAGAAAACAAAAGCTATTTTTGCCCACCAGTCCTGAATTGCATTTGAAAAAAGCTTTGGCCTTGGGGGCTGAAAAGATCTTTGAGCTGGCACCGTGTTTCCGTAACGGTGAGGTGACGGAACGTCATCAGCCGGAGTTTTTGATGTTGGAGTGGTATCGAGCCTACGCCAACCTGACTTTAATCAAAGAAGACATGATTTCACTGGTGCAGACTTTGGCGAAGGCTTTGGGTGTTCCTGTCCCGAAAGCCGTGCGCTCGTACTCTGTGGCCGAACTTTTTAAAATGCACTGTGGTTTTGATTTGAAACCGGACACCTCAAAAGACGAACTGAAAGCTTTGGCAGAAAAATGCGGCGTCGATGTTCGCAGCGCTGAAAGCATTGATGATTATTTTTTCCTGATCTTTATGGATAAGATTGAAACTCAGTTGCCAGCGGATGAACTTATCTTCGTGGAAAAATATCCTCCGTATCAGGCGGCCTTGGCGCGATTGACCTCGGACGGTTGGGGTGACCGCTTTGAGGCTTACTGGAAAGGTCTTGAGTTGTGCAATGCCTTCCATGAACTGAATGATCCCGAAGTTCAGCGTTTGCGTTCTGCCGAGGACTTGCAGAAAAAAAACGAAATGAAGAAAGAAGAGATCTCTCTGGACCCGGAGTTCTTCCAGTGTCTGGAGGCGGGGATGCCTCCGTCCGGGGGGATTGCTTTAGGGGTGGAACGTCTTTTCATGGCTTTGACCAATATCTCGGACATCTCATCTTTGCGTCTTTTCCCTCTTTGAGACGCCTCTTGTTTTGCGTCTGAAATGACGTGGAACAGAGCGGAGCAATTACGAATTATCCTTTGGAAATGTAGTTAAAGATTCAACATGTTAAGGCCGTAAAGTTCTACATGGGAACAATTACGGAACGTTTTGGAATGATATGCTCCATTCTTATCGGAATGGCTTCCGTGGCCTCGGCCACACCTGCGACCTTGAACTATCAAGGGCGAATAGTAAAATCGGACGGGACTCCACTGGAGTTTAATAACGTCAGCTTCGCCTTTGAAATCACCAATGCCAGTGGTTCCTGCATCTTCTATCGTGAACAGCGTGATGGTGTGAACATGCAGGGCTCCAAGGGGGTCTTTGATATCGCCATTGGCGAAGGCACGAAACTTTATCCCAGTACGGCGAACTATGGTCTTCGTGATGTGTTTAATAACTCGCTGGAACACACTTGCTCTGGTGTGGCGACGCCTTACACTCCTGGCATAGATGAAGTGCGCGTGCTGAAAGTGCAATTCCATGATGGTGTGGGATGGAAGGCAATCACTCCTAATAACATCATTCGTTCTGTTCCTTTTGCCAGCTATTCGTATTCATCTTCAAAATTGGGTGACAAACTTCCAACCGATTTTGTCTTAAAGACATCTTTCAATTCGTGTGCGACCGGACAGTACCTCACTTATGATGGAACAAATTTCCTTTGTAAAAACGATGCGGGCGGCGCAGGGATGGTGGCAGATATCGCTGTCACCGGGCCGTACTTAAGTAAAAGTGGCACGGCTTCATTGCCAACGGTGTCGGCGGTCGTGGGTGCAACAGCGGGAACTTTGGCTGCTGGTGATGACAGTCGTTTCTTGAATGCTGAAAAAATCCGTGGCGTGAATATCAGCGCCACGGCTGCGACCCCAGGACAGGTTTTAAAACTGAATGGATCAAATACTTGGGAGCCTGTGACCTTAAGCTCTTCCGATATTTCGGGACTGGATACCAGTTTGGGAGACAAGCTCTCTTCGGCGGTTCTACCTGCGGCGGCTTGTACGGCGGGACAGGCGGTGGTGTTTGTGACTCCGGCCAACAAGTTTGAATGTCAGACTTTGACGATTGCAGAAACACAGATTTCAGGTTCGATTTCCGGAGCTAAGATTTCCGGCGATATCTCTGGCAAAGCCAGTGGTATAACCGGAGTCCTTCCGGTTTCCCAAGGGGGAACGGGAAGTGGGACGGCACTTAACAACAACCGTCTGATGATTTCCATTGCTGGAAAAATTGTTGAAGCCCCTGCTTTGGAAGATGGTCAGATTTTGATTGGTAAAACAGGGGATGCTCCGCAGGCAGCGCTTTTGAGTGCGGGCAGTGGTGTGAGTATCAATAATGGTCCCGGTGGTATCACGATCAGTGCCACGGGAACAGGCGGGACGATCACGTCCGTCAATCCGGGCACAGGTCTTTCCGGAGGAGGTTCTTCCGGAGCTGTCACTTTGAGTTTGGCTAACACGACTGTCGCCGCAGGAACTTATGGAACTGCGACGAAAGTTCCACAGTTTGCGGTGGATGCGCAAGGGCGCTTGACAGCCGTGACTGAAGTGACCATTTCAGGTGTTGCGCCTGCGGGAACTGCTGGTGGTGATTTGGATGGAACCTATCCAAATCCCGACGTGGTGAAGCTACGTGGAAAAGCGATTTCAGCGACGGCACCCACAACTGCCGGGCAATTGCTTCGCTATGATGGGGCTCAGTATGTACCCAACTTCTTAAGCCTTGCTGATATTCGTTCAACGGTGACACCGGGAAATACAATCTTACCGGGTTCTTCGTGTGCCGCGGATAAGACTTTGAACTGGTCTTCTTTGACGGACACTTTCACGTGTCAGAATATTTCCATCACAGAATCCAATATCTCGGGAACCATTGCCTCTGGCAAAGTGAACTTTGGCACACAGACGGCGAAGACCTTTTTTGCAGCACCTGCTGGGGCCAGCGGGGCGCCTTCGTTTAGAACAATCGCGGCTGCGGATCTTCCGGCGGGCGCTTACGACAGCAGCTACTTCAAGCTGGGGGGCAATGCCTTCGGGGCTGTTGCAAACATTGGAACCACGGATGCGCAAAATCTGCAATTTGTGACGGACGGAACCGCTCGCATGGCTTTGACGACGGCAGGACGCTTGGGAATTGGCACAACGAATCCCTCATCAGGGTTGAGTCTGGTCAATGACGGGGTCGGGGACGCGAATGATGATATTGGTATCTTCACTTATTCTGCGACAAACACACCGGCTTTGATTATGAACCGATCTCATGGAACTGCGGCGGCACCTGCTGTGATGCCTGCTGGAAGTCTGACGGGATCCATTCAGTCACGGGCTTATAACGGTGCAGGTTTTGTCGAAGCCGCGGGCTTGCGTGCTTATGCCGAGACGGTTTGGGATAGCACGACTCCAAGTACGATCAACGGGGCCTTGGGTATAGTGACCATGACCGGTGCTTCTGCTACAGAAAAAATGCGTGTGACTTCGCAAGGCTTTGTCGGTGTCGGCGTTTCTGTTCCGATCAAGCATGTTCATATTCAAAAAGATCAAGCCCTGGATACAGCTTTATTAATTCGTAATGCCAGTGTTGCTGACGGAGCGGCGAGCGCTATTGATGTTGAAACCGATGGCGCAGGGGCCCAGTTGATTTCCTATGGCACGGGCATGACCGGAACTTGGGGTGCCTCCAGTATTCCGAAGGCGGACTCGGTGATGCTGCGAACTTACACGACCTCTCCGGCAGCGAATTTTGGAGTGGGAACTGGCAGCGCGCACCCGTTGCATTTGGTGACGGATGATACGCCGCGAATGACGGTCACCGGGACAGGAATGATTGGGGTGGGTTTGACAGGGCCACTGACCAAGTTCACGGTCGCGGATTTATATCTGGGAACCACTGCGGATAACACGGGACTGGGGATTTCCGTTTACGGATCAGCCAATGACTTTGGTGGTCTGACTTTGTGGGATCGCGATGGGGATCCAAACACTACAAACGATGGTGATACCACACTTTATTTTGGCGATGATCCGACCGACAATCTGCGCTTTGCCTATAAGCAATCGGGCGTTGCGATGTCGGAAAAAATGCGTTTGACCAGCACGGGTTATTTGGGAATTGGGACAAATAATCCCACGGCTCCTTTGCATGTATCATCGAATGCACAATATACTTCCATCATTAATGCCAACACCGCCGCCGGAGGCCAGCAGTGGAGATGGCTGTCTTCTTCCACGGCCGCTCCGCTGGGAGCAAACTCCATGTGTTTTGCCGTCGGGGTTTGTTACTTCAGTCTTTACACCACCGGGAATGCGACATTGACGGGAACGTTGACTCAGTCTTCGGATCTGCGTTTTAAAAAAGACATAGTCGAGGTTGATGGCGCTTTGAATGACATTCTGAATCTGCGAGGCGTGACTTATTACTGGAAAGACGAAAACAAAGACCAAAGCAAGCAGATGGGGTTGATTGCACAGGAAGTGGAAAAAGTCTTCCCGGAAGTTGTGGAAACCGATGCCAGCGGCTACAAGTCTGTGGCCTATCAGAATCTGGTGGCACCATTGATTGAAGCAATTAAAGAACTTCATGCAAAGTGGTTGGGTGATTCGCAGGAAATACGCAATGAGTTGTCCCAGCAGAAACGTGAAGTCGCCTCTTTGAAAGAGGAAAATAAGCGTCTCAAAGTGAAAGTCGAAGAAATTGCGGTCATTAAGAAGGCTCTTTGTGACAAGGATGCCGACCTTGCCTTCTGCAAAGAGGAAAAGTAAGGTCCCCGATATAAGATAATATCTGGACCTTCGGCGAACTGAAGGTCCTTCCATAGTTCACCATCACTCATTGATTATCCTAAGACAGTTGACTCACTCTTCAGTGAGGGTTGCAATAAAGTCTGTAGGATTTAGAGTGATGAAAAAAACCATAGTTTTCCTGATTCTGATATTCGTTTCTGTCTCGTGCAGAGCTGCGACTTATTCATTTGCTGACTGTTTGGAAATTCTGAAAAAGAACAATGCTGAACTGATTTCGGCAGAACAGAACCTGCAATCTGTACAGTCCCAGATGAGGGCTTTGTACGGCAACTATTTGCCGCAGATCTCTGCCAATCTGGGATATCAAAAAGGGGAAACGGATATGCTGGACAATGAGGGGTATTCTGCGACCTTGAATGCCACCCAGAATCTTTTCAATGGTTTTTCTGACAGCGCCCGGATTTCTGAAGCAGAAGGCAAGGTCAAGGTTGCTGAAGCCAACCTGCGTACAGTGAAAGCCAAATTAAGTTATGACTTGAAATCCATCTTTGCCAGTGTGGTGTATGCTCAGGATTCTTTGAAACTTTCCAAAAGCATCCAAAAACGCCGCGCTGACAATCTGAATATGGTGGAACTGCGCTTTCAAAGTGGCCGGGAAAACAGAGGTTCGGTTCTTTTATCCAAGGCTTATTTGAAGCAGGCGCAATTGGATGTTTTAAAGGCGGAAAATCTTTATCAGACTTCGCACAGTTCTTTGATTCGCGTTCTGGGTTTGGCTCCGGATGAGGTCATCGAAGTGCAGGGACGAGTTCCTGAAAATACACCATCGGCGGCCACACCTGCTTTTGGAAGTCTGGCCCGGCAAACACCGGGGGCTTTGCAAGCACAAGGACAGATTCAAAGTGCTGAGGCGAGTTTGAAAAACTCCCGTTCGGAGTTTTTACCCTCTTTGGATCTTTCGGGATCTGTGGGTAAAACCGGAGAAGACTTTTTCCCGGATCGGGATCGCTGGAGTGTCGGAGCCACGTTGTCGTGGTCGCTATTTTCGGGTGGTAAGGATTACTTCACGCAAAAAAGTGCGTTTGCACAAAAGCTGGTAGCGGAAAATAACTGGAAGAATTCCGAGCTGGAACTGATCGCCCAATTGCGCCAAGCCTTTGCAGAATACACGGAATCCGTGGAGCAGGTGAAAGTCAGTGATGCCTTTGTGGAAGCCGGGGCTGTTCGGGCTGAAATCGGACGTAGCAAATACAATAACGGCCTTTCCAGTTTTGATGACTGGGATAAAATTGAAAACGATCTGATTTCCTATCAGAAAGATCAGACACTGAAACGTCGTGACCGGGTTGTGGCAGAAGCCAACTGGGAAAAAACTCAAGGTGTGGGGGTTCTGCAATGACATCATCCAAGAAAATCATCTTCTCTGCTGTCGTGGTGATCATTCTGGCCGGGGGCGGATACTACTTCTGGAACAAAGAAAAAGCCCAGACTCCGAAATATCGTGAGATCCCGGTCACTACCGGTGATCTGGAAATCACAATTCTGGCGACGGGAACCGTGCAGCCCAAAAACCGTTTGGAAATCAAAGCGCCTGTTGCCGGTCGCATTGAACAGATTCTGGTAAAAGAAGGGCAGCAGATCCGCAAAGGACAGATTCTGGCGTGGATGAGTTCCACCGAACGTGCAGCCATGTTGGATGCCGCTCGTGCCCAGGGGGCAGAAGAATACAAAAAATGGTCCGAGCTTTATCTGGCAACTCCGGTGATGGCGCCGATTTCAGGAACTTTGATTCTGAAAAATGTCGAGCCAGGCCAGACCTTTACGACCACGGACGCCATCTTTGTGATGTCAGATCGTCTGACCGTGAAAGCTCAGGTGGATGAAACGGACATTGCGCAGATCAAGTTGAAAGCCAAGGCCACGATTGTTCTGGATGCCTATCCGCAAAGTCCCTTGCCTGCAACGGTGGATCAAATTGCCTTTGATGCAACGACGGTGAACAGCGTGACGACCTATCTGGTCGATGTGATTCCCGTTGAAACCCCTGACTTCATGCGAAGCGGGATGACGGCCAACGTGACTTTTAATATCGCTGCAAAGAAGGACGTTCTGATTGTGCCAAGTGAAGCCCTGCGAGTCAGTGAAGGGCGCACCATGATTCTGGTGAAGAAGCCCAATTCCAAAGAGGGCGTGATGCGCGAAATCCGCACCGGAATTACAGACGGTAAAAACACGGAAGTTGTCGAGGGGCTGGATGAATCTGACACCATATTGGCGACGGAATTCAGACTGGGAGACAAGGCTGCACAGGGGACAAATCCCTTCGGGCCACCGTCACGTTCCCGTCAAAGAAGTGGAAGCGGGCAACGCTCTGGTGGGCCAGGTGGACCATGATTCAAATCAAGGACATTCGCAAATCCTATAAAATGGGTGATCAAACTGTGGATGTGCTAAAGGGCATCAGTCTACAGATTGAGCGGGGGGATTTTGTGGCTATCATGGGGCCTTCTGGCTCTGGTAAGTCCACCTTGATGCATATTCTGGGTTTGCTGGATATTCCCACCAGTGGTTCATACAATCTGAACGGTCGTGAGGTCGCAAGTCTTAGTGAAGATGAGCTGGCCGTGGTTCGCCGTGAAGAAGTCGGATTTATTTTCCAGCAGTTCAACCTTTTACCCCGAATGGAAGCCTGGCAAAACGTGTCTTTGCCACTGATCTACAGCGAAGACGGTTTTGACTTTGAAAAAGGGCAGGAACTGCTGGGAAAAGTGGGACTGGCCGACAGAATTCATCACAAGTCCAACGAACTTTCCGGGGGACAACAGCAAAGAGTCGCCATTGCGCGGTCGTTGATTAATAATCCGCAGATTGTTTTTGCCGATGAGCCGACGGGGAATCTGGATTCGAAAAGTGAAAAAGAAATCATGGATATTCTGCGCCAGCTTAATGCGCAGGGAATCACTGTCATTATAGTCACGCACGAAGAGGAAATTGGTCATCAAGCCAAGCGCCTGATCCGTCTGCGTGACGGAGTGATTCAGTCGGATGAAAGACTTCAATCGCTAAGTTCTTCACCCATTGAAAAGAAACCGCGTGAACCCCGTGCCGCTAAGTTTCCCGTGCGCGAAATGTTAGAGCATCTTCATCAGGGCTTTCAAACTCTGGCGGCGAACAAGGTCCGCTCGGGCCTTTCCATGCTGGGGATTCTGATCGGGGTGGCCGCGGTTGTCGGCATGCTGGCTTTGGGAACCGGAGCGCGACAGTCGATTGAAAAGCAATTGTCTTCCTTGGGTTCAAACTTACTGGTTCTGCGCGCGGGCAATGTGCGTGTGGGTGGTGTGGTTCAGGAATCCGGCGTGCGCATTCGCATCACTCTGGATGATGTGGCGACTATCAAAAATCAAATTCGCACGATCAAGGATGTTTCGCCTTCGTCGTCCGGTCGCGGACAGATCACTTATTTGAATAAGAACTGGAACACTTCGGTGATGGGGGTGGCTCCGGCTTATGAGCAAATGCGTTCCAGCACTCCGATCTATGGGCGTTTTTTCTCGGAAGAAGAAAATCAGCGCCGGGCTTTGGTGGCAGTTATTGGAACCACGGTGGCGCGCGAGCTGTTTGGTGAAAAATCCCCTATCGGTGAAATGATTAAAATCAACAAGGTCAACTTCCGTGTGATCGGCGTTCTACCTGAAAAAGGCGCGGCAGGGCCGCAGGATCAGGATGATCGGATCCTGGTTCCGGTGGTTTCAGCGATGTATCGTCTGTTCGGAAAGAACTATGTGGACTCAGTGGATATTGAAGTTCGCGACGCCAAGGATATTCCCGATGTACAGGATTCTTTGCAGGAGCTGATGAACAAACGCCATCGTGTTCCGGTGTCAGCGCAAGGTGATGCCTTTAACGTCTTTAACATGGCGGACATTCAGCAGGCCTTGAATTCCACCAGTCAGACCATGTCGATGTTGCTGGCATCCATCGCGGCGATTTCTCTGGTCGTCGGCGGTATTGGAATCATGAACATCATGCTGGTTTCTGTGACGGAAAGAACCAAGGAAATTGGTCTGCGCAAGGCCATAGGTGCCCGCCGCCGTGATATTCTGCTGCAATTCCTGGCGGAATCCATCGTGGTCAGCGTGTGCGGCGGCTTATTAGGAATCGCTTTGGGAGTGGGCTTCTCACTCTTCATTTCCAAAGTGGTCGGATGGACCACAGTGGTTTCACCGTCTTCCGTCTTGTTGTCTTTTGGATTCTCAGCCCTGATCGGAATCGTCTTCGGTAGCTATCCAGCATCGAAAGCCTCGAAACTGCATCCCATAGAAGCCCTCCGCTACGAGTAAAAACGGGTAAAAAAAGGTTCCCGGTTCTTTTTTGGGTCCATGCTGCGTTAAACGCGCTGTAGACCCGAAAAAGAACCAGGAACCTTTTTCAAAAAGGGAATCTTGACTGTTTTATTTGAGGGGGCTCCGTTAGAAAGGGGCATCTTTTTTAAATTCTAACGGAGGTTCCCATATGAAAGGTCTTTTGATTGCTGCTTTGGTGTTTGTTTCTGCTCCTGCATTTGCCGGAAAAATGAAAGAGATCTACACCATGACCAACGAAAGTGTTTATGACGTTTTGGGTTTTGATGAAGGAATCGCCGCTATCGAAGGTCACAAATTTGTAAGTGTTGCCGGAGCTGATTTGGCTGTGCAAACCACAGTTCGTGCTTACAACGGAAAATCTTATACTTGCGTGACGACTTTTGTGGATTCTGAATACTTCTATCAAGTGAACTACACGACTTGTAAGTAATCTGCTTCATTCGCAGAAAATAAAAAAGGGAGCTGCTAAAGCTCCCTTTCTTTATTCCTGGCCGTCGTCCGGGCCACCGTTGATATCTTCTTTTAACTCTTTACCGACTTTGAAGAACGGCAATTTCTTTTCATCAACGTTGATGATTTCACCCGTGCGAGGGTTACGTCCTTTGTAAGCACCGTATTGACGATTCACAAAGGAACCAAAACCACGGATTTCGATACGGTCATCGCGCATCAAAGCTTCAACCATAGAATCAAAAATGGTGTTCACTACGGTTTCTGCTTTTACACGGGTGATGCCCGCTTTTTCAGAGATTAAATTAATCAAATCCGCTTTTGTCATGTTCTCGCGTCCTTCAGAACTTCCAAGATCTCAACTGACCTACTTAAAGTATTGATAACACTCTCGATTATACAGAAGAGAAGGGGGCTGACTACCACTTTTCAATGATTTAACTCAATGCTTCTTATACAAGCCCGTATTGAGCAGGATTTTACGGTAAGCATCAAGGACTGACTGGACCATTTTCGGGGTGTCAAACAGGTCAACGACCTTCTGGCGGGCCCTTTCACCGATTTCTTCTGCTGGCATTGTGCCGGAAAAGATCTCTACCAGCAAATTACTCATAGAGTCGACATCGGCCGGCCTTAAAAGGAAGCCGTCACGGCCATCTTCAATGATATTGGCAATTGGGGACACTTCCGAACCCAAAACGACCTTTTTTTGAGCCATGGCCTCTAGGGTGGAGGGCTCAAACCCGGTGGTACGCGATCCCATATTCACGAAAACATCGCCCAAAACGATATAATCTTCCAGTTCCCCGGTGGGAACCGCACCTGTCATAATCACGCGATTGCCCAGGGCCAGATTTAGCACCTGAAATTCAATGTCTTTGAACTTCGGACCGTTGCCGACCAGTAAAAGATAACTTCCTGGTTTTTTGATGGCGACTTTTTCAAAAGCCCGCAGCAAAGGAATCACTTCCTGCACTTCGGTCATGTCCGTGATCGACACGGCCACATGGGCGTTTTCAGGAATGCCCAGCTTTTTTCTAAGTTCCAGAGACTTTTCTTTTGGATTTAAATCCCCCAGTTCAATGCCATAAGGCACCGTGTAGGTATGGAAATCCGGATACAAATAGTATCTTTCCAGAATGATTCTTTGCTGGGGATTGGTGACAAAAATCCCATCGGCGGTTGAAAGCAACTGACGGTCACCGCCATAGTAGGTGGTCAGGAATTTATAGGCCGTGGCGATTCCAGTGGTCAGCATACTGCTTAAGGTTTCCTGCTTCATTGCCAGAATGGCAAAAAGCTGGGACATCTGAGTCGCCTCCACATCGTAGGCCATGGCGACATTGAGGTTTTTCTTGCGAGTGCCAACGCGATAGCCGGATTTGTCGATACTGTGAAGAATATGAAACGGATCTTCTTTATGCAGTTGTGCAAACTTCTGACGAACCGCCATTTGAAAGCTTAAGTGCGAAAGATTTTTTTCGCCTTCATACAGATAGTGAACTTTCACGCCGTCACGAAATACTTCGGGCTTTTTCATGGCTGAGCTGGCAGCAAGAACGGTGACTTTGTGTCCTTCACGAGCCAAGCCCTTGGCGATAGGCCACAAGAAACCATGGTCGGTCGCGCGACTGAGAATCGGAAAGCGATGGGATGTCAGGCAGATATTAAGTGTTTCCGGCAGGCGGGACTTTTTGACCATGTCCTATCTTAGATGATTCAAGGCCTTGTTGTACAGACGATTGAGTTCATTCATCGAAGAGTCGATCAGATGGCGGTCTTCAGCCAGTTTTTCAGACAGGGATTCCGGCAGTTTCAGATGGCTTTTGGCCAAAAGTTTGATGAGGTCTTTTTGCAACTGACCGTGATTCAGAACCCAGCAGTTCACGGTGTTTTTCCAAAGATCGGAATGCACACTGGTCTGGCGCGAGTCCAGAATCAATACGGCCTGAGACTGAATTGCGCGCAGATAGTACTCCGTCATTTCAACGGGGGTGAACTGTTGTCCTGCGAGCATCAAAGCCGTGCTTTTTTGAAGAAGGTTCTGAGTCAAAGAGGCAGACAGAGGTCCAGTCAGAATCCAGCGATCACCACATTGGAACTCGTTCATCCAGGCCGCGAATTTTTTGCGATCACGCAGGGACCAGTGGGAATAGGTTCCCCACAGGGCCACTTTATACTTTTGTGCAACCGTGCGCAGACGGATGAAGCTTTCCGATTCCGGATTGAAGCGAGGTTCATTGAAGGGAATCACGACATAAGGTTTCTGCGCCAAAGTTTCCAGTAAATGCAGTTCACTGCTGTCGATGGCTTCTTCTGTCGGAGGAGTCGCTTTAAGATCCAGAACCGGCGGCAGAATCCCACGCCCTTGACGGTTGGAACGAACATCCAGTCCACGCAGTAATCCCAAAGCTTCAACCGTGGGGCATGTGATGATGTCACTTTCCTCGATCAGATAGCGGACCGGATTTCTGCGACTGAGGCCTTTTCGGATATTCAAAAGAGACGTCGTCAAAACACAAGTGGGATGAGATTTTGCGAAAGTCGAAAGCACCATTTGTGCGGGACTCATGCGGTCTTCATCCAAAAGGACATGCAGGATCTGTGGTTGCAGGCCGAAAAGACCCGGGATGATGCGGATGCCTTCCAGAAAGCTCCATTTTTTGAAATAACCCATGAACTCGATGCCGCTGGTGTCGCGGGGGGCTTCGCCGTAACTGGTCAGCAGAACCACTTCATGCTGTTGCGCCTTCAGAGCTTGTGCAAGCTGCCAGGAAGTCGCATTCACATGTTTGCTCACCAGTATTATTTTCGCCATTCAAGTCCTAAAGCTTTGTAGATCTTATGTAAGATCTTGCGGTTGGCTTCCGGAATATTGCGGTGTTTGAGTTCTTCCGGATGAATCCATTCCAGCATCATGTGATGCTTGGCACGGGGTTCGCCTTTCCAGTATAGGATTTCATAAAATAATATGAGAATCCCTACATCTCCGTAGGAATGGGTGCAAGCCAGCTTGAGTTCGCCGACTTCGGCCTCAATACCCAGCTCTTCATTTAGTTCACGAGCCAAAGCTTCTTCAGGGGTTTCGCCATTTTCGATTTTGCCGCCAGGGAATTCCCACTGGCCAGCCAGAGAGTTGTTTTCAGGACGTTGACCGACAAGAATTTTACCGTCTTTGCGCAAAAAACCAGCCACCACAGGAATCCAATGACCCTTGCGGATTTTAGATTTTTTGGGTTTTGTCTCTACTGCGCTATCGTCCGTCATTATACCTTCTTGCTACGTTATGGAAAAAACCGGGTCCATGGAAAACAAGTGCAGAATAAATTTGAACAAGATCTGCGCCCATTTGCAATCTTTCAAAGACATCTTCTGGGCTCATAATGCCCCCAACGCTGACTAAAAGCAGTCCTTCGCGTTTTTTGCCTAAAGTTTGAACAGCAACTTCCAAGGCGCGCTTGGAAAGATTCTTTAGCGGAGCTCCGGAAAGTCCACCTTCTGCCGGGAAATGACAGCTCTCGGGGCGGGATAATGTGGTGTTCGTCAAAACAAAGCCATCAACACCCAGCTCCTGGCAGTTACTAACGGCTTCTGCCAAACCCTCATCACCCATGTCCGGGGACAGTTTCACCAAAACAGGTGTGGGTTCAAAGTGAGAGACGCGATCCATGATCGGTGAAATCAAGGCACGCAGATTTTCTTTTTTCTGAAGATCTCGCAAGCCTGCCGTGTTAGGGCTGGAGATATTCACAACAAAGGCGTCCGCAAACGGGCGGAATTGATCCACCAAAGTCAGATAGTCATTCACGGCACTGTTGTTGGGAGTATGACGATTTTTTCCGATATTTACAAAAATAGGGGTGCGATAGTTTGGAGCATAGTGCGCCAGATTGTAAAACACCTCATCCGCGCCATGACTGGGGAAGCCCATCTTGTTCCACATGGCCTGAAGATTCAGGTCACGATCCATGATTTTTCCGGGATTCGGTGATTGCGCACGCGGAGTGACTGTTCCGACTTCGACGAAGCCACAGCCCAAGGCCCACCACTCTTTCAAGTGTTCTGCATTTTTATCGACCCCGCCCGCAATGCCCAATGGGTTGGGGAAGTGCAGATCGCGCCAAGTGAAGCTGTTCCAGTGTGGGGTTTTTCTGCCGTGAAGAAGTGCGTAGGCAGGTAGGGCCAGTGAGCTCAGGTCATGAGCCCACTGGGGTGGTAAAAGAAGCCAAGGTTTTTTCATGAAGTCCAGTCCCACATCCTGTGCCCGGCGCCTTAGCGAGGGTACAAGCCTCTCAAAAGCATCGCGCGCTCAAGACGTTGAACAGAAACTGCCATTGCCGCAGATCTCATGTCGACGTTCTTTTCTTTCGCCAAAGAATATCCTTTGTCGAAGGCCTTTGTGATGATGCCTTTCAGGCGGCCATTGATTTCTTCTTCATCCCAGAAGAAGGACATGGTGTCCTGAACCCATTCAAAGTAAGAAACGATCACGCCTCCGCCATTGGCGATAACATCCGGAGCAATGAAAACACCGCGTTTGTGAAGGATCTTGGTTCCGGCGTTGGTCACGGGACCATTAGCGCCTTCCACGATGATTTTTGCCTGGATTTTTTCTGCGTTGTGAGTGTCGATTTGGTTTTCCAACGCGCACGGGAACAAAGCATCACACTTCACTTCAAGCAGTTCTTCGTTGCTGATTGGTGAAGCTTTTGGATAGCCCTTCAGGAATTTGTGAGCCTTGATGTATTCCATAACATCATTGATGTCCAGACCTTCACCGTTGAAGATGCCACCGGAAACATCACTGACAGCCACGATGCGAGCACCACGTTCAAAGGCGAATTTCGCAGCGAAGGAGCCCACGTTACCAAAACCCTGGATCGCGATGGACGCGCCTTTCAGGCTCATCCCACAAACTTCGAAAGCTTTTTCGGCAACATACACAACACCTAAACCGGTTGCGTGGTTACGCCCCAAAGAGCCACCGACTTCCACTGGTTTACCAGTCACAACACCTGGTTGTGCAAAGCCACCGTGTTCTTGAGAGTAAGTGTCCATGAACCAAGCCATTGTTTGTGGATCTGTGCCCACGTCCGGAGCCGGGATGTCTTTAGTTGGTCCAACGAAAGGACCAATTTCAGAAGCATAACGACGAGTCAGGTTTTGTTTTTCAGTGCGAGAAAGTTTTGTGGGATCAACAGTGATACCACCTTTTGCACCACCCAAAGGAAGACCAAGAACAGAGTTTTTGAAAGTCATCAAAGCCGCAAGGCCGACAACTTCAGAAAGGTCTACATTTTGGTGATAACGGATGCCGCCTTTGTAAGGGCCCAATGTTGGAGAGTACTGCACGCGATAGCCTGTGAAAACCTTCACACTGTGATCGTCCATGCGTACAGGAACGGAAACAGTGATGCAACGACGAGGTCTTTTCAGACGCTCAAGGATGTTGGGATCACAGTTGATAATTTTGGCAGCTTCGTCGAGAGTTTGGATGGCGTTTCGGAAAAGAGGTCCGTCATAAAGAGGCTCTATCTTGTGTTCCATGATGTGTGTCTCCTTAAGTACACCGAAAAATTTTATTGAAGTAAAAACTCAAAGTCACTCCGGAAAAAGGTGATGACTCAATGATTCTTTTTGGCCACAATGAGGCCTATGCTTCGGTCGTGGTTTTGTTTTTTCAGCCTTATTGTCGTCAGCTCCAACGTCTTTGCCGCCAACCCGCAACGAGCTTTTCTTGAACAGTTTCAAAGCTCTCGCATCAGTTTCCCCGGGGACAACTCTCCTCTTTTGGCAGACAGCCCGGGGCGTTATCCGGAGCCGTTGAATTTCATAATGAGCAATATCATCAGTTGGATTCCGACGGGGGAGCCTAAGTTGATGTCCACAGCCTGTGCGCCCGAGGTGTGGGCCGCACGACTGCAGGATCCTCGCGTCCAAAAGTCCGTTCAATTGCAAGGGGCTTTGGTTCAGAAATATTTCCAGGATTGTCGTGCGGAGCTTGAAACGGGGGATGATGGATGGCTGATAAACGTCCGTCGTATGATGACGATGAAGTACAATCCTCAGGGGCATCCTTTCTTGCGCCGAGTGGTCGTCAACTTGCCAGGCAATGTGAAGCTTAA
The DNA here is from genome assembly GCF_041888015.1 of Bdellovibrio bacteriovorus. Classification (GTDB taxonomy): domain Bacteria; phylum Bdellovibrionota; class Bdellovibrionia; order Bdellovibrionales; family Bdellovibrionaceae; genus Bdellovibrio. Next base: position 627,075 of record NZ_CP168968.1, read on the forward strand.
AGGTTTGTTGGGACTTAAGGGGGACATGAAACGTCGTCCACTGGTGATCGTGCGTCTGGGAATCTTTTCGAATGTCGAAGATTTCAAGCCCGAGCGTGCCTGGATGATGATGCTCTTTGAGCAATCGCCATTCAATGTTTTGATGCTTGAGAATATGTCGAGCCCGGATTTTGTGGCCAACAACAGTCGCTTCTCTTTCGGGGGATATGACGAAGGCATTCAAAATATTCAGGTGGCTCGTTTGCTGACAGATCCGGTGGAGCCCTTGTCGCAGTTGGTGGACAGCATTCATCTTTTTGGTATCAGCCTGGGCGGGCATGGCGTTTTGTATTCTTCCTTGTTGAACAAATACAATTCACCGAAGCGCGGACCTTTGATCAACTCTTTCACGGCTTTGTGTCCGGTGGTGAACTTGCGGGCGACGATGGAAAGCCTGACCCACAGCGGGGTGAAGTCGGCCTTTGTGGATTTGTGGAGTCGTCAGCGTCTGAAAGGTCTTGATAGCAAGCTGCCTGCTCTGGAAAGTTTCGAAAGCTTTTCTTACTTGAGCAAAGCCATTTCCGAAATTGCCCGCACTTATCATGGGGGCCTTTCCTATGTGAACTCTGTAAAATTGCCGCCAGGGGTGGAGGATAGTACCCACTTCTGGGAGCTGAATGACTTCTGGCGCTTTTACAAACAAGTTGAAGAACCTGTCCTGATTTATGCAACCGAACAAGATCCGGCAGTTCCTTACGATTTGAACGCTCAGCAATTGCAAAACAAAGAGCTGAAAGTGGATAGCAAAAATATCCGGGTTGTGGAGTTACCGCAAGGAGTGCATTGCACGCTTCCGGTACCCTATGACTGGTCTGCTCTGACATCTTTGTTCCAGTCTTATATTCTTTCGCACTCTCCGGATTTTAAGATGAGCGAACGTCATTTGGATGTGGATTTGTCGGATGATGAGTGGAAGGGCTTCTTTGATCAGGGATCGCTTGTGCGTTTTGAGGTGGAAGAGCCGGGCAAGAAATCTGGTTTTGTAACCATCGCCCTGGAAGTCGAGAATGCCAAGGGTAAAGAGAAATCCATGAACCTTAGCCTGCCGCTTTCACAGTTTGATTTCCGTTTCCTGAATCAGGATATGACGGCGTCCGAGCAGGAAATGATTGTACGCTGGTTGAACCAGAATTTAAAAGTTTCCATTGATCAGAACAAAGGCAAGGCGACCCTTAAGGCTGTTTGGCCAGTTGCTCTTTAAAGAATTCCGAACGCTCGGCGAGCTTTGCCATGTACCCGCTGATATCTTCTTTGGCCTCGGCGGGCAGTCGGCTGAAGGGCGTGATATGTTCATCAGGAACATAGCGGAACGTGAAGTTGATTCTTCGTGTTTCAAAGTTGGTGATTTCATTTAGCGGGAAAACGTGACTTTCTTTGCGGTCCACGCGCTGAACACGATGGAACAGATGCTTTTTGAATTTATCCCCACCGAAAATTTGTAACGAACTGTCTTCAAGCCACTGCTGGAAGACTACGTTGGATTTGGATTCTGTCCCCTGACTGGAAACAAACTGGAAGAAGGCGCGTTCACCGAATGAAATCGAAGCCACGGGTCCCGGTTCAAAATCCTTGTGTTCACCCACGCGGGCGCAGTCGTTCTTTTTGCCGTCTTCACCGATTTGATCGCCATAATAATTGATCAAGCAGGTATTTAGATGCCAGCCGCGAGGGATGTCGCGCGGAGCATAAGTTTCGTGAACGAGGCCTTCAATTTTTTGGATCAGATATTCCAGGATTGGCGGGTAGCCCTCGGCCGTTACACAGCGGTTGTAGATCCCTTTCGGTGGGTGGTAATAGTTCAGGCAGGCAAACTGCCAGTTCCCCAGCCAGTACACGGGACGCAAGAGAGAGCGCTGTTTTTGATTATCCGGTGGGGGATTGTTTTTCGAATAGCGCATTTCCCAGATCGGATAAAGTGTGCGGAGGTATTCCAGGATCTCGGTTTTTTCGCGCGCTGAGATGTAGTTTTGTTTATAGATCAACCCGTAGGGCAGGCTTTTTTCCGAGGAACGCTCGGCCCCTTGGTTGCGGGCGGGGGCGCCTTTATGCGCAGGAGATTTGCCTTGAAACTTGCCTTTGGGTTTAAACATAGGTTGAGGGTTCTATCATGAGGGCGGCCTCAGAGCCAAGTCCGGGGTTTTAGGGGTGACAGTCCTGCCCCCATGGGCTACAAAAGAGCCATATCAGCTTCGGGAGAATGAAAAAATGACAACACCCGTAAAGGCCACCGTAGGCCCTCAGGAAAAAGAACTTCTCTTAAATCAGATCCCTTTTTTGAAGGGTAAGAAGATCCTTATTCTCGGCGACGTCGGTTTGGACGAGTACGTCATGGGCCAAGTGCGCCGTATTAGCCCTGAAGCTCCCGTTCCGGTTCTGGAAGTGGAAGAAGAAGATATGCGCTTGGGTTTGGCTGCCAACGTCGCTCAGAACGTTGCCAGTCTGGGTGGGGAAGCAATGTTGATTTCGGTTGTTGGGGATGACACCGGGGCGAATCTTCTGCGCGAGTTGTTTGAAAAGAACGGCGTTAGCTGGGACTACATGATTGTGGATAAGGCTCGCCCGACCACGCGTAAAACCCGTGTGATGGCAAAGCACCATCATTTGGTGCGTGTGGATTATGAGCTTAAAAAATATCTTTCGGCGGAAGCCGAGGCCCGTTTGATTGAGGCCGTGGAAAAGAATGTGGCAAAAGCTGACTGTGTGGTGATTGAAGATTATGCCAAAGGCGTGATCTCTCGTAACGTGGTGGAAAAAGTGGCCGCGATCTGCAAAAAGCACGGTAAAAAGCTGATGGTCGATCCACATCGCAATAACCATGGCTCGTTCTATCAGGGTGTGGATTTAATTAAACCCAATTATGATGAAGCGGTTGTGTTGACGGGCAAGGACTTCAATGATCTTCGCGACAACCCAAATAAAGTGATCGAAGTGGCGCGAGAGCTGCAAAAGATCACAGGAGCGAAGGATGTTGTTCTGACTCGTGGAAAAGATGGCATGACCATCGTTTCCGGCGATGAGATCACAGAGGTTCCGACCTATGCCCGCAAGGTGTTCGATGTGACCGGAGCCGGTGACACCGTTATTGCCACATTAGCGTTGGGTTTGATGTCGGGTCTATCCTTGGTTCATTCTTGCATGTTGGCAAACTATGCGGCGGGTGTGGTTGTTGGCAAAGTAGGCTGTGTGCCTTGTGAAATTCCTGAATTGAAAGAATATATTCAGACAGCGCACTAGGATGGGAGGGCAGATGCAAAAGACCTACACTGTGAATAGCAAGCTTTTGCCATCTGGTTTTCCCCGTGAGTTTGATGCACACATCTACTTTGATAAAGCTCATCGCGAAAAGGCGGAGCACTTCCGTGACGAAGCCATTCGCATGTTTGAAGGTAAAAAAGTTTTCGTGGGTGAGATGATTCCTGAGGCGATTGGTCCTCATCCTGTTCCTATGTTTGAAATCAATTTCCCCAAAGAACATTTTGCTGAAGTGGTCTTGTGGCTTATGCATGAACGAGGCGACCTGTCGGTCCTGGTGCATGAGCTGACCGGGGATGACCTTTATGACCATACCCAGGCGGCCTTGTGGCTGGGGCCTGCGGTTGAGCTCAAATACGATAGATTTAAGTAATCTTCGGGATTTTTTTAGTATTTGGACTGGCGGGATGCCTTTGGAATGCTATACTAGTTGTAACGACCGCAGTTCTTGTCGGGTCGCCCAAGATCCTCGTGACTCAAATTGATACTCGTTAGCTGTTTTCATAGATACTGAACCACAAGTGTTTTTTGTCCCAACAATGTTTCGCCAACAAAGGACATGCTATGAACGTTCAGATTGTATCGTTTCACTGTGTTCTTAAAAACAAGCTGGGTCAGGTCATCAGCTCCACGTACAACCGTGATGTTCTGACGTCGTTGCCGGAAGGTACAGATCATTCTTTGCCGGGGCTATCCGTTGGTCTTAAAAATCTCCGCAAGGGTGAAAAACGTCAGATTGAGCTGAGTGCCGGTGAGGCCTATGGTTTCTATGACACCACCAAGGTGCTGGAACTGGCGCGGGAATCTTTGTCGGGCAGTTCAAAACTGAAAGTAGGGGAAAGTGTTCTGTTTGCCCGTGAAGGCAAGAAGGCTGAAAAGTTTCGGGTGACCGACCTATCCCAAGACCGGATTACTTTGGATGGAAATCATCCTTTGGCAGGGCAGGACCTGATCTTTGAAATCGAGGCTTTGGATGTTCGGGAAGCCACGCCGGAAGAAATTCGCGAGTCACTTCCTGAAGAAGATGACGGAGTCATTCTTCACTGACAAACGGGCGCTGACTGCGGCCGTTCTTTATTTACATCCCATGGCTGAACTTAGCTGTGTCTGATAGGGACTACCCAGCTTTTTAACCAGTTCACAACTGTCGTTGATCTTGTGCGCGCAGACTTTGTAGGTGGGAACACCTTGAACTTGTAGCGTTTGCAGGATTTCAACAGCTGCTGGGCCACTTTGGATATGGCTTCTTAAGAACCAGTTGGTCAGACTGATGGAGCCCAGGCAAAGATCCATATTGATATTCCAAGTCGTCATTTTTTCGATAAAGGCTGGGCATTCATATTCCAGGGCTTGGAAAATCAAGGATTCAATCTGCGGCTGGGTGAGCATTCTTTTAAAACGGGATTCAGAAACAGACTCAAACATCTCGCGATTGCACTGGACGACGGCGGTTTCCATTGTGGAAAAAGAAATCGGGTTGTCTGGTTGAATCAATTGCCAAAGTGCAGTGGAGTTCTTGTAGTCTTCGTCAAAGATACCGACGATTGGCAAAAGCTCATGAAGGGCAAGGAGGTTCTTTTGTTTTTCGCTGAGGAACTTCCAAGCGGTGCGGGATATCACAATTTTGGGTGGAGTCGCCAAGGGCTGATTGATGGCGGCCACCTCGCGTCCATCAAGAATAAGGGTGTCGACAGAAGAAAGCACTACGGTTGCTTTGGCCTCTTCTAAGACTTCGCGTTTGATCGCAGCACCGTTTTCCAGAGGCAGGGTCAGAGGCAGTCGGGCCAAGACAGAATCCAGTACGACCAAGAATTCAGCAACAAAAGGATCGCCGCCGTTGGTTTCCTGTCCGTCCAATGGTGAAGCCGCGGCTGAAAAACTCAAACTCCAGATCAATAGAAATGAAAGGGTGAACTTCATAGAGTCTCCTGGTTGACGGGATAGAATGCGCTGCTGAAGTTATAGACGGCATTCAGCTGGTGCTTTCTTTTTTCCGCCAGGCGATGAATTTTCAGGCGCGCTTCGCGAATGATGTCTTTCATGGCAGGAATATCGTCGGTGTGAATGGCGACGGTCAGCGTGCTGTTGTCGCGTTTTTCCAAAGGAACCTCTTCCAAGGCCTTCTGAGCCATTTCCAAATATTTTTTTTGCAGATTGCGGCGCAGGTCACTGGTGTAGGGGATTTGGACGGTGGTTAGATTCGAAGTTGTATATCCCGGCCCATGAGGGTTCTTGTGAAGAATTTGATGGTTTTCCAGGAATGAAATCGTCTGCTCGATTTTTTCAACGGACATTCCAAAAAGCTCTGCAAGCAACGGAAGATTGCGGGGTGCGTTCGGAAGCTTCAGGGTCTCCAGCAGAATCGGATGGACCCAACTGTAAGTGGATTCAAAAAAATCCGCATTTAATGGATTGAACGAGTGAGTTTCGGTGATAGCATTTTTCAACTCGGCGGTTTCTTCTGATGACAGTTTCAGGCAATCCACCCACTTTTCCACCGTCTCATCTGAAGGAATGCGCAGACCATTGAGAATTTTAGAAAGAGAACTCGGATCTGTCTTAAGTAAGCGGGCAAAGGATCTTAAGGAGAACTTCGGGTTTTTCTCTTGGCGCTTTTTAAGCTGAGATTGCATGAATTTCTGTACAGTCATGGAACACATTAATTCATGACTCTTCCTTGCTTTTAAACAAAAAAGTGCAATAGGCGCTGGAAATGTGGCTTTAAACGAAGCCACATATTGCGCCGCAATGTGCATCTGAGAGCTAGACGAAGGCCTTTTGAAGTGAGCCACGGGCGCTTTTAAATGCATTACGACAACATAACGTGGCGACGAAATCGAGCAACACTGCGATTAATCCGAACCTTTCTTTAGATTATTTAAAAGCAGTACGTATTTTAACAGCGGAGCCCTGAATGAGTTGGGTCAAGATTTTAGCAGCTTTATTTATTCCGGCGATAGGCGTGGGATGCACCATTGAGGCCCGGCTTATTGACATGCACAAGTCCTTGGCGGTCCCAGAGGTTCGGCACGACAGGGATTATCAGAATACAGAAGTGGCTGTTTCCGGCTCTTATCAAGTTCAAGGGCAGATCGCTGAGACTGCAGAAAAGCGAAGCAGTGGGCAGTATACAATGGAAGGGGTGATCTCTTATGAATAGGTCCAAACTTTTTGTGCTGAAGCTGTTGATGTTGCTGTCTTCTTTCGCGCATGCACAGGTTTTGAATGCAAACAAAGGAATCACTTTTCAGGGTGTTATCAAAGACATCTCAAACCCCGCGAATCCAACTTTTCCTACAGTCACCTCCAATGTGGCGGTGCAAATTTTAGGAATTCGCAGCGACGGACATTCCTGTATTTTGTGGGAAGAACTGCACTCGGCGGTTTCAATCGAAAAAGGTTATCTGTATTTGATAGTTGGACGGGGCAATAAAACAGCGACGTCCTCCTTGAGCTTTCAGGATGTCTTCAGTGACAAACCCAAGACCGGGCTTTCCTGCTCCAGTGGTACGACTTACACGCCTTTGGCGACAGATGCCCGCAAACTTCGTGTTGTGGTGAGCAGTCTTAGTATTACGGCCGACTTTAATTTCCGTTCAGCGCCGTTTGCGGTGCAGGCCGAAAACGCAAATAATTCTGAAAAATTGGCAGGGAAATCGGCCGCCGAATTTCTGACAGTCAATGCCGGAGCGGGACTAACGCAAGCTTCAGCGGAAGCGTGGTTTTCGCAGACTGTGTTAATGAATAGTCTGATTAATGGAACCTACAATGCGGCGACTGCCACTTCGATTTCGGGAGTGGTGGCCTTGGCTAACGGGGGAACGGGAGCAACCACAGCCGCAGGTGCGCGTAGCAATCTGGAGCTGGGAACTTTGGCGACTCTTTCTCCGACGGGGACTGCCAACGGCAGCTCTTTCTTACGAGGCGACGGGACTTGGGCATCATTGCCTTCCGCACCGAATTTGGCGGGTGATGTGAGTGGGGCTTCCGGAGCAAACACCGTTGATAAAATCAAAGGTGTTGCCGTAAATGTAACAGCACCAGCGGCTGGAGAATTCTTCCGCTTTTCCGGGGGCGCCTGGATCAACGGAGCTTTGGTAGCTGCAGATATTCCCACCTTGGATTGGAATAAGATCACAACAGGAAAGCCGACGACGTTGGCGGGTTATGGAATTTCAGATGCCGTGAATAAAAACGGCGACACGATGGCCGGGCCTCTGAATATGGCGGGTAATAATATATCTTCAAGCGGATATATTTTGATGAGCCCGCAACGCGCTCTGGGGTTGGGGACTTACACCAATGCTCACGAAACCACTTTGGTGGGTTCGTTAGATGCGACTCACAAGGGTTATACTTGGTACAACAGTGATTCCAACCAGGTGAAGTTCTGGAACGGAGCTGCTGTTCAGACCTTGGGGGTTGCGGGTTCCGGAATAACCAGCATTGGTGGGCAGACCGGAGGAGTACAAGGATTTGCAACAGGCATCGCGGGGACGGCTCCGGTGTGGTCCTCTGGATCTGATACTCACACATTGAATATTCCAATGGCGGCGACGGCAACAGTGACAGCGGGGCTATTGAGCAATACCGACTATGCCGCCTTTACCGCAAAACTTGGGACCGCGACCACTTTTGGTGGCGATGTGACCGGTACTTACAATGCCATCACTTTAAATACGGTTCCTATTGGGAAAGGCGGAACCGGGCAGACCACGGCTGCGGCGGCCTTTGATGCCTTGTCTCCGCTGGCCAGTAAAGGGGATGTGCTTGTTCATAATGGAACGACAAACCAGCGCATGGCGGTGGGTGCGAATGGCAAAGCCCTGATTGCCGACAGCAACGAAACATCCGGAGTGAAGTGGGGCGATATCTTCGCCACGGACTTGCTTTCCATGGTCACCACGGGGATTGTTCAGCGTAACAGTGCTGGTTCCTATTCTGCAGTGACGGTGAACGGGCCTGTGACTTATTCATCCGGAGCTTTGGGACTGAATGTCGGCACAGTTGCTGGCAGTGTTGCAGCCGGGGATGATTCCCGCATCACTGGGGCTTTACAGCGCAGTGGTGGCACGATGGCAGGTGCGATCAACATGGGCGGCCAGGATCTGACTGCCGCAGGTTATGTATTGATCAGCCCGCAACGGGCGCTGGGGTTGGGAACTTACACCAATGCGCAGGAAACAACTTTGGTGGGTTCGTTGAATGGGGCTCACAAGGGCTATGCTTGGTTTAACAGTGACGCCAATCAAGTAAAAATTTGGAACGGAACTGCGGCGCAAGCTTTGGGTATTGCTGGTTCCGGGATCACTTCTTTCGGAGGACAGTCCGGAAACTCACAGTCCTTGGCGATTGGGACGGCTGGAAATTCACCAGCGTGGAGTTCTGCTGCCGACACACACACTTTGAATATTCCCATGGCATCGGCTGCGGGAGTCACTGCCGGTTTGCTGAATAAAACTGACTATGATGCTTTCGCAGCGAAACAACCCGCAGGTAACTATGTAACGGCATTGACGGGAGATGTAACGGCAACAGGACCCGGCTCCGTCGCGGCAACGATAGCCGCAGACGCGGTGACTTCTGCGAAGATCGCCAATGGTACGATTGTCAGTGCAGATATGGATTTCACCGGTGTGAACGGCGCTACGACGTCGTTCGCGATGAAAGACAGTACGGGCAAGTTTTATAGCTTTGCTTGCGCGACCACGGGCCATGTACCGACGTGGACTGTCGCTGGTTTTGCCTGTCAGGCGCCGACGCCTCTGTTGCCGACTTTGAATTCTGGAAACATCTGGGTTGGGAATGGTTCGAACGTGGCCACATCCGTAGCCATGTCTGGAGATGCGACTCTTTCAAATTCTGGCGCTTTGACCTTGGCAACTGTTGCGGTCTCCAAGGGTGGTACGGGGTCTACGTCTTTGACTGCTGGAGGTCTGATTGTAGGTAATGGCACGGGCGCTGTGACGTCTCTGGTCGGCGGGACGGCTGGAAATGTGGTCTATGCATCAGGTCCGGCGGCCTGGGCAAGTGGATCACCCGATGCGGCGGGCCTTGTCGATAAATCATCAACTCAAACTATTGCCGGAGCAAAGACCTTTACGAACTCTGTGCAAATGGCCGCGCAAAATCAGATGCGTTTCGCCGATTCAGATTCATCGCACTATATCGCCGTTCGTGCGCCGTCGACAGTGTCGTCTAATGTGATTTTGACTTTGCCGCAAACGGCCGGTTCGTCGGGGCAGGTGCTTTCAACAGATGGAACGGGGGGCTTGGCGTGGTCTACGCCCGCTAGTGGTGCGGCGTTGTCGGCACTGACTGCAGCGACCGCAACCAATACCATAGACAACTTGAACTTCGCCCAAACCTGGAACTGGTCAACTGCGACAACGCAAAATCCGATGACAATAAGTGCTAATGCTTTGTCGACGGGCTCGATTTTAAGACTTACGACGTCCAATGGTTCAGTCAATTCAACAAATGGTCTTTTGTATGTGGCCAATACAGGAGCATCGACCAATGGGAAAATTGCCAGAATTCAGTCTAATTCAACGGCTGGTAGTGGGCTGACAGTTCTAGCGAATGGAAATGTGGGAATTGGAACAAGTACACCTGGTCACCTGCTAAACTTAAGTGCACCGATGCCCGAACTCAGAGTTGAATCAACAAACTCATCGCTGATGGGAAGTTTTGATTTATCAAACGATGGTGCGGATATGCTTTCGTTCCGGCTTCAAGGGACAGCAGTGACAGGCAACTATCTCGGTGTTCCGCAAGCTGGGATGGGGGTTTTGGCCTATTCAGGTTTGCAAGCGTTTGCAATCTCCAGTTCCGCCGCGCCCATTGTGTTTGGAACAAATGGTTCGGAGCGTGTTCGTATTGCCGCGAACGGTAACGTTGGTGTCGGTACAGGGGTGCCAGGTTCGGCTTTGGATGTAAAAGGTGAAATCAGAACATCCGGAACGACTTCTGGCTATTCAGGATTCAGAGCTCCAGCTTCCGGTAATAATATCACTTACACTTTGCCAGGAGCAGACGGCAGCGCCAACCAGGTTCTGACGACGAATGGATCAGGCACACTTTCGTGGACGACGCCGGCGGCAGGAGGCATCACGTCACTGGGTGGTTTGACCGCGGCAACGCAAACGTTTGCTGTTGGTACAGCGGGGACAGCGCCAGCCTTCAGCTCAGCGACCAGCACGCATACTTTGAATATTCCGATGGCGTCGGCAGCCTCAGTGACCGCCGGTCTGATCAGCAAGTCAGACTATGACACCTTCAACGGCAAGCTGTCGGCTTCGATTACATCTCCTTTGGCGGGACAACATATTCGATATAATGGATCTGCGTGGGTGAATTCTTTGGTGGCATTGTCGTCAGATGTAACAGGGACTTTGTCCATTGCCAACGGCGGTACCGGCGCCACCAGCGCGGGATCGGCCCGGACAAGTTTGGGCATCGGATCTGCCGGTACAAAAGACACAGGGGCAGTTTCTGGAAATGTGCCTTTGGTGGGGGTCTCGGGGATCACGGCGAACAAGATGTGTACTGCCGATGGGACCAGCTCAATTATTTGTAATACCGACATCCCTTCCAGTCAGTGGATCAGTTCGGCTTCTGATATTTACTTCAACACCGGCAAGGTGGCCATCGGGGCTGCGGGTGCGGACCGCAATCTTTCGGTGGTAAACAATTCCTCGGGGCAAGGGACGATCAGCGTTCAGAACAATCACGGCAGTGGTGTGAGCTCGGTTGAGTTCTTTAATACAGGGGGCGGCTCAGAAGGATTTGTGGGTTGGGGGAACAGCAGTGCCAGTGGCGTCTCCAATACGGTTGTTCTTGGTTCTAACGGAGTTCGCCAGATCGCACTGTTTACCAATAACACAAAGGTTTTAACTGCGTTTCCGGCAGGTAATGTCGGTATTGGTGTTTCTGGCGATCCAGGGGTGAAGCTGAAGGTCAACGGAACCATCGCTTCGAATCAGGTAAGTGATGCCAGTCCGACTAGTTTTGATCTTTCACTTGGAAACTCCCAGCACACTTCGACAGGATGTTCCGGGGCTTCATGGGACCTGCAAAACATGGTGGAAGGTGCGACGTACACCATTGCTGTCCAGAACAACACGCACACGGGGGCTTGCAACTTCACTAATTCTGGTTCGACATTCCGTTATCAGCCGAGCAATGCGACTCCGGCCCCAGGGCATGTGATTTATTCCTTTATGAAGGTGGGCACAGTTGTTTATGTCTCGTGGATCGAAGGATTCAACTAAGTGTCTGAAAGCGGGGGAGAAATGTTTAAAAAGGCTGTGATGCTTCTTTCATTCATCTCGGTGCTGGTATCGCCAATGGGCTCTTTGGGATTTGGTAGAGGCGCATTTTGGCAAAAAAAGTATGTCGGGCTGCAACTTCTTGCAGGTCAGTTCCAAGCATCCGCCATGATAAACGGGCCCTTGAGCTTAGCCAGGTTTCGCGACCCTCGTGCGGTCGCCGTCAATGCGGCGGGCGACATCTTTATCGTAGACAGCAGTGCCTCTGTCATTCGTAAGATTTCTAATGGATTTGTTACGACTTTTGCCGGGAAGCTTGGTGTTTTTGGACATGTGAATGGAACGGGTGAAAATGCCCGGTTTGACTATCCGAAGGCAATCGCCATCGATGGAGCTGGAAATCTATTTGTAACTGAAGGAAATACATCCACCATCCGCAAGATCACCCCGGGGGGTGTCGTGACGACGGTGGCGGGATCGCCTGGAAATACCGGAAGCGAAGACGGGACCGGATCTGCGGCAAGATTCAACGACCCGGAGGGTATAGTATTGGCGGCGGACGGCAATTTTTATATCGCGGATAAAAACAACAGTATGATTCGTAAGATGACTCCAGCGGGGGTGGTGACGACTTTCGCCGGAAGCGAAACTGCTGGCTGTGCTGATGGGACCGGAGTGGCAGCGCAGTTCAGTTATCCGACAGGAATCGCTTCTGACTCTGCGGGGAATATTTTCGTAGCCTGTTCGACGTGTGCGACTATTCGTAAAATTACCCCGGCCGGGGTTGTAACAACTTTTGCAGGACAAGCTTATTCCAATGGTGCGGTTGATGGGACTGGTACGGCGACCCGATTTAACTGGCCGGTGGGGCTTACCATCGACAGTTCTGACAACTTGTATGTGGCCGACTATGGCAATTCTGCGATTCGCAAAATCACACCTTCGGCAGTGGTCAGCAATGTTGCCGGGGCTTACGGTGATTATGGTGCAGAAGATGGCACAGGGACCGCAGCGAAATTTTCCGGTCCTACGGGCATAGGCATGGATGGAGCCGGGAACCTGATAGTCACTGATTCAGACAATTCGACAATTCGTAAGATCACGCCCGCACGTGTTGTGACCTTGGTGGCAGGGAGCTTCAGCTGGGGCGGAGACGGTTCAGTGGATGGGACAGGGACCACCGCGCTGTTTTCTGCCCCGGAAGGTATCACGGCGGATTCTGCCGGTAATATCTATGTCGCAGACACGGCGAACAGAACTATCCGAAAGGTCACCCCCTCAGGAGTGGTAACCACCATTGCAGGAAGTCCCGGGCTGGCTGGAGATGCCGACGGAACAGGTTCGGCAGCCCGCTTCAGCTATCCCACAAGCTTAAGTATGGCAGAGGACGGCAATATCTACGTTGCCGACGAATATCGCATTAGAAAGGTCACTCCAGCGGGTGTGGTGACCACGTTGGCGGGAAGCTATAATAATTCCGGATTCGCTGACGGGACGGGGGCTGCGGCCCGTTTTGCTGGAGTGGCTGGAATCGCCAGTGATGGGGCTGGCAATCTTTTTGTCTCTGATTCGGGCAATTACGTCATTAGAAAGGTCACGCTTGCAGGGGTTGTAACGACATTTGCAGGACAGGTGGGAGTTCAAGGGAGCACGAACGGTACAGGAACCGGCGCAACCTTTTCCAATGTTAGGGGGATCACAGTTTCCTCTTCCGGACATATTTTTGTTGCCGATACAGACAACCACATCATTCGCAAGATCACTTCGGCGGGGGTCGTGACCACTTTTGCCGGTGCGGCCGGCCAGGGTGCAAGTACTGACGGAACGGGCAGTGGTGCGCGTTTTTCTCAACCCCATTCCCTGGCTTCAGACTCTGCAGGCAATATTTATACTGCGGAATGGGGTGAACCGATAATTCGCAAGATCACTCCAGGTGCGGTTGTCACTACCATCGCTGGGTTGCGAAGCACAGCTCCTGGGTATACGGGAGCTCCGTCAAATGGAAGCAAGGATTCAGAAGTTGGCTCGGCTTTCGGTCTTGTTGTGTCAGGGCGAAAAATCTTTTTCGTGGGCGAAAATACTGTCAAGTGGGTGCCACGCCCCTAGGGGCTTATTTGTACTTTCCAAAAATTCTGTCCAGTGTGCCATTCGACTTTACTTCAGCAATGGCACGATTCAATTCAGAAATCTTCAGTGGTGAGTCTCGGCGCAGCCAACAGCGCACCGGGATTTCCTCGGTGACAAGTCCACGTCTTTGAATCTTTGAACTTTTGTGGCGCTTAAGATAATAAGCCAAATGTATCTCTTCAACCACCGCATAGCTAAAGCGTGAAGCATCCAGCTTTTGCAGGTTGGCATCTTCGTTCGGGGAGTCGTCCCGAATAAGTGTTCCTGCATTAAAGCTGTCTTGAAGCGCCGGGTAGCGATACTTTAACACCGTTCCGACTCGTTGTTTTTTCAGTTGATCCAAAGACTTTACCGCCGCGGTATTTGAAACAATCAGATTTTTTGAAATAAAAAGAGGTTCCGACCAAAACACGTCGGCCTCGCTAACCTGGGCCCATTCACGGGAAGTATAGCAATTCAGATCAATTCTGTTTTTTTGGGAATACTCGCGAATTCGGAATTTCGGCAGGACAAGAATGTCAATTTGCCGTCCCAGCTCTGCAGCCAGTGCGCGCATATAGTCAGCGGTAATTCCCTTTGGAGATGCCGCCGAATCTGCAAAATACCATGGCGCCGACATATTTTCCCCAATCACGGTTTTTAACGGTGAAGAGGCCTGTGTCTGCAGGTGAAAAACGGAAACAAAAATAAAGGCGAAAAGTTTTCGGAATGGCACTCCCTATCTTAGTCACTAAAATAAGGAACTTCAACTATTCCGCGAAATCCTTTCCGAGCTGAAATGGAAGAGATAAGGGTTCGAATCGCGCCGATGTTTTTGCCTTTGGATCCCAGTATTTGTCCAATGCATTCTTTTTTGCAGCCGACGTGATATACGGTGGTTCTTTCTCCAACCTCGATATCAATGGACAGGCTTGAACTGTCTGTGACCAGTTCAGTCAGTAACCCCAGAATCAGTTTGCGTCCGTTTTCCCGTTCTGCTGCAAGATCAGTCGAAGACGGGGACACATCCACTTTGGGTGCTGAAGAAGATGAAGAGGCGGATCTGGTAATAATTTTCGGCAAACTCATAGAACTCCCGCAATAACAGTTGCTCTTTAAAGAGTATGCGGGTTTGCAGAAACAATCATGACTGAAGCAGCAAAAACGAGACCTTGTCGACGGTAAACTGAGGCTTTGGGTTAAGCCCCGAACGTTCGTTCAGGGATTCTTTTCGATTGCTGAAAGCGCCGTCCAGATCAGCAGTCCGCCTCCAGAGAAGCTGACCAGGTCCCTTGCTGAGTGCGGCAGCAATCGCACTTCCGGCTTTTGGTTGCGGGGATTGGTGCGAATTTCAAGACGGGCGCGGGAATAATGGCCCGGATTTTCGGGATCGATAAATAATATTTCCTGAGTTGCCGAGTCTGCAGCGACCTTCAGGACGAAGTGAAAACCGCGGATCTCGTTTTCATCCAGAATAGGAATTCCCATATCACGACCACCCTCTCGATCACCGCCAATGCGCGGGCTGCGGCCGCGTCCCATCGGCGGTTGCACCGGTCGAGGACGGGAGTCATAGCGCAGCAGCAGAATCTGTGGTTCGGAAGACAGCAGATCAGAAACCGTCAGGTCAGTGCCACCAAAGTGACGGCCTTTTCCACCGTAGTGGTTGTTTCGTCCCGTCAGTTGATCCAGATTCTTCAAGTATTGCACCAGTTGCGGTTCGATCAGCCCCTGATTCACATCGGTGCCCTGGGTTAGACTGACACTTGCGGCCTGGGCCAAAAGGTCAATCTGCTGGGACTTTGAAAGTGACTTTTTTTCAAGCTGCAACCAGTTGATCGCACTTGCGGGACCACATAATGAACTGGGGCGGGAATGAGGAATCACTCCTCGCAGATAGAGTTCATCATCATTCTGGTTCAGCATCAGCGCAGACAACTGGCTTTCGTGGGGAAGTTCAAGTGCGGCGAAGGCCAGATTGAAACCAAACAGGAAAATTGCCAACAGTGTTAAGCGCATTTGGACCTCTTAAACAGCCACGCATAGCTGTTCACCATTATGAAGGATCCCACCAGAAAGACAGAGCCAGCCAGGATCGCATTTTGAATGCCGAAGAAATCAGTCAGTTTGCCAATTCCGACGTGCATCAGGATCAGCATCAGAGAATCCGTGGTCATCATGTAAGTCACAGCTGTGTCGAGATCTTCCGGAAACTCGGATGAAATCCACGAAATCGCCAAGGGGTAAAAAGGTGCGATGGCGAGGCCCGTTCCCGCAAGGAACAGAGGATGAATATAGATGCCTGCCAGCAGCACCATCAAACAGATCACGGCAGAGGCCGACAGCAGAAAACGCGCCGTTTGACGGAAGCGAATCACAGCAAAAGCAAAACGTCCCAGCACCATGCAGACAAAGAAGTAAGTCACATAGATGCTGGAAGCCTCCATGGAATAGTTCCAGGTTCGTTGCATATACAGAGCCAGGCGCGAGGACACCATGATCTCCGCAGCAACTGCGAAGCTTAGCATGATGGCCAGGAACAACTGGGGCTTCAGGTTTTTCTTTTTGTTCGCGCGGTGCTGGTCGTCCGTCACTGAAGAGCGTGTGTGCAGGGACTTGTGACTTGAATGAAACATGTAAAGGTAAAGTGCTATCGGACCCACTGTGGCGGCGGCAAAGGTCCATCTCCAGCTTCCGGTCAGGTACTCAATGGCGGCGGCCATTAACGGAGCCACCAAGCTGGCAAGGCCATACATGGTGTGAAGGCCCGCCAGCATCTGCTGCTTGCGCTCCGGACTGGAACCCATCGGAACCAGAACGTTGGGAACAAGGCCTAAAATCCCCATGCTGAAGCCAAATCCGAAACTGAAGATCAAAAACACCGGGAAGATCGGGGATGCCGCAAGCCCCAGCAGGGAAATGATCAACCCCAGAGTGCCGGCCTTCAAAACGGTCAAACGGTCATAGCGACGCAGAAGATAGCGGCAGGCATAACTGGAAATCAAACCCGAAATGTTTGAGAAGGCAAACATCAGGGATCCCATGCCGTCGCTGACCCCGAATTGCTTCAGAATCTCTGGAAAAAGGGGGCCTCGGATGTTGTCGGTAAGGCCGAAAACAAACAAGCTGGCATAGGACAGGAAAATAAAGGGCCAAATCATGTTCGCCAATATAGAGATGCGCCGGGGAAAAACAAGGGGCCCCCGGGGGGCACTGGATTCTTTGCAGTATTGGTCAGGGCTTAGGCAGATGGTGTAAGAATTCCTGAAAAAGACTCTGAAGGCGCTCTATTGGGCCCCCAATTATATGAAATCCCTAGGAAAAGGGGGGTGCTTGTGCTACAAACGCCGCACACATAATCCTTTAACCAACGGGATCAGCCTTAGTGAAGGTAAGGTCCCAGCTGTAACAAGCACGGCTGTAACAAGCCAAGGAGCCCGAAGATGGAAGCAAACGCCGGCAGCATTCTTGCGCCCGTTAATTATTCTGACGACAACGTCGCCAAACCCCTTGAAAATCAACCTGTCAATTTTTACTCCCTGACATTGGAAGATCTGAAAGCTTATATCAAAAGCAAAGGTAAAGAGCAGTTCCGTGCTCAGCAGATCTTCAAATGGGTTTACGAGCAACGCGTGACTGATCCAGAGCAGATGACCAATCTGTCCAAGGAGTTCCGTCAGGATCTTCCATCGATGCTTTCTTTTGAGCTTCCTCCGGTGCTTCAGCATTTGAAGTCTGTGGATGGCACTCAGAAATTCCTTTTCGATATGAAGGATGGCATGTCTGTGGAAGCGGTCGTGATCCCTTCTGAAGACCGTCTGACTTTGTGTATTTCTTCTGAAGTGGGCTGTAACATGGCCTGCAAATTCTGCTTCACTGGCAAACAAAAACTAAAACGCCGCTTGCGCACCGAAGACATCGTGGGCCAGTTCATGCAGGTACATGACCGCTTGGGTGAAGGTCAGCGCATCACCAATATCGTGTTCATGGGTATGGGCGAGCCTTTGGATAATCCAGAAGCAGTGTTTAAAACAATCGACGTGATCCATTCTCCATGGGGGATCAATCTGTCCCGCAAAAAGATCACTGTCTCCACTTCTGGCATCGTGCCGGAGATGTGGCGTGTGGCTGATGCAAAAGTGCGTTTGGCCGTCAGCTTGAATGGTCCCAATGACGAAATCCGTACTCAGGTAATGCCAATCAATAAACGCTGGGACACCAAAACCTTGTTGGAAGCTTGTAAAGAGCACTACCGTGTTTCCAAAGACAAAATCACTTTCGAGTACGTTTTGCTAAAAGGTATTACGGATCAGTTGGAACACGCCCGTCAGTTGGTAAAACTTGTGAAAGACGTTCCATGCAAAATCAATATCATTCCGTTCAACGAACACCCAGGCTCTGGTTACGAGCGTCCTGATGACGACACGATCCAGGCGTTCCATACGGAATTGATGAACTTGGGCGCGCACGTTCTTCTTCGTCGATCCATGGGTCGCGATATCTTCGCAGCTTGTGGTCAGTTGACGACTGTGAAAGAGCGTCCTCAGACGATGGATATTTCCAACTCTCGTCTGGCGGGTCTTCCTAAATACAAACGTGAACTCTTGGCTGCTGAACAGGCTCAAGAAAGTAATCAACAATAGAGGTAACATTATGTCTGAAATTCTTGTTGTCGGCAGTCTTGCTTACGATTCCATCGAAACTCCCTCCGGTAAAGTGGACCGTGCTTTGGGTGGTTCTGCGAACTACTTCTCTTTAGCAGCGTCCTTGTTCTCTAAAGTCCGCGTCGTCGGTGTGGTTGGTGAAGACTACGATCAGAATGACTATGATCTTCTGAACAACCGTGGCGTGGATCTGGCGGGTCTTTCGAAAGTTCCGGGGAAGACATTCCACTGGGCCGGGTCCTATGAGGGTGACTTGAATGAAGCGAAAACTTTGAAAACGGACCTGAACGTTTTTGCAGACTTCAATCCGCAATTGCCAGAGCATTTCAAAGACTCCTCTTTCGTGTTTTTGGCGAACATTGCCCCGGAACTGCAATTGCAGGTTTTGGAGCAGGTGAAGTCCCCGAAATTTGTCGGCATGGACACGATGAACTTCTGGATCTCCATCAAAAAGGACAAGCTGATTGATGTTCTAAAAAAGGTGGATCTGGTTCTGATCAACGAAGGTGAAGCGAAAATGCTGACGGGTGCTGCGAATGCGATCTCTGCCGCTCCGTTGATCACGGCGTTGGGTCCTAAGGCTGTTGTGATTAAGCGTGGTGAGTATGGTTTTGCGATGTACACCAAGGACGAAGGTTACTTCATCCTTCCAGCAATGCCGATTCCAACTGTTGTAGATCCAACAGGGGCGGGTGACACCTTTGCCGGCGGTTTCTTCGGCTATCTGGCAGCTCAGAAGGAAGTTCCAACGATTGCTCATTTGAAGCAAGCTTGCATCATGGGCTCTATGATGGCTTCGCACACGATTCAGGATTTCTCTGTGAAGGCGTTGGCTAAGGTTACTCTAGGTGATCTTGAAAAACGTTTGGCTGACTACAAGAAGGTCATCACAGTTTAGTATTCTTTGTGCCACGGGGCCTTCAGTCAGAAGGCCCTTGGTCTAGTTCCTTGCAGAATTGCGCTTAATTCCCAATCCTAGGTCTGGCTATCGTCAGGCAAACCAAACAAAATTTAGCAAAAAATCCTCTGATGTATCAATGAGATGCGAGAGTTTGCCGATAGATGTGGATATGAAAACAAAGTACATCTTGTCATGGATTCTCTGTTTCGCAATAGTCAGCACAGTTTCCTGTTCTGGAAATGATCCTGCATTTCCAACAGTAACTGAAAACCCAAGTACCGATCCGGGTACCAACCCAGGGACTGATCCCGGTACAGACACGACGGACACAACAGTTCCAGCTGGCTCGGCCTTGTACTTCCGCTTGGGAGTGAAGTGGGAGTCCGCAGCAGAAACGGCCGCTTTTACGAATTTGAATAGAGCCGAAAGCGGTGATTGTATTGTCACTTCAGTGACTCCCGATATTACTTGCAGCTTTGCGATTCCAGAGGGACAGCTTTATCACAGTATCCTTCAATTTAGGATGGGCAGCAAAGCCGCAGCATCTTGCCCAATTTTGAAGTTCTCCCCATACTACTACCGAAAATCAGCGGCTTCCCCTGTGACGGATGATGCGGGCACTCCGGCGGATGAAACAGCTCCGGGCTATAATCCGGCTGGTGGTGACGCCGAACTATCTTGTGCTGATGGCAAAGAGCCGTTGTGTTACGGAGGTGCTGCGCCACATATGGTGGAAGGATTCCCGAAAAATACAGGGCACTACTTCTTGCCGCAGGTGACACCGGAGACCAGCTATACATTGAATTCAGAGAATAAATTGAGATCCTACTATGGAGCTGGAGTGAACTATCTGGTGACCAATGATCTTCCGACTTTAGATCGTGCAGCGAATGCGAATGCACCTGCTGATATTGCTGCTTCTAGAGAGCGTGTCGGAAATACCTTTAATGACTATTATATCTGGTGTGAGACTTTCTGGGCCGAGCCTGTTTTTAGTATCAAGGTTATGATTTCCGATGAGAACGTCGATCCGGATGGTGGTTTGGATCAATATCCAGACTGGCCCGGTGTTAACAACTAGTTGGCATTTAATATTTTATTCTTCAAGAGACCCTAGGCTTCTAGGGTCTCTTTGTTTTTGGCGATGGCTTTTGCGGGGATTTGTTCGGCGATATATTCCGCAATGGCGGCGATGGTCAGAGACGGGTTTGGTCCTGTGGAAGTGGGCAGAATACTACCATCCACAACATACAACCCGGGATGACCATAGACTTCACCCAAAGGGCTGACAAAGCCCGTGTCTGGAGTTTCCCCCATCGGACAGCCTCCTAAAGGATGGACAGCGACGACTTTATTTAGATAGGTCAATGGGTTGTCGACGAAAATACCACCGATTCTTTCGGCAATTTTTTTCATCTGGGTTCTCAGGCGGTCAAAATGCTCCCGGCTGGACTCCATTTTCCATTTGATAACCGCCTGATTGTCTTCGCGCAGGTGAACTTCGCCATCGGGTTTGTCGCGTCCCATGCCCAGCAGGACAAAGCATCGTTTCGTAAATTCAGCCCGATCGATGGCGCGCGCGAACTCTTCGCCGACATTGACGGGTGCGGTATTTTTAGCGCCAAAGATTCTTAATACGTATTTTTTAAGACTCTGTGTCACCAGATTCGTCAGTCCGGCAAGGCCGTGCAATTGCGGGATTTTGCCCGACAAATACCACGCAAAACCAACAGGAAACCCGGCTTCCTGAAGGTACATGCCATGAGGATATCCGTCTGAATAATCCTTGAAATTATACTCGATAGCACTCGTGATGACAGGACCGTTGGTGGCATCGACGTTTTCCTTTGAGCCGAATATCAACCCCAGAAGATCTCCATTGCCACTCCATTTTTTTCCCAACCAGGAATTCAAATGTGGCAGATGTCCCTGCTTTTTCATCTTCAAAAGCAGGGATGCTGAACCAATGGAACCCGCCGACAAAATAACTTTTTTAGCCGTGAAGCTGTTTTCTTGCTGAGGAAACTCTGGGATCACATAGGTGACTTTGTAGTGATCGCCCATGGATTCAATGCGGATGACTTGGGCATGAGTGCGGATATCCATGTTCGCGTCCCGCAGGTGTCGGGCCCGGAAGAGGTAATTCAGATCCAATGTGTTTTTTGCCTGGATGTTGCAACCGATGTCGCAATCACCGCATTTATTGCATTTGCTCTGTAAAGCGCCATGCATGTTGTGAGTTTGATGACCCGGGAAGCTGCCTTCAAAACGCACTGCTAAAGCGGGCAGTTCAAAGCGAGGTGCTTCCGTCGTCCCACTTGGAGGTGGCACTTCCTGCGAAAGTCGCTTGAGCAACGCTGTCTTGGGAGTGTTGCGATAGTAATTCTGACTTTCGAAGGGATAAGGTTTGGCCTCCATCATTTGCAGAACCCGGTCATAGTACTTGTCCAGAGAGCTTCTGTTGTAAATGCTCGGCCATCCTTTGAAGAAACGTTCGGGCATGCGATAAAGGACGTTGGCATAAATGAGACTGCCACCACCCAGTCCACTGGCGGTCAAAGTCAGAACATCGCTCTCAGGATTGTCGCGGACTTCCATCAGGCCGTACTTTTGATCCTCCGGGTCCCAGAACATTCTTTGCTGAATGTCGTGGGGACGACGGGGAAACTCATTCATTTTCCACTGTCGGCCTCGCTCCAACAGGCAAACTTTGTATCCTTTTTCCACCAATCGGCAGGACATGACAGAACCACCAAAACCCGAGCCGATCACAATATAGTCATAGTCCATAGTCATCCTAGGCAATACGCAAGCGTGCCTTTTGTTGAGGTTGTTGCACAGACGAGTGCTGCTTCAGAAATTGAACAAGTTCCGGAAAGACTTCTTTGTCGCAGAATTGTCCCATGAAAATATCCTGATGGCCGTAGTGGGGATACTCCCGGTATTGCACGCGAGGTCCGTTCGGCGTTTTTTGCAAGGCCTCGTAGGTCACTTTATTAGATTGTGGGAAGATGTGATTTTCTTCTCCGGAAATCAGAAGAGTCGGCGGCAAAGCCCGTGTCTTCATTTCTTCCAGATAGTTGATCTTACCATCCCATGAGACGGACTTTTTTTGTAACAGCATCTTTCGGATGTGTTTGTGATAGTGGAAGCTGGTTCCTCCGAACAGATCCGCCAGTCTGCGGTGAGTGGTCGGATGTATATTGCGGTGATTGAACACCGCCGGGAAACCCCATCCCCACATAAAGCTGATCATGTGACAGGCAGGTTCTTTGCATTCGCTTCGCAGCGAGCGCTCCATCACAGATATCCATTTCCCAAAAGTGGTTCCGGGCATATAGGGAATGCGTGGACTGATGTAAGGGTAGCCCAGAACATTTTCGAGAAGCTCTGGTCCAACCATCATCTTCATCAGGGCAGGCCAGTGAACTTGAGGGGTTAAGGAAACACTGTTGGCAGTGATACTGGCAATATCGTCAATATAGCCAGCTGCATAGGAGGCCATAAATGCCAGTGAGCCCACGCAATGTGCGATCACATGAATGCGCACATCCTTGCCGCAATGTTCGCGAATATACTGCACACCACGAGGGATATCATATTGAGCGATGTCATCTATTGTATAGCCATGTGGGGTCAGGTTGTATGCGAAGCGGCCACTGCCACGCCAGTCCAGCGACCAGACGTCACCGAAGCCGGATTTGTGCAGATGGTTCACCAGATTTTCATGTTCTGGCATAATGAACATATCCGTAGAGGAAGTCAGGCCATGAACCAGAAGAATGACATCCTTGGTTGCTTGGTATTTAAAACGCTGGATGGAAATGCTGAGTCCATCGCGGGTATCCAGAGGGTGCAGAGTGGATTCCCCCTGATGAACCCCCTGAAGTGTTTGAGGAGGGAAGGCGTGTTCATTCCAGCGATGAGTTGTCGTACTGAAAATGAATGGCGCATAGGCCTCCCACAGATTGCCCAGAAAGGCTTTGAAGTATTTTAGGATGGCCTGTTTGTCTTTAAGGGCGGTGGGGGCGTTGGTTTTAAAAGTTGAAAGTTGTTTAAGGAAATCAGTCGGACTGATTTTTAGAACTCCCACACCTGTGACTTCTTTGTCGCCAAAGTTTTCATAAAAGGAATGCCCTTCCCAAAGATAGAAATAGAGTGTGGTGGTCTGCGACCAGATGTCAGAAGAAGCTTCTTTTAGAAGATTCTTATATCCAAATAATGTCCACTTTCTTTCTTCGCGATCTGTCAGAAAAAGAGTGTAGTGCATTTCTTTGGCGGTATCACGATCCGGGCTGGCGGCTGGGCGGGTGAAGAGATGAAAGAAGCCGTGCTCGACAGATAAAGAATCTCCGAAGCGAATATCCGTAACGGCTCCCTTTACGGAAGAGGGAGTGCTGTTGTCAGCAAAGAATTTTTCCAGATCGGGAACTTGAATGGTTAGGTTGAACTCAAAGGGAAGTTTGTCAAAACGTTGGGCTTCCTGCTCAAAGTCATTCTGTGAAAGAGGTGAAGAGGGTGATAGGTTGAATCTCTTTGCGACAAAAAAACCGGCCATTCTTTCTTGAAATTCTAGATATGTGGCTTGTTTTGACATGTAACAATCCTTTGTTTATTGACTCACAATACGAACTTTCCAAATAACAGTAAATACGTCGCAAGCCTAGGTTTCATGGACGCACTAAAGATTTGACGGACGCACGCGTAGAGGGAGGAATGATGTAATCTTCAAAAAAGACGCGGGTCAAAAAATACCGATTGCGGCGGACAAGAGCAGCTTCTTTTGTTAAGCTGTCTTTACATTCATAGGAATCTTTGGGTTCCAGCCCGTCGGGTTGGAAGTTTATCGATGGTAGGGTCGCCGTCATAAGGAGTGCCCATGGATCTTCCTCAGAAGTTCTTGAACCTTTTGGTTATACTTATCCCTCTTGTCGTGCTGGTTTCAGCATTTTTCATTCTGGATTACCTGCAAAAAAGAAAGAAAAAGGATGCGGAATAGTCGCGCTCTTGTCTCGGATTGAGACGGGCCCGACCTAGATCCTGTTATTGATAGGGCTTTGTTTTATCCTTAAAGGGAGGACCGGAAAATTCCGATATTTCCCTTAGACATGAGCAAAAAGAAAAAGAAATCTTCAGCTGCTGAGAATCTCATTGAGTCATTAATGGATGACCTCAAGGATATTCAATCCGAGTCCTCGTATCGTACGGGTGGCTCTGATGATGATTTTGCCGGCTTGCCGGGGCTTGATGCTGATGAACACCGCTTGGATAAAACCTCTGCCGGGAATCTTTGGGACAGTCTGGAAAAAGATATCAGCAAAGACCCAGGTAAGGATCTAGATGCCTCTGAATTCATCGGTGGTGTGGACTATTCTTCTGATGCTGAAGTCAGTTCGTATGACGGATCTTACAAAGAAGCCGTTGTTGAAAACTCGGAAGATTCTGGCGATGCAAATGACTTTGAAATGCCAGATGGTTTTGGAGATCTGCCACCTTCAGAACGCTTCATGACGGGCCCGTCTGCAGGGGAAGAGGATCGCTATGACGGTCCTTCCGCGGATGTGGGATACCAGTCTGCAGATGAGTTGATGTCTCCTCCGACTCCGGAAATGGATGATGATTCCACACGCCCGGTCTTTAGTTCACATGCTCCGGCAGGTGAAGATAAGACGGTCTCTATTCAGCAGGATTTTGGTGCGACCAGTTCCGCTGTAGGTGGGACAGACGCTGACAAGACCGTGGCTGTTGAAGGCTTTGCGAATGCCCGCGTCGGTGCCCGTAAGGCTCCGGACGTGGATGTCAAAGTCAGTGTGGGCAATTTCCGTGGCAGCCGTGGTTCTGCCAATGTGATGACATCCGTTGATGCCAGTTTGGCTCAGGCTGAGAACCTGAAGCTGGCTCAGCAGCGCATCTTGGAGTTGGAAAAAGAAGTCGAGCTTCTGCGTGGCGAAAATGAGGAGCTGGCTTCCGCTGGTGAGATCATTCGTTCCCGCACGGATGATTTGACGGTCCGTATTTCTGAAATTGAAAAAGAAAAAACCGAGATGCAGGAATCCGCGCACAGCGAGATTCTGATTCTTAAGGGCAACCTTCAATACAAAGAAAATGAAGTGGCCAAGGCCCGCATCAAGGTCGAAGAGCTTGAAGCTAGACTTAAATCTGACTTTAAGAAGATCCGTGTTCGCGAAAGAGAGCTGGAAAACCGCCTGGAATTGCTCCGTGCAGAAAAATCCGCTCTTGTTCGGTCCAAAGATGAGTATATCTTAGAACAGAAAAGAAAGATTGATCAGCTCTCTCAGGAACTCGATAATTATCGTAAGAAATGTCTTGAGCTTAACAAGACTATCGAGGCCAATCAGGATCAGGTCAAACGCACCGAACGCGCACTGCGTTTGGCTTTGACGAACCTGGAGGCGAAAGAAGAGAATCTCGTTCCGTTGAAGAAAGCTGAGTAGTATGGAAGCCACTTCCCAGGCCGAGAGTAGCGAAGGCACCGCCGTCGCGAAACCCGCTCCCATTAAAAAGGTTAAGGTCATTATCAGTGATCTCCATTTGGGGAAGGGCCGTCTATTGGAACAAGGGGGGATCAACTCCCTGGAAGAGTTCTACTACGGTGAAAAACTGGTGGAATTCATTCACTACTACTCCACTGGTGTTTTCCGGGACTACGAGGTGGAGCTCATTATCAATGGCGACTTCCTGAACTTCCTGCAGTGCGATTACAAAGGGCATTTCCTGTCTGTGATCACAGAAGCCGTCACTTTGGAGATTCTCAAAGATTGCGTCAAAGGCCACCAGAATGTCTTTACAGCTCTGGCAGAGTTCGCCGCCAAACCGGGGAACACAATCACCTATATCGTGGGCAACCACGATCAGGGGATGTTGTGGCCAGCATGTCGCGCGTACCTGAATCAGGTGATCGGGACTCCCATCCGCTTTAAGAACATCGTTTATTTCTTCGATGGCGTGCATATCGAACATGGTCACATGCACGAGGCCGCCAACCGCATGGACCCCAAAAAAGTTCTTCCTGAAGAAAGATCTTGTCGAACCGATTCTGAATCTTCCCTTCGGGTCCCACTTCTTTTTTGGAAGTGGTGTTGAAGATCAAGCAACATTACCCACATGTGGATAAGATTCGCCCTTTTGGCAAGATGTTGCGGTGGGCTTTCCTGAATGAAACCGGAACTATGATCAAGGCGTTCTTTATGGCTATGGGCTATTTTGTGAAAAGTGCCTTCGTGAAGGACCCGCGCCGTCATTGGCCTCTCAAGCGTATTATTCAGGTTATTGCAGAAAGCGCTATTTTTCCGGATCTTAGTGAGTCTGCGCGCAAAGTTCTGAGCGATGAACGTGTCCATACGGTTATTTTTGGCCACACCCACGTTTACCAATATCGCCAGTGGTCAGAGAATAAAGAATATTTCAATACAGGAACATGGACTGAAGTCACATCTTTGGATATCGTGTCTTTGGGAAAAATCACGAAGCTGACCTATGTTCTTATCGAGTACCCGGAAGACGGAGGACGACCGCGAGGGCGTTTGAAGGAGTGGAAGGGTTA
The DNA here is from genome assembly GCF_041888015.1 of Bdellovibrio bacteriovorus. Lineage (GTDB taxonomy): Bacteria > Bdellovibrionota > Bdellovibrionia > Bdellovibrionales > Bdellovibrionaceae > Bdellovibrio. The sequence continues at coordinate 653,871 of NZ_CP168968.1, forward strand.
CCACAAAATCGAAGAAGACGTAGCTATATCCTAACCGGCCGATGAAAACAGCCCGATCGACTGCGTTGTCGGAAAACCTTCTCGCTCCGACGTGCTTTGAGCACGCCTGCGCTGCGAGGGTTTCCCTCCGCCTTGCGCTCGAACTGTTTTGATCGGCCTTCAGCTTTAGGTAGAACTTTTTGGGGAAAGAATTTTTATGTTGGAGATTACTCAGGGGCTTCATAAGGTTGATCCGGTTGTTTTGGGGAAGTGTCAGGAGTCCTTGAAGTTGTTTTTGCAACGTAAAGAGATTGGCTTTCCTCAGTTGATGGAGAGGGTTTCTTTGTGGCAGCAGTCCTATAAAGTGGGGACGGAGCTGGCGGCGAAATTTAGGAAGCTTGTGATTGTGGGCCTGGGTGGTAGCTCTTTGGGGACTCGGGTTATTGCCGAGGTCTTCCGCGCTCGCAATATGTACTTTGTTGATAATGTCGATGCCTTGGATTTTGAAGCCATGATCGAAGAACTGGGTGATCTGAAAGAGGTTGCTTGGGCGTTTATTTCTAAAAGTGGTACCACGATTGAATCTTTGTGTGCCCTGGAGCTTGTGGATCAGGTCTATAAGGAGGAAGGTCTTTCTCTTTCACAACATAGCGTGGTTATTTCTGAAACCAAAGACAGCAGTTTGACCAAGTGGGCTCGGGATAACTCCGTCACGGTCTGTGAGATTCCGCTGGATATTGGTGGACGTTTTTCTGTGCTTTCCCCTGTGGGGATGATGCCAGCGGCCTTCCTGGGATTGGATCTGGAAAAGTTTCGCGTGGGCGCGATGCGTGCCTTGAATGATACAGCGGTGATCACGCAGACCATGGCGCAGGTGGTGCAAAGTTATTCCCGCGAAGAATGGATCACGCTTTTGTGGATTTATAACTCTCGTATGAAATCTTTCGGGGCGTGGTATCAGCAGTTGTGGGCAGAGTCTCTGGGGAAACCTGTGACCCGCGCAGGAAAACCGGCACCTCGAGTCAGCACGCCAATGGCGGCGGTGGGTGCTTCTGATCAGCATTCTATTTTGCAACAGGTGATGGAAGGTACGAAAGATAAGTTCGTGATCTTCCAACGCGTGGAAGAGTCCGAAGGCGGCTCTCAGCGCATTCTGCATGCTCAGTTTAAAGAAACGCAGGACCTGCAAGGGCGCACCATGGGCGAACTTCTGCGGGCAGAATGCCTGGCCACACAAGAGGCCTTGAATCAAAATGGGATCTCAACAATGACTCTTAAGACGAAGGTCTTAGACGAACACACCTTGGGGTACATGTTCATGTACTGGCAGCTGGTCGTGGCGGGGCTGGGCGAATATCTGCAAATAGACGCATTTAATCAGCCTGGTGTTGAGCTGGGCAAGAGACTAGCGAAAGAGAAATTGAAGAAAGCATGATTGTCATTCGTCGCCTCGGGGACTTATACTTTTCCTTATGGCTCACAATGATGACAATTCAGACAACTTAGAGAAAACCAGTATTGTTGCCAGCGACACTTTTAAAGGTCGTTTGAAAGAGGCTGATGATGTGCCTCCGGCAATTGTTGTATTGATTGGACCTCCGGGTTACGTCGGTAAACAGTATCCTATCACGGCCAATGATATTGTGATTGGCCGCTCTGTCGAGAGTCAGGTTTACATTGATGACAAAAGCTTGAGTCGTTCCCACGCGAAATTCGCAGTGAACGGCAGTGAAGTGTCAGTGATTGATTTGGGTTCGACCAATAAAACCATTGTGAATGGTCAGGTGATTCCACCATTGGCCTCTTGTCTGTTGAAAAATAATGATCAGATCAAAACCGGGAACGTCATTTTTAAATTCCTTGAAAAAGGCAGTATCGAAGCGATGACCAATGCGGCGATGTACGATCGTGCGCAAAAGGATGCTTTGACCGGAGCTCATTCCAAGGGTGCTCTTTTGGATAAGGGCCCTGAGGCGATGAAACGCGCCGAGGTTCTGAACGAGCCATTCAGTCTTGTGACTTTCGATATCGACCATTTTAAAAAGATCAACGACAGCTTTGGTCACCCGGGCGGAGACCATGTTCTGAAAGAACTTTGCCGTATCGTGATTACGAAGCTGATCCGCTCCAATGACTTCTTTGCCCGTTATGGTGGGGAAGAGTTCGTCTTGCTGTTGTCCGGGTCTCCGTCCAAGACGGCCGGTGAAGTTGGCGAACGTATTCGCCAGACTATTGAGGCCCATGACTTTGTTTTTGAAGGTAAGAAGATTCCAGTAACAATCTCTGTTGGGGTTGCCACGAAACTTCCGAACGAGACCGAATGGACTCAAGTGTACGATCGTGCCGATAAGGCCTTGTACCAATCCAAACAGGGCGGTCGTAACCGCACCACTATCGTTTCATAAAACTATTTGCATCGGGCTGCTGTGATGGTGGCTCCGGTGGTTGTTGTATTCAAAACCAGGTCGGCTCCGCAGCGACTGGTTTTGGCGATTCCACGCGCTTCTGTGCAAGCTTCCTGTGAACTGAAATAAAAAACTTTGCCATCAAGATCTGAATAGCGGCTGTCCACGAACATGACTTCGGATGTTTTGTCATTGCAGAACAAAGTCGCAAAGGCCGAACCGTCCTGCCCATAATAGCGATCCACGAACGGCGTCAGCTCCCGCACTGAATAGATGCGGAAAGAGCGAACACTTGTGGCATGGCTCAGGGAGGAAAACAGAATCAGGGAAAGGCAGGTGGAAAGGTATTTCATGAGACCTCCTGTTTTTCGGACTCCCTTAAACTCTATCTAAGAACGTCGGCGGCTTTAACATATTAATAGTGACCTTAGGCAGACACTGCTGCGCAGAAGGCGAACCGCAACACTTTAGACCTTGGTCTAGCCCATAAGGAATGATTATGGGTGTCATAACAAAACGCGTAATTCCTAAGATATTTCATATATTTAGAGCCACTTTGACTCCTGCCAATTCGGCATCATCGTTGCATTAATGAAAGAGTGTAGGCACCGCGGGTTTGGGGGCGAATTTACCGGGGGCTGAGGGGGGCAGAATGGCTCTTCTGGGAAAAAAATTCAGAACGTTAACCGAATTTAGACAGAAACGAGTCATAGTATGGAGAGAGATCTAAACGTGACGGATCTTGAACTGGTTGAAAAAGTAAAGTCTGGCGACAGACGTGCTTTTTCCGAACTCGTGAAACGACATCAGAGAAGTGTGCTGCGGTTGAGTTTGAGGTTTGTGAAGGACATGGACACTGCGGAAGATGTGACGCAAGAAGCGTTCATCAAAGCTTACGAGAAGCTGAACTCTTTTGAGGGCAGAGCTTCTTTCAAAAGCTGGTTGTTCCAAATTGCAGTTAACACTGCGAGGAACAAAATCCGCGAGTGGAAAAGGGACACCGTCGATATAGACGATGTGCAGTTAGCGGTGGATGCCGAAGCTGAAACTACATTAGTCCATACGGCGGTGGCAGATATCCTGCACAACGAAGTGGAAAAGTTGCCATTTAAACAAAAGACAGCGTTGGTACTTCGTGTATACGAAGACCTCAGCTTTAACGAAATTGCCGATATCATGCAGTGTCCTTACGACACAGCGAAGGCGAACTACCGCCACGCTCTCATGAAGCTTCGCCAAACTTTTGAGCAACAAGCAGAGCTCAAAAATTGGACGGAAGAAGTTGGTGGTTTCTTTATGGAAGTAAACCAAAGATTTGCGGAAGCAGAGGGATAATCAATGGACCGTATCGAACCGATGGATCGTATGGATAAAATGCGTAAGGGGCTGAAAGCCACCGATGAACTTGAACTCCCGATGAACGAAGATTTTTTCGATCGTCTGCACGACAAGATCATGGCTGAGGTTGAGCAAACAGAAATTGCGCCGGCTCCTCTACTTATGAAGCCCAGAAATGTTCTTCGCGCTCACTGGCGAGGATGGCTTTATCCGGCAGGCGGTATGATGTCACTTTTCCTTTTCTCAGCATTGTTGTTGGGTCAGGTGTCAAAAGTAAACCAGTCTATGCAGCGTGTGGGCTTATTGAGTGATGGTCACGAGCGTATCGTAGCGCAGGCTCTTCTGTCCCCAGAGGACCTATCCCAGACTTTAATCAGCACGCAGAGCGAATCTGACTTTTTTATGGACGTAGCTCGCGAATCATTCGAAAATTTATCTGTAGATAAATTCAATAAAATCATGGGTGAAAGCGGACGCTAACACCCTGACTTCGGGTGAGACGACGTGCGCAGACTGACTCTGTTATTACTTTCAATTTTCTGTCTAAATTCGGCTTTCTCCGTGGCGGTCCATGCTGCGGAGAAACGCAATCAGCTCGAAGAACTGTTAATCTGGAAAATGAGTGATGAGCTAAAGCTCAGCACCACCGAGGAAAAGAAATTTTCGGACATCGTCAGAGAAATCAATAAAAGAAAAGCACAATACAATCAGGAGCTTCAGGCTTCCGTTGAGAAGATGGGCAAAGCCACGACAGGTAAAGCCAAGGATGAAGAGCTGACTTTGTATCGCAAATCTTTGCAAAACTACGGACGTATGAGCGAGGAAGAGTTCGACAAGCTCAAGCCTTTATTGGGGCCGGAGCGTATGGTGCAGTATCTGCAAATCAAACAGGACCTTACAAACCGTATCAAGACCATGCTGACGAATCCCGAGGTCAGCCCCAAGGCAACCAAGCCGTTGCCTTCACCGAAGTTGATTGAGGAAAAATAAATCAGCGGCAATCTTTCCCATTGGGCCGACGATCACCCCAGCGCACCGCCGGGGCATAGTCTGAAGAGGAAATCAGTTCGCCACTGAGGGCTTTGGAGGCCACGTCCCACGCGGATATCTGGCGCCCCGGCCAGTGTTCAAAGCGGCACTGCTCAAGCTGGGCTTGGCCGTCACTGATGTCTCCGGTCAGATGAGGGTCCCCATCAGTTCTTTTTTTCCAGTCATACAGGTCACGCACTTGCAGGTAGGCATCGCGAATGCGCTTGTCGCGACTGTCTGTGGAAAACTCATCACGTAGATCCCCGCTTAAGCAGCGGTTTCCGTTGCTGGCCACTGCGCTCCATCCTTGATGAACAAGTTTTGCGCGGGCTTTCAGCAGGCCGCAAATACTTTCCACGACGACATCCACACGTTCTTCAAAGGTGGGAATGCGCGTGCGCAGAAGGCGGCGAATTTCTTCGTGCCACTGAAAGATCTGGCGGCGGTTGATAAGCTTTAGTGGGGCCCATTCGGCCAGTTCAAACTGATTCAAGCCATAACTTGGCAACTGCTCAGTGCGCAGGCTGTAGTGGCCTGGCTGTTTCCAAATGCGGTAGCCAGCACGTTTCAGCAGTGGTGCCATGTACGGGTTTTTGCTTTGGCTCAAGGTGCGTACCAGTCTTGGGGAGGTGGAGGAAATCACCTCGACAAATCCGGTGTCGGTAATGGATTTGACGTATTCGGCATGGCCGCCGTTAAATCCGGTTCGGCGTTTTTCTTCTTCAGAAAGATGCGGGCTCAGAAAGATGACGCCTGGGCGGAAGCTCTCTTTGGAAATCTGTACCGGGTAGGAATCCAGTTCCAGAGTATAGGTTGAACTCAGATCGCTGACGTATTCCAGGAAATTGCGCAGACGCTCTTTTTCAGGCAGATGATCCCAGCGGGACATCTTGTTGCTGATATAGCTGCCGCTTTTGGTTGGATCGGCAAACTGAACGGGCAGGCCATTTTTTGCAGCAAAGATCACTCGGGCAGCATAGACGGCATCCGCACAGTCGGTTTTCAGGCCATAGAAAGGTGACTGCGGGGAAGAAAAGATCTCTGCATGGAATTCCTTTTCGATAAAGGTAGAAAAGGCGATTTCATGCTCTTGATTCCAGGACTGGTGTGCGTTCCAGACGGAGGCACTTCCCAGGCATGGCAGAAGAAGGATCAGAAACGAAGTAAATAAAGATTTCATCAGTTCAGGTTCAATCCGGGCCAGGAAGAATCCGTGGCCTCTTTGATGATGTCAGTTCCCACTGTGAACTCGACCTGGTCTTCTGCATTCTTACGTGGAGCCTGGCTGGTTTCGCGGAACTCAAATCGGATCAGGCAGAAGCGGGGGACATTCATCGCGTTGGAATTCAAAAGCAGGCGATAGAAGGTCATTTGCAACGAAGGGAAGTTCATGAACGGAGTTCCTGAATTACCCAGAACCAAACCGGGAGCCGCAATTTCTGTCAACTCGCGAGGGCCGCTGTTATTGCGGTATTCGCAGACGAAATAAGAGCGCACTTGCAGTCCCGAGTTTTGGATATAGTTGCGGCTGGTGGCACCCAAAAGAGTTTGAATGCTGTATTTACCGATTGACAGATCTTCCAGCGGATTTGATCCGCCATTGCCATTGCCATTGCCATTGCCATTGCCATTGCCATTGCCATTGCCATTGCCCCCAGGTCCATTTCCGTTTCCTGGGTTTTGGTTGTCGACGCTTTCAGGATCATTGGCATTGTCCGGATTCTTGTATTGCCCGTAGCAGTTGCCGTTACTTTTTTTAAGGCCTTTGTCGCAGACGCCATTTTTTGAAGGTGTTTCATATACAGGGCCCAGATAGCAGAAATCCAGGTGGTAGCTTGCACCATATCGCTCGCTGGATAAATTCACTGTCAATTCGGTGATGTTATTGAACCACTGAGTTTGTGCCGAGGAATACACTTTCGGTTCTGAATCGGAAACCAGCACGTCATTGTCGATGGAATTGTTGTGACGGTCCGAGAGCTCAAAAGACAGGGAATCAGTTCCGGCCATCGGGTTGGTGATGACTTCGGATTCGCAGTTGGGATTTTCGCAGGCCCCGGAAGTCGGAGCCGACTGCCTTGGATGAGAAATCCCCAGATTGCATAAGTATAGATCTTCAGAATAGGTTCCATTCGGAAGAGGTTCGTCCTTTTTCTTTTTGATATTTACCTTTGCAGAGGCCTGCAGGCAGAACCCCAGGGTCAGCAGCAAGACAGCCAGAAGACGAATCATTACGGAGCCTCACAGTTTACAGCAGGGTCCTGTTGGAATGAGTGTGTGTAGTTACCCAAGACTGGTGATTCACGTTTGTAGGTATACTGTCCCAGCTTCAGGACGCCAGATGATGAATCGGCCTCCAGAATCTTAAAGCGAGTCGTCAGCTTGGAATAGAATTTGGACTTTCCTGCATCAGCACAGGACGATTTGGAAGGATTGCAGACTTTGTTGTAATAAGATGGCCATTGGTTGTTATCGCCAAACATGCGCAGGGACTGAATGGCTTGCTCTACGATTTGATTGGCATCGCCTGAGCTCAGCGCTGGCAAACCGGCCACGGGTCGCAAGCCACGGCTGCTGGTAAAGCCCGGCAATGAGCTGATAGGGTCAATGCCCGCAGTTCCCAAAGTGCCCTGGATATTGATCAGGAACTGGAAGAAGTCCTGAGTCGCCATTGTAAAGTCATCCAGAGGATCAACGAAAAGAGTGACTAGTTCGTACTCATCGCCTGCTTCAATATGAGTCTCTTGCAGATTATGAGGCACGGTTTTCAGAAGTCCCTGCCATTGTGGGAAAATAAAATCGGCATACCACCATGAATCGACAAGTTCTTTTTTTCCGTTGGCGGTGACACGGTACAACTCCATCTCTGCCGCGACTGGAGCCATGAAGTTGTTTGGTGTCGAGCAGTTGCCTTGCTTGCAGCTGCTTTGGCCAAGGTTTGAGGCCGCCAAAGATGTGATGATGGTGTAGGTGTTGTTTTGTCCCGTGATGCTGATGTTGCCCATGTGGGTATCAACCATAAAGTCAGTCGGGAAGCGCGGGTTTTCTTCGCCATTGTCTTCCGTCAACGCCATAAGCTGCTCGGAAGGCTGAATGTAAAAGCGTCCTTGGCGCGTACCCAGGGCCGTCAAGTCGGGACTTAGGCCGGAGTCGTCCCCAGAGAGGTAAGAGTTAAGAGCAAAGGGAATGTCCTGAGGATTGATGCCATGAGTTTTGAGGAATTCAGGACTTTGGCATTCTTCCTTGAGAGCGACACTGATGGAAACGCGGTTGAAGGGTCTTAGTCTTAGGAAACAATAGTCGCCTTCCATGCGAATATAGCCGCGGTTGTCATTGGTGACTTTGCAGGCTTTTTGATCAACTTTGAAATTTAAAGCGCGGCCTTCGAGATCAGCAACCGAAAGATAGGTGCATGATTTCAGGATCTGATGCTGTCGTGCCACCAGGCCGGCTGTGGGATAGATCGGTTCCTTAAGTTGGAACGGAGAGTTTTTGAAGGAGCAACGAGGTGCTTCCATTTTGCCGTCGAACACCAAATCAGAAAAATTGGCATCCACCTGAGGTGAAACAATGCCGACCGCCAACATCAGGAAAGGACCATCAGTCGCAGCACAGTGTTCAACAAGAGAGGGAACTTGGGAAGTTTTGGCACCGTTGGAGAATCGTCCAACGGCACCCGTTTCGGAATTCAAAAAGATGTTCAAAGAACCGAGATTCTGCATTCTGCAGGCAGCAAAGCCCGAAGAGGCAGAGACCAGAACCCCAAGAAGAGTCGCGAAGGTAAATATTTTTACAACATTTGATTTCATAACAGCCTCTTGGAGTTACCCGGCATCAGTAATTAGTGAACTTCTTCAATAGTTGTGTGAGTGCAAAGCTCAGCACCGTGACGCTGCCATTTTCTCAAGTTGAATTTCAATGCATTTGCAGAGTTCAAAGTCTGACGACCGTTAGTCTCTGTGAATACGTATCTAACTTTGCAGAAACGTGGAGTTTTAGTGTTATTTACGTTCAACCATTGACCGTTGTTGCCGCCAGCAGACTGAAGACCGGAGAAGTTCAGGTTCAAAGCGCCGCTGCCGAAGTCAGTTGTACCGAAAGAAGAAGAGGAAGCAGGAGTCGCAGTTGCGAACAAGTCACCAGCAAGCTTCTCAGTTGTTTTGGAAGCGTTGAATTGGAATGTCGCTTCGTTGATTGTAGTGTCATAGTAACCTTGGTTGTTTGCTGCATTTTGCAAGCTGCCCAAACCTTGTTGGTCACATACTACGTGTGCTTTAACTTGCAGACCGGAAAGCTTAGTGTATTTCAAAGCTTCAGCAGTTGCTTCTTCCAAACCTGGAGTGCCTACTGCGCCAGTGCCATCTTGACCGTGACCAACTGCAGAGTTCAGGAAGTCAGTCGCAGAAACCTGAGCGATGATGTTGAAGTTAGCAATAACGTTGTCAGCATTGTATTCGATTTGTGGGCCACGATAGCAGATATCAACGAAGTATTCAGCAATGTAAAGCTCAGAACCCAAGTTGAACTGAAGGTCACCGATACGGTTGCCATAAGCTTCATTTTCGCCGTTGCTGCCGTTGAACAATGCGTTCCAAGCACCACCGTCATCAGAAGATCTAGTTACAGTGTTAGTGTAAGCTTGACCAGCAGAACCAGCAGCTGGGTGATCTGTCCAAGGAGCATAGCTGACTTTCATGTAGTTCATCAAAGTATCGCCACCGTTTGTGCCAGAGCACACACACTGAGTGTCACAGATTTCTTTAGCTGTGTCACACGCAGTTGGAGTACAGGAAGCACCTGTTGTTTGGTTGTAGCAAACTTTACCTGTCTGAGCTGCGGCACGGATACCGGCGTTGCAGGCATAGATGCTTGGGCCAGAGCTGAAAGTTTTGAATTTGAAACGCAAAGAAATTGCGTTCGCGCTTTGTGCAGAGATCAATAGCATTGCTACTGCTGCGAATTTCATAATGTTAGTCATATTTTCTCCTTTTGATCTAACGTTCTGTTTTTAAGGTTGGTTTAATTTAATTTCCTGAGCACCGGATTCGACCCGAGGGGAATATTCCAGCACTTGCATTTCTTGGTTATAAGGGCCGACGCCGTCGCAGATGACGTACTTGATCCGGGTCGGTTCGTTATTCAGATTTTTTTCCAGAACCAACAGCGGTTGAGCTGAAGGGCTGGGACACAGGTTCTGGAAGCGTGTTTGAACCTCTACGCTGTCGATGGCAGAGTAGAAGTTGTAAATGCTACGAGCGGCAACGAAGACATGGCTGCTCTTAAACACTTTGGCAGCATTCTGGACCGGAACAGCCTGAAGCGTATTGCGATACAGGCGATCCACCTCTGTGAAGACAGTACGCAGAATTGGGTTGGCTGTGCCCAGGCAGTTAAAGCAAAGCTCCTGTTCCTTGTGGCAGGAATTCTTGTCACCACAGACGGTTTCACACAAAGACTCATCCGCGCGGCAGAACAAAGTGACAGTGTCGCTGAATTCGCCTTTGGAACCGACTTGAACTTTAGATTCAAGCGTCCAGGCGTGGACATTCAGAGCTCCCAGGAGAATGAGGGCGGTCAGAAGGTGCTTCATAGTCTATTTCCCCAAAGCCCTGCGGCAGCTTTTGCTCCAGCCGTAAACATTTGTAACTCGGAATTTTTCAAGTCGGTTTTCGTTGCAATAGGCAGTCACGGAGATATCGCCTTCGCAAAGATTGGTTCTTAGAACCGTATCTGTAGACAAACCTTGATAATCCCCATCATTGTGCACATACGCACTATGAACCTTGGCATTGTAAGTCTGCTCAATGTATTGGGCGGCCTTGGCAGCACAAGTGTCCGCGAAGCAGTTCAGACCTTTCCCCAGCATGTCTACGCAGTGAGAAGGAATCTCGCCATATTTTTTGTAAACTTCTGCTGCATAGGCAGGGTTTACGGTCCAGCCGCGAGGAATGTTGACCTTGTCCTTCTTCGCGTTGAAATATTTTTGGAAGGTACGGAACAGATAAACGATGAACTTGGCCGGATTCACACCGCCACTCCATGTGGCTGTGGAGGCCGCAGCAACAGCCGTGAAGTTCAATGTACAGCCACCGCAGAAAGAGCGCTCCGTGCTGGCACCATTGGCGAAGTCAGTGGCTTTCAGGGAGATAACTTCATTCTTTTGTTTGGAATCACAGTAGTTCACGCTCAAGCCGGTGAAAGAATAGAAGTTATAATGTTTGATTCCGTTGTTATTCAAAGAAACCGCGCATGGAGCCCCCAGTAATGGGCCGAAGTCAGCGACCAGTGAAGTTTGCGCTTTGGATTTCTCCAGGCGGGGATCGAACTTCAAAACTCCGTTCTTCATCAACTGATTGAAGGAAACCACTTTAGGTGCCGTGAAGTTCACGTCCAGATAGACGGGCAGAACGTTCCAGCCAAATAGCGCTGTATTGGCAAGATCAATCATAAAGACCTTGTTCATACGTTGAGTTTGGAACCAAGGATCGTACATCTTGCAAGTTGTCAGTTCCGCATAAGGATTGAACAGGTTTGGATCAGAGGATTTTCCTGCCAAAGGAATCAGGGCGTCGGCATAGACGGAAACGGCATACAGGTCGACAACACTCTTCACAGCCAGACGGGCACAGTCGATGGAACTGCTGCAGATCGTCTGAGCGCCAGCAGCAGTTTGACTGCTCCAGGACAGGGTGGCTTTGCCAGAGAATGCGGTCGGGGCAAAGGGAGCAGCATCCGGTTCCGCACCGATTTGCAGCATTTCTTTCGCCCAGGCAGAGAAACCCGTTTTGCTGACAGTGTAGCCCGGTTTGCTCCAATAGTTTTGCTTCTCAAGCTGGTTACAGGTCGCCAGAATCGGAGATGTCAGTCGATTGAAGAAATCAATGTGTTCTTTGATGGATCTTCTTTCGGAATACTGCATCTGAGTCATATTTTTAAGCTCAGCAATGCGATCGATATTGGATTTTAGGAAATCCAAAGAGTTGTCACCGGCAAGGCGTACTTCCGTGCACAGATAATAAAGCTCATTCATCAGGGCGTCAGATGAACCGTGAGAGGCAACTTCTTTGTTCATCCCATGCGCCAGCAGATCCACGCCCAGTTGGTCCTGAAGCAGGTTCAGATGCATGGTTGCGGCCTGATATTTTGTTTTGATCAAGGCGCGGGACTGAATAAGGTTCTTGCGGAAGTTGGACAACCAGCCCTGGGCTGTGTCGTGGGATTGAGTGCCCAGGAAGTCGTTATTGACGCCACGAACACCTTTTTCAAGAAGTTCCAACTCCGTTCCAACGGGCACATTGTCAAATTGTTCAGGTGTGACAGAGTCGCTGAGCTTTGCCAGTTCGCGAACGCTGTTGACGGAAAGGTATTCGCTGTCACAGGAAGGTTTGGTCATGCTCTTACAGCCGTTTGGAGAGAACATGATGGATTCTTCCAGGGCAATAGAGCGGAAAAGACGCCCAAAGGAAGGGCTGAGCATTTCAACTTCGTTGGTATTGCGCCATGCCCAGGACAGATAGATTTTCAGACTGTTCCAGAAATCAAAACCCTGAATTTCAAGAGAGTTTTTATTGGTTTCCCAGTCGATTTGCAAAGTCACAAAACGATTAGGCAATTTGTCGTCAGAATCAAAGCAGCCTGTCAGATAGTCAGCTTCATTCAGATAGGCCAGAGCCACATCCTGCAGATTGCTCTGATTGACTTCGGTATTGTGAAGGTGCCCCTGCAGGGCCGAGAATTTTTTAATATAATAGCAACCCAAGCGGTCTTTGGAAGAGTGCAGGGGGAAGTTGTATTGAGTGAAGCGGTCATAGGTCGTTAGTTCGGCGCGTTTTCCGGCGCGTGCCCAGATGCCAGCCAGATATTCATTCATGTCACCGCAGTTGTTTCCAGCTTTTTCGCATCTTTGAGATGCATCGACATACTTGGGAAGCTGGGCGGTTTTCAGATTCGTCGGCAGAACGGGCAACTGACCACGAATCATTTTGTTCATGATATTCAGGGTCATATAAGCCACAGAAAGACGGAATTCTTTCATGGCCTTGTTGCTTTGTTCTTCAGGAGCCAAGCCTTGCAGTTTTGCGACGGAGTTGGCCAGCTTCCCGGCATTGTAACCGTCAACCATCACCAGAACTGAAGACGTGGGTTTGTCAGCATCCAGAGCGCATTGCGCTCTGTTAGTGAAGCTCAGAGGACTCAGAAGTGTCGTTTGATGGGCTGGCACTTGGGCCAAAGCCAATCCAGGAACAAGTCCTGCCAGAACGAATCCGGAAATTAGAAGAGAGATCTTTGTAGTGATCTTCATGAGTCCTCTGTGAGTGAGCGATTAGTTAAGAGCTTTACAGTTATCGACTTTGTTCAACATTGTTGTGTAGAACAGGATGACGGTCTGATCGGCAGGAGAGAAGTTGCGTTTTGTAGAGCCGTCAGCGTTCACCATGTTGTACATGTATGTGTTTACAAAGCGATAAACAGAAGGCGTCACGCGCAGAGTGGAGTTACAAGAATAGTTTTTGTAAGTCACAGTGATGCCAGCGTGGTAGTCAGAGCCATCCTGCTGTTGAGAGCCCTTGCCGTCCCCGATGTAGAAGTTGTTGCCACCAGAGTTTGGATTGTTGCCGTAGCCAACCTGGAAGCTGACTGTCCAGCCTTCGCCGTGGCCATCAGTGCCGACGATAGAGCAAAGATTGCCTCTGCAGGCTACAGCCATTTCGTTCTCAATCTTTCTTTGAATCTCTGCTTCAGAGTAGTGTGGGTTTGGACGAGGATCGTAGTCAGGGCTGCCGCCGTCGAATTCATCAGCATGGACGTTTAGAGACATTGCCAAGGCAACAATGCCTGCAGCAAGGAACTTCAATTTCATAGTGCTCTCCAGTTATTTTGTGACCTGTCAGGTGCTGTGGACGTACTAATGTTTCCTGACAGTTTTTTAAAAGTTTTGGAGTTTTATTCTTATTACTCGTATTCCGCCAGAGCAGACTCACCGCGTGTAAAGAATTCTTTACCGCATGGGGTAGCCTGAACAGGTTACGTTGTTCTTGGAAACTTTCGTTTGTTTGTTTTTTTTACAACACGACGATTGGGGGAGAAGGTCTTCGCCAGTGATTACGTGAGCTTAAGGGTCATTGAGAAAATCTTGTAAAAGGCCTTTGATGTTACTTTTTAGCAATCATCTTCTTGAGTTCTGAGGCCGGATCTTGAGCCTTCTCAAGTCCGCGGCAGGTGGCGATGAATTTCGCGTAGTTTTGGCCAACTTGAAGGTACAGAGACTCGAAGTCCCCGAGATCCTGCATGTAGGTTTTGTAAACGAGAAGGCGGGCATTGTTGAGTTTGGCATCACTGAATTTTTTGTAGTTATCAGTCTTCAACTGCGGGCCGATTTCTGCAGTGAACTTTTTTTGAATTTCACGAATTCGTTCGCTGCGTTTCTCTTCGATACGTTCGCTGGCTGGCAAGTTCTTGTACCACTGTTCAAGCAGCTTGAGTTCACCTGAAATGAAAGTTGAAAACACCTTATTGTCTTCATTTTCCATTCGAATTTGCGCGAGAGTGGGGGAGTCGGGACCTTCTTTTTTTAGATAGAACAGCTCCGCACCTTTGTTGCCCAGAAAGGTCGCCAGACGTTCATTGAAGTCAGCGGCATGTTTGATGTACAGCGTGGCATGAACGGTCTCGTGAATGATGGTGTTCACAAGATCATAGTCATCATAGCGAAGCATGGAGCTGAGGATTGGATCATTGAACCATCCCAGAGTGCTATAGGCAGAAACGCCGCGCATGTAAGTGTCGAGATCTTCTTGTTGGAGCGATCTTTCTTCTTCGACAGCATCAGCTTCGTTGAAATAGCCTTTATAAGGCATCTTTCCCATGAAGGGATAGGACCATTGATAGTGCTTCAGCTCCCACTTGGGGGCGGCACTGACAACATAGGTGACATAAGGTCGGCCCAGTTCGACGTAAGATGTATAGTTTTTTGAAGAAGCCAAATGCAGTTCCTGTTCGGCAAACACACGGGCTTCCCGGGCCAGGCGCAGTTTTTTCTTTTTAGCTTCATCCAAGGCCGGGTCTTCCAGGGCCTCTTCCAGGGGGACTCGGCTGCTTAAAAGTTTCATCTGGCCATAGCCTGATTTCATCAGATAGCCCATCTGACAACCGCTGTTCAAAGCCGCAACGGCGACCAGCAGTGTGAGTGGTAGCAAATGTTTTACAGGGCCCAAGTCACACCCGCACGCACGGAGTTATCGTCCGTTTGCAGGCCGCCACCGATAGGAGTTTTCCAGACATCGTAGCTCAGTTTGATCCCCAGGGATTCCGTCACCTGAATTTTCAACCCGGCACCATAACTGGGAACCGTCACACTTTCAGGTTCAATCGTGTAGGTGTCTTGTCCTTCGATTTTGATTTGTTGGAAACGGCTGATCTGGGCACCGCCGCCTTTGATGTACGGCTGGAACAGAGCTTTGCGATCAGCGAAAGTCAGAATCAGATCGGCACCCAGGATCTGGGATTTTTGAGTGGTGGTGCGGCGAGCGTCACTCGGGCTGGCTTTTTCCTCGCGTAAACCTTTGGCGTCTGTGTAACTCAGTTCCACAGCCATGCGCTCAAGGAAATACAGAGATAGCGAACCGGTGATGGATTCCGAATCAAAAGAGTTGTCTTTATCGAACGTGGTGGTTTTTCGTCCGTAGGACAGCCCGAGTTCAGTGAAAAGAGCATGTGCAGGCACAGAGGTCCAAGTCAAAACGGCCAGGATGGTCAGAGATAAAAGCTTCTTCATATCCTTAGATCTTAGCAAGGTTGCATGGCGAACGACATGTCTTCAGACACACTCTGGACTAAAGCAGCTGGACCGGGTAAAACCAAAGTATGGATAAAAAGACTTTAAAATGCGGTTTGCCCTCGGACGAGGCGGAATTGCGAAAACTTCTGACTCCTGAGCAATATCAGATCATGGTACAAAACGGCACGGAAAGACCTTTTCAGAATGCCTTTTGGAATCATCATGAAGAGGGTATCTATGTGGATGCGATTTCCGGCGCACCTCTTTTTTCAAGCCAGGACAAGTTTGATTCCGGAACGGGATGGCCCAGCTTCACTCGTCCTATTGACGAGACGGCGGTGAAAGAGATCTCCGATCATTCCCACGGGATGACACGAGTTGAGGTGCGTGCCATAGATTCTAACTCGCACTTGGGGCATGTGTTTGATGATGGCCCTGGGCCGACGGGGTTGCGTTACTGTATTAATTCGGCGTCACTGCGTTTTATCCCAAAAAAGTCTTAAGGTGCTGAGCCCGCCTCAGCATTTTTTTTCCGCAAGCAAAAGAAAATCGTCCATAATGTGGCGATGAAAATGTTGGGATTTTTTCTTTCTTTGTTCTTCTGGGGTTCGCAAGCTTTGGCGCAGGATTGGCGGACGGCCACCCGTGAAAGTGCTCAGCTGGCGCCGCCCCCTCTGCAGGAAAAGCAAGCCGTGGTGCAGGTCTATGCCGCAAGAACGGTGAGCTGGCGTGGATACTTTTCAGTCCATTCCTGGATTGCCACCAAAGCCAAAGATGCTTCCCATTACACCACCTATCATGTGATTGGCTGGCGCGTGAAGAGGGGGCTTGAATCTGTCAGAATCGAGAATGACATTCCGGACCGTCACTGGTTTGGAGCCAAACCAGAGCTGATCGAGGACCTGCGTGGGGAAAAAGCCGAGGCGGCCATTCCTAAAATCGACGAGTTGGCGCGGAACTACGCTTATAAAAATACCTATCGGGCCTATCCGGGGCCGAACAGCAATACCTTCATTTCACATATCATTCGCAATGTTCCTGAGTTGACGGTGGAGCTTCCGCCCAATGCCATCGGCAAGGACTGGATCAACGAAGCTGATGTCGTGGGTTGGAGTGAATCCGGAACCGGCGTGCAGTTTTCCCTGCTGGGATTGTTGGGCTTGACCGTGGGTTTGCATGAAGGTGTGGAGTTGAATTTGTTGGGCCTGAATTTTGGAATCGACTTCTGGCGCCCGGCTTTGAAGCTTCCGATGGTCGGCCGTGTGGGAATGACCGACAAACCTTAGTTGCGGTTCACCAGCGCCGGTGGGCTGTAGCGCACCGTGAATGAAAAAACCAAATGAATAAAGCCATCATCTTTGACCATCTCTTGTGGAGGGTTGGGGAAGATGCGGGCTTCTTTAAAGGCATTGATCGCGGCCATATCAAAGTTTTTGATGCCGGAACTTTTCATGATCAAAGCGGATCTTAAATTTCCATTTTTATCCAGAATGAACTCGGCCTGAGTCACCCAATTGCGGTTGCCAGCATTGATGCGATCGATGCGATCGAAGCTGTCGATGGCTTGCTGAACTCGAGTTTCCCAGCGGAAGCGGATCAGCTCCTCCACTCGCGCATAGAAAGTATAGAACAAATAGCGATCCGTATTCAAAGCGGTGAAAGAGCCCACTTTGACGTCGGTGGGCAGGGATTCACCAACGGACGAATAGCCGTCGTTGAAGCGCTTCATCTCGGCTAACTCTTTGCTGATATCCACGTTGCGATAGCCATCTTTGTCAGCTTCTTCCGTCTTGATCTGTTCGCGTTTTTGCTCGGCCATCTGCGGGGCTTGTTTGGGGTCTTGCTGTTGAACGTTGCTGTCGCGATTGCTGCGGTTTTGAGTCATGCCGGTTTTTGCGGCTTGAGTTTCCTCTTTCACGCGCTGGTTTTTTTTCGGAAAGAAAGCGCGCCAGAGTGTCGTCTTCGGGAAGTTTCACTTTTTCGGGGACCAAAGCCTGACGAACCACGCTGCGATCCTTGGGTTTCAGCGCCTGCATGATCTCCTGTTCTGGAGAAAGTGTGACTTCGATCACTTCGGGTTCAGGCAGTTGCAATTTGGGCGCAAGCCAGATCAAGCCGATGATAACCAGCAAATGGAACATAAAACTGCATAGAATCGCCCTGACAACCGCCATGTGTCTCATTTTAAGCCGAAACTAGACCTAAGGGCAAGACGGCTAAAGTTGAAACACATCCTGCCGATAAGAATTAAGTCACAGGGGGACAAATGGGGAAAATTCTCGATATCACGCCACGTCTAAGATCTCAAAATTCTTTGGAAATTAAGGAAATTGAGGTCCGCGCGGAGGTGCTCGATATTACGGAGGCTCGTCAAGAGATTCTGAGCCGCGATCGCCGTGATGTAAAAAGAACCATTTTAACTGAATTTGTAGGAGCTTTTGTCGTATTACCAGAGAAGGGTCTTTTGAAGGCTGCTCTGTACGACATCTCAGAAAACGGGATGGCTTTTGACTTGGAGTTGGCCGAAGGTGGCTTTGCTCAGGGCGATGAAGTGGCTATGCGTGTGTACTTGAATCATTCAACGTACTTCCCATTCACGATTGTTGTATCCAACAGCCGTGCGATTGAGGACGAAGGCGTTGTTCGTCATGGTGCTGGATTTGTGAAGGGCACAATGAATGATGTTGCACTTCATCATTTTGTGAAGTTTATCGAAAATGTCAGTGCAAGTTTGAAAACCGATACGGGCGACGTCCTGGTATCTCATATTTCCTAAAAAATTTTGTAAGTCTGGCGAGGGAGCTCCGGTTCCCTCGCTTTTTTATTTTTCGGGCAGTGATTTTGACCTGCCTGCTTAGTAATGCTTTTCCGTGGACTTTGGTCCTGCGATTTGTTGCAATTTAGCTGTGGAGTATCTGCAGTCTAAGGGCAGATCACATGGACTATAACTACGGAGGGTGTCCATTGAGTAAATCAAAGCGCAGAAAAATCGTGGTCGATACGAACGTAATCCTTTTCGATTCTCAGGCAATCTTGAGATTTGGAGAGGCGGATGTTCATATCCCTATCTCTGTCATCGAGGAAGTGGACAAGTTCAAAAGAGATCAGGGTGAGAACGGACGCAATGCTCGTCAGTTCAGCCGCTTTATCGACGTTTTGCGCTCCAAGGGTTCATTGGCCAGCGGTGTTCAGATCGACAACTCTGAAACGATGGTTTACATCAACACGGATCTGATGCTGGCAGGTATGCCATCCGAACTGGATCACCAAAAAGCGGACAACCGTATTTTGAATACAGCTTTGGCTTTGCAGAAACAGCATCCACGCTACAAAGTGGAGCTGATCACCAAAGATATCAATCTTCGTATCAAAGCGGACGTTTATGGTGTTGTTGCCAATGACTACGATGCCAACGACATCAACCGTGATGATTTGTACGAAGGTTATCAGGAGATCATGGTGTCTCCAGAGCAAATCGATGCTTTCTACAAAGAAAAACGCTTTGTCACTGATGTAAAACTTTATGGCAACCAGTACGTGATCATGAAGGACTCGGCGAATCCAAATCACTCGGCGATTGGTCGCTACAGCTTGGCGGAAAAAGCCATCGTTCCTTTGATGCAGGCCGCTGATTCCATCTGGGGTATTCATGCGCGAAATGTCGAGCAAGCCTTCGCATTAGACTGCTTGCTGAATGATGAAATCATGTTTGTGTCCCTGGTTGGTAAAGCCGGCACGGGTAAAACATTGATGGCGATTGCTGCGGGTCTTCATAAAACTTTGGATCAAGGTCAGTTCCAAAGATTGCTGGTGTCTCGCCCGATTTTCCCAATGGGACGCGACATCGGTTACCTGCCTGGTGACATCGAGCAGAAATTGAATCCTTGGATGCAACCTATCTTCGATAACGTTGAGTTCTTGATGGGTGCGGACAAAAAAGCTGCGGGCCGTGCACAGGAATTGATCAATCAAGGGATGTTGAACATTGAGCCGCTGACTTACATTCGCGGTCGCAGCATTCCGAAGCAATACCTGATCGTCGATGAAGCACAAAACTTGACTCCGCACGAGATCAAGACAATTGTTACGCGTGCCGGTCGGGGGACAAAGGTTGTCCTCACAGGTGACGTTTATCAGATCGACAATCCTTACGTGGATTCCGCGAACAGTGGTTTGACTTACGCGGTAGAAAGATTCAAGGGCCATCCAATTGCAGCCCATGTGACTCTGACGAAAGGTGAAAGATCTGAGCTTGCTGAACTGGCAGCTAATATCTTGTAGTTTTTTAGGAGTTTTTTCATGGCTGAAGTGATTGATGTAGGATTCGAAGCAAAGGTAACTGTGCAAGTGACGGATAAAATGATCCAGCAATTTGCGGAGCTATCCGGAGACCACAATCCGATTCATTTGAACGATGAATACGCATCAAAAACACGTTTTGGTCGTCGTATCGCACACGGTATGATCGTCGGCGCTCTGATTTCCAGAGCGCTTGTTGATGGTATCGGTCAGGGCGGTATTTATCTTGCTCAAAATATGAAATTTGTGAACCCGGTTTTTGTTGATGACACAATTGTGATCACCATCAAAATCACGGGTCTGAGAAAAGAAAAAAGGCATCGCCACGGTTGAAACCAACGTGGCGAAGGTCAATGGGGATGTTGTGGTAAAGGGTGATGCCGTTATCATGATGTCTACGACTGGCCCTGCCGGTATATGAGTTCTGTCTTCCATCTTGTCTATTACAGCAAGGCGGCCGAGGATCTGAGTTATACGGACATCCGTGAGATCCTTGAAGTGTCCAGACGGAATAACGCTGCTCTGGGCATCACCGGCCTGCTGATCTTCCGGGATGGATTCTTTTTACAGCTTTTGGAAGGCACTGAAAAAAATGTGCGCGACACCTTAGGCAAAATCCGCGACGATGATCGCAACTACTCTGTCCGAGTTATGATTGAAACGGAAAGTGCCGACCGCCTTTTTGAAGGATGGTCCATGGCCTTTTATGACGGAGATATCTCGACGAATTCCACCCAGCATTTGGTGGATTTGTTTGAGGCGGTTTTGGAAGGTGGCATGAGTAAGAAGAATCTGATCATGCCGATTTTAAGAAAATTCCGCGCTTCTGCGCCTGATTTAAAATAGGTTCCGAATACACATCGAGAGAAAGGATTCTTTTTATGGCATCTCTGTTTAAGAAAATTATGGCTTCTAGAAATTTCAACACCAGCTATGATGACTTGGCGCTAACGCTTTTGCGGGTGTTTATCGGTCTGACTATGGCGTTCTCTCACGGTCTGGGGAAATTGCCTCCGCCGGAAATGTTGGTGGAAGGTGTTCGTGGTCTGGGATTCCCTATGCCGGAATTCTTTGCATGGTGTGCTGGTTTGGCTGAATTTGCAGGTGGCATTTTGTTGGCGCTGGGTCTTCTAACTCGTCCGGCAGCTGCCTTTGTTGTGTTCACAATGGCGGTGGCAGCCTTCGGTGTTCACGGTGCGGATCCTTTCATTAAAAAGGAAATGTCATTGCTCTATCTGTTTGCCAGCTTGTTCTTCGTGATTCACGGGGCAGGCCGCTGGTCTGTTGATCACAAAATCACTTCCAAAAAATAAATTCTCAGCGCTGATGAAAACCTTCTGTCCAGTCATCTATTTAGGTGACTGGACCACCCCTGTTCTGGGGGTGTATCTCTTTTCTCAAATCCCTACACTGATTTGCAGATTAAAGATGAAAGGAAGTGTCATGAAGTCTGCGAGTCGTTTTTTCGTTGGTAATGTTCTGGCTTTAAGTTTGTTGTCAGTTGTGGGCTGTGCAACTTTGCTCATGTTGCCAGATGAGGTCTCTGAAGATCACTATCGTTCCCAATCAGGGGATCAGAGTGCGCAAATCAAATCCAAGATGGCCATGATGAACCCTGGTGCCAAGCTGACGGCTCGGGAATCAAAAGAGGTCGGGATTCTTCCGGTTGTATATATCTATGATACAACGAACACTCTTAAAAAAAATGAAGAGGCTTACTATACTTCGATCTTCAACAACAGCACCGGCTCCTGGATTAGACCTTTTGCGGTGAGTGCCAGCAATGCTATTCGTGATGAGCTGACGACGCGTGGATTTAAACCATTTATCTATGCAAATTCAGATCTGGTCAGTTTGGGCATGGAAGACATCAATGCTTTGCTGGGGGATCTGACCGGTACAACTTTTAAAGCGGTGGCTTACAATGGGGACAGCCGTGAGACCAACTATGCCATGACGGATGTCACACAATTCCGCAGAGCCATCGTTGGGAAGGTTGATGGAGTGGCATTTATGAAAATCAAAGCAGATTGGGAGCCGTCTTCTGCCAATACTCTCAATGGTGATATCGTCCTAAATACAGGTCTAAAGCTGGGGTATGAAATCGTGCTTTGTGGTGCAGATTCCGGCTGTACAACTGCGGCGACTTCCTATGACAAGGGATTGATGTCGAATCTTTTTATGCCGAACAGAAATACCATCAACGACGCGGGCCTGGACAAAAACTATGAGCTTTTGCGCGATCTGCATGAAGCACAATTGAAGCAAATTGTTAAAATTGCTTTCGAAAGATTTGATCAGCAAGGCACTTTCAAAGACTGAGGATATATCAGCGGGGGCGTCCGGATGGCTATAGAACTTCCAGCAGACGCCTTTTCATTTTTTCTTTAAATTCTGTTTGGGGGACGGGCTGTTTGAGCAGCTCTTCCAGGCTGATCATAGTGTCTGAGGTGAAGCCGCACGGGTGAAGGCCTTGGAAGGCTTTGGGATCGTGAACGATATTGATCGCGGCTCCATGGAAGCTGACCCATTTGCGCACGCCAACACCGACGGATGCCAGTTTTTTACCCTGAACCCAGACGCCGGTTTCGTCGGCCTCTCCGGGGGCTTGGGCGGTCTTTGCTGATGAACGGCTTTCAACACCATTCAATCCGTAGCTTTTAACGACATCAACAATAGCTTCTTCCAAAACACGCAGATAGGCCGAGATTTCGCGTTCTTGCCGGCCTTTACGGGTCTTGGTCAGATTTAAAATTGGATAAACGACGAGCTGGCTGGGGCCATGATAGGTGGCTCGGCCGCCACGAGTGACTTCCACTATGCGACCATTCCAGGCAAAAACATCTCCAGGCTTGGTAGCACGTCCGACAGTGACCACTGGTGGGTGGGAGCAGAAGACAAGATAGCCGGGAAGGTCGTCGTTATGGACCTTTTCCACCAGCTCATTTTGTTTTTTTAGAGCCTCTTCATAGTCGATGAGACCCCAATCCTGAAATATCAGATCAGCCATGAATTCTTTGTGCCACTGATCTTTGGACATGTCATGCATTCTCTTCAAAGGTCCAATTCAGAGGAGAGTGCGAAATCTTTAGACAGCAATGTTTTTGAGTGTGTAAAGGCTTTAGTCACAAAAATTTCAAAATGAGATTCGTTTGAAAAGCCCCAGAAGATACCCCCACAATGGAATCAGGATCACATGAGCAGGGAGAGAACCTTATGAAAAATCTAGGACTGATGGGCATCTTGGTTGCGATGTTCGCGTTGACAGGATGTCTTGATAACGGTGGTGGCTCCGAGGTTAAGCAAGACCTCAACAACGGAGACTTCAGTGTTGTTACAGATCCAGAAGAAGGTGGCGGCAACTCCGGTGGTAACACGGACGAGGGCAGCACTGGTGGCAATGCCGGCGGTGGCTCAACGCCAACCACACCTGAAGCAAAAGAAGGCCTGGAAATCAATAAAGGAGCCACCCTGACGGGCTCAACCAAGCTGGCCTTGGATTTCTACTCTCCGTTTGTAGCGGCTTATGTGAAGGTTTCGGAAGGTGATACTTGTGCCACCGGGGCATGGGTGGATTATGTGGATTCCGGAACACTGAACAGTTCCAAAACCAATCAGAATGTTCCGGTCAGCGCTCAGTTCCGCGACCATGACGGCAGAACCAGTGCCTGCTATACAAGAAGCATCTACATTGACCAAGCCGGTCCGGAAATCATCTTTGCCAAATATCCTTCGGCTCCGGTGGAAGAAGGTTTGGATGTCGAGATTGTCTTCACCGTCACTGATGTGCCAGCAGGGGTGGCGAGTGTGACATGTTCCTTCGGTACAACGTCCAAGGCTTGTGCTGCTGGAACTAATAAAATCACTTTCCCGAAAATGGCGGGTGGGGATTACTCTCTGAAAGTTTCTGCAAAAGACAAAGTGGGCAATGCTTCTGAAAAATCCATCAGTTTCAAAGTTTCTTCCATGTATAAACAAATGGTGAACAATGTCCGTGTGAACGAATATCAAAAAGTCGACATCTTGTTTGTTATCGATAACTCCGGCTCTATGGAATATGAACAAAAAAGCATGGCGTCCCGTGTGCGCAACTTCCTGGATGTAGTGAAGGGTCTTGATTGGCAGATTGCTGTAACAACGACAGACCCGGTTCACAAGACTTTGGGTGATGGCCGCTTGGTGCAGCTTGCAAACAAACCGGGTCAGTATATTTTGACCTCATCCATGAACGACACAGATGCCAGAAACACTTTGAGCAGTACTTTGCAAAGAAGTGAAACGGGCAGTGGCAGTGAGCAGGGTATCTTGGCGGCTTATCGCGCAATTGAAAGATCTTTGAGTTCCAGTGGTGGCAATGCCAACTTCATCCGTAACGATTCCCAACTTGCGGTTGTGGTGATTTCGGACGAGGACGAATCCGCCAATGGACCGAAAAATGACCCTGCGAACTTTGTAAAGTTCGTTCAAGACAGCTTCGGGGCACAGAAGGCCATGAGTTTCCACTCTATCATCGCGCGTCCTGGTGATCAGGCTTGCTTGAAGGGTGAAGGTTACTCTGCAGGTTTCCGCTATGAGCAGATCTCCAAACTGACTGGTGGTGTGATCGGGGACGTGTGTGCGACGGATTATGCCGCTCAAGTGCAAGGGATCGCCGAAGGTGTGCGTAAGACTTTGAAGTCTATCACTCTGTCTTGTGCTCCGGTCGTGGATGCAATGCGCTCGATTCTGGTGCTGAAAGACGGTCAGGTGTATGACGGCACAAGAAAAATGGAAGGTCTGAACTTGGTGTTTGACCAGATGCTGCCACAGGGCAACTACGAAGTTTACTACTCTTGCGTAAAATAGGCCGGTTGGTGAAAAGGGCCCAATCGACTGCGTTGTCGGGGCCCCTCCTTCTCTCCGACGTGCTTGGAGCACGCCTCCGTTTCGGAGAAACCCCTCCGCCTTGCGCTTGAACCCTTTTGACCAACCTTAGATCTCAGGGTTGGTCTTTGTTTTTTTGCAGAAGCTTAGTCGTTGTCGCCTTGGTGAGTTGGTGGTGCGCGCAGGGCTAGGGCGGCAAGGACTTCTGTTTTTAGCAGGAAGGCGACCTCGCGGACGTCTGCGTGAACGGCGCAGATTTCAACCTTACGGTCGGTCATGGTTGTTTTTTTGCAAAGTGCAGGGTCCATAGTTTCGATCTGATCGAACAACGAACCATTGTTCTGGGCAGATTGAACAGAGGCGATGGCCTTGTCCAGTGCAGAAAGTACTTTGGTTGCGACATCTTTGCGGCCGGACTTTTCCAGAAGGTCATCCAATCCAAATCCAGGCTGGCTGTTGCTGAAACTTCCCGTGAAGATCGTACGGAAACCTTTTAGCTGGGCTTCAGCAGATCCCAATGACAGGCCGGAATACAGGTGTTCAACAGTGCTTGAGCACTTGTCTTCAGCGCAGTCTTTGTGACGGCCCATAGGTGCACCCAGCTTCGCATCTTTAAGTTTTTCAATGTGGGCCAGGGCGTCGGTCAGGGCATTAATGGATTCCTTGATGCTCTTGTAGCGGGAACCATCGATGAGTGTCTTGGTGAAGTTGCCGTCTGTAACGGACCAGCGGGACTTTAAGGTGACAGACTTGGCTTCAACATCCTTAACCAGCTCTTGCGCCCAGTGGCAGCGATCCAGTTTTTTCTGAGAGGCAGGACGTTCATTCCATTCTTTCATAGCCGGATTTGCGCGCAGATTACAGGTGCTTTTCAGGGACTTTTCAAACAAAAGATATTCAATCGCACTCAGGCCACGCACATTGAACAACAGGCGGTCACTGCTGATCGGAGTGTTGGAGTTTTCATAAGTTTTTTTGTCGATGTCACAGGTGTTCAGGTAAGGCCATGAATAAATAAAGTCATTCAAAAGGCGGCCGTCATCCAATAGGGGACCAAAAGGTGCGGCTTCCAACTGGTGGAAGGCCAGCATTGCACGTTCCCAGTCCAGCTGGGCTTGAGTTTCTTCGCGTCGGGTGGAGGATCCGTTGGACAGGGCCTCACAGTACTGGCGTAAAGAATTTTTTAATACCGGAACGGTCGCAGCAAAATTATCAGCAGAGCGGGAAAGAACATTCACGCCGATATTGATCAGCATTTTTTCTTCAGTAAAGGCACCCTCGTTGGGATTTTGGAATTCTCCCGGAAGGTTGCCATCTTGAGGTTTGTTGACGTTGTTGCCCGGAGTAGTCCCGCCGGAAGTGGTTGGTTTTTTAGTGTCAAAAAAATCTGAACAAGACGCCATGAACAGGCAGGCGACAGCACCAACAGATATCTTCAAAATCAGTGATTTTGCATTCATAAAACCCTCACTTCCCAAAGATTCTTTTTGCCTGAATCCTGCCGTTCTGACAAGTTTTTCATAGTCCCCCCGGACGTAAATGAAAGCCCATTGAGGATCAGGACTTGTCAGTGTCATTTCACGGTGTTTTATGCTAGAAGCTCTCTATGCTGGAAAATCCCGAGAATTGGACAAGGCTGCAAAAATTACTCTTTCAGTTTGATGAGCCCACCTCAAGGCTTTATCACGTCAATATTCTGTCCAGTCTGGCTTTGATTCTGGTGGTTTTGTTTATTCTGGCCCATCAGCAGAAAACCCCTCTAGGGACTCTGTTACGCCGCTGGGTTTTGCGCAGAAAGTACTGGTGGAATCACTCCACGAAGCAAGACTATCTGATCTATTTCCTGAATGCTTTGTTCAAAAGCTTTCTTTTTGTACCGCTCTTTGAATGCAGTTTCGTGATTTCACAAATGGTGATTCGTTTACTGGTTCGCTTCAGCGATGACGAGGTCCTGAATATCCCGGTGAACAATGGTTATTTACTGGCATTCACCTTGGGAGTTTTCGTCTGGGACGACTTCCTCAGATTTTTCCACCACTGGTTGATGCATAAAGTCCCCTTCCTGTGGGAGTTCCATAAATTACACCACAGTGCCCGCGTTCTGACCCCGGTGACTTTGTATAGAGCCCATCCGGTGGAATCCATCATGGCTATTTTCCGTAACAGCCTCAGCCTGGGAACCTCGACAGGCATTTTCATTTTCCTTTTCGGATCGAGCTTTTCTTTGTGGACCCTGCTGGGGATTAACGGCTTCGGTTTCCTGTTTAACTTGGTCGGAGCCAACCTAAGACACAGTCACATCCCACTGAGCTTCGGCCCTTTGGAAAGACTGCTGATCAGCCCGATTCAGCATCAAGTGCATCATTCCAAAGACGAATCCCACTACGACAAAAACTTCGGAGTCAGCTTAGCCATCTGGGACGCCTTCTTCGGCACCCTGGTCTTTTCAAAACAAGTAGGAAAAATAAAAGTAGGCTTAAACGAAAGATTCCGCACCTCCTTGTGGCATCACTACAAGGATCCATTCCTGGCGTTGCTTCCAAAGAAAAGCTCAACCCGCGAGCCTTCCCCAAAGTAATGTAAGAGTCTCAAGAAAAACCGAACGTCGTCCGCCGAAGCCCCTCTCAGGTCCTCGGTCGGTGGTTGATGTTCATGTTTAGAACGTGTGTTTGATTCCCACCAGAAGGCTTCTGGCTTTGCCTGGGCGTGCGCCAAACGGGCGCAAAGAAACCAAGTAGTCATTGTCGAAGATATTATCAACACGGGCATAGAAATTACCCTGTTTGTTGTATTGATATTTCGCCGTCCAGTCCACAACCCCGTAAGCGGGAATTTCAGAACGGTCAGTCTCGACAGTTTGGTCGTACATTTTGCCAGTCCAGGACAGGATCACTTCCTGAGTGTACTTGCGGTACTGAGTACCGAAGCTCAGGCTGTATTGTGCTTGCGGTACGTACGGCAGAGGATCGCCAGAATGAATCGCCCCAACACCCCATTCAGGATTGGTGGATTGAGAGTCTGATGCAAACTCCGCCTTGGTCACGGTCACGTTCAAGCTGACCGGCAGATACACGTTCTTATACTGGAAACCTTGAGCAAAGCGCGCCTCAAGACCTTGAATCAAAGCCTTGCCGCCATCAAATTCCTGATCAAGGGCATTACCCGTACACCCGGAAGAGAATGAACAAGTGTCTTTGATGTTCTTATAGTCTGCGCGGAAGGCAATCGCTTCGGCAAAGAACTCGCGGTCCGCGTTCGAATAGCGAACACCGGTTTCGTAGTTCACACTTTCTTCTGCTTTGTTACTTTGTGTCTGGCCAGGTCCCACAGCACTCATGCCGCGGTTGACACCAGCAAGCCAGGACCAATTTTCATTGAACTGGTAAAGAGTTCCAACACCCGGAACAAAGACACTTTGGCTGCCATCAGTAGTGACGCCTGTCAGGCCATTGTAAGATTCATAGTTCAGGCTTTCAAAGCGGCCTGCGGCTGTGAACTTCCAGGCATTCCAAAGAATCTCGTCAGAAGCAGTGACGGTGACGGCTTGAGTTTTATCCTGAGTCTTGTTTGTGTTCTTTTCAGGATCTGCCGTGCGCACCAGACGTCCATTGGTCATTGCGAAGATGTTCTCAGTATGGTCACGGCGAATCTGATCTTCATGCAAGCGCAGTCCCAAGCTGACCTGATGCATGAATTCCCCAGCTTGGTGAGCTGAGAAAGAACCCAACTGCAAACCCTGACTGTAGAAGAATCGGTCGTTGTTGGCCATAACGATGTCAGCTCCGGCGCCGACGCTGGAAGAGTCCGCCTGGCCGGTGATCACGTCATAGTACAACTGATTAGAGCCCGTTGTGGGATTACGCAGAACTTTGTTCACATCAATGGTTGTGTCGCGGAAGTTATTAAAACGATCCCAGTCACGGTGGAAATTGTTGCGATAAATGGTGGACCACAAACCCCAAGTGGAAGTCATTTGAGTCTTGTAGGTCACCTGTGCTTGTTGATGCTCAAACTTCATCAGGTCATTTTCCGAAGCGGCATAGCGACGGAACGGAGAGTTTGCGAAGTCATCCAGGGTCAGCCCCAGATAAGTTTCATCAGAAGCCTCGTCGGCATAGCCCAGCTTCCAGGAAATGGACTGCTGTCGGTCGCCGGGAAGTCGGTATTCACCTTTGATCAAAATATCATTCTTATCAAAGCCGGTATTACGACCTGTATCGAGTTTTTTGAAACCATCTGTTTTCAGGTGCGTGCCTTCAAACATGATAGCACCACGGTCCCAGACGTAACCCAGATTGCCACGGTATTTTTGCGTATTGAAACTGCCACCAGCCACTTCGACTTCCGCACGATTTTGAGTGGGAAGGCTGCGGGTGATGTAGTTGATCGCGCCACCGATGGAATTGGGACCGTAAGGAACAGAGGCGACCCCTTTAAAGACTTCCAGGGACTCAATTTTACTCATGAACGGAGTATAATAAGCCGCCGGAGCCGAGTAGGGAGCCGGTCCGATCAGAATACCGTCTTCAAGAATAACAACTTTACGACTGCGGTGCGGATGAGTTCCGCGCAACCCGATGTTCGGGCGAAGGCCAAAGCCATCTTCTTCCTGAACATAAACACCAGGAATCTGCTTCAAGACGCGGGTGACGTCAGTCTGTTGTTGTTGCTCCAATTTTTCCTTGCCGAAGAAGTGTGCAGAGTTTGGTTGAGTCAGTTCCTCTTCGGAACTGCCAATGACCTTGACTGCGCCCAGTTCGGACATGGAAGCGGAGACCTCAGAAACGTCTTCGGCCTGTGAAGACAGGCCGAAGAGGGAAATAGCTAGAAGTGTAGAAACAAACTTGCTCATGATTATTTGTAGTCAAGTTCCTTGATGATTTCTTTAGCTGCTGGAACGGATTCACCGATAACAGTCCAGTTGGTCGCATCCGCTTTGAATGTACCCCAGTCCTTGATCACAGTGTTTGGAGTCACACCCAAAGCTGCTGGGTATTCCAAGTGGCTGCCAGACAACCAAAGTTGGTTGTTCTCTTGCAACATCAAAGAGATGAATTGTTCAGCCAAAGCTGCTTTTTTGGAGTACTTCACGATACCAACGCCGGAACCGTTGACGTGGGCGCCAGTGGAGTCTTGGTTGGCGAACAATGGCTTGATTGGGAAGTTTGGATTTTGATCCAACATGCCTGCCAGGTAGTAAGTGTTAGCAATACCGATATCGCAGATACCGTTTGCCATTGCAGTCATCATCGCCGTGTCATTCGGATAAACGTCAACAGCCAAGTTGTCCAGGATGCCAGCCATGATTTCTTTCGCAGCAGCAGCACCTTTGTGGTGAACAAGGCTTGCGATCAAAGCAACATTGTAAGTGCCTTTGGAAGTTCTCATGCACACGCGGCCAGCCCATTTAGGATCAGCAAGATCTGCATATTCAGAAACTTCAGAAGGATTTACGCGATCTGGAGCATACACCAAAGTACGTGCACGGTAAGTGATGCCGATCCAGTTGTCGTTAAGGTCTTTCATTGCCGGAGCAACGCGGGACTTAACAGCCGCAGAAGTCAGTGGCTGCAACAAACCTTTTTGAGTCAGGTCAGAAAGGAAAACCAAATCTTTAGTGAAGATAAGATCTGCAGGAGTCGCTTCGCCTTCAGCTTGGACTTGTGCCAAAACGTCTGCATAAGCTTTTTCAACGATAACAACATCAACACCTGTTTGGGCTTTGAATTGATCAGCAATAGGCTGAACGCGCGCCGTAGGGCGGTCTGTGTAGATTGTCAGTGTTTCTGCAGAAGCAACAACAGCCGTCAAAGAAACGATAGCGGCAGCGATAAGCTTTTTCATGGAAGGAACTCCTTTGGTTTATGGCGCAGGAAATACCCAAATTAAGGCGCATTCACAACTGATGATTGTTAAGTCGCCCTAAATGATAAGTGACTGAAGATGAAAACCAAATGAAAGTGCTAATGGGCCTTCAGATAGCGATTAATTGCATCTGCCACCTCGGCGGACTCGTGAATGACCCTTTGGCTGATGGCAGGGTTTTCACCAAAATACCCAAAAGCCCTGATAATTTGTGTATTTTTCAAACCGGGGCTGATGTTTTGAAGGTTGTAACCGGCATTTTTATACGCTCCAGCCAAACACGGGCGGGCTGAGCGACATGGCAGCTGGCGCAGTCCATGTTTTCAGGGTTGAAGCTGTGGGGATCTTCGGCGCGATAAATGGCGCGAAGTTCTTTGCGCAGAATTTCTTCATTTCCAACCTTCAAGCGATCGGAATTCCCGATAACTTTATTGAAAGAATCATCCCCCGTTGCCGCCGGAGAAATCATACATATCGCCACCGCCACGCACCACCATTACAGTGACACGAGAGATATTCGCTGGTCCCGCATATTTTTTCACGATGTCATTGAAGGCGAGCAAAGCAGGGCTCTTGTCCGCTTGTTGGGCCCAGGCTGGGTGAATCTGCAAAGGCAGGCCCGCAGTTTGTAGCTGGTGAATCTTCTTCCAGGTCTCAAGGTCTTTCAGCAAGGATGAGAACTCCTGATCTTCAAGCACGTAAAAACTGTGCAGAGCTGCATCGACACTTTGCACGCGCCCGCGGAAGCCGGGTTCAATCGGCTGCCACACCAGGCGGATTTGTTTTTGACAGGATTGTGGGGTCGGCAGCGGGAAGCACGGATCCACGCGCACCGCGATCACTCGCAATGAAGCCGCGATATCCCCTTCATTCATCACGGGAGTCAAAGGGGGAATTGTTCCCAGAAAGGCCGGATTCAAAAGAGGCCCACTACGTCCGGGGGTGTGGATGCCCATAAGATTATCTCCTCCAACATGGGTTGGAAGAGGCATTAAGTAGGACACGTCATTCAGGTCCCAGGCAGCAGATACAGAAGAGCCCAGGGCTAGAGTCAGAATAAATGCGAGAGAAGCTTTCATGGACAGGAAAATTTCCATTTTTGATGCATCAATTCAACAAGTTTTCATGAAAGCTCCGGGCTAAGGCCCTAAATGAAAATGAAATAAACGCGCTTCGTGTTATCATGGTCTTTTCTGGAAGGAGCTGGAATGAAGCTACAAGGCGGAATCAATTTTAGGGATATGGGTGGATATTTGGCTGCCGACGGTCGTCGCGTAAGAAAGAACCGTTTGTATCGCTCAGGCTCCCTGTCTCGTTTGACATCGCAAGACTGTGCTCAGTTAGAAGCTTTGGCCATAACCCAGATTCACGACTATCGTGACGTCAAAGAATCCGAACACGATAAAGATGTGATCTGGAAGGGGGCTCAATATGAATGCTGCCCGGCGAATCCGGATTCTCATTCTGTGAAAGTGGCGGGTCATGACTTCTATGCAGAAGAAAGCCTGCAGGGCATTCCCAA
This sequence comes from Bdellovibrio bacteriovorus, assembly GCF_041888015.1. Taxonomy (GTDB): domain Bacteria; phylum Bdellovibrionota; class Bdellovibrionia; order Bdellovibrionales; family Bdellovibrionaceae; genus Bdellovibrio. The sequence continues at coordinate 685,948 of NZ_CP168968.1, forward strand.
TAATTTTATGGAAAGCCTGTATCAGCAACTGCCATTTTCCAATACTGCTTATAAGCGCCTTTTCGAGCGTGTCGAGCCGCTGCAAGATGGAGCGTTGGTTCAGCACTGCGCCGTCGGGAAGGATCGCACCGGTGTCGGGTCGGCGTTGATGCTGATGTCGTTGGGAGTGAAGAAAGAAGTGGTTGTGGAAGACTATCTGCGCACGGAGCAGACCTTGCAGCCTTTTCGCGATATGATTCTGAATCAAAGCGAGAACAAGCTGTCCAGCCGAAGTCTTGAAACGCTTCGCTATTTGATGTCAGTTCGTGAACACTTCCTGGATGCGGCCTTTCACGAGATCCACCAGCGCTATGGCAGTATGGACCGCTATTTTGCGGCTGAGTTCAATTTGACTCCCGAGCGCCTGAAGGCTCTTCAGGACAAGTATCTGGAATAGTTACTTCAGAATCATCACCAGATTGGGTTCACTGACCAATACCAGCTCGCCCTGTTTCCCAAAGGTCTGCCCTTCATATTGAGGGGCTTCGCGCGGCAGATCCAAAGTGCTGACGACTTTTCCCAGAGCATTGACTCGCATCACGCGAGAAGATTCATGACTTAACAGCACTAGTTCAGACTTGGTATCGTCATAGAAGCAGGCAGAAAGATCACTCATGGTATGTTTTAGCAAGGCATCTGTGTCGTAGGGCTCACGCAGGCGCAGTTGTTCCGGATTGGTGATGTCGTCGGTGGTTTGAGGGCGCTTCCATTGAAAAATTCTTTTGGGCTTTTTTTCCTGAACAGCAAAGAGCAGATTCTGGGACTTTGAAAAACAGACGCCCTCCAGTCCTTTATTGTTTTTTGCCGGGCGGGGAAGCTGCATCAGTTGCACATCGGCGCGAGATTCACGCGCATCAACAGTGGTTTGCCCGGGCGAGATCTTCAGAATCAGAACGTGATTGGACTCGGTGCTGAGAGCGAATTCGTTATTTCCCAAATAGACAATATCTTCGGTGTCGTCATCCAGCAGATTCAATAGACGAATCACGCGCAAGGGCTTGGTGAAGTCCGCTTTGTATTCAAAGATCGTCCCGGAGTTATTTTGGATCAGGAAGTAAGAATCACTTTCTGGATTGTATGTGATCCCGGACAGGTTTCCACCCACTTCAGGCAGCACTTTTAGTTCGTTGGCAAAAGCAGATGTGGATAACAGAACTAACGTTGCGAAGATGCTCAGTGTTTTCATCAAATCCCCCGGGGTGCAGTCTTATCCTGAGACAGGATTTCATAGAACCTTATTCTGGCTCTGTTTCCTTTTTGTAAAGATTGTGCCGTTGGGGCTTAAGTCTAGTCCAGTCCTGCCGAAACTTAATCCGCGATTGCAACAAAGGAGACTCACAATGATTGCATCCCCGTTTAAGCATCTGTTTTTGGCTATCACTGCAGTAATGAGTTTGGCCGCGTGTTCTCAGGAAAGTGTTATCAAGGGCGCCGAGCTGACAACCCAGACACAGCAAGGAAACTTGTTTGTGGGTCTGAAGACCCATCTGGATTCCAATAGCATTCAGATCATGAATATCCAATTGCCGATCTATAATCCCGACAGTCCGCTGGAAATTCTGGGAATGTTGCAGGTGAACTCGCCAGCTCCGGGGGTGACGGATGTGGATCTTTTGGTGAATTTCACCCGAGTGACACAGATTCCTTCTTTGAAGGCTGAAAGGGGGCTTCCGAATGGAACCTTCTTCCCGGTGATGGGGGTGAAGACCGACAATTGGTATTCTATCCCTTTAAGCGACAGTCGCATTTCAAAGCTGTATCTGAATGTGGATTTGGCAGCATCGAAAGTGGTGCTGGGATATGCCTTGGGAACAGATGCAGTCAGTGCCGGGATCATCGCCAATCTTTTCACAGGATTTAGCTCAAACGGGATCACGGGTTATGGCGGTCTTTACAGTGGCGTGCAGCCTGGCCAAAGTGGGTTTGCCATCTTTGCGGATGTCAGCTCTATTCTGAAAAGCACAGTCACCTCTAAGGTGTTCTTTGTAGATAATACGACGGAGTCTCGTAAGAAGCCTTTGCAGAAACGGCTATGGGATTTGAACTTGAAGAAGACCTGGTTGCGGATTAATTAAAATTTCCAGTCTTCGATCAGCAAAGCCGCTTGCAGTTTGCCTTGGCGGGTCAGTGCGCTCAGGGATTTGATTCTGTAATCAAATGAAAACTGATTGGCAGAGTTGAGCTCTGTCACGCGATGGAATGGGAAGTTCAGGCGAAGTTTGGTGAACTTCACCACTTTCAAAGCCGTCGACGCCAAGCCAAACAATGCATAGTAAAACAGACTGTCCCGCTCCCAAAGATCAAACCATGGGTGCGTTGTCAGCTGTTCCAGTGTGAAAGAGCAACGATCATAGCAGCTCAAAGAGCGGAAGATTTGCAGTTGGTCCGAGTTGTAGATCTGAATGTACTTTTCGCGATGAATGGTGTCGTTCAAGTCTTCCGAAGGAATGATACCCACCCGGAACAGGAACTGAAAAACGAAGCGTTCGTGATTGAAGTCCTCGGTTTTGTATTCAGACTTCAATGCGCCTAAATAAGCTTCCAAGGCAGCAATCACAGCAGATTGTTTGCGTGTAGACAATTGGTGAAAGTGTGGCAGGTGATCGTGATCGAAAGGGCGAATGTTATATCCCATTTTTTTCAGGATAGACGAGAGCTCTAGCAAATTTGATCGATAAGTTGCCGTCGGTGAATTTAGTGTAAGGTCCATTTCCATAGTCTATCCGTCTTTAATAAAGTTCTACCGGATTAGGGGCGGGAAGGGAGCTATTTTTGAACTTACTTACAGATTTGTAAGGCTCGTAATGTTTAAGTGGGAAAAAACTCTTGATTGTCTACTTCCCCGGCCGAATGGAGAGAATAAAAAAAGGCCGACTTTTCAGTCGGCCTTTTTGCGAAAGCTTATGCCTTCAAAGGTTTTTGAATGATATGGATCGCGTGACCCAAGGTCGCTTCAGCGGCCTCCATCATTGTTTCACCCAGTGTTGGGTGAGGATGGATGGTAAGAGCCAAGTCTTCAATGCGAGCACCCATTTCGATCGCTAGAACTGCTTCAGAGATCAAATTGGAAGCTTCCGGACCAACGATATGAACGCCCAACAAAACGTGGGTTTTCTTATCTGCGATCATTTTTACAAAACCATCAGTTTCCATCATGCTCACCGCACGGCCATTGGCTGCGAACGGGAACTTGCTGATCAGAAGGTCGGTGTGACCTTTGGCTTTCGCTTCAGCTTCAGTCATGCCAGCTGCCGCAATTTCCGGGTCAGTGAAGACAACTGCTGGAACTGTTTTCGCATCGTAAACGCGGTTGTGGCCTGCGATCACTTCAGCAACCAAGACACCCTCGTGGGATGCTTTGTGCGCCAACATTGGCTGACCACAGATATCACCGATAGCAAAGATGTTGGAAACGTTTGTGCGGCGTTGAGCATCGACTTTTACGAAGCCACGCTCGTCAACCTGAATGCCTGCGGCTTTCAAGTTTGCCTGATCGCCATTTGGACGACGACCTACAGTTACAAGGATCTTGTCGCATTTAACGACTTCGTCTTTACCGTTGATTTCAACAGTGACTTCGTAGCCGTCTTTAACTTTTTTCTGACCTTTGGCTTTGGCTCCGTAAAGAACGTTCACGCCCGCTTTAGTCAGCTTGCGAGTCACGATCTGAGCGCAATCCGGATCTACCACGCCCGCAAGCAAAGATGCTTGAGCTTCGATCACAGTCACTTCAGTGCCCAGCTTGCGCAGGTAAGAAGAGATCTCCAGACCGATGTAGCCGCCGCCGATAACCGCGACGCGCTTAGGGATGGTATCAAACGCCAAAGCGCCTGTGGAAGAGCAGATGTCTTTTTCGTCGAATTTGAAACCGGGGATTTCAATCGGACGGGAACCTGTTGCCACAACGAAGTATTTCGCCTGAACAGCTTCAGTTCCTGCAGAAGACTTCACAGAGATTTCTTTGGAAGACTTGAATTCAGCATCACCCTTAATGATGGTAACGCCGTAACCTTTAAGAAGCTGGTTCACGCCGCCGGACATCTTGTCTGAAACGGATTGCTTCCATTTCACAAGCTGTTTCATATCCACATCGATGCCACCTTTGATATTCAAGCCCATTTCTTTGAAATTGTGCTGAGCTTTGTGCAAAAGGTGAGTCGCTGTGATCATGGCTTTGGACGGGATACAACCCACATTCAGGCACACGCCACCCAGGAATTCACGTTCGATAACTGCTGTTTTAAAACCAAGTTGTGCAGAGCGGATCGCAGCGACATAACCGCCAGGACCCGCACCAATTACTACTACGTCAAAATTTTGCATAATAAATCTCCAATTAAGTCCAGCTGAAACACCTGCCGGCGCTTCAGCCTCCTCCGGCGAGCCGGCTTAAACCAACTCCACCAAAAGTTTGCCTGGGTTTTCGATGCGGCCGATGAAGGCAGCAAGGAATCTTGCAGCAACAGCGCCATCGATCAAACGGTGATCCGCAGTCATTGTGTAGTTCATCACTTTGATTGCAGAAACCTGACCGTTTTTCAGAACGATCTTCTCGTCGATTTTGTACATGCCCAGGATCGCCACTTCAGGGTGGTTGATAACAGGAGTTGCATAAGTACCACCGATAGAACCGATGTTCGTCACAGTGATAGTTGCACCCTTCATTTCGTCTGGTTTCAACTTGCCGTCACGAGCACGTTTGGAAAGATCCAAGATCTCTTTGGAAATTTCCAAGATGGATTTTTGGTCTGCATTCTTGATCACAGGAACAACAAGTCCGTTTGGAGTGTCTGCCGCGAAACCAAGGTTGAAGTATTTTTTGTAAACGATTTCGCCAGCCGCATCGTCGATAGATGCATTGAACATCGGGAATTCGCGGATCGTTGCGATCAAGGCCTTCATCACGATTGGAAGATAAGTGATCTTCGTTCCGTTCTTCTCAGCGTGTTCTTTCAGACCTTCGCGAAGTGCAACCATCGCATCCACTTTCGCTTCATCCATGATGGTGAAGTGAGGGATCACGTGTTTAGAACGCTGCATGTTTTCAGCGATCTTTTTACGGATACCGATCAATGGAACGCGCTCTTCCGCAGCACCTGCTGGGCCTTGGTAAGCTGGTTTTGGAATAGAGATAGAACCTGTGGAAGCCGCTGCCGCTTTCGCTGGAGCTGCACCACCACCGGAAGACATCACATCTTCACGAGTCACGCGACCCGCAAGACCAGTACCGGAAAGGGAGTTGATATCAACACCCATTTCACGTGCCAGACGGCGTGTAGCCGGAGTTGCCAATACTTTGGAGTCCGCAACTGGAGGATGGATACCAGCAGAAGTGGAAGTCACGGCTGCCGGAGCTGCTTTAGCAGCCGGAGCCGCCGCAGGGGCTGCTGCCGGTGCAGAAGCTGTTGGAGCCGGAGCTGCTGCGCCGCCCGCACCCTCAAGAGTGATCATCGTGGAGCCGACTTTAACAACTTCACCGGCTTTGAATTTCAATTCTTTGACGATACCAGCTGCTGGAGTCGGAACTTCCACAGTAGCTTTGTCAGTCAGAACTTCAGCAATCGCTTGGTCTGCTTTTACCGAGTCACCTGGTTTTACCAACCATTTAACAAGTTCGCCCTCGGTAACGCCTTCACCCAATTCAGGAAGTTTTACGTCTTGAGCCTTACCTGCGGCGGCAGCCGCGGAAGGCGCAGGTTTTGCCGGAGCCGACCCAGTACTTGCCGCTGCCGGTTGAGCCGCTGGTTTTGCAGCGCCTGCACCATCAAGAGTGATCATGGTGGAGCCGACCTTAACAACGTCGCCGGCTTTGAATTTCAAATCTTTAACTACGCCAGCAACAGGAGACGGAACTTCAACCGTTGCCTTGTCGGTCAATACCTCTGCGATAGCCTGATCAGCTTTTACAGAATCGCCTGGTTTTACCAACCATTTTACCAATTCACCTTCAGTAACACCTTCACCAAGTTCGGGCAGTTTTACATCAGTTGCCATGTTGAGAAAGTTCCTTTCCTTGTTGCATAACTTAAATAAAAATAAATCAAAACCAGAGCTCGCGCCCTTCGCGATAAAGACACCTCTGCGAAGATATAAATAGCAGGTTGCGAGCAGCATCCCGTTCTATGCTCACGGTAGAGCATTTGCACCCATTAACGCCCCGCATAAGTGGTTATCTGGAGGGCTCTTTTGAGCTGCTACGCAACAGTGTCATTTTTGCAGGGAGGCCCTAAAGCTGTAGGGTGTCGGGTGGGACTTGAAAGGAATCGACAAAAGGGCGCCTCCCAGACTAATTTCATGAAAAAGAATTCGATTTTCAAATGAGGTTTTCATGAAGTTTCACAGCAAGTTGCAAGAAGGTATTTTCCTAAAACGCTATAAGCGCTTTTTTGCAGACATTGAGTGGAAAGGCCAGACCATCACAGCCCATGTGCCTAACACGGGCAGCCTAAAAAGCGTGAACAATCCGGGACAGCACTGTCTGTTCTCTGAAAGCACCAATCCGGAACGCAAGCTGAAGTTCACATTGGAAATGATCAAATCTCCAACGGGAGCGTGGGTAGGGGTTAACACCGCCACACCGAACACCGTGGTGCGTGAGACTTTACAGCATGTCGTGGGTCACAAAAAAGAGGTCGTTGGCACTTTTGCCCATTGGGCGGGTTTTGATGAGGTGAAGCCTGAATACAAGATCAGCGCAGAGACCCGTTTGGATTTTGCGTTGAAGAAAACAGGCAGCGAGTCCCTGCATTTTATCGAAGTGAAGAATGTGACTTTAGGGGAAGATGGCGTGGCTAAATTCCCGGATGCTGTGACTGAGCGGGGGCAAAAGCATCTGCGTGAGCTGATGGCTTTGATGGATCAAGGGCACACTGCTGAAATTGTTTTCACTGTTCAACGTCACGACTGCGGAACGTTTGCTCCGGCAGATGATATCGATCCTGAGTATGGCCGTTTGCTTCGGGAGGCTCATCAAAAAGGTGTGAAGGTTTCGCCGCTTGTGCTGGACTTGACCCCGGAAGCCATTGAACTATCAGAGACAGTTCTTCCGCTTAAACTGTAAGGAGTGTTGTGATGATTCCAGTGAACGCCTATGCCGCCTATCAATCCAAAGAACCTTTGAAGCCCTACAAGTTTGAACGCCGTCAACCGGGACCTCATGATGTCCAAATCGACATTCATTTCTGCGGCGTCTGTCATTCAGATCTGCACCAGGTGCGTGATGAGTGGGGTGGCTCTAAATTCCCGATGGTTCCGGGCCACGAAATCGTGGGAAAGGTGATCAGCGTCGGAAGCTCCGTGAAGAAATTCAAAGTGGGCGACTCGGTCGGGGTGGGATGTTTGGTGGATTCCTGTCGTACTTGTCCGTCTTGTGGGGAAGGGCTTGAGCAGTACTGTGAAAATGGTTCTGTCGGCACTTACAACTCTGTTGAAAAAGACGGTGTGACGGTCACTCAAGGCGGGTATTCCACTCAGATTGTGGTGAATGAAGACTTTGTTCTGAAGATTTCTCCAAAGTTGCCCTTGGATAAAGCGGCTCCGCTTTTGTGTGCGGGAATTACAACCTATTCGCCGCTTCGTCATTGGCAAGCCGGCCCTGGTAAGAAAGTGGCAGTGATGGGGTTGGGTGGCCTGGGTCATATGGCCGTGAAGTTGGCTGCTGCGATGGGGGCAGAGGTTACGGTGCTCAGTTCTTCCAATAAGAAGAAGGACGATGCACATCGCCTGGGAGCGCACAATTACGCTGCCACCTCTGAAAAAGAGACCTTCAAGAAATACAATCGCAGCTTTGATTTGATTATCAACACTGTGTCTGCACCGATTGACCTGAATGCTCACCTTCAACTACTCAAGCGCGACGGAACCATGGTGTTGTTGGGGGTGCCTGACAAGCCGGAAGCCATTCATGCATTCCCTCTGATCGGCGGGCGTCGCAGTCTGGCCGGATCTTTGATCGGGGGAATTCAAGAAACTCAGGAGATGTTGGATTTCTGTGCTCATCATGGAATCACCTCTGATATCGAGTTGATTAACATCGACAAAATCAATGAGTCCTATGAAAGAATGCTCAAGGGTGATGTGCGATATCGTTTCGTGATTGATATTGCTTCTTTGAAGTAAGACGCGTTCGTAAAATGATTATTCAGAGAGGGCGAGGTGATCCTCGCCCTTATTTTTGAGGCCTTTTCCAAGGTCTGGAGAGTGTCTGAAATCTCGACACTTTCCCTCTGAAAGTCTGACCAGTATTCAGCCAGTTCTTCGGTCTTTAAAGTTTCAAATATGAGCGGCCGATCTGCCTTCCGTGAACTATCACGGAGGATCACCATGGCTCTTATAAACTCAAAAACACTCTTGGTACTTTCCACGACATTTTTACTGGCAGCGTGCGGACCTGGGCTTCCCGTGTTGCCGGACGACCCGAATAACGAACCGACTGCCGAGATGCCTAGTGAAGGCAATAACTCGCAAGGCAGTACTGAAACTCCGGGGGTTGTTGAACCTCCCACGGTAACAACACCACCAACTCCGACTGTGCCTGACGAGGTTGTGGACGGGGACGAGGCGATTTTAAAACAGTACGACTATCTTGATCCAAACCATATCGTACCGACAGCGGGATTGAAGGCGGCGGTGTTGTACTTCCATAAGAACAAGACCCAGTTTAAGAATCAGTCTGTGATCTCGGTTTTGGATTTCAGTCAGAAATCCTCGCAAAAACGCTGGTATTTTATCGATATGAAAACCGGGGCAGTGTGGAATGTGCATGTGTCCCATGGAAAAGGATCTGACAGCGACCACGACGGATTTGCTGAAAAATTCAGTAACGTGTCTGGTTCGAATGCTTCTTCATTAGGGGCCTATAAAACCGCAGAAACCTACCAAGGCAGCAACGGCTACTCTTTGCGCCTGGATGGGCTGTCTTCCACCAACTCCAATGCGCGCTCTCGCGCCATTGTGGTTCACGGGGCCAGCTATGTTCAGGATTCAACTGTGATCCAGGGCCGCAGTTGGGGTTGCCCGGCGGTATCCCAAGCCAACCGCGACAAGGTCATCAACCTGATCAAGGGCGGCAGTTTGCTCTATGCATTTAAATAATAATTCAGTTCGTTTTTTTAAAGCTCATAGGACGACGGCATTCCTCCGATAAAAAGTCCTATGAGCTTCTTTTATTCTGTGTTCTTCTTTCAGTCTGACATGCCTTTGGTCGAGTTTTATAAACGAGACTTAGCTTATTTGTATTTAATCCGAAACGAATCTCATGTTCGAGGCCATCCGGCAACTCTATTTTAAATGCTCTCTTGTCTTGTTGCTATTGGTGGCAGCAGGTTGTTCCCCTGTGGTTTCCCAGGTGAAACAACTGCTGACGCCCGCAGATGGCATTGCCGTTCCAGCGCCAAATATTGCCGGGCAGGTGTCGACGGAATTCTATGTCGATGGAAAATGTCACAGCAAGACCATCGACATTCAGTATTCTTTGGATAGCGGCACGAATTGGCAGTCCGCCAAAGAATCCATTGTCGTAAAAAACCTGGTCCTGGAATGCGAAACCAAAAAGGAATTTTCGTTCGCGTTGGATCTTTCGGGTTATCCGCAAGTTTCCAAAGTGGGCCTGCGAAGTGTGATGCCGTCGGGGTATTCCAATGTTTTGGAAAAGACCATCGCCATCGACATGACCGCACCCACTGCCGTTTTGCAAGCTGAAGGAGCGGTCACCAATCTGCCTAATCCAACAACGGTTTTGGAATTGATCACCACAGACAGCGATATTTTTCAAATCTACCTTACCGATCAAAACACGTGTTTGAGTGGTGGTCAGTGGCGCAGCCTGGAGAAGAACAAACTGCCATGGACCTTCGTTACTGAGGGCACGCAATCAGTTTACTATAAGGTTCAGGACTTTGCCCGGAATCAAAGTCCCTGCCAGTTGTTGACCTTGACCGTGGATAGTTCGGTGACAGCTCCGACCGCTTTGGCGCTGGTCTTTCCACTGCAGAGTGTTTCCAATGAGCTGACCCTGACTGTTCGGGTGGAAGGGGTGGCATCAGGGGACACGGTGTTTGTGTATTCAGCGGGCGATTGTAATCCCGCCTCATTGATGGTTTCAGGACTTGCCGCAGGCAGTACCGCCACTCTCAACGCTACAATTCTGGGTTCTGATGGAGTCTATAGCCTTCATGCAAAACGTCGGAACAGTTTCGGAAATGAATCGGCCTGTTCCAGTGCCTCTTTGGCGTATTCACTGGATCGCATCGCACCCACGGGGCCTGCGGTCTTGGTCGCGGATACACCGGCGGTCGTAAACACCCAGTATGTGAATTTGGTTCTGGCAGCCGGAGACGGGCCGGAATTGATGCGTCTATTCAATGATGCCACCTGTTCGGTCGGGGGTTCTGCCTGGGCTCCTTATGCATCTCAATATCCTGCCTGGAATATGGGGGCTGGGGATGGCGTCAAAAATATCAGTGTGCAGTTTAAAGATGTTGCCGGGAATATTTCGGCTTGCACCAGCACTACCGTGACTTTGGATACAACACCACCGAGTTTGACCGGGCTTTCCAGCAGTACTACCGCGGTGCCTTCGCATACGTGGACCTGGGGGTGCTCTGAGCCTCCGTGCACTTATGATTTTGTCGTGGATGAATTCCCGACGGCAGAGCCGGGAAATAACTTTGTAGGCACTAATTCGTATGTGATTTCCGTGGGATCGCCGGACGCGTTTTATTACCTTCATATCAGGGCTAAAGATTCAGCCGGGAACATATCCACAACGGAACATTTCCTGGCTGTTGTGGGTGACTTTCCGGATGCGCCCAGCACGTTGACATTGTTGTCGCCCGCGACCCCTGTTTCCAATGTGAATGCGCCGTCAATTCAGGTCGCGGGGACCGCCAGTGGTAATATCATTGACCTGCATGCAACAGTCGATTGCAGTGATGACCCCTTAGCCAGTGTGACAGCGACAGGTTCTTCCGCCACACTGTCGCCATCGTTGTCGACGAATGGTATTTATAAATTTCATGCACGGGCTTTTAATGGAACAAATTACTCAAGTTGTTCTGCGGGCTCTTTAAGTTACACCTTTGACAATTCACCGCCTGCAACCATGGCGGTGCTTGATGATGGGGCTATGGCACTGAAGTCATTCAGTCCTTATCTTTCCTGGGGCCCAGCCACGGACAATCTTTCAGGTATTTTCCAGTATGAACTGCAGATAAAGCTGGCTGCAACTCCATTTACGGTGGTTAAACCCTGGGTGTCCGTGGGGGATGTGCGAAGTTATACTTTTGCTGGATTAAGTCTTACCGCCGGTACTGCCTACAAAGTGGAGATTCGGGCCACGGACGCAGCGGGAAATGTATCTGCCGTGCTATCTTCAGATGGCTGGACAGCCAAGGCTGAAACGACATTGCCGGGTCCACTCTGTTTTACAAGCGGAGGTGCTAAAGGCAGCGTTGACGCGGTCACTACGCAAGGGAATGTCGCTTACTTGGGCGGAAACTTTACAGAGGTCGGCACCTGCCGGGGCGGATTGGTCCTGTTGAATTCCAGTGGTGGATTTGTTTCAACATACAACGTGGCGGGAAGTGTGTCGGGAATGGTTTCCGACGGTTTCGGCGGCTACTATGTTTATGGTGACTTTGTGTATAAGCAGGGATCTTATACGGCGGCCAATTTCATCCGCATCAAGGCAGATAAGTCCGTGGATACAAGCCTGAGCCTGACAGCAAATGGGGTCATTAGTTCAGCCATAGTTTTTGGAACAAACCTTTATATTTCAGGGGGCTTCTCAAATATCAACGGGCAAGTAAGGTCTGGTCTTGTCCATCTTGATATCACGGCTCCGAACACTCCGGTATTAATGGGATCCGCTTTTTCAGTCAGCGGCAGCAGTATTAATGGAATGTACTATGAAAGCAGCGATAACAAGTTGTATGTGTATGGCTCTTTTACAAGTTTCGCCGGACAAGGCAAAAAGTTTCTTGTAAGGCTTTCGACCCCGGATACTTTAGGTGCAAGTCTGGATAATGCTTGGAGCCCGGTGCTAAGTGCGGCTGTGACAGATGTGGTGGCGGTAGGCTCAAATCTTTTTGTTGGCGGTTATTTCACATCGGTCAATGGCAGTCCCAGTAATTTCCTGACGAAAATGGGTCTGGCAACTGGTACATTTACTGCGATAGGCACCTCTTTTTCTTCCTCTACTTCCACCTCTAATGCGATATCAAGCTTGTTTGAAAAAGGTGGGGACTTGTATGCTACTCACTATTCAAACTTCAGTCGCATTAACACTTCCACACATGTTCCTTCCGTTGTTAACTCAGGTGCTAGTGGCATTAAGATCATTGGGGAGCTCGACTCTAAAGTTTTGCTTGGTGGTAGTTCCGGAGTTGTTCGTGATGTGCTGCCAGGTTTAAGTCCCCCAGTCTTTGGCAGCTATTCCATGTCTGTAAAGGGAGGCTCGGCAACGAAGATTGTACCTCTGGGTGGGGAATATCTCTTTGCGGGCAGCTTTATGACTATTGATAGCTTTGTGAACCGAAGCAATTTGGCAGCGGTGGATCTTGCCTCAGGCGGTCTTACTGCCTGGAGTCCATCTGCAAACTCCTACGTCAAAGATGTTATTAAATACAACGGTGATATTTTTGCGGTTGGAGGCTTTAGTTCCACATCAGGAGTGAACACCAGTTCGGTAACCCGACTTGATAGTGTTAATGGTAACGTGAAGCCGGCGAATATTGCAGCAGCAGGAGCCGTTAATGGAATTATAGCAAATGGCGACCTGGCGGTGTTGGCTGGATCATTTAGTGGTTTGAATAACAACAGTCGTACACGCATGGGGGCCGTGGATTTTTTGACGGGTGTGTTGGATTCCTGGGACCCATTCCCGTCAAGCACGGTTACCCAACTTGTGAAATTTGGTGCTGATAGGTTCATCGCAACTGGATCTTTCAATGTTATTGCCGGTGAAAGTCGGACGGGATTTGCGATATTCAATAACAATCTGCAGTTAGAGCCTCAGGTTATATCCGGTCATACCTCGTATACGCGGGTGGATGCTGATGCCGACAACCTCGTTATCAGCGGTGCGATCGTTGGTGGCACGCAAAGAAATTTGGCCTGCTTCGATAAGAATCTTAACCTGATTTGGAATACCCCAGAATCGAATGGTCTTGGAAGTATCAGCGTGAAGGTCGGAGACGCGCATATCTTTGTATCAAACAGTTCAGTATATCAGTATACGCTCGGGGCGGTTCCAGTTCCTGGTTATACTCTGGTGCGAACCCCCAAAGGGAGTTCGCTGAATATCGATGCATCCTGGTCGGCAAAGAGCAATGCCAATATAGTTCCACTCAGTGCCCAATCAGATAAGGTGCTGGTCGGAGGAGCTTTTGATCGTGTCAACTTCCAGCCGCGCAGTGGCTTTGCCATTGTGCCGTTAGCTGGGGATGGAAGCCCCACTCAGTAGCTACAGAAGGCGAAGCTGTTCGCCCACCAGTTTTTTCAGATTTTCGACGTAGCCAACGTATTCTTCCATATCCAAGCGTTCATCAGCGCGGACATGGGCGTTCGGAGAGTTGTAAGGGGTCAGTTCGATCACATCCGCGTGAGAGGAAATCGCGGAGAAGTTATTTTCTTCCAGAACTTGCATCAGGGCATCGAGGTCATGGCCTTCGTCGTCGTGGGGATATTCCAAACCACGCATTTCACAAAGAGCTTTCAGGAATTTTTCGCAGGCTTGTGCCAGGTTGTAGCCAACCAGGTCGTGCTGTTTTTCGTCGTTCAGGTGTTTTTTGGCGATGTCGAGATCGTCCTGGGCTTTGAGGATCATCGACTTGGCGTGCGCGCTCATGGTGGAGCTCCTTGGTGTTTGGTTCTCTTCCACTTTAGAGGCAGGACGTGGGTCTGGGCAAATAAAAAACCCACAGTTTTGAGGCTGTGGGTTTTTATTTTGATCTTTTTTAAAGAAGAATTACTTAGCTTCTTTAAGGTGACGATCGATGATTTCTTTGAAGTCAGCAAATGGATATGCACCACGCAAAGAAACACCGTTGATCAGGAAGCCTGGAGTCCCGGAGAAGTTGAATTTACGAGCTTCTTCCATGTCCGCTTCGATACGTTTTTGAACAACTTCAGACTTAAGGTCTTTTTCAACTTTCTTCAAGTCCGCGCCAACTTTTTTAGCGAAGTCTTTCAAAGCGCCTTCTTTTTTAGTACGCAGGTCGCCTTGGTTCTCAAACACTAGGTTGTAGAATTTTTCAGCTTTAGCGTGATCTTGAAGAGAGATAGCTTCGAAGTATTCAGCCGCAGGCATTGCCATTGGGTGGAAATCCAAAGGAAGGTGCTTGTACACAACGCGTACGTCTTTAGGGTAAGCTTTCATCACTTCATCAACAGTTGCGTGACCTTTAGCGCAGTATGGGCACTCGAAGTCAGAGTATTCAATGATAGTGATTTTGGCATCTTTAGGACCGAAGACAACGCGGCCTTCTTCGATAGCTGGTTTCAATGGGTTTTTGAATTCGTCATCGCGCTTTTTGCCTTCTTCAGCAACAGCTTTTTCCTGAGCTTTACGTTGAGCATTTTGAGCCGCTTTGTTAACAACTTCGATGAATTGCTCAGGATCTTTTTCAATCGCTGCGAATACGATGCTCGGATCTTTTTCTACTGCTTCCTTGAGTTGTTTAGCTGAAGGGGCACAGTTTACCAATGTAAGTGCCAGTGCTGAAATTCCAAATAACTTAAGTGCTTTCAATGTTTCCTCCAAGATGGATGATTTAATTTTTTGAGCCCCTTTATTTGACATCATTTTCAGTTTAGAGGGAAGGAAAAAATCCCGGTCCTAAGTCCTGCTAATCAGGACTTGTCTCACTCAGAGACCCCTTTAAACTGAGTTCTATGAATAAATCAAATTTCCTTTTAACAATGTTCGCTCTTATGTTTCTTGGCGGGACGGCGTATGCTGGCTTGCTGTTTAACTATTCTCAACTGGCTTTGAAGGATCTTGATCAGATGAACAAACTGGTCAGTGACAAGGTGACTGAGTCCAAAAAGTCATCCAGTGGCAAGGCTGTGCCACTGAAAGAGGCACTTCAGGCTGTCTATTCTCGTCCTAACGATGATGAAATGATTGAGAAAATTGTGTCACCTTTGCGTTCAAATCTGGATGAGTTGGAGTCCTGGGAAAAAACGATCAGTCAACTTACTGACGAAGCCATCAATGCCCTGAAAAATCCTCGGGCTTTTAAACCTGTCGTCCAAACAACCTACATCGTTTTTCTTGAGAACCTTTTGTCAGAGATCAAGCCGTACATGAAGAATGACGGATTTGAAAGGAAGATTGCCGAGCGTATCCGTGACGCAAAAATCGAAGTTTCCAAAGAAGCGGTCAGTGAAAGAAAGTTGCGCATGATGAAGGACACAACGTCTCCTTCTGAAATTGCGGGCAAAATCCTGGCTGAATCCTCTCAAGTTCCGACCGAAAAAGCGGCAGATTCTGCCGCCTCCGAACAGTAATTTCCCTCGACTTGACCGGGCCCAAGTCCGATTCGAATCTGGGCCAGCGTCAAACGATAGATCTCCTCAAGTCTTCAAAAATCGCCTCAAATTGACTCAAGTTCTAATGAACTCCTACCGATAGAAACACCATGTGGGCTGGATGCCCTTGAGCAATTAGGAGGATTCGATGTTTCTGCAAGGCGATTTGCAATTAGTGTTTGATGCTCTCTACAGCGTAGGGGCGATCGACCCTGTATTGAAGCTTGATTGGTCCGAAGTAACGAAGGAAATGATGGCGAACCCACAGATCCTGAGTGACGCTTTCCAGACAATCAACGGCTGCCGCGGCGACAAAGACCTTCTGGTTCAGAAGCTCCACATGATGGACCCTAGGTCCGTGAATTATATCGCTATGGAGGTGGCCCGTGAGTTTTGTGAGTTCCAAGATCGCACAGAGTTGCACTAAGGTTCTTTGCCTGTTGTTGCTTTCTTCTGTAGCGAATGCGTGGGAAGTGGATTTCTCCCGTCGTCAGGTTGAATTCAATAAGGTCAAAAACGAAGATCGTCTGCCAGCCAGTGTGCAGGAAGATCAATCCGTGAACATCCTGAGCAAGGTGTTTGATTCCGTCGAACCCACTCAGGACATCGTTATCATGAATACGGACAAGGGCTTCGTGCCCGAACAGGTGCGCCTGAAAAAGGGTGGTAACTACCGTGTTCATATCGTGAATGTGAACAGCAAGGAAAAAAACGTTAGCTTCGTGCTGGATGCGTTCTCTGAGCACCACAACACGGTGTTCGGTGAACAGAAAACTTTCTTTGTGAATCCAAAGACAGATGGGATTTTCTCTTACCAGTGCCCGGAAACAGCGGTGCAGGGGAAGTTCATCATCTATTCTGATGCGGTAGCGGCAGATCGCAAGCCGGCATCGAACTAATCTTTAGTGAGGAAAGGCACCCATGTCTGATCAGTCGAACGTTTTCAAACAGACCATTCAGCAGAATCTCGGTCCTGTTGCGAAATACCTCGAAGACAAGGGTGTGTCGGAAATTCTTGTAAACGGCCATAAGGAAATCTTCGTGGAAAGAAAGGGTAAGCTCGAAAGGGTTGCCGAATCTTTCCCGTCCGAAGATGATCTGCGAGCCGCAGTCAACAGTATCGCGCAAAGCGTGGGTCGACGTATTGACGACGAATCGCCTCGTCTGGATGCGCGTCTGCCGGATGGTTCGCGTATTGCGGCGGTGATCCCGCCGATGTCGCGCAAGGGGACGACTCTTTCCATTCGTAAGTTCACCAATAATAAAATCACTTTTGCCGATTACATCAAGTTCGGAGCGATCACTGAAGATGGTGCACGCTTTCTGGACATCTGCATGTTCCTTGGCAAAAATATCATCGTCAGTGGTGGTACCGGTTCTGGTAAGACCACACTGTTGTCATTGCTGTGCACACGCATTCCGAAAGGGCAGCGTGTGATGGTGATTGAGGACTCGTCCGAGCTTCAGGTGGACTATGAGCACGTGGTGATGTTTGAAACCCGCCAGGCCGATGCGGCTGGGAAGGGTGAAGTGACGATCAAGGATCTTCTGAAGTCTGCTCTGCGTTTGCGTCCCGACAGAATTATCGTGGGGGAGGTTCGTTCCAGTGAAGCCATGGAGCTTCTCAATGCGATGAACACCGGTCACAAAGGCTGTATGGGAACGGTTCACGCCAACACGCCCGAAGATGCGATTGTGCGTTTGGAAGCTTTGGCCCAAGGGGGCGACGCCAGGGTCAGTGAGAAGGCTTTGCGTTCTCAGGTGTCCTCGGCCATTGAAATTATTATCCAAGTTTCGCGTTTCTCTGATGGATCTCGACGTATCGCAGCAATTAGCGAAGTGTGCGGATTCAATGCGGATGGTTCATACAACGTGATTCCCATCTTCGAGATGTCCCGCTTAACACGTCGTCCTGACGGCACACTCGAAGGCAAGCTGATCCCAACCGGCAACGTCCCATCGTTTATGGAAGAGATCATCGACAATAACCTCCCATTCCCCAAATCCAAGTTCACCAAAGCCGCTTAAAGCGGTGAAAACCGTCCCATCGACTGCGTTGTCGGGCCTTTCGCTTCACTTCGACGTGCTGTGAGCACGCCTCCGCTGCGCGAAAAACCCTCCGCCTTGCGCTGGAACGGTTTTGACCGCTTTACTTCAAAAGGTGCCTGGTTGTTTTTTCTGGCGATGGCGCGTTATGGTCATGACGCGGATGCTCTTTTTCGAGTGAAAAGGGGGGGTGTTTTTTTGTGTTTAAAGAGTGGGGAAACTAGGCTAAGACCTACTTCGTGCACTTTAGTTGTAAGATTTCAAACGCAGTTTTATCCGTCCTGGAGCAGCAAGGCGAAGACCTCAGCCAGCTGTATGAGCAGGCCCATCTTCCGATGGAGCTGCTTAAGGATTCGTCGTATTGGATGACGGCGCCGGAAATGGAAAATTTCCTGGAGTCTGTTCTGCGTCTTCCCCTGAAAAGAGAAGAAAATATTCTGCTGCGGGCAGGGCATGAAGGCCCGGAGCTGCGTGCCTGGGGTGTGTTGGATAGCGTTCTGCGCATGATGCCGCATCCTCAGGAGATCTTCAATCAGCCGGAACAATTCCTGTCGTACTTTATTTCTCCAAAGCCGCCGATTGAAAATCTTCGTCGTGACGAAGCCAGCATCTCATTTGATTTGCCTTTGCCAGCAGAGCAATACCCTTTGGTGACGACCTACCTGAAAGCAGCGTTTGAGTCCCTGCCAGTGTACGTCGGTCAGCCTCCAGCGGTGTGCCACTGGGAAGGCATCACGATTCAGTTGAACTGGTCCACGCAACAGAGTTCCATTTTTAGTGAAAGTGTCGGCCATCAAGTCAGTCCGGCCTTGTTCCAAAGCCTGATCGACGATCTTCAGCGCACTCAGCGTGAGCGTGAGGATCTGCAAAAATACGTCGGCGATCTGGAAGAAAAAATCCGCACGATTGAAAAACAAAATCTTAAATCCTCCACGGGAGTGCCACCAGAAGAGGCGACGAATAATGCTTCTTCCCTGTTGCCTCATGAAGGATCTCTGTCACACTTGAATTTTGACAGTGAAACTCCAGGATATGTTTTGAGTCAGAACCTGGCGCGTTTGCACGACTACATGGTGCGCGCACAGCAGCTGATCACCATGCTCGCTGCTCAGGGGAAAATGACCCCGGCGGTGAAAGAGGCCATGCGCCGAGTGGATTGGGAGTTCGTAAAGACCCAGTATCCACGTACGGTCTTTGAAAGCATGGACCTGGTTAAGAAAACTATGAATAAGAACGCCGAGAAAGAAGGAAATCATCATGTCTGAAATTATCAACATCGTCTCTCGTGAAATTCTTGATAGCCGTGGAAACCCAACTGTTGAGGTTGAAGTCACCACTGCTGATGGCAATATGGGCCGTGCGGCTGTTCCGTCTGGAGCCTCCACAGGCGCGCATGAAGCTTGTGAGCTTCGTGATGGCGATAAGAACCGTTTCTTGGGTAAAGGTGTTTTTAAAGCTGTTGATAACGTTCGTGAAAAGATCGCTCCGGAAATCATCGGCTTGCAAGTGACTGAACAAACTTACATCGACAAGATCCTGCGTGATATCGATGGTACTGAAAACAAATCCAACTTGGGCGCAAATGCGATTCTGGGTGTTTCTTTGGCAGTAGCTAAAGCCGCTGCGGCTGATTGCAATTTGCCTTTGTATCGCTATGTGGGTGGTTCTCAGGCAACTCGTTTGCCGGTGCCTTTGATGAACGTTCTGAACGGTGGTGCGCATGCGAACAACGGTCTGGATATTCAGGAGTTCATGATTGTTCCCACTGTGAACAACTCTTATGCGGAATCTCTGCGCGCGGGCGCTGAAATCTTCCACACTTTGAAAAAAAATCCTGGCGAAAAAAGGTCTTTCCACGGCGGTGGGTGACGAAGGGGGCTTTGCTCCTAAACTGGGTTCCAATCAGGAAGCTTTGGATCTGTTGATGAACGCGATCGTGGATGCGGGTTATGACCCGGGCCAGAATGTGTTCCTGGCATTGGACGTTGCTGCGACTGAAATGTTCAGAGACGGTAAATATCAATGGCAAGGTGGCCAGATCAGCCCGACCGAGCTTCTGGGTATCTACAAATCCTGGGGTGAAAAATATCCGCTGGTATCCATCGAAGACGGCTTTGCTGAAGATGACTGGGATTCCTGGGTTCAGTCCACAGCACAAATGGGTTCCACTATGCAGTTGATCGGTGATGACTTGTTCGTGACCAATCCAAAACGTCTGCGCATGGGCCTTGAGAAAAAAGCGGGTAACGCTTTGTTGGTGAAAGTGAACCAAATCGGAACATTGTCTGAAACTTTCGATGCTGTGAATCTGGCGCAAAGAAATAAATATCGCACGATCATGTCTCACCGTTCTGGTGAAACAGAAGATGTGACGATTGCTGACCTATCTGTGGCGTTGAACTGCCATCAGATTAAAACCGGCAGCTTGTGCCGTGGTGAAAGAACTGCGAAATACAACCAGCTTCTGCGTATTGAAGAAGATTTGGGTGGTATGGGCTTGTATTGGGATAAAGCGGCTTTTAGATAAGCCGCCCTGGAAAGTAAAATTGAAAAAGCCCTGCGGGTTGTGCTCGCAGGGCTTTTTGTTTTTTTTACTTGAGCCCTAGTTTGGCGGCGATGCGGGTGCCGTAGTCGGGATCGCATTTGGTGAAGTGGGCGATGTTTCGGCGTTGCAGACCTTCGGGGATCGACTTCATCGTTCCTGCGATGTTTGTTGTCAGGCGGTCTTTTTCAGCATCGCTCAGAATACGGTACAAGTTTCCGGCTTGTGTGAAGTCGTCGTTGTCCTTGTGGGAATCATGACGATCCAAAGTGCCTGACAAAGCCAACGCGGGTTCGCGTACTGAGGTGTCCTGCACGGGGCCGCCAAAGCCGTTGGGTTCGTAGTTGTCACTGCGACCACCATTGCCATCAAAGCGCATCGCTCCGTCGCGGTGATAAGCATTCACCTCTGAACGTGGGCGATTCACCGGCAGATACTGATAGTTCACACCCAGGCGATAGCGTTGAGCATCGGGATACGCGAACAGGCGTCCTTGCAGCATCTTGTCTGGAGAGAATCCCACGCCTGGAGGCACGTTGCTTGGCGAAAACGCAGCTTGTTCCACTTCCGCAAAATAGTTTTCAGGATTGCGGTTTAGCTCCAGCACGCCGACATCAATTAGAGGAAATTCTTTGTGAGGCCACACCTTGGTAAGATCGAATGGGTCGAAGCTGAACTGCTCGGCCTGGCGTTCTGTCATGATTTGCACTTTCAGAGCCCATTTTGGGAACTCTCCGCGCTCGATGGCCTCAAACAGATCACGACCTGCATAATCCGGATCTGATCCGGCCAGTTCAACAGCCTTTTCGACAGGAAGATTCTTAATTCCTTGCATGGATTTGAAGTGGAACTTCACCCACACGCGTTCGTTTTGGGCATTGATAAAGCTGAATGTGTGACTGCCATAACCATTCATAAAGCGATATCCGTCAGGAATGCCACGATCACTGAACAAGATCGTGATCTGATGAAGGGCTTCCGGGGCGTTCGCCCAATAGTCCCACATGCGCACAGGATTTTTGTAACCAGTCTGAGGATCACGTTTTTGCGAGTGAATAAAATCCGGGAACTTCAGCGGATCGCGCTCAAAGAACACAGGCGTGTTATTGCCCACGATATCCCAGTTGCCTTCTTCGGTATAGAATTTCAGAGCAAAGCCACGGGGATCTCGTTCGGTATCGGCAGAGCCTTTTTCTCCGGCTACTGTTGAAAAACGCAAGAAGGCGGAAGTCTTTTTGCCAATCTGAGAGAAAAATTTGGCTTTGGTAAAGCGGGTGATGTCATGAGTGACCGTAAAGGTGCCGTAAGCGCCGGAGCCTTTTGCGTGCACCACGCGTTCGGGAATGCGCTCACGGTTAAAGTGTGCCAGCTTTTCAATCAGGTGATAGTCCTGCAAAGCTACCGGGCCACGCGGCCCAGAAGTCAGGCTGTGTTGATTTTCAGAAACGGGGATACCTGCGGATGTTGTCAGTGTCTTTTTGCTCATGGAATTAAGCTCCTTTAGTTGAAAGGGAAAAAAGTTTCATCACGGCTGAAATTCGACGAAGGAAGCGGGGGCGGTCCTGCTGATTTTCAGAGTTCAGATCGGCTAGCAAGGTTGCGACCTCGTGACGGCCAAAGGCTTCGGCAAAAGTCAGAGCTGTTTGTCCTTTGGGATTGATCACGCGCGGATCAGCGCCAGCGCGAAGCAATTGCTGAACAATTTGTTTGTGCCCTTTGAAGGCCACGCCCATTAAGATGGTATTGCCGGAATCATCACGGGAGTTCACATCCGCGTGGCAGGAGATTAGCAGACTTACCAGGGAAGCGTGGCCATTGTAGGCCGCCAACATCAGCAGGGAGTGCCCTTTGTGGTTGCGCAAGTTGGGGTTTCCCAGATTTTCCAGATATTTTAAAACTTCAGAATAACGTCCTTCGCGCACGGAAGCGAAGATGGGATCTTCAGTTTGTGCCGTTTTAAGATAGTCGGACCATGTTCTCATAACACCTCTCATGAGGTTAAGATCGGTGATTTTTGACAATAAATCGAATCGATAAAAATCATCATAAATATTGATTTTATCTATAGTTGGAGGACTGGACCTAGGCCTCAGTCCTGTAGCCACACACCCAAGATCTGGCTAGAATAAATTTATGTCTTACACTCAGTTTGCAGTAGGTTTACGACGTTTTTTAAACAGCCCCGCGAAAGTGGCCGTGGCATGCCTGACGGTCTTTTCTATTTCCATCGTGGTGAATGGGAATGCCTTCCGACTGTGGGGGCTTCACCGGGATTTCGATCGTATCACCTTTGAGATTCAGCAAACGCGTCAGAACATTGCAGCCCTGTCGGGCCAACTAAAGCAGGCCAAGGATCCTTCGTTTATTGAGCGCCAGGCCCGCGATAAATTGGATCTGGCGGGTGAACACGACCTTGTCTTTGTTTTCCCTGAACAATAGTCTGCAACCCATCGCATTATCGAGTGCAAACCGCCTATAATAGAAATAGTATTCCTGCTCTATTAGAGGATACTTTTTTAAGTGAATCTAGGGGTTTATATGCTTGAGAATCAAAAGCTTGATTGGAATAAAGAATCTGTCCACGATCTTCGCCTGCGTTTAGGCTGGAGCCGCTCTGATCTTGCCCGTCGTTTACGTTGTTCATCTGAAGATATTGAAGCACTTGAAACTGGCCGACGCTCTGTTGAAGGGTCGTTGAAAGGCGAGTTGGAAATCATCCTTCGTCAGGCGGAAGCTTGCTGTGATGAGGTTATGTACACTCCCGCTGCGGAAGCGGAGCTGGATAAAAAAGCCTTGGAGCAGATCGACTTTTCCCGCGTGAAAGCCGACTTGAAATAAGCATCAAGCATCGACATTCGGGCCCCTGCGGTGTAGACCTTAGGTTTTACATCCGGAGGTCCTTATGAAAAAACTCTACCTCATTGACGTCAGCGCTATGTTCTTTCGCGCTTACTACGCGGTTCGTCCGCTGTCGTCTCCATCAGGATTGCCGGTTAATGCCATTTATGGCTTTTTGTCGATGATCATCAAGCTGCTCAAGGAAGAAAAGCCTGAGTATCTGGTGTTCTGTTATGACCGTAAAGAGCCGTCTTTCCGTAAAACCATGTACGAGGCTTACAAAGCTCATCGTACCGAAATGCCGGACGAACTGGCGCAGCAGATTCCTTACATCAAAAAACTGGCGGACTTACTGGGTGTACCTTCCTTTGAAGTGGAGTCCTTCGAGGCCGACGATATTATTGGAACTGCCGCCAAGTGGGGCCGCCGCAATGGCATGGAAGTATTCATTGTCAGCGGGGATAAGGACTTCGGTCAGTTGGTTGAAGACCACATCATTCTTTACGACACCATGAAAAATGTCCGCTACGATGCTCAAGGAGTCTTCGAAAAGTGGGGTGTGCGTCCGGATCAGTTCATCGACTATCTGGCGATTGTGGGGGACACCTCTGACAACGTGCCTGGGGTAAAGGGCATCGGCGAAAAAGGAGCCATCAAGCTTCTGGAGCAATTCAAGCATGTTGAAGATATTTATGAAAATATCGACAAGGTTGAAAGCAAGAGCGTTCGTGAAAAGCTGCTGGCATCCAAAGAAAATGCTCTTTTGTCCAAAAAGCTGGTCACAATTTCTTTGGATGTGCCAATGCCGGATGAGCTGGCAGCCTATAAGTTAAAACCTTTCCATACGGAAGAACTCAAGGCCTTGCTGCATGAACTGAACTTCCGAAGTTTTGAGAAGAGTTTGTTTGGAACCGTTTCTGAAACGGCTCCCGCGACGGCTCCTCCGGCAGTGGCTCCGAAAGAGCTGGTCACTGCGGCTCCTGCAGGGGCGACCATTTCTGTACAAGAGGATGTGGTTCCGACGATCGTGATTGCGAAGGAAGAGCGAAGCTTCGTTGAAAAAAGTCTGAACACGCGTGAGCTGGCCGATATTCTGAAGGAAAAGCAGAACTTATGGGGCTTTGCTGATGTTCGTGGCGTTTTTGTCGGAACTGAAAGCGAGATCATTGAGATTCCAGACTCAGAATTTTTGGGCAAGTTGACCGATACTTTCCAGATTCAATGGCATGGCTATGATTTGAAAAACTTCTGGCATAAAATTGGTGCACGCACACCGACAGCGGCCTGGGATTCCCAGTTGGCGGCGTATGTGCTGAAAGCCGGGGACACCTCTGATTTCGGCAAGATCTACACTCGCTTTATGGCGGACGTGCTGCCTGAATTGGCCTCACCAGCGTATTTGTACAATGCTCATTTGAACTTTGCCAAAACCCTGCAGGATCAACTTAAGAATGTGCAAGGCGAGCAGGTCTATCGTGAATTGGATTTGCCACTGGCGCGCGTGCTTTTGTCCATGGAACGCTATGGAGTGCGCATTGATAAGGATCTGTTGGCGCAGCAAAGTGCCGATCTTGCCAAAGAGATTTCCAGCTTGGAAGAAAAGATCCATGCCGCTGCTGGTGAATCCTTCAATGTCGGAAGCCCGAAACAGTTGGGCGTGGTTCTGTTTGAAAAGCTGGGACTGCCGGTTGGTAAAAAGACGAAGACAGGATATTCGACAGATGAGGAAGTTTTGCTGGGGCTGGATCATCCTATTGCCAAGCTGGTTCTGAGCTGGCGCGAGCTATCCAAGCTCAAATCCACTTATGTGGATGCCTTGCCAGCCATGATTGATCCGAAAGATGATCGTGTACATA
The DNA here is from genome assembly GCF_041888015.1 of Bdellovibrio bacteriovorus. Taxonomy (GTDB): domain Bacteria; phylum Bdellovibrionota; class Bdellovibrionia; order Bdellovibrionales; family Bdellovibrionaceae; genus Bdellovibrio. Next base: position 710,800 of record NZ_CP168968.1, read on the forward strand.
CCAGTTTCAATCAGGCGTTGACGACAACGGGCCGTCTTTCCAGCACAGCGCCCAACTTGCAAAATATTCCGATCAGAACAGAGCGCGGTCAGCAGGTGCGCAAGGCCTTTATTGCGGCTCCTCGCATGAAGCTTCTTTCTGTCGATTATTCTCAGATTGAATTGCGTATTCTGGCGCATATTTCGGAAGATCCGAACTTGTGCAAGGCATTTGCTGACGACCTAGATATTCACGCCGCAACAGCATCAGAAGTCTTTGGGGTTCCTTTAAAAGAGGTCACTTCTGAACATCGTCGATCCGCCAAGGCGGTGAATTTCGGTATTGCGTACGGACAAGGGGCCTTCGGCTTGGCCGAGAATCTGGGTATTTCCAGAACCGAGGCTAAGGACATTATTGACCGCTACTTCAGTCGTTTCAAAAACGTGCGTGAATATATTGATGGCACAGTCAAGATGGCCCATGAAAAGGGCTATGTTGAGACCCTGTTCGGGCGTCGCCGCTATATCGAAGAACTTCAATCCAAAAATATGGCTATGAAGAAGTTCGGTGAACGAGCCGCGATCAATGCACCTATTCAGGGAACAGCCAGTGATTTGGTGAAAAAAGCGATGATCGAGGTCTTTGAAAAAGTGCCGGTGCGCATGCTGCTGCAAGTGCACGATGAATTGATTTTTGAGGACTTTGAAGAAAACCTGAAAAAGCACTCTGCAGAACTGGTTCACATTATGGAAAATGTGGTGAAGCTGAAAGTGCCTTTGAAAGTGAATTACGCCATCGGTAACAACTGGGACGAGGCCCACTAAAACAGGGCCCGCCGTTTTAAGGGAAACTATTCCGTTTCCCAGCCCACCACGCGACCGCCTTCGAAGTAAACGTATCGTGTTTCTTTGCGATAGCCTTCGGGGGCGGAAACAAACTTCTGATATTTCCAGCGTTCGTTCTTATAGATTGGATTTCCGGAAACCTCCACACTCATCGGGTCCCCCCAGGAGCGTTTAACATAATCCTGAGGCATGCCGACCGCGATGTCCTGAGTTTCAATCAAGCCTTTCATTTCCTCATGAGGGGCTTGAGAGCGGCTCCAGATATTATTGCGGTTGATCCATTGCTGGCGACCTTCGATGGAGGGTACAGACAGGAAATCGATTTTTTCCGCATCGCTCTTCAGCCACGGCAGGATCTTGGAATACTGTTCACGCTCTTTGCGCGAGGACAGGCTGCGCTCCAACTGGCGAATTTGCTGACGATTGCGGATTTCCTGAATATCTTTGCCGCTAAGATTAGCAGGGTCTTTGCCCAATTCATACGCGGTCTGACGTGTTTCGCGGTCATAGGTGCCACGATCTGACTGATCACTGTAACGAATGTCTTGAGGACTGCCTGCATATCCACTTTCTGTGGAACGGTGGAGATTTGCACAACCGGACAAGGCCATAGCGGCCACAAATACCAAAATCGATACTCTCATTATAAAGCTCCTACCCCTTTATGCTAGCCGATGGACTTCTGTTTATAAATTGTTCTTGCGGCGTATTTGATTCCTTCCTTACAATCGTCTTGGGGGAATGCATTTGGCTGAGCAGGAAAACACGACCAAAGTTGAGGAAGAGATCAAGGACGGCGCCACCGAAGGGGAAGGCGAAGATTTGATGTCTTTGGAGTCCTTGGACTCTGTTTTGGCTGAAGAAGATCCTGACTTTGCCAAATCTCTAAATGAAATCGGCCCGGATGTGGTGGGTGCGGGCGAGATCTACGAAGAAGGTCTTGAGCTGGAGTACACCTTGGCTGAGGAAGAAAAGCTTTGGCAATCAGCCACAGGTTTTCGCGCAAAGCTTTTAAAAGTCTTCCCGTTCCTGCCTAAGATTTCCTACAAGATCAAGATGAAGCGTACGGTGTTGCGCTTAAGCTTTAGAAAATTCAAAGAACAAGCTCGCCATCGTATTGTGAATGCAGGACCCTTGACGCTGGCCTGGCTGAAGTCAGCTTTGACGGGAACGAAGAAGACCGTTGGGGACGGGCTGACGTCTTTCAAAGGTTATTCTTTATTGAAGAAGTTGTCCTTGCTGGGCTTAGTGGTAGCGACCGGGGTTGCTGGATTTGTTTTGTATCGGGTCAGCACGAAGGGTTTGCTGCCGCACAGGGAAGATCTGTTTGTTCGTTCTTTGGCAGATTGGTCTTCGCAAAAATACCAATATGATCCCAAAACCGAAACGGAACCTTTTTACGACTCAACCCGTGCGGCTCAGAATATTTTTTTGATGAAACGTATGGTGGTGAATTTACGCCGTTCTGGCGAAGCCGGCGCAAATCCCATGGGGGCGTTTGAGTTCTATGTGGAAGGCGCGGCCTCTGATGTCGTCGTGGAAATCAAAGACCGCGAAGCGGAAGTGGAAGACTTGTTCCTGAGGACGATCGAAGAGATGACCTTCGATCAGGTATCCTCAGCGGAAGGTAAGCAGGCTCTTTGCGAGCGTTTGCGCAAAGAGGTTAATAAGGTTCTGACGAAAGGTTATGTTCGTCGCATCTTTATCAAAACGGCGATCGTTAAACCTTAAAATTGGCCAAATCAATATTGTAGTACTTCAGGCGGTCATGCAGAGTGCTTTTGGGCATTCCCAGGTCTTGGGCAGTTCTGCGTTGATTGCCACGATTGGCTTCCAGACGCTTGATGATCATCTGCTTTTCAATCTCTTTGATGACTGGAATATCATTGGTGACACGATCTTCTGATTTTTCCAGCAGGGTTTTATCCAGCAGCTTTTCAATATGATTTTCTGTGATATGCATGCGCGGGTAAAGAGCCGCAGCCCGGCTGACCAGATTTTTCAGTTCACGAATATTCCCCGGCCACGGATGCTTTTTAAGGCGGACAATCGCACCGTGAGAAAAGCGCACGCGCATTTTCTTGGCAAAGGTATAAAGCAGCTCTTCAAAGTCCTCCATGCGCAAAGACAGTGCAGGGGGAGCAATCGTGACAACATTCAAGCGGAAATATAGATCTGCACGGAATAGGCCTTCGCGAATTTTTTGTGCCAGATTCTGGTGAGTGGCCGCGATGATGCGAACGTCTGTGCGCACGTTGCGGTCTGCCCCTACCGGGCGGATCTCATTATTTTCCAAAGCGCGCAGCAGTTTGGCCTGTAAGCCGTACGAAAGATCGCCAATCTCATCCAGGAAAAGGGTGCCTGCGCGAGCAGCTTCAAAGGCTCCTTTGCGGTCATTGATGGCGCCTGTAAAGCTGCCTTTGATATGACCAAACAACTCACTTTCAATCAGGGTTTCACTGAGGGCGCTGCAGTTGACACTGACAAAAGGACCCTGATTGCGGCTGCTTTGTTCGTGCAGAGCATGAGCAATAACATCCTTACCGGTTCCAGAAGGTCCCAGAATCAACACGGGGAATTCAGTTTGGGAAACGTTGGACAGGGCTTGCAGCTCTTCATTCCAGACTTCGTTGCGGCTAGTGATAGGGAAGGGATTATTGGCTCTCTCTTGAGTCAGGAACAAAAACTCCTGATCTCCCAGGCGAATCACATCGCCTTCATTCAGAAAGGCTTCCATCACGCGAGCATCGTTGACGAAGGTGCCACTATTCGAGCGCAAGTCGCGAATCAGATAGGCCTGATCCTTCTTTTCGATGCGGGCGTGGCGATCTGCGACGTCAGTTCCGAGGATTTGGAACTGGCAGTTTGAATCCCTGCCGAAGGTTGAGAAGTCCTGAAGGCTGAGGGTTCTTCCGTTTTCATCCATAGTTTTCAAAAAGGCCTGTGACATGGGGTCTCCTGCTTAAAAAATGTCCAGCGTGAGTGCCGGGTTTGATGCTTTGGGCCTATTCAAGTCCCTGGCCGGGCTGGACTCAAATATAAGGGGGGCTCGGGGTTTTTCGACTCACCAGATTATCGGTGGGGAGACTTGATTCCGAGAATTGAGAAAAGGGGGGAGCTTTGATAGTCTTAGCTATGCCAAAGACGATTCAATTTATTAAAAGTGCCGTTCTGGAAAAAGACTTCCCTGTCCATAAAAAAGCAGAAGTAGCCATCGCCGGCCGCTCCAATGCCGGAAAGTCGTCTTTCATCAATGCGATGACCAAAAATAAGATCGCTAAAGTCAGCTCAACGCCGGGTAAAACACGTCTGTTGAACTTCTTTGATTTGGATCAGTCCTATGTTCTGGTGGATATGCCGGGGTACGGGTTTGCTGCGCGTTCGGGTGACGAAATGCGTGAATGGCACCGCATGATCGAAACCTATCTGATGAATCGTGAAAATCTGCGCGGTCTGGTGCTGGTGATGGATATTCGCCGTGCGTGGACTCAGGATGAAGAGCTTTTGAAAGAGTTCTCTGAAAGACGTGGCTTCCCTTTGGCTGTCGTATTAACCAAGGCCGATAAAATGTCCCGCAGTCAGATGTTGCAGGCGACGGCGAAAGTCAAAAAGGCTTCGGGCCTTAGTGCCGTGTTCCCGGTCTCTTCTTTGAAGAAAGAGGGCCAGGATGCAGTCGAAGAATACATTTACGAAAATTGGGTAAAAGAATGAAAATTGTTGGCGTGATCCCCGCTCGTTTTGGCTCCACACGATTCCCAGGAAAACCTCTGGTGAACTTGAAAGGCCGCCCCCTGATTCAGTGGACGGTGGAAGGAGCCAAGAAGTCCAAACTTCTGAGCGAGGTGATTGTCGCCACCGATCACGAAGGCATCAAAGCCGCGGCCGAAGCTGTGGGTGTCAAAGTCGTGATGACTGACAGTGAACTTCCGACCGGAAGCGATCGTATTCATGCCGCTATTAAAGACGTGGAGTGTGATGTTGTTGTTAACATCCAGGGTGATGAACCGTTGGTGACGGGCGAGTTGATTGACCGTCTGGCACAGGTCTTTGTGGATGATCCAAAGATGGATATGGCCACGCTGGCTCATCCTATCAGTGCGGAAGAACTGCAGTCTCCGAACTCTGTTAAAGTAGTGACGAATATCCGTGATGAAGCTCTTTATTTCAGTCGTTATGCCATCCCGTATTCACGCGTTTCCGCAGCGGATGCCGGGACGACGGACGGTTGCCTGAAGCATATTGGCATGTATGCCTATTCCAAAAGTTTTTTAAAGCAGTTCTGTGAAGCTCCTCCGGCCCTCATCGAGAAAGCCGAGAGTTTGGAGCAGCTTCGCGCTCTGTATTTAGGTGCAAAAATCAAAGTTATCAGAGTCAAGGAAGCCAGTATCGGGGTGGATACTCCCGAGGACTTGGCGCGACTCGAAAAACTCTTAAGCTCACAGGGGATGTAATGGCGAAGAGAAAGACAACTACCAAGGTTTCAACAGCAAAATCGACGAAGAAAGCTTTGAAACAGAAATTTATTTTTGTCACCGGGGGCGTTGTTTCCTCGATTGGCAAGGGACTGACAGCAGCAAGTCTTGGGGCTTTGCTGGAAGGCCGTGGTCACAAAGTGACCATCATGAAATTTGACCCTTATTTGAACGTGGACCCGGGCACGATGTCTCCTTTGCAGCACGGTGAAGTGTATGTGACGGAAGATGGCGCTGAAACAGATCTGGATTTGGGCCACTATGAACGCTTTACTTCGGCCCTGATGAATCGTTCCAACTCTGTTTCCACGGGGCAGATTTACGACACGGTTTTGAATCGTGAAAGACGCGGGGACTATCTGGGCGGTACGGTTCAGGTCATTCCTCATATTACTGAAGAAATCAAAGCGCGTATTTACGAAGCAGCTCAAGGCAGTGAGATCATTCTTGTAGAGATCGGCGGAACTGTCGGGGATATCGAAGGTCAGCCGTTCCTTGAAGCCATTCGTCAAATGCGCAATGATGTGGGTGTGGAAAACTCAGTCCTGGTGCATGTGACTTATGTGCCTTACATCGCTGCAGCGGGCGAACTAAAATCAAAGCCGACTCAGCACTCAGTGAAAGAGCTGCGTGAAATTGGTTTGCAACCGGATTTCCTGGTCTGCCGCAGTGAAAAGATCATTGATGACAACCTGAAAGCCAAAATCGGATTGTTCTGTTCTGTAAAACCTGAAAACGTGATCGCCGCTCAGGACAGTCGCTTCATTTATGAAGTGCCATTGTCTTTGCATAAAGAAAAGTTGGATGAGCTGATCATCGCACGTTTGGGCCTTTCTGCGGGTAAACTGAATCTGAAAGGGTGGCAGAATCTGGTGAAGATTCTGGGGAGCCCGGCTCATACCGTTAAGATTGGTGTGGTTGGAAAGTATGTGGATTTGAAAGAATCCTATAAATCCCTGCATGAATCCCTAGTGCATGGTGGTGTTGCCAACAATGCTCGTGTGGAAATTATCTATGTCGATTCCGAGAGCGTGACCGACAAAACAGTGAATTCTTTGTTGGGAAAAGTGGACGGAATTCTGGTGCCGGGTGGTTTCGGAACAAGAGGTGTGGAAGGTAAAATCACGGCGATCAAATTTGCCCGTGAAAAACGTATTCCATTCTTCGGTATCTGCTTCGGGATGCAGTTGTCGGCCATTGAGTTTGCTCGCAACGTTTGTGGTATCAAAGATGCGACCAGCCGTGAATTCCATGCGGAAAACAAACGCAGTGGCAATTTTGTGATCGATTCCATGGTTGAACAACGAGGCATCGTCAACAAAGGCGGAACAATGCGTTTGGGCGCTTTCCCTTGCGCGATTGTTTCCGGCACGCGTGCGCACCAAGTCTATAAGAGTTCGTCCATTATGGAACGTCACCGTCACCGCTTTGAATTTAATAACAAGTACAAAGCTTTGTTTGAAAAAAATGGCATGGTGGCTTCTGGAATCTGTAAAGAGCGTGATCTCGTTGAGATCGTGGAACTGCCGGATCACCCATGGTTTATCGGGGTGCAATTCCATCCGGAATTCAAATCCAAGCCTCTGGCTCCGCATCCCCTCTTCGTGCACTTTGTAAAAGCCAGCTTGAAGAAGAAGTAAGAAAGGTTTTGTTCTATGTCTAAGGTGATTCAACAGGCTTTGAAAGTTTTGGATGTCGAAGCTCAGGCGATTCTGGCTTTGAAAGAGCGAATAGGTCCCGATTTTGAAAAAGTGGTGCAGATGATTAAAGCCTGTGACGGAAAGATCGTTCTGACCGGGATGGGGAAATCCGGCCAAATCGCGCGCAAACTGGCGAGTACTTTTTCCTCGACCGGAACTCCGGCGGTGTTCTTACATCCTGCGGAAAGTTCTCACGGGGATCTGGGGTTGGTGGAAAACAACGATCTGGTGATGGCTTTATCCTATGGGGGAGAGTCACCGGAATTCGCAGGTATTTTGCGCTTTGTGAATCGCAAAGGGATTCCACTGGTGGCGATCACCGGGAAGCCGGAATCTTCCTTAGCGAAGGCCGCTCAGGTGACTTTGAATGTGCATGTTTCTGAAGAGGCTTGTCCTTTGGGTTTGGCCCCCACCGCGAGCAGTACGGCAACTTTGGCGATGGGTGATGCCATTGCCATGGCCGTGATGGCGGAAAAAGGTTTCAGCTCTGACGACTTTGCGGAATTCCATCCCGGTGGAAGTCTGGGCTATCGCCTGCTGACTCGCGTTCGCGATGTGATGCATGCCGGGGACGCTTTGCCGACAGTCAGTCTGGATATGCCAATTCGTCAGGTTTTCACTATCATGACCCATAAAGATGTGCGCGGTGCTGCCGGTATCGTGGATGAAAAAGGGGACTTGGTGGGGGTTATCACAGATGGTGATATTCGCCGCCGCTTGGAAAAGTCCAATGATCCATTAACTGGTGTTGCCAAAGATTTGATGACGACGAATCCGCGTACCATTGATGCCAATGAGCTGGCGGAAAAGGCGCTGTTTGTGATGGAACAGTTTCAGATTCAAATGGTCTTTGTTCTGGACAAAGAGTCGTCCCAGCCGAGAAAGCCTGTGGGCATCCTGCACATTCAGGATTTGTTGCGCGCAAAAGTTCGCTAGGTTTTATCGCTGCGATCGAGGACTTTTTCAAACAGCCCCTCGATCGCGTCTTCCAGAATATCAATCACCTCATCAAATCCTTCGGCCCCGCCATAATAAGGGTCCGGGACGCCTTTGTGTTTTCTTTCAGAGCAATAGTCAGTAATGAGTGACAGCTTGGAAAGCAAAGTGGGGTCAGGGCAGATGCGTTTGATAAAGTCCAAGTTGGAAGAGTCCATTGCCAGAATCCAATCAAAATCATAAAAGTCGGATTCGCGGATTTGGCGAGAGATGCTGGTCAGTTCATAGCCACGGCGACGAGCATGCAGGATACTGCGGGGATCTGAGGATTCCCTGTCATGGGCTCCCGAAGTCCCGGCAGAGTCAGCCACCCATGGCAGATCTTTCTGTTGAATAAGATGCGCCGCCACGGCTTCTGCAGTCGGGGATCGACAGATATTTCCTAAGCAAACAAAGAGTAACTTTTGGCTTTTCATTTAAAAGATTTTAGAGCTATTATTGGACCTTGTCACTATGTGGGGCTGTAGCTCAGCTGGGAGAGCGCAACGCTGGCAGTGTTGAGGTCGTCGGTTCGATCCCGATCAGCTCCACCATTTTCTCTTTTTCCGTTTTGTAATTGTTTGTATTTTGGCTTCGTTGTGGGTTTTCCTTGGATCGGGATGCGAGCCCGACGACGTCGGTCGCCGACCCGCCTTCGCGGGGCGGCTCCCTCCATGCTCCGCAATAAAAAGCGCCACTGTCGCTTTTTACCGCGGGCACAAGGTTCGATCTCTTTGTGCTTGTTTTGTGGGGGTGCTGATTTTGCAGTTCTCATTGAAAACAAAAAACAGTGTAGAAAGCCGGACTAAAGACGGTGTGGAGGCATCTCTGAGATTCCGATAACGAATCATGGCATATGTACTAGTTGTTTCTATTCTCGTAGCCCTCTCGGTGTTAGCAGTTTTTTTAAGTCGTAGATTTTTTAGTGCAGATGCGAGGGCGCAACGAGATTTGAATAAATATTTGCGCAGTGACCTTTCCTTTGTGGAGGTTGGAAGATTATATGAGCGATACATCGGGCATTTATATGAAAAAGAAGGCTACGACGTTGTGTATAACGGGGCACTTCGTGGTATCTCCGATCTGGGACGTGACCTTGTAGTCGGCTGCGTTGATGAGGTTTTTGTTATTCAAGTTAAATGCTGGGCGAAGTATAAGGAAATTAAAGAAAAGCATATTTTTGAACTTTTTGGCACAACGACTCACTTTAAGCTGACATCGGAAGGGGCAGGGCGTTCGGTCAAAGCAGTTTTCTATACGACTGCTAGGTATAGTGATGGAGCCAAGCACGTTGCAAAGGTTCTGGGGGTGGACTTAAAGACGGAACGACTGGACCGTTTTTACCCGATGATAAAATGTAGCATTTCTGCAGATGGAAAGAAGCTTTACTACCTACCTTTTGACGTGAATTACGATAAAATCAAAATCAATCTTCATAGAGATGAGCTATTTGCACAAACCGTTAAAGAAGCTGTTGGCAAGGGCTTTAAGAGAGCCGGATAGTTAGTATCTTTGTGCTGGAGCTGTTCAAGGAGGCAGTAAACCCTCCTTATTTTTTCAGAGATCTATAAATCTCATCCCAGTCAATGTCCTTGGTCTTGGCGAAGACCTGTTCTTCTTCTTCTGCGGAAAGAGCTTCATAGCCCCGGTGCTGACGCCAGCCGTATCCCCAGCGAAACGGGGTTTTAAATTCGGGGCCGCCACCGACGCGAACTCCGACCCAGTATAAGTCTCCGGTTTTTTGATCGGAAGCTTTACTAATGCAAGAGCGCAGCTCTTCATCTGCAAGGGATTTTTGCTCGACCGTGCCCCCTTGCCAGTACTGATAGTCGTGGCGCACACAGCATTGCAGGAAAGCCCGAGGTTCTTTGTGAGTGCCATCCGGGCTAATGCTGCAACCGTCAGTGGTGAAGGGAAGCAGCTCGTTGGATCTTTTCAGGACCGAGCTGCAGGACGCAAATATCAGGGTAAATAGAATAAGGCCGAACAGTTGTTTCATCTCCTCAAGCATACGAGATCTGCTTGAGGGAAAGAACTATTTTGTTTTTACCGAAGCGCCGCGAACTTGTTGGATATAATCCACAATCTGAGCTTCTGCGGCCAAGCGGGCTTTGCCTTGAGCTTTGGTTTTGGTGAATTGTCCATTCAGCATGACTTTTTGAATAGTGTCATCCACAACAATGGCGTGTCCGGCATTTTTCAAGATGGCTCGTGTATCCATGACCGCTTTCAAATAGCGGGTCATCTCGTTGATTTCAACGTCATTGTAACGATTCAAATCCAAAGACCACTTCATACCCAAAAGACCCAGTTTGATTTTGGTTTTCAGGTCCTTGTCGATATTGCTGGCTTTGGCAACCAGCATGGTCAGGATAAAGTTCTGGCGAGCCTGAAGGATCTGAATCAGTTTACTTTCAAAGGCCAAGAGGTCATAAGACGCCGGAGCCAGATCGTTGATAGAAATACGGCCAGCATCCAGTTCGGTCTTTTGTTTCAAGGCGCGTTCGATCAAAGAAAGCATCGACATGTGCTCAATGCCTTTGGGGTCAACGCGATTTTTCTGTTTGTCGTTGACCTCGTGTAAAGTCGTCACCAAGGCCAGGAAGTTCATATCGGTATTGTTGTCTGAAGTCGGAGAGATGAACTCTTCCGTTGGAGCATATTCATGAATCTCGCGGATAAATTCGCGTGCGGCTGAAGAGGCCAGCTCTTCGCGGCGATGATCGTTGTCCAGGCCCTGCATGGACCATAACTGGAATTCATAAGCCCAGAAATACTTCACTCCCAGGCTCAGCTTTTTTGCCATCTCTTTGGATTCGTTCATCTGCTGCAGGAATTCCTTGCGCAGAAGGGCGGCATTACCCTGGCGAAGGGCATCGTAAAGCTCGGCAGTTTTGTCATCCAAAGAGCCGGATTTTTTATCCAGCTCCGACGTCTTTTCTTCCATGCGCTTGGTGGTTTCACTCATTTCCACCGTGGCCTTGTGCATGTCATCCAGATTCTTTTTTACTTCACAGGCGCTAGTCAGACTGCCAACACAGGCAAGCACCAGCAGGGTTTTCAAACGTGAATCCCGAATCATAGATCCTCCAGACCGATAGATATCTCCGGAGGTAAAGCATAAAGGATGCCATCAAGACTAGAGCTTGGATTCTAATACAGAGTTTTATACGGGTTTTTCTGAACGCTCTGTAATGCAAAGACTGTCCTTCTTTTTGACAGAGCGGCAAAAAACCTCATCAACGTGCTATGTAGTACACGCCATCTTCCGGTGCGGGGCAGGCCCCCTTAAACAGGCGGCTGTGTGATGGCACCAGATAGACGCGACTCCACTTGTATCCGTTGCTTGTGACTACGGAAGAAGGACGAGGGTCGATATAAATCAGATCCCCATCCACAGTCTGTCCGCAGACTTTGGCGCTGGTGCCAGGGGCTGCGCGGATGTTACGGGTATCCACAACTTTCACTTGAGAATAACGTTGATCCACATCTGTGGGCAGACCTGATATCCAAGCCGCGATGATCTTGTTTACGCGCTCGCCTTCAGCGGTGCCATAGATTTGCTCTTTGTCTGCCGGAGGCATGGGGGTATAGCCCTCAACCCGTGCCACGGCTCCGTAGATTTTACTGCGCTCCACTTCGCGAGGCAAAATCCATTCATTCTTGATCAGGAAATCCAGATTGCTGAAGCGGTCGCTGGCGATATCCTGAGCTTGCATGTTACCGTGACATCCCAGGCAGTGCTTCTGAATCAGGCCTGTCTGAATCTGACGATAGCCTTCTTCCAGCTTCGCATTTTCGCGAATGGCAGATCGCCAAGCCAGCAGTTGCACCTGCGGGTCCACGCTGGAGCGGCGGCCTTCGCAGGGCTCTTGATAGTTTGCATCTTGCGTGCGGGCCAGGCGCAGGATCGTGCGGTTTTCGCGATCTTCAACAATCCATAAAGATCCATCCGAGGCTTCGGTAAAGGCCACCGGCGCGCCTTTCGGACGTACGCCTTTGACTTCATCCCATTTGGAAATGATCTCGCGGTAAGAACCGTGGCGATCCATGCCTCCGTGAGGCGCAAAGCCTTTGCGGGCGGAGCAAGCCCCTCTTTGATTGATGTTGTAGGCCGAGTTCTTTTCGTCTGCGCGAGGGCGTCCTTTGTCGTCAACAGGGTAGGCCACCAGGCGTTGTCCCGCCGGTTGGTAGCCGTGCCAGGTCACCAGCAGTTGACCACCGAAAAGATCGGCGAACATCTTTCCTTTGTAATAAGCCATGTGCAAAGGGGCTACATGCGGTGGCATCAACAGCCACGGGGCTTGATAGTCGCCGACCTCACGAGGTTGTATTTGTTCACAGTCCACGGGTTTTTTAAATTGCTGGTGCAGAGGAAGGTTTTTGTTTTCTGGGAACAGCCATTCCGGCGAAGTGGCGTGGAAGTTATAGCAATAAGGCCATCCATAGTGATAGCCACGGCCGTGATCCAGGTCGACGACGTTGATTTCCTCATAGGGCTCTTCCAGCTCTTGGAAGTCGCGGCTGTTTTCTCCTTGAATCAGGAAGCCGGCATCAGAAATTGCCATTGCCATTGAATTGCGAAGACCCGCTGCCGCCACTTCAAAGAAACGCAAACCCTTTGGGGGAATGTTTTTAAGATGTTCAGCCGGAATGCGATAGATAGCACCGTTGCCTTGAGCTTGCTCTTCGGGGCAGGTTTTGTAAGCGCCCGTTCCTTGAACCACACAGTGATCGCTGGGCGAGCCGGAGTTGATATAAAGATCCCCATTGCGTGGATCAAACACGAATTGGGACAGAGGATGCATGTAGCCCTCTTTGCGAGCGATATCGCCAATCACCAGCGTCCAATCTGTCAGCTGGTTGTTGCGCAAATGAAATTTCGAAATGCGCGTGCGTTCTCCGATGTAGAAGAACCCATCTGGTCCCAGCGCCAGTCCATGTGGAGTTTCCAATCCAACTTTGAGAGCTTTGATTTCATAAGGACCTGCCGCAGAGGGGGTCAGTAGGAACAGGCGGCCGTTTTGAGGGCTCCAGCCCCCCATGTCCACGACGAGGAAACTGCGAGTGCTTCCGATTTGCAGAATGGTGCGGGGCTTGATGAAGCTTTTTTGAGTGGCATTGTCCATAGCCCGGTCCCGCGGCATGACCATCCCAAGGCAAGTTCCCTGCATTGTTTCAACTTGCACACGGGGGAAACCGTCGCAAGAGGTGTCAGTGGGATCATAGAGATAACCACTTTTATCCAGCACCATGCGAGAGGCCGCAGCTCCACGTTGGACGGGATTGTTTTTGCTTTGGAAATAGGAACACTGAACCAGGACTAAAGTCAGAACGGACAATAATAGAATGCGCATATTTTCCCCGGAAAGAGTCTTTATTATAGAAGACCTTTCCAGGGTTTTGAAAAACAATTCTGTTATTGCTTGCTGAGACTGACTGAAGGTGTAGTGGAAATCGTGTTGTATTCCGCCAGGTAAGATCCCGTATCGAAAGCCAGAGGGATGAACTCAGTATAGCTAATCGCGCGAGGACCGGAGCGGTTGTTGATCATCTGCGCCACTTTGTTTTTGATCATCTGGCTGGCCACACCGCGATCGGAACTGTTCTGATCCATATCCGCATGCAGAAGAATGGCAAAGAAGAACTCACCATCTTTGGTGGAAATACTGCCCGCCAGAGTTTTGGCTTTGTTCACAGTTCCAGTTTTAGCGACCATCGCTCCGCTGGCAACCCCGCCAAAGTTATCCACAGTAGAGTCAGAATCTTTATTGGCAACAGCAATCACATCACTGAGCTTGTAGCCTTTTGCCGTCAGGGCCTTGTTCAATGCATAGATGGCTTTGATCATGGTTTCGCAACTGGCTTCGTTATAGACGGGTTTTGCGGTTGTACCCTCGTTATTGCCGGAACCGTTATGGAATACGATCTGACTACTGGTTGCATTCAGAGTCGCTTGCGCAAATGCATTAAAGGCCGTTGTACCGCCCAGATTCCAGTAAAGGTTGTCGGCGATATAGTTGTTGGACTGGTTGTTCATACGTTTCAGTAGCATACGCAAAGGAGCTGATTTCAATACGACAGAAGCTGTCAGCTGATCTTTTTGGTATTTGGCTTTGGGTACAAATTCCACAGCACGCACAGAGATTTTTGGTTTCTCGAGCATGAAGACATTGTTCTTTGTCGCTTTGGAACGCAGATTTGTATACATGGACTGATTGATCGCGGTGGCGAAGTATTCAGTCAGGTGTTTGCGAACCACGGCGGCTTGTTGTTCAATGGTATCGTATTTTGGTGTGACTCCACCAATCAAAGGGGATTCTTCCGCTAACCAGTGCATCAGGAAGTTTTCATCGAAGGTGAGGCTTTCAATGCTGGTGATCTTCATGCGATTGAGTTCGGAAATCAGGAAGTAACTCATGTTGCGACCGAACATAGGGTCGCGACTGCCTTCGATATGAATGTCCATTTTGCCATTCGCTGTTGGCGTCATATGCAGGATGGTTTTATAGCGATAATCCACACCGAGCTTTTCGACAGCCCACAAAGACGTCACAATCTTGGAGATAGATGCCAAAGGAAACTTCTTTGCAATATCACCATCACCTTTGATCTCTTTGGTGCTGGCGGACGTTTTCATGTGGCAGACGGAGTTGACATAAACTTTGGCCGAAGCCACAGAGGAAACCAGTAAAGTTCCAGCTACTGCCGTTAGAATATTTTTTGCGAACAGACGTACCATGGGCACTCCTTCCAGACGTTTGCCGCTGTTTCATAATCTGTGCCCGGAGGTTTTTCAATATGCTGCCATCTATAGAGGAAAGGGCTGTCAAATAGCCTGACAGGTGACAATAAAGGGACCCAAAAAAGGTCCCTTTCTGGAAAGGACACTGCCTAATAGCAATAATCCACGGCGTATCGAGTGTTGCCCCAGCGGTCCCAAGCTTCGCAATAGACACGATATCCGGCGATATATTCGGAATAGCAACCATAGCCACGGGCCCAGCAGGAGATGGTATATCCGCCCGCGCAGCGGGTCCACGCACGGCAGGTGTAAGTTTGGGCTTCAGGGGTTGAGCTGAGTTTTTCGGTGCCGCCGCTGACATCCTGGGCAACATCCAGCACCTGATCAAGATAGTTCAGGCCCGCACTGACATCACCGGTGGCCTGCGCCGAAGGAAGGCTGAACAAGAAGGCGAACATAGTGATTGCGAACAGAGTTTTCATAGATCCTCCTATTTTGGGGTGCATGACTCTTCTGACTACAAGATTAGGATGTGAATTTGAAATCAGCCAATCGCGGGTGGTCTTAGTGGCAGAATAAACATTCAATGGTTTCGGTCTTGTAATCTGTCGAACGACAGTGTGTAGATTGTCAGGACAGGCAAGAGCACAGAGGCAATTAAGACTCTGTCATTATGTTTTATTTTGGTTGAGATAACAGGCGATTGTTTGAAAGATGGGCCCTTCCTGATTATTTCTGTGGAGGCAGGGTATGTTGGATTTCACAGTCCTCAATTCATCGTTCGCAAACCCCACTTGGATTTCCGTCATCTATGCTTTTCTGCTCAGTTTTATTCTGGGTACGGCTTTGGCTGTGGCGTATGTGCGCACCTTTCGCGGTCTTTCTTACTCACTCAACTTTCTACATGGACTGGTGCTGCTTCCCATCGTGATCGCTATTGCGATGCAAGCCATCGGTGACAATGTGGCTCGCGGTATCGGAATGATTGGGGCGTTGTCATTATTGCGTTTCCGCACCAACGTCAAAGACCCTCGCGATATGTTCTTTATTTTCGCTTCCTTGGCAGTCGGACTGGCTTCGGGGGTGCATGCTTATGGTATTGCCATTATTGGTGCGGTCTGCTTTATCGCGGCCCTGATGGTGCTGCAAAAATCTCCTTTTGTATCCGGACCGCAGTTCGATGGTCTGTTGCGTTTGAATCTGGCGCGGATCGGTGATGATCAGCGTGAAGTGGAGGACATCTTAGGTCGTTCATGCCGGCATTTTGCTTTGGCGACAATCCGCGAGATGGGGCAAGGGGACCGGTTGGATTTTTCATATCAGGTACGCTTGAAACCTCAGGCGACATCCGCTGACTTGGTGGAGCAGTTGGGCAAAGTGTCCTCGGTCCGAGGACTGAATTTTATGAACCAGGAATCGGTGATCGAGGTCTGATTTGAAGCTGAGTGAGGTCTTCGGGACCGAAAACCGTTTTCTGCTAGGATGTTGGATTGCTGCTGTCACTTTGGTGGTTGTGCTGGGACTTTTCTTAAGCTCTGACCCTGTGAATATTCTAGGGGTGGCCGAATCCCGGGAGTTTCAAGTCAATTTTGACAGCCCTGTGGAGATCAAACATATCTATGTACTTCCCAGTCAGATTGTAAAAAAAGGTGATCTTCTGGCCGAACTTGGACAGTCCGAATGGGATGCTCAGCTGCGTGTTCTGAAAAGTCGTTATGACAAGCTGAATGCAGAAATGCGTTTACGCCGCGAAATTGCAGGCATTGCCAAGGACCTGGGGACCTCGGTTCCCAATGGGGCCGATCCTTTGCTTGTTGATCTGGAAGACACCAAACGCGAAATGGATCTGATCGAAGGTCGTCTGAAAAATCTTTTTGTGTTTGCCGAGGTCGATGGTGCGGTGGGGGCTGTTAATTTCAAAAGTGGCGAGAAGGCCCCGTCATTTGCGCCTTTGATCACGCTGCTGCCACTAAATCCAACTTATGTGAATGGTTATGTGAACGAAAGCCTGAACTCTTCTTTGTCTGTAGGACAGCCGGTGGAGGTTGTTTCCAGTGGCGGAAAGACAGTTCGAGGGCATGTGATGAGTGTGGGATCTCGGATAGTCCCGATCCCGGAGCGGTTGTTGCGAATTCAAACCTTGCCCGCATGGGGCCGCGAAGTGGTTATTAAGATTCCTCCGACCAATGGCTTCCTGCTGGGGGAAAAGGTGTCTGTGCATAAGAGCTGGGGTCTTTCTTTTGTCAACTTGGCTCAAGCCGACGAGCCGGTACCAGAATCAGTAGAGCAGCTGCCTCAGGATTTGGAAATGCCAGCGGATATTCTGACACAGTTCCGCCCCGAAATGTCAGGGATGGTCTTTGTGCCGGAACTTCGTCAATTTGTTTTGGTTTCTGACGACTATCCTGAAGATCGTCCGGTTCTTTTTCTAATGAATGAACAGGGGCAGGTGCAACCCCATCAGATTGCGATTGCAGGGCTGGATCAGATGCAGGATATCGAGTCGGTTTCTCTGCTTGGGGACCGGCTGTATCTCATGGGGTCGTTGTCTCGCACGAAAAAAGGCAAGCTAAAACCAGCCCGTCACCTGTTTGCGAAAGTACGTCGCAATGGATTGCGCTATCATGTGGAACAAACTATAGAGCTGCGTGAAAAGATATTGCAGGCATTAGCTCATTCAAAAGAGGCAGTCTTGCGTAAGATTGCAACTCTGGATCAACAAAATCCCAAGGGCGGTTTTGAAGTGGAAGGCCATGCCATCGAAGGGGAGGATCTGTATCTGGCCCTGAAAGGTCCAGCGTTATCCATGAATAAAGGCTTGATCCTTAAAGTGGATGATTTTCAGGAACTTTTTGAGGATCGCCCGGTGGCTTCGGATCGGGTTCATGTCGCAGCGGAATTTGAAATGAAGCTGCCAAATCTGAATGTCGAGTCTGTGGTTACTGATCTGGTCAAGGTGGGGGATAATTTTTATCTCGCCTCCAGTTGCCGAGGGGCTTCGTGCAGTGCGGTCTGGAAAGTGAAGGCCGGACAGTCGCAGGCAGAGTTGGTTCGGGATTTTTCTTACCCTCATTTGGAGGCCTTGGCTTTGCAGCCGGACAGCAAAAAATTATTTGCGGTGTTTGAGGCAAAAACCGGCGGACGGTTTGTGGTGATGCCCACAGTAGAAAAAAGGACACCCTGATGCTGTGGTTGTTGTGGCACTTATTCTTTTCTTTGCAGTCACAGGCGTTGACGGCAGAGCAGGTCTTAAAAACGGCCTGGCAGGATGAAACTGTGCTGTCGCAGGAACAGATGCGTTCTACAGATTCGCAGAATCCTTTAAGAAATGTGGAAGCCTTTGCTTCCGTGGAACGTGAGGACCGGAAACGGGAATATGAAGTCGGACTGAAGTTTCAGTTTCGTTCGTGGCCCGAGTGGAAGTTGGGTTCCAGTGCTGAGACGCAAAAGCAGATTGTGAAAGAGGCTTCCTTGGCCTGGGCGCTGCATGAACGCTATGTGCATCTGATCTCTTTTGAAATCACCCGACAGAAGAAAGAGGCCTTGCAAAAGGTGTTGAAGCTGTCGGACAGCTATCTGAAAGCTCAGGGGCTTTCCCTGCGAGCTGGGCGCAGCACCAGTAAATCATTTCTGGGGGCGCAGTCTGATATTTACAAGCTGAAACGTCTGGAAAGTGTTGTGGAGCAGGAGCATCTGGCGGTTGTTCAGAAGATCAAACAATGGGCCCCGGATTGGAATGAAGGGATCATAGCCGACTTTGATATGGTGGCGGTGGACGACATCCTGGATGCAGTCAGTTCCCAAAAGATCCATGAAAGCTCCTTAAGTGCGCGTCTGCTGCAGGCCGAGTACAAAGATTTGGGGAAAGAGCTGGAGATATTGCGTGCCCGGGAAAATCAATGGATCAAGGGGATGGATGTTTCGCAAAGCCGCAAAGATGAAGAAATTGGCTATAAGGTTGGGGTTAGCATTCAACTTCCCGGATTGGGGGCAGATGATCTGTCTCGCCAGAAACAAAATGAATTAGTTTTAAAAAGAGCCCTGAAGTTGAAAGAGGTCACCGGCAGCCAAGATCGTCTGCAAAGTCTTCGCAACCATATTCAGAATTTAGCCAGCTTATATAAGATGTCCAAAGCGGGGTTTGTGATGAGTCAAAAATCGCGCGGGGCCGATACGCTGACCGAACTGGAAAATCGCATGTCTTCGGAACAGGCCCAGTTGGATTTACTGTCCCAGCAGCAGGAAATCTTGGTGCTCTATGTGGAATACCTTCTGGAAAACGAGCGGTTGAGCGCGGAGCCGGCACGCAATTTTTTAAGCCGAACTTTGAAAACGGTATCCTTATGAGTGGCCCCGTTTCACCCTTGGCGCTGGAGCGCTATGAGTTGAAGTACCTGATTCCTCTTCAACTGGTAGATCCCATTTCTCAGTTCGTCGAACGCTATTGTGAAATGGACTATTATTCGCAGGTTTCGCCGGATCTGTTTTATACTATCAACAGTCTGTATTTAGACACCCCCAGCCTTTATATCCTTCGCTTTAAGGAAACAGCCAACGCGTTCAACTTCAATATGCGCATTCGTTCTTATGGCGAATGCCCCAAGCCTCCCTATTTTTTTGAGATCAAGTACAAGCTCAGGGACTTTGTCCGAAAGAAAAGGGCCAGGGTGGACTCTCAAGACTGGATGGACATTCTGGAATGGGGACATGTTCCGCCAGAGATGGAAGCAGGTTCACGGCATAATCTGGAGAACTTTCTTTTTATGAAGCAGACCTATAACGTCGAACCGGTCATACTGACCCAATATCGTCGCAAGGCCTATTTGTCTGTGATTGATGACTATGCCCGGGTGACTTTTGATCGGGATCTGCGCTATCAGGAGATGAATCGTTGGTGTGTGACTCCGGATGAAAGAAGCTTGTGTCATTATGATCATCCGGATTCGTTTGAAGAGCCCGGATGCAATGTCATATTGGAACTCAAGTGCGAGAAGAAGATTCCTCTTTGGATGATCGATTTGATTCGCTACTTCCAGTTAGAGCAAGGGGCCTTTTCCAAGTTTGGTAACTCTATGCAAACGCACTTGCAGCTGCCGGAAGTCTTAAGGCCGGGTGGGCTCTACTAGCGATGGATCAAAACTTTGCTCAGGAAAGTGCGGGTTCTTTCGCTCTCGGCGGAAGAAAAGATTTTTTCCGGTGTTCCTTGTTCGACAATTTGGCCTTGGTCCATAAAGAGGATGCGATCACTGATCTGGCGAGCAAAACCCATTTCATGGGTCACCACAACCATGGTTTTTCCTCCATGGGCTAGTGACTTGATAACATCCAGAACTTCCCCGACCATCTCGGGGTCCAGGGCAGATGTTGGTTCGTCAAAAAGCATTACCTGCGGTTCCATGGCCAGGGCCCGGGCGATAGCTACGCGCTGTTGTTGTCCTCCGGACAACTCATTCGGGTAAGAATGAGCCTTTTCCGCAAGGCCCACACGGGCCAAAAGCTCCTGTCCCTTGGCTTCGGCTTCCTGGGCCGAAAGACCCTTCACTTTCATTGGGGCCAGCATGATGTTTTCCAGTGCTGTTTTATGCGGGAACAAATTGAAACGCTGAAAGACCATGCCCACGTGGGCGCGAAGTTTGTTCAGATCCGTTTCCGGAGAGGTCACACTAAAGCCATCGACCTCAATAGATCCGCCTTGAGCTGTTTCCAGAGCATTGATACAGCGAAGAAAGGTGCTTTTGCCAGAGCCGGAAGGGCCGATCACGCAGACCACTTCGTTGTCCTTGATCTCGCAAGAGACATCTTTCAGAACCTGCTTGCTGCCGAAAAATTTCTGCAAATCACGAACTTTGATCATGCGGCTTGATACCTTTTTTCAAGGCGGTGAACCACGAAAGACATCGCCAGAGTGATAATCAGATACAGAACTGAGATAAACAGATAAGGCTCCCAGTAACGGGCATAGGCACCTGCGGCGGTGCGGGCGGCATAGGCCAGCTCGGCCAAGCCAATGGCCGACACCAACGAGGAGTCCTTTAACAGCGTGATGGCTTCATTTCCCAAAGGGGGCAGCATACGTCGGAAGGCCTGTGGGATAACAATGGACTTCATTGTGTGGAAATAGCTAAGCCCTAAAGAGCGGGCCGCTTCAAATTGCCCACGGTCAATGGACTGAATTCCAGCCCGGAAGATTTCGGCAATATAGGCCGCAGAATTTAAGCTCAAAGCCAAAGCTCCAGAGATCAAGGCGCCATATTCACGTTTCAAGTACAAAGCCCATTCACCCTGAATCAGAAGGCCGTCATCGGGGTGAATCAGCAGGGGCACCAGGGCAAAGTGAATCAGAAGGATTTGCACGAAAAGAGGCGTTCCACGGAAAAAGCCAATATAGATCTGTGAAGGCAGACGAATCAGAAGTTGAACGGGCCATTTCCACAGACCACGCTCGACTTTGGCAATTTTCCCCAAGCCCAGAAAGAGCCCCAAAAGGGTTCCGAAGAAAATACCAATAGCAGTCAGGATGAGGGTTGTACGCAGCCCCTGCAAAAACAAGGGCCAGTATTCGATGATAATATCAGTACGAAACCAGGCGAACATCAGTTCTTCTTTTCCCCGAAGTATTTTTTATAAATGCTTTCGTAAGTGCCGTCGGCTTTGATCTGGCCAAGGCCTGAATTGATTTTTTGCAGAAGTTCGGTATTGCCTTTTTTCACTGCAATACCATAGGACTCTTTTGAAAAGCTGGTATCAGAAAGTACTTTGAAGTTCTTGGGATTATTGGCAAAGAAATTATTGATAACACCGTTGTCGGCGACAACCGCATCGACACCGCCATTAATCAGTTCCTGCAAAGCCAGAGGCGTTCCCTCAAAGCGTTTGACACTGGCGCTGTCGCGGCCCAGGAGTTGGGTGACAACCGTGTCGCCGGTCGTGCCGATCTGAACACCGACTTTCAGTTTTTTCAGATCTTCAAACTTGCTGACCGTGGACTTGTTCGGGATCGCGATCAATTGAACAGCTTCAAAATAGGGCTCAGAGAACTCCATGGACTTTTTGCGTTCGTCGTTGATCGTGATGGCAGAGATAAGGATATCACGGTCTCCGGAATCCAGTTGATTGAACAGGCCTTCCCAAGGGGTGTTCACCACCTGGATTTTTAGACCGGCTTTGGCTGCGACCGCTTGGATAATTTCGATATCAAAACCGCTTAAAGTTCTATCGGCATTTTCACTTTCGAAGGGGGCATAGGCGGCATCGGTGCCCACGATGAGTTCTTTTTTTGAAGAGGATTTTTCCGCAGGAGAGGAGATCGACTCCTCCTTTTTCTGGGTGCATCCGAAAGAAGCTACAAGAAGGAAGCTGGTCAAAAGAAGCGCGAGTCTGGTCATAGCGATCTCCATTTAGGCTCACTTGACCATCGCTTCCATCTTGAGTCAAATATCATTTCAGGAGTCATTGATGAAAACGGTATTGGCCAAGATCTTGGGTTCTCTTCTTCGCAGTATTTTTGTTTCTGTGGTCATGTTCGTTATCGTTTTTTCTGTTATTACCAGAGAGTTCCCACCGAATTTTTCGAAACTGCAGAACTCCTGGCAGAGTTTGCAGAAGATGGCCCAGTTGAGTCGACAGATTCACGACCAGCATCAACTGCTCAAAGGACAACAGTCCGCAGGGGATGGGTTTGTTGAAGACGCAGATCTGGACAAATTGCAGGAGTTAAATCTGCGCCGGGCTGAATTAGGGGCAAATCTTTTAAATGGCACAGTTTCTGGTTCAGATTCTTCAGCAGAGGACCGGGCCCTAAAAGGGCGGGTCCAGGAATTGGAAAAGCAGCTCTTCAAATTGCAACAGCGAGTGAACGAGTTAGAGGCGAAGTGATCTGGACGTTCGTCGGGATCTGAATCAAACCCTAAGTCCTGTATCAGGGTGGGGCACTTGCCCCTTGATCTTTTATTTTTCACAATGATTCAGTGGGATTAGAAATATCAAAATTGAAAAATATCAAGATGTTGGTCCTCGATGTGGATGGCGTTTTAACGGACACTCGCTTGTGGTTTGATGGCAAAGAATGGCGTCGATTCTTTTCAATTCGTGATGGCGTTGGCATCAAACGCCTGACAGAAGCGGGTTACAAGATTGCGGTCATCACGGGCAGCAAGGCGGAAGACATCCGCGCGCGCGTTAAATCCCTGGGAATTCATTACTTTTACGAAGGCGCTCTCGACAAAGAGCCCTCTTTCTTACAACTGCAGCAGGAATCCGGCATCTCTACCAGTGAGATGGCCTATGTCGGCGATGACATTTTCGATATTCCGATGATTCAGGCAGTGGCCTTTGGTGCGACCGTCCCCGAAGCGGTGGACGAAGTTATGGAAGTTGCTGATTACGTCACTCGCAGACCAGGCGGTTGCGGGGCAGTTCGGGAAGTTTGCGATTACATTTATAAATACGGTGCCTTTTCATCGGGTAGGTAATACATGCTAAAAAATGGTTTCAAAGCCGCGCTCATCATAGTCCTTGCGTTGATGCTTCATAAGGCCGCCTTTGCTGCGGAAGTTGTGAATCTTCCAACTGAGGAACTGGCGCAAGAGTCCGTCCTTCCTGTTTTCGACAAACCCGTCAGCGTTAAGAACCGCAACGTGGTGACTCAAGGTCGATTTGAAATTGACGGCTTTTATGGCTATGCGATGACAGAGCCCATTGCCAATGTCAGCAAGCTGGGTCTTGGTCTTTACTACAACTCCAGTGAGCACCATGCCTGGGGTCTTCTGATTGCCAAAAACTTCTCCGGTCTTTCCAGCTATGCAGAGCAACTGCAGACTCAGTTCCCGAATGTGGAATATGGACCGGCTCCTTATCCTGAAATGACGATCATGGGAGACTACAATCTCAAGGCTTTCTACGGGAAGATGAGTTTGACCAAATCAATTGTTTTCAATACCCAGTTGTACGGGTCGCTTTCTGCAGGTGCGGTAAAATACGTCCACAAGACTTATCCGGCGGTAGCGTTCGGAATCGGCCAGAAGTTCTATTTCACAAAACAATGGGCCTTCCGCTTTGACTTGCGCTTGTATGCGCATCAGGCTCCGATTCCATTTATCGCAAACTCTGGATCGAATCCACCCCCTCAATATAGTGCTTATCAAGAACGCGTTACTTACACGACAAACCTGGATGTGGGTTTGTCTTATTTGTTCTAAGAGGAGCTGACAGATGTTAAATAGAAAAATCTCTTCTTTGTTACTGCTGCTGACTCTGCTGGCTCCGGGGCTTTCACAGGCTCAATCAGAAGGTGAAGAGCTGGACGTTATCGAGATGGAGCTTGAAAAAGAGGCTCCACGTCCGGCCATCACTAACTCAGTGCCCTCCTATCAGGAAACGTCTCCGAAAGACAATACACTGACTGATTTCTCAGGTCTGGGTGGTTTGGCTCCTTTTCAGGAAATTTCCGTTATTCAAAAACGTTTCCTTCCTAAAACGGGCCGTTTCCAGTTGTTCGGAGGTCTGACAACTGTGACCAATGATCCGTTCTTCCTGACGTTCGGGGGCGTGGCGAAAGCCAGCTACTTCATGAGCGAAAGCTGGGGATTGGAACTAAATTACTTCGGTTTGACGACCTCTAACCGCCAAGGAACTGATGAGCTGAGAGAGATTCAAGGGGTTTCCACTGAAAACCTTGTGTATCCAAAGTCTTTCATCGGGGCTGATTTGATGTACATTCCGGTGTACGGAAAAATGTCCTGGTTCAATGAAAAGATCATTCCGTTCGATCTGTATTTCTCTGCAGGTTATGGAACGACGAACACTCAGTCTGGCGAAAATGCCGGAACCATTCATCTGGCGACGGGTCAGATCTTTGCCATCAGCAAAGCCTATGCCTTGCGCTGGGATTTCAGTTGGAACTTCTTTAACGCCAAAGGCATCGACGGTTCGACAAACTCTTTCAACAACCTCTTCCTTACCGTGGGTATGAGTTGGTTCTTCCCGGAGGCTAGCTACAGATGAAGAAATTATTACTACTCCTGATTGCAGCAAGTATCGTGACTCCGGTTATCGGGGATGCGCAACAGCGAAAGACGTTGAAGAAGCAACCTGCGCGCAGCTCGGCTGTGCCGGGCAACTCCCGCGAAGCGACGCTCAGAAACCAACTGAGCAATGCTCTGCGCATGGCGCAAGGTGGGCAGTATGAATCTGCGGCTAATGCCTTATTTTCGCTGAGTCGTCGCTCTGAACTGACTGCGGAACGACCTCAGATCAAGTACATCCTGGGAACTATGTTGGTCGAGCTGAAGTTGTACCAAACAGCGGCTTTCCAGTTTGTGGATGTGATTCGTATGAAGCACCCAAAATACTCCAAGATGGCCATCGAAAAGCTGTCTGTGGTGGCCGATACACTGGGTGATGATACGATCCTGAATTATGCGGTTTCCCGTGTGGACTTGAACGACTTCCCAGCAAACCTTCGTGACATGATCAATTACCGCTTGGGTGAAATTCGCTTAAGAAACCGTGATTTTGCCAAGGCGGCAGAGCTCTTCGGTAAAGTCAGCTCAACCAGCAGCTATTACTTCCAGGCTTTGTATTCCAAAGGCTTGGCAGAGCTTGAAGCCAACCAGACATCTTTGGCCATTGGGACCTTTAATAAGATGCTCGATGCTCGCCGTAAGGCTCCAGTGACTGACACGAACAAAGTGGCAGCTCAGATGGGTCTGGCGCGTGCATTGTACCAAAAGCAGGATTGGGATCTGGCTGTAGAAGCTTATTCCCAGGTGCCGCGTGATACCCTGATGTGGCATGACGCTGTCTTTGAACAAAGCTGGGCGATGCTGCGCGGGGCGCGGTTCCGTTCGGCATTAAGTAACTTCCAAACTCTCCACTCGGCATATTACGAAGACTTCTATATGCCGGAGAGTTTACTTCTGCGCGCCATCGTTTACTTGTACATCTGTAAGTACGACGAGATGGAAAAAGTCCTAAGCTTGTTTGAAAAAACATATGGACCGGTTCGCGCGAAGATCGGGGATTTCCTGAAGTCCACCAACGAGGCGGGTTCCTTCTATAGTGAGATCGAAAAAGCCCACTTGATGAAGACAACCGACAAGTCCGCGAATCTTCGTCTTCCATACATTGTCCTCAGAAATGTTCTGGATCAGGGGGATGTGAAGCGGTCCATGAATTATCTGGAAAAGCTGACTCAGGAAAGACACCGTGTGGAATCCAACTCCTCTTTCCGTGCGTCTCCGTTGGGCCAGTATTCCCTTAAGATTCTCGCAAATCGCAGCAAGAACACCAAGTTTGCCATTGGCGATATGGCCAAAGCCCACTTGTTGAATATGCGCGTAGAACTGCGTGATCTTTACGAGCAGGCCGGATTCATCCGTTACGAGATGATCACGGGTCGTAAGGAAAGCATCAAAAAGAAAATTGCCGGTAAGGACATCAGCGGAGATCAGATCGACGAAAACGTCAACCGTAAGTTCTATATCGAAAATGGTTATGAGTACTATCCGTTCCAAGGCGAATACTGGCTCGATGAAGTTGGAAACTACCACTACCTTGGAAAACAAAGCTGCGAGTAATATATGAAATTCAACAGGCATCAACTTCTTGTCTCAGGATTTTTAAGCTTTCTTCTGGCGGCGCCTGCAACGCAGGCCCAGACGAAGACGGTGAAGACCACCAAAACTGTGAAGAAAAAGACAGTCGGTGAACTGTTGTCTCAGGCCAGCGAAAGCAGCCGGGGCGGCAAGGTGCAGATGTCCAAAACGGACACGTCCCTGCCATCCACGAACATGGGCTTTAAGCAGGATGTTCAGAATTACAATCTGGAATCTGTAAAGCCGCCGCGCTCTTCTGAAATCATGGAAAGAGACGCCGGTGGTGGTAATAAGGCCGAATATGAACGTGTTCTGGATCAGCAGATCCGTGAACTGTATAAGCTGACACAAAAGTTCAAATCCAGTCCGAACCGCGGGGAACTGTGGTTGCGTCTGGCGGAATTGTACGTTGAAAAAGCCAGCATCATCGATTCTCGCAAACAGGATGAATACGATGCCAAGCTTCGTGCCTTCCAGGCCGGTAAAACCAAAAGCAAACCGCGTTTGGATACGGCGGATGCCCGCGAATATAATAAAAAAGCCGTTCAGCTTTATGAATGGTTCCAGCGCGACTTCCCTCGTGATGAGAAGATGAGTCAGGCCCTGTTCTTCCTGGGTTATAACTACTTCGAGCTGGGGGATGTTAAAAAAGGGGCTGAGTACTACGAGCGCCTGACCAAGGGTTATCCGAATTCACCTTTTGTGGGTGAAGCGCACTTTGCCCTGGCAGAGTATTACTTTGAAAATGAAAAGTGGGCGAATGCTTACAAAGAGTATTCCCACCTGATCAAAGAAAAGAAACATCGTTTGCACACCTTTGCTCTGTACAAGGGTTCTTGGTGCTTGTTCCGTCTGGGCAAGGTTCAGCAGGCGATGGGCTATCTTGAGTACATCATCAAAGCGGGCAAGGCTGAAACTGGGGACCAGTTGGCAAGCCGTATGAAGGTCAATCGCAACCGTCTTGAAGGTGAAGCTTTGCGTGATATCGTTGTCTTCTATGCGGAAGGCGGCGATCCGAACAATGCGGCGAACTACTTCAAGAATCTGGTTGGCAATAACTACAGTCCATACCTGGAAAAGCTGGCTTATCAGTATGCCGACCGCGGTAACAAAGACGGTTCTCGAGAAGTCTTTAAGCTTCTGATTTCTCAAAATCCAACGGCACCGAAGGCCTTTGAGTACCAATACCAAATTGTTCAAAACTATTTCTATGCGAAAAACACCCAGCGCTTTAAAACCGAGCTTTACGGCTGGGTGAAGGACTATGATTCGTCCGGTGCTTGGTATGCCGCGAATAAGAACAACAAAGAGCTGGTGGAAAACTCGTACAAGCTGCGTGAAACCACGCTGCGTAACTATGTTTTGCAACAGCATCAGACCGCTCAGAACTCCCGGGCGGCGTTCTCTCAGACACAGGCTTATGAAGGTTACCAATTGTACCTTCGTGAATTCCCGGATTCTGCCAATGCCGCGGACATGCACTTCTACTTCGGTGAATTGCTGTACGATATGGCTAAATATGATGAGGCTGGGGCTCAGTACAAATGGATTGTGGACAATGCTCCACAAAGCAAGTTTTACGGCAAAGCCGCACAGAACTTGATTCTTTCTGTGGAAAGATCCATTCCATCTGATCAGGAAATGCAAAGACGCGTGGGTGAGTCGACGGACCCGGTTCCTTTGGAGCCGAAGGTGGATCGCTTCATCAAAGCGGGTCAGTGGTATGTGGAAAAGTTCCCGACATCCGAGAAGACCCCGGAAATCAAATTCCGTATCGGTCGTCTTTACTATCAAAGCAATCACTTCGATCCGGCAACCACTCAGTTCCGCGAGATCGTAAAGCAGTATCCTAATACCAAGCAGGCGGAATATTCCGCGAACTTGCTTTTGGATATCTACAATCTGCGCAAGGACTATGCGGGACTGGAAAAAACTGGAGCCGAGCTTTTGGCTGTTCCGGGCATTGCTTCCTCCAAAGCCGGCGCGGATATCCGCGGCGTGATGGAAAAGGCGTCCTTCAAACGTGGTCAGGATCTGGAACTTGAAAAGAAGTATGCAGACAGTGCCCAGGTGTTTGAATCCTTCGCAAAACAGAATCCGAAGTCCAGCCTGGCAGCCACGGCAGCCTTTAATGCGGCCGTCAACTATGAGCGCGCCGGGATGAATGGTCCGGCTATTGCGTCTTATCAGGGTGTTTTGAACTCCAAAGATCCGGCGGCAGATAAGTTAAAACCGAAATCCCGTCGTTTGTTGGCAAAACTTTATCAGGATTCCGCTCAGTTTGAAGAAGCGGCGAAGCTTTACAAGCAAGCCGCCCAGGAAAGTCCGACAGATCCGTTGGCTCCGAACTTGCTGTTCAACGCCGCAGTTCTTTATGAAGCCTTGGGTAAGACGGATGAAGCGATCCGGGCCTATACGGATTTCACCAAGATTAATAAAAAGCACAGCGACAACATTGAGGCTGTGTACAGTATGGCGCAGATCCATCGTAAAGCCGGTCAAACCGGGGCTGCGATTGCCCGTTACACCGAATATGTGGAAGGTGGCGGTCGTGATCAGGAAAGAGTGGTGGAGAGTGCCTACTGGGTGTCCGAGTTGTCGGCTCGTCAGCGTGCCACAACCCGTGCTCAGGAATGGAAGCAGAAGACTTTGGCTATCCAAAAACGTTTCGCACCAAATAAAAAAGGTGTCGGTGCCTCTTATGCCGCCAAGCTGAAGTTGAGCGATGCGGAAGACACTTATAAGGAAATGAAGGCCATCACATTCCCCAAAGATCCAGCCAAACAAAAAGCGGCTGCCGACAAGAAGGTCGCTTTGCTGACTCGCTTGACGGGGGAATTGGCAGAAGTGATCAAGTTTGACAGCGCCGAAGAAATCGTCAGCTCCCTTTCGATTCTGGGCGATGCCAACTTAAACATGGGGCACTCAATCCTGAATGCACCATTGCCTGCCGGTCTGAATGCCGAGGAGACGAAGCAGTATCAAGCTGGTGTTGAAAAGTTCGCGGAACCGTTCAATGTGAAGGCTCGTGAAAGCTATAAAGCCACTGTGGATCGCGGTCTGGAGCTGGAAGTTTATAATGCCGGCTTTAAATCCGCTTATGAATTTATGAATAAACTGGATCCGAAAAACTACTATAACGGTGGCGAAGTGGGATCTGACATTCGTCTAGTGAATTGGATAGGTCAATAATGAAAAAGATCATCACCTGTTTTTCTCTGTTGGCTTTGGCGGCTTGTTCATCCAGCCCCACAAAGGAAACTAAGGAAGAGACCAAGACTTCGACAGTGTCCGAGGCTCCGCGCGCGGAAGTGGACGAATTCAAGGATCTGGAAAAAGTAGAGCCGGTTCGGCCGGTGACACCTCCGGCGCCGTCTCAGTACGCTTCGTTGAATGAGGCTATCAAGTCCCAGAGTGACGAGAAAATTTATCAGGCGTCCACGCAGATTCTGACTCAGTCTCCGAATGATGCTCGCGCCTTGAATGCACTGGCGATGTACCACTATAAGCGCAGTCGCTTTGATCTGTGCCGCTATCTTCTGGGGAAGGCGATCACTGCCAGCCCTAAAACTGCGGAACTGTATTCAAATATGGGCATTGTTCAATTGGCGCAGGGTGAACGCCGGGATGCAATCAAGTCCTTCCGCAAGGCACTTGAAATCAACAATGATGAAGCGGTGGCTGCGGCTAATCTGGGTGCTATTTACGTCCAGGAACGCGACTACAATAAGGCCAATGTGGTTTTGGAAACAGCTTATCGTAAAGGCGTCCGAGATCCGAGAGTTCTCAACAACTATGCGATTGCATTGACGGCACAAGGCAAGCTGGATCGTGCAGAAGAGCTGTACAAAAACTCCTTGAAAGACAATGCGAACAGCAAGGAAGTGCTTTTTAATTACGCAATTCTTCTTGTGGATCACATGAAGAAGTATCAGGACGGTTTGGAAGTCATTAACAGACTAAAGTTTGTAGGTGGGCCTGCTGATAGCCGTAATCGCATTATTGCTTTGGAAAATAAGGCGAAAGCTGGTTTAAAATAGAGTGAAGGGTCGGGTGAAGACTATGTTGCGATACCTAAAACACATTACAATTTTGCTAGCGGCGCTTTTGGTTTATGAAGTAAGCCTTGCGCAGTCCACGACCCGCAGCACGACCACAACCACAACGACGACGACAACCGCCAAGAAAAAGGCGACATTGAGCTTCGAAGACGAATTGGTTGAAGGTTCGACTCAGAAGCCAGAGCTTTTTTATCTCTTCCAAAAGAAGAATTTCAACTACAAGAGATTGATCAAGTTGAGAGAGAACTTTTTACCCGAGATGAGAAGAACAACAGAGGATATACAGCGAGTTCGGGGTGCTAATTGAGATCGCCGTTAATTTTTAGAATTTTCAAAAACAATCAGCTTGTGGGCGTGAAGCAGTTTGACCAGGATCAGATCGTGGTCGGGCACAACGCTGAAGTGCATCTGGATTTGGACGCCGATGGCGTTTCTCCGATTCACTGCCTGATCGAACTTCGCGATAATGGATGGTATGTCTGTGATTTGGGGTCTTCGCAAGGGACTTTCAAAAACGGGCAGGCTGTGCTGGATGAATCCATCTCTTCTGGGGATGAGATCGAAGTTGGACCTTTCCGCATTGCTTTCTTTGTCGGTGTGCCAAAACCAAAAATGGTTCCTGGCGCAGCGCCAGTGATGGCAGACGAAACCCCGGCACCGATTGTTGAAGTTAAGGTTCCGCCTGCGAAACCAGAACCCTCCATGCCTCCGGCTGCGGTGGTGAAGACTGAGGAAATCAAAGTCACTCCGGTTATCCCCGTGGTGACACCAGTGATCCCAGCGGAAACTGCGAAGGCAGAGGAAAAACCTGTTTTGACATCAGTTCCGGTAAAGCCGGAGATTCGCAAAGAACGCAATTCTTATAAGAAGGTCAAGAAGAGCAAAACCTTTGCTCCGCCGAGTGAAATTAGAAATTTGAAGACTCATTTGAAACCGGGCAAAGGTTCTACAGTAGAAGTGCTTGTTGCTTGGAAAGAACGTGTTCTGACGACTTACCACTTCAAGGGCAATAAGACCATTCGTGTGAATACGGGTGGTGATCAGCAAGTGGCTTTGCCAGAAGGACTGGTTCCGCGCGGTTATGCCCTGCTGGATATGTCAGCCGGCTTGCGTGTAAACACCACCAGTGAAATGGAATCTGAACTGGTGACCTCTTCAGGCACCCAGTATGCGGAAGATCTGGTGAAAACCGGAAAAGCGCAAAAGGGTGGAGCTGGTTACAGCGTGCGGGTTGATCAAAACGAAATGCTTTGTATCACCTTGCCGGGTGGGAATATCTGTCTTTATATCCGTTTCGTGCCACAGGCACCAACGGTTCCAATGTTGCCTCCGCTGATGTTGTCGGGTTCCGAGACGATGGGTGTTCTGATGTCACTCATCATGGTGGGTTTGCTGGCTTTGTATATCTCTGCCACAACTCCCAAGGACTGGCAGGAAAACAAGCAGGAAGAAGTGCAGCGTATTGCTCAGGTGGTTTTCAACAATCCACCGCCAGCTCCGACGCCAACACCGACACCTCCTCCGCCGCAGCCGCCAACGCCGCCACCACAACCAGTGGCGACACCGACTCCGCCACCACCACCTAAGAAAGTGGTTGTTGCGGATCAGAATAAGGATGCGCAGAAGAAAGGTGCCAAGGCTCAGAATGCCGCTGCTAAAAATGAAGTGGCTGCACGGGCAAGTGAAGTGGCTCCGAAACCAAATGCCAAGGATCGTACGAAGAAATTCACGTCCACTCGTCAGGGTGGTGCTGTGAAGACGGGAAATACCGCCGGAGCAAATGCTCAATCTTCGAACAAAGATCTGTCTAAAGTGGGTCTGTTCAGTGCCTTTGGTGGCGGTGGAAGCCGTGCCAATATTGATAAGGCTTATTCTGGAGCCGGTGAAGTTCTGGGGATGGCGGACAAAGCCACGGGGACTTCCGGTTTCAATGAAGACCGTGCCGGTGATGACCTGGGTTCCAAGTTCAAAGACGCCGGAGCCGGCGGTAAAGGAACTGCGACTCAAGGTATTGCCGGGATCGGAACAAAAGGTCGTGGGTCAGGTCAGGCAGCTTATGGTGCGGCTGAAGGCTTTGGCTCTAAAACAACTGTTGCTATTGAAGGTGGCGGGAACGAAGAGTCCTTCGATCCGACTATTGATAAGGAAGCCATCCGTCGTGTGATTCGTTCCAAGTTGAATGAAGTGAAGAGCTGCTATGAGCGTGCTCTGAATACCTTGGAAAAGGGTCGTAAGATGGAAGGTAAAGTGATTCTGGGATGGGAGATCATTGAACGGGGTCAGGCGCGCAATGTGAAAGTGGTTAGCTCCACTTTGGGCAATGGCGAGGTGGAGGAATGTATCCGCCGCCGTCTGGCAAGCTGGGTGTTCCCGGAACCACCGACGGGCATGACTGCAGAAGTTCAGGCGTATCCGTTTGTTTTGAACCAGGCTAATTAAATTTTATAAAGTTTTTTAAGGAGGAGTTCTCGTGAACCCAACAGTTACAGTAGACAACATGAATTTCATCCAGCGTGCTTTCGCTGAGGGTGGTTTCGTCATGTACGTGATCGCAGTTATCGCTATCTTGGCGCTATTTGTGATCATCGAAAGAATGATGAAGCTAAAAAATCTTTCCGTGGACAAAAAGGAGTTCACTGACCAGATCTTCCGTATGGTTGTCGCTGGTGACCTTCGTCAGGCAATCAGCTATTGTGATGCTCGTCCGGCTCCCCTTACAAACACAGTGAAAGCTGGTTTGGTTCAGGCGATGAACAAACGCCCGGATGAAGAAGTGCAAGTGGCCATGGACGCAGCGGTTATGCGTGAAATGCCTAAAGTTGAAGGCTGGACTTCCTTCCTTGCCGTGTTTGGTAACGTTGCGGTTCTTGCGGGTCTTTTGGGTACGATCATCGGTATGATCGGTTCCTTCCGTGCGGTGGCAGCTGCCGATCCGGCAACCAAAGCTCTGGAGCTTTCCAAAGGTATTTCCCACGCCCTGAATTGTACGGCGTTTGGTCTTTTGGTTGCGATCATTTCCATCGTTGCTTACGGTTTGTTCCAGCATCGCATTCAAAAAACTGAAAACGAAGTTGTTGAAACAAGCATGAGTCTTTTGAATCTTGTTGTTGCAAATAGAGAAAAGATTAAAGACTAGTAGAGGTTTTCTATGGCTCACATAGATAGTGGCGATTCCAGCGGCAGAAAAAAGAATATCGAGTTAAATCTCGTGCCTTTCATCGACTTGATGAGCGTTCTTATCACGTTCTTGCTGATCACGGCCGTTTGGACCCAAGTGTCTATGATTCAAATTGGTAGTTCCCTCTATGGGAAGAAATCGGACACGCAGCCAAGCCCGACACCTCCGCCGAATGCCGATGTGGTATTGAAAGTGGATGTGAAGGAAGTTGGTTATGTTTTAACTGTTGGGAAACAAGTCATCAGTCTTCCCATGGTGAACGAACAATTTGATGAAGCAGGTCTTGTGGCGCAACTGCAACGTGTAAAGCAACTGTATCCTGAAAAAGTGGACGCGATTGTTTCGGTTGCAGACGTCATTCCTTATGAACAACTGATTAAAGCAATGGATAACTGTCTGGCTGCAGGCTTTTCAGCGATCTC
This sequence comes from Bdellovibrio bacteriovorus, assembly GCF_041888015.1. Classification (GTDB taxonomy): domain Bacteria; phylum Bdellovibrionota; class Bdellovibrionia; order Bdellovibrionales; family Bdellovibrionaceae; genus Bdellovibrio. The sequence continues at coordinate 744,771 of NZ_CP168968.1, forward strand.
TGTTGCGACGGGAGGGCCACAATAATGGCCATCTTCAGACCGGGTGAGCGTCATCGCTACCACAATATTTTAAGCAAAAGAAAAGGGAAACGCGACGTGACTGCCTTGCTGTCTTTGACGGCGATGGTGGATATGTTCACGGTTCTGGTTATCTTCCTTTTGCAGAACTACAATGCGACGGGTGAAATTCTTTATATCCCGAAGGAAGTTGTTCTGCCAAAAGCGGCTTCTGTTCGTGAGTTGAAGCCATCCCACGTTGTGACGATCTCCAACAAGGAAATTTTGTTGGACAAAGAAGTCGTGGCGACCTTTGATGAAGTCAAAGGCCAGGAAGACTGGATGATCGCAAAGTTGAAAGACCAGTTGGTGGATGCTTTGCAGAAATCCAAGGCTGAGCAGGACAGCAAACTTCAGAATAAAATTCGCGACGTGGTGGAAACAGCGCGCGGAGAGACTGAGGAAGACCCGAATGCCTGGAGCAAGGTGACTGTTCAGGCCGATAAGGGCGTCGATTTCGGAACGGTGAAAAAAGTGATGTACACCGTCACGGAAGCCGGGGCCAGCGAGATCAATTTCGCTGTTATGAAGCTTCCGCAGGAGTCGACATCAAATTAAGTGAGATGAGTACTAAAAAAGGCCCGAGTGACGGGCCTTTTTCTTTTTCGCTCTATGCAGCCCGGCTAGGCGATCCTTTTTGACCGATCCTGCGGGATAGTTTAAGCTTTCTTTCAGTTATGGGTAAATATAAGAATATTATTTTTCTGGTTCTGCTTCTCGCATTGTTTGTCGAGATTCTTATCATTTTCCCGGCACGTCTGGAGCATGAGGACGAAGCTGAAGTCCGCGCTCGCGTTGAACGTCAAAAAGAAGAAGCCGAAAAGAACAAAGATGCTCCGACACCCTCCACCTTGGCGGAACAGCGCATGGGTGGAGTTCACTTGGTTGAAAGCCAATCCGGCACTCGCGATTGGGAATTGTTCGCCGTTTCCGCTGAAGGGAATCAGGGGGAAGGCACTTGGAAGCTTAAGCAGGTTCGGGTCCTTTTTTATAACCGGGAAAAGGTGGAATTCACCGTCACCGGAGACGAGGGTTCCATTGATTCCAAATCCAAGGATCTGAGTGTTATTGGAAATGTGGTGACGAAGTCCGAGAATGGCTACGTTTTCAAGACGTCATCGATTTTTTATTCTTCAAGGACCCGTAGAATTGAAAGTCCCGAACAGGTTTTGATGGAAGGCCCCAAGGATTCTTCCGGAGCGGCCTTGTTCCTGAAGGGAGCCAGTATGAAAGTGCTGGTGGATCAGTCCAAGATGCTGATTGAAAAGCGAGTGACGGCGCAAAAGCCAATGAAGGATGGAAAGTCCTTCGATATTGTGGCGGATGGAGCAGAGTTCAGTGGCAAAAGCCGCGAGGCCCGCTTCTTGGGGGCCGTTCGCATGAGCTATGATAATATGAAACTGGAAGGACCTGAGGCCTCTTTCATGTATGGCAAAGGCGCAGATATTCTGAGCTCGGTGTCCATCAAAGGCGGGGTTCGAGTCAGTGACGTGGATAAATTTGCGACCGCAGAAAATGTGGATCTGGACCTGCTAGCGAATAAATACACCTTCAAGGGCCGTCCTAAAGTGATTCAGAATAATGATGAGCTGACAGGCGAGGAAATCATCTTTCTCGATGGCGGAAAAAAGGTTAAGGTAGAAAGAGTACGGGCCAAGGTGGAGAATAAAGATCAATGAGCATGCTCACCATCAAAGACATTTCTAAATCTTTCAAAAAACGCAAAGTCGTTGATGGCGCCTCTTTTTCAGTGGAATCCGGCCAGGTGGTCGGTCTGCTGGGGCCGAACGGTGCGGGGAAGACCACTTCCTTTTATATGGTGGTGGGACTGGTCCAGCCGGATGCAGGTTCGATCAATCTGGATGAGGTAAATATCACGCAAGAACCGATGTACAAGCGGGCTCGCGTGGGCTTGAGCTATCTGGCTCAGGAACCCAGCATTTTCCGTAAGCTGACAGTGGCAGAAAATATCACGGTGGCTTTGGAAGCCCACGGCTATTCAGGTGCTCAACGCTCTGAAAAGCTAGAGCAGCTTATTGGTGACTTCCATGTCGGCCATATCAGGGACAGCTATGGTTATGCCCTGTCAGGGGGAGAGCGTCGTCGGGTGGAGATCGCCCGGGCGTTGGCGGGATCTCCGAAGTTCATCCTTTTGGATGAACCCTTTGCCGGGATTGACCCGATCGCGGTCGCCGACATTCAAAATATCATCCGCGAACTTAAGGCCAAAGGTATAGGAGTTCTGATTACCGATCACAACGTGCGTGAGACTTTGGGCATTTGTGATTATGCTTATATACTGAAGGACGGGAAGATCCAGGTCAGCGGAAGCTCGGACGAAATTGCAAATTCCGAATTGGCACGTAAGTTCTATCTCGGCGAAAACTTTAAGCTGTAAAGCTTGTGCGAGGCGATCTGCCTCCAGCTCAGCAGTTTTCTTAGGAAAGGGAAAAATTAATGGCTCTTCGACAGACGATGAACCTGAGCCAGTCTCTGGTGATCACTCCGCAGCTGCAACAGGCGATCAAGCTTTTGCAGATGTCGCGCATGGAGTTGGAATCGGCTGTTCGCTCGGAGCTGGAAGAAAACCCTATTCTGGAAGAGGCAGAGGCTCTGAAAGAAGAAGACCTGCAAAGAGCCAAGGAAGCTGCCAACGAAGTGGAGCATTCCGAGGCCCCGGATCAGCAGAATATTCAGGACCCGCAAAAGCAGGACGAATTCGAGTGGGAATCCTACATCGAAGCCAATCAAAAGCCGCCTCAGTCCGGCATGGCCGGTTCTGAAGAAATCATGAACTATGAGAACATCATCACGGCGTCTCAAACCCTGCACGATCATCTTTACTGGCAAGTTAAAATGAACGGTTTCTCTGAAGAAGAGGAAAGAGCTGCAGACGCCTTAATTGGCGCTATTGATGATGACGGTTATATCAAGGTTCCTCTTGAGCAAATCGCGGAAGAGGAAAAGGTCGATCTATCATTGCTGGAAGACACGCTGACCCTGATTCACGAATTCGACCCGCCGGGCGTGGGTGCTCGTGATCTTCAGGAATGTCTTCTGATCCAGGCCAAACACATGGAAGAAGACACCCATGATTTGGTAACGCTGATCAAAAATCACGTGAAGGATCTGGAAAAGAAAAACTACGAGGCTATTGCCAAGGCCTTGAACCGTGACGTGGAAGATATTGTGGAAATCTGCAAGATTATCTACGCCATGGACCCGAAACCGGGCCGTGCTTTTGTCAGCAGTGACACGCACTATGTGACTCCGGATGTTTACGTTTACAAAGTGGGTGACGACTATGTTGTTTCCCTGAACGAAGATGGGTTGCCGCGTCTGAAGATTTCCAATTTCTATAAAAATATGCTTAAGGGTGGAAAAACCACCGGAGATAAAACTCAAGACTATATCCAGGAAAAACTGCGTTCTGCGGTCTGGTTGATTAAGTCCATCCATCAAAGACAGCGCACGATCTACAAAGTGACAGAATCCATCGTGAAGCATCAGCGCGACTTCTTTGAAAAGGGTTCCGAACACTTGAAGCCGATGGTCCTGCGTGATATCGCCAACGATATCGGCATGCATGAATCCACGGTCAGCCGTGTGACGACAGCGAAATACGTGCATACGCCACAGGGTATTTACGAACTTAAATACTTCTTCAACTCTGGTATCAGTTCTTCTGATGGGGATTCATTGGCTTCTGAGTCGGTGAAAATCAAAATCAAGGACCTGGTCGCGAAGGAAGATCCGAAGAACCCATTGTCTGACCAGAAGATCGTGGATCTTCTGAAGGTGGAAGGGATTCAGATCGCCCGCCGAACGGTGGCGAAATATCGTGATGTGCTGAAGATCCTGCCATCTTCGCAGCGCAAAAAATACTTCTAAAAAAACGCCCTCTGAAAAGAGGGTTTTTTGTCGGTGGAGACTGCCATGGATATAAAAAGCCTTATTCGTGATGTGCCTGATTTTCCGAAGCCGGGGATTCTTTTTCGGGATATGTCTCCGTTGTTGCAAAATGCGGAGGCTCTGAGTTTTGTTTCTCGCAATCTGGTGAAGCGGATCGATCTTGCAAAGGTCGATTATTTTGCTGGGATTGAGTCGCGGGGCTTTATTCTGGCGGCGCACATGGCGGCGACTCATGGAAAGGGTTTCCTGCCCATTCGCAAGGCGGGGAAACTGCCTCCTCCAACAAAGAAAGTTTCTTATGCTTTGGAATACGGTGCTGCGGAAATTGAACTTCCATTGGGTACGGGCAGTATCATGATTGTCGATGATGTTTTGGCCACTGGTGGCACGTTGCAGGCCGCGATTGATTTAAGTCAGGCGGCAGGGTATTCGGTGGAAGGGGTGGCGGTTCTGGTGAACCTGACCTTCCTGAATCAGATGAAGTTTAATAACGAAGAGGTCTTTTCCCTTGTTCAATATTAATGACGTGGCTCTGGTTATGGCTCTTCCTGGAGAGTCACAGGGGCTTTTTGAAAAAGAAAATATTCCAGTAATCTATTCCGGTATTGGCAAGGTGAACGCCACTTATGCAGCACTGGATACGATTCATAAAACCAAATGCAAAGTGATGATCAATCTGGGAACGGCGGGAAGCTCGCGCTTCAAAACCCATGATCTTGTCGAAGTTTCCAGTTTCGTACAGCGAGATATGGATATTTCGCCTTTGGGTTTCAAGGTCGGTGAAACCCCATTTGACCCACTGCCGGGCGCTATTGATCTGATCCCTTATTTCCCGGAACTGAATGCCGGAATCTGCGGGACGGGAGATGCCTTTGAAACCGGCACACCTAAAGTCACTTGTGATCTGGTGGATATGGAAGGGTATGCGCTGGCCAAAGTCTGCCGTAAAATGAATGTGCAACTGATCTCTTTAAAATACATCACTGATGGTGCGGATCACAATGCACACAATGATTGGGAGGCCAATCTGCTTCATGGAGCAAAAAAGCTTTTGGAGTATTATAAGAAAATGGTGAATCTCTAGGCGATCGGGTGAAGTCAGTCGCCTTTCTTAGTTAAAGTCTCGAATTGGAACATGGAATTTCCTCATCTTTAGTCGGGGAGTTCCGATAAGTTCCATATGATAAAGCCAGCACAAGTCGCAATGTTTGCTGTGGCCCTGTCCGGGCTGACCTTAGGAGTTCTTGCCAACCCGTTTGGCTCTTCAAAGAAAAAGATAGATCCGTTGGAAGTTGAAACCCGTATCGAACGGGCGGAAAGCTATTTCCATGCGGGCAACTATGAAGGAGCCTTGGAGGCGTCTAGAAAGATCCCTCCACACGTTCCGCGTTATGCTGATATCCGTGAGTTGCGTCGCAAGTCCGAAGAAGCCTTGCGCGAGTACAAACGAAAAATCGAGGTGGGGGAGGCGGAACCTCGTACGGTGGATCGGTTGCCGGCCGCTTTGAGAGATTCTTATTTTGATGCCAAGCTGGAATTCAGCCGCGGTCAGTGTCAGGAGGCTTATGCTTCTATGACCCCGGTGGCAAAATACCTGAAAAATCAGCAGGATGTTGAAATTTTTAAGGCCTGTCTATTAACCCAAAGAAAATCTAAATGAGTCTCAAAATAGGGCTCATCTTTAGTCCGGCTGGACCGATAAGAAGTCCAGGTACGAAACCAAGGCCTTGAAAGGGGCCGAGAAGGAGAAAACATGAAACTCAACTATACCTTTAAGCATCTCGATCACTCCGATTCCCTGGTGAACTATACAGAAGAAAGAATGTCTGAGGTCGGGCGCTTCCTGCTTAAAGAGGGTTACGGCAGCGTGTATTTCAGTAAACAGAAAAATGAATTCTGTGTTGAGATTTCCGTGAACACTCGCGAGAAATATTTTAAGGCGACGGCTTACGGTCCGGACATTTATAGTGTTGTAGATTCTGTGGCGGAAAAGCTGGAAAAGCAGTTCTTGAAAATCAACAAACAGTACAAGGACCACAAGAAACCGGAGAATACAAAAGAGACGCGTTATGAGACTTATGCCCGCTGGAAAAAGGCGGCTTGATTTTCGTGCAATTTTTATAGCATCGAACTATAGTATGGAGGTGGGCTTATCCACCTCTTTTTTTGTTTGGAACGTTGCTTGGAACAGGAAAGTCGATTGCATTGGGGCGCCAGTTTGTTCTCTTTGGATGTAAAAGAGGACGGTCTGGTTCGGCATTACAAGAGCCGCTTGCTGGTTCTTATCACGGTTCTGACGGGTCTCTTGATGTGGACCTATAGTTTGATTTCCTTATTTTTTGTGGAACAGCCGATTTTGGCCCGGATCGGTTTTACCTGCTCAGTGATCCACGCCTTTTCGCCGCTCGTGTATCGCTTCACCCGCTCTATGGTGGCCGCAGCCTATAATATGGTTTTGGCCGGAATGGCGTTTCAATTTTCCTTCTCGTTCTTTACGGGCGGTTTTTTTTCGCCCACGCTATTGTGGTTCGCCGTATTGCCTTTGATAGTGGGACTGCTGACTAATCGGACCCATGCGATTGCTTGGACTTTTATTTGTGTTTTGGCCTATATCTTCATGTTCTTTTTGCAAAACCAGGGTTGGGTCCCAGAGCCTGCCATCAGTTCGTTAGGTAAAACACTTGCCCAGTTCATGATTGGAATGGGGCTGATCGGCCTGGTGGGAGGCTTTACGGTCTTTTTCCTGGAGCTGGCCTATTTTTACCATCACAAACCCAAGGACTCTTGACCCCTCAGACACGTTTTGTTAGGTTGGCCGTTCGCTAAAAAAGGCCTGTTTCTTGGGCTGAATTTAGGATGGCCTTTTTGATGAGGCCGAGCTCATTAACACCTTTCCTAATGAGGAACGAAAGCAGTGAAAAACTATCTTTTTACGAGTGAATCTGTATCTGAAGGCCATCCGGATAAAATGGCGGATCAAATCTCTGACGGTATTCTTGATGCCATCCTGGCTCAAGACCCGAAGGGCCGTGTTGCCTGTGAAACCATGCTGACAACCGGTTTGGTTGTTGTTGCCGGGGAAATCACGACTTCTGCAAAAGTAAACTTCTCTGAAGTGGCTCGTGATGTTGTAAAACGTATTGGTTATGACCACTCTGATAAAGGTTTCGATTACAAAACTTGCGGCGTGATGATCGCCGTAGGTCAACAATCTCCAGATATCGCCGTCGGCGTAAAAGAAACTCTTTCTGATGATCAAGGCGCGGGCGACCAAGGTTTGATGTTCGGTTACGCAGTCAATGAAACTCCAGAGTTGATGCCTTTGAGCATCGCGATGTCTCACCAGCTTGTGAAGGATCTTGCGGTTCTCCGTAAAGCAAACAAGGTGGACTGGTTGCGTCCGGATGCGAAATCCCAAGTCACAGTTCAGTACGAAAACGGTATTGCAAAACGTATCGACGCAGTGGTGATCTCCACTCAGCATGCGGACAGTGTTTCCAATGCGGTCATCAAAGAATTCATCACTGAAGAGCTGATCAAAAAGTCCATCCCATCTCAGTGGATTGATGCTAAAACTAAATTCTTCATCAACCCAACAGGCCGATTCGTAACCGGCGGTCCAATGGGTGACGCTGGTTTGACAGGTCGTAAGATCATCGTGGACACCTACGGTGGTCATGGTGCGCACGGTGGCGGCGCGTTCTCTGGTAAAGACCCTTCAAAAGTGGATCGTTCCGCAGCTTACGCGTCACGTCACATTGCAAAGAACATTGTGGGTGCGGGCCTGGCAGAACGCTGCTTGGTTCAGGTCGCTTACGCAATTGGTATTGCGGAGCCTGTGAGCATCACTGTGAACGACTACGGAACAAGCAAAGTGGGTCCGGAAGTGTTGGAAAAAGCGGTTCGTCAGGTCTTCGATTTGCGCCCAGCTCGCATTACGAAGGATTTGGACCTGCTAAGACCAATTTACAGCCCCACAGCGGCTTACGGCCACTTCGGTCGTAATGAAGAATCTTTCACTTGGGAGCGCTTGAATAAAGTCGACCAATTGAAAGACGCTGTTAAAACCTTGTCTTAAAAATCTTTAAAACCTTAATCATTGCGCCGAGTTGTTCCTAGCAACTCGGCGCTTCTTATTTATAATACCGCCCTATGGATCCTAAATTTATACGTAACTTCTCAATTATCGCTCACATCGACCACGGCAAATCTACTTTGGCTGACGGTCTTCTTTCTGCAACCGGCTCTTTGTCGGATCGTGAGAAAAAGGATCAGTTCCTGGACAACATGGAACTTGAGCGCGAGCGTGGTATCACGATCAAAGCGCAAACGGTGTGTTTGGATTTTAAATCCAAAGACGGCAACATGTATCAGATCAACTTGATCGATACACCGGGGCACGTGGATTTTTCTTACGAAGTGTCTCGTTCTTTGGCTGCCTGCGAAGGTGCGATTCTGGTTGTTGATGCCGCTCAAGGTGTCGAAGCTCAGACGCTGGCCAACGTTTACCTGGCTATGGAAAACAATCTGGAAATCATTCCGGTTCTGAATAAAATTGATCTTCCCTCTGCGGACCCTGAAGGGGTTGCCAAGCAGATCGAAGACACCGTGGGCTTGGACTGCACAGGCATTATCCATGCTTCTGCCAAAGAAAAAATCGGCATCACGGATATTCTTGAAGCTATCGTTGAAAAAGTTCCGCCGCCAAAAGCGGATCGTTCTTTGACTCCGCGAGCGTTGATTTTCGACTCTTGGTTCGATGCTTATCAGGGCGTTGTCGTCTTGGTCCGTATGGTTGATGGAGTGATCAAAAAAGGTGATAGAATTAAATTCATGGCCACAGATCGTGACTATGAAGTTCTGCGCATGGGTAAGTACAAACCATTCCCAGCGATGCAGGACTCTCTTGAGGCTGGCGAAGTGGGCTTTATCGTTTGCGGTATCAAAGACATCCGTGACGTTCAGGTCGGTGACACGGTCACTGCGGCCAAGCACCCGGCAACGGAGCCGCTTGCAGGTTTCCAGCGTATTAAGCCGATGGTTTTCGCCGGTATTTTCCCGGTGGTGGCTTCTGAGTACGAAAACTTGAAAGTTGCTTTGGATAAGTTGTGTCTGAATGACTCGTCCCTGACATTCGAGGTGGAAAAATCCGCAGCCCTGGGTTTCGGTTATCGATGTGGATTCCTGGGCCTTCTGCACATGGAAATTGTACAAGAGCGTCTGGAGCGTGAATTCAACCTGGACTTGATCACGACCGCACCTACGGTGGTATATAGAATTACCAAAACTGATGGCACTGAAATTATGTTGGAAAATCCATCAGGCATGCCGATGGAAACGCAAATTGAAAAATTTGAAGAGCCCTACGTAAAAGTGACCTTGCATACGCCGACCGACTATATCGGTGGCATCCTGAAGCTGTGTGAGGACAAACGTGGCACTCAGTTGAAGATGGAATATGTCACAGACAAAAAAGTCATCATCGAATACAAGTTGCCGATGAATGAAATGGTTATGGATTTCTATGACCGCTTGAAGTCGATATCCAAGGGCTATGCGTCTTTGGAATATGAATTCATCGGTTTTGAAGAGTCAGACCTGGTGAAGCTCGACATCCTGATCAACGGCGAGGCGATTGATGCCCTGTCTTTGATTGTTCATCGCTCCAAAGCGCTGAATCGTGGACGTTTGCTTGCAGAAAAAATGAAAGAGCTGATTCCTCGCCAGCAGTATCAGGTTGCCATCCAGGCGGCGATTGGTTCGAAAATTGTCGCGCGTGAGACACTGGGGGCGATCAAAAAAGACGTGACCGCGAAGTGTTATGGTGGTGATATTTCCCGTAAGCGTAAGCTTCTGGAAAAGCAGAAAGAGGGTAAAAAACGCATGAAGGCCATCGGCCATGTGGAAGTCCCTCAGGAAGCCTTCTTGGCCATCTTGAAAGTGGAAGACTAGGAGAATCATCATGAGTGACAACAAACCTAAAAGCTGGGACTTCAAAACGAAGCACTTTTGGACCGAAGGTTGGGGCTCTTTGTTCCTGGCGGTTTTCATTGCTTTGTTCATTCGCTGGGGCTTCATTGAAGCTTACGTGATTCCGTCCGGTTCTATGCTTCCGTCCCTGCTGATTCACGATCATATCTTTGTGAACAAGCTGACTTACGGTCTGCGTGTTCCCTTCAGTGAAAAATGGCTGGTGAAGTTCAATGAACCAGAACGTGGCGAAGTGATCGTGTTCAAGTTCCCCAAGGATATGAGCACCTTCTTCATCAAACGTATCGTGGGCGAGCCGGGTGATAAAGTTTACTATGAAAATGGGACTCTTTATATCAACGACAAACCGGTTGAAAAGAAAGTTCCCGCGAACATGGATGACTTTGCATGGCTGCGCGATGCGGACTTCCAGCGTGATGGCAACATCAACGACAACAAAGAAAACTACGTCGAATTCACAGAAGCTTTGCCGCCGGGCAAAGGGACCAAAGAGGGAAGAGAGCACGCCATCCTTCTTCGCAAGGGTGATGTCTATGAGACCTTCGGTCCTGTGACAATTCCGGATGATCATCTGTTTGTAATGGGTGACAACCGTATGAATTCTCACGACAGCCGTGGTTGGGGTTTCCTGCCGAAACAAAATATTCTGGGTCGCGCGATGTTTGTATGGTTGAGCTGTGAAGAAACGATTCCGAATCTTCCGTTCCTGTGCAACCCACTGACGATCCGCTGGGGCCGCTTCTTCCACTCTGTTAACTAGATGTCTGAAGAAAACAGCACTCCCAATTTAAAAGGAACGTGGAATCAGGCGATTCTAACGTTCCTTTTTCCTATTTTGCTGGTGATGGGAGTGCGTTGGGCTTTGTTTGAGCCCTTTGTGATTCCTTCCGGCAGCATGATTCCCAATCTTCTGATTCACGATCACATTCTTGTTAAAAAATTTGCTTTCGGTCTGCATGTTCCCTTCAGTGACCGTTGGCTGCTGCAATGGTCTGCGCCTTCGCGTGGTGATATTGTGGTTTTCAAGTATCCCGAAAATCCGGATGTCTACTACATTAAACGTCTGATTGGCCTTCCCGGAGACCGCGTCGAAATCAAAGCTGGGCGTGTAGCGGTGAATGGGAACCCCTTCGCGATGATTCCGGTGTCGGACCAGGGACTTGAGGCGGGGTTTCAATACTTCACTGAAAATAATGGCGACCGAGCTTACACTGTTCGCTTTCTGTCCTCTGAAGATTCCGGCGATGTGCAGGTCTATAAAATCCCTGATGGGGAATACTTCTTTATGGGCGACAATCGCGATCAGTCAGCGGACTCTCGTGCTTGGGGATTTGTGAAAAATGAGTATTTGGTTGGAAAAGCCTCAGTGATCTGGCTTTCCTGTCACAGTACTTTGCCGACAATGACTTTTGTGTGTGATCCTTCACAGATTCGTTTCGACAGACTTTTCCAAAGCTTGCACTGATCTTTGAAAAAGACCTTTTCCGTGTAAAATTCCTTTGAAGCCCCTCCCTTGTTCCGTTTAGGATTTAAGGATGAGTCGCTGGCGGGAATATCTGACAACTTTGATTTTGGCTGTGCTGTGTGCGCTGTTCGTGCGCCATTTTTTGGTCACGGCCTATAAAGTGCCGACGGGTTCGATGCAGCCGGCACTTAAGCCCGGCGATTTCATATTTGCCTCACGCATTTCCTACGGTGTGCAAGTTCCTTTTGCCGCGAAAAGATGGTCCCTGACCTTGCCCGAGCGAGGTGATGTGGTGGTCTTCACTTATCCGAATCAGCCTTCGGTAACTTACGTAAAACGAGTGGTCGGTTTGCCCGGTGATCGCGTGCAGATTATCAAAGGCCGTTTGATTTTAAATGAAGAGCCTGTGAAATACGACAAACTGGATTCGGTGGCTGGCGACAATCCAAGCCCGGATCTTTTTGATATTTACTCTGAAAAAGTAGGCGAGTCTGCGTGGCGAGTGATTTTCCAGAAAAAGCCCGATGACAAGGACTTTGGCCCTCTGGTTGTGCCTCCCGGAGAGGTGTTCCTGTTGGGGGATAATCGTGATGCCAGTGACGACTCGCGCTATTGGGGCACGGTTCCTATGGCCCAGGTGGTGGGCCGGGTGGCTTTAATTTGGCTCTCGTTGGATTGGCAGCACAAATGGGGCGGGGATCGCTATCCTTCAGTGCGTTGGGACCGAGTTTTTTCCACGGTCCATTGACAAGCGTTGGCTTGGAACCTAGGCTTGGGTTCTAGATGTCCTCTAGGAAAAATTTCTCTCTTATTGATCTTCGCTCTCTTGAAAAAACAAAAATCGATTTCCTATTCTCTTTCGCCGACCAAATCGCGGCGGGAAAATCGTCTCCTATTGAGGGCTTCGGAAAAACCGGAGCCCTTTTGTTTTTTGAGGCCAGCACCCGCACCCGTATGAGCTTTGAAACGGCCTGCGCACGTTTGGGAGTTCATCCTTTACGTTTGGATGGGGGCGCCGGAAGCAGTCTGGAAAAGGGCGAGACCCTGGAAGACACAGTTTTAAATATCGAAGCCATGCAGCCTTCCTTTCTGGTGATTCGCAGCGGGGAGGATCTGGATCTGCAAGCTCTTTCAGAGAAAATCCCAACGCCGATTCTGAATGCGGGCTGGGGTAAGAAGGGGCACCCGACTCAAGCACTTTTGGATGCCTATACAATTCGCAAACATCTGGGGACCTGCGCCGGACAAAAACTTCTGATTGTCGGAGATGTTCGTCACAGTCGAGTGGCAGCATCGCACTTCGAGCTGGCGGAAAAGCTCGGATATGAAGTGGCGCTATGTGGGCCGGCAGAGTTCCTTCCGACACGACCACCTTGCCAGGTCTTTAAAGATCTTTCCCAAGGATTGCAGTGGGCGACAGCGGCAATGGCCTTGCGAGTTCAATTGGAACGTCACGATCATAAGTATGCTCTGGCGGACTATCGTGATCAGTTTGGATTCACGACCAAGAACCTTCAATCCCTGTCGGAAAAAGCACTCATCATGCATCCCGGTCCAATCAATCAAGGGACTGAGTTGGATTCAGAGATTCTTCAGGATTCACGCTGTAAAGTGCTGGATCAGGTTCGTAACGGGGTGCTGATTCGTCAGAGTCTGATTCAAATGACAATGAAAGAGGTACAGTAATGCGCGGCTATCTGGTGCTTGAAAGTGGGGAGATCTACACAGGTGAATGGCAAGGTGGCACTGATCGCGCAGGCGAAGTTGTTTTCAACACCTCGCATTCCGGCTACGAGGAGATTGCCACGGATCCCTCATATTTTTCTCAAATTGTGGTGCTGACGGCCCCGATGCAGGGGAACTATGGGGTTGAAGATGATGTTTGGGAATCCCGCCAGTTGTGGATTGATGGTTTTATCTGCCTGGAAATCCAGGATTCAGAAAGAGATCAGGCGTGGAAAAGACGTCTGACAGACAATGGAATCCCTTTACTCACTGAAATTGACACGCGCGCGCTGGCGTTGCGTCTTCGTCAGGGAGGAACTCCTTGGGGGGCCTTGGTGCAGGCTCAGGATCAAGCTGCTGCGATTGCCAAAGCTCAGGCCTTAATTGCCCAGAAAAAAACTTTGGACAAGGACTGGGTTTATATCGCGTCCCGCAAAGAACCTGAGGTGCGTCGTGGTGACAATATGGTGGGACCGCGAGTGGCAGTTTTGGATTTCGGCAGTAAAGAGAATATCTTAAGAGAGCTTCAACACCGTTGCTCGGAAATCAAGATTTTCAACAGCCGCACTTCTGTGCAGGATATTCTGGCTTACAATCCTGATGGGATTATGCTGACGAACGGTCCCGGAGATCCCGCAGACGTGAAGGTCGCTATCGGGACGGTTCGTGAGTTATTGGGAGTCAAACCCATCTTTGGGATCTGCATGGGGCACCAAATTCTGGGGCTAGCCCTGGGGGCTAAGACTTACAAGCTGAAGTTCGGTCATCGTGGCAGCAATCACCCGATTCGCGACACTGTGCTTAATCAGATTTATGTAACCAGTCAGAACCACGGATACGCCGTGGAAGAGTCCACATTGCCTTCTGATGTCAAGGTGACTCATGTGAATCTTAATGATGGCACTGTGGCAGGATTTTATAGTGAAAAACGCAAGTGTTTAGGAATACAATATCATCCGGAAAGTTGCCCAGGACCGCATGAAGCGTCCGGGCTGTTTAGCTATTTTATTGAGCGGATGATATGAACGAATACGAAAAACTGATAGAAAAAATTCTTAATCACTTTGTCAGCGACGCCTTCAAAGACGAATTGGCCATGGCCAAGAAAGAGTTCTTTGAAAATGCGGGTACTTTGGATGAAAACTCCGAGCACTATGAATCGCGCATGGCTCAGTTCTATGACTGGTATTTTTTCACCAGAGAGCTGAAAGGATTCGGTCAGACACCTTTGGAGGCCTGCTTGCTGGTGCGTGAGCTGCGTTTTTCTGAAGATGAGATGAAAACACTGGAAGTGCTTAAGCAGCACCGCCATTCGATTTACGAATTTGTGAAAATCAAGGACGGAGATGTTTATATCAAGGATCTTCTGCATGGGAAGAAGGGCTTGTTCGGAGCCGAAACCCTTGTGGTAAAGGCCTCTCCTTTCGTCTTTGGCTTTGACCCGGATGAACTTTTTGAAGTCCGCCTGATCCCTCACGGGGATTCTTATGTCTTTACCCGCGGCTTCTGTTTCCACCCTGAAAGTGCGAAGAAGTTCATCTTGGGCGAAGTGAAGCGTCACCGCAAAGATCCGGATCTTGACCCGGATCTGCTGATGCTTCGCCTGATTAAAATGCGTTATAAATTTGAACAGTACAAACACGTCAGACCCGAGATGATTTACTCCAATGAGGGGAAATTGGGGATCTGATGGCAGTGACCTAGGAGGAAAGAGTGCCACGCAAGTCCAGTATTAAGAGAGTTCTTATTATCGGATCTGGACCCATCGTTATTGGACAAGCCTGTGAGTTTGATTACTCTGGCACTCAAGCCTGTAAGGCGCTTATGAAAGAGGGATTGGAAGTTATCCTGGTGAACTCCAATCCCGCGACGATCATGACAGACCCGGAAATCGCCACCCGGGTTTATGTTGAGCCACTCAAAGTGGACTATCTTGAAAAAATCATCGAAAAAGAAAGACCCGATGCAGTGATCCCAACTTTGGGAGGCCAAACGGCTTTGAATCTGGCCTTGGATCTGCATGCTAAAGGCATTTTGCAGAAGTATAAAGTGGAGTTGTTGGGCGCAACCCCGCAGGTGATCAAAGCCGGAGAGGATCGAGAAATCTTCCGTGGTCTTCTCGATAAAATCGGGGCGAAATATCCGAAAAGCCATCTGATCCGCACTTACGAACACGGCCTGCAAATCGCTGAAGACCTGGGTTACCCCATGATTCTTCGCCCGAACTACACGTTGGGTGGTGGCGGTGGTGGTATTGCCTATTCTCCTGAAGAATACAAAAAAATGCTGGTGACAGCGCTGCATGAAAGTCCGACATCGGAAGTTCTGGTGGAAGAAAGCATTCTGGGCTGGAAAGAATATGAACTTGAAGTCATGCGCGATCATAAGGGCACCTTTGTGGTGGTCTGCAGTATTGAAAATCTGGATCCGTGTGGGGTGCACACTGGCGACAGTATCACGGTGGCGCCTCAGCAGACCTTGAGTGATCGCGAGTACCAGTCCATGCGTGATGAGGCTTGCAAGATCATCAATGAAGTCGGCATTCAAACCGGCGGAGCCAATATTCAGTTTGCTGTGCATCCAACCACCCGCGAGCGCGTGGTGATTGAAATGAATCCTCGGGTCAGTCGTTCTTCTGCGCTGGCAAGTAAGGCCACCGGATTCCCGATTGCCAAAATCGCGGCCTTGCTGGCGATCGGCTACAGTCTGGATGAATTAAAGAATGATATCACCAAAGTGACGCCATCTTGTTATGAGCCGGCTTTGGATTACGTCGTCACAAAAATCCCACGTTTTGCTTTTGAAAAGTTTGTGGGTTCCAAAGACACTCTGACCACGCAGATGAAAAGTGTCGGCGAGGTGATGGGGATTGGCCGGACGTTGCAGGAATCCCTGATGAAGGCTTTGGCCAGCCTTGAAAAAGATCCGCAAGCCATTCCCGAAGTGGCCTTGGAAACAGGCAAGATCTCTTATCCGAACAGTCGCCGTATCTATCATCTTTTCCAGGCTTTCCGTGATGGCAAGACCGTGGCCGAGATCGAAGAGCTGACAAGGATCAATCCTTACTTCCTTGAGCACATTGAAGCCTTGATCAAGTTTGAAAGAGCTTTCAAGGCGGACTTTACCGATAACAATGCAGACCTGCTTTTGAAAGCCAAAAGAAAAGGCTTCACAGATGCCCGACTGGCCGCTTTGGTTGGTAAGAAAGAAGCCGATATTCGGGCTTTGCGTGAAAAACACGGTATTCTTCCGCGCTATTCCCAAGTGGACACCTGTGCGGGCGAGTTTGAATCCTCCACGCCGTATTTCTATTCTTCCTATTGGCCGATGACTTCTGCGATTGTGAATGCGCCGGATGCCGTGGTTATCATTGGCAGCGGTCCGAATCGAATCGGGCAGGGGATCGAGTTCGACTACAGTTGCGTGCGGGGAGTAAAAGGGTTCCAGAAGAATGGCAAAAAAGTCATTATGGTGAACTCCAACCCGGAAACGGTCTCAACTGATTACGATACGTCGGACGTTCTGTTCTTTGAACCTTTGACGACAGAGAGCCTTTGTGAGGTCATGCGCTTTATCAAGCCGATGGGCTTTGTTGCGCAGTTGGGTGGTCAGACTCCGATTGGTGTGGCTCCGGATCTGGTGAAAGCCGGCTATCGCCTGCTGGGATCTTCGCTGGAAACAATTGATTTGGCTGAAGACCGTGGCTTGTTCTCTAAAATCTGTCGCGAGTTGAATTTTGCCATTCCGAATTCAGGCATGGCCGGTTCTTTGGAAGAAGCTTTGAAGATTGAAAAAACTGTTGGTTATCCAATGATTTGCCGTCCAAGTTATGTCTTGGGTGGGCGTCGTATGGAAGTCATCGAAAACACCGAAGAGCTTTTGTCCTACTTCCAACGGCATAAAGACTATATTTCTGAAGCCAAGCCTTGTCTGATGGATCAATTCCTAGCGGGGGCTTTGGAAGTTGATGTGGATTTGGTTCGTGGAGACGACTGGGTTGTTGTCGGTGGGGTTGTCGAACATATCGAAGCGGCGGGGGTTCACTCCGGTGATTCGATGGGGGTTTTGCCTCCGCATCGTCTGAAAGATGAAACTTGTGAGCGTATCGAGGATCTAAGCAAACAACTGGCCAACCGTATTGGTGTCATCGGACATCTGAATCTGCAATTGGCAGTAAAGAATGATGTCGTTTACATGCTCGAGGCCAATCCGCGCAGTTCTCGTTCGGTACCTTTTGTCGCCAAAGCCACGGGCATTCCTCTGATTGATCTGGGGGTTTCCGCGATGCTGGGGAAGAAAAAGAAAGATCTGAAGTTGGATTCTTTGAACTGGAGAAACACCCAGACGGTTTCTGTCAAAGGCGTGGTCTTCCCGTTTAAAAAGTTCCCCGAATCCGATTCGATCCTGGGACCAGAAATGAAATCCACCGGTGAAAGCATGGGCCGCGGAAAGAACTATTCCGAAGCTTTGGCGAAGGCCTTTCTTTCAAGTAACATAAGACTTCCTAAGATGGGGCAGGTATTCTTCTCTTTACGTGATAAGGACAAGGAAATCATGCTGCCTTTGGCGCGTGAACTGCAAAGAATGGGTTACGGTGTGTCGGCCACGACGGGAACGGCAACATTCTTTAATGACAAAGGTGTGAACTGTCTTTCTTTGCGCAAAGTCGATGAAGGACGTCCTCACTGCGTGGACAAGATTCGTTCGGGCGAGGTGGCATTTGTGATCAATACGACCTCCGGCCGTCGTGCGATTGAGGCCAGCTTCGACATTCGTCGAGCTTGTACGGATTATAATATCCCTTGTCTCACTGAAAGTGATGCGGCCGAGGCCTTTGTTCTTGCTTTGAAAAACGAAAGAAATGAGTCATCATCAGTCGAGGCCCTGGGGGCCATGGAGGCATTTTGAAACGACTCATTCTCGGCTTGCTGACAATTCTCTCAATTTCCACAGCACAGGCAGCGGAAGGAACCGCGGAAGCAGTTCCGCCGTCGATCACTCTGGGTGTGATTCCAGGGGGTAATCCAGAGAATTTGCGCGAGCAGGGGTTGGCCTTGGCCAAAGAGCTTCAGGCGAAGCTCAATATTCCTGTGAATATTTATGTCTCCAAGAACTATGCGGGGTTGGTCGATGCGATGAAGGCCAAAAAGGTTGATTTCGCCTTCTTCTCTTCCTCGACGTATGTTTTTGCAGAACAGCAGGCGCAGGCCAAGGTTTTGCTGAAGAAGGTCTGGAATCATCCTTACTACTATTCCGTGATCGTAACGCCTAAAAATTCCGGGATCAAAAAATTGAAAGATTTAAAGGGGAAGCGCATGGCCTTTGTCGATGACAAGTCCTCTTCAGGCTATCTGTATCCTCAGGTGGCCCTGCGCAAAATAGGATTGCAGGACAAGGACTTCAAGGAAGTGGCCTTTACAGGAAACCATCAGGCATCTATTCAGTTTCTTGAAGCCAAGAAAGTGGATGCGGCCGCAGTCTTCAGCGATGACGAAAAGGGCTTGGAAGGCGCTTGGGAAAAGTTTGGTACCGATAAAAAGGCTAAATACCGTATTTTATGGATGAGTGCTCCCATCCCGAATGACCCTTTCTGCGTTCGCCAGGAATTTTACGATACGTATCCAAAAATCACGCATACTTTGATGTTCACGCTGATTGATATTTTGGAACAAACTCGCAATAAAAACACCTACTCCGAGATTTTAGGCTCTCGTGACTTGATGCCTGCCACTTCTAAACAGTATGATCCTGTGAGGGAGATGGTGAAGGCTCTAAATATCGAGCTAAAGCCATAAGCAAATAATGGCTGTATTATCTATTGAAAAGCTGAATAAGACCTTCAAAGGCGGTCTTTTTGAAAAAGACCGTCATGTCTTGCGTGATGTCAGCTTCGCCTTGCCGGAAGGGCAGACCTCTGGTTTTGTCGGCAGCAATGGGGCTGGAAAAACCACTACGATCAAATGCATCTTCGATTTTATCCGGCCCGACAGTGGAATCATTCACTTCTTTGGTAAACCCCTGACCAGTGAAAGCAAAACCCGTGTGGGATATTTGCCCGAGCGTCCTTATCTCTATGAATTTTTGACGGGGATGGAGTTCCTGCGCCTGCACTGGAATCTTTGTTATGGGGCCTCTTTAAAGGACTTCCATGAAAGAGCTCACGAAGCCTTGAAAAAGGTGGATCTCTTTGAGGCTAAAGACCGTCGTTTGCGTACTTATTCCAAGGGCATGTTGCAAAGAATCGGGATTGCCCAGGCTATTTTGACCCGTCCGGATTTGCTGATTTTGGATGAGCCCATGTCGGGTTTGGACCCGGATGGTCGGGCCATGGTGAAAGATATTTTGCGGGAAGAACAAAAGCGGGGAGTCAGTTTGTTCTTCAGCAGTCATCTTCTGCAGGATATGGAAGAGCTTTGTTCACATCTGGTGGTGATCAATCGGGGGCAGATTCTTTATGACGGAGTTTTGAACTCTTTCATGGCGGAATACCAAAGTTTGGAAAAGGCGTTCTCTGTACTTAAGGGTAAGGAGGAAGGCCGTGTATAAGGTGTGGACTTTGGCGCGCACCACTTTGCGCGAAATGCTTCGGGAAAAGATCTTTATGGTGGCGGTGTTGATCGCTGTTGCCCTGTTGGCCTTAAGCTTTCTTTTGGGGGCTTTGTCCTTTGCTGAACAAAGAAAGATTCTGGCAGATTTCGGTTTCATGGCTATTCAGATTTCCGGCCTGGGGATTTCATTGTTTGCAGGCGCCTATCTTTTGGCCAAAGAAATTGAAAAGCAGACCTGTCTTTTGATTCTTTCTCGTCCGGTCAGTCGGGCTCAGTTTATTCTGGGGAAACTTTTTGGAGTTCTTGCTCTGAACACTCTTCTGATGAGTGCCTTGGGAGTGGTGCTTTACCTCCTGTTGGGCCTTTGGAAAGAGCCCAAACTTTTTCCTGCATTTTTCGAGATTGGCCTGAGTCTTTGGTGTGAAAGTGCTGTCATTCTTTGTCTGGTGATTTTCTTCAGCCTGGTGGTGCGTCCGGTTCTGGCTTTGGGGGCTGGATTTATGGTCTTCCTGCTGGGGCATTGGCTGGGAGATTTGGCTTTCTTTGCAGAAAAAAGCCAGGAAGACATGTTTGTGCAGGCGGTGAAGGTTTTGCACTGGGTGACACCGAACTTCTATCGTATGAACTGGAAGTCTGCTTACTTCCTTGAAAATGGCATTCCGTTTAACAACATCTTATGGATGCTGGCACACATGACAGGCTGGGCCTTGTTGGCGATTTTGCTGACCAACTTCTTCTTCAGGAGAAAAGACATTGTTTGATATCGACACGGGCTTTTATGTCCTTTTCTTTGTATTGGGTGCTATCTTTGGCAGTTTTGGAAACGTCATTATCTATCGTCTTCCGCGGGAAGAAAGCATCGTAAAGCCACGCAGTCATTGTTACAGCTGCAAAACTCCGGTGAAATGGTATGACAATATCCCCATTTTCAGCTGGTTTATCCTGCGTGGACGTTGCCGCAAGTGCCACGCCAAGTTCTCGTTCCGCTATCCGTTGGTGGAACTGATCACGGCAGTTCTGTTTGCTTTGAGCTATCATTATGCGGGTCTTTCGTGGACATTGCTTGAATACCTGATTTTTGTCTTTGGTTTGGTGGTTTGCACGTTTATCGACATTGACCACATGATTCTTCCGGATGAGTTCACTCTTTCCGGGATCGTTATTGGCTTGGTTGGGGCGGCCCTGAATCCACAGCGCGAGTTCCTGGATGCACTTTTTGGGATGCTGATGGGGGGCGGATTCCTGTGGGGGATGGCTTATGTCTATTATCTGCTGACAAAAAATGAAGGCATGGGCGGCGGGGACATCAAACTTCTGGCCTGGATCGGTGCGATCCTTGGGTGGAAGGCCATTCCATTTGTGATTATGTCTTCAGCAGTTATTGGAAGTGTGATTGGTTTGATCGCTGCCAGAAAACAGAAAGCAGGACTAAAGACGGTGATTCCGTTTGGTCCGTACCTGGCCTTAGGTGCGGTTCTGTACCTATTCGGGGGCGAGACCATCGCTCTTTGGTATCTTGACCTGTTCCTTCCGGGCTTGAGTTAGTTCTTCGACCGAGGCTGGACCTTTGGGTATGGCCTCGACCCTTGTTTGACATTCCCCACCCAAGCAGAAATAATTTTAGTATGTTAGACTTGTGTCTAAAGACGTAAGTCTTTGAAAAGACATCTGAGTGGTACAACTGGGGAAGCAGCGTAAGCATGTTTTTTAAATCGAAAAAAGTCATCGGACTCGACATCGGATCGAGCTCCATCAAACTTGCTGAAATGGACGTCAGTGGCAAAGGCGCCCAGCTTCTCTCTTTTGGTTTTGCACCAACGCCTCCCAACGCCGTGTCTGGCGGTGAAATTGTTGATATCGGTTCAGTTGGAATCGCGATTCAGCAGTTGATCGCTGAAGTTAAAACCAAACGCAAAGGCATTGCCACCGCGATGTGGGGAACGGCCGTTATCGTAAAAAAGATCACGATCCCTAAAATGGATCGCAAGCTGATCAAGGATCAGATTCGCTTCGAAGCCGAGCAGTATATTCCTTTTGATATCAATAATATCAGCCTGGCTCACCATATTCTGAATACCAGCTCGTCGCCGGATGCTATGGATATTCTGTTGATTGCTGCGCAAAACGAACTGGTCAGCCAGTACACCCAGGTGATTGAGGTGAGTGGGCTGAACTGCAGTGTTTTGGATGTTAGCGGTTTTGCTTTGGCCAATGCCTTTGAGCTGAACTATGGGAAAATTCCTGGTGAAGTCGTGGGCATCTTGAATTTCGGTGCTTCCATTACCAACTTCGTGGTTCTGCAAAATGGTGAAGTCATCTTCTGTCGGGATATCCCGGTTGGGGGCGCCAACTACACCAATGAAATCCATAAAGCCATGGGTGTGACTGTGGCGGAAGCGGAAGCTTTAAAACTCAGTGCCATTTCCCGTCGTGAAGTTCCGGACGAGGTTCACAGCATCATCAGTGCAACGAATGAGGCTGTGACCGAAGAAATCCGCAGCAGTCTGGACTTCTTAAGTGCGACCACCAATGGATTGGTTTTGAGCCGTTGTTTCTATACTGGCGGAAGCTCTGCAACTTCCGGTCTGGTGGAAACTGTATCGCGTGTCACGGGCATTATGATGGAGCCATTTAATCCATTCTTGCGTGTGAAAGCGAATCCGAAGAAGTTTTCTCCCGAGTATCTTGATCAGATCAGCTCATTTGCGGGCGTCGTCACCGGGTTGGCCTTGCGCCAACAGGGGGACGCCACATGATTAAAATCAATCTGGCAAATGGAGCTGGCGCCGGAGCTGGAGTCGGCGGAGCCTCTTTGGGGGCTTCTCTGGGGATTTCCAGTGACTCCTTTATGGGAGCCGATGAAATCCGCAAGGAGGCGTTGAAGCGTCTTGTGCTTTTGCTGGTGGGACCTTTGGCCCTCTATATATATGAAAGCCAGAACGTTCCGACTAAGGTGACGGAGCTGAACTCCAAGAACCAGATTTTGGCGGAGCTTCAGTCTTATAACGCCAAGGCTGCAGACTCAGTTGCAGAAATTAAGAAGTTTAAGGAAGACGAAGCCTTGATGGAGGCGCGCATTTCTGCTTTGGAAAAAATATCCAAAGATCGTCAGCGTGAAATTCGTGTTCTGGATCTGTTGCAGACAGTGATTCCGGAAAAAGCCTGGTTGACCCGTGTGCAGATCAATCCGGGACGTGTGAACATACAAGGTTTGGCTTTGAGTGACTTCGAAGTTTCCCAGTTCCTGGAAGCTTTGACGAAGAGTGTTTTCTTGATGGATGTGAACTTGGTCAGCTCCAGTGAGTCCTTACAGGACGGAGTGAGTTTGAAAAAGTTTGAGATCAGTTGTTTGCTGGAGAGACCAAATGAATAAGATATTTGACACTCTCGCAGTTCAAACGATTGGAAAGATTCTAATGATCGGCTTGGCTTTGACCGGGCTGTACTGGAACTTCATCTATGATGACGGTTCTGCGGTGGACGCTCAGATTGCGACTGTGAATCAGCAATTGCAGGAAGAGGAAAATAAGAAAAAGGACACCGATGCCACCTTGAAACAGGTGCAGGAAATGCAGGAAAAGGTCGGGCAGCTCAGCCAGAAGTATCAGGAGATTTCCCGCCGATTGCCGGCGGTATTGTTCTCGATTGATATTAATAAGGCGATCGACGACTTTGCCCGTAATGCAGGTGTCAGCGTGAAGTCCAAAAAACCGGGCGAGAACGTTAAAAAAGAAGTGGTGGAAGAAGTCCCGGTGGAAGTGTCTTTGGAAGGAAGCTATGCCGAACTGGCGCAGTTTACGTTCCTGGTCTCCACCGCAGAGCGAATGGCCCGTGTTCAGAACATTGTTGTGAGCGAGTCAGAGCCAGGTTCGAAGAAATTGAAATTTGAAGGACAGGTCGTGGGCTATAAACTGGCTCCGGAAGAAAAGAAACCTGCAGCAGCGGAGAGTGAGCAGTGAAATCTGTAAGATGGATTGTATCTTACATTTTGGTGGCTTCCTTGGGACTGTGGCTGGCCTTTGCGGTCAGCATGAAGTTCATGGCGCCGGCTCATTCTCAGGACGCTCCAGCTAACGGAGATCTGCCCGCAGAGTTCATGAAAGAGGTCGAGTCCACTCAAGTCCCTCCGGCAGGGGGTACAACTCCGCCACCAGCAGCGTCGAAACCTCCTGCGGCGGCAAGCGAAGTGCCACCACCACCGACAGAGCCTTCGCAGGTTCCTGCTCCTCCGGCGCAAGATATGCCAATTGGCGATGCGGTGACGGCACCTCCTCCAGCACAGGAAATCGTGCCACGTGACGGGTACGTTTATGACCCCACAGGCAAACGTGATCCATTTAAAGTGTTTAAAACAGTGCGACCTATTTTGCCAGAGGCGGCCCGACAAAATGAGATCCTGGAGCCATTGCAGCGCTGGGAAGTTGATCGTTTGCAGGTCGTAGGTATTTTGTGGGACGTAAGAACGCCTCGTGCGATGATCAGAGATCCCGATGGGGCTGTATTTGTAGTGACTAAGAATTCCAAAATTGGTCGTAGCGAAGGATTCGTGGCGACTATTCGTGAGGGTGAAGTCGTAGTGATGGAAACCAAGTACGAAGATGGCAAGGCCTATAAAGAGCCCCGCGTGTTGGAGTTGAAAAAATAGTTTTCTAAGTTTTAGGAGGAGCTAATGAACGGATTCATTAGATTGTTGATCCTGAGTGCAATGATTGCCTCTTTGACCTCTTGTGCAAGTCAGCCGGTAGAGGATGATTTGTCACTGGACGGTTTTGATTCCTCTGCAGAGGTTGCCCCTGCCGAAGAAGCGGCGCCATCCAATGCTGACAGCGATTTTGCCGAGTTCGATGAAGTCGACAATCAACCGTCTCAGCAGGGGGAAGCGGCTCCGACCGGAGATCAGGATCTGGCGATTGAAGAAGAGGTGAATCAAGCCGGTGGTGAAGGCCAGCAAGCGGCCCAAGAGACTCCAGCAGCTCCGGAAGAATCCAATCCTACCGAAGATCCATTTGCTGACAACTCTGTTGCTGATGTTCCAGCTCCGACGACGGAAGAGCCGACAGTGGCAGAAACCACTCCAGACCCGTTTGCGGAACAGCCAACGGTCACAGAAACAGCACCTCCTGCTCAGGAGACATTTGCGACGGTTCCATCCGGTTCTCCGGCGAACATCACAGATCTTAAGTTCCGCGCTAATGAAACAGGCGGAACGGTGATTGTTCAAGGGGATCGTCCTTTGACGTACACAACACGTACAAATCCGGATTTGCACCAGTACATCATCGAGGTGGACAATGCCAATCTGCCGGATCGTCTGAAGCGTTCTTTGAACACAAAAGACATCAAAGGCAGCGTGGGTGCTATTGATGCTTATCAAAATCCGGGCTCTGCTACGGCGCGCTTTGTGATTCAACTGCGTGACGGTGTGGGTGAACCGACGATCCAACAGGAAGGTAACAGTCTTCTGATTGTGGCCAGCGGCACAGGGGCGGCTCCGGCAGAGGCCGTGGAAGTGACTGATGTCAGCAATGCGATGGGGGACAACAAAATCCTTCCAAGCCAAAATCTGACAGAGTTCCTGGCTGGTAATACGAAATTCTACGGCAAAAAGATTTCCATTGAGACCAACAATATGGATATCCGTGACGCTTTGAACTTCATCACTGAAGAATCCGGCGTGAATATGGTGATCTCTGAGGACGTGAAGGGGGCCGTCAGTTTGAAACTGCGTCAGGTTCCTTGGGATCAGGCTCTGGTTGTTCTGATGCAAGCCAAAAAATTGGGCTACACCCGTCAGGGCAATGTCTTGCGTATCGCTCCTCTTCAGGATTTGAAAGCGGAAGAGGACGACGCAACGAAACTGGCTCAGGCGCGCAGAAATCTGGAACCATTGAAAGTTCGCATGTTCCCAGTCAGCTACGCCAAAGTGGATGAGCTGGAAAAGAAGATCAAAGACTTCCTGGGGGATCGCGGTAAAGTGGTTGGCGATGTTCGTACCAATGCCCTGGTCGTAACCGACATCGAGGAAAACCTGGAGCGTGCGGCGAAGCTGATCCAAAGCTTGGATACACAGCCACCGCAAGTTTCCATCGAAGGCAAGATCGTTGAAGCATCCGAGAACTTCACCAGAAATATCGGCATCAACTGGAGTGCTTCCGGTGCTCCGATCAAGTTGGGTGGTACTTCTCGTGGTCCGGTGAATATGAACCCAAGCTTCAACGTGAACTCTTCAGCAGCCGGTCAGAACGGTGCTTTGAACTTCGGTTTGAACGTGGGAACTCTGGATATCTTCGGAACTCTTTCCGCGGCATTGTCATTGAACGAAATCAACGACCAGGTGAAGATCATCTCGGCTCCAAGAATTTCGACCATGTCTAACGAGAAAGCTGAAATCAGTCAGACAACGGAAGTTCCGGTTCGTCAGGTGACTCAGAACGGGACGGCCACTCAGGAAACGTTCCAGTTCAAGCCATTGACTCTGAAATTGGATGTGACTCCGCAAGTAACGGCTGATGGATCTGTTATAATGAAAGTGCTTGTGAACAGACAGTTCCGAGGAGCTGACGTGAGTAGTGCGGGTCAAGGGGCGTTTGCGGTGAACAGCCGTGAAGCCAACACTCGTATCCTGGTTAAGAACGGACAGACTGCCGTTATCGGCGGTATCTATCAAAGTGATGCGACAGACGGGGAAACAGGGGTGCCTTGGTTCCGCGAAATCCCGGTCCTGGGTCATTTGTTCAAAACCAAAAATATCACGAAAGAAAAATCTGAACTGTTGATCTTCCTGACACCAAGAATTCTGGGTCAGGTGGGTTCGGGTTCCATGAATCCGGAAACAACGGATCTATAACGGAGGCAACGTATGAGACTTTTAAAAGCCCTGCTTTTGACATCTGCCGTTGCTGTCCTGCTGCCCAGTTGTTCTGAGCAACAAAGTGATTTGATGGTGCAGTTGGGGACGACACGTACTTACGTGATCAACGCCTCGGCAAAGAGTTGTTTGACCAAAGAAACAGAAGATCCGTCCAATCCGTCTCCCAATGACGTGGGGGCCGCGTTCTTCCAGGTTCAGTACTTGAATATCGCATGGCCTAATACGGAAAAGACACTGATCGTAGCGACGATTCGCCTGAAGTTCCAAGGGCCTCAATTCTCCGGTGGTACATATCTTTGTGAGTTCGCGGGCGACAACCTTCTGGCTCTGAATGAAATCTGGTATGCGAAAGGTGAGGCGGCAGTTGGGGGACCGGAAATCCCAAGCTATAAAAAGCCGACAAGCGCGGCTGAAAGATATACGCCAGCCCAGATTGTTTCCACAACATGTCCGATTGTGTGTGGTGGCTTGAATGCTTCTGCGTCCTTCCAGTCTTCAGGAGTCGTGGATATCATCGGTTTCTCTCGTGACGCCAAAGGGGAGCTGACTCCGGAAAGAACCACAGGCTTTATTTCCATTGAAAGTCTGGGCGATTAGCACTCAGTAACATTTACTTCTGACGGCATTGCGATTCCCGCAGCGTCTTGCAAAGAAACAGGAAAAAGGGCTCAGGAATGGGCCCTTTTTTATTGCCCGCATGCGGTCAGGCGCCTTTTTAGATGATTCCAGAGGGGGGATGGTTTATGACCCTTTTATGGATCTTTTTTCAGCTTCTCAGGCCTCTACAGGAATATCCCCATTATCCGAAATTCTTCGTCCAAAGAATCTGGATGAAATTTTTGGTCAGGAAAAGACCTTGGGGCCGAAATCCAAATTAGGCCAGATGCTGCGTAAAGGATATTTACCCAGTTTAATCATCTGGGGGCCTCCTGGAACGGGGAAGACCACTTTTGCGCTGGCCTTGTCTCAGCACTTTAATGCGCACTATGTGCACCTTAATGCCGTGGATTCAGGGGCCAAGGCATTGCGTGAAGTGGGCGAGTCGGGGAAAGACCGGCGTATTCAGTTCCAGCAAAAGACAATCCTGTTTGTGGATGAAATCCATCGCTTTAATAAAGCCCAGCAGGACGTGCTGTTGCCGTTCGTGGAAAAAGGGGATTTGGTTTTGGTCGGGGCCACCACTGAAAATCCCAGCTATGAATTGAACCGGGCCTTGCTCAGTCGGTGCCGTGTGGTGATCTTTGAACGGCTGTCTGATGACGATCTGAATAAAATCGTCACCCGGGCCGAAGCTCACTATGCCAAGTCCTTGGATCAGATCCTGACTGCGGCCGCACGACAGAATCTGATTGAGTATTCAGATGGGGATGCCCGTCGCCTGATCAACAGTCTTGAGATCCTGTACACCTTCACCAAGGATGAGGATCAAGCTGAGCTTCTTGATGTGAACGACATGCGTGAGCTGCTTCAGCAGAATCCGCTGGGTTACGACAAGAACTCCGAAATGCACTACGATACGATCTCGGCTTTTATTAAAAGTATTCGTGGCAGCGATCCGGATGCAGCCATGTACTATCTGGCACGCATGCTGGATGGTGGGGAAGACCCGATCTTTATTGCACGTCGTTTGATCGTGTTGGCCAGTGAAGATATCGGGAATGCAGATCCGCGGGCTATTTCTGTTGCTATTGCGGGCCTTCAAGCAGTGGAGGCGATTGGTCTTCCCGAGGGGGCGATCACATTATCCCAAGTGACGACCTATCTGGCATCGTGCCCGAAATCCAACGCGTCTTATATGGCTTTGCATAAGGCTCGCGAACTGGTTGAAAAGACTCGCACGCTGCCGATTCCACTGCACTTGCGCTCCGCTAAAACAGCCCTGGCGAAAGACTTGGGGTACGGCCGCGACTATAAGTATCCCCACAACTATCCTACGGGCTGGGTGGAGCAAAGCTATCTGCCAGGCGAAATCGAAGAAAAGCCATCACTCTATGAACCCACTTCGCGCGGCTTTGAAAAGAACATCAAAGAGTATTTGAACTGGATGAAGCTGAAGAAGGATCCCAAAGAATAGCCCTGCGGGGTTGTTCCTCTTAGGTTGTTGCCCTATGCTGGCAGTATGAATGACCATCCCGAGTTTCTTAATTTAAATATCATTGAAAAGTGCACACATGTGATCCCTATTTCTGAAGGGTGGTCCGGCGATCTTAAGTTTCAACTGGTCACCGATCAGGAAAGCTATCTTTTAAGGCTGACAGAGAAAGATCTCCTGGCAAAAAAGAAAGAACAGTTTAATGCGTTGTTGCCCCTGCGGGAACTGGGACTTCCGGTGAGCACTCCCTTGGATTTTGGAATATGCCAGTATAGGGGTCAAGACTATTGCTATACCTTGCTATCCTGGGTGCCGGGGCAAAATGCGGGAGATGCTCTTCGGGGGATGGCGGCGGATTCGCAATATAAGTTAGGTTATCAGGCCGGAAAAATTTTAAAGGCACTTCATTCAATCCCGATAGCACGCCAGCATCAGGAGCTAAATTGGGATCTCTATTTTAATAGAAAGCTGGACCGAAATATTCGAGTGTCCGGAGACTGTGTTATTAAGTGTGTCGGAAGAGACAAGATTATTTCCTATATAGAAAGCAACCGGCATTTGCTTATGGAGCGCCCAGTGAGTTTTCACCATGGCGACTATCATATTGGAAATATGCTTGTGCATAACCAGCAAGAGTTGGGGATTATTGATTTTAACAGGCAGGATCATGGGGACCCCTGGGAAGAATTCAACCGTATTACCTGGTGTGCGAAACTAAGTCCGCCTTTTGCGACGGGTAGAATTAATGGCTATTTTGACGACGTTGTCCCAGGGGCGTTTTTTAGATTGCTGGCATTGTATATAGCCAGCAATCAACTTTCTTCGCTGCCTTGGGCCCTTCAGTTTGGACAAGAGCAGGTGAATGTGATGCTTGCTGAAATTGAGAGTGTGCTAGCCAGCTACGATAATTTCAGCAAGTTTATTCCGGATTGGTACTTGGGGGAGTTTGATTCTTAGATGGCTCTTTGAGCGCAAACGCTGACACAAGGCTCGCTGCCTTGAGCAACGTAAGAAAAGCGGGTGTTGCCCGGAATTTCCACGCGGTCTCCGGGGCGCAGAACAAACTGATTGCCAGAAACGTTGAAAATCATTTCCCCGCTGATGATGACACGAACTTCAGCAAAGGGCTTGCGGTGATCGCTGATTTTTTTGTGTGGCTCCAGAACTTGCTCATAAGGCTCCATGCCCTCTGATTCCAGGATCAGGTTTACTTGCTGCTTGTTCGGAACAATGGGTGCTTGCCAACGTGTGATGATCATAGTGCGCCTCTTTCAGGCCTCGTTATCTCAAATCGGCACAGGCATGACAAGTCACGGTGCCGATGAATCTCGCCTTGAAACAGTATCACGAAAAAATATCTGAAATGCGACAGGATAAGAGGCCGGATTCTCAACTTTTTTTGTTTTCTCGTTAAGTCCTTGTATGGATTGTCGATACCTCTATTGTTGGAAGGACCCTATTTATAGGGGAGGGTAATTTGAGCAGTTCTAAAACTAAGTCGACACACGCTGAACTAGACAACATCCTGAATTTTGTCGATTCCTCTAAGGGGCTTAGAGCGAAGATTCATGAATCTGGCAAAGTGCAAATTCGCCAGGACCTCGACGGTAAAGTGTTCTCCTTCAATACTCAGGAAGTCAGCGAAGTTCTTCATCGCGCGGACTCAGAAGGTAAGCCGTTTATTCAGGTGAACTTTAAGAGTGGAGCAAAGGTGTTACTGACGGAAACTCTGGTGGGCTTCAAGCCTCTTGAGACTTTGGGGTTGGATATGTCCCGCATTCCTAAAGTCGTGACGACACCGGATCTTTTAAGTGTGTATGAGGCCATCGAAGAGTCCATGGGAGCTGACAATGGTTTGGATCACGAGGTTGAAATCCTTAAAAAGGTCTACACAGCTATTGTTTCTGGTGGGGAGAAGGTCGGGTTCGACCTTAGCTTTGAAAGAGCCTGGTTAAATAGACTTCTGGCGTCAAAATTTAAAGCAAGCGCTTAAAGTTCTGTATTTTCAATAACTTAATAATGTTTTTTACCATAACCGAGGCCCCTGCCTCGGTTATTTATTGAGCAACTTCTTGTGAGTTATTAAATTTTCGAAAAAAAGCTATTGACCTTTTTCGGGCCTTACGAGAAAACAGCTCCACTTCGTTTGGGGGCATAGCTCAGCTGGGAGAGCATCTGATTTGCATTCAGAAGGTCGCAGGTTCGATCCCTGTTGCCTCCACCAAATTTTTCGTCTATATGAACTCTTCGGAATTCCGCTATAACGAAATTCTTTTCTCTTTTTTAAGACGTTTGTCTTGATGAAGAAAAAATAAAAAAGATTGTTGACGAGAAACGAGAAATCGATAAGATTGGTTCCTCTCGCTTCGACTGCGAAGTGAAAGATTTAAAAAGTTCGCTCTTTGAAAACTGAATAGCTAGATAAAATAGATTTTTGGGCTCTTTGAATACCGAGTAATTGGTATTCACAATTTCAAAAAATATTCGAACAAACAACAGCGTAAAAGTTGGTGTTTGCTTCTAACAGAATTTAAACTGGAGAGTTTGATTCTGGCTCAGAACAAACGCTGGCGGCGTGCCTAATACATGCAAGTCGAACGGGGATAGCTTTCGGGTGAATACTAGTGGCGCACGGGTGAGTAACGCGTGGATAATCTGCCTTAGAGTGGGGGATAACTAGTCGAAAGATTAGCTAATACCGCATAAGACCACAAGAACTGCGGTTCAAGGGGTCAAAGGTTTTTCGCTCTAAGATGAGTCCGCGTAAGATTAGCTAGTTGGTGAGGTAATGGCTCACCAAGGCGACGATCTTTAACTGGTCTGAGAGGATGATCAGTCACACTGGAACTGAGACACGGTCCAGACTCCTACGGGAGGCAGCAGTAGGGAATATTGCACAATGGAGGAAACTCTGATGCAGCGACGCCGCGTGAGTGATGAAGGCCTTCGGGTCGTAAAGCTCTGTCGCAGGGGAATAACACAATGAATGTACCCTGTAAGAAAGGATCGGCTAACTTCGTGCCAGCAGCCGCGGTAAGACGAGGGATCCTAGCGTTGTTCGGAATTATTGGGCGTAAAGCGGATGTAGGTGGCTTTGTAAGTCAGATGTGAAAGCCCAGGGCTCAACCCTGGAAGTGCATTTGATACTGCGTAGCTTGAGTGCTAGAGAGGTTACTAGAATTGTTGGTGTAGTGGTGAAATACGTAGATATCAACAGGAATACCGGTGGCGAAGGCGGGTAACTGGCTAGACACTGACACTCAGACCCGAAAGCGTGGGGATCAAACAGGATTAGATACCCTGGTAGTCCACGCCGTAAACGATGGATACTTGTTGTTGGAGGTATTGACCCCTTCAGTGACGAAGCTAACGCGTTAAGTATCCCGCCTGGGGAGTACGGTCGCAAGATTAAAACTCAAAGAAATTGACGGGGGCCCGCACAAGCGGTGGAGCATGTGGTTTAATTCGATGCAACGCGAAGAACCTTACCTAGGCTTGACATGTACTGGAAGACTGGCGGAAACGTCGTCGCCCGCAAGGGTCGGTACACAGGTGCTGCATGGCTGTCGTCAGCTCGTGTCGTGAGATGTTGGGTTAAGTCCCGCAACGAGCGCAACCCCTGCATTTAGTTGCCAGCATTCAGTTGGGCACTCTAGATGGACTGCCGGTGTTAAACCGGAGGAAGGTGGGGATGACGTCAAGTCCTCATGGCCCTTATGCCTAGGGCTACACACGTGCTACAATGGTAGTCACAGAGCGAAGCTAAGCCGCAAGGTAGAGCAAATCGCTTAAAAGCTATCTAAGTTCAGATTGATCTCTGCAACTCGAGATCATGAAGTTGGAATCGCTAGTAATCGCGGATCAGAATGCCGCGGTGAATACGTTCCCGGGCCTTGTACACACCGCCCGTCACACCATGAAAGTTGGCTGTACCAGAAGTCGCTGCGCTAACCGCAAGGAGGCAGGCGCCCAAGGTATGGTCGATGATTGGGGTGAAGTCGTAACAAGGTAGCCGTAGGGGAACCTGCGGCTGGATCACCTCCTTTCTAAGGATTATCCGGTCAATCTTCATCAAGACTTGTTCTTGATAAGTTAAAATGGCCCAATCTTAGGTCAACTTACTCTTCCCGAGTAAGTGAGTCCCAAAAATCTTATCTAGCTGTTTAGTTTTGAAAGAGTGAAGCCTAACGGGCCTGTAGCTCAGTTGGTTAGAGCACACGCTTGATAAGCGTGGGGTCGGAAGTTCGAGTCTTCCCAGGCCCACCAAGTTCTACTAAGTTGAATGCGGTGAAGTTAGAGTTTTACATGAACATTTTTCGTTCTTTGACAATTGAATAGATTGATTTAGTTGATTTTTAGCGAGGTTAGTTCCATTTTTTTTAAGCTACAAAGGGCTTACGGTGGATGCCTTGGCACTAAGAAGCGATGAAGGACGTGGTAAGCTGCGATAAGCTTCGGGGAGTGGCACACACACTTTGATCCGGAGATTTCCGAATGGGGAAACCCACCATTTTATGGTATCATTCACTGAATACATAGGTGTCTGAAGCGAACGAGGGGAAGTGAAACATCTCAGTACCCTCAGGAAGAGAAATCAATTCCGAGATTACCCCAGTAGTGGCGAGCGAACGGGTAACAGCCTAAACCTTTTTCATTTATTTGAAGGAGGGGTCGTGGGACCGCGATGTGGGACCGGAGAAGTTAGAGTAACAGTCTGGAAAGTCTGGCGAAACAGGGTGATAGCCCCGTACTCGAAAACTTCGAAGGCCCTAGCGGCATCCCGAGTACCACAAGACACGTGAAATCTTGTGGGAATCTGTGAGGACCACCTCATAAGGCTAAATATTCCTTAGTGACCGATAGTGAACAAGTACCGTGAGGGAAAGGTGAAAAGAACCCCGAGAGGGGAGTGAAATAGAACCTGAAACCGTAAGTCTACAAGCAGTTAGAGCCCTTTAAGTGGGCGATAGCGTACCTTTTGCATAATGAGTCAGCGAGTTATGTTTGCATGCGAGGTTAAGCCGTTGTAGGTGGAGCCGTAGCGAAAGCGAGTCTGAATAGGGCGATTTAGTATGCAGGCATAGACCCGAAACCCGGTGATCTAATCATGGACAGGTTGAAGCGAGGGTAACACCTCGTGGAGGACCGAACAAGTTGAGGTTGAAAACTCTTTTGATGATCTGTGATTAGGGGTGAAAGGCCAATCAAACTGGGTGATAGCTGGTTCTCCCCGAAATATATTTAGGTATAGCGTCGAGTAAAAAATATCGTGGAGGTAGAGCACTGAATGGGCTAGGGGTCTTTACCGGATTACCAAACCCAAATAAACTCCGAATGCCATAGATATGTTCCCTGGCAGGCAGACTCAGGGTGATAAGGTCATGAGTCGAGAGGGAAAGAGCCCAGACCAACAGCTAAGGTCCCTAAATGCACGCTCAGTGGAGAACGTTGTGGAGTTACTTTGACAACTAGGAGGTTGGCTTAGAAGCAGCAATCCTTTAAAGAAAGCGTAATAGCTCACTAGTCTAGTGACTCTGCGCGGAAGATACAACGGGGCTAAGCGTGTTACCGAAGCTTTGGATTAAGATATTTTATATTTTAGTGGTAGGGGAGCGTTCTAGTGTAGGATGAAGGTTGACCGGTAGGACAGCTGGACGAACTAGAAGTGATCATGCTGACATAAGTAGCGTTGAACTCGGGTGAAAAACCCGGGCGCCGAAAACTCAAGGATTCCTGGGCAAGGATAATCCTCCCAGGGTTAGTCGAGACCTAAGATGAGGCCAATTGGCGTAGTCGATGGCAAAACGGTTAATATTCCGTTACCTAACAAATTGTGATTAAGGAATGACGGTGTAGGATATCACAGCCTCTTATTGGATTGAGGTGTAAGCATGTAGGAGGATCAGTAGGCAAATCCGCTGGTCGTAACTCTGAGGTGTGAATGCGAGGGACTTGTCCCGGAAGTGTGAAAAGCCATGCATCCAAGAAAAGTTTCGTAATTTTAGATTTGTTAGCTCGTACCGTAAACCGACTCAGGTGAGTGGGGTGAATATCCTAAGGCGATGGGGTGAATTTTGGTCAAGGAACTCGGCAACTTAACACCGTAACTTCGGGAAAAGGTGTGCCTGAGAGAGTGTAAGGACTTGCTCCCCAAGCTTTTTCAGGTCGCAGAGAAATGGGAGTAGCGACTGTTTATCAAAAACACAGGTATGTGCAAAGTCACAAGACGAAGTATACATACTGACGCCTGCCCGGTGCTGGAAGGTTAAGAGGATTTGTTAGCGCAAGCGAAGCAGAGAATCGAAGCCCCAGTAAACGGCGGCCGTAACTATAACGGTCCTAAGGTAGCGAAATTCCTTGTCGGGTAAGTTCCGACCTGCACGAATGGCGTAACGACTTCTCCGGTGTCTCGACCAAATGCCTCGCGAAATTGAATTCTCGGTGAAAATGCCGAGTACCCGCAGAAAGACGGAAAGACCCCGTGAACCTTTACTGTAGCTTGGCAGTGATTTTAGAGTTGGCATGTGTAGGATAGGTGGGAGACTTTGAAGCAGGGGCGCTAGCCCTTGTGGAGTCAACCTTGAAATACCACCCTTGGCAACTTTGAAATCTAACCTGCTCCTCTTTACGAGGAGAGGGACACTGTCTGGTGGGCAGTTTGACTGGGGCGGTCGCCTCCCAAAAAGTAACGGAGGCGCGCGATGGTCCCCTCAGCCTGATTGGAAACCAGGCGTCGAGTGCATTGGCATAAGGGGGCTTGACTGCGAGACCTACAAGTCGAGCAGGTGCGAAAGCAGGCCAAAGTGATCCGGTGGTCCCGCGTGGAAGGGCCATCGCTCAACGGATAAAAGGTACTCCGGGGATAACAGGCTTATTCCATCCAAGAGTCCATATCGACGATGGAGTTTGGCACCTCGATGTCGGCTCATCACATCCTGGGGCTGGAGCAGGTCCCAAGGGTTTAGCTGTTCGCTAATTAAAGTGGTACGCGAGCTGGGTTCAGAACGTCGTGAGACAGTTTGGTCCTTATCTTCTGTGGGCGTATGAGATTTGAGCAGACCTGTCCTTAGTACGAGAGGACCGGGATGGACGAACCTCTGGTGTTCCTGTTGTCGCGCCAGCGGCAATGCAGGGTAGCTATGTTCGGAATTGATAACCGCTGAAAGCATCTAAGCGGGAAGCAAACTGCGAGATTAGATCTCACTGGGGCTTCGGCCCCCTAAAGACTCCTCGGAGACTACGAGGTTGATAGGCTGAAGGTGTAAGTGTGGTAACACATTGAGCTGATCAGTACTAATAGGTCGTGAGGCTTTATTAAATTTTTCTTCTCAGGCTTCGGCTTGACGAAGATTTCGTCTCAGAGACTTCCTTTTTAAGGAACGAGAGACTAGCTCTCTGAATAAGTAAGAGAGTGATTGATGGGACTAACCGTTAATCGCTAAAAATCAATTAAATCAATCATTCAGTTGTATCTGAATAAGAAAGTAACTTCTCCATTTGTATTGGAAGTAAGTTGCACAAAGAACGAAGGTTAGTGTAAGAAGCTAACCACTTTGACTTAATAAACGCTTTGCTGGTGTTTATAGCAGAGGGGCCACACCTGATCCCATTCCGAACTCAGAAGTTAAGTCCTCTTGCGGCGATGGTATTGCATTGGTGACAATGTGGGAGAGTAGCACGACGCCAGCTCTTTTTTTACTCGAACCCGATTTACGAAAGTAAGTCGGGTTTTTTTTTGCCCGAAATTTGCTGGTAGATAGAAAAAGACCGCGCAGTAACGCGATCTTTTGTTTTATGCTAACGCCTCTTTAAAGATGTCTTTTTAGGGCTTTCCAGAAAGCATCGTAGTCTTCGATGAAGGGCATATGTCCAAGTCCTTTAAGCTCTTCCAATTTGGCATGTGGGATCAGGCGAGCGGTCTGTCTACCTAGTACTGGATAGTTGCCCATTTTCTTCTTCATATTTTCTGTCGCCCAGGCTTTGCCAATGGCCGTTCTATCGCGTTGGCCGATAATCAGAACAGTCGGTGCTTTTACATTTTTAAATTCATAGAAAACAGGCTGAGTGAAAATCATGTCCGATGTTAAAGCAGAGTTCCAGGCAATCACTGGATAGTCTGGGCCTTGGATCCAGCCAGTCGGAATTTCTAACCACTTGTCGTAGTCACTTTTCCATTTTCCATCATAGTAACTGTCTAGCTGGTACTGTTTGATCTTTTCAGCAGAGCTGGCGAGTTCAGCACGATAGTTGTCTTCAACAGGACGATAAGAAGTCATCGTCTTCCAGTCTTCAAGACCGATTGGATTTACCAGAAACAGTTGCGTGATGGACTCAGGGAACATCAAGGTCATTCTTGTTGCCACCATGCCACCCATCGAGTGGCCTAAGAGTTTGTATTTGTCGATTTCGAGGTACTTTAAAAGATTTTGAGTGTTCTGACCCAATGTATGGAAGCTGTATTGATAGTAGCTCGGCTTGCTGGATTTTCCGAAGCCGATTTGATCAGGCACTATGATGCGAAAACCTTCAGCTTTTAAAGAATTGATGACTTGCTCAAAGTAAGCGCCGGGAAAGTTCTTACCGTGAAGAAGAACAATGACGTCTTTGGATTCTTTCTCGGGCTTGATGTCCATATAAGCCATCTTCAACTCTTGTCCTTGGGACTTGAAGTTGTAGTAGCGGACCTGGAAGGGATAGTTGTATTGAGACAAAACCGCATCGAAGCCTTTCGGCGTGGAGGATTCAGAATGCGTCGGAGAATCTGTTTTACTTGGCTGAGAAGCACAAGCCGACAGCAACATCAAAGTGGGCAGAAGGAAGAGGGGCTTTTTCATCATAAAAAGTTCTCCTTGGTGATTTTTTCTGAAGAGTCACGGTGAAGGACTCTCCTTGTTATGGCACTGACGGGAAAATTACTTTTGTGCTTCTGGAGGAGTGTTTGCAGCGGGTGATGCTGTTGTTGTTTCCGATGTGGGAACAGTTACTGCTGAAGCTGGGGCGTCTTTTTTCCCTGGTGCTTCAGGAGCCTTTTCCGGTGTGACTTTGTTAAGATCATTCATCGTGTAAGTGCGACCGATCTCAAAGATTTTATTTTTGGATTTAATATTAAACAAACTGGCTTGAATGATCACACCTGGATTTTCGTCATCGGGAAGATCCACGATTTCAAGCTCCAGATAGTTGGCGCCTTGTTTTACCCGTTGAATGTTCGGGCGCTCTTTCCCAAGAATTGTACGAGCGAGCGTGGAGTTCATGCGAATTTCCACCGTTGCGATGTCTTTCCATTCAGGAGGTAACTGTCCTTCGGATTCCAGTGTTTGAAAATCATTATTGATCATTTTTGCCAGTTGTTGCGCCGGAGTCAGTTGCACGCAGGCTTCCGCCGTTTTTTTGTCGGACTTTTTAGGAAGATCAAGATCCTCTTTTAGGATTGTATACCCAATCGTAAGGGCTGCCAGAATGATAAGAGTGCCAAGAAGCTTTGCGACCATGTTGCTGACTCCTGTTTTGTAAGAGCCCACTACAAAAGGGCTCTTGTAGGGGCAGAAGAATATAACCGCACATTTATTATGTGAAAGATCCCAGGGCGCGACAAAGGCTTTACCCGGATCAGACGAAAATCGCTCCTTCGGCCTAGGCCTTCAAAAAATCTAACTCATTGAAATTGCAGCCGAAAAAGTGTCCTTCGCGGGCTCCTGTCAAAGATATCGACAACTCTGGGGTGGCAGGGGTCTTGAATTGAAACATAAAAATTCCAGTAATTTCAGCAGTTTGTAAAAAACACCCGGTCTTGGCACCGAGATTGGAAGTAAAGGGGTGAGAGAGGTGTGTCTATGAAAACACTCACTAAGATGGCTGCCATTTCCTTCTTCGTAGGACTTTACGTGGGATGTTCCCCGGTGAAGTTCTCTTTGGATGACAGCAAATGTAAAGACTCCGGGTGTGTGGTGGAGAACGGCAAGTACGCCTTTAATTACACGCAAACCGCAGGTCGTGGAAAAGTCGATATTCTTATCGTCAATGATAACTCTGCGTCGATGTCTTTTGAGCAGGCACGCCTGGCACCTCGATTTAGAAACTTTATCGCGGATCTGGATGCTCAGAAAATTGACTACCGTATTGCGATGACGACGACGGATGTCAGTGGCTCCCGAGGCGGAAATCTAATCTATTATAAAGAGGGCACTCCTTATATCACCCCAGCGCATACGGATCGTATGTCCTTGTTTGATAGTACAATTCAGCGCCCAGAGACTTTGGCGTGTGAAAAGTTTATTGCTAACTGGATTCGTGCACGCGGTGGCGATGTGAACTCTATTAACTCTTCAGAGTACTCAACGAAATATTCCCAGAACTGTCCGTCCGGTGATGAGCGCGGTGTTTATGCAGCGAACTTGGTTGTGAAGAACAACCCTTCCAGCTTTATCCGTAACGATGCTCACCTTGCAGTGATCTTCCTTTCTGATGAAGACGAAAGAAGCGGTCTTTATGGTGATAATGGCTATGTTCTGGATCAAATGGATCAGCCGAATTTCCTAATCACGAATGTTAAAAACAGCCTGGGTGCGGATAAGTTCAATTCACTCAGCGTACATTCAATTGTTGTGAAAGATAATGCCTGCTTGAATCAACAAAACAGCCAAGCGCTGGATGGATATGGTCCGACGGCTGGGTTGGTTACCGGCAGTATCGGCAGTGTTTACCTGAGCTTTGCAACAGCAGGTTGGGGCGCGGCTGCGGATATCTGTTCTGAGGATTATACTTCCCAATTGGGTCAGATCCGCTCCAAGATCACGGATCGTATTAAGGACATCATGTTGAATTGTGCGAACCCAAGTGATTTGATCGTCACGGTTTCCGGAACTCCGGTGGGTTACTATATGGATGGAAAAGCGCTGCGCTTCAATCAGTACCTGTCACCAGGTACGAGCGTAAACCTTTCCTATAAGTGTGAAGCTCTTCAATAGTAGATTTTGATTTTGAACCACCAAGGGCAAAGCTGTGAACCGGCTTTGCCCTTTTTCATTTTGAGGCATTGATATTTCTAAATGAGACGTTCCACATGAATTCTTATTAAAATGGGTCTTAGACCAGATCAAAGTTTCTTGATCGGTCGTTTTGGCTATCCAGGTGCTTTAGTCCTGTATTACGTTTCCGATATACTAGCTATGGGTATGTTAGACAGATACAAGAAAAAGGGCGGCTTTTATCAACTTTTGCAACTTCTTGAAACCTCTCCGGCAACGAAGCGAGAGCAGTTCCTGGGGTTGATCGGAGGGGAAAGCCCCGCATGGGAGGAAGCGCTTCGTAAGCGCATCCTGACGATCACACGCGTTTATAGCTGGGATGGTCAGTATCTGGTAGAGATCTTTTCAAGGGTGCAGCCGTTGACCTTGGCAAATGCCCTGCATGGCAACCCGCAGGAACAAGTGGACAGCCTGCTGAGCTGTTTGCCACCTATTTCCAAAAGAAAGATCACAGATATGATGGCTGACTCTGCGCCGACACCAGCAGAGAAATCGACCTGTATTTCCAAAATGCTTTCAGAGGTTCGTGGCTTTGTATCTCAGGGGATTATTCGTTTGGAGAAAGTGGATCCTGAACTTCATATCCCAGAGAACATTGAAGAGCTTCTCAGCGTGAATGCCTTTGCGACTCCGACGTTTGATACATCTCCCGGGCCCGTGGCAAAATCTGATGCTAAGCCTAATATTGTGGGGGATTCAGAGCCGGCAGCCCAGCAGGAGTATGAGTTCCTCAAACGTAAAGTGAATCAGCTTGCCTCAGAAGTGAATGCTTTGAAGCACGAGAATTCAGTTCTCAAAGATAAGCTTTCGCAAATCAAGAAAATTGCCTAGTCATCATCTAGAACAGATAAAAATCAAAAAACCGCTCCGAAGTGAGCGGTTTTTTTGTTTCAGGATGGAACAAAAATCACTGGAAAGAGAGCGTGTTGAGATTTAAGCAGCAGCAAGAGTCGTTCGCTGAGTTTCCGGCTGTTGAGTGGAATTCTTCGTGAAAATGTCGAGACTTTAGACAAACTGAGTTTTTTCTAAACCAGCTAAAAGCCGCCCCCGATAAGCCTTTCGAAGTACGTGAGGTAGAAAAATGGCAACGCAGTTTTGCAGCGTGTTTATCGGTACGATAGCGGTGTTCTCAGTGTTTGCGGGTTCTGTGGCTCAGGCGCAAATCCCAACAGTCGATCTTGAAACTCAGTTTTATCAGGAGCTGGCAAAGGAGTCCGGTGAGGATGTTCCTGCTGCCAAAGGTCTCTTTGATGAAGTGCCCGATGGCCTGAGCACGAAAGAGATTTCTCCGGGGTGTGATCCACGCCGCTTTGAAGACAGTGTGGTGGGGCGCAAGTTGACCACGGCCCAGTACTATAATGTGGCTCGGGCTTATTTCAAAAAATGTTCGGGTGAACTGACTCAAAGGTCCTGGACGGGAATGCTGGGGCTGTTGAAGTTCTCGAAGTATCAATATCCATTCTTGTCTCATCCACAGGTGAAAGAGTTTATGGTGAAGCTGCCAGACGGAACCAGAGTTCCGGGTATTCTGGCTTTGAAGCAAGACACACGCCCGCGTCCTCTTGTGATTGTGAAGTGTGGTGTTTTCTGTTCAGCAGCTCAGACGGCTTCCATGAAAAGCTATCTGATGCATCTATTTGACCAGTCACCTTTCAATGTTCTGTTGTTGGCGAACCAAACCGGCATGGACTATATCTATGTGAACAAGCGTGTGACATTGGGTGGATGGTCTGAAGGTTTCGAAGCGATTGAAGTGGGTAAGTGGATGCTTCAAAAGTGGGAGCATAAAGATCGCATTTCCAGTCTGCACTTTATGGGGATCAGCCTTGGCGGTAATGCCGCTGTGATGGGAGCTGCATTTAATGATAAATATCTTCTGCCTAACGGGAATAAAGTTTATAACTCCGTGGCGGCAATCTGTCCGGTGATCAGTCTGCGCCCAACCTTGGATCATCTGTATGGCACCCAGGTCGTGGGCCGTGTCTTTGCGAAAATGACTAAAGAGCATTTCAAAGAAGCGCGCAATTATATTACGGATGTTCCGGACCTGATTAGTGACAGCAAGATTCCGTCCAACCGTAAAGATATGCCGGACTATATTGCGACTTTGGCTTCAACATCTTTGCAGCGCCGGGGCATTGCGAGCACGCCGTCAACCTTTATGAAAAGTAACAACTTCTGGAACTGGAAGGAGGAGGTGAAAACGCCTCTGATGGTCTGGGCTTCCAAGGATGATATGGTTGTGAATAACGGCGTTAATGCGGAAGTGATGGAGCATGATGATGCCTATGAAAAATCGGCACACGTTGGGGTGTTGAATCTTAAATATGGCAATCACTGTGGTTTCTCGTCATCTTATGGAGCGCAGGCTTCCGCAGCAGTATTACGCACCTTTGTTTTGACTCACAGTCCGGAGTTTGTGGATAGCTACGATACCAAACAACAACTTCCTTGGACTTGGGGCTTTAAAAAGCTGGGTTCCCAATATGAACATATTGGTCAGAACTGGCACTTCTTCTCGAATTCAAATCAGGCCAAAGTGGTTTTCCGTCTATTCAATTGGAATGGTGGTAATGAGTGTGCGGATAAGGGACCGTGGTCTGGCACTTCCACTTGTGTCAGTACAAGAGAATACTGGATTCCTATTTCTGAGCTGAAGCAGATGGGGGGACGTGTTCCTCGCACCGATGCGGAAGCGCAGGCTTTGACTCGTGAATTTAACACGAAAGTGGAATTCCGTATTAAAGGACATCCTTTGAATGGTACATACAGTAATGACTTCTATATGACTTGGAGAAGTCATTACGAATAATGAAAGAAAAAAGAATTCTTATCACCGGCTTTCTCCCTTTCTTGGGCGAAAGCCTCAATCCCAGCCAAATCCTTCTTGAGAGAATCAAGAGGGATTTGTCGCTTCAAGATCAGATCGACACTTTACTTTTACCTGTTTCTTTTCAGCAGGCAGGGGCTCTGCTTCTGCAGCGTCTGAGTCTTCATCGTTATGAAGCTGTCCTGATGTTGGGACAGGCGGGTGGGCGTAAAAGGATTTCTTTGGAGCAGGTTGCTCTGAACTGGATTGAAACAGAAAAACCGGATGAAGATGGCTTCACTCCGCATCGAGGGGCCATAGCGCCTCAGTCGGAGGCCGCTTACTTCACGGACCTGCCTTTACCACAATGGCAGAAGCTTCTTGAAGACAGTCAAGTTCCGGCAGAAATTTCACTCAGTGCCGGTGGATATGTTTGTAATCATATTTACTATCAGACATTAAATGCCATTCGCGAGCAGGGGTTGCCTGTGCAGGCCTGCTTTATTCATGTCCCTTATTTGCCAGAGCAAACAGTGGGAAAAGCGGCAGAGACGCCGTCCATGGGGCTGGACCAGATGGAGAAGGGGATTCATTTGATCCTCAAAGCTCTTATAGATAAGCCTATCTCAAAATAAACGCTATTGGATTTCATGAACCTTTTCCGAAGTCCCTTCGTCTAAAGTTTCAATAGGAGGAAAGACATGATGCAAAACCTCATTATAGCAGTCGTAATGGCCATGACCTTGAGTGCGGGAACAGCCTGGGCCCGTGGCGAGGGACGTGGAGGTCATCATCATAAAGGGGATGAGATCTCGCCATTGGAAAAGCATTTCAGTCCTAAGAACATGAAGGAACTGGGGTTGACCGCAGAACAAAAAGAAAAGTTGAAAGCCATTCGGGAAACCAATCGCACGGATTCAGAGAAGTTGCGTGAAGAAATGAAGGCTGCCCGTAAAGCCTTTAAAGAGTCTCTGCGCGCCAGTGCGACCAAAGAGGATGTCACGAAAGCCTATCAGCTGATGCTGGATAAAAAGAACCAGTTGTCCAAAAGCCGTTTGGATTCCCTGCTGAATGCACGGGATGTTCTGACGGACGAACAAAAGTCCAAGCTTTTTGGTAAAGCTGAAAAAGAGGACTAGGGATTGTTGTGAGTTTTCACGAGGCAGATCAGTTTTCTGAATTTTATAAGACCCATGCCACGAAAGTGCGGGGTCTTCTTTTCCGTTTGGTCGGAGAAGCGGTTTTGAATGATCTGACTCAGGAGGCTTTTCTAAAGGCTTGGGAAAATCGTCATCGCTTCCGCGGCGACAGCGAGGCCTCTACCTGGTTGTACCGCATTACTTACAACTGCGCGGTGGATTATCTTCGTAAAAACAAAGGGGCCATAGATCTGGAAGTCAACGATCTGGATGAACGCCTGGAGCAGGATATATCCAATCGTGAACTTGTGGAGTTGGTGCTGCGATCCTTGGAAGCAGAGCTGCGT
The DNA here is from genome assembly GCF_041888015.1 of Bdellovibrio bacteriovorus. GTDB lineage: Bacteria > Bdellovibrionota > Bdellovibrionia > Bdellovibrionales > Bdellovibrionaceae > Bdellovibrio. The sequence goes on from NZ_CP168968.1 coordinate 788,754, forward strand.
GTCGTGGTTATTTTATTTTATTTGGAAGAGCAGTCACTCAAAGATATCTCTTTGGCTTTAGAGATTCCCGAGGGGACGGTAAAGTCCCGCCTGAATACGGCCCGACAAAGAATGAATGACCTTTTGGTGAAGAAAGGAGTCAAACTATGAGCGATGAGCTTAAGAACTTTCTGAAAGAAAATGCCAGTCCGGCGCCGCCCAGTCCCCTGGGGGAAGAAAAAGCTATATGGCGTAAAATTGAGGATAAGAAGCGCAAACGCAGAGCTGCGTGGCTGGTTTTGGTTCCTTTGATGACAGCCTCACTGGCGGTGGTGGTGATGGTCGGTAATCCGCGTTCGGTCACGGTCCCGGAGGCCTCTGGTGAGGAAGACTATCTGTATCAGGAATGGCAGGACTTTGCCAAAGAAGTGGATTCGGACTTTGATCAGGAAATGATCATGATGTTTGCTGAAAAATAAAGACGCGACCTCGGCAAAGAGAATCGCGTCTTATTGTTATCTCGATATGAATCTAACGAATTTCTGAAAGCGCTCTTCTTAGAGCCTCTTCGTCTTTAACTCCCACAAAAATCAACTCAGCTCTGCGGTCATGGGATTTGATTCCAGTGGAATCGGTAGCCCCTTTACCCACAGCTTCGACGTTCGTGAAGCCATTGCGTTCGATAATGGACTTTACGGAATCAGCACGGGCTTGGGAGATTCTCTGATTTGTTGCTGCTGAACCAGAGGCATCGGCAAAGCCATGAACTTCGACTCTTTCAACCAGATCTGGATTTTCATTTAGAACTTTCGCCACTTGAGAAAGCTTACGCTGATCGGCTCCAGAGATTGCGTACTGCGAAGATCGGAACTGAATGGCGCTTCCGGCTCCGGCAATCATGTTCATATTCACGTCTCTAAGAGCAGATTCTGGAGCTTCCATGGTCGCCACTGGACGCGCTGGCTCGGTTCTTTGATACATGGACTCTTCAGTTGGTTTTGCAGGTTCAGAAGCTGCAGTGGAGCGTACGGATGTTTTATATGCCCCAGGATTCCAACCGATTTGCAGGTCGATCAGATACATATTCACCAGGCCGTCTGTATTATTCGTTAAGGATTCCGCACGTACACCCAGGCGGGCCAGCCAGCTTGGAGTCATATTGAATTCTCTCAGCAGTTGCAGACCTACGAAGTGGGCATCAGCTTGGTCCGCCAGATAGTTTTCACCTTGGTTATACAGTTGATTTGCCACAACACCCAGTTGCCAGCGGCTGTCGAATCTATAGCGGGCAGCAAACTCCAGAGCTCCATCAGTGATGGCAGTCTCTTGTCCGTTGCCAGCTTGAGAGAACTGCTGATTATTCACGCCATACCCCAGATCCATGACCCAGGGACTTTCCAGATACCATGAGCCTAAAAGTTTAATTGTGGATGGTGTTCCTTCTGCGGCGCCATTGGTGTCATAGCCAGTATAACCGCCGCCCAGTCCCAGGAAGGGCAGAACTCCACGGGGAGCCATTTGAGCTTCCTCTTTGGAGAATTCCAATGCACTCGTTGTTGCTGAGTCTTGATTGGCCTGTGCCGTCAGGCCGACACTAAGCAAAGCTGTTAGAATGATCGTTTTCATAGTCTTCTCCTTTTTTATTGAACGCTTTTAGTATTGATCTTGGGCTTCAGGGGTCAATTTTTTGAAGTAAGATTCAGGATATTTTGTCGAGATAAATAGAATTGGATATATCCAAAGTACGGTGAACTGGCCTATAGTTGTCGAATGCCACATGTAAGATTTCGTGCCGTTAAAAAAGAGGATGTCCAAAAATTAAGTCAAACCCTGCCTGCGGAGCTGGCGCCAGTGATGAACACGGCGCAGGACAACTTTACGTTTGAGCTTGTGCAGACACAGTTTTTTAGCGCGGGAGCCGCCGTGGAATCTTATCCTTTTATTGAGATTCTTTGGTTTGCTCGGTCTCAGGAAGTGCAGGATGACTGTGCAGGAATTATCACCCGGCAACTGAAGCATCTAGGGCATTATGAGGATGTGGTGGTGGTCTTCCAGGTCCTGTCCAAAGCATCCTATTATGAAAATGGGGTTCATTTCTAGGTCATCCATAGAAGTGTCAAAAGATTCGACAGGCCCCAGGTGGCCTTAAAGTGCCTTCATTGAGCTTCGTTAGGTATTTCTTTCATAGGGGGTGGGACGGGCCCCAGCTATATCCGTTTTAAAGATGCCATCTCTGTAACATGCTTCTTGCTTTGCTGTCTGGTGCAAATGAATGGAGATGACATGAAAGCTTCTTTGGTTGGGGCCGCGACGGCCGTTCTTATGAGTGTATTGACTGGTTATTCTGCTGCGGCTCAAGTGCCGACGGCTCAGGTGGTTAGCAAAAGCCAGTTGATCGTGGGAAAACAGTACTATATCGCCGCTGACACATTGAATGTCAGATCCAGCAATTCCACAACGGCAAACAATGTTGTTGGCAAGCTTTCCCGAAATGATGTTGTTGAGGTTTATGATGTTTTGAATGAAGCTTCTCCGCTGGTTCAGGTGAAGATCATCAACTCTTCCACAGTATCATCTTATGTGGCGGCTGAGTTCTATGTTTCCAAGGATTATCTAAGTGACAAACAGCTCGTTTTGCCAACCTCCCGTTATTTCGTGGTTCAGAATATCGCGACAGAAAAAACCCGCATCTATGAGCGTTGCACAACGTCCCCTGGTTGCGCGCACAAGATGGTGATGGAAACTGACACCGTGGTTGGTCGTCCTGAGGAGGGCGATAAGAGTGATCCGAATGCTTACAAAACGTGGGTGGGTCATTCTCGTATTTCTGAATGGGTGAAGTTCTATCAGGACGGAAAAGGTTTCTATCCACGCTGGTACACTCCAGGTCAGTCTTTAAAAGACATCCCAGGTGCGGTGACGGACAGCATGAGCTTGTACATGGGTGCAAGAAAATGGTCCGTAAGAAATGATCAGGGGAAATCCTCCATTCACGGTGCGTTCGGTTGGTATGCTGCCAAGTTGACACCTGCAGGTGAAAACGGTGGTGTAAACTATCAATGGATTCACGGTACAATCGGCTGGGGTAAAGATGGCGCCAAGCCCATCGAGATCACTCGTATGAAGATGATCAACTTCTTCAGCAACCCGGGTTCTCACGGTTGCACTCGTTTGGAAAACCAAGCGGTGGCTTATATGAGACACCTTCTGGGGCCGGGTACAGATATTTACCGTGTTTATGCCCGTGAAGCGACTCGTGATACTTCGTTGTCCAGATATCGTGATTCTCAGTTGCCTCTTCCTTGGGACTGGATGTTGTTGACGAACGGTGCGGCTCAGTCCAATGGTTTGACTGCGGACGCAGCGACGATTCGTGCTCAAGGTGTTTCTGTTCATAGCGGCAACCTGATTGAAAAAGGCACTTACCGCGTGGATCGTTATCCGACAGTTTCTGGTCTGAATTACAGTAAGTCCGCATCTTCTGGTTTGTCTGGTGATCGTTATGAGATCGATGCAAAAGCGAAAGGTGGTCAAACACACTTCCGTGGTTACTTCCTGATTGATGAAGGTCGTTTCGTGGATTACGCACACCCGAACTACAATGCGACTCGTGGCGCGGTACGTATCGGTGGTTTGCCTGATTTCACAAACTCTGTTCCTGAGTTCTTGCAGGCTCAGCGTGGTAACATTGTGATTCCGGAAATCGTTCGCTAAGATCTGACAGAACAAAAATAATTGACGGCCAAGGTTTAGCATCTTGGCCGTTTTCTATTTGTTGACCGCCCGCGACTTTCAGATGTCTTTCTCTTGAAATTTAAAGAGCCATAGTCAGTAATGTAAACATGGCTCAACTTATTTCAATTTCTATTCTTTGTGTTTTAACAATGATCTCAAAATCGGCCACAGCCGCTACTTTGCAGGAAGCCTATCAGTCGGCCTTGCAAAAAAATGAACTGGTGGGAACTCAGAACGAACAGGTTCGCCAGATTCGTGAACGGGTGAAGCAGGTGCGTGGAGGCATGTATCCGCAAATATCCGCCAATGCCACTTACTTGATGCAACCACAACCCTCTGATCCAGTCGCACGCGACTTCTTCCCGGAAAGACAAACGACCATTGCCTTGACGGCCAATCAAGTTTTGTTCCGTGGGTTGAGGGAGTTTGCGGGTATTCGTCAACAGAAGGACCTCGTCAGTGCTCAGGAAGAAATCCGCAATCAGATGGTGATCAGTCTGTATCAGGATGTCACCGGTTCTTATCTGAATATTCTGACGCTGGAACAGGACTTAAGAAACATTTCGGCTCAGACGAAGATTTACGACGAACGGGTGAGTGAGTTGTCAGGCCGAGTGCGTCGGGGAGAATCAAGTTCTTCTGACATGCTGACGGCCCAATCCAGTCAGGCGGCATTGAGGGCCGAGGCTCAAGTTGTGGAAGGAAACCTGAAGATGTCGCGCGAAGCTTTTGCCTTTATTACGGGCTTAAGTGCCGGGGAAGTTTTGACAGATCCGGATTTGGCCAAGTCGCAAAAGGTGGGAAGTCTTTCCAGCTATTTGAGCAAGATCGAAAATCGTTACGATATCAAAGCCGCACGAGAACAACTGAGTGCTATGGAAGAGGAAGTCAGTATCGCCAAGGGCGCGCACTGGCCCTCTTTGGACTTAACCGGGAATTATTATTTCAGACGTCCCGAAGGTTTCAGCGAGGACCTGAACTGGGATGTTCAGTTGCGCTTAAGTCTGCCGTTATTTGAAGGCGGCAGCACTCAATCCAAAGTACGAGAAGCGGCATCAAAGCGTATCGAAGCGGACCTGACTTTGGCTCGGGCGCGCCGAATGGCAGAACAGGAAGTCCGTACTTATTATGAGAACTTCCAAGCTCGTCTTAAGCAGGTGGAGGCTCTGGAAAAAGCCGGTAGCTTGTCAGAAAAAAACTATCAGGTTCTGCAAAAAGATTATCGCCGAGGGCTGGCTCGTAATATCGATGTGCAGGTGGCATTGACGGACTATCGCATGTCTGCTCGCGCCTTGGATCAGGCTCGTTTTGCCGCACAGATGGATCTTGTACGCTTGCAGGTGGCTGCCGCTGAAATTGAAGCTCCGAAAATGAAGGAAGATTAAAAATGACTTTGTCTGATTTATCAATTCGAAGACCCGTTTTTGCCTGGATGTTGATGTTCGGGTTGATTGTGTTCGGGGCGATCAGCTTTATGCGTATGGGGGTCAGCGAACTTCCTGACGTGGACTTCCCGGTGATTTCCTTGTCGGTTCGTTATGAAGGGGCGGCTCCTGAAGTGATGGAAGCCGATGTGATTGACCCCATTGAGGATGCCTTGATCAGTATTCAAGGGGTTAAGAATATCACCTCTGTCGCTCGTAACAGTACCGCTGATGTGACCATCGAGTTTGATCTGGAGCGTGATATCGACGTGGCCTTCCAGGACGTGCAAGCCAAGATTTCCCAGATTCAGGATGCCTTGCCTTTGAATATGGACCCACCGACCGTGATGAAGATCAATCCGGAGGACTTCCCGATCATGTGGTTGTCTTTGTCCAGTTCGAAAATGCCGCTGGAAGAAATGATGATCTTCGTTAAAGATCAGGTGCGTGACCGACTGACCACAGTCCCGGGTGTGGGGAACTTGTGGATGCCGGGATATCTTGAGCCCAACATGCGTGTATGGGTGCGTAACGAGGACCTGAATAAATACGCTTTGTCCGTGATGGATGTGACCAATACGTTACGCAGTGAACATGCGGAACCTCCGGCGGGCCGGGCAGAGTATGAAAAAACTGAATACAGCATGCGTACTTTGGGCGAAGCCAAAACCATTGATCAATTCAATAAGATTCTGGTGAACAGTCGCGGGGGAGGTCCCAACTATGCACCGATCCCTTTGGAAAAGGTGGTCGATTTTAAAGAGGGCATGGTGGACGTAGTTCAGTTTGCCCGCGCTAACGGGAAAGCCGCTGTCGGCCTGGGAGTGGTCAAGCAACGTGGTTCCAATGCCGTGACGGTGGCTCATTCGGTAAAGGATCGTATTGCGGAAATCCAGAAGACTTTGCCCGAAGGTATGAACATCGTTGTGAACTATGACGGGACCAAGTTCGTTGAAGAATCCGTGCATGAACTGGTTCTGACTTTGATTCTGGCCGCGATTCTGACTTCTTTGGTGTGTTGGTTGTTCCTGGGTTCATGGTCTTCGACCTTTAACGTCTTATTGGCGATTCCGACCTCGGTTCTGGGAAGCTTTATTGTTCTTTACTTCGCCGGTTTTACCTTGAACATCTTCACACTGATGGGTCTCAGTCTGGCCATCGGGATTGTCGTGGATGATGCCATCATGGTTCTGGAAAATATCATCCGCCATCTGGAAATGGGGAAAAGCAAACGTGAAGCCGCTTTGATGGGGGCTCGCGAGATCACTTTTGCCGCCATGGCGGCGTCTGTATCGTTGGTCGCAATCTTCCTTCCAATTGCCTTTATGGAAGGTTTGATCGGACGTTTCCTGTTCCAATTTGGGGTGACAATGAGTGCGGCGGTGATGATTTCATTGTTGGAAGCTCTGACCCTGACTCCGATGCGTGCATCTCAATTTGTGGAATCAGGAGAAAGAACCACCCGTTTGGGGCGTGCGTTTGAGTCTCTGTTTGATCGTTTGCATGTGGCCTACACCAAAACATTGGAAGTTTCCCTGAATCATCGTTGGAAAGTGATCGGGGCCTCATTGGTGTTCTTCATTTTCAGTTTTGGCTCAGTGGCTTTCCTGAAAGGCGAGTTCCAACCGGCGCAGGATCAAAGCTCTTTGATGGTTCAGATCAGCAATCCTCCGAAGTCCGCGATTTCGTTCACGGATGAAAAGGTCAAAGTGATTGAGGACTTCCTGTTAAACCGTTCAGAAGTGAATTCCACTTTCGTCGCGGCAGGAGGTTTCACTGGGGGTGAGGCCAATAATGCGATTGTCTTTGTGGATTTGAAGCCCAAAGGTCAGCGTGGTAAGTCGGCAGAAAAAGGTCGTGAGCTGAGTCAGCAGGAATTCATTGAAGTTGTGCGTGAGTATCTGAATAAAACAATTCCTGAATCCAAGCCGCAAGTGCAGGACCCGTCGACTCAGGGCTTTGGCGGCGGTGGCGGGAAGGGCTTCCCGGTTGAGTTCAGTATTCAAGGACCGGATTGGGCCAAGCTGGGTGAGTTCTCTGAACAGATTGTGGAAGAGCTTAAGACCAGCAAGGTCATGACAGATGTCAGCTCGGACTATCAGGCCGGGGCTCCGGAAGTGCAGATCATTCCAAATCGTCAGAAAGCGGCGGATCGGGGTGTCAGTGTTATCGCTATTGGTGAAGTGCTGAACGCCATGATGGGTGGTGTGGTTGTCGGAAGCTATGAAAGAGGCGGTCACCGTTATGACATCCGCGTGAAGATGAAAGAAAACGGCAAAAGTCCACAAGAGCGTATTCGTGATTTGAAGGTGCGCAACAATCGTGGGGAGCTGGTGCCGATCGCTTCTGTAGTGGATATTAAAGAAGCTTCCGTGGCCTCGAGTATCTCCAGAAAGAACCGTCAACGTTCGATCATTATTTACGGAAATATGGGACAGGGACTCAGTCAGCAGCAGTCCATGGAAAAAGCGCAGGAAGTCGCACGCAAGATCCTGCCTGCGGAATACAAGGTGGTCCTGAGCGGTTCTGCCGAAGAATTCCAGCAGAGCTTTATGAGCCTGCTGTTTGCCCTGGTTCTTGGATTTATTGTGGCCTATATGATTTTGGCGTCTCAGTTCAATAGCTTTATCGATCCTGTGACGGTGTTTATGGCCTTGCCGTTTAGTTTCTCTGGGGCCTTTTTGGCGCTGTGGATTGGCGGGCAATCACTGAATATCTTCAGTATGATCGGATTGATTCTGCTGATGGGGATTGTGAAAAAGAACTCAATCCTGCTGGTGGATTTCACGAATCAGCGCCGTGATGAAGAAAAGGTGCATGTTCACCAAGCCTTGATCGAGGCCTGTCCGACTCGTTTGCGCCCCATTTTGATGACGTCTTTTGCAACGATCGCCGGAGCTGTGCCGGCTGCCATGAGTCTGGGACCAGGAGCGGAAGCTCGTCAGCCGATGGCTATCGCTGTTATCGGGGGCGTTTTGGTTTCCACATTCCTGACTTTGTATGTGGTTCCTTGTGTTTACAGCCTCTTTGCAAAATTTGATCGGCGCGAAGGCGGTCTGGTTCATGAGAAATAACAAATTGAGAGCCCTAAAGGACTGAGGGACAATGGGGGTTCTGTAAGGAGAGCCCCCATGATCAGTCAAACCGATTTACTGAGAAAACGCAGTCATCCCGTTGACCAGGCCCTGGTTCCCGAAGAAATTGATCAGTATCTGACTTTGCTGGATGGGTGGGTTTTGATGGGGCCCCACATTGCCAAGACGTTTCATTTCAGCAACTACTATCAAACAATGGCCTTTGTGAATGCCATTGCGTATGTGGCGCACACGGAAGATCATCATCCAGAGTTGGAAGTTTCCTACAATCGTTGTCTGGTAAAGTATAACACGCACTCGGTGAACGAGGGCTTTGGTGGAATCTCAGAAAATGACTTTATCTGCGCTGCCAAAGTGGATGCTGTGGCCGCGAATCAGTATGCTCCGGTGTCTCACTGACCTGTGAGTTGTTGCAACTGCTGGGCATCCTGAGGGGCTTTAATCTTGAGGTCGTTGTCGAAATAGATAAAGGCGGTCTTTAGATCCGGAAGATCTTTTACCTCGGTGAGATTTTGTGCATGATTGGGAAGTCTGTGTTGGGACCAGGCCTGAAGTCTTTGCGCCCAAAATTTTAAAGAATCCTGGTCATAACCATCGTCATAGAAGGATTCATCACCATGCAGGCGCAAATATAAAAAGTCCGAGGTGATATCCTCCATATAGGGCCATTTGCCAGCGGTGTCGGCGAAGACCAATGCAATTTTGTATTTTCGTAAGAGCTCAATAAACGCAGGATTTTCAAAACTGTGATGACGAACCTCCAAGGCATGTCGCAAAGGCCTGTCGGACTGGGTAATATCTGCAGAATAGTCCGCAATAAAGCGCTTGGATTTGTTGGCCCAGGTCGAGGCTTCGCGAAAAGTTTTGGGCAGCAGACTGAAGAAATGTTCCAGGCGTGCCGCCTTTTCATCGTTGAAAACAAAGCTGGGAGGGAGCTGCCAGAAAATACAACCAAGCTTTGTTTTCAAAAGCAGGACTCCTGACGCCATAAAATTCGCCAGTGAATCTTCGATCTCTTTCAGTCGGTTGATATGGGTGATGTATTGGGGGCCTTTGACCGAAAAAATAAAGTTATCGGGCGTTTCGTCATACCAGTGCTGATAAGTCGAGGGCTTTTGGTAGGAATAAAAAGAACCGTTGATTTCTATAGACGTCAGGTGCCGACTGGCGTGAAAGAGCTCCTTCTTTTGCGGCAGATCTTCCGGATAAAAAGTTTTTCGCCACGGTGGATAGACCCAGCCGGACGTACCGATACGAATTTCCATTCTTCAAGTGATAGCTCATTGCAGGATGATTTATAATCTTAATTACTGTTTCTAAGTAAGAAACATACCGGACAAATACGGAAATGCAGTCCTGCATTAAGAGCAAAAATTTGACGTTCCCTGGGCAGAAATCTAAGATTTTCAGATCCATGTGGAGGAGAATATGCGTTCTATAGTTTTTGCATTTGTTGTTTTGTCTCTGGTGGGATGTGCTTCGCAACATAAGGCCAAGGATGTTGATACAAAGGTGGATATGTCAGCGCCGGTGCGTGGCGATTCTGTTGTTGGGGTTAAAGACGGTGATATGGTTTATCAGCGCAAAGTCGCGATGAATGAAGAACTGCGCCGCTTGGAACTGGATGTTTATAATCTGGAAGCCAATGTTTTCGGTGGCCCTCGCTATTTGGACAACCGTGGTCTGTATGGCGTTTTGCGTGACTGTCGCGTGCAACTGGGGGATGTAAAAAACGGTGGTGACGGCAAAGTGCGCTGGACGGAGTCCCGCGAATACGTGACCCCTGATGAGGATTTTTCTTCTATTGGTGTGGAAGATAAGAAGCGTATCGTCGGTGTTTCTGAAGAATTCCTGAAAGATCGTATGACCCGTTTCCGTGGTTATAAAGCTACTTTGGAAAAACGTCAGGATGAGTATGAAACCAAAGTCAAAGTCTGCCAGATGGAGCTGACGTCACAGAAACAAAAAGCCTCGCAATAGCGGGGCTTTTTTCTATGTTTTTCCAGGCGACTTTGCCATTTTGTAAGAAAGCCCCCCACAGTGCGGACGGAGAGGACGAATCGTCAGATTGATTTTATTTAATTCTTGGATCTTTGACCCTAGGGAAGGTCTTCCTTAAAACTGATCCCCAAAAAGGAGATATTTTAGTGAAACCATTGATTCAAAAAACTTTGTCTTTCCTCTTGGTGGGATCTTCTCTGGCAGTGGCTGCGGGCCTTATTACTAAAGAAGAAGTGAATAAACGAGTCTCTGCCATCGTGGCTCCGTACAACAATCAAACCACCGCGATGGATATTCAGTTCACGGATCTTTTGGTGGACGATGTGCGAGCTTTAGATTTTGGTGTCAAGGCCACAATCAAGAAGAAAGGGCCTGAAAATGAGCTGGCTCTGACTATTGAAAATGCGAAATATCAGTATGGCAATGGAACAGCTCCGATGGCGACCGCGGATCTGACGATGCAGACAGATTTAAGAAAAGCTTTTGGGCAGGAGACGCTGGATCAATTTGGCGAAGAACTCGATAAAGTTGCCCAGGAGCTGGCCGCTGATTATATCAAAAAATACGGCGAGGCAGCTATTTTAGATATCGGTATGGAAGATGTTCAGAAGGATGAGCAAGGTCATTTGAAGTCCGTCAGCATGCGTATGAATGCCACAATCGACATGTCCAAATTGCCAGCGGATATGAAGGCGGAAGATGTTGAAGTGCGTTCGGTGCAGGCGGTTTTGAGTATTTCCACAGGCGGAGCCCGCGGTCAGATTCAGGTCGTGATCAATCCAGCTTACAAAGGTTTTGATCCTGAACAAACCGGCATGAAGGAGCTGATTGAAAAGCTGCTGAGCGACGATCAGGAAACCTATGATGGACTTGCAAAACTCGTAGAGTCATTGGACGGCTTTGCTAATTGGTTTGTTAATCAGAAGGCCGAAGAAGGCCAATAGTGCTACTTTAAAGCAAGGCCCCTTAAAATGATCTGTACCCCAAATTCCGGACAGGAAAATAAAAGACCCTGTCCCGTTTTTGGGGTATTTTCTTATGAAAAGGAAGCAGATCATGGGTTTATTGTCCGAAAAAGATCGGAAAGATCTTGAGAAGAATCCAAATGTTCTCCAGCTTGTGAATGGATTGGGTCAATGTCGGCTGAGAGATCCCGATTCGTTCGGCAGCCCGGGATATATTCAAAGTGCGGGACACTTCCAAAAAATACTCCAGATCTGTGGCACTAGGTAACATTGGATTATCCTTTCAAGAAGAGAATCCAATATAGCTTAAAACCTATGTCATAAATTTTGGAGGATTATTTGCTGCCGGTTAGAACCTTTTTAATCCATGGCAGGGCATAAGAAGTTGCCGCATAACCTCCCACAGAGGAACCTTTGGCGCGGAATCCTGAACAGGCAGAGCCCCAACTGACAACACCAACCTGAACAGGGTGACCGTTCTGTTGAAGGAAGATCGGGCCGCCACTGTCACCTGGACACGAGGATTTTTGGTGCTGATAGGTTTCAATGCAAAGTGTTTCCGGTCCCAGTTCGTAGCCTCGCTGTTTCGGGAAGTCATCCTGGGCGCAAAGAGTACGGGGAAGTAAAGGGGCTTCCAGCTTTTTCAGCCACGCACTGTCTTGAGTGCCATCATTATCCGTTAAACCCCAGCCGGTGATCAGAACGGTTTGGGTGGAACTCCCCAGATCCCTATCATTCAGAGCAACGGGAGCGATATCTGTGACAGCTTCGGCCAGTTCAATCAAAGCAATATCGGATTTTGGCCAATTAAACTCTGGATGAGTTTGAATGGAGCGGATTTTTAATGAGCGGCCATCCTTACCAGATTGGGCAATGCCACCGATGAAGAGTCTCAGCTTACTGGGAGCTACGATGCGCTGGCGGGTTTCCGATTCGTCCTCAAGGACACAGTGGGCGGCGGTCAGCACCCAGCGGGGAGCGACTAAGCTGCCTCCGCAGTGATGGGAAACGTAGTTTTCTTTGGGATCATTGAACCAGATATTGACCATAAAGGGGAATTCGCCCGTCGAGGCCAGCTCTCCTCCAATAATTGCAATGGGTTCTTCCGCACTTTGACCCAGCGGCCGCGGAGTCGGCTGGCAGGACAACATAGAAAGGCCTAAAAGCAAAAGGATGGCGGACAGGTGATAACGTGACATGTGTTTGTCTTATTCGAGTCTTACAAAGACTTCACATGAAATGATCAAGGTGCCACCGGGCTTGAATATTTTTCCAGAGTTCCAGGATAGGGTTTGGCAACTTCCAGGAGGGTCGGTAGAAAGACCCCATGAAAACAGGCCTTCTTTTTTTGATATTGATGTTTCCGATGTTGTCTTGGGGTGTTGTTGGCGGTCGTGTTATTACGGATGGCTCCTATCGCCAAACCGTGGCCTTAACCTTTAAAGCAACGGGCGAACAAACTCAAGGGGAGGTCTTTTGCAGCGGAACATTGATCGGGCCACGGGTGGTTTTGACGGCTGCACACTGTATTTTGTCGGGAGCCAAAGCCTTCAAAGTTTCTCCTGAAGAATTTCCTCAGAAAACATGGATCTATGTGGGTGATTCCATGGACTTGGAAACGCGACCTTGGGTCACACCTCAGTTTAAAGTGGCAAACGCACATTTGCATCCACAACGTGATATCAATCGCGGAGATCTGGCTTTGCTGGTGTTGGAGCAAGATGTGGATCTGGCAGCCTACCAGATTCAGCCTGCACCCATGACCTTGGCACACACGAAAATGGTGGGGCGGGAACTCACGCATGTCGGGTATGGCATGACCGAGCATCAAGGAGTGAAGGGAATTAAGACCGCAGTCAGCCTGCCGTTGCGAGCGCTGAACGGCTATAATGGTTTGGAGATCGGCCTTATTTTCAAACCAGGTCCTGGAGCATGCCATGGGGACTCCGGTGGCAGTGCTTACTTGCGGGATGATGACGGTCAGGTAAAGTTTGTGGGTGTGGAAAACGCCATCTCCAACCATCCTTGCGGAGAAGCGGCCACCTATTTTATCCCGGTCTCACAAGAGATGTTTATCTGGATACGTGGTGCTGTTTCATTGCCGCTCTTTGAGTGAGCGCGCAGTTCTGTGAAACCGAACTGAATAAAAATGATCTGAATCAAGGAGTCCCGGAGTCATTGGAGCTAGTCTGTCGGCATAGATAGAGGTTTGGCCGATGAACTATCCAAGATTTCCTGACTACATAACGGATCTTCCTGACAACCATTCGTTGAAAGTTTATTTTGAAGAGAATGAGTTCATAAAACGCCTATTGGTGGAGCTGCAGATGGCTTCACCAAGTGAGGACTTTCAGAAGTTCCTTAATGTCTTTAATCAAGTTTGTGAAATTGAAAAGCGATATGCCCGCAAAGAGAATCAACTGTTCCCGTTTCTTGAAAAACGCGGATGGTATGGTCCGAGTCAAGGAATGTGGTCATTCCATGACAGTATCCGGGACATACTGCGTGCGATTCGGGCTCAATTGGAAAACAAAGAAATTCAGAGTCTGAATGAAAATGTCCGCCTGTTGATTGAGAACATGCACCACATGATTCATGTGGAGGAAAATCGCCTTTTCCCGAATGCCTTCCAGTTATTGCAGCCTGAGGACTGGGCTTCCATGATTTCCGGAGACGAAGAGATCGGCTGGGTGGATAAGAATCGTCGCATGTCTGTGGCCGCAGAGCCTTCAAATACAGCGCCAGCGAAATCCGCCAATGTATTCCCCGATATTTCAAAACTTAAGATGGACGAAGGGGTTTTGAATTTAGAACAGATCAATCTGATTTTAAAATTTCTTCCCGTAGATGTGACCTTTGTGGATGAAAATGACAAGGTGGCGTTTTACAATCGCGGCGAGGAGCGGGTCTTCCCGCGCAGTGCCGGAGTTATCGGACGCGAGGTTCGTTTCTGTCATCCTCCTAAAAGTGTCGATACGGTTTTGCGTATTCTTGAAGAATTTAAAGCCGGTCGGAAAGACGAAGCTGAATTCTGGATTCAGTTCAAAGGCCGCGTGATCCATATCAGATACTTCGCCGTTCGGGACAAAGATAAAAAGTATAAAGGTGTTCTGGAAATGTCCCAGGACATTACCGAGATTCAAAAAATTCAGGGAGAAAAAAGACTGTTGAGCTGGGATCAATAGTCTTGTCCTCGTGCTAGGAGTGAATATGGAAAACAGACCCATGATGACGGCAGAGGAAATGAAACAAAGTCAGATTTTGGTGCATGAGCCCTTTGCTGAGTTTCTAAGTGCTGACAAGGAAGAATACAGCTTCCCAATTTCACTTTTGGATGTTGTGCGCTTTGCGGGGCATGCATGTCCCTCGATGGTGGGGGCCTTTGTGATATCGCAAAGGGCTGTGCAAGAGCTCTTTCCAGATACGGGTGTTCTGATTCGCGGTCAGGTTGCGGTGGAGCTGGGTTCTTCTGTGGACCGGGGCGCTACGGGCCCGATATCGAACGTCTTTTCCATGATCTTCGGAGCTTGGGATAAAAGCGGTTTTGGCGGTATTCAGGGAAACTTTGTGCGTCGCGGACTGCTTTCTTATGACGTTTCTGATCTTTCACCGGGCACCTATCGCTTCAGGCATTTGGAAACAGGAAAGACAATCGAGATTTTCTATGACTCGTCCCAAGTGGATTTGAAAGGAGATCTCTCAGGACTTTCTTTTCAAGAGATCTGGCGAATGAAGATCCGAAGGGTTGTTGTGGAATCCAGTAAAGTTTTGACGGTCAAAGTGTCATAGGGTGTGTATTAGAATCCACCCGGGCGTTGGATTCCACCAGCAAGGGAGTTTGTTAAGGTGGGGGCCTCTATGAAAGATAATGTCGAAAATTTAGCAACGCTGTGTCTGTCGGAAGAGGCTGCCTTGAAGGGACTTTTTCTGGGGCCACAGGCGGAAAACAGTCAGTGGGTTTCTGCACAGATCAATACGCTTTTGAATTCCTGGTTTGAGTGGCGTCGCAGCTTTCGGCCAGGGGACGGGCGGGCTGTTTCCTTTGCTGATATGGAATCGGCTGACTACATCAAACGCCGTCAGCACACCGCCGATGTTTTGCAAGAGCTGGCTTCACGCTTTGAGTTGGAGATCCCCAAATTTTCCCCTCGCTATATCGGTCACATGTTTTCGGAAACCTCGTTGCCGGCATTGTTCGGACATATTCTGACTTTGTTGCACAACCCGAATAATATCTCAGGAGAATCCTCTTGGGTGGGTGTGTCTGTGGAAGAAGAGGCCATCGAAGCTCTGGGGCAGATGATGGGTTTTCCCAAAGGCGTTGGACACTTCACCTCTGGTGGCACGATTGCGAATTTCGAGGCTGTCTATCGGGCGCGCACGCGCTGTTACAGCTGGATGGCAGCGGGATTGGAGCAGGGGCACCATTCCGCCTTTGTGAGTGCGGCGATGGGGTATTCAAGCTATCAAGCGATTTCGGATGAAGTCAAAAAAGCCTCTGCGGGACTTAACCCGTTTGAATCAAATCCTTTCATCGCGGCGATGGAGATTGCACAAAAGACCGGGCGTGATTTCTTGGGGCCGGTGTTGCTCATTCCTGAACACAAGCACTATTCCTGGACTAAGTCGGCGAATGTTTTTGGTTTGGGCGCAGAAGCTCTGTGGCCCGTGCAGTTGGATTCCAACGGACATCTGGATGTGCAGGACCTGGAGGCGCAGATTCAGCGGGCCTATCGTGAAGACCGTCCCGTGGCGATGGTGGTTTCAGTTTTAGGTACGACGGAATTGGGGATGATTGACCCGATCCACAAAGTGCAAGCCTTATTGGATGAGTACCGTCACCTCAATGGCTGGCATATCTGGCATCATGTGGATGCGGCCTATGGTGGCTTTCTGTGCTCTTTACGAGGCGAAAACCCGGAGATTCGAAATGTCCTTTCTTCCCAAAGCCAGGAGGCTATTGAAGCCATGGGGCGGGTGACGTCGGTCACCATCGATCCCCACAAACTGGGATATGTGCCTTATTCGTCAGGGGCCTTTATAGCCTCGGATGAGCGGGATTATTATCAACGATCTTTCGGGGCTCCTTACGTGAATTTTGCAGTTCATAAAGACAAGGGGCCATTTACACTGGAAGGCTCGCGGTCCGCGGCGGGAGCCGTGGCCACTTGGATGACGGCACAATGTATAGGGTTTTCTCAGGAAGGGTATGGACGACTGATCGCCCGAACCATTCGTCTTAGAAAAGAGATGGAAGAGGCTTTGCGTGCGGAGATTCCAGATCTTCGTGTTGCGCCCAGTGGGGATGCCAATCTTCTGGGGTTCTGCCTGGCCAAACCGGGGGACTCTTTGCAAGAGGTGAATGAGCGGACCTTGCAGCTGTATGCAACGTTTGAAGCTGACAACCAAAGTGATTTCTTTATTTCAAAGACGCGGATTTATAAGAAATGTTATTCGCAGTACTTCGAAAAATTCGTCAGCTCTTGGCAGGGGAAAATGGATGCCGATGAGCTGGTCTTGGCCCGTATTTGTATTATGAATCCGTTCTTTAAGACAAAAGAGATGGATGTGGACTTTCAAAAACTGTTTATTCAATCTCTGCAGGATCGTTTAAAGGACCTAAACTTTCAGTAAGCCGCGGAAGCCGCGCACGGCATAGTACGATTCGGCCCCGTTGTGGTAGGTGAATACGTGGGGGGGCTGCAAGGGGCCGTCTGGTCGGTGTCGGTCCATCTCCAAAAAAACAAAACCCACTGTGAAGTGGGTTTTGCGATGCATGCCAGATATGGGTATTAAGAAGACTAAAATTTAGAGATTTGATCAACGTATTCCGGATGATCAATGAATGGATTGCGATTGCCTTGAACTCTTTCAATGGCATTGTTGCGTTCAACTTCGGCCTGATCTACAGGATCAAGCTTGTTCCAACGGCGCAGTGTAGCTTCCTGTGCGGCCGGGATCGGGAAGTCATAGCGAACGGCAAAATAGAATACCGCGCGGGCAACGTTGCCTTTGTGTTTTACAGGTGGTTCAAATACCAGCTCACGACCACCGCCGCTGCCCAGTTTGGATTCGGTGGTGATGTCCTGTCTTTGTTCGTCAAAGCATCTTGGGGCATTCTTAGTTGTATTCACATCGCCGAAGGCGAAATTGCCACGCATTGAATTGGCTCTGGAGTCTGACGGGTAAAGATGGTGAAGATCCGCTTTGCCAACGTTGAAGTAGTGGCGTCCTTTAAACCAGGATTGTGCAACCGTATGTTCAACATTGATGATCATTGAAGAGGGTTCTTTTCCTGGTCCGACGCCGTTTCCTAGATGGGTTTGGCCATAAGGGGTGGAGCAGTACACTTCGTCAATTGCGTAAGAGCCGTCATTCAGGCGCATAAGCGCGATGTTTCCGAGCAGCTCTACCTGTGCTTTGTCGTAAGAAATTGGATGATGGTCAGAAGTAACTTCTTTTTTCAGATCGCTGCGAAGGTCTGCTTTAGCAGAGATTGATAAAAAAAGCGCAATTGATAGCACAAATAATGAACGGCCCACAGTTCCCCCCTTGTAGACATGTCAGCAGTATCAAAGGGGTTTTAGTGTTTCAATCATGAAAGACAGGATGTCTTGGTGCGGCTGGGTATAAAAACGGATTCCTGACAAAACTATTTGTTCTTAAAAATCTCATCAATATTGGCGTGGAGTTTTGCAGTCAGGCTCTCCATGAGGGCGCTTGTGAAATCCTCCAGGGTGTCTGCGGATTCAAAACTTTCTTCAAGTAGCTCAGCCTCAGCATTCAGTTGTTCAGAAGTATCGGCTGGCAGGGTTTGATTTTTTGGATCCAAAGAATGAGACATAAAAACTCCTTAACTTTGATTTTGGTTTTGCGGGGGAGGGCGGGGATGGGGCTCGCGCCATCGTGGCGCTCGGTCCTTCGGACTGCGCTTTGCGCACCCTCGCGCTAGCGTCCTGCTAGGGCGAGCGAACCTACGACCCAAGCTTGATCGATAGATTCAAAGCCTATCTCCAAAACGAAAAAAGCCTTTTAAAACTAATCGCTTTGCGATTACTTCTAAAAGGCTAAAATGGTCGGGGAGATAGGATTCGAACCTACGACCCTCTGGTCCCAAACCAGATGCGCTACCAGACTGCGCTACTCCCCGACAGAGAATGGAAACTACATAATGGTGGGGCCAGTTGTCAAACTACTAGATTCTAACGCGCAACATAAGCTATCCTTTTTTCCATGGAAAACTTTTTGAATTCGCTGCCGAAGCCCGTTCTTGCCATCCTTGTCTTGGTGGCCGCTATTTTTGTTTTTATGGTCATGAGCCCACCTCACTCGGTGTGTGATACTCAGACTGAAGCCTTCAAGGAGTTGCAAAAAGGCAACATCTTCCCAACTCTCTATAAGAAGAACAAAATTCCACCGACCATTGTGCGTGCAAAAGAGGCATGTCAGCTTGGGAACAGTGCCGGGTCCTGTTATGAATACTTCACGATTCTGCGTCAAGTGGCTGAAGGCGTTGGTAAGGCGTCGGCAGAATGCACGGCTCAGCTTTATGAAGTGGCCGAGGTCCGTTCTGCCCTGAATGATGGGATGGAGCTGATGGCGCGGCTGGCGTGGGGGACAAAGCCCCCGGAGCCGGGATTGGAAAGATTCGGATGGATGCAAGACGCAGAAATCGCTATTTTTTGCCGTTTGAAGAACATCTACACGCGCGCCAATGGTGAAGAAGCCTGGGCGAATTTCCGCAAAAGAGTTTATGAGAAGCTTCCTGGTGAAGAGATTCCACCCTCTGCTGATCCCAACTATGTGGCGGCAGAGCCTCGTAAGGTGACGCTGGTCCTGTCAGAACAGGATATCTGGAACCGCAGTCTTTTTTCCGTGCGCTGTGAAGTTTATTAGTTAGACCGAAAGCTCCAGGGACTTCCACTGAGGTCTTTGGTTGCGGTATTCCATCTGTCCATACAGAACCAAATCGTGGTCCTCGCGATGCTGAATGCGGAAAACGAAGTTTTGGATTTTAAACAGACTCCATTCGGCTGGATTCAGGCCAAAGTTCTTCAGTTGGTTTTGCAGAAACAATAAATTAAATGCTGACAGTTTCATGGTTCCCCCATTGTTTTAGTTGTTGGGAACCTCCTAGTGCAAGGCGGGGACCGGACTGTGTCGGACGTCTGCTGCAATTTAAAGGGGTTTCGGCTGCCCTGGGTCTTGAGTTGTCTAAGAGCCTGGTCTAGCTTCTTGGATATGAGACGAAATGCCTTCCTTGGATATTTGATCGCCCAGTTTATTGTTATCATCGCTGTGATGGCCCTGTTTCGGGGGGTAGAGGATCGTCAGATCGCGGCAACCATGGCCGGGACGCTATTTGTGATTCTTCCGGCCGTTTTGATGGTTTGGGAGTATCGTCGGGCTGAGTTGAGTCAAATGCTGTGGTTTGTCATAGTTATGCAATTCTGGACCTTGTTTGCGTTACCTATTTTGGGGATTCGGCTGGCGAACTGGGGAGTGCCTTTTGAGCAGCTCTCGTTTATTGGGATTCCGGGTCCTGTGCTGCATCAATGGTCCAGTAAAAGTTACATGGCGATGATGATTGTGACGGCTTGGTGCTGGTGGAAATTGTCTCGAAAAAAGGCCTAAGGGGCTAAAATTCAGGTTTAAAACGCAAAAAAGCCGGTTTCTCAACCGGCTTTTTTTATCTTCCCAATCAGGAAATCTATCTTCAGCTTCAGATCGTCTTAGATCTCGAAAGGAGCTGGAGAGATTGCTTCTGCTCTGTGGAATGTATCGTAAGAGTCAGAGCCAGATGGCAATAGACCCAAATTACGGGACTTCTTTACAGCTGCGGCAACTTTTTTCTGTTGAGCAACGGAAAGTTTAGAGATTCTGGATGGAGTGATTTTACCACCGTCACCGATGAAACGAGTCAAAGATGCTGGATCTTTGTAATCGAATACGTGGTCGCCTGAGAATTCCTGACGGTATTTGCTACGAGTTGTCTTTTTCATTACTATCCTCTTTCGATTTCCTATTGGTTAGCGAGTTAATGTGTGTACAAGAAAAAAGAGTTGCCATCAAGTGTCTTTTTACTTTATATGGTTGTTTCTTGTTTTGCCGCGCCAATAGGCGCCAATCCAGACTTGTAGCCAGTTAGCGGGCCTTAGGCCTGCCTGTAAGAGATGAGCCAGAGGAGCTTAGAATGAGCAAATGTGAAGTAACGGGAAAAGGCCCCATTGTTAAGAACTTGGTGAGCCACTCCAACATTAAAACGAAGTCAACTGCTCTACCAAATGTTCAGAAAAAACGCATCTTTAGCCGCGTTCTGAACCAAATGGTTAGATTGCAAATCGCAGCAAGCGCTATCCGTGACATGGAACACGTTGGCGGTTTCGATAACTTCATTCTTAATCAAGATGACTCCAAGCTTTCTAAAAGAGCTTTGGCAGTTAAAATGAGAATTAAGAAGAAAATTAAGAACTAATAAGGCTGGCCGACATGAAATTGAAAATCAAAAAAGGCGCGACAGTACAAGTTATCACAGGCTCTGACAAAGGTAAGAAGGGCACTGTTATCACTGTTGATGCAACTGCAATGAAAATCCAAGTTCAAGGTGTGAAAGTACAAACACACTACGACAAAAAAGACGGTCTTTTGAAAAAAAGAAGGCTTCATCGACTACTCCAATGTGAAGTTGGTTGAAGGCGCTTCTAAAGAAAAGAAGACTTCTAAAAAAGCGACTAAGTCTAAAACTGCATAGTCTTTCATCCGGTTGTTCTGACGAGGCCAACCGGGCAAAGTTTGCCTAAGACAAAGTCTAAATTTGGTCCTTAAAGCGATCTCTTCGTTTTAGTCTCTTACATAGCTGCGTAAAATCTAAGTTGAGTTTAGAAATATTAATTTCGGCCAACTTGTTAAAAGAGGAGAGCAGCTTGAAACAGGACCAAATCTTTAAAGCAAAAAAACTAAAAGCACTGTTCTCGGTAACGATGACGGTGCTTTTTTTTTCGTCCCTAGGTCAGGCTGCTGAGCTGGGTGAGTCTCTTGTTTTATGTAAACACAATAAAACAGTGCGGACACTTCGTGTTGAGATCGACAAAGATCAAGTCTGCCGTACGATTTATACAAAACAAGGCGTAGATGAAGTGATTGGCTCTGGTCAAAACCACCAGTCTTGCAGTGAGTTCGTCACCAATGTCAGAAAAAATCTTGAAGACGCCAAATGGAACTGCCGTGAAGTGAAGGAAGCTCGAACTTCCAATGTTCTGTTGAATGCCGAGTAGGCCCGGGGGTTTTCGTGAGCAGTGAGCTGGTTGTTGCCGCAATTCAAATGACATCTGTGGATGATGTCGCAACCAACATCACTCAGATGGAAGAGCTCTTAAAAGAGGCCTTTAAAAATGCGTCTCCGCGCTTTGTGAGTTTTCCGGAAAATTGCCTGTATCTGCGACTGAAAGAGGGCGAAAAAATCGAGGGCCTGACTGTCAGTCATCCCGCATTTGCGCAACTCGCAGATCTTGCTAAAAAATATAATACCTATCTACATCTGGGGTCGGTGCCTTTGTATTTGGAAGGGCATCTCTATAACTCATCCACGTTGATTACTCCCGAAGGGGAAATTCGTCCTACATATCAAAAAATGCATTTGTTCGATATTCAGCTCGACGGGCAGGCGCCACTTCGTGAGTCGGATGTTTTCCGTCATGGGCAGGCTCCCAGTCTGATCGAAGTGGATGGATTCAGGATAGGCGAGGCTATTTGCTACGACGTGCGCTTTGCCGAGCTCTTTTCCCAGTACGCCCGTCAGGAAGTCGATGCGATCCTGTTGCCGGCGGCATTCCTGGTTAAGACCGGGGAGGCTCATTGGGAAATTCTGCTGCGTGCCCGTGCGATTGAGAATCAATCTTATGTGATCGCCGCAGCTCAAGGGGGCACACACCAAGGCCTTCGTGGGGGCACTCGAGAGACCTATGGGCACAGCTTGATTATTGACCCATGGGGGACTGTTGTCGGGCAGATCGAAAAGCGAGCTCCGGGAGTCACCATTTCCAAATTAACTCGCGAACGCATCGAATCTGTGCGCCGCCAGATCCCGATGAAGTTCCACCGCCGTCTACCGGTGGGCTAGAACTTTCTGGACTGAGTTCTGGATTTCCTGCAATATTTCAATGACAACTTTCTCAGTTAGCTTTTAATATGCGCCCCGAGCGCAGAAGATGGAGCTGGATTATGATCCGAGTTTTCTTATATTTGTTTCTGCTATCCTCAGTAGGTGTTCAAACCGCGCTGGCTCAGGATGCCACAGAGCCCCAGTACGATGAGGCTCGTGAAACAGAGATCGCTACAAAGGCTAAAAAACGCCTTTACCCTGGCGGTCGTGATGAAGAGGACTTGAAGGTGCAGTCTCAGTTGTCGACTCCGCCACGCAAGTTGGCCCCTCAGGCTGAAGTCAAAGACGAGCCGATGGAAGAATAGGCCTTTTGCCAGAAGTTGTTTTGAATTGAATGGAGAGAATATGTCTGTAAACGATCAACTACCTGAAGGTGTTACACGCGAAACGATGGACGTTGATGTCCTGATCGTCGGTGGTGGTGCTGCGGGATTGTCTTGCGCCCTTCACTTGCAAAATCAGATTCAGAAACACAACGAAGATGTTTCTGCGGGTCGCAAACAAGGTGAACAAATTCCTGAACAAATGATCGTGGTTCTGGAAAAAGCTTCCGAAGTGGGCGCACACAGCTTCTCGGGTGCCGTTTTGAATCCAAAAGCATTGCAAGAGCTTGTTCCCAACTTCAAAGATGAAGGCTGTCCGCTGGATTCAGAAGTGAAGAAAGATGCTGTTTATTATCTGGGCTCGGACTTCTCTTTCAAATTGCCAATCACTCCGCCGCCGTTCCACAACGAAGGCAACTACATTGTTTCTTTGAGCAAGTTCAACCGCTGGTTGGGCACGAAGTGTGAAGAAAAAGGCATCAACATCTTCCCGGGCTTTGCTGCAGTGGAAGCTTTGTATGAAGGCAATAAGATTGTCGGTATTCGCACAGGCGACAAGGGTCGCGATAAAAATGGCAACCCGAAAGCCAACTTCGAGCCGGGTTTGATCCTAAAATCCAAAGTGGTGATCTTCGCTGAAGGTACGCGCGGATCTTTGTTCAAACAAGTTGAAAAGAAATTGGATCTTCGCGCTGGCAAAAACAAAGAAGTTTTTGAAGAAGGCGTGAAAGAGATCATCCAGATGCCTCCGGGCACAGTGGAGGCGGGTCAGGTTATCCATACCATGGGCTTCCCGCTGTCCAAATCCATCGGTGGTACATTCATCTACACTTTGCCGGGTGATAAGATCATCGTGGGCTTGGTGGCTTATCTGGACACGAACGATCCTTTGCTGGATCCACACCGTGAACTGCAAAAGTTGAAAACTCACCCCTTCCTGAAGAGCATGCTTAAAGGTGGCAAAGTGGTCGCTTACGGCGGTAAAACTTTGCCGGCGGGTGGCTGGTATTCCATGCCGAAACTGTACGGCGATGGCTTTATGGTGTGTGGGGACTCTGCCAGCATGGTGGATGTTCAGAAGCTTAAGGGTATTCACTTGGCGATGAAGTCAGGTATGCAGGCTGCGGAAACCATCGTGGATGGTTTGGCTAAGGGCGCTGATTTCTCTGAAGATATCACCAAGGGCTATTCTGACCGCATTGAAGCAGGTTACGTAAAATCCGAGCTTTACCGCGTTCGTAACTTCCACCAGGCGCTGAGCAAGGGGATGGTGGAAAGCATGCCTCTGTTGGCCCTTCAGGAGCTGACAGGTGGCCGTGGACTTCAGGATCCAATGCCTATTGAGCATACAGACGCTGAAACGACTGAAAAAGTCATCGATATCTGGGGTCCGTATGGTCTGGATCACGAGGACAACAAGTTGCCGAAGCCGGATGGCGAGCTGTTCTTTGATAAGCTTTCCAGTGTTTATTTGACGGGCACCATGCACGACGAGGACTCTCCAAACCACCTTATTTTGAAGGATGGGGATATCTGCCGTACCGTATGTGAGCCGCAGTACAAATCACCATGTAATCATTTCTGCCCGGCCTCTGTATACGAGATGGTGCCGTCCACAAAAGAAGCAGGCAAGAAGGACTTACAAATCAATTATACGAACTGTATTCATTGCAAGACTTGTGATATTAAGTGCCCATTCGAAAATATCGAGTGGACCGTTCCTGAAGGGGGCGGTGGACCACAGTACCGCGAAGTCTAGGATTCCATCGGGGGTCCTGACTGGCGGTAGGAAAGCTCAGCGCATAGGGACTGTGCTTTCTTAACCAACAGAAAGGACAGCCCCATGCCAGAGTTTTTTGCCTCCACAGCCCGTGGACTTGTAGAACCACTAGAACAAGAATTGAAAGATCTAGGACTTAAAGTCACCAACCGTTATATCGGTGGAGTGTTCTTTGAGAGCAACTGGGAAGGTTGCTATAAAGCCAATCTTCATTCCCGTCTTGCCAGCCGTATCTTGAAGCCCGTTTTGGACTTCACGGCTTATCAGCCGGAAGAACTGTACAATCAAATTCTTCGCCACGATTTCACAAAGTACATCAAACCAACTCAGACAATTTCCATTGATGCCAGCGTGTCTGATTCGATGATGCGCGATCAGCGCTTTGTGGCGATGAAAGTCAAAGACGCCGTTGTTGACCAATTCCGTGAAAAGTTCGGCGTGCGCCCTGACGTTGACAATGAAAACCCCTCTTTGCGTATCCATGTGCGCGCAATTAAAAATCAATTCAATGTGGCGATCGATACTTCTGGCGACAGCTTGTTTAAACGTGGTTACCGTAAAGAAGTGGGCGATGCTCCATTGAAAGAAAACTTGGCAGCGGGTCTTTTGAGTTTGTCCGAATGGGACAAACAAACGCCGCTAGTGGACTTCATGTGTGGTTCCGGAACTTTCCTGATTGAAGCGGCGATGATGGCGATGAATATTGCGCCAGGCGTGAATCGCAAACGCTTTGGTTTCCAGAACTGGTTGAACTATGAAGAAAGCGCCTGGGAAAAGGTTATTCAGGAAGCCATGGATGCGGAAAAAGAAGAGCTTCCGTTTAAGTTCTATGGCTTTGATATTGATAAACGCGTTTTGATGAATGCCAAAGACAACGCCAAACGTGCAGGTGTTGATGAAGTGATCGAATTCAAAAAAGAATCTGTAGCCACGGTGGAGCCACCGGTTGAAAAAGGTCTGATCATCGTGAATCCGCCTTATGGTGCGCGTATCGGTGATGAAGACAATCTGCGCGACGTGTATCGCGATCTGGGTTTCACATTGAAGCACAGATTCAAAGGCTGGGATGCATGGATTCTTTCCGGCAACAAGGAGTTGATTGCGGATTTGAAGTTGAAATCCACGCGCAAACATTTCGTATATAACGGCAACATCGAATGCCGTTTCCTGAAGTACTCCATGTTCTAAGGGCCAAGGCGTCCCGATAAGGGGCGCCCGCTAAATCCAGAGGGGGATTTTGTGAAGATTATGATTCTGTTGATGGGGCTTCTGCCGGGAATTGCCTGGGCTGGATTGACCTCTAATGACGTGGTTCAGAAGGTTGAATGCCGATTGTTGAATGATGGGATTGTTCTTAAGGAACACGACGCCTACATGATGAATATCGTCATTGATAAGGAATATGGGAAGTTCATCCAGATTCAGTTCGGGGATGAAAACCTGCCGATTCAATATCAGCTTTTGATTGAAAATGATCCGGAATCGCCAGTGTCGGGATCGTTGATTTTCCTGCAGAACCTGAAAGTCGGTGAACGCGAAGCGACTCAGGAGTTCTCAGGCCAGCAGGTAAACTGGGTGCGCACAACAAACGAAGGTTACATGGTTCAATGCAATCTTCCGGAACCAATTAAATAGAATTTCAACCAGTGTTTATGGAGATAAAAATGAAACGTTGGATGAGTGCAGCGGCTTTGATCACGATGGTTTCTGCCGAGGGTTTCGCGGCAAAATCTTATGTTTGTGAAGGCAAGACGGAAGAGAAGTCTCCGGTGCGCCTGGAGATTTCTGTTGATAACAACGATTATGCGGCAGTGAAGTTTACTGGTGTGGACTATGAAAACGAATGGGTGGGCGAAAATACCCGTATTTATCGTACTATCGGTGGGCGTACCAAGATCACCACGGCCTATGGAAGTCGCACAGAGTATTTCGTAAAGTTGGAATTATCTGATGATGGTACCGGCAGCCTGGTGTACGAGGAGGATGATTCCGGATGGGAATACTTCGTTGAAGCTCAGGTGAAGTGCAAATAGTTAGAAATAAAAAAACCGAGGCTTTGACCTCGGTTTTTTGTTTTAAGCGGTATTGGCTTTTTAGAATGGCTTGTTGATCGCAAAGATCGCAGCGGTGGTTCCCAAAACCAAAAGCAGGATGGCGATAGGCCAGCCGATATAGCCCTTTCTTTTGATCAAAGAAACTGCGACTCCCAAAAGAACCCAGATCAGCAGCTTGCCGTACAGCCAGCCTGGCATTGCGCCCATGATGCCTAGTTTGGCCATCATTCCAAAGCCGCCGACCAGCAGCAACATCAAACCCAAGCCATGGGTGATAAAGCACATGATGCGGGCTTGTTTATTCAGTTGCACGCGAGCATAGTTTGCCACCAAAAGTCCACCCAATCCGAAGAACAAAGTCATAAGACCGAGGAAGTGCATGATTTTATAGAACTGATACGTCATTGAGAAATCTCCTTGTTATTCTTCTTTGAGGCCAAGATGTTTGATCACACGGGCAAGATCTTTGCGGATGCGTGTGATGTGGGTTTTATTAGTCAGGGTTTTAAGTGCATCACGCAGAGGTTCCAGCGGATAGCCACCATACTGACCCGGTTCTGTGATGTTATAGGTGACTGCTCCACGGCCCGCAATAATAACACGGTCGGTGACAGTGACGTGGTCAGAGACCGCCACCTCGCCACCAAACATGCAGTTATTGCCGATCTTGCTGGAGCCGGCCACGCTGAATTTGGCTGCGATCACGCAGTTTTCGCCGATGATCACGTTGTGAGCGATATGGCAGAAGTTGTCCATTTTAGTGCCGTTGCCGATGCGGGTTTCCGTCAGGGCAGCACGATCAATGGCGCAGTTGGCACCCAGTTCGACGTCGTCGCCGATCACAACGCGGCCGATTTGTGGGATCTTTTTCTGATGCCCTTCTTTGGTCATCACGAAAGAAAAGCCGTCAGATCCGATGGTGGTGTGCGGATGCACCTCGCAGCGGGCTCCCAAAATACAGTGCGAGCCTACGAAAACATGGGGATGCAGCAAGCTGTGATCACCCACCTCCGCGAAGGATTCAACAACCGTGTGCGCGCCAATGGTGGTGCCGTCGCCAATTTTAGTCTGCTCGCCAATAACCACATAAGGGCCCAGGCAGACATTTTTTCCCAGATGCGCAGACGGATGAACGACGGCGGTCGGGTGGATTTTCTCGGTCTGATTGAAGCGATTCATTTTTCCATCGAACAAAGGCAGGATTGCTGCCATCGCAAGTTGTGCGGAGTTCGCTGAAAACAGAGTCGATGTGCTGTCAGCAGGAAGTGCCAGGGCTTTGTGGGCCACGATGATCGGCGCTTTGGCCGTCAGGGCCGCGGCCAGTTGCTCCGGCTTGGAAACGAAAACCAAACTTTCAGAGTCGCAGCTGTCCGGAGGAAGAACCTTGGATGCCACGGCCTCAAGAGAGCCGGAAACGAAGTTGATATCGGGAGAATTTAGCTCTTTGATAACTTGTGCTGTAATCATAGTGATGCCTCGCGCTAACACTTTACTATTATTTTTTTGATGTCAAGACACTGGGTGATAGTATAAAGCTGCTTATATAGACACTTTTTGATTCTTTCTCACCTTTAATTTTGGAGAGGAAACGCGATGGCGAAAAAGGCAGCGAAAAAGGAAGCACCTGCGGCAAAGGCAAAGAAAACGGCAAAGCCGGTAGCGAAGAAAGCTCCGACAAAGGCCCCTGCGAAGGCGGCTAAACCTGCCAAATCTGCGAAGCCTGCTGCAAAACCTGCTAAACCTGTAAAGGAAGTCAAAGCAACGAAGGCTGCTCCTGCTAAAAAAGAAGCAAAACCTGTTGCTCCAGCCAAGCCTGCTCCGAAAGCTGCTAAACCAGTAGAGAAAGCTCCGGCTCCTGTGAAGGCTGTAAAAGCTGAAAAACCAGAGAGAAAATTGAAACTGGTTGAAGAGGCGCCGACGGCAGAGGTTGTTCAAGCTCCTAAAAAAGAAAAGAAAGTCAAAATTGACAAGACGGGCCTGTCTGAAGACCAGGTAAAGTGGCATGAACTTCATGAGAAGTACAAAGCCATGAAGGCCCCTTCTTACAGCATTTCGGGTCAATTTGAGGCTAAGACTCCGCTTCAGCATAAAATCTTTGGTTGGGGTTTTATCCTTTCCAATGAATATGACCGCCTGGAAGTCCTTTTTGAGGATGGAAAGCGCATGCTGATCAGCAATAGAAAACTGTCTTAAGTAAGTCCAAAACTCATGTTTCGGGGTGCGACGGGCAGAAAAGTATTGCAAGGCCCCGGAAACTGACCTAGAAATTTATCTGCATGGCAAAAGACGATTTGGTACAAATTGACGGAAAAGTGATCGACGCCCTGGCGGGTGGTCTTTACAAAATTGAACTTGATAATAAAGTTATCATTAACGCAAAACTTTGCGGAAAAATGAGACGTTTTAATATTCGTGTGGTTGTGGGCGACCGTGTGAGCGTAGGGGTTTCTCCTTACGACCCATCTCATGGCTTGATCCAATTCCGTCACAAATAATACCGATTTAATACCTTCTAACATTTCCAATTAAATCTAGAGGTTCTATGGATCAGGCTCTTCAGAGTTATTTGGCACGTATTGCACCTACCGTTTCTGCAAAATCAGCTCAAGCTGTTATTGAGCTTGCTGCGGAAGGCGCAACAGTTCCATTCATCGCTCGTTACCGTAAAGAAAAAACTGGGAATTTGGACGAGGTTCAAATTCGCGCCGTTATTGAAGGTCACGAAACTTACAACGAAATCGTGAAGCGTAAAGCTTTCTTGATCAAAGAGATCGGGGAGCAAAACAACCTCACGGCGGAAATCCAAAAGCGTATCGAGCTTTCTTGGGATTTGGGCGAGTTGGAAGAAATCTACAAACCATTCAAAAAGAAAAAGAAAACCAAAGCAACCATCGCGCGCGAAGCGGGGCTGGAACCTTTGGCAAACTGGATCTGGGAAATGGGTCATGGTTTGATCAAAGACGATCAGACCATGGAGATGAAGGCGAAAAACTTCCTCAATCCAACTGCAAAAATCGCAACATACGAAGAAGCGCTTAAAGGCGCTCAGGACATCTTGGTCGAAAAAGTGGCCAATGATGCTGATCTTCGTGCGATGGTGGCGAAAAACTATAACGACAGCGGTCGTGTGGTGGCTAAAGCAGCCAAAGGCTACAAAGCAAACTCCAAGTACGAAATGTACAAGGAATTTGAAGAGCCGGTTAAAAATCTTCTGGATGCAAAAAACAATCACCGCTACCTGGCGATGAGACGTGGTTGGCAGGAAGAGGAGCTTTCCGTTGACGTTAAAGGCGACGACGAAGCTATCTTGAAATCCTATGAAAATTTCGCAACATCCACTCCGGACAATGCGATCGGCGATTACTTGAAACAGTGTGCTCGTTTGGCATTGAACGTTTACGTTCTTCCTTCTGTTGTGAACGAAGTTCACCGTGTATTGAAAGAAAAAGCTGATCAAGATGCGATCACAGTTTTTGCTGAAAACGTGCGTAAGCTTTTGTTGGCTTCCCCGTACGGACCAAAATGTGTTCTGGGCGTGGATCCTGGTTTGCGAACAGGCTGTAAAGTGGCCCTGATCGACAAATCCGGTGCATTCATTTCTCACACTGTTCTTTACACGTTGGGCGATGATGCTGACCGCAAAGCCAAAGTTCTATTTGGTGATGTGATGAAGCAGATCCAGATCGAAGCCATTGCGGTGGGTAACGGAACTGCCGGTCGTGAGACCGAGTCCTTCCTGAAGAAGGTTCTGAAAGACCTGGGTAAAAACATCCCGGTTGTGATGGTTTCTGAGTCCGGAGCTTCCGTGTACTCGGCGTCTGAAGTGGCTCGTGAAGAGTTCCCGGATCTGGATGTCACTGTCAAAGGTGCGATCTCTATCGCGCGTCGTTTGCAGGATCCATTGGCAGAACTAGTTAAAGTGGATCCTAAATCCATCGGCGTTGGTCAGTACCAGCACGATGTGAATCAGTCCCAGTTGAAAAAATCCCTGGAAGCAGTGGTTGAGTCCTGCGTGAATAACGTGGGTGTCGACGTGAACACGGCTTCTGCGGCGTTGCTTTCCCACGTGGCGGGTATCGGCCCGGCATTGGCGAAAGGTATTGTTGAGGCTCGTAAGAAGACCTTGTTCAACGACCGTACTGAGCTTTTGAAAGTTCCAAAATTCTCTGCAAAAGTTTTCGAACAAGCCGCAGGTTTCTTGAGAATCCCACAAAGCAAACAGGTTCTGGATTCCACAGGTATTCACCCTGAGCGTTACCAAGCTGTGACGGACATGGCGAAAGACCTTGGCGTTTCTTTGTCTGATGTTATCGGTGAAGGCGCGAAGAAATTGGTTTCTCAAAGAACCAAATGGGCGCAACTGGTGGGTGAATT
The DNA here is from genome assembly GCF_041888015.1 of Bdellovibrio bacteriovorus. GTDB lineage: Bacteria > Bdellovibrionota > Bdellovibrionia > Bdellovibrionales > Bdellovibrionaceae > Bdellovibrio. The sequence goes on from NZ_CP168968.1 coordinate 819,645, forward strand.
CACCTTTGATGATATCGTCAAGGAATTGGAAAAACCGGGACGCGATCCTCGTGATCCGTTCAAAGTATTCCAATACCGTGATGACATCATGGAAGTAAAAGATCTTAAAGAAGGCATGATCTGCCCAGGTATCGTGACGAACGTAACCAACTTCGGTGCTTTCGTGGATATCGGTGTTCACCAGGATGGTTTGGTGCATATCTCTGCATTGTCTCACAAGTTCGTGGATGACCCTCGTAAAGTGGTGAATCCAGGTGACCATGTGACAGTGAAGGTTTTGAAAGTGGATGTTGTTAAGAACCAGATTTCATTGACCATGAAAATGGACGATGCTCCAGAGGCGACTGCGCCACGTGGTGAACGTCGTCCTGAAAACCGTGGGGCTTCCCGCCCAATGGGTCAAGGTCAGCGTCCTCCGGCAGGAAAACCTGCTCAGGCACCGATGAAACCTGCAAATCCGTTCAATAATCCGTTTGCCGCATTGATGAACGTTCCGACAAATAAAAAATAAGGAGAACTAAAATGGCAGCTAAAGGAAAATCCAAAAAAGGTATCCGTCACAGAAAAAAACGTATCTTGACTAAGAAACGTATGTACAAAGCAAAGATCCGTAAATAGGTTTTGCTAAAAGAAAAGCGCCCCGAGAGGGCGCTTTTTTTATGGCTGCTGGTTGGCTGTCTGTTGCAACAGCAGCAAGTCCTTGTAAGTAAAGATCCGATCCTCGCGGGAAGTATGCAAGTCCTTATCGGTGACATTCGCATAAGAAGCCGCAAACAAGCTTGCGCCCAGATCCTTGCCCTTCATTTCAATCGTTCGAGAAGCAAAACGCAGACTGCCTTCGCGCAAAGCCGTCAGACTGGTAAAGCGGGCGGCGGCCACTGTTGGCAGGGAGCTTAAAGTCGCTACCAGGCTGGTTTCAATCGCCACCAGAGTGTTTCCGACAGATTGGCCTGCAAAGAACAAAGCCAGAGTTGAGTAAAGCACCCGAGCTTCAGCATTTTTCACCGCCGTATGGCTTTGCGCCCCGGTCAGCCACAAAGCAAAGTTGCCTCTCATCTTGTGGTAGTCATCGTAAAGCTGCTTGCCTGTGATGGCGGTCACGGTGCCACCGCACGCCAATGACACGGGCCAAGCTTGCAGAACAGCTGCTACCAGAGAACAAGTTGAAAATGCTGCCAGTTTGATACTTGGAGAATTTCTTTCAAGCCAAGCCTTCAAGCCCACCGCATGTTTTTGGTTGGTTAACAGAAGCTGGACCATACGCTGCTTAACAGGATTGCCTGCAACAACACTGGCGACAACCGGCTCGTAGACCAGGAAACTTATCATGGGGTTCTTGTCGGTATCATACAATTCACTCAAGGCCTTATGAACACGTTCGATGTATTTTCCCAAGGCGGTCGCAACTTCTTGGTCCGTCGGTTTGTCGTTCGGAAGATAGATCACGAACGGTACTTGATGGATGATCAGAAAGGCCTGCATGCGGTAGAATTCGGCGGCTTGTTTCAGGTCATTTTCAATCGCGTAACCTGTGGGGTCAAAGCGAGGGCTTTTCGGGAGGTCTTGATATTTTAAGTCCGCCTTGTCGGAGATGGCCTGATAGTCTTCTTTATAAAGACGGCGAAGCAAGGACAGTTCGGATTGATCCTTGTTGAATCTGGTTTCATAGCGGACATAGGGCAAAGTCATTCCCAGGCTGGCAGCAGCGACGTTGTTGTAAACCCCAGGGCCGGCCACAGTTTTACCGTTGGCCAGTCCCACCAGCAGGCGGTATTCCTCGGACTTCTGCTTGATCGCGGTGCGAATCAGAGGAAGTTTTGCTTTGATTTCTTCGTCACACAGATTCCTGAAGGCGAAGCAACGGCGCAGTTTTTCGGCCTCCCCCTTTTGTCTTTCCACCAGTTCGATGGTTTTGCCTTTGATCTCCAGAAGAAGGGCTTCTTGAGCAGCAGTGAAAGCGGGTTGAGTGCTGGCACTGGCGGAAGTCGCAAGCATCAGCGTGGACAGAATCAGAGAGATCACGTTCATACAATTTCCTTACAATTCCTCAAATTTTATCGCCCTGCCGGCAATAGTCGGCACTTTGTCAAAGGACTCGACATTGGAAGGGCTTCATTTGAGTTGAGAACTCATTCATTACTCCTGCACGGGGCGTCTTCAAGTCCCGTTCCATAAGAGACCAAATTAAAAGCTCTATCTGGTGATACTCCGGGGTGTGACGGCACGACCTGTGGGGTTTTTCACTTTGGAGGAGGACTCAGGTAGGATACTCTTGAAGCTCTTAAGGAGGCCCTCATGATCGTTCAACCTCATATCCTGACAAAAGCTCTGGATGCAGCTTTGAGTACAGGTGCTGATTTCGCAGATATCTTTTTGGAAGATACATATTCCTCTCAACTGAGTGTTCTAAACTCCAAGCCTGAACAGGCCATTGTGGGTCAGCTTTACGGGGCCGGGATTCGTTTGTTCTTCGGTCATGAGATCGTCTATGTGACGACCAATGATTTGTCTGAAGCAGGCTTGGTGAAGGCCGCCTTGAATGCAGCCCAAAGCCGTGGTTCCGGGGCGGCAGCTAAGTCGATGCCTTTGATGCAGGTGCCATTTGATACGATCCACACCTACGGTGAAAAACCTTGGGAGATGAGCCGCGATCGCAAGTTCCGTTGGTTGAACACGATTGATCAGGTATCTCGTGCGCGCAATTCTGCGGTGACCCAGGTCGAGGCGGGACTGAATGAAAAATTCCAGCGTGTGCAAATCGCCAATTCTCGCGGTTTGATGGCTTATGATGAGCGCGCTTACACGCGTCTGCGTATGCAGACCTTCGTTGAAAATAACGGTGTGAAAGAAAGTGCCAGCGAAGATGAAGGCCATATGGGGACTTCTGAGATCTATGACCAAGTGGATCTGAAATCCCTGGCCGAACAGTCTGTGGATCGTGCGATGATGCTGACAACAGCCGCTTATGCGCCCGCTGGTGAAATGCCGGTGGTGATTGATAATGCGTTTGGTGGTGTGATCTTCCACGAAGCTTGCGGGCACGGTCTGGAAACCACGTCTGTAGCCAAAGATGCTTCTGTGTTCTGCGGAAAGCTGGGTCAGAAGATCGCGCACGAAAGTGTGACGGCGATTGACGATGGAACAATTGAAAATGGCTGGGGCTCTTTGAACATGGACGATGAGGGCAATAAGACCAAGAAAACCACACTGATTGAAAACGGTGTTTTGAAGTCCTATATCGTCGATGAAATGGGTGCTCGTCAGACGGGCTATGATATCACTGGCAGCGGGCGCCGCCAGTCTTACAAGTATGCTCCGGCATCTCGTATGCGTAACACGTTTATTGCCGCAGGTAAGGATAAGTTTGAAGACATGATCCGTGATGTGGATTACGGCCTTTATGCCAAGAAAATGGGTGGCGGTTCTGTGAACCCTGGAACAGGGGATTACAATTTCCAAGTGGGTGAAGCTTATATCATCCGCAACGGTCGCATCGAAGAACCTGTCAAAGGGGCCTGCCTGATCGGTCGAGGTATTGATACGTTGGGTAAAATCACCAAAGTGTCTGATGACTTGAAGCTGGCGCGCGGTATGTGCGGATCTGTCAGTGGTTCCATCCCGGCAGCCGTGGGACAACCACAAATTCTTGTGTCCAGCCTGATGGTTGGGGGGAGAGCGAAATAATGGATACTGTTAAATCAACCTTCCAAACAATTGTTGAAAAAGCCCGTCAAGATGGCGCGAAAGTAGAAATGCTGATCTCTGGCGGAGAAAGTCTGAGCATCGGCTATTCTAAAAAGAAGCTGGAGTCGTTTGAGTCCACGCAATCCCAAATGGCGGGTTTGCGTGTGGTATTAGGGGCTAGCCAAGGTTATGCCTACACCGAGAATCTTTCCGAGGACTCTTTGTTGCGCACTTATGTTGAGGCCTTGAACAATGCCAAGACCGTGCAAAGTGGTGACACTGCGGTGGTGGAAATGGTGAAGCCGCAATCCGTGAAAGCGATGGAAGGCCTGTTCAAAACCGAACAGGTGGAGATGGATAAAAAATTGGAAGTCGCCCGTTTGTTGGAAGAAAAATGTCTGGAGAAGGATGCCCGCATCACGGCTGTTCCATATTCCGGATTTAGCGAAAATGTCAGCTTTAAGCGTGTCATGAACTCAGAAGGTCTGGATCAGGAATTCAAGCAAAGCTATTACTCTGGTTACGCTTACCCATTGGCGAAAGAGGGTGAAAGCTCCAAAATGGGTGGCGAAGGCTTCTTTGCTCGCAGTTTCGCGGATATCAATGCCGAGAAAGTGGCTCACGAGGGCGTCGATAAGGCGGTTTCGCGTTTGGGTGCTCAGAAGTTGGCGACGGGCAACTATGCGGTTGTGATCGGTCGTGATGAGTTCCCGATGGTTTTGCAGATGATCTATCAGTATTTCTCTGCAAAAGAAGTTCACGAAGGGAAATCCCTGTTCCAAGGGAAATTGGGGCAAAAGATTGCCAGTGAAAAGTTTGAGCTTCTGGATGATCCATTTGAAACACGCGGCACGGCGGTGCGCCCATTTGATGATGAAGGGGCCGCTTCGCAGAAAACTGTTTTGTTTGAAAAGGGAGTTCTGAAAAATTTCCTTTCTAACTTGGAATACGCTAAGAAGATGAATCTGCCGCACACGGCGCATGCTCGTCGCAGTCCCGCTTCACAGCAGGCGATTGGGCCGACGAATTTGGTGGTGGCCAAGGGTGAAAAATCTTTGCAGCAACTTTTGTCTTCCCATGACAAGGTTGTGTATCTGACAGAGTTCTCTGGTGGATTGCATGCGGGCTTCAAAGAATCTACAGGGGATTTCTCGATGCCAGCAGAGGGTTTTTTGTATGAAAACGGTCAGAAGATTGCTCCAATAGATCAGTTTGTCATGTCTGGAAATGTCCTGGATCTGCTTCGTGATATCGAAGCATTGGGGAATGAATACAACAAACCAGGCAGTTCCTTTATCTGCCCGGATGTATTGGTGAAGTCCCTGAGCTTTGCGGGTGCCTAGATGAAGTTCGTTCTGGGGATTGTATTAGCAGCATGGATGTTGGTCAGCGGGTTGGGATGTGCCAGCCTGCTGGGCTATAAAGAAGAACCCAAGGTGCAGTTGCACGAGGTCTATGTCAAAGACGCGGATCTGGTGGGGACGACGCTGGTGTTTGTGATCGACGTTGAAAATCCCAATGAACGCGATATCAAAGTTGATGAGATCACCTACAAGGTGTTTTTGTCCGGTAAAGAGCTGACAGAAGCGAAGACTGAAAAACCCGTCACCGTTCCAGCGAAACAATCGGCGAAAGTCGAGGTTCCGTTGCCTGTGAAATACACAGCCTTACTTGGTAATATCGGCAACATCCTGATGGCTCGAGAAGTGAGCTATCGTATCGAAGGTGATGCAAAGCTCTCGTTCTTTAGAATTCCCTTCTCCAAAGAGGGAAAAGTCGAACTCCGCTAACCCAAAAGGTACGGACTTACTTCTGGTAGTGCATTGGCGTTAGACGCACTATTGCTACCAGAAGTAAGTCCGTACCTTTGTGTAATTATTTGCGACCCATCCTTTTGCCCCCTATGCTTATTGAAAGTTTTTAGAGGGGCTATGAAGTTCGTTTTATTTCTATCTCTGATTTTTTCTTCCGTTTGTTCTTTCGCACAATCCGTTATCAAAGTTCAAGGCACAGAAGCAACAGTTCATCTGAGTGCTGATGAAGTTATGAAGGTGGGTGACCGTGTTCATTTCCTGAATTCCAAGCTGGATACGGCGGGTGAAGGTGAAATCACCAAAATTTCCAGCGGAGGCAAGAAGGCCCTGGTGAAAGTGGTGGCTGGTAAAGTTCAAGCCGGGATGACTTTTGAAAAGAAAGCAGCCAAAGAGGCCGTAACGACAGCCGACGACTCGGAATCATCCATGGAAGTCAGTAAGTCTGATGGAATTTCATACGCTTCTTTGAGTGAGCGTGATCGCGAAATTCTGGCGCGCGGAGAAATTTCCAAAGGCCGTTACATCGTGGGTGGTATTTTGGGCACTTACCCTTTGGGCTTCGGTATTGGACACGCCATTCAAGGACGTTACACAGAAAAAGGCTGGATCTTCACGGTTGGTGAAGCGGGTTCCTTGGCCGTTCTTATTGCCGGAATGGGAAGCTGCATGAGCTCATGGCATTCAGATAACTGCAATGGCAATGGGGGGCTGATTTGGATTGGTGCTTTTTCTTTTATCGGCTTCCGTATTTGGGAGATCGTCGATGTGTGGGCGGCTCCGCCAGAGCTGAACCGCCGTTATCGTGAACTTAAATCCCGCCTGCCAGCCAGTGAGGGTGAAATCACTTTTGAACCGGGCTTTATGCCCTTGGCAGACGGAGACGTCTTAGGCCTGCGTATGACTTTCTAGAATTGCTTTGGCAATTTCAGTGAAACCCAACCCACCTCGGTCCTTGGAGACATAGGTGGGTTTGTTTTTTATCTGGTCGATAAAGTTTTGAATGTTTGCCACTGCAAAGCTGTGCGGGAAGTAGGCGAACATGGGTTCGTCATTCGGGGAATCACCGGAAAAACCGCAGACTTTCTTTGCTTCTTCCGCGGTGACACCGAATTCCTTTTCCAGAAATCTTAAAGACATAGTGAGTTTGTCATAACTTCCGAACCAGCCATTGACGTGAATGGAGCTGACTTTGGCTTGAGCCCCGTGCTGTTGGAAGATGTCCACGATCTTTTGCACTTCGGATTTTGGCAAGGCGGGGACGTCTTCGCAGAAGTCGATGGCTAAATCCATCAAACGGCAGAACTGATCACTGGCCAGATCGCAGCCCGGCACTTGGTGCAGAATCTCTTTTTCAAGTTGCTGAAGTTTTGTGCGATTTTCTTTTTGAGTTTTTTCATCAAAGAAAAAATGGCGTTGCATGGTTTTGTCGTGATAGCGGAAATAGAAGCCGCCGTTTTCTCCGACGATGCCACTGACGGGCCAGACGCGGGCGATCATTTCACACCATCCGGCAGGGCGCCCGGTGACGGGAATAACATGAATACCAGCACGATGCAGAGCCCACAAAGCTTCGTAAGCTTCAGGACCTAGTTGTCCTTCGTCAGTCAAAGTGTCGTCGATATCAGTCAGTAAAAAGCGCAAAGGGCTTGAGAATTCAGAGGCGTTTTTCATTTCCGCAGTATAGCTGGACATCGAGCTAAGGTCTAAGTTGATATGGCTCGTCAAAGTTTAGACTTGCACGGGCGGGCATTCGCCTTCATGTTTTGTCTATTATATAGGGGCCGCTACAGCTTCTCATTTTGATGACGGCTCCTGGACGAAGGGCTTGGTCATGGCAAAAAAAAGCGACGCATCAGACGGGATCAAATTAGTCATCGTGGAGTCTCCCACGAAGGCTAAGACCATCCGTAAGTTCCTGGGTAAAGACTATGTGGTAGAGTCCTGCATGGGACACATCCGTGATTTACCCCAATCCGCCAAAGACATCCCTGAAAAAGTAAAAAAAGAAAAATGGGCGCAACTGGGTGTGAACGTCGATAAAAACTTCGAGCCGTTGTACTGCGTTCCCAAAGATAAAACCAAAGTCGTCAAAAATCTGAAAGACAAACTTGAAGAAGCCTCAGAGCTGTATCTCGCGACCGATGAAGACCGCGAAGGGGAGTCTATCAGCTGGCATTTGCTGGAAGTGCTAAAACCAAAAGTTCCAACCAAGCGCATGGTGTTCCATGAGATCACCAAGGACGCGATTCAAAAAGCCCTGAAAGACACTCGTGAGATCGACTTCAATCTGGTGCGCGCCCAAGAGGCCCGTCGAGTGTTGGATCGTTTGGTGGGTTACACGATTTCTCCGTTGCTTTGGAAAAAAGTGGCTTATGGTCTTTCTGCAGGCCGTGTTCAGTCCGTGGCAGTGCGCCTGATTGTGGAAAGAGAACTAGAGCGCGTGCGCTTTAAAAAGTCCTCTTACTGGGGTGTGCTTGCGGAACTTTCCAAAGACGGTGTGAACTTTGAATCCCGTTTGCAACAATACAAAAATCAACGTGTGGCTACCGGTAAGGACTTCGATGGTCTGACGGGTCAGTTGACGGCGGGTAAAGACGTTCTGGTTCTGGATGAAAAAACCGCGGGCAAGTTGTCCATGGATTTGAAATCCGGCAACTGGCAGGTGACGGATGTCGAAGAAAAACCGACCTTCCGCAAACCTGCTCCACCGTTCATCACGTCCACATTGCAGCAGGAATCCAATAGAAAATTGGGTTTGAGCTCTCGTGAAACCATGCAGGTTGCACAGAAGTTGTACGAGCAGGGTTTCATCACCTATATGCGTACGGATTCCACGTTCCTTTCCAACGAAGCGCTTACCGCGTCTCGGGACTGTATCGAAAGCAAATATGGAAAAGAGTATCTGACTCCTCAGCCGCGCAATTACGCAGCGAAAAAAGTCAAAGGTGCCCAAGAGGCCCACGAAGCGATTCGTCCTGCCGGTAACCAGTTTATGGACCCGGATGAAACAGGTCTGACGGGCACACAGTTCCGTCTTTATGACCTGATCTGGAAACGTACGATTGCATCCCAAATGGTGGATGCCCGTCAAAAACAAGTCAGCGCGAAGATCACTGTGGGTGATGCGTTGTTTGGTGCTTCTGGTATGACCATTGAATTCCCGGGCTTCTTGCGAGCTTATGTGGAAGGCAGTGATGATCCTGAAGCAGATTTGGCAGAACGTGAAGTGCGTTTGCCAGCGTTGAAAACCAAAGACGCTGTTAAATGTGCGAAGCTGGATCCAACATCCCACGAAACCAAGCCGCCAGCTCGTTACACAGAGGCAAGCCTTGTACAAACGATGGAAAAAGAGGGCATCGGCCGTCCTTCCACCTACGCTTCTGTAATCGGAACTATCATTGATCGTGGTTACGTTCGTAAGAATGGAACAGCTTTGGTGCCGACATTTACGGCGATGATTGTTTCCAAATTGCTAAGTCAGTATTTGTCTCAGTACGTGGATTTGGGCTTTACTTCTGAAATGGAGCAGAGCCTGGATAATATCGCCGATGGCGAGCTGGACTGGGAAAGCTACTTGGCTTCCGTTTACAAAGGCCCTAAAGGCCTTCGTGCCTTGGTGGACAACCAGGGTGATAAAATTGATCCCAATGAAGCTCGTACGATGACCTTGGAAGGCATGGATAAATATAAATTCCACGTCGGTCGTTATGGCGCTTATGTGACCACTCAACGCGATGGTGAAGATGTCAGTGCATCCTTGCCAGACAATGAGTCTCCGGCGGATATCACTCCGGAAATTGCGGAAAAACTTATCGATCAGAAAATTAATGGTGCTGATTCTTTGGGTAATGACCCCGAGACAGACCTGCCGGTTTATGTTCTGAACGGCCGTTATGGTCCGTATGTTCAATTGGGTGATGTGACTCCGGAAGATGACAAGCCTAAACGTGCGTCTTTGCCTCCGGGAACTCAGCCAGAACAAGTGGATCTGGCGATGGCGCTCAGCCTTCTGTCTTTGCCGAAAACTTTGGGAACTCATCCAGGCACTGGCAAGGAAATCAAAGCGGGCTTGGGACGTTTTGGACCGTTTGTGGTTCATGATGGGGACTATCGTTCGATTCCTAAAGGTGAAAGCATCTTTAACATCACTTTTGAAAAAGCGATGGAAATGCTGGCGCAACCGAAGAAGGGGCGCGGTCGTGCGGCTCCATTGAAAGAGCTGGGCGCGCATCCTGAAACGGGTGATGCGATTCAGGTCTTCAACGGTCCTTACGGTCCTTATATCAAATCCGGCAAGGTCAATGCCTCATTGCCAGAGGGGGCGACTCCGGACACGGTGACCTTGGAACAAGCCGTGGCTTTGATCAATGAAAAGGGCCCGGCAAAAGGCAAAGGCAAGGGGAAGGCGAAAGCGGCTCCGAAAGCCAAGGCGGCAAAGGCGGCGGGTGAAAAAACCGCTCCTAAAAAGCCAGCTTTGAAGAAGGCGGCCACAGCAAAAGAAAAGGCCGAAGCCTTGGGTGTCAAAAAAGTAGTCACTCGCAAGGCGAAGAAGTAATTTGTTCAGGCCCCTTTTCGGGGCCTTTTTTATTTGGTAAATTCACACCCACTGTTTAGCTTGAAAATCTTGGAAGGAACGGTCGTTATGGGTGAGAGTCCCCTGAAGGGACAATTGGAACTAGGGCTTAATCGCCCTAAGGAGAAGGATAGAAACTTCCATCTTGGAGGTCGCAGTTTCTATTTCTTCGATTTCGACGACAATATTGCGTTCCTAACCACGCCTTTGATTCTTTTTAGTAAAGAAGACCGTTCTGAAGTGCAAATCTCCAGTGGGGATTTTGCCCAGTATCACCAGTCCATTGGGGAATCCGGCCCCTTTGCGGACTATGAAATCGATTTCTGTGATTCAACAGGGACCTTCAGAAACTTCCGCGACGTTCATGTGGACGAATTGGAAAAGCTCAATGGCAAAAAGCAAATCTTTGTTCAAGATGTGGCCGCGGCCTTGGGCTTCCCGGACTTCCAGTGGAAGGGGCCTTCTTGGGAGTGCTTCTATCACGCCGCTTTCAATCAGCGTCCTCTTTCCGTGATCACTGCGCGTGGTCACCATCCAGAAACTTTGAAGGACGGGATCCGTGTCTTTGTTCAAAGTAAAGTTCTGCCATTGGAGCCCAACTATCTGAGCGTCTATCCGGTGAGCCACAAAGAGACACGCATTTTGCTGGGTGATTCGGAGTTCAAAGCAGGTACTGCAGAGTTGAAGCAGCGTGCAATTCGCGCGAGTGTTGAGACCGCGATTGAAACTTATGGTTACAATGCTCACCATCGCTTCGGGATGTCTGATGATGACCCTAAGAATATCCAGCTGATTGTCGAGGAAATGACCCGACTTAAGGCTAGGTTCCCGGAGATGTCGTTCTTTATGATCGAGACCCAGCATGGAAGTTTCATTAAGCACGAAGTCAAATTGAGTGGCCTTCGTGGTGACAAAGTGGACAATCTCTCACAACTCTCTTTCTTCGAGGAAGATCGACGAAAGTCTTAAGAATCCTTTCTACGTCCTAATTTATGACGAGCTTCATAAATTGCATGCTCTCTGCTAAATCTTTGATAATCTAATGCAATTAGGATTGCTCCCGTATGGGGAGCCACGGAAGGATCATCATGAGTTCATTCTCGAAAGGCATTAGAGGTTTGGTTGTTGCTGGTTCATTGGCAATTTCATCACTAGCCTCCGCACAACTTAAAGAAGGCCTAGAGTGCCGCTATCTGACAGTCATTGAACAAGGTTTTTTGGCGAATCACGTTAAGTACACGAATCGAGATGCTGATCTTCAGAATCGCGTAGTTGAACAATATCTAAAAAGACTGGATCCTTCAAAAATCTACATGACTCAGGCTGATGTGGATGCGATCCGCAAAGCAGCTGGAAATGTGTTTGATAAGACAAAGAACCGTGATTGTTCTTTCCTGGATCAGGCACAGAAAATTGTTGTTGAGCGTGTGAAAGATCGTTCTGAATTTGCCAAAAAATATCTGGGTAAAGACTTTAAGTTTGATGCACAAACAGAGTTCACTTTTGATCCAGAGAAAAAAGCTTGGCCGAAAGATGCCAACGAAGCCAATGAATATCTGAAAAAATACATTCAGTTCCAAATCGGGAATTACTTGGCAACAGACATGAAATTGGATGAAGCCAAAAAGAATGTAGTCAAAAACTACGAGCGCGCTGTGAAGAGAACTCAAGAGACAACGCAAGACGATTTGTTCTCTGGCTATCTTGATTCTTTTGCCCGTGCTTTGGATCCGCATTCCAGTTTCTTCTCTCGTGACGTTCTTGAAGATTTCGAAATTCAAATGCGCCTGTCTTTGGAAGGTATCGGGGCGACTCTTTCCTCTCAGGATGGCTTCACTGTGGTGGAGCAGTTGGTTCCAGGTGGTGCCGCTGCGAAATCCGGTTTGATCGAGCCACAAGACAAGATCATTGCTGTAGGTCAGGAAAAAGGATCTATGGAAAACGTGATTGATCAGGATTTGAAAGACGTTGTTAAAAAAATCCGTGGTAACAAGGGGACGAAAGTTCGCCTGACGATCCTAAGAAAATCCGGTGATGGCAAAAAACGTTTCGATGTTACTTTGACTCGTGAAAAAGTGAATCTGGAAGACGAAGCAGCTTCCATTATTTATCAGGATCATGAAATCAACGGTCAGAAAAAGAAAGTGGGTATCATCAACTTCCCATCTTTCTATGCTGATTCCCGTCGTGGCGGCAGATCTTCTGCTGCGGACATGAAAAAGCTGATCAAAGAAGCTAATGAAAAGAAAGTGGACGGGCTGGTGTTGGATCTTTCCAACAACGGTGGTGGTTCCCTTGAAGATGCTGTGAAAATTGCCGGTTTGTTCTTCCAAACGGGTAACGTGGTAAAACAATCTTCCAAAAACGAAGGCCGTGCAGAGTCCGCTTTGCGCGACACAGATCCAATGGTTGATTGGGCAGGTCCACTGGTTGTATTGACCAGCCGTATCTCTGCCTCCGCTTCTGAAATCGTGTCCGGCACTTTGCAGGATTACAAGCGTGCGGTGATCGTTGGTGGCGACCACACTTATGGTAAAGGCAGCGTTCAGTCAGTTCTTCCAATCCCGAACAACCTGGGTGCAATCAAAGTCACTGTAGGTATGTTCTTCATCCCGGGTGGTAAATCCACTCAGCATCGTGGTGTTGATGCGGACGTGGTTCTTCCAGGTCCATTCAGCACGGATGATATCGGTGAGAAGTACATGGACTACTCTTTGCCACCGAAAACAATCGAAGCGTTCCTTTCTCCGGATGCTTACGTGAAGGAAGGCCCAGGGGCGTGGAAAGAGATCAAGCCAGAGTGGCTGAAATCTTTGCGTGATAGATCCTCTGAGCGTGTAGCGAAGAATGATGAATTCAAAAAGATTGTTGATGAGCTGAATAAGGCCAAAGCCCGCGGTAAAATAATCCGTGTCAGCGAAGTTCTTAAAGATAAGAACGAAAAAGAGAAAAAAGAAAAAGCTAAAAAGACCGCAAGTAAGGCGAAGAAAAATGAAGAGTACTTGAAGCGTCCTGATATTCAGGAAGCCGAGAGTGTTCTTCTGGATCTGATTCAGTTGGAAGACGGGAAGTCCCTGGTTCCACAGAAGCAGGCCAATGCCAAATAGTGCGACTTGATAGAGAAGCGTTCGTTGTTGTGAAAAGCCCGGGCAAACCCCGGGCTTTTTTTTGCCCAAATGACAAAATAAGCTTAAAAAATGGGCATTTTGGGCGGGTTTTATAGGGGTTAGATCGGATTTATTGGCTTTGGGGCGAGGGTGGTTTCTGAGGGTTGATTGGGCGTGACAAAGGGTCGTGTTTTCGCTTAGATAGACGCGATTAATGGAGGCCCTAGAGATGTCTAAAAAGACCACTGTGAAAACAGGGGGTAAGGCAGTTGCTGGTAAGACTACCAAGAAAGCTGCGAAACCTGCTGCGAAGTCCACTGTGAAAGCTTCTAAAAAAGCTGCTGCTCCTGCCAAAAAGAAGCAGAGCTTTGGTGGATTGTCTGAAGAAATTCTATTGCGCATGCATGACCTGATGGTCAAGTCGCGCGTTCTTGAAGAGCGTTTGATCAAAATCTACAAGGCTGGTGAAGCTTACTTCTGGATCGGTGGTCCGGGTGAGGAAGCTTGGGGCGTTCCACTGGGAATGTTGGCGCGTAAAGGTTCCGGTCCGGAGAACGACTGGTTGCACTTGCACTATCGTTGTACGCCAACCATGGTGGCTATGGGCATGACCATGATTGATTCCATCCGCTTGATGATGAATCGTGCGACAGATCCTTCGACGGGTGGTCGTAATTTCTCCAGTCACTATTGTTTCCCTGAATGGAACGTGGCTCCTGTGACTTCTCCTTTGGAAGTTCAGTATCCGATCGCATGTGGTACAGCTCAGGCGCAAAAGCGTGTGGGTAAAGGTGCGTTGTCCATCGTGACGGGTGGTGATGCGGGAACAGCAGAAGGTGATTTTGCTTCCTGCTTGATTCTGGCGTCCCGTAAAGGTCAGGAACTTCCGGTTCTGATCACGGTTCAGAACAACGGCTATGGTATTTCGACTCCGTACGATGGTCAGCACGGTGAAACTCACATCGCGGATCGTGCTCGTGCGTTTAATATCCGTTCACGTGTGATCAACGGCAATGACCCAATTGAGACATATTTGGCTTTGAAAGAAGAGATGGAATACATCCGTAAAACTGGCAAGCCGTCCTTCATTGAAGCGATGGTGACTCGTTTGTACGGTCACTCTTCCGCGGATGGTGCCAACAAGAAGCCGGCTTTGTTCGATCCAGTTTTGAATTTTGAACAACGTCTGATCGATGCGGGCATCTTGTCTGAAAAAGCCGCGAAGAAAATCTGGGAGATCTACGAGACTGAAGGGGTTAATGCCCAGGAACAAGCTCGTCAGGAGCCGGTTCCGACGCCGGAGTCTGTTTGGGATCACGTTTACGTTAACAATGAAAATGCAGATTGGAGAAAGTTCTAATGGCAAGTATTGCACAGGCCATCAGAATGGCCCTTCACTACGGTGAAGAAAACATGGGCGTAAAAGACATCTTTGGTCAGGACGTGGGCGCACCGCTGGGCGGCGTTTTCACAGCGACGCAAGGTTTGCAGACAGCTTGGAACTCCACTCTGGATGAGCGTGGTATCATCGGCATGGCAATGGGTATTGCCATGGCGGGTGATCGCTGCGTGGCTGAAATCCAGTTTGCAGATTATATCTTCAACACTATGGACCTTTTGAAAATCGCCGGGAACACTTTGTGGTGTACGAACGGTCAGATTCAACTTCCTATGGTTGTGATGACTCCAGTGGGGGCAGGGATCTTCGGTTCCGTTTACCACTCTCACTCTTTTGATGCTTGGGCATCTCGTTTGCCGGGGTGGAAGATCGTGATGCCGTCCAATCCATTGGATGCTTACGGTTTGATGTTGTCTGCGATTGAAGATCCAAATCCGGTTCTTTATTTGAAATCCAAGGCGTTGATGCGCCATAAAGGCGATGAGCTGATCCCGGGTGAGCCTGCGGATGAAAAAGAGCTGAAAGCCATGATCGACAAGCCTGTGCAGAATGCTGACGGCTGGAAGCCTCGCTGGCCGGAGCTTGAAAAGTACATGGTGCCAATTGGAAAAGGCAAAATCACTCGCGCTGGTGAGCACATCACGGTTGTTACTTACAGCCGTATGGTTCACTTGTGTGACGAAATTGCTGATAAACTGGCAGAAGAAGGCATCTCTGTTGAGGTGATCGATCTGCGCTCTATCTATCCTTATGACTGGCAGTTGATTAAGTCTTCCATCGAGAAGACTGGCCGTGTGTTGTTCGTGAACGAGGACACAGAAGTGACCAACTTCGGTGAGCACTTGGCTTATCGTGCTACTCAAGAGCTGTTCTATCAATTGATGGCGCGTCCACGTGTTCTGGCGGGTAAAAACCTTCCAGGCATCGGCTTGCACCCAAATCTTGAAAAGAACTCTGTGCCTCAGTTGCATGACATTGAGTCTGCAATTCGTGAAGTTGTTGCGGAAGTGCCTTAATGAGCAAACAGGATCTTATCCATCGCAAAAAAGTGCGCCGTCGTGTGGTTAAAAAAACCTCAAAGATGCAGTTTGATAAATATGAGCTGTATCGCAAGGCTGTGCAGTCCGCGGAAAACGATGTGGTCTTTATTTCAAATACCTATCGTGAACTTAAAGGAAAAAATGCGCGCACTTTCCGTGAGGACTTCTGCGGGACTTTTGCGCTTTCCAATGAGTGGATTAAGCTGAATCCGCGCCATGAAGCGGTGGGAATTGATCTTGATCCGGAGCCAATGGCTTACGGAAAGACTCACTATCTGACAAAGCTGAAGCCGGAACAACAGCGCCGTATGCGCCTGATTGAGGGCAACGTGCTGGACCCGAATCTGCCGAAGGCGGACGTCGTGGCGGCGATGAATTTTTCCTACTTCTGCTTTAAGCAGCGCGATTTGATGAAGAAGTACTTCTCAAACGTGTTAAAGACGCTCAACAAAGACGGCATGTTCCTGGTGGATATCTTCGGCGGCTCTCAGTGCTACGATGCGATTGAAGACACCATTAAGCATGAAGGGTTCACTTACTACTGGGATCAGACGAACTTTGATCCTGTGACTAATGAGGCTCTTTTCCATATCCACTTCAAAGTGGGTGGAAAAAAGCTGGAACAAGTGTTCACCTATGACTGGCGCTTGTGGACGATTCCAGAGATCAGGGACCTGATGCAGGAAGTGGGCTTCCGCAAGGTGCATGTATTCTGGGAAGGCACGGCTCCGGACGGCTCTGGTGATGGCAACTTCACCCGTGTGGATCACGGGGAGGCCTGTGAAAGCTGGATCGCTTACGTCGTGGGCGAAAAGTAGTCCTAAATATCTGGTCTGGCTCTTGCTCCTTAAGGGGGCATGAGCTTTATACTCAAATTAATCTCTTTTAAGCCCCTCAAGGGACGCTGGTTGGCGTTGGCTGTCTACTTTATAGTCAGTGCTCTGGTTCCCGCGGCTTACTCAAAAAACACCCTTAAAGACTTTACCAGTGATGGTTGCAGCATGAGCCCGGACGGTTTCGCCTGGGACGTGAATGCCTATTTGGACTGTTGTATCGATCATGACATCGCTTACTGGCAGGGCGGCACCCGTGATGACCGTGAACACGCAGACCAAGAGCTGCGTAAGTGTGTTGAATTTTCCTCTAACAAATACATGGCAGATGCCTACTATCGCGGCGTGCGCGTGGGTGGGACTAACAAGCTGCAAACGCCTTTCCGGTGGGGCTACGGCTGGACTGAGGAAAGAGGCTATAAACCTTTGAGTCGTGAAGATCGACAACAGATAAAGGCCAAGGCCGCCGAGATTGACTGGGAAGAAATTTATAATTCAATTTTCTTAGGAAACAAACGATAGGAGAACCTTTATGAAAAAGTATCTGGCATTCTTGGCAGGGCTGATGGTGGCGGCTGCGGCAGAAGCTAAAGTTCTGGTGGTCTCAGATATTGATGATACCCTGAAGGTGTCCCACGTTCTTTCTAAAAAAGGTGCGGCGACCTCTTTCCTGGATGATGACAGTCTGTTTGTGGGTATGCCGGAAATCTTCCAGATGCTGAACTATCAGCACCAGGATATCGAGTTCCACTATGTCAGTCTGGCGCCTAAGGTTCTGATGAATGATCAGCACTCGGACTTCCTTGAAGAAAATGGTTTTCCCATCACTCAATTGCACATGAATTCGGGAGTGAAGCAAGATCCGGAGCTAAAGCAAAAGGTCATTCGCAAGCTATTGGCGGCGAAGAAGCCAGAGCTGGTGATTTACTTTGGTGACAACGGGCAGTTTGATGCCATCGTCTATGACCAGATGGTGAAAGAGTTCCCGCAGATTCCTTATGTCAGCTATATCCGCGAAGCTTATTCCAAGCTGGATCGTTCCAAGTATCCAACGATGGAAGGTCAGATTGGTTTTGTCACCAGTGTGGAAGTGACTGTGGATCTTATTTCTCGCGGTCTTTTGTCCAAGAAGGCTTATGCGCCGATTGAAAGCATCGTCTATAAGCGTCTGTTGCGCGATGATGATCACGAAAGATTCGGTGCGATGGTTTTCCCATGGTGGCAGGACTGTCGTGATTTCAAATGGCAGTGGAATATCAAGAATCCATCCCAAAAACTGCAAATCATCCAAAACGCCATCGACAAGAAGTGCGGAGTGTAGGGTATGAAACGCTCGATCTTGCTATTTTCTATAGGAATGACTTCACTGATTTCAGCGTGTTCTTTTCAGAAGGACCCGAATAAAGAACCAGTGACAAAAGTGATTGCCGTGGAGAAAGAAGTAAAGGTCGGGATGACTAAGGAAGAGCTTTACGCAGATGTCCAGGCTAATAAAAAACTTAGTTTCCCGGACAAGCTTAAAATAGCTATGAAAAAAGATGATGAAGAGCTTTTCGAGAAGCTGTTGCGTGAGGTGAAGAGCTACGAGGTCAATGAGCTGGGAGAAGATGGTGATACTGCACTTTTGATGCTTCTTAAAATGGATGCCGATAAGGAGTATATTTTTAACCTACTGAGAAACGGAGCTTCTCCTTATACTCCTTCAAGAGGGGTGAACGTAAGTTCATTTGATCTTTTGAAAGAGAAAGACTCGTCCTGGGATGACATAAGGGCTCAGTTGCCATTTGTCGATGATGAGCTGCATAGATCTTTGGCAGCCAGTCTGTATCATACGGGGTTTATTGTTGAGAGATATTTTCAAATTCGCTTTCCCTTTTTGAAAGAGGTAAAAGGGCGACCTTCAGCTCTAGAACAACTGATGAGCTTTCAGTTTGAACATCGAAGAAATAACCAAGAGAATATTTGTCCAGAGTCAATGAGGCCATTCTTGGGTTTAATAGAAAAGCTGGAGGGACCAATTCAGGTAAAAGATCCTTTCGGGATGACATTGACCTTTTTTACCATGGAAGACATCGGTGGATTTGATTTCTTTAGAGCAAAAATGGGAAGAGATTTTTCTACAGAAGAACGGGTCCTTCTGTTGGCTTCACTGAAGGATGCTAGCTTGACCTGGGTGCGAGATGCGCATTTCATTTTAAATATTACTGATGACGAAATGGGGCTTGTTAGGGATGCGTTGGAGAAAAATATCAGCAGCCGTAATAGGAAGCTCCTAAAAAAAGAGTTCCAGCAGGATACTGTTGAGCAGATGTTAAAGGAAAAGTATCCAAAATCCCACGAACAGTTGTTTAGCAGATTAGAAATAAATGAGATACAGCTTTATGTTGATCATGAATGTGGAGCTTGTGAAGTATTGAAGGAAGCTAACTACGTACGTAAGACTGATGCATTGCATGACCTTCTGTTGAAGGAAGGTCATTATTACCCCGAATGCTTTTTAAAGTAGCTCAATTAGCGTACGCCTGCGCCGCCACCGGACGAGGGCTGTTTTTTCAAGCCTGGAGGAGTCGGATTGGAGAAGGGTTTGGGTTGTGTCTGATGTTCAGAGCCCTTTGAGCCCGTGCAGAAATCCAATTTGATATCGCAAGCGTTTGCCATAGATTTACAGAAATCCTGATTTTCAGCTGTATTATTCAAGAATGAATTTAGAAGGGGATCTCCAGCGCCATTCTGCATGCGGTTGACCTCTTCAAGACATGTATCAAGGCCATTGGCCTTGTCTTTGGAAGCGATGATCTTCTTTACGTCAGACTTCTTTTCGCCAGAGACGTCATATTCACTTGGGAATGCCTGCGATAGACGCTCTTTGAAGCGAGATCTTCTTTCCTGGCTTTTTTGATCAGTATAAAGAGGATACTTAGCATTAAAGTCTTCTTCCCCTTTTTTGTAGTTTCGATGAGGTTCAGGGCTGCCAGCGATGAGGAAGTTCATCTTTTCCCCAGCATCCCATCCCCAGAAGCTATCATCGAAGCCATAGTATTTACCTAACTTGTTAACCGCGCCTTTATCTACGCCAGAACTGCGTGTTGTTGCCGGGTAGATATAAGCTTTCCATTCGTCAGCTTTGATATCTGATCTTGTCGGGTCTTTCGGGCCTTTTGAATTTGAATAGTTTTGGCAGAAGCCGTAGTTGCGAAGCATGGAAATCACGACTTTTTGATAATTTTCTTTGGCCACTGAACTAGTTACGACGGTGTCTTTTGCATTTTCCCCCAGTGCGAAGTTCTGTACTGCACTGGTTCCCAGCAATGCCATCCACTTTTCGGAGGGTACAACTTCTCTATTGGGAGCTTTTTTTGCGAAGTATTTTTGAGCTCCGCATGTAACGCATTGAAGATGTGCTAGTTTAAGGTTTCCGCTGGAACGACAGTCAAACTCGTCATACCCCGCAACGGCTGTCGATGTGGCGAAAACAATAGCTGTGCCTAAAAGTGCCTTAGAGAACTGTTTCATCTTGTCTTCTCCTCGATAAGATAAACCAGTCCTCTGTATCGGCTAGAAATCGGATTTCTTGAAGAGCGGACGAAGGTCCAGCCCGATCTCAGTCAGCTTGGGTTCAGGGAAAGCAGGGCCTCGGTGGATCACGCACAGAACTGTGGAAACATTCGCACCGATCGAACGTAAATCCGCGGTGGAAAGAACCACCTGGCCGCCCGTGGTGACAACGTCCTCAATCACGCAGACCTTCTTGCCGGTGATCTCCAGGCCTTCGGCAAACTTGCAGGTGCCGTATTCTTTGGCCTCTTTACGAACGAAAACACAAGGGATGCCAGTTTCCAATGACAAGGCTGTGGCTATGGGGATGCCGCCCATTTCAAGTCCGGCAAGAACTTCAGTACCCGCAGGAATCAAAGGGACCATCTGTTTTGCGATCTCGCGAAGCAAAGTGGGTTGTGCCTCAAAACGATACTTATCGAAGTACTCGTTGGAAATTTGTCCGGAGCGCAATTTAAATTCCCCGGTCAGGTGGGCAATGTCATAGATCTTCTTGGCAAGTTCTTGTCGAGTCATCGAGATAAGCCTTTTGCTAAGGGTTGGGGCAGGCGCGAAAAGTCTATGTTGCGCATGCACTACCAAAAGTAAGTCCGTACCTAGATTTCTTCAAGCCACTTCTTGTATTCGGGATTAATTCCAAGGATGGGGAGAGTCATGATACAGGGGATGTCGTAAGGGTGAAGCTCTTTCACTCTTTTTGTGACTAAGTCCTGTGCGTCAGAGGTTTTCAAGACTTTCAGGATTAAGATATGCTCAGAGCTTGTCTCTAGTTTTCCTTCCCACCAGTACATCGATTCCATTCCCGGAATGATGTTGGCGCAGCCGATCAGTTTTTCTTCCAAAAGAGTTCTGGAGATCTTTTCGGCGCACGCTTTGTTAGGGCAGGGGATATAGAACAAAATCACAGATTAGCTCCGGCGCAGTTTTTGTTTGCGCAGTTGCCATTGCTCCAACGCGAATTTGCGCATGTCTTCCACACTGTCCAGCTCATCGACGATTTCAACGCCCAACAAAGTTTCGACAGCGTCTTCCAAGCTGACCAGACCGGCAACAATGCCGTATTCGTCCACCGCCAAAGCCACGTGTTCTTTTTCTTTAATGAAGAAGTCCAGAACCTGAGATACGGTCATGCGCTCGGGAATGCTGGAAATCGGAGTCACGATATCGCCAATCACTTTGTCGTGTTGATCGTTCGACAAAGCTTCGTGAATTTTATAGCGATAGGTCATGCCGATAATGTTGTCCAGACTGCCGTCATAAACCGGGATGCGTGAGAAGCGCAAAGGACGGTATTTGTTAAACACCTCTTCCACGGTTTGATCCTTATCCAGGGCAAAGAACACGGATCTTGGAGTCATAATGTCAGACACATAGATTTTATCCAGCATCAGAAGGTTCTTGATGATGTTGGACTCTTTGCCTTTCAGGGTTCCCTCTTCCACGCCAATCTCGGCAGTCATCAGGATTTCTTCGCGAGTGACTTCAGGGTCTTCAGATGTTTTTGCAAAAAGACGCCCCAACCATTCGGACATAATCACCAAAGGGTAAAGCAGCAGGATCATCAGTTGGATAGTGTAGGCAGCAAATGGGACCAGAGCTTTCCAGTGAGCCGCGCCGATGGATTTGGGGATGATTTCAGACAAAATCAAAATCAGAAAGGTCAGAGCAAAAGAGGCCACGGTGACAGCTTCATGGCCATATTGAGTTTGGATCTGGTAGGCGATGGCGGCAGAGCCCAGGGTGTGGGAAACGGTGTTCAAGGTCAGGATGGCAGAGATAGGACGGTCGATGTTTTCTTTCAGGTGCTCCAGAAGCTTGCCGCTTCTTTTGTTCTCTTTGACCAGAACTCCGATGTAAGCCGAAGTCGAGGTTAGAAGAACAGCTTCCAACATTGAACATAAAAACGAGATACCGATGGTACTGATGAACAGAACAATAATAATTGTCATAGAGTGGTGCTTAATTCAGAGAAGTTAAATGTGACGGGCCTAGGCCTGTGATATTCCATATGAGCCATCAGTGTACCATGACCAGGAAGGCATCTGTCTATAACGCAACTTGCAAGAAGTCCTGTTATATTTGATTTAATTGGGCTTTTTGCGAATCAACACCTCTTTGGGGGTGTTTTTGACCTTTCAGAAGCACCTTCATAGACTTTGGTAAAGTCAGAAGGAGTTTGAGATGAAATTGCGAAATTTCGTGATGGCGGTTGTGACCGTTTTTTCAGGGGCCGTGGCAATGGCGGAAATTAAAGCTGAAGCCGTGGATTACAAAGATGGCAAAACAGTCTTGGAAGGATTCTTAGCCTATGATGATACGATCAAAGGATCGCGTCCTGCGGTGATTATCATTCACCAATGGATGGGGCTTACGGATCACGAAAAGAACAGCGCGCGTCTGTTAGCTGAAAAAGGCTACGTGGTTTTGGCCGCGGATATTTACGGTAAAGGCGTGCGCCCAGGGTCCCCGGCAGAAGCTGGCAAGTTTGCCGGAACCTATAAAGAAGACGTAAAGCTTTTCCGTACACGTGAAAAGGCTGCATTTGATTATTTAAAGAAGAATAAGAATGTCGACCCCAAGCAGATCGTCTTCATGGGGTACTGCTTTGGTGGGACCGGAGCTTTGGAGGCGGCCCGTTCGGGATTGCCGCTTGCCGGAGCTGTCAGCATTCACGGTGGTCTTGCTAGCAAAAATCCGGGTGATGCTAAAAACATCAAAGCCAAGGTTCTGGTGTTGCACGGGGCGATGGATCCGTATGTACCCCAAACCGAAGTGGATGGTTTCATGAAAGAGATGAATGAAGCCAAGGTGGATTATCAGTTCGTGGCCTATTCGGGAGCAGTTCATGCCTTTACCCAAAAGGACGCGGGCAATGATCCGTCCCAGGGACACGCCTATAATCCGACGGCGGCAAAACGATCTTGGGAGGCTTTGATCTCATTCCTGAATGAAGTGGTACCCATAAAGTAGCAGTCCATGTTCGGTAACACCGGACCTGATTTGCTTACGCAAAAATAACTATCACTGCTTTCAGCATTCATGTTGCGATGAAGACAATCTTAACAAAGGAGTCTTCATGAAAGCAGTGATAGTGGCTTTACTCGCGACCGCATTCTTGTCTTCTTGTGCCTCCAAACAGACTTACAGGGCAAAAACGCCCCCATCTGTTTCTGTATCTGAAAAAACGACGACTACTATTGTAAGTAAAGAACCCGCGACACCTCAGGAAGAGCTGGATGCCCTGATCGAGGGCAATCGCCGCTTTGTCCAGAATGAGCTGCGGGGGCAGGATTTTCACTATCAGATTGATAAAACTAAAGATGGTCAAAAGCCTTACGCTGTTATTCTCAGTTGCCTTGATTCGCGAGTTCCCCCCGAGATCGTGTTTGATCAGGGGATTGGTGAGCTCTTTGTTGCCCGTGTAGCGGGAAATATTGAAAACGATGATATTCTAGGGAGCATGGAATTCGGGACCGCAGCCATGGGGGCCAAGTTGATTGTGGTCTTAGGGCATACCAAGTGCGGTGCCGTCAAAGGGGCGTGTAACAATGTGAAGCTCGGGCATCTGACTGGAGTACTGTATGATATCTCCTCCGGCAAGGTGGGGTTCTTGCCAGGCAGGGTTCTGGATACGCACAAGCAGCTAAGTCTGCAGTAGAGCCTAAATGCAATTGAGGGCTTTTGAGCTGTTTAAACTCTGAACAATCGTGAAAATATGGCAAGGGTGGTGTCGTAGAATGGCTCTTGGGGCCACCTTGTGCTAAAGACTCGCTTTGAAAACATAAGGAGTCTTAGAATGAAAACTATCTTGTTGGCAGCCCTGCTTTCTGTGGCATTTGCGGCACCTGCTTTTGCAACTATCGGTTCTGGTGATCAGAACGTCATCTCTGCTAAAAAAGGAAAAGGCAAAAGCGAGCCAGCTCCCAAAGACGGTGAAGAGCGTGGTGAGGAAAAAGATCCTCGCGAAGAAACTTACGAAGGCAATGACCGCGGTGGTGGTTCCTTTGATGGTGGTGGATACGGCGGTGGCGGCTTCGATGGCGGTGGCTATGGTGGCGGTGACGGCGGCGGCATGATCGGAGAGATCTTCTCTGTGGCTGGTAAAGGAAAGACTTATCCAGTGACAACCAATACGACTGTTGAAGATCGTGGCGATGTTTTGGTTTACACAACTCGCACTCAAGAAGACATCAGCTATGATGAAACTTGCACGACAATCACAGTTCTGACAGTGGCTAAAGCCACAGGCAAAGTAATCTCTTCTGAAAGCCAGGAATTCTGCAATCGCTGGCCGATGTAAGAGCTCATCTATAAATGATCTCATAGAAAGAAAAGGGCTGGTAAAACCGGCCCTTTTTTCTTTTGTGAGCAGGGTAAAAAAAGCGGGTCTTTAACCCGCTTGCGGCTCTTGTTTTTCGCTTCGTTTATTCTGTCGTTCTTCGATGTAGTCCATCACCAAAAGGGCAACGGCATTTTCCAGTGCACCACTTTGCTTGGGTGGTGTTGGACGTTCTGCAAACCCCAGCGCCTTCAGCCAGGTTTTACGATTCAGGCTGTAGGCCAGAACACCGGCAGAAATCACAGTCATGCAAAGATAGACGATCATGCCGCCAGAGATCTGAAACTCTTCACCCTTGTCCAATTGGCCTGCAATGCTGGCGATAAACAGCGACAATCCCACACAGCTTAAGGCCAGCGATCCTATGGTGGAAACCAACACGAACGTGATCGCACGCAAATGCAAAACCAGTTGTTGAGTGATGGCGGTGCCGGGCTCTTTGAAGAGGCTTTTGGCGTTGCCAATAAAGAATGAGATGATGGGCAAAAGAAAGTTCATTTAATCGTCCTTTCTTTTGTAAAGCATGCGGGCAATCACAAACCCGGCCAGTGCGGCAATGCCGACAGAGATCCACGGATTTTCCTTCACCTGCACAGTCAGCGTGTCTTTGAGGTCTTTGATCTGTTCACGCTGTTCAGCAGGCACCTTGTCTTTCAAGGACTGAGTGTACTGCTTCATCTCTTCCTGCAGTTGCTTTTTGATTTCGGCGATAAGCTGATCGCGATCCATGCTGGCCGTCCCTTCATGAAGTTGCTCAGGAATAATACGCAGGACTTTTCGGCATGGAAGCGGAGATTGTTTAGAGAGCTCGGGCAAGATGAGGGCTTAGGTCCGGCAGTGGGGTACGAAGGTCGAGGAGGAGTTTTTGAACATAAAAAAAGCCCGGTGTTTCCACCGGGCTTTGAAGTTTGAAGATCAAACTTTGAAGACTACTTCTGCTCAGCTGCACGCTTAGCTTGGTATTTCTTCGCAAGTTCTTCCTGGATGTTACGAGGTACTGGAGCGTACTTCGCGAATTCCATAGAGAACTCACCTTTACCTTTAGTAGCAGAACGAAGATCAGTTGAGTAACCGAACATTTCTGTCAGTGGTACTTCTGCTTCGATAACTCAGTTACCGTCGAAGGCAGTAGTGCCCACGATAGTACCACGGCGTTGGTTGATTTGACCAACAGCTGCACCTTGGTATTCGTCTGGAACTGTTGTCTCAAGCTTCATGATTGGCTCAAGAACAGTTGGTTTCGCGTTAGTGTAAACTTCACGAAGAGCCGCCATACCAGCGATTTTGAACGCCATGTATGAAGAGTCGACGTCATGGTATGCACCGTCGTCCAAGTGAACTTCAACGCCTACGATTGGGAAGCCAATGAGTGGACCTTTAACAGTTTGCTCTTTGAAACCTTCTTCAACCGCTGGGATGAATTCCTTAGGAATACGACCACCAACAACGTTGTTAACGAATTTGAACGTAGAGCCATCTTCTTGAGGCGCAAGTGGAAGGATTTTACCCACACACTTCGCGTACTGACCCGAACCACCCGTTTGTTTTTTATGAGTGTAATCGTAAGCAGCCTCTTGAGAGATCGTCTCACGGTAAGCAACCTGTGGTTGACCCACGATCACTTCACAGTTGAACTCACGCTTCATACGCTCAATGTAGATCTCCAAGTGAAGCTCACCCATACCAGAGATGATAGTCTCGTTGGATTCCTCGTCACGGTGAACGCGGAATGTAGGGTCTTCCTTACGGAATTTTTGAAGAGCTTTGGAGAAGTTGTTAGCTGCAGTTTTGTCTTTAGGCGCAACTGCCAAGCTGATAACTGGTTCAGGCACGTGCATGGACTGCATGGATGCGTGAATTTTGTCATCACAGAAAGTGTCACCGGAAGCACAGTCGATACCGAACAATGCAACGATGTCACCAGCGTAAGCTGTTTCGATGTCGTCCATCTTGTCAGAGTGCATACGCACCAAACGAGGAATCTTAACAGATTTCTTGTTCGTCTGATTGATAACGAAGTCACCTTTGGACATCTTACCTTGGTAGATACGCATGTAAGTCAACTGACCAAATGGAGTCTCTTGAAGTTTGAACGCCAAGGAAACCAATGGTTTGTTGTTGTCTGGGACAAGGTCGAACTTCTCTTCGTTCTTATCAAGATCAAGAGCTTGCTCTTTTTTTCTCAGCAGGGGACGGAAGATAGTAGGTAACCGCGTCGATAAGACGTTGAACACCTTTATTTTTGAACGCAGAACCGCAAAGAACTGGAACCATCTTCAAACCGATAGTGCCTTTACGGATAGCCGCGCGAAGCTCTTCAACAGTTGGCTCTTCTTCCATCAAGAATTTTTCTTCGATAGTAGAGTCAACGTCAGCAAGTTTACCAATCATGATGTGACGGTATTTCTTAGCCTGATCAACCATATCTGGTGGGATTTCGCCGCGAACAACGTTTTCACCGTCTTTACCTTCGTTGATGTAAGAGCACATTTCCACAAGGTCAACGTGACCTCTGTGTTGGTCTTCTAGACCAATTGGAATAGTGATCATAACAGCGTTCAAGCGAAGTTTTTCGATCAAAGCGTCAGTAACACGGTAAGGATTGGCACCTTGACGGTCCAATTTATTTACGAAAGCCAAACGAGGTACGTTGTAACGTTTCATCTGACGGTCAACAGTGATGGATTGAGATTGAACGCCGGCAACACCGCAAAGCAAAAGGATCGCACCGTCAAGAACGCGAAGAGAACGTTCAACTTCAACTGTGAAGTCCACGTGCCCCGGTGTATCGATCAAATTGATGGTATAGTCTTTCCACTGAACCTGAGTCGCAGCAGAAGCGATCGTGATACCTTTTTCTCTCTCTAGATCCATGGAGTCCATTGTAGCGCCGACGCCGTCTTTACCACGAACTTCGTGGATAGCGTGGATCTTACCTCCATAGAACAAAATACGCTCAGAAGTCGTCGTTTTTCCGGAGTCAATGTGCGCCGAGATACCGATGTTTCTGACCATATCAATATTCCAATTTTTGGACATATCTTTACCCTTCGTTTATATGGTTTTAACCGCTGTTTTCATTAGCAAAATTTATGAAAGCAATCGAATTATCATCAAATACTACTAAGTGCAAAAAAAGATTCTAGCCCAGATTCGCGACGCGCTGCAACTATCCAGTGCGGGAAGCCTTCCGACCGCCTTCTTCGTAGCGTAAACTGATCGGCACTATGACCGATCTTCTTCAGCTTTTAAAAGCGAACTTTCATTTTACTTCTTTCCGGGGCGAGCAGGAATCCATTCTGCATAAAGTTTGGGCAAATGAAAATCTGTTGGCCCTGATGCCTACGGGAATGGGAAAAAGTCTCTGTTTTCAATTTCCAGCCAAGACTCGGGATGGACTTGTCGTTGTTATTTCGCCCTTGATTGCCTTGATGCAGGACCAGGCGCAGAAGGCCCATGAACTAGGGATCTCGGCCACATTTTTAAGCTCTACTTTGAGCAGGGATGAGCGAGAGTCCCGGCAGGCCCGCCTGGCTCAAGGGGCCTACAAACTTATTTATGTGACACCAGAACGTTTTCGCAAGCCTGAATTCCTGCAGGCCATCGAGCAGCGCCAGATCCAGCTTCTGGCGGTGGACGAGGCTCACTGTATTTCTCAATGGGGGCATGATTTTCGTCCGGACTATTCCCGGGTGGGTGAGTTTCGGGCCATGTTGGGAAACCCGCCCACCTTGGCCTTGACCGCGACGGCGACCCCCGAGGTTCAAAAAGATATATTAAAAAAGCTGAACATCGAAGATGCGCCGATTATTTCAGCGGGGATTGAGCGTCCCAATCTGGCATTGAACGTCCATGACATCTACGGCATCGACGAAAAAATTCGCGCTGTCGTGGGGCTTCGACATCAGGTCGGGGGCACGGCCATCATTTATTGCTCTTTGATTCAAACCTTGAAAAAGATCTCGTCAGCCTTGAGCCGGATGGGAATCAAACATCTGGTGTATCATGGAGATTTGCCGCCGCAGGATCGCAAGCGCAATCAGAAGGCCTTCCAAATTGAAGAGGCTCCTCTGATGGTGGCGACTCCGGCTTTCGGGCTGGGGATTGATAAAAGCAATGTGCGTCTGTTGATTCATGCTGAAACTCCGAATTCGCTGGAATCTTATTTTCAGGAGGTGGGCCGCGCGGGACGAGACGGGCAGGAGTCTTACTGTCATTTGCTGTATGATCAGGACGATGTCAGCATTCAGATGGAATTTTTAAAGTGGTCGCATCCTGAACCGGAATTCATTCGAAAAATCTATCAACTGATAGAAGACAAAAGAATGCAGGTGGACCAGGGCGGGTTTGACTTCCTTCGTGAACAAATGAATTTTAGAAATCGCCGGGATTTCCGCTCGGAAGCTGCTGTCAGTATTTTGGAGCGCTGGGGTTGTTTGCAAAAGTCTGATGATCCTTTCCCGTATGCTTGTGTGCAGGCGCCGACGGATGAACAGTTTTTGGCCGAAAATGGGGAAGCCATTCTGCGGGCGCAGAATTCAAAGCTGCTGCAGATGGTTCAGTGGGCCCAGCAAGACAGCGAGTGTCGCATGAATCGGATTTACAGTTATTTTGGGCACGAACACCCGAGTCCCTGTGGCAAGTGCGATATCTGCACCAGATAGAAGGAGGACGTATGAAGAAGCTGGCCAGTATTCTGACAATGACTTTTTTAGCGGCTCCGGCATGGGCAAAGCTGCCCTTGGAGAAACTGAAAATGCCTCCGGGTTTTTCCATTTCTGTCTGGGCTCAGGTCCCTGGGGCCAGATCACTGGCGCAGGCTCCTGACGGACGTGTTTTTGTGGGGTCGCGGTCTGGCGACAAAGTTTATGTGGTGAAAGATGGCAAGGTGCAGATTTTCGCACAAGGTTTGGAGAGCCCCAACGGGGTGGCATTCAAAGACGGCAAAGTCTATATCGCCGAGATCTCAAGCATTCGTGAATACGACGGCAGTCTTGCCGCCAAGCTGCCGTTAAAACCCGTGCGCACATTGGCGCAAAAGTTTCCCTCAGACACTCATCATGGCTGGAAGTTTATTCGCTTCGGTCCTGACGGAAAGCTGTATGTCCCGGTCGGAGCCAACTGCAATGTTTGTGATCCGGGCAAAGACTACGCCCGCATTTATAAAATCGACGTGAATGGAACCTCTAAGGAAGAAGTGGCTGCGGGAGTTCGCAATACCGTAGGCTTTGATTTTCATCCTCTGACCAAAGAACTTTGGTTCACCGACAACGGACGCGACTGGATGGGAGACGACCGTCCTCCGTGTGAAGTGAATCGTCTGACAGCCGTTGGACAGAACTTTGGATTTCCTTACTGCCATGGCAAAGACATTCTGGACCCTGAATTTGGCAGGGGAAAAAAATGTTCTGACTATGTGGCGCCGGTAGTTGAGCTTCGGGCCCATGTGGCTCCGTTGGGAATGCGTTTTTATACCGGCCAGATGTTTCCGGCAGAGTATCAGAACAGTATTGTTCTGGCAGAACATGGTTCTTGGAATCGCTCGACACCGCAAGGTTATCGTCTGACATTTGTGAAGTTGAATGGCTCTCAGGTTGAAAAAACCGAAAGCTTTATCGACGGATGGCTGCAAGGGGATTTGGCCTGGGGGCGTCCGGTGGATGTGGAAGTTTTATCAGACGGATCGATGTTGATTTCTGATGACAAGGCTGGCGTGATTTACCGTCTGACATACAAGGTTCAAAGATAATGCAGGGGAAGCTTCGTTCTTCAGTTGATTTTCCAGATGCACGTGACACCTTGGCTGAAGGAATTATTGCCATCGGTGGTGTGTTGGATGTCGGAACTCTTTACACGGCTTACAGCAAGGGGATCTTCCCCTGGCCGCAGCCGGGATTACCCATGCTTTGGTTTTCTCCAGAACAAAGGGGTGTCCTGGAGTTTGAGGATTTTCATGTTCCAGAAAGTCTGAAGCGTTTTCGTCGCCGTCATCCGGAAATCACTTTTACGGTGAATACAGATTTCCATCAGGTCTTGGAGGAATGTTCCAAGCAGCCCCGCCCAGGACAGGAGGGCACTTGGATCTCTGCTCAGATGAAAAGAGCGTATCTTGAGTTTTTCAAAGCGGGCTATTGCATGTCCGTGGAGGTTCGCGAGAATAACGCTTTAGTCGGAGGGATCTACGGAGTTCTGGTCGAAGGTGTTTTCAGCGGAGAAAGCATGTTTTATAAGAAGCCCAATGCTTCCAAACTGGCGTTGTGGCATTTGGTGGAAGTTTTATCGGAAATGGGACACCAGTGGATTGATGTTCAGATGGTGACACCGGTTGTGGCAAGTATGGGCGGAAAACTTGTGGATCGCGAGCGATATCTGGAAATGCTGGAACGGCGACACTTTCAGTACGAAACCACATGATGATGGATCTCGTACTGATGGATTAAGCGAACTTACTTAAGAATAACCTGAGCAGCTTTGCCGTCTTTGATTTCATAGACCGATGCCGGTCCAAGATATCTTTCAATCTGAATGCCGATTTTCTTTCCCAATTTTTTTGCATGTTCGCCGTCAGCAGGCAGAACATACAAAGGAATGCCGGATTCCGCTGGCTTTGCTTTATCTTCTTTAGGCAAAACAGTGGCTTTGATGTTGGCGATATTCCAGGATTGGATTTCCACGGCTTGCCAAGTATTGTCTTTTTTAGTCAGAGCCACCGCATATTGGCGGCTTAAATCGCTGCCCAGAAGAACGATATCTTTTTCGCCATTGTTGTCGAGGTCCGCGATGAAAGCCATCGGAACTCCGTTAGGCTCCACATCTTTCACCAGACTCAAAACGGACTCGCTGTAGTCCTTCAAGTCGAAGACAAGAAACTCAGGGTTCCAGGCAATCAGGGCTTTTTTGGCTTCGGCAGGCAAAGAGATTTTGGCATTTCCATCTTTGATAACGACTTCGGCCATGCCGGTTTTGGAGATATCCACCGGAGCTGCACTGCAAAGGCTGCTAAAGAGAAGAGTTGCAATAAGTGGTCTGATCATTATCGGACTCCTGTGCTGGTTTTGCTGCTGCCACTGCTGGATTTTTGCTGTGAAGTTTTACTGTTGGCTCCGAGCTTTTTGGGACAGGACTCACCACGGGGAACCAGGAAGGTGTGATTGCCGATGGTCCCACAGTTCGTCATGCGTCGGGCCCAATACGGCCGGGCAACATGGGGATTGTAGTAGTAGATGATGTCGTTGGCACCTTCACGGACGGCCAGGGTGACGGCCTTTTTACACTGGTCCAGGCCCTCTTTGTCTTCATCTTTGGTGGCGTTGATGTTGTTGGAGTGTTTGTCCTGTGTCCAGCTGAACTGAGAATCCTCATAGACCACACTGCAGGCACTGTCAGGGTGAGAGTCGGCTTCGACCCTGGACAGAACAACTTTGGTTACGGCCACCATGCCATCGAAAGACTCGCCACGGGATTCGTGATAGCAATTGCAGATCATGCAATTGGTGGCTGACTGCTTTCTGTTGCAAGTCATGGAAGCGGCCAGGGCTTCTGAGTTCAAAAAAGACACGCCAATAAATGTAGTTAGTAAAGCAACGATCTGTATTCTCATTAAATTCAGTTTAACTGGGGAAGACTGAATCGGAAGAGTTTTTTGATTTTTGCCAGGACTCTGGATGTTTTACTGTTCCGAACCTTAGCCTAAAGTCCAGCGTGCCTTGAGAGCAGGAAATGTCACCCTGGTTAACGTATTTACAGTAATGTCCGTGTACGCTGGGCATGGTGCGGGAACAGGGTTTGCAAATAAGCGCAGCGATGGAAGTATCAGGTCGTTTTGTCATGTCTGGAATTCTTTCGTTGTTGCTGACGGCAACGGCGGGGTGTTCTTTTAAAAAGAACCCGACACGGCCTACTCAAGTGACCTTTGTTGAAGAAAAGGCCCGTCCGATTGTTGTTCCAAGCATCGAGGAAATCATAGCCGGTGAAGATGAAGAACAAGCCATCGAGCAACTGGCGGAACGGAAGGCA
Organism: Bdellovibrio bacteriovorus; assembly: GCF_041888015.1. Lineage (GTDB taxonomy): Bacteria > Bdellovibrionota > Bdellovibrionia > Bdellovibrionales > Bdellovibrionaceae > Bdellovibrio. The sequence continues at coordinate 852,005 of NZ_CP168968.1, forward strand.
GAGCTTGAAAGCCTTGTCAAAAACGCCTCGGCGAGTGCCATTGATTTTGCCATTAAATACAAGAAAACCAAGATCCTGAGTTATCTGCTGATTAGTGGTCACAGTCCATTTGTGCTGAATCAGGACAGCCGGGAGAAGATTGGGTATGACCGCGACCTAAGCAGTTTTGTGCGATCAGCGCAGCGCAATATATTCGAAGATATTTTGAGTCACCACAATAGCGTTGACGGTGATGATTCGAAGACATCGGAATTCGATCTTAATAAGGCGTTGGAGAACTATCAGTTTGGGGTTCAGGGGTGTGAAGACCTTGCTGACACGATTATGGAGGCGATGTATCTAGAGAGCGAGCCAAGGTCTCCCATTATGTTCTCTGCACTAATGGAAACGAAATATTGTGCTGCCTATAAAGACTACTTTTCTTCCGATAGGATCTCCAAATGGATTGGGTTCGAATACGTATACCAGTATCAGTCTGGGTTCCAAGAGATCGAATTCCTTAAATATCTGATGTCTTTGAAAGAGAATATTACAATCAGTATGGTGCTTCCAGCAGGGGGGTGGCATGCGGACTACAAGGGCCTGATCTCAAGTCATGTCCTTTTTGATCCTATAGGTATGTTGATGTTAAAAAAACCCTGCTTCGAGAAGGCCGATGTGTTTGATGAATGGATGGTTGTTGCCAAGAGCTTGATTGATTCCGAAGGCCCACGACCGTCTTCTTCTTATCGGTTTGTCAACGATGTGGATGGGCTTGGTGAATCTTGTGGTGCGGAAGGGAAATACTGCTCAGAGAACCTCTCTAATGTTGACAGTCTATGGGCGCTCTATCGGTATGAGTTCCCGGAAAGTCGTTTTTCGTGGGCGCAGTTCCGCAGCCTCTATATAGGTCGTGCAGTCGCAGGGAGTGAGTATAAGGTTTTTCCTAAAGAGCTTAAGGTATTCCGTGAAGAGCTGTGTCGGGTGCCGCCAAGGAGAGCTTTATGATCAAGGTGGCTTTCTTGATTCTTCTCTCCGCTGTTATTCAGGGGTGTTCTTTCGCTAAAAATACAACTGAAGCAAATACTATAGAAGCCAAGGGAATGAGTGTTTCGCAAGGCCTGTCAATATCGCAAAAGAATCTGCTGGCGGCAGTCAAGCTGGGTAATCTGTCGCTGGTAGAGCACGCACTTTCTAAGTTACAGTTGGCGGAGTATTCATTTGCAGGTTCTGCCGAAACTCCTGTTGGCATTGCTTTACGAGCCAATAATCTGGAAGTGGCCAGATTTTTAGTTGAAAGAGCAGTTGATATCTATAACTTGGGGGATATCCAGTCTTCTTTTGAGGAAGATCTGCTTAATGATCGTAATCACAAGCTTATGACTCAACTGGGGCACGTAAAGATTGCTCAGAAAATGCACATTAACTTTAGCGATACGGAACAATTTCTTTCTGAGGTTTACGCAAAGAATGTCAGCGAAATCGTGGCTAAAGTAGAAAGCGGAGAGGTCCGTAGCTTGCCAGCCAAGGTGGGTTTGTCTGGTGTGTCCTGCTTGTATTTGAAAACTCAACTGATACAAAATGTACAGTTTGGTGAGTTCTCTGATATGCGAAAGGCAATTGAGTTTATTGAGCGATTGCCTTGTGGTGAAAAATTAAAGGGCAGTAGCTTGCAGGCGCTCTATCAGGCGGAACTCATCCGCCAATTTCAAAGACTATTCCAAGATCCTTATCTTTTGGGTTACTTGAGTCGTCAACCTCAGCTTAAGACAACAATGTGGGATATCGATTCATCTGGAATTTTGGTGCATCCAAATTTGCTATTTAGGATTGCTCTTTCGGAGGATAATCTCTTTTTAAAAGAAGGCCAGACTCACCCTTGTGGTCGGACCGGGAATGGTGAAGACTTGGATCAGGAGCTGTGTGATGCCAGATTGAAGATCTTCAATGAGGCCGGAATTAAAGCTTCGAACTTTGAGCTGATAGAAACTCGAAATGACAGAATTGTTAGATCTTATCGTAAGGTCAACAGACATGTGCGCCCCATGTTGGCAGAGGCTGATGCTCTGTATTTTGTTGTCAGCTTTTATATGTCTGGGAAACCGGATGTGGCAAATATCAGTGTGCCATTCGTTCAGGAAATAGAAGTTGAAAAATTGGGAGAGTCCATTCCGTGGAGTCTGATTCGCCCATCCCGTGCCAAACCAGTGGTACAGATGACTGATGAGTATGACGAAAAAGAATGGTTCACCAAGCAGGAACAGCTAAAACGTCAACGGGAGGATAGTGAAATTGAAGAGGAGAAAAGGGCGAATCTGGCATCCGAAGAAAGTGACGGATCCCAGTAGGTTCACATTCAGCTCTTGATGGGGCCAACTTGGATGTCTCAGTTCGAGACATTACTCGTAGATCAATCATGATTCAATTTATGAATAAGGCTTACGAGAACGGCAATTCGAAGGACAAGAATCGTCCTGTGATCATTTTTTTGACAACATAAACGCGCTTAACCCGCCTTGATGTCCGGCATAGACGTTGCTTCTCTTTGTTTTGAATAACTTAACATTGGGAGTGGTCATGTCGAAGGTAAAAGCAGTTGCGAAGAGTCTTGTCACACTATCTTTATTAACACAGCATGTGTCGATGGCAGAGGCCAACACTCGCATGGAACGACCTCCTCAGTTCGTTTTACTTGCATTTGATGGTTCCTATGAAAATTCCTTTTGGCGGGAGTCTCGTAAGTTCGCTCAGGACATGAAGAATCAAGGTGTCGATATGAAGTTCACCTACTTCATTTCAGGTGTCTATTGGCTTCATGAAAAGAACTACGCTCTTTATATGCCACCGCATAAGGAAGTTGAATTTTCATCCGGTCGCGAAAAACTGAAAGAAGTAGAACGCCGCAATCAAGAAGCTCGAGATGAGTCTATATCATCGGCAAAACGTAAACGTATCCGTGGCCAGTATTCTGATATCGGCTTCGGGGACACACCTCAAGATGTGGCAGTCCGTATTGACGAAGTTAATGCGGCCTATGAAGAGGGTCATGAAATCGCCTCCCATGCCAATGGTCATTATAAAGGGGGAAGCAGTCAGGCGGACAGCAGACGATGGACTCTTAATCAGTGGCGCTCTGAATTTAAGCAGTTCCTTAATCTGATATTTAATGCGTTTGAAAACAACGGAATTCAGAATCGTACAAAATACCGTTCTGGCTATGCTTTTGGTCCCGAAGATATTGTTGGGTTCCGTGCGCCAACTTTGGATACGAATGCAGATATGTTTGAAGCATTAAAGGATTATAGATTTAAGTATGATACATCCGGCGCAAAGTCGGCACCGGAATTTCCTAAGTGGCCAGAGAAAAATAAGTATGGCACCTGGTTGTTTCCGTTGGGTTTAATTCAGGTTGTCGGGGCAAGCTATAAAACTGCCTCTATGGACTATAACTTTTATGCGAATCAGTCGGGTGGAATGGATGATAAGGCTAATGCAGATAAATATCGTAAACAGATGACTAAATCGTATTTAAAATATTTCAATGACAACTACTATGGGGCCAGAGCGCCGGTACATATCGGCCACCACTTCTCTAAGTGGAATGGCGGTGCCTACTGGGAGTCCATGAAAGAGGTTGCTGCAGAGATTTGTGCAAAACCTGAGGTTCGATGTGCAACTTATTCCGAGTATGTGAAGTGGTTGGAGTCTCAGGATAAGACAGATTTTGCGGCTTATGCGCGCGGGAAGTTTGATAAATTGTCAGCTCCATTGAGTTTAAAAGCTGAAGAAGTTGTGGGGCAAACTGAAGTGCGCCTTGCTAGGGAAGGGAATTTGTTTAAAGGCGCCTTTAAAATGGATCGTCTATCAAAGATGTTAGGATATCAGACGGGCTTGCAGGTGAATAATGCACTTCAGGCCGATGCAAGCATAGATTTACAGAAGCTGCGAAGCTCTTCATTAAAAGGGTCTGATGTGGTTGTGAGTGCGGTTGTAATTAACAAACAAGGAATGAAGGTTAATTCCTACTCCTTAAAGATTCGAAACTTGGGCTTGGATAGCGAGATGATTGATGAGAAAACCATCGAAGAGCGTGCAATGCTTGGCGATTTACCAGAGGCGCACATGCATGATGGACATGAGCATGAGGGGCATTAGAAAGAATTTTCAGTATTTACTATTTGGATTTGTCCTGGGGAGCTTAATTGGCTGCTCAGGGCAGCCTGATTATGCCACCTCTATTGGTGGGCAAGGAATTATTGGTGGGGAGTTTGTCGAGCCGACTGATCAGGTGTCCCACCACACCACAATGCTGGTAAATCTTGAAAAAAATGAAATCTGTTCCGGAGTGCTGGTTTCATCAAAGGTCGTTTTAACTGCGGCCCATTGCCTGCCTTCTGAGAAAGAAAATATCAAAGCCTACTTCTCTAATAGCCCATTAAATGAAGACGCAAGCGTCGAGTTTCGTGAGGTAAGTAGTATTGTTCAGCATCCACAGTATTCAGCAGATGAAGAACTGGAGTCAGTGGACTTGGCCGTACTAGTTTTGGCGACCGACGTGCCAGCAGGCTATCTGCCTGTTTCAATAGATGATTATGATGAATTAAAAATAGGGACCGAGGTCATATTGGCAGGCTATGGGAATAGCACGGCCACCAGCGCTGAGGGCTTTGGAGAACTTCGTAAAGTTGCCACGAGTATTTCTAAAGTAACTGGGCCCCTTTTTTTTGAGATTGATCAGGCGAACGGTAGAGGGATTTGTGACGGTGACTCGGGGGGGCCTGTATTTAGAGTAAATACGGACAAACTGACCCTTGTTGGTATAACTAAGCTAGCTTACGATAAGAATGGAACTGGCTACGCGAGTTGTTTGACCATGAGCCAGTATACCTCTTTACAAGACCCCGCAATAAAGCGCTGGATTATGGAGCTTATTCGCAAGCATCGCTGAATTCGTCGTGCCGATCGAGAAAATTCTGGCCGATATCAAGAATCAACTGTAAGTTGGGTCATGCTTCTTATTAATACCCATAAATTAGAGAAAGCCTTTGCAGGCAAGGTCCTGTTTAAGAATGTCAGCCTTGGTATCGAGGAAGGCGAGCGTGTTGGTTTGGTCGGACCCAATGGGGCCGGCAAATCGACCCTGCTAAAGATTCTGGCTGGGAAAATGGCTCCGGACTCCGGGGATGTGACGGCCAAGAAAGGCCTGCGTTTAGGGTATTTGGAACAAACTCCTGTTTTCAAACCCGGCGAAACCATCCTTGAAGCGATCTTGAGCAAATGTCTGGACGAGCACGAATCTATCGGAGCCGCCTATGAATGGCTTGCTCGTTTGGAGCTTTCTCAGTTTGGTGAAAGCTTTCTGGTTCAGGATCTGTCGGGTGGTTGGAAAAAGCGTGTCGCTTTGGCGCGTGAGCTGGTCCTGGGGCCTGAGCTTCTTCTGCTGGATGAGCCCACGAATCATCTCGACGTTTCAAGTATCATGTGGCTGGAGGATTTCCTCAGTCGTGCTCCGTTTGCCACGTTGACGATCACGCATGATCGTTTGTTCCTGCAGCGAACGGTGAATAAGATCTTTGATCTTGATCCGAAGAATCCGAATTATCTGATTTCCACAACCGGTGGTTACCTGGAGTTCCTGGAGGCGAAAGAAATTCTTTTGGCCGGGCAGGAACAAAAAGAACTGGCGATGAAGAACACTCTCCGTCGGGAAACCGAATGGCTTCGTCGTGGGGCGAAGGCCCGCCTGACCAAGCAAAAGGCGCGTATTGAGCGTGCAGGAACGCTCAAGGACGATGTTGAAGAACTGTCCTCTAAGAATGCCGCTCGCAAAGTAAAGATCGAATTTAAAGAGACGGACCGCAATCCGCAAAAGCTGATTGACGTGGATCATGTGACGAAGTCGTATGATGGCCGTGTGTTGTTCAAGGACTTCAGCTATCTGGTGACGCCGAAAACGCGTTTGGCCCTGCTGGGAGACAACGGATCGGGAAAATCCACTTTGATTCGTATTTTGTTGCAGCAGGAACAGCCGACGTCCGGTCGGGTGGTTCAGGCTGACAAGTTGAAGATCTCTTATTTTGAACAAAATCGTGAAACTTTGAAACCTCAGGAATCTGTTCTTAAAAACATCTGTCCGGACGGGGACTATGTTCATTATCAGGGGCAGTATGTCTTTGCACGCAGCTATCTGGAAAGATTCCTGTTCAATCGTCAGCAGATGGATCTTCCGGTCGAAAAGCTGTCGGGCGGGGAGCAAAGTCGTCTGCGTATTGCCCAGTTGATGCTGAACGAAGCCCAAGTGTTGATTCTGGATGAACCGACCAATGATTTGGACGTGGCAACACTGACCGTTCTGGAAGAGTCCTTAAAAGATTTCAATGGCGCCGTGATCCTGGTCACGCACGATCGTTTCTTCATGGATCAAGTGGCGACTGACATTCTGGCCTTCCATAAGCAGGCGGATGGCGAAACCACAATGGAACGCTTTGCCGGCTATCTGCAATGGGAAGAATGGTACGAAGAGCAAAAGGAGCTTCAGGCTCAAGAGCTTAAGAAAGAAAAGAAAATGGAGAAGGCTGCCGCCGCAGCGAAACCCGTGAAGCTGTCCTTTAAGGAAAAGTTCGAGCTGGAGAATATGGAAGCTACGATCTTTGATTTAGAAGCCAAGCTGTCGGAACTTCAGGCCGAGGCTGGGAAGCCCGAGGTTGCGAGTCAGGCCGGTAAGGTTCAGGAGTTGTATGCTCAGATTTCAGGCCTGCAGAGCCAGATCGAAGGCTTGTACGCTCGCTGGGCGGAGCTGGAAAAGAAAACTCAGGGCCCGGGATAGGCTGGAAAAGAAAAAGGGGCTTTTAAGCCCCTTTTTTATTTATTTGTATTCTACAGAGTAGTTCGTCACTTGCTCTTCAGCCACTTCGCCGGGATAGCGGATGGTCTTGATGTTCAAAACCAAATCCAGCGCATTTTGCTGACCTTCACAAGAATAATACTTCTTATACTTGCAGATATAGCCAAAGCAAAATTCCATTTTAGAAGCCCGAGTGAAAGAGCACTGAACATCGTAAGTATATTCAATAGTGCTTACAACGGAAGGCACGCTTGAAGCCGATACCGGCTGAGCCAGGAAACCCAAAGCAAGAACCGATGCAAGAACCAAAAGCTTTTTCATTCAACTACTCCCGAACAATTAAGGTTGTTTTTCCAGGGTGAACTTACCGCCACCGAAGCCTACACTTGTAGTCATATCACCAGCGAAAGCGCCATTTACAACTGTGCCATAAATGGTGGCTTTGTAGTTAGAGCCTGGATTGAAGCGGGGAGTACCTTCCAAGGTCAGGCGAGCTGGGTTGGATTCGAAATCGAATTCGCCTTTCAGATTCAAAGCCACAGTGCCGCTGGCATCGTCTGCACGGCTGAAGTCGCCGATCAAAGTTGGAATCGTGATCGCACCATTTGGAACTTCCTGGATGTAAAGCTTCACAGTGATACCTACGGATTTTCCGTCAAAAGTACCACCCACTTGTTTCAGGGAGCCGGTGTAAGTGCCCACGATTGTGTTCAGTTTCGCACGGATGCGTTCGTAGTAAGCGACCTCTTCACGGCCGGAGTTGCCGCCAGAGTTTTCACGGGTCTTAAGAACCACGTCCAGAATGCCGATAGAGCCAGCAATACCTTTTGCTTCGCCGACAATCTTTTCGCCATTGACGCGAGCGTCGATGGTTTGAATGTCATCACGGCCCAAGCCGGACAGGTCCTTTAGGTTGACCATGGAGATCGCACCGGTTTCTTCCGTCAAAGCCACGATAAAGTCGAAGTTGCCACCGGCTTTTTTCAAAGTTGCATGAAGCTGGGAAACCAAACGAGTGGAGCCGTCAGAGTTTTTACCGTTGGCCACTTTAAGATCGAAGAAAACCAAATCCACTTCCTGAGCGCCATCAGCGGTGGTCAATGTGCCTTTGTAAGTGCCGATCACAGGTTTGTAGCTTTTTTGCAAAGCTTGGTTTCTTTCGTTTTCGCGTTGTTTGTCGGCGTTTTTGTCCTGATCAAAAGCGCAAGCAGACAAGCTGAGAACTGTCATGGCAAGGATAAGATTTTTCAACATAGTAACCCCTCTGTAAAAAATTAAATCTATTTATCTGAAACCGGAGCGTCGTCCGGAATCAATTCGTCACGGCTGGCAGCCCATTCATTCAATGCAATGGCATAGTCGCCCAAGGCACGAATGTATTGCACTTCCGAGTCGAAGTAGTTGTTCATAGCCGTGATCAGGATGGAAATATCAGTACGGCCCTGAGTGTAGGAACGATTCAGTTCTTGCGAAGCCTTTTCGCGGAAGCCTTTTTGTTTCAAGGCACTTTGAACGACGGCGTAAGTGGACTGAACTTTACGTTGTGCTTGCAGTTCGGTGTCTTCAGCTTCCAGCAGCTGGCGGCTCAAGCGAGTCGCCTCAAGGTCTTTGGTCAGCTTGCGGTTGATGATTTTTTCGTTCTGAACGTCAGAGCCGAATTTGTATTCGAAGCGCAGACCCATGTAGTACTTCGGACGGGAACCCGACACCACATCAGAATAAGAACCTTCAGAGTTCTCATCCACGCCAGTGGTATAAACTTTCCCCACGAAGTTCAAAGTCGGGTAACTTTCCGATTCTGCCGCAGACAAAGATTCCGATGCGGCTTCCACTTTTAGTTTTTGTGAACGGACAGCACGCAGGTCTTCCACTTTTTTGGTCGGAAGCTTTGGCACCGCTGGAATACCTTCTGGGATCTGGAATTTGATCTCAGTTCCTGGTTGCAAAGATAGCAGGGTGATCAGATTTTCCAGATTGTTCAAATAGTCCGTTGAAGAGGTCTTCACTTTCTGTTCACGAGTTTCAAACTCGGCTTGAATCTGAGGCAGGTCTCCGGGATTGGAGTAACCCAAAGATGTTTTGCGTTTGACGGCATCGACCAGTTTTTTGGTGCGATCACGGGACGCCACGGATTCTTTGAAGTTTTCCTGTGCAACATAAGTGTTCCAGAACTGGCGAATCGCGCTAAGCACGACATCTTCCAGTTCGTTGGCGCGAGTGATGGTTTGCGCCTCATAAGTCAGCTCTGCCGCATTCACGTTGCCACGGTCAGCGACACCAAAGAAGTTTCCAAGAAGAGCTTGTTCCAACAACAAGCCGGCGCTATCCAACGTCTGTTCGCTGGGTGGCGGGTTGGTCGGGGAACCGTCATAGTCCGCTTTTTGTGACAAACGGCTTAGCTCCAGTCCCAAGGTGGTTCCTGTGGTGAAGGGCTTGTTCAGGTTGACTGTGGTTTTATAGCGTTCAAATTTATCTTCTTTGATATCAGAAGAAGTCAGCAGGGATGCAGATTTGTCGTATTCAAATCCGCTTTCTGCTTTCAACGTCCAATCGTATTTGGACAAGGCTTCCGCTGGAGCCAAACGGAACTGCTGGTACTTCAGATTGACTTCCTTGGTCTGAAGACCCTGCTTCAGAACCAGTTCCGCCACAGTTCTTTGATTCAAAGTAATTTCCTTGGGAGCTTGGGCATAAGCTCCCTGCATTGCAGTCGTACTCAGGAGGGCGAGAAAAACTTTTACCATGTTACTTTTGTCCCTAATTCAAAGTTGTCTTTTTGAAGTGCGATTTCAGAGCTGTCTTTAAGAGATCTTTGTGTCCATTCAGTGAATACCGACCACTTGCTGCCGATCAGGAAGTCCAATCCATAAGTCATGGAGTTGAAAGATCCTGTTTTGGAGAAAGTGGCAAAGTCATTGGAGCTGGTCTGGGTGTAGCTCAGGCTGCCGATTTGCGGGGAAACATTCAGGGACAGCCAGCTCAGACGATCCCAGGAAACATTCAGAACCGGGCCGCCGCTGAACAAGGTCGTGTTCAAGCGAGCATCGTTGATTTCATATCCAGAATCCAAGGTGACAGATGTTTCTTGGGAAGCCAGGCTGCCTTTGGCGCGCAAACCGACTTTCCACAAAACCTGTTTTGTAGAAAACGCGGGGCTTAGAACGCCCAACTCCAGACCAGGCATTGTTGTGGAGCCGTTCTGTCCAAGATCAAATGTGCCGGAACCTTCTTTGGAGGCAAACCCTTCGGGCTGGAAGCTTTGTACGGACAAGGCTGCAGAATACTTCCAGCTGCGTGTGATGATTTCAGGGCGAGGATCTTTCAGCGTCAGCATTCCTTGAACCTGAGCATCTGTGGCAGTGGCTTTTTCCAATCCTTCAAACTTCGCTTCGGCAACGGCTTGCTGTTTTAAGCTCAGAGCGCTGCAAACAACGGAAGAGAAAAGAACGGATATAAGAAGACCCCATTTCATACTGTCACCCCTGAATAAATGTGCGTCAGGAATAGACTGCGGGTAGGGGGCTGTCAACCCTGCAGTAAGGTGCTTCGGGATCCTTTATAAAACCTATCATTTCAAGGCTTTGAGAGCGTTGTGTTGAAAGAAAAGCTGATGACTAATTTCAAGGCTTTACCTAGAGTGGCTAGGAAATTTTGAGGGGTGTGCATGAGGTTATCCGATATTTCTATTAAGAATCCTGTATTTGCGTGGATGTTGATGTTCGGTCTGATGATATTCGGATTGATCTCGTTCTCGCGCATGGGTGTCAGTCAGATGCCGGACGTGGATTTTCCGACCGTGACCGTCAGCGTCACGCTAAGTGGTGCAGCCCCCGAAGTGATGGAAACCCAGGTGGTGGACCCGATTGAAAGTGCCTTGATGACTGTCGAGGGCATTGAGTCTATCAAGTCCAGCAGTAAAACGGGAACCGCCAGCATTACGGTGGAATTCGATCTGGATCGCAATATCGATTTAGCGGTGCAAGACGTTCAGGCGAAGATCTCTGGCATTCAGCGCTTGCTTCCGGATGATGTGGATCCTCCGACAATTTCTAAAACCAATCCGGATGATCAGCCGATTCTGTGGTTGGCGCTGACTTATGATAAAAATGATCCGGAATTCATGATGCGTTATGCGCGTGACTATCTGAAAGACCGCTTCACCACTGTCGAAGGTGTTGGGGATATCTTCCTGGGTGGTTACACCGATCCGGTGATGCGTGTGCATGTACGTCCGAAAGATCTGCTTCGTTATAATATTTCCGTGAACGACGTGATGGATGCTATCCGCAGTGAGCACTCGGAAGTTCCGGGTGGTTACATTCAGACGGACAAAAAAACTTTCAACGTCCGCACAATGGGTGAGGCGAAAACCGAAGAGGAATTCCGCAACATTGTCGTCAGTAAACGTGGTGGTCGTGCGGTTGCCGATCCAACGAACATGGTGCGCATTGCTCAGGTGGCTGATGCCAGCATGGGTTTGGACAAGATTGAAAAAATGTCCCGATTCAATGGCAAAACAGCGTTGGGTCTGGGGATTCGTAAGCAGCGTGGGACAAACGCCGTGGCCGTGGCCCGTGCGGTAAAAGAAAAAATCGTCGAGATTCAAAAACAGCTGCCTGAAGGCATGAATATTCAGGTCAACTTCGACAGTACCAAATTCATCGAACAATCCGTGGGCGAGCTGAATCATCACTTGGTTCTGGCGGTGATTTTCACGTCCATCGTGTGCTGGATGTTCCTGGGAAGCTGGTCTGCCACCTTTAACGTGCTTTTGTCGATTCCGACCTCGTTGTTAGGGGCCTTCATTGGTCTTTATTTCCTGGGTTACACTCTGAACACGTTCACGTTGTTGGGTCTGACATTGGCGATCGGTATCGTCGTGGATGATGCCATCATGGTCCTTGAAAATATCTTCCGGTATAACGAAAACGGGCGGGGACGTATCGAATCCGCGATCTTGGGTGCACGGGAAATCTCATTTGCGGCGATGGCAGCCACAGCGGCGGTTATTGCGATCTTCCTTCCTGTCGCCTTCATGAAGGGGATCATCGGGAAGTTCTTCATGCAGTTCGGGGTTACGATCTCTATCGCGGTCTTCCTGTCTTTGGTTGAATCCCTGACGATCACACCCATGCGTTGTGCGGGCTTCGTTCACCACGGCGAAAGAAAAACAAAACTGGGTAAAGGCTTTGAAGCCTTCATGGAAGGCACGCGTGTTGGCTATGACCGCTGGTTGAGAGTCTCTTTGCAACACCCATGGAAAGTTCTTGTGGGCTCTTTGGTGTTTGTGGCGGTGTCCTTTGTCTCTATCAAGTTCCTGAACAAGGAAATGAGTCCGGCGCAGGATCAAAGCATCTTTATGGCACGTTTGATCATGCCGGTGGGGACTTCTTTGACTTACACCGATCAGCAAACTCAAAAAGCTGAAAAATGGTTGCTGTCCCGTCCGGAAGTCAAACAGGTCTATGCGGCCTTGGGTGGATTCGGTGGCGGTGCTTCTGATGCCAACGTCACGATGATGTTTATCACTTTGAAAGAAAAGAAAGAGCGTGGGGCGGATCCAGAGTCCGGCAAAATTCTTTCTCAGCAGGAGTTCATGCAGGTCGCTCGTACCAATCTGGCAAAGATTGAAGATATGCGCCCGGTCCTGATGGATTTGTCTCAGCAGGGCTTCTCGGGTGGTCGTGGTTATCCGATCGAATTTACGATCCTGGGTTCAGACTGGGATAAGCTTGCGAAGTTCACTGAACAAATGATGAAGTCCATGACTGACAGTGGACTGATGGTGGACGTGGATTCCAACTACCTGTTGGGTATGCCGGAAATTCAGGTGAAGCCAGATCGTATTTCGGCGGCTCATCATGGGGTCAGCATTGCTTCCATCGGCTCCACGGTCAGCGCCTTGATCGGTGGTGTGAAAGTGGGCGAATATCCTCAAGGGGGCCATCGCTACGACATCAAGGTGAAACTGGTCGATCAGGGAAATCCTTTGGATGAAATCAAAACTTTGTTCGTCAGTAATACGGTCGGAAATCTGATCTCATTGCCACGAGTGACGAAAGAACAAGTGGGATCAAGCTTGCAGTCGATCTCTCGTTCCAACCGTCAAAGGGCGATCACCGTGACGGCCAATATGAAGCCGGGCGTATCCCAACAGGCGGCAATGGCCTATGTTGAAGACGCTGCCAAGAAGATTCTGGAGCCAGGTTATATGATTGATCAGGGGGGAAGTTCGAAGACCTTCAAAGAATCCTTCCAAAGTTTGATCTTTGCGTTGGTGATGGGTCTTGTGATTGCCTACATGGTTTTGGCGAGTCAGTTCAACTCGTTCATTGATCCTGTCACGATCTTGATGGCCTTGCCGTTCAGCTTTAGCGGGGCTTTCTTCGCCTTGCTGATCACAGGGCAGTCTTTGAACATGTTCTCGATGATCGGTTTGTTGCTTTTGATGGGTATCGTGAAGAAGAACTCGATCCTGTTGATTGAATTCACCAACACCGTTCGTGATCGCGGAACCAGTGCGGCAATGGATGCGCTGATGGAAGCTTGTCCAACCCGTCTTCGTCCGATCCTGATGACGTCGGTGGCAACTATTGCGGCGGCGATTCCTTCGGCGACAGCACGCGGAGCCGGTTCTGAAACCATGCGCCCGATGGCGATTTGTCTGATTGGTGGCGTTGTGGTTTCAACGGCGCTGACCTTGTTTGTGGTCCCGGCAGTTTACCTGTTGATGGATAAGTTTAAAACCCGCGACGAAGTTCGCGAAAAAACCAAACAGGCCTTTGCGGCGGTTGGTAACGAAGCACTGGATGTTTAAAACAGAAAAGCCCGGGATCTCCCGGGCTTTTTTATTTCCACATTGCGGAGCGCATGGAGAGGGCCCCCATCTCGAATCCTTCATAAGGATAACTGATGGTGTCGCTTTCTGTGGAAGCTCCGTAGGCGTACAGCAGGGGCAGATAGTGTTCTGGTGATGGGACGCTTAAAGTCGCGCTTTCGCCCAGGTCTTCATAATCTGCCAGAACTTTTTCATCGCGCTTTTCCAGTGCTGATTTGATTTTAGTATCGAACTCTTCAGCCCAGGGCAGTCGCACAGTGGGGTTTTTCCACTGAATCAGGCGCAGGTTGTGCACGATATTGCCGCTGCCAACAATCAAGACACCTTGTTCACGCAACGGGCGTAGCAGTTTCCCCATTTCAATATGTTGTTCAGGCGTTTTGGTGACGTCCAGACTGACTTGAAAGACGGGAATGTCTGCGTGTGGGTACAGGTGGGTCAGTACAGACCAGGTGCCGTGATCCAAACCCCATTTGTCGTAAAGTTCAGATTTAGGCAGAAGTCTTTGCGTTTCGTGAGCAATACTTAAGGGCCCTCGGGCAGGGTACTGCACATCAAAGAGGGCTTTGGGAAATCCATAGAAGTCATGAATGGTGGGAGGATCGGGATGATACAGAACCTTTGTTCCTTCTGTCTCCCAGTGGGCAGAGACAGAAAGAACCGCCTGTGGTTTGGGAAGGGATCTTCCCAATTGGTTCAAGCTTTCCGTGAAGGGATTTTTGTCGAGCGCATTCATCGGAGAGCCATGGCCAAAAAACAGCACAGGCATAAGAGTGGACATAGGATTAACCTTTCTTAGCAGCAGGTTTTGCAGCTTGGATCTTAAGGATCAAAGTCACTTCGTCGCCTACTACAGGACCTGCTTCAACAACACTGCTCCAGTTCAAACCGAAATCTTTACGGTTGATTTTGCCTGTCGCAGAGAAAGCCACCTTGTTGTTACCGTAAGCGTCGTTCACGTCGCCCAGATATTTAACATCCAAGGTCACTTCTTTAGTCTTACCTTTGATTGTCAAATCGCCAACAATTTTTAGAGCTTCGGGTGTGCCGATGACTTTTTTAGTGACGAATGTCATCTTCGGGTTTTTTGTCACATCAAAGAAGTCCGCACTTTTCAAGTGATCGTCGCGGTCTTTGTTTTCAGTACTGATGCTTGCCACATCTATATTCAGGCTGGCTTTGGACTTTTCCAGTTTGGAATCAACAACCAGGGATCCATCAAACTTTGCAAAGCGACCTTCAACAGTCGAGATCACCAAGTGGGGAATCTCAAAACCGATTTTGGAGTGAGCCGGGTCAATATTGTAGCTGCCTGCAGGAATGCTTTGGCCCGCGAAAGCAGAAAGACTTGCCAGTGTTACCAGGGAAGAAAGAATAAGTGATTTCATGTAATGTCTCCTTTTTTGTTTGTTCGACCCGTTTAGTATCGAGCGATTTTGATTATTGCGTAAGGTGACACATTCGGGATAAACTGTTGCGCATATGGAACAATTCGATCTCAATCAGATACGGACATTCGTAAAACTCGTGCAAGCAGGCAGCTTTACCAAGGCCGCCGAAGTCCTGAAACAGCCGAAATCTCGCGTCAGCCGCAGGCTGTCGGCGTTGGAAAAAGACCTGGGGGTTCAGTTGATTTACCGAACCACGCGTCAGTTTCAGCTTACTGAAATGGGCCGGGTTTATTATGAACGGGCCCGAGGATTGATCGAAGGCTTGGAAACATTGAGTGGTGAAGTCAGTGAATCCACCACTGAAATTTCCGGCGTCATCAAGGTCACGGCTTCGGATGATATGGGCGTTAAGCAGCTGCCTTTGATTTTGGACGAGTTCACCCGGCAGTATCCGCGTGTGCGTTTCGATCTTTATCTGACACAAGCCTATGTGGACCTGGTGAAGGAATCTGTCGATGTGGGGATTCGTATCGGGAATTTGAAAGACAGTTCATTGAAGGCCCGCAAGATCGGAACAGTTCGCAGTGTTCTGGTGGCCTCTCCTGGTTTCTTAGAGCGCTATCGTGTGTCTGATGATCTGGAAAAAC
Source organism: Bdellovibrio bacteriovorus (assembly GCF_041888015.1). GTDB lineage: Bacteria > Bdellovibrionota > Bdellovibrionia > Bdellovibrionales > Bdellovibrionaceae > Bdellovibrio. The sequence continues at coordinate 867,704 of NZ_CP168968.1, forward strand.
TCAGTGCGGCTCCTTTTCTGGCGATGACTCAAAATCCCAAGTTGGAGGTCGTACGTGCCACAGACGGCAAACGACTGAGTTTAAAAACCAACCCGGTCTTGAGTGCGAACAACCCGGCCATGCTTTTGAAAATGGCGGTTCTGGGGAAGGGCTATGCCTATATTCCTGAGTTCCTCTGCAAAGAAGAACTGCGTGATGGGCGTCTGGTCCACATTCATAAAAACCTGCGCAGTGATGAAGTGCCAGTCAGTCTGGTATCGCCTGACACCAAAGAGACTTCCCAGAAGGTGAAGCGCTTTATGGACTTTGCATTTAAGCGACTTAAAGAAGAGTACTTCGGCTAGTTTCGAGCGAAACAGAGGTGGGGCCGGTGACGGTTCTTGCTTCGTGTGCAGGGATTAAACAGAGGGGTGTCTTTCAGGTCTCAATACGAGGACTTTGAGTGACTTTGGCGTGGTCAGGAAATTGCTTTAAAGGGCTCATGTCTAAGTAAAGGAGTTTCTATGAAGAAGTCATTGATGGTTCTGGCGTTTGGTTTGTTGGGTTCTCAACTGGCCATGGCAGAGTCAATTATCTGTAAGACTGAAGATCAAAAGGTCACAATTGAACTTGGAACCATCAAAGGAGATATCGTTGGGGCTCTTATCACGGGCACGGACAGCGAGAATGCTGATATCATGGTGGTCGAGACGGAAAAAGCGGAGTCGTCCTTGAAGGTGACGATGCTTGATCTGACCAACGCTAAGGGGTTAGAGCTCAATGTTGCAGGCAAGGATCAGAAGCTTGTCGGGACATTGACGGATATGGGAGCTCCTGGAAACGCTTCCACGGATTACGCTGTTACTTGTGAAGTGAAATAGGGCTGGCGCTTAGGAAAGCCAGCTTAAGATCATTTTATAAAGGCCCACGTACTCAAAACGCAGCAGCATCCAAATACTGCTGCACCACAAAGTCGCCAGCAGCCCCATCAACACCAGTTGGGGCAGGTTCGCCAGGCTGACATTGCTGCGCGGGCGATTCAGAAGGTCGTCAATCTGACCACGCTCCTGACTTTCTTTAAAACGGCGAGCCAAGCCCTGCGCCAGCACAATTCGCTGTTGCATTTCCAATTTGTAGAAATGAACTCCCACCAGCATTTGAGAATCAGAGATATTTTCCAGGCGAGTCACAATACCATAGCAGGCCATCTGCCGTGAGCCCGGGGGCGTGAATTGAATTTTAACGACTTCTCCCAGCAGGGGGCAGAGATCATCCGGAGCGGTAAATGCCAATCCGGTTAAGGAGACATTTTTGATCTCGGTGCCTTCTTCCCAGGGAATTTGTTTGGGCCCGGCGACGCGCACCAGACTTTCATCCTCAGTATTGAGAATGTAGCGAGGTGATCGGCCATGGTAGCGGGCAAGACTTGTCATGTGAATCTTATCGGACCAAAAGCGGCTTCTCTGAAGTCGAAGCCGTGTCTTGAAATGAGATTCTGAGTCGCTAAAAGTGCCGCCAGCCTTTGAAGTCGGTGATTTCTTCCTGTCCTTGTGCGAAGGTCAGAAAAACACCGGGTTTGTCAGTAAACTGTCCGACCATATGCCATCCTGAAAAGTGGTCATAATCATCCGGAGAAACTGCCAGCAAAAGTTCATAATCTTCACCACCCCAAAGGGCAAAATCAGATACTGGCATTCCCAGCTGGAATGCCAGTTGTTGGCTTTCCTCGTGGACCGGAAGATTTTCAGCAAACAGATGAAAGCCACCTTCAGCCGGGGCTAATTGCAAGGCATCGTTAATCAATCCATCACTGCAATCCATCAGTGCATGCACGCGAGAGTGGTGTGTTTGCAGGCCCTTGACTAAATCCAAGCGAGGCCGCGGACGCAGATGTTTTTCCTTGGCCGCTTCAAAGCCGGGAAGATTTTTTTGTAAAGCGGTTAGGCCGGTGAAGGAAAGCCCCAGTGGTCCACTGGACAAGAGCAAATCCCCGGGACGGGCCCCTTTGCGAGTGAGTGGATTTTCGCAGGAACCATGCACACTGACGTCGACAACAAGTTTGTCAGAAGCTGCTGCAAGATCTCCGCCGACAACTTCTGTTTTCCAGTCGTCCGCCAGTTGAGTCATGCCTTTGTAGAAATCGTCAAGCCAAGATTCGTTTATGTTTTGAGGCAGGGCTAATGACACCTGGGCATAATGTGGTTGGGCTCCCATGGCCGCGATGTCGCTGAGGTTGACGGCCAAAGCTTTAAAGCCCAGATCAAAGGCGCTGGTGTATTTCAAGTCAAAGTGAATGCCTTCGACCATCATGTCCTGACAGATCACGGAATAGCCGGGATAGTTCTTAAAAACAAAGGCATCATCGCCCAGCGGGACGATGTTGTGATTGTTTTGACGCTGGACCCGAAAACGGATCTTTTCAATCATGGACCATTCTTTGGGAGTGTTTTGCATGTCGTTGTCCTTGGGAAGACATTGCTTAAGATGTCACTTTATTGTGAAATAGAAGATTCAGGAGTCAAGGAGGATTCTTTGAACACACCGAAGGCGACATCGCAGAAAAGAACATCTAAGAAAAAATCAACACGGAAGCCGAAGGTTGTCGAACATCCTCTGTCATCTGAAAGTCTTTTTTCCAGCCGCGAGATCGGCTGGCTGAATTTTAACAGACGCGTTCTTGCCGAAGCGGAAGATGCACGCAATCCGCTGTTGGAGCGAGTGAAGTTCTTAAGTATCTCGGGGTCCAATCTGGATGAGTTCTTTATGAAGCGGGTCGGGGGGCTGAAGCGTCATGTGGCGTATGGAGTTTCCCCGAAGTCCTCTGATGGCAAAACTCCGATGCATCAGTTGCAGGAAATCCGACAATTCGTGATCCCGATGATTCAGGATCAGGCTCAGGTCTTTAACAAAGTTCTGAAGTCGGCCCTTGAAAAAGAGAATATCTTTTTGCTGGGCTGGAAAGACCTGAACGAAAAAGAAAAAGAAAGCGTTAAGAAGTACTATAACAAAAATGTCTTCCCGGTTTTGACACCCTTGTCGGTAGACCCGGGGCATCCGTTTCCGTTTATTTCAAATCTGTCGATTTCTTTGGGTGTGACATTGAAACATCCCAATGTGGATGAACGACTTTTTGCGCGCGTGAAGATTCCCAAAGTTCTGCCACAGTGGGTGCGCACGGATCCCGAAGGTGGATCACATCGTTTCATCAGCTTGCTGGATGTGATCAAGGAAAATCTGGCGGATCTGTTCCCGTCCATGCAGGTTCTGGGGGTGATGCCGTTTCGTCTGACCCGAAACGCCGATTCAGACCAGGATCAGGAAGATGCGGAAGACTTGCTCGAGGCGATCGAGGAAGAACTGCGCCAGCGTCGTTTTGCCGAGGTCGTGCGTTTAGAGCACGGGCCGAACCCTGATCCTTGGATGCTGAAGTTTCTGATGGAAGAACTGGAACTTATTGAAGAGGATATTTACGAAACGCCAGGTCTGCTGGATTTCACAGATCTTTCTTCCATTTCTGACGTGAACTTACCAAAGCTGAAGTTTGAGCCTTACAATCCGGTGGTTTTGCCGGCCTTTGCTGAAGACGGTGCGGGAATGTTTAACGCCATCAAAATGGCGGACCAGTTGGTGCACCACCCTTATGAAAGCTTCGCGGGTTCAGTGGAAAAATTCATCCGCGTGGCCAGCGAAGACCCGAAGGTTTTGGCGATCAAAATGACACTGTATCGCACAGGCGACAACAGCCCGTTTATCAGGGCCTTGATTCGTGCGGCAGGACAGGGAAAACAAGTGGTGTGCCTGGTGGAGCTGAAGGCGCGCTTTGATGAAGAACGAAATATCTATTGGGCGACTGAACTGGAAAATGCCGGGGTCCACGTGGTCTATGGGGTTGTGGGTTTGAAAACTCATGCCAAGACGGCGCTGGTTGTGAGGCAGGAACAGGAAGGTCTTCGTTGTTACTGTCATATCGGAACTGGTAATTATAACGTGGCCACATCACGTTTCTATACGGACTTGGGGTTGCTGACAGCTCGCGAGGAAATCACCGGGGATGTCGTGGAGTTCTTCCATTACCTGACCGGGCGGTCTTTGAAGAGCAACTATCAGAATCTTTTGATTGCCCCAGTGAATATGTTCTCAAAGTTCAAAGCCATGATCGAGCGAGAAGCCGAGCATGCCAAAGCGGGACGTCCGGCCCAGATTGTTGCCAAGTTTAATAACTTTGAAGAAAACGACATCGCCGTGGCTTTATATGCGGCTTCGCAAAAAGGTGTGGATATCGACATGATCGTGCGCGGATTCTGTTGTCTGCGCCCCGGGGTGCCGGGCATGAGTGAGCGCATTCGCGTGACTTCCATCATCGGTCGCTTCCTGGAGCATTCCCGTATTTTCTATTTCCGCAACGGGGAAAAAGATCCGGTCGATGGTGAGTTCTTCCTGGGTTCTGCAGATTGGATGTACCGCAATCTGCATGCGCGGGTGGAGGCCATTGTGCCGATCCTGGACCGCACTTTGAAGGAAAAGTGCTGGGAGATTCTGAATCTGTGTGTAAAAGAGCAGCGCCAGTCCTGGGAGATGAAGTCTGATGGGACTTATGTGCGTCAGAACTCCACGGATGTGGGAATTCATCAAACTCTGATGCAAATTGCGAAAGCTCGGGTTACATTTGTAGAGGAAAGTTCCAACACATCCTCAGATTAAGGTCGGAGTTAAGGCAGTGGAGTTGATCATCATCCGGCATGCAGTCGCCGAAGAAAAGGAAGAGTTTGCGAAAAAGGGGCAGGAGGACTATCTGCGCCCTTTGACCCTGAAGGGGCGTAAACGTATGCAGAAAGTCTGTGTGAATCTTCGCGACTATATCAAGGAATTTGACCTGATCGTTTCAAGTCCGTTGACCCGGGCTCGTCAGACCGCGGAAATCGTTTCCCAGATTTACTATGAAACAAAAGTGGTGGAGGCTCCGGAGTTGGTGCCCCACAGTCCCCCGCAGGCTTTTTTGAAGTGGCTGCGGGTTCAGGGGAAGAATCACAAGCGCATCGCTGTTGTGGGGCATGAACCTCACTTAAGCGCTTTCGCCAGCTACATGCTGTCGCTGAGGTCAGAGAGTTTTATTGATCTGAAAAAAAGCGGCATCATTGGGCTGGAGCTGGAGTCTTTCGCCACTGCGGAAGCGGGACGGGCCCAGTTGTTATTCGCGATCCCGCCGAAATTTCTGGCGGATTAACTTTAAAGCATCGACCAGATCAGGCCGTCACGCAATCCTACGGACGGGATCAGGATTTTTTGCGTTTCTGCCTGTCGCATGATGGTTTCCACCAGCATCGCGGCGGGCACGATCACGTCGGCGCGATCGGGGCGCAGATTCAGTTTTTCAATACGTTCTTTGACCTTGAGGGTGCGCAGTCGTGCGATGATTTCAGAAAGCTCCGGCAGGGTGAGGAACGTGTGTGGGGATTTTTTTAGAAGTTGCACTTTCAGTTGGCCCAGGCATTCCAGGTTGCCACCGGTGCCGATGGCAAAATCCACCGGGTCCAAATCACAGTTTTTGTAGATATGTTCACCCAAGGCGGCGATGAATTCACCCATGATGATATTCAGATGGTTTTCCGTCAGATTTCTTTTGGCCAGATTTTCCAGGACGCGGACGGTTCCCATCGGGAAGGATTTGGTGGCGAGCATTGTGCCGCCCTGGGAAAAGGTGACTTCGACGCTGCCGCCGCCGACATCGATCAGCATGGTTTTGCGGTTGTCCAGATCCAGCTCGCGACGGACGGCCAAGTGGATCAATCGGCCTTCTTCTGTGCCGTCGATCACCTCGATTTTAATTCCGGAAGTTTTGTAAATGAGGTCGATGAACTCTTTCTGATTTTTGGCTTCACGACAGGCCGAGGTGGCAACAGCACGACATTGCTGAACGCCGAGTTCCTGATTGGTCAGGGCATAGCGATGAAAGGTGGCTTTGGCAATTTCCAAAGAAGCCGGGGTGATGATCCCTTGAGTGAAAACGTCGTGCCCCAGCCGAACTGCCGCCCGGAATTTTTTTACGATATGCAGTTGCGGGGTTTGGGGATGGACATCGGCAACCATCATCCGGATGGCATTGGAACCGATATCAATAGCGGATACTCGACGTGACACGATAAACTTCCCTTTCCTTGGCAACAGTATATAAAGATGGCAGCATGAGAGCATGAAAAAAATCGTTCTTGGCTCTTTATTTTCCATTTTTGCCTGCTCACAGGCCATGGCTCTTTCTGAGATTGAGATTTCCGGTGAGCTTGATGTGACGGCATCAGTGTGGACTTTGCCTACCGGAGAGCGCGGTAATTCGGCCTTTAGTGTTCCGTCCATGTTTATGGATATCAATGTGCCCCTCAAGGATGACAATCTGCTGGTGCTGTCTTTTGAAGGGTCCGAGGAAAAAGAAGCCAGCCCCAATCGTTTTGATGTGGGACTTCGTGAGGCCTATTTGGATGTGGTCAGTGTTTTTAGCGGCATGAAGGCCTTGCGCTTGGGTTTGATACCTCAAACCTGGCAGGAGGCTCAATATCAGTCCGGCAACTATCGTTTCCTGGGGCGGACCGCTTGGGCGATCACAGAAAAATGGAAGTATCTTTCCTATTCGGATCTGGGTGTTTCGTTTATGTCTGAAATACCCAATGACTATGGTGAATGGGCGGTGAGTCTGTCTAACGGGGAAGGGGCTGAAGAAAAGGAAAAGGGTCCGCATAAAGAGGCCGCCTTGTTTGTTCGCTTCTTCCGTTGGTCCCCGTGGTCTGTCAGTCTAAATTATGTGCGTGGAAACTATGAGGTCTATGGTGGAAGCGTTGGGTTGAAAGAGCGTATTCAGGCCCTGGTCAGTTACGAGGAAAAAGACCGTTGGATGGTGGCGTTGGAGCTTCTGGATACCAAGGATCCTGCGGACGCCATTCGCGACTTTAAAATGGCGGAAGGTGTGGATGTGACGGCCTTAAGTGGTGAGTCAGTTCATGGGCAGGGTGGCAGCCTTTACGCCGTGGTGCATACAGGCCCGAAAGCGGAGGTTATGCTTCGCTATGATTATTTAAACGCGGCTGTCGGGGAAACTGGAAAAAACTTGCAAACAGGCATTTTGGCCCTGGGGTACCAGGTGACCGAGGATATTAAGGCGGCGGTTGCGGTGGACCACACTCGTTATGCCGAGGAGTTCGCCCCCGGGGTGCGGGACCGTTCCAGAGTCGAATTTGCGGCCCAGGTCCTCTTTTAAAGTGTGTTAAGTTTCTGTTAGAATCCATAGAGATGCCGTGTTAAGCGGTGTCTTTATTTCTCAAATCATTATAAATCAAGCCAAGCGCTAAAGGTGGATGCCATGGAAAGAGCGATAGACATTCAACTAGAAGACCTCAAGAAAATGATTCTTTTGATGGGTGGTCATGTTGAAAAGTCGCTGTCGTTGGTGACGGCTGCATTGCTGTCCCGGGATCTGGAAATGTTCGACGGCGTGCATGCGATCGAAAGACAAATCAACGAGGATCATATCCGGGTTGATAATGCGTGCATGCATTTGCTGGCAAAACAGGGGCCGGTGGCCAAAGACCTTCGCCTGATTATTTCTGTTTTGAAGATCAACAATGATCTGGAGCGTATGGGCGATCAGGCCGTGAATATCTCTTATTCCGGCAAGGATTATCTGGGGCGCAAGCCAATCCAGGCCCAACTGAGCGATATTCAGAAAATGTCTGAAATCGCAGGTCGTATGGTGAAGGAGTCTTTGGATTGTTTTGTTCGTGGTGACGTCGAACAGTCCAAAAAGATTCTGCTGATGGACGATGAAATCGATGCATTGAAAAACAAAGTATTCAATGAATCGATGGCGCACATGAAGGCCCACTCGGACGATGTGGAAGCCGGCATGGATTTGATTTTGATTGCAAGAAATTTGGAACGTCTCGGGGATCATGCGACGAATATCGCCGAAGATGTGATCTTTGCCTTCACTGGCAAAGACGTTCGACATGGGGGAAAGTTTGGCTGACAACTCAGTGCAAGTGTTAGTGGTGGAAGATGAGCAAGAGATCCGGGAGCTGATGGCTCTGCACCTTTTGCGACAAGGTTACCGAGTGACCGAATGTGCTTCCGCCGAAGAGGCCTTGCATGAGATGAATCGCCAGAGCTTTTCCCTGTTTGTTCTTGATTGGATGCTGCCCGGCCTGAGCGGCGTTGAAATTGTGGATAGAATTAAATCCAAGAATCCCGGTGCTTCGGTTTTGATGGTGACAGCCAAAACCGAACCGCAGGACATCGTGTCCGGCCTTGAAAAAGGTGCCGACGACTATATGACCAAGCCCTTTAATCCTTCAGTCTTTATCGCTCGGGTGAAAGCCCTTTTGCGCCGGTCCCAGGTGCAGGCGGCTCCGGCGACGGAAGAAGGCGAAGTTTCGTTGCTGGGTCTGAAAATCAATTTTAAATCCTACGAAATTTCCTATAACAGTGAGCCGCTGCATTTGACCCCTTCAGAATTCAAGCTTTTGGGCGCTTTGGTGCAGAATCAGGGCTGTGTTCTGACCCGTGAACAACTGATTGAAAATATTCAGGGCGAGGGAATCAATGTCGTTGGACGCACTATTGATACCCATGTTTTTGGATTACGCAAGAAGTTAGGGGAGTGGGGCGACCGCATTGAGACTATCCGTGGCGTAGGATATAGGGTTAAAGTAGATATCGCATGAAGCGATTTATCCGTTTTCCTTGGCGAGTTTACTGGCGCTATTTTTCCTGGCAGGTCGTAGCTTTTAACGTCCTGTTTTTGGCCGTTATTTCTGTCATTGATGTTCGCTATGGTGTACGCCCGTTTGTTTACAATGAAGCTCTTTTGAATTTCTTTGTTTTCAGTATTTTAGTTTCTGCTTTGACCTCTTACCGTTTCGCCAAGCCGATTCATCGGGTGATTTTGAAGGCCTTGCGTATTTCCAGCAAACGTACGTTCGGGGATTTGGTGGACGGTCAGGACGATGACCTGCTGGATGATGAAACTGCTGACATTTCCGAATTGGAAGTGGCATTGGATCACATTCACCGCAAAATGAAGCGTCGTAAGGCGCGCTATCTTCAGTCTCAGGAAGAATCCCAGGCCTTTATGAGTGCGGTGGCGGAAGGTCTGGTCAGCGTCAGTCTGGATGAAAAGATTCTTTATTTTAACTCGCAGTTTGCGGCTCAGTTCCTGTCTTCCAATCTTATGGATGGACAGGTTTTGCGGCTGAAGGATGCCATTCGTTCTTCCGATGTCTTGGAAGGTTTTACCAAGACGATCCAGGTTGGCAAGGTTCAGCGTTTTACCGTAAAGCTGCCGACCTTGATTGATAATCAGCCCCGCTATTTTGCGGTGTCCGTGAATCCGATTCGCAACGAAAAAACGCGTGAAATTTATGGTGTTGTGGGGATCTTCCACGACATCACGGATATGAAGCGGGCCGAGCAGATCCGCATGGACTTTGTCGGCAATGCCTCTCATGAACTGCGCACGCCTTTGACATCTATCAAGGGTTATGTGGATACGCTGAAAGAGGACGTAAAAACCGGACAGATTCAGCAGGCCGGGAAGTTCCTGGACATCGTTTCCCGCAATATTGACCGGTTAATGGATCTTGTGAATGATATGTTGAGTATCAACTCTTTGGAAGCTTCCAATTCCGAGCTGAAACTGGAAATGATTCATCCGCTTTCGATTTCTGAGCATGTGGTGTCTGAACTGGCTGTGATGGCAGCGGAAAAGAATATTTCCATTCATGTGAACGGGGATGTGCCACCGTTCATGGCTGACGCCCGTAAGGTTGAACAGGTTTTGCGCAATTTGGTCTCTAATGCTGTTAAGTACATTCCGGCGGGAAAGACCATTCGTATTCGCTGGGAACGGGATATCAAGGAATACATCATTCTGCGTGTGATTGACGATGGTCAGGGCATTCCAGAGCAGCATTTGGACCGTCTGTTTGAGCGTTTCTATCGCATTGACCGTGGTCGCACCCGGGACTCTGGGGGGACTGGGCTGGGGCTGGCTATTGTGAAGCATATTATGCAAAGTCACGGTGGAACAGTCGCAGTAAAGAGTATTATCGACCAGGGGTCTGAATTTATTTGCTCTTTCCCAATCCGAAAGTAAAATTCGGGGGATGAACGCCGATCATCCCTTTTATCGTCATTTTGAAAAAGTCTATGGTTCCCGCTGGTCCGCACTTTTTGCGGCCCTGCAAACACGCGAGCAGCAAGTGGCTCGGGTCAACTCGTGGAGTCCTTCCGACCTGAAGACCAAATCCTGGGCGGCCTTTCCTGAAAAAACCGAACTTCCGGGTTGTCATTGGCTGACTCCGGGGCATGGCTGCCAGCCAGAACGTAATACGGACGAACTTTTGGATATCTACATCATGGACCCTGCCAGTGTGATGGTTGCGAAAGCTTTGGATGTGCAGCCAGGGGATCGTCTTCTGGATATGTGTGCGGCCCCGGGCGGGAAAAGTCTGGTATTGATAGAGTCCTTCGGTGAAGAAGGGGAGATCTTCTGCAATGATCTTTCCCCGGAACGTCGTGAACGCCTGAAAAAAGTCATTCAGCAGTATGTGCCTCGTGAAGTGAGAAATCGTGTCTGGGTGACAGGTAAAGATGGTGTGCAGTTTGGTTTGAAAGAACCCTCCAGTTTCGACCGGGTGTTGTTGGATGCCCCATGTTCTGGTGAAAGACATATTCTGGAAAATCAAGCCGCACAGGACGAGTGGAGTCCGCGTCGTACGGAGCATCTTGCGGCCAGACAGTATTCTTTGTTGGCGGCTGCTTTCTTGGCCGTGAAGCCAGGCGGGCGCATTGTGTATTCGACCTGCTCTATCAGCCCGGCAGAAAATGACGATGTTGTTCGCAAGCTGCTGAAAAAGAAGAAGGCCGCGGTGAAGCTCTTGGAAGCTCCATTGGGTGTTGGGGGCGAGCGCACAGAAATGGGCGTTGCCTATATGCCGGATCAATGTGGATTTGGTCCTTTGTATTTTGCCGTGATTGAAAAGGTCGAAGAATAGCCATCGACCTTCTGATAAGAAGCAGATAACAGAATTGAAATTATCACTGACGGGAAAAGATCCCTACACTAGTGCCTCCAACAAAAATAAAAGGAGTCATGGATGAGATCTTTTTTTGTGCTCTTCTTGGTATTTATTTGTTCTCAGTCGCACGCTGAAGTGTCGTGCGGTTCTTGCGGAGGCAGCAATCCCATTGAAAAACTGTGTGGCCAGCTTCGCAAGGACCTGAAATACACAGCGGCTTTGCCGGAAAAGCAAACAACAGCGGAAGTGGAGTTGTGTCTGGATTTGGCTTCAGGAGGAGTGGCCTGCGGAGTTTCTTCTGACACCTTGCTTTTGGCGTCTTTAAATTCCATGAAGGTTTTGGGAGTGGAGGAAGTGTGCTTTAAGTTTGACACTTCCGTCAGTCCACGCCGAATTTTATCGGCGCAAAGTCGTTTGTATTAGTTGTCGTCTTTTTGACGGAATTTGTGGCGACGATATTCTTCCAAAGTCAGGAAGCCGTAGGTTTTCTTGCGATAGATTTCAACGGCTTCCGCTTCAATGTCGGTCAGGACGTCGTCCATGAACTCCAAAGGAATGGTACCCGTCTTCATCAGTTGCAGGGTGTAGATGTGAACCACGCGGCGGATAAAGTCGTGGCTTTTTTCACGCAGGTTGGCAGTTTCTTGAAGTTGGGTCTCGACGATCTTAATTAGCATGTCTGTATTCATACCCTAGAAATATCGGTTTTCCTTTTACGAACCTGAGCATCAGCGATGGAAATTTGGCCCAAAGAATGAGAGACTCGATGGGATGAAAGCCCTGACACAGCAAGAACTGCAGCATTTTGTCTCTTATTTCGCTCCAATTTTGGACGGTGCCCAACTGCAGGAAGTGCAGGCCAACGACCGAGGTCTGGCCCTGGGTTTTCATCTGCGTGGCAGTATGTTCTGGCTGATACTGGACCTTGTGCCAAATGCCCCGATGATGTTGTGCTTTGAAAATAAATGTCCCTTTAAGAAGGCTCCCAAGGGCAAGCCAGTCAGTCTGTTTTTGAATTCTCATGGACGGAACTTGTTCTTTGCAGGGATGTCTGTGCGGGAAGAGTATGGCCGCGTAGTGGTGCTGAATCTGAAGAATTCCTCGGCGGATTGTGAACTGGAGATTCGCCTGATCCCTAAACAGAGCAACCTGCTTGTGAAAGCACAGGGGAAGCAGATTTCCTGGGATCGTCCTTTGGATCTGACGGCGGCTCCGCATGTGGAAAATCCTCCTCAGCCCAGGGACTTGGTGGCCATTCATGAAGAATGGCTGGCAGACCAGGGCTCTGGTTCCAAAAAAACAATTCTGGACCCGGCAGAGCAGTGGGAGCGTCAGAAGCAGAAGGATCTTGAGAAAAAACGCCGGGCTCTTGCTGAAATTCAAAAGCAAATCGAAAGCGACCGCGAACAGCTGTGGTATGAGGCCGGGCAGTATTTGAAGACGCATGGCACTTTGGATGTGCCTGACAGCTTGAAGTCTTGCGTTGATGCCAAGCAGAGCCTGAGCTGGAATATTGAAAACTGTTTTGCCAAGGCCAAGCAGTTGGTCGGTAAGAAGGAAGGCGCGCGTGAGCGTCTGGACGAGCTGGTTCTGGAAATTCAGAAGCTGGAGGACAGCCGCTATTCTGAAAAACAGAAGAAGCCTGCTTTGGTGGATCTGATGAAAAAGGCCGAAGCCCGTGGACGCAAGTTGCACTTGGATTCTGGTGCCTTGGCTTACTGCGGAAAGTCCGCTGCCGACAATCTGGCGCTGCTTCGTCAGGCCAAAGCATGGGATTACTGGCTGCATCTGCGCGATTACCCGGGCGCGCACGCCATCATCCACAGGCAACGTGATCAGGAAATCACTCCAGCGGAAATTCAAGAGGTCTCTGCCTGGGTGGCCCGGGAATCTTTGTCTTCAAAATCCCTGATGGTCGGTCAAAAAGTGGCCGTGGTTATCGTGGAATGCCGCTTTGTTCGTCCGATCAAGGGCGATAAGCTGGGACGCGTGACTTATCATTCAGAACGCACTCTAAACTTCGCCTTATCCTAAGGCTACGTCGCATCGCTTCTGCAAAAGTAAGCAGGTACCTTTTGGATTGACTGGTGACAAGCTGGGTCTAAAATTTTCATTTAGACTACAGAGGAGATTGCACCATGATTCAAGTCAAAGATCTCACGAAGGATTATGGTCCAAGAAGGGCCATTGATAAACTGAACTTCTCAATTTCCAAGGGTGACGTTGTGGGCTTCCTCGGCCCCAATGGCGCTGGCAAATCCACGACAATGAAAATTATCACAGGCTTCATGGCGCCCAGTCATGGCAGTGCCTCGGTTGCTGGATTTGACGTTTTTGAAAATCCCTTGGAAGTAAAAAAACGCATCGGCTATCTGCCCGAGATTCCACCGGTCTATGCTGACATGTTTGTGCAGGATTATCTGCGTTATGTGGCGGCCTTGAAGCAAGTTCCAAAAGAAAAGATTGAAAGCGCCGTTAAGAATGCCATTGAGAAAACCAACCTGGGCGATGTGCAAAAACGTTTGATCCATCATCTGTCCAAAGGTTTCAAACAGCGTGTGGGCATTGCTCAGGCCATTGTGTCTGATCCGGAAGTTCTGATTCTGGACGAGCCCACGGTGGGTCTTGATCCCAAACAAGTGGCCGAGATCCGCGAGTTGATCAAAGCTTTGAAGGGACAGCACACCATCATTCTTTCCACGCATATTCTTCCGGAAGTGGAAGCGACCTGTGAAAAGGTGATCATCATCAACAAGGGCCGCATTGTTGCAGAAGACAGTATTCATAACCTGTCGAAAATGGAGCAAGGGCAGATTCGTCTGCACGTGCGTTTGCGCAAGGGTGTGGAAGACATGCAAAGTGTTTTGTCCAATATGGGGTCTGTCATCAGGGTTCACTCTGGAGCCTCTGCAAAGGAATGGGACATTGATATCAAGGGTAGCGAAGAGGCGGTGGAAGATGTGTCCTCCCTTCTGGTTGGGAAAGGCTATGGTCTTTTGGAGCTGACTCCGGCCAAGCGCGATCTTGAGGATGTGTTCTTGAAACTGACTTATGGACAACAGGAAAAAGGAGGCCCGGCATGAGCGGCACTCTCGTAATTTTCAAAAAAGAGCTCAAAGGTTTCTATTTTAATTCCACCTTCTGGATGATCTGTTTTTTGGTCAGTCTGGTGTTTAGCTGGGTTTATCCGATTCAGCTGAATCTGTTCTCGCAGCTTCTGATGAACTATGTGATGCAGCAGGGGGTTCCGCAGAATCAGCTCAACATTCACTATGGGGTGTTCCTGCGCCAGCTTTCCTACTTAAATCTGCTTTTGATCTTCGTGGTGCCAGCATTGACCATGAAACTTTTTGCCGAAGAGAAAAAACTTCGCACTTTTGATCTGCTTTTGACTTCGCCAGTGACGTCCTTCCAGATCGTGATGGGCAAGTACCTGGCGGCCTTGGGGGCTGTGGGCGGCATCGTGCTTTTGGCGCTGCTGTATCCGGTGGCAACTTCTACGTTGGCAACTGTGAACTGGGGGCCGCTGCTTATTGCTTTCCTGGGGATCTTCCTGGTCGGGGGCGTTTATGCGGCGATGAACCTGTTTGCCTCGTCACTGACTGAAAACAGCATCGTGGCTTATGTGGCCTCTGTGATCTTTAACGTTTCCATCTGGTTTATTGGAATTGGAACCGAAGTGGTGGATGGGGAGCGTGCCCGTAAAATCTTCGAGCATGTTTCCCTGAGCAGTCATCTGTCTGGTTTGGTGGAAGGCACGGTTCGCACCAACGGTCTGATTTTCTTCCTGAGTATTATTGTGTTGTTCTGCTTCCTGGCAGAGCGTGTTGTTGAATCCTCACGTTGGAGATAGTGATGAGCAAATTAGGTAAGATTTCATTTTTGTTTGCTGGTATCTCATTGGTGGCGATGACAATCACTCGCTATCTTTTGGGCGAATGGGTTCCTTTCTGCTGGCTGTCCTTGGGGATGGCGGTGTTGTTTCTGATCGTGGGCCTGATGAAGGATCGCAGCTTCTTTAAGGAGTTCTTCACCATGAAGACCACCAAAGAAGGCATGAGCATGGGGGTTTTGATCCTTCTGACTTTGGTGCTTTTGATTGTGGTGAACTATATCGGGGTTCGTCACACCAAGACCTGGGATTTCTCTTTGGCGCAGTCTAACACTTTGTCCGAGCAGTCGGTGAAGCTTGTAAAGTCTTTGGACTCGGACCTGAAGGTGTATTTCTTCTATAAGAAGGGCGTTGAAGGCAACGAAGAAAACCGTCGTTTGTTCCGTGAGCTGATTAAAAAGTATCAGGACCAGAGCGCAAAGATTCAGTTGGATTTTGTCGAGGTGAACGAACGCCCGGATCTTTCACAGGAATTCGGTGTTGATAAAGGCAGTGGCGTGGTGTTCCTGGATTACAAGGGGCGCCGCAACCGAATCGAAAAAATTGATGAGCAGGACTTCACCAGTGCGTTAGTGAAGGTCACACGTGAAAAGAGCAAAACGATCTACTTCACGGTCGGGCACGGAGAAAAAAATATCAACGATAACAAGGAAGGCCTGGGGTTGGGGTCGTTGAAATCCCTGCTTGAAAACAATCGTTATCTGGTCAAAGAACTGCCGTTGATTCAGAATCCGAAAATCCCCGCAGATGCGGATGTAATCGTGATCGCGGGGCCGGTTCAGGGTTTCCAGGGCTTTGAAATTGAAGCCTTGGAAAATTATCTGAAGTCCGGTGGCAGTCTGTTCCTGGCTATTGAATCCCAGAACTCTGCCGGTCTTGAGAAGCTGACTTCCAAGATGGGCTTGCAGTTGGGGAACAACTACATCCTGAATCAGGTGGAAACAGTGATGGGCCGTGGGATTAATCAAGGTCCGACATTGGGTGTGATTTTCTCGATGAACAATAAAATCACCAAACCTTTCGGGCGCAGTGAAGCGACCTTGTTCCGTTATCCGCAGTCTTTGAAGAAAGTGGATATCGTAAAAGGCATTGTCGTGGATGAACTGGTTTCGACGGCGCCAAACGCAATGGCATTCCCTTCGATGCAGGTCAAAGGGGAAGGTCCGGAAGATACTTATGCTTTGGTCGATGAAGTCAGCGGTAAGTGGGGCGGGGATGAAGGTGCCAAGGATTTTGCGGCGATTGTTGCCGGAGATGTGGACTTCCTGACCAATCAGATGCTTTATCAGAATCTGAATCGTGACCTTGTGCTGAACTCGATCGCGGCTCTGGCCAAGGAAGAGAATCTGATCAGCATCACGCCTAAAGAGCCTATGGCGACACAAATGCTTATGACAGAAACCAAGTTCGGTGTTTTCTTGTTTGCTTTCATCATTCCACTGCCTATCCTTTTGCTGGGGACCAGCATTGGCCTGTGGCTTAGAAGGAGAAATGCGTAATGAAACTTAAAGGGCGTACAATACTTGTCATTTGTCTTCTGATTTTTGGCGGTTATGCAGTTTATGATTTCTTCAACGAAAAAAAGGTCGAAGAAAAGCGCGCGATGGATGCCCGTCTGATGACAGTGGAATTTGATCAGGTCGATCAAATTGAACTGGAAAAAGGAACACAGAAAATTGTCCTGAAGCGCACTGTAGATGGTTGGTCGATGACAGAACCCTTGCGGGATGCGGCGGATAACACGGCCGCAGATGATTTTGTCAAAGGTGCTTTCCCAGAGCGTGTCATCGAAGTTGCCAAAGAGGGCGAGGGCATTGAATGGGCCCTTTATGGTTTGGATAAGCCCCTGGGGAAAGTCACTTTCAAAAGTACAGCGGGAACTCAGGATGTTTTTGAAATTTCCGAAAAGCGTAATTTCGAGGACAACACTTTTGCCCGTCGTAATGGTGAAAACCGGGTTCTGCTGGTCAACTCTGTCTGGCAGAGTCGTGTGAATAAGACCGTGATGGATTTCCGTGAGCGTCGGTTCCTGCGCCATAAAATTGCCAGCGTGGATGAAATTAGCATCAAGAATGACAAAGGCCGTTTGATGATCCGTCGTGAAGATGGCAAGTGGCTGGCTCCGGAAAAGAAGGATCTGAAGCTGGATCAAAACAAAGTGCGTGAGCTTTTGACTCAGATCGCGGACGCCAAAGCTTCTGAAATTGTGGACGGCAAGCTTCCGTCGCTGAAGTCCCTTTTCACCATGGAACTGGTGATGAAGGATAAAAAGTGGAAGGCCGAAGTGGGGCAGGCCAAGGATCTGGTTATTTACGCCAAGGTTTCCGAGCCCGCACAGCAGTTGAAGATGGAAGCCGGGGCTTTGGACCGTTTTATCAAAATTGTTCTGGCGGACTTGCGTGAAGAGGAAGCTCCGAAACAGCAGGCTATGACGGCCGAGCAGAAAGAAAAGTAATGCAGAAGATTGTTGTTAAATCTCCCACTCGTGTGGATTTGGCAGGGGGCACATTGGATTTGTGGCCCCTTTATTTGTTTATCAATGGCGCTTCTACGGTCAACGTGGCTATTGATATTTATACAGTGGCAGAGCTGACCCCCCACGATGACGCAACGATTGTGCTTGAGTCCGCGGATCTGAAGCTGCGCAAGGCTTATAGTAATTTGGTGGATGCTCTTTCTGATCCCGATCCGAAAATGGTTTTGTTGCAAACTCAATTGCGCTATTGGAAGCCCGAGCGTGGCTTTAACCTGAAGACCTCCTCACAAAGTCCGGTCGGTGGCGGCCTTGGGGGAAGTTCCAGCTTGACGATCAGTTTGATGAAGGCATTTGCCCAGTTCTGCGGTAAACCTTTCCGTGATATTCATCATATGGTGCAGGTGGCCCATAATATTGAAGCTGAAATTCTGAATACTCCAACGGGAACACAGGATTACTATCCGGCGGCCTCTGGAGGGCTGAACGTTCTTCATTATGGGTATGATGGGATCCAGCAGAATGTTTTGCCAGTGTCGCACACGCCTTTGGCAGATAAGTTTATGCTCGTTTATACGGGAAAGGCTCATCATTCTGGTTTGAATAACTTTGAGGTGATGAAGGATTCAGTCATTAAGGATCCCCGTACCATTCAGGCCTTACGCGATCTGAAAAGCATTGCGATCGAAACAGAGCATGCAGTCCGGGCCGGAAACTGGAAAGAGCTGGGGCCTTTGTTCAAACGTGAGTTCGAGGCCCGTGTTCGGTTGGCCCCGGAATTTTCAAGTCCTGAGATCTACAAGCTTGCTGAAGTCTCTTTGCAGAATGGGGCTGAGGCTGTTAAAATTTGTGGAGCTGGGGGCGGCGGATGTGTCTTGGTCTGGTGTCCTCCTGATAAACGTGAGGGAGTCGCCAACGCATGCCAAAAAGCCGGCTTCCAGGTGATGGACGCAAAACCCGTCGATCCGTTGTAAAGGACCTGGCGAAAAAGAGAACGACGAAGAAAAAGACCGCAGCTCCGAAAAAAGCTGCGGCCGAGTCGTCGTCTCATGCTGGAGAAGTGCATCGTTTTATCGGCCTGTCTTTGGGCGGCGGCAAATCCGACAAAGCCTGTGTGGCAGTCCTGGAATACTATCCCAAACATAAAAAAATCTTTCTTTCCCGTCTGGTTGAAAAAATCAAAAGTGATGAAGTCCATTCGGCGGACTTTAAAATTCAGGAAGTCATTCAGCAGTATCACAACGAAGTGGATATAGTGGCCTTTGATGTGCCCTTCCACTTTCCGGTGTGTTTAGAGTCCAAAGACTGCTGTGCCAGTATCGAGACCTGCAAAAAGGCGCACGTGCAATGGATGTGGGAATACACCCGCAAATTGCATAAGAAAAAGAAACCGCGCAAGCTGTTCACGCCCTACACACAAAGATGTATCGAGATGTATCTGTCTTCCGAACTGGAAGAACCCTTTATTTTGCAACATGCGATGGGAGCCAACAGTGCTCCGCTGCTGGCGCGGGCGATGTTCCTACGTCGCCATCTGAAGACGAAATGCATTGAGGTTTTCCCCAAGCTTTCTGTCTGGCGTATTGGGCGTTCACTCAATGTGATGAAAAGCCATCTGCGTTTTCATAAGCATGCCATTGGTGGCGATGAAAGCCGTCGCCAGATTCTGAATGCCCTCAGTGCTCACAATGTGGCCTTCGTTTATGATCAGGATGTGAAGTTGATGATTGAAAACAATCATGCCTTTGAGGCTTTCGTGTGCGCACTGACGGCATTTCTTAGCTACAAAGGCAGCACCGAGCCTCGTCCAGAAGGTTTTCCACCTTCAGAAGATTGGATCGAGTTTCCCAAGATCAATGTGCGCTGGGACGGCTTCTAGATATTCAGACTTTAGTCCAGCTCTTAGTGTCCATATGCGGACAGGTCCTTGTGCCTTAGGACAACAAAACTATTTGCCGTTTGTGCAAATCGAGGCCACAATTTTTTTCAGGCAAATCCAATATACTTCGGAGGTTGAAATGAAGTTGGTTAAATTTGTAGTTGTAGCAATGTTGGTTTCTGGTGTGGCACACGCTCAAAAGAAAAAAGGTCTTTTGGAAGAAGTGTCTGGTCAAGGTTATGGTTCTGCAGGTTGCGGTTTGGGTTCCCTGGTTATGGGTTCTAACGGCAATCAAATTCTTGCAGCGACTACAAACGGTACTTCTGGTAACCAAACTTTCGGTATCTCTACTGGTACTTTGAATTGCCAACAAGATGGTATCTTCAAATCTGGTAAAGAAGTTCCTGCATTCATCGAAGTGAACAAAGTAGCTTTGGCTAACGATGCTGCTCGTGGTCAAGGTGAGACTTTGGCTGGTCTTGCTAACTTGATGGGTTGTGATTCCAAAGTTATGGGCACAACTTTGAAAAAGAACTACAACAAGATCTTTGTTGAAACAAACATGCAACCTGCTTCTATCGAAGCAAACATCAACGCAGTTGTTTCTCAAAACAATGTTTGTGGTGCTTAATATCTAGATCTCAATATTTGAGGATCTATCGAAACGCAGTGGTTAGACCACTGCGTTTTTTTATTTTCGGTCGAACTGTTTTCATTAGATTTTCAAAAACCTAGCATTGATGAACTAATAAGGTCACTAAGTTGTATATTTTGGATGAAGACGCTATCCAGTGGCCATGAAAAGAATCGTGCACAAATTCATGCTATGGGCCCACCGCTGGTTGGGTATTGTTGTTGGTGTTCACTTTGTTCTTCTGGGGCTGACTGGCAGCTATCTGGTTTATACCGAAGAAATTGATGCTTTGATCAAACCTGATCTTAAAGTGGCTTCCGCCGCTCCGGTCGTTGCCGACCTTGATAAAATTGTTCAAAGTGCCCGTCAAGGGTTGGGTGTGGATTCCAACCCGATGCGCATGACTATCGCCTCTGAAGATTCGCACTACAATCATCGTGTCACGTTCAATGTTCCGCAGGGTGAACAAAAACGTCGTTTTGTGACGGCTTATGTGGATGCAGCGACCTTCGAGTTCAAAGGTTCGGAAGTGTTCAAGGAAACCTTGGGTGGGTTCTTCTTCGTCTTTCACCATGATCTGTTTTCTGGTGGTACGGGACGCACGATTGTTGCGGTGACAGGGGTCTTGAGTATGGTTCTGCTGTTGGGAGGACTGTACCTGTGGTGGCCTCGTCAGGGAAAAAGCTGGAAGCGCAGTCTTCGTTATAACAAACAAAGATCCTTCCTGGGGTTCAATCTGGAGCTGCATAAGTTTTTAGGTTTTTATTCTTTAATCTTGATGTGTATCGTGACGTTCTCAGGGATTTATCTGGCTCGTCCGGATTGGTTTTTCCCGCGCGGCCCCGGTGCGGGCGGTGGCCCTGGTGGAAGCGGTCCTGCAAACCAGCAGGCTTTGTCTTTCTCGGCAGTGCAGCCTGAGTTGTCGTCTTTGCTGGAAGAAGATCAGATTGCGCAGTTCCGAATTGAGCTTAAGGACAATAAACTGCTGGGCTTGGCTCGGGATGAGGAGCATGGCATCAGTGGTTGGGAATGGGATCTTGCCACAGGGGAGCTGTTAAACACAAAGCTGGTGAAGGATCGTGATTTTAAGAAAAAGTTTGGGGATTTGCAGCGCGCTTGGCACGTTGGCGATTTCTGGGGAGAACTGGGAAGATTCCTGGTGTTTGTTTCCGGTATCTTGCCCCTGGTGTTCTACTTCACGGGCACATATTACTGGTGGAAGAAGAAAAAGAAGGCTTGATAAAAGTGCATGAACCCACAAAGATGGGTTTATGCGTTGGATTTTCACAGCTTTTGTTTTGATTTTTGGGGCCTCGCAAGAGGCCTTTTCTGCATCTGCCGAATGGGATTTGGTTTTGAAGACCATTCGCGAACGTCAGCTCGGGGAAGAGCGGCAGTGGCTTAAGCTTTTGCATTTTGAAAAAGACTTCTTTCATGTTCGTGAAAGTCAGATCGACAGCGATTCGTTTTTCTATTCTCCGGTGGGCCGAAAAAATCCAGCGTTGGAACTTGAAGCGACGGCGCAGAA
Organism: Bdellovibrio bacteriovorus; assembly: GCF_041888015.1. Classification (GTDB taxonomy): domain Bacteria; phylum Bdellovibrionota; class Bdellovibrionia; order Bdellovibrionales; family Bdellovibrionaceae; genus Bdellovibrio. Next base: position 889,152 of record NZ_CP168968.1, read on the forward strand.
TTTCTTCCGGGGCGAGGCCAGTGATGTCAATGACCGGGCTCAATGCCGATTCCCAGCACGCTATCGCTGGTTGAAGGGACAGCTGAAGGATCTGAAGATTCAATGGCCGGATCTTTCCTGTGAGCGATACGATGCTTTTGCCAAGGGGCTTCAGGGAGAATCGGTTTCTCTGGTTTTTTCCAGCTACTACATGAATAATCCGTCGTCTGCTTTTGGGCACACTTTTTTACGTATCAATAAGAAGCCATCAGAAAAAGATGGGCAACGCCATGAACTTTTGGATTATGGTCTGAACTATGCGGCTGATACAGACACCAACAATGCCTTCTTGTATGGATTCAAAGGTTTGTTTGGAATGTTCCCGGGTACTTTCCGCGCAATCCCTTACTATTATAAAGTTCGTGAATATAATAATGCGGAATCTCGCGACCTGTGGGAGTACGAACTGCGTCTGGGACCTGAAGCGGTGACCATGTTGGTGGCACACGTATGGGAATTGGGACCTGCACAGATAGACTATTGGTATCTGACCGAGAACTGCTCTTACCACATGCTGAGTATTTTGGAAGCCGCTGACCCGACAGTGGATGTTTTGAGCCAACTGGATCAATATGTGATTCCGGCAGATACTGTGCGTGTTCTTTGGACGAAGACAGATCTGGTGAAATCTTTTTCTTATCGTCCCTCGGTGCGAGAAGTGTTCTTTGTGCGCTGGAATCGACTGACGAACAGTGAAAAGGATCAGTTGTCAAAAATGGCACATCAGCTCACTGTGCAGGATGAAATCATTTATCCGGAAGAATTTCTGAAAAGCCCCGCAGCTTCGCAAGCGCGGGTGCTGGATGCCTTTATCGACTTTATTGATTTCCGTTATTCCAAAGAAGTGCAGGAGGCTGGTCGAGAAGGGCAGCTTAAGATGCGTGTACTTGGCAAACGCAGCGAAATTGAACTGGCTCCGGAAGCCGTGACCATCACTCCGCCTCAGGAAGAGCAGCCTCATCTGGCGCATCCTTCGGGTCGTTGGGGCGTTGGAGTCAAACACGATACTGCGGATCGTGATTACTTGTTGTTGTCCCATCGCTTTGCTTTGCATGATCGTCTGGACCCGGCTTGGGGTTATCCGCGCTATTCGCAGATTTCTTTTTTTGACTTGGATTTTTCTTACGGGGAATCCTACGCCGAACCGGATCGCAAAAAAATTGATCTGGAAAACTTCTCGGCGTTCGAGTTGATCTCGGCCAGTGAATGGACGTCTCTGTTCCCGGAAAATTCCTGGAGATTTAAGCTGGGTCTGGAGCGCACCCAAAATGAAAATTTCAATCCAGTTCACGAGGCCGTTGTTCGGTTGGGGTATGGCTGGACATTCGGTCTTGGAAAGTTTGATTTGACAGCGCAACTTCAGGGGGAAGTGCATTACGGTTCCACATTGTCAGAAAACAATTTGTGGGGAGGTGCGGGGCCGTTGGTGGATCTGCATTATCAGATCAATTCCTATTGGGCTTTAGAGGCGTTGGCGCAATACCGCCGCGATTCATCATGGGATCGACAGGACTATCTAAAGACCCAGATTCAGACGCAATGGAGCTTTAATAAGACCTGGGGACTTCGTGCTGTGTACCGTAACCAGAGATTCCTTGAGGAAACCAGCCTGCAGCTATTAAATTACTATTGAGGTGTTTAATGGCTGATTTTCCTTATCTGCATGGGTTCACCACGGAAGAACAAGATCGCCTGCGCAAACAAGCGCGCTTCGGTGAGCACACGGTCTATCAGAATATCAATTTGTCCAATGTGAAGGATCTGCTGGAGGTCGGCTGTGGGGTCGGTGCTCAAAGTGAAATCCTTTTGCGTCGATTCCCTGATTTGCAATTGACGGGAATTGATCGCAGCACCAAGCAACTGGCGGCGGCTCAGCAACGCCTGACAAGTCTGCCGTTTGCACAAGGTCGTTTCCACTTGCAGGAAATGGATGCCACTGCCATGAAGTTTCAGTCGAACTCTTTTGACGGGGCTTTCTTGTGCTGGATTTTGGAACATGTGCCAGATCCGATTCGTGTTTTGTCAGAAGTCCGCCGTGTCTTGCGTCCCGGCTCAACGGTGTACGTCACTGAAGTGATGAATGCGTCTTTCTTCTTGGATCCATACTCGCCGAATGTGTGGAAGTACTGGATGGCCTTCAACGAATATCAGCTTGAGCAGCGGGGTGATCCGTTCGTCGGCGCGAAGCTGGGGAATTTCCTGATGCAGCTGGGGTACCATGACATTCATACAGAAATAAAAACCTGGTTCCTGGACAATCGTTATCCTCAGGCACGCAAGGACTGTATCGAGTATTGGACAGAGCTGCTCTTGAGCGCCAGTGAACAATTGGTGGAGGCGAAGTGTATTTCTGAGGAAGTGGTGCAGGGGATGAAAGATGAAATGGCCCGGGTCGCCAATGACCCCAATGCGGTCTTCTTCTATTCGTTTGTGCAGGCGCGAGCTCGGACCTAAACGTGGGTCAGAGCTCGTCCTTTTTCAGCCAGCCTTTTTTGTAGATCCAGTAAGTGATTCCAATGACTACGAAGAGCATAAAGCTCAGCGTGGCGTAGTAGCCATTGGGCTGACGCAGTTCCGGCATGTTTTCAAAGTTCATTCCATAGATTCCGGCAATGAAATTCAAAGGCAGGAAGAAGATCGAGAACACGGTTAACACCCGCATGACCTCGTTGGTGCGGTACGAAGCCTCGTTGGTCTTTTGCGACATCAACGAAAGATGCAGGCTTAGAAGTCCGGTGATTTCCTCGTAAATGTCATCGGCATAAAAGCTGAGCTTTTCCAGCGGCTCTCGGACCTGCTGCAAATCCCGCAAGGGAAGTTCTTCATGTTGATGAATCTTGTTGAAGACATCCATGGTGAATTTAAAGATCTTGCGGTACGACGAGGCTTTGCGTTTGATGTGATATCCTTCACGCAGAATGCTTCGGCGTTTCAGCGTGAAAACACGTTCTTCAATGACATCTGTTTTGGCATCCAGTTCATCCAAAGGCGCATCAAAGCTTTTCACGGTTTGCATGCAAAGTGATTTGACCAGGGTTAACAAGGGAATCTGCTCAAATGCCACTTTGTCTTTTTTGATACTGATACAATCCAATGGAGCACGATGAATGGTCAGGACAAAGTCGCGACCTACGAAGAACGCGATCTTGGTTGTTAAGGACTGAATAGTTCCTGCCTTGGGTCTGGCGGTTGCATCGTAGTGGCGCAGAATGAAAAAACAGGTTTTTTCAAAGAACGTACAGGAAGGCAGATGCTCTGGGTCCAGGCAAGTCATCAAGGCATTGAGGGGAATCGGAAATTCTTCCGCCAGCTTTAAAAGATCATCCTGCGAAGGTGCTTCGCAGTCCACCCACTTATAGTCTTGCCATTGATGTTCAAATCGTTTCATGATTCCAGTATGACAAAGTTTTCCGGGCTTCGCCGTTTCTTTTTCGGATGCATCGCGACGTTATCTCTGACGGGATGTCAGTCGTTCTTTTACTATCCCATGAAAGAAAAGCTTTTTGATCCGGCGAAAGTCAAAATGCAGCCCGAAGATGTCTTCCTGAAAACGCAATCAGGCAACACTGTTCATGGTTGGTATTTTGCCTCCGCACAGAAAGACAGTCGCGGGACTTTGTTATTCTTCCATGGCAATGCTGAAAACATCACCTCGCACTTTTTGATGTTTCACTGGTTGCCGGCGCAGGGCTACAACTACTTCATCTTTGATTATCCCGGCTATGGTCTTTCCGACGGTCAACCCACGCCAGAAAACACCGTTGAGGCGGGGATAGCTGCGGCCGAATGGCTTCATCAGAAAAAGGATTCTCGTCCCTTGATTATTTACGGTCACAGTCTGGGTGGCATTGTGGCGTTGAAGGCCACAGAAGAAATCAAGGATCGTATTCCTGTGCGCAATATCGTGATCGAAGCCAGCTTCCGCTCTTATAAGGGGATGGGGCGTGATGTTCTTAGCCGTCGCTGGTGGACCTGGCCGTTGCAGCCGATCACCTATCTGGTGCTAAGTGATAAATATGCTCCGGAATCTTTAAGTCAGTTTTCACCGATCCCAATGCTTTTCATTACGGGATCTGACGATAAGGCGGTCGAGCCGGAAAACACCCGCAAGATGTTTGCAGAAGCTGCTGCGCCCAAAGAACTTTGGGTGGTCCCGGGTGGGCATCATGGGGACCTTTATGAGATCGGCAATAGAGAGCTACGGGAACAATTTACGTCCTATCTATCAAAAACTTCGACAGTCCTGAAGTAGTGGGTGCTGTTTAATTTCAATACAGCGCACTTCCTGCGACACGTTTCTTGCAACATGTCCGGCAGGATGAAGTACTTTACAAAGACACTCACCATTTTAGTTTCCTTTGTTATGATGACCACCGGCTGTGCGCCGGATTCCCGTGAGCAGGGCTCAGAGGTGAAAACCACCTATGAACCCGCTCAGCCGAATATTCAGGATGAAGAAGGATATAAAGTTGTACGCGGTTCCACCCGTGTTCAAGACGTGAGTGTGAACTTTGACCCGGCCACCAAAGGCATGACCTTGAAAGGCCGCGTGGAGTTTCTTCCTGTCCGAAGCAAGACCGTGCAGACCGTGGATTTGAATCTGGCCGGTATTCTGGATGCCAATGGCTTTATTGCACTTAAACCCCTGAATCCAGTGGATGCGCAGTCCGAGGCCTTGAAAGTGGCGGCCAAAGCCACGTGTTTAAGTGAATCCGGCGATTGCCGTTCTTCCTTTATTGATATCTATGTGTACCACAACGAAATCGTTTATCACCATCAGGTGGAATCCATTCAGGATGATCTGACTGCGGCTGATCCTGAGGCGGAACAAGTTCCTGATGAAGAGTTGGAAACTGAAGGTGGTTCCGACGACGTGGAAGGTGAGCCAGGTCGTTACGTGGGTGACGTCGTGGACGACATCGAGAAAATTCTGGAAGTAAAAAAACCGGAAGTAAAAAAAGAAGAACCGAAAAAAGAAGAGCCAAAGCAGCAGGAGCCAAAGAAAGATCTGCCAAAAACAGAGACTCCGCCGCGTAAAGAAGAACCTAAAAAAGAGCAGCCTAAAACGGAAGCTCCTCCCAAAAAAAGAGGACCCCAAAACGGTTCCACCTAAAAAGGACGACTCTAAGAAGGACGAACCAAAGCCGGAGCCAAAGGAAGAACCTAAAAAAGGAAACTCCGGCGGCAGCAGCGCCTGCGATCAATAAAGTCAGTCAGGCAATTGGAGCTGTCAATACCGGCCGTTTGGAAAATGCGGCGAATATGCTGGTGTACGAACAAAACCATCAGCCGTCGGGCTTCCATGTGATTCGTCCAGAGCGTAAGGCGCACTTTGCGACCAATGAGCTGGCGTACATTATTGTGCAAATGGCAAATATCACTAAAAAGGATCTGCCAGGTTACCAGATGTCCATCGGGGACCTGTCCCGCGAAAAGGGCGGAAAGCTGGGGCGTCATAAATCCCACACCAACGGTTTGGATGCAGACGTGGCGTTCTATTTCGATAATAAGAATTTGCAAGGGGCCTTCACATCCGCAGTGACCATCAATAAGGTTCATCCGAACTGGATGATGAAGCAGCAATGGAAGCTCTTTAAAGAAGTTGTTAACACTCAGCTGATCGACCGTATCTTTATCCACGGGACTTTGAAAAAGGCCCTGTGTGAACACGCGGTCGCCACCGGAGAGCTTAAAAAAGGCGATATGCAAAGCTTGGCCGCCCAAACATTGCGTCGTCTGATCTCTGAAAAAGACCACCACAATCACTTCCACCTGCGCGTGAAGTGCTCGAAAGCTCAAGTCCGCTGCCGTCAGATGGCGGAACCGATTAATACGACAGGCTGCTAACCCTTGCAGCTTGTCTTCGTCTTGTATCTGGACCTTTTTGACAAGCCGCTCTTCCTCTTTTTTTGGCTGGCCCTTTGACGCTGGCTGCTTCAGAATCTGGGTATGGCGGATTGGCGTGATCGTAGTGAGATGAATGGGGATGTGGTGTTCTTTCGGTATGTTTCCGAAGGGATGGAGAAAAGTCACGAAGAGGTCTTTTTGTGGGATCTCGATAAGACTTATCTGGATACGACCATTGATTCTTTGTCGGGCTTGATGACGACCATTCTGGAGCGCGCCCTCAATAAAAAGAACATCCCTGGAACCAATGTTTTGTTGCAGTCCCTTTCCGAGTTCCGCAAGCAGCAAAAAGGTTACATGTATTTCCCGATCTATTTCATCACGGCCTCACCGCCGCAGATGGAAGAGCGCATTTCTGAAAAATTCGCACTGGATAATATCCGCCCGTTTGGGTGCTTTTATAAAGACAATCTGGCGAACCTCCGCCCGGGACGTTTCTGGCGTCTGACCAAGCAGGTGGGCTATAAGCTGCAGGCATTGTTGCAACTGCGAACCCGTCTGGGGGAAACTGTTCGTCAGATTTGCTGGGGCGATGACAGTGAAACAGATGCCATCATCTACAATCTTTATTCTGATATTTGTTCGCGCCGCTTGGGGCCCAGCGATATCCGCTCGATTTTGGAAAAGCTCAACGTCACGGGCGAGCAGGTGAATACCATCCTGGAACTGCAAGCCCAGATCCCGGAAAATGATCCGATCGAGAAGATTTATATCAATTTGGCGACGGACACCGACCCTGATTACTATCTGAAGTTTGGCCGCCGTACTTTGGCGACAAACAACACTTTCCAGGTGGCTTTGGATCTTTATCAGGATCACCGCCTGAATCTGGAAGCGATCTACAGCGTTGTTCAGGACATGGTCTATAACTATGGCTACACCCCGGAAGAGCTGATGAAAAGCTTTGATGAATTCATCCGCCGCGGAGTCCTGGGTGAAAGAGCTTACTTGGAAATCCGTCCGTTCTTTATCGAAAAAGGCTTGTTGCATTCCTCTTATGAACCCAGCGTCGCACCACTGAAAGAAAAACTGGTGGATGACGGGCATGTCTATGAGATGGAAGGCGTGCATGAACCCTGGATTCCAGATCGCATCGACTATATCCACGATTACCGCTAGGTGCACGTTTTGAAGTTGCTGGAACGTCTTCCAAAATCAATGCGTCCCTGGCTTTTTGCTGTCGCCTGTGTGTTCGTCTATGGCGGTGCTGTGAATTTGGGATTCTCAGACATCTTTATGGCGATTCCGTTTATTCTTTTTGTGATATATGCCTCTGTGAAATGGGGACGAAAGTATCTGGTCAGTGCCGTGCTGTTGGTGGCCGTGGTGGCGCCCTTGTATTATCTGAAGAAGCAACACAGTCCGATTTTCTTTCCTGCTGTCGGTAAGAACTTCACCGTTAGTGAAGACGTCTGCTTAATTTTGAAAAGATCCAGTTACAGTCGCGGAGAAGATTTCGTTTTAGTGACCGCAGTGACGGAGGGGCAACCTTGCGGGCACAAGCCTGAAAGTGATGAGATCAAATGGGTGACGTTGAAAGCTCAGACACCTTTGCAAATTCGCGAGATATCGGTTTCTCATGCGGACATGGGGGAATCCTATGTGATCCATGCGGATTCCGAACTGGGTGATGTGGCCTTTTATGGAAATCAGTTCATTGTTTGGCCGGACGGGAGCAGGATCGAACAACATGATCTGCGACGGGCGATATTCTATAGACCGTCGCTCCTGATGTACTGGCCCACCGGGCCGATCATGTTGATGGCCCTGATCAAACAATAGCGTTATTCAAATCGCAGTGGGAAGACCGTTGAAATCGGATCGCCACCGAAGGTCTTGAACTCCACCCGGCGAATGGCCTCCAACAGACATTTTTTAAAGCCCGGATCATTCAGATTACTGCTGGCAATATCGGCCTGATGAACCTTGCCGGTTTTTTCAATCGTAAAGCTGATGGAAACCTGTCCCACCACGCCCGGAGTTTTTTGCAGCAACTGAGTGTAGCACTTAAAGAATGAATTGCGATGTGTGCGCAAGGTGTCCTGAATAAACTCAGAAGTCAGGCCTTCGGCTTTGGCAGCAGGGGCGGTGGGAACGCCTGTTTCCACCGGAGCCAGGTCCGGCAGAGTTTCTGTCGGGGCTTGTTTCTTGTAATTCATTTCATAATCAGTCGCTGTCCAGCGCACACCATCTTTGGAAATATAAACGCTGCCTTCGCGCCCATAGTTTTCCACCTGAACATCGCCGCGTTTGATCACCAGAACAATGCGCTCGTTTTCTTCATCCAAAGTGATCAATGAGTTTTCCAGAATGCGAATGCGGTAAGAGGAATCAAACTCCATCGTGGCATCGCCATCCACGCTGGTTTCAACCGAGTCCAAGGCGAACAAAGTGGATTTGCGAGTCAGGGTTTCCTTGGATGTCATGTTGTTACGAAGAACAAAGACTTTCCCCAAGTTCAATTCAAGACGGGCCAAAGGGCGCGCGCCAGGTTTGCTTTTTTCAGTTTGTGAAGCGATGAAGAGAGAAAGTGCGACGCTTATAACGCCAATGATAATCAGAGATGGAATCAGCCAGTTGTTCTTCGCCATAGAGAAACTATAGCGAAGAACCTGTTAGGAATGTACTAAAATTACTTCTGAGCAGGAGCTGCAGTTGCAGCAGGGGAAGCAGCAGGAGTTGCCGCTTCAACAGGAGTCGTAGCAGGAACAGCGGCCGCACCAGCAGCAGCGTCAGTTCCTTCAGTTGGGAAATGCTCTTGAGAAGGAGCTGTTGGCAGCGGAAGGCTATCAACAACAGATTTAGTTTTGGAAGAAGTCATTGTCGCCAAAGCCAAGCAAGTCACTGCAAAGATGATTGCTGCCCATACTGTCATTTTGCCAGCCAAAGATTGTGCGCCAGTTGCACCCAACAAAGAGTTAGAACCGCTGGAACCACCCATGCCCAAAGCTCCGTCGCTTTTAGAGTCTTGGATCAAAACCAAAACGATCAAAACGAGAGCAACGATGATATGCAAAACGCCGATAAATGTAGTCATTTTCTGTAATCTCCCAAAGACCCCCAAATATATGGATATTGAAGGTTTTCGTCCACCCCAAAGTGACCCAACTCTGACGACTTGCTGCGCATCGTCATGAGTGTGTTGAGTCTCGGGGCCTTCCCAGTCACCATAGAGTCTATGAAAAAGATCAGCGTTTCCATTTTCTGCCTATTTTTTGTGCTCCTTGGAGGCTGCACTTCTCAAGAGGGAAAAATTGAAAAGAAAGCTCAGGAACTGGGAGAAAAGAAATTCCAGGAACTTTTGCAGCAGGAAGCTGATGAAAACATCAAACAATCCGACTGGCTGAACAAAGCCTATATGGAGTTCATGACCGAACGTTCAGAGGTCTCAGTCAGCGAAGTGAAGCTGCAAAGTGAAAGCCGGGCGACAGCAGCAGTGATTGTGAAAAGCTATCCGGTTTCGTTGCGCAGAACTTTGGCGAAGATCGCCGGGGGGATTGAAAACTCTCGCAGTCGACGCTTCAATTTTAGTGAGGCTTTGGGGCTGGTGGGGCAACAAACCGGCGGCACGGCAGAGACGGTCGAGCAGCCTCTGACCACATACAAATTCAACAAAACTTCCGCCGGAACTTGGGTGGTGGAGTTTTAAACTCCCCGGGGCGAGCTTGGGCTTGCTGTCTAAGCCCTAAACAGAGAAAAATAGAGGAATCACATAGTTAGCAATGCAAAACACCGGGTCTTGGGTTTGCAGCTTCTGCCCTTAAGATGAAGACTCTACTTGGTTCCCTATTGTTGGCGTCCGCCCTTTTAACACCTGCTGCCCCTGCGTGGGCGGAGCTGTCGTCTCAAAATGAGACTGTAGAAACCGAGGTCATTGAAACCACCCTGGAAAAGGCTCAGGCTTCTGAACAGGCCGAGCGCTTGCGTATTCAGGTCGGTCAGGGCGAACGGGAACGGGTTTTCGAGTTGGAAACAGCACCGGATCGCGAGGCGATGAAAGAAGCCTTGGGACTCAAATTACCAGAGAAAGTCAAAGCTGAGATCCTGGCTCGCGGAGGCTCGATTGAAGAAGCTGATCCGATGAAGGCTTTTGAAAGTCTTCCCGCAGATCGCCAGAAGAAGTTTCAGGAAATGCGTGTTTTATTCCTGACCAATGCCGCTCGTATTTTGAACGCCACTAAATTTGTTTATGGAGCGGGCAGTGTCGTGGGTGACGGACTGAATTTCGTGAAAGTAAAAGCCAAACAAGCTATCGGTAAAGAAGTGGAAGCTGAAACTCGCGTTCAGCGCTCGTTCCAGGTTCGCAGTCACGAGGCCGCTCAGGCGATCTTGCGTGGTTTGGATTATAAACTGTGGTCGCAAGCTCCGCTGGTGATTGATTCCAATGAGTTTGGCCTGAGTATTTCTGCGGGTATTGTGGCGGAAGCCGGTGTTCTTCATAAGGGCGGCGGGGGAGCTCAGGAAGTGGGCTTCAGTATGGCTTTCAATAAAACCCAGAAAGCTTTTGTATTTGAACTGTTCCATAATTCAGAACGCTTTGATAATTCCAAAGCGGCGGTGACGGTGGTCGGTGTTGTTGGAAAGCTGGGCGTGAGCATGGGGCGCAGGCAAGGCGCCGAAACCCTGAAGGGCAGTTCGTTCTATCCTCCAGCAATTCCGGGATACAGCACATCTTCGCCCGAGTTCTTCCAGTCGGGTTTGAGTTCAAGTTTGGGGTTCCCGCCTCCGCCATTTGCGGATCTTTTGACCTTTACCAACAGATTTGAGCGTCATTCTTTGATCCGCATTACTGTGTCCCCGGTGGTTCCGGGCTTTATTCGTATCCAAATCGCCGATGTTCGCGGCGGAATGCAGCTTGTTGCGATGCGATTTGTTGACGTCTATCGTGCAATATCTGAAAAAGTCCACTTGGGTGGACGCCGCGCGTGCGGACCTGTATTTAACTAGATATTGCGGTGCGAAATGAAATTTCTGGTATTCGAGGGGCTTGATGGCTCCGGCAAAAGTTCTTTGATGGCAGCTTTGGAAAAAGAGCTGCAAACACGCTCCATTCAATTTCATCGCACTCGTGAACCTGGCGGGACTCCGCTGGGTGATGAAATCCGCCACATGATTTTGCGTAAAGAAGGTCCGGCCCCTACGGCGCGCACGGAATTGTTGCTGTATGAAGCCAGCCGTTCCCAACACGTCGATCAGGTGATTCGTCCGAAGCTGAATGAGGGAATGTGGGTCTTATGTGACCGTTTTGCCGCAAGCTCGGTCGCTTTCCAAAGTGGTGGACGTGAAATTTCTGAAGCTGACGTGGTGATGTTGAACAACTTTGCCACCAGTGGTTTGAAACCCGATGTGACGGTGCTTTTGGATCTTCCGGTAGAAGAAAGCCGTCGCCGTCGTCAGGGCCGCGGGGCTCAGACGGGAGAAAGCGAAGACCGTATCGAATCTGAAGCGGATACTTTCCATGAAAAAGTGCGCCAGTCCTTCTTGCAACAAGCTCGTGCCGATGAAGCGGCTTGGTTGGTTTTGGATGCGCGTGAAACGCCGGAAGTTCTTTTCAGGCAACTTCTTCAGGCTTTGGCAGACAGAAAAATTTTGAACTAAAGGGAATTGCAACCGTGGCACGTACGCTCGATTTCGTCCTGGGACATCAGGAGACAATCAAAAAAATGGTAGAATCTTTCGAAAACGGAAGACCGGGCCAGACGTTTTTGTTTGTCGGTCCCGGCGGTATCGGCAAAAAACTGACGGCCATGGGGTTTGCGCAAGCTCTGCTTTGTCCTTCCAGTCAGCGCGGCTGTGGCAAGTGTCCATCCTGCTTCCGTATGTCTCAAGGCAGTCATGAGGGTTTGAAAGTCATTGCTCCGTCGGGGGCGAACATCAAGATGGAACAGGCCAAAGAAGTTCTGGAATTCCTGAGCTTGAAAAGTCTGACGGGCAATCGTGTGATCATCATTGATCAGGCGCAGACCCTGAATCCGCAAGCCGCGAACTCTTTGCTGAAAACTTTGGAAGAACCGCCTGAAGGCACCTTCTTCTTTTTGATTGCGCCGAGTGTGGCGGGGATTTTGCCAACCATCCGTTCGCGTTCCCGCATTGTGCAATTCCGTCCTTTGACTCAGGAAGATCTGGGTAAGAAAGTGAAAGCTCCGGCGTGGGCCTTGAAAGCTGCCGGTGGCAGTTTTGAAAAACTGGCGCAATTGCAGGAAGGTCCCGAGCAGGAAGTGCGCGAAAAAGCCGTTGAGATTTTGACATTGTTTATCCAGGACAGTGATTTCCTGCTGAATGAACTATGGCGTACGGAGTTCAAAGACCGCGCTCAAGGTCAGCGCATGATTTCTTACTGGATCGGCTTTGTTAAAGACGCCATCTGTCTGCAAGAAGGCGCAAAGACCCAGATCGTGAATCTGGATCAGGCTCCGTTAATTAAATCCCTGGCTGAATTGGATCGTCAGTATCTGCTAAGGCTTGTCCAAAAAGCCCTGCAGGTGGAACAAGCCTTCGGCGCCAACCGCGACCCGCAATTGGTTGTGGAAGAGTTTTATATTTCCACGCGGCCTTAATTTTATAATATTAAACGTATCAGCAGAGCTGGCTCATCGGGAGTGGTAATTTCTGACTCCCTAGTGAACCCCGCCTCTTCATGGGCCACCAGCTTCCGCCCACTTTGGTCGTCGGATAATACTGGATAAAAGTCATTACAGTAGTGGGGGCGATACAGGCTGCGGAGGTTGCTAGTGGCCACTGCTGTTATTTGGCGGTGGCAGCAGCAGCAGCAGCAGCAATCACTGCGGGCAGGATATAAGTCGGTTTAGTCTCTTGAGATAGATCTACAAATACGCTTGTAGATCTATCTCATTGTTTTTATAGAGAAAATTTATACATAGGTAAATTGGTGCAAGAATTGGTCGATTATTTTGCGGCAAGGTGGCTGGTAGATCTAAATATTTGATTATAGGGGGGATTCTCAAATCTAGACAATTATCTACAAATTTTAATGCAAAAAATTGTACGAAGGTGCTACAAGAAATTCTACAATATTTGTAGCATAACTTGTAGCAGGATGGATTATGGGGTCTAAAGACGAATTTGAATTTCTAAATTCCGAACTATGGCTGAAGTATACTCAAGACAGTTATAGGTCTCCTGAGGAAATAAAATATAGACTTGAGAAGGTCGGTGTTGCCTCCTCAAACTGGGTAGAAACTAAAAATAAAATTATGAGATTTAGGAAAGTGGGGGCGATCCCATTGTTCTTAAAGTCGATAGACAAAAAATTTTGGTTTTATCCCGCTGACTGCATTTATAAGAAAGCCCATGAGATTGAAAAACTAGGTTTGGCTCTTCATGAAAAGATTAACAAAGAATCAGCCTTTGCTTCTGATTTTTTGGTTAATGCAACGATTGAAGAAGCAATCACTTCAGCAATATATGAGGGTGCAAATAGCACGAGGGCTAAAGCTAAAGAGCTTATCGAAAAGCAAACACCACCAAAAAATAAAGATGAGTGGATGCTTCTTAATAATTATAAAGCTCTTATGTGGATTAAAGAAAATCACAGCGCTCCAGTAAGTGAAAAGCTTATCAATGACATCCACGCGATAGTTACTAAAAATACATTAACAGAAGATGATATCAATTTTTCTGGCAAGTATAGAAATGATAAAGTTTTCGTAACCTCTGGAAGAGAAATCAGGCACGAAGGTGTTGAATACACAAAATTGGGAGAAGTTGTTCCAGAGGCCATCGAACTGGTGACAAAGAGTCCTAGATATTTTCCATCGCTTCTAAAGGGAATACTGCTTCATTATTTTATATCGTATATTCATCCTTATTTTGATGGAAATGGAAGGACAGCAAGAACACTTTTCTATTATAAGGCCATCAAGAATGATCTAAAGTTCGTGGAGCTTCTATCCGTATCGGCATATCTAAAAAATCACGGGAAACAATACGAGAGATCTTTTGAGAAAGTCGTACAGAATGATCTCGATATTACTTACTTCATTGATTTTAATTTAGATGCTTTAGAAGAGGCCCTTAAAAAGGTAGCTGAGAAAGTAGATTTCCTGGTAAAAATTAAAAGCATCCAAGAGGGGCTCGAATTATCTGATCAGCAGATTGGGCTCTTGCAGAAGCTCGCTTTGCATAGATTTAGGAGTTACGATATTGAGTCATATGCCGACTCGATAGGTAAATCGAGAGAGATTGCTCGTCAGGAGCTGAAAAAACTTGCGGACGTGGGACTTCTTGATGAGAGCCGAGAAGGAAAAAAATTTGTTTACAAAATTATGAAAGAGAACCTCGAGAGAATGCTTGCATAGAGGTCGAGTTTATAAAGGACCGCCCTTGGGCAGTCCTTTTTGCTTTCTGAATATCCGGTCAGTCTTATTTCTTATTAATCGACATGAACAGCACCATGTTCTTGCGGTTGAAGTCGCGGAAGGCGCAGATGCGTTCAGAGTGGTTCAAAGACTGCTGCATTTGCTTCGTCACGCCTTTGTCGTTCAAGTGGCTGGTCAGGCGCTGATCGTAAGACATATCGTAGCCTGTGACACCTTTGAACGGAGACTTCAGGACGGCGCCGTTACAGATGGTCTTCAAAGCTCTTTGGTCGTTGAAGGCCAAGGCCTGCACGCACAGTTGCGCTTGCAGGTAGCTTGATTCGTCAAATTCACTCTGTGGCGAGGTTGTCCCGGTGCTGGTCATTGGGTAGCGGTCCGCATGTTTGAAGTAGTACATGTAAATACCCAAAGCGGACGTCGGATTTTGGATAAGATTCCAGTCATCCTTCATAAAGTCCAGCATCAGACGGTGGGTAGAATCCACCATCGTGCTCATGCGGCCCGTGCGACCATCGCCGACACGCTTCAGGGTGGCGATGTTGGCAATAATGCTGTCTTTCATAAGCTCTTCCAAAGCTTCCAGATTTCCTTTGTTGATCTTCAAGGCCATATTTAAGTCAGACTGAATGTTGGCCGGATTTCCGTTATACATTTGCAGCATGCGGTCTAAAGCTGCCATGCCGGCCTGGATGAAGATCTCTTTTTGTTTATCTGTGAAGTTTTCTTCAGACTTCAAAAGCTGGATGTAATCCTGATAAACGAAGTTGACCAGGCGGTTCGCCAGGAAGCCGGAACGGGCCTGCATCACCATGAATTCATCAAAGACGGTGTTGATCAGTTTCTCAGCTGCAGTTGCTGCGGTCTTAATGTCTTCTTCAGTCAGGTTGCGAGCGTTTACTTTAGAGGCAAAGACTTTACCAATACGCTCGACTTCGTCAAAGCTGTTCAGAATGCGGCTGATGCGGGACTGGGTGTCCATGATTGTGGAAACCACAGAGGCATCACCGGAATTTTCCACGCGCGCTTTCACGATATCCAGATAGTCGTGGATCACGCGTAAGCTGTCTTTCACAGTGTAGTTCACGTCCGTCAATGCCTCGTTCACCAAAGCCTGCTTGTCGACGATGTACCAGTTGCTGAAGTAGGAAATAACCGAGATATTCGCTTCGCGCCCCAGGTCCTGCATGTTGCGACCGATTGTTTCAGCCAAGGTGACTGGGTCCTGGAATTGTTTAAGTTCCGTATAGTGGGCTTGCAACCAGGCATCTGCTGAAATCGGCATCATACCCACGGCTTTACCAGCAACTTGATCAGGCACCTCGTCCATGCCAATCAGGAAGAATGGAATTTTCAACGGAGTTTTATTCATAGTGAAGAAGTTCGTACGACCTTCACCACGGAAACCCTCGCCGTTGATCATGGCTTCAGAAATAGTTCTAACCAATTTCACCACGGCATTTTGTTTTGCTTCCAAGGATGGAAGTTGTTTGATCGTCATCAAAGTGGAGTTGTAAGTACCAAGAAGTGTTTTCAGACCTTTATAGAAGTCCACCACTTCCTGCTGGATGCGGTTTTGGAAGTCCGCATCGGTGGGAAGTTTCGGGTCCACACCGATCTGGATCTTCTGCATCCATTTGGTGATGTTCGGAATGTGAGTGTTTAAAACGTAATGGCCCAGGAACGGATTCTTCGCATCCACCTTGGTGCCTTTTTCCTGACGCCATTCAATATCGCTCATGCCGTCTTTAAACAGAGTCATGGCATCGCGAGCCTGACAGTAAGATTCACTGGTGACTTCCATCAAACAGGACATGGAAGCCAGGAACTCCTGCTCATTCAGTTTTCGTAGAACTTTGGAAAACTTGCGTTCCCGGACCACGTTGGAAAGTTTGGAAACCAAAGTCGCCATCTGGCTGCCTGTGGAATCCTGTCCCGAACCGGCAAAGGCCGTCGCCACCTGAATTGTGGAGGCCAGGAAATTGCCCATCACTTGCTGACTGTCACCCATCAAGCACTGATCCAGTTGCGGCAGGCTGTCCACCACCTTATTCAGGATGCCGACGCCGGCTTTGGTGCTTCGTTGAATTCTTTCGCCGAAATCTTCCATGCGACTGGACATGTTTTGAGCCATCGCCGTGCTGGCATTGTCAGCGCCGACCTGGGCCGAAAGGGTTGCGCCTTCAATTGAACGATTCATCATCAGTTTCATCACCTGATTTTTCATCTCAGGGCTGCTGGTGGCGAAAGTGCGCAGAGCCTCGATTTCCGCCGGGATCTGTGAAAGACGCGCAGAGCGTTTCGGGCTGTCAGAGACATTTCTGACCTGACCTTGCAGCTCATCAATCGCCGCACGAGTGGCATTTCCCAACGCCTGACAGTTTGGATCATCTTTTAGTTGCAAAGTGATTTTGCGTAAATTCTGTGTGGCAGAAAGAGCATTCTGAGTCCAAACCCCTTGAGAGGCGCAAGCTCCACCGAACGCATAAGCCGAACTCAGTCCACTGGCCTCCTGAGCTTGGGCCGACAGACTGGAGGAAACGAGAATAGCGCTAATAAAGGCCTTTTTCATAATGCTCCCTGATGTCTCAAGATGAGACTCAATAAATAAAAATTCACTCAGAGTCCTTAAAAGCAAGGACCAGACCCGGTGACGTGGAATATAGGGGCTCTAAGCAGGCCCGGTGACAAAACAGGCTAGACAGTTGTTAGAGGTGTTGAATATACTGCGCCCCATGGAATGGATTGATATTCACGCACATTTGAACATGCTCGAAGAGGGTGTTGACGCCGCTATTCAGAACGCCAAAGCTGTGGGCGTGAAGAAGATCATCACCATTGGGACCCAGCCCGAAGATCATCCGATCGTCCTGGGGATCGCTCGCAAATACTATCCTGAAGTGTATTGCACGTTGGGGGTTCATCCGCATGACGGAGGCACTTATACTGAGGCCGCAGGGCAGTTTATCGAAGCTCATATCAGTGAGCCCTGTGTGGTGGCTGTTGGTGAAATCGGTCTGGATTACTATTACGACAATTCGCCGCGGGATCTGCAAAAAGAAGCTTTCCGGGCCCAGTTGGAAATCGCCAAACGCACCAAGATGCCGGTGGAAATCCACACGCGGGATGCGGAAGAAGACACCATTGAGATTTTGAAAGAGTTCAAAGGCGAAGTGAATGGTCTTATTCACTGCTTTACCGGGACCGAGTGGCTGGCTCGTCAGGCGCTCGATGTCGGATTTAATATCTCCATCAGCGGCGTTGTGACTTTCAAAAGTGCCGACAGTCTGCGCGAAACAGTCAAAATGTTGCCGCTGGATCGTATTCATGTGGAAACGGATTCTCCATTCCTGGCTCCGATTCCGATGCGAGGAAGAAAGAACACTCCGGCTTATGTGCTTCACACCGCCAAGTTCGTGGCGGACCTCAAGGGGATCAGTCTTGAACAACTGTGTGAGCAGACCAAGATCAATGCTCTAAAAATGTTCCCAAAGATTCAGTGGTAGAAAAGCACCAAGAGGTTATTCGGTAAACTCTTGGGACATGTTCAGGAGCTTGGTGCGTGTTTTTGCAATCCATCCGGCAAAGGGCGCGACCTTCGTGGCCTGGCCAATTCCTTTGCAGCTACTGAAGCCATTAGGAAGTTTTCTGCCTAAGACTGCCGAGTTCACGCCGATCACCTTCAAAGTGCTCCCTTCGTGAAAGAACTGAGGCCCTCCGGAATCACCCTGACATATAAAGGACGGAACCTCAGAGTTCAGCCAGTAGCGATCGGCAAAGCGGCTGTAAGTGCTTTCAACCTTCATGATTCCTTTATGGAGCTGGCCGATAGAGGCCCAAGAATCTTCCCCCGGATGCCCGGTGTAGTCTTTCGAACGTCCATATCCATAGACATAGACCGTCTTATTGGCATAGTTGGCTTTGCTGTCAGTGTCGATATCCACATAACCATAGCCCTCAGGGATGCCTCCTTGGAAGGTTGCCACTGCGATGTCATGGTCATAGCGAAGGGTCGAGTTGTAGGTGGCATGGCGCTGATAGTTTACGCCCTTGCGAGCAACTGAGTTGGAGATGTCGTAGTTGTTGGTAAAGCGCACATCAAAGCCCGCAAAGCCCTTGATGCGACTTTCATCGAAGCAGTGAGCTGCAGAAAGAATTGTTTGAGGCCCGATCAGGGTGGCCGTGCAGAATCCTAAGGATCGACCAAAGCGATTTTTGATATCCAGCAAAACCACACTGCGGGCCGCCTGACTTGCGCGCTCATATATAGGTGTACCACCTATTATATCAAAGGAAGAATTTTCGGTGGAACCTGACGGAGAGGCGGAGTGCGGGCTGCAGGCTGTTGCGCCCAAAACAAGGGACAAGCCGAAGGTGGCAAGCAGTGGAAGTGCTTTCATGAGTGTGGCTCCTTGATGAGTCTTCAATTGCTATCGTGAGAACAGTCTCTTTGCCCGTTGCGGTTGTGTAAACTGCAAAAAGACAAAAAGGGTCACGCTGACAAACTTCTGATCAAAATCTTTTTTCGAACACGGAATTAAGTGGAACTCACTTTGGTATGCGCCTTGCTTTACGGTGGTTGCTCATTAGCTATCGAAAAAAAGGGACATGTTTTATGGAACGTAAGTTAGTTGCGACGGTGCTTTTTGCGCTGACGATGATGCAGTCAGTTGGCTATGCTCAAGTTATTTCTGATCTGCCTGTGCCGGGAGATTCTGACAGTCAGGTCGTATCCACGACAGTGATCACAACTTCATCTGGTCCCAGAACTCCTCCGCCACTTCCCGCGCCACTGCCAAATCAGCAGCAGGAGCGTTCTGGCTCTATAACTGTTAGGAATCTTTCCCGCAGCTCTAACGGAACGGCCTACCGTATTTCCTTGTCGCAAGCGACTGTGTTGAGCCGTCTTGAGTTGAGAGTCCTTAAAAGCCGTCTGAAAGTTCACTCTGTAAATGTGATCACTGAGCGTGGTCAGACTGTATCTGTTCGTGAATTGACAAACATGAACATCCTGAACTCAGGGGTTACGGCGACTTCGGAAAACCTAAATCTGTCCGATAGAGTCAACGCAATTGAGATCGTGGGTGAGTCTTATTCAGCTGAAGCTGACATCCTTGTGACTGCTTTTAGCATGTATTCCAACCCTCAGTTGAATTACCGTCCAGTGGTGGTTGAAAATGGCAACGGGTCCAGCACAGGTTCCAGTTCAGCGGGAGTTTGTTCTGCCGGAACAAGTGGCGACGCTTTGATCAAGTCCCGTCTGGATGAAATCACGCTGTGGAGTCGTCGAATGGACTCCGCTCCCGGCGGAAGCACGCAAGAAAGTTTCGCGGCCAAGGAGTTGGATAGATATGTGAATGATGTCTTGTCCATTGTGCAGAACAACCACAACAACTTGTCTTTTGCTTATATGCAAGAGCTGTTTAAGTTCTATAACCAAAAATATAATGCAGCTTCGTCGGGCAGTCGTCCTGAGGCGATTTATTCGAAGCTGGCTCGCGCCTTCAGTGATGTCAGTGTGACCATCATGAATCGCGAAATTGATTGCACCATCAGCAGAATGAATGGCTCGTCCGAGCAGATCATGAACATGCTGACAGGTTACATCACAGCCTACAACAGAGCCTCATCGGGCAGCCGTGAAGAAGATAACTACCGCAAGCTTATTGTGGCCGCGAAGGCCAAGGTCATTCCGGCCTATAAAAAAGAGCTGGCAAGAAAGTACAACTTCCGCCAGATCATGACGGAGTTTGAAGGCTTCTTTGCCAAATACAATGCGGCTTCGTCCGGCAGTATCACAGAGGATTTGTATCGTCAGATGCTTATGGAGGCGCATCAGCGTGCTTTGGTTGTCCTGCAAAGTCAGGTGTCTTCGATGAATGCCGAACAGAAGTATTCTTTGATCGAGGAGTTTGAAGGTAAATACCGCCGAGCTTCATCCGGCAGCAAGGCGGAAAGCCTGGCTCGTGATGTTTTGAAGATTGTTAACAGATAAGAGGAATGGTCCAGATGAAAACAAAATTGATTCTTGGAATATTGATCGCGACAGCGACAGTACAAGCAAGTGTTCCAGCTTTGGCCCAGCAAGAAGGACGTCCAGGTCGTTACCCTCAGGCTCCCATGCCACCGCCGCCGCCGGGGCAGGGGTCTTATCTGCAGGAAGGCCGCGTTGAGATTCAGAGCGTGACCCGCAGTTCCGGTGGCGCCTGGTATCGTGTCAGTTTGCGCAGGGCTTTGCGTCTTGAGCGTGTTGAGGTGACGGTTTTGTCTCAGCGCCTGAAGCTGCATGAAGCGATTTTGCATACGGCCGATGGTCAGCGTATTTCTGTTCGTGAATTTCAGAACGTGAATGTATTGGGTGCCGGTTCCAGAGCCGTTTCTGAGATTCTGAATACTCGCTCTGGTATCGTGGCAATTGATCTGCGTGCTGAATCTTACGGGGGCTTTGCTGATATCAGTGTTTCTGCGTTGTCTTCTGAGGACCGACCACAATTGGTGGTAGGGGATTTGGCTCCACAAATGCCAAGTCAGCCGGGCAATGGTCACGGCGGCAACGGTTGTTACAACCGCAGCGATGTGACGCGCAGTTTAGAGCGTATGGGGCATGAGGTGGAAGACTGGGCTGCACGCCTGGCTCGCAGTACGTATAGTTCTGTGGAGTACAGCATGGCTAGTCGGCAGCTGCAGCAGATCTCTGCCCGCATGGTGTCCTTGGCACAAAGCCGCGAAGCGCAAGAGTCTTCTTTGACAAGGATGGAAGCTCTGGTCGAGGTCTTCCTGAAAAAGATCAACACATACACTTACGATTCTCTTCCGTATAACGCGTTCTCTCAGACTTCCACGGCGATGTTTAAGTCGATGGTGGCAGGTCTGAATAGTGCTACCCAGTGCGAAATTCGCACGACGGATGAGCTGCTAAGATTCGGCGAGAACTTCCTGGAGAAAATGGGGAAGTCCACTTATGCATCGACTTCCTACAATGGCTACAGCCTCCTGGCGCAGACCCTGTATAAAAAAGCTCCGGGGATGTATGAGCAGGAAAGCAATCGCAACGGCAAAGAGTTCCGTCAAATGGATCTGGATATGGAAATGTTCGGCAAAAAGATGAATACGTACCCATATACCTCGCTGGGATACAACTCTTACAGCGCGCTGGTGCAGAAGGCCGCTGGGATGTCTGAAGCTCAGTTCCGTCAAGTGGCTCGTCGTTTTAGTGCCGTCGAACGTTTCGAGTTGGTAAGATACTTTGAGACAAGACGTAGCGCTTACGCCTATACGTCGGCGATCTATAACCACTACGATAAGATGATGCAGATCGCAGCAGAGGTACGGTAGTTAATGAGCGAAGGGGATTTCTTTGGTCCCCTTTTGACACTGTTTTTCTTGGCACAAAGTTTGGATATAGGCTTCAACGGATTCACTAATCAGTCTTTAAGGAGACGTTTATGAAAAAGAACCTCGTTCTAGGATCACTTATTGTCGCTTCCCTTGTACAATATACAAGCCCGGCGTTCGCGGATAAAGAAACCATTGGTGGAATTATCGGTGGTATCATCGGTGGCGGTATTGGAACTCAAATCGGTAAAGGCAACGGCAATAAAGCAGCGATTATCATTGGTGCTATCGCTGGAACGATGATTGGCTCTAAAGTCGGCAAGGACTTGGATGAGGCTGATCGTCGTGCATTGGAAGAAGCGCAAAGACGTTCCCTGGAAAACCGTCTGGGCAGTCGCAGCGACTGGGATGGCCGTAACTATGGTTCCCGCACAGGTGCTCGCGGAAGCTTCACATCCACTCGTGAAGGTTACAACAACCGCACGGGCGAATACTGCCGTGAATACACAAGCGTGATCTACCTTCGTGACCGTACTGAAGAAACGCGTGGTATCGCGTGCTCTCGCAGAGACGGTTCTTGGTATGAAGTTCGTGAAACGGAAGTTCGCTTTGAAAACCGTGGTGGCTACGGTGGTGGCGGTCGCCATAACGATGGACCAGTAAGACCGACGTACCCATCTCATCCCTCTGAGCCAGTTCGTCCAACACCTCCGCCTCCTCCAGGTCAATCTGGTCGTGGCTATGAAGGTTCTGTTCAGATCAGCCAGATCACTCGTCGTTCGGGTGGTGAGTGGATTCGTGTGACTCTTCGTTACCCTGTGACTTTGGAGCGCATCGAGGTTCGTGCACTGTCTGCAGGCGTGAAAATCCATGAAGCCATGGTTTACACCGCTTCCAACCAGCCAGTTCGCATCAACTACCTGTCCAACACTCGCACAATCTATGCTGGACAATCCGAGGTTTCCGAGAATCTGAACATCCGTGAACGCATCCAGGTCATCGACCTTCGTGCGGAATCCATGGGTGGAAATGCTGATATCTTGGTGAACGCTATCTCTAACCAGGACCGTCCGTCCTTGTCTGTAGGTCGCTAGGAAGCTCATGAGGCCTGAAAACGGCCTAGGGGCCTGAAATTTTAAGGAAATTTCACTAAAAGCCAGTCTATGACAAATAGTGTCTAGACTGGCTTTTTAGCGTTCAAAAGCTGATATTGAGTGGGTTTAAAAAGGAGCTCACTCATGTCTAAGTTGCGTGTTGGTATCAACGGTTTTGGTCGTATTGGTCGTGTTCTTTTCCGCGCGGGTTTTGAAAAACTCGATATCGTCGGAATCAATTCTTTGGACAGCATCGAAGGTGATGCTCACTTGCTTAAATACGATTCTGCTCACGGTGTTTTCGGTGCTGATGTTTCCACCGAAGGCCATAACCTGATTGTGAACGATAAAAAAATCCACGTTTCTAAAACTCGCAACCCAGCTGAAGTTCCTTGGAAAGACTGGGGTGTGGATTTGGTTTTGGAGTGCACAGGCGCTTTCAAAGACAAAGCAGAATTCATGCAGCACGTTGCTGGCGGCGCAAAACGTGTTCTGGTTTCCGGCCCTGCTGAAAAAGGTGCGGATATCACGATGGTTTATGGCATTAACCACGAATCTTACGACCCTTCCAAACACATGGTTGTGTCCAACGCATCCTGCACAACAAACTGTCTGGCGCCTTTGGCGAAAGTTCTGAACGACACCTTTGGTGTTGAGCACGGAACGATGATGACAGTTCACTCTTACACAAACGATCAAAAAATTCTGGATGCTCCTCACAAAGATTTGCGTCGTGCGCGTGCGGCAGCAGTCAGCATGATCCCGACAACAACTGGCGCTGCGAAAAACGTGGGCTTGGTGTTGCCAGAGCTTAAAGGAAAAATCGACGGTATTTCTGTGCGTGTTCCGACTCCGAACGTGTCTTTGGTGGATTTCACATTCACTGCGAAAAAAGACGTGACGAAAGAATCTGTGAACGAAGCTTTGATCGCAGCTTCCAAAGGGGCTTTGAAAGGTATTTTGGCTGTTGAAGACAAAGAACTTGTCAGCGTTGATTTCAACGGCAACAAGCACTCTTCCATCGTGGATCTTGCTTCCACAATGGTTGTGGGACCTCGCATGGTGAAAGTTCTTGCCTGGTACGATAACGAAACGGGCTTCTCCAACCGCATGGTTGACGTTGCTTTGTACATGCAACAGAAAGGTCTTTAATTCATGGCTAACGGTCTTAAAGGCATCAAGACAGTTCGTGATTTCGAGTTGGAAGGAAAAGTTGTTTTCCTTCGCTTGGATTTGAACGTTCCTATGGAAGGCGGCAAGATCACGGATGAAAACCGTATCACGGCTTCCTTGCCAACCATCAAGTACTGCATGGAAAAAGGTGCGAAGCTGGTTCTGGCTTCTCACTTGGGTCGTCCTAAAACCAAAGACGACACTGAATTTTCTTTGGAGCCTGTGGCAAAACGTCTACAGGATCTTTTGGGTGCAGAAGTGATCCTGGTGGAAGAACCGGATTCAGATGCTCCAAAACACTTGCTGCAATCTTTGAAAAAGAATCAGATCATCCTTCTGGAAAACGTACGTTTTGAAGAAGGGGAGACAAAAGACTCTGTGGAGTTCGCGCAAAAGATCGCGAACTACACTGATATTTACATCAACGATGCGTTCGGAGCTTCTCACCGTGCTCACGCGACAATTCATGCTTTGCCTTCAGTGATGAAAGACAAAGGCATTGGTTTCTTGATCGAAAAAGAAATCACGATGCTGGATTCTCTTTTGCAAAATCCAAAACGTCCTTACTTCGCGGTGATGGGTGGTGCGAAGGTTTCTGACAAGATCGCGGTTATTGAACGCCTGATGGACGTTGTTGACGGTTTCATCGTGGGTGGCGCGATGGCGTACACTTTCTTGAAAGCACAAGGTCTGCCAGTAGGAAAGTCTTTGGTTGAAAACGATAAGTTGAAATACGCCAAAGAGATGATCGAGCGTATTGAAGCCCGCAACAAAACCATTTTATTGCCTGTGGATCACGTGGCGACCAAAGGCATCACAGACACAGCGCACGCGCATGTGACTAATGATGTGGCGATCGCAGAAGACGAACTGGGTGTGGACATCGGTCCTAAATCTATCAAAAACTTCTCTGCAGCTTTGCGTGAGGCCGGCACGATCTTCTGGAACGGTCCAATGGGCGTCTTTGAAAATCCAGCTTTTGCCAAAGGCACTTTCGGTGTGGCAGCCGCCATCGCTGAAAGCAACGCAGTTAAGATCGTGGGTGGCGGTGACTCTGCAGCCGCAGCGGAAGCTTCTGGCTTTGCAGACAAGATGACTCACATCTCAACGGGTGGTGGAGCTTCTTTGGAATACCTTCAAGGCGATAAATTGCCAGGTTTGGAAATCCTTAGAACAAGAGTTCGCTAAGGCCCAGCGCGTAGTGCGCTAGCCTCAAGTTTTTTGTTAAATTTGAAAGGTCCTTCGTTATGAAGGGCCTTTTTTCTTTTAAGGACCGAAACGATGAAAAAGATTTTTGCTGCTAACTGGAAGCTGTTCAAATCCCCTAAGGAAACGCGCGAGTTCTTTGCTCAGTTCAAAGAGCTGGCAGGCAAGACAACAGGGGAAGTGGTCTTTTTTCCTTCGGCGATTTCTTTGGAAGCAGCCAGTGAATCTTTGAAAGGTTCAACCATTAAGTTTGGTGCACAGAATGCTTACTTCCAGGCGCAAGGGGCTTTCACAGGTGAAAACTCGGCACAGGTGGTGAAAGATCTGGGCGGCAGCTACATCCTGATTGGTCACAGCGAAAGACGCAGTATCTTCGGTGAAGGGGATGCATGGGTGGCTGATAAAGTTGCCTTCGTACAAGGTTTGGGTTTGACGCCGATGTTGTGCATTGGCGAAACCTTGCAGGAACGCGAATCTGCTAAGACCTTCCGTGTTTTGGAAACGCAGTTGAATCTGGGGTTGGCGAAAGCCGACAAAACAAAACCTGTAGTTGTTGCTTACGAGCCGGTCTGGGCTATTGGAACGGGGAAAGTGGCGACACCGGAACAAGTGGCGGAAACGCACACTGATGTGTATTCAATTTTGAAAGCTTTGGGCTTTGAGTCTGCGCCGATCCTGTATGGTGGCAGTGTGAAGCCAGACAATGCTGCGGGTTTGATCAAGCAGCCGCATGTGAATGGTTTCCTTGTTGGGGGAGCTTCTTTGGAAGCAAAGTCCTTCAGCGAGATTGCTTCCGTTTAGCGGATTTTGGTTTCTTTCAGCCGTCGCCGATTTTTTTCTGGCGAGCGGCGTCTTTGACGGCACCTTCAACCAGTTTGGCGTCAGATGCAGGAAGCTTCTTGAGATTACTCAGGAAGCTTTTTTTATTTTTTTCATACAATGGCAGAATCACTTCACCTGCGTATTGAGTCGGGTCTTTTTTCAAAAGAACCACGGCCGCTTTGATGATTTCATCTTGCAGTTCTTCTGTGCCGGATTCTTTCGCGGCAGTCGCAACGGCCGCTTCCAAGGCTGCAAACGCCTTATCCTGCGCTTTCATGTCGTCTTCAGAAAGTTTGGTTTCTTCTGTTACTGTGATTAAAGATTCAACCTTGGCAGCCTGAAGTTTTTCGATAGCTTCACGCACATCATAAAAGGCCGCCATCGCCGGGGAGGCAAAGAAAGAACAAAGAATCAGAGTCATCATGTTTTTTTTCATTTTGCTCTCCTTCCTATGGTTTAATCATCACGCCGATCATTCGGTAAGGCTTTCCTTGGGCGGCATATCTGCGTGCTTTCGGAGAGCTTAAGAACGAATTTCCGGAATAGAAGTCGCTGACAAATCCGCCGTTACTGCCCCAATCAGTTTTGATCTGAACGTCGCCGGATTCTTTCGTATTATTATGATAGACGATGACAGCTCCTTTGGGAACGTCCGCAGGACTTTTGATCATGTCGCGGTACTTGGGATTGTCCATCAAATTGATCATACCCTGCGCTTTCAGGTCGCGAACGGCATCACGAGCATGGCCTCCGGGAGGGTAGCGGTCAATCATGTCACCACCCATTAGTGCGCGTTTGACAAAGCGATAGCAGTACTTGGTCGATCGAGGGCGTTTGTTTCTCATCCCATAGCTGATCGAGTTTTTGACTTCTTTTCCTTCGGAATAGCGCATGATCATCGGATCATCCGCCCATTTTCCAGCCGCCGCATTTTGAGGGATGGACGCATCAGAGGAGCGCTTGATTTCAGTTCCGACGTCTTTGATGTTCTGGATATTGCGCTCGGCTGAATCCGTGGTTTGTGACACGGAACAATTGATACAGATATCGCCCTCTGTTTTTTTAGGGTCCGTGTTTTTTGCTAAATTAGGATCGACAGAAGGCAGTGGCTTCTGAGTGGCTTTGACCAGCTCTTTTGTTGGCAAGGTCGGGTTGGTGACAGTTCCTTCAACGGGAAGTCCTTCTCCATCGCGGCGAGCGCGGGAGGTCAGAGCTTCTTCCGGGTCTTGGACCTCAGAGCCCTCTTTGTCTTTAAATTCCAACCAAGGATCTTTTTGCGAGAAGTACACCCAAACTTCGTCGCCCACTTTGGCCGAGTTCGTGCCTTTGGCTTCGCCCACCTTAGTAAGGCGCACTTTCAGACCGTAAGAGCCTGTGCGTTTCAACTGACGGGTTTCCAGAATAGTGGCTTCAGAATCTTTGGGGACAAGGGATTTGATGTTGCGGGCATTGGTCCGGAAGTCCACAGAGGAGCGACCGTTCAGGTCTCCGGAGAAAACCACGTCTTGAAGCTCCTGAGGAATGTCAGCTAAGGCAGAGCTTCCTACCAGAGTCAGTGCTACAAAGATGCGAAGAACGCGATTTATAGTGTTCAAAATTGATACTCCTCAAGGTCTTTTCGGACTGTTGAGGTAAATTATAAAGTGAATCATCTTTATTCAGGGCGAAGGTCCTGTTTTGTCTCAATGTGAGGTGAGTATTATGCGTGAACATCCTTTGTTTTTGGTTGGGTTTCGTCCGTTTTTCGTTTTAACCATTCTTTCCGGCGCGGCTTTGCCGTTGCTGTGGGCCCTGGCATTTGCAGGCAAGTTGAATTTGCATCTGACGGGGATTTCGGTTGTTCAATGGCATGTCCATGAGATGTTCTTTGGGTTTGGCTGGGCGATCCTTGGGGGATTCCTGCTTACGGCCAGTAAGAATTGGGTGAAAATTCGTGGCCTGCATGGCGGCTGGCTGGTCGTGGCAGTGCTCATGTGGTTGGTTGAGCGTCTGGGGATTTGGTTCTACGGTTCCCTTCCTGGGGGGCTGAGGCTTCTGGCGGTCAATGCCTTTATCTTCTATGTGGCTGCCTATATTCTCTGGTCTTTGCTTTATTACCGGAAGCAGGACAGCTTTCGTGACAACTACTTCTTTGTCATTGCGCTGCCCCTGTTTATTGTCGCGAAGAACTTGGTGCTGAGTCCGGAATACTATATTCAGGGCTGGATGATGACTTTAGGGCTTTTCCGTTTGGCGTTTGTGGTGATGTTTGAACGCACGATCACACAGTTTATGAAAAACTCTATGGAGGTCACACTGATTCGGAATCCTTATTTGGATTATGGGATCAAGTTTTTTGCGCTGATTTCAGTTTTTGCGGGCTTTATGCCAGAAGGTGTGGGGGCGGCGGTCTTGCTGATTGCCGGCTTATTGCTGGGGATTCGATTTGTACTGTGGAACCCCCATAAGGGCCTTAGTACTTTTGCCATTGGCTTGAGTTACTTCGGATATCTTGCGCTGACCGTGCATTTCTTCCTGGAATTTTTAAGAGTCCAGAATCAGCTTCCGTCGATAGGTGCCCTGTCTGTGCACGTCTTTACTTTCTTGTGTATGGGCGTTGTTATTCCGGCAATGATGATTCGCATTGCACAAGGACACACAGGCAGAAAATTATTGTTCACGGGAATGGATCGGGTGGCGATTGCTTGTATGGGAGCTGGTGCCTTCTTCCGCCTGGTCATGACCCAGATTCAGCCTCAAGGCTATTTTATGTGGATTGCATTGGCTGGAATTGGCTGGGCTCTTTGTTTTATTCTTCTTGGAATTCGTTTGATTCCGTTTCTGTGGCAACCGCGAATTGACGGGAAAGTACACTGAGGCTTGAAGAAGGCAGGGCGAAGGCGGGACAACAGAATGTTGTGGACCCGCCTGTGAACAGGGTTTTCTAGAACAAGGCGTTCTTTGGTGTTCTTGGGAACGGGATCACGTCACGGATGTTCCCCATGCCGGTGATGTACATCATCATGCGTTCAAAGCCCAGACCGTAACCTGCGTGCGGGAAGCTGCCATAGCGGCGCAGATCCGTATAGAAGGAATATTCTTCCGGATGCAAGCCGACTTGCTTCATGCGAGTTTCCAATTTTTCCAGATTGTCTTCACGCTGAGAGCCACCAATGATTTCCCCAATGCCCGGCGCCAAAAGATCCATTGCCCGAACAGTTTTTCCGTCCGCATTCATCTTCATATAGAAGGCTTTGATATCTTTCGGATAGTCGGTCACAAAGACTGGCTTTTTGAAGTGTTCTTCCGCCAGGAAACGTTCGTGTTCAGACTGCATGTCGATACCCCATTGAACAGGGTATTCGAATTTTTTGCCGGACTTTTGCAGAATCTCGATGGCCTCTGTATAGGTCACGCGTGCAAAGTCATTGTTCAGGAGATTATTCAATTTGTCGAACAGACCTTTTTCCACGAACTGGTTGAAGAACTCCATTTCTTCCGGACATTGCTCCATCACATAACGGATGATGTACTTGATCATGTCTTCCGCCAGTTCCATGTTGGCAGTCAGATCAGCAAAAGCGATCTCCGGTTCAATCATCCAGAACTCTGCCGCGTGGCGAGAGGTGTTGGAGTTTTCCGCACGGAAAGTGGGGCCAAATGTGTAGATGTTGCGGAAAGCCGCACAGAAAGTCTCACCGTTCAGTTGACCGCTCACAGTCAGGTTGGTTTCTTTGCCGAAGAAGTCCTGAGTAGTATCAATCGTTCCGTCTTCTTTGCGTGGTGGTTTATCCAGTTTCAGTGTTGTTACGCGGAACATTTCACCAGCACCTTCAGCGTCAGAGCCTGTGATGATCGGTGTGTTCACGTACACGAAGTTTTGATCGTGGAAGAACTTGTGAATCGCAAAAGCCAGAACCGAGCGCACACGGAAGACGGCCGAGAAAGTGTTCGTGCGCGGACGAAGATGGGCGATCTCGCGCAGGAATTCCATGCTGTGACGTTTGTTTTGCAGAGGATATTCCAGATCGGCTTTTTGCACGACTTCAATTTTCGAAGCCATCACTTCAAAATTCTGACCAGCGCCCTGGGACTTCACAACTTTACCTGTGACAAGGATAGAGCTGGAGATAGACAGTGCTGCGACTTCCGAGAAGTTGGAAAGACCGGTATCAAAGACAACTTGAACCCCTTTGAAGAAGGTTCCGTCATTCAATTCAATGAAGCCGAAGTTTTTTTGATCACGGATTTTGCGAACCCATCCGGTCAGATAGACATCCTTATCGAGGTGCTTTTCGGTTTCTCTAAATAGTGATTTTACCAATGTCGTTTCCATAAAGGCCCTTTCAGCAATCCAATTAACCTATCTCTCTTCGGGCTGGTGCGCAAGAATGCCCTGCGGTCTCGCTTCGAGGCGATTGCCCAAGATTCATTCGGGAAGCCTGTTTTCGGCCTCAAAATGTGTATAACGCGAAAAGTCATTAGTCGGCGATCTTCCTGATATCAATAACTTAAATTGAGACCGTGTCTTGCTGGGGTGGGAGGGGAGGCCTAAGATAAGTATGGCTTCAGGAAGGAGTCCTTATGGCAACCCGAACTCATTTTCGACTTTGTCATATCTGCGGAACTGTCAACTCGGCGGAAGCAGAGCTGGTGACGGCTTGTGAGTGCTGTGGAAAGCACCTTGCACCCTTTTACTTTTTCGACGAGAGTAGGGCCATGGGCATCACCGAATCGACTTTTTACTCCAGCATCAGTGGGGTGAAAGATACGGCGTCTGTCCTGCCTCATAAGGAGTACCCTCCGATACTGGGGTTAACTGTGTATTGGGAGCCCTGATCTAAAATGAAAGTCAGCTTTGCAGACATCCAGAAAGCCCGAGAGTTACTAAAAGACATCATTTGCCACACAGAGATGAGCCACTCTATCAGTGCCAGCAATCTTCTTAAGAGCGAAGTCTATTTTAAATTTGAAAATACTCAGCGTACCGGAAGCTTCAAGTTCCGGGGTGCCTACAATAAAATCTCCAATCTGACGGCAGAAGAAAAAGCCCGCGGTGTGGTGGCTAGCTCTGCAGGGAATCATGCCCAGGGCGTGGCGCTGTCAGCAAAGCTTGCAGGAGTGAAGTCCACGATTGTGATGCCGGAAAATGCCTCCATCAGCAAGGCATCAGCCACTCGGGAATATGGTGCGAATGTGGTGCTGAAGGGCGAGATTTATGATGAAGCCTTCGAACATGCGCAGAAGCTTGAGAAAGAACATGGTTTTACTTTCGTACATCCGTATCAGGACCCCTATGTGATTGCGGGTCAGGGGACCATCGGGATTGAAGTTCTGGAAAAAGTGCCGGACCTGGATTCGATCATCGTGCCTATTGGCGGTGGTGGTTTGATCAGTGGTGTGGCGTTGGCGATGAAGTCCATCAATCCCAAGGTGCGTGTGATCGGTGTGCAAAGCGATCGCTCGCCGGGTATGGCGCATCTGTTTAACAAGCAGCCATTGTCCCAGGCCAAACGGGCGGCGACCATTGCCGATGGTATTGCGATCAAAAACCCATCTCAGATGATGTTGGATAATTTCATTTCCAAGTACGTTGATGAAGTTGTGACTGTCAGTGATGACGAGATCGCAGAAGCGATCGTGTTCTTGATGGAAAGAGCCAAGGCCGTGGCGGAAGGCTCGGGTGCTGCAGCCATGGCCGCAGCCATGTCACGCAATCTGAATCTGGGCAAAAAGACCTGTGTGATTGTCAGCGGCGGGAATATCGATTTGAATATCGTTTCCAAGATCATTGACCGCGGGCAGATCCTGCGCGGACGCTTGTGTGAGCTGTCTGTGATTGTGGATGACCTGCCGGGCAACCTGAGTCGATTGACTCAGGCGATTGCTTCGCAAAAGGCCAACATCCTGGAAGTGCGCCACGACCGTGTTTCCAAAGGACTTTCGTTGCGTGAAACACGCATTGATTTCGTGTTAGAGACTTCGAGCATCGAGCATGTGGAGAAGATTAAGCGGGCTCTTGAGGAAACCGGAGCCAAGGTAATCCAAAGCACCTAAAGAGAAGCCCTGTTCCGGGGCCTCTTTCCAATCTTTCAAATTGTACTTCTCCAGAATTCGTTGCAGCTCTCCGCTGTGACGAAGTTCATCAATACCTCGATCTAACAGCTTGGCATATTCCTGCGACTTGGGATTGTTAGGTGAAAAAGCGATATACAGAGACGGGTCGCGACTTTCCACCCAGCCTGCCAGCTTTAAGTCTTCCAGGGCAAGGCGGGCGGTCACGGACATGTACTGCAGAACCACGGGATTTTCGATAAAACCATCCAGGCGGCCGGCCTGAATCATACGGATGATTTGCTCTAACGGGCGATCTCCGGAAAAAGGCACGAACGAGCGGTGGCGGGCGCGAATCAGGTTGTCGACGCTGTCACCATAGGCATAGCCATTGATCACGCCAAGGCGCAGCCCCTGTAAAGAGGGGCGACCGTTGTAAGACCACTTTGATTTCTTTGACACAAAATAGGCATTCTTCATCAGCCCCAAAGAGGTTTTGGGGAAAATAAAATCCGGTGCGTCCACAACACTGCAACCTATCAAGGCTTGGACTTTGTTGGAGCGGGTGTCTTTGATAGCACGAACCCAGTTGTTGAGTTTAATGTGAACTTTGTGACCCTGCTTTTCAAAGACGGCTTTGGCGATCTCAACCATATAGCCGGGATTTTCAGATTCCGGATTGCAGATATACGGACACCAGTAATCAGAGCGAAAAGAAATAGTGTCCGCAGAAGCGGGCGCCGCTATGAAGACAGTTGCTGACAGAATCAATGCGATCAATGCTTGTTGAATTCTCAGGTTCATAAGGCCCCTCTCCTTACTTACTCCTATGCAATACTGTGCTGTTCTGCAAGTTGCACGGATAAAAGGGGGACCTTTCTTAGATGTAACCTATATTACTTGAACTCAATCTTTCTTTCGAAATGACAGGTGTACCCACCGGGGTTCTTTTGTAAATAATCCTGATGATACTCTTCAGCACTCCAGAAGTCCGCAGCTTTTACGATCTGGGTGACGACAGGTTTTTTCCAGGCACCTGATTTTTCCACGCGAGCCCGCACAATTTCGGCGTCGTCTTTTTGTTGGTCTGACGTGTAGAAAATAACACTGCGATATTGCGTGCCGATATCATTGCCCTGGCGGTTGGTGGTGGTGGGATCATGAATTTTGAAGAAATAAAGCAGCAGATCCTGGTATTTTAGTTTTGTGGGATCAAAGGTGATCTTCACTGTTTCCGCATGATTGGTGGTGCCGGTTTTAACTATGTTGTAAGTGGCATTTTTGGTTTCTCCACCCATATAGCCAACTTCGGTTTGAAGGACGCCAGGCAGTTTGCGCAGCAGATCTTCCATCCCCCAAAAACATCCACCAGCCACATAGGCCACTTCTGAAGAGCTCACGCTGTTTCCTTTCTTGGTCTTGGTGGTCTGTGCAAGACAACTCAAGCTGATACCGAGTGCGATAATTAAAGTGATCAGTGCTTTCATGGAACTTATTTTAGCACTGCTGGGGCTGGCAGGCCAGTGCCTTGGGGGGATCGATGTGCCAATACACAAAGACCGGCACGGGGCCGGTCTTTGTGAGTGATCTTTATTGTTCAGAGCGGCCGTAACCACCGCCAGATCCCGAACACAATGTCAGGACGTCTTGTTTTGCGAATTTCTGTTGCCCCAGAACTGGCAGATGTTTGGCAGCGTCGCCATGTTCAACCAGAACCTCGCAAGGGTCTCCATGAGAACAGTTTTTCAACAGACGGGGACGGTGCAGAGTTAAATCTGTCAGCCAAGTGGCTTCCGCTTCCTCGCGCATTTGCAGTTTCAAAATCAAACCGCGACCGCCATTGAACTTGCCTTTGCCGCCAATGGATTGGCGTTGATCCACGCGCAGAACTTTTACCGGGAAATCCCGCTCCAACTGTTCCAAAGAAAACGGATTCAGAGTGGCGCAGGAACCATCGCGATCGGCTTGGGCCGCTTCGCCCCCTGGAAGACGCAGCAGATAGTGCTTGTCTCCCGAGCGCAGGTCAAAGTGCAAAGCACAGTGACTGCTCAAGGACGTTTCTTGTTTGTGATGGATCTGAGCCAAAGCCAGTTCAACCGCAGACTGCAAAGCTGCCACACCACAAGTCATGCCCTTGTAGATTGGTGCCGGATATTTTCCCACCAGCCAGCAGCCTGAGGGCTTGGTGATTTGCAGGATCGAGAACGATCCAGAGTTTGCCAAATCAGTAAATCCATAATGACGGCTGATCGCATGGAAGCACGTGCCGTAGGTCGCAGACTCAGTCAGGGATACGGTCTTAGCGGCGCTCGTGCCACTGAAATCCATGGATATTTTGCCGTCATGAATTTCTAAATTCAGGCGCAGTAATTCCCCGCTGTCCAGAACCACATCGACACGAGCCTCACCCGAGGCGCTTTCAGAGATTTTCTGAGTCGCTGCTTGTTTGCACAGT
This sequence comes from Bdellovibrio bacteriovorus, assembly GCF_041888015.1. Classification (GTDB taxonomy): domain Bacteria; phylum Bdellovibrionota; class Bdellovibrionia; order Bdellovibrionales; family Bdellovibrionaceae; genus Bdellovibrio. Next base: position 923,552 of record NZ_CP168968.1, read on the forward strand.
CCCAGATAGTCTTCGATCAGCTCGCCCGTGATAGTGAAACCTGTGAATTCAATGGCTTCGATAAGTTTCTGGGCACGCAGGCTTAAATCCTGCACTTGTTCTTTCAGCCATTCTACAAAATTTGGCGGACAAGCCGGGTGGGCCTGCATGGCGGTCAGAAACATTTCGTTGACCTGATTTTTTTGGCGTAAAGGCATGGGGGGAATACGCAGGCCTTCTTCTTCAACGGACTTCACCAAGGTGACTTTGGTATCCAGAGCACGGCGAGTGACCCAAAGAAGATCCTCGGACACCGCCATAACAAATGTCATTTCAGAAAGCAGACTGCCGCCACTGTAAGGATCATTCAAAAGGGCAATATCGCCTTCCTGCAGTTTCAAATATTTTGCGGCGGTGGTTGCTGCCGTGGTCAGGGTTCCGTAGGTCACAGGCATTTGCCCGCGCACCGCCAGAACATCCCCATCCAAAGTCATCAAAGAAGACTCGCCAACCAAAAAGTCATTCAGCAAAGAATGCAGAAGCTCAATTTGATAGTTCATTACAAGGCCCCTTTCAGGGCTTGAGCGCCCCACAATGCTGTGGATTCAGATTCGCAGAACTCCTGTTCGATGATGGTAGTGTGCGGATCTTTCTTGAAAATATTCGCAAACAAAGGAGCCAGCGGACCTGTGACTTTTAACTTCTTAGTCTGACGGCGCAGGCGGCTTTCCATCGCCAGTCGCTGCACGCTTAAGCTTTGCAGTTCTTTAGTGAGATGATGCAAATCGGTGTCGCGCAAAGAGCTGATTTTGGAAAGAGTCAAAAGTGCGTTTTTGAAGCGTTGAATACCTTGTGCGGAAACCCGGTCTTCAAGGCCAGATATCTTGGACAGCTTGTTGTTGTCGGACCAAAGATCCAGAAGGCTCATTTTCTGCCCGCGTCCCAGGAACATCGGTCCGGGCTCCCACGCTTCTTGCTGGTTTGAGAAATCAAAACGACCAAAGCTGTTGAGCTGAATGCCCAAGGTCGGTTGGATGCCCAAAGTGTGGGTTTTCAGGCGACGCACTTCAACGGGTCCCCAAGGGCTTTGCCAGGCAGATTCCCACTGGGATGGGGAGATCAGGGCAAATTGTTCCAGTCCCAGATAAAGAATATCAGCGTTATTTGAAGAATCGGCCAATCCCAGTGCCGATAGGGAAGCAAACAGACTGCCCACTTCGCGTTGAGTTTCGTCCTGGAAAAGATCCCCGGCGCTGTCCAGGAAGTGGATGTCCTTTTTGTCGATCGCGGATTCCAGTCCCGCATACAATTCGCTTTTAAGTTCTGCGAAGACGCCGGACAAAGTGGCGTTCAAAGCATTCTTGGTCCAGCGGCTGACTTCATGAGGATTGTCAGATTTTTCCGGGACAAAAACCTCCAGGCCTTTTTCCTGGAAGATTTTTTTTTGCCAGTTCCAGATGAACCGGATTCGTCGCGGAATGCAGGAAGTTCAAGCAGACTTTTTTACAATCCATCAATTGCACTTTGGCAGCGATGGCTTCAATTTCTTCCGTTTGCAGGGGCAGCTCAATTTGCCCGTCCGCCAGAATGCGTTCACGCACCGAGAATTGCAGGTCCTTATTGGTCAACGTGTGTTCCGGGGAACCACAGATATTCAACCAGTGTTCAACACCTTCAGTGCTGACATGGGCCACGGATCCGCTCAGGCGGTGATCCAGAAGTTTTTTTTGGCACACGCAGGCTGATAAAAGCCTTGGCAATTTGTTGATCTTTGCATGGGGCGACAAACTGGGTCAGTGACGCCTTAAGGTTCTCGCGAGAAAGATAAACTCTTTTCTGCGCAAGGGAATTGGAATCTGACAGGAGAGAGAATTCAGCGAAAGAATCACCGACACTCACTCCCAGCAAGAGGCTGTTTTGCATTTTAGAACGCTCTCTAATGAATTTACACTGGAATTAAGTTAGGCGATCAGGTATAGCAAAATATTCTCTCTAAGAAAAGGATTCTAAAGTGAAGATTTCTCCCGAAATTTTGAATCTGGTGCCGTATAAACCTGGTAAGCCGATTTCCGAGACGCAACGTGAGTACGGGCTCACGACCGTGTATAAGCTTGCAAGTAACGAGAATCCTTTGGGTACTAGCCCCAAAGCCATGGCGGCAGTGAAGACGGCTTTAGAGCATCAAAATCTGTATCCGGATCCTTCCCACTATGAGCTGTTGCAAACCCTGTCAAAAGAATGGGGCTTCCCGACAAAACAACTTGCTATTGGCAATGGCAGTGACGAACTGATTGATCTTCTTACCCGTATTTACTGTGAACCCAAAGACGGTGTTTTGACATCTGTGGCGGCTTTCAATGCCTATGAAGTCAGTGCTCCGGCTAATCGTGCTGTCATTCATAAAGTTCCGATGGCGGCAGGGTATCGCTTTGATCTTCCGGCCGTGGCGGATTATTTCCTGGCTCATCCGGAAAAAAACATTCGCCTGATTTTTGTCTCTAATCCCAACAATCCGACGGGCACTTATGCCACCAAGGCCGAGATCGAATCCTTCCTGGAAAAAGTCGGAAATCGCGACGATGTGATGGTGATTTTTGACGAGGCTTACAATGAGTTCGTGCGTGCGAAGGATTATGCTTCTGCACAAAATTATCTGGGCCAGTACAAGAACCTGATTGTTCTTCGCACTTTCTCCAAAATCTATGGTCTGGCGGGTTTCCGCGTCGGGGCGATGATTGCTCCAGCAGAGACTATTGAAGTTTTTAACCGGGTGCGCAAACCATTTAATGTCAACGATTTAGCGCAAGTGGCTGCAAATGCAGCTCTGCAAGATAAAGAATTTATTGAGCGTTCGCAGCAGATTTGCTGGAAAGGGCTTGATTACTTCTACAAGAAGTTAGAAGAATTAGGCCTGCCTTACATTCCATCTCAAGGGAACTTTGTCATGTTTGACACCCTCCGTGACGCCGCCAAGGTGAATGAAGCCTTGTTACGCCGCGGGATTATTATGAGACCCTTGTTAAACTACGGTTTCAAAACGCATTTGCGTTTGAGTGTAGGGCTCGAGCATGAAAACCAGGCCGCGATTAAAGCCCTGGCAGACGTGCTCAAAGAGATACCTGTGTTAGTATAGTGGAGAATTATGGGAATGGTTATTACGATTGATGGCCCTGCGGCCTCTGGTAAATCTTCAGTAAGTCGTGAGCTGGCTCGTCGTTTGGGCTGGAACTGGGTTTCTACAGGTGCCTTCTATCGTGGTTTGGCTTTTGCTGCTCTTCAACTGCAAATCGATCTTGATGATGTCAAAAATCTAGCAGATCTGACTCACAATCCAGTGTGGAGTGTGAGAATGAACGAGGACCGCACACGTGTCTTCTTCCAGGATCAAGATGTGACAGATCAAATTGCCCATGAAGATGTGGGAAATTTCGCCAGCAAAGTCAGTCATTATCCGGAAGTGCGTAAAGCCCTTTTGGATGCACAACGCGGTTGTTCTGAGGGCCCTCAAGGTTTGGTGGCTGAAGGCCGTGATTGCGGAACTGTGGTTTTCCCTCAAGCGGAAGCCAAGGTTTATCTGACTGCCAACAGTGAACACCGTGCTGCCCGTCGTGCGGCAGAGTTGGGCTTGGATCAAGAAGACATGGTCAAAGCACAGCAACAGCGCGACCTGCAGGATTCCACACGTAAAGTGGCGCCGATGGCGGTCCCAGAGGACGCATTGGTGGTGGACACGACGACTTTGAATCTGGAACAGGTCGTTGATAAAGTCGTCGATTACGTTAAAGGCAAAATCTAAATCACATTATGTAAGTTGCCAGCTGTCGGACCCGTGTTGGAAATCAGGTAGGGAGACCGCGCCGGGCGTTGTTATTATAGAGCGATGACGGCGCTGTGGATTGCAATCCTGATTTTTCTTCTGGGAGGCTCGGTTTCTGCGACTGAAAAAACGGACGCAGAAACCATTCAATGGGCGATGACGGATTTTCCTCCGTTTATTTTGCTTTCTTCTGATGGCGCCAATGTCGATATTCAAAAATCTCAGGGGCCTTTTGCCGAGATTTATCGTGAATTGGTGCGATCCCTGCCTCAGTACAAACACAAATTTGTCAGAGCTTCGTTTCTGCGCGCGGAAAGACTGTTTTTATCACGTCGGCATTTTTGCACACTGCTTTTGCAGGACACCCCCGAACGCGCCCGCTATTTGATTTTTGGAGCGGAGGTGGCGCGGGCTTTGCCCATTGGTCTTGTCATGTCCTCGGGCTCTTACAGTAAGTTTCAGCAGTACGAAACGCCACAGGGCATGGAGCTGGCCAAGCTGGTGCATGTGGGGGAGTTCAGGTTGGGCGTTGTGCAGGGGCGTTCCTATTCCAACAAAATTGATGAGGTGATTTTGAAGGCGAAAGACTCCTATCGCCATGTCAGCGATCAGGCGGTCGGTGGCTTGTTCGCAATGCTGGAAAAGAACCGCCTTGATGGAGTGCTGTCTTATTACCTTGAGGAATGGGATCATCGCAAAGGAAGGGACTCGACGTCGCTCAAGTATCTTCCGGTGAAAGAGGCCCCCGCCTATATCTCGGTTCGTGCCTCTTGCGAGAAGAGCACCTGGGGGGAGGCGACCATCAAAGAGATCTCCAAAGTGGTGGTTGAAAAGAATGTCAGGAACCGCATCTATGACTATTTTCAGAAATCCTTGCCCAAAGAGATGAGAGGAAAAGTCCGCGAGATCTATCGGGGGCTTTTGCCTTGAGACGACCCAGATCCAATAGGTTTGACCTGAGCTCTGTCAGGTCTAGGTTTTCACAAGGGGATGTGCTTGCGCATAATCCGGGAACTCTTAAATCGGCGCCAAGCCGCGTAAAACCTTTGACTTCCAGCCCCTTAGGTCGCTAAACCAGTGATTCGCCTTAAGTGCGAAGAAAGGTTACGGGTAGGGTCCATGAGATCTTACTACGTGGGAGGTTTACAAAACACGATATGACGAAACAATTAAACAAAGCCGAGTTGGAAAAACAGAAAGTTCTAGCTTTCTTGGATGCAGAGGACTCCAAAGTCCCAGCAAATCCTGGCATCTTGAATGCAAAATCTGAAAAAGGTGACTTCGACTCTCTATTCGAAGCATCCATGAAAGAGCAAGACTTCAAAGTCGGCGACGTTGTAACAGGTTCAGTAGTTGAAGTTCAATCTGACTATGTTCTAGTTGACATCAACTACAAGTCTGAAGGTTTGATCGCGATCAACGAATTCCGTATTGTTGACGGCGTTCGCGAAGTTAAAGCTGGAGACAAAGTAGAAGTTCTGATCGACCGTATCGAAAACGAAAACGGTATGATCGTTCTTTCTAAAGACAAAGCTGACATGCTTCGTGCATGGACTGATATCTCTAAAGCAGCTGAGAACGAAGAAGTTATCGAAGGTACTGTTGTTGCTAAAGTTAAAGGCGGCTTGAGCGTTGATATCGGCGTTAAAGCATTCTTGCCTGGATCTCAAATCGATCTTCGTCCAGTTCGCAACATGGACGTATACCTGGGCAAAAAGTTCAAATTCAAAGTTATCAAATTCAACAAGAAACGTGGCAACATCGTTCTTTCTCGCCGTGCGCTTCTTGAAGAAGAACGTGACAGTCTCCGTTCACAAACTTTGGACACTATGGCGGAAGGTTCAGTTGTTACTGGTGTTGTTAAAAACATCACTGACTACGGTGCGTTCATCGATCTTGGTGGCATGGACGGATTGTTGCACATCACAGATATGTCTTGGGGCCGCGTAAAACATCCTTCAGAAATGTTGAATGTTGGCGACGAAATCCAAGTTAAAGTTCTTAAGTATGACAAAGAAAAAGAACGCGTATCTTTGGGTATGAAACAGCTTCATGCAGATCCTTGGGAATCTGTTAAAGCTTCTTACCCTCCAGGCACTAAGCTTAAAGGCAAAGTTGTATCTTTGGCTGAATACGGTGCATTCGTTGAGCTTGGCGAAGGCATCGAAGGTTTGATCCACGTTTCCGAAATGTCTTGGACTAAGCGTGTAAAACACCCTTCTCAAATCGTAGCTGTTGATCAAGAAGTTGAAGTAGTGGTTCTTGAGGTAGACACTGAAAACCGCCGCATCAGCTTGGGCATGAAGCAGCTTCAAGCAAATCCTTGGGTTGAGATGAAAGAATCTTATCCTCCAGGAACAATCATCGAAGGCGAAGTGAAGTCTGTAACTGACTTCGGTATCTTCATCGGCATCGAAGAAGGCATCGACGGTCTAGTTCACATCTCTGACTTCTCTTGGACTAAACGCGTAAATCACCCAAGTGAAATGTTCGCTAAAGGTCAAAAAGTACGCGCGGTTGTTCTAGGTGTAGACATCGAGAACGAAAGATTCTCTTTGGGTATCAAACAACTTGAGTCTGATCCTTGGGCTAACATCGAATCTAAATACGCTATCGGTACACAACACGACGTTAAAGTAACTAAAACAGCTGATTTTGGTGCTTTCGTTGAGCTTGAGTCTGATATCGAAGGTTTGATCCACATTTCTGAACTTACAACTGAGAAAATCAACTCTGTTGAAGACTTCATCAAAGCGGGTCAATCTGTAAAAGCTGAAGTTATCTCTATCGACAAAGACGCTCGTAAGATCGGTTTGTCTGCAAAACTAGTTAAACTTCGCGAATCAAAAGCGGATGTTGACGATTACGTTAAAAAAGCGACTGCAACTTCCAAGTCCACTTTCGGTGACTTGTTTGCTGACCAGTTGAAAAACGTAAAAACTGACAAGCAGTAATTCGATCAAGACCAAAGGCTGACCCGCAAGGGTTCAGCCGGTCGAGGACGATTGACTGACAAGTCTTAAAAGGGGACCCTAGTAGGGTCCCTTTTTTTATTTGAAAAGGGACCTTTTTCATCCATCCGCTCGGGGGCCGATATGAAGGGCAGCTTTTTCAAAAAATTGGTAATTATCTTTTTGGTGTTTGTGGGCTTGGGCGCTTTGCTAAAAATGGGCGGCGACTTCTTCGGAAGCCCGGATAAAAAGGTCACTGCAAAAAACACCATTCTGCATCTGGAAATGAACGGCGTTATTCTTAACGGCAAAAAGTTCATCAAGAATCTTAAAAAATACCGTGATGATGACAAGGTTAAAGCGATCCTGATCAGTATCAATTCTCCGGGTGGCTCTGTTGGGCCTTCACAGGAAATCTTTGCGGAGATCAAGCGTGTTCGTGATGAAATCAAAAAGCCTGTGATCTGCGTTAGTACGGGGATTATGGCCAGCGGTGCTTATTACGCGGCAGTGGCTTGCGATAAGATCGTCGTGGCTCCGGGCTCCTTGGTGGGATCTATCGGGGTGATCATGGAATTTGCCAACCTTGAAAAACTTTATGACTGGGCGAAGATCTCTCGCTATTCCATCACGTCTGGTAAATTCAAAGACTCCGGTGCGGAATACCGCCCGATGCGTGAAGACGAAAGAACTTTGTTCCAAAGCATGATTGATGAAGTCTATGCCCAGTTCAAAGGAACTGTGGCGAAAGAACGTAAACTGCAGGAAGACGTTGTGGCAGAGTATGCCGATGGCCGTGTCTTTACGGGCGCGACGGCGGTGAAAGTGGGCTTTGCCGATCAGGAAGGCTACTATGAAGACGCCGTGAAGCTGGCGGCGGAAACTGCGAAGCTGGGTGATAATTACGAAGTCTTTGAAATTCCTAAAAAGAAAGTCAGCATCTTTGATTTGGGTGGTGGCGATACGGAAGATGACTTGAACAGCATGTCTGAGTTCGCCGATATCATGAAGGGTAAATCCTTTGGTGCGGACATGGAAGGTGCGATGAAGTACATCCTGCGTGCAAAATATTTGAACCAGCCATTGATGTTGATGCCAGGGTACTGGGAGTAGTCCATGAAAACTCTAGGGATCTTTTTGCTGACAGTGCTTTTTGCAGGTTTGGCCCAAGCCAATCCTCAGGACCCACGTCAGCCGCAACCCTGGTATGATATCCGTTGGAAGGGTTATTACTATCTGACTGCGGATCTGGAGCCGGCTCCGGGAGTGATCTTTAAGACCGGTCAGAAGTTCGAGTTTGTGGGAATCACTGGCGGAGGTGGTTATGTGCCTGTGACTGTGTTTGAGCTGAAACCCCTGGTGTGCGAGACACCGCAGCTTGAAACAGAGTTGGTTTTGTTGAATCCTGCGGGTGGAAACAAAACGGAGATCGGCTTTGAGATGCGTAAGAACTGTGTGATGGTTTTCTTTGTTGAAAATCGCCTGGTCGGTACCTCCAGCTATTTCACTGACAGCACGGAGTAAGCATGGCAGCCAAAAAGGCCCGCAAAAAAACATCCCCTAAAAAGAAGGCGCCGATCAAAAGACCGGCGGCTGCCCACGGGAAGATCCAGATCGGCAAGGATGTATGGCCGATGGAGAGGGATGTGCTTTTCCGTCCAGACCGCATGAAATACGTGCGCAAGCTGATCAAGCCGGAAGGGTGCGTGTTCTGTCGGGCTTCAGAAGAAAAAGTCAGCTTTGACACTCTTTGTGCGTTTAAAACCAAGCATTCCATGGTCGTTCTGAATAAGTTCCCTTACAACAGCGGGCACCTGCTGGTTTTACCCAAGCGCCACTGCGGGGATCTTTTAAAACTATCTGATGAAGAATACATGGATTTGCAAAACACCATCCGTTTGGTGATGAAAGCTTTGAATGAGCTATATCAACCAGGTGGCATCAACGTGGGGTTGAATCATGGGGCAGTCGCTGGGGCCGGAATCCCGGAGCACTTGCACTATCATGTCATTCCTCGCTGGACCGGGGATCTTAATTTCTTCCCTTTGATTGCTGAGACAAAGGTCTTGGTTGAAAGTCTTGAGCAGACCTACGAGAAGGTTTGGAGTATTTTAAGAAAATATGAATAGAGGCGTGACTTTTCAAACAGCCCCACTGACACCGGCGGTGAAGTGGTTGCTGATCATCAATGTAGCTATCTGGTTTGTCTTCCAAGTGATCCTGGAAGGCTTCCTGCGTATTCCTTTCACGTCGATCTTCGGTTTGTTCCCGGGGAAAGTTCTTTTTGATTTCCAGATCTGGCAACTGGGAACCTACATGTTCCTGCACTCGATGCAGGTCACACATATTTTGTTTAATATGCTGATGCTGTGGTTCTTCGGGGCCGAGCTGGAGCAGCGCTGGGGTTCGAAGTTCTTCCTGGTGTATTATTTTGTGTCCGGCATTGGCGCTGCAGTTTTGTACTGCCTGGGTGTGTGGATCTATGCTTTGACCACGGGTTCTCAAACCGGCCTGATCGTGCCGGTGGTTGGGGCCTCCGGAGCGGTCTTCGGTCTTTTGCTGGCGCAGGGGCTGATCTTTGGTGAACGTATTGTTTACTTCTTTATGCTCTTCCCGATGAAGACTAAGTTCTTCGTGGCCTTGATGGGTCTGGTGCAGTTGGCCTCTCTTATGACTTCCAGTGTCAGTGGTGGCGAAGTGGCTTATTTGGCCCATTTGGGTGGGATCGTGTCCGGCTTTATCTGCTTGAAAACCAAGGGTTGGCTGGATCGCAATGACCTTCGTAAGAAGTCCAAAAATAAAGGCCGTAACCTGCGTTTGGTCGTTAATAACGATAAAAACGAAAAGAACGATAGACCTCCCAAATATTGGAACTAGCTGGACGGGGCCCATTTTTTGAGCTATAAAAAAGGGCTCGATCGCAAAAGGGAGTTTTTATGTCTTTGGCTCAGGCTAATAAGAATTTGAAGTATGATAAGCGTATGACTGAAAACAAAATCAACGCAGGTGAAATGTCCAAAGAAGAATGGCAGAAACACCTTGAGCAGCTTCCTGATCTTTCTCACAACGTAGAAACGTTCACTATGGACGGTAAAAATACGAAGGATGAAGACTCTCACTAATTCCCGAGTGATCTGATCCGCCCCAACTGTAAACTTTCCGGGGACTAAAAAGCACAACCACTAAAATGGTTGTGCTTTTTTTATTTCCAAAAGATGGATTTTTCACTGCGGAAGGTAACAAGGATGCCCAGTGCTACTGAGTCTTATTGGAAGATGCAGTCATGGAGTTTTCACGAGCAATCGCGGCCGTGACTTCATTTTGGCTAAATGGCGCCCACTCTTCACGAATGATTTTGAAAGAGTCACCAGCCTTCACGGCATAGATCGTCTTCACACCATAATCGACGTGCTTGTCGGATTCGTAGCGCTGCAGAGTTTTGACCAAAAGCTGATCGTTGTGTTGAACGATATAAGGCTGGGACAAGTGAACCTTGATATAATCGTATTTGGATTTCAGGTTCTTTTTGTGATTCATCCAGGAATTGTAGTTAAAGCCCGGAGCTTTGAAACCGGCATCGTAATAGGACATGTATTTGTCGATGTCCTGATTTTCCCAAGCTTGTCTCCAGTTTTCAACGAAGCGACTTAGCTCTACACGGCGCTTGTCATGTTCATCTTTGCTGACATAGTTGACGTGATCGAAGATCAGAATCGGGGTTTCGCCCAGCTTGATATAGTCCGCCAGCTTTTTAATCACGTCATTGCGAACCACCACACAGCCGCGGGAGCCGCGGGTCAGAGGCACCGAGTCGGGAATCGCATGCAGCCAGATACCAGAACCAGTTTTGTTTTCGCGCTTGTCGAAAAGATTCGGGTAGTTCGTGGTGAAAGCCAAAGCGCCGTAAAGGCTGAATGGAATTTTAGGCTGGCTCAAACGCTCTTGCAGGAAGTAAATGCCTTCGGGTGTTTTATGATCATCACGTTTGGTTTTGTTGCCACCCATTTTGCCGATGTCGGCCGGGTATTCGATGATCTTTTGAATGAGTTCCCCATTACGTTCAAAAACAGAAAGCTTGCGCTGCTCTTTATCGACCAGAAAAACATAACGGGAAAACGCTTCGGTTTCTGAAATCTGCAACAAAGAAGCGGGCAGCAGTTCTTTCTCGTTTTGGGATTTGGGCGCGACAACAGGGTCCGCCATGGTCGGCAGACTCAGGAAAAGTAAAGCACAGCCCGTGAGGAAAAATCTCATGTTCTTATTATGCCTGAAAAGGTCTTATTCTTGTCAAGTGGCTGTCCTCAGGTGTCCAGAGGTTAGACGTTTTTCCAATAATATATTTGTAAATAATGAGGCCTAAGATCTTAAGACCTAAGCCTGTCTCACCGATAAAATCTATGACAAGAGGTTTATACATGGCTGAACAAAAAGAGCAATCGACCGCGAAACCACGCAATATGGCAATGATCTTTCAAGTGGCCTTTGCGGTATTGAATCTTGCCGTCATGGGAGGCGGGGCTTACATGGTTTATGCCTCGACCATGGGATGGGAAAGTCCCAAGTTGACGGAAGAGGATGCTGAGCGTGAATTGGCCTCCACGGCCAGTGAAGCCGATACGGCTCCTTTGGTCTATACCATGGATAAGTTCACCGTAAATCTGGGTGGGGAGCCAAAGCGCACCATCCGTCTTGAGATCAATTTGCAAATGCTGGGTAAAGAGGGTTTTGAAGAGGTCATGGAGCCTGAAAACCGTGCCAAAGCCCGCGATCGTATCGTCCGTCTGCTGAATGATAAACCTTTCGCGGATCTGGACAGCATTCAAGGCAAACTTTTCCTGAAAGACAAGATTGCAGGGGAAGTGAATGGCATTCTTCGTCGTGGTATCGTGAAGGATGTATTCTTCTCTGACTTCATTGTTCAATAAGAACATCTGCCAAAAGTCTTAAAAGTCCTGAAGTTCGTTGTCATCATAGCCCCACAGTTTCAAACTAGGTGCAGTGTCGTTCTGTATTAACCAACGAAAGAAGCACCTATGAAACGGATTTCAACTTTGCTTTTGGGGCTGAGTCTTGCTGTCTCTGCTCACGCCGTCGAACCGTCCCCAGCTCCTGCCAGTAAGGGCCAAGATGTTATCGGGGCCATCAAGGGATGGACTGAAAACAATCCTGATTTAAAGATCTCTTTGCCGGTAACCAAGTTTGTCCTGGATAACGGATTGACCGTGCTTCTGCTGGAAGATCATGCTGTGCCGATGGTCAGCTATCACACCTGGTACCGTGTTGGTTCCCGTGATGAATCCCCAGGGGTGACCGGGGCGGCACACATGCTTGAACACATGATGTTCAAGGGTGCTAAGAAGTATGATGGCAAGTCTTTCGACCGTATTTTCCATGAAAATGGAATCACCAACAATGCCTTCACCACGAACGACTACACGGGCTTTTATGAAAACCTGCCCAGCTCGAAGCTGGAGCTGGTGATGGACATGGAAGTGGACCGCATGAGTTCGCTTCTGATCAGCCCGGAAGATCTAAAAAGCGAAAAAGAAGTGGTGAAGGAAGAACGCCGCTGGCGTGTGGACAACAACCCGATGGGGTTGTTGCGAGAGTTGATGATGGGAACTTTGTTCAAAGTTCACCCTTACAAATGGCCGGTGATCGGCTATATGAAAGATATTGAAGCTTATGATTCCGACAAGCTTCGTTATTTCTACAACACCTTCTATGTGCCGAATAATGCCGTTTTGGTTGTGGTGGGGGATTTCAAAACATCCACAGTTAAAAGCCTGATCGAAAAGTATTATGGCAAGCTGCCATCGCGTCCTTTGCCGGAAAGAAAATATCCGACCGAACCGTTGCAGAAAGTGCAGCAGAATGCGACTTTGCGCAAAGACGTTCAAAACACGTCGTTTGTTGTGGCCTATCAAAGTCCAAAGCAGGGGGACCCGGATATGTATGCCCTGGATCTGGCCGCCAATATTCTGGGTAACGGCAGTTCCAGTCGTTTGCATAAACGCCTGGTTTATCAAAAGCAGGTGGCGACCTCCGCTTATTCCTACAACTACTCTATGAAAGATCAGGGTATGTTCGCAGTGGGCGTGAATATGAAGCCGGGCTTGGGGTCCGCAGAGGCGCTGGATCTGGTTTACAATGAGATTTGGAAATTGCGCAATCAGAAGGTGACTCCACAGGAGCTTGAAAAAGCCAAAACTCAGGTCATGAAGGATCTGGTGGACAGCCTGAAAACGATGGACGGCAAGGCGCGTGCTTTGGCCGTCAATGAAATCGTGAATGGCACTTATGAAACCCTTTTCACCGATTTGGAAAAATACCAGGCGGTGACTGCTGATGACATCAAACGCGTGGCGGATAAATTCACACAGCAGACCCAAAGATCCATTGTCACTCTTGAACCCAAAGTGAAGAAGGAACAATAGTCATGAGAATATTTACCGCAGCTTTGACACTTCCTCTTGTATGTTCTGCGCTGGTGGCTTGTTCCAGCACATCTCACAAATCCACGGTGAAACCACCGACGGATGGCTATGTGACCAAAGGCAATGGCTCATTCAAGTTGCAGCCTTATAAAGAAGTCACTTTGGAAAATGGACTGAAAATTTACTTTATCCATGATGCAACCTTGCCGCGGGTCAGTCTGACTTTGATGATCAAGACCGGCAGTATGCAGGAAGGCTCTGCGAAGCCTGGACTGAATGCCCTGACATCCTATCTTTTGGAGCAGGGGACTCAGTCCCGGGATGCCATGAAGCTTGCCGATGAATTCGGGCAATTGGGCTCTGGGGTTGATATCAGCCCTAGTGCTGATGCCACAACGGTGTATGCGGATTCTTTGACAACGGGGGCGCAAACGCTGTTGGATCTGTTTGCAGATGTGACTATGAATCCGGCGTTTAAGGACGCTGAAATTGCCCGTATTCGTTCACAGATGCTGGCGGGTTTGCAAAAGAAGGTCGATAATCCGTCCTCTTTTGCAGATGAAAAGATGGATCAATTTGTTTTTGGCAACCACCCTTACGGGCGTGACACCAACGGGACTCCGGAAGGGCTAAAAGCCATTGGCAAGCAAGATGTGATCAAACATTACCTGACCTTCTTCCGTCCGAACAATTCCATGCTGGCGGTGGTGGGAAGCTATGATGCGGCCTATGAAAATCGCGTGAGAGAAGTCTTTGGTAAGTGGACCAAGCGCACAATCCCGGAAGTTCAGGTGGAAGCGCCTCCGGTCAGTGAAAACTTGCAAGTGAAGCTGATTGTGAAAAAGGGTCTGCAGCAGACTCAGATTCGCATCGGGCAAGTGGGTATCAGTCGCGCGGATCAGGACTATTTGCGCCTGCGCTTGGCCAATGAAACCGTCGGCGGCAGTTTTGCCAGCCGTCTGAATCAGAAGGTTCGCGATGATCTGGGGCTGACCTATTCTGTCTATTCTTACTTTGATGTTCGTAAAGAGCGCGGCAGCTATGACATTGTGACCTTTACGAAGAACGAGACTGCTGGGAAAACCTTGGACGAGGCCTTGAAGGTGCTGAATGATTTTGTCGGTAACGGAGCCACTGAAGCCGAGGTGAGTGCGGGCCGCAATCAGCTGATCGGTCAGTTCCCAAGAGCTATCGAAACCGCGGATCGCCTGGCCTACAATCTTCTGGCTTTGGAGTTCTATGGAATTCCGGTGGACTACTTGACGGACTTTAATAAAAACGTCGGAGCCATCAAGCCAAAGGATGCCAACGCGGCCTTTAAGAAAGCGGTGGACCCGGCGAAATTCAAGGTTCTGGTTTACGGTGATGAAAAAATCATTCCTCAGTTTGAAAAGTACAAACCAGTCATTGAGCGAATGAAGTAAAAGACAGGCTCGGGACAAATAAAAAACCCACAACTTATCAGGTTGTGGGTTTTTTGTTTTAAGCGAAAGATCTGATTTTTATCTGCGTTTCTTACGGGCCTTCAGGAAGATGTAAGCACCCAGTGCTGCCAGCAAGATGGCCCCGGCCAGCAGAAGGGTCTTGTTATTGCCTTTGCCGCCGTCCTCTTCACCTTGCAGCATATCGGCTGGCATGGCAGAGCTGATTGGGGCCCCCAGGGTTTCCGAACCTGGACGGATCGGACCCAGTTCCGGTTTGGCAAGCAGGTTCTTGGAGGCAATCACGCGCAAGCTCATCACGGCTTTGAAGAAGTCCTGGCTGTATTTGGTGTAGTACTGTTTGTGCGCACTGAAGGTGATCAGGATCGCGATTTTATCTTTGATCGTGGCCAGATAGCGCGTGAAGTAGTTGGGAACTTCAGACCCCAAATGCAATGAGTCCACCCATGTCTGGTCGTTGATCTGCACACTTTTGGATTTGTAAACGATTTTAGACTCAGAGGCGCCGCCGCCTTTTAGCGCGACCGAGATAGGGGTGTTCAGATGAGATTCATACAGCGCGAAGGTGTCAGTCGGGCCAACTTCTTTGGCAGTCAGAATGATGATGGCCTCTTTGGCTTCCTTGGTTTGTTCACTTCGGCAGACCCATTCGGTTTGTTCCAGGTTGCACTTCCAGGTCTCTGGCATTTCAAATGCGATGTAAGCATTACGAAAGACTTTTGCATGGGCGCTAAAACTGAGTAGAATAACTGCGAGTGATGCTAACAAACGATACTTCATGCAGACCTCGGCTGGTGTGGCTGATTTTGCACTCCGGAGCACCGGAGTAAACATTGAAGTAAGTATAATAACAATTTCCTCTGGGATCAAAGAGCAAAAGGGAGATTTCTTGTGAAGAACCTTTATCAGCTGACCACATTCGTGACAGTCATCAGTGAGGGCAGTATGACTGCAGCGGCAGACAAGCTCTATTTGACTCAGCCAGCAGTGTCCCAGCAAATTCGCAACCTGGAGGAAGATCTAGGTGTGGAGCTGCTGGTAAGGGGCGTACGTTCGATTAAAGCCACCCCTCAAGGGGAGGTTCTGTACGAGTATGCCAAGAAGATCATCCATCTGACTCAGCAGGCGGAAATCGCCATCAAATCCATCGGTAATCAAATGAAGGGGCAGTTGCGAATCGGGACGCTGAACTCTTTGGGATTGCACGTGATGAGTCCCATTGTGGGACGCCTGATGCGCCATAATCCGGAACTGACCCTGAAGATTGAATATGACCGCGGGGATGAGTTGATCAAAGGATATAAGAAAGGTCAGTACGATGTGTTGATCCTTCCGGATACCAAAACCGAGTTTGCCGCCGAGCTGGAAGGCAGCGAGCAGCGCTTTCTTTTGAAAGAGGAAATGTGGCTGGTGGGTTCGAGCAAAGATGAAAAAATGCCTCAGCAGATTATGGTGAAGGATATGGGGGCTTTTCCCTTGGTGGACTTCACTGAAGAGTTCCCGGCATTTTACAGTGAACTTCATGGCAAGATCCAATCCCAAGGTGCCAAGATCAGTTCGATCTTTGAATCCTCCAATGTGGGGACATTAAAGCGGGTGATTGAGGCCGGATTGGGCTGGGGCTTTCTGCCGGCGCATTCCATTAAAAAACAAGTGCGCTCAGGTCGCTTGAATCGGGTGTACGTCAAAGACATGCACTATGAAATTGATCTGATGTTCTATTATAAAAAGAATTCCGACAGCAAGGCCTTGGTCGAGGTCTTCTATCAAACTCTGGCTCAACAGGAAAAAGGTTAGACCTTTGTAGTATTCATTTTAGGACTTTTTCTTCCGAAGAAAGACTCAGATTCTTTTCGGGAGAAAGTCTTAAATGAAGAAAAAATATTCTATACAGGTCAAGTTGGCGGTTCCTATTATTCTAATTGCCTTACTTGTTTTGGGAACGATGACCTTTTTGATGGCTCGCAATGGCCATGAAACTGCAAAGCAAGCGGCGACCGACAAGACGGTGGCGACGGCTCGAGCTTATGCGGCAGAGATGCGTTTGGAAGTCGAGCGCGGCTTGGATATCGCGCGCAATACAGCGCATATTTTGGAGTCATTTAAGAAGCGCAACAACACTGGTCGTTCGCAAGTCGCAGAAGCTTTGCGTGAAGTTCTGGAAAAAAATAAATTCCTGATTGGTACCTGGACAGGTTGGGAGCCCAATGCCTGGGATGGCAAGGACTCTGACTATGTATCGGTTCAAGGACACGATGCCACAGGTCGATTCGTGCCATATCTGAACTGGGAAGGTGGCAAGTCCTCTCTGACTCCACTTGTGGGTTATGCCAAGGCTGGAGAAGGGGACTACTATCTGGTTCCTCAGGCCCGCGGTAAAGAAACCATGGTTGAACCGTATCTTTACCCCATTGACGGCGTTCAGGTGTTGATGACATCTGCGGTTGTTCCTATCTTTGTGGATGGCAAGTTTGTTGGAAACTCGGGCGTGGATTTGCCCTTGAAGGATATTCAGAGCAAAGCCAACGGCGTAAAGCCATTTGAAACTTCTGAAGCTTATCTGGTGACGGCTCATGGTAACTATGTGTCGCATCCGGATGAAAAAATGATCACAAAGGCCGCGGAGTATCCTTTTGAATCTGAAAAGTTCAAAGCGGCCATCAGCAAAGGCGAAGAGCTGACTATTTCAGGTGTTGATCCGAAGGATCACCAGGAATATCTGTATGTGGTTTCCCCTATGAATCTTGGTAACACACAAGAACCCTGGGCTTTGATTGTCCGAACTCCCACTAAGACGGTTCTGGCTGAGGCCAATGCCATGGTGTGGACTCAGATCGTGATTGCTCTTTCCGGCATCTTTGTATTGCTGGTGGCGGTGATGGTGATTGCCCGCATGATCTCCCAATCTGTCAGTGGTTTGGCAAATAAGCTGCAAGACTCCGGTGATCTGGTGTCCTCCGCAATTCATCAGTTGTCCATTGCTGGCCAATCTTTATCTGAATCGTCCAGCTCGTCTGCGGCTTCTTTGGAAGAAACTGTGGCGGCTTTGGAAGAAATGACTTCCATGGTGAAGATGAATTCCGACAATGCAAAACAGGCGGCTGCTTTGTCTGCGCAGTCTTCTGAAACAGCGGTGCAGGGCGAAAAAGAGATGGGTGAGCTGTTGTCTTCCATGAATGAAATCTCTTCTTCATCCAAACAAATCGAAGAGATCATCAATGTGATCGACGATATCGCTTTCCAGACAAACCTGTTGGCGTTGAATGCCTCTGTTGAAGCGGCTCGTGCGGGTGAGCACGGTAAGGGCTTCGCAGTCGTGGCTGAAGCTGTGCGAACACTGGCACAGCGTTCTGCAAGTGCGGCAAAAGACATCACAGGTTTGATCAAGGAATCTGTTGAGAAGATTGATCGTGGTACACATAAGGCCGACAAGTCCGGTGAGATGTTAAAGAACATTGTGACGTCCGTGAAGAAAGTAGCGGATCTTAACAATGAGATCTCCATGGCCAGTGAAGAACAGTCCACCGGTATTCAGCAGATTTCCAAAGCGATGAATCAACTGGATCAATCTGTGCAGTCCAATGCGGCGTCCTCTGAGGAAATCGCAGGCACAGCTCAGGAGATCAATTCTCAGGCCGCTATCATGAAGAATGTGGTGGATGAGCTGAACACGGTTGTTTATGGTGACGGAAAAGAGTCAGCTCCGGGCAACGCTCCGGTGGCAAAAGCTCCAGAGGCTCCGGAAATGGACGAAGAAGGCTGGAAAGCGGCCTAATAAAATCAATTCTCCACCAGGTGGATGGATTTTCATAACTCGCAGAGTTAAGCATGACCTTGGTCATGCTTAATTTTTTTCGTCTGGGGATAGAGTGCAATCAACCCCAAGCACGGGTTCCCTGTCGATGAACGGCAGAGTTCAAGGAGTCACTATGAAAATCGTTTCTTTGATAATGGCAGCGTTGTTGAGTGTTGGTTCTGTAGCAATGGCATCACAGGAACAGGGTGTGGCCAAGGATGTACAAATTGGCATTAGCGGAGTTTATGTTCCAGGTGGATTTGACTCTGCGTCAGATGTCTATGTTGTTGTAAACGGAATCTTCCAAAATGGATGTTATAAATGGAAGAGTGCCGACATTGAGCACAAAGACACTTATTATCATAATATCAAATCCATCGCGACCGTCAGCCCGGGCATGTGTTTGATGGTTCTTATTCCTTTCCAGAAGGAAGTTCGTCTGGGTCGATTTGCCCCAGGAAAACACACTTTGCACTTTGAAAATGGGGATGGCACTTACATCGAAAAATCTGTGATGATCGAGTAAGAAATTTGCACCCAAAAGAGGGCTTGATAGAGCCCTCTTTGTTTTTGAAGGGATGCTGATATGAAAAAGATCCTGCCTTTGATGTTCCTTCTAAGTTCTGCAGCCTGTACCAAGTCCGCTTATCATGTCTATGAATGGAAAGACGGCGACAAAGAAAAAGTTGCCAGTGAACTTGCCGCCTATGAGTTCGCGGCCGCGGCCAAGAATCTTTCGCGCGGAGAATGGGTTCACTTGCAACCCCAGTCCTATAAGGGACTGTCGGTGGAGTCCTCTTATCGAAAAGAGATTCTTGCCAAAGATGGCACTTCCAAGCGTCTGCGCGCGGGGGTTGTAAATCCTGAAATTGCCTTTGCGCATTTGGATGTCGAAGCTGTGATTCAGCAAGTTCCACATATACGCCGTAAGATTCAGTCCGCTTTTCCAATTTTTCGTAAACGTCCCCCGCAAAGTATCAGTCCGGTGATCACCCAACGGGGTGGCTTTTATGAAATTGTCTGGCAAGTGGATTATGCTGATGAAAAAGGCCGGATGTGGACATTAAAGCTTAATAAAAATCTGGAAGTTCGCTCGATTCGACCGGCGGGATCTCAGTTTATAGATACCAGTGCCTGGGTTTATCCGCGGGGACCGCTGTGGGGAGTCGTTCAGGAAGTGCCTTTGAAAGGCCTTTATCTGGAACCCGCTTTGGCCAATCACTGGGTTTACGTTAGTTCCCAGGCTGAAAATAGAATTGATAAAATTGCAGGTCCTTTGAAGTTTTCGATGGAAGACACTCGTTTTGATCAAACGCAGGCTTTTGTGTATTTGAACGAATCCTTCAGTTGGTTTCAAAGTCGTCTGGGTTTCAAAATGCCGCTCCAAGTGCAGGCAGAGGTTTTTGTCGGCTATCCCGAAAAGACCAACTCAGCTTTTTACTATCAAGGCAAGATCCGTCTGGGCCAAGGGGATGGCGAGTTCTATCAGCATATTCCCCGTGATCCTTCGATCGTAATTCATGAAAGCGTTCATGCGGTTATTGATGTTCTGGCCGGGCTTCCCTATGAAGGTGAAGGCGGGTCCCTGAATGAGGGCTTTGCAGATTACTTTACCGCCATGCAGTTGGGCAGTCCCCGTATGGGGGAGGTCTCTTACAAAAAAGCTCCTTATCGCCGAACTGTCTTAAATTCGCTGGTCTTAGGTGATCGCAATGGGGGTCTTTATCATGACTCTGGCATTGTCAGCGGTACTTTGTGGGAACTGTCAGATCAACTAGGGCCTGGTAAAGGCCTGGATGTGGCGATGAGTGTTTTGAATCGTCTGGTTCCTGGCAGTGACTTTGCGGACTTTGCCAAGACGCTGAAGGAAGTCTGCCTTGAGAAGCTCACTGCCGAAGAGGCGCGTGGGGCGTTGGCAATCCTGGGGAAAAGGGGCTTGTTATGAGCTTGCTCGGGATATGGGTTTTTGTGGGACTGCTGTATCAGGATCGAGAGCTGCCACCGCCGAATCCGGCTTTGAATATTGTCTATCAATTCAATTCCGAACATGAAAATGTTCTGCGCTATTGGCGTGACGGCGAAGTGGGGTTTTGTGAAAGACGGGCTCGATATACCTGGCAAGGTGAAGAGCTTTACCAGAAGGTGATTGAAACTCATCCAGAGAACGCGTCGTGGTGTTCCCAGGATCCGGATATGCGTTTGGGTTTTGAGAGCTGGACAACTCTTCGTCTTAAGCAAGAGCGTTTGTATTTGAAGGTCCTGATGGGCGAAGAAAATCTGGATTTTATCTGGGAACGACAAACCGACTGAAACAGGCTTGCTTCAGTAAATAAGCTTCCCGCCATGTGTCCGTGCTGCGCAAGGCACCTTTCAGGTACCAGTAAATACGCACTTGTTCCACATAAGACAGGTCACAGAATCCAGTATCGACATAACAGCTGACGTGGCTGTCCATGGCCATGGTGTGCATATTGCTGCAACTTGCTCCTTCGGCCATATGCTGAATACGTTCCTGCAGGCAATATCGAACATCCTGAAGCCATATTTGGGATTGAGGTGAAAACCGGGCTTCATCTTTCAGGAACTTTTGGCAGTATGGATAACCGAAATTTTGCCAATAACCTTTTTTGCCGCAGGAGTGTTC
The DNA here is from genome assembly GCF_041888015.1 of Bdellovibrio bacteriovorus. Classification (GTDB taxonomy): domain Bacteria; phylum Bdellovibrionota; class Bdellovibrionia; order Bdellovibrionales; family Bdellovibrionaceae; genus Bdellovibrio. The sequence continues at coordinate 944,618 of NZ_CP168968.1, forward strand.
GCGTTCTTTACAGGCATAGAAGTCACAGGATTGATCGCTGGGCACACAGGACGAAGCCGCCGCAGTTAAAGACACAAGAATAGTAAAAATAGCGAGAATAAGGCGAGACATAGAGGATGAAATTTAAAAGTGGAAGGGGCTGGTGTCCAGCCCCTTTGCTTTTGCGGGCAAAACTTGCAGGAGTGTCTAAATTAGTGACGCTCACTTGGATCATTTGGCTTGGGAATCTTGCTGCAGATATAGCCACAATGCTCAAAGCAGTGGGACGATTTGCTCCAGCAGTACTTCTTGGCGACAACATACCCCTTGGGACATGACGGGCGCTCGAACTGGGAATTCCAGAGGGGTTCCACAGAGGCACTTTCTGGAAGATCTTGCGCTGAGCTATAGGTCTCCATGGCCCCGGCTGTGCCGGCAATTGCAAACGAAGTAAGAATCAATAAAAACATTTTTTTCATTGGTGTCTCCTTGGTGATTTTGTGAAAGAGTATCGGGGATCACAGATGCCGATCCATCGCTTTTGAGTGAGGATGCGGGAATACAGGCGAAGCCTTGCAAGGGCATTACGCCAACCCAAAAATAGTGGGTAATTCCTGAGAGGCGAGCGCAATCTGACACACGGAGGATTTTATGAAAAAAGGAATTTTGTTTTTGGTAAGCATGTTGGCTGGTGCACAAGCTTTCGCAGCCGCGGATTCAGTGGCGGTTTTTCATCGCGCTGAAAAAGTCGGTGTTCTGTTGAACGAGCGCGCGGCTTATGGTCGTATTCACCAGTTTATGGATGCCGTAGGGGCGGACAGTCGCTTCCGTTGGTTGACGGCAGACGAAAGTGTGAAGATCGAATGTGCCCGTGAAGATGTCAGAGCAACCTGCACCCTTCGTTTTTTGCCTTCAGAGATCGTGGCCATCAAGGGCCGCAGTGTGAAGGCTTTGGTGGCTACTTCAGACTTCCCGCAGCCTTTTGAGATGACTTTTGAAAGCTCCATGGAAGATCGCTTTATTTTGCAGATGGGTCCGGAAGGGCTGTCCCTGTGGGCCGGAAAACGTGGCGAGCAGCCATAGACACGATACCAAAGTCTAAATATCTTCAGAACCTTTTGAAGGATTAGATAAAGCAGAAAGGCCATTGGATAATGAATCCATGGCCTTTTTATTTGTCCTTCTCTTATCGTGGAACGTCAGTGCTGGAGAGCCCGACAACTTTTCGGCGCGCAGGGATGCGAAAGCCGTCGTTGCCAATGAAGAGATCAATAAAGCAATCAATGCAGTCTTGGATATGAACCTGGAGGGGTTTCCTGCCAAGTTCGGCTGTGATCGAAAAAAGTTTTTGGATTTTGTGCAGGACGATCTGGATCGTAATTTGCCGCAAGTTTATAAGGCGGTTTACGTCAATGCACCGATTGCGGGGCCACGTCTGGCCCGTGATGTGCCGTATCGGGCAGGACGGCCATATACGGATCTTTATTTCTCTCAATCCTATAAAGTGCAAGCCCAGGGACAGACGTTTTATGTGGGCCTGGATAAAATTGATCACTTCTTTGCGCATGGGGCGACCTATTGGGATATGATTGGCCGGGACCCGACGCTTCCCAAGGACAAGGTCAGAAAAGCTCTGGAAGTCGGAGTCATGCAGGAACAAGCCACGTGGGGCCTGCAGCGCCCGGGTGTGAAGTCCTATGGCGATTTGTCCGCCAATTATCAGGGGCTTTATTTCTGGCGCGATCTTTTTGATGGCAAGCCGCCAATTGCCGCCTGTAAAAATGGACGTTTTGTAAAAAACCGTGAATTCAAACTGGAAGACTATTTTGTGCCTTCCATGGATGAAACCATCAACTGCAACAGCTACGCCGATCAAGAGATCTATCAGGCAATTAAAAAAGTCACGGACCAGTGGGGGCAGAAGTGCCCGGCGGTGGAAGGCCTTTGCGAGGAAATGAAATCCAAGAACGGTGAGTTTGCTTCTTTGCTGCTGCATCCACGCTGTTTGGGAACGGGAACTTCTCAGGTGGAAAAAGCATCGGCGATGACCACCAAGGACGTGCTCGACACCGCTCAGGCCGTCATGGGCGGGGGCGCCAACTATCTGCTCTTTAAGTTGTTCGGCGAAAAGAAAGGCCAAGGTGTGCGATGAAGATGCTCCCGGTGATCGCGGTTCTGGCGATGAGCCTTGGTGCTGCTTCTGCTGAAGCCTCGTTGGATGACGCCAATAAGGTCTGGAAAGATTTCCGTGCTTGCGCCAAACGAACACCGCAGGATGTATTCGTATCTTGTGCTCGGGGGTATCTGGCCTCGACACTGGTGGCTCCGGAACAAAATAAGATGATACAGTTTCTGGATATCGGCTATGAGTTCACCGGATTGCAGGACTGCACAGGGCAGAATAAAATCCAGCCGAAAAAAAAGAAGTCCGATTTTTACTGCATGGAACTGAAAGGCAAAAAGAAAAACGGAGAGGGCTATGTGGCCTTCGTCAAAGAATCTGAAGGCCTGAAGATTGAAACGATCAAGTTCAAATACTAGGGGAGTCGGAGACTACCATCCGCCATCGGAAGGATCGTATTCCAGATCGTACAGACTGATATCGAAGTAATAGACACGGCCGTGGGCGCGATAGGCAAAGCAACCATTTTTATTTGCACTCAGATTAAAGCCAGCCCCCCACCAGAAATATCCACTGACCTCACTGACAGTATTTGCGGCACTTGCAGGGTTTTGCACAAGGGACATTTCCGCTTTGCTGTGGTTTTCTCCCACTAGATTTCGGGTTCTATGGCGGTGCTGGATTTTTGGGTCGGGAAGAACCTGATTATTTTCATCGAGCATCTTTAGCTGCTCTGCTGTGTGATACAGAAACTTGATCTGACTGTCGCGGAAAACCTCCTCATAGAACCGGGACATCTCCTGCACAGGGAAACGGTCGTATTTTTCCTGCATTAACTTCTCGGGAATCAAAAGATGGGAGTGTCCCATGTCCGGGAAGAAAATAGCATCAACCACATCCAACTGAAGACCTTTTTCTATGTGGCGCGCCACTGTTTGCACAAAGGATTCGTCCACCACGACAGCTCCGCCTCTGTCAGCATAATAGGGCAGGCGAATTGTTTGTGTCGATGAATCGAAATAGGCGTTCTTGGAAAGTCTTTTCGGAGACTCATACATTTCTGTAAATTTGAGCAGCATTTCCGGCAGCTCATAGCCCCACTTGAAGTCTTTGGTGTAAATGGGGTTTACACTGGGGGTGCAACGAGCGGCAATCGCCGCCCGCGTATTGAATTCTGCACTCTGTGCCAGAGCCTGAAGTGTCCCAAAAAGAGACAGAACTACGAATGAGATTATCTTTTTCACTTCATCCTCCTGCCTTGCCGGAGCATTCTCTCCGCAGGTCAACTTATTGGCAGCAAGAAGTACGCCATTCCTAGAAAATCACACTGTCGGGCAGCCCCAGGCGAGCGGCGATAATGCGCACGATCTCGCTGGCAGTTTCCTCCAGTGCACGTTCGGTGACGTTGAACACGGGCCAGCGACGATTCACTTTAAAGATCTTTTCCGCGTATTCGATCTCTTTGGCGATGTGAGACATCGAAGCGTAAGATCCACCAGGGTCCTGGCCGAATTTTTCCAGACGGCTTTTGCGGATTCTTTGCAGGGAATCCATGTCAATGATCAGGCCTACGATACGGCGCTGATCAATTTTGAACAGTTCTTCCGGCAGGGGTGTATCCAGAACCAACGGGACGTTGGCCACCTTCCAGCCTTTGTGGCTCAGGAAGATCGAAAGCGGAGTCTTGCTGGTGCGGGAAATACCCACCAACACGATGTCGGCTTTATCCAGTTCCGCAAAAGTTTTCCCGTCGTCATGTTTGACGGTGTATTCGATGGCTTCAATGCGTTTGAAGTAGCGCTCATCCACCGCGCGCAATGCGCCCACGGCATCTTCGGAATGCTGACCGAAGAAAGTGTCCAGGGTGGAAAGCAAAGGTCCCAGAAGATCAAAGTAAGGAATGCCTTTGCCGGACGCCATTTCGCGAATCTTGGCACGCAGGCCTTGGCTGGCCACGGTGTAAGCCAGCATGCCCCGGCGCTCGAAGCATTCTTCGATGACGGCTTCAGCCTGGGCTTCGGTGCGCACATTTTTACAGCGGATGATGTTGACGTCTTTGGTGGTGTATTGAACCAAGGCCGCGCGAATCATGGTGGCAGCGGTTTCGCCAGTACTGTCTGAAAGAATATAGATCGTGTAGGTTTGAGAGTCCGTCATTAGTCAGCAAGTCCGTTGATAAGGGCCGTGCGAACATTCTCGATATGCTCTTTCAACCAAAGATCGGCCATGCCCGAAAACAGCAGGAAGGCAAAATCAGGGCTGGCCTTGATCAGCAGGCAGGATGTTTTGTTTTCAGGATCCAGATACTGTAATTGCAGTTTGCCGAGCATTTGTTCAGAGCTGGTAGTCAGCACGGACAACATGTTCATGGGTGGCAAACGCAGAACGGACTTGGAATTGTTCTTCAAAAGCTGAGTCGCACCTTTGTGAAAATACGCTTGAGCTTTCCATTGAGCATCGTTGTTTTCCAGCAGAACCCCCGCATCGAATAGCAGTGCCAGGCGAGAGAAAACAACGATCGCGCGATCAATATGGTCTTCAGGAAGTCCCAGGGAAAGGCCACGTACCAGGGAAAGATCGCGGGAAGGTTCAAAGTGCGCCGTGCGTTCGCTGGCTTCCACTTTGGCTTCAAAATCATTATCCAGAACGGATTCCAAACGCTTTTGCAGGTTTGTGATTTTTGACACGATTGATTGCGATAGCTTTTCCATGAACGTTCTCCCACGCTGATCATTTTATTCTGGGGAGAAACACGCACTTAATCAAGTACGACAGTGAATTCCTGCACGGGGTGGTGAGCTTGCCAGGCAATTTGCAGGTTCCCGGTACTTTGTCCAGGTGGCAGGAAAATACGCAGGGTGGGCTCTTTCAGATTTTTCCAGATGCCAAACACTTCTGCCGTCCATGCCGTCAGATCACTATTCCAGGGAAGAACCACGACCCATTTATTGGGTAGCAGTTTTTCAGAAGCGATCATCAGAGGGCCTGATGCCGTTGCCGGTTTAAAAGGGGACTCCAGTTCCGCCTCCTGCACCACAGTTTCCACAAACGTGGGCATAGCCGGGGTGTTATGGCGTGAGGATTTGCAAACTTGGAAATTCAGATACCAGTCGAGTTTGGCAGTCCACTGAGACTTTTCCAGATCAGGCACGATCCACAGGTCGGAACCTGGATTGAGTGCGCTGGCCTGGGAAAGTACGCTGAGAGCCATTAATGAGCCTTACCGACTTGATCTAGAAGTCCGTTAACGAAGCTGCCGGAGTCAGATGTGCCGTACTTCTTGGCGATTTCCACGGCTTCATTGATAGCAATGTTTTCTTTGATAGGATCTGCAGCAAAACGCATTTCGTAAACGGCAATGCGCAGGATGTTGCGGTCGATGGTCGCCATGCGTTCCACTTTCCAGTGGGCGCTGGAGGCTTGAATCTTGGAATCAATCGCTTCTTTGTTGGATTTCACACCGGTCACGAGAAGATCAGCATATGTGATCACTTCGGGGTCAAGACTCTGCTCAAACACTTCAAGGAATGTTTGGTAGCTGATCTGCGGAGCAAACTCAGTTTGAAAGAGGACCTGGAGGGCGAGTTCGCGGGCTTGGCGTCTTGCTGTCAGTTTCATGGTTCGTACTTTTCTCGCTTTCAACAAATGTCATAGCGGTGAGGCTTAATTGTGGATTACTTGCGTCGACAAAATCAAGAAGTTCAGCGTCTTCCAGAGTCTCCACAAATTCCTGAACGTCTTTGAAGGTTCTGTATACACTTGCAAAGCGAATATAGGCAACGTCATCCAGTTGTTTTAGTTCAGCCATGACCTTTTTCCCGATCAGACGGGAAGAGATCTCGGATTCACCGCGGTTGATAACCCAAGCAGAGATCTTTTCTACCACGGCATCAATCTGCGCCAGGCTGACTGGACGCTTTTGACAGGAAGCCTGAAGGCCTTTAAGGATTTTTTCTTTGCTGAACGGTTCGCGGCGTCCGTCTTTTTTGATGATGAACGGGAACGCCAGCATGATGGTTTCTACTGTTGAGAAACGGGCTTTGCACTCGAGGCACTCACGACGGCGGCGGATGCTGCCATCTTTCTGCACTCGGGTATCCAAAACTCTGTCATCAGCATGTCCGCAAAATGGGCATTTCATAGTCTTTAGTCCCGTCTCAAAAGCTAGCCGGAGATTAGGGAGCCGACCGTCATGAGTCAACGGGTCCAGTGACTTTGTCTGCATGCGTTATGGACCTTCCGTGGCAGGCTAAAAGCTGGATAGAATAGAGGGCAGAAATTGAGGTGCGTGTGAAGACTTTTCTATCGTTGATTTTGCCCTTGTTTATAGCTTCTGTGGCCACAGCTCAAGATTCCCAACCGGTGGTGGGGCGTGATGCGGCTGCCAAATACTTCCAACCCCGTGATCCGGCACAGTCTTACAATGACTCCGTTCGAGCGGCTTCAGATCATTACCTGGCTTTGCACTTTGGCCGTTATATGGCTTCGCAGTCCTATGACTGGGGTAAGAACGGGCAGGAAGACGATGCAGGGAAAAGTCAGTTCGGTGTCACCTATCGTGTTGGTGAATGGTACAACTCGATGGATTTGGCTTTGCGTTTGGATTATTCCGAATTTGATCTGGCAGATGAAAATCCAACGAAGCTGTCATTCATGCCTTTGATCACCTTCCCTGATGCGTCCTCACGTTTCCCGCTGTATTTCGGGGCGGGGCTGGGTTTGGGGGTGTTCTTTAAGCAGGCCTCTGGAAAATCTGCACTGTCTTTAGACTATCAGTTGATCGCAGGCGCTCGTTTCTTTGATATCTTTGAAAATACTGGCTTCTTCATCGAAGCTGGTTTAAAAAACCACCTTCTTATTCTGTCCTCCGGGCAGTTCAATGGAACCTTTTTGGCCACTGGCCTGGTATTTACATTTTGAAAATTCATAAACACCTCGTATCTGAAATCGTTACTGCGCTTGATGAAGTCTTTGAACAGGGCTTCTATGCAGACAAAGTCATTCAACGTCACTTGAAGGCCAACACTCGTTGGGGGGCCCGTGACCGTCGTTTCTTTGCGGAATCCGTCTATGAGATCGTGCGCTGGGAACGTCTGCTGAGTCACATGGCTGATGACAACGATCTTTGGAAGGTCTGGGGTGCTTATTGGATTCGTCAGGGGAATGAACTGCCAGACTGGGAAGAACTTGAGGGCTTGAACCCAGCCGAAGTGATCGCACGCGAGAAAAATGTTTCTTCGTTCGCCATTGCCCAGTCTATCCCGGATTGGATGCATGCTCGTGGACAGCAGGAATTAGGTGACGATTGGAAGGACGCCATGCGCGCCCTGAATAAGCCAGCGGAAGTTTTCCTGCGCACCAACACTTTGAAAACCACTCCGGATGAACTGATTAAAACTTTGGAAGAAGCCGGTATTAACGCCACAAAAGTTTCCCCGGATCTGCCGAATGCTTTGCGTTTGGTTGAACGCAAGAATGTGTTCATCACCGAGCCATTCAAAAAAGGTCTGTTCGAGGTTCAGGATGCGGCTTCTCAGATGGTGGCACCATTGTTGGGTGTAGAACCTGGTCACCGTGTGATTGATGCCTGTGCCGGGGCCGGTGGGAAAAGCTTGCACCTGGCTTCGATGATGAAGAACAAGGGGAAGATTATCTCTTTGGACATTCACGAATGGAAGCTGCAGGAGTTGAAAGTGCGTGCGCGCCGTGACGGGGTGGACGTGATTGAAACGCGTTTGATTGACTCCAACAAAGTCATCAAACGCCTGTACGATACGGCCGATCGTTTGCTGCTGGATGTGCCTTGTTCGGGAATGGGTGTTTTACGCCGCAACCCTGACAGTAAATGGAAGCTGAGCAATGAGGAAATCGATCGTCTGCACGGTTTGCAGTACGAGATCCTGACGGGTTATTGCAAGATGACCAAAAAAGGCGGGCAGATGGTCTATGCGACCTGCAGTCTGTTCCCAAGCGAAAATGAAAAGCAGATTGAAAAATTCATGAGTGAGCACGGCTCCGACTGGACTTTGCTCAAGCAGATTCATGTGCGCCCGGATAAAGAGGGCTATGACGGCTTCTATGCCGCCCTTCTTCAGCGCAATAATTAACCGGACCTCGCTGGACCCTGACTGGCCTTGGGGTCCTAATCACTTCATCCGATAAAAAAGCTGTGAAAAAACTTTTGCCACTGCTTATTTTGATCGTATCAAGCTCCGCCCATGCCGGCTTTTTGCTGGAAGTGGGGGGGACGTACATGGCTGACACTCTTTCCACGACTGAAACTCAGACCTCCACGAAGTATTTCTATAACTTAGGTGGCCTGTTCAGTCTGAAAAAAAATATCTGGGGAGGCTGGAACTATTCCGGCGTTTCTCATACGGATAAGGATACGGCGACGACCACGTACAGCTCCGTTGATACGGGACCTTACTTAAAGTGGCAGTTCGGGCGAAACGAGCTTTACAGCCTCAGTATGGCCTATAATATTCTTAGCAAAGGCAAATTTTCCGACGGTTCTGTCACGGAAGAGTGGACGGGGACCAGCATGTGGTTCCAGTTCGGCGTGATGCCCGAAGTGCGCGAGGGCTTCCACTTGGGGGCTTCGCTGAATTACTATCTAGCCACCTATTCCAAGAAGACTGTTTCTGGGGTTGAGTCGAACGCTTCGAACTCAAAATCCTGGATTTTCCCTATGCTTACGCTCACTAAGCAGTGGTGATGCGGCGCAAAAGGTTAAATAGTTAGCACATGGGCTTTTTCATTTGAAAGCTCGTATTTGCCTTGATATGACCCCTGCCAACGAAACAAGGGGGTCCAAATGATTCGTTCTCTAATCGCAGCGGCGTTGACACTGGGTATGGCGTCTTCCGCTTTTGCTACTGATAAAGCTTACTTCGAAATCAAAAAAGTCACAGTTCGTGACGTCACTGAGCAGTATCCGCAAATGGATACGTTTGCAAAAGGTGCAAACGGTTTGTCTCAGGACTGCAACTCTCAACGTCCATTGCGCGTGAAATTCACTGGCGAAAGCGAAATCGCTAACGAAGTGAATCCATTGAATGCAATCGAGTTGATCGTGGATCAAATCATCAACATCGGTAAAAAAATCTTCGCGGTTATCAACGCCGGTAAATCTGTTGTTAACTTGAAAATGGACACTGCAAATGCTCTTCCTGCTGGTTTGACTTGCTGGTCTGACCTTCACGGCTGGAACATTCCTCAGTCTAAAGTTTACAACGTAGTTTATGAGAACGGTTTCGGCATGGCTGTTGTCGATTTCTCTTACCGTGTGACTTACACTGCGGGTGGTTCTGCTGATGGCGTTGGTAAATACATCACTAACGCGACATTCATGCCTGCGAACCTTTCTGTTGCTTGGGGCTTCAACTTCGACGCAACTGCGGTTATCCCTTCTGTATTCAACACAGGAACAAAACGTGATCCTGTAGCTGGTATGCAAATGAACATGGAGTGGAAAGCCACTTCTCCAATGGCGTACGAGCAGGCGACTGAGTCTTACTTCGTAAGCGGCGAAAACAAATTGATCCAGTTGGATTAATAAAAAAAGGGCCCCCTAAGGGCCCTTTCGTCTTCTTAGAAGAAGATCTTGATTCCTGACCTGATCCCTGTGCGATCGGTGACTGTGTCATCCGTTGCAGCAGGGATTTTTGTTTTCTGGCTCTCCTTAAACCAGCTTCCGAAGATCCGAACGGCTTTAAAGTCTATGAAAAGCCCGGCCTCGGCACGATTTCCTTCGACATCCCCCAAATTATCCGTGGAGGTGGGAAGGAAATAACGATATTTTCCGTCGATTCCGAAATACTTGGTTAAATAAACTTGCAGGGAAACTTGTCCAAACTGCTGGGACAGGCGCTCTCCGGAGCCCTCGCGTGTGCGCAGACCATAGTGAATGGTGAAAGCGGTGTTCTGAATTGAATTTCCCAGCAGGCGGATATTGAGCATGCCGCCAAGGTCGTTGAAGTCCTCTTCGGTGTTGTTTTCATATTCCGCCGTCAGTCCGACAAACTGGGCATAGGCGGAAACTTCACCACTGTAAGAGACATGAGATTCGCTCGTGCCCGAACCTTCCACTTCCGTTTTGAAAGAGTTGTAGGTGCCTCCCAGCGCGAACTCATAGGGCGAAGGGGAGTTGACCGACAGCCACATATCCATCATGCGGTTGCGATTTTTGGTCTCCATCCATTCAGACAGGGACCAGCGGCCTTTTTCCCGGGCGGCAGCGCGCTTGGTGAAATCAATCCCGCTGCCCCAGCGACTGGCACTTTGTGCCTCGGCCAGGGACGCGGCCAAAATAATGCAGAGTAGAAGCACAGATGAAAACCTAGACATACCCCTATTTTCTCGCTTTTATGGTCCCAGGTCCATAGAGCGTCTCAAATCGGGCAGGTCACGATGTCGTGAGTGCATCACTTTGCGACGTGGGCTACGAATTAATTTTACAAAAAAAAAGGATATCCCGTGGTTCATGATTTCGATCCCTTTGCATTAAGAATTTCCGGCGACTTTGGTGTTCGTTGGTATGGTTTATCTTACATGATGGGCTTTATCTGCGCCTATCTGCTGATCACTTGGTTGGTGCGCAGACAGCGTGCAGGCATGACCGCGCAAATGGTTGGCGACTTTATCACGTATGCCGCCATCGGAACTTTGGTGGGTGGTCGTTTGGGTTATGTGTTGTTCTATGGCCCGGATCTTTTCCTGAAATTCAAGGCGACGTTCCCGTACTGGGGTGTGTTGGCAGTGAATGAAGGCGGTATGGCCAGTCACGGTGGTATGATCGGTATCGTGATCGCGTGCTGGTTGTATGCGCGCAAGTATTCTGTGAACACGCTTTATCTTCTTGATCTGGTTGCGGTCAGCGGACCTGTGGGTGTGTTCTTCGGTCGTATCGCCAACTTTATCAACGGCGAGTTGGTTGGCCGTCCCTGTGACCCGACCTATCCATTGGCGGTGAAGTTCCCTCAAGACATCACAAGCTGGCCTTCTCAGGAAGCTGGCAAGCTTTCCGAACTGGTTCCTGTTGTGGAAAAAGTCGGCGTGGGCCGCGAGCAGTGGTTGGAGCTGGTGGATAAATTCCGCTTCGATATGGGCGCGCGTGATCAGCTTTATTCCATTCTGAACAAAGTGATCGAGTCCATTCAAGATGGCAATACGGCTGCCAAAGAAGCGATTGCACCGTTGTTGACTCCGCGATATCCGTCTCAGTTGTTTGCAGCGGTGGGTGAGGGTCTGGTGATTTTCCTGTTCTTGTTCTTCTTATGGAGAAAACCACGCAAGCCGGGCTTTATTGCCGCCTGCTTTATCCTGATCTACGCAGTTGTGCGAGTGATTGACGAACATTTCCGTATGCCTGATGCCCATATTGGTTTGCAGGCGATGGGTTTGAGCCGTGGGCAGTGGTTGAGTGTGGCGATGTTCGTGGTGGGCTTGGTCATGATGTTTGTCTGGACAAGAGCAAGTTCTTTGAAAATCTCCGGTTGGAGCAAAGGACACTCGATCAAGTTGAATCGTAAGTAGTTTTGAAAAGCCACCTTCGGGTGGCTTTTTTGTATTTCAGAGAGGTATGTCTTGAAACCCGTAATGACAGAAAAAAAGGATATTAAAATTGTCGGTATCGAAGTCCGCACGAGCAATCGGGCGGAAATGAACGGTGCTGGCAAAATCGGTGCTCATTGGCAAAAATTCTTTCAGGAAAATGTAGCCGGACAGATCTCCAATTCTGTTTCAGATGACGTTTTTGCGATATATATGGACTATGAAAGTGATGTGAGCGGCGAGTATTCATTTGTGCTTGGCAAGCAGGTGGACTCTTTCGCGGTTGTTCCGGCGGGATTGGTGGCAAAGGTTCTGCCAGCTTCCAAGTATTCTGTGTTCACCACTCCAAAGGGTCCCATGCCGAATGTGGTGATCGAGGCTTGGCAGCATATCTGGAGTTTGTCAGCGGCGCAGTTGGGTGCAGAACGTGCTTACCGCGCAGACTTTGAAGTGTATGACCACAGAAGTGCTGACCCGGGCAACACGCAGATTGAGATCTTTATTTCCGTAAAATAGATAAACAGAGTCTTTTCACGCCCGGCCTTTCGCGGTAGCCTTTTTAATAAGGAGAAATCACCATGATCATCAGACTTGTCATGTCCGTATTGATATTGGGCTGCCTTTCGATGGGGCCATCAAAGGCTTGGGCTTTGGATTTTGACAAAGACGAGGGAATGTCGCGTGAAACCCTTGTGACTTCTTTAAAAAAGAACACCCGTCTTAATCAAGAGCAGATCGATCAGTTGGTTTTGACCTTGCAGCAGCAGTTCAATGTCGATCCCGGTCAGAAAATTCCCATCAAAGGATATCTGTATGCCCACGGAATGAATGGGGCCCTTTTGATGGATCATGATGTGTGGGCTTTTGATGCGGCTTTCCTGGTGCCGGGCACGGATGAAGTCGTGCGTATTCCGGAAATGTATCTTTGTGATTTCAAAAATGGGGGATTGAAGTTTGAGATCGCCTACAAATGGATGTTCAGTTTTATCCCGAGTGGCGTAAATATTAGCGAGCTTAATGGCGCAGTTTATGGCCGGGGTGTGGGTGTGGTCGCGGAAGCTTTTCTGGGGCTGGAGGGTTCCTGGCTGCCGGCGCAGAACCGAGTGAACGATCTGTTCCATGTCGCGGTTAAGCTGGGTTTCGGGGGGTGGAATCGTCTTCCCGAAAATGGAATTCAAGCTGCGAAATATCAAGTAGGAAAGAGTAAAAAAAAACCCGCTTCGAAAAGCGGGTTTTTCTTTTTAAGGCTTAAATTGAAAACGGGAAAGTTTTGAGTTCTTCGCGAGAGATTTCTTTTTGTTCCCCGGTCATGAAGTTCTTCACCGTCACAGTTTTATTCGTGACTTCGTTGCCTCCCAGAATCAGAGCGTACTGGGCTCCGGCCTTATTGGCTTTTTGCATTTTTTTGCCCATTTTTCCAGACAGGAAGTTTTCAGCTTTCAGACCACGACTGCGGATTTCATGAGCGACTTTCACACTTTCGTCTTCGCCCTGATCATCGGCTCCGATAACGGCCACCAGAACTTCCGGTTTGATTGCCAGGTCTTTTGGAACCAGATCGGCCAGGCGGTCAATGCCTGCAGCCCAACCCACACCCGGAGTTTTCGGGCCACCCATGGTTTCAATCAGACCGTCATAACGTCCACCGGCCAAAACAGTTCCCTGTGCACCCAGTTTGGAAGTCGTGAATTCAAAAACGGTGTGGCAGTAATAGTCCAGACCGCGTACAAGATGGTTGTTAACTTTGTAGGGGATGCCGAGCTTTTCGATGCCTGCGAGAACTTTTTTGAAGAAGTCCTGGGAAGACTGATTCAAGGATTGTTCAAGTTTTGGCGCATGGGCATTCAACTTTTTGTCGCCTTCATCTTTTGAATCCAAAATACGCAGCGGATTTTTCTCCAGACGCATTTTGCTGTCTTCAGAAAGTTGTTCTTTGTGTGCTGTAAAGTATTGAACAAGAGTGTCGCGATAAGCGGCGCGACTTTCGGCATCACCCAAAGTGTTGATTTCCAAAGTGCAGTCTGCAGAAATGCCGATTTGTTTCAGCAGATCCCAAGCCAGGGAAATGCACTCCACATCGGCCAAAGGGGACTCATAACCTAAACACTCTGCGCCCAATTGGTAAAATTGACGATATCGTCCTTTTTGTGGTCGCTCATAACGAAACATCGGGCCGGAATAATAAAACTTCAGAGGAAGATTCTGCATCATGCCTTCTGAAATAAAAGAGCGAGCCACACCCGCCGTACCTTCGGGACGCAGGGTCAATTTCTCTCCGCCACGATCTGTAAAATCATAAGTCTCTTTATTCACAACATCGGAAGTTTCGCCCAAAGTGCGATGAAAAACGTCAGAAAACTCGAAAATGGGGGTTTCGATCTCGCCATAGCCGTACAGAAGTGCCTTTTTATAGGCGGATTCTTCGACAAAACGGAAAAGAAGATTGTCTTCAGGAAGAAGATCACGAGTGCCACGGACGCTTTGAATTTTGCTGCTCATAGAATTGGCCCTTTTCTGACTAACAAGTCTTCGTTATAGCAGAGGCTCGGGCGGTGCGCAAAGCTATTGCATTTAAGAGGGGCAGAGTCTTTAATGGATATATGAAGAAGTGGGTTTTAGCAGGCATTTTCATTTTGGTGGCCGTGACGGCAGCGGTTGTTTATCAGCTGGCTGGCTCGGGTGGGGCATCCCTGAACGGAGTCGAAGTCGATTGGCGCTTGCTGGGTGAGATGGATTACATCACCGGAAAATCCTCTTCGGAACTCAAAGCCCTGGATGGCAAGACCGTGAAGATCCCCGGATTCATGGTTCCTTTGGAAGACAACCAGAAAGAAGTGGTTGAGTTTTTGCTGGTGCCCAGTCCACAGGCCTGTATTCACGTACCACCGCCACCACCGAATCAGATGGTTTATGTGAAAATGAAAAAAGGAACCGATGCGGCGATTGGTCCGATCTGGGTTCACGGAACTTTAAATCTTGTCACTAAGAAATCTATGTACGGGGATGCGTCTTTCGAACTTATCGGAGAGGCCATCGAACCGTATAAATAATCTCTCAAGGAGGTCTTTGTGTTAAAAGTTCTTCTCTTGTCATTGATGGCATTGGCGCACACCGAGCATACAGCTCATGTTCACGGTGCGGGCAAAGTCAGTCTTGCCTTCGATGGAAAAAAAGGAAAGTTGGAGTTCCATGCTCCAGCCGAAGCGGTTTACGGTTTTGAGCATTCTGCCAAAAGCAAAAAAGACAAACAGAAAAAAGATGAAGGTCTGAACAAGCTGGATAGCATGGCTGAAATGATTGTCTTTGATCCGGCGCTGAAATGCGAAGTGAAGAAAGAGATCTTCGAAGTCATCGAGCAAAAGAGCCACTCGGATGTTGAGGCGGAGTTCATAGTAAACTGTGAGGCGCCGGTGGCGGGCAGCACTGTGACTTTCAACTTCCAGAAAGTTTATCCGCGTTTGAAGAAGGTCCAAGTCGAAGTCTTGGCCGACCAGGTACAAAAGTCCCTGGAGGTCAGGAAGAATGGAGAAAGTCTTGAGCTCAAGTAGCGAGTTGATCACCCTGCGAGATCTGTCTTATACATACAGTGGACAGACTTCTCCTACATTGCACGTTTCTGAGTTCCGGGTGAGCAAAGGCGAAGAGCTGTTTTTGTACGGCCCGAGCGGAAGTGGTAAAACGACCTTGCTGGAGATTCTGGCAGGGGTTCTGCGTCCGACCTCTGGTACGGTAGAGATTCTGGGACAAGATCTGACCAAAATGTCCGATGCCCAGCGCGATGCCTTCCGTGCAGAGCACATGGGTTATGTTTTCCAAAGTTTCAATTTGATTCCTTATCTTTCCGTTCGGGAAAACATTGAACTTCCACTGCATCTAAGTGCGTCCCGGAAGGCCCGTCTGGGCACGGTGGACACTGAGATGGTGATTCGTGCCCTGTGTGGCAATCTGGGGATTGCCGATCTTCTGGAAAAGAAAGTCACTGAACTGAGTGTTGGTCAGCAGCAGCGTGTGGCGGTGGCCCGGGCTTTGTTGGGAAAGCCGGATCTGCTTTTAGCAGATGAACCCACTTCAGCTTTGGATGCCGATCATCGTGAAAAATTCCTGAAGCTGATGTTTGAGCTTTCCGAGCTCTACGGCACAACGGTGATTTTCGTGTCGCATGACCGCAGCATTGAAAAGTTGTTCAGTCGTTCTCTTTCTTTAGAATCCATTAACAAGGTTGTGTGATGGTCTTTTTGAAGTTGGCAATCAAGTCTTTGCAGAATCGGGCCTTTGCAACAACACTCACGGTGATTTCGATTGCCCTAAGTGTGGCCTTGCTACTGACCGTCGAGCGTGCCAAGCGGGCCGCGGAAGAAGGTTTCACCCAGACAATCAGCAAGACTGATTTAATTGTCGGGGCTCGCAGTGGTCCGTTGCAGTTGATTCTTTATACCGTTTTCAATATGGGAAATGCGACCCATAATATTTCCTACGAGACCTACGAAAAAGTTCGTGCGAATCCAGCGATTGAATGGACGATTCCGTATTCCCTGGGGGACGGGCATCGTGGTTTCCGCGTTGTGGGGACCAATCAGGATTTCTTTAAGTACTATCACTATCGTGGTGATCGCAAGATCACTCTGGCCGAGGGGCAGGAGTTCGCTGACCTTTGGGATGTGGTGGTTGGTGCCGAGGTGGCTCGCAAGCTGGGTTATAAACTGGGCGACCGTGTGGTGGTGACCCACGGTGTGACGAAGGGTGAAGGCATTCTTCAGCACGATGATCGTCCATTTAGAATTTCCGGAATTTTGGAAGCGACCGGCACGCCTTTGGATCGGGCTGTATATATGTCCTTGCAAGGGATGGAAGCTTTGCACATTGACTGGCAGGATGGTTCTGCTCCGTCGCCGGATAAAACTGTTCCCCACAATCAACTGAGCAAAGAGACCTTGCCGGTACATACGATCACGGCATTCTTTGTGGGGGCAAAATCCCGCATTGAAACTTTGAAGCTTCAGCGCGAAATAAATACATACAAAGAAGAGCCTTTGCTGGCGATCATTCCCGGTGCGACTTTGAGTGAGCTGTGGAATGGCCTGTCTTATGTTGAAGGCGTTTTGCGCATGATCTCCTGGATGGTGGTGGCTGTCGGATTTATGGCGATGTTGATTGCGCTTACGACGACCTTGAACGAACGCCGCCGTGAAATGGCGATCTTGCGTGCAGTGGGTGCCAAATCCACACAGATTGTCGGTCTGCTGGTGTTTGAATCGGCTCTTTTGACAGCTGTCGGGGTTTTGTCAGGTGTGGTGGTCTCCGTCGGTCTGGTGGCGGCCTTGAAGCCTTGGATTGAAACAGAATTTGGTCTGTATTTGGTGGGGCCGTGGTTTACTCGCTCTGAGTTGATCTATCTTGTTATCACTCTTGTTGGCGGAACTGTGATCGGTTTGATCCCTGCTTTGCGCGCTCAGAAGTTGGCTTTGAAAGACGGCTTGAGCGTTCGTACTTAATAGAAAAGCCACCGCTTTTGAGGGCGGTGGCCTTTTGTCTCTTAGGTTTTGGAATCATCTAAACTATTGACCAATCTGTGCGAGCTGGACACCTCCCTTTGGCGATTGGACACGGGAAGGGTCCACATTTTCTAGAATCACATCTGTTTTAGCTTTGAAGAAGATATCCACGATCATACGGAATTCCGCTGTCTGGCCATCTTTCTTTTTACCAGTCGCCAGGCGAGTCAGAATTTCATCGTCCGAAACACCTTCGGTTTGTTCGGCAGAAGCCAGAACTTCGCCTTGTTCCAATATCATGAACGGGGCACGCAATTCAGTGCTGTTGCCATACTGGTCTTTTTCGTTGGCATAGACCACATGGCAGGCATTGATCGCAGCTACGCGGGCTTCAGCCAAAGAGATCACTTCAGATTCATCTGCGATACCGTTGCGGTTTTTATCCACCCAAACTTTGATTTTTTGACTGTACAATTCACCATCCCAAGGGCCCAGATAGTGCTTTTTGGGATCTTCGGACTGACAGTCTTTATTAGCCAATGCCACCAGGGTTTCAAAACCGTTGGCGAAAGTTTTTTCTTCTTCACCAACTTTGACTTTCATCTCGGAACCAAAAAGATTCTTGGCGCTTGTGATGCTGCCGTCGGCATTCGGGACAACCAGGAAACCGTCTTCAATTTCTCGTTTGAACACAGTTTTGTTCACAGAGTTCTCGGATTCTTTGGAAACCAGCTTGCCGCCCAGCCAAGCGGTCAGGTGACTGACTTTTTGACCGCCGTCCAGATCGTTGTCGCTGCCATCCACTTTTAAGTTCGCCAGATTGAAGAAGCTGCCGCCTTCAATGCTGGAGGTTTGAACGTTTTTTTCGCCCAGGTCCAAAACCAGGGGCGTGTACTTGGTGGACATTGCAGTTCCATCCACGCCAGAGTGAACCATCCACTGAATTAACTGGGGAACGGCTTCATAAGCTGAATAGCAAAGATCACTGGCTGTGCATGAGCCCATGGAGATAGTTGCCCCCGTGCCCGGTTTGATGGATCTTTTCGTGGACAGAACTTCCGTGATGAAATCTCTTTGGGACCAGACCGTGCGCAGGTCAAAGATCTGCTTGAAAGTCAAAGTCACTTCATCACCACGAGTCAGACCTTTGCTGAGTTTGATAAATTCAGGAGTCAGAATCGTGAAGGCTTTTTGATTGGTGTCATTGATGTTTTCACGCAGGTCCGCCAAATAGAGGTTTACGATATTCGGGGAACCGTCGCCCAGTTTTTTGAAAAGACGGGGACTTCCGGAATTCACATTATCTGCATAGGACTCACCATAGTAAAGATTGCGCAGGGAATGGTTTTGCAGAGCCACCACATCCGGGACTGTTTGGCTTTGATCACCAAAGATGGTCATCACACCCGTGTTTTCGACACTTGCGATAGTGCGAACAGTGCTGAAGAAGCATTTTTTTCCGCTGATGAATTCACTGCGTGCAGCAGTGTGATCCGCCAGATAGTGGAAGTGATTGGTGATGGTTGCTTTTGCTGTGCAGTTTGTGGACCATTTGCAGGCATCGGTGTCTTTCTTGGCGGCACCGACATAGACAGGTGTAACTCCGTCTGTATCTTTTCTAAGGATAGATCTTTGATGCGACCAATGGGCAATTGTATCCACCGCACTGCCCGCAGAAACGGAGAAGCGCACCGGGATCAAAGAAGTATCTTCTTTGGCAGCCAGCAAAGCGGCCTGGCGCTCTTCCTCATAACGATCGGAACCGTCAGGGCGGATGCGTTCGCAGTTGGAAACAGGCTTGCCGTTGACAGCCTCGTCGGTCGCCAGATTTGGTGTCATGGAGTCGTCACCATTGGCAACGTCTGTCATATGTTTGTACGGATTGAATGGATCTACCTTTGGTACTTCAACTTCCGGAATTGCCGGATTGGTGCCAAAAGCGTTGTCAGACAAAGAGCTTTGTTCAAGGGCTGAGGGGGCGAAACGTACTGGTTGGCTGCAACCTACGACAGCCTCAACAAGAGCTCCACACAGAACCAATTTGGAAAATTGAGTTAGTTTATTCACAGTATCCCCCCGGATATCAGAGCTTATTCAGAGTCGCGAATGGATTTGACCTCAACCTCGTCCTCGTTCAGAAACGGATTGTATTTCACGGGATTGCGTTTGCTATCAACCACCGTGATCACGTCACCTTTAAAGGTGGCTCCACCGGTGGAGCTGATATTGCGTGCAATTGTTGAGTTTAGGCTCTTGGCTGCGGCATTGCCTTCATCAATCATTTGATTAAATGTACCTGTGGAAATGGCCTCTTTCGCCAAGGCATATTCTGGAACCGCTGCTGCTACAAATAATATGGTCCACAAAATCTTTCTCATCGTTCCCCCCTGCAGAGGATTCCCAAAGCAATGGATGGGCCAGCACCTAAGCTGCTGAAATCTTACAAAACTGAATGTCGACGAAATTGCTCCAAAAGTTTTCGATGTTGGGTGTGAGTCCTTGTTTTTAGATAAGTTTTGGAAAAATCGGAAAATGTTTGAACATGTGCTGGATCTGTACAGTTGTGAACCGGTGCAAATCGACTGTCTAATATATTTTAGACAGTGCTAAGGGAGTTTTCGTTTATAAGCAACCTATTGCAATAGGGGTGGCAAGGAGCGTGCAAAGGGATCTATCTACGATATCCGGGGGGATGTATGAAGTTGAGAGTGGTATTGTTGTGCCTGCTACTTTTGAATGTTGTGTCCTGCGCCAGTGCGCCGTCCTTATTGTCCTCCAAAAAAGATCCCACAAGAAGTATCTATATAACAGAGGCCTTTATCTATCCTGAATTCCGTCAAGTGGCTGTGGCTGAAAAAGAAACCGCCGCTGTTGTCGCGGCGGTATCATCAAGTTCGCGTGCTCCAGCCAGTGAGCGCTAGGCTGCGTCTTTGATTTTCACTTTGTCTGCGGCTTCGGCTTCATAGTCGGAATAAGGCGTGCGCACTTCAACCATGCTTCCGTCTTCAGCTCTGTAGCCGCGGACTTTGAACATCTTCAGGGCTTCGGAACGCCCTTTTACTTCGGCAGCACCAGCCAGTTCGGTTTTGAAATCCTCGCCAATTCTTTCGATCACAGTATCCGATATCAGCAGATCCGCACCGAAGGCTTTTGTCGAAGCTTCAATACGGGAAGCCGTATTGACGGTGTTTCCAATGACCGTGTATTCCATACGTTCGTCAGAACCAATCGTACCCGAAATTGCTTTTCCTGCATGCAGACCCATACCGATGTTGATCGGGGGTTGGCTGCGGGCAATGCGGCGTTCATTCAGTTCTTCCAAGGCGCGTCTCATTTCCAGACAGGCGCGAACCGCATGGTGAGCGTCGCGGTCAGAGCTCTTCGGAGCCCCCCAGACCGCCATGATTGCATCCCCGATGAATTTATCGACAACGCCACCGTGGCTGTTGATGATCTTCACCATCACGCCAAAGTATTCATTCAGCATTTCAACGACCTCTTCCGGAGAACGCTTTTCTGAAAAGGCTGTGAAACCACGGATGTCCGAGAAGAAGACCACGACTTCTTTGGTCTGACCACCGACCCCGATATCTTTGCTGATCAAGTCTTCCGCAACCGAGGACCCGTGGAACTTCGAGAAAAGACTTTTCACTTTGTCGCGCTCTTTCAAGCCTTCGGTCATGTGATCAAAGGCTTCGGCCAGATCTCCCACTTCATCGTGGGATCTGACGGCGGCGCGGGCTTTAACGTTGAAGTTTCCTTTGGAAACCAGGTTGATCATCTCCGCCAGTTTTTCAATCGGGGAGGTCAGCGTCATAGAGAACAGGAAGATAAAGAAGATGGCCATAGAGATCGCAGAACCCGCGACAAAGATCGCCCGGCGTTTCACCTCGTTGGACACTTCCAGAATGGTTTCTTCAGAGGTTTGCGAGATCACCGTCGCGCCGTAAGAGGTCTTTACGGAAGCTCCAAAGTAGTCTTTTTCGTTGTCCGGATTTAAGAACTTTGTCTGGAACTGCGGTGATTTCTGGGTCATGGCTTTTTGTACGATAGGGTATTTCCCCATGTTCAGACGGGCCATGGCTTTTTGTTCATCTTTATGAGCCAGAAGGTCCCCATTGCGATCAATCAGATATTGAGTGCGCTCGGATGGATCTGTAAAAGGCTTTTCAAACGGGGCGAGAGACACATCGGCCAAAGCAATGTGTGTGATTTTACCCTGTTCATCGCGAATCAGAGGGATACCAATCGTGATCATCGCCGGAGCTTTGGGATAAGAGGCATTCTTGATTTCAATGCTTCCCTGCGCCACTGAGCGGATGGGAAACTTCTGCCAGGAGCGCAGATGAGTGATATAGACGGGAGTCAGACCATAAGGCTTTAGCACGTCATCTTTCACTCGACGGGCCACAGTTTCCACAGCGGGGCCGTCCAGTTTCAGGACTTCCAAAGCAATGAAGTTTTTGTCTTTGGTAAAGTTGAAATCAAAGTCATCACCCGTAACCGTGTGTGAAGCCGCTTCTTTGGTCAGCAGGGATGCTGTGGTGCGGGTCTTATCAACAAGTCCGGCAATGATGTTTTCGATTTCTTTGGCTTTGGCTGCGGCGGATTCCAGATTGGCGATATCCACCTGTTCAGCGGCCTTCTTCTCAAAGTAAGAGGAAGAGATCCAGGTGATCGTTCCGGTTGCCGCCACCAGAATCAGGATGGTGACCGTGATGAGTTTTGTAGAAATGGGTATTCTCATAATTCTCTCCTGATCACTAGAAGCTCCACTCGGCAAAGACGTTCAAATAATTTCCGACGATGGTAGACTCATTGATGTCTCCGTCGTTGGCGAAGCTGTCTGTTCCTGTCGCGGCCTTATAAGACATTTTATCTTCCCGGCGAGCGTAACCAATCAAGCCCGTAAAACGGGGCGTGAAGCGGTAACTGCCCAGGAATCCAAACTGCGTTGACATCTTGGGCTCCATCGGCTGACCGTTCGGAGTGCTGATTTTCATTAACGACATATAGATATGCGCATTCACCTGAACGCCCAATTTCGGAGTCAATGAATACCAATATTCAGCACCGAAGTGTGGTCCTGCCGAGCTGATTTTCAGATCCGAGGACTGACCCGAGAAAGGATCACCCACAGTTTCTGGAAGTTCTTTATAGTAAGGCCCCATTTGAAAGCGGAATTCACCGCGATCTCCGGTGGCTTTGCGATAAACGGCGTTGGCTTCTGCGGAAGCAAAGGTTTGGGTTTTGCCGTTGAAAGTAAAGCCGCTCATGTCCAGAATACCCAGGAAGCCCCATGGGGTTCTTGGACTGAACCAGCCCACACCCATGCGTCCGGTGCCACCCAATGCTTTGTAGGCCACGGAGGAATTCTTTTCGGGATTGATCCCTTGATATTGCATTTCCGTGACAAGATAACTGGCAACAGCATACCAACCTGTGACGCGGTCGATGGATTTACGAACCAGAGCTGTGTATTCGGCGGCGGGGGAGCGGTCTCCACTACGCACGTTGAAAGACTGCTTGGCAATTTTAGAGGAAGGCCGCAGATCAGACTTTGCCCGGATGCCAACCTGATATTGCCCGCCGGGCCAGCTTTCATCGAATGGCAAGGTGTCTTGTTGATAGTTCTCAAGAACTTTCATTTTTTCCCATTTGCGGGCAGTCTTATTATATTTCAGGATATAGATGTCATAGCTGCTGACATAGTCAGGCTTGGACCATTTCAACTCTCGCACAAAATCGGATTCGGGCTTTTCAACGCGTGGGTTTTCAACGGGTTTCCCCATCACTGTAAACTGACCCACCGCTGTGGCATCGCTGACGATCCCTTCGCTATTGGAAGAAGAGACTTTCCAAGTGTAGTGAGAAGCTACCGGAATCGTGGTCTTGAAGGAAGGTTCTTTCAGTGTTTCTGTAATTTGTGTTTTACCGTCTTCAGATGTCAGGGTGAACTGATACTGGTCGGCACCGCCCACAGGGTCCCACTTGAAGTTCATTGTGGTTTTGTCGTTTTCCTGCGTTGGCATTTGCACGCGGGAACCCGGGAATTTCAGCACGGCTGTTTCCAGGCCAACGTTGAATTCGCTTTCCTCACTCCAGTCGCCTGGAACGCCACGATAGTCACGGGAACGCAGCTTCATCATGTATTTGCCTGGTGTCAGGCGGCCGTTCCAGACGGCTTCAGTAACTTTGAAAGTGAAGGTCTTGGCTTCTTCACCTTTGACTTTGACCTGTTTCAATTCGATTTCGTAAGACTTGGCGTTTTCAATTGCTTCCCACTCGAAATTAACGAGTCGGCGATAGGGCGCCGCCCAGACCACTGAGGTCCAGAAAGAGATTAGCAAAAGAATGAACGCACTACTTAACTTCATCAATTGACCTTGATCTTCCTTAAAGTAGGGGCTTTAACATTCGACTTATCTGGCACCAGCAGCTTGCGCGCAGGTAAAACTTCACTGCTGCGACCATAGTTATCAACGGCGGTTACTTCGACTTCGTATTCTCCCGGAAGCAGATTCTTCAGGGACGTTGAGTTCTGGGCATATTTGCTGCGTTTAAGTTCTTTGCCATTTTTTCTGATGGTCAGCCAGTATTCTTTGGCGCCTTCCACTTTGCTCCAGATCAGTTGGCTGCGACCGTCGTTGGAAGCTTGCAACTGTCCTTCCGCAGGGGTAAACACCGGCGCTTGTAAAAGTGGTAATGGGCTGACTGTCAGCACTTGCGAACTGGCGGCCCCCAGCACTTTTCCTTCTGCAGAAAGAGCTTCAATGGAAGCAATGTAGCGGCCTGGTTTGCGAACGGGAGTTGTCACTTTGGTTTCTTTGACATCCATACTGCGCGCTGATTCCGGGGCCTCATTTTCGCCACGGTATTTGACTCTCCAGGATGCCACCTGATCCGGGCGATCGCCCTTCCAGGAAAGACCCAGTTGCGGTTGTTCAACATAGTATTGCACTAGATCTTTTTCAGGTATTGTGAAGTCGACCAGTACCGGGATCGGTGCTTTCTTGGCGTTGATTTCCGCCAAAGAGCTGACAGTGAACTTTTGTACTTTGCCCAAAACGGGTTTTTCGGTGTCGACGAAGTAAGAGGTCATGCGCCAGTAGTAGGTGCCGCTTTTCAGGCCGGGAAGAGTATAACCTTCTTCTTTGGTGAAAGACTGCGTGGCCACCTTGCGGGTCATCTTTTCGTCGGACCAGATTTCCAGAGTCATCTGTTTGGTGTCGTCGCCTTTTTGCCATTTGAAGCTCAGGTCATATGGAAGCTGAGTCGCTGGAATTTCGGCGTCGGCCGTAGGGAAGGTGACTGTCGGAGCATAGCGCGCCAGTACTTCAGTTTTATAGATCGGACTTTCGGCAGCCACAGAGCCTTGCGGTGTTGTGGCGACAAGTTTCCAATAGTGACGGCCAAAAGACAAAGGAGCCTGAAGCTGGCTGGCATTCAGGTTGGCTTTTTTAACTTCTTTAAGTTGTTTACGACTTGGTCCCACCCACAAAGACACCTGAGTGTTGGCAGGGAATCCGCGCCATTGGAAAGAAACAGGGTCTGGACTTTCCGCGTCCATAGCGACAGGTTTTTGCGGGGACGGAGACAGAATCTGCACCTCTTCACGAGTGGTCAGATCTTGCGTTTGACCATTGTTACCTTTGATAGAGGCTTTACCCTCAAGGACCTGGACATCAACAGAATTGCCACGTCCTTTGGAAAGAGACGCAGACGCCTGGGACAGATCCACTTTTCCGTTGGCAGAATTCAAAACCAGGCCCGGGGCATTGCTGTCACCGGCGCCAGCTTTGGCATTGACGAACAAACTACCTTCCATCAAATCCAGGGCGATTTCACCTTCGGATTTCTTGATGACAATTAAGGATTCCGGTTCCAGATCCAGATAGCGATCTGAATCGACAAATTGAATACGCACTTCGCCGCGCTCACTGGTACGAATCGCTTCACCGTTGTATAAGGGTTCACCCGTGTTGACGAGCTGCCAGAGCAGGCGGGAGGCCGGACGACGCTGAATATCTTCAACAACTTTTCCGACGTAAGCCAGTGGTTTTTCATTGGAATGAGAGGCGCGATTGTTGTCGGTGGATTGATACCAAAACCACGTTCCAGCAAACACGGAAGACGAGCTTAAAGCGGCAATAAGCAGACGTTTCCATTGTTTTTTCATCGATTCCTCCTCAATCTTTTTTCGGAGAAAATGTCTCATTGTTAAAGGGCGCTTAAGTCTAGGTCCGAGTGATTGAGGGTCGAAATTATGGATTCCGAGGTAAAAACCTTTGTAAGGTCTCTGGCAGATGGTCTAGAGTCTTGCATTATGGACAACAAGAAGAACTATATTACCCCCGAAGGTCTGGCCAAGCTTAAAGCGGAATATCATGAGTTGATGCACGTGGAGCGTCCAAAGCTTGTCGAAGTGGTGGCTTGGGCTGCCAGCAACGGAGACCGTTCGGAGAACGCAGACTATCAATACGGCAAACGTCGTTTGCGTGAAATTGATCGTCGCGTGCATTTTCTGACTAAAAGAATTGAAGATGCCGAGCTTGTTGACCCAAAACTGATGAAGGGCAGTACGGTGCTTTTTAGTGCCACGGTGACATTGGTGAATGAGGACGGGGATGAAGTCATTTATCAAATCGTGGGCGAGGATGAGTTCGATCCCAAGGTGGGCAAGATTTCCTGGAAATCCCCTGTGGCGCGGGCCTTGCTGGGTAAAAAAGAAGGCGATGAAGTGCGTATTGTCAAACCTGCGGGTGAAGAGTTTGTGACCATTGATAAAGTGGAGTTCCGATAGTTCAGAGACGTGAGCTTCTTTCTTTTCCGGCCGCTGAGGGCTCTAGCAGTAAATTTTACAGAGAATGTAAGACTCTTTTTGATTGTCAGATGTCCGCCTTTGGAGCAGACTCCGACCGCGTATAGGGCATGCTTCGTTCATGAGGGGGATATGATGAAGTCTTGGGTTCGTGTTGCTATCTATGTTTTTGCATTTGTTCTGGTTGTCTTTTCTCAAATGGATTCTGCAGAAGCGGCTCGCTTCAAACAATATCAGGAAACTGGAAATATCAATAACGACCGTGAGATTGTGGATGCTGTCAACAATCGCCGTCGTGAGGACTTTGTTGAAGGTGCGGATATGGTTGTGACCAAGATCCTGCCGGACGACAACAGTGGTCTTGAACATCAAAAATGGACAGTTCGTCTTTCTAATGGCGAGACTATGCAGGCTGTGTATAATTTGGATATGTGTCCTCGCGTTCCGCTGAAAGTGGGCGATAGAGTTGCGATGGGTGGCCAGTTTATCTGGACTCAAAAAGGCGGCCTGCTTCACTGGCTGCACCATGATCCACGCGGTAGAAGACCGGATGGATATGTTTATGTGAATGGGACTTTCTATTGTAAGGAGTAAGCTTGCGACGCCTTGATCTGATTCCATGCTCTGCGCCTTTTTGGGCCGATAGTGGTCATGGTCAGACATTGTGGGCGCATTTCCTTAAGTCTGTTGAGCTTTCTGATTTTGGTAACAAGTTTGAAGTCGATCTTCCGGATGGGGATCGACTTTTTTGTTCTTATCTGCCGGGTTCTTCTCCGATTGTGGTCAGTCTTTTCCATGGTCTTTCTGGTGATATTTCCTCTGATTACATGCAAAGAACGGCTTTGATCTGCCAAAAGCTGGGGCACACCGTCGTGCTGGTGAATCATCGTGGAGCTGGCGAAGGGGCACCGTATGCACGACGTCCCTATCACTCCGGCAGTGCCGAAGATGTCTCTTTCGTGTTAGGGCATTTGCGTCGGATGTTTCCACAACATAAGCACGTGTCAGTGGGCTATTCTTTGAGTGGCAATATCATGTTGTGTCTGTTGGGTGGGTATGGCGGCCAGGTGAAACCGGATGCTGCGATCACAGTGAATGCGCCTATAAACCTAGCCAATGGATCTTTGCTGCTGAAGACAGGGTTAAATCGCTTGTATGATCTGCGCTTTGTTTCGCGATTGCGCAAGCTGGTTGATGAAAAGTACAAGATGGGATTGATTCCTGAGCGCTATGAAATTCCACGGTGGGCCACGGTCTGGGATATGGATCAGATCTATACAGCGCCGGCCTCAGGATTTTTAAGTCGTGAAGACTATTATCAGCGCTGTTCTTCGATCAACTATGTCAGCAATATTGATGTTCCCACGTATTCTTTGACGGCCGGGGATGACCCCTTTGTTTCAGTCCAGGATTATTTGAAAGCCCCGTTTTCCAAGAACGTTCAGCTGCACATTGAAAAACGTGGTGGGCACATGGGCTATCTTCATCAGGGGAATCTGCCTATCGGTGGGAATCGCTGGTTGGATTATTACTTGTTTGAGGCCTTGCGTGGCTTAGAACAAACACTCTTTGAAAAGACCCCAGCGCGCTTTCCATAAAGAAAAGCCAGGGGCTGTCAGGCCCGAATCCAGTATCGGCAGTTGTTCCATTTGCAAAGGTTGTTGTTTCAGGGCACGCAGTAATACCGGTGCCAGATACCAGCCTTTGATTTTTCCGATGTTCGTAGTGGAAGTCAGCTTCTTCAGGGCGCTTTGTTTTATCATCACAACATCACTCAAAGGATCTGCAGGAAGGGCTCCGAACTTTTCCTTAAGGATGCCGTTGAACAGGTGCTCTGTTTTTTGACGGGGGCTTTCTTTTTTAAGGAAGGAACTGTTTTTGTGGGCATAGCGATCACCCCAGTAGAGATCAATTTTTTCTTCGCTCATCAAATACTGAAGCAGTCGGAAGAGATCTCCCAATGGCGTGGTCATTTCAACGGAAGACACGGCAAGAAAGTGGCCCTGAGCGGCCTGCAGTCCCTGCCACAAGCTGGCCGCACGCCCGAGGCGGGTTTTGTTGTGAATGATTCGGACAGGAGTCTGCTTTTCCGAAAGTGTAACTCCCTTTTCCGCCATCAGGATGACTTCGTAAGGCAGGGGAAACTTGGTAAAGAAAGTCTGCAAATCCCGCAGGCAGTCCTCCAGGTGTTTGCTTTCCTGATCCAAATATATCACCAATGACAAGAGCGGGGTTGACACAGCAGATTCCATCTTTACGATAGTTAGCAATGAAATCCTTGAAGGTCACGAACTTCTCTCAAATAGCGCTGTGGTTGGGGCTTTTGCTGCTGGCGATCCTCAGTCGATTTATGCTGCTGACGAACAAGCCCATTCATTTTGACGAGGGCATCAACGGCTGGTTTGTCATGCAGATGTCCAAGCTGGGGTTTTACAAATACGATCCTAACAATTATCACGGGCCTCTTTATTTTTACGTGCTGCAGTTGTTTGAGTCCTTGTGGGGGCGCAGTCTGGAAGTGCTGCGGGCGGTGCCTGCCGTTTTCAGTGTCTTAAGTGTGATGGTCTTTTTGTACGGGGCCTTGTCGTCACGTTTTGTCAACTTAAGCATGGCTGTTTTAGTTCTGATCAGTCCGGCCTTTATCTTCTTCGGCAGGTCCGGGATTCATGAGATGCCCTTTGTGTTCTTTCAGATTGTGTTTGCCTTGGGACTTTTACGCTGGCTTCAGCGGCAGGATAGCAAGGCTTTAGGGCTTTTCTTGTTGGGGCTTTGGGGCATGCTGACCCTGAAGGAAACTTTTGTAGTGACCTTGTTTGCCTGGGGTGTGGGGTTGTTGGCGTTGGGACCACGCACTTTGCGTGATCTTTTTGGCGTATCCCGTATCGCGCAGGCGTGGAACCGTTCTGTCACCGTTCTGTTTTTGGTTCTGCTGTTGTTGTTCGTGCAGTTATTCACAGGATTTTTTAAGAATCCATCCGGGCTGCTGGACTTCTTCAAGGCTATTTTGCCGTGGTTGAAAACTGGCGTGCACGGACAGGGACATGAAAAGAGCTTCTGGTATTGGCTGCAGGTCCTCTATACGGCAGAGCCTTTGGCATTGTTAGGTGTGGCCTGTGCATTCTGGGGCGCATTTTCTCGTCATCATATTTTGCGTGTTGTCAGCGTTTTTTCGCTGGTGCAACTGCTGGTGTACTCATTGATTCCCTATAAAACTGTTTGGTGCATTCTGTCGCTGGTGTGGGGCTTTTATTTTGTGTTGGCGTTCAGCCTGCAGCAGGTCTTTGCTGACAAAGCTCGCGGACGCTGGGCCTTGGTGGCATCCGGGTTGGCGCTTGCTTTGATAGGCTTCCAAAGTACTTATGCATCTGTTTATAAAGTGCCGGTGGATTTGACACATCCCTATGTTTATGTGAATTCAAGTTACGAGTTGGTGGATGTGGCTGTTAAGATCACCTCCACGTTGAAGGCCCATCCAGAGCTGCGCAAAGAAACCGTGCAGTTCGGCATGAAAGAGCAATGGCCTTGGCCATGGATTCTCAGGGATTCAAGTGCCGCGGCATTTGAGCTTTGCAGTAAAAGAATTCTGCCGAACGCTTTGGTGTACTTCTGCGAGAAGATCGACAGTGAACCATTGGAACTTCTTTTGAATGAACCCTATTGGAAGATTGAAACAGTTTTCCGTCAGGGGAAAGAGGCCAGTGTTGTCTATTTGCGAAAGTCCGCTTTTGATATGAGCGGTTATAAAGGAAGCCTGCAAGTTGTGGGTCCGTCAGAGGAGGATGCTCCATGAGAAAAAATATTATTCTTGCCGGTCTTTTGATTGGATCAACAGCTTCAGCGCAGGTGCATAAGATTGATGTCAAAAAAGAGTTATCTGGAACTGTGGTCGATTTGTATCAGGTCACTCCGGAAAAAAAGAAAGTAAAGCTTTCTCCGTTATCCCAGCTGAAGGACTATGAGATTCATCTGAAATGGGCGGAATGCTCCAAGCTGGCGCCTCAGGTGTTTAATGCTCGCAAGGATCTGCGTGGTTGGGTGGCGACAAGTTGGCTGCATTGTCTGGAAGGTGCGCAGAATAAGGTTAAGGATCGGGCTGCCGTGGACAAGGCTTTGAGCGCGATGGAGGCTCATAAGGACTTGCTGCAGGAAGGACCGTGGTCTGCAAATTTGGCGAAGTCTTATGTCAGTTTGAAGCTTTCGGCGTTGGAAGATCAAGTCAGTCGCAAGGTGAAAACAGCGGTCAGTGGTATCGACAGCCTGCTGGGTGGTTCATACACTTTGAATAAAGATCAAAGAGGTCGTGTTTACCAGTTGTTGGGTGACTTGGCGCTTTTGGATAACAATTATGCCGAAGCGCAATTCTTCTATGAGCAGGCGCAGGATCAGCGTGACTCAAAATATCTTCAGGAAAAATTGGATTTTATCAGTCGTACAAAAGTGACGGTGGTGGCCCCCACTAAGCCCACTGTCACTGTTCCAGAAGTCAGCGGCGAAGAAAGTAAATTGGAAGAACGTGTGGCCGCAGCCTTGAAGCAGAATGATCCTATCTCGGCGCTGAAAGATTCTATTCAGATTTTGAATGAATACCCGGGCAGCCGGGCGGCTCGTCGATTGAAAGACAAACCGTTGGAAATATATAATTCCCTGTCTGAAAAGCTGGTGAGGGTCAAAGCTTTGAATGAAATGGAAGAGGCCGACACCCAACGTCTGATGGATTGGGCGCAGAATCTGCATCGTCGTGCGGATTATGCAGGCTCTATGTCATTGGCACTGAAAGCGATGGAAAAGAACCCTGCGGCTCCAAGTACAACTTCTGCGTTGTGGATCGCCGGACGGTCTGCGCACTTCCTGGGACAGTATGATCGGGCGTTGGATCTTTATAAAAAACTTTTCACCAATCATCTGGGTTCGGAGGAAGCGGCGGAAGCCTTGTTCCGTTCCAGTTTGATTTACTACAGAAAGAAAGAGTTCACGAATGCATCGGCGCTGTTGGAAAGGCTTCTGCAACAGGGACGCGAGCGCTATGAGCTCAACGGGCAGTATTGGTTGGTAAGATCTTTCCAGGCCAGCAAGTCGGATCGGGCCAAGCAGGCGGCTGCGGATTTGATGGACCGTTTTCCGTTTTCTTACTATGGACTGCGCCTGCGTGCTGAAGCTCAGGAAGGCAAGCTGACTTGGCCGGATAACAAAGATAAAATTCCGGCATTGACGAACGAGTTTTATGTCGTGGGGGCGCAGAAGTCCGCATGGCTGCGCTTTAAGTCGTTGTCTGAATCCGGTTGGGTGAGCGAGGCACAGGAAGAGTTGTCGTTCATGCCTTTCATGAAGGATGCGACGCTGAAAGTGAATCTGGCGGAAAAAATGATGGAGCGTCAGCAGTACGTCACCGCCATTCGCTGGATCAATGAGGCGATGGAGTCAGATCCTCGTCTGCGCCGTGAACAGTTTGTGAAGATCAGTTATCCGGAAGCGTTCTCTAGTTTGTATCAGGCTGAGGCAGAACGTTATGGCGTGGATGCGGTCTTGTTTAAAAGTCTGACTCGCCAGGAAAGTGCTTTCAACTTGAAGGCGGTTTCGACTTCCAACGCCCTGGGGTTGATGCAAATGATTCCACCCACTGCGCAGGAAGTGTCTCGCAAGCTGGGAATGAAAGTGGAGCTTCCAGACGATATGTTCCGTCCGGAAGTGAATATCCCGATGGGGTCGTTCTATATATCCCAGATGTTAGACCAGTTCCAAGGAAGCGTGCCATTTGCTTTGGCGGCTTATAATGCAGGGCCCTATCGCATGAAATTATGGATGGAGGGAAGAACTGAGGTTGGCGAACTAGTTTCCAAGCCCAGCTCTGAACCCCTTGATGAGCTTTGGTTTGACGAGTTGCCATGGACGGAGACGAGCTTCTATGTGAAGGCGATCTTGAGGAACGTCCTGCTGTATCGTCTCTCAGAGAAGGGAAATTATGCCCCAAATCCCGTCCTATGGCAGGATTTGCTGATTAAAAAGGCAAAATAAGGACGATGTTTTATTGAAAAAGTCCTCTGACTTTTGTAGCCTGAAAGCTGCGTCGGAGGACTCATGAGGAGACTTTTAACATTGAGTTTGGTCCTGGCCTTTTTGGCAGGGTGTGCTCATAAGGATTTGGGCACAAATGCTGGCAGATCAGCAACCAACAGTGAAGGGGATTTGAAGGACATTGGCTCGTTCCGCTTGTCTGACCCCGAAGGCCCCAAGGTGGTGGATCAGGAATTGGAATCCATCCCTACTGAAGTTAACCCCCTAGTTGAAAAGTGGATTGCCTACTTCCAGGGTCGCGGTCGCCCGCACATGGAACGTTATCTGGCCAGATCCACTCGTTACGAAAAACTGATGAAAAAGGTTTTGCGTGACAATGGACTTCCTGAAGATCTTTTCTACATCGCTTTGATTGAATCTGGATTCAGTTCCCGTGCGACGTCACATGCGTCAGCAGTGGGTTACTGGCAGTTCATTCGCGGTACAGGAAAACGTTATGGCTTGGATATCAACGCCTTCGTGGATGAACGCCGTGACCCGGTTTTTGCCACGCAAGCAGCGGCTGAATATTTCAAAGGCCTTTATAGCGTCTTCGGTTCCTGGTATCTGGCGATGGCTTCCTATAACGTGGGTGAAAACCGCGTAAAGCGCGAAGTGATGAATCACTATACACGCGATTTCTGGGAGCTGGCTCGTAAGAAAAGACTTCCGGCTGAAACTATCAACTATGTGCCTAAGTTCATTGCCGCGAAAATGATCGGTAAAGATCCTGCGAAATATGGTTTCGACGATATTGATTATCTTCCGCCAATTGAGTTCGATCACATCACAGTCAATCAGCCGGTGAACCTGCGCATGATGGCTGAAAAGCTGAATTTGAACTATGAAGACTTCAAAGCTTTGAATCCAAAGTTCAAAGGTGAAGTGGCGATCCTCAAGGGCAGCGATCTGGTCCTGCGCGTTCCACCGAGCACAGCCATTGATGCTAAAGTGGCGGCAACAGAGAGCTATGTGACCAGCGTTCAGTTCATCGCTGACTCTGGTGACACGCAAACTTACCGTATTCGCCATGGTGATACGTTGAGCACAGTGGCTCGTCGCTATCGCACGACTGTGGCTTACCTGCGTGATCTGAATGATCTGCCTCGCCGCAAGGCTTTGAAAGTGGGCATGCGTATTCAGGTTCCGGATCGCACTCCGGTGAAAGATCGTTCAGCGACTCGTTCCATGGTGGCCAAGAAGTCCAACACCGCTCCTCGCAGCGGTGAAACCGTGACGGTCAGCAGCGATGGTCGTTACTACATCGTTCAATCCGGGGATTCTTTGTTCACGATTGCACGTAAGTATTCCACCAGCGTTTCTGAGCTTCAACGTATGAACAACATCAAACGTGGTCGTACATTGAAAGTTGGGATGAAAATCAAAGTTCCAACACCAGGCAGTTCTGCTATCGCCAAAGCAACAGTGGATGTGGCGAAATCCAGCAAGCCTAAGGCAAAGGTTCACGTGGTTCGTCGTGGTGAAAACCTTTCTGTGATCGCTGCGAAATACAACGTGGCGGTTTCTGAAATCAAACAGAAAAACAATATCCGCAACCCGGCTTCTTTGATGGTGGGGACGCGCATTGTGATTCCAAATGAAGTGAATCAGTAAAATTCAGATTAAATTAGAAACTAAAAGGGACTCTGTGAAGAGTCCCTTTTTTTATTCCCGGAAACCTTGCTGCAAGTTCTGAATAAACAGCCGGGCAGGCTTGGACACCTGATGTTCACCAAGATGGATCAGATAGATCTTATAGCGGATTTTTGCGGCCCACTCTGAAAACTCATCAACGGTTTTGAGTCCCGGCTGTGAGGCGGCGATAAAGTCAGGCACAAAGCCGACGCCCATTCCCAGCAGACTCATTTGGGCAATGACCTCCCAGCTTTCCACGGTTAAGGCGGTAAGCGCACTTTTTCCTGTGGCCCGTTTGTAGGCTTTTTCCAGTTCGAGTTTGCCGGGGCTTTCCTGAGTGCTCAGGAAGCGGGGTTGCGCAGGCAGGACACTGGATTTTTGAATGCAACAGAAGCCGCCTTCGCCTAAAAGTTTGCCTTCAAATCCAGAGGGACGGCTTTCATCAATGATGATTCCCAGTTCGCATTTGCCAGAGCGGATCATCTGGGTGATTTCCTGGACAGAACCGAATTGAATTTCAGGTGTCGTGGAGGGGTGTGCCTTCATAAAGTTTTTTAAAATGGATGGTAGAAGATAGTGCGCCACCGCACTGGACGTGGCCACACTTAAGGGGCCTGAAACAATTTCAGAACGGCCTTTGAGGTCGACTTTGAGTTCTTCAAGCTGGCCAAGGATTCCTCGCGAACGCTCCAGCAGCAGGCGGCCTTCCTCGGTCAGTTTAAAGCGATTTTTGGTGTGTAGAAGCAGTTCGCACTGCAGGTTTTCCTCAAGCTTTCTGATGGCTTGGCTGATTGCGGGCTGGCTGATGTTCAGGGCCTTGGCGGCGGCGGCCAGGCTCCCTAGTTCGGCGGCTTTGATGAAGTATTTCAGGTGGTAAATATTAGGTTCTGACATAATAAGTAAATCTTATTAATGTATTAATAATAATTCAATTTTGATTGTTTCATTTCGGCGTTATAAGGCCTTTCGTTGTGGAGGTCCTATGAAAAGTCTTGTTGTATCCGTTGTTATGTCCTTGATGGTGTCAGTGGCAATGGCGGCAAAGCCAGTTTGTGCTATCGAATATCGCAGTCCAGCCCATACATACGATGTGCAGGTTGAAATGGCCGTGGAGGTGAAAGAAAATACAGATCTGGCGGCTTGGGTTCTGGATCGCCAGGTGGAAAAGTTCAAGGTTCGTGTGATAGAAGTGGATGGCCGCTATCTGGCTAATTTGTCTTCTGGTGATATGTCTGTTCATGCGGAGACAGAAGGGGATTTGTCCCTGTCTCTGCGTAAGAGATCTGAGCAAGTAACTGTGACCTGCCCAAGTTCTTACTAAATATTCTTAATCGACAATAAAGAAATGGCGCTTTTGATTTTTCGGATCGAAGCGTTCCTGTCCGGCGTCGCTGTGGCATTGCGAATTTCCCAGCGGCGTCCCTGGTAGAGGTAATACAGATAGTTTTGCAGAGTTTCCTCGGTGATCTCTGAGTGGTGATACGCCACATTGCGCAGATCTTTCATCAAGTCGGCACTGAAGGCCAGGGTGGCGATGGCGGCTGATTTTGGATCTTTCAAATCACTTTTTTCCATTTTGTAGTGTTCAATGATGGTCTCGGGAATGCGTTTGATTTGTGTCGGGCCACGGCTGTTGGTATCAGTGTCAAAACCATTGCCCTTGGCCAAAGAAACCAAAACCGGAGCCAGTTCCTTGATTTTGTATTTCCAGTTCTGACCGTAGTCAGTTTCTGGTGCAAGAACGCCAAAGGCAAACTGTGCCAACATATTGTAATCATCATCTTCAATGCGCAGCAGTCCCATCAAAGTGCTTTTTTCGTCCTGCAAGGCTTTAATATAGGCTTGCGTGAAGCTGTCGTTGAGTTTCACTGTGATAGCAATTTTTTTGAAGTCGCGGTTCAGCGGGGTGTAGTTGTA
Organism: Bdellovibrio bacteriovorus; assembly: GCF_041888015.1. Lineage (GTDB taxonomy): Bacteria > Bdellovibrionota > Bdellovibrionia > Bdellovibrionales > Bdellovibrionaceae > Bdellovibrio. The sequence continues at coordinate 980,190 of NZ_CP168968.1, forward strand.
GGCCACACGATTGCGGAACACCTTGCTGGCGCCAAAGGTCAGCTTATGATTGCGAATGCGGAAGTGATGTTCGGAGGTTGCTGGAAGAACATAAATAGGTGTTCCCACTGGTACAGAACCATTGGATTTGAATACGGCCCGAGTCAGGTTGTCGCGTTCGGCTTGCAGAAAATGGAATCCGCTGGCTTGGGAAGCATAGAAGTAAATACCAGCGCCACCCGAGTTGATTTCATCACCCGGATAGGTTTCGATCTGAGAGCTGGAAAGCTGAACTCCATCCTGACGGAAGTAAATCAGTTGTTTTTGTTTTTTATCAACCACCACATAAGCTGAATCACCATAGTTGGCGTGGAAATACTGAATCACTTCCAGATCGCTGCGACGATTGATGGTGTGGCGTTTCTGAATATAGGTTTCATAATTTTCAGAAGCGTATTTTTTTGCAGTGATAAATTTGGTCGTGCCTGGGTTCAGGCGTTGATCCGGCAATTTGATCGAAGGAACTGCGACAAAGACCTGTCCCAGGACCACAATGCGGGCGCCATCGACGTCCGCTGTTTGCTTTTCCCTTAATGTCAGCCAGTAATCCTGGCGCATTTTCGTTTGAATTTCCGCATCGGTGAGCGAACTGCAATCACGCCCCAGTCCACGCAGCAAAGAATTGAATTCTGCCACCGTCAGATGGCGTTTCTTATCCGTGGCTCCGGAAATAGCGGCCAATTTTTTCGACAGCGATGTTCCATCAATACGCGGCCAGTTGTGACTGATCCAAAGACTTTCAATTTCGCTGTCACTGATGTTCAGCTCACCCAGATGGCGGGCCAGTGCCGCAACCACTGCAACATAAGAGTTCTGCATGCGCAGTTCGGGTTTCCAGTAGTCTGTTTTTTTCAGTGTTTGAATGAAGTTTTCATAGTCTGACGCCTGACCATATTTGACGAAGATGGCTTTGAAGCTTTCAATCTGTTCTTTTTGCAGACGGGTGCTCAGGGCTGCGGCGTAGGCTTCGATGGTACTAAGATTTTCAAGGCTCAGTCTTTGTGCCAGCTTCAGGAAAGCTCTTTGGTACAGATGTCCCGTCAGGGATGGGTTGAGAATTTTTTGTTCAGAATCCTTGAGGCTGACAACGGGTTCTTTGCAAAATGCCGGAATATCGGAAGCCCAGGCCGAGCCGGAGATCAAAAGACCAGTCACAAAGAGTTTAAAAGCTTGAATGCGCATGATCGACTTTTGAGCAAAGCTGAAGCCAGTCTGAGAGGGAAATCAGACTGTTTTGGGTCCCCGGGGCCTGTTCATATCTTTGACAGAAGCCCGGAAGCGGCAAGGGCCCTTAATTGGCAGGGGTACCATTTTAGGCGCGTATTTGACAGTCTCTCGGCTTTAGATTCGCTCCGGACCGGGTATGAATATCGCTAGAATAAATTTTCTGAGAGAGGTCTTATGCGTTGGAAAAATATTTTTGCAGTAAATATTGTGATGGCTTGTATGGTGGTCTTTCAGGCGCAGGCCTCGGCCACACAGTATGTTTCGCCGGATTATTATCTAGGACAACTGGTCCGCGGAATTTTGCTGGCGGCCGCGAAGGTCAGTCATCCGCAGTTTAAGGAAATCGAGGCTCCTGAAGCCAAACACAAGGCGGAACAAGCGCTGCAGAAGATCTATCAGTATCCGGCCTTTAAGTATCGATACGACAAGCTTTCTATCATCATTATTCAGGGACTTTCCGATGAACCCAACGGGTTTAGTTTTGGCAACAACATGTTTTTGACCAAAAGCATTGTCGAGATGCTGTCTCCGGCTCAGTTGACAGCCGTGATTGCGCACGAATTGGCGCATTCAGAAAAAGCGCACAATCTGCAAAAGACGCCGTTGCCACTGGGAGCTGCGGCTTATCAGCTTAAAAACATCTATGAGGCGGTGAAGGCCGGAACATGGCCTAAAGGACGCGATCTTCTAGCCTCTATTCAAGATTTGATGGCGACGAGTGGACTGGCGATGGAGCTGCAGGCTGATTGCGTTGCTGCTCAACAGTTGGAATATATGAAGCGTCAGGGACTTCCTCATTCGGCAGCGGATTTAAATAGCGCCACCAGTGCGCTGATGGGTTTTGATATTACGACAGACAAGTCTGATGATCCGGCGGCTGTCAGGGCGCAAGCTTTGATGAATAAAGTTTATGAACAAGGCTCCTGCGATATTTTCTAGTGTCGTAGGTCTTTGATCTGGTTTATGGCGAGGCCCGGGTTGCTTGCGAAGAGGTTCGATGATAAACATTTTCGTGTGTATCAACTTGCCTCGGAGAATCGCCTATGAAAACCATCCTGAATCTGGTCACTATTGTTGCTTTGCTGGCCAGTACTACTGTCATTCCCAATTCCAGTGAAGCCTGCACCCGGTTTGTCTATCATGGTGCCGGCAGTCAGGTTATGACAGCCCGTTCAATGGATTGGAAAGACGATATTAATTCAAATCTGTGGATTTTCCCCAGAGGCATGGAGCGCAGTGGGCAGGCTGGTCCGAACTCGCTGAAGTGGACTTCAAAATATGGCAGTGTGATTGCATCCGGTTACGATATTTCCACGACAGACGGGATGAACGAAAAAGGACTTGTGGCAAATATCCTGTGGCTGGTTGAATCGAATTATCCGAAGTACACCAAAGACAAACCGGCGGTGGCGATTTCCTTGTGGGGGCAATACATCCTGGATAATTTTTCTTCTGTGAAAGAAGCTGTCGAGGCTTTGAAGAAAGAGTCTTTTATTGTTGTGACCGCCAATGTGCCTGGTCAGAATCGTCTGGCGACCTTGCATCTTTCGATTTCTGACTCCAGCGGGGACAGTGCCATTATTGAATATATCGACGGTAAGCAGGTTATTCATCACAGCAAAAACTATCAGGTGATGACGAATTCTCCGACGTTTGAAAAGCAATTGGCCTTGGACTCCTATTGGAAGGAAATTGGTGGGACTGTGATGCTGCCGGGAACCAACCGATCCGCAGATCGTTTTGCCCGCGCATCTTTTTACATCAAGGCGATTCCCAAGGAAAAAGATCCGGTAGTTACTTTGGCTAGCGTCTTTGGTGTGATCCGGAATGTTTCGGTGCCCTATGGTATCAGCACACCGGGCCAGCCGAATATTTCCTCGACACGCTGGAGAACCGTGTCGGATCACTCTCGTCTTCTTTATTTCTTTGAATCAGCTCTGACTCCGAACACTTTTTGGGTGGACTTGAAAGAAGTTGAGTTTTCGAAAGAAAAAGGAAAAGTCATGAAGTTGGATTTGGGCAAAGACCAGCGCAATATCTACTCTGGAAATTCGACAAAATCCTTCAAAGAAACAGCTCCTTTCGCATTCCAAGGGCTTTAGAAAGGTTTCTCAGTTTAACACGGGGCTGCGGGCCTATTAAAAGGTGAAAAACGCAATCGAAGTTTGACCATTGTGCCGAGGTTCGGTAGGTCCATGGTATGACAACAATTACCAAGACACTGACGACCTCGCCGAAGGCCCTTCCTCCGTCCAATCAACTTGGATTTGGGCAACATTTCTCTGATCACATGTTTGTGGCTAAGTTCACCGAAGGTAAAGGGTGGAGCGAAGCTGCTATTGTTCCTTATGGTCCACTTTCTTTGGATCCAGGTGCTTCTGTATTTCACTATGGTCAGGCCCTGTTTGAGGGGATGAAAGTTTTCCGCCAGCAAGACGGCAAAGTGGTTTTCTTCCGTCCGGAGTTCAATCAGCGTCGTATGGCCGATGGGGCTGCTCGTCTGTGTTTGGAAGCTCCTCCATTGGAGCTTTTCATGGATGCTTTGCAGGAACTTGTGGCGGTCGATGAGCGCTGGATTCCTGAAGGTCCCAATACCTCTTTGTATATCCGTCCGACCTTGATCGGATCGGAGCCTTTCCTTGGGGTGCGTCCTTCTCGTGAAACCATTTTCTTTATTTTGCTGTCTCCGGTGGGTTCTTATTACTCTGAAGGGACTAAGCCGATAAAAATCTGGGCGGAAGAAAAGTATCTTCGTGCGGCACCAGGCGGGTTGGGGGCTGTAAAGGCGGGGGCGAACTATGCCTCCAGTCTGAAGGCGGCTTTGGATGCTAAAAAACAGGGCTATTCCCAAGTGTTGTGGTTGGATGTGGAACATCAGGGGATCGAAGAGGTCGGCACGATGAACGTGTTCTTCGTTTTCGATAACGAGATCGTCACACCAGCTTTGAACGGCAGTATTCTTCCGGGTGGGACTCGTGATGCTATTTTGGAGCTTCTGCGCTCAAAAGGTCTGCCTGTCGTAGAACGCCGTATTACCATCACTGAGGTGATCGAGCGTCTGGGCAGGGGTGAGCTTAAGGAAGTCTTTGGAACCGGCACAGCGGCGGTTATTTCGCCTGTGGGTGTGCTGCACTACAGAGGTAAAGACTGGATCATCAACAACAATGAAAATGGTCCGTTGAGCAACGAACTTTACAGCGAGATCACGGCCATTCAGCGCGGAACTCAGCCGGATAAATTAAACTGGCTGGTGCCTCTTAAGAAGTAATTTTTATTGATTCTGCTTGGGCGAATTTGTCTGGAAACGACAAGGCCCAAAAAAAGTGCTAGCGAGGAATCGTCAGTGATAACTCGCTAGCTAAGGGGAATGAAACCAATCCTTGTATGTATTTGTTCCTTCCATATGCACACCTCTGATTCCTCAGGTGACTCACCTTTGGCAGCTGGCTGGCATGGCTTACGCCGACACCCCTTTAGCTTTGCGTCCCGCCGTTTCCGACGGTTTGCCTTGAGGCAAAGGAAGGATCTATATCCTAACGAGTATAACCCTAGGAACCTCCTTTGAGTTATTCATCAGATCCTACCAGTCCATTCTTGTTTAGAGAGGCATGAACCGCACCTCTTTGTAATAAACCTGGTGACGCATCTTCACTTCAGTTCGTCATCGTGATGTTCGTAAAAACGAAAATTCATCCGTGTCCTCCTTTAGCTGGCCCTACTAGCGTTCACTTACTCGAGGGTAAGTCTCACGAGCCTTGTGGTTTCAACAAGATCAGGATAGCTCGACCAAAGTTTGATTTTCAAGAGCACCAATGTCGATTCTCAATTTACGTCAGATTTGCGTATCAGGGTGGGAAACAGAATGGTTTTTTGTTTTGGCTTGAAACAAAAAGGCCGTCTTCGCGACGGCCTTTTTTGAGAATAAAAAATAGAATTATAAAAATTTGAACTAGGTTGTCGGAAGAAGTTCACGAATTTCATCAGCGATCTTCATGAAGGCCTGCGCCTCTGCGCCATTGCTGTTGGCTTCAACAATAGGAATGCCAGCTTCGCACGCCATGCCCACAGAAGGGTTGAATGGAATCTGCCCCAACTTGTTGATGCCTTTGGAGTCTGCGTAAGCATCGATTTCGCCTTTAGGGAAAAGCTGCATTTTTTCGCCGTTCGCAGGGTTGATCATGTAAGCCATGTTTTCAACAAGACCCAACAAAGGAACATTCACACGCGCAAACATATCGACGGCTTTTTTCACATCCACCAACGCCACGTTTTGCGGAGTGGAAACCATCACTGCGCCTGCCACTGGAACTTTCTGCGCCAAAGTCAGTTGGATATCACCTGTGCCCGGAGGTAGATCCACCACCAGATAGTCCAACTCGCCCCAATTCACATCACGCAGGAATTGGTCCATTGCTTTGAACAGCATAGGTCCACGCCAAACGACTGCTGCACCTTCTTCCACCAGGAAACCGATGCTCATCAGCTTGATGCCGTAACGGGTGATTGGCTCCAGTTGATTGGTGTCGGGATTGATATGAGGTTTTTGAGCCAGAGTTCCTAACATACGAGGAATGCTCGGGCCGTAGATATCAGCATCCAGCAGGCCGACTTTGTTTTTTTTGCCCAAAGCCATGGCAAGATTGGTAGCCACCGTGCTTTTACCGACTCCGCCCTTACCAGAGCTGACGGCGATAATGTGTTTCACTCCGGGAATTGGCGTCTGTTTTTCAAAGGGATTTGGGGCTGCCATGAAGGTGACTCCTTGCTAATTTGGTCCACACAACCAATAATAGAACTTGGATGAATAGCCAAGACTTTTTGACATTGAATCTAGTGGGAGCAGGGGCTTTCATTTTCTGGTATCTCGTTTCGCGGGGCGGAGGGCGTCGTCCGACGCAACTGAACCTGAAGGCGAAAGACAGTGCACCACCTCTAATCGATCCTGCGCCAGTTCAGGCGCCGGCCATCGAGCCTTTGCGTCGAAATGTTGCACCCCCTCAAGTTCATCCGGATCTTGCGGGGAGCCAATCGAAAAACCTCAACGTGATGTTTAATTACAACGGGCATTCCTGGGATGCTTATGAGGTTTTGGGGGTTCCGGCAGGGGCCTCTATCAAGATTGTGACAGAGGCCTATCAGGCCGCCATCCATCGCAGCGACCGCGAATCGCTGGAGTTTTTGGAGACGGCTTACAAGGCTATCCTTAATAAATCGGCTTAGAATTTTTACTGTCTTCGGTAAGGCATATAGCGTGGGGTGGATACGAAAGTTCCATCCCATCTTGCTTTTGAACACCACAGTTTTGAAGAGGTGTCCATGGCGCAGTAAGTGTACCCTGCGCCATGACCTTTGATGCTGGTGAAAGTCGTCGCAGGCTGAATGGCTATGGGTGCCTGGTCAAAGCGTGCGGTTGGCCAGTAGTGCAGTTTTCCGTCCGTGGTCATCGCCAGGGCGGAGCTGCTTCCAACCTTGATGTCCAGATAGGATGTTCCAGCGTTGACCACAGTGGGCGAAGTGACCGTCAAATTCCCAGTGTAATCCCCCCAGTAGCCCCAGCATTTCAAAACTTGTCCACTGGTGATCGCGCAGACCGGGCTGGAGCCAACACTTAGCTTGGTGAAGGTTTCAGTTGAGTCCACAGTGTAAGGAACGCTGGTGTTGGTGGTGGTACCATTGCCCACTTTACCTGTGCTGTTTGCGCCCCAGCATTTGACTTTATCCGCGGTGGTAATTCCGCAGATGAGCGCGTAGGCGACAGACACAAATCGATATTGGGTGCCGCTGTCCATAAGGGTTGGTGTGTTGCGCGAGACACCGCCCAAATGACCTGTTCCACCATCGTAGCCAAAGCACTTCAGTTGATCTCCGGTGGTGATGGCGCAAGCTAAACTGTCGGCGACGGCCAGGGTCTCAGGTTTGTACGTTGTGCCCGTATCCACCGCTGCCGGTGTGCGACTGGGGCAGCTTGATTCAGATCCCCAGGCGTAAAAGGTGCCGCTGGTTGATATGCCATACCCGCAATAGAAAGTTTCCCTGGCTGTGTTGGCAAAAGCAATTGAGTGAGCAACCGGAGACATATAAGGGACATACGATTCCGTCGCACCATTTCCGACGGCACCAAAGCCATTGGCTCCGGAACAGAACATCTGCCCGCTGCCATTGATGACACAACTGCCGTTATTCGAAGGAACCGCCTTGCCTCCGGTAAAGTTAGAGCCGTTGTCGACAATAGCGGGGGTGGACACTGTCGATCCCGCTCCGGCATGTGCGCCAAGGCACAGGGCCAGGCCGTCGGACTTAATCGCGCAGGCACCCGCAGACCCGACGCCGTAGTCTGATACGGTGGTATCGGTATCCACAAGGGTCAGGTCAAAGAGGATCGCGGGCTCAAACCAGTTGTTGTAGTGATCGCCCATGCAGACAATCTGTCCATCCGTAGAAACACCACAAGCCCCATAACCAGCCATCGCAATCTGAGAGTACTTGATCCCGTCGTTAACATCGGTGGGCGACGTCAAAAGTGTGGTTTGATTGGAGTTGACCGTACCGCGAACCTCGCCCCAGCACTTCAGGTCATTGTTAGAGGTGATGGCGCAGCGATAACCCATATCATCTGATATAAAAAGATAATTGGTGGCGCCGTCGATGGTGGCCCGTGTGACAACGGGGTTGGTGCCAGCATAAGCTCCGACATTTGAGTTGTTGTTCCATCCCCAACATTTCAATTTGTTGGCTGTTGTAATCCCGCAGACAGTGGACCCGCCAGTCGCAGAAAGATACGTCGTTCCGGCGTCGACCACGGTCGGTGTCAGCACATTGCTGGTGCTTCCGACAACAATCTGCTGGTAAGAGTTCCCGCCCCAGCATTTCAATTCCTGAGCCGCCGTGATTCCGCAGGCAGTACCGGATTTTCGGTGAACACTGGTATAGGTGACAGAACTATCAATCAACTGAGGCGTGGAGCTGTTGGCGGTGGTGCCATCTCCGTTCGTTCCACTCACATTTCGACCCCAGCACTTCACTTTTCCGAGTTCGGTCAGGGCGCAGGCCCCATTGGCTCCAAGGGATACCTGCACATAGTTTTCTGCACTGTCGACATCTGCAGGAGAGGTCTGATCTGTGGTGGAGCCGATCCCCAGATCGCCGTAGTAGTTGTATCCCCAGCACTTGAGTTTTTTGGCGGAGGTGATGGCGCAAATGGATTGGGTCGTGATGGAGACATCGATGAAGGTGGTTCCTGGAAGGGGCTCCACAATAGTGCCAACCCGATTTTTGTGACCCAAACCAAGTTGACCGTAGTAGTTGTCACCCCAGCAGAACAGGCGGTTGTCAGAATAAATAGCACATTGATTGTTGCGGGCGGCGACGACTTTGAGGACGGTTTTAAAGACTGCGTCGTTGTCCTTGATCAGATGAGAGACCAGACTTGTCGCGCCAATGCGGACGGCCGGCTGGTCGGTATGCGATATATAAATTCTTAAGTCCCGATCGCTGTCGTTCAGTCCGTTATCGAAAGTATCATAGCTGACGGATGCAGTGAGAGTTCCCGCCGGGATTGTGACAAATCCGGGAGCCAGGTTGTGATCCGCCATGTAGATTTGTCTGCCGAAGTAGTCGAAGTAAATTTTGACGTCATAGGTCTTCGTGCCGGAAAGGGCGAAGGTGATCGTGTTATTGGTGGTGCCCTCGTCGACGGAAATATTTTTTGAAGTGATGGTGGCGACCACTTCGGAATCCTTGGTCCAACTGACACTGCTGGCCGAAGCGAAGTCCTGCCATAATCCATTGACCGGATTTTTACCCACGGCACACAGAGTGACGTTACCATTGCTCAGCCCGGAAATATCCAGCGTTCTTGTTGCCGGAGCTGCAGTTTCCGTTGAATAGCCTGTTGACGAAGAGCAATCGGTGGAATTTCCGATTTTGTAGCGAACCGAGCCGACGTTGGTGCCGCCAAAGTTGACATTTACAGAGCTCAGAACGCTGACGCCAGAAGGCGCTCCTGTGATCTGCACCGTCGGCGGAGTGGTGGACAAAGTGTAGGTGGCGGATTTTGTCTCTTGAACGATTGAATTGTGCAGAAGCTGCGCGGTTAAGGTGATGGTGGCTCCGTCAGCTCCAGGTACATTGATGGAAGCCGACCAGCTTCCAGCTGTACACGTGGTCGTTGTCGTCACCGGACTTGTGATATTGATCGTCGCCCCTGAAATATTGCACGAACCGCCAAATTGAGTTGTGGGTCCGATCGTGGTTGCGGGAGCGGGCGTTTGCAGTGAAAGAGTTCTGGTGATTGTATAGGTCTTGGCATTGCTGGCCAGGGTCTCGCTGCCGTCTTTGAGGGTGGCGGTGACATTGACCGCCGAGTTGTTAGCCAGAGCGCTGGTGTCCAGCGTAAGCTCCCAGCTCTGGTCCGGGGCGCAGGTCGTACTGCCTGTAAGAGTGCCGCTAAGTTGGACTTGTTTATTGGGGATCGAACAATACCCACCGATCACAAGCGAATTGCCGATCTGATCCTCAGTTGCGGGATAATCAATGGAAATCTCTGGAAGTTCCAGACGGATGCTGGCCGAAGAACAGAAGGTCTCCTGGTTAAAGGCGTCGCGAAACTTGACAAAAAGTTCTTTGGGGCCTGAGCTGGCAGTTGCAAAAGTCCAGGTTGTCGCAGCGGTAAATGCTGTCCAGGTTCCTCCAGAAGAACAACTGGGGTCTTCGGTAAGATAGGTTTGGAACATGGGAGAGGGTGTGCTGAGCGCGACATCAACAAGATTTTTGACCGCGATCGCATCGCCGTTATTTAAAGAGATGGTTTGAGTGGCGCCAGTCCCAGCGCTTTCCCAACGAAGATTAAAGCCGGCTTGCGTGTAACTTACATCTGATATGAATTCGACCCGAACGTTGTTCGAGGTCGTGGTGAAAGAATCTGGCAACTCGGTGCCAGAGTGATCTAAAATCTTGGTCTCGCCGTCATAGATTTTGATGAAGTCATAGCCTTCTTCTGTATCAAAAAGGTCAAATGTGAAGTTTGTTGGGCCAGCAAGTGTCAGGTTCAGTGCGCAGTTTTCGTTGTTTTGATAAGGTCCCGATGTTCCACCGGAGTCGACGATACGTCCGCGAGAAAGGCTGGAGCTGGTGCTGGTGCACATAGTGTGGGAGGTGTAGATAGGCCACTGAATGGAGTCGTGGTAACAGGCGGATTCCTGCATGGTTGCAGTTCTAAACTTTACACTGACATAGGCAGTGCCACCTTCAGCGGTTGGGTCCAGTGCCCAGTTAGGCACAAAGTTTTCGGTGCTGATCCAATTCTTGGTCCCAGAACAAGTTTCATTGTTGAACAGGGCCATCTCCGGAAGGGAGGCCGGGGCCAGGATATTCAGATCTTCGATACCATTCAAAGTCAGTTCTTTTGAAAGCGCGCCGATGAATATTTTCGGCTGGCCCACGTACAGTTGGACTTGGACCGGAGCAGACAGATTTTGTGCCTTATCAGTGGCTTGGATGTATAGATAACGAATGCCCGGCGTAGACAGTGAAGCGCTGGCGGTGCTGTTGAAGTCTTCAGCAACGAAGACAAAGGCTGGAGAATCACTTTCCTGAACGCGGAACTGGCACAGATCCAGAGGGTCGAGGCAGCTCCAGGAGGCTGTTTGCGGTAGAGCAGGTATAAGCTGGCTGCTCAGGGGAGTGAGTTGCGGTGGAAGAGTGTCTTTAAGGAGCACGGCTGTATCTGTGAGAAGTTCTCCATTGACGGTAGTTTCCTGGACTGTGAGAGTCAGGTTGTCACTGTCCGGAGTTGGTGAGAAGTCATGAAGAATGGACCACTGATTGTTGTTGCAGGCAGCGGATGCAAGGGCATCAGTGTTCAACGTAATTTGGACGGAGCCATCATTGTTCGTGCAGGTTCCTGAAATGGATTTGGCTGCGACATTGGCGGCATTGACGATAAGATAAGGATTTTTTTCAGAGATCTTAAGTTGAATGGGGCCTTGAGATTCCGCTTCCAGAAGGTCTTGAATCTGTGCGCTAAGGTTGCATCCTGATAACGCCAATATCAGAGAGAGAAAAACACCAATTTTTCTGAGACGTGCCTGGCAATTCATGACTATTTATTCGGAATAAAAAGGACCTGCAATTAGCCAATAAGCTCATATTCCCACTTTGAGACAAAAAGAATGTTTCGAGGAATACACTACCTGGTGTAGAGACAGCTGTAGCCTCGCCCATTACGGCTGTGTTCCCATAGGAATTTTTTGGGACCGTCCTGAATGACAGTGTCCTCTTGCAGCAAGCTGAGAGAGTTGTCTTTATCCAAATAAAGGGTCGTCTCTTTTTTAGTGATGTAGTTGTCGCGACTGACCACTTCGCGCAGAACCTTTTTTCCCGGTGATTGAAGAACCTTAAATCCCCGGTTGATCTGGCAGAATCGAATGGTGTCCATGGAGGCTCCCTGCGAAGAAGGATACAGAGCGAAGCCGTCGCAGTCTTCCGCCCACTCCACTTCTGTGGGGCAGTTGTCGGTACCACTGATCAGGCGATAGTAACCTTCTGCAGTCTCAGCGCCAGGCAAGGGGGGTGAGGCCGTTAGCGCCTGCGCAACATCGGACAACAGCAGTCCCAAAATGAGAATCAAACGAGGCCAGTGCATGCACACTCCTTCATTCCTTTTTCAAGGAGCAAGCTTCGTGCACACGTCAGATGGGTTATAGCTGAGGTCACAGACAAAATCTTAGGTTGATACGTCGAAATGCCGTCTCTTGTCAGTCTCGGGCCGAAGGACGGGTCCAGATAAAAGCCAATACGCAGGAGCAAACCACAGCCGCGCTGACCTTGGCGTACAGTGGAACGTCGCCAAAGAAAAGGGAGATCGACACCAAAGGAACCATCAGCACCGTGGCCATGATCTTGGCCCGTGTGCGGATGACCCCGTGTTTTTGCCAATCCAGAATCAGCGGGCCCATGTGAGGTTGCGCCAGCAGCCATTTGTGCCAGCGAATGGAACTGCGGGCAAAGAAGAAGGCTGTCAGTAAAAGAAACGGCGTTGTCGGGAGAAGTGGCAGGAAAATACCGATGATCCCCAAGCTCAGGAACAGCCAACCCAACACAAAGTAAATTGTTCGTCGGGTTCGCTTTACAATCTTCACAGTTCGACCTTTTTCCTTTTGCTTTCAAGTGGTGAAAGCATCAAATACAAAGCAGGCACCACAAACAGCGTCAGCAATGTTGAAACAATGGTTCCCCCGATGATGGAAAGACCCATTGGAATACGTGTTTCAGAACCGATACCATGACCGATAACCAAAGGCAAAGCCGCAGCGACAGTGGCGACCGAAGTCATCAAAATCGGGCGCAGGCGGATCGGGCAGGCTTCCAAAAGTGCTTTGGATATGTCGGCCTGTCCACGATGTCGGACCTGGTTGGTGAATTCCACTAACAGAATGGAATTCTTTTTGGCAATACCCATCAACACAATCAAACCGATAAAGCTAAACAGGTTCAGGGAAATATCAAACATCCACAACGCGACCAGGGCTCCGGTGACCGAGAAGGGCAGCGCCACTAGAACTGAAACGGGATGGATGAAAGAATTAAACTGAACAGCCAGAATCAGGTAGGCCACCAGAATTCCGACCATCATGGCAGAGTAAAGACTTTTGAAGGAATCCGCAAAGCCCGCCGAAGCCCCTTCCAGGGCAAAGGAATATCCTTGTGGCAGAATCTCTTTGGCAATGGCACTGGTTCTTTCCAAGACCGCGGCTTGGGATTGCCCCGGAGACAGATTTCCGAAAACGGAAATAGCGCGCTGGCGATTCACACGGCTGATGCCCTGGATGGCTTTTTTCTCTTCGATTTTCACCAACTGAGAAAGTGGAACCAGATTGCCGAAGTTATTGCGCACATACAGACGCTTGAAGTCTTCAGGCTTTTGGATCTGCTCTTCCAGGAATTTGAAACGAATGTCATAGCGTCGTCCGTCGGCGGTATAGCGCCCTTGACGGAGACCGCCGACGCCGGCGGAAAGAATTGCGCCAACGTCCTCGACAGAAACACCACGCGCAGCCATGGCTTTTCGATCCGGAGTCAGGACCAGTTCTGGAATCCCTTTACGGAAATCCGTATCCAGATCCACGGCCAGATTTTCTTTTTCCAGGCGATCCATCAGTTCGTTGGATTTTGCAAACAGGACATCCAGATCCGGCCCGCGCAAGTTGATGGCGACAGGATTCTGACGACCTGAAGACAGATTGCGCGCAGAGATATCCCGCATCGACACACGCATGTCCTTGATCTTGCGGAATTCTTTACGCCAGCGATCCATGATCTGCAGGTGTCCTTCTTTACGATCCGCTCGGGGCTTTAAGGCCACCGGCATGAAGACCTGATTGACGTTGGAACCACCACCGCCCCCTCCGACAGACACAACAAATCCTTCGACGGTTGCGTCCCCCTTCAGAACAGCTTCCAGTTTTTCGGCGGCCTTGCTGGTGGCTTCCAGTGACGTGCCCGGAGGCATCTGGGCATTCAGAATAATAAAATCCTGATCCTGCGCCGGAACGAATTCCTGGCGAACCTTGCTGACCAAAACCAAGGACACCGCAAAGAAGATCACCGAGCCCAGCACCACCAGATATTTAAAGCGCAAAGTTCCGTGCAGAACTTTCTGATAAGAGTGAGCGAATTTTTCAAACAATTCGTCCAGGAAGTGTTCCAGCTTGGAAACTTTGGGTTCAGTGCTTAGCAGGGCTGCGGCACGCATCGGTGTGATAGTGACGGCTTCAAGCAAAGACAAAGAAACCGCGGCACTCATCGTAACGCCAAACTGGAAGAAGAACTTACCGATGATCCCATCCATGAAAACCACAGGCAGGAACACCGCAATAACCGCTAAAGTTGCAGCCACCGCCGCAGGCAGAACTTCCTTAGAACCGTCCGAGGCGGCTTTGGCTGACCCTTTCCCCATACGATAGTGCCGGATGATATTTTCCAGCAACATGATGGCGTCATCCACCACGATAGAAATCGAAAGTGTCAACGCCAGCAGGGTGAACAGATTCAGCGTGAAGCCTGAAAAATATAAGATGATAAACGTTCCGACAATGGAGGTCGGGATCGAGAACAGGATGTTGATGGCGGCCTGGACGTTGCCAAGGAAAAGGAAGCAGATCAGGATGGTGATCAGAGCGGCCACCCACAGCTTTTCAATTGTCAGGTTGACGGTCGCATCGGTGGGGCGGGTGAAGTCCACGTTCACACGGAAATTGAAACCTTCCGGGAAAGTGCCTTTGATGCTTTCCAGCTTTTCGCGCACTTCGTTGGCGACGGTGACCTCATTGGTGCCACGCTGTTTACGGACGATGATGGACACCGCCTGCCGCCCATCAACACGGGCTGTGCGACGGACGTCGGAAAGGCCATCTTCCACCCGGGCGACGTCCTTGATGAAGATGTCACGATCAAAGATGCGTTGCCCGCCTCGGCGTAAGATTTGAATATTGGCGACTTCGTTGACGTCCGAAGCCTCACCCAACCAGCGAACACGCAATTCGCGCTCGCCTTCGGTGAACTGACCCGCAGCACTTTCCAAGTGTTGGGTGTTGATCGCAGATACAACATCGTTCAGGGTCAGATACAAGGATTCCAGCTTCTTGGTATCAACCCAGATACGCAGGTTGCGTTGGCTGAAGCCGCCAATACTGACCTCACCCACACCGGGCAGGAAGCGGACTTGGTCCAGCAGATAGTTTTCCGTCCAATTGATCATTTCACGCAGCGGAGCTTCGCCGAAAACGGACAGAATAATGATCGGATCTTCCTCGGGGTTCTGTTTGCGGATTGTTGCCGGGTCCACGCCGGGAGGCCAGCGCATACGGCTGAGCGCAGTTTGTACTTCCTGCAAAACAACATCAACGTTGCGATTGATATCGAATTCCAAAGTCACAGAACCAGACCCTTGGCGGGCCGAGGATCTCATTTCCTTGATTCCTTCGATCGCAAGCAGGCGTTCCTCGACAGGGTCCAGCAATTCAGCTTCGACGACCTCAGGGGCGGCACCTTCATAGTCCACAGAAATACTGACGACCGGGAAATCAACGTCGGGCAGTTGGCTGATGCCCATGCGGTTCATACAGATGGCTCCGAAAACAATCAGAGCGAACATGAGTACCCATGCAAACACCGGGCGTCGGATCGAGAGGTCAATCAGGTTCATGGCAGTCCTTTCGCACAATTCATTTTTCCCCAAGTTTAACGAGAGTCAACGAGGGGACTGGAGGGCATGTCACTTTAGACGAAAGAGAGGCGACTAAGGTTCGTCGGAAAGGTTTTTTGCTGTAAAAAAGAGGGATGCTTAGAAAGCCTTTGCGTTAGCGGGCTCTTTATAGTCGGGCATCAGTTTTCCGCGATGACACATGTAGCAGGTGGCTTTCGGGCCTTTTTTTCCGTCTAAGCCGTTGTCCCTCAACATTTGAGTCAATTTCATGTGCTCTTTGCTGACTTTGAAGGCTTTTTTGTCGTCGGCTTTGAAGTTTTGGACATTGTGGCAGGCGTTGCAGGTGACGCCCAGTTCTCGGGAAATGACGATCATCTCGTCACGGATCTTTTCTTCGTTGGTCACGAATTTGGACACAGACTCGGCCTGTGCTTGCGGGATGGAAAGGCTCAAAAAAAGGGTGGTCAGGAAGAAGCTTTTTCGGATGCGCTGCATAGGAATAGCTTCTCCGAGGACCCGGCCTCAGGCAAGGGAGGACCCTGATTTCTTGACTGGTTCTAGACCCCATATTAACTTGAAACCCAACCTGTGGAGTTCTGTATGAAAATTAAGCATTGTGAGGACCTCAATACTCTTGTCAGCCTCAGCAAACGTCGTGGTTTTGTTTTCCAATCCAGTGAGATCTATGGTGGTCTTGCAAGTTGCTGGGATTACGGTCCTCTGGGCTCATTGATGAAGCTCAATGTGAAACGTGCATGGTGGAATGCCATGACTCGTCGTCCGGATATCGTGGGCTTGGATGCAGCTATTTTGATGCACCCAACGGTGTGGAAAGCATCTGGGCACGTTGATGGATTCTCTGATCCTTTAGTGGATTGCAAAGACTGTAAAACTCGTTTCCGTGCGGATAACACGGATTCTTACATCAATGAGAAGAAATGCCCGAACTGCGGCAGCAAAAACCTGTCTGAAGAACGCAATTTTAATTTGATGTTCAAAACTCACATGGGTCCGTTGGAAGATTCTGCCAGCGTGATTTACCTGCGTCCGGAAACGGCACAAGGTCATTTTGTGAATTTCCAGAACTGTCAGCAGTCTTCACGCTATAAGATTCCATTCGGTATCGCTGCGATTGGTAAGTCCTTCCGTAACGAAATCACTCCGGGGAACTTTATTTTCCGTACTCGTGAATTCGAACAGATGGAAATGCAATATTTTGTAGAGCCAGGCACGGACGAAGGATTCTTTAACGAGTGGAAAGAACGCCGTTGGAACTTCTATATCAAGTTCGGTATCAAGCCAGAGAATTTGAAATTCAAAGACCATGACAAGCTGGCGCACTATGCACGTGCCGCCGTGGACGTGGAATACAAATTCCCAATGGGCTTCTCTGAGTTGGAAGGTATCCACAACCGTTCGGACTTCGATTTGACTCAGCATATGAAGTTCTCTGGCAAAAACCTGGAGTACTTCGACGAACCAAATAAAAAGAAGTACATCCCTTACGTGATCGAAACAGCCGTGGGCTGTGACCGTTTGTTCCTGGCATTCCTTTGCGATGCTTATCGTGAGGAAATCACCACGGACGAGGCGGGTAAAGAGGACGTGCGTGTGGTTCTGGGCTTGCACCCGGAAATCGCTCCATACAAAGTGGCGATTTTGCCTTTGTCCAAGAAAGAAGAACTGAGCTCCATCTCTGAAAAGCTGCGTGACCAACTGGCGGAAGATTTCGACGTGAACTACGACGAATCCCAGTCCATCGGGAAGCGCTACCGCCGTCAGGATGAAATTGGGACACCGTTCTGTGTGACTGTGGACTTTGACACCATCAACGACCAGGCGGTGACGGTTCGTCACCGTGACAAGATGACTCAGGAGCGCGTGGCGATTTCTCAACTGAACACGTACATCGCGGCAAAACTGAAGACCTTCAATCAGTAAGCTCGGCTCCAGCCGGCAGAGCTGGAGCACCAGTGGTGCGCAAGCTGAAGCAGCAACAAAAAAGGGAGTGTTTTACGCTCCCTTTTTTATTTCCTTTTAGAGGATATTATTTGTTCAAGCTCCAGCAGGAGTAAGGACCATTCTGAGTCAGAAGCACGATGCTGTCGTCACCGTTGTGAGCCAGCGTTTTGCCTGTTTTGGCGTCGAAGATCAAACCGTATGGGTTGTCACCCGGCCAAGTTTTTACCTGAATGTAAGTGCGGCCAGTCACTTTGGATTTGAAAGTGATAAGGTGCAGGTCGTTGTAGGATTGCTCGCCGCCTTCAGAGAACAGGGCTTTGATTTCCGCGAAAGTCAGATCTTTTGCAGTGTACTGCTCTTGTACCAGGTGAGCATTCACCAAACCCAGCTCAAACGCGGTCAGTGAGTTGATTTCCTTGATGTCCAAAGTGCTTTGTTCGTTGAAGATGCTTTCATAGTCCTCTTCGTGTTCAGCTTCCAAGGCACAAAGCTCTTTCAGGTTTTCCAGCTTTTGGCCTTTGGCGAAAGATGTGGAAACTGCGAACAGAGACAGAATAAGAATGAACTTTTTCATTTGATAACTCCCCATGTGTGATGACGAACTGGCTTTTAACAACCGATGTGATTTTTGGTAAGTGAATAAAAAATAAGTTAATATTCAAAAATCACATGGATGTAATTAGTACAGAGACAAAAAGGCTGGGTCTCCGTCGACATTGCGATAGACAACACCGCTGATTTGGTCGCCAGTTTTGTAGTCGCAGGACGTGATCACACCAAAGGAGCTGGCTTCATCGATATCCAAGGGGCAAACGTAAGAGGAGTTGAACATCCAGTTGCCGGTCCAAGCCAGCTTTACACGGCATTGAGTTTCAGAAACAGGCTCTACAGAGGCCACTTCGGCGATCATAAGAGCTTCCAACTGGGTGCAGGTTGGGAAGGCAAAAGACGAATTGGCAGCAAGAAGGGTCAGAGCGAACGCAAGTGCTTTCATGGTTTTCTCCTTTGGATTTTGTGAATGCGCTCTTCTAGCATGCATGACGGGTTCTTGGCGTCAGGAATGTGTCAGTATTGTGTTGGCCTGTAAAAATGTCTAAGTGCTCGATAAATGTGTGCTTTTCCGTGAGTCTCCGCAGCCCCGGAGGGTGGAATCTTAGCTCTATTCACCAGAGCCTCGGTGCGCCAATAAATTTCATTGAAATTAAGGGGTTAGCGATGTTTTATTACAGCGTACAGACAATCAATTTACTTTTCGGTGGGGGAGACTAATGCACCAGAATGTAAACTCTGAAAATAAAACGACCAAATCCACCATTCCTCAGAAGTTCGTGTACTTCTTTGCTGCGGGTGACTCCGAAGGCAATGCGGGAATGAAGAATATCCTTGGCGGTAAAGGGGCCAATCTGGCTGAAATGACCTCCTTGGGAATTCCAGTGCCTCCGGGCTTTACGATCTCCACAGAGATCTGCGCTCACTTCTATGAGGCCGGTGGCAAACTGCCTGAATGGGTGCGCCCTTCTGTTTTGGAAGCCATGAAAAAAGTGGAAGCCAAAATCGGCAAAAAATTCGGTGACGTGGCAAACCCACTGTTGGTTTCCGTGCGTTCCGGAGCTCGCGCTTCCATGCCGGGCATGATGGACACCATCCTGAATCTGGGTCTGAATGACCAGACGGTGGAGGGTTTGGCGACGTCCTCCAACAATCCTCGTTTTGCGTGGGATTCTTACCGTCGTTTTATCCAAATGTACTCTGATGTTGTGATGGGTATGAACTCTTCTCTTCTGGAAGTGACTCTGGAAGATTTGAAGGAAGAAAAACACTATAAACTTGATACGGAAATGACCGTGGATGATTTGAAACTTCTGGTGAAGAAGTTCAAGGATCTGGTTCATCAGATGACCGGCCAGTCTTTCCCGGCAGATCCTTGGGAGCAGTTGTGGGGAGCGATCTCTGCGGTCTTCCATTCCTGGAATACTCCGCGTGCGATCACTTACCGTGAATTGCACTCCATCCCAGCGGCCTGGGGAACGGCCGTGAATGTTCAATCCATGGTCTTCGGGAACATGGGTGATGACTCTGCAACGGGTGTGGCGTTCACGCGCAATCCGTCCACGGGTGAAAAAGCTTTCTATGGCGAGTTCCTGATCAATGCTCAGGGTGAAGACGTTGTTGCGGGTATCCGCACTCCACAGCCAATTACGAAAGTGGCGGCTGCGGCTGCAGGCGTGTTGTCCCTGGAGGAAGCTCTGCCAAAGGCTTACGGTCAGCTGGTTGAAATCTATAAAAAATTGGAAGCTCACTATCGCGACATGCAGGACATCGAGTTCACTATTGAACGTGGCGTTTTGTGGATGCTGCAAACCCGTAATGGGAAAAGAACCGCAGCGGCAGCATTGAAAATTGCCTGCGATATGATCGATGAAAAGTTGATCACTCAGGACGAAGCGATCCTGCGCCTAGATCCATCTGCTTTGGATCAGTTGCTTCACCCGACATTGGACCCTAAAGCGGCGAAAACCACTTTGGCCAAAGGTTTGCCGGCGTCCCCGGGCGGTGTGAATGGACAAATCGTCTTCACATCCGAAGAAGCGGTTGAATGGAAAGAACAAGGCAAAAAAGTCATTCTTGTGCGTATTGAAACTTCTCCGGAAGACATCGCGGGGATGGTCGCGGCTCAAGGGATCCTGACAACTCGCGGAGGGATGACTTCTCACGCGGCGGTTGTGGCTCGTGGTATGGGTAAATGCTGTGTGGCTGGTTGTGGTGACGTCGAAGTGGATTACCGCAATGAAACTATGAAAGTGAAAGGCTACGTTCTGAAGAAGGGCGATGTGATCACTTTGGATGGTTCCACTGGTGAAGTTTATCTGGGTGAAGTTAAGACCATCGAACCTAAATTGGATGGCAGCTTCGAGCGCATCATGAAGATTGCTGATGGCATCCGTAAACTGAAAGTTCGTACTAACGCCGATACTCCAAAAGACGCGCAAACCGCGCGCAATTTCGGAGCAGAAGGTATCGGCCTGTGCCGTACTGAGCATATGTTCTTTGGTGCAGATCGCATTGATGCTGTTCGTGAGATGATCATTGCTGACAATAAGGCTGATCGCGAAAAAGCTTTGGCGAAATTGTTGCCAATGCAGCGTGAAGATTTCTATGGATTGTTCAAGATCATGGATGGTTTGCCGGTGACGATCCGTTTGCTGGATCCACCATTGCACGAGTTCGTTCCTCACACAGATGAAGAGACAAAAGAATTGGCGAAACGTTTGGGCACAGACTTTGATCGTCTGCGTGCAAAAGTAAAATCTTTGCATGAGTTCAATCCAATGCTGGGTCACCGTGGTTGCCGTTTGGCGATCACTTATCCAGAGATCTATACCATGCAGGTTCGTGCGATTGCGGAAGCAGCAGCGCAGTTGATCTCTGAAGGCAAGACATTGGCTCCGGAAATCATGATCCCGCTTGTGGCGACGGATAAAGAGCTAGAGACACTTCGTGGTCAAACCATCAAGGAAGTGAACAAGGTTCAGGCTGAAAAGAACGTGAAGTTTGAATACACAGTCGGAACCATGATTGAACTTCCTCGTGCGACCCTGACCGCAGATGCCATTGCAGAACATGCGGACTTCTTCAGCTTCGGCACGAACGATTTGACTCAGACGACTTTGGGTCTTTCTCGTGATGACTCGGGTCGTTTCCTGGGCTCTTACGTTTCTCAAGGCATTCTGCCAAAAGATCCGTTCATGTCTATTGACCAGGTGGGCGTGGGTTCATTGGTGAAAATGGGTGTGGACTTGGGTCGTCGTGCGAAACCGGACTTGAAAGTCGGTGTGTGCGGTGAGCATGGGGGGGGATCCGGAATCCATCGAATTCTTCCACCGCGTGGGCTTGGACTACGTGTCTTGTTCTCCGTTCCGTGTGCCTATTGCCAGACTGGCGGCGGCGCGAGCGGCGTTGGTTGGTAAAAAGTTGCACTAAATATTTAAATGCCAGTAAAGGGCCCTCTTCAAGAGGGCCTTTTTTTTTCGGGTCACTATTTCGTAAAATACGTCACAAGAATTCCGAAGACCAAGGTTGCGATCAGGACCGAAAAAGCGATCTCTGAATTGGTCTTTTTGGGTTTGTATTCTGCCTCTGGCTTTTTGTATTGCATGGGGCCTCCTTCCTGTACTTGATCTTATCGTCTGGGGAATCAAGGCCGAGTAAAAAGCGGCGTTTTGCGCATAAAAAATATGTTAAATTGCTGGTCTCTGGTTCTGGAAAAATCCGGGTGCGCTCTTGTTTCTTTGCATAGAGTTGTCCTTCGTTGCCGCTAGGTAACAACATTAACGAATCCTCATTCAAAGTTAAAGCTCTTGCTCCTTATCCTGTTTGGGTCTTTTAAAACTCACGAAAGGATGCATCATGGCTCGCACGAAAAAAGGTCTGACAACGACGGCGGGGGCTCCCGTGGTTGATAACCAAAACTCTATGACTATAGGACCGCGTGGTCCCTTGGTTCTGCAGGATGTGGCGCTGATTGAAAAGCTGGCTCATCAAAATCGCGAGCGCGTTCCCGAGCGGACCGTACACGCCAAGGGTTCTGGAGCTTTTGGAACGCTGACCATCACCTCAGACATCTCCAAATACACGCGCGCAAAATTTCTGCAAAAAGGCAAAAAGACGGACATGTTGATTCGCTTTTCCACAGTGGCTGGAGAACGTGGCGCCGCAGATGCCGAGCGTGATGTGCGCGGCTTTGCCATGAAGTTCTATACAGAAGAAGGCAATTTTGATTTGGTGGGGAATAACACGCCTATTTTCTTTGTGCGGGACCCTTATAAGTTCCCGGATTTTATTCATACGCAAAAACGCGACCCTCGCAGCAATTTGCGAAGTCCCACGGCCATGTGGGACTTCTGGTCGCTAAGCCCGGAAAGCTGTCATCAGGTGACGATCCTGTTCTCGGATCGGGGCTTGCCGGCGACGTACAGGCACATGCACGGCTTTGGTTCGCATACGTACTCTTTTATCAGTGAAAAGGGCGAGCGTCACTGGGTGAAGTTTCATTTTAAAACTCAGCAGGGCATTCGGAATCTGCGCAATCACGAGGCGGCGGATTTAGTGGGGCGCACGCGGGAAAGTCATCAGGAGGATCTTTACAATGCCATTGAAGCCAAGGATTTTCCGCGCTGGAAATTCTATGTGCAGATCATGACAGAAGAGCAGGCGAAGAAGACGGCCTACAACCCCTTTGATTTGACCAAAGTGTGGCCGCACGGGGATTTTCCGATGATGGAGGTGGGGCATTTTGAGCTGAATCGTAATCCTGTAAACTATTATGCCCAGATCGAACAAGCGGCCTTTAATCCGAACAACATGGTGCCTGGAATTTCGTGGTCGCCGGATAAAATGCTACAATCGCGGACCTTTGCTTATGCCGATGCTCATCGCTATCGCATCGGAACTCATTATGAAATGCTTCCGGTGAATAAACCCCAAGTGGAGGTTCATAACTATCATCTGGATGGGGCTATGCGCTTTGATACGCCAGAGTATCACCATGCATTCTACGAACCAAATTCCTATGGAGGACCGGTTCAGCAAGAGCAATATCGCGAGCCGCCTCTGCGGTTGGATGATGCCACCATGGATCGTTTTAACCACCGTGAAGGTAACGATGACTATTCCCAATGCCGGGCTTTGTTCAATTTGATGACTCCGGATCAGAAGGATCAGTTGTTGAACAATATCGCGGAACACATGAAGGGGGGCCAGGTGCCGGAAGAGATCGTGCGCCGGCAGGTTGATGTCTTTATGCGGGTTCATCAGGATTATGGTTTGGGCCTGGCAAAACTGATGGGTCTGCGAGTGTATTCGGATTCAGAGCATCGTACGCCCTCTCATCATTAATTAAAGGAGTTTTATATGCCTACCTGGGAAGAATTTAAAAGAACGATGGTCATGGAACCGCAGATTTTTGAAGAGGCCCGGATGGGGAACTGTGAGGCCTTGCGGCAGTATCTGGCTTTTGGCGGTGACATAGAGATCCGCAATCATAAGGGCCACACGTTGCTGATGCTGACGGCCTATCATGATCAGGAACACGCGTCGGAGCTTTTGATCGAGCATGGGGCTGATGTGAACTCCATGGATGATATGGGGAATTCCATCCTGATGGGCGCTTGCTTTAAGGGGCATGTCGGGGTGGTTGAGCTGTTGCTGTCGCAAGGAGCGATGACAGATCTTAAAAATCCCCACGGAATGACTGCCTTGGATTTGGCGCGGGTCTTCGGACGAAAGGATGTGGTGTCTTTATTAAGTGATCGTCCCGCAGCGTGGAGTGACCCTATGGAAGTAGCCTGTCGTCTGATTGCCCGCAAGCTGTCGCGCCCGACACCGGAAGTGTAAAGAGTTGGGATCAAAAATGCAAAAGCGAGTTTGGTCTTCGCCAACCTCGCTTTTGGTGGATCTCCTGTCCGATAAAAACAGGAGGTGTCCGATGCGCAAACATACCTATTTGCGTCTTCGGCGCGTTTTGAAGATTACTAAAGAGCTTTTAGTGATTCTGGTGGTGATCTTAATGATCCTTCTCCAGATGAAACAGCTACGATAGGTCTTTAAAGCTTCTCCAATGTGTACTAGGTCCAAGGACCAGTGATTGGGAGACGGATCTAAATAAACCCGGACGGGAATGACACAGGGAAGAGGTTGGTGAGGGCCCTTTTAAAAAGTGTCTAGAGTTCGTCCATAGTCCTAAGTTGTTTGTTTCATTGTGGAACAATGTAAAGTTGCTTAAAGCCTTTTCAAAACGACAATTGTCGTCACTGTCCAGGCATCAGACAGTTTGAATCTACTCCATCTTTCTTACATGGTCTTATAAATCCTTGAAATCTATGTTGGATTCTTCATTGGCCTCATTGTGGCCGTGGATTTGCTTTAGGGATAGGCATAGAGAAGGAACAAATTTTATGAAAATCAAAAACTATATTCTGACGATGATGAAAGCTTTGGCTCTGACAGCAATGACTGTCGGTTTGGTAAATTGTAGCAAGGACAATGGGAACTCGAACACGGTGAATGCAAATGCTTCTTCGTATCGTTGCTTCCAGATCAGCAACAATGCGCAAGTGCCGAATTCTTACTGCTACGGTAGTGGTACTACCCAGGGTGTTTATCAGTGCCGTGACTTAAACAACTATCAAGTTGCTAATAATCTTTGCGCGAATACAGGCACTACCAATGGATATTCTTACAATCAATATGGCTACTGTGTGCAAACTTCAACGGGTCAGCAAGTTCCACAAAATTACTGCACCTCAGGTGTTGGTGGTGGATCTGTTGTAAACTGTAATGGTCAGACCTTCTTCTGGCAGGGTATTCAGATCACTTGCGGTGTGACTTACAACTGCCCATCCGGTGTTGTGCTTCAGAATCAGCAAGGTCAAACAGTACAGTGCATGTAATCTAGAATCCTTCTTTGAGTTCAGAATAATCAACGGCGCACCGACCCCCTCGGCGCGCCGTTTTTCGTTTCCCGAAAAGGTGCCTGGTTGTTTTTTCTGGCTACATCGCATCAGGTGGTGGATCTGTTGTTCTCTTAAAGTCTGTGGGCCTAGATGATGTGGTGCTCGTAAGAAACTCTGATTTCTGCTGCGCCGTAGCCAGAAAAAACAACCAGGCACCTTTTCTAATCCCAACGCAACATGTAAATCGGTTGTAAGTCTGCTTAAGTTTTCAGCGTTAGGGCTTCTTTTGAGAGGCTATGGTTGACATGACTCTCAACACTCGCGAAATTCTAATGGTCTTTGGTCTAGCTAGACTAAAGGCGCGTATTTGAGGGGAAGTACTCAAGAGGGGAATATACCTTGAGAATTAAAAAGATTGAACTGATTGGTTTTAAGTCATTCAAAGACCGCACGGTGATCCACTTTGATGCTGGTATCACAGGTATCGTCGGACCTAATGGTTGCGGTAAATCCAACATCGTTGACGCGCTTATGTGGGTCATGGGTGAGATGTCTGCCAAGGACCTGCGTGGTTCCCAGATGACGGACGTTATCTTCGGTGGTGCTGAGGGGTATGCGCCGCTGGGGATGTGCGAAGTTTCTCTGACTTTGGAAAATGACGGGGGCGCGTTCCCTGCCAAATACATCAAACATTCCGAAATCATGGTCACTCGTCGCCTGTACAGAAGCGGTGAAGGTGAGTACTTCGTGAATAAAGAACCTGCACGTTTGAAAGACGTTCAAGAGATCTTCATGGATACTGGTGCGGGTTCCAAAGGTTTCTCCATCATCGCTCAAGGTATGATCGGTAAGATCATCACTGCGAAACCTGAAGACCGTCGTATGCTTATTGAAGAAGCTGCGGGTATCACGAAGTTTAAAGCTCGTAAAAAAGAATCTCAACGTAAATTGATCTCTACGGATCAAAACTTGGTGCGTTTGCAAGACATCATCGGCGAGTTGAAACGCCAAATTGATTCTTTGCAAAGACAAGCTCAGCGTGCAGAACGTTACCGCAATATCAAAAACCAAATCGAAGATTTGGATCTGTGGTTGTCGTCGGCTCAGTATATTGAGTTGAAGCGCGCGGCGGATGAAGCTCAAGCGATCTTCAATGAAGCGCAAAGCATGGAAGTGGAAGGCGAAACAAACCTTTCCACTTTGCAGGGCCAGCTGGAAGTTCTGAAACTGCAAATTCTTGAAAAAGAAAAAATGGTGGAAGAACAACAAACTCAGTTCCACGACAAGCAGTCCACGGTTCAAAAGAAGGAAATGGAAATCCAGGAACTTCGTTTTGAAATCGAACAGGCTCGCCGTAATGAACAAATGACCGGCACCATCCTTCAAGAGCAAGAAGCCCGCAAAGAGCTTCTGACTCGTGATAAAGCCGCGTTGGACGAGCAAGTGACTGAGTTGAAAGAGGAAGCTGAAACACTGGCGACCACTTTCACTGAGAAAAACGACATCTTCCAAAACTCCAATTCTCGTATCTCTGTTGTGGATGAAGAACTGACGACCAAGCGCCGTGAATTGTTTGCGGTGGGTCAGTCCGAGTCTTCTTTGGACGCTCGTGTGAATTCTTTGACAGCACAAATCGCTGACATCACTGAGCGCCAGGACAACGAGCAGTTGGTTCTGAATGAGCTTCGTGAAAAACAAGTGGAGTTCGAAGGCCGTCGCAAGAAGGTCTTCAATGAACTTGATAAAGAACGTCAGATGCAATTGGATCTGGCGAACGATGTTGATTCCTTTGAGGCCAACAAAAAAATTCTTATGGATTCCGCTGCGGTTAAAAAAGCCGAAGTGGAACAGTTTAAAGACAGCTTGAACGAAGTGGCATCCCGCTTGTACGGCTTGGAAAACCTGCAAAACAACTTTGAAGGTTTCCAAGAGGGCGTGAAGCAGGTCATGTTGTGGCAGAAAACACGCACTCAGGAAATGATGGCGGATGGTTCTGTTGTGACTCACTTCCAACCGGTTTCTGAGGTTGTTGAAGTTCCGGCTGAATATGAAGTGGCTATGGAAGCGGCGTTGGGCTCTCGCCTGCAAATGCTTCTGTCCTCCGATTCTGATATCGCGATGGACGCTGTCACTCATTTGAAAGAAAATAAATCCGGTCGATCCAGCTTCCTGTCTGCCAACGACAATGGCAAAGGTCTGAACCGTGCGTCGGCTCCGGTTTCTGAAGCTGGCGTTCAGGCGATCCTGAAAGACGTTGTGAAGTCCGCTGACAAGTTCCAGAACACAGTGGCTTACTTGCTTGACGGTGTGGCAATTGTGGATTCCATCCGCACGGCTTTGGCTTTGCGTCCTCGTTATGAGGGTTGGACTTTCGTAACTGTTGACGGTGATACGTTGACGGCTGACGGAGTTTTGACGGGTGGTTCTTCTGAATCCGCAGACTCTGGCGTGTTGAAACGTCGTCGTGAAATCAAAGAATTGTCCGAGAAAAAAGACGAATTCGCTGGGAAATTGGCGTTGGCTCAAGCGGCTTTGAAGAAAACCGAAGAGCAGTTGAACAATGTCCTGAATGACTTCGAAGGCGCACAAAAACGCAAAATCGAACAGGAAATCAAAGTAACCGAGCTTCGTAAGGACTTGGAACGCGCTGAAAATGAACTGGTCAACGCTCAAACAGCGGTGGAAAGACAAGAGCGTGAACTGAAGAAGATCACGGAACAGGTTGAAGTTCAGGAAGCCAAACTGGAAGAACTGAATTCGGCGTTGCTGGAAGCTCGCGAGAAGAAAGTTCTTCTGGAGATGGAAGTTGAGACTCTGAACACAGAGTTGAACAGCACCCGTCAGGGCTTTGACGGTTTGCAGGCTGAAGTGACAGAGCTTCAGGTGAAATCTGCTTCTAAAACTCAGGAATACCAAGGTGTTTTGAGACAGCTTGAGATGGTGACCAAGTCTTTGAATGATTTGGACAGTCAGTTGACTCGTATGAGCGAAGAGGCTCAAGGGTACAACTCTCAAATGACTGAAAGCCAGATGGCTTTGGAAGAAAAGAAAATCGAATTTGAACGTCTTTTGGATGAAGTTGAGCAGCTAAAACTGCAAGTCGGCCGCACCAAAGACGAATACGAAGTGATGTCCGAAACTGCTCGCGCGATTGAAGATGAAGCCATGTCTTCCCAGCGTGCACGCAATGAAAGACAGCACAAAATGAATGACTCCCAGTTGAAGCTGGAGCAAGCTAAAATGAAAGAGCAGTACCTCATCGATCAAATTCGTGAGCGTTACATGCTGAATCTTCCGGACGTTGTTGAAAAATACGCGGACCGTGAAGGTGACTTCCTTGAGGCGGATGCTCAGTTGAAAGACCTGCGTGAAAAGCTGGCTAAGATTGGTGAAGTCAATCTGTCTGCGATCGAAGAGTACGAAGAAACAGCTCAACGTTATGAGTTCCTGACGAAACAGCACGCGGATTTGACAGAAGCCAAAGAACAGCTTCGTAAAGTGATCGATCGTATCAACAGAATCTGTTCCAAACGCTTTAAAGAGACCTTCGATTTGGTTAACGACCGTTTCACTCGCGTATTCCCGGTTCTGTTCGGTGGTGGTGAGGCGAATCTGACGTTGATTGAAAATGAAGAAAAAGGCGAAGCGGGTATCGAGATCATGGCTCGTCCTCCGGGCAAGAAGACGCAAAACGTGTCTTTGATGTCGGGTGGTGAGAAAGCGTTGACAGCGGTGGCGCTGGTATTCTCGATCTTCCTTGTGAAACCTTCTCCGTACTGCTTGCTGGATGAGGTTGACGCTCCACTTGATGACGCCAACGTATTCCGTTTCAACGACCTGGTTCGTGAGATGGCGAAACGTTCTCAGATCATCGTTGTTACCCACAATAAACACACCATGGAAGTGGCTGGTAAGTTGTACGGTGTGACGATGCAAGAACGTGGAGTTTCCACGATGGTGTCTGTGTCCCTGCAAGACATCAAATAATACAGATGTCATAACGATCAAAATTGGAACCCCGCTGATAAACTCAGTGGGGTTTTCTTTTTTGCTGTTGGGAAAAATATTGTCGAGTCCTAAGGAACGTAACTTGCGAACTGTTAAAGTCTGATTATACTTGGGACGCTATGAGTGTGAATCAAGGGATGCATCCCGCAGAACGAATGGTGCAATTGCGCGAAAAGCTAGGATTGTCCCAACGGGAATTTGCGAAAGAGTTTCAAGTCTCCAGCGGTGCGATTGCGTGTTGGGAAACGGGAGTGCGTGCTATTCCGGGACCGGTTTTGCGATTGATGGATCTTTACGAGGATTCCCTGCCATCGATTCAGAAAAAAAGAAATTCCAAGGAAACTGAGGCGCTTCTGGGCGAGATCCGTGCGGCCTTGAATATCTCCAATCAAGGATTGGATCAGCACGAGCTGCATTCGTTATCCGAAGGGATGGAGGAATATCTGGAGGATACCCTTTCACTTAATAGTTTAAGCGGACAGATTAAGCGCATGTTTATTCAGCGCTTGGTGAGCTCGCTGCAAAGTCGCAAGGGTGTTTCAGTTAAAATTGCTCAACTGGCCAGTTTTTTAGAGATGGGGCTTCCGATGGAGGTTCGTCAGGCCTTGGGGACTTTACAGTCCCGAGGTAAGCCTGAAAAACACAAAGTCATTCAAAGAGTCATTGAGGCAGAGTACGGCAAGCCCCTGAATGAGGTCTTTCCTCATTGGCGAGAAGAGCCTTTGGCGGTCACCAGTTTGGGGCAGGTTCACTATGCTCGTTTGCCGAACGGGGACGAGGTCGCAGTCAAAGTCCAGCATCCCAATATTCGTGAGACGCTAAAAAAACAAATTGGAAAGCTGGAGCTGATTCAGTCGTTGGCGGCCTTCTTGGGTAAAGAGGAAAACGAAATTACTGGGGAAATCAGCCGGGCTTTACTGCAGGAATGTGACTATGCCCAAGAGGCTTTGAATCAGGAAAAGTTCCGTAACATTCTTTCAGATTTTCCCGGCATCATTGTGCCTTACGTATATCGGGAATTAGTTCGCGACCGTGTCCTGGTCACCCAGTATGTGAAGGCCGAAAGTTTTCAGAGCTTCGTGGCGCGCGCCAAGCAGGAGCAGCGAAATGCCGCAGCTGAAAGCCTGCTGGGGGCTTTGTCCACGGCGGCTTTTGGATATTGTCTGACCTACACGGATCTGCATCCGGGAAACTTCATGTTTGCTGACGGCAAAGTCGTGATTCTCGATTTTGGCCGAGTCATCAATTATCCACGCGAAAGAATGAAAGTCGAAAGTAGGTTCTATCGGGCCTTTCTGGATCGCGACTACGAGAAATGCCGAAC
Organism: Bdellovibrio bacteriovorus; assembly: GCF_041888015.1. Classification (GTDB taxonomy): domain Bacteria; phylum Bdellovibrionota; class Bdellovibrionia; order Bdellovibrionales; family Bdellovibrionaceae; genus Bdellovibrio. The sequence goes on from NZ_CP168968.1 coordinate 1,010,404, forward strand.
GATGGCCCCGCAACTCTTTGCAAAAGAAGGTGCGGATTTTGATTTTGATGCGTTTTGGACTTTCCTGCTGAAGGCGCATGTCCATCTTTTGTCAGATACACGTTTCCGTTTCACTCGTGATTATGCCAAGGCCATTTCACGGGAGGGGCGTGTCTTTAGTAAAAAGCATCAGTTGCAGATGAATAAAGATGTCTTCTGGGCCTTTGTGTACTCTGCCAGCACCTGGGCTCTTTTTGCGGACCTGGATGCAGATGTGAACTTCCGCAAGATCGCTCTCGAATCATTGGAATTAGGTTTATCTTTATAGCGCTTGCACTGTAAGCGCTTTTGATTGCAGACCTGCAAGTCCGCACCATTTTTAGTCGAAAATGGTCTGGTTTTCATACATTTTTTTCTTTTTTCACAGTCGATGTCTCGACGTCAAATAGCATAAACGAGGATTTTCAACACAAGCTAAAAAGCGGTGTTTGGGGGACTTCGTGGCATTTAAATCAATTTTGCCTGCAGGCAAAGTGGCTCTGCTGTTTTTGGGATTTGTTTTGGCCAGCGGTAGTTTTGCTGGTGAAGCCCAAAGGGTTCAGGCTTCGCTGGCGAAGAAACAAGAGGAAGTCCTCGCTATCGAAACAGAACTTTCGGGCAGGCCGGAGTCTAGCCTTCAGTCGCGGCGCTTACAGGCCAAGTTGCGGCGACTTCAGGATGAGCTAAAAGATTTGCAAAAACGTAAGAGCGCAGCTTCGGAAATCAAAGATTAGAAAATATTCCCCACCGGCGCATTTTCAGATTTTGAATTTAACAAATATAAGATTTTTTTACCCAACAATAAGGAGAATACATGAAAGTTCTAGTTAAGGCAGTTTTGGCGATCACAGCCATTTATTTGAGCGCTTGCAGCTCATCATCAGATAGTGCGCCGTCGACGCCGCCGGCATCAGCAAATCAAATCAGCACTTTGATGACCTCGGTGGGTAAAGCGCTAGAAACAGCTACAGCCAGCGGCAGCTCTGCTCCAGGTTTTGTTGCAGCATCGAAGGTGGAATCATCACCATTCTATCTTGCTGCGGCTATTACGTGTACTGAAGGCGGCTTCTTTGAAGATCATAATGATCCGGATTGGGCATCAAAACAGATTTACTGCTTGACCAGAACAAAGAGCAATGGGCCGGACACACTGCTTGGGGCCTTTGCGCAGGCGACAGGTTTTGTCTGCTCGGTAGGGAGCCTGACATTTGATGGAGTCGAGCGTGCGGCAACGATGAATTTTTCGACAGCATGTTTTTCCCAGGCCTTCGTCGATATGGTTCAGCAGGAGTTTGGCGGCACTTCATTCTCAGTCGATATTACAGCTGCGGATATCTCTGCAACTCACAAACTGGGTGCAGTGACTGTGAACAGTGCTTGGACAAAATCACTGCAAATCAAGTTCAACGGCGCGATTTCCGCTGTGGCCCCAGGTATGACGATTTTGGTGAAGGATGATGCTGGTGCAAAAGCAGTGGCTGTTCATCAGGCACTGGTTCTTGCCGGAGAGCAGAATGGAACAGAAGTGTTCGCCGTCTATGTAGAGCCGGGTGTTTCCGGGAAGGTGGCTTATGAGGGACGCTTTGCAACTCCGACAACAGAAACATTCAGCCGTCACCTTCGCTTGTATCTTGGTGGTACCATTGATGCGACGACTCTGACCGCTTCAGATGTCAAGGACATGGCATTCGTATGGGGAGACGGTGCAAATATGGACGATCCAACTTATGCGTCTTATGCCTCTATCCTGGGAACGCCTGTTGCGGGTCGTAAGGTTCTAAGTCAGTGGTGGAATAAGAATGCCGGTCCGGCAGCTTGGCAAAATGCTAATGGAAATAACCAGTGTTACGGTGAAGGCACTCCTGCTTGCACTGGAAATAGTGGAATTGGCCTTGGTGCTGATAAAAAATTCTTCTTCCAGGGCGCTTACACAAGTTCTTATAACTGGTTTATTAATAGTTCATATCTAAGCCATTTTGATATGGATATGACTATGGAAGACATTCAACAGTAAAAATGAGAAATAGATGATCACCTCAAAGGCCCGGATATCTCCGGGCCTTTCTTATTTAGCCCCGAAGGTACGGACTTACTTTTGGTAGCAGCATCGCGTTTAACGCTGAGGCGCTACCAAAAGTAAGTCCGTACCTTTTTGAGGCACACGGAACAATTTTTTTGGTGAAACTTGTCTCAACTCGGGAGGTGGGGTCGAGTTAGGGAGTGTTTCTCCGATAAGATAATAGAAGATTCGCGGAAACTTCTATGGGGGAATGACCGTGTTAAAATATCTATCAATAAGCTTGCTGTTTCTGGCAGGGCCCGCGTATTCGCAGAAAACGAGCGAGGTCGGCTTATACAATCGATGTTACTCCCATTTAACCGGGAAGCCGGTGCCGCTGGGCCATGCAACCATGGCTCAGGTTCGCGCCGGGAAAATGCACGCTCTGGATGCCTGCAATGCTTTGTTGGACAAGGCCGAGCTGGATGCCAGTGGTCCTTTGATCAATCGCTCTGACAAAGAAGCGCGTTCTGTTTTAAATACTTTCTATAATTTTCATCGCACCTGGTTCACTTCAAACACCATGGAGCAAATTCAGGAATACAGCGAAGAGATGTCACGCGGAACGGTGGATATTTATGATTCCACGGAACCCAGCTTGGCTTTGACCCGTGCGATGTTCGCTCGAGGTTCCCGATATTCAGAGGTGATCACCGCAAATCAAGGCGTTCGGGCTCAAAGAGAAGACGACGCTCGTGTGCGCGCTTCCATCGGGTGGTCTGTGAATTTTCCGGGCCGTCGTATTTATGGCAACAACGGTGGGATGAATGAAAACTTGTTCCATTTCCGAGCCTTGAGTGGCGGTTTCGATGGTAATTCCGACACAACCAATTCCATCTTCATGAATTTGCCCAAGATCGAAACGGGCGAGTTGGTGGGAATTCGTACAACGACGGAAACAGCCGTTATTCCTAATATGTCTTTGCAGCCTTTAGGGGCAGACAAACGCGCCAGCGATCAGCCAGGTTTGAATTTCAGCTTCGATATTTTAAAAAACTTAGGTGGCGGTGTGCTGGGGTCTCCGATCTATCTTATGCTGAACTATGGTCATGGTCGTGGGCTTGAAGCCAATGGAACGACAAAAGTCCCACGCCGCTGGTCGCAGACCAATATGGAATCATTCCTGTGTGCCCAGCTTCCGGCTTTGCGGGAAACTGATATTTCTCAGTATGTAGTTGGGAATTCCTCCGCACCTTTCCGTAACTCGGCAAGTTGCGTGATGTGCCATGCGACGTTGGACCCGATGGCTTACACGGCTCGCAACGTGGTGATGGGGAACTCTGACTATGCGGAATTCGGGGCCGGAGGCCGTACACATGCCAAGGCGGCTTTGCATATGGCAACCTATCGTTCTGAAATTGCTTCCGTAAGTGGCTGGCCTTCAGAGCCTGTGGCGAACTTCCACCGTCAAACTCCTAACGGTCGTTTGTATTTCCGTTCGATGACAGGTCAACTTATTGACAAGTCGGTCAATGGAATTGGTGGTCTGGGGCTGGCCATGAGTGAGACCAAAGACTACTACTATTGTGCTGCCAAAAGATACTTCCAGTATTTTACAGGGATTACGGTGGCTTTGTATGACCGTTCAAATCCCAATAATGAAGTTTTGAATGCGCAACTATCGAAAGAAGCCATTGAAGATCGCAAGTTTGTTGAATCTCTGGGGGATGAGCTTCAGCAATCACAGTCCGTGCGCCAGTTGGTGAAGCGGATTATGGCTTCCAAGTACTATAGCGACGTGAACTATCGCGAGAAATAATCCGGGGGGATTATGGGGGACGGAAAAAATCTGACACGAAGAGGCTTTATTGCCGGTGGCGCTGTCGTCGGAGCATCAACTGCTCTGGCGCTGACACCCTTTGAGCGTCTGATGAATGTCCTAAGCACCGGGTTTATTCATAAAGCCCAGGCCGAAGCCAACGGCACTGAAGGCTCTCGAAACTATATCAATATCCTGATGGCGGGCGGGCCTTTGCGCTACACCTTTGATGCGTGGATGCGCACGAATCCTTCCGATCCTCAGTTGGACTATAATCCGATGGTGGCTACCAAATTTGTGTCTTCCGGCGGACGAGTGGTGGGAACCGAGTATGCCACCTTCAACTATAACGGCGTCCTGGTTCCACACATGTTTTCGCATTCAGTGACGACCTCTGCGGGAAGTCGTGCGCTTACCGATTTATTGAATCACATGCTGGTGGTGCGCGGTTTTGGAACGGGTTTCGACGGGCACTTGTTCAACGCCACTATTCAGCAGGCTCCCGTCGGCGGGGTGGCGTCCTTGATGGGCCTGGCTGCCGATTATTCCAAGAAAACTTTTGAAGCTATTGAATGGCCGGATCGTGGTGCTTATGGCAACTATGCCTCCATGAACGGAAAGGCTCTGAATAAGCTAACGGGCAATCCTTTGAACTCCCTGCTGGAGGGATTTGGGGGGCCACAGGGCGGCCGTACCAAAGGCCGTTCTTTGAAAGAGCGCAACCAAGAGTCCTTTGAGCTGGCACAGGCGCGACTGCGTGCTTATGCACAGTCGGATTTTGCGGGTGCAGGTATATTAGCCAAAAATCTTTCCAATGCTTCGGCGCTTATGAAAAAGGGTATTGGGAATATCGGTGCTTACTGGGATGGAGCTGTCGCACGCTATCGTGGTTTGATGGAGGCCAGCCTGCGACAGCAGGGCTTGGTCGGTATTAATGATGTCCCAATGATTTCAGCTCAGAGTGAACACTGGCGAGTTCACGTGGCTGACGGCAATCGCGGAATGACCATCGGTGCAAACTCGGACCTTCGGGAATCCATTAAGACAATGACCTGTCCGGGGGCTTTGGCCGAAGGCTTTGCTTTGGCGGAATACGTCTTGAAAGAAGGCCTGGTCAGCACCCTTAATTTGCAAATGGGGGATCCGGACAACTTAACGATGATGGATGCTGCCAATGGTGTGACTGCAAAGCATCTTGCCATTAAGGATATGCATGAAACCGGTTCCATTCCCGGTGTTCTGATCACAACGGCTTACTATCGCGCTTTGTGTGCGGGCATGCTGGAGCTGATTGACCAGTTGAAGAAAAGCAAAGTTAACGGTGTGGATCTGTGGTCCGAAACCGTGATTCAGGTGATTTCCGAATTCAACCGCACAGCTCGTACGAGTGGTTCGGGCAGTGACCATGGCTTTGACCAGTTGGTCACCAGTGCTTTTTCCGGTGCGATTCAAAAAGGTCCTTTTGTGGTGGGCAATATCTATAAGGCTGGCCATGGTGGAGGATATACAGGTACCCAAGGGCGGGCCGCACCGATTGAGGGCTATAATCAAAAAGGAATGCCATCACCAACAATGGCGGCTTCTACAGTGGCAGCTTTGCTGCGCACGAAAAATCCTTACGAAAATCTGGCGGAACCCTTGGTTCGCTTAAGTGGAAATGATCTGCAGGTTTTGAAGGCGGCGAAAATCGTATGAGGTGGTTGATGTTAGCCAGCAACAAATACAAGATTTTTGGTTTGCTTTTGGTCGGGACGGTGATGACCCAGTTCTATCAAAACTGCGGCGAAATGGGCGGTTTTGCCGTTCTGGATCAGTCGTCCCTGAATCTGGATATGGGGTCCACTGGCGGCACCGATCAGAACCATCCTCCACAGAAAGATGTGGTTTTGCCGACGCAAAAACTGCAGGTGGTCAATCGCGAGTACGTGGCCACTTTGATGCGCGAGATCTTTACGACCTCTGGGGGGCCGGTGTCGAATCTGGAGGCATTGATAAATCAGTGGATCCTCAATCGTGGCGCCCAGTATGGACTGGGATGCAATCCCTATGACAGCTATTCGGGCCGGGATTGCGGAGGCGATATTTCCAACGCCAATTTGCCGATCAAAGTCGATGGCAATACCGTGCGAGAATCCTTCCGCGTGCAATTCTGTGAAAATATCCTGGGAACGGATGAAGGTGTGAATGCGATTTTGGAAAAAATCCAGAATCGACCGGCAGCGCCAACGGCCGAAGCGGTTCGTCAGGTTTACGGTTTGTTCTATCGTGGGGACGGAGCTTCAGATCTTACCATCGGTTCATTGCTGGAACTGGATAAGGTTCTGGCGCAAAAAGGAGAGCCCGCTATTGAACGTTGGCGAGCTCTGTCGCTGCAGGTATGTGAATCACCCGGCTGGCAGCTTCAGTAGGAGGTCCGCTGCCGAAATGAAATGGCAAAGTGTCTTTTGGGGGACCTTGCCAGTTCAAGTCAGCAGCGGAAGTTGAAAGGTTATTTTACGTAATGAATAAGGTCTGCTTCGTTGAAGCGGACCTTTTTTTGATGCTGCAAGGGATCTTCGCTGTGGCGATAGCCCAAAGCAACAGTGGCGACAGTTTTCCAGCCGGAGCCTTCAGTACCCAGGATTTTGTCATAGGCCGCAGGATCGAAGCCCTCCATCGGGGTAGCATCAATTCTTAGAAGGGCCGCAGTTTGCAATAGGAATCCCATGGCAATATAGGTCTGGCGTTGGGACCAAACACGGATTTTTTCCTCTGGAGCCTTCACCAGATTTTCAATCAGCAAGTTTTTATATCCGTCCAAAGACTCTAAAGAGGTCTCACGAACGTCGGCCATGCGCTGAATGAACTTTTGAATAAAATCCGGATCCATTTTTTCTTTGTACTGGAACACCACATAGTGGCTGGCATCTGTGACCTGAGTTTGATTCCAGGAAACAGGTTTTAGTTGATTGCGAACCTCTGGATTTTCAACAACCAGGAATCTCCATGGCTGAACCCCGTATGAGGAGGGGGCCAAGGTCAAAGAATTGCGCAGTTGTACCCAGTCTGCGTCCGAGATTTTTTTGGTCGGATCGAACTTTTTCGTGGCATAGCGCCATTCCAGGGCATCTTGAAGAGTTTTATGTGTCATCGGGAGGGTCTCCTATTTAATGTAACCAACATAAGCACATTATGTGGGGATTTGATTTTAAATGCAACTATAAAAAGCACATTTAAAGAAAGGTTCATATAATTCAGCCCGGTTGTTTATTTTTGAGGCTTGGGGTACAGTATATATATGGTTGACCAAAGATTTTCTGTCTCAGTCCATATTATGACCGCCCTGGCTTATCACAAGGGTGAGCTCATGACCTCCGAGGAGCTGGCGTCGGGCATCCGCACCAACCCCACGGTGATCCGCCGTTTGATCTCCAAACTGGTGGAAGCAGGGCTGTTGAGTTCTTTTAAAGGAAAATCAGGCGGAGTGAAGCTGGCCAAGACCCCTAAAGAGATTTCTCTGAAGGACGTCTATATTGCCATTTCTGAAAAGCGCCTTATCGCCACCCCTGACAAAGACCCCAATAAAAACTGTGTCGTCAGTTGCTCCATGAAAAAATTGATGTGCGAGGTTGTGGACGGTATGGAAACAAACTCCATGCAATATCTGCAAAGCATCCGCCTGTCTGATCTGACCTCCAGGATTTCTAAGTGACGCCTGTTTCTTTGCCGGAAGAAATCAAAGGTCCACGTATCACCCTTCGTAAACATGCTCTTTCTCAGGCCGCCACTATGTTTCAGTATGTGGATCAGGACCGGGCACGCCTGGGGCAGTTTTTGCCGTGGGTGAAGTTCACAAAAGGGGTGGATGATGAGCGTGACTACATCGAGATGACCCATCGTCAGTGGGAAGACTTCCGTATGTTCGACTATGGCATCTTCCACAATGACGACGACCTTTATATGGGGAATATCGGAGTTCACACGATCAGCTGGGAAAACTTCCGTTGCGAGCTGGGATACTGGATCTTGGGCGGTTTTGAAGGCCAGGGTTATGTCAGTGAAGCTGTCAGGACATTGGAAAATGTTTTGTTCGCAACAGGCTTTTATCGAATTGAGATTCATTGTTCAGGTCTTAACAAAAAGTCGAGTTCGGTGGCCGAACGCTGCGGTTACAAGTTCGAAGCACGCCTGCGCGAGCACGCCTTGGAAAACGGTTTAAGACGAGACACTTTGATATACGCGAAATTATTGCATGAGCGATAAGAAAACAGCACTGGAAGTTCTGCAGGAGCTGCATCGGCAGGCCTGTGAAGCGAAACAAGATTTCTACAATGACCCCGAAACAGGTTACACAGTTTTCACGGCTTTTTATCATCTGCAGCGCGGAAGCTGTTGCGGTTCGGGCTGTCGTCATTGCCCATGGAAAAAGAATAGTCAGAAAGATCCAAAAGACCCCAACTAGCCCTCTGTAGTGTCGAAAGCTTCGGCACTTTACAATAAAGAAAAACACTCAATTCTGTTTTTGATCCACCGAAAAGAAGATCGACGCTGTTATTCTTAAAAGCAGGTGGGGTGCGTAGGTATGTCGTTTAATTACCAAAAAAACAAAGAACATTCGAGCGACAGTTTTTGGACGTCGTATTCGGATCTCTTCTTGGGTTTAAGTACGATCTTCCTTCTTTTGTATGTGACTTCCAGTCTGCGTACCGGGACCGATGCTTTGCGTGGGCAAGTGGAAAATCAAAAGCTATCCATGAAAGTGGAAGAACTGCAAAGTCAGTTGAAGATGTATGAATCCGTTAAAAATGAATATCTTGCAAGTCAGGCCCCGAAGGATGAAATGCAGGAGTATCAGGAGCTGATGGATAAACTGACACTGTTGCAGGAAGACGCTAAAACTGAAAAAGACCGTCTGATCCAGGAAGCCCGGGAAAACGGTGAAAAGGTCAAAGCTCTTAATAAGTATCAGCAGATGGTTCGTAATGTGCTTAACGCCAATAAAATGGCCAAAGCCAAGATCATCAATCGTGATGACCTGATCAAAGAACAAGACGTGGAAATTGAGACTCAGGAAGGTCAGATTGTTGAGCTGAATAAAGATATCCAGCAAAAGAAACAGTTGATCGCCCAGGGTGAACAAAGAATCGAACAGACTCAAGTGCAATTGCAGAAACGTCTGACCGAGTTGCGTGGGGCTTATAAGGCCAACAAATTGTCCAAGAAGCTGTTTGAACAAAAGATGGCGCAAGCTCGTGCTGATGGGAACCAGAAAGTGGCCCAATTGAATCAAGTCAATGCTCAGTACCAGGCGCAGTTGAATCAGGCCAATGTACAGTTGGGTCAGGTTCAGGGCGAACTTTCCAAAACTCAAGGTCTGTTGTCACAGAAAGAAGACGAAGCCACTCACTTGGCGGGGGCCCTTTCTCGTACGAAAGCCGATGCCGCAGCTAAAATTGCGGGGCTAGAAGGCGGTCTGGCCGATGAACGTGCCCGTGGGGCGCAGAAAGCGGCGGCTCTGCAAGAAGGTTTCGAAGCTGAAAAAGGTGCTTTGAAGCGTGGTTTTGCTCAGGAAAAGGCTGGCTTGGTTCAGGAAAAGAACGCTTTGCGGGGCGCATTGAATGATACCCAGGGCCAGTTGGCCAAAGCGCGTGCTGAAATCGAAGCCAGAAAGTCTGTTGCCGGAGAAATCCAAAAGGGCTTCGCCAAAGCGGGGATCAAAGCGGACATCGATATGCAGACGGGTGACGTGGTTTTGGATTTCGGTCAGGCATACTTTGACAGTGACTCGGACCGCTTGAAGCATGAAATGAAGGGTGTGCTGGAAAAGGCCATGCCGATTTATTCGCGCTCCCTGTTCGGCAATCCAAAGGTTTCAGACAAAATATCTGCCGTGGAGATCATTGGTTTTGCGTCGCCGACCTATCAAGGCCGCTACGTGGACCCACAAAGTGCGAAGCCTGAAGACAAGGCCGCTTTGAAATACAATATGGATTTAAGTTATCGTCGTGCCAATTCCATCTTCAGCTACATGCTGGATGAAGGAAACATGCGATTTGAACATCAGCGCGAGCTTTTGTCTTTGATGAAGGTTTCAGGGCGAAGTTTCCTGGAAGTCATGAAAGTGCAAAACCGCAACGTCGCTTCGGCTGCAGAGTTCTGTCGTCAGAACGACTGTAAGAAAGCGCAGCGGGTTATTATCCGCTTTAACATGGATCAAAAGAAATAAAAGGGGTGGGTTGTGACACAAAAGGCATTAGCTGAGTATTTCATCATAGGTCTGCCGTATGCGATGGCAGCCGTCTTTCTTGTCGGTTTGTTCTTCCGATCTGTGATCTACTACACTGTTCGCCGCCACGAGTGGTTCGCGAAAGAGTTTGAAAAACGCGTGAACCGTTTTATCGAGGCTGAAGTTCCCGGTAAAGTTGAAAATGTGTCTTTCTATGTTCTGACCAAAAAAACGCTGGAAAGAACCTATTACGAAGTTTTTGAAATTCGTGATCGCATGAAACGTCGTAAGCCGGATTCAGTGATGGCGACCAGTGATCGCATCTTCCTGGTTCGTCAGGGCTGTGCTTGGTTGGTGAAAGACATCCTGAAGCAGGTGAAGTTCCTGCGCTGGACGGATGAAAATCCAAAACTTTTGAATATCACCAAAGCGACATTGCAACATAATCCTTGTTTCAATCGCGTGTTTGGCATCTTCCCGATGGTGGGAATGAATGATTTGATTTCGATTCTGCCGGGCTTGTTCGTCGTTGCGGGGATTCTGGGGACCTTCATCGGTATTGCCGGTGGTCTTCAGGAACTGGGCACGATGAATCTGCAGGATCTTGAGAATACGAAAAACATCATGGACCGCTTCCTGCACGAGATCTCTTTTGCGATGAAAACCTCCATTGCAGGTATTATCTTCTCGTTGTTGGCTCACGTGACGAATGTGATTCTTTCCCCGGAAAGATCTTATGTGTCTATGGTTGATCGTTTTGAAAGTGCTTTGGACCTTCTTTGGTACCGCAGCGACAACAATGAATACCCAGCCCATGAACGTCCTTTTGATGAGCACCGCGACGCTGTAGAAGCTTTGGCTGAAGATGCACTCAACAAGGAGATTGGAAAGACGACCGTAGTCTCTCGAGGAGCTTAATTGAATAAGTTCGTAGTCACAATCCACAGGAAGGATCAGGTGTTAAGCCGTGAGGTGAATAAAGATTCATTCACCATGGGCCGATCTTTGGATTGTGACTTGTCCTTGAATGACACGAATATCAGTCGTGTGCATCTGGTGGTCAGCCGGCGTTGGAACCAGATCTGGATCGAAGATAAAAACTCCTCAAATGGAACTTATATTAATGGCACCCGTATTGTGCAGGGGACTCCGGTCAATGTGGTGCCTTCAGACCGAATTCAACTGGGCCGTTCGGAATACATTCTGAATGTTGATCTGCAGCTGGATGAACCGGTGCCAGAGCCCGAACCGGAATCAGAACCGTCTTATCAGCCAGCACCGGTGGAAGAAGAGGATGCTCCTCTGGAAGCCACGGTCGCGATGCCCGCGCCGAATATGGCGCCCTTCCAGGCAGAAAAGATTCTTCATGAGGCCAAACGCAAAGCTGCCCAGATTATTCTGGAAGGCGAGACCCAGGCTGAAAAACGAGTGCAGGTGATTTATCAAAAAGCCCGGGAAGCTCAGGCTCAGGCCGAGATCTTTTATCAGGCGCGTATGGCGGAAGCTCATAAGGAAGCCGATGCCATTCTGACAGACTTTCAAAAGCAAGGGCAAAGCCTGTTGCATGAAGCCCGTAATATGGCTCAGGAACTGCGTGAGGAAGTGGATTCCTATGTGCAGGGCTTGCGACAGAAAGCCAAAAAAGACGCGGAAGAAACTGTTTCCGAAGGCACTTTAGCGGCCGAGAAAATGAAGGATGAAGCTCTGGCCAGCGGCCGTGAACTGGCTCGTCAGGAAAGTCAGGAGCTTCTGAAAACCGCGCGCGAGGAAGCCGATCGCATTTTGGATTTTTCTAAATTGCAAATCGAGGAAACACAGGCGCGCATTCGTAGTGATCTTGAAAAGTCTCAGCATGAAGTCGCTGTGGCCTTGCAAAGCGCCAAAGATGATGCCGAACGCATGCTGGAAGAATCTCGCACTCAGATCCGTGAATCCGAAGCTGTCCTGCGCGAGGATTCTGAGCGCATCCGCAATGAAAATAAAGACCTGATTCAGACCGCCAAATCCGAGGCGGAGCAAATGATTCAAGCGGCAGAACAGAAAGTGGCCGATATCAAATCGGTCAGCGATGAAAAACAGGCAAGCCTGAATGAGCTTTTGGAAAATGTGGCCGCGCGCACTTCCGAGCTGCAGAAAGCCACTGAAGATTTGAACAAAACCCGCACCGACAATGGTGATCTGCTGGCGCAGGTCGATAAGGGACAGGTTTTGTTGAAAGAGCTTCAGACAGCCCACGCGGATCTGGAGAAGCAAAAAGATTCACTGGAAGCCTCCTTAAAATCTTTGCAGGAAAAACAAGCGCATCTGACCATGGATGTGCACGACATCGAAAGCAAGAAAGCGCATTTATTCAAGGAATACGATGCTCAAAAGATTTTCCTGAATGAAAAGCTGGAAAAAGAGAAAAGCCAGATGGTCCGTTCGGAAGAAGAGCGTCTGGAAGAACTGCGTCTGGATATGTCTAAAAAGATGCAGAAGATGGAACGGGATCTGCTTGATGATGTCATCCGTAAAAAGACCTCTATGGTCAAAGAAATCCATTCGGCCATCGAAAAAGAGGTCGTGATGTTGATGGAGCCGGAAAAGTGGCGCAACATCTCTCAATCTGTGGAAGGGCATATTGCGGAAGCCATCGACGGCAAAGTCGCAACGCTCTCGCAGTCGTCCATGAGTGAAAAGCCTGTGGACCTGATGCAAAGACGCAAGAATGAAAAAATGCGTTGGGTGGCCATGGGACTTGCCATGGGTGCAATTGGCTATTTTGTCAGCCAGGTCGTTATCGACAAAGTGATTCGTGACCAAACTCCAATGCAGACCATGGTCAGCAATGAGGCGAAGAAGCGTCAGGATGAACTGGAAAAGCGCCGCTTCAACCCAGCTCAAGCAGATGAAATCAAAGACACTTATACGGATGCAGTGATCTACACCCGCAACTATCTGGATATCTACACCGATGCCCAGTTCCAGCAAAAGCTTTATAAGGCGGCCTCTGCCTATCTGCTAAAAACATGGCGTGTGGACGAGGATAAGTCCATTCAGGTGATTTCGGCGTCCAATGCCCTGGTCAAAGAATTGGCAGAAAAACGCACGAAAATCCACCCTGACTTCATTAAGGAAGGTATTGAAAAGATGCGCGAGCTGGAAACCCAAACTCTGGCCCGCATGAAAGTGACTCTAGGATCTGAGGTCCGCCTCGAATCGTATCGTCGCTTTGAAAAGAATTTCTATATGGAAGAAGTCCAGCGCCGTCGCATGGCGAATTACTGATACAGCGGGATTTTCATTTCGCGGATAATCTTCCAATAGTCCGCTGACTTTGCGTTCTGTGCCTGTTCACTGAATAGATAGGCATTCAAGCTGCGGGCTTTGATCGAGTCGTCCTCACCCAGCTTATAGAAATGTTCATAGATGATTTCATGCAGAATTAAACCTGCCTTGCTGCGCTCTGAAAGTCTGCCCCACAGATCCTGATCCACTAAAAAGCGTTTGGATACCGAAGAGGCCTCTTTTTTACGGATAGCTATCTGCTGGACTTTGCAGGCTTCATCTTTGGGTTTGAACAAGTGTTTTGAGTCACGAATATTCGTCAAACTGACATTGGACTTAAAGTCACTTTCGTCAATAAACTGACTTAAGCGTCGTTGATAATTGCGGGCTTGGGTCGGGCTGAGGCGTGCCAGGTTTTTCAGAACCTCGTCTGCGATGTCGCGATAAGAGTTCTTGCCTGGGAAATCCTGAAGCTTAAGATTGGATTCGTAGAAGTCCAAAAGTTCGGTCTGCGCGGGGCAGTCGACAACGTCGCCGCCATTGCCAACTCGGTTGCCGCTGGCAGAAGCTATCAATGATGTCATAAGAGCGGTCAGAAAAATAATCTTGTTCATAATCTATTTTGCCAGTGTAAGTTTGTATTCCAGATTCTGTCCTTCGATCGTTTTCAGTCGGAGATTGGCCACTTTGCTGATACGACCACTGGGGACATTGATCAGAACCCAGCGCTTGGCCAGGCTCATGGAAGGAATAGCAAACGGTGAGTAAAGATGTGTCTCCGGAACTTGGGCGACGCCCTGAGCATGAGCTTTGGCTCCTTTAATGCCATCGATGGCAGAATAAGCCACGGCTCCGGTATAGGCGGCGGTTCCTGCTGCGGTTAGGGCGTCAGAGTTTGACAGAACACCGGCGACAATCAACGCGCCCCCGGTGGCAGCGGTCAGCCCGACAGCCACTCCGGTGTTGTGGCGATCCATGCGGCGTTCTTCGGCTTTGGCCTCGGCCCAGGTCACCAGATCTTTGCCGACAATAATATTGAAAGGCTCATTGTCCGAATTGCTCAGATCAAATTCAGCATTGTCCACCCGCACCCATTTTCCATCGCGACTGCGGAAATTGATCTGTAAAAGCAGATTGTAGTCATCAGAATACTCGTTGATGATTTCAGCTGACACGTCCATTTTGTAAGGGTTGGCGCGGTCTGCAGGGTCCAGGGCTGGGATCTGCTCGCCTTTGATTGTCAGATCTTTGCTGGCACAGGCGGAAAGAAGCAGGAAAGGGATAAGTACGAAAATCTTTTTCATGATTGAGTCCTTTCTAATGAAAACAACTGGCAGGCGATAACGAAGACTTCTTTTGAGTTCGGAGTTTGCAAAAACTCGGCAAGGCGGTCCTGAAATTCCTCCACCATCTTTCGTGCCTGCGGAATCTTTGCGGGATCGGCAGCAAAGGTCATTGCTGAATAGTCTCTTTTCTCCAACGGTATCTGCGGCATTTTCTGCAACGCCATTTGCAGGATGCTTTGGTGGTAAGCTTGAATGGCCCGGGAGGGGACTTCGCCAACCACGTTGAGCGGTGCTATTTTTTGTTTTAACAGTTTGCCGTCCTCGATGATCTCAAGGCGGCGCAGTCTTTCCAGTGCGGTCCGTGCCTCGCTGACTGAGATTCCCAGGCGATCGGAAATCCAGTAAGGGTCGGCTTTGGCGCCGCGGATTTTACCCAGACTTAGAATGGCGAAGTGATACCATTCTGAAATCACACGGAACTCGTCTTCCTGAAGTTGTCTTTTGGCGCGTTCCACACTTGGAGTTCGAGCTTTGTCCAGAAGAGTCTGGGTCAGCAAAGACCGTTCTTCTTCGGGTGACATATGCAGGCTGCGTGCGATTTGCCCCAGAACTTCCGAGGTGAAATTGCGTTTGCCGGAAAGAAGCTGGGACAGTTGCGCCGGGCTGATGCTCAAACTCTGAGCAAAGGCCCGCAGCGAATAGCTGCCGTTGCGTTCTTTTCTGCGCGCCAGCTCATCTCGGAGCAGGGTGATCGCATCGTTGGTGGGTTTGTTAAGCTGCGTTTCCATAGGCTCAACCTATTTCAGGGCTCTAAAGCGGGTCAATGGCATGTTGTAAACAGTGTTTCAGGTCTTGAAACAGTCGGAGAATGCTCTGGTCTCTGCCTATAAAATACGGTAAATAGGGGGTGTTTTTCTGATTCTTATGACGCGCGCCGTTGGAGGTTCCTATGATGTCCCCGGGACATGAACAGCAAATTACGATTCTGGTTGGTCTGGTGGTTTTGATTTTTGCGGTGATTTTCGGCGCTTTGATCCTAAGCATGGTTCGTAACTCCAAAAAGAAAGCGCAACAGCTGCCTCACGAAGCCAAGCGTGAAATGCCAACAACCACGGAAGAGGAAGAACCAGAAGGCGTACGTCTAGCGCACATTGATTCCACCGGAAATGTTGTGTCTGATCTTTCGGTTCCGGACCTGCATGATGCGGCCGTGGCTTTGGAAGAAAAGGCTGTTGATCTGCGGGATGCTCTTCGCAAAACGGAAGAAAATCTTTTCGGCCGTATTCGCAGTCTGTTCAAAGGTGAAACCAGTAACAAACATCTGGAAGAGATCGAAGAGATCCTTTACACCAGTGACCTGGGACCGACGACCGTTCAGCGTCTGATGGGAGCCATTGAAGACAAGCTTTCCAAAAAAGAGCGGGCGGATTACGACACTGTTCGTGAAGCTTTAAAGGAAGAAATCAAAAATATCTTTTCTGATTCCGCATCGGCAACAGTGCACGGTGGAATTTTATCAAAAATTAAATTTGCTTCCGAAGGCCCGACGGTTTTGATGGTTGTTGGAGTCAATGGAGCGGGTAAAACCACGTCCATTGGAAAGATCTCAGCCCAGTTGGCGGGTGAAGGCAAAAAAGTTCTGGTTGCAGCCGGGGACACATTCCGTGCAGCAGCCGGTGGACAGTTGAAAGTCTGGACGGATCGCGCGCAGGTGGAAATTTTCTCTCCGGAAGGTGTTACCGATCCAAGTGCCGTGGCGTTTGATGCCGTGGCCAAGGGAAAAGCACAAGGCTATGATGTGGTTATCGTGGACACCGCAGGACGTTTGCATACGCAAGCGAACCTGATGGAAGAAATCAAAAAGATGAAACGTGTGATGACGAAGGTGATCCCTGATGCGCCTCACGAGACACTTATTGTATTGGATGCCAACTCGGGCCAAAACGCTTTGATGCAGGCCAAAGAATTCCACAATGCTTTGAACTTAACTGGGGCGGTTCTGACCAAAATGGACGGAACGGCCAAAGGTGGTGTGGCCGTGGGGCTTGCGCAAGAGCTGCACATTCCAATTAAATTGATTGGCGTCGGAGAGCGCATCCAGGATTTGCGCACGTTCTCTTCTCAGGAGTTTGTCGAGTCCTTGTTCCAATAAGAAGATAAAACACACAATGCCCTGACAGAATCCTGACGATTCTGCCGGAACATATCGGCTATAAGGGAGCCTCGTAACTTTTTAAAGCGAGGTTCCTGATGAAACTATTTGTTGTTGCTCTTTCCCTTTTGGCTGCTCCAGCCTTTTCTCAAGCTCAAACTTGCTATCAAGCGACGGAGTCTGTTCCGTATGAAGTTCCAAGTATCATCTGCTTCTCTGAACTGAGTGTTACTGCTGATGACAAGAATATCGAAGTGATCAGTCAGAACGGATCAGCTCCAGGGGTTTTGTCTATTGTTAAAACCAGCCGTCATAATGAAGACAAACTGAACTTTGTAGCTCAGGCGACGATGATTGATGTTTGGGAAAGCGGCTGTGGATCTGGTTTGTCTGCAGTCTTGAACGTGGTGGGTCGCATTGAGTACGGAATGATCTATCCAGCAGGTCTGAAAGTTTCCGTGGATGTGGCAAGCATTCATGATACTTGCCATTCATCTGAACAGAAATACACAGTTCAATACGCTGAGATCAAATAGGTCTTTCAGGCCTTATTTTTGGTCAGCGATCCTTTGAATATGATCGGACTGATAGACATGGAATCCCGGGTGAAAATTCAAAGTGGCAATAGCCATCGCCCGGGCAATGTCTGTTGCTGAAATAGCACGATACTTTTTTAGTGGTCCAACCAGCAGGGCATTCAGAACCGGACTGATTTTTTGCGCAAACTCTTCACCACGTCGAACTTCCTTGCGGTCTCCCAGAATCAGGGATGGCTGAAAAATCTCAATCTGCGGAATCTTCAATCCACGCAAAGTGTCTTCCATTTCACCTTTAACCCGGTTGTAGAAGATGCCGGATTGAGAATCCGCACCTAATGCGGAAATCACCAACAGCTTTTGCGCGCCGACTTGTTCCGCCACTTTGGCAAACTTCACCACATAGTCGTAGTCCACTGTGCGGAATGCCTCTTGTGAACCCGCTTTTTTGATGGTGGTCCCCAGACAGCAGATGAAGACGCTGGCCTGCAAGACGTCCTGATGTCTTTCCAAGGACTCAAAATCCAGAATGATATTGTCAGTTTTAGGAGGAATGCGGCCCAAAGGACGTCGGGAGACGGCTTTGATGCTTTTGATTTCATCAATATGGGCTAAAAGCAGAAGGAGCTCGTGTCCCACGAGCCCCGTCACACCTGTCATACAGACATCAGTTGGGTAGATCATTGATCTCCAGTGGCACTACCTGTCGTTCGGATTGCCATTGTTGTTTTCAGTTCTGTAAGTCACTTTCGGTGGATTGTGTTTGCCGGAAGTTGCCAAGAATTCAGGAACTGAATCTCTGAAGTCTGCCAAACCACTTACACGAACCGCACCTTTTGTCGCAGCTTTATCCGGGTGTTTATAATCGATGAAGCGACCTTCGTCCACCAGGTAGTAACCTCTGAAGTTTGTTTTCGCTGCATCTTTTTCCCAGCCAGAGTCGATTTTGTAACGATCTCCAGATTCACCGGAAGCGGCAGATTTTCCAAAGTTCAGAGCTGCTGCGTTTGGATATTGATCCACATCATATGTACCTTGCTCGATCAGGTTTTGACCAGCAATAACTGGGATTGCCTTGTTGATGATTTCTTGTGCGTCAGCAGTCAAACCATTGCTTCTTTGTGCGCCATCAGTCAAAAGGATGTACTTCCATACCGCAGGTCTTTCAAAGTTGTGTGCATAGCGTGGCAGGGGAGTTACTTTCTTTTTGAAGACACCAGTGATTGTTTCCAACTCACGAGTGGACTCACGTGCGTAGACACGGTAGATGTCCGTGCCCGGCGCAAGGATGGAGCGCATGTAGGCGACGGCACGGTTTTCCAGGCGAGTACAGCCTGCAGAGCCCGGGTTGGCGAACAGATTCGCGAAGAAACCGCGAGTCAGTTCAATCGCAGCTGCTCCATCTTTACCCCAGCCGATGGTTCCGTGCATCCACTGGTAGTTCATTCCATTAACTTCATCAGCCGGGGTCACCTTTGCGGCGTACCAGCCAAAGGCACCGTGAATAGTGCTGTTACCTTTGGAATCTTTGGTCATCCATTTTCTGGATCCCAAAGTTTTAGTCACGCTATCAGTAATAGGATCTGGAATAGAGTTCAAAGAGTCACCGGCCTTGTACCAGTTGGGATAGTGCTTGAGGCCATCTTGATAGAACTTCACCCACTCAGAAATTTTTGCGTGCCCCAGCCAGGTTTTGAAGGCGTGAGGATCCGTTTTTGTACCCTCTTCAGGGCGACCCACTACCATGTCTGATTCCATCACAAGTTTGTGAGCGCAATTTGGCGTTTCTGTGCAGCGTTCGTAAATGCGGGTTTTTTCAGTTGCCACGTTTTGGATTACAAAGTACTTCGTTGCCGCTGTTACCAATGATTTTGTGCTGAGGTAGTCTTTGGAAACGAACAGTTCTGGAGCAACATCTGCATTCACAGAGGCGGAGCGGATGATTTTGATTTGTACAAGCGGAGTTGCTTCATTCAAGACATCCAGGATCTCGATTTCGTCATTAATAGACAATTTACCTACGATATTTCCTGTGGTCGCATTGCTACTTCTGACATTGAGCGCGTCAGCAGAGATGAAATAACGTCCACCGACTTGCAGCTGCGACTTTTGCACACCTTGAGACACGCTGGCAGAAGCAGCATTGGCTTCAACCGCTGAGATTTCCTGTGCCGTACTCAATAGAGGTGAACTGGCAATTAACATGCTCAAAACAGCTGAGCACAATCGACGGGAATTAAACTTTGTCATGTACGTCCTCCGATATTTCAATATCTATTAAACTTATGTCATTGACTCAAAACCTCTCAGCAAGAAGCGTGACAGGTGTTCTTGCTGGGGTATTTTCTATATGGCTGCTTTCAACCCGTCGAACAAATGGTCAAAGCGCCCATAAAGGGCACATGGAGGTTACATGACTAAGAAAAGGATTTTGTTGTTGGGCCTGTTGTTATTGCCGGCTTTTGCAGAAGCCCAAAGCAATTCAAGATGGCGTATCCTGAAGCCATCCTGGACGGTTACGGATGAACAGCGGTTTGGTGAATTTATCTCAGGAATTGGAGGCGCTGTCGAGCGCCGAGAGTGTGACAAAGTGGACACGTGCCTGCGCAGTGCTGCCAATCCTTACGCGGGGACAGATCCTGCCAGCCTTCGTCTTTTTGCAGACTGTGCGGATCTTCCATATTATCTACGCAGCTATTTTGCCTGGAAAAATGGACTTCCCATGTCGGTTGCCAGTGGGCTTGGGACTCGCCCTGGAAATACCAATAAGGACATTCGCTATTCGACCTTTGGTAACTATGTGACAAGTCGCTATGACATTATTCCCACTCGGACAAGCGCGCCGAATGCCGTCAGTCTGCTGAACAGTACACTTGTGGACATGACCTATTCGGCAACATTTCGTATGATTGGTTTAGAGGACACCGGGCGCTTTACTGACTTCTATCCCGTGAAGCTCAGTCGTGAAACAATTCGTCCGGGAACTGTGATTTATGATCCGAATGGACACGTGGCGGTTATCTATAAGATTACGGATGATGGTCGCATTTTCTATATCGACTCCCACCCGGACAATACGCTGACATCGGGGATGTACACGCCGAAATTTTCACGAAGTTATCCAGAGCACGGCGCGGGCTTTAAGAACTTCCGTCCTTTGGCCTTGCAAGGTGCCAGCAGGAATTCTGCTGGTGAATATTATGGTGGAAGGATTGTCGGTGCCTTGAACAGTCAACTGCCGGCCTTCAGTGTGGAGCAGTTCTATGGCAATAGTCCCGATCCGGCAGGAGTTTGGAATAAAGGCCAGTTCTTGTATCGTGGGGTGGCTTTCCCTTACTTTGACTATCTTCGTATCATGATGGCCAGTGGGGAACTGCGTATTGATCCGATCAAGGACATGCAGCAGGTCCTGGCGGATATCTGTATCAACTTGAAGGACCGTGTGGTCGCCGTAGAGCAGGCCCGCAAAGCGGGTGTTGATATGAAGCCTCATCCTGAGCGTTTGCCGACGAATATATACGGCACTACGGGAGAATGGGAGGACTATGCTTCGCCATCCCGGGATGCGCGTTTGAAAGTGTCATTCATGGATATCTTGAATCAGTCGCGCAATCTGATTCAGCGCCATCGCGCCGGAGATCCTGCGATCGTGTATTCGGGGGCGAATCTGGCGGCAGATCTTCTGGCCACTTACCAGCGTGAAGCGGCGGCTTGTCAGTTTACGTATATGAACTCCAGCGGTACACCCGTGACATTGAATCTTGAAGAGGGTCGTCAGCGCGTCTTTGCGATGAGCTTTGATCCGTACCATTGTGTCGAGCTGCGCTGGGGAGCTGCAACGCCTCAAGAGCTTTCATCTTGTCTGGATGATGAAAACAAGCGTCTTTGGTATGATCGTGAAAAATGGCTGCGCTATCAGTGGGAACGTCGTTATGATTCGCGCATGGACTATTCCCTGGATGAACTGACCGGGCCGAAGCCAGGGGCCGGGATTGCCCAGCCACCGGATGTGGATATTATTCGTTTGTTGAATTCGATGATGTGATCTAACAGGGGCTGAAAAGCCCCTGTCTCATTTTGAGACGAGCTGACAATTCGCGGCCCCTGTCTAGAAAACTTTTCCTGAAATCTGCCAGGACGAGATCTGGGGTGGCATTTAAATTGGATATAAGAAGTCTGGAGAGGTTTCTTATGTCTATGAAGAGTTGGGTTAAAAAATCGATCTATCTGAGCTGTGGCCTGAGTATTTTACTGTCATCCGGAGCCGGGGCGACGACGCCTGCGCAGATTGAGACTCAGTTGACCAGGCAGAGCCCTTCGCCACTGTTTAAAATTGGTGACTACTTCCTGCACCAGACCCCACTTCTGACTTTATATAAGCTTCGTGGCTTTCGTCCGATTTGGGTGACGGCTGATGGCAAGCTAACCCCAATGGCAATTAAGTTGAAAACTGTTTTGAAAACAGCTCATTTGCACGGGCTTAATGTTGCGGACTATTGGGATGCAACGCTAGAGAACTATTCTACAAGCCCCAAGCTTGCCAGCTTTTCTATTACTTTAGAGCTTATGATGACAGAGTCCCTGTTGCGTTACGTGGACCATTTGCAAAATGGTCGTTTGGACCCGCGTCAGGTGGATTCTGATATCAAGGTGGATCGCAAAGCCTTTAAGGACTTTGAAGTGCTTAAGAATACGTTGGAGGCTGCTGAATCCAAATCCGCAGAAGAACTGCGTGCGATGTTGGATAAGTTTTCCCCGCGTGGTGGAAACTATGCGGATTTGAAACAGCTCTTGGCTTATTTCCGTGGCATTGAAGATGCCAGAGAGTGGGCGGATATTAAAGCGCCAGCTGGAAAGTTTATGATGGGCTTTAAAGGTCCTCAGGTTGTCCAGTTGCGTTTGCGTTTGCTGTCACTGGGCTACCGGTTGAATGATTTTGAAAGCAATGTGTTCGACAGTGAAGTGGATGCAGCAGTACGCAAATTCCAAGAGTCCAGCAATTTGACCAGTGATGGGATCGTGGGGCCACAGGTGCTGCGGTTTATGAATGTTCCAGTGAGCGAACGTATTATGCAGATCGAAGCTAATATGGAGCGTCTGCGCTGGTTCCCAAGTGAAATGCCTACGCGCTATGTATATGTGAACATTGCGGCAGCAGAGTTCCGTCTTTATGACAATCATAAACGAGTGATGAAGTTTAGAGCGATTTCCGGACGTGAACACTGGCGCACGCCGATGCTTTACAATGACCGCGTGACTTTTGTTGAGCTAAATCCGGAGTGGGTTGTGCCTGACAGTATTGCGGCGACAAAGATTCCTATGATCAAGAGGAATTCTAATTACTTATCCCAAAAGGGTTTCAGTGTTCGTAAATGGGTGAAGGGATCATTGGTGGATGTTTCTGACAGTGAGCGTGCTAGTATTAACTGGGATCGTTTTGTCGGAAGGTATGTTCTGGTGCAAGAAGCGCGTACAGACAATGCCCTGGGTGTGGTGAAGTTTCCTTTAAGAAATGAATACTCCATCTATTTGCACTATACGGATAATAAGAACCTTTTCGATGATACCAGTCGTCAGTTGAGTTCGGGATGCGTTCGTTTGGAAGATCCATTCCAGTTTGCTGAGTATATCCTTGCTGGCAATACGACATCCATCAGCCCGACGGGCAGTAGCTGGACAAGCCCGGAAATGAAAAAGTTGGTTCCTGCTGACGAGAACGAGCGTCCGGACCCACGTTATCAGAAGATGCGTATTCCTCTGATCACTCCGGTTCCTGTGTTTTTGACTTATTATACTGTGGATAGAACTGATGATGCAGAACTGCGCTTCCTGCCGGATGTGTACGGTCAGGACAAGCGAATTGTGAACATGATCAAAGTGAAGTCTTCCGGGGAGTTGTTCTAATGAAACTATTTAAACGATTCGGAGCTTTTGCAGTTTATGCTTCCATACTGGTGAGTGCTTCCTGGGCGCAGGCGCAAAGCATGGGCTTTATGACAGTGAGCGGACAGGCGGCGCCTTCGCAGGTTTTCAAAAAGGTAAAAGTCGCGCAGTGTGTGCGCGGGCAAAGTGGTTCTTGCGGTAAGGCCGTCTTTTTCGACCTGAATGTTCGCCAGGAATTGCCTGCTGGGACATATCTGGTCGGGTTTGAGAATACTCTTTATCCGGGCTTAGTGACGGTTCAGGCGGGACAGAGCACGGTTCTGAATTTGGAGCGTCTGGATGTTCCTGCGATTGCAGGAGACAGGGTGGTTGTTTATCGCAACTTGTACTCCAAGACAGAGCAGGACAAATTTTTAGAGTCTTTCTTTTATAATAAGAAGTCCTTCTTCCGTTTGGAAAAAGGGAACTTTGGTGATCTTTACCTAACCGGCGCTTGGGAGAAGGATGCGATTCAGCGCCTTTCTTATGAGGGATGTCCGGCAAGACTATCTGAGAAAGCCAAAGAGGAGCTGCCTATTGCAGACGCAGAAAGAATCATTGGCGTTGATAATCTATGCAATGTCCTTAGAGACGCCACAAATCCTCAGGACTTGGCCGGACTTTTTGATTTTAGCAACGATAAGAACGGTAGGATTGTTCAGAAATGGGTCTCAGCGCCAGGGATTAAGATGGCAATCACCCACGACCGTTATCTTGTGGCGACCCCGACCAGACCTGGCTCTTATGTGATGGTTTTCCCGGGTTCGTACACAGTGCAGGCCCTGGGGAAAGATGCCAAAGCGGGCGTCTCAGTCCAAGTCGGAATGTAGACTTGAACCCGGCCTTTCTTGGTTTTTCATTGAACCCCGGTGGGCTTTTCACTACCCTAAGTACATGTTCAAGAACGTACTGGGTTTGTTTTTAGTATTGGGGCCGCTATCTGTGGCGGCTCAAGGCGTGAAGCCTATTTCTGTTTCGTATGAAAATCTCATGCGCTGTTTCCCTGAGTTTCAAGATGAAAAGTTGTCATTTAAGGTGGATCTCAATCGCCTTAAGGACATCGCCGACGAGAAATTTGTGACCTCCCAATCGCAGCTGCGTCAAAGGAAGATCCATTATCTGGATGCAGAAAAGCAGGCAATGAATCTGATTCTGCGCACCAAGTTTTCAGGGGCGAAGAAGGTCCAGACAGAGCTGATCCTGCAGCAGGTCGATGATAAGGGAGTCGTGACTGACATTAAGCTGACCGAGAATCAGCGCATTGACCCTAAGCAGGATACGATCAACAACTTCCTGCTGAATTCTGTGATCAAAGCAGACGAATACTCCTATAATGACACGAAGCTTAATGGAGCCTCTGCGTCCTATATGCGCAACTTCAAGGATGTTGTGGAGTACGAGCTCAACGACAGTCTGGGTAAGCGAAGCATCGTTTGTGAAAATCAGAAGAATCTCGGCATTATATGCACCTGTTCTAAAAAATAAATCTGTTGAATATCGACCTTTTAGGGATATAATTTTGGGAGTGTTGATCTAGGATTTTTCTAGAGTTTTAAAAGGTTTAGGCATTTTTACTGGCCGGTTTAGGCCCCATAGATTCTGCAGCTGTTGAGGTGCTAGTGACATCTGAGAAAAAAACCTACAATTTTCTAATTGCGGGTGTCCCTTACAAATTAAAAACCTCTCACGACGATGCGACTGTTGAGGAGCTCGTTGAATTTGTAAACAACAGGATGAATCAGGCCATGTCGATCACAAAGAATGGCTCTTTCCAGAATGCGGCCGTACTCACGGCGATGAATCTTGCCGAAGAACTTATTCTGTTGAAACGTAAAGCGCACCGCGAGTTGGAAAAACTTGAGGAAAGAGCTTTGCAGCTTTCAATGGATCTAGAAAATTCCAAGAGCAACAAGGTTTTGAACAACTGACTTTGTTTTGATTTCTTGGAGTATCCATGTCTGTTTCTTGGAGCTCTAAAAAGGACTGTCGTTCCTTCTTTAAATCTCTTTGCGCTCAAGAGTTTGCGCAAGGTCTTGTTCAACATCAAAAGCAGCTCAACGTTCACTTGCAGGATTTTTTGAAATCCCAAGTGGGGGTTTGGGGAGCCTATCGGGCATTGCCGGAAGAGGCGCAAGTCGAGGAAGTGTTTCACATTCCGCACTTGCGATGGGTCTTTCCGAAAATGCACGAGGGGCATTTGGAATTCTTTGAGACCCGGGATTTTGCCCTGGGACCCTATGGAGTCTGGGAACCTCAGCCTGGCTCTTCACAAAGATTCCTTCCCGAGATTTCGGGACTGCTTATTCCCGGTTTGGTTTTTAATAAGAATGGCAATCGTCTGGGTAAAGGTAAGGGGTTTTATGATAAGACCCTTCAGACCTACCAGGGGATCAAGGTTGGAATTTGTTTTGATTTTCAGATCGCAGCAGATCCGCTTCCTACCGAGCCTCATGATGTGGTGATGGATTATCTTGTCACAGAATCAGGCTGGGTCGATTGCAAGAAGTATCAGGAGTGAATGAATCATGGAGATTTTAATCAGCGGCATCCTTGGCCTGCTTATTGGTGGAATTGTTATTTTTGTTATCAAGCGCATGCAGGACAATAATAAAAAGAAATCCGCACGTTTTGAGGCAGAGCGTATCGTCAACAAAGCCAACTCTGAAGCTGCCAAGCTTAAGAAGGATTCCGAAAATAAAGCCAAGGATTTTGAGTCCCGCGCCCGTAAAAATGTCGAGCAGGATATCCATAAACAAAAATCCACATTGAAGAACAAAGAAGCCCAGTTGGACCGTCGTTTGAAAGAAATCGAAGATCAGTTCAAACAAAAGATGGAAGAAAACGAAAGATATCTGAATTCTTTGAAGGATCGCGAAGAAAAAGTGGCGATCTCTGAAAACCGCATCAAAGATCTTGAGAAAAAAGGCGAACAGCACGCGGTTGAATTGAAGAACAAGCTAGAGTCTGTGGCAGCAATGAGCCAGGACGAAGCCCGCCGTCAGTTGCTGACAGCTTTGGAAGATGAAGCCAAGCAGGAAGCCGCTAAAAAGATTTCGCAAATTGAAGCTGAAGCTCAAAAAGAATCCGAAGTTAAATCCAAGCGCATCCTGGCAACCGCTTTGGCGCGTTTTGCTTCTGAATACACGTCTGAAAGAACCGTCAGTGTTCTGGCTCTGCCAAACGACGAGATGAAGGGTAAAATCATCGGTCGTGAAGGCCGTAACATCCGTACTTTGGAAGCGCACTGTGGTGTGGATCTGATCGTGGATGACACGCCAGAGGCCGTGGTTATCTCTGGCTTCGATCCGGTTCGCCGTGAGCTGGCTCGTCGTACAATTGAAAAATTGATGGAAGACGGTCGTGTGCATCCGGCACGTATTGAAGAAGTCGCGGAAAAGCAACGTAACGAGTTGATGAAGTCCATCAAAGAAGAAGGCGAACGCCACGTGATGGAATTGGGTATTCCAAACATGCACCCGGAACTGATCAAGATCATCGGTGGTTTGAAATATCGTTCATATCAGGGCCAAAACGCTTTGAATCAGTCTTTGGAAGTGGCAACGATTGCCGGTCTTCTGGCGGCTGAACTGGGTGTCAGCGTGAAGCTGGCTCGCAGAGCAGGTCTTTTGCACAATATCGGTAAAGCGATCGATCACACTGTTGAAGGCAGCTATGCTTTCGTGGGTGCTGAGGCGGCGAAGAAGTACAACGAATCTGAAGATGTGTGCCACGCGATCCGTGCTCACAATGAAGAAGAAAAGCCGCATTCGATCCTGGCTTGGATTATTCATGCGGCCTACACTTTGTCTGTTTCCCGTCCAGGTGCTCGTCGTCCACAGATGGATTCCTTCATCCATCGCTTGGAAGACCTTGAAAGCATCGGTAACAGCTTCGACGGCGTTTTGAAAACATTGGCTTTGCAGGCAGGTAAAGACATCCGTGTCCTGGTTGAATCTGCAAAAGTGACAGACGACCACGCTGTGATGTTGTCTCGCGATATCGCTCGTAAGATCGAGCGCGAAGTGCCACAAGCTGGCCAGGTCAAAGTCACTGTCGTTCGTGAAACCAGATCTGTCGAGCACGCGAGATAATCATGTTTTTAGATCCTAAAGAGCAGTTAGAAAGAATCAAGTTCGGTGTCGCTGAGTTTATCAGCGACGAGGACATGCTTAAGAAACTGAAGCGTTCCAAAGAAACCAACAAGCCTTTGAATATCAAACTGGGCGCAGATCCGACTCGTCCGGATATTCATATTGGCCACACCGTGGTGATCAATAAGCTGAAAACTTTCCAGGATCTGGGGCACAAAGTTTCCTTCCTGATCGGGGACTTTACCGCGATGATCGGGGACCCGTCCGGAAAAAACACGACTCGTCCAATGCTGACTCGTGAAGAGATCGAGCAAAACGGTCTGACTTATGCCAAACAGATCTTCAAGATTCTGGATCCGGAAAAGACCGAGATCGTTTACAACTCTTCCTGGATCATGAAAATGAATCCGGCAGAGTTTATCACAATGACTTCCAAATACACGGTGGCTCAGATGTTAGAGCGCGAGGACTTCACCAAGCGTTATAAGTCTGGAACTCCGATTGGTATTCATGAGTTTATCTATCCACTGACGCAAGGTTATGACTCTGTGGCCTTGAAAACAGATGTCGAGCTGGGCGGAACGGATCAGAAGTTCAATCTTTTGGTTGGCCGTGCAATGCAGGGCTCTTACGGTCAGGAACCGCAGTGTGTGCTGACGATGCCGATTTTGGAAGGTATCGATGGCGTGAATAAGATGTCCAAATCCTTGGATAATTATATCTCTGTTATTGATTCTCCGAAGGACATGTTCGGTAAGACCATGAGGGTTTCTGACGAGCTGATGTACCGCTGGTACGAGCTTTTGACGGATATCACAGGCAATCAGTTGGCTCAGTTGAAGGTTGATGTGGCCGAAGGGCGCAAGCATCCTAGAACTGTGAAAGTGGAGCTGGCGAAATTCCTGATCAAACGTTTCCATTCACAAGCCGAAGCGCAAGCGGCGGAAGATGAATTCAACCGCATCTTTGTCGACAAAGGTCTGCCGGATGAAGTTCCTGACTTTGAAGTTCCCGCAGAAGCTCAAGTGGGCTTTGTCGCGTTACTGGTCAAAGCGGGCATGGCAGCATCCAACAGTGAAGCCGGTCGTTTGATCCAAGGTGGCGGCGTGCAGATCGACGGGGAAAAGGTTTCGGACCCTCGTTTGAAAATGGATCTGATTGCTGGCAAAAGCTTTGTGGTTAAAGCCGGTAAAAAGAAGTTCGTTAAAATTGTAGTTAAGTAATTTTTCGGGGCCATGCTGAATGGTCCTGAACTAGTTTGTTTCAAAGGATCTTGGTTATGAAAATCAAATTTTTCCCTCAGAATATCGAAGTCGAAGGAACTCCCAATAAGAGCCTTTTGCAGATTGCGACGGAAAATAAGATTGAGATCCGCTCTATCTGTAAAGGTGTTCCTTCCTGTGCCGAATGCCGTGTGCGCATCAAAGAGGGG
The DNA here is from genome assembly GCF_041888015.1 of Bdellovibrio bacteriovorus. Classification (GTDB taxonomy): domain Bacteria; phylum Bdellovibrionota; class Bdellovibrionia; order Bdellovibrionales; family Bdellovibrionaceae; genus Bdellovibrio. Next base: position 1,039,131 of record NZ_CP168968.1, read on the forward strand.
GAATCCAATATTCTTCCTCCGAATAAGGCGGAATTGAATTTGATCGGAACCAGCCACTTTATTGATGGTCGCCGTTTGAGCTGTCAGGTTCACTGCTATGGTGACGTGACAGTGGATTTGACCGAACAAGTGGAGCGTATTGAAAACCAGACTAAAAAGATCCGCGGATTCCGTGCAAACAAACACATCGAATCCAAGGCTGTGAACGATACGATGCTATTGACCGAAAAGCCGGAAGATAAGCCAACCCAGGACAAGGTCCAGGCGCAGCCACAGCAACAGGGTGAAGAAAAACGCCCTCAGCAGCAGCACCAACAGCAAAAACAGCAGCAGCAAAACAGGCAAAAGCAACAACAGCAGAATCAGCAAAAGGCACAGTCTGGTAAGAACCAAAACCAGAATCAGGGGCCTCGTCAGCGGCAGCAGCCCAAGAATCAAGGCCAGCCAAAACCTCAGCAACAACAGAACCAGCAGCAGGACCGCAAGCCGCAGAAATAGTCTGCGGTCTGGACCCAAGTTCAGTATCCTGTAAACAGATCTTTACCGATACGTTTCAAGGATGTCACACAAGATCACTTTCCGGGAACGGGGACAGGGACCACTGCTAATACTTCTTCATGGTTATGGAGGAAGTGTTCATCATTGGGACGCTATCGCCGAAACTTTGTCGCAGACCTATCGGGTGGTTGTACCAAATCTAAGTCACATTTACATGAGCAGCGATAAGCTGTTTTTTTCCGTGCAGATCGAAGTGCTGGCGCGTTTTATTCAGGGAAATTTCCCGAATCAGCGTGTGCATGTGGCGGGACTGAGCTATGGCGGCGCTTTGTGCTGGGGGCTGGCGACCCATCATCCGCATCTGGTGAAGAAAACGGTGTTGATCAATCCGATGGTGACGGACCCGATTCGTCATTTCCTGCCTAAAGAACTGAAATTCTTTTTCTCCATTCCGCTGAATTTGAAAAGTGTCTATGTGATGCTTTCAACTCCGATGGGTCGCAGCTTTTTGAAACGATCCGCGCAGATTTTCCGTGATGAGCGCAGCGAAGGGGCCGTGTCGGTTGAAACTTTGAAAGGCCGCAAGCTTCAGTTTGTCGCGCACATGATTCATCATTTTTCGTGGATTCTTCGCTCTGAAGATTGGGCTTATTGGCACACCAGGCTGTACACGTACCGCGGCGATTGTCGTTTGATCTATGATCAACAGGATCTGCTGTTCAATCAGGAAGCCTATCGTCAGTTTGCCCGTCATATTGGTTGTGAAGATATCGTAGCGTTGACTGGAGCCGGTCATCTGGCGATTAAAAATCAGCCGGAAGAAGTCGCTCGGCTGATCCGGGAATTTATCAATACAGCCGTTGCTGCATAAAAAAAGAGAGCTTGGAAAGCCCTCTTTTGATTCTTACTTTAAAATCCGAAATTAAACGTTGAAGCTTGAACCGCAACCGCAATGTTTGTTGGCATTGGGATTGTTAAAGACAAAACCTTTGCCGTTAAGGCCTCCGGAATATTCCAGAGTCATACCCAACAGGTAAAGCATACTTTGAGAATCAACGGCTACTTTTTGACCGTTGGCTTCAAAGAACTTGTCTCCATCACGAGTCACAGTGTCGAAGTCCATTTTATAAGACAGGCCGGAGCATCCACCTTTTTTGACCTCAACGCGCAGAAAAGCGGCTTCTTCTTTGCCTTCTTCTTTTTTTAGCGTCGCAAGTTTTTGTGCGGCTTCTTGTGAAATGTTGATCATGACGAACTCCTTTAACTGCAATACGATTTAGTATAACACAGCTGTCAAGGGGTTGGGAGGCTTGATATAAACCTCCGGTTGATATGTGTAAGATATTGTAAATACTAAATATTTACGGCTTTTTTAAGGATTTGGGCGGCTTTGGTGAGTTCTTCTTGAGTTGTCCAGCGTCCCAGGCTTAAGCGCAAAGAGCATTGAACTTCTTCCGCAGAAAGACCCAAGCCCAGCAAGACATGGCTGATGACCATGGCACCCGTGCCGCATGCGGAGCCGGTGCTGACACCCAGCTTTTGCAGGCGCGGCAGGATCTGCTCTGTTTTAATTCCTGGCAAAGTGATGTTCAAGTTCGCTGGGGATCGTTCCGAGGGATGGCCGTTAAGGCGAACTCCGGGAATGGCCTCTTGAAGTTGTTGCCACAGGAAGTTGCGAAGCTCGGTCATGTGTTGAGTTTCTTCGGTTAGATTCTGCTGACAGATTTCACAAGCCACTCCAAATCCGACAATGGCAGGAACATTCACTGTACCAGAACGCAAACCACGTTCCTGGCCACCACCATAGATCAGCGGATTGAGCTGCACTTTGGGATCTTTGCCGCGGATGTAAAGAGCACCCACGCCTTTAGGTCCATAAATTTTATGTCCCGAGAAAGACATCAAATCAATGCCCATTTCGGTCACATTCACCGGGATTTTTCCTGCGGCTTGGGTCGCGTCGGTATGCAGATAAATCTGATGCTCTCGTGCAATTTTGGCGATTTCCGGAATCGGGTTGATAGAGCCAATTTCGTTATTCACCCAGATAAAGCTCATCAGTTTGGTATGAGGTTTGATGGCTTTTTTAATTGTTTCAAGCTCAACCTGTCCGTATTTGTTGACCGGAAGGAAATCAACTTCCACGCCCTGTTTTTGAACGGCGGCCATGGCTTTCATAATCGAGCTGTGTTCAATCTGGCTGGTGATAAAATGAATCGGAGCCGTGGGGTTTTCTTCGCGAAGCTTGGAAAGCAAGCCGAAGATCACCCAGTTATTGGATTCAGTTGCGCCGCCGGTGAAAGTGATTTCCAACGGACGTGCGCCGATCAGATTGGCAACTTGAGTACGGGCTTTGCCGATGGCATTTTCAGCCACCCAGCCCCAGTGATGGCCTGCGCTGGCCGGATTGCCGTAAAGTTCTTTGAAGTAAGGCTCCATGCTTGCAAAGACCCGCGGGTCCACAGGAGTCGTGGCATTGTAATCCAGATAAATAGCGCTGTCTTGTTGCAAGGTAGTTCCCATCGGACGTTCTGAGCTCAATTCCATATGTCCTAAGAGCTAAACCTTGCGCGGGTGCGGGGTCAATAAAAAACCAGGAAAGTGCGCCTTGGCGCCTTATACGGGGACCTTTTCTTTTAGTTTTTCCTCAAAAAGCTGGATTTTTTCATTCAGAAAGTTCTGAGCCCGGTATTTGTCCAAATCCTGAATTTCAGCTTTGAGAATATGCAAATTGGACACGCCCTGACTTTGCAGTCGTTGCTTTTGCACATTGAAGAACTTGCTGCCTCGGGGAGTGTACAGAACATATTTATTGTTCTTAGGAAGGTAGATATAGACATTGAATTCCACGGCGACATCACCGGCAAGTTCATTCAGGTGAATGCTGGCCATTTCTTCGTCAGCCGAGGCGCCGGTGGCAATCTTTACGTCGGCGCAGGGGAAGAAGGCCATCGCCACTTCGTGCCCTTCATGCACGGACTTGCGCAAAAATTCTGCTTGTGCCAGAGCCCAGTCCTCAAAGGGAACTTCTTTGATTTTTAATTGCATCGGATCGCTGTCTTCGATGTGTTCGCCGTTTTCTTTCAAAAAGCGGAACAACCTTTCTCGTATTTTGTTGATGAAGCTGTCATCGATCTTGCGATCTTTTCCCATGGCGGTGATCAGATAGCCTGAAAAACGCGGGGATTCGACAACGATACAAGAGGTGTTGGTTGAATCCTCAATAGCTTCGGCCTCAGCGAATGAGGTTTTAAGGCAGGATTTGTCCAAGGCATCTTTGGTCCCGCGCAAAATGATGGAATCTTGTTTGGTCGCGGCCGGGTTTGCTTCAATCTGTTCAGGCGTGGTGCGATCCTTTTTCTTTTTGCGCCCTTCCAATGGAGCCCACGAGGCGCCATTGTTGTTGCGATGGGAGCCACCAGTGCTGGAATCAAAAGAGGGATCGTCGGCAGGGGATTGCTGGCGGGCCCATTCCGGTCCGAGCCCATTGTTACCACCAGAATAATGAGGCGCTGTAGATGAAGCATTGCCAGTCATCATCCCATTCATAGAGTTTCTGCCAGCGCCATTGATCATACCGCCAATAGGGTTGCCGGCAGTTCCGGTGGCCATGGCGCTCATCTCGTCGCCGCTAAGAAGTTGTTGCAAAATACTGTGGGCGCTCGAGACATCCCCTCCAGCGCCTTGGCCTTTGATGGAAATAACGCCATCGGTCCCTTCTGTCGGGACGGTACTGCGGTTGAACCCTCCGGAGCTTTCACGGGTTTGCTGATCTTTGTAGTATTTGTTCACGGTGCGTTCTACGGCTGGACCCGTGACCGGTGGATAGAGAAGGTATTCGGTATTGCAATTGTTCAGCAAGGTGAATGACGCTGCAGAGCTGCTTTCGGCAAAAGCGATCACACAGACGGGAAATGCCTGGGTTAGAATTTTGGGAAGGTTGCGCACCTTGCGGTTGGGATGGTCAATGCTGACCATGACAAACTGGGGCTGTTCCTGCACGAGGAAGATGAGTGCTTCCTTAAGGTTGGTGGTGGACTTTATGTTCCAATCACGGTTGCGCAAGAAGCCTTCTACGGTACCAAGACTTGTAGAGTTGGCCTTAATAATGAGGAGCTTCTTTTTGACGGTCTCTTGACTCATTCCCCACCCCTGTGTTGATCTTTTCTTAACGGCTTGCTAACAGCCCTAAACAAGCGTCGAGGATTAAAGACAAGTCATGTTGCAAAGGCTTAACGTAGTCCCCGCCCTTGGGCTGTGGGGATTTCGAACATGTGTGAGGGGCTTCTTGCTTGGCTGTCATGAAAAGTCCCTCTAGACTGTAATCATGAAAACCAAAACACTGCACAGTCCGTCTTACTTTGTGGCCGCCGGAAAGAATCCGGAGAATCTATTTTCCTGGAAACGAGTTCACTGTGAAATTCGCAATCGCAAAGGGGAAACCTTCTTTGAGATGAAGAATGTGGAAGCGCCTGAGGGCTGGTCGCAGTTGGCAATTGATATTGCCGCCAGCAAATACTTCCGCAAAGTCGGTGTGCCCGGGACAAAGCATGAAACCTCAGTCCGCCAGATGGTGGATCGGGTGGTGAAGGCGATTGTTGCTTCGGCCATGAAGCAGGGGGGCTATTTCAGCTCGCGCAAAGAAGCCGAGGTTTTTGGCAAAGAGCTGAAATATATCCTGCTGTCCCAGCGTGGAGCCTTTAACAGTCCGGTCTGGTTTAATGCCGGATTGTGGGAGGCTTACAAAGCCAATTCTCCGAGTGAGCACTTTGCCTGGGATGAAAAGAAGAAAGTCATCCAGCCGACCAAGAATGCCTATGAACGTCCTCAATGCTCGGCGTGTTTTATTCAAAGTGTGGACGACAGCATCGAAGGCATTTTCGACCTGGCAAAGACAGAAGCGAAGTTGTTTAAATATGGCTCTGGAACAGGCACAAACTTTTCCAGAATTCGCAGCAAGTATGAGGCTACGGGGTCGGGTGGTAAAAGTTCCGGCCTGATTTCCTTCTTGGAAGTTTTGGATCGGGGAGCCGGCGCAATTAAGTCCGGGGGAACCACAAGACGTGCTGCCAAAATGGTAGTGGTTGATATTGATCATCCGGAGGTTCTGGAGTTCATCGACTGGAAAATGCAGGAAGAGCGTAAAGCTCACTTGCTGATTGCCGCAGGTTTGAGTGCTGACTTTGAAGGTGAAGCTTACAGAACTGTTTCGGGGCAGAATGCCAATAACTCTGTTCGTGTCAGTGATGCTTTCATGAAGGCCGTGAAGGAAGACCGCCCGTGGAAGCTGAAGGCGCGCATCACAGGAAAATCTTTACGGGAGATTCCGGCGGCCGAAGTCTGGGGGCGAATCACCAAAGCCGCATGGGTGTGTGCTGATCCTGGCATTCAATTTCATAACACCATCAACAAGTGGCACACGTGCCCTAAGACGGACACCATATATTCCAGCAATCCTTGCTCGGAATATATGTTCCTGGATGATTCTGCCTGCAACCTGGCCTCTGTGAATTTGGCCAGGTTCCTGACGGACTCGGGTGACTTTGATTTTGAAGCCTTCATTCATACTGCCCGCACTTTGTTTGTGGCGCAGGAAATTCTGGTGGATTACTCCAGCTATCCGACCCAGAAGATTGCACAGAATTCGCATGACTATCGTCCGTTGGGATTGGGCTTTGCCAATCTGGGATCTCTTTTGATGAGAAAAGGCATTCCCTATGACAGTGAAGAGGGGCGGGCTTGGGCCGGGGCGCTGACGTCGTTGATGACCGGCGTGGCCTATCTGACCAGTTCCGAGATGGCGCGGGCCAAAGGACCTTTTGATGGATTCCGTCGCAATCGTGCCAGCATGCTCAAGGTTATGAAGATGCACGAACGGGCCATCAGCAAAGTGACTTGGCGTCTGTTGCCTTCCGGAGTGGATAAGGCCGTTAAAAATCTTTGGAAAGGTGTCTTATACAACGGCATCAAGCATGGGTATCGAAACGCCCAAGCCACCGTGATTGCTCCGACGGGAACGATTGGTCTTTTGATGGATTGTGATACGACAGGAATTGAGCCGGATTTTTCTTTGATTAAGTTTAAAAAACTTGTCGGCGGCGGCGAAATCCAGATCGTCAATCAGTCCGTGGACACCGCACTGAAAGCCCTGGACTATCCGGAGCCAGAACGCCAGGCCATTGTAAAGTACATTGAGGAAAACAACTCCGTCGTGGGGGCCCCGCACCTGCGTGCAGAGGATATTCCGGTCTTTGACTGTGCGACAGCCCCGGCGGGTCATCGCGTCCTGTCCCCGGAAAGTCATGTTCTGATGATGGCTGCAGTGCAGCCATTTATCAGCGGAGCCATTTCCAAAACGGTCAATATGCCAAGTACAGCCAGCGAAGATGATATCAGCCGTATCTATTTCCTGGCCTGGGAGCTGGGGGTAAAAGCGGTTGCTGTTTATCGTGATGGCAGCAAGCAGAGTCAGCCTTTAAACCTGAAGGAAAAGCCCAAAGCTGTGGAAGAGGTTTCGGTTCCTAACTTCACGATGAAGTGCCCGGAGTGCGGCAGTGACACAGTGCTTACCAGTGGTTGTTACCGATGCCCTAACTGCGGAACTACGGTTGGCTGTTCCTAAGCTTGGCTTTGTGCGGCGGTGCTGGTCAAAGCCTTGAGCTGCCTTTATTCTCTACTTCCTCTTTAAACTTAAGGACTGCTTTATGTCTAAAAAAGATATTTTTGGTGATGATGTTCCTGCAACAAAAGACTTTGCTTCTTTTGAAGAGCTTTTTGCTCAATCTGAAAAAGGTTTGAAAACTCGTTTGAGTGTTGGTGATCAAGTGCATGGTGAGATTCTTTCCATCGGGAAAGAAGAGGCCTTTGTTTCCACGGGTACACCTACTGACGGTATGATCCTGACCAAGGATCTTCTGGATGAAAACAAGGAAGTAAAATACAAAGTCGGCGATTATATCGACTGTGTTGTTACTTCCATCAAGGGTGGTGAAGTTCGTCTGGCGAAAAAAGGTTCTTTGAATGCCTCCACGGATTCATTGGAAGATGCCTTCGATATGGAACTTCCAGTTGAAGGTCGCGTGACTGAAACTTGTAACGGCGGTTTCCGCGTAAGCATCCAGGGTAAAACGGCGTTCTGTCCGATCAGTCAGATCGACAGTCGCTTTGTTCAGGATGCCAATGAATATGTAGGTAAGAAATTTGACTTCATGATCACACAGTTGGATCCGAAAGGCCGCAACATCGTTGTGTCCCGTCGTAAGGTGTTGGATCTGCAAAAAGCTGAAAACGAAGGCACGTTCATGCTGAAACATCAGCCGGGTGCTTTGCTTGAAGGTAAGATCATGCGTCTGGAAAAGTTCGGTGCGTTTGTGGAACTGGAAGCCGGTATTGAAGGCCTGATCCACGTTTCTGAACTTTCCTGGTCTCGCGTTCACGATCCAAAAGAGGTTGTGATGGCGGGGCAACCGGTGACGGTAAAACTTCTGAAGATGGAAGAAATCGACGGAAGATTGAAAATCTCTTTGTCTTTGAAACAGGCTGATGGTGCTGGCAATCCTTGGATGACGGTTCCTCAGAAATTCCCAGTGGGCACAGTGGTGCAGGGGAAAGTTGAAAAGAAAGAGACCTATGGTCTGTTCGTAAACATCGCTCCAGGTGTGACCGGTCTTCTGCCGCGCTCTAAATGGCGTGATTCTGTTGAGGCCGCTCAATACGAAAACAAAAAGCGCGGTGACGATGTGACTGTTCAGGTGGATCAAATCCTATTTGAAGAAAAGAAGATCTCTTTGGGCTTGCCGGGCGAGGCTGAAGACATGAGCTGGAAGTCTCACTCGACAGCGGCATCTGGTTTGGGTGCTATGGCCGATGCTCTTAAAGGGCTGAATCTTAAAAAATAGTCTGTCATAGGTTCGTTTCAAATATCATTCTTGAAGAAGGGGTTCCCAGGGGAACCCCTTTTCTATTAGTCCGAACGGGTGATCTCGTTACAGTTTTAGGGTATTCAGGTCCCTTTTGTTTTGGACGAAACATTAATTAAAAATGGGCTTCAATACGTCGCTATATTGGACTTTAGAGTTCTTCTGGGCGCTCCGAAAGATTTATATATGATTATCTTTTCAGGGACGTTGTCATTCGAAGATAGATTAGTGCGTGGGCTGGGTATCACAGCCTGCCTAGCGGCCTTGATTCTCTTGGAAGGCTGCTCGATGGAAGCGAGCATTGATTCCATAACAAAAGAAGTCACAGCGGTTTTTTCAAAAGCATCCGTCACGGAAGTAACATCGGGAAGCAGTCAAAACTCCTACACGACCCGTGGTTATAAAATCCAGGCCTCCGTCAGCTATCAGGACTCCAGACCCGAAGGCAAGACCTCGCGGGGCAATAAGGTTTACACGAATATTCAAGGCACGATCTTTAAGGAATGAGGTCTATGAAAACACCTTGTACGTTGCTTGCGAAATCACTTCTCGTACTTTTGGCTCTGCCTTCGATTGCAGGGGCTGGTGCAGTTATCACTTATCATGGTCGCTTGTTGAATGCCCAGGATCGACCGCTGGAGGCCAGCAACGTTACCTTCAGAATCCAAATCTTCAGTCCTAATCCCACGAAGTGTCTACTGTACGAAGAAAGTCGTTCGATCGACATGACCAACTCGCAAGGGGTGTTTGCAATTCCAATTGGCGATGGCGAAGGCTCTCGAACGGGAACTGATCCAGGCCTGCCTATTGAAAAAGTTTTTGCCAATAACGGGGTGACGATTCCAAATCTGTCCTGTAACTCGATGACCTCCTATACATCACAGGCATTGGACCAGCGTCAGATGGTGGTGTCGTATGACGATCACACGGGCTACGGCTGGGACACTTTGCCGGTGATGGGTTTGAATTATGTACCTTCGGCGGTGAATGCTCACGACGCCCAAAACCTTGGTGGCGTTGCCGCAAAATCGGTTTTACGGGTTGTAGATCCGGCGCCGGGTGCACCAGCTTTCAATGCCGCTCCCTTAAGTCCTGCCAGCTTCACTGAATTGATTTCTGTGATCAGTGGAACAAGCTCTCAATACGAAAAAACTGGGCAATTGAATGGTATTAGTGTTCCTGCTTTGACCAATGGTCAGGTACTGGGCTGGACAGGTGGAAGCTGGTCGGCCATCACGCCGATGACTTCCTATACAGAAACCGATCCGTCTGTGAAAGGTTTTGCCAAAACGGATCTTCCGACGTGTCCTGCGAACTCGTTCTTACAGAATAATGGTTCTGGTCAATTGGTTTGTACCGCCATCTCGGGTGCTAACGGCGGAACCGTCAGCAGTGTTGCTGCAGGAGTGGGACTTAAAACAGATCAGGCAGCCAACGCAGCGATTACTGGTACGGGTTCTTTGTCCGTGGATGTGGGAACAGGCGCAAATCAGATTGTGCAACTGGATGGCACAGGGAAGCTTCCTTTGATCGATGGTTCTCAATTGAGCAATGTCACGGCATCAGCTCTTTCAAATACAGCAAGTATTAATACATCCGGAAATATTTCGACAACGGGTTCACTCTCTGCAGCTCAAGTAACAGCAAGTGGTGATATCGTATCCACCAATGGAAATATCCAGACAAATAAATCCCTCACAGCGAAGGAGGGGCTGTTCCTTTACGATGCCAAGACACCGACGCCGGGTTCTGTAGGATTGAAGGCTCCACTGGATGTTCCGACGAACTATGTTTTGACGTTGCCTGCAAATCAGGGAACGAACGGACAGGTTTTGGGAATGAGTGCAACCACCGGACAGTTGACATGGGTCAACCCAAGTACAGGATCGGTGACCAGTGTCACCGCAGATGCGCCGCTAACCGTTGATAGTGCCAATGCTGCCAGCCCGAAAGTGGCCATCGCGAAAGCAGATGCCACCCATGATGGATACTTGTCTCAGACGGACTGGAGTGCCTTTAACAGCAAACAAAATGCAGGAAATTATATCACCGCTTTAACTGGTGATGTGACGTCGGGACTATATACCTTGGGCTCTATGGCAACCACGGTCGCCAAAATCCAAGGGCAGAACGTGGACGCGACGGTTCCGACGGCTGATGGGCAGGCGTTGTTGTGGGACAGTGGTCGCTGGAAAGCTGGATACATTACTGCGGAAGACGTCAAAAATAGCTCGGGACTGACGATGTTCCCGGGCTCCGTGTGCACGGCGAATCAGGCGATGAGCTGGTCAGCAGTGACGGATGCTTTCAGTTGCCAGCCGATTGGTTCATTAAGCGCTTCTGCAGTCACGGCAGGAACATTTGCCGTGGGTCGATTGGGAACAGGGACTGCTGATGCCAGCAAATACCTGAGTGGTGATGGAACCTGGCAGACTTTAAATACCGCAGATGCGACGAAGTTGCCACTGGCTGGTGGCACGATGACCGGCCATATTGACATGGGAACTAAAAACATCACCAATGCCGCAAGTGTTGAGGTGGGCGTGGTTTCTACCAACACGGTGAAACTTACGGCAACCAGTCCTGTGACTCCGGATGTGGGCAGTGTTTGGTATGAAGGTGGCGTACTGAAATATCAAAATGGTTCCGGCACACAAATTTTGGGTGTTGCGGGAAGTGGTATTCAGAGCATCAATGGCGCGACGAGCAACGCTCAACTTTTAAGACCACTTTCAACTGCGACCTCGTATGGGTTTACCACCGCAGCCGGCACACACACTTTGGATATTCCTTTGGCCTCTGGTGCAGGTGTGACGGCGGGGGTTATTTCCAATACGCAATTTAGCACTTTCAATAATAAGCAAGACGCCTTGGGCTTCACACCGGTGAATAAAGCGGGCGATATAATGAGTGGCGATCTGACATTCGCTACGGGTAAGGGAACTTTCTATTCCGGCACAAGTGCCAATACCGTGACCTTGATGGGACCTAATGCTGCGATTGGAACAAGTTACGTTCTGCGTTTGCCAACTTCCCAAGGGGCTAACAATCAGGTGATGATCAACAATGGTTCCGGGGCTCTTTCCTGGGCTAATTTAAGCACCGTGGCCACTTCGGGCACGGTGAATGATAGCAATTGGTCCGGCACGCAGCTTTCTGTTGCCAATGGTGGTACTGGCGCGACGACTCTGACTGCTAAAGGTGTATTATACGGCAATGGTACGGGCGCAATTCAAGCGACGGCGGCAGGAACTCAGTATCAGGTTCTGCAGGCCGGAGCAGCCGGGACTCCAACATTTGGTGCTGTGAATCTGGCACAATCCGCGGCGGTAACGGGAGTTTTACCAGTGGCGAACGGGGGCACGAATTCTTCGACAGCCTTGACCAATAATAAAGTCATGATTTCTTCCGCTGGAAAAATCGTGGAAAGTGCAGCTTTGACAGACGGTCAGATTTTGATTGGTTCCACGGCGGGGGCACCAACGCCTGCAACACTGACAGCGGGGACGGGAATTAGTATTTCCAATGGAGCCAACTCCATCAATATTTCCGCAACAGGTGCTGCACCGACAGGAGCGGCGGGTGGAGACTTAAGTGGCAATTATCCCAATCCAACGATAGGCAAAATCAATGGCACTGCTGTCGCAGGTGCAACAGCAACCGGTGGTGTGGCTGGTGATGCCAACAAGGTGCCTCTGTTGGGTGCGTCGGGCTTGTTGCCGATAGCTATGATGCCAAATTTGACCGTCGCCAAAGGTGGTACGGGTTTGACGGCAGGAACCTCGGGTGGCATTCCGTACTTTAATAGCGCTTCGACAATGGCGTCTTCCGGTGTGTTGACATCCAATGGTGTGGTGCTGGGTGGAGGCGCAGGAGCAGCTCCGACATCTACAGCGGCGGGCACGGCAAATCAAGTGCTGCGAGTCCCCGCCGGTGGGGGTGCGCCTTTATTTGGGCAGATAGATCTTTCGCAAACGGCAGCAGTCACAGGAGCTTTGGCCATCGCCAACGGCGGTACCGGAGCAACAACTCAAGTCGGTGCGCAAACAGCTTTGGGTATTGGAACGGCGGGAACTAAAAATACCGGGGCCGTGTCTGGCAATGTTCCCTTGGTCGGCGTTTCCGGTATTACGGCCAATAAGATGTGTACGTCCGATGGAACCAGTTCAATCATTTGTAATACGAATATTCCAAGTTCTCAGTGGGTGACCACGGGAAGTGACATCTACTACAACAGCGGGAACGTGGGGGTAGGGACGGCAAGTCCACAAAGAAAACTTCACGTCAGTGGTGGAGGAATTCAACTGAGCAATCCTACGGTTGGCGACGGTTTGAATGATGGATTTTTGATTGATTATAGCTCGAATGATGTTGTTTTCAGTAATCGTAAGGTTGGTGGAAGCTTGCGATTTGGAACTAATGGCTTTTCAGACAAGCTCACGATAACTGGCGCGGGTAACGTTGGGGTGGGGACGACCTCACCGACAACAAAATTAGAGGTCTCAGGAACTGTCAAAGCCACTGCGTTCCAAGGTGATGGATCCGAACTGACAGGAGTTTCTGCTGCCCCTGCAGGTTCCGATACTCAGATTCAGTTTAACAATTCCAGCGCTATGGCCGGACACGCAGGGTTGACTTATAATTCAACCTCAAAGGTGGTTTATGTGGGCACGGCAATGAGACCGGTTGGTATACTGGGTGGCGGTGGTGGCGGTGTTTCTGCTCCGAATTTCTACTGGGGCGATGGTACAAATCATTGGATCATGAGCTCATCTAGTGCGAGTAACGCAATGTCTATTAGTAAATGTGCAGATTCTTCATGCAGTTCGTGGTCGCCGGGCTCTGGTTTGAGCGTTACCGCTGCGGGAAGTACGGGGATCGGTACGGTAGGACCAACAGAAAAACTGGAAGTTACCGGAAGCATTCGGGCTACTGGCGGTCAGATCTATTCAAATATTCAGACATCTGTTGCGGGTTCACCTTTGACATTCAATTCGAACTTGGGGAACTCCGTTGTCTGGGATGCAGGAACGACAGCCAATCCAGTGGTGAATATTCATAATATGAAACCGGGTGGATCCTACATGGTCGTTGTGAAGGGCACAGGCACGGGCAGTGTTACCCTGAATTGTTATTCAGATGCGGGTAGTACAATGCTGGCGGGCTCTTTCGTGCCCGTGAACTCGGATCGCATTCCGGGAACTTTGAATAAGACAGTTTATAACTTGATCAGCGATGGAACCAACTGTCTGGTCAGCTGGATTACCGGATACTAACAAGAATGACGACTATGAAACGCCGAAACCATCTTTCCGTCTTTACTGCTGTTCTGTTTGCATCCCTTCTGTGGAATCAGACATCATGGGCTCATCCGATGATGCCCGTGTCTTTTTGGCAGAATCTTAGAAATTGTGCCGCTGTCTATGTGATTCCCAGTGAATTCAATTTGACCAATAACTCTGCTCAAAACTACGAGTTCAACGTCTATCTGATTGGCGGCGGAGGCGGTGGTGGCGTTTCTTCTGCAGGTTCGCGAGGTCAGTTCACCCAAGGAAGCTTTGTACTAGCACCCTCTCAAAATCTCTATGCCGTTGTTGGCGGAGGCGGCAGTGGCAGCACCTATATGACTGGGGGAGCGGGCGGAGCTGGTTACTATGGTGGCGGCGGTGGAGCCGTTGAATCCGTGAATTCCTATGGCGGCGGTGGTGGCGGTGGCAGCAGTGCACTTTTAAGAAACGGAGTGGTTTTGTTTCATGCCAACGGAGGCAAGGGCGGAGCAAGCACGAGTTTCATCACTGCCGGCGGCGATGGAGGAACCAATGTCGGAGGCGGTGCTGGTGGCTTTGTCACCGGAGGTCTGACGGGCTTTACGGGTGCATACAAACTTGGTGGGGATGGCTACTGTAATCTCAACAACGGTGTGGAACTGGTTCATGGCGGGCGCGGAGCTTATGGTGGTAAGTCCACTTACGATGGCGGCTCTTTCGGTCAAAGAGGTTTAACGAACGGTTCACTTCCAACGGGCTGTTCAGGCCGAGGCAGTGGCGGATTCGGCAGTTCCGGAGGCAGCTCTGCGACGGCTTATATCGGCAATGCTACGGTTGACTGGGCGAACAGCTACGCCGCAAGTTCTTTGCAAGGGGCGGGTGGTTCTGCCAGCACTAATGGCATCTCCGGATCTGCGGGCGTCGTTGTTCTGTGTAAAAAAAAGAATGCGGACTTATTTGTGGGTTTTCCAGAGACGATCACAAGTTCATTAAGTTCTGTTGTGACCTCGGTCACTCAAACGGTCTATGGCACGACAGGCACCACGTTGCCGATCAGCGTGAGTGGTACAGGAAGTCCTGAGATATCCATCAACGGCGGGGCTTGGGTGACTTCGGGGAATATCTCTTACGGTCAGACTTTGGCTTTGCGCCAGACTTCGGCTGTAAGTGCCAGCACGACAGCTACTGCGATGGTAAATCTGGGCAGCAATTCGTTTACGTGGAGCCTTACCACGGCACAACCTCTAGCTTTAGTATTCACAGATATCCTTAATCAGGCGGCCAATGCCTTGGTGACTTCGGCAGCAGCAACAGTGACGGGGACAGGCTCGGTTGCGGTGAATGTTGTCGGCACCGGCTCACCTGAGTTTTCTGTGAATGGTGGCCCCTGGGTGACCAGTGGGACTTTGAATGGCGGTGACAGTGTTATCGTTCGACTGACCACACCAAGTATTGCTTCAAGAAAAAGTTATGCGATCTTTCGCTGTGAGTCTTGTTTGAGCACGACTTTGACCCGCTGGAGTGTGACGACCGGAAGTTTGATATTCCCGTCTTTTGGTTCAGCAACCGGTCTTGCTTTGAGCACACAGCAGACCAGTCCTTCCGGTGTCATCACCGGGACTATACCTGGAGGACCGTATCCGTTCACGTTGACGGGCACTGGATCTGAAGCCTCCGTGAATGGTGGGGCGTGGGTGACCTCTGGGAATGTTATGGTTGGAGACACTGTTCAGATCAGGGTCATCTCATCGAATATACAAAATTCGCAGTTATCTCCCGCCATTGTTTCTTTGGGCGCTTACGGCTATTTCTATGTTACAACTGCCTCCACCACATATCCGGCATTTTCAAATCTGGTGAATCAAGGAAAGAATCTCGTGGTTAGTTCAGAGGTTCGTTCTGTGACTTCCGGGCTGGTGAACGCGCCGATCTCCATCAGCGCCGCTTCTGGATCGCCGCAGATCTCTATCAATGGGGGAGCCTGGGCAACTTCGGGTGTTTTGAATCAGGGGGACACATTGCAAGCCCGGATGACGACATCTTCCAGCAACATGACCTCTACGACGGTAAATATTGTTATTGCCGGATCCACAACAACTTGGCTGGTGACGACTGGAAATGGCATTCAGTTAATAATTCCAAACGTCAATAATGCGACCCCTTCGACTACGGTCACGACGGGCAGTATCGTCAACACCGGCGCTGCGGGAACACTGGCTGTGAACAGCACAGCCGCGATTGCGGACTTTTCCCTAGACGGTGGCAGCACGTGGGTGACCTCTGCAACCGTGGCGGCAGGACAGAGTGTGGTGTTCAGAGCGTCCTATGGTTTGGCCGGAACCAAGACCGTGGTCAACGTTCTTCTGGACGGAGCTGAGGTCAATCCGTGGGAGATCAACGACGGCTCTGTTTACAGTCCTGCGATTTCGGCAGGCTCGGCCGTTCTTTTGGGTGCGGGGGGGATGACTCAGCTTGTTTCTGTCGGTCAGGATGATGCTTTCCAGACTTTGACTTTGCCATTCTATTTCTCGATTGCGCAGTATCAGACGAAGACGTGGTATATCTGTTCAAACACCTTCATTAACGTGTTGACGTCTTCGACCTCGTATAGTGGGTTTGCCGGGAACTTCCCGGCAGTTCCTAAGTTTTTCCTGGGTGCTGCGGATAATTCCTGGCAAAGGGTTTGGTCCCAGAGTGGTACTAATTATTTCAGAATTCGCTATGAGGGGACAGCTTCCACCTCGGGAACGGTCGGAAGTCCTAATATCGTTTATGAATTTACGTTCTTCAAAGCCATGGGGAACAAGCAGTATATTCAAGTGGTCTTTGGGCCTCATTCGCGAAGCACGGGGGCCTTCGGTGTGGCGAGCTCTTCGGCGTACTTTGTGAATGGCGGGACCATCACCCCGAATTCAAGTTATGTCTTTGAAAGCGATCTTAAAGGTGAAAACTGGGTTATGACTCCGAATTCAAAAATAATTGGAGCTGGAACCGATCAATAGTGTCTCAGATTGAAGTATCATTCGGATTACCGGGATTTTCGGGGACACCTCTCAATGAAAAGGGATCATCTGCCGATAAGTGTATCAGTCGGAGACCTCGCTTGAACGTACCATTGAGGGATTGATAATGAGCAACAACATCACGGCCTATGTCGAAGGCAAGCTGCTTGAGGCAGCCAAAGAAAAATGGGTTTTTCAGCACTTCAAATTTGAAGGTTACAAGCTGCGTCCGCTGGAGCGGAAGATGTACTTTGACTTTGGTGTGATAGAAGTTTTTCTAAACCCCAACGGCAGTGTCGATATTGTCGGGGACTTCTATAAAAACAGTATCAAGGCTTCCGAATATGCGTCTGCCCAGGATGCCTGTGCGATGATTTATGATCACCTTCGCTATGCAGATCAGAATTATCTGCGCTTGATTGATGCACCTGAAAATTGGACCAAGCAGGGATTTATCGCCAAGCTCTTCAGTGGCTTTCGCAAAACAGGTTAATCACAGATTCTTAAGCCAGAAGATCAGGGCCATTTCGGCAAAGTACTGATGTCTGCGTTCTTTCATGTTCATGGTTTTGTACGGGCTGGTGATGAAGTCTTTCACCTTGCGACCACGATAGTCCAGACTGACTTCGCAACTGTGTTCGTCCTTCGGGAACAGATGCAGGTGCAGGTCTGCCGGACTTTTGACATCCCGGGACTTTGCGAAACTCCACAGTTGATCCGTCATAAATCCACGCAGCACCGGCATCAGTCGGTTCATCAGAAACTGACCTGTCACTTCATCAATCACACAAATAGATTTAATTTCGCTTAGTTTTGCTGCGAAAAGTTCGGCCACGTCATCGCCATCACGGGCAATAGTGCAAAACTGCAAAGCTTCAGTCAGTTGATCCAGTGGGGCCTGCAGTTCTTTTTCCCGGGTGTGATGGAAAGAGGCTTTGATCTCGACATAGGGGAGATGCACTCGATAGCCCTTTTCCACTTTGATTCCCTTCAGAATGTCTTCGACGACCAGGGCGACGTCGGACTCGCCAACGCCGATGGTGTCCCACTTGCGTGTGATGTAGGGGTCAAGACCCTGTGTGTTTTGTTGCAGCCATTGAGTGATGCTTGCATCCCATACGGCTTCAATCTCACGCGGTGGTCCCGGCAGGATAAAGACTTTCTTCCCGTGGGCTTCCAGAAAGAAGCCATTGGCAGTGCCTTCTTTGTTCGGCAGCACTTGGGCGCCTTCAGGGAAAAAACATTGTTGCCTTTGGATATCTTTGACCACGTAACCGCGCGAGGTCAGACGGTCGTTCACATGCTGCCAGGAGCCTTCATCAAAGACGAGTTTTTTGCCAGACCAATCGGCCACCACATCACGAGTGAAATCATCCGACGTCGGGCCCAACCCCCCGGTGATAAAGACCAAGTCTGCCTTGCTGGCGCAAAACACAATCCCTTCCAGCATTAGATCGCGTTCGTCGGGAACCACCAGATGGGCCTGTGTTGTCAGTCCTAAATCTTTGAGTTTTTTGGAGATCCAAGCGGCATTTTTGTTTACAATTTGCCCGTCGGTCAGCTCTGTTCCAATACCCAAAACGGCGGCTTTCATTTGTGGTTCTCCTTAAGGCGCAGATCAAAAGCTATTCCAAGGCTGTGTAAGCGTCCAGTAGCACTTGCAAATAGCCCAAAATGCAGCGCATTATTGTGGTCTAACCCTTGCCCCGAAGGCCGTCTCTTCATAGATTCGCCTGACTGTATGCATCTCGCTTTAAGGAGTCGCTTTTATGTCTTTCAATTGGAAAGAATTTGATCTTTACAATCCAACACCAGAGCACGCGATGTTGCGTGAAACTTTGAAGGCTTTCACTGAAGCGGAAATTGAGCCTCAAGCTCATGAGTACGATCGTCATGAAAAATTCAATCTGGCGTTGTTCAAAAAAGTCGGTGAATTGGGTCTTTTGGGGATCACAGTTCCCGAACAATTTGGCGGTGCGGGAATGGATGCAACTGCAGCGACCATCGTGCATGAAGAATTCTCAGCGGCGGACCCGGGCTTCTGCTTGGCGTATCTGGCGCACTCTATGTTGTGTGTGAACAACATCGCGGTGAATGGCAGTGATGAACAGCGCCTGCGTATTTTGCCAAAGCTTTGCTCTGGTGAATGGGTGGGCTCTATGGCGATGTCTGAACCTGCGATCGGAACTGATGTTCTGGGTATGCAGACAACAGCCGTTAAAAAAGGCAACGAGTATGTGATCAACGGTCGCAAGATGTGGATCACCAACGGAACTATCGACGAAAACAACACACCTTGTGATTTGGTTCTGGTCTATGCGCGCACGGGAGAAAAGCACGGTCGAGCGTTGATCTCCACTTTCCTGGTTGAAAAGGATCACAAAGGCTTCGCGGTCGGCCAAAAGATCAAAGATAAATTGGGTATGCGCGGTTCCAACACAGCAGAACTTGTGTTCCAGGATTGCCATGTGCCGGAAAGCGCCCTGATCGGTCATGAAGGCGATTCCATGCTGCACATGATGCGCAACCTTGAAATCGAGCGCCTGACTTTGGCTGCGATGAGCTTGGGTATCGCAAGACGTTCTATCGAAATCATGAACCGTTATGCGACAGAGCGTGAAGCGTTCGGAAAGTCCCTGAATCACTTTGGTCAGATGCAGCGTTATATTGCGGATTCTTATGCCGAATACAAATCTGCACGTGCTTATGTTTACGAAACAGCTCGCCGCATGGACTTGAACAAAGAAGGCAACCGTTTGGATTCCGACGGTGTAAAGCTGGTGGCAACAACGATGGCGAAAAACGTTGCAGACCGTGCGATCCAGGTTTTGGGTGGTTACGGTTATGTGGGCGAGTACGTGGTGGAAAGACTTTGGAGAGACGCGAAGTTGCTTGAAATTGGTGGCGGTACTTTGGAAGCGCACCAAAAGAATATCACTCGCGATCTGGCAAAAAATCCGGAAGCTCTTTACAAATAGTCCTGCCACTGCGAGGTCAGCATGTTCCCTTACGGGCCCGAACTTGAAATCAATTCCGATCTGCTTGTGAACTACAAAATCGTTCTTGAGAAGATCGGGCCCCTGCTGACGGATGAACGTCGCGAAAAGATCGAAAAGGTTGTGTCTTTGCGCAACTTCGATACTGCGGTGGTTCTTGAAGGGATCTATGACCGTGGGAATATTTCTGCGGTGATGAGAAGTGCTGAAGGCCTGGGCTTTGGCAATTTCCACGTGATTGAAACTCAGGAAAAGTTCAAAGAAGCCAACCGTGTCACCCAAGGGGCTGACAAATGGGTTGAAGTCAAAAAGTGGAAAAAGACCACGGACTGTGTGAAAGCACTTAAAAACCAAGGTTACAAAATCTTTGTGACCCACTTGGATGCCAAATCCAAACCTCTGCATGAAATTGATTTCAGTGGAAAGACGGCGCTGGTGCTTGGCAATGAACGTGACGGTGTGACGCCAGAAATGGTGGCGGCGGCCGATGAAACCGTGATCATTCCAATGACCGGCTTTGTCCAGAGTTTCAATATTTCTGTCGCCGGGGCCCTGGCATTGTATCATATTTCTCAGGATCGTCTGAATCGTCGTGGAGCCAACGCCTCTTTGACTGAAGAAGAGCAGGGGATTTTGCGGGCGCACTATTACATGCGCACACAGGATAGTGCTGCAAAGTATTTGGAAGAAATGTTCTCGCGCGGGACATTGGCGTAAGTTCTTTTTGTGTAAACTATTGGTTGTGCAGAGACGACCCCTTCCCCTAGACTTTAGGTGAAAGGGGTTCACATGAAGAAAGTAGCGTTGCTTCCCATTTTTCTGATTTTGGGTGCTTGTGCGGAAAAAACTGTCACAACAGATTCCGATAAGCCCGTGAATGCAAAAGTTCCATTTTTTATGACCCGTCCTCAGCCCACCAGTCCTGTGGAGCTGGTGTTTGATCATAACCGCGAGGGCATTCAGCCTGTAAATTACCGCAAAAACGACACACTTCGAATGTCTGGCAGTGCGACGTTTTCTCCGAAGGCGATGAAGACCGTTGCCAAGCCTGTGAAAAAGAATAAAGCGGCGCTGTACATTTTCGACTTGCGTCAGGAATCCCACGGTTTGATCAATGATATTCCTGTGACTTGGTATGCGGACCGTGACTGGGTCAATGCCGACTTGAATCATGATGAAGCTGTTCGTCGGGAACGTCGCTTGCTGGGTGATTTGCATGTGGGTGAGAAGATCGGCGATACCGTTATCAAGAGCATTGAAACGGAAGAAAGCATGGTGCGTACTTCCGGTCATCAGTATGTGCGTCTGACGGTGACGGACCATGTTCGTCCAGTGGATTCCGAGGTGGATCGATTTGTCGAAAAAGTGCGCGCACTTCCGGCAGATGCCTGGGTGCATTTTCACTGTCGGGCCGGTAAAGGCCGCACGACCACCTTTATGGTTTTGTTTGATATGCTGAAAAATGCCAAAGACACTTCATTTGATGACATCATCAAACGCAACACAGAGCTCAGCAACGACTATGACGTTCTGACCGTGGCTGATCCGTCGGACTGGAAATATCCCTATCAAAAAGAACGTGCGGCTTTCGTGCGGGAGTTCTACAATTATGCCAAAGCCCATCCAAATGGAGAGGGCGCGCTTTGGGGTGAATGGGTGTTGAAATGAAACGTGTATTGATTCTGACTTTGCTGACATTGACGATGGCATCTTGTGCACACAAAAAAACGCAGGATCTTGATTTTGATGATGCCCCGACGACAAAGAGATCTGCGACCAAGAAGGCCGACAAATCTGGTGCAAAAGCAGAGAGTTCTTCGGCCGAGACGGCGCGTAATTCGGGAATTGTGGTGGACCCACAGGATTTGGCAGTTCTTGAACGCATGACGAAAGCAGTGGAGCTCTACGTTCATAAGGGCAACAAGAAGGAATTCACGGTTCTTTGCAAAGACAAACGCTTTGATTGTTACGTGGCTGACAAGCTTTTCCCAGCGAAGAAAAAGAAGACAGCTCGGGCGATTCCTCCCTATGCCAGCGGCTCTAAAATGGGCTTACAAGGGGAAGAGCGTGTGCAGGTTCGTTACGAATTCTATCCTTAGTTTTTACGTAGGATGATGGATTTCATCAGGGGCTCCTGATCCGGGAGCTCAAAGTCCAACCCCTGTGCCGGTGCAGGCAGAATCTTGAAAGAAAACTCGCGCTTCAACTTATTCAGGCGCAGATGCAGATCCCCGGTGTTCCATTTCTCATAATTAGTACAGAACAGCAGCAAGCCGTCTTTTTGCAGGCAATAGAGGCAGTTGATCATCAGCTCATCAAATGTCTTGCTGATGGAAAAGACGCCGCTTTTGGAACGTCCGAAGGATGGCGGGTCACAGATGATCAAACCAAATTTGCGCTTGCGGCGAATGGTGCCTTTCAGGAACAAAAGGCAATCCTGAACCCAGAACTCGTGGTTTTCAGCTTCAGGATCAAGGCCGTTGAGCTTGAAGTTATTTTTGCTCCACTCAATAAAGTTGGCCGACACATCCACAGTGCAGACTTCACGGGCCCCAGCCAAAGCGGCCACAGTGCTGAAGCCGCTGGTATAAGAAAATAGATTCAAGACACTGCGATCCTGGGCATGTTCTTTCACCCACAGGCGATTTTCACGTTGATCCAGGAACAAACCAGGGGACAGGCCGGTGTCACTGCGAAGATCATAGATCACACCATTTTCTTTGGCCTGCCAACGGGGAGCTGTGTTGCCAATTTGCCATAAAAGCTGGGCATTGGGGTCTTCGCCACGGTTGAGCATTTTGCGGATTAAAATCTTTTTGTGGTACTGCTTGGAGACTTTTTCAAAACGCAGCAGGTCCTGCACAGTCGGGTCGGATTCCTTGTACCAATAGACCCACAGATAATCGCCGTACTGGTCAATGCGGTAGGTGTCCAGCTCGCGGTGGCTCAGGCGCAGACATTCATCCTGAAGTTGGCTGAACTGATACATGCGCTCGCGGCGCTGGAATGCTTCCGTCAGAATCTGCTCTTCAGGATCGGTAGAGGCGTTGTCATCGGCCCACGCAGGTAGAGCTGTTTCATAGCGGACCTTCTGGCCGCCCAGTTCAAATGCCAAAAGCAGAGAGTGCAGACACAGACGGAAATGGTTGGAACCCCCGTGTTCACTGTCTCCCAATATGGCAATGCCATTGGCTTCAGCATGAAGGCGGATTTGATGGGGTTTCCCGGAATGAGGGACAGCTTCCCACAATTCATGGTTTCCCAAAGTCTTGACCCACTTGAAGCTGGTTTTCGAATTGGGCTCGGCTGTTTCGCGGCTGATGAAGGCGTTCTTTTCTTTGCTGATATGGGATTCGTAAGAAAACTCTTTGCGAGAGATTTTTTTGTCGGTCAGGAAAAGATATTTCTTTTCAACTTTGTGCTGTTCAAAAGCCTGCGTCAGCGCTGCCGCAATTTCTGAGGAGGTGGCAAAGACCAGGGCTCCTGATGTCGCTTTGTCCAGGCGATGCACGGTATAGAGCTTGCGGTTCAGCTCTTCTTCGTAAATTTCCACACAGCCACGCTGGCCGTATTCGGGCGTATGCGTGTTAAGGCCGGCAATCTTGTCAACGAAAATGCAGCCAGCTGTCTCGGTGTGGTGAAGCTTAATAATCCGTGTCATCCGTCCAATATAATCCGGTTTTCATTGTGGGTCACTGGGAGATTCGCTAGAACTGAGATGTATCCAGGATTTTAATTTGGAGGCTTTTTATTATGAAAAACCGAGTTCTTGTTCTTGCCCTTATGATCATGCCGTTTTTGGTGGGTTGTGGAATTCAATCTTTGCCACAAGCGAAGAATGCAACTGAAGCTGCCTTGGCTGAAGTGAACAATCAATACAAACGTCGAGCTGACCTGATCCCGAATCTGGTGAATGTGGTTAAAGGTTATGCCAAACACGAAGAAGCGACCTTGACGGCGGTGACGGAAGCCCGCGCTAAGGCGACGGCGATGCAAATTGATCCTTCCAAGGTGACCCCAGAGCAGTTGGCAAAATTCCAACAGGCACAATCTGGCTTGTCTCAAGCTTTGGGTCGTTTGATGGTTGTATCTGAACAGTATCCGCAATTGAAAGCGGACCAAAATTTCCGTGATCTTCAGGCTCAATTGGAAGGCACAGAAAATCGCATCACAATTGCTCGTCAAAGATACATTGAATCCATCAATGGCTTTAATAATCTTGTCAGCGTTCCGCCAACAAGCTGGACGAATGCGATCATGTACCACTTTGAAAAAATGCCTCAGTGGGATATGGCTCCGGAAGAAAAAGCGGCGGCTGAAAAAGCTCCGGACGTGAAGTTCTAGTCCGCGCATGCATTTTCTGACTCTTTCCCTTTTTGCTGTCTTTTTCAGTCTGAGTCTTGCAGCCCAGGCTGAATTCAAAGTTCCGACTTTGACCGGCCCGGTCATGGACGAAGCCGGATATTTGACACGTGATGATCGTCAGGAGCTGATGCAGCTTCTGTATGATTTCAACAAGCGTGGTGTTGCGCAGGTTCAGGTTCTGATTGTTCAGTCTTTGGACGGTACTCCGATTGAGATGGCATCCATCGCAATCACGGACAAATGGAAGCTGGGCGACGCCAAAAAAGACAATGGTGTTTTGTTCCTGATCTCTGCTGATGATCGTAAGCTGCGCATTGAAGTGGGGCAGGGTCTTGAAGGCGCCATTCCCGATGTAATTGCCAGCCGTATTATTCGCGATCAGGTCATTCCGCTATTTCGATCCCGTCAATTTTCTGCCGGTGTGGTCCTAGGCACACATGAAATCTTGCGTCTGGCGGATAAAGAATTCGCTGAACAGCATGGACTTCAGGAAAATGTTCCGGCCAAAGATGACAACGGCGGTGGGGAAATTCCTATCGGCGTTATCGTTCTTCTGTTCATTATCATTTCTATCCTTGGACGCTTTGGCGGCGGTCGCGGACGTTACTACCGAGGTGGTGGTGGCTGGGGCGGCGGTCTTGGCGGCGGCGGCGGAGGATGGTCTTCCGGTGGTGGTGGAGGCGGCTGGTCCGGTGGCGGCGGTGGCTTCTCTGGCGGTGGATCTTCAGGTAGCTGGTAAGGGGATTTTGAGGGATTATGGCTTGGATTAATAAGTATCTTTCTGAAAATGATCTTGCCCAGATTGAGGCGACGATTTCCCGGGTGGAAGAATCCACTTCCGGAGAGATCGTGCCCGTGATTGTTCGCCGTTCTTCAGCGGTGGGGCATGTGCCTTTGACTCTGACCCTGCTTTTGACGTTGCTTTTGGTGATTGTTGAGTTCCCTTTCAGTGACTGGTTGTGGGTGACACCTTGGGTGTGGCTGTGGCCGGTGTTGCTGGTGGTGATCTATGGGATTTCCCATGTTTTGGCCAAGAGCAAATGGATTCAGAAGGTCTTCGTTCCCGAACGTGACGAGGTGGATTCTGTTCATCAGCGCGCACATTTGGAGTTTTATCTGAACCGTATTCATCGCACTGAACTCGGGACCGGAGTTTTGATCTTTGTCTCTGTTATGGAGAAGAAAGCTGTTGTGCTTGCAGATGAAGGAATCTCCAAGAAACTTCCTAAAGAACACTGGGACGAGATTCTGGCTGTGTTAGGTAAGAACCTGCATGATGGCAAGTGGGCAGCTGGGTTTGTTGCTGCGATTGAAGCCTGCGGTCAGGATTTGCAGGCCCATTTCCCAGTTACTTCTGGTAAAGCTAACGAGCTTAAAAACCATCTTATCGTCAAAGATGTCTGATCGTCCTAAAGTAGTACAGCGACGTTAAGTTCTGGCAATTGTCGCTGGTGTAATTCATATCTGCAAACTCGCATTCCGAAAAGTAACGTATGCGAGTCCTTTTTTTGTACGTCCTATTCGCTGGTTTCGCGTTGGTGTCCTTGGGTTGTTCTCTGGATGCCAGCATTTCTGGGCAAATTCAGCCCTCTTTGTTACGTCCTGACAACGGTGACGGTGTTGTCGATGCTCCACAAATAGCTCAGAAAATTTGCTCCAATGGACCGGTATTTTCTCAGGCGGAGCTGCCTACAGGCGAAACGATCTTTGCCGGTGACTTCAGTCGCATTGGCCCCTGCAGCAGTCCCTTTTTAAAATACAATCCTGTCACCGGTGCAATTGATTCTATCGGGCCCTCTGACGCCGCAATTGGTGAAGCTCATGTTATTGAAGCTGATGGGGCGGGAGGTTACTACATCGGTGGATATTTTGTGGCAAAGAATGGGTCACAAGCATTGATTCATATCAAACCTGATGGAACTCTTTCAGATTGGAATCCCCATCTTACTCGTGGAGCTTCGGCTCCAGGAGTGATGGCACTTAAGGTTCACAATGGTGTTCTGTATGTGGGCGGGGAATTTACAGCAGCGGGCAGCCCTTCGCAAGGCCGTACGGCCCTTGCCGCATTCGATGTGACTACCGGGGATTTGATGTCGTGGGCGCCTCCGTTGACGGCTGACATTTCAGGGGAATTGCAAATTCGCTCTGTCGAGATCGATTCTAGTTCAATATTTGTCTCTGGGGCGTTTGGGAATGTTGGCACCAATTCTCATGTTTCTGCGGGTGTTGCCAAGATCAATTTGACCGACAACGATGCCAACACTGCCTTTGCTGCCACCGGAATAAGCTCTAACTCGGGAAAACTGAAATTGCATAACGGAGCTTTGTTGCTGATTGATGGAGGCGGGTTTGTGATGCTGAACTCCACGACAGGCGCGGACACGGGTTTCGTTGCCGGCCTGAGCATGCTGCCAGTGTGGGGTGGTTTTGGTGATTATGAATTGAGGGACGATGAACTTTGGATTGCTGGCGATTTTGATTCAGTTAATGCTCATGCCACTCGAAATATAGTAAAATTCGATTTTAGTGGTGGGGTTCCGGTGTTGGATTCATCATGGGCGACAACCTATGAACCAGAAGGCTGGGTGTCGCTGTTTAAAGTGACAGATACCCATATTCTGAGCTTTACGAATGGAACCGTGGGATATTGGAATAAGTCAAATGGCACCCAGTACGTGCCACCGGTGGCAAGTCCGGTGAGTGATGCCACTTTTGTAGGTGCGCGGATTGAAGGTGAAGAGCTGCTGTATGCGCACAACTCCAAAACCCTGGGCATTCCCGAAACCAGATATTTGGTGATGTATGACAAGGATGGGGAAGTTATTCCTTGGAGCCCAACTCCTAACGACTATGTAAAATCCGTGGTCGTGCATAATGGCAGGATTTTTGTCGGTGGTCGGTTCACGAACATTGGTGCAACTCCTTCGGGGAAACGTTACCTGGTGGAGTTGGATGCTGATGGGGAAGTCACCTCCTGGAATGCAGCTGTCAATGACGAAGTATATGACATGCGAAGTGTGCAGGGAAGTCTGCTGGTTGCTGGTGAATTTACCGAGATAGGCAGTGATGGTTTGGGGCCGGCTTACCTTGCAAAAATCAGCTTTGTTGATGCGACAGCCATACTCTGGACAACTCAGGTGGATGGACGGGTGTTCGGATTTGATATTGAAGGGTCTGCCTTAGTTTTCGGGGGCGGTTTTTCGATGGTGGA
The DNA here is from genome assembly GCF_041888015.1 of Bdellovibrio bacteriovorus. Classification (GTDB taxonomy): domain Bacteria; phylum Bdellovibrionota; class Bdellovibrionia; order Bdellovibrionales; family Bdellovibrionaceae; genus Bdellovibrio. The sequence continues at coordinate 1,066,389 of NZ_CP168968.1, forward strand.
CGGTCAGACCGTCGAGAATCTGGCGAAGGTGGACTTGAATACTGGAGGTCTGCTGGGCGGTACCCCCACGGTCAACAGCTGGGTCAATGGGCTGGCAATCGTCGATGAAAAAGTTTATCTCTTTGGTCAATTTACGGATGTGGGGGGTGAAGCTCGTTCACGCCTGGCTGCTTTCAATCTTTCGGATGGTTCTGTGACGACCTGGGCACCTAACATAGCAGTCTGGGCCTTGCGGACGCTAAGAGAAGTGTCTGACAAGATCATCGTGATGGCCCATTTCAGCACTTTTAATGGGGTCAGATATTCCGAAGGCACTCTGGTATTGGATCCAATCACCGGGGCCAAAATAGAAGATCCTCGGAATCTCTACAGCTCGACAGTTTGGCTTGAAGAGTAATGACGCCACGGCGCACCACCTCATTTCTTGCGTTTTAAAGGTCTTCATTGATAGTCTGAGGACCTCTGTGCAGTCGTAGTTCAATGGATAGAGCACTTGGCTTCGAACCAAGGGGTTGCAGGTTCGAGTCCTGCCGACTGCACCATCCTTTCTTAGTTTTTTCCTTTTAATACTGCTTCGATCTTGGTTGCTTGCTTCGGCAGGACGTGGAAAATTGCGCATACTCCACACTAAAAAGTGCCTGTGGCACTTTTTAGCGCGGGCACAACTGCCGACTGCATTAGGCTGAGGCCGTCGATGACTTCAACGGGAGTGGCTAGGGGGATGCGTTCGTGAAAGCGAATGAGCGTGTCGTTGGGTCCTATGTTGATGAATCGCTTTACTCCTAGTTCCTCCACCATCCACTGATACGTTGGCCACCAGCGAACCGGTCCGGTCATGTTGTTGATCATGTCATCCAGAAGCTCTTTTTCGTTGGTGATGAGCTTGCATTCAGAAGCCGAGATCATTGGAATTTTCCAGGGTTGAATTTTTAACTCTCCGAAGTGCTCCAGGGTGTATTGCTGGGTCGCTTTCATGGCAGCCGAGTGCAGGGGTTTGTCGCAAAGCGGGCGGATGGCATATTTTTGCCGAGTGGAATCGAGTTCACACCAGACCTGCAGATATTCTTCAGGCCCCCCAACCAGGAAATGTTTCGGAGTTTGATAGACGGCGATATAAAGACCCAACGATTCAATCTCGCGCAGATCCGCGGCGGTGGCGGCATCACCGCGGCATTTTACGCAGACCACGGCTCCACCGGTCAGTTTCTGCCCGTGGTTTCCAAAGAGATATGTGCCCAGCTCCGAGTGAAAGAACTCCTCGGAGCTTTGGGCAAAATCAGAAAGTGAAATCTTTCCGCCAGTAATTCTATCCAGGTGAGTCTGAGCCGTTGTCATTCGGGCCTTCACCTCCGGAAGTGCTAAAACCATGTCCCGTTGGTCCAAACGGTCCAGTCCGTCAATGCCTGAAAACATCACTGCCGTCGTCATGAGTCCTCCGAAAGCTCTATCGAACGTTGAGCGATCTCAACAAATTATGGTGTTCTGAAAGAATCGTAAGGTACTTCAAGATAAACTCCTGAGGATAATTTGCGGAGTCATAATACTTCGTCTGGAACTCCACGATGAGTTGATAAGTTTGTTCACTATTCAGACTCAGGACCTCGCGAGCCAACACCGTTTCGGCCCTCGTATAGGCATTTGCACAGACTCCCTGATACATGACTTTGAGAGAATTTTCTGGTTTGCTTTGAAGGAACTGCTTATAAAACTTGTGTCCTTCGGTATCAGCCTGGCGGAAATTCAAATTTCTTTCAATCAGCTCCTTGCTGTATTGGCCCGGAATAAAGCTACCCAGTTTCGTGATATACATCTCATAGATTTTTCGAGCGCGACTGTCTGGTTTGTTTTCTTCAAGTCTTTTCTGAAAATCAATAGCCATATTCATCAGTTCTTCACTGGCAACGAAACGGCAGGTTTGCTCAGATTGGAAGGAACTCAAGAACACATTGAAAGTTTCCATAGCCAAATTTTTGTAACCTTTATCGACTTCACTATCCGAGCGGCTTGCATTAATACGCTCGGCAAAGAAATTTAATAAAGTCAGTGTGTACTCAGTAGATGAGTAGGCACCCTTCTCGCCCTTTAGAGTGCCAAGAAATTCAGCTACATACATGTTAAACTGTTTGTTCGCATACTTTTCTTGCCAGCTTCCGGCAACGGATTGCTCTGCACGCGTCGCCCATACTTGAATAAGCTCCACCTTGGCCTTTAACAGAGGATCGAGTTTTTTATTACAGGTGCCCCAGTCGTCGCTGCCCAGAATCAAGTGAGGAGCCTCGATGTTGGTCATCCCACCTGATTGATAGGTCTGTGCAGAAGCCAAAATCGGAGTTTGTTGCAGAAATACTAAAGCCACGATCCCCAGTAGCCGTTGATGTTCCATTGTGATCCCTTTCTCTTGTTACCTAAGTTCAACTGAGAAAGTGATTCTGGGCTTTGATGGACGAAAGTAGAATAAAGATTGAATGAGCTGCCAACAAACAACACCATTGTTGTTTGTTGGCAGCAGAACGCGCAGTGTTTATTTTCGGATGCAGAACATTTCCATTCTGGAGTTTTTTTGGCCGGCATCGGGGTCGTTCATGTCGAAGATGCCTTTGAGGGTTTTGGAAGTGCTTTGAAGGTTCTCGATCTCCATTGTGAAATTCGTGGGGTGATGGGCGAAGATCGTTGTATTTCCGGATTCTTCAACACTTGAAATTTTAGATTTGATAGCTAGTTTTCCATTGCCGTCGTAGAACTTGAACTCGATTTGGTTTGAACCCGACTCTGTCAGTTCGATTTTGTATTTTCCGGCCTCACACTGAAGGCTTTTTGCGAAGCTGGTCATTGGCAAAAGAATAAGACAAGCAAGAATAAAGGACTTCATTTCAGTTCTCCGTTCCGTTTCGATTTTAAGGGACTATTATTCCGAGGCATTTTGATGCGAGGTTTATGCCAGATTGTATTCGGATATAGAGGGGCGCCTTCATCCGACGGTGTCAAAACCTTGTTCACAGTGACAAATGGCGACGCTCCCACCAGCTTTTGAAACTTGTGTATTGCGGGGACCAATTGAGTGCTTGTCGGGTCCACTGGTTGTTGCATCTTTTTCCAAGCTGATTCGTTTCCGTGTAGTGGATGTTTTGGGGTTCACTCACCACAAGATTTACGAAATCTTGACGAGACATCGGAACATCGTCGCAGCCTAAATAGATTTTCCGTGCAGTTCCTGATTGCAGGCAGCGAACGGCCAGATGGGCGGCGTCTTGAGTGTGGATAAGATTTAAGAATGAATTTGCAGGGCCGCTGGTTGTCTTTTTTTCCTGAATGAATCTGTGAGGGCCTTTGTATTCATCATAAAGCCCGGCAAGTCTTAGAACCATTCCGCCCTGATCAAGCACCAGAGTTTCGGCCTCCAGCAATGGGGAGCTTGCCGTCACCTGAGAGTTTTCGTGCACTTCGTTGCCCGATTCCTCTGCGTAAACCCTTGTGGAGGAAATCAGAAGAAAGGCCCCGGTTCTGTCCCAATTTTCCAATGCTTGCCTGATCAAATTCAGAAGGCCTGGCTGTGGAGGAATTGAAATGAGCACATTCGTGCTTGGAGGAAGGGTTTGATGTTCAATGACTGGGTTTATGTTCAGTGCCTTGAGAGCCTCATGCCTTCTGTCAGTCTTAGTGACGCCGTAAATACGCGCATCTGCATAAAGATCTTGATAGACCTTGATAGCTAAGGTTCCAAGATCTCCGGCCCCATAGACGGTCAATGAGGGGGACATCGCGAGGCAAGATTTTGTCAGATGGGGTTGGCTCATAGTGATAAGGAATCAATTTTCCTTTCTGCCGTCAATAGGAGCTCTCATATTTGTATGAGAAAACACCTCGCTTTCGTGTTTAAACTCGGTTATTTAGCGGTTCGGATTGTGCGGCTTTAGTTCGGAGTGCCGATAAGAAATCATGCAGTTTATCTATTTGTTTGTATTTGTATTGATAACTTCAGGCTGCTCTCTTGATGCCAGTCTATTCGATCAACCTTCTTCAGGCACTCCTACGTCACCCCCACCAGGGATTGAAAAGGTCACGGCATCCACATTCTGCGTGAATGGCAAGTACGAGACTCCCATGAATTTGGGGCAAGGGGATTTCCTGCTCTTGGGTAACTTCTCTCAAATAGGTACTTGTGGTTACAGCATTTATGGCAGTTCGTTGAGCGAAACGACAGGGCACCTGAATGTGAACGGAACAGTCGAAAGAACGGTGTCCGATGGAAATGGCGGTTACTATATCGCAGGAACCTTTTCCGCCGTGAATGGAGTCCACCGAGCTGGATTGGCCCGCGTGAAAGCTGATGGTACGTTGGATGAAAACTTCAAGCCTTTTGGGAATCTATCTGGAGACTTTGATCTTGCGGGCGTTGCTTTGGCGCTAGGTCAGGACAAGCTGTATGTCGGTGGTAACTTTTCCAGCGTAAGCAATCCATTCGGGACCGTTGTGGATGCTACCACAGGTCTTTCGAAATGGCCTTCGGGGGTTCGCTTTTACAACGAGATTCTTGCGGCGACCGCCGATGGCAGTGGAGGCCTTTATATTGCTGTCAAAGGCAGCAGCTATCAGGGGGAATACAGCGGCGCCGTGATTCACTTATTGGCGAATGGCGAACGGGATCTTGGTTTCTTCACGTCCATTTTTGGAAATATCACTGTGTTGACCTATGATCAGGCAACGAATGTTCTATATGTCGGTGGTTCAAGTCTCAGTGACTCGAGCCTGTCCATGAGTTCAGTTCTATCCGTTCATGGAACTTCAGGTGCCACCTTGACAGGTTGGAACCCGGTGCTGGCTCAGTCCTATACTGAAGTCACTGCAATTGCCGTAAGCCCTACACAGGTGTACGTGTCCCGTGTGAACTCATACAACAGCACGGACACCGGTCTGTATGCGATCAATAAAGCCAATGGCTCAATCCTGTGGGAGAAGAAAACGACACTGCGATCGGGCTTTTCCAGCCTTGCCTACGACAGCGGCAAAATTTATGCGGCCGGTGGTTTTACGAAGGTCAATGGTGTGGACAGGAATTATCTTGCTGTCTTTGATGAAAGCGGAACGTTGTTGGCCAGTCCTGTCAGTATGCCGGACAACGAAGTTGTCAGTCTCCACTATGCTGATGGATTTCTTTATATCGGAGGCAGATTCAAGAATGTGGGCGCAACGGCAGCCCATGGCCTGGCTCGCTATCGCACCAGTGATTTGACATTGGATGCATGGAATCCCAACCCGACCTACCTCAGTACGCTTGGATCTATCGACGGAATGGTTTCCGATGGCGCGGGGACTCTTTATGTCCGAGGTGATTTCACGGTGATCGGTGGTAAGAGCTTGCAAGGTATCGCCGCCATAACAACGACGGGGGCTGGAACGGTGAAGGACTGGGATGTGATGCCATCCGGAGGTAACAGTGCTCCCGCTGAAACTATCGCCGTTGGCAGTGGGGGAGTCTTTGTTGGTGGAACTTTCCAAAGTTTAGGGGCTCCGGTCATTCGAGGACTGGCAGTTCTTAATTCAGCGACCGGAGATGCGGCACCTTTTGATTCTAAAGTTGCCGGAGGAGCAGTTCGGGCAATCACTGTGTCTCAGGATAAGCAGACGCTTTATCTGGCGGGAGATTTTAGTTCTGTCAGAGGCGAGGTCAGATATGGACTGGCGGCTTTGAATACAGCCGACAATTCATTGAAATCCTGGGCGCCAGTGACGGACCGGGGAACTTTTGACGAAGTTTGGTTTGTGCAGGAATACGGCGGCATTGTGTACGTGAATGGATACTTCACGAAACCATTGGGATTGAATCTGCAGACCCGCGATGATTTTGCAGCTATTGATCAAAGTGGGAATGTGATTGGCTGGACGCCAGCAACCACCGATCCATATGACGTTTTGGATTTTGTGATTCATGATGGTGTTCTTTATATTTCGGGAAGACTCAGGGGCGCACAGAATAAAAGTGTAGCGGCCTATGATCTTAAAAATTCCGGTGCGCCTTTGGCGCTGGGGCAGTCATTCGAAGGCTCACGACCTCATTCTTTGGTGGTTCACAACAGTGGTGTCTATGTCGCTGACGGTTCGGATCTTTTCCGTCTGGAGGCCGATGGTTCCGGAGTCAAGGTGCATTCATACTCAAGTCTTATCGGAGCTCTGGGGGTCAGCAGTGGAGGCCTTTTTGTGGCATCGAATGATCTCGGGGGGCCACAGCGCAATGGTATGGCCATTGTGAATTTCGATAAGTCCCAGGCATCCGATTGGGTGGCGTCAATTCCAATGGGCTATGAGTTCTTTGATGTCTATACAGCAAAAAGAGCTGGGGACTATCTTTATGTCTCCGGTCGTGGCGAGAATGCCTTGGGCAATATTGTCGGAAAATTGTTTGTTGCGAACATTAAGACCGGCACCCATCAAATGCTGGAAGTGGATGGAAAGATCGAAATTTTAGAAGCCTTGAATGAGACAGTTTATGCTGGCGGCGACTTCGTCTCTGTCAATGGCAATGCCCGGTCCGGCTTGGCCGCCTTCACCAGTGGGCAGTTAACGAATTGGCAGCCCGTGGTTGATGGGGAGGTCAGCTTCATCAGTCATCACCAGGGTGTTCTATATGTGGGTGGGGATTTTGCAACAGTGGATGGCAGTCCTCGCCAAGGACTTGCTGGCTTCACAGCGTTGACCGGGGCTCTGCTGGCCTGGAGTCCGTTTGCAGCTTATGACTATGGCTACTTTGGAAGAACAATGGTGGCTGGCGATAAAATATATATCATGTACGAGGCCGAAAAAGACGGCAACTACGAGGAAGGTCTGCTGACAGTGCAGACGGGTTCAATGCAGGTGGGAACATGGACACCGCCTGAGAACTTTGATTCCTACGAATGGTTTGCCCGTGATGGTCGAATCTATTTCTGGGATGCTGACACGGGGATGGCCGTGGGCGCGGATATTCAGACGGGACAACCCATTTCCATATCCTGGGAATTGCCCGAAGATGGACTTGTCATGAAAGCGGATGGCGTGTTTTGGAAACAAGACTCAGACCTCGTCCTGATGGATGAGGTCACGGGGAAAGCCAGAGTGGTTTTCCGTGAGGTCGCTTCCCCTACGCCGTTGGAATAGGTCACCCAGCTAAGGGCGAGGTGTCGGTGGACGAGGCTCGGGGGCGTTGATGCGATTGCAGAAGCCAGAGAGATGCACTTCATAGTTCTTATCGGAAGTGGAGATGGTCAGCATCCCTGCCTGATATCCTTCGCGATAACAGGTCAAGGTGATGTGATACCGGCAAGATAGTCCTGAACGAAGTTGATCGGGACAATCGCTTTGCACCGAGAAGCTGTCGCCGAAAATTGTATGTGAAATGGCACGAAGTACGGTGGAATTGTAATTAGTCAAAAGCAGGTCACGAGTGCGTGCTGCAGACACCGGAAGCATCCCAAAATCCAATCGCGATTCGACCTGTGCCCAAGCGCCCAGCGGAGCAAACAGAGTTAGGAACAGAAGAGTTTTCAAGCATTTCACGAGGACCTCCTTGGTGATAAATCAATTGGGCCTTTGGCTGATTGTGCAGTCAAACCTTAGGCCGGAACTGCAGTTTTTATCTGTTCGAAACATTTATCAGAAACATCTTAAGGTCGCGGCCCATTGACCGCTTTATCGGGACTTGTAACCTGAAAGCCACCTATTGCAGGAGGTCTTGATGAAAGTGGTACTTTTCGCGACAGCACTGTTCTTTGCAACGATGGCCCAAGCGGCACCAGCTCCCGAAAACTGTCAGCCTATGGCTGAAACCAAAGGCGGCACTTTGCTTCAGCGGGCTTGGCTGGATCAGGCTGAAATCTGCATGCTGTCTGTTTCTCCGACGGATGCTTACAAGGACATGGTTTATCGTGACTATGTTTTGACAGCCGATGGGATGTTCATGGTGTTTAATTCCTACGGAACTGATGGGCAGTTTGGGGCCCGGGATTTCTATATGTTCCCGCGCAAGCAGGCAAAGCTCAGCTATGAATGGAATGAAGCCACTCAGGAGCTGACGATTGAACATGTCACTGGGGACCGTTTTGTTTTTGATACGAACAAAGCTGTTTTGAAGTCCATTTCCGGAGCCAGCAAAGTTGTGGTGGATAAGGTTTCAACGAAGAACGGCGGTGGAGTTACGATTGTGGGCTATAAAGGGCAGCTTCTGGATGTGGGCTTTGCCTTGAATCAGGATCCATCCCAGAACAGTAATGGCAGCTCGGTTCTGCGTGACAGCCAAAGATCCTGTTCCCTGCGCAACAAGGATCTTTTCCGCTATATGAGTGACGGGGATGTGATCTTCCGCTTTAAGACGGATGCAGAATTTCAGAAGCTGGTGTCCACCAGCTGCCGATAGTTAGAAAGAGTACATCAGTTCCGAGAACGCACGACGGTCACGGAACTGGAAGTCCAAAGAGTGAACCAGAATGTTCATATGACGAACCCAGCTCGAGTTGGAGCTGGGATTTTCCTCCAGGATGTCACGATAGATAAATTCGTGCATTACCAAAGCGGCTTTTTGATCTTCATTCAAAGACTGCCACAACATAGAATCAATGGCATATTCCTGCACACCAAAACGACTTTCGTTCGTCTGAACAACAGCAATGCGCATGCGGCAGCCGGGCTTTAGCTTGATGGTGCCTTGATCGTTGGGACCTTGCAGTTCAATGCGTGCATGCCAGCGGACCTGTTTGGGCCATTCCTGCAGCCAACGTGTGTATTTCGCAGCTTTTTCAGCATTTACGGCGCGGATGCGAGAGATAAGATCTGCGACCTTTACCTGAAAGCCACGGGCAGAAGAGTAGTCCATGGAAAGGCCTAGAGTATGGGCCTCGGCCACTTCCAACGCCACAGGAGCTCCATTGCGGCAACTGACGACGTAACCACCGTTACGGACAACGTACTGAGCAAAGGCCGATGGGGCCGCAAAAAGAAAAGCAAAAACGATTAGATATCTCATGCCATCTCCTCGGACGCTGCTGCCGGAAGCAACTGCATTCCCAGCGTATAGATTTCTGTGCATTCACCTTGAGAGAGCTTGCTGTAGACTTTCTTCCAGCACTTCTCAAGTTCTTTTTTGGCTTGGTTCAGGTTCTTGGGATTCACGGCCATGGTCACGTAAACCATGTCTCGCTTTTCAGTGGGAACTTTGTGGAAAATATCAGAGCTTCTTTGCATGGCTTCCAAATGGAACTTCTGCACGTCGAAGTTTGGAATGTCGCTTTCAGACGACAGGCTGCGCACAGCTTTGATGTAAGACTCATCGCTTTGGCGTTCCACCAGCCCCAGTTGCTCCAGCTTGTCCATCACCAGGACTGTCTTTTGCGGGCTTACACCGGTCTGATTTGAAATACTTTCAATGTCAGTCAGGTCTGCATGCAGATCCATTGCCGCCAGAACCAGAAAGAAATCCACGCCTGAGACTTCCGAAAACTCAGTTTTGGTCAGGACACGTTCGATGGAGTATGTGGCTTTCTTGCGATTTTTTTCCGATTCAAACAGCTGAATAGCTGCATCGTGGTCTTCTTGGCTTAAACGCAGTCCCGCGATCAGCTTTTCAAAGTTTGCAGAGGAAACCGGACGCTTGTTGTTGAAAATTTCAGAGAGATGTCCGGGGGATATGTCCACCCGCTGGGCGAGCGCACGCAGAGAAAAACGAGGGTTCGCAGCTCGACGTTCTTCAAACTTCTTATGGAAAAATTTATTCAACGTTTTCATGGGCATCTGACCTCTTATCAACTCGTGTTCCACAAGTACACGGTAAACGCGAGTGATTGCAAAGATGTCAGCACACAGGAGGGGATTAATGTTCGGATTTTAAAATCGAACACAGAGCCGCTCTGGCAGCGGCTTTGGCGGAGTGCGCCATAGAATTAGAGAACGAGATCAATCACGGCGCGAAAGCCATGAGTGCCAGCCACAGCAGCCAAAAGCACACGAAGGGCATTGATGGTTTTGCCGTTTGCGCCAATCAGACGACCACGCAGATCCGTAGGCACTTCAATACGATAGATAGTGGTTTTGTCACCTTCGACATAGCTGACCTGGATGTTGTTTTGATCGTTGCAAAGGTTCTGCGCGATAGTGTGAAGCAGACTGCGGATCTCTTCGCGTGAAGACGGGGAATCATTCATGGGGCGGATACTCCTTAAGATCATCTTCTGAATCTGGAAAATGAAACTCAAGGAGCATATAGAAACCCGTACCGTATTCTGTTTGAAGCGAATATTCAAACAGGTCTCAGGGCACTAAATATCGTAGATGCCTCCGCCAGTGTCTGGCGTCTCCATGATATCAAGAGCTTGGTAGATCTCTTCGTTGTCTTCAAACTCGCTGCGTTTTTTTGCGTTCAGACGTTTTTCGTCGTGGCAGGGAGTATAAGCCTCAATGGATTTGGCGATCTTTTTGGCTTTGCCACTGGCGGCTTGAGGGCGAAGGACATCCCAGTAGGATTTACGGCTGAACAGGGCGTTGTCGCGGCGAAGTTGTCCATCCAGCATGCTGAGTGTACAGGTGAAAGTATCAGACGGTGTTTTGCTGTCACCGTTGCTGCATTCTTTTGCGTAGCCACCTTCTCTACCCACATGAAGCTGCATCAGACCATACAAGCGACCGTTAGGCCCTTGAGCTGGCGCGGTCTTGATACATGTGCTTTCATAGTTGGCCATGGCATTGAAAACCAAAACCCAGAAGTTGGCTTTGTCGGTTGGCTTCATCATTGTATAGGTCGGGCAGGCACGATAGATATCCGGCGAACCTTTTTCAAGATTTGGGAAAGAGCCCTTCATATAATCCTCGCGGATATAGTGACCCCATTGCCCCAGTTCGGTACCGCTGGCGAAGCTCTCGCACTTCGGACCCCAGGCAAATTTTTTGTTAATACCGGTAAGGACCGTGGCCACAAATTGCATGTTGTCTTTCATGCGAGGACCGGCAGGTGTGGTCACAAAACAGTCCGTGCAAACCCCAGCTTCTGTACCGCCGCGAGTTGCTGGCGCAGTCGACGAATAAAGTATGGTGGCCGCAACCAATATAGCAATTCTAGATGAAAACTTCATGTCCAGTCTCCGAGTTCAGTTGTTCCTCTAAAGGTGTGGTTGATGGAACACTCTTCGGCTCATACCTGGACTTTCTGTACTAAAAGAGAGTTGTTTTTGTTCATTTGCATGAAAGGAACAGTTGTAAATTAAAAGTGTTTTATTTTGAGCCGTGATTGGTACTGAAAACCAATTAAGACTCACGGGACCTTTTCATTGACCAAAGTTTAGGGATAGGGGAACAGTGGACCTTTTCCAACAGAGTGGTGTTAGAATTCATACTCTATCCAGAGGTCGAAATTATGAGCACAAATATCATTGAAGTCCGCAACCTGGCCGTCGAGTTCAAGACCGAAGAAGGGGTGATTAAAGCCGTTAAAGGCATCTCGTTTAACATCCCTAAAGGAAAAACTGTGGGCTTGGTCGGCGAATCAGGTTCCGGTAAAAGTATCACGTCCCTGGCGATCATGCAGTTGATTGGTCATCCTGGTAAAATCACTCAAGGCGAGATCTTGTTTGAAGGTCAGGATCTTTTAAAAACTTCGGAAAAGAAAATGCGCAGTATTCGTGGCGCACGCGTCTCTATGATCTTTCAAGAGCCGATGACCAGTTTGAATCCGGTGTTGACGGTGGCAGATCAGATCACTGAAACCCTGATGCTGCATCAGGGTTTGACCAAACCTCAGGCGTTGGAAAAAGCCCTGGATTTATTGAAGCAGGTGGGAATTCCCAGTCCTGAAGAAAGACTGTATTTCTATCCTCACAAATTCAGTGGTGGTCAGCGCCAAAGAATCATGATTGCGATGGCCATCGCCTGTAATCCGGAGGTGTTGATCTGTGATGAGCCGACGACAGCCTTGGATGTGACTATTCAAAAACAGATTCTGGATTTGTTGGCCGAAATTCAACAAAGAACCGGAATGAGTTTGCTGTTTATTACGCACGATCTGGGCGTGGTGGCGGATATTGCTGACGAAGTGATCGTCATGAATAAGGGCGAGATCGTTGAACGTGGTGGTTCCAAAGAGATCTTTGAGAATCCGAAGCATCCCTATACCAAAGGCCTCTTGGCATGTCGTCCTTCTTTGGAGGAAAATCCTGATCGCTTGCCGGTCTTGAGTGATTTTATGACGGCGGAAGGGGAGGAGATCACGACTCCGGCTCCGGCGCGTGTGGTGACCCCGGTGGCTGCGCGCGAAGACAAAGTTCTTTTGGAAGTCAGAGATCTGCAAACTCACTTCCCGCATACAGGCGGATTGTTGGGGCGCGTGCAGTCTTGGACCAAGGCGGTGGATGGTGTCAGCTTCCAGGTGAAAAAAGGCCGAACGTTGGGACTGGTGGGGGAATCCGGTTGTGGTAAGACAACCTTAGGGCGCACGATCATGCGCCTGATTGAACCAACAGGCGGGCAGATTATTTATGATGGCCAGGATATCACTGCCATGGATGCCCGTCATTTGATGCCGGTTCGTAAGAAGATGCAGATCATCTTCCAGGACCCGTATGCATCCTTGAACCCGCGTATGACTATCGGAACGATTCTGATGGAGCCAATGCAGATTCATCACATTGGCGACAACAACAAGCAGCGCCGTGAAATTGCGGCGGAAATGCTGAAAAAAGTCGGTATGAACCCATCAATGATGAATCGTTATCCGCATGAGTTTTCCGGTGGGCAACGGCAACGTATCAGCATTGCCCGAGCTTTGATGGTTCGTCCGGACTTTATCGTGTGTGATGAGTCCGTATCTGCGCTGGATGTGTCTATTCAGGCTCAGATTCTGAATTTGCTGTTGGATTTGCAGGATGAAATGAATCTGACATACATTTTTATTTCGCATGATTTGTCAGTGGTGAAGTTTATCTCTGACGAAGTGGCGGTGATGTTCGGAGGCAAGATTGTTGAGCACAACACGGCTCAAAGTATCTATGAAAATCCGCAACACGATTACACTAAAAAGCTGCTGGGAGCGATTCCGAAAGGCATCCCGAAAGAGTTGGTTCTTTAAACTAAAAAGCCGGTTGAAAAACCGGCTTTTTTATTAACGTCGTTTATACCAGCTCCACAGATCTTGGCTGAATTGAACGGGGCTGGGAGATCCTTCATACAGAGATCTGATCTGACGGACGGCAGAGGCCTGCTGGGCTCCTGAAATCTTCAAAATCTTAAGAAGCTCATTCAAGTGCTTTCCTTGACCGACTTTTAAGTCTTTTCCCAAGTTGGTGAAGTTGATTGTGGCAAACTGCTGGGCTTCCAAAGCCTGCTCGCTGACCTCTTCGCTGTTGGTGACGACAGGAGCTGCTTCGGAAGCGGGACCTTTACCAGACATCACTTCGGCGTCACGGGCATGGGTTTCCCAGTTCGGGGCGAAGGTTTCTTCGGCTTGCGGTGAAGGCTCTGTCGGTGTTGAAGCACAACCGGCAAGGGCCATGACGGTGATGGAAAGCAAAACATATTTCAACAAGCAGGTCTCCTTCGCCTTAAGAGCCCGCGGGCTCTGGAGGAAGTGGTATAATGTCAGTTTCCCCGGGAACCTGCGGGAACGTCAACTCTCGCCATTCCTTTTTGGCCTTTTCGATCTTTTCGCGCGAGGATGAAACATAGTTCCAATAGATATAACGCGGCTCTGGGAATGGCTGGCCTCCCAAAACAATGAATTGGGTGTCTTCACTGGCGGTGACCTTCAATGAAGACGCCTGTTCCAGCACCACAAAGTCATCGGGTGGGATTTCTTTGCCGTCAATATCCAGACGGCCTTTGATGATATAAAAAGCCAGCTCCTGATCGCCGGGATCAAACATGAATGTTTCTGATTTGGGAAGTTTTACGTCCATAAAGAACAACGGAGAATAAACATCCACCGGTGATTTTTTGCCGAAAGCCTCGCCCGCAATCAGAGTGACGTTGGCCGTGCCGACGGTGAAGTTCGGAATGCTGGACATCTCGTGATGGGTGAAGCTGGGTTGGCGGTCTTCTTCTGTCAGTGGCAATGCCACCCAGAACTGCAGCAGATGCAGACGATGAGCTTGGCCGTGGATGGCCTCGGGCAGGCGTTCTGAATGAGAAATTCCGATTCCCGCCGTCATCCAGTTGACATCCCCAGGCAGCAGAATCTGCTTGTTGCCCAAGCTGTCATGATGAAGAACCTGACCTTCCAAAAGGTAACTCAATGTGGAGAGTCCAATGTGGGGGTGAGGGCGGACATTGAGTCCATCTCCTGCCACAAAGTCGGTAGCGGGAAAATAATCGAAAAAGATGAAGGGTCCTACCATTCTTTTCTTGGAATAGGGAATCAGGCGATGGACCTGGGGTCCCCCCACTGACACTAGGCGGGGAGGAATCTCCATCAGAATGTGATTTTGCGTAGAACTCATAGTCGGACCCCTTTTCTTCTGTGGATTATCATGTTAGCTTAAACCAATTTACCAATTGAAGAAAAATAATGGGAGTAGCATGAAAACAAAAAAAGAAATCGTCGATAACTGGTTGCCTCGCTACACAGGCGTGCCATTGAATGAATTCGGTCACTATATTTTGCTTACGAACTTCGCTAACTACGTGAAAATGTTTGCCGAGCAGTTTAATGTCCCTGTGCGTGGCATGGATAAACCAATGCAGAGTGCTACGGCTGAAAACATCACGATTCTGAATTTCGGTATGGGAAGCGCCTTGGCGGCAACGTGCATGGACTTGTTGTCAGCTATCAATCCAAAGGCTGTTTTATTCCTGGGCAAGTGCGGCGGTATCAAGAAAAAGAACCAGTTGGGTGATTTTGTTCTGCCGATCGCGGCGATCCGCGGCGAAGGCACCAGTAATGAATATCTTCCGGCGGAAATCCCGGCCCTGCCATCCTTCCGTTTGCAAAAAGCGGTTTCCACAATGATCGCAAAGCACAGCTGTGATTATTGGACGGGCACGGTCTATACGACCAACCGCCGCGTTTGGGAACATGATGAAGCCTTTAAGGACTATCTGACCAAGACTCGTGCGATGGCTGTGGATATGGAAACGGCGACGATCTTCGTGACTGGCTTTGTGAACGAAATCCCTCGTGGAGCTTTGCTGCTTGTGTCTGACAACCCGATGATTCCGGATGGTGTTAAGACAGAAGAAAGTGATAAAAAGGTCACTGCCAACTTTGTAGAGAAGCATTTAGCCATCGGCATTGATTCTCTGCGCGAGCTGCGTGATTCTGGCGAGTCCGTAAAACACATGCGCTGGGATTGATTTCAGACAGTTTTACCCATCTTCCATTCCAAACCCCATTGCGCTCGACTAGGTTCAAAGACTTAAGGAGGCTGCCATGGGGAAGTGGATTCTGATTTTTCTGACCATCACAAGTCTTTTTGCCACGACCAGTGTGCAGGCACAGCAGGATCTGCCGTTGCCATTGCCAGATGAACCTTATCCTGGGGAGCCGAATCCCAATCCGACACCACCTCCCAAGCCTCCACCTCGGCAAGAGATTCCTTATTCGTTGGGCGGCGGAGACACCGGACGGTTTCGCACTCGTACGTTTGATTTTTTCCCACGCAGTGATTTGAACCGGATTGTGCGGGTGCGCTTGGTGGGAACTCGCAACAATATTGAAATCAAAGAAGTGACTATTCAGTACGCGGACTATTCCGGAGAACGCCCAGAGTTTCGCCTGCCGGGAGAGCTGAAGTCCGGCGGGATTCGGGAAACGGCGTTGGATGGGCGGCCGATCTATCGTATTCAGGTTAAGGCTGCCAACTCACATTTCTGGAAAAAGCCGGGAGGCTTTCGGGTGGACGTGATTGCGGTGAGGTAAAAAAAAGATGCCCAAATTTTCAGCATGAAAAATGGACATGAAAATGCAAAAACCTCTCGATTTAGCGGGTGGATTCTTGCGAAATTCACCTTTTTTCACGCAATTAACATATTGTGTCATCTTGAAAGTTGCGATATAACTGGGCCCACTTTAAATCACCTAGACGTTTTAATGCACTATTGGGGAGGCTCGTTTTGATCAATCCAGGCACTAACATGCACGCCGACGAAATCGACACAGATTTGGATTCTGACCTAGACAACGAAAAAGAGGTGAAGAAATCGGCCTTCGACGTAGATGTCGATGAAGAACAGGAAACCGCTCTATTGGCGAGCCTGTCTGACAACCTTCTGATGGAAGGTGAAGAAGATGACCTGAATTTGGATGAAGTAGAAAACATCCTTGAACTTCCAGACGTAGGTTTCCCGAAGTTCACACTAGCTAAGAATAAAGCTCGTTTCTTGAGAATGGTGAGCTGGTACCGCGGTAAAGAAGAGTGGATCGAAGTAGCTCCTCTTTCTGGCGTAAC
Organism: Bdellovibrio bacteriovorus; assembly: GCF_041888015.1. Lineage (GTDB taxonomy): Bacteria > Bdellovibrionota > Bdellovibrionia > Bdellovibrionales > Bdellovibrionaceae > Bdellovibrio. Next base: position 1,082,780 of record NZ_CP168968.1, read on the forward strand.
AAAGCTTTTCAAAACTCAAACGAAAGAACTGGAAGGCATCCGTTCTTCCAAGTTGGATTATGAAATGGAACTTGAGACAGGAACTTTGACTCCTTCTCAAAGATCTTACCGCCGCGATGAACTTAAAATGTGTAAAGTTCAGGAAAAAATGGCAGTTCACTTGATCTCCAAGCTTCAAGTGAAGATCAAATCCGGCCGCAGATAGTATTCATAATAAAATTTGAACCACTAAAAACCCGTCTCTTCAAAAAGACGGGTTTTTTTATTTTACAGAGGCAGACTGATGCCGACGAAGCCGTCGAATTCGGTGGCCTTGCTATTGGAGGGACCTGAAAGGCCCAAGGCCCGCACTTCTGCCTTTAAGCTCAGATCCGGGCGCCATTGATATTCGCCGCCCACAGCCAGGCCAAATCCTCCATACGAGGACTGGGTGGACTGGAATTGCCGCTGGTGAAAAGACAAAGAAAAATAGGGACGCCACAGAGGACTGATTCTGACGGAAGTGTCGGCATTACGAAACTCCGTGGTCTGAGTGGTGGTCACCGGGAAATAAGAAAGTCCCAGATCCGGCCCGTACCCTAAATCGCCACCGAAAGTTTCAGTGGCATTCAGTGAATACCCCAGCCCCAGCTCCAGAGACGAAGACAGAGGATAGCGATAGGCCACCAGATAGCTGCCGATACCAGACATGCTGCCCGAGCCATTGTCGGTACTGGCGTTGATGGTAAAGCCACCAAACATCAGATCCAGCTTCCCATCGGCCAGGCATGGGGATGTGCCCAGAAGCAGGCTGAAAGTTATAAGGGTGATTTGGATTGTTCTCATGCAGCCTGTTCCTGGTCGTTTGCTGTTATGACTTCAACGGCCGCTGGCAAAGTCTTCATCGAATGAGCCACGCGTTCTCTGGCGTCGCCGATGCGTTGAGCTGATGGCATCTGGGTGTCAAAGTGCTTAAGCAGTTCAAAATAGCGAATGCGCTGGCGATCTGAAAAACGGCTTTCCACTTTTTTGCGCTCAATGCGGGAAACATTGAACATCGCCAAGGCCCATTCCTCCACTTTGATTCTTGGAACCAGAATGTCCATCTGCGAGTCCGTCAACTCAAACACAGGGTAGAAAGCCGGACGCATTTCTGTCAGGTTCAGATTGCCCGATGCTTGATAGATCTCTTTTTCAATCTGGGGATCGACGATCTTCAGATAACTTAAAAGATCCTTCTGGTTTTTGTAGCATTCCAGCATCTGCACATTTTGCAGGGGAGCCAGTTCCAAAGCGCGCTGGCAAAGAGCCTGAATGCGTTCAGACTTCAGTGGCGCTGGGGTGTGGGACGGGTCTAAAAGAACGCCCCAAGCCCCTGGATAAACCTCACGAGCCACCTGCAAAGATAAAGAGCGTGGCAGGTGAGCCAGGATCGAGAACGCCTCAGTGCGTGGAAGACCTTTAAAGAATTCGGTGCGACGAGTATCCAGGCGCCAGATCATGATCAGCAGGTTCTGCCATTCCTTCTGCAGCTCGTTGCGGGTAATGCGCAGGCATTTGTTCAGAATTTCAATGCAATGACTGTCGACTTCGCCCGGTTCGCTCAAGGCACGCAGCCAAGTATCACCGAAAGAAAGACTGAAAACCTGCTGACGGCAATCAAATGGGAACTCAACCAGGAAAGCTCCGAAAGAGGCCGGGTACTCTTCGGCAAAGTTTTGCAGCAGCATCATATCTTCCAGATTTGGGAAGGACGGATTGTCCTTCAGAATCTGAATGCCCGCGTGCAGTGTTTCTCGGGTTTTGATCGGATCGTTGAAACGAATATCTCCATTTCTATAAGTGCTCGAAGATTTTTCAGGCATATCGATAGCCGGCATCGGCATATTTTGTCCAGCAGGGGCGGCAGAGGCATTCTTGCCCGCTTCCCGGAAGCCTTCTTGCAATGATCCTGAAAGACGCTTGGCTCCGAACCACGTCGCGCCCCAGATGCCTGCCATAATCAAGAGCAAGGCGACCAGGCCCATCGGCAGCCAGATATTGAACAGAGTCTGGTTGTCTTCAAGACGGCTCCATTGACGGCGTTGAATTTCGACCGTGTCGCGGGCTTCCACCAGACTCAGGTTTTTTGCCAGGGCGGATTTCAGTTCACCCACTTCATCTTCAGAAAGAGTGTTGGGAACCGAGACGTTGACGATCGTCTTTTTTACGCGGGTTAATAAAGCCGCGTTGGAAAGATTCGGATCATCCCATTCATCAAGAATTTCTTCGTCGCGCAGGTCATAGTAGGGCAGTTTGTCCGAAGTCTTTTTCTGCACATCCCGCAACAAGGGGTCAATGGCCACGGTCACGATAAATGGGTGCTGAGGGAAGCGTCCTTTAAGAAGATTCAAAGCCTCCTGCGACAGGGACTTTTCCAACTCCACAACCCGCGGATGCTTGTAATTCTGCGCCAGAGCCAGGGAACAACCCAGCACCAAGGAAACAAGGATCAGCATCTTGCTGAGAATAGAACGATTCATAAAACCTCCGGTTGGATAACTAAAACAATTTTGCGGGCCAGATCCAGCGTTGAAGCGGGGGCTCTGATATCCGAGCTGATTTTTGCCAGTTCTTCTGCGGTGACGGTCAGCTCGCCGTAGCCACCCACTTGAATGCGCTCAAGTGGAATTCCTGAACCCTGAAGAATACGCATCGTCGAGATAGAGCGCAGAGCGCTGAGTTCAAGATTGTCTTTGAAACGATGATTTTTTCGAGGATCGATTTTTTTATGATCCGTGAAGGCTCGAATACCGACCTTGTACTGACCTGCATAGGGCAGATAGGTCTTGATGAAATCCTGCAGGACCGTGCGACCGGCCGCCGTCATTTCGATCTTTCCTGAATCAAAAAACGAGATTCCCGGAAATTCCACCAAAATATGATTGCCCTGATCATAGGCCACACTGTGGTCCTCCTGACCTTGCAGGTGTTTCAATAAAGCCATCCGCACGCCGTTACGATATTCGGTCTCTTGTTCATTGGGGTTGATAGAGAAAAACACGATAAAAAAGGTCAAGAGCAGAGTGACCATGTCTCCATAGCTGATGGCCCAGGTGCCTTCGCTATCCACTTCCACTTCGTCAGTGCGTCTCATTACGTCTCCAATCCTGCAGAGTTCAAGTGCAGCTGTTGCTCTTCCGGAGCATAGGAGTTCAATGTTTCCTGAGCTTCCAGCAGCGAGGTGTTCTGAGCCATCAGCATCAGTGTCTGAACCGCCATGTGCCCAAGGTCTTCTTCATCCGAAGCTTTCTTTTGAATCAGTTCACCGGCAGGATTCAGAACCAGGTTGGCCAGAACCAGGCCATACATGGTGGCAACCAGAGCCAACGCCATTTCAAAGGCAGTTTGTTTTCCGGAAAGTCCTTTTGAAACGCCATTCATGACATTCACCAGTCCCAGAACTGTTCCCATCAGACCGAATGCCGGAGGATATTTCGCCAAACTGCGCAGAGAGTTTGCGACCTTCTTTTGGCGGCGACCATACTGATGCACGCGTTCCTCAAGAATTTTTTGCAGTCGTTCTGTCGGAACTCCCAAGGAAAGTAGTTCCACGCCATCCAGAAGAATACGGCGGTGCAGTTGTCCTTCTGTCGCGGTAGGCACCTGGCCTTTCATGGTGGCCAGGCAATCTTCCAGAGCTGACTGATAGCTGGGGCCTGTTTTTTTCCACAGCTTTTGCAGAGCCAGTTTCAAATCTTTGCGAAGGTCCCAGGGCAGGGTCATCATGCCCACGGACAAAGTGCCGCCCAGAACCATCAGCAGGGCTACGATGTCCAGATACGAATTGACGTTCTGTTTAAGATACATGATGGCCGTGGTGAAAAAGCCGACCGCCACCAGGATGGAAAGGGGGAAGATACTCATAAGTCACCTCCGGATTGGTACTGACTCAGGCGTTGGATCATATTGCGTGTTTCGATATTTTTAGGATTGAGATTCGCGGCCCTTTTGTAAGAGTCCAGCGCCTGTGTCAGATCCTTCTTTAGGTAGAACACATTTCCCAATAGTTCGTGGAACGTCGCCACGTCAGGGTACTGGACGACCATCAGCTGCAGTGTTTGCTCTGCGCGGTCCAGATCTCTGTTGCGGATTTGCTGTTGGATCGAAGCCACGTTGCTGGCGACGTGATCCAGACGGTCTTCCGTCTTTTTACTGTTTTCGCGTAAAGAGACCGAGATCTGAGTGTCCTGCGGAAGTTTGGCCGCCGGGATCACAAAATTTTCGGACAGATAGCCGTCTTTGGAAAGTGTGATCTGAAAAGCATTGCGCGAAGGTGGCAGTTTGTTGGCATCCACATTAAGCGGTGTCGTACCAATCTTGGTCAGAGTGCCTTCCGAGGACTTGAAGTACACATCCGCGCCTCCCGGCTCGGATTGGACGTGCAGGCCCGGGGATGCGCATCCGCTCAAACAAAGGAGCAGGGGGATGGCTGCGATGATTGTTCCCAAATTTTCGAGTCTCATTGTAAACACTCCTTGATTACCACCATTTTTTTACTTTTCTGATCACTTTGCCGTCGCGCTCACCGATGTACAGATTTCCTTCACTGTCGAAGGTCAGGCCGTAAGGGGTGAACAACGAAGCTTTGATTTTTTTAATGCCGGAACTGGAGTCGATGCCCAAGCCTTCGTGCTCGGTCATCAACTGGCTGCCGGCGCGCACAGCAGAGCTGTCCGCGCCGATGACGATTTCTTTGGCGCCGTCGGATCTTTTTACGCAAGTGACGCGATGGAACCCGACTTGTCCATCCGGATTTTCGGCCACGGTCAATGCCAGCGGGTTCGTGGTAGTGGTGTTTGTAGCATAAAGGGTGTTCATCCCTGATCCGCTGGTGTAGCAGATCATATCTTTGCTGGGATCAACGGGATCTGCATAGACCGTCAAGCCGATGGCGTATCCGTCATTGATGGTGATGATTCTTTTGACTTCGTTAGAGAGGGCGCTGACCCCGGCCACTTCAACATCGCTGCCAGACAGATTGATATACTTGATCTCGCTGGTTGTTTTGTTGGACTGGTCGATCACCAGCATATTGGTGGGGTGTCTTGGATCTTTGACGATGGAAAGCGGGTATTCGAAGCGGGCCGCTGCCAGGGCGCCTTCTGCATTCCCCGCAGTGCCGCACAGGCCGGCAACCGCATTCAAAGTTCCAGTCGAGTCCACCTTCATGATGCAGTGGCGGCGGAACTGAGTGAAGTAAATCGTGTCATCCTGGGTTGTGGTCATCGAGAACGGTTCCATGCGGGCAGCGCTGGCGGCGGTGCCATTGGCGGACTCGGTGCCACAACCTAAGGCGTAGTTCCCGGCGATCAAACCCACTTTGCCGTTGTCCACCGGGCTGCCATAGAAAGTGCCCGAGGGACTGTTTTGATTATATAGATAGAAGCCACAGGATCTGTTGCCGGCGGGGACCCAGTGGCGATCCAGGACCAGAAGATTGTCGGCAATAAGTGCCAGACCGCGCAGTCCGTGCAGCAGAACCTCATGGGCATTTTGCATGTTAGTGTATGTGCCATATCCCATGCCCAGAACTGTGTCGAGCAGGCCCGTGCTCAGATCCAGCTTGCGCACACGGTTGTTCTCGGTCGTTTTTCCATCGGGTTGGAAATGCGTCGGCATATTAAGGCCGGCCTCGGTCGTGTCGGCGATCAACAGGCTGTTGTCACTGGTTCTGAACAGAAGATCCGAAATGAAATTCAGACGGGCTTTCGGGGCATCCACGGCGGGTGAATCGGGAGAAGAGTTGGATTTGGGATCCGTGATCGTAAAAAGGGTGCCGATATTTCCGTCGTCGTTGCCAATATCCAGTGTGCGCAGGCGATTGTTTGAAAAGTCGACCATGATCAGTGAATTATTATCAATGGTGATGCCGTAGGGATTAAAGACGGTGTTGGTGTTGGCTGGTTTGGTGTTTCCGTTATAATTACCGATACCGGTTCCCCAGATTGTCAGCGACAGGTAGGCTGCCACGGCCACGCCGCCGAAAGTTTTTGTAGTACTGCGCACGTTGGAATAGATTACCCGATGGGCATCGGTGGAGGTGACGAAGAACCCTTCCAGAACGCCACCGACCTCGTGAATCGCAAGGCCTCGGGGATAGAAGTAGCGGACAAAGTTTGGGACTTGCGCGCCTGTGGCGGGGCCGGAGCAAGTGCTTTGGCCAAAGACACTGAGAACCTGATTCTGTGCCAGGACCTGGGTGCCGGAGCCCGCTGCGTTCGGCAGAGTGATGCCACCGGCACTGTTCAGGTTGATGGCGCGAACAAAGCAATGACTTCCATTGGATTGAGTGAAGTAAAGATTGCGCAGACTGTCCATGGCCAACGCCCACGGTGTATGAACTTGACCTGTCCCGGCCGCCAGCGTGGTTCCGTTTGTGGTAGCAGCTGTGGACTGGTTGGATCCGTTCAGGCGTCCCACCAGAATGCGCGCTGTCCAGGTCGCAGGATTGGAGTTGGTGATATTGACTTCTTTGATGGCATGAGTGCTTGAACAGGTCACATACATACGTTTGGCGGTAGTGTCGAAGACCATTTCGACGGGGCCGCCACAGACATGGTTTGTGGCCAGTTCGTTGTCGGTATTGCAGTTGGTGAATCCGGCAGCGCACTGCAAGTTGGTTTCGTTGCCAAAGACACGCAGGCCCTGACCAGTGCTGTCGATGCGAACGATGCGGTGATTTCCCCGGTCGGCAATGTACAGAGCATTGCCGGTGTTATCGTAGTACATACCTTGGGGGGAACTGAGCTTATAAAGATTGTATGTGTAAGAAGGGTTGCTGTCCACAGAGCGTCCACTGGCTCCGTTACCGATCAGCATTTTGATTTCCCCAGGCTGCAGGGTTTTGCCCAAAACTGACTGGGTTTTGTTGGACCTGTTATAGTACCAGACAGCGTGATTGGAAGAGTCCGAGAAGAAGAAGTTGTTCACAACCGTCAGTCCGTCACTGTTCAGAACTTTGTGAATCAGACTGTAGTTGATGCGCAGTTTGTAAGGTTCAGTCAGAGCATTGATAATACCGTCGTTGTTTGTGTCGGTCATGATACCTGGAGCACCGACCAGCGTGCAAATTTGCCCGGCCTGTAACTGATTGCAGGCGTCACTAAAGTGATTGAACTGAACATTCCAGGTGTTGGTATTGGAAAACTCAAAGTCAGTGGCACGATCTTCACGCGCCCGTACCGAGATGGTATGGCTTCCCACCAAAGACGGATTCGGATTGAAGATCAACTGATGTGGACTTGCATTGTTGATACTCAGATAGCTGGGAAGGCCACTGAAAGGTGGTTCATAGGTGGCGCCATCAACGATCCAGATATAGCGAAGCGCATCCGAGTTTTCATCAGTGCTGTTCACAGAGAACGTCATGTTGGGTGTGTCATAGTTGCGTGCTAGTGAAGTGGAAGAAGGGGCTGGGCCGAAAAGAACCGGCGCTTTATTCAGCAGCACTTGCACGCTGAAGCTGGACTCAGCTCCGGTGCCATCTGAAACTTTGGCGGTCAGAGTGTAAGGCCCCAGGCCCGGCAAGGGGTCCAGAGTTGAAGCATACAAAGTCAAAGATGTGCTGACTTCACCAGGGAGAGGTGTGCCCTCCAGTTCCCAACTGTAAGAGATCGGCGGAACGCCGGTGACGTCGAGCATGTTGAAAATCTTGGAGCCTGAGGACGGAATGATCACATAAGGGCTGGTGTTCGGAGAGACGCCGCCGATATTGGCCACGCCGGAATTGATGATGGAAACGGTCCAGGCCGGGGAGATACTTGTTGAGTCATGTCCATCACTGACTTCAACACTGATGGTGGCGGTGCCGGAAAGTGTGCAGTTTGGAACGAAGTCCACGGTGGCCCCAACGCCTGTGGAGTTTTGATTTATGAAGAAGGTCGTGCCTGCGATGCCGTTGACCTTCCAAGTGTAGGTTCGTGCATCGTTGTCAGTATCCGCTGTGGAAACCGACAGGGCCAGGCTTCCAGAGCCGCAGGTGACAGAGGCACCAGTGGCAGCGGGACTTCGGGCTGTGATTACTGGAGGCGTATTCTTATGAATAATAAAGCTGTGACTGTCCGTGGTTTTTCCATTGGTGACAGAAACGGAAAGGGTATGGTCTCCGGGCAGCAGACTTGCTCCTGATAATATATGGAATGAATTGGTAGAACTCAGTGCTGTGCCGTTTAAAGTCCACGTGTATGTCAAATTGCTTCCGGCTTTGGGATCTACTGTGACCGCAAAGGTGGTTTCGCTTGTTGAGTTCATGATAACTGGAGAGTCGGTGGGAGTCAGAGCTGTGATCTCCACCGCCCCGGTCTGTTGAGGGCCTACGTCCAAGAGATCGCTGAACTTGCTGCCTCCGCCACCGGTGCAGGCGGTGAGAAATCCGATAGCAAGAAGGATCAGGATTCGAGCTGTTTTCAAATATGTGTAAAGAAAATTTGATCTCATATTAAGAAGATCGGCCCTAAGATGTGTCATCTTGAGAGAGTAACACGAGATTATTCACATATTTAGGTACTTTGGTCTTGAGATTTGCAAACGTTTAATCAAAATTGAAATGTCTTAGTATATATGGGTGATCAGTTTTGTGAGGAACCTGTCAGGAAATGTCGAGGAAGCATCGCCCAAGGTCCACATGTCACTACAGTCTCAGTGAAAAATAGTTTACCCTTGGACTGCTCAACCTATGAAGTCAACGTATGAAAGGAACAGCCCATGGCAAAAAAGAATGGCAGCACTGTAGGAATTAATATTGGCATCAACGAAAAGGACAGAAAGAAAATCGCTGATGGTTTGTCTCGTTTGTTGGCGGACTCTTACACTCTTTACCTTAAAACTCACAACTTCCACTGGAATGTCACAGGGCCTCAATTCCAAACTTTGCATGTGATGTTCGAAGGTCAATACACAGAGCTCGCAACAGCGGTGGATCTGATCGCAGAACGTATTCGTTCTTTGGGTGTGGCTGCACCGGGTACGTACAAAGAATTCGCAAAGCTGACCAGCATTGCAGAACCAGTGGGTGTTCCATCAGCAAATGAAATGATCGAACAACTTGTGGAAGGGCAGGAGGCCGTGGTTCGCACCGCTCGCTCGATCTTCCCGCTGGTTGAAAAAGCCGGTGATGAAGTCAGCGCGGATCTGCTGACCCAAAGAATGCAACTTCACGAAAAAACAGCGTGGATGCTGCGCAGTTTGCTGGAATAGTCAGAAGAAGACAGTCTATGTCGTCAAAAGCCTCCGAATACGGGGGCTTTTTTATTTGTGCAGTTGTTGTTCCAGCAGCTTGCGATAGGCATCGTGATTTTTCTTCAGCGCCTTTTCTATCCTTTGAAAAGTCTTTTCCTCAATGTTCTTGCTAAAGGCGATATGCAGATTCAGGTTTGAGTTCGGGACGATAAAGAGCTGGAACTCCTTTTCGGCCTTGATTTTGTGTAGGATGTATTCCCCGTTGGAAGCCGTGGGGATGAAGATTCCATCCAGTCGTTTATAGCGCAGCTTTTGAATATTGCGCTCGATCACATCTTCTCCGCTTAGCGCTTCAATCTTGATTCCCTGCCGAATCAGTTCATGAGGAGTGAAGGAGTCCTTAGAGTGGCCCAAAGTCAGACCTTTGAAGTCTTTTAAAGACTTGGCTTTTACCAGCGGGGAGTCACTGCGAACGATGATCGCCGAGGATGTTGTGAAAAGGGCCGTGTCAGAAAAACGCAGGAACTTTTCCCGCTCAGGAGAGCGTGCCAGAAACAGGGCCACATCTGTTTTGCCATGCTGCAGGTCCTGCAGTACTCGGGCAAATGGAGTGGCTATCCATTGCAGCTTCACGCCGGGAGTGTGATTCAGATAAGTTTGATAAAAGGTGATGCCTGGCCCCTGAGGCTTGCCGTTTTGTACAAAGATGTGCGGTGGAAAGTCATAGACGCTTATGCGCAGAGTTTCAGCGGAAGCGCCCAGTCCTTTTAAAACAGTTATCAGAAGAATAAGAAGTGCTTTGTTCAAGATATATCCCGGTTTGGTGGCGGTCACTATACCAAACACAATGAAGTAGAGGTATCGAAAACCCAAAGGAATTGGGGACAAGTGTGGTTTAAGCAGGACTCTAAAAAGGCACTTTAAATCAAAAAGGCGGTCAAGAGGCATTTTGGGGACCTTCAAAAGTCCAGTGTTTTTGCCTGTTTAAAGTGTCTCAAAAAATATTTGCAACTGGCCCTAAATTCTCAGCGTGATACGCCGATAGGTACAAAGTGAGTCAAATAAGCTTTGATAATGTTTCAAAAGGGGAGGACTAAATGTCACGCACAGTTATGATCGTGGTGAGCGATAACCAGGAAACCATCGAGAACACAAAGAAGTACTGGGAGAATCACGATGTGACAGTTCAAGCGTATTCATCTGCACAGTTCAGAGAAGGCCTTGATAATGCATTTTTCAGACAACAACTGGTAGCGGGTGTTCCGGCTTTGGCTTCTGGCACAAGCCCGATCAATTCTGACGTGGGTGGCGGTAACGTTATTCAGTTCCCAACGCCAACGGCAACAGCAACAAGCGTGCAAAAAATGGAAGAGCTTGAAGCTCAAGCTATCGAAAACGCGATTGTTCAATACAAAGGCAACCTGACTGAAGCTGCAAAAGCTTTGGGCATCGGTCGTGCGACTTTGTATCGTAAAGTAAAGCAATACCACATTGATCCTTCTGCAGCTCGCAAGAAGAAAGTGGCTGCTTAGTCTCCTTTTGAATTGAAAAACGAAGACCGAGTGATAAAACACTCGGTCTTTGCTTTTACAGGACTAAGATGACCCGTATTTTTTTCGCTATCCTACTTGCACTTGGTTGTGCTTACGCTGCTTATCATTTCACTCTGCAAAAGGGTTTTGTAAACCCATATCCGGCATTCTGCGATCTGGTGTCGCAAAAAATATTTCTGGATGATGCCAAAATCAAAAATTGGAAGAAGACCTGCCAGCGTCGCAGTCGTCTGGTGACTCCATATTCACAAAAAAAACTTATCATCAAGGATATGAACAACGTGCTGGCACTTCTGAAGGTGTCGCATCTGGAAGTTTATGATTCCAAAGAGGTTGCCAGCATCTGGCGCGGGGAAAGTCTGGAAACCGGCATTGAAAGCCAGTTTGTGGACGGCGAGCTGGTGATTTTCAAAGTCCATCCGAACTCGCCGGCGGAAGATTTGGGATTGCGTCGCGGGGATATCATTCAAACTATTAATGCGGAACAACCCAACCCTTGGGAAGCTCAAGCCCAGCAGGGCTCTTATCTGATTCTTCGCAAAGATCAGGAGTTTTCCGTGAAAATCAAACCGCGGGCGATTATTCGTTCGGAGGAAATGACTTTGCAGACAAGGTCTGCTGGGCACGGAGTTCTGAAGGTGCCGTCTTTCCGGGCCGCTTTCTTTGCAGATGAAAAACTGCAGAAAATTGAGGCTGATTTGCTGCCACTGAAAAGAGTTGTGGTGGATTTGCGAGGCAATGCCGGTGGAAACTTTGTTGCGGGATTGCGATTCCTTTCTCTGTTCCTGTGCAAATCCGAACTGGTGGGCAGCCTTGAACGTCCCCGAGCCGCGGTCAAAAGCTCAGCGGAATTTCCAAATGACCTGAACGATCAGGCTCAACTGGCGATTCTGGACACGCACAGCGAGGTGCTTTTAAAAACCTATGCGCAGAAAAGCTGCTACAACGGCGAAGTACGGGTGTTGGTGGACGGGAAAAGCTCGTCCGTGGCCGAAATGGTTGCGCAGGCTTTGAAAGAATTTAAAAAAGCTCCGCTGTTGGGAAGCCCCAGCCGGGGACAACTTCTGGTCGGGGTGTGGTATCCGTTGGATGACGTTGCGCCCGGGGTTCAGATTTCCATCCCCGAGGCGGTGTACCTGAGTCAGAAGAAATATCGCATCGAGGGACAAGGGGTTGAATTGGACCGGGTTCTTTATTACCACCTGCCGGAAATGCAGGCGGGGATTGATTCCTGGGAGAAAAAGGCCCTCGACTAGACCCTCGGGATTTGGATTTTTATGTGTCAGGATGAGATGATCAGAACGATACGTCTAACATCTTTTGTACGTCTGTTCAGGCCTTGTTCAGCTAGAATGAATAAGTGCGGTTTTTAAACGGCATGCCCTTCGCATTGAAAGTCATTGAGACTCGAACTGTCGTGACTTCTGAGGGGTGAAATAATGAGGAACGCAAACGTGATCGAATTTCCAAAAGCACAATCTGTAAGAAAAAGATTGCAGGATAAAGCTCAAGAACAAAAAGCAGTTCTTGTTCTTTCCATTGCCTCCGTTTTGATTATGACAGTTTTCCTGAATCAGTGGCTGGTGCGCGGCCCGGATCAGGGTGTGGCGGCTGCGGGTAATCGCGGTGTCGCAAGTTTTGAACCTTCTACTTTTGCCAAAGACGTTAAATGGGAACATGACCTTGCCAAGCGTATGGCGCGTGAGAAGTCCACAGCAGCGGCGAGTCTTGCGGAAGCTCCGACATTGCGTGATGAGCTGGTGTTTGGTTTCCTGGAAGGCAAATACGGCATGAAAACTGTGGAAGGCCGTATTGAAAGTCTGGAATTCATCGACGCTCAAGCCGGTGAACACCCGATGCAGATCGCAGATAAAGCCGAGTTTCTGAAAAAGTATTCCGATGCCTTTGGCGTGCAGTTCGCAGAAGTCAGTCTGGCGCAGAACTCCTCTGGCGAGCAGGTCTATAGTCTGATTGATTCCTCGAAGGAAATCGTCGGCAAAGCCCAGTTCGTGACAGACGATCAGGGCCGGGTCCAGGCGATCAATTTCGCGCACTAATCTCTTTAGTGTTTCCTGTTTCAAGCCGATACGATCCTTATGGTATTTCCAGATTTATCGGCTCCTGAAGTGAAGCCTCATTATCCAAAATCCAGTTCGGTGCCTGTCGCTTTCGTGGCGGACAGATTTGTTGCGCTGATACTGGATTTTTTAATTTTCTCGCCCATCATCAGTTTGTTGATAGCCGGCTTGGTTCGTCAGACCAAAACCTTCTTTATGCTGGATATGCAATCCGCAGAAGGGGTTATTGCCGCAACACTGGTGGTCGGTTGCATTGTGTTTCTGGTCACTTTCCTGCAATCCATCTTTCTGTATTTCTGGCAGGCAACACCGGGGCAGTTGTTCCTGCAATTGCGGGTGATTTCCTATCCGATTTATCAGCCGCGTTTGACTTATGCTCAGTGTTTGATTCGCTCGGTTTGCTGGAGCTTTGGTTTCCTGCTGTTGGCGATTCCGTTTTTGGAGATTCTGAGCCATCCGTTCCGCCGGGCCTTCCCGGACCGCGCTGCGGATACCTTGGTGATCACATTGAAGAAAGAGCATGACGACGGACCGATGCCGATTGAATCCCGGTTTATTTCTTCCTGGATGCGTATGAGCTTCTTGTTCCTGGCTCTGTTTGGTGTGCTGGGCTTCATGAAGGCCTATCACGGTCTGTATACCGGAGCTTACAAGGCCACTGCTGGCAAAAGTGTGGTGACGGTCTGCAAGGAAGTCAAAGGCAGTGAAGGCTTGGATGGAACGGCTCGTTTGGATATGGCTCTGTCCTTGTTCCTTTTAAATGAAATTTCCGGCGAGTGTTTGGAGAAAGAAGCGGAAGTGGCCCTGTGGGGTGATCCGGTGAATTCTCAGCCCTTGGCTTATCTGGCAAAATATTTGTTGGCAGACGGCAAGGCTCAGGAAGATTATTTTGCCAAGATCTGCGAAGATTCGTCTTCGGCAACATGTGCGCTGGCTCGCTATATGGCGGAAGATGGTGATAAAGAAGATCTGGAGATGGCAGATTCCGGTTTGCTAGTGACTCAGTTCCTGAAGTCCGAAGATATGTTTGCCGCTCAGGATTACGTGGGAAGTCTGAAGGCCATTTCGCAAATGCAAAAGCATCCCGTATTAAAGACGGCTTTGGAAAAACGTTATGTGCGCTCTGTGTGGGCTCTGCGTGATACCGAATTCACTCCACAAAAGGGTCGTGCGCCGGCCAGTGTTGATCCTGACGCCTGGATTGATGATTTCAAAGAGCGGTACGAGGTTCCATGATCATCCCATGTCCTGAAGACTTTAAAGATTACTCCCGCTATCCGTTGACGATCACGTTGGCGGTGTTGAATGTCTTTATCTTTATTTTGATCTTCAGCGGGGCAAGCTCCAGTCTGACATCGTCGCCCGTGCTGCAAAAAGACGGTTTGATTCTGACCGGTCGCCTGTATTATCAGTATTTGCAAACTCTGCCAGCGGACGAACTCTATAACAAGCCCCAGTGGGTCTTACAGATGGGTTCCCTGAATGCCGAACACATGGGCCTTCTGGGGGCTTATGCTCTCAGGGATTCCCGTTTTTTAGAAAAAGGCGAGTCCTTGGCCTATCGGGGAGACCAGGTTCAAGTCGCCTCGTGGCGCAAGGATATCTCTGAGTTTCGCAAGAAATATCAGGAGCAGTTGTTGTATCGTTTCGGTTTGAGTGCCGGAGCGAAGGGACCGCTGTCCTGGTTTACTTATCAGTTTTCTCATTCCAACTGGATACACTTGCTTTCCAACTTAAGTTTTTTGGTGTTGATCGGTGCCGCTGTTGAAGTGATGGCGGGAAGTCAGATGTTGTTAATTGTCTATCTGCTGGGGGGCTGTGCTGGAGGTTTGGGCTTTTTGCTTTCAGATCTGCATGGGACTGTTCCGATGGTGGGGGCAAGTGCCTCGATCAGTGCGTTGCTGGCGTTTTATTGTTTAGCTGAAATGCGAGCGCGAGTTCGTTTTCTTTACTTTGCCTCACCCATGCCCGGGCACTACGGCGCGATTTTTTTGCCGACGTTGCTAATTATTCCTCTGTTCCTGGTGGTCGATATAGCGAATCTTTGGTCGACCCCGGAGGGGATTGGCGGGGGCGTGGCTTACGCTGCCCATATTGGCGGCAGCGTGCTTGGAGCCGTCTTCGGCATGGCCTATCGCGGGCGATCGATTCAGACCGCTTCTCAAAATTGATATTGTAAATTCTATATACCCGTTGACAGGATCCTTACCGTTGGGACATGTTACTGCTCAGAGGCTGTAGATCACCCCCAAACCGAATGGTGGACCTGAATGAAGCAAGTGTTGCTCATTAAGTCAGTGATTGTTTTCACATTGTTATCTTTTGTTGGTGTTGCGAATGCAGCGCCGTATTCTCAACTGGTTCCCTATTACGGGGAAGAGTTCTATCGCGATCTGAAAGCGGGAACTTCCGGTGAAACACTTCAAAACCGAATTAAAACTGTGATGCGCAATTACCATGTGATGGTGAAGGGCTCTTACGATCAGATCGTGAAGGCTTGCCAGCAAGGACAAGGTCGTTGCTATACGCACACGGCGATTGGTTATAATGCGGCAAGAGTTTTCCTGATGGGGAACTACTACCTTGTCAAAGAGGGCAATCAGTACGCAGTTCGCGATGTTTACTGCAATATGGAACGCGGGCCTGAGGATTTCAAAAGCTCTCAGCCTTCTCCGGGCAAGATTCCTAATAATACGGTGATCAATGTTGAGCACACCTGGCCACAAAGCAAGTTCACACGCCGTTTCCCGGATGATGTTCAGAAGTCTGACTTGCACCATTTGTTCCCGACGGACTCCCAACTTAATGCGATTCGTGGAAATCATCCGTTCGGTGAAGTTTCCAAAGATCTGATGGATTTGAAATGTCCGGATTCACGTTTTGGTATCGGGACATCCGGATCTGACGAAGTCTTTGAACCACCACAAAATCACCGAGGTAATGTGGCTCGTGCCTTGTTCTACTTCTCTTTGCGCTATGATCTTCCTATTGATCCGCAACAAGAACAGGTTCTGCGTAAATGGAATCAAGAAGACCCTGTGGATGAAGACGAGATGAAACGTAATGTCGAGATCTTCAAAGTTCAGGGGAATAGAAATCCGTTCGTAGACTTCCCAGAACTAGCAGATAGATTGAGTGACTTCTAAGAACTAAATAAGAGTTGATAAGACCTAAAAGCCAGCGCAACGCTGGCTTTTTTCGTTTTCAGAGCAGCCTCAGGGGGCTTTTGCTTAAGATCTTTGCATAACGGGGTGGATTTTTTGGGGCCGGGGCATAATTCTTAAAAAATCTGTAATAAGTCTCTTGCAATCGTGTTTTTGTTATGCTGCAATCAATTTTACGGGAGGGGTGATACCAAGGAAGGTCTCGGGGAGCATGATGTTCTCACCTCTATTTTAATTTAATTAAGAAAGGCCACTGGAAACAGTGGCCTTTTTCTTTTTCTAGAACCGGGCTTCTTTCACCTGGTGAAGATGCATATTGTAACTAAACTCAAGGTCCCGGCAGTAAAGACGGTCGTCCGTTGAGAGTGCGCAATACAGCTGATTGTCTGCGGAGGACTTGATTGATTTGAATGAAACACCGGCCGGTGAGATGACTCGTGGAGCATCCTTAAACAGCCCGTCGTCCCAGATGTGCACCTGTCCGCCGGTGGTCACGGCAACGACCGTGTACGCAGTCACCGTAAAGTCTTTGTAAGAGGCACCGCCGTTCACAGCAAAGGGGACAAGGCTGTTGTGTGTGGCTGTTCCTCCCCAGCAGTCCAAGGTGGTTCCGCGCAGAGCACAGGTGATATTGTCGTTCATATCAAGCTTCGAATAGCTGTGGCCTCCGGTAACGGCAGTTCCAGACGACAGAGTCGTGCTGTTGTTGCCGAGTCTTCCATTGGAGTTGTTGCCCCAGCAGCGCAGTTGACCTGAGGTTTCGAGGATGCCGCATACGCGGGTTCCTGCAACTTTGAAGTCTGTATAACGGTAGGCAGAATCCACTGAGATCGGAGTCGCGCTGTTCGGCGAGCCTCTCATGATGGCACTGGAGCCCCAGCAGTAGATCTCATTACTGAGACTTAGAGCGCAGGTCGCATCCAGATTCTGACTGTCCAGGACCGGGCGGAATTTAACTGCAGGCAGAATATTCTTCGGTTGTCTGGTGATGGTGTTCGGACAGACGAGTGATCCGGCGGCATAGCCCCAGCCCTTCAAATTACCGTCGGCATCGACGCCCGTTGCGCAGTAGGTATTTTCAGTCAGACCCTTCAGAACCGTGCCAGTCAGAAGTGTGAAATCCTGATTGTAGTCTGTTGAAGTTCCGTCGCCAAGGTGACCAAAGAAGTTATTCCGCGCACAGTAGGTGGAGGTTGGAGACGAAATGCACGACATGGCGCCTTTTTTGGCGATGATATTTCCGCCAGTGAAGCTGACAAACGGCTGAATCACACGCGGATTTCTTCTTGGGGTCGCACTGTTGTAGTAAGTGCTGCAGACGGCAGCCCCGTCATTGCGGATAGTACAGTAAGAGTTCTGGTTGACGCTATAGTCGGTGTATTGACCGGAGTCCATCAAAGCCAGCTTATCCAGGGTCCCTTTCACTGCCGTTCGGTAGTTGATATCGTCACCGAAGCAGTAAGGCAAATCGTCGTCGGCCAGGCCGCAGATGGATCCTTCGTTAGCTTCAACGGTTTTCCAGTTCAGATTCGTAGGAAGCAGGGTAGGAGTGGCGTAAAGCTTTCTGGTTTGGGTGGCTGCCCAGCCACCGGTGATTTCTTTGCCCCAGCATTTCAATTTGTAGTCATCCGTTATGGCACAAGCTTTGGTGTTAGAACCGCTGATTCGAATATACTTGGTGGTGCCATCAATAATCGCTGGTGTTACAGTGGCCGTATTTGTGCCATTGCCGACCTGATAGTAGTCATTACGTCCCCAGCAGCGCAGTTGCTGGCTGATCAGTGTGATGCCACAGACATAGGTGTATGCCGCTACGTCGCTGTATTTTGTGCCACTGTCTACCAAGGTCAGTACGCTGAAGCTTGGTGTCGCATTGTTGGCGATGGTTTTGTATGTATTTTCCCCATAGCAGTAAAGATCATCTGTCAAAGAAATGGCGCAAGTGGTGCCGTGAGAAGGGGCTACTTTTTTGAATTTAATGACGCCATCATCAATATACTTGGTGGTAAATGAACTGTCCATGGACCAGCATCTGACACGGTCATCAGAGGTGATGCCACAGCCGATGTATTGCCTCATCGCAATGGATTTGTATTTGATGCCGGGATCATGGTTGCTTGTGTTTATGACGCCGCTGACTCCGCAATACATGTCATTTTGGTCACTTAAAGCACAGAAATGATTCCGGTTGCCGACAACTTGAGTGAAATTGACGGCAGGAAGATAAGTGATGATACCGGCAGGGGTGGGGGTCTGCTGTCCCCAACAGCGCAGCCGTCCGTCTTCGGTGACAGCGCAGGTAACTGAAGGATTCGTATCGCTGCCATTCGTAAAGCTGATGACTTTTTGAGCGCTGCGCACTGGATCGCGCAACATATAGTGTTTGGTGTGATTTTCACCGACAAAGTAATCAGCTTTATTGGTGTGAGTGAGATATACGCCCAGTGTGCTGTCTTTAGTCACTGGATTCGTAAGACTGTCGAAAGTGATCTGCACAGTTGTCTGGCCGGCCGGAACCTCAATATACCCGGGATATAGATTGTGGTCGATCATGTAAATGGCATCACCGGATGTCTGGAAATACACCCGGACACTGGAAGGTGAAGACTCTGAAAGTGTGACATTCAAAACCACTCCGGTTTGCCCGTCGGACACCACCTGGCTTGGGGTGCTTAAAGAGACATATTTCAGACTGGCTTTCTGCCAGGAGTGGGTGGTTGCCACAGACAGATCCTGCCAAAGTCCATTCAGTCCGCTTTTGCCGATGACACAGAGAGTGACTGAAGTGCCGGCCGCATATGCGGATTGATCGACAGTGACGCCCAGATCGATGCTTTGTTCTGCAGAGTAACCCGAGGCCGATGAACAGGAAATTCCCGGACCGAATTTATATCTGTATGAACTGATTCCAATGCCTGAAATGCTCATAGGCAGATTTAGCTCTGAACTGATGGCCGCAGGAAATCCTTTGACGACGGCTACTGGGGGGGCGGTGCTCAAAATCACCTGGAATGAGAAGCTATCCTGATTGATGCTTTGATAAACCAGGTTTCCGGCGACAGTAATCAGATCACCATCATTGCCGCTGACGGTTTGTACAGAAGACCATTCGCCGTTGGTGCACGTGAGGGCGGCGGCATTTGGAGATGTGATGTTGACTGTACTGCCATTAGGGGCGCAAGTTCCGGACAGCGTGAAGGTCAGACCAACATATCCGTTGGCGGCGTGAGAAGTCGGGGTCACATGTCTGCTGAGTGTGTAGTTTCTGGTCGTGGAGGCTTCAGTGTTGCCGGCGACAATCAGCTCTGCGGTGACATTGATCGTGGTATTGTTGGGAGTGCCGCCTAGGTTGAACGACCGGGTCCATTGATTTTGTGCTGTGCAGGTTGTTTCGCCGGTGAAAGTTCCCGTGATGCGAACTGTTGCTCCGGCCTCGGAGCAGGTTCCGGCCAGGTCCAGAGACGAGGTTAATTCATTGGAATTCGCCGGGGCAGTGATGGCCAGTGTCGGCGCAGAATAAGAGATGGTTTTGTTGGTACATTCGGATTCGTTTCCGAAAATATCACGGAAACGGCCATAGAGTCTGATTGTGCCCGGGCCGGTGGTCGCTGAGACAAATTGGTTTTGGGCGGCCATTGTTTTCCAGGTCCCGCCAGCAGTGCATGACGAGTCCTCGGTCAGATAGTATTCTTTAAGGTAAGAAGGAAGGTCAAAAGTCACACGCAGGTATTTGGAGCTTGTTTGAAGGGCTCCTTCATTGATGATAATTTCCTGATGGATAGATTTTTTTGGCATCCAGTAGAAAACGAATCCGGTGCCGGTATTCTGTCCATCTGAACTGAAGTTGAAGGTGAAAGGGCCGGGTTGGGTGGTCGCCAGCGTAACCAGTCCCGTGGGGACATCTGAACCAGATGCGGAATAGAGGACTTGGGAGTTCTGGCGAACAGAGAAGATGTCCTTGTCCGCCTCCGTCGACAGTGGAGATGCCAGTATGATGTCCATTGGCAGAGTGGTGTTTACAGCAAAGTTACAGTTCTCATTGTTGGCATAACCCGGATTTTGACCTTGCAAAGAGCTGCCTATCATTCCGAACGGTGCGCTGGATGAACCAGAAGTACAGATATTAAATATGGTGGTAAGATCAATCAGCGGAATGCTGTCTGTGAAACACTGGCTGACAAGCCCCGTAGCTGTGCGGAACTTGGCAGAAACTGTGTAGAGGTTTGGTGTGGTCGAAGGCAGATTCCAGTTGTGGGTACCCGTGGTGCGGGGCTGCCAGTTGTCGGCTCCAGTACAGGTGTCATTGTTGTAGAGAGAATACTCTGCAAATAGCTGTGGAATATAGAATCGCAATGTCACAGCCTGAGCCATCGCCAGCTTCAATTGCATAGGGTTTATCAGAATGCCCATAGCGCCGGAATAGACTTCCACTTTTTTAACAGCAGACAGATTCCCTGCAGTGTCTTTAGCCTGCAAGAACAGATATGACTTCCCATCCGGGAAGGTCATATTGCTTTTCAGATTTGTGTAAGGCTCTGCTGCAAACGTGAATAGATCCGTCGCGGAAACGAAGGATCGGAATGTACATTTATCATTCAGATTCTGACAGTCCCAGCTGATGAATCCCTTATCGTTCAAAATGACATCCGGCATACTCAGTAGCTGTGGCGGGGAGGTGTCCTTGTTTAAAGTGACGGTTTCAGACTTAACTTTTTTGGAAGCGTCGGCCAGCTCGACTTGCTCAACGACCAAAGAGACTTCACCGTCCCCCAGGTCGTGAACATCCAAAACATATTGCCAGATTCCAGAAGAAGGGCAATCCATTTGGTCGCGCTCGACCGAGTTCAGCTTGAAAGTAATCGGTCCTTCTTCTTTGTCGCACTGGCCTTCCAGATTCAGAGTTGCTGAATTCAGATCTACATAATTGTCTTCGATGTTTGTGATGAGTTTGAAGTTCTCTTTGGTCAGAGCTTCGATCATCGTGTCCAAAGTACATCCGCTCAGTAAGACTGAGAATAGTACTGGGGTGTAGGAAGAAAAGATTCTTCTCAGATATGTTATTAACGTACCGAGGTGGCCCATATGATAATTTATCGGAGTAAAAACGTTATTTTATGAATTTTCTACTAAAGATCTGTTCGGCTTTTTTACGCGAAATCTCATTTTTGAGAAACAGACCCAAAGAGTGAATCATCGTGAGACACTTCAAAGATCCTGTAAATTAAAATTGATTTAAGGGAGGCTGGGCTCCGGCCGAACTGGTATACATGAAAAAGTTTATGATGCGCGAAAACTGGATCGTACCATTGCATCCATAAAACTGACACCTGTGGCAGAGTCGGTTGTAACAAAATTCAACACAGATAGTTTTTGTGGTTTTTCAGACTGGGCGGCTGGGGTCGCAAAGGAAATCGCAGGTCAGACTTGTGATTCTCAGGTCATGCCCAGTGTGAATACGAAGTACTATGACATCTATATCATCTGGCCGTTCAGTATAAATGATCCCTATTTCCCGATCACTCAAGGAGACTTGAATTTCGGCAGCAGAGATTCCGGAAAAGATGGTTCCACCGAGGTGTTGAGGCCGAAGGCGGTGACCAATCCAAACTTCAAGCGGCTCTCCTACTAAAAACCTACAAATAAAAAAGCCCTTGGCGGAAACCAAGGGCTTTGTGATTTATCAGATTGAAGTCTGCTAAAAACTATTCTTCTGCTGGAGCAAAGCCGCGACGAAGAGTGTTCTCAGTCACGCACGCAGGCTCCATGTATTGTTTCAAGTAATCAGGACCACCAGTTTTAGAACCAATACCAGACATTTTGAAGCCGCCGAATGGATGACGATCCACCATCGCGCCCGTGATACCACGATTCACGTAAAGGTTTCCGACTTCGAGTTCCTCTTTCACGCGAGCGATGTTCGCCGGGCTTCTAGAGAACATACCACCAGTCAAAGCGTACTCGGTGCTGTTGGCAATATCCAACGCCTGATCCAGATTTTTCGCACGGATCACCGCCACAACGGGGCCGAAGATTTCAGCTTGAGCCAGCTTCGCATCACCTGGAACATCACCAAAGATTGTCGGCGGCGCAAAGAATCCACCGCCTGGAGCAGAGCCCTTGAACAGCAGTTTATGATTCTTTTCAGCGTCAGCAATTGTGCCCAGAATACGGTCGTAAGCTTCTTTGTCGACAACCGGCCCCATGTAGGCTTTTGGATTGTCAGCAGGGTGGATCTCGATGGATTTCGCTGTTTCAACCAGACGGTCCACGAAACGGTCGTAAACTTCATCAAGCACGATCACACGGCTGGCAGCAGAACATTTCTGACCGCTGAAACCAAATGCAGAATAGATCACACCGTCAACTGCTTCATCCAGATCCGCATCGTTGTCGATGATCACGGCGTTTTTGCCGCCCATTTCAATGATACAACGTTTTACGTGTTGCTGGCCTGGTTGAACCACAGCTGCACGGTTCATGATGTGCAGACCCACAGCTTTGGAACCTGTGAAGGCGATCGTTGTCGTGTACTTGTGGTTCACGATGTATTCGCCGACTTCTTCACCGTAACCCGGCAGGAAGTTGATCACGCCTTGTGGGAATCCGGCTTCCTGGATCATTTTCATCAAGCCCCAGGCAACCACTGTGGACTGCTCTGCAGGTTTCATCACGACGGTGTTGCCTGCAACAGCCGCCGCAGTCACCATGCCGGCCAGAATCGCCAGAGGGAAGTTCCAAGGAGCAATCACCACCGTCACACCGCGGGATTTGTAGATATAGTGAGACAGCTCACCCGGCAATCCACCCACGCGCAGTGGTTTTTGCAGCTCGCGCATGTGACGGGCATAGTAACGGCAGAAGTCGATCGCTTCACCGATATCGCCGTCAGCTTCCGCCCATGGTTTACCGACTTCAAGCACTTGCGTGGCAATCAGTTTGAAGCGGTCACGGGTCATGATGTCAGCAAGCTTGTCCACCAAAGCAGCACGTTGTTCGCAGGGAACATTCTTCCAGGTTTTGTAAGCAGTTTGCGCTGCTTGCATGGCCTGTTCCGCTTGCTCGGTGCTAGCCATCTGGATCTTACCCACGATCTGATCGGACTGGGATGGATTCACACGGTCAAAGACTTTGCCGGATTGAAGTTCTTTGTTGTTGATCACGATGTTCACGTTCACTGGCAAAGAGGCTTTCGCATCAGCCAGTGCTTTTTGCATTTTTTCGCGATCGGCCTTCACTGCGAAATCCAACAGCGGTTCGTTATAGAACTTGCCAGGTTTTTTCGGAATAACCGGAGACGTCGGAGTCAATCCTTGCGCCGGATCTTTCAAAAGTTCCGCCATGGATTTGTTGTCGGCGAACTTGCCACGCAGCCAGGATTCGTTGGATGTGTTTTCCAGAAGACGGCGCACCAGGTACGCCATACCCGGGATCAGTTCACCCACCGGAGCGTATTCACGCATGCGATAGCCCATGTCCACGATGGTTTTCTTGATGGGTTCTGCCATTCCGTAAAGCATTTGGAATTCCAAAGCCTCTTTCGGGATGTTCAGCTTTTCTGCGTAAAGCATGCACGCTGCCAAAGTTCTGACGTTGTGAGAAGCAAAAGCAGGGCGGATGTATTTGATATTTTCAAGCAAGTACTTCGCGCACACTTCGTAGTTCGCGTCAGACTCTGCTTTGTTGGTGTAAACTGGAACTGGCCAGCCACGTTGTTCCGCTTCGATTGTTTCGTAATCCCAGTAAGCACCCTTAACCAGGCGAACCCAGAACGGAGTGCCACGTTTTTGTGCGAACTCTGTCAGGGATTTGACGTCTTCGAAGGAATCGCGCAGGTAAGCCTGGATCACGATACCGAAGAATTTATAATTTTTGAATTCCGGTTCGTTGATCAGTTCTGTGAACACTTCCAGTGTCAGGTGTTTGACAGAGTATTGCTCCATATCCAGATTCACGAACACGCCTTTTTCCATACCCAGACGGAACACAGGGCGCAGACGGTCCTTCAGGATTTTCTTGGATTCATCCCAGGCGGCATCTTTGATCTGGGAATAAAGGGCTGTCATTTTCACAGACACGTTCACTTTCGGCAAAGCGCCTTCGTGATCGCGATCGATCTGGGGAACTTCGTCCCACTTCTCAGCGTCTTTCGCCAACCAAGTGATCAGCTCCATGTACTTGCTGCTGTAGTCTTGCGCTTCTTTTTCAGACAAAGTCGCTTCACCCAAAATATCGACGGTGAAGGTCATTTTGTTTTTGCGTGCTTTTTTCAGAACAGGCAGAGCTTCATCCGGGCTTTCGCCAGTGATGAACATTTTTGCCATACCCATGACGTTCTTTTTGATCGCTCCGGCCATCAAGCCCGGTGCCAAAGAACCCAAGCCCAGTCCCACGTTGAACACCGGAGGAAGTGATCCGCCGTCTTCAGAGAAGTATTCTTTCAAGTGGCGCGCAACTTCGTCCCCAGAGTTGATGGAAGGAAGCACGTCCACGAAGCGGAACATATTGGTTTTGAATTTTTCATTTTTCATACTCCATTCCATGATGGAGCCATACCAGAAATCTTTGGAGAAAATGGAAGCCTTTGATTGGCTTTCCATGCGTTTAAGGATCTCTTCGCCACGGGAGACAATTTGCGACTGAATGTCGTTCATATGCTTTTACCTCTATAGAAGGGCCGCATATTCTCCCTGAGAAATCAAAAATTCAAGCGATTAGTGTTCCGTGAAGGCGCCCGGGAACGCCTGCTTGACGCGAATGGCTAGCGAACGTTCCAGGTGTGTTTTATTTTACCTACAATTTCGGCTTCCAAAACGTCGCCACGGCGAATAGGACCGACTCCGGCAGGGGTTCCGGTCAGCAGCAGGTCGCCGGGGGTCACCGGGAAGTGCAGACGGACGAAATCAATCAGCTTTTCATAGCCAAAAATCATCTGGGCCGTGTTGCCTTTTTGGCGGACTTCGCCGTTGATTCTTAGAATTATTTCAAGATTCTTCAAGTCTTCCAGATCGCTGACGGCAAAGAACCCGGAAAGAGGGCAGGATTCCTTGAAGCTTTTCGCCAAAGTCCAAGGGTGACCTTTGGATTTAAGCTGATTTTGTTTGTTTCTTTCGGTCAGATCTAAAGCGATGCAGGCTTCATCAATTTGCAAATTTTCATCAAATTGCAATGCCAGCTCCACCTCGTGATGGATTTCCGTTGCCCACTCGGGAAGATGAATTTCTTTTGCAGCCAGGGTTGCCGAGCTTCCAGCTTTCAAAAACAGCATGGGTTCTGTGGGAACCTCGTTGCCCAGTTCTTTAGCGTGATCGGCATAGTTGCGGCCTACGGCCCAGATATTCTGAATCATAGTTGGATCCTTTTTAGCTCGATAAACTCGAAAACTCCGTCGGTATTGACATGGAAGCCCACGTGCTGGGCCGGGCTCCAGTGGGAAAACTCGGAATCCGAAAGATCTTTGTCAGCCGGTGCCACCGCCATGGCTTCAACCACCCAGTCATAGTGAGAGCACATGAAAATCACGGCCTCTTTTTGAGTCGCGGCATTTTCCAGGGTTTTGCTGATGCGATGGCGGAACTCGGTCACCGTTTCGTCGGATTTTTGTTCCAGCAGGGCATCTTGAATCACGAGGGGAAGTCCGAAATGCTGCGACAGGGGGCGAAAGGTGCTATGCGTGCGCTTTTTAGGGGAAACCCAAAGCTCGGTAGGGCGAGGCAGTTCCTCTTTAAGCACCTTGTCGAGTAATTTGGAAGCTTGAGCATGTCCCTCGGCGGTCAGATCCGGATCTCCGGAAAAATCCATGGCTTTCTGGGCGTGTCTAAAGACGTAGATCTTCATGGGCAAGGGCTCTCTTCACTTGAAAAAATGGGACTGCTTTGTTAGGTTTCATTTTCCACAAAGTCCGGGAGTTTGTCATGAGTAAAGAACGGGTTCATCGCTTCGTATCCAAAGATCTGACTTTGCGTATTGCCGCAGTCAATGCCACTGAGGTCGTTCAACATATGCAAAGCCTGCAAAACACGTATCCTTTGCCAACAGTGGCTGTGGGACGCGGCATGGTTGGTGCTCTTTTAATGGCGGCGCAGTTAAAAGATGATCAGGTGGTGGGTTTGCTTTTCCGTGGTAACGGTCCTTTGGGAAGTATTTATGCAGAAGCATCTTACAACGGTCATGTGCGTGGTTACACGGCCAACCCACAATATCAGCCAGAAAATTATGACAATGGCTTGAGTTTGAAAGAAGCCATGGGGATCGGACTTCTGAGTGTTGCCCGACATCAGCCATTCCAAAAGCAGCCATTCCAGGGAACTGTTGAGCTTGTTAGTGGTGAAATCGGGGACGATATTGCTCATTATCTGCATCAGTCCCACCAGATTCGTTCATTGGTTTCGTTGGGTGTTTATTTGGATGCTGATGGTAAAGTGCAAGCGGCCGGTGGTGTGCTGATCGAAGTCATGCCGGGTGTTGATGAAGCGATGGTTGAAAAAATCCAGCAGAACTACGACGACAAGAAACCAAATATTTCAAAAATGCTGATGGGTGGCGCGTCTGCCGAAGACCTGATCAAGCCCTTCCTTGATGGCATTGCCTATGAAGAGCTGGAACACGAGCATCCGGTGGAATACTTCTGCCCATGCACCAAAGATCGTGTGATGCGTGCGTTGGAACTTCTTACCAATGAGGATCTGGAAGACATGATCCAGAAACAGGAACCGGTGCACGTGACTTGTCAGGTGTGCGGTCGTCCTTATGACGTTTCAATTCCTGAAGTGAAGGCTTTGCAAGAGAAGTTGTACAAAAGCTCTCTTCACTAGAAGTAAGAGTCACCCCAATCGATCAAAGTGGAGTTGATCCAACCCACTTTTTCCGAAGCGGTGACGCGACGGCCCTTGCTGATATAGTCGAGGGCTTCTTTGCGCATCTCCATCGCTGTTTTACCGTGCAGAATCAAAACACCACTTTCCGTATCATGGATAAAGCTGCGTCGATTCATATTCACACTGCTGATGAAGCTCAACTTTTTATCAATCACCAGAATCTTGGCATGCATGATAGAGTTATTCTGAGTCCATTCATAGATTTCGACATCTTTTAAATGTCGATTGATACCCTGTTTGTTCACGTCTTCCGCGATTTTTGGAGTTCCATCACCAGCCAGATGAATACGGGTGATGATTTTAACCTTCACACCTCTTTGTACGGCACGATCCAGAGCCGCACTGATGGCGACGGAAGGGCGGAAGTAAGGTGTCGTCAGCAGAAGCTCGCTTTGCGCGGAATCAAACATGTCGATATAGAATTTCTCCAGCTGATAGCCGTCAAAGTAAGGCATGGACGTGATATGGCGAACCACCGGTGTTGAGTCAGGCAGGGCACGCAGTCGGGACACCTGATCGAACGACGCTTCTTTGGGCACGTTCAGGTTGGTGGATCGATAGCGCTGGGATTCGGGGTCACGCATCCAGAAAGCCAGCATCTGAGCCATCACGGACTTGACGAAGGAATATCCACGAATCTCGATTTCAAAGTCATCGTAATAGATGTAGTCCTCTTCGCCATCGCCGTAATTTTTCAGGAATTTATATGCTTTATAGAAAGGTGTATCGCTGAAAATATACGAATCGCGAATATTGCGGCCCCCAGTGATCAGGAAATTTGCTTTCGGGTCCGAGGACGAGTGGCCAATGATCAATTTGGTGTGGTTCACACGGTGGAATTTATCCAGCCAGCCACCATTGTTCTGATTAGACAAAGTGTACTTGTAGTATTGCACTTTGATATTGGGAAGTCCTTGTTGCAGGCGTTCCAAAATTGCCTTGTCCTTGCGGGTCATGGTCACTTCAGGAACCAGAATGCGAATCTGGGTTCCTTGTTGGCCATGATAACGAAGGGCACTGGACATGACCATGCCATAGAAGTCCGCAGAAAAATTCAAGGACGAAACCCAGATAACATCAAACTTCGGAGCTTTCGAGAAATCCAGTTCGGCCATCGGATTTTTATTATTAAAGTCTTTGCGTTTTAGTGGGGACCCCGTCAATGCCAGAATCTTTTGATTCATGGACGTATAGGGATCACGCAGGTTCACCAGTTTGTCGAAAGTCTGCGGGCAAGTGGTGTAGTTAAAGTCCTGAGTCCAGAAAAAAGCAGAGGGATCTTTGCCGAAATTTCCCTCGGGACGAGCACAGATATCGATATGATTGGTCAGCTTGATCCACTCATTGGTGGCGCGACCAATGTCGACCAATTGCAAGCCATTGGACCACGTTTTGGATTTGTCAGGATCGCGGAAGTAGAACTTGCAGTAATTCACAACTGGGGAGAACTTCACACGCACGCGCTGGCCGTTCTCCTGATTGTAGTACCAATTGAACTCATAGACCCGACTGCGGGTTTCGCCTGAAAAGATCCATTTCCCCGGGTGAATGATGTCTGCATCACACTCCAGGCGGGCTTTAAGAAATTTTTTCTGACTGTCCTGCCGGTCATGAGGAAAGAGCGTGGTCACAGGCAGATCATTTTCAAAACGCAGGGTGTAGCTTTGATAGAAATTGTGCTCAATCGGGAAAGAGCCTTGCGGCATACCCAGTTTGAAGTCATCCATGGATTTGATGGTGATGACTTCCTCTTTGTCGAAGAGGCGAGGGCGGAAGGAGGCTGCAAACCAAGGGCCGATACCAGACCATTCACGCAGGAAAAGTTTTGAGGATAGCTGGTTTATCTCCTGACTTCTTTCGGTCAGCAAAGACTCAACGTGACCCCAGTCTTTGTCGTTGGGGCTCAGCTTACGATCAAACTTGGCATTGGGTTGGCCTTTTTGGAAAAGTTCCTGATTGTATTCCCAGTCCTTGTTCCAATAGTGGGAAAGCTCGATATCAATTTCCTGAATTCGATTGGCCCGTTCGTCATCGTACATGACAGAGCTTGGGGCCCGCTGCGGCCCCGTACATGCGGAGAATAGACTGACGGCGGCAACAAGGCCTCCCACCCATAGCAATTTCATACATACTAAAACGGTTCAGGACGTTGAAAAGTTAACGATTTTACCTGATAAAAATCAAAAAAGTAATGAGGACCACAGACGTCTCTTGTCAACTTCCTAGACACCTTGGGGCGGCTCAGGGGCCCCGGCAGACTGGTTCATGGTTTGCTTGATCTTCAGGTATGGAACATACAAAAGTGTCGTCTCAAAATGGGATATCGGGAAAGCTGCTTACGGTCTTTGTGCTGGTAAGTCTAGCCGTGGCTGTTTTGAGTTTTACTTTTGAAGTGCAAAGAGCACGCAGCTCGGTCGAACAATATGTTGGTATCTGGGAAGATGATATTGCCCGCGCAAAGTTGTTTCAAGGTGATCCCAGCCTGCAAAATAAAATTCTGAATCAATTGAAGGAAGTCCACACCGCTGTTGTGAAAAGTGAAGTGCAGAAACCGGAATCCCTGCAGTGTCTGTTCTCGACCCAGGTGCCGATTACTTTGAATTCTCTGCCTGCGGGAAATATAGCTGTTTGTTTCGGAACTTCAGAGTTGGCGCTCAAGGCGGTGACTTCGCCCTTGTTTATGCTGGGCTTGGTGTTGGGCTTGATGTTCCTTGGCTGGTCCTATCGTCGGGAATTCATGGCGCGCTTGCATGAACAAAAGCTCGAGGCGGAACTGGCGCTTTCCAAAGAAATCTCTGAGATCTCCCGTCAGGTGGCTCACGATATCCGTGGCCCGTTAATGGCTTTGACGACTTTAAGTCAGTTGTCTCACGAAATGAGCACCGAAAAAAAAGAACTGTTTGATCATGCGGTTTCCCGAATCAAGGGGATTGCTGAGGATCTGCTTAGTCGCAGTCGTAAGTCGCAGTCCAATATAGTGAGTTCGGTGACTGCTCAGCAGGATCTTACGACGCTTCTTGAGGCCTTGTTAAAAGAGTACCGTTTCTCAAATCCTCAGGTCAGTTTCACCTGGCATAAGCATGTTCATTCTCCGATGGTCAACGTGACTCTGGATTCCGTTAAATTGCAACGGGTGGTAAGTAATCTGTTGAATAATTCTTTGGAAGCTTTGCCAGAACAAGAGGCGTCTATCAATATGACCCTGATGGAGCGTCAGGATCACTGGTTGTTGCAAATCATGGATAATGGCTGTGGTATTCCTGAAGAAGTCCTGCCTCAATTGACTCAGGAAGGTGTCAGTTACGGCAAGGAAAAAGGCAATGGCCTGGGTTTGTATGATGCCAAGAAAGCTTTGGCGGCCGTGGGTGGTGACTTGCAGATCCGTTCCCGCGTGGGTGTCGGCACTCAGGTTGTTCTTAGTATTCCGAAACCTTCTCAATCTGAACTTGACCCTGATCTGGGGGCTGCTCATTCTTAATCCATGTACAAAACGTGGAAATATCTGGCTGTAAAAAATGAACAGGAACTTAAAGATTCAATGCGCCTGCAGAAGTTGGCGCTCCATCGAGGCACCCCGGGTTGGCTTTTGATCGGGGTGTTTTCATTATGTGCGCTGGCCAGTATTTTGATTTGTGGCTTTTTTATTTTTCTAGTGCAAAGAGATGAAATGCATTGGTGGGCCGGCTACGGATCGGCTTTGATGATGTTACTTATGGCGGCGGCCTTTGTCTTTGCCGCCCGGGTTTTTCATCGGGTGCGCGAGACAGACATCTTGCGAAACTTCCTGCTGCATCCGCAGGAGTATGTTTTTACCAAAGGAATACTGAAAGAGTTTTCTTATGTGGCAGGTGACAATCGCAAGATGTCCCGCTATCACGTTCAAGGAGAAGCGCAAGGGCCGGGGGGAGAGTCTTTGTTCGTCAGTGAGTTCTTTGATTCTTATATCTGGCCATTTACCACCCAGGAACAGGATCGCCAGATTCGCAAAGGGGATGATTGGTATGACCTGAAGGGCAAACGAGCGACGTTGCCGATTTCGGCGTACTTCTTGTATCCCCGCAAAAACCCTCAGGTGGCGATTCTTGTGGGGATTGATCATGATCTTATTTCTGAGGCTCTTAAGCGCAGCAAAATGAAAATGTAGATTATTTATTGATCCAGTTCAATGCCCAGGACATTTTCGATGGTTTTTTCGTAGATGTCTTTTTTGTGAACTTTGCCGGGGACGACTTCTTTGCGACGAACAGTTCCGGCAGATTCAGGAAAGGCAACGAACAGATCTTTTTCTTTACCTTCGGTGACGAGATCAAATTTGAACTCCAGCCCTTTGCAGGAGGCCAGCAAAGACACGGGGCCAGTGAAGGTTTTAGTTGGTGTGATTTGCAGTTCACTGATGTTCAGGGTTGTGATTTTGATTTTCAGGTCAGACTCTCGCGGGTTTTCGATATTTTCGATCGCACAGGGGAAAGTCAGCAGCGTCGGACTTTGCGAGCCGACACGCACAAGAGCCGTAAATTCAGGCGCGGTGGGAGCCGAGGATAACTGCATACTGCTGACCACCAGGCCCCACGGGTTTTCCAGTGTGCGTTCGGTGTTGCTCAGGCGGATCTGTGTTTTTATGTACAGGTCGTTCTTTTGCGCATTTTCGGTGATACGCAAATGAAGTTCTGCCTGATAAGAGCCATCAGGGACCTGTTTTAAGCTAAGCAGACGGCCTGCCTGAGACAGATTTTTTTGCTGGATCTTTTCCCGCAAGCGGCTGACTTCACGGATGCGTTCTTCACTGAGCTTGGGGGACATCAAGAAAGCCAGTGAAGTTTGGGACTGCCAGAAATTATTGGAATCGTAGTTGAAATAGCGTTCCAGATACTGGCGCAGGAAAGTCATCCTTTCCATTTCACCCAACTGGACATTTTGCAGGGATTCTTTTCCGGCATCCATGGTGATCGCGACAACACGGGGATTGTTTTTAAGCTGCCAGTACAAGTACGTGACGCTTCCAGCCCAGACAAGACTTGCCGCCAGCAGGATAACCAGAACGCGCGTTTTCATTATTCAGCCTTGTCCAAAGGAAGAATTTCGATCATCTGATCGCGGTGGTATTTCTTATTCGGGCCTTCATCCACCCACTGATCAATTTTGTAAAGTTTGATTTTGGCTTTGCCGCTTTGGAAATATTTTTTGTCGGCTTTGCCAGTGGTTTCTTTCAGCAAGGTCGCCGGACCATTCTGGAAGAAGTCCAGTTGGGCTTTCATTTTTTCCGTTTCCAGGCGCATGACTTCCATATCTTTTTCATCGCTGAAATAGAAATTGGCGGCCACAGCAGAAATCACACCGATAATACCACCCCAATACATGGCATGAAGTTCGGCACGTTCATCTTCCGGAGCTGTTGCTGCACCAATGGCCGCCCCGACACCGATACCGATGCCCGTCGTTGCAAGACGACTT
This sequence comes from Bdellovibrio bacteriovorus, assembly GCF_041888015.1. Classification (GTDB taxonomy): domain Bacteria; phylum Bdellovibrionota; class Bdellovibrionia; order Bdellovibrionales; family Bdellovibrionaceae; genus Bdellovibrio. The sequence continues at coordinate 1,115,098 of NZ_CP168968.1, forward strand.
TTTTGGTTGGTGGCACACGCCGAAAGCAAGAAGCAGATTCCAAGAAGTAAAGACATTGATTTCATATAATCAATGCTAAGTTTAAAATCGGCCTCAGGCAAATGCTACTTCATGAGATGTTGGTAAAGGGGCAGGTACATGTCCTCAGCCGGAGGAATTTCCAGATCCGCCCGTTGAGGTCGGGCATTGAAACTGACCGGAGCATTGTGGATTATAGCTAAAGGGCATCTTTCGGCCGCTTCACCCATCATCAAGACCGCTGCGGTGGCCAGACTGTCTGCCAGATTGATCTTGGTCATCTTCAGTTCACGTCCAAAGATATCTTTTTCACCGATCATATTGCGAACCGGATCAAATCCAGCAAAAGACAGGGCCGCTCCGACAACACCATGGCGCAGAGGACTGGTGTGAGAGTCCGTAACAATAACACCCAGATTCTTTAATCCCAGCTTCGCGCAAAGATCCTGGCGCAATTTTTCAGCGGAGGCATAGGGGTCCTGGGGGTACAGGATGTAGTCGCCGTTTTCAGAGTTAGACTCGTCAATACCGGCGGCGGGCAGCAGCAGGCCATGTTTGATGGTGAGGCTGACGCCATGGCCGATCTCGCCCAGATAGTGATCCGCCTCGCGACGGATCAGCGTTTTTTTATCAATACTGTCGAGAGCCACCAGGCGGTTTTCGGCAAGGCTGACGATTTTGGAAGTAATGGCAAGAAGAGCGCCTTCCTGCCATTGGGACTTGGGCACGTGAGCCACAACGAAGTCTGCCAGATTGCCACCTTGATGGAAGACCGCAGTTTGAATCGGAGAGATCATCAGGGCTGGCGTCATACTACTGAGCACCCAGACGTTGAATGATAGCATCGGTGAAGGACACCGTTGTACCGCGACCACCCAGATCACCTGTGCGGGCATTTACATCGGACAAGGCTGCGATCAGGGCCTTCATGATGGCGTCGGCTTTGCCATTTTCACCAACGTGCTGAAGCATCATCACTGCTGACTGCAACAACGCGGTTGGATTGGCTTTGTTTTGACCTGCGATATCCGGAGCAGAGCCGTGAACCGCTTCGAAGATGGCGTGGTTCGCACCAATGTTGGCGCCTGGAACAATGCCTAAGCCACCGACAAGTCCTGCGCAGATGTCAGAAAGAATATCGCCATACAGGTTTTCAGTGACGATCACATCGAATTGCTGAGGCTTCATAACCAGTTGCATGCAGGCATTGTCCACGATCACATCTTTGGTGGTGATCTCTGGGTACTGCCAGCCGACTTCCTGTGCGACTTTCAAGAACAAGCCATCGGACAATTTCATAATATTGGCTTTGTGAACGATAGCCATGCGAGACTTACCAGTTTTTTGAGCCAGATCATAAGCATAACGAGCAATACGTTCAGAACCTTTGCGAGTGATACGTTTGATGCTTTCAGCAGTGTCTGCATCGACCATGCGCTCGATACCCGCATAAAGATCTTCGGTGTTTTCACGCACGATAGTCAGATCCACATCGGGGCATACACATTGAACGCCCGGCAGGGAACGAACCGGACGGACGTTGGCATATAAATCAAACTTCTGTCTCATCGTCACGTTGATGGATTTGTGACCGCCGCCAATCGGAGTTGTGGTGGGGCCTTTGATGGCCAGTTTATTTTTATTGATGGAATCGATAGTGGTCTGTGGCAAAAGTTCGCCCACAGAATTCAGGGCGATTTCACCGGCTTGATGCTCTTCATATTCAAACGGAGCATGCACATGTTTCAGAACGCGAACGACCTGAGTCATAATCTCAGGACCGATGCCATCACCGGGGATTACTGTCAGCTTCATCATTATTTCGGCCTTTCGTTGAAGGGCCTTGTCTTATCAAAAATGCGGACTGTTTCCAAGTGTCACAGCATCGCGCGCGAACTGGCAGGAGGAGCTTTTTTAGGCTCCCTACCAGGGAAGGCAGGATGTGGGGTAGGTTGTGTGGGCCGCGAAGGATTCCCCGAGTGGGGTGGGGCCCGATTGTCTCATTTCGAGACTTGCCTAAGTACTAAAGCAAGGCGCGGGCCAGACCTTTTGGGGTCCTTTTGCACCACACTTTGCGGCGAAGGGGTGTGCAAAGGTTGGACAGGTAAAAGGGCATATAAAATCAGGTAGTTATAGAGTTTTTTGGGGGATGTCTGTAAAACTGACGGGTTTTTCTGGCCAATGCTCATTTTACGAGTGCTGGGTACAGGGGTATAAAAAAACCTGTGAAAACAAGAGCTTGAAGTGTGGCGCCGGGATAAATCCGGGTGGCCTCTTCCTTGTATTAGTAACAAGGCAAAGGAGGTCGCTCCATGGTGAAGTGGCTTGGGATCAGTTTGGTCCTTACTGTAGCTCTATTTATTCAAGCCTGTGCGCCGAAGTCGCAAGAAGACTGCGGATTCGTGCAAAATGTCTATGGCGAGCGTATCTCTTGGAAAAGTGATGTCCCCGTCACCATGTACCTTCATGAATCAGTGCCTGACTCTATGATTCCGGCAATCCGCAGTGCTGCTGCCACGTGGGCTCGTACCGCGGGACGCGACATCATTAAAATCGTTGAACACCCTCGTGAAATCGGTCCCCTGACTCCGCATAAAGATGGTCGAAATGTGATCTATTTCATGAATACCTGGGAAACGAACCGGGCTTCAGAGCAGGGGCGAACCAGTGTTTATTGGATTGGTGATCTGATTAAGGAAGCTGATATTCGCCTGAATGGTGCTGACTTTAGTTTCTATTGGCAGAGTGCTGGCCGTTTGACGACGGCGACAAAGCCAGATCGTACCTCTGCCCGCGAAGTGAATATAGAGGCCTTGGTGCTTCATGAAATGGGACATGTTCTGGGGCTGAAACACAAAGACAATGATGGATCTGTGATGGCGACGTATCTCTCCAGCGGGGATGATCGCGTGAATTTAGCTGGAACGGACTCCACGTCCTTGCAATGCGAATACTAGCAAGCCGTGTAAAATGTCCATGTAAGTTTATTTAAGTTGTTGGAAGTGAAAAAAGCTAACTAGACTTTGATTTCGCGCCTGAAAAAACGGGTGAAGGAGAATGCAATGAGAGTGATCAATTTGGAAAATGCACAAGTAGAAACAACTGCTGCAGAGTCTTTTGAGCCCTCTTTTTCTCCAGTGACTCACAAGTCCTACCATGAACTGGCAGACACTCCCGTTGTTGAGAGCGATGCCTTGGCGCAATTGCACACTAATCTCGAGATGCTTCAAGATTTGCAGTCACGTCTTGCTTTTGTGATGCGTGAAGTTCGCTATTTGATGAAGGCCTAAGGCCGCATTCTTCAGTTTTTACTCAATTTCTTCCATCCTAGGTGGAAAAGATACTTTTGGCATACTTATGTATGATGACAGTTTATTCTTATTCCGATCTAATCTCGCATATGAAGCGGCAATTTGGGGAATATCAGAAGTACTTCCAGAGTCATTTCGACCAATGGGGTCTTACTAAAACTGAGTGTGAAGTTGGAAGTTTGATTCTCTCCGGCATAAGTCTTCGTGAAATCGCGGATCTCCGCGGCACTTCCGAAACCACCACAAGACAGCAGGCTTTGAGCTTATATAAGAAAGCCAGTGTGGAAGGGCGTCATGAATTGGCGGCTTACTTCCTGGAAAACCTGCTGATCGCAGCTCAAGGGAGCTCTAAGCCTTCCGCTCAAAGCGGCTCGTAAGCCCTTTAGGGATATGATAGACGACCCAATCGCCATCGCGTTCGCGGGTCATGCCTTCGGTGATCACCGGCTTATCAAAAGTAAACTCTTCGCGGAATGTCTGGAAGTTGGAGCTGCTGACAGTTTTGCTGTCCTCTTCCACCTTATCTTTGAATGAGCGTTGTCCGGAAATGGTGGCGCGATCTTTCTGGATCGTGACTTTCACGGCGTCTTTTTCGTGTTCAGGAACAAAGGCTTTTAAAATATAAAAATCGGGGTTCTCGCGCAGATAGCTGCCGCGGTCTTCGACCTTATAAAATGGATCAGCTTCCTTGTCAGAATACTTGGTGGCTGCTTTGACAAAGTCTTTGCGTGTCTCTGCCAACTCGCGGACATAGCGTTTCTTTTGAATGCTGGCCGCCTCACGATTGGCTTCTTCGGTCTTTTGATAGTTGCTTTGGAAGCGGTCGTGCTGATTGCCGAGTTCGTTTTCGTAAGCCTGCTTCTGATGCGTCAGGCGGTCAGAGTACTGAGTGTTCAGTCGTTCTTCACGGGATTCCCATTGCTTTTGCTGCTGATCATAGCGCTTGGCAAAGTCGTTATTCTGGCGCTCCAGCTTTTTATCCTGCTGTTCGTGTTCGTGAACAATTTCGCCTTCACCGCGGGCCCGCAGCTCCGTGTATTCTTTTTCGTTGCGTGTGCGCAGGCGTTCTTGATTGACCTTGCCACGTTCGACTTCCCCTTGAAGGCGGGTGTCGTTCAACTGACGTTGGTGTTCCAGGCGTTTGCCACTGAACTCATTGATCTGGGCGATGTCTTTGTTGTACTTGGCTTTGGCTCCGCGAAGGTCTTCTTCGCTTTTTGCCCGAACATAGTCGATGCGATCGGTGGCATCTTGTTCAATGCGGGCCACTTGATCTTTGGAGTCCTGCTTGGCTTGGGCTAGTTGAGACGTTCTTTTTTCTCGGGTGGTGGAAAGCTTCTGATTGTAGTCGTCCTGCAACGCACGTGTTTTGGAATTGTATTTATCAGTTAACTGCTGACGATCCTGGTGGGCATCTTCGGCAGCGACTTGTTGACGTTTGCGGATGTGATTGATGGCGGCTTCATTTTGTTCCTGCAGGCCGGCTTTTTTGTCATGATAGTAATCTTTAAGCTCGGCCAGCTCGGCTTCGTTTTCTTTAACGAGCTGCTTTTTTTTACGTGCGTGGTCGGTTTGAACCTCGTTCAAATCCGCTTGCAGGGCTTTTCTCGTGGAATTGTCAATTGACGACATATTCCTTAAGTGTATCAAAAAGGGACGGGACTATTAAGATGCCGGGGAGTCCTCGCTCGGAATCTGGCCTTTGGGGTTGGGGCAGTGAGGTTTGAAATCATCGGTGCGCCCGTAGCAGCGCCAGGTATCAATGTAAGTGACGTCTTCATCGGGGGCCACCGTGTGATAATAGCGATATTGGACGTGATCCAAGGTGCTTTCCACCAGACGATAGTCCTGAGTTGTCGGCGGTGTCCCGGGAGTTGGGGCTTCCGCCGCAGCAGGAGCTCTTTTGCTGATCTTCAAAAGAAAGACACGGTACTCAGCCTTTCCCAAGCTGGGCAGCAGAACAAAAAAGAAAGCCGATAAGAAAACCCGATATTTCACAAGTTCTCCTATCGGCTTTGCGGTGGGAACCCAAAAGGTGCCTGGTTGTTTTTTCTGGCTATAGCGCATTAATTCCATTTGACGCGGGCTCGCCAGAAAAAACAACCAGGCACCTCTCTTCCTTTTCAGGATAGCATTGTCGGGGATGGGCGCAGCAAAATTGTCGATTGATGTCGAATTAGGACTCTAAGCTTTAGACAGAATTTTGAAATTACAAGGTGGATGCGCTAAAGCTCGCTTGAACTGCTCAAGCTTTAGACGAAAAAAAGAACTTCGAAAGGTACGGACTTACTTATGGTAGCGCAGAAGCGTTAAACGCACGGCTGCTACCATAAGTAAGTCCGTACCTTTTAGTGGCTGTGTTCGTGGTTTGCGCGAACCGTGTTTTCCACGATGTGGAAGTAGGCGCGCACTAGCATCTGATAAGACTCTGTATCGAGAGCTTGAAGATAGGCCATTTTCTCGAAGTATGTCTTCTTCGCAATCAGCGCTGTCATGACGTCTTGGACCATCTTCATCTTCTCAAAGCTGTAGAAGTCTTTGTCGTCGCTCACTTCCTTGAGCACCTTTGCGATGGATTGATTGTCAAAAAGAACATGAACACCCATGGCTGAATGAGACAGCAACGCTTCCATTCTTTCCAAACTTGTTTCTTCTAGATTGACCAAGAGAGCCTCCTGCTGACCTCTTAAGTCCGATGTTGAGGAATAAAACCCCGTGTTGCAAGACCAAAAAACGAACTATGACAGGGTTGGTCGAAAGTGTCCTTTTTCTAGTTGTTGGAAAAAGGGATTCTCTCGATAATAACAAATGAAGGATACGAATACACATGGCGAAGACAAAGACCCGGGCAAAGAAGAAAACAACAACCACCTCCTCCTCCGAAAAAGAGTACATCATCGTGGACGAGGCGGCAGGGCTCATTTTTGAAACTGAAGAGGACCTGTTCGGATATTTCCGGGAAGCCATCGATAAGCTTGAAGAAGAGTATTCCTCGCTTCGTTCAGCGGATGATTTCACTGACGAAGATCAAATTACCCGTGAAAATTACCTGGAGCCCACTTTGGATGAGCCAGATGAAGTCTGGATGGATGACAAAACCTTCGAGGATTTTGTGATCTATCACTTTATCCGTGGTTATGAGCAGGGTGATGAGGCCTTCAAATACGTGGCTGTTGCCTATGTTTCCACCGAAGATGAGTATCCGACATTTGTGTTCATTCACTTCCCATCACGTGACAGCCGGGTTTGGCAGAACTATCAGCGCGGTGAAATGGTGTATGACAAAAACTTCGAACAGGTTTCCGGGGCGTCGGTTGAGGGCGATGCGATGGGCGAAGGAGATCCTTTGGCCGTGGGGCTTTATCAGGCCATGCTGAAAGTGCGTGGGGACAAAGATATTCCTCAGGAAAAATTCCAGGACTATGCCGACTTGCGCGAAGAAACCATCGAAAATGCTGACGAGATCTGGAGAAAGAACGATCTGGACGGAAACATCCTGGTCAGCTTTATCCGTGAATTCCCGGATCATGAAACCACGAAAGATTTAACCTACATTGCCGTGACTCAGGAAGATGAAGAGTCCAACGTGCATTCACTGTTGTTCTCATTCCCGACCACGGACAAGACGTTGGCGGATCGGTACAGGCAGGGGGAAAACCTGCAGGCCGAAGAAGTCAGTCAGGAATCTGCACACTGATCGGCAAAACAAAAAAACCACTCTGGGGGCAGAGTGGTTTTTTTGTTTTTAGGGGGTTCTTTTTTTTTAGAAGCAGAAGTTGTTGGCCATGGACTGGTATTGGGAGGTTGAGAATTGGCCGGCGCTGCTTTTGAATGGGTGCAGAGCTTGTAGGACACCTGCGCGAGTTGCGCCGTTGTCGTTAGCGTAATCTGCTGGGTTAGCTGCGAACAGTGGCAACAGAGCGTCCATGGAGTTGATGGCTTTGTTTGTGGAAGCGTCGTAGTTCGCCACTTTCAACACATCGTATTCACCGTTTTGATCTTTAAGATCTACCAGGATGTTCACGTTGTTGAAGAAGTTTTGTGGATCTGTGTAGCCCATGCTGGAAGCCACGTTCACTACTTCACTCCATTTCAAAGTTGTCTTCCAACCTGTCAGGTATTGACCTGTGGATGGATTCATCAAAGCAAAGTTCAATGCGGAAGAATCCAGATTTGTGTAACCAGATGGATTTGCCAACCATTTCCACAAAGAGATGTAGGAACCGCCGGATTTGAAAGATTCAGGCAAAGCAGTCAGGCGAAGGTAAACATATTCCATACGAACATATTTGGAAGAATCCACAAAGACTTTCAATTTGCCAGTAAGGCCATTGGCAGAACCTTGGTTGCAATAAGCCAGAGCTTTAGAATTAGCGCTTCCGATATCTTGAACCGGTGTACGGCTGGAAGAGTCTGTGGAACCAGCAACTTGGTTGCTAGAACCGCAAGCTGTCAAAAGAGACAGTGCACCGAGTGTTAGAAGAGTTGTGAAGATTTGTTTCGCATTTTTCATAAAGCCCCCTGTTACCAACCTATAAAGCAAGCCCGGTGCCATAGATCAGACTGAGACAAATTAAAAAACTCTGTGAATTCAGTGGTTTGGAAAAATTGCGCTTCTCAGCGTGATACGTTCCCAAGGTGAAACGTCAAACTTCTACAGAGGTGCCGTGCAACGCGTGTCACTTTGCGCACTGGTTTTTCAGAATGAGACACCGCAGGCTCGTTTCATCCAAAATTGGAAACGCTTCCAGAGTCCGATCTCCACAGAAAATGCGAGGTTGTTCCGATAAAAACACTATGGAACGTTTGGATCGATCTCTTATTTTACCGGCGCTGTTGGTATGTTTGTCCTATCTCTCGGTATCCTGTTCAATGGATGCGGAAGTTTTTAAGGGCTTGAATAAGGAAGCTACAGAGGCTCTTCCCAGTTTATCTCAAAATGTAATTTTGGAGGCAGCAAGTCCGCTGCAAACAAATGCGAGCCCCCTTGTCGTGCGAGCACGCTTTGGCGCCGACGTTACGGGCTTGGATCTTTCTATGTTCATTTTAGAGAATGCAAGTCTGCAGATTGTCGATAGCGAACTTGTCGGAAAAGAACGCCGTTATAGACTGGAGTTGATTCCGGATCATGATGGAGTGGTTTCGCTTCATTTCGCAAAAAATGAACTGGGTCTGAATGGAGAAGGTGGCACAAAGCTATTTGAAGACTCGAACACTTTGATCTTCAATGTGGATTCAGAGGGGCCGCAACTGCAAATTTCCAACCCGTCTCCGATGTCCGCGATCACCGGTTCCAGCTTTACCTGGACCCTGACATACAGTGATTTTTCTGAGGTGTCCTTGCAGGCCTCTGATATCAGCTTGCAGCGAACGGGCACGGTGGCTAATTGTTCAGTGTCTATATCCACAGTCAGTGCCAGTGTTCGCACAGTGACGGTAAGCAGTTGTACTGGTTCAGGGACTGTGCGCCTGCAAGTGGCTGATGGAACGGCACGGGATGCTGTTGGGAATTTGGCGGCAGGGAGCCTTTCCAATGGCGCAACTTTGACACCGACTCTGTCCACGACGCCGAACCTGATGAAATCGGTTCTTTCTGGAGGCAGTGCCAGTGTTGCTGAAATCGGTGTGTCAAGTGGTGGCGGTGGCGTCTACAATGGGTCACTCAATGCGCCTTGTACTTACTCCTGGTCGGCCAGCGGGACACTTTGTGATGATGATACGTACAGTGATTTTGTGTCAGACGTGATCTGGGGAAATAGCTACGACAGAACGGGATCGACGTGGAGCACTTACGGAGACCCCACAACCGTGGGTTATCTTATTGTGGATTTGGGCGCTGCTCGAACCATCGGGTCCTTCTCCGTGTTTCAGATGTTCTCTGACGGTAAAGTGACACATGTTCAAATCTTCGCGCACTCAAGCACGGCAGATCCATATCCAGCTCAGGCAGACGGAGCTTGGACCGAACTGACAGCCGGGATGACTCAGGTCGGAGCGCAAACCCTCGTTGATGATCGGGTCACTGATCCGCTCAGAGTCAATCTTGTGACGCCTGTTTCAACTCGCTATCTGAAAATTCATGCAAAGAATGATGGCTCGCTCGGTAATCCCAGCTATATAGAAATTCGTTCCGTCAAAGCCTTTGCACCTTAGTCTGCATCCCGGGTAAAGGTGGGGCCGTAAGAACCCAAGTGTTCGCGGTGCCACCAGTGACCGGAGGTTCTGAATTCTTTTAGACTGGTGAAACGGTATTCATATCTTTCAAATCTCAAATAGTGTGGGGCTGATCCTTTGAAGGGATCTTTCCTTAGCAATCCCAGCACGTCCGGTGACTGTTCGAAGATGCGTGTTGCCACATTTTGCAGCCAAAGATTTTCGTTGAAACCTTCCAAGGCGGCAAACCACATCTGCCAATCCAGTCGTGGCTGATGGGGGGCTACGATGGTGGGGAACTTTTTAAGGTCGCCCGGTTTGTGGGGGAATTCATAGTCCTGCCAGTGATGTCCGTCGTTGCTTCCTTGTAAAATAATTTCGGGCCGGGTTTTTGTCATCACCGCAAAAAGGCCATAGGGATTGTTAATACGGAATGGATAGAGCAATCGCATATAGGGTAGCATAAAATTTAGCTTCGTACTTTTTTCCCATAATGTTTTCGCAATCCAGAACAATGAAGGTGGTATCAGAATCAGCGCGGGAATGACTGCGATGTAGGTAGGGATCGTTGTGTGTTCAACCCAGTTGATGGTAAAACCCCATGACGAATCCGGTAGGACCGCCAGGCACAACCCCAATGTCAGTAAATTAAAGAAACCATAGTTACCAGTCAGAATAATTAACACCTGAAGGAAGACTAAAAAGCCCACGGCAAAAATCTGAGTTTTCCCGGGGATCAACATTAAAAAAGGCATCCCCAGTTCGATAGCGAACATGATGGCGGCGCTCAGCTTTTGGAAAAAGATCGGAAGCTTGTGAACAAAGTACGCCAGCGGAGTTGGCAGAGGCTGAGTCCAATAGTGATAGGTCAACGCCGTCAGATTCTTCCAACTGGCATCTTTGTGGGTTAGTTTCACAACGCCGGACAGGAACATCAGTTTAAAGAGAAGAAAGATCACAAGCCCCAGAAGAATCGGGTGCAGGCTGTGGGTCCCCAGCGGAAGCCATTCCCATTTCCAAGGGGCGAAGAATAATCCCAGGAAACCGAACTCTAGCAGCAGGCTGTCCCATTGATAGCTTAGAAAAATCTGGCCACAACTGACAAAGGAAAGATAACAGATAAAGCAGATCATAAACATGATGCTTTGGCTAAACCCTAAGAAGGCCAAAGACGAGGCCGTCATGCCCACGAAACAAAAAAGTTTCAATGTCAGATCACCCGAAGAAAACCAGAAAAGACTGGGCACGTGATAAAAGCGATCCGCCTTAAGTTCTTTATCCAGAATGTTCAGCAGGTGATCAATGGAAAGAATGCCTTGAGTTCCGAAAAGTCCGAGGACTTGAGGCAGCAAAGACAGAAAAGCAATGAAGTACGAGAGCGCCAGCGTCTTGGATACAATCCAACTTGAAATGTTGTAGTCCTCAATTAACATAAACGGCCCTTCCGCTGTTGATTTCCGGCAGGTCGTCTGAAAAAGAATACCAAACCGAACATCCTCTCTTTTAGCCTTAGCTGGGTGCGATTTCTTTAACTATAACCCAGGAGAATCTATGAAAGCATTTGTTCTATCTCTCTTTGCAGCCCTGACGTTGTCAAGTGCCAGCGTATTTGCAGCAGAAGAAGTTTTTGATCTTCAATCGGTACCAGGCCCCTTTGTGGTGGAACCGATTTTCGAAGCAGAACGTCTGAGCTGCCCGGCAGAGACCACACCTATTGCCAAATACTGCTGGAACACAGGCAAGGGTTGCTTTGTGAAGTGCGGGGTGGTTTGCCATCCGAAACGGGAGGTCCCGCCAACAGTTCCAGAGCCTCACTTTGAGCATTAAAAAAGAAAAAAGCCCCCGGTGTTATCGGGGGCTTTTGTTTTTAGGATTCGCCAATTTCGACCCAAGTGATTCCGTCACCCCCCCCCCTCAGGGGAGCCCGCTTTCCACTTCTTCACATAAATAGAACGAGACAAATAGGTGCGCACAGCACGCTTTAAGGCCTCAGTTCCGTGACCATGAATGACTTTAATACGATCTTCCCGTGCTTGAGCGGCCTTATCCAGTGCCAGCTCTAATTCCTGCAAAGCATCCTCGACCGTTCTGCCACGCAGATCCAGCGTGCGATCATCGTCAGCCAAAGCCACCGTGATGTTGGAACTTTGACGAACCAACTGCGATGTCGGATTGGCAGGTTTGCCCGGAGCTTTCAGCACCGTCCAAGGAATTTGCAAACGAACAGAGCCAGAAAGGATCAGCACTTCACCTTTGGAGTTCGGTGTGCTTTGCACGATGCCATCCTGATTCAGGCTAGGCACATAGATTTTCGATCCTGGTGGGAACTTCTTGCCAAACTCTTCCGCTGTTTCCGGAGCGCCAGGCTGGGTGATCGGTTTTGCTTTTACGATTTCTGGAAGCTTGTATTTGATTTCCTGCAATGCAGAGTGACGTTTGAAGGTCTCATCAGCCTTGGCGTGCGCAATGGCTTCTTCCACTTTACGCTCGGCTTTTTTCAAAGTGCGTTGCAGCCATTCATCTTTGTCTTTGTTGAATTGCTCTAGCATGCCTTCATACTTGCGTTTCATCTCGGTCGCTTTTTTGGTTTCCTTGCGCAAATGATCCTGCAAAAGCGAGATATCAGCTTTCAACTGTTCAATTTGTTCAAGACCTTCCAAGCGGGCGCGAGTGGCTGGTGCCAATACATCCATAGCACGTTGTACGATAGTTTGTGCCACCCCCACACGTTTGGCCGTCTGAATGGCCATAGAATCCCCGGGAATACCCGCGAGGAACTGATAAGTTGGGCGACCTGTTTTTGGATCGTATTCCATACTGCCGTTTAGAACGCGGCTTTCATCGTCCCAGCCAGCTTTTAATGGCCCCAAGTGGGAAGTGATCACACCAAAGACATCATTTGTTGAATAAGCTTCGATGAAGGCGCGGCCTAGCGCACTTCCTTCTTCTGGATCCGTAGATCCGCAGATTTCATCAATCAAAATCAGATTGTCACGGCCTTTGACGGAAGCGGCTTTGCCTAAAATTTTTAAGTGAGCGGCAAAGGTGCTGAGTTCTTCATCCACGCTCTGCGCATCCCCGATGCCGATCAAAACATTTTTGAAGAACGGAATCTTGGACGTTTCGCTGGCACAGATCGGCAGACCACAGCGAGCCATTTGGGCGGCAAGACCGATGGATTTCAAAAGCACCGTTTTACCGCCAGCATTGGGGCCGCTTAGAAGCAAAATACTTTTTTGCCCTTCCAGCAGAACCGTATTGGCAATGACGGTCTTGCCGGTCAGTTGCAGCAACGGATGGCGCACTTCGATCAATTCCATGCTGTCAGTGGAAAACTCGATCGGGTGGGCGTTGACCATGTTGGCAAACTGGGCCTGCGCAAAGCGAAGGTCTGCATCCTTCATCAGAACCTGAGAGCTTTCAATATCCAGACATTTCGAGGACAGATAATGAGACAGCTCGGTCAGAAGTCTTTCGATCTCGTCTTCAATCTCCACCTCGATCTGGCGCAAGCGGTTGTTGGACGGGATGACTTTTTCTGGCTCAATGAAAACGGTTTGCTTTGTTTGCGAAGATCCGTGAATCACCCCCGGCAGGTGGTGCTGCATTCCACTGCGCACCGGAAGAACCCAGCGGCCCTCACGGGTGGTAACGTATTTGTCCTGCAAAACATTTTCCATCTGGTGATCACGCACCAGACGATCCAGCGTGCTTTGCACTTCACGCGCTAGACGTTCTTTTTCGCGGAAAAGACGGAACAGGGTTTCACTGGCGTCAGAGCGAATGTCACCGCTGGGGGTGAGGATCTGATCGATCGCTGAAATCGGTTCTTCGGCTTTCATCAGACTGCCGTGAATGCGCTGAGCCCAGTCGTTTTGCACCGGGTGCAGAGCTTCCTTCAGCGCCAGGGCTTCCAAGCAGAAGCTGCGGACGTCTTTCATCTCCAGTGTTTTTAGAACCGCACGTTTTTTCAGGCGGGAAATCCACGTCGAGTACAAATCCAAACTTGTCATGAACGGGCGAACACCCTGATTCAAAACTTCAGTGGCATGGCTGATTTCCTGAAAGCTTTCATAAGCTTCTTCCCGGGATTTCAGCGGGCCGGTTTGCATGACGGCTTCACGCCCCATATCGCTGGTAGCGTGAGTTTTAATTTTTTCTAGAATCTCTATCCAATCAAGAACGACGAGATCTTGCATTGATGGCTCCTCGGACAATAATGGCTCCCAAGATCAGGATAAGTACGATCCAGTCCCAATGACCCCATTGGACATAGAACGTGACGGGAGCATTTTTTAAATACTTTATCACAAACTGACCGCTCCATTCCTGATGAAGCGGGGATTTCTGTAGAACGTCACCATTGGCAAGAATGGCGGTGCTGATTCCAGTGTTGGTGGAACGAACCAGAGGACGGCGCACTTCAATGGCCCGGGCCAGTGTCATATATAAGTGCTGTTGAGGCTCAAAGGTTTTTCCGAACCAAGAATCGTTGGTCACATTCACCAAGATGTCAGCACCTTTTGCAGACAGTCCACGGGTGAAGTTCGGGTAAAGACCTTCATAGCAAATCTGCCCACCCCATTTGATCGTTCCTTCCGGTCGGTCCCAGGTCATGACTTCGGGGCCCTGGCCGCGGCCAAAGTTGGAAACAAACGGCAGCAGTTTCAGCAGAAATGGGAACTGCTCGCTCAGGGGCAGATATTCCCCGAAGGCCAAAAGCTCGGTTTTGCGATACGGCTTATCCAGATTGTTTCCAAGGTGATCGACCAGGAAAAGGGCGTTGTAAGTGGACGTGTCCTTTTTCTCATCCGTTTTGGGATCTTTAGAGTAAGCCCCGGTGATGAGTGGGACTTTCAGTGGAGTCAGCCCGGAAATCAGAATCTGGGTGTTCTTGCGATCCAGGAGGTGTTGATCCAGATAGTCCGGAAAGGCGGTTTCGGGCCAAATCAGGATGTCGGTCTGCGGGAATGTTTGCAAAGCATTGAAAGACAAATCCAGGAACTTGCGGGTGATGACTTCCTGATATCCTCGCCCTTGTTCAGCATAGATCTTTTCCAGATTGCCGATGTTGGCTTGGACAACGGTAGCCCGGACTTCACCGTCAAACTTGTTCCATTGCTGGCCATGCCAGTAGCCCAAAGCAATCAGCGCGGCAAAGGTCATTGCCAGTACGGAAAGTTGAGTCAGGGCTTTCTTGATGTAGTTTTGCTTCAGCCAGATGTAACCCATCCAAGCATTGAACAGCAGTGCGATTGCAGACAGACCGTGGAATCCAATCAGATCGGCAAGATGATACCCCGGCATCTTGGACCAAATGAAAGTGTATCCTAAATGCCACTCAAAGATGACGGGCCACACGCGCTCCAAAAGCGCATGCAGCAAGGCAATCACGAACAGGCTTTGTCCGCCGCTGAGGGAAAAGCGCAGTCGCAGCCATGTTCCCGCCGCAACAGCGACCGGAATATACAGGTGCATAAACGCACAAAAAAGCAGCAATGCCAGATAGGACACCGCCCACGGCATTTGTCCGAACTCGTGCGCGGTGTAAGCGATCCAGTGAAAACCGATCAAGGTCAGAACGAACTGTGTAACCCATCCGGCCCAAAAAGATTTCTTAACAGAACTGCTTTCTTCAGTCGCAGAAAGCCAAAGGGGAGTGTAGCAAAAGATCAGTGCCCACGGAGGAAAGGGGATGTAACTTGTGCCGACGAGAATTCCAGAGAGAATCGCCCAACGAAAATCGTAGGCTTTATGCTTGAAAAATTGAAACCATCTCTTCATCATGGTATTAGTAACATAAAGAATGAGTGAGTCCACGTGAAATTGAAAATCAGATGCCCATCATGCGCGAAATTGTACGAAGTTGAGAGTGACGATATCCAGTCGGAAACCCCTCTATTTCAGTGCATTTCCTGCGAAAGCCGATTCAGTTTCGAGTATCCTCCTCAGGACCCTTTGAATGTGATGTGCTTTAAGGTTTCTTTGGAACCGGAGGCGACCACCGAAGAGATTTCGAGCGAGTCCGTGCCTCCAATGATGGAAAAGAGCGAGCAGATTCTTGCTGCTGAGCGACACGTCGGGATGGCGGCCGAGCCAGGGACTCACGAAATGAAGTCCTGTCCTAAGTGTGGGGCTTTGAATGGCCGTCGCGCGAAGGAATGTTACTCTTGCCACGTGATTTTCGAAAAGTTGGAGGGCCTGCCGAAGGACCCATCTTTGAAAGCTCAACCCAGTTTGGTTCGTAAATGGAAAAATCTGGTTGAGAACTTCGAAAACGAAGATTTGCACGACGAGTTTATTCGTTCCTGCCATCAGTTGGATGCATTGCGTTTTGCGGTGTTGAAGTACGAGGATTTGAAGACAGCACAAGGGGGCGACCCTAAGTGTGACGAAATGATCGCGCGAATCAATTCCTTGATGATGGTGGGCTTGTCGCAAAAGCCAGCGGGTGAAGCGGTAAAGCCAAAGTGGAACAAGTATCTTTACTGGGGACCTTTTGGTCTCAGTGCTTTCCTGATTCTGTTGGGAATGATCAATCTGGGGCACCGCAATTTGATCGGCGTCGGTGTGGCGCTGGCATGTATGACGGCGGGCTTGATTGTGATGATCAAAGGCAAGATCTCTGCCTCCGACTTCCTAGATTAAAACCGTTGAAAAAGGCCCATCTGACTTCGTTGGCGGGCCTTTCTCGTCACTTCGACGTGCTATGAGCACGCCTCCGTTACGAGAAAAACCCTCCGCCTTGCATCTGAACCTTTTTGAACGGTTTTTTCTAAAGGCTAATTAAAGGCAATAGTTGTTTTCGTTGAAGTAGCGGCTGCACATTGATGAGCCGTTTTGGCAATCAGAAGAGATATTAGACCAGTAAGAGCCAGTTCTGGAGCAGGTTTTGGTGCCGCCATCTTTGACCTCAGAGATGAACTCGCCTGAAGCGGTCACTTTGTCATTCAGTGTGATTTTGTATCTGACAACGTTTTTGCCCGGATCTAGCAAAGGTTTTTGCAGCAATGTCGCGATCCACAGATTGATGGATTTCTTGCTTTGTCCTTTGGTGCTGTCATAGGCAACAGTTTTGGTTCTTTGTGAGCCATCCTGGTGTAGGGCCGTCAGTGTGACAGAATCACCTTTTGCTCCCGCTGGGCCGACGAAGTAGTCGTATTCACCAGAGGTCAAAATTTCCTCACGGCAAATGAAAGAGCCAGAAGTTGGGCCCCCTGGAGAATTGGATTGGCAGTGAACGATGATACGTCCTTGTGCCAGAACTGCGGTTTTTTGATTTCCGTTTTTGAATCCGACTTCGGCCTGAGCATTCAGAGCCAGCAAACATATGAAAATAGAGAGTACCGATTTCATAAAAGATCCCCTTCCTTGTAAACAAAGTCTTGCACTACTGGACTTGGATTACAAGGTGGGAGAGGCTTTTAAGGGATAGGACAGAGTTTTTCTTTCTGACAGTGAATGATCTGGTCACGAAGCTGGGTCATCTCATCCAGATTGTGTTCAAGCTCATAGTCAAATCCGACAGCTTTGCCGCCGCGCTGGGAAACTGAGATGAACTGCGTCACATACTGGAACTGTTCATAGGCATATTTTTCACCTGTGGAGGTGTTGATAAACTCCAGCGGCTGGCCAGATCCCAGATGAGTCAGGAATCTTTTGCGCTGTTGTTTGGCTTTTGTCAGACCGTTTTTGAGGTTGGAATAGCACTTAACCTCTCCAACCATAGCCACCTTCTGTGTGTTCTTATCCAGAAGAACCATGTCTAGTTCACCAACAGTGCGGCCTTTTAAGTTGTAAGCAACGCCAACGATAACTTCATACTGAGGTGCGGGATACTGATCAGAGAATTCAGCGCGGGCGACCTCTTCACAGACAGCGCCCGGATCGCGATAGTGGCGAGCTTGATTGCGGATTTTGTCAAAGCTGGTTGCCAGGTCTGCCAAAGCAGAAGTTGAAAACAATAATACCAAGAATGAAGACAGAATTTTTGTCATGAGCAAAGTCCCCCGAGCGGATGGGAGCCAATGTGCCACAGGCAGGCTGGGTTTTCTAGGCAAGGAAATCTGTCGGGGAAAAAGGAAAGGGCTGTCGAGATTCTAGACAGCCCTTAAAGGTCGTTTGCAATGTGGGAATCTATCAGAAGCCTTCGTTTTCCTGTTTTGTACCGAGTTTGCTTGGGCGAGCTTTTGCGCCCATGGCATCAATCAAAGACTTACCGAACTGGCTCATCTCGGTGGCGGTGGCATCCAGGCCTTCTTCGGCAGCCCGGGCGCGTCTGTCGTTCGGGTCACCACTGAAGCTTTTCATGTTTTGTGTATTTACGGCGATCACACCGGAAGCGCCCACGCCCTGATCCAGAATCGTCAAAGCCTTATAAAGGTTCAACTGGCGGGATGTTCTGGTTTTTGAAGCCAACTGAGTTTGTGCATCCCCAGTTGCCAGAATGTACTTTTTCACATCCTCGGCCTGGAAGGACTGCTTATGAGCCATCACCAATGCGGCGGCCCCAGTCACAAAGGCCGTGGCTTGGGAAGTTCCGGTCATATAACCATAGGAATTCCCTGGAAGGCAGGACAGGATGTTTTGACCCGGGGCTGCGATATCCACAGTTTCAACGCCATAGTTGGAAGAAGCCAACACTTGGGTTGCAGGGTCAATCGCAGTCACAGAGATAATATTTTTAAGTTTGTAGTCAGCCGGGTAGTAGTGATGTTGGTCTGAGTTGGATCTTTCATTCCCTGCGGCGGCGACAAACAAAATACCTTTCTTTTCAGCTTCGGCAATGGCGTCGTGCTCTTCCTGAGAGAACTCTGTGCCTCCACCGGAATAGTTGATGATGTTAGCACCCATTTTCACAGCATAGCGAATGGAAGCCACCGTGTTTTTGAGATTGTCTGTGCCGGGGACTTTTGGATCATAGTACTTCAAAATCATCAGACTGACTTCTGGAGCGATCCCGGTGATGCCCTTGCCGTTTCCAGCTTCAGCACCAATGATACCGGCGATATGGGTTCCGTGTCCGTGATTGTCATCCAGCTTTGGATTGTTGGCAACAAAGTTCCAGCCATAGACGTCATCGACAAAACCATTGCCGTCGTCATCAATACCATTGGTGGCCTTGTCGCGGCCCTTGGAATCAAGGCCCGTTTCGCCCGGATTACGCCACAGATTTCCAGCCAAGTCTTCGTGTTTGATATCAATGCCTGTATCGATAACGGCGATCACAATATCACGACTGCCTTTGGTCACTGACCAGGCACGGGCAGCGTCGGACTTCTTTAAACCCCAAGCCTGGCTGATTGCCGGATCATTGAACAGGGCACTAGGCTCATCCACGACTTTGTCTGTTTGAGATGTGATGAAGGATTTTTCCAGCGCACGCAGACTGCTGTCTTTTTTGCTGGAGCTTTGTGTGCGGGAAGGGGAGCTTTCTTGTGTGGAGTAAAGGTAAATCCCCAACCCACCAAAGAAAGCCAAACCGACACAACTAGCTGCGATAACCACTTTGCGAGAAAACATGAAGTATTCCCCTTTCTCCACAAGAACTTATCGGCAAATAGTCGAGCAGCATGAGACGAAAAGGGGGAATGTTCGGGGGGGAGTGTCTCACCATGAGACAGTAGGTGCACGGTAGGGGTGGAACAGTAAGAGTCAGTTTCATTCTAAAGTCCAGAGGCCCTTGGCCGAAGAGAAGAACATGAAAACGTTTAGAACAGCTCTTATTTTAAGTGTCATGTTTCTGGCAGCCTGTAACAGATGCTTTCTGCGATCGTTAGAGTTTTTGAATAGGACGATGAATGTTTAATAAGGATATTGGAAGCGGCTTTTCTATCAGAGAGGTTAATGCTTCAGAGATGCATGCTTGCTTAGCGGAAAACTTTGCTTCTGTTTTTTCAAACAGATTGGAAACCGAAGTTGTAGCGTCTGGCCGTGATAAGGAAATGGAAAAGTTGGCAGCCCGTCGAAAGGGTGAGCAAAGATTTACTTTGCGTCTGGGGATTTTCTATCAGAATCGAATGATCGGTTGGCACTATGGACATGCAACAGATGCTGAGACTTACTATATGCAGAACTCAGCGGTTTTGCCGGAGTTCCGAGGAAAAGGGCTTTACAACGAGTTGCTTCGTTGTGTGTTGGAGAAAGTAAAAAACGAGCAGTTTCAGGTTGTGACCAGTATGCACCATCCTAACAATCCTGGGGTTTTGATCCCCAAGTTGAAAGAAGGATTTGTAATTACGGGGATGCATTTTCACGAACGCTTTCGTTCCCTGGTGGAACTTAGGTATATTATTGATCTGGAACGTAGGAAGAAATTCCACCGTACTCTGGGGTTGGATCTCTAAAATAAAAAAGCCTAAATCGGATTATGATTCCCCACAACTTTCAAAGAGGTTGTGGGCTTTTTATTGAACTTTCTTATGTCTGAATGCCATACAGCTAACGTAGCGGCGAAGCTTTGCGGCATTTTTAAATGTAATAATTTTTTTCTTGCTGGGTGTTTGCGTGTTGCAGACTTTGGCTGTGTTTGATGACTTTCCTATGTTCGCTTCCGTGCGTAATTTGGATACCAACATCTTACAATGGCCTTCTAATCCAGAATATGGGCCTGCTATGAACCTATTCTGATTGCGCTTTGCCTTCTGAAAAACCGCAAAAATCCCCTTTCAAAAGCCGTGATAGTATACCTTCAAGTTAAGGAGAAGGCCTATGTCACTGCAAAATATTTCCAATGATGAACTTATCAAGCGAATGGAAAAACTGGTTCGTGGTGAAAGAAAAATCACACACTTGGTACTTTTGCATATCCTTGAAATCGAAGAACGAAAGATTTTTGCAGAGCTGGGTTTTGATAGCATGTACTCTTATTTGACTCAAAAGCTGGGATATTCTGAATCTGCAGCATACCGTCGTTTGCAATCGGCAAGACTTCTGAAGAAAGTCCCCACCTTGGCAGAAAAGATAGAGGATGGCCGCCTGAATTTATCGCAACTGACCCAGGTGCAAAAATGTCTTAAACAGCAGTCCCAGAAGACCGGAACAGAGTTTTCTACCCATCAGACATTGCAGGTTCTGGAGCAGATTGAAAATAAAAACAACTTTGCGACCGAGCAGGTTTTAGCCGTGGCGTTTGATTTATCGATTCAAATTCGGGAATCTTTGAAACCTCAAAAGGACGAGTCTGTCAGGATAGAGTTAACTTTATCCAAAGAACAATTTACAGAACTTGAACAAGCTCAAAGCCTGTTGTCACATATTTGTCCTGAAGGAACTTGGGCCGACGTGATCGGGTATCTGGCGCAAAACTTCAACAAGAGAAAACTTCAGGGTAAAATGCCAACGACCAAAGCACCTCGGATTGCTACCAGCTCCAAATGTTTTGAATCTCAGCGCGATAAGCCCCCAGCATTTAATTCGACAATAACGCAAAGCTTCGCCGCTACGGAACTAAAATACTTCCCAAAGCGTCCACGGAAGTACATTTCTGTAAATACCCGCAGAGAATTATTAAAGAAAGCTAGTAATTGCTGTGAATATCAAAACCCCACGACGGGGCAAAGATGTCAGTCCAGATATCAGCTTCAAGTGGAGCATATTCAGCCATGGGCCTTGGGTGGTAGCAATCATATCAGCAACTTAAAAACACTTTGTCGCACGCATAATAATCTCAGTGCTCGAAGAAGTGACCTTCAAAAGTGAAGGTAATATGCTTACTTAATAAAAAACCCACAACCTCTTTGAAAGTTGTGGGTAATAGTAAGTCTAGGTGGCTCTCTGTTTTGGGCTATCTTTGCAGTTTTAGCAATTCTTCCGGGAAGCGAGAGCCTTGCCCTTGATGAAGCAGTCTCTGGTAAAAGACGTAGTTTCGCATCGTCAGCTTGATATAGGCGCGGGTTTCCTCATACGGAACTTCCTCGATAAATTCCACAGAGTCATCACGGAAGCGGGTCTTTAGCCAGCCGCGGATGGCACTGTCATTGGCGTTGTATCCGGACACAGCAAGGATGTACTGGTTGTTATACTTGCGCATCAGGTTTTTCAGCTCAAAGGCTCCGAGAGGCACATTGATTTCCGGCTTAAACAAATCCCCAGCTTCGCTGTAAGGCAGGTTGTTCTGCTTGGCCAGTTGCTTTGCCACACTTGGCAGAAGCTGCATCAAACCGAAGGCGTCAGCAGGGCTGCGTGCTTCCGGGTTGAAGGCGGATTCTTGACGGATGATCGAGAAAATAAACTCCTGAGGAACACCGCTTTTTTGTGAGGCGCCGGCAATGATGTCGCCATAAGCCTGTGGGAATAGTAAGTCCGGATGATCGTTCAGCAGGCGGTCTTTGACTTCCGGTTGCAGAGCGCCAATGGCCGAGAAGAGAGGCAGATACAAACCGGAGCGAGCGTAGCCAGAAGAAACGGCCAGCCAGGTTTTTTCCTCTGTGACATTGCGCTTTTTCAGGTCATCCACGGCGATATTCAGGATTTTTTCCGCAAAAGACTTTTCATTCACGGCAATCAGCCATTCAGCAGTCAGACGAGTTGAAACATCCAGTTCGCTGATCGAGAATAAACTCAAACCCTGCAGTTCATTCAGATCTACGCTCAAGGGAGGGAACTCCCACCCCAAATCGCGATAGGCCATCACGCCATAGTATCCCAGCGGATCTTCTTTGCTCAAGCTCTGCAGTTCTGCTTGAGCTTCAGATTCAAGGTTCAGTTTTTTCAATGTTCTTGCCAGCCAGAAACGAGCACGGGCTTTGTCAGAAGGGTCTTTGACAAGGTCCTTCATCTGCTCAAGGCTGGTGCGGGCTTCCGCCCATTTGCCAAGTTTGAAATAGTTCCAGGACTTCAACCACGAGATCTTATCGCGCAGACCGGTGAAGCTGACAGGTTGTTGATAGCTGGCTTCAAAGTATTCCAGAGCTTTGCTGAAGTTGCCTTTCTCCTCGTCGATGCGTCCGAGGATAAAGAAAACTTCATCCATTGGATAGACACCGCGTAGGCGGCGATGAGTTTCGTTCAGCACCTGCACCGCACGGGAAGTTTGATCTTCGGTCCAAAGAGTCTTGGCAAACAGAACCTGAGAATCATGGAAGCGGGCCACGGTACGGCGGTCTTTTTTATTTTTTTGCAGTTGATCCTTGGCCCAGTTCACAACATCGGCGGTCGCATTGATGTATTCATTGCGGCGTTGGGCGACTTTGTAAGTCTGTCGGATATTTTTAAGTGCTTGGAACTGTTCGTCCGCGGTCGCTTCCTTGGTGCTCAGAATTTTTTTGTAGGTTTTTAGAGCGCTATCGAAATCGCGGTGAAAGCGATAATCAGATGCCACGGAGCTGAGTTCTTTATATGTCGGCAGTGGGTTTAAACGAGGAGAGTTTTTGTAAAGCTGGGATTGAATACTCTGAGCTTCCTCTTTCAGATTCAACTTCTGGGCAACAGTAAGAGCTTTAAGGTAGTAGTCCTCTTTGTTCTTTTTATTGCTTTCACTGCGGGCCTTTTCAACATAGGCCGTCAGGTCATCCTGAAGATCGGGAGTTTGTAAGGCCTCCTTCAGGTTGATGTCGATGGAAAGATCGCGATACCAAGGCGCTACGCTTGCAGGAAGATCCGCGAGTTTCTTGTCGGCCGGGCAGGACTCGTAAGCTCTGAGCAGTGCCAAATCATGAAGCGGGAACTCCATAGTGGCAGAAAGCTGACTGAAACCTTCACAAGCTAAAGCGGGATTTTTTTCTTTGTGGGCCATGGAAACCATATAGGTCTTCCACCAAAGGATGTTGTTTTCCTTGGAGCCCACTTCAAGCTTTTCAAGATCTGAAATAGGAGCAGATCTCCACTTCGCCATAAAGACCGGTAGCGGAGGCGTCAGGCGCTTGTCGATACGTGTGTCAAAACGCGAGGTGGTCGCGCAACCTAGAATGACTGTGAAAAAAGAAAGGGCGAGAACTATACGAGGCATAACACAAAGGTTATGCCCATTTTTAAGAAGAAACAACCCCGAGGGCGGAAAGCCGTTCTAAAGTTGGCCTTCCGCTGCGAGTTGTCTTAAACGCGTCCGCGTTGCAAAGCTTCGATACGAACTTCCAAAGGTGGGTGAGTCATGAACAATTTGGCGATTCCACCTTTGTCGCGGTTGGAGATCATCAAAGTTGCAGTTGCACCTTCTTCTGGCGGAATTGGCAATTCATACACAGAACGCAGTTTTTGCAAAGCTGCGACCATGTTTTCGCGAGAAGAATACTTCGCGCCACCAGCGTCCGCACGGAACTCACGTTTGCGGGAGTAGTAATTCACCACAATAGAGCCCAGCATTGTGAAGGCAATATCACCCAAGATTGTGACGGCGAAGCGTACGATCTCGCGGAATTTTTCATCCACGTTGGATGCCACAAGGTTTGCCAGGATACGAGAGAAGAACATGGCAAAAGCATTCACGATACCTTGGATCAAGGTCATGGTTACCATGTCACCGTTAGCGATGTGCGCTACTTCGTGGGCCAGAACGCCTTCAACTTCTTTTTCATTCATTCTTTGCAGAAGACCTGTGGAAACCGCCACCAAGGAATTGGATTTTGACGGACCTGTTGCGAAAGCATTGATGTCCACGGATTCGTAGATACCAACCTCAGGCATTTTAGGAAGTTGAGCACGGCGAGCCAGCTCGTGAACTTTTGTTGCTAAAGCGCGAAGCTCTGGGTTGGCGTTGTTAGGATCAATGACTTTTACGCCATGGAACATCTTCGCCATCCATTTGGACATGAACAGGGAAATGAAGGCCCCACCCATACCCCAAACAGCACAGAACGCCATCAAGAACGGAATGTAAGAGTTAAGTCCTGCCAGGCCCAGGAAGCGGCTGACGATAGACCAAACGATTCCGATCGTTACGATCACCAGAACGTTTGTAAGAATAAAAAGACCAATACGTTTCAAAAATGCCATTTATGCACTCCTTCTAGAGTCACCATTAATAATGATAACTCTAAAAGGAATGTCAATGCCATCACGTTGTGACAGGCTGCTTTTGATTTTTTTGACCCGCCCCGTTGGGGGTGGTGCTAAAATGGAACTTGAGTATATCTTTTTCCAGTTCCACATTGACACGCCCACCGTCGACCAGGCGTCCAAAAAGAAGTTCGTCGACCAGAGCTTTTTTCAGATGTTCATCCACACAGCGAGCCAAAGGACGCGCTCCGTAAACTTTGTCGTAGCCTTTTTTCATTAGCCACTTAATTACATCTTGAGAAACATTCAGTTCCACTTTCTTTTCCAGCAAGGTCATCTTCAGCTCATCCACAAATTTCTGAGTAATGCGGATAACCATGTCTTCTGTCAGATCGCGGAAGGAGACCACGGCATCAAGACGGTTGATGAATTCTGGAGAGAAAGCTTTCTTGATCGCATCCAAAGAAAGAGAACTGCGGTTTTCATCAATCATTCCAATCGTGCCGCGCGAAGTTTCCAGAGCGCCCGCATTGGAGGTCATAACCAGAACCACATTCTTAAAATCAGCCACGCGTCCGTTGCTGTCGGTCAGTCTTCCCGCATCCATTACCTGTAACAGAATATTTGTGATGTCGGGGTGAGCTTTTTCGATCTCATCCAGCAGCAGAACACAGTACGGATTCTTCGTGACCGCTTCTGTCAGTAAACCACCTTCTTCGTAACCGACATATCCCGGAGGAGCCCCCACCATACGAGCCACGGCATGTTTTTCCATGTACTCACTCATATCAAAGCGCTCGAAGTGAACGCCCATGATGGTGGCAAGTTGGCGGCAGACTTCAGTTTTACCAACACCTGTCGGTCCGGTGAAGAGGAAGCTCCCGATAGGTTTGTTAGGGCGACCCAAGCCGCTGCGAGCAAACTTAATGTTGGCCACTAAGCGATCAATGGCTTCGTCCTGTCCGAAGATCAGAGCTTTTAGTTTCTTATCCAGATCACGCAACTGCGTTTTTTCGCTGGAAGAAATATTGGCAATCGGAAGACCTGTCATCTTGGCAATGACTTCTTCGATCTCTGGAGTATCAATCTTAATATCTTCCGCATTTTCATATTTCAGTCGGAAGTAGGCTCCAGCCTCGTCCAAAACGTCGATCGCTTTGTCGGGCAGAAGTTTTCCGTGGATATGTTTTTGCGAAAGATCCACGGCAGCCTGCAAGGCTTCATCCGAGAACTGCACTTGATGGAATTCTTCGTAAGATTTGCGCAAGCCTTTGAGGATTTTCACGCAGTCTTCTTTGCTTGGCTCGTGGATGTCGATCTTTTGGAAGCGACGATTCAAGGCGCGGTCTTTTTCAAAGTACTGGCGGTATTCGCTGTGAGTGGTGGAGCCAATGCAGCTGATATCACCATTTGCCAAGGCAGGTTTTAGCAGATTGGAGGCATCCATGGACCCACCGCTGGTAGCGCCGGCTCCGACGATGGTGTGAATTTCGTCAATGAACAAAATCGCATTGGGATGCTTTTCGATCTCTTTTACGACGGCTTTTAGGCGTCCTTCGAAATCTCCGCGGAATTTGGTCCCGGCCAGCAAGCCCCCCAAATCCAGAGAGTAAATCACCGCATTTTTCAGTTTTTCCGGCACCTGATTGTTGACGATTTTTTGTGCAAGCCCCTCGGCGATAGCCGTTTTGCCCACACCGGGTTCACCGATCAGCAGCGGATTGTTCTTCGTGCGACGGCAAAGAACCTGAATGGTTCTTTCAATCACATCCTCGCGTCCAATCAATGGATCTAACTTTCCTTGTTTGGCGCGTTCGTTCAGATTGATGCAGAAACTTTCCAGTGGAGACCCACGTATTTCCTCGCTGCCGTCACCTTGATAGTCTGCGGGGCGGGGAGTGGAAGCGGGTGGGACTTCGTGATCGCGCCCATCTTTTGTGATCCCATGGGAAATAAAGTTGATGATGTCAAACTGGGTCAGTCCCTGGCGAGCTAAAGCAAAAGCAGCGTGAGAGTCTTGTTCATAGAACAAAGAAACCAGCAAGCTGCCCTCAGAGATCTGATTGCGACCAGCACTTTTCATCTGAATGGCCGCACGCTGAATCAGGCGATGGCAGGCCAAGGTAAATTCCGGGGTCCATGATTCAAATCCACCATAAGAGCTGAGCTGTTCATCAGTGATTTGCGGTATTCCTGTTTTCAGGTGATCGCGCAGATCTTGTTTTAGTTTTTGGACATTGACGGCGCAGGCCTCCAGAATTTCGACCATGACTGGAGATTCAGTGAGAATCAGAAGGATATGCTCCAACGTCACGAATTCGTGGCGATTGCGCTTGGCGAGTTCAGTGGCTTCAG
This sequence comes from Bdellovibrio bacteriovorus, assembly GCF_041888015.1. GTDB lineage: Bacteria > Bdellovibrionota > Bdellovibrionia > Bdellovibrionales > Bdellovibrionaceae > Bdellovibrio. The sequence goes on from NZ_CP168968.1 coordinate 1,141,869, forward strand.
CGAGCTTGCGCTCGAGTTCACGGCTCATCATGCTTCCTCCTCCAGTGTGCTCTTGAGCGGGTACTGATTCAGTTGGGCGAATTGGTTGACCTGCATCACCTTCATTTCGGCGATTTCCAGACTGAAAACTCCCGCGATTCCTGCACCCTTCTTATGAACATCTAACATTATTTCAGTGGCTTGCTCTTCTGTTTTTGCAAAAAAACGACGCAATACAAGGACAACGAAGTCCATCGGGGTGTAGTCGTCGTTCAGAAGAATCACCTTGTACATCTTCGGTGTGTCTAGTTTTGGGACGAGCTGAACACCAGCTTCCCCCTCTGTAGAGGAAAACGGATAGTTGCTGTTGTTATCTTTTTTATTGTTACCCATAAGCTTTATTCTACCTTATGACTCAATTTGAGCACTCTTTCAGCTTTGACAAGTCTAGCGGGGTCACAAAAGCTGGTTATTGGTCCTGCCTCAGAGGGGAATTGGGTGGTCCCTTACGAAATAAACATGAAACAAATTATGCAGTCATATTCGAGACAGGACCTTGCAATACAAGATCACATTTGACACACTTATGTGGGTAAACAGAAAAAAAGAACCATGGAGGTCTTTAAATGTTTTCATCTAGAAAATCTCAAAGCGGTTTCTCGCTTGTTGAGTTGATGGTCGTTGTTGCGATCATTGGTGTTTTGGCGTCGATCGCGGTTCCAAATATTAGTAAGTATCTTGCCAAGGCACGCCAGTCAGAGGCCAAAACAAATCTTGCTTCTCTATATACGTCGGAAAAGGCCTTTTATGCTGAGTATACTGCGTACCATACTCAATTTGGAGCTGTCGGATATTCTCCTGAAGGCAAGCTAAGATATAAAATTGGCTTTGCTGGGGCTGGTACACCTGATGCCGGGGTTGCAAATGGTTATACAACAGTTCCAAGCGGAATAGGCACGAGTCGTGATTCCTTTGCGTATTGTGGTGTCGCTGTTGGAATGCCAAACGGCTGCATGATGTTGAATGGTGCTACGAATTTGACTCCTAATCAGGCTTTGCCAGCAACTAGTCTTAGTGGTACTGCGTTTGTTGCAGGTGCCGCGGCTATCATCCATACGAATGGTGTAGTTGACCAGTGGACTATGGACCAAAATAAAAGTATCACAAATACAAATCCTGCAATCAGATAGTGTTGTGAATGTTACGGCTAATTTTTTTAGTCTTTTGAGAAATGGAGCTTCGGCGGTTGCCGGAGCTCTTTCTTTTTTTCTGCTCGTCTTATCGATCTCTTATGTTCCAAGTGAGCATCAAAAATCACGAGATTTGATTGCGCCTCCGCCCAGTATTGAAAGAATGTCTTTTGGGTATTCTGAAATAGTTGCTGATGTCTTGTGGGTTCGTACGATCCAGGATTTTGACTACTGTAGCCAGCCTATCGCAAAAGGCGTCTGCGAAGGAAAGTCGTGGTTGTTCCAGATGCTGGATTCTATAACCAACCTGTCTCCCAATTTTAGAATCCCTTATGCTGCCGGAGCATTAGCTTTGACTGTTCTGATTACTGATGTCGACGGGGCCACAAAAATTTTTGATAAAGGTGTTAAGGCCTTCCCTAATGATTGGCCCATTCTCTACCGCGCCGCCTATCACTATATGTATGAAGTGAAAGACAATAAACGTGCGGCAGAACTGCTGATTCAGGCCGGACAAAAAGGTGCTCCCCAGTGGGTATTCACCCTTGCGGGTCGCTTGTATTCTGATGCAGGTAATTTAGAACTGGCAGAATCCGTCCTCCAAGACATGATCAATACCAAGCAAGATCCGGCCCTTATCAAACGTCTTCAGGACAAAATCCAGTCGCTGAAAAAGTAGTCGCCTTTTGTTTGATTCTTAAACAAACATTTGGCTAGTTTATTTCTTGGAAGGTTAAGAGATATTGTAAGTTGTTCTGATAAAAACAATAATTTGTTTTTATCAGAAGGGCTTTTCATGGGAGTGCTTTTCATCTTTTCATTTCTATTAATCGTTTTCTCAGGTCCTGCATTTGCGCAAACCTGCGAAGAGACTAGAGCACAGCAACTTAGTGCCTATACCCAAGATTGTGGTCCATCAGCTTGCGAATACTATCCATATGAGACTCTATGTCGAAGCTTTAAGCCTTTGATTGTAAAGGCAATTCAGCATAGCAATGGAATCGACACTGGTTTGCATCTGACATGTGCATATACAGAGACCTTAGACAAATTTTATCCCGATTCTCCTCCAATGCATTTTTCCACCGACGTGGAGTCATTTCTTGGAATCGCTTACGATTGCCAGAAAAGACAGGTTTACCCACAATCTGCCGGTAGGGGCGTCGGAACAGGATCGGGGGCGGGTGCTGGGGGGCCTCCAGGGGGATGTTCAGTTGCTGGGTCGATTGTCTATGTTGAAGATGGAGTGCTGACGGAGGAGGTTGCGTTGGTAGGGGGACAATCTCTAATCTATCACTCCGGCTTTCAAAGTGGAAAGGTTAGCGATTTTAAGTTGGAACTGGTGCTTTCTGGTAACACTGTTCGTGACTACATCACATCATTTTCGATTGAAAATAGACGGAATGGAGTGCTTGTCGATAGTGCATCTTTCTCAAACACAAGTCCCAATCAAAGTTATATTTACAATTGGGATGGTTTGGATTCATTGAGTGTAAACAAAGCTCTTTCTGCTGCTTTTGAAATAAAGTTTACAGAAGTTTCACCGTCTGGAAGTTTTGCGGCTACTCTTCAGAAAACGCTAAGTCATTTGGATGCACACTCTTTTGGCTTAGGTGGGTGGCTACCGAAATCATTGAGAATATATGATCCGGGAGCGAAGTATTTATTTGTCCCTATGGGAGGGGCTACTGCCGTGGAGGCGAAAACGTATGGTGTGGGGCAATTGTATATTGCAGATGCAGATGGAAAAGAAGTTTATATTTTTGATGCGACTGGGCGGCATCTCTATACCAAAACAGGTCTGACTGGTACCAATACGTATGCTTTTAATTATGACTCTTTGGGAAGATTGACGTCCATTGATGAGCCATTTGGCAAAACAACGTATTTCAATCGCAATTTTTCTGGTCAGCTGGTTTCGATAACATCCCCGAATGGTCAGAGCACTCTTGTAAGCCTAGATACAAATGGCTATATCAGCTCATTGATTAATCCTAACAGCGAGACCTATTCCATGACCTATTATGGAGCTGGTGGTCTGATGCATACTTTTCAAAAGCCTAATGGGGAGGTGAGCACCTTTGAATATGATAGCAATGGTTTGGTAGTTAAGGATACTCATTCGGGCGGTTACTTCTTCGAGTTGGTGCGGAATCTGAATCCTAGCTATACCTTTGACGTCAATATCGTGACGTCTGAGGGGAGATCCTCTCAAGTGCTTGCCACGAGATCCGATGCAGGTCATTTTTCTAGAACCTCAACGTCTTCATCGGGAGTGGTTGGTTCTGTTTCCTATTCGGAGTCCGGGGGGTATAGTCGTAACGACACACTTTACGGTGTCAATCGATCAGTCTCGTCCGTGGACGACCAGCGTTTTGGAGAGATGGTAAAGTTTCCTCAAGTTATTAGTTCATCCTTTAATGGTGGGGGCTATAGATCTTTGGATGTTGCCCAAAATGTCACGTTATCGGATCCAGCCGATCCCTTCTCCATTACCTCCTGGCAGGAAACCCGACAGCTTTCTGGTGAAAACACCAAGCTAACGACCGTCTTTGATCCCCTTGCCAAAAAGTTTACCGCAACGACTTTTCTTGGGAAGGTCTCTGAATGGACAATTGATAACTACGAGCGCACGATTTCAACCAAGCAAGGCAATTTAGAACAAGTAAACTTGGGCTATACGAATGAGCACCTTACTTCAGTGACTCAAGGAACTCGAGTGACGTCACTGGCTTATAATAGCTTGGGGTTGTTGGAAACAATCACGAACCCACTAAGTGAGGCCACATCTTATGTGTATGACTCTGCGAACAGAGTGGCTTCCAAAGTATTGCCTGACAGCCGTGTTGTTGGGTTCTCCTATGATGGAGTGGGGAACTTAACGGGAGTCACGCCTCCAGGTCGCCCTCTTCATAGCTTTTCTTTAAATGGGCATGGGTTGGTAGGGGCTTATGTGCCTCCGGCATTAACTGGAGTGTCGGTTGTTAATACAACTTATTTCTACAATCTGGACAAGCAAATGACTGCAGTTGTTCGTCCGGATGGTGGTTTCATTAATTATAATTATAATGCGACGACGGGGGTTCTGGAAAACTACGAAACTCCAGAGGGATTCTATACTCAGTACATGGACACGGTCGTGGGGCTGCCGAACCATATGGAAACTCCGGCCGGAGTTTCCACGCAAATTGGCTATATGGCGAGAAGTCCGGTATCTTTCACAAACAGTGTGGCCGGAAATTCTGCTGGAAGTTATGCGCCTACCTTTGGCACATCGAACCGAATGGAATCCGATACCGTGACCGGACCGACGGGCACGACATCAGCGATCTCCTATCTATATAATGATGACGAGGATCTGAAAAAAGCAGGTGACGTTAATATCTCGTACAACGTACCGAATGGTCAGTTGACGGGAACTTCAATGGGGTCTGGCTCTACGGGCTTTACTGATGCCTACACTTATAACACGTTCGGCGAGGTTACTGGCTATCAAGCCAAAAGAGGCACGGCTGTTATCTATGATCTTACTTTAAGTCGTGATGGCATGGGACGTATCAACGGCAAGACGCAGATTATGAACTCTGTCACGGATGACTATGACTATACTTTCGATAGTACGGGCCGGTTGACACAGGTTCAAAAGAATTCGGTTGTTAGCGTAAACTACAGCTATGATTCCAACAGCAATAGAACTGGAGGTAGCGTTGGCTCGCAACCGACAACAGCGACTTACGATGATCAAGATCGGCTGCTGACTTACAACACGTATTCATTCACTTATAATGCGAATGGGGATCTGCAATCAAAAACCAATAGTGTCACCAGTGCGACGACTCAATACAGTTATGACGTCTTCGGTAATTTGCGACAAGTGACTTTGCCGACGGGGACTGTGATCGACTATGAAGTTGATGCTTTGAATAGACGTATCGGTAAAAGGGTCAATGGCGTTTTGCAAAAACGTTGGATCTATATGGATCAGTATCGTATCGCTGCTGAAGCAAATGGCGCAGGTGCAATAACAAAGCGCTTTGTCTATGGATCTAAAACGAATATTCCCGATTATATGATCGCTTCCGGAGTGAAATACAGGATCATTTCAGATCACCTCGGCTCACCGCGGTTGGTAGTCAAGCAATCCGACGGTACAGTAATCCAAAGAATGGACCACGATGAGTTCGGTAGAGTTATTACGGATACAAATCCGGGATATTTACCTTTTGGATTTGCAGGCGGACTATATGACCATCAAACAAGTCTGGTAAGATTCGGCGCAAGGGATTATGATCCTGAAGTAGGACGCTGGACTTCTAAAGATCCGATTAGATTTGAAGGTGAGGATACGAATCTATTTGGATATGTCTTGAATGACCCGGTTAATTGGGTGGATACTGAGGGATTAAAGCCTAGCAGTGGTGCCGTTACGGCGAATCCTACATGGCCTGCTGGTGGTGGTATTGCGGTCGGAGTTGCTATCGAAGTATGTTCTCCGAAGCCAGCAAAAAAGAAGGAAAATTGTCAAAAGGTTTTTGACGATACCCTTTCTAGTTGCCTTGCTAAGGGAGATAAACCCGCAAAATGTGTAAGTGAGGCGGGAACAGCATATCGGGCCTGTGTTGAAAGAGCCAATGCAAATTGAGGTGAGGTCCTTTGAGGAAGATATATTTTGATAAAGCGATTTTATGGCAAGGACCAGAAACTATATCTTTCTCGCCAGGATTACCCTCCCTGTCTAGGAGGTCGAACCCACTCCTCGTGGGCAGTCAGTTGATTGTCAGTAGCTTTAAATCCAAGGCGATTTTTTCTCTGGATAAACAGAACGGAAGGATGCTTTGGAAATATGAGCTTGCCGAATATGGGGGGTATTCCCCGAGTGCAGATGAACAACGGGTTTATGCGAGTACTGCCAGTCGAGTAATCTGCTTAGAAATAGGTACTGGTAAGAAGATTTGGTCGTATGAACCTTATAAACGTAGGCAGGCGTCCTTTTATTCGGATGCGATTCTTGCTGGGGACAGAATTCTGATCTCAGATAGATATGGCTACTTGCATTGTCTGCATGCGAAGACCGGTAAGATAATCTGGAAGAGTTTTCTTAGCACGAAAGGGCCTTTCGCACTTAATGCGACTGTAACTATAGCGAAGGATAAGGTGTATGTCATTTCAACGGGAGGAGAGCTTAGCTGTGTTGATATTGCCAATGGCAAGCCACTTTGGGTGATTTATCTGGATGAAGGTGGAATACGGCCTCCAATTGTGCAGGAGAAAAAGATCTATCTACAAGGAAGTAGGGGATTATTCATTGTAGATATGCAGGACCTTTTGAGAGTGAAGAAAGTCTCCTTTGAAGAAATTATGGATATTTGTATTAGCGGAGATGTTGTTTATGCGTTGGAGCGTCGCCGTAGGCAGGAAAGTTCTTCGGAAGTTTATAGAATTCTATCTGTGGAACCTAATAACAAGGTAAGTTTGGTGGTGAGCACAAAGTACAATATGTCCGATTTCGCTCATGTTGATGATGGGGAACATATTGCTATTCTTGGTGCTGATAGAATTTCTTTTCTTAATGTCGTTACCAGAAAGATAGATATGCAGGTGATCGATGGAGTATTTAGCTCGATGCCTTTTGTCGATAGAAATTATATCTATACCGTCGGCATGATGAACGAGGCTATTTGTTTGCAAATCCCAAGTAGTGATTCGAGTGAAGCAGCGGCAGAAAGATATTGAGCTTTGTGGTCAAATCTCGCCGGAGTACCCCAAATATGGAAAATGTATGGAACGGGCAATGCAGAGGTATATTAAATGCTTAACTGGAAATTAGAGGGGGGCAAGTGAAGCTCTTTCAGACGGTGTTTGAAAAGATGCCAGTAATATATCTCTATTCTTGTCAGGAGGAGGGCTATGGAGGTTCGTCCTTAGATAGAGCTCCTTTTGATGATTTGCCAGAGATATGTAAAAAAATGTTAGGACCTTTATTTGAGGGGTTTAGTTTGATTTTGTGGGACCGCATTGGCAATACGGATTCTGAAAGAAAGACCGCAGTATATGATGTTGCTGACGATATCTTAGATGGGGTTCAGGATCAGCGGATTGCCCTGGTAGATTTAGTGGTCACAAAGGACTTAGTAAGTAGTGATGACTTGATATTCGAAGTTGCTACCCTGGAGGGAGAGGATTTAGTTGAGATAGTTGCGGATACGCTTCGAATGACATTGTCTTTGAAGATTCGGGCTGAGAATGGCTCGGCGGGCGACAGATTTTTTAGTCAGTTTGAGTGTGATCGATTTGTTCCCTTCCGGCTGAAAGTAAATGAAAGAGTTTTTTCATATGGACCCGTAGTGGGCGTCCCGGAAGAGCATCTTAGTCTACAGGTTTTTCGCATGCTTACGCCGATGTTATCAGGGATACTCAAGTCCAATAATGTTGAATAGCTGGTGTGGTGTGATCAATGCGCGCCACCGCGAGGCCGGAAAACTTAGAGCTGGCTAGGCGTCTTCAGGATAAAATCGAATCCATGAGGAAAAATCACTAAACCACCGCGGCAAAAGCATGATTCCGGTCATATGTTTTTGCCTTTAGTTCTGGCAATTTGTCCCTTGGATTGGCTCAAGTATCCATTACCAAAGGATTTTCAATGCAGCACCCGTACCCCCAAGGCTTTCGCAAAAGAAGAACGCTGAATTGGTTAACTTTGGGTTTGATGTACAGCGCCTATTATATCGCCCGTTACAATTTCAGGGCGGCAACCCCTTTTTTGGTTGAAGAGTTCCAGTTTACGAAGTCAGACATCTCAGCCCTGTGGGCGGCTTTTAGTTTTGCCTACGGGACAGGTCAGTTGATTAACGGCCTGTTTACAGACCGAATCGGCGGGAAGAATGCCATGCTGATCGGGGGCGTTGGTACTGTTATCGTCAACTTGATCTGTGGGTTCAGCCCGATTGTTTCATCCTTTACCACATTCAGCAGTATCCTGTTGTTGAACGGCTACTTCCAGTCCTGGGGTGCTCCCGGAATGATTAAAATCAATGCTGCCTGGTTCAAACGCTCTGAACGCGGTGTCTTCGCTGGGGTTTTTGGTTTTATGGTGCAGTTAGGCCAGATTGTTTCGGCCCATCTGTCGCCCTTTTTGCTGGCGGGATTTGCGATTGGAGCTTTCGTGGTAGCGGAAAACAGCTGGCAGTGGCTGTTCCGCGTTCCGCCTCTTGTCGTGGGAATCATGATGATCCTTACAGCTCTTCTGGTAAAAGAATCGCCAGAGCTTGCGGGTTACGACCCCGAAGTCATCGTGGATGAGGTGGACGACACCAACGGAGTCAGAGTCCCGTTGAAAGAAAGCTTCAAGACCATCTTCAATCATCCATTGATCTGGTTTTATGCCATGGCCTATGCCTGTACCGGGGCCGCTCGCCACAGCGTGGATCAGTTGGCGACTTTGTTCTTTGTGGAAAAATTGGCCGTCGATCCAAAAGGCGATGGCACACTAAAGTGGATCTTCACCCTGATGCCGTTTGTGGGAGTCCTGGGCTCGTTCGGCGCAGGCTGGGTTTCCGATAAAATGTTTTCCGGTCATCGCGGTCCGGTGGCCTCAAAGCTCTACTTCTCGGCAGCAGGGGTTATGATTATTGGCGCTGTTCTGATGCACTGGTTTTCAGGGTCTCTTGTGCTGAGTGGTTTTATTCTGCTCATGATTGCTTTGCCGGTGAATGCCACTCACTCGATCATCGGTTCTGCCGCCCCTATGGACATTGGTGGCAAGAAGATGGCGGGCTTTGCCGCGGGCGTGATTGATTCTTTCCAGTACTATGGAGCCGCGATCGCCATGCCTTTTGTCGGCAGTATGATTGACTGGTATGGCTGGGATGCGTGGTTGCCATCGATGGCGATTTTCTGCGGCTTTGGCGGGTTGGCGATGGTTAAGCTTTCTGCTGTCAAAACTAAACTTAGAAAGTTGGGCTTGAAAACCACCGGCTAGGACGACTTGCCTGGGAGGTGGGGGCACCCCACCTTAACTTTGGCAAGTTTTTGGTCCAATATGTGCCAGCGAATATATGACAGTTTTTTATGAGCTCTACAAAGCCTTCTTAAAAACCGCCTTTTCAATAGCGGAAAGTCGACTTTCAATGGAAGGCTTGCTCATGGCATCGCGCAGATACTTATTCAGCAAGGTTTGATACGGCAAGTGCTGTTTGTCGGCCTCCGCTTGAAGCCATAGAAAAATATCAGCGTCGATTCTTACGCTGGTTTGAACTTTAGCTTCCTTGGGATTCAGTGCAGCCTTTTTTCTTACTTTGCCTTTTGAAAAATCATATTCTTTCTTCATAAACTTTAGCCTCGTTTTTGGTCGCTTTGCGCGCCGATATAATTCTTATTTCATCTTCGTCTCTGTAGGCATAGACCACAGTGAGCAGCCGCGTGCGAATTGAGAATCCGATCACGATAAATCTTTGCTCATTGTGTCTTAAATCCTCAAGCTCAATGGTGTCGGTGGCAAAAAGAACGGTGGAAGCTTCGTCAAAGGAAATGCCATGTTTTTTGAGGTTCGTTGCCGCTTTTCTTTCATCCCATCGAACGACTACGCCTACATTGTAATACATTGTATTTTTTATTTCAAGGGAGTTTAGGGGCCCCAGATTGCGGGGATAGGATTTGCGCTTATTTTGCACTTCAAGCCTCATTGGAAGGATTTGAAGGCGGACTTGCAAAAAAGCGTTTAGCCAAACAAGGGATCTCGGTGGGCTAGAGAAGTTGATGAGGGCGCCCTGCGGACACCCCTCTAGACGCCCCGCGCACCCGAAAATTCCACTGTCAGCCCGCGAGGAGACGGCACAGGCCGTTGCTCGCAAGTTCCGCAGCCGCAGGCGAGGACTGTCCGAAGCGGGCAGCGGCCTGTGCCGTCTCCTCGCGGGCGTGTCGCAGAAGAATTTTCGAGGAAGCCTTGACGGGCGTGGTTTTGACACCCTATTTTGTCATATTCATCACGAAAAATAGCGCACAACGTTAGGTTCCATAAACTATGGCTGGCAAAAGAGATTACTACGAAATTCTGGGCGTCGAAAAAGGCGCGGATCAGGACACAATCAAAAAAGCTTATCGCAAGCTGGCGATGCAATTCCATCCGGATAAGAACCCCGGCAATAAAGAAGCCGAAGAAAAGTTCAAGGAAGCTGCCGGAGCTTACGAAGTTTTGAGCGACACTCAAAAACGTGCGCAGTACGACCGCTTTGGCCATGACGCTTTCACTCGTGGAGGTGGCGGTGGGGCCGGAGGCTTCACGGACGTTGAAGACATCTTCTCTCACTTCGGCGATATTTTCGGGGACTTCTTTGGCGGCGGCATGGGCGGTCAGCAAAGACAGCGCCGCAACCGCAATGAGCCTCGTCGTGGTTCGGATCTGCGCTACGTTGCAGAGATCACCCTGAAGGACGTCATCACCGGTCTTGAAAAAGAAATCGAATTCGACACCGACAAAAACTGCGAAGAGTGCAAAGGCACTGGAGCTGAAAAAGGCTCTCAAGTCAGCACCTGCGGCACTTGCGGTGGGTCTGGCCAGGTTGTGCGTCAGCAGGGCTTCTTCGCTATGGCCTCGACTTGCCCGACCTGTCATGGGCAGGGCACGGTCATCAAAAATCCGTGCAAGCCGTGTAAAGGTAAAGGCCGTGTGGCCGAACACCGCAAAATCCGCCTGAACATCCCGGCAGGGGTGGACACGGGGACACGCTTGCGTGTGGCGACCGAAGGTGAGGGTGGTTACATGGGAGGTCCCCCGGGGGATCTGTACGTTGAAATCCGCGTAAAACCACACAACCACTTCGAACGTCGCGGGGATGATCTGGTGGGCGAACTTTCTGTGCCGTATGTGCAAATGCTTCTGGGTGCAGAAATCGAAGTCCCAACTGTCACGGGCAAAGCCAAGCTGGAAGTGCCAAAGGGCACTCACAATGGCGACAATGTGAAGCTGGTGGGTGAAGGTTTGCCTTCTTTAAGAGGCAATCGCCGTGGAGATATTTACTTCCATGTTGAAGTGCAGTTCCCCGAAAAATTACATAAAGACGAAGAGAAACTTTTGCGAGAAATTGCAAAGGCAAGGGGTCTGAATGTGACCTCTGAAGGTGGCTTCTTCAGCAAGAAGAAATAAGGTCCCGCAAAAAATTGCGGCCCCGGCGCAGAAGGGTTACGCCAGGGCCTAGAGGGGCTTGTATTTGTTTTGTTTTAAGAGAGGAGCGAGGTCACATCATGCCCAGAAGCAACTCTTTTAGCGAGTTAAAACCCTGTAAGATATTGAAATTATTCATTAAATAATTGTCATAAAAAAGTGAGCCCGCCGCCTTGACGAACTCAAAGGCGGACCCACATTAGAAATGTCTGAATTGGATAGTATTTTTAGCTGGTTGAGCAGATTCTCAGGCAGCTGTTTTAAGGAGATAAGGTATGGGTAAAATTATTGGTATCGACTTAGGAACGACGAACTCGTGCGTCGCGATTATGGAGGGCGGTGAGCCTAAAGTTCTCGTGAACGAAGAGGGCGCTCGTACCACTCCTTCCGTTGTCGCATACACCAAAGATGGTGACCGTTTGGTGGGTCAAATTGCCAAACGTCAGGCTGTGACGAATCCGGAGAACACAATCTATTCTGCGAAACGTTTCATCGGTCGCAGATTTGAAGAGATTCAAGAAGAAATCAAACTTGTTCCTTACACTGTGGTTGCTAAAGGCAATGACTGTGCTTTCAAGGTTCAGGGTAAAAACGTTTCTCCGGAAGAAATTGGTGCGGCAGTTTTGGCTAAACTTAAAAAAGTCGCAGAAGACTATTTGGGTGAGCCGGTAACAGAAGCGGTTGTAACCGTTCCTGCTTATTTCAACGATGCGCAAAGACAGGCGACAAAAGACTCTGGTCGTATCGCCGGTTTGGAAATCAAACGTATCATCAATGAGCCGACAGCGGCGGCATTGGCCTACGGTTTGGATAAGAAAAAAGACGAAAAAATCGTTATCTATGACTTCGGTGGTGGTACGTTCGACGTTTCCATTCTTGAAGTGGGTGACGGTGTTGTCGAAGTTCGTGCAACCAACGGTGACACACACCTGGGTGGTGACAACTTCGATACAGTGATCTTGGAATGGTTGATCTCTGAATTCAAAAAAGATCAAGCTATCGATCTTAAGAATGACAAAATGGCGTTGCAACGTCTGAAAGAAGCTGCAGAAAAAGCGAAGATCGAGCTTTCTTCCGCTCAGGAAACCGAGATCAATCTTCCGTTCATCACAGCCGATCAGTCTGGTCCTAAACACTTGCAGACAAAATTGTCTCGCGCGAAGTTTGATCAGATGACAGAAGACCTTGTAAGACGTTCTATGGAACCTTGTAAGAAAGCTTTGGCGGACTCTGGTCTGAAAGCTTCTGAAATCGACGAAGTTGTCTTGGTCGGTGGTTCCACTCGTATTCCGGCGATCCAAAAAGCTGTTAAAGACTTCTTCGGTAAAGAACCTAACCGTTCTGTGAATCCGGATGAAGTTGTGGCAGTGGGTGCTGCGGTTCAAGGGGGCGTTCTTGCTGGTGACGTGAAAGACGTTCTTCTGTTGGACGTAACTCCACTAAGCCTTGGTATCGAGACTTTGGGTGGCGTGATGACGACATTGATCGAAAGAAACACGGCGATTCCTACCAAGAAATCCCAGGTGTTCTCGACAGCAGCCGACAATCAGCCAGCAGTTGACATCCACGTTCTTCAAGGTGAGCGTAAAATGGCTGGCGACAATAAAACATTGGGTCGCTTCGAGTTGGTAGGTATTCCACCAGCTCCGCGTGGAGTGCCTCAAGTAGAGGTGACATTCGATATCGACGCCAATGGTATCTTGCACGTATATGCGAAAGACATGTCTTCTGGTAAGACTCAGCAGATCAAGATCACGGCACAGTCGGGTCTTTCTGAAGAAGAGATCAAACGCGCAGTGAACGATGCTGAAGGCCACGCGGAAGAAGATAAACGTAAAGCAGAAGCTGCAACGCAAAGAAACAATCTGGATAACTTGGTTTACCAGACTGAAAAATTGATCAAAGATTCCGGTGCTCAGTTGCCGGAAGCTGAAGTCAAATCTGCGAATGAAGCTCTTGCTGACGCGAAAAAGATCCTTGAAAACAAATCCGCTTCTGGCGATGAGTTGAAAGGTGCTTTCGAAAGACTTCAAAACCTGACGCACAAACTGACTTCTGATCTTTACAAGAAGCAAGGTGCGCAACCAGGTGCTGAAGGTCAACAAGCGGACCAAGCAGAAGGTGACGCCTCTGCCAACAAAGGCGGCGACGATGTGATCGACGCTGACTACAAAGACGTCAACTAATTGCTGAATTCCTGAACGAGTTCCAAAAGCCGGGCTGATATTTCAGCCCGGCTTTTTTTATGCCTTCTTGCGGGTTTTGTGATCTAATGCGCTTATGGAATTCAAGGATCTTTTCGTTCAGGCTAAAGGAAAGAAATTCAAACGTGGTGACATTATCTACCGCGCTGGTGAAACACCCCGGAATATCTATTTCGTTGAATCCGGTCTGGTCGGGCTGGGACTTTGGGGTGAATCTGGCAAAGATCATCTGGTGCGACTTTTCCGCGAAGGCCAGATTTTCGGCCATCGCAGCTTGTTTGCCAATGAAACTTATCATGCCACGGCGACGGTGATTGATGAGGCAGAAGTCCGTATCATGAACAAGGCCGAAATACGCGAACAGATGAAGGGCAACTGTGATCTGGCGGAAAAGCTTCTGGAAACTCTGGCCAAAGAACTTCGTCAGGCCGAAGCAAAGCAGTTGGTACTCAGTGAAAAGGATGCTCCTGCGCGTATTGCCGAGGCCGTGGTTTACTTAAAAGAGCTGCATCCGGATTATGATTGGACTCGTCAGGAAATTGCGGATTTTTGTGGTACTACGACGCCAACCGTGATTCGCACTTTGGCCAGATTTGTGGAAGACGGCCTTTTAGAGCAAAAAGGCCGTGAGATTATTATTCTGGATAAAGAGCGTCTGTTATCTCAAGGGTAGTTTGAGATAGCGAGTACCGTTATTTTCAGGTTGTGGCAGATGTCCTGCACGAATGTTGACCTGGATGCTAGGAAGTAGCAATTTCGGGGCTGCCAAGGTCTTGTCCCGCTCAGTGCGGAACTTGATAAATTCTTCTTTGCTGGTGTGGCCCTTTAATTGAATATTCTGTGTTTTTTGTTCTGCTACGGTCGTTTGATACTGCAAGGCACGCCCATTGGGCTGATAGTCATGGCCGACAAAAATACGAACTTTTTCTGGCAACACATAGATGCGATTCATGACCGAGTCATACAAGTTTTCCGCACTTCCGGCAGGGAAGTCGCAGCGACCCGTGCCCGAATCAGGCATAAAGATGGCATCCCCGGTAAACAGAGCATCTTCAATCAAATAGGAAGCGCAAGCAGGCGTGTGGCCTGGGGTGAAGATAGTTTTGATTTTTAAAGATCCTGCTTGAAGCTCTTGCCCATCTTTCAGCAACAAATCAAAGTCCTGCCCATTGGTGTGCAGATCTTCCAGATTGAAGACGCCTTTGAAAACTTTTTGAACCTCGGTGATACGCTCGCCAATCGCAACTTTGATATCAGGGAAAAAATTTTTAAAAAGCTGTGAGCTGGACAGATGATCCGCATGGGCATGAGTTTCCATCACATAGTGGGGGCGCAAATTATTTTCTTTTAGATAGGCCACCACCGGGTCCATGGACTTAGTCGCCATCTTGCCAGAGGCCGGATCATAGTCCCAAACCGGATCAATCACTACCGCATCCTGAGTGTTTTTATCAAACACCACGTAGGTCAATGTGGATGTGGCAGGGTCGAAGAAGTGTTGTATTTGCAGGTTCATTAAGGTCCTCCTGGTCTGAGATCCGAAGTTAGTTTCAGCTTAATACACTTCCCTCGGACTGGTTATGCTCGTGGACATATAAAAAAGACTCTTCTTTATGTCCGTGGGCATAACCCCCAGATGGAGGATAACTGTAGCTTAAGGTCAAGTGAAGTCAAATAAGCGAGGACTGCTATGCGTGAAATCACCTGCGAACAAGTGAAGGATCTCAAAGACCAATACCGCCTGATTGATGTGCGGACACCTGAAGAATATGTCGGGGAGCTTGGCCACATTCCGGGGACAGAGCTGAAAACCTTGGGACCGGAGTTGATGGAGTTTTTAAAGAATCTGAACCTTGAGGAAAAGGTTGTCTTTGTCTGTCGTAGCGGAGCGAGATCGGGTCAAACCACCTTGCTTTCGGAAGAGTTGGGTTTTACTCAAACGTATAACATGATTGGCGGCATGCTGAGATGGAATCAGCTTGGATATGAAATTCATAAAGGAGACAGCAAATGATGAACAGTATTTTGATGGCCTTGGCCGGTGGCGCCCTGATCGGTTTGGCGGCCTCGTTGATGCTGGTGTTTAACGGTCGGGTGACCGGAATCAGTGGCATCGTTAACGGTGTGCTGGGTGGGATTTCTAAAGATGGATTCTGGCGCGTGACCTTTCTTGCAGGGTTGCTGGTGGGCGGAGCTGTGATGGGTGTTATGCATCCGGAGCTTTTTGAAAACACCACCGGACGTTCCATGGGCATGGTGGTTCTGGCCGGTCTTATTGTCGGCTTTGGAACAGTGATGGGCAGTGGTTGTACCAGTGGGCACGGTGTTTGCGGACTGGCGCGTTTTTCAATTCGCTCTTTGTTGGCGACAGTGACCTTCATGATCGTCGGTATATTGACGGCGACGGCGCTTAAATACTGGATGGGGGTTTAAGATGGACAATAAGAATCTTCAACAGGCGATGATGGCCTTTGTGGCAGGGTTGGTTTTTGCAGTGGGGTTGGGAGTTTCGGGAATGACTCAACCACAAAAGGTGATCGGCTTCTTGCAACTGGGCACGGGCTGGGACCCTTCTTTGATGTTCGTGATGATCGGTGCGATTCCGGTGCACATGATCAGTTATCGCTGGATGCGTGGTCGCCCCAGTCCACTGTTTGATACCCGATGGCATGTGCCGCAATCCAAAGAAATTACAATGCCGTTGTTAGTAGGATCTGGATTGTTTGGTCTGGGTTGGGGGCTGGGTGGTTTTTGTCCGGGGCCGGGGTTGGCTTCATTGGGCGCAGGTCAAACGGCGGCCTTCTATTTTGTTCCAGCGATGCTGGTCGGAATGGTGCTGTATCATCTGTATACACGGGCTTTTAACAAGTAAGAGGTAGAAGATGGAATTGTTAGGATATTTAGGGTCGGCTGTGATTGGAATTTCGCTGGGCCTTCTGGGTGGTGGCGGCTCAATCCTGGCAGTTCCGTTGTTTGTGTATTTCTTTTCTTTGCCTCCGTCCCAGGCGACCAGCTATTCACTTTTCGTTGTCGGACTTTCCAGTTTGATTGGCTCTGTGAAAAGCTACCGTCAGGGGTTGGTGGATATTAAAGCTGGTGCCCTTTTCGCGGTGCCATCCTTTGTGGGTGTCCTGGGTGTAAGACGCTGGATCCTGCCGCGGATTCCCGCTCAGTGGGTGTGGGGCACGATCACTTTTGATAAGGAAGTTGTAATTCTGACGGCCTTTGCCCTCGTGATGCTGCTGGCAGCTTTGGCAATGTTGATGCCGACAAAGAAAGCGGAAAAAAATTCGGGAGCTTTGGGGTTTGCAACAAAGGCCCTTGGGGTTGGTGCCGTGACAGGATTTGTTGGCGCTGGCGGAGGCTTCTTGATTGTTCCGGCATTGGTAAAGATGTCGGGCCTGGGAATGCGTGTGGCCGTGGGGACCTCATTGGGTGTCATTGCGGCCAATTCGCTTTTGGGTTTTTTCGGCGATATCGTCGGGGGAGCCGTTTTGGATTACATGCTATTGCTGAAAACTTCAGTGCTTGCCATGGCAGGAATATTCCTGGGATCTTATTGGGGACAACACACCCCCGAAGCGAAACTGAAACCAGCTTTTGGAGTTTTCGTGCTCGTATTAGGATGTATGATTATTTTCCAGCAGGCATTTAATTAGAAGGAACATTGTATGAAATTTCTAGTAGGTCTTTTCGCATTATTTATTTCACCAGCGGCAACCCAAGTTGTTTATGCTGACACGGCGAGCTTTGTTATTTTGGATGTGCGTACGCAGGAAGAGTTTTCCGAAAAACACGTGGCCGGTGCTGTGAATATTGATGTTTTAAAGGCGGATTTTAAGGAGAAAGTGGCAAAGCTGGATCGCAATAAAACCTATAAGCTCTATTGTCGCAGTGGTAATAGATCAGGAAAAGCCTTGCTGTTGATGAAGGAGATGGGTTTTAAAGATCTGGAAAACCTAGGCAGTCTTCAGCAGGCTGCGAAGACCTTGAATAAGGGGTACGAAGAAAAAGTGCGTCATGACAATTGAACGCGTTACGCGGGCTCACTTTCATTCAGCAGAAGAATAATTGACCTCTGGCGCTGTTGAATTACGATTAAATCCATGTGAGGTGAGTATGCACAAAGATCTTTATCCCGTAGATGCCGAAGTGGCAAAAAAGGCCCTGATCAACGAAGCCAAATACAAAGAAATGTATGAGCATTCGATCAACGACAACGAGGCATTCTGGGCAGAACAAGCCGAGCGTTTGGACTGGATCAAAAAGTGGGATAAGGTCAAGGACGTCAGTTTTAAAAAGCCTGTCCATATCAAGTGGTATCAGGGCGGTAAGTTGAATGTTTCCGCCAACTGCATTGATCGTCATTTGAAAACACGCGGGGATAAAGTGGCTCTGTTATGGGAGCCTGACAATCCTGCAACACCAGCACGTAAAATTACCTACAAGGAACTTCACCGTGAAGTGTGTCGCTTTGCCAATGTCCTGAAAAAAATGGGCGTTAAAAAAGGCGATGTCGTGACTATCTACATGCCGATGATTCCAGAAACAGCGATGGCGATGTTGGCTTGCACGCGTATTGGAGCTGTTCACTCCGTGGTCTTTGCTGGCTTTTCTCCGGACTCTATTTCCGATCGCATCTTGGATGGTGAAAGCAAGTTTGTGATCACCGGGGATGCGGGCTATCGCGGAAGCAAGTTGATTGCTTTGAAAGAAAACATCGACAAGGCTTTGGTGAAAGCTCCGGATGTGAAAAACGTACTGGTGGTAAAATACGCTGGAAATGGCGTGGATATGAAGCCGGGCCGAGATCTGTGGTATCACGAAGAGGTTCAGACAGTCAGTGATCAGTGTGAACCGGAAGCTATGGACGCTGAAGACCCTATGTTTATTTTGTACACCTCCGGCTCTACTGGAAAGCCTAAGGGTGTGATGCATACAACGGGTGGGTATCTGGTTTATGCCAGCGTGACTCATCAGTATGTTTTTGATTATCACGAGGATGATATTTACTGGTGTTCCGCGGACGTCGGCTGGGTTACGGGGCACAGCTATATTGTGTATGGACCGCTAGCTAACGGAGCCACAACATTATTCTTCGAAGGTGTTCCAAACTACCCAACGCCGTCCCGTTTCTGGGAAGTGGTGGATAAGCACAAGGTCACGATTTTCTATACATCACCAACAGCTATTCGCTCTTTGATGCGTGAAGGGGATTCGCACGTGAAGTCCACGTCACGCAAGACCTTGCGTCTGCTGGGTTCTGTGGGCGAGCCGATCAATCCCGAGGCTTGGGCGTGGTATCACGATGTTGTCGGGGAAGGCCGCTGTCCAGTTGTGGACACCTGGTGGCAGACAGAGACGGGAGGTATCTTGATTTCTCCTCTGCCTGGAGCGATTGCGCAGAAGCCAGGTTCGGCAACAAAGCCATTCTTCGGTATTCAGCCAAAACTTTTGACGAACGAAGGTCAAGAAATCCAGGGTGCTGGTGAAGGTGTTTTGGTGATTGCGGATTCTTGGCCGGGCCAAATGCGCACGGTGTATCGCAATCATGAACGTTTTGAAGATACGTATTTCTCGAACTATCCGGGATATTACTTCACAGGCGATGGCTGTCGTCGGGATGAAGACGGATATTATTGGATCACGGGCCGAGTGGATGACGTGATCAATGTCTCTGGGCACAGGCTTGGTACGGCCGAGATTGAGTCGGCTCTGGTTGCTCACTCCAAAGTGGCGGAAGCTGCTGTGGTGGGGTATCCGCATGATATCAAAGGGCAGGGGATCTATGCTTTTGTGACTTTGCGTTCCGGAGAGACTCCGAGTGAGGATTTACGCAAAGACCTGATTCAAACTGTGCGTAAGGAGATCGGCCCGATTGCGACTCCGGATCTGATTCAGTGGGCGCCTCGTCTGCCTAAAACCCGTTCTGGCAAGATTATGCGACGTATTTTGCGCAAGATTGCTGAAAACCATCCGGATCAACTAGGTGATATTACAACGCTTTCTGAGCCAGGGGTGGTTCAAGAACTGGTGGACAACCGTATGAATCGGTGATAGCTTGCGCGTCATGAATACACGAATGATGACATTGATTTTGATGATTCTTGGCGCGGCTTTCAGTCGTTTGATTCCTCACCCTTGGAACTTCACCGCGATTGGTGCGATGGCTTTGTTTGGTGGGGCTTATTTCCCATCCAAGAAACAGTCTTTGTTGATCCCATTGGCGGCATTGCTTTTGAGCGATCTGGTTTTGGGCTTCCACAACACAATGGTTTTTGTTTATCTGGCATTTGCTCTTGTCGTTGTTCTGGGTTGGACTTTGCGTGAACAAAAAAGTGCTGCGAAGATCGCGGGTCTGTCTTTGGTGACAAGCTCCTTGTTCTTCCTGATCTCCAACTTTGGTGTTTGGGTGATGGGCACGATGTATGCGCCAACTCCGGCGGGTTTGTTCCAGTGTCTTGTGGCGGGAATTCCGTTCTTCGACAATCAAATCTATGCTGATTTGTTCTTCTCTGGTTTGTTGTTCGGTTCCTACGAAGCTGTTAAAAAGTGGGCTCCGGACTTTCTTGGCCAAGCGGCCGTAAAATAATTCTGAAATCTTGAAGGGGCCATGAAGCTGGGTCTGCATCGCCCTGTTCTGGGTGGAAAAGTGAATTTCCCGTTGTGTCTGGCCCCCATGGTGGGGCTGACCCATGTGGCTTTGCGTGAGGTCATGCGGGAATATCTTCCCCTGGATGCCTACACGATTTGGCCCACGGAAATGTTGAACTCTCGCCGTGTTCCTGGCGAAAATCTTGAAAAAACTCCTGAAACTATGCGCAGTCCAAGCGAAAACGGCCTGGTGCCGCAGATCCTTGGCAACGAAGAAGGTCCTATCGCCGATACTGTCAAACGACTGGTAGAGTGGGGGGCCGAAGCCATTGATATCAACATGGGCTGTCCCGTGCAAAAAGCGCTTAAGCACAACTACGGTGTGGCCTTGATGGGAGATCCCGCTTACGCCGCTGAAGTCGTGCGTATGACTGTCAAAAATTCCACAGTGCCTGTCAGTGTGAAATTGCGTGCGGTGGGAAGTACTAAAGAGTTCGACGAACTTTTGACATTTGTTTCCGGTTTAAGAAATTCTGGCGCAGCGTGGGTGTGTTTGCATCCGCGAACAGCCGCACAAAAACGCCGTGGCAGTGCGGACTGGGAACAGATCAAACAACTTCATCGCGCGGTGGATTTCCCAGTCATCGGAAATGGTGACGTGCAGACGGTGGAAGATGCCATCCTGATGTTACAGGAAACAGGCTGTGACATGGCGATGGCCGGTCGCGGATTGGCGGCCCGTCCTTGGATGCTGTGGCAACTGGGGGAAGAGCTGGGCTTTGCAGCTCCCGCGGGGAGAGAGGGTCAGAAAGCCCCGCGCACTTCGGAAGAAGAAGGTGCAGAGTACGGTCGTGTACTGCTAAAGCTGATCGAGCGCAGTCGTCATTATTTTGGCGAGGATCTGGCGATGAGAAAAGTGCGCTTCTATGTGCGCACAACCAGCGTGTGGTTACCTTTTGGTAATTTCCTGGTCGGAGTCTGCGCCAAAGCGCGCACGACAGACGAAATGCTGGAAGGTGTGCAGAAGTTCTTCGAAGGCCCCGTAGAAATGAGCCTTCGCACTGAACTCCGCCAATAGACTATTTTAGCAAAGGCATCAATTTGCCTTCTTCGTCTAAAGCTTTCAGATCTGTATAGCCGCCGATCAATTTGCCATCGATCATGATGATAGGCACAGTTCTCCAGCCAGTTTCGTTTTTGATTCTGTCAATTTCTTCAGGCTTGTCCGTCAAATCCACGATATCATGAGCAATGCCTTTATCGTTTAGGAAGTTGATTGCGCGATCGCAGTAAGGACAAGGGTTTTTCTTGTAGATTAATACTTTTGCCATGATTCATTTTGACATTGTCTTCGAGGGCAGACAAGTTCAACTAGCTATGGACTGTTTATTGTGTCACACACCTCATGTTGCGCCTTTCAAAGTGGATAAAAAGCCTGCCCACAGCTATTTTCATTGCGCAGAGTGTGATTTGATATTTATGGAGCCCTCCGAAAGGTTGGGGCCTCAGGCAGAAAAACAGCGCTACGATCTTCACGAAAACGCCCACAGTGCCGGACATCGAGATTTCTTCCTGCCACTGGTGCAGGGATTAGAGGAACATTTTAAATCAGCCGGGCTGACGCCATCGCAGCTGACGTCTTTGGATTTCGGTTGCGGTCCTGCGCCGGTTCTTTCTGGCTTGCTATCCGAGCGTGGTTTTAAAACGCACAACTATGATTTGTACTATCACCCGAATCAGGATGAACTTCGTCGCACCTATCACATGGTGACAAGCACCGAGGTGTGGGAGCATCTCTACAATCCTCGTCAGGAGATCGAACGAATCTTACGTCTTCTGAAGCCCGGGGGACTTTTGGGAGTGATGACTTCCGCCCACCGTGGAGAAGCGGCCTTTCATGACTGGCATTATCGCCGGGATACGACACATGTTGTATTTTTCTCAGAGCGAAGCATGGAATGGTTCGCCAAAACCTATAAGTTGCAGATAGTAAAAATGCGAAGTCCTTACTGGATTTTTCAGAAATTGTTTTAGCCTTAACGGGTGATACAAAAGCTGCCGACTCAAAATGAGATTTTTTTGATCGGCTTTTGACTGCGACTGCATATTCCGAAAAGAAGTAAAAGGAATATGCATTGGTCAGTCGTGTTTTAGCGTTTATTTTTGTAACGTTTTTGTTCGGGCCTGCACAGGCCTCGATGGATGTAATCTTACTTTCTCAGTGCTCTGTAAAGGGCGAGTGTAGCGATCAGCAGAAAAAATACCGTCAACAAGTAGAGTGGAACTGCCAGCTTGAGGTGAAAGCGCAGAACTGTGAACAGTTGGCCAAGCAGCATCCGACCTGGGCTCCACTCATGCGTAAATGCAGTTTCAAGGAGCAGTGCCAAGAGCAGATGGACATGGGGCGCGAACAAGCGCAAGCCTGTCTGCGGGGATACAAAAATGCGATGATTGATTTAGGCGTGTCCTTGAAGGATATGTCGGCATCTCTGGCGGGATTTGTTGAAAACAGTTGGGAGTCGTTCAAGAAAAACCAACGGGAACGGGCGGCCTTCCTGAAAGAGTGCGACAAGTCCATTGCCTGCAAGCGTGATCTGGTGAAAGACGACCATCGCTATCAGGGTTTCACCGATGAAAAGCTGGCGAAGATGCCGGCTGTATTTCTTTATACTCAAGCTGAAGATATGAAAGCCCATATGGCCTCGTTGGAGCGCATGCGCCCCAAACCCTATGTGCCGATTGCTGAACGGGTTCGGGATGAAGTTCAGCTGACCAAAGAGCAGGCATCCAAGCTGCAAAGTTTGATGAGCATCGCCGGTGAAAAAATCAAAGAACAGTATCAGCGTTACTCTTGTTACAATGCCGTGGCTCAGGAAGAACTGAAATGTTATGGGATCGGGACTGTTATCGATCCTACTTTGGTGGCCGGATACTTCGTTAAGGGAGCCCGGGTTGCTGTGGCCGCAAGCCGTCTGACCAAGGCAGAACGTGAAGTTCATGCGGTGGCAGCCGTTGCCGCAACAGGAAGTAAGGTCACTCGAGCGGAGCTGACCGGAAAGTATCTTAGTTATTCCCCGACCACTGTGGCTCAGAATGAAAAATGGATCGGGCTGGCTGAAAAAGGGACGAACTCCAAGATCACGTTCTTGGATATTGAAAACAGCCAGATGAAGCATTTGAATGACACGTTGAAGGACAAAAATCTTGTTACGGGTCTGACCAATTACCATAAAGAGATCCTGTTCAAAAAAATCGAAAAGTTGGAAGCCGCCAATCCCGGTCTGGTGATTGATAAGTACTCAGACTTTAAGTCGTCGCGGTTTGCGTTTTCGGGAAAAGTGCCTACGAATCTGGATGATCAACTGAAGAAAGTTTTTGCAGAGGCCAATAGCGAGTACACGACGAAGCTGCGGGACTCCGGAGTTTTAAAAACTGGAGACAAAGCCGAGACTTGGTTCCGCGGGGGGACGGGTTCGTCGGCAGATCAAGCTAATATTGCCGCCCGATACTCACGTCAGACCAATACCAACGATTTGCAAAGCTTTAAAAATGGCAGCGTGCAGTCCTCTTTGAAGGGAAGTTTGAAGTCCTTGGAAACTCAGCGCACACAATTGCGCTCTGAAGTAGCAAGGACCTCCATGGTTCAGGGTGATACCTTCCATCAGGATGTTTATGACATTGTTCGTAAAGGTGGCGGTAATACCGAGCAGATCAAAGCAGGGTTGAAAAATCGCTTTGGTCTTTCCCAGCTTTCCACCGGCACAGTTCAGAAGATGGAAAAGTACGTAAAGTCGGTGGATGAGTTTTCCCCGGGCATTCATGTCAGCAAACGTGAGATAGCTCATTTGAACAAGGCCGAAAGTGGCGGGTTGTCGGCAGATGTGATTGGTCTTGGATCAGCCAATTTAAAAGAAACGGCCGAAGCGTTGGCCAGTTCCAAGAACTTGACCGGAGCTTTGGAAAACGTGCGTAAGGGTGAAAAAGCGGTTACCAAGAAATTCGATGCACAGAAAAAATATTTCCAGAATGTCTTGAAGGACTCGGTAGAGCCCGGGAAATTGAAGACCGTTTGTTCTGGAGATGACTGTATCGCCGTGGCAACAAAGCCTCTGACCGAGACTGAAAAGAAAAAGATTCTGAAAAATCTGATGTCGAATGACGAAATGGGAAGTTCATTCCGCATGGCCTTTATTCCTGACGGAGTGAAGGTGGCCGAAGCCCGCAATGCTTTGGCCAACCACGGAGAGTCTGTGGAAAAGATCCTGCGCCAGACCTTGAGCACCAGCATGGAGCCACGCCGTCTGAAGGGATTGGTGTTCGGGGTGGATATGAAAACGAAAGAACTCAACAAAGGCAATGTCCAGTTGCTGATCGGTGAGGCGCAAAACCTAAACCTCACCAGCGGTGAGCGCGCGCTCATCAAAAAGAAATTCGAAGAAGCGATAAAACGCTTCAACGACGATGCCCGCGCCAAGGGCGCTAGCTCCTCTTACCAAGCCATTCCTTAAACGGAGCAGATGGATTCTAGTTTGGATTTAAACTCGGACGGTTTTTTGAGGACTTTGATTTCGTCAAAGACCTGTTTGGCTTCTGGGTTTTTCAAAGACAGGGCTTTCAGCCATTGCTTTGTGCGGGAGACCGCAAAGTAGTCATTGATATACAAGGTGCTGGAGTCAAAGAATTGGGGTAGCAGCGGACGTGCGCGCTCCCAATTCATTTCCTCGACGGGTTCTTGTTGCAGGCTTTGTTTGATCTGGCGGAAGATGAACGGGTTTGACATCACCCCACGTCCGATCATGTAGTCTTCGCATTGAGTGACTTCCACGCAGCGATTGAAATCGGCAATATTCCAAATTTCACCATTGGCGATAAGTTTGATCTTGGTCTTTTCTTTGATCTTCGGAATCCAGTCCCAGTACGCCGGTGGCTTGTAGCCATCTGTTTTGGTGCGGCAGTGAACCGTCAACCAAGTGGCATTGGCTTCTTCGATAGCTTGGGCGATTTCCAGACATTTGGTCGGATCGTCAAAACCCAGACGGATTTTGGCGGTGACGGGAACCTCTGCAGGGACGGCCTGGCGAACTGTTTTGACGATGTCAAAAACCCGATCACAGGATTTCAAAAGACTGGCACCACCATCATGACGATTGACGGTTTTAGCAGGGCAGCCAAAGTTCAGATCCACACCCAATGCGCCCAGTTTGACAGCGCGCTGGGCATTGAGAGCCAAGGGTTCGGCCTGGCCGCCAAGAAGTTGGACAAAGACCGGAGTGCCCCAACGGGTGCGTGATCCAGTTTTCAATTCAGGGCAGTTTTTAAAGAAGACGCTTTCCGGGTGCAGGCGATCGGTCACGCGCAGGAACTCAGTGACACATTGATCAATGCCACCAATCCGGGTCAGCGTATCACGCATCACCCAGTCCACCACACCTTCCATCGGAGCCAAAAACAACTTCATCTGTGCCTTAAATCTAAAAGGGGTGGGCTAAACGCCACCCATTTTCTTCACGATATCGAAGTGTTTTTTATCAACAGGCTGAATGGAAAGGCGAGAACCTTTTTGCAGAACTAGCATTTCGGAAAGCTTTTCATTGTCACGCAGGTCCTGCAGGCTGACGAAGTCTTTAAAGTGTGCCACGTATTCGACCTGAACGCAGTACCAGATGGGCTTTTCCTTGGTGGCTTTCGGGTCAAAGTATTCGGACTTTTTATCAAATTGTTCCTGATCAGGTTCTGCGGCCTTGGAAACACGAGCCAACCCCGCAACTCCGGGAGGTGTCGCATTGGAGTGATAGAACAAAACCGCATCACCCACTTGCATGTCTTTCATCATGAAATTGCGCGCCTGATAGTTACGCACGCCATTCCACCACGTGGTTTTATCTTTTTTAAGTTGATCCAAAGAAAAAACGTCAGGCTCTGACTTCATCAACCAGTGCTTCATTTGGTTTTTTCCCCTTTGATCTTGCCGGACTTAAAGAACCATTCTCCGGCTTGTTTGCGGAAGGTGCTGACCTCGTGATGGATGAACTCTTCGTCATCGATGCTGTAAAAGGCCTTAAATTCAACCGTGCCTTTGGTGCCTTTTTCTTCGGCGCTCACGATTTCCAGCTTCAGGAACTTGGCACGCTCAGCCCATTCTTTGTTGGCGTCATCGTCGATCAGATCCAAAGTCTGAGGATCTGTCGTATCGCGAAGATACTGCATTTGATTTTTCGCAAAAGCCGCGTAGCGGGAACGCATCAGCGCTTCCGCAGTCGGAGCCAAAGCCTCGCCAGAATGATAAACACCACAGCACACAGAATAATTTTTGTCAGAACCACAAGGACATTTCATAGCCCGCGAAGCTATCAGATTTTACCCGGTCGAGGTACGCAGGAACTTTGGCTAAGGCGCCGCGTCGGGAGGGGTTTTTGCCAGCCCTGTGGCATACCCAAGTCCCGGCGTGCCTGCTATCGTCTGGGGTGAGGTGAATTATGACAAAATGGGCACTTATTACCGGAGCGACTTCAGGGATTGGCTGGGCCACAGCTCATGCATTGGCGGCACAAGGGTTTGATATCCTGGCAACCGGTCGCCGCTATGAAAAACTGCAGGAACTGCAAAAGGACCTCAAGGCTTCATTTCCGCAAGTGCAGGTGAAGATCTCCAGCTTTGATGTTTCCGATCGCTTCGAGGTCAGTGAATTCATGAAAGCCCATGCGGCCGATCTTCCGCAGGTTGAAATTCTGGTGAACAACGCGGGCCTGGCTTGCGGTGTGGAAAAGATGCAAGACGCCTCTTTGGATGACTGGGAAACCATGATCGACACCAACGTCAAAGGGTTGCTGTTCATGACCCGCGGAGTGGTGGAACACATGGTGAAAAAGAGCTCCGGCCATATTATAAATTTAGGCTCGGTGGCGGGGCGGTGGACCTATCCGGGCGGGGGAGTGTACTGCGCGACGAAGTTTGCGGTGCGTGCCCTTTCCGAGGGGCTGCGTATGGATTTATTGGGTACGAAGATTCGTGTCACCAACATCGAGCCCGGCATGGTCAATACCGAATTCTCTGTGGTTCGTTTGAAAGATCAGGCCAAAGCCGACAAGGTCTATGAAGGCATGACGCCTTTGATGGCTCAGGATATTGCAGAAACCATCGCGTGGTGCGCGGCTCGTCCGGCTCACGTGAACATTCAGGAACTTGTGATTTATCCCACCGATCAGGCCCACGTCGGCCAGGTCGCTCGCAAAGGAGTTTAGAGATGGCAGACAGTGGATTTCGAATTGAAAAAGACACTATGGGTGATGTGCAGGTTCCCGCAGACAAGTTCTGGGGCGCACAAACTCAAAGATCCACTCAGAATTTCCGCATTGGCGGGGATCGCTTCCCGCGGGAAATGATCCGGGCCTTGGGGATCTTGAAGAAGTCCGCTGCTTTGACCAATCAAAAATTGGGAATCCTGGATACAAAAAAAGCCGACCTGATCGTGAAGGCAGCAGATGAAGTAATTCAGGGGAAACTGGATGCTCACTTCCCTTTGGTGGTGTGGCAGACAGGGTCGGGCACTCAGACCAATATGAACGCCAACGAAGTCATCGCCAATCGCGCGATGGACATGATGGGTGTGAAACTTCCCAGCAAGGAAGTTCATCCCAATGATGACGTTAACAAAGGTCAATCTTCGAATGACACCTTCCCGACGGCCATGCACATCGCGGTGGGCGAGCAGATACATCATCGTTTGCTGCCGATGTTGGACAAGCTTCATAAAGCGCTGGAACACAAACAAAAAGAATTCCAAAGCATCGTAAAAATCGGTCGCACGCATCTGATGGATGCAACGCCGTTGACTCTGGGGCAGGAGTTTTCAGGCTATGCCACTCAGTTGAAACACACCATCCAACGAGTGAAGAACACTCTGCCACATTTGTACGAGCTCGCTTTGGGCGGTACGGCTGTGGGCACCGGGCTTAACACACATCCGAAGTTTGCGGTGGATGCGGCGAAAGAAATTGCCAAAGAAACAGGGCTTCCTTATGTCTCGGCGGAAAATAAATTTGAAGCTTTGGCTGCTCATGATGCTTTGGTGGAAGTCAGCGGAGCTCTGAATTCGGCAGCGGTGTCTTTGATGAAGGTTGCTAACGACATTCGTCTTTTGGGCTCAGGACCTCGCTGTGGCATTGGAGAGTTGCATTTGCCTGAAAACGAACCGGGTAGTTCTATTATGCCGGGGAAGGTCAATCCGACTCAAAGTGAAGCCATGACAATGGTCTGTGCGCAGGTGATGGGAAATCACGTGGCCGTCAGTATTGGTGGGGCGACCGGGCACTTTGAGCTGAATGTGTTTAAGCCCTTGATTGTGTTCAACGTGCTTAATTCTATTCGCTTGCTGGCGGATGCCTGTGAATCATTCACAGATCACTGTGTTTCAGGAATCGAAGCCAACCATAAACAAATTCAGAAGCACCTCGAGCAGTCTTTGATGCTGGTAACGGCACTGAATCCTCACATTGGCTATGACAATTCCGCCAAGATTGCCAAAACTGCCCATAAAAACGGCACAACACTGCGCGAAGAAGCCATCAATCTTGGACTCCTCACTGGCGAAGAATTCGATAACATAGTAAAACCAGAAGACATGCTTGGCGGCAGCCGGCAGAGCTGAAGCGCCGGTGGCGCGCAAGCTGGAGCAGTAACAGAACTTGGAGAGATATGAACCCACTATTGGCTAAAGCGGACTGGATTAATCAGGATGACATCAGACCCTACGTCTTTGTGCGTCCCGAAAACCAGATTGCTCAACCGGGGTCGGTACATCGCCTGAACTGGTTTACTCAGGCACCTGTCATCAAAAATCCTCTGGACGTTAAAGAGCTCGCTTTCGCCGACAGAATCTATTCTTTGGAAGAACGTGCTTTCGGCCCATCCAATATGGCCATGCCGCGTTGGGTTTTTTATGACTGCGCGGTGATGCCAGGGTTTGTGGCGGGCTTTGCGGCTCGACCTTCTGCACTTTCCAAAGCGGCTCGTGAAGCCTTGGACCCTAAAAAATTCCCAGCGTCCCAGTCGCCGATTAAAACTTCCGGCGTCTTGAAAGAAGTGGAATCCCTGGACGACATGGATTGGATTCCGCTATCACTTTTCATTATCATTCCGACGATGCACAAGGGTGAGTGGGTGGCCCATAACCTCTGTTCTGTGAACTCTCTTTTGCCGAAGGAAGAACAGTTTTATGGTCTAGGTTTCCTGTCCAAGGCCTTCGGGCTTTGGTACGCAAACGTGGAGCAATGCTCCGGAATGACCCAGTGGGGAAGTCCGGCTTTGAAGCTGCACTCGCATTATGGCCATTTAGAAGTAATTGGGGCTTACGCTCCGGTGCATTCTCATGCTAAAACTATTACTTACCGTGTACAGGTAAACACTCAATGCTGGGAAAAGTTCTTCAATAAGGAACCGGACCTGGCGTTCTTGGAAAACTACGGACCGACTGGCACGTTCATCGATCCGAAGAGTGAAGAGAGCATGTTGGGCTTCCAGCAGCGCATTGAGCGTACAGAAGGGCCGTTCTATCTCAGTGCGGGAGAGATCGCCCAGAAGAAGCTTGATGAGCAGTTGATGATTTACAGTTTGAAACAACAATACTAGATAGGAAGAAACAATGTCGATGAATACTCTGCCACCCGTCGCGAAATCCTTTTTTGCGTTCTGTAAAAAATGTGATGCTGATAGATACCACGTTGTTTTGGCGCACACTTCAGCGACTTCCGCGAAAATCAAATGCGAAATCTGTGGTTCGCAAAAGACGTATTCTCTTCCTAAAGCTCAAACAAAAACTGGCAAGCCTTTGACTGGTGCTGCGGCGAAAAAACGTGAACAGACAATGAGTTCACGCAAATCCAGCCACCGCAACGAATACGAAATGCTGATGGCTAATGATAAAGCAGAGACTGCAACTTACAATATGAAGGGCAAGTTCGAAAAGAACACGAAGCTTCAACATCCTAAGTTCGGCATGGGTTTCATCAAGGATGCATTGACTGATAAAATTGAAGTTGTGTTTGAAGACGAAGTTCGTACTTTGATCCACAACCGTCAGTAGTTTTTGAAAGAATAAAAATTAATGGATTGGTTTAAGGGGCTCAACCCCGAACAACAAAAGGCCGTGAAGCACAACTTCGGGCCTTTGTTAATTTTGGCGGGGGCCGGTTCAGGCAAAACTACAGTTCTGGTTTCCAGAACCGGGCGTTTGAT
The DNA here is from genome assembly GCF_041888015.1 of Bdellovibrio bacteriovorus. Classification (GTDB taxonomy): domain Bacteria; phylum Bdellovibrionota; class Bdellovibrionia; order Bdellovibrionales; family Bdellovibrionaceae; genus Bdellovibrio. The sequence continues at coordinate 1,172,228 of NZ_CP168968.1, forward strand.
TTCCGAGCGTGTAGCACAGGCTCAGGAAATCTGCGTGCTTACTTTTACCAACAAAGCCGCGCGTGAACTTAAACATCGCGTGGGGGCCAAGCTGGGCAGTTCTGGTGCCGGGATGTGGGCGGGAACTTTCCACTCTTTCGGATTGCAGATTTTGCGCCGGTTTCACAAACATGCGGGTCTTTCTCCGTATTTCGGCATTGTCGATCAAAGTGACTGCAATGCCATCGTCAAAGACCTGATCAAAGACATCAAAAACTCGGGCAAAGACAAATTCGATGCCGATAAGATTCTGAACATGATCAATGACCGTCGCACGGGCATGGCCCCGCAGACGGAGGCCTTTGATGAATACCACGAGATGGTTGAAGTTCTGACTCCGAAATTCACCAAGCGCCTGGAACATCTGGGTGTGGTGGATTTTGAAGGTCTTTTGATTAAACCCATCACCTTGTTTAAAGAAAATCCTGAAATCCTGGAAAAAGTGCAGGGCATGTTCACGCAAGTGATGGTCGATGAGTTCCAGGATACTAATCGTCTGCAGATGGACCTGATCGCACAGATCGTGAAAAGCCATAACAACATCGCGGTGGTGGGGGACGACGACCAGTCGATTTACGGCTGGCGTGGGGCGGAAGTGAAGAACATCCTGAACTTCCCGCAGGAATTCACACCGTGTGAAGTGATCAAGCTTGAACGCAACTATCGTTCTTCCGCCGAAATTCTGGCGGTGGCGAATGCTGCGATTTCCAAGAATAAAAACCGTCACGGCAAGATTCTGCGTCCGCAGGTGGCCGAAGATACGGGGCAGTTACCTGAATTGTTTATTTTGGATCGTGAAGAGGACGAATGTGAATTCGTTGTCACAGAAATTCTGAATTTTCAAAGACAGGGTTATTCCTACAAGGACATGGCCGTGCTTTATCGTTCCAACACCCAAGGGGGCTTGATTGAGTCCTCGTTGCGTCGTGCGAACGTGCCTTATCATATTTCAGGGGGCACTTCGATCTTTGACCGTCGAGAGATCAAAGATCTGATGGCCTATCTGAAGCAGGCTTTGGCTCCGAATGAAGTGTCCCTTCGTCGTATCATCAATGTGCCTTCGCGCGGAATTGGTGACACTTCCATCGAGAAATTGAGCGAATTTGCACTGAAGAAACGGATCAACTTTGTCGATGCCTGCCGTTTCTGGCAGGAAGCCGGTGTGCAGGATAAAGCCGGCGCCGCTATCGACGATTTGATGATGTTCATTGAAAATCTTCCGAAAAACATTCTCGATTTCCAGGTGGGTTCATCGCCGGGTGCGAAGATGGTTCAGATTTTCCAGGACATTGGTTACCGCGAATACGTTTACGGAACGGCCGCGGATCCAACCAGTGCAGAGAAAAAATGGATGGTCGTAGAGATTCTGGGCCGCATTTTGGATTCTTTCCTGGGGCGTCGCTCTTATGACGTTGAAAACATCAAGTCTTTCGTAGATTGCATGCTTTTGCGTGATGATCTGTCTGAAGAGGAACTGGAAAACAAAGTTCAACTGATGACCCTGCATGCCTCCAAGGGGCTGGAGTTCCCGGTAGTGATTTTGGCAGGGTTGGAGGAAGACCTTCTTCCGCACAAGAACTTGGGATCCGATATAGATGAAGAACGTCGTTTGTTCTATGTGGGTGTGACCCGGGCCAAAAAGCGTCTGGTGATGTCACGCTGTCAGCAGCGCAAGAAAAACGGGGCGGTTCGCCCGGTGGCACCTTCTCGCTTCTTGTTGGAGCTTCCCAAAGAGCTTTACACTGAATTCCCTCTGGGCGCGCGCCCGGTTGTGGGGCAGGAACGTGAGGATCTTGTTGCGAGCTTCCTGTCAAAGCTTGATAGCAAGCTGGGGAATGGCAAGAAGTAGGGGATTTCACTTGGGATCCGAATCTATTTCAATTTGAAGTCTGAGCATGCATCGCGTTCATATTTATTTGCTAAGGTACCTCATGGAATTGCCGATCAAAAATCTGTAAAGATTTGAGAGGATTCCATGAAGCGTCCAGTGCCAACACTATCAGAAAGCCCCTTCGGGTTTGATGAGTTCTTTTTTTCAACTACAGACAAACGAGGTGTCATTCGCTCTGGCAACGACGTTTTCGTGCGTGTCAGTGTTTACCCCAAAGAATCCATGTTGGGGGCTCCGCACAGTTTGATCCGCCATCCAGATATGCCACGTGCAGTTTTTAAAGAGTTCTGGAGTTTTTTGAATCAAGGCAAACCAGTCGGTGCCTATGTTAAGAATCTGGCGGGCAATGGCAGTTACTATTGGGTCTATGCCTTCGCCTTTCCCATTGGAGACGGGTTTTTATCAGTCCGCTTTAAACCCTCGTCTGAAATATTCTTGGCTGCTCAGGGCCTCTATCGGGAGGTTCTGGCCTTTGAACAGCAAGATCACAGTTTGGAAGAATCACATCAGTACTTGCTTGCTAAAGTGCGTGAAGCGGGCTTCCTTGACTATGAGAACTTTATGCTCAAGGCAGTGCTCGAGGAACTTAAGGCTCGAGCTGCGCAGGCGCAGGATTCTGATTCGAGATCCGAGGCCAGGGAGACTGGCAAGATTACCGCTGTAACGAAGTCAGCCACGCGTAAGCTGAATGAGGTTTTTGAAAAGCTGCGAGACTTCCAAGGGGCCAATCAGACTCTGGAAGACGCCATGAAAAATCTGGATCAGGGCTTCCAACAGTTGAAGTTTATTTCTATTAATATGAAAATTGCGGCGGCCAAGTTCGGTGATATGGCGGCCAGTCTTGGGGTTGTTTCCCATGAGTTTTCTATTTTGTCCGGGACCATCGAAAAACATCTCAGCGGTCTGTCGGGGTTTGTTCAAGAATTGTCCGGTGTGACTCAGAAGTGTGTGCTGCGTGCCGCGGCTTTGAATGTGCAGATGCTGATGGTGGACTTCTTTGTCCGCGAGTCCATCGCAAAGTTAGAGTTCTCAGAGAATGCGTTTGATGAAATGCTGCAGAATCAGAAGGCCTTTTCTGATCTGTTTGCTCAATATTGTCGGAATCTCGAGCAAGAGTTTTCGGAGCTTAAAAAAAGCATCTCTGCGATCGGATCTGAGATGCATGATGTAGCCAAGTTTGTGACGGGGCTGGAGGTAGTTCGTCAAATGGGGGCCATCGAGTCCGCCCGAACCACAGAAATAAAAAACAGCTTCACGCACTATCTGGCCGCAATGGAGGAATTCATTCAGTTGCTTCGCGGCAGTACCGGCGAGATTGGCCGGGGAGTGGCGTCGTTAGCATCGAACTCCGAGTTCATTGTTTCATCAATTCGCAATATTTCAGGGAATGTGGATGAGATATTTGCTCACGCTTCCTCGCTGGAGATTCAAAAGGCCAGCTAATTGCCGCGGATCAGTTTTGAAAACTCCTGTGGTAACGGGGCTGCAAAGTTCAATGTAGCCCCTTCAAAAACAATCGACAATTTTGCAGCATGCAGGAACATACGGGAAGTTTGATAGATTCCCGCCATGCGTTCGTTGTACTTCGGCTCGCCATATCTGGAGTCGCCCAGAATGGCATGTTTGGCCAGGGCCGTGTGTTTGCGAATCTGGTGCTGGCGCCCGGTCAACAGACGGACTTCAGCCAGCGAGAAATATTGATTGGCTTCCGTGATGCGATACTGGGTTTGCGCTGGAACGCGGTCTTTGCTCATGCCTTGGGGATTTTTTCTTCCTTCGGCTTTGTCGCTTAAGGGTTGATTCCACTCCAGCCAGTCTGAGCTTATCGGCAGGCTTCCGCGCAAAACGGCATAATAAATCTTTTCGGTCTGATGGCTTTGAAATTGCTCGGCCATTTTCGCCGCTGTCGATACATCTTTGGCGACCAACAGAACCCCACTGGTTTCTTTGTCCAGACGGTGAACCAGATGCAATTTGTCCAAGGGCATGTCTAGTTGGCGATGCAGAAGGTGCAGAACATCGTTGGCTTCATTGTGAACAGAAACGCCTGCGGGCTTATCAATTGCGATCCACTTCGGACTTTGTGCCAATACAGGCAGATTCACGGGAGCTCCTTCAGAACAGCTGGGACGTCTTGTGACGAAATCTTTTCCAGTCTAACGGGGGGTGTGATTCTTGGCAATAGAGGGGCCGCAAAGTGGTGCAGGGCCGGGGGGCTTTGGCAAAATGGAGTGGTGAGGTAGCCTATGAATCCCAGTATTGGCGAGTTTCTAGAGTTTTTAGACAAGGAAGATGACACAGACTATGGTGATTTCAAGCGCGAAGTGGATCTTCATTTGGTTCATATGGCCGAGGCCTTGCGGCCTCTAAGTGCTGAGCAACGCTTGCAAATTCAACGTATGCGAGAACAATTGCTCTGGTCCTATAAGTTCGACATTGAAGAGATGCGCTCCCTTTTGCGCTATGAGGTCCAGCATTTGGAAGGCGCGCCCGAGCTGTAATGAAGGGCAAAGTTGGTGCGCTGCGTGTTTCCAAGGCAAAAACTCGCTTGTAGGCTTGAAGGACTGACGGAGGTCTTTCATGTCCACTTTGGCGCAACAAGAGTTTTGCATCACTCTCAGCGATTTAGCCTCCTTCATGGAGTTGGCTCCCAATCAGGTGAAAGCCAAGGCTGAAGTGGTTCTGCAAAAGAAATTAAAATCCCCGTGGCTGCTTCCTGAAGAGGTGCGCGCCCTGCTTCTGGCAGAAGGCTATAAGTATCCCCAAAAAGTTATTTCTATTCAGATGCTAAAAGGCGGGGTGGCCAAGACCACTTCTGTTTTGAATATGGGCTTGCGTGCGGCCATGTATGGGGCCCGAGTTTTGTTCATTGATCTGGATCAGCAGGCGAATTTGAGTTTTGCCCTGGGTGTGGAAGATGAAAGTCTGCCGGTCTGGGTGGATGTGGTCGAAAAGAAAAAGAACATCGAAGAATGTGTCCGCTTTGTCGAACCTCATGTGGATCTGATCCCCTCCAGCCTGAACAACTCAGTGTTGGATCGCGTGCTGTTGAATTCCAACCGCAATTGGGCGCAGGCGGTGAAGGCGCCATTGGAAAAGATCAAACACCGCTATGACTTGATTCTGATCGATACGGCTCCGGCTTTAAGTGCCACTAACACGGCTGTGACTGTGGCATCGGACGAAGTGATTTTGCCAGTGAACCCGGATAAGTTTGCGTTTCTGGGATTGCAAAAGAACTTGAGTGAGCTGGAAGACATTAAGGCAGACTTCGGTCTTGGGTTTAAGAAGAAAGTTCTCTTTACCAAGTTTGATGGTCGTGAGAACTTCAGTCATGAGCTTTTGCAAAAGTGTATTGAGTCTTTTGAAGACTCGCTGATGAAGGGGTATATTCGTACTTCTTCAGAGGTGAAAAACACCGTGCGTTCGGGAAAAAGCCTTTTTGCCGGGAAGTCTCCGGTGAAGTCAGATTATGATTTTGTGACCCGCGAAATGCTGGGTTTTGTTTAAAAGGAAGTGCCATGCCAGAGATCAAAGATTACGACGGAAAAAAGAAGCACCAACACTCCAAAAAACGCCGTCCTCACCACGAGGCGCAAACAGAAGAGATCATGGCTGACGCTGCGGAAATACAAGCCGAAGCGGAGGTGACTATGGACGAGGCTCAAGAGATCAACACTGAAGCGCAAAACGAAGGTGTGAAGGCTCAGGAAACCGTTCTGGAAGCTAAAGATATGATTTCTGAAGGGGCGCCGATCTTTGAGGAAGAAACTCAAAGCTATTCAAATACGGAAGAAGCGCAAAAGATTCATCTGGATTTCTATGGCAGTGAGATGATTCGTCAAAAAGCTCCTAAAGTGATGGAATTGGCTGACTCTGTGGCTGATGAATGGGTGAAAGACGGACAATTCGAAGGTCTTCCGGTTGGAAATCCATTGGCCCAAGTTGCGGCAGCAAAGGCTTTACGCAAAGCCAAAGACGTGGAAAAGAAGCTGGAAGAAAAAGGCGTCTTTGCTATGGCTAAAATGGGCATTGATCTGATTAAGTCCAAAATCGACAAAAGAAATCACTAATGTCCTCTAGAGAGCAAAGAATCCGAGAGATCTTAACCCAGTCCCTGGCTCCCTTGGAGCTAGGGGTGGAAAATGAAAGCCACATGCATTCGGTCCCGCCGAACAGCGAGACGCACTTTAAGGTGCTGGTGGTTTCTGAGGCCTTTGATGGCAAATCCCGCATTGACCGCCAAAGGCTGGTGAATGACCTTTTGAAGTCTGAACTTCAATCCGGTCTGCACGCCCTTACCCAGAAAGCCCTGACTCCAAAAGAATGGGAAGCTCAAAAAGACACGCTGAACTTTGTCAGTCCTGAATGTTTGGGTGGCAGTAAGCACGATCGTCGTTGACTCTTGAGGGGGTTCACCTTTGGTGGATTGACTGGGGTGGATTCGTTCACGGGGTTATGGAGACGGTCAGAGTTGGAAACAACAATCTGTGGCGCAAGGCCCGCGACTAATCGTTAAATTCGTTCAGTTTTGATTTAAGCTCACCCAGCAGGCGTTTGACTTCGTGCAGCTGCTCTTCGTCAGGGGAGACTTTATTGGTCATCTCTTCAGTCAGCGTTTCCCACGTATTCAAAGCCTGTTTGAGGTCTGAATTCAGATTCCCAAACAAGGACTTCTTGGACACGGTTTCTTTCTTCTCGGAGGAAGGCGCCGGTTCCTGGGGTTGATTTTGTTGCTGCTCTAAGATGTCGCCACTCATTAAATGCTAGTTTCTATCCGTTGTTTTCAGCTTTTTGCTTACTTTTTATACCGGAAACCCGGTTTTCTATCAGAAGCGCGTCCTGCGCAGGGGTCGATAGTGTGATAAATGGAACTCCATTTGACAAGCGTTTTTGGGCTGGTAGATTACTTCGCGTAAAGTAAATCCAGTGCCGAATACGGTCTTTTTAGGAGTGTGACATCATGTCTCAAGAGATTATCTACACAATGAAGGGCGTAAGTAAAGTATATCCTCCACAAAGATATGTGCTGAAGGATATTTATCTTTCTTACTTCTATGGAGCTAAGATTGGCGTTTTGGGTCTGAATGGTTCTGGTAAATCCACTTTGCTGAGAATTATGGCAGGCGTGGACAAAGACTTCCTGGGTGAAGCTTTCCCTTCTAAAACAATGAAAGTCGGTTACTTCGAACAAGAACCGCACTTGGATGAAACGCTGTCTGTGAAAGAAAACATCTTTGCAGGTATGGGCGAGCTTCCAAAAGTGATGAAAGAATACAACGCCATCAATGACAAGTTCAGCGATCCGGATCTGGATCCCGATGAAATGAACAAGTTGATCGAAAAGCAGGGTGTGCTTCAGGAAAAGCTGGAGGCCTTGGGTGCTTGGGACGTCGATCAAAAAATCGAAATCGTAATGGACGCTCTTCGCTGTCCAGATGGTGATCTGCCGGTGACAAACCTTTCCGGAGGTGAAAAACGCCGTGTGGCTTTGGCCCGTTTGATCATGTCTGAGCCTGATATTTTATTGCTGGATGAGCCGACGAATCACTTGGATGCCGAATCTGTGGCTTGGTTGGAACAATACCTTTCCAAGTTCCCGGGAACTGTTATCGCGGTAACGCATGACCGTTACTTCTTGGACAATGTGGCTGGCTGGATTCTGGAGTTGGATCGCGGTGAAGGTATTCCTTGGAAAGGGAACTACACAAGCTGGTTGGAACAAAAAGACAAACGTCAGGCAAATGAAGCCAAAGATCAGGTTAGAAAAGCGCGTACTTTGGAGCGCGAGTTGGATTGGATCCGTCAAGGGGCAAAAGCTCGTCAGGCGAAATCCAAGGCTCGTATTTCCAATTACGAAAACCTGTTGAAAGAAGCATCTCCAGAGAAAATCCAAGAGATGTCCATCTACATTCCACCAGGACCTCGTTTGGGTGACATCGTCGTTGAAGCTCAAGGCATCACCAAAGCTTACGACCACAAAGTTCTTTTGGATGATGTGAGCTTCACAATTCCAAAAGGTGCGATCGTGGGCGTGATTGGTCCGAACGGTGTGGGTAAATCCACTTTGTTCCGTATGATTACGGGTAAAGAGCAGCCAGATTCTGGTTCTTTCAAAGTTGGTGAAACAGTAAAGATCGCCTATGTTGACCAGACCCGTGAAACTCTGGATCCAAACAAATCCATCTATGAAGAACTTTCCGGTGGCGCTGATGTGATTCAGTTGGGCACGCGTGAAATCAATGCTCGTCAGTATGTTTCATGGTTCAACTTCTCGGGTTCTGACCAGCAAAAGAAAGTGGGTCAGTTGTCCGGTGGTGAAAGAAACCGCGTGAACATGGCGAAGATCCTGAAGCAAGGTGCGAACTTGTTGCTTCTGGATGAGCCGACGAATGACCTTGATGTGAACACCATGCGTGCATTGGAAGAAGCACTGCTTGAATTCGGTGGATCCGCGGTTGTGATTTCGCACGATCGTTGGTTCTTGGATCGCGTGTGTACACACATCATGGCGTTTGAGGGTGATTCTAAGATTGAGTTCTACCCTGGAAACTTCACCGAATACGAAGAAGACCGTAAACGCCGCCTTGGCGAAAATGCAGGTCCAAAACGTATTCGCTTCAAAATGGTGTAAGACCTGATGAAAAATCAGTGGGTAAGGGCAGGGTTATTCCTGCTCTTTCTTTTTGTTGCCTCCAAACTTGTGCCACCACATCCGGTGGACCCCTGGGGGTTGTTCCGTCCGCAGAAGATTCTATTTATGTTCTTTGCTCTTTCTGCTTTGCAAGTGATGGGCGAAGTTCTGTCGCTGTGGGTGGGACCTAAAGCGGGAATCGTCATGACCGGATTTTTGGGTGGTTTGCTTTCAAGCACTGCCACGACAGTGACCTTGGCGAAGGAAAGTCACGAGGCTAACGGTTCTCAGACACTGCGAATGGCGGCCTTGCAAAGTGCTATTCTGGCCATGTTAATTCAAGCTGCAGTGCTGATCAGTGCTGGTGGTTTAGAAGCCTTTCAGTTGGTGGGGCTGCATTTCGTCATTCTTGGACTGATCACCGTGGCGTTGATCGCTTTGCTGTGGAGACGAAAATCCCGGCCCCATCCGGCGATGGTTGGGGCGAACGAAATTTTGGATGTAAAATCATCCTTGAAGCTGACAGTTTTCATCGTACTGATTTTGGCGGCCTCCAAACTTGTTCAAGAGTGGGCCGGAGGTCAGGGGTTGATGCTTCTGACTTTTGTCATTTCGTTGTTTGAAGTGCATGGTTCTTTGATTTCCACTTCGCAGCTTCTGGCGGCAGGGAAAATTGATGGCCCTCAGTATGAGCGTCTGGTTGAAACGTCCTTATTGGCAAGCTACGTTTCAAAATTTGCATTGATAGCGATGATTTCAAATGCGGGCTTCCGTAAAAGAGCCCTGATGACGCTAGCCCCGGCGATGTTGTTTTTGCTATTGCATTTGCTGGGGTGGATTCACCTTCGTTAGCGTAAGCCGATCATTGACCTACGCCCATCCATTTGACTGAAAAGTTTGAAGTGTTGTGAATCAGAGTTGAGGCACTGCAGTTTGTGCCATCGAAGGCTCCGAATATACCCACATAGACTCTGAAGCTGGTTGGGGTTGCGGCGTAGATAGAAGTGGTCCCGGCAGAGAGCCAGTGGCTGCCCCCGGCATTGAGAGTCGGGAAGTAATTAAAGATGGAGCTAAAGCCGCAAGCGGTCGTGGAAATGTCTTTGTAGGCGCCACAGACCGGGACCCCGTTGGGGTTCATAGCATAGAAGACCCAGCCTCCAGCGGTGGACTCTCCAACACAGGCTCGCAGAGAATTCCCTGAGGTGTCCTTGACGGCGCCAAACATTTTTCCCATCACAGTCACATCGCCATTGGCACCAATGTTCATGCTCTCTTGACGAGTGGTAGAGCCGTTCGGCGTTGTGGAAATACTAATAGCAGTTCCCTTGGCCGTCGCCGTGTGAGTTTCCGTTGCTCTAAAGCTGATGTTCGCATGAGGTGGCCAAATGTTGTTTGAAGGCGTAGGAGTCTCTGACCTATAGGCTATACCAGCAACTTCACTTCCGGTCGTAGGGTAGGTGGTGGACCGCTGCACAATAAAAGGACTCCCTCCATCCATGGTTAGATCTGCATCTGTGGAGTTGAGGTGAATCGTGGAAAGGGGATCCGTAGTGCCGACTCCCAGGTTGCCCTGACTCGTGATACGCATTTTTTCAGTGTCGGCTCCTGCTGCGGCCGTGTAGAAGCGCAAGTTCCCATTCACGGCAATATTAAAGTCGGTTTCAGCCGAAGCAATAATGCGCGAACCGTAGTCATGAGTCGTACCATTCCAGCCGCGGAAGGCAATGACCCCTATGTTGTCGTTGGCCAGAACCGGGTTGCGCGTGGTTGTGTTGCCACGAGCACGTGCCAAATTGATCTGCGGCAAAGCGGTTTCAGCGTTGGTGCCTTCGATGAACAAGTCATCGCCATAATCTGTGCCATCCCCCACGATATGCAGTCGGCGGGTGGGGGAGGTGGTGTTAAGACCAATGTACCCTTCAGGACTTAAACGCATGCGTTCGGCATAGCTCGAAGATGCGGTTTGCACTCCAAAGACGAGATTCGGAGTGTATCCGGTGGAATTTGAAACAGCACCCATATAGGCGTTTTGTGTGGTGCCGCCGGTGTTGTTCACAGACATTCCATACAAAGACATCGAGCTGTTAAGGTTGTTTGTGTTTTGATTGAAATGACTGGTGAACGAGTTGATCGGAGTGGCCGATCCTCCGGTTGGAGTGTAGGGCGAGTTATTATTGAAGTACGCCAGCATCCTGCCGGACTCAATGCCGCTGGCCGTAGGTACGCGCAGTTTGGAGAAGCTCCATTCGCCCAAGGTCATGCCGCCAGCAGTAAGGCCGATAGTGCCAGCACCAGAGCGATAGATTCCCAGAGTGGTTTCTGCTGAAAAAGTCAGTGATGGGGCCGCGCTGGTTCCTGTTGCCAGCTTCAGCGGTGCTGTCATACTCACAGTGCCATCAGACTTGAAATCGCCATAATTGGGCAGCAGGGCTGACGGAACTTTGCCAGTGCCATCGAGCTCTACCAAATTGCCGGCCGAGGTTCCGAAGTTTTTTGTGGCTGCCGTGCCGAGCCCGGAAACCTGGGTGTTGGCAATGGCGATGTCCGCGCAAGTGAAGGTGTCAGTGATGGCGCTCCAATTCAGGGTTTTATTCGCCGTTGAACATGAAGCTGGCATTTGGGTGTTCCCAGTGACGGTCGAGCGCAATTCGCCAAAGCCAAGGTATTGAACATTCCATTTGCTGGAGTCATAAATCAGCACTTGCCCGACGGAGGGAGTGGTGCTTCCCACTGACACACCTTGGATCTTTTCGACTTTGGAATTGCTAAGCCCTGCGGTGGATGTGACATCTCCGGCCAGATTTGGAAGATCCGTGGCTGTGACGTTGGCGCCACTGGAGATCAACCCTTTGGAATTCACAGTCACTTTGCTGTAGGTTCCGGCGGCCACGCCAGAGTCATTCAGTGAAATCACCGGAGCCGTTCCCCCGGAGCTGGCCAGGGGAGCAGATGCGGTGACGCCCGTGACCGTGCCTCCGCTAGAGGTGACCGTGGTCCACGAAAGTTGGCCGGCACCGTTGGTGGTCAACAGTTGACCGGTACTGCCGTCAGAGGTGGGAAGTTCATAACTGGTATTTTGCGACAGTGTTGGGGCTTTTAGCTCCACATAGTTGGTGCCCGAATAAACGCGCAACCCACTGGAGGTTTGGATCAGCCCACTGGTATTGATAGCGGTGGTGCCGCCGATGGTTCCTGAGGTGATGGCATTTCCCGAAACTTTGCCTGCGGTGGTGATGGTTGCAAGCTTGCTGTTGGCGATGGCCGCCCCAGCGGCAATATCCGCGTCGACGATGGTGCCATCGGCAATTTTCGCAGAGGTCACCACATCATCATTTAAGGTGACTGTTGCGGTCGGTGCTCCCGTAGCAGTGACGTCTCCGTTAAGGCCCGTCAGGGCTCCCGAAGTTCCTTGGTCATCAGCAGGGGCCCATTTTGCCCCGTCGTATTTCAGCACTTTGCCAGAACCGATTCCGGTCATGTCGACTGCAACACCCTTGATGCGGTCAACACTGGTGGTGGCTTGAGTGCCAGAGACATCGCCGGAAAGATTTCCCGTAAAACCGGCGGCGCTGCCAGTAATATTACCGCTGACATTGGTGCCTGTGACCACCGGAGCTGTGCATTCGAAGGTTCCTGCAGGGGCAATATGACGCAGATACTGACCTGTCGAGCAGAAAGGAACAGAAGTTTTGAAGACAAAGTCGCTGGCGACATTTGTTCCCAAGCGTTGGGCGCTTTGTGCCACCTGAGCACGTCCGGCATAGGGAACGGAACGAATTTCGTTGTCAGGGGTAATCAGTTTCCAGCCAGTGCCGTCATGGAATTGCACGCGCAAGATGCGATTGTCATCGGCTACCGGAACGTAGCTTCCGCCGCCTTCACAGGGCAGGGTGGCTCCATTGTCAAAGCTATCGAGCAGTTTGAAGCCTGCCGCTGACGGATAGTTCTTCGTGCCGGTCCCAATGGGAACGTCAAAAACCCCGCCAGAGTTTCGCATGTCGATGGCGCTGGAAGTTTCACGATAAAGGGCGCAGGTTCCCGTCGGATTCATGACAGTGAATTCGAAGCGAACTCCGTTGACCTCTAAAGCATCCCCTTGGGAGTTTTTGATCCGGCCCTGATAGGTCAGGGAACCTGGGGTCGCAAAGGTCAATAGTGGCAAAAGAAATGCCATGAATGCAAAGACGTTCCGTATTTTCATAAAGAACTTATCGGTATTTTGTGAGCCGAAAAACAGTACTAATTTGCAATGTGAGGTCTGAAGTGTGTTGTTTTGAGACGGACTAAATGGCGGTTTTGGCCAGGGGAAGTTTGAGGATGACGTGGGTCCCGCTTTGAGCGGAGGAGCTGGTTTCTTCACTGGAGAAAACCTCGATAGTGCCATCCATCATTTGCAGATACTCACGCACCAGAGGCATCCCATAGCCAGTGCCTTTTTCCCCTTGAGTCCCTGGGCGCGTGGTCTGTGAATTTAGGTTGAAGATATTGGCCAGGATCTCTTTGGGAATGCCAATGCCATAGTCACGGATTTCAATGACCACTTCAGTTTCGGTCGGGTAGGCGCAAAGGTCGATACGCTCTCCCGGATGAGAGAATTTGATAGCGTTATTGATCAGGTTGGACAGGACGACATTGCTCAAGATGGTCTTTTCCCCGTGAATGGGCATGCGGTCGCGGGAGATATCCAGTTGCAGTTTGATGCCTTTTTGCTGGGCCGTGGCGACGGTGTTTTCGTAAACCTCGTTCAGCACCATGGTGAGATTCAGAGGCTTCAAGGGCATGACGGCCTTGCCATCCTTGACGGACTTTAGGTGTCGAACCTGCGCCAGAAGATTGACGATATCGTCGACGGCGCGTTCAATCTTGTCCAGCTCCAAAGAGCTCAGGCTGTGTTCTTCGCGGTCCTCTTTAGCTTTAACCAGGTTGTAGGTCATTGTTGAAAGTGTATTGGCAATATCGTGAATCAGGACTCGGAGCAGGTTTTCGATGTCGAGGTTCTTTTCCTCAAGGTTCTTCATCAGACTTTTTTCGCCACGTATATAGTAGTGGGTATTGAAGCCGGAGAAGAGCAGGAAGAGGATGATATTAAAGAGTTTCTCCTGACCATAGTTGCCGTATTGGGCAATAATATTGGGGCCAAAGCCACTGGCACGTGCATACCAGAAGAAGATCAGGACCATCGTAACTATGGCATAACCTAAGACGGCTCCAGGGACTCCGACAAGGATTCCGCAGATCAGTGGGATGGCCGTTAACCAGAAGATCCCGGGCGCATCAATACCTCCCGAGAGGTAGAGGAAGTATGAGACGATGACGACGGCCATGACGCATAATATAGATGCAGAGACCAGATAGTTATTGCTGAACCTCAGGCTTAAGGGAGGGATCAGGAGCAGGGTGATCCAGGTCGGAATAAGGATAGGGTTGTATTTGCTGACACCATATTGATAGTTGAACTTCAATAGATAGACCAGGGTCACAGCCAGCCCTAAGAAGTAGATGACTTTAAAATAAGTCAGACGCTTCTTGTATGCGTCTTCGGATGTGAAACTGAGATCCCGCATGCTGTTTTTTCCTGGTTGCTTCCATTATGCAATATCGGCGTAGAAACTAAAGGCGTAAGGAAATTTCAACAATGTAATCTTGTTTAGTGTATCAAAGGGATACAAGAGGGCGCAGGCAGTTGTAGTGCTCTTTCAGGGTCATGAACTGCTGGGAGTTGCCACCATGATCCGGGTGCAGAACCAGCGCCGCCTGACGGAAGGCCTTTTTCAATTCGTTCGCAGTAAAACCTTCGGACAGATCCATGATCCAGTTTTTCAGGAATTCAAAAGCTTCTTTCTGGGAGGGGGAAAAGCTATGTGCCTTGCGCTGAGGGCGTACGGTCGGACGTGGATAGTGTCCACGCGGAGAGTTGAATTCGTGCTTGCCGATCCTGCCCATCAGGTACGCCAAGTGAGAAGGGTCGGCATTAAGCAGGCTTTCTTCGGAGGCGTTCACGAAGGTTTCGGAACCCATTTTCTCTCTGAGAATTTGCTTAAAGCTTGCCTGAAAACTCATGCAATTCTTATCGGTATGTAAGGGAAACAGCTCAGTCCAGAAGGTGTTTCCCCTGCGAAAAACGGACTTTTTCAGAGGGGGAGGGGGGCTTTCTCTAGGGGAAAAAGGTATTTCCCGAGGGGAAAAGGGGGTGAAGTCGGGTCTTTTCCGCTCTCCGAGCGCAAAAAAAATGATTTCCCCTGCATTTTCTTTTGGACAAACGACTCGACTTAGATACACACTAAGTTCATTCGGATAAACAAGACTAAAAACCTAACGGAGGAATTTCGAATGGCAAAAGCAAAAGCTACTAAAAAAGCTACAACTAAGAAAGCAGCTCCTAAAAAAGCAGCAGCAAAAAAAGCAGCTCCTAAAGCAGCTAAAAAAGCCGCTCCTAAAGCAGCAGCTAAAAAAGCAGCTCCTAAAAAAGCAGCAGCTCCTAAAAAAGCTAAAACTGCTCGTAAACCAAACGCAGCTTTCATGAAAGCGTTGACTCCATCTGCAGCTTTGGCAGCAGTTGTTGGCGCTTCTCCACTTCCACGTACTGAAGTTGTTAAAAAACTTTGGGCTTACATCAAGAAGAACAATCTTCAAGATGCTAAGAACAGAAGAAACATCAATGCTGACGCTAAATTGAAAGAAGTTTTCGGCGGCAAAACTCAAGTTTCTATGTTCGACATGACTAAATTGGTTTCTAAGCACCTTAAATAGGTCTTAGACTCAAATTGAGTTGAACACTAAAAACCCAGGGCTCAAATCCTGGGTTTTTTCGTTTTTTCACGACGAAGATACAGAGTAAACACCTATAGGCTCCCTTCAGAGATTGGTCTGTTCAAGGGTGGGGGGCTTGTGCTATACCATCCCCTATGGGAATTAAGCCGCTTTCTTTGGAAGAAATCAAAAAGATGACTGTTGCCTGCCGTATTGCAGCCGACACTCTGACCTACCTCGACAAATACATCAAAATTGGAATGACCACGAACGAGATCGACCAGCTTTGCTTCGATTTTATGGCCACTAAGGGGGCCAAGTCGGCTTGCTTAGGTTACCACGGCTACCCTAAGTACACTTGTACTTCCATCAATGAGGTGGTCTGTCATGGCGTCCCTGATGACAAAACAATCCTGAAAGATGGCGATATCATCAACGTGGATGTGACGGCTTGGATTGATGGTTTCTTCGGAGACACCTCCAAAATGTACATGATCGGCAATGTGTCTGACGAAGCCAAAGATCTGGTGGAAGCAGCCCGCATGGCCCGCGACGTGGGTATCGAAGCCATTCGTCCCAATGGTTATACCGGTGACATCGGCTTTGAAACGAACAAGCTTGTGACTCGCAAAGGTTATGTGGCCGTGAAAGAGATCGGCGGCCACGGGGTGGGACGCAAGTTCCACGAAGAGCCCTTCGTTCCTTCCTATGGCAAAAAAGGCAAGGGCGAGCGCCTGGTGCCATTCCATTGTATCACCGTCGAACCGATGGTGAATCAGGGGACCGACGAGATCATCGAGTTCGATATCCCGGGCTCCAGCATCAAGTATTACAATACCGCAGATGGTCTATTATCAGCACAATTTGAACATACTGTGCTTGTGACAGATACTGGGTACGAAATTTTAACTCTGCCTTAGTAGGCAGAGCTGGAGTGCCGCTAGGCACGCAGGCTGAAGCAGAATTAAATTATATAACAAAAAACCTAAGACAAGGACTTCAATCAATGTCATTGACTACGACGAACGGAAAAACCGCTATGAAGAAAAATGCGAAAATGAAAGCTCCTACAGCTACAAAAGCTGCTGCAAAAACTCCGGCTGTTGACTACAGAGTCAGCAAAGAAGCGATGGAAAACCCAGAGGTTTTCGCAAAGCTTGCTAAATGGGGTCGTGAAGAGATCAAGATTGCTGAAACAGAAATGCCTGGTTTGATGGCTCTTCGTAAAGAGTACAAAAAACAGCAACCTTTGAAAGGCGCGCGGATTGCGGGCTGCCTTCACATGACAATTCAAACAGCGGTTCTGATCGAAACGCTTGTAGAGCTGGGTGCGGAAATCCGTTGGTCTTCTTGCAACATCTTCTCTACTCAAGACCACGCAGCCGTTGCAATCGCAGCAGCGGGCATCCCAGTATTTGCTTGGAAAGGTTTGACTGAGCAAGAGTTCAACTGGTGTATCGAGCAGACTATCGTTGGCTGGGGCAAAGACGGCTACAACATGATCCTGGATGACGGTGGCGATTTGACGAACATGATGCACGAGCCACGTTTCGCAAAAGAGATGAAGAAAATCATCGGTATCTCTGAAGAGACAACAACAGGCGTTCACAATCTTGAAGTTATGTTGAAAAAAGGCAAATTGAAAGTTCCTGCGATCAACATCAATGACTCTGTAACTAAATCTAAATTCGACAACTTGTACGGCTGCCGTGAATCTTTGGCAGACGGTATCAAGCGTGCCACTGACGTTATGGTTGCTGGTAAGATCTGCGTTGTTGCTGGTTACGGCGATGTGGGTAAAGGTTCCGCGCATTCTTTGCGTGGTCTGGGCGCCCGCGTTCTTGTGACTGAAATCGATCCAATCTGCGCGCTTCAAGCGGCAATGGAAGGTTTCGAAGTGACGACTATGGAAGATGCAGCTCCATTGGGTGACATCTTCGTAACAGCGACTGGCTGCTGCGATATCATCACTGACAAGCATTTCATGAAAATGAAAAACAACGCGATCGTGTGCAACATCGGTCACTTCGATATCGAAATCGACATGGCTTGGTTGAACAAGAATTCAAAAATCCGTGAAGTAAAACCACAAGTGGACATCCACACTTTGAAAAACGGCAAACAAGTCATCATCCTGGCTAAAGGCCGTTTGGTGAACTTGGGCTGTGCAACTGGTCACCCAAGCTTCGTAATGTCCAATTCCTTCACGAACCAAGTATTGGCGCAAATGGAATTGTTCAACAACCGCGACAAGTACCAAGAGATCGCAGTTTACCGTTTGCCTAAGCACTTGGACGAAAAAGTGGCGGCATTGCACTTGGATAAACTGGGTGTGAAGTTGACTAAGTTGACTGGCAAGCAAGCTAAATACTTGCACATGAGCCCGCAGGGTCCATTCAAACCAGAACACTATCGCTACTAATCACCCGCTTGGCGGGCAAAGCCTAGGACTTAAAATTTTCAAACAGTCCTCGCGCGAAGGGAGCCTATCGTGGCTCCCTTTTTTTATTTTCTTTAGTCTTCCGATTACCAGTGCTGTTCGCTCATGCGCTGTGGAACTCAATTTTAAGTCCTAGGCTCTGCCCGCCAAGCTGGCACTTGTGCTTCTTGTGAAGCTTTGGGGTTTGAGTTTTTTGCTGATGGTGTTTCGTGGTGAGGAGGCCTATGGATGTACGTAGTTGAAGACGTCGCTGACCCCATGAATAATTGGAGCAAAGTCGGTACAACGGAAGGATTTTAGGATTGTCACCAGGACAAGACGTGATAGGTTTTTCAGGGTAAGGAGAACTTATGAAGAGTCTTGTGCTGGTTTTCGCGTTGTTGTTTTCACTTGGTTCCTGGGCACGTCTTTCTGACGGCAAAGTTTCTTTTGCAGTATCAGGTGGAAAGATCCTGGGAACGGTTCAAAAAGGATTTCACTTCAATAAAGAAGCTCCAGCCAGCTTCACGATGAAAGGGGCCGAGATTGCTCCGCTGGTGAAAGAAGAGCATCAGTTGGTCTTTGCTTTACCAGCTAAAGAGCGTGAAGCATTTGAATTGGGTTTCTACGTTTGCGACGACAAAAAGACGGTGTGTGAAGAGCACAAGATGTCTTACGTTGTTGACGGCGGGAAGTTAAAACCTGCCAAAGAAGTTGTTAAAGAGGCCGCTGCCAAAGCCGCTGTGGTGCCGGTAAAATCTTCGGTGAAGCTTGAAAAGAACCATCATGGTTTTATTTTGAACGATCTGGAAGCTGCCAAGGCTTTGGCGCTTAAATCCAAGAAGAACTTGCTGGTGGACTATGGGGCCCCTTGGTGCCCGGCGTGTGTGCGTTTGGAAACCGAGGTGTTCGGTACTCAAAAATTCAAATCGGCAACCAAGGATCTGATTCTGGTCGCCCTGAACGCCGACATGAGTGTGAACAAGGCTTTCGGAAAACAGTATGATATTAAAGCCATTCCAACCGTATTGATTTTAAAACCAGACGGCTCTGAGCTGTATCGTTCTTTGGATTTCGTTCCAGCAGATGAATTTGCCAAAAGAATCCTGACCGCGAAAAAGAATCTGAAGTCTAACACCGAGCTTGAGAAGTTGGCCGCTGCCGGTGACAAGGCAGCCATGCTGGTTTTGGCCGAGCAAGCTAGTAATGCCTTGGATTACGAGAAAGCTGTGAAGTGGTATGTGGCAGCTGGTGCAGATTCGGATCGTTACGCGATGGCTGAAATGGGTTTGTGGGCTGATAAGGCCGAGTCCGACAAGAAAGAAACCGAATACTTTGCTGTTCTTAAAAAGTGGTCTGAAGCCAAGCCAAAAAGTTTCACGGCGGTGACGGCGGCGAACGATTGGGGCGGTTACCTTACTAGAAATAAAAAAGAGCTTCCTGCGGATCTGAAGGAAAAGCTGACAGCAAATATGGATTTCCTGAAAAAACTGGCGTCATCCAAAGTTGAGACCGTCAAATGGGTGGCGGCTTGGGAGGTCAGCGCCATGGCTCCGGCGGAAAGAGCCGAAGTTTTGACGATGTGGAAGACGGCGGCAGATCTTTTGAAAAACAAAGAAGAAGCTGCTCTGGCAACAGACGAACTGAAAAAAGAAATGTCTGTCATGAAGCTTTCAGAAAAACGTCCGGGCGAAGTGATGGCCGTACTTTCCTACTTCCGCACGGCAGAAATGCCAGTTGAAGAAGAGTCCTGGTTGCTGAAGCTTCTCAAAGAAGATGCAGCCAGCTATGTGCCTTATATGAAACTTGCCAACTACTATGTTCGCCAAAAGGCCTTCGACAAGGCCTTGCCTCAGGCAGAAAAAGCCGTGGCCCTGGGCGCGGATATGCGTTTGTACAATCTGAAAACTTTGGCAGAAATTCATAAAGAGCTAAAACAAAAAGACGAAGCCAAAAAGGCCATCGAAGTAGCTCTGGCCGATCCCGAAATTAAAACCGACCGCTACAAAAACCTTCTAAAATCTTTGGAAGAAATGAAGAAGAACCTCTAAAAGGTGCCTGCCGGGCCCGCCTCGGGGGGCTCTCGGTTCTTCTGGCTACAGCGTATCTATTTTAGAGTGAACGAAGCTTTCCCCAAGCTTTTGCCGTTCACAAATATCTCAAGAACGTGGGCTCCGGGATAAAGGACCCGCGTTGTTACGGGGCGGAAGGAATGCTTCTTGGTGAAGTCCATCCGCTCTTTCGCCTTTAAATCCTTGTTTGAAAGTTTGAACACTTTGGCAGAATGACTGCCATTGGATTTTTTGTAGTGAATCGCATAGTCGACCACCACGGTGGCATTCTGAGTGCTGGATAGAGCAAAGCTCATCTCCAGATGGCCACCTGTTTTAACGGTTTGTGGAGCCAGCTTCAGATCATGCAGTTTTACCACAGCCTCGGTGTGATAGCCTAAAAGTTGCAAAGCTTTGGGGTTTCCGGCCTTCACTTGGGTGCGCAGGGCATGACGAGTGATCCAGTCAATCTTGTCTTTGTGTTCTTTCGGACAGTCTTTCAGCCAGCGTTTCAAAGTTTTGATCACCAGTTCAGGGTGATCCTTGGTGATGTCGTTCAGGTGATTGGCGACGGATTTTCTCACATACAGTGAGTCGTCATATTTCAGTTCTTCCAAAAGCTCCAGGGCCGGGCGCGGATCTTTGATAAAGCTTCGCAGCAACTCACCCCACGGCAGGCGGGGCCTGGTACCTTCTGAAACCCAGCGGCGCACATGTTCACTGGGATCTTGGCTCCACAGCATCAGCTGTTTTAGCGTTCGTTCCTGATTGTGAATGATAAAAGGTCTGACGGCGAATTCGGCGGTAAATTTTTGTGTCAGCGTGTGCAGGGCATTCATGGATGCTTCAAAATGCTCCAGGCCATAGCGCTGCACAAATTCAGTGAAGGCCCAAAGATCAAAACCTTTTAAGGGATCAACGCCGGACTTGGGTTGGCGCGCGGCCTTTAAAAGAATCTTTAAGGCCTTGGGATACTCGGACGGAAGGTGAGTCTTCAGGAAATCACAGATCAAGCGCATGCGCGGCTTCATCTCAAGCTTTGGAAGTTCGTGACTGACTTGGATAAAGCCTTTGGAATCAAAGCTGGGATAGTGCTGCTGAATGTGGGCAGCCATGCGGCGAACCAACGCCTCATTAATCCAGTTTTTAAATGCGGATTCATTTTCGGTGGATTTTTTCTGAGGCATGGGTCGCAGAGTTCTTTCTAGAATTTCAGATTGTCACAATAGTGGCGCAGTTCCTGGATGCTTTCGCGGATGTCTTCCAGGGCGCGGTGCTTGTTGGACTTCTGATAGACGTACTTGAATTTGTTATTGATGATCACCTTCCAGGAGGACACATCCACCATACGGTAGTGCAGACGGGCGGCCAGTTCTGGCATGTACTTGTTGATGAACAGGCGATCTTGCATGATCGAGTTCCCGGCAAGGACAGGGCGCTCATTAGGATCTGGGAAGAACTTCTTCACCATGTCCATCAGCTTGGCTTCTACTTGATCCGGCTCCATGCCAAATGGCACCTTTGCGGTCAGGCCGGATTTCTTGTGGTGCTCAGTATTCCAAGCATCCATGTTGTCCAAAAATTTTTGCGGTTGTTTGACCACGGTTTCAAAAGTGGCCAGTTCTTTGAAGTTCAGATCCGTGACGACAGCCGCCACTTCGATGATCACTTCCTTCTCGACATCAAGACCGGTCATCTCCATGTCGATCCAAAAGAGCTTATTCATGAGAGTATCCTATTCTAGAGCCACTAGATTCTTGATGGCTCGGCTGCTCTCATTATGAGGGATCGGGGGCCGGGGAGACAAGACCTTTAGGCCTTCTGTTGCTCCATACCAGCTTTCAGGGCGCGCTCAACCGTTGTGATCAGGGAGTTTTCGTCCCAAGGTTTGTCGATAAAGGCATAGACTCCCAAGCGTTGAGCTTCAAGGACCATGTCTTTTTGGCCGTAACCGGTATGGATGATGAACGGGATATTCTGGCCGTTTTCGCGCATCCATTTCAGCACGTCCAAGCCGGACTTTTTAGGCATTTTTTCGTCAGACAAAACAGCGTCGAATTGGTGGGATCTCAAAAGGTCGATACCTTCGATGCCGTTGTTGGCGCGATGGATTTCAGAGGCACTATCCTCAAGCAAAGCCGAGAGGACTTCCAGAAGCTCAGATTCGTCGTCGATGATAAGCAGGCGACCCTTTATGGGTGCGGATGAGTTCGTAAGCATGTCCCCATTATGACAAAAAAAAGGGCCGGGGTCATGGTTCTAGAGTGCAAAGACCAGTCAATTTTTTTTGATCATACCCCCCTGTTTAGGAGGCATGATCAGATGAGGACAGGACCTTATTTGCTTTTTGTAGAGTTGGTGATCTTGTATTCACCGGCTTTAGATATCGCCGCTTGAATCTGATCTTGAGAAATGTTCACTCCGGATTTAGGAGAGATCACAACTTTCCCCATCGATACTTCGCACTTTTCCAGACCTTCCATTGTGCAGACTTGGGCCTTGATAGAGCGGGCGCAGGAACCGCAGTGCATGCCTTCCACGTTGTAAGTGATAGTTTCAGCCAAAGCGGCTTGAGAGAAGAAAAGAGCGGTTGCTGCCAATAGCATTTTCATCGAAAAACTCCTTGATGCTTTCAGAGATTATACCCAGTTTCGGGCCTTGAATAGGCGAATCTGGGGAGGTGGAGTCATCTTTTTGCTTAAAAAGATGGCATTAAACGGCAGGTTACAAGATTTTTAAAAAATCTTGTTGTATTGCGGGGGCAGCTTGGCTATAAAAGATTCTCCGAAACGCCACTGGGGTGGTAGTTAAGTTGGTTATAACGTCCGCCTGTCACGCGGAAGGCCGCGGGTTCGAGTCCCGTCCACCCCGCCATTTTTTCTCTGGAAGAGATGGTCAAAGAGTCTAAGTGGTAGATTTTATTTAAATATTCAAGGCAGCTCACAAGGCTGCCTTTTTTATTTCTCCCCTCGTGAGACGAGTTCTTTCCGAGAAAAAATGTTGCATTAGAGTTACTTCGTTTCGCGTTTAGTTGTCTTGGTTTCTAGTTTTTGTAGCAGAACCAATGCGGCCGTTACCTCGTTGAGTCCTTCTTGTTCGTGAAAATCATTAAAAGACATTTTGCAGTCGGGGAAGCTAGTAAAGAAGTCATGAGATTCGGCTGGAAAATATGCTTGATATGGGCTTCCGAAATCCATTCCACGATAAATGGGGCAGTTTGTTTCTCGGCGTTCTTGGTTTTTATCATCCAGATCTTTGAGGCAATCAGAAATACCTTCTTTGAAAGCCGCAAAGTTACGTTGAGTGCAGGTAGCCCCATGTCGTGCATAAACATCAAAAAGCTGCCAGGCTAAGAGACACTGGCCTGGTAAAAGACTCCGCTGGGTCACAACTTCCTTGTAGTAATTTAGTATCGGTACGACGTCATTATCAAAATATCTCGCAGCAGGATCTAAGCTCGGTTCTGATGCTTCTGTAGCATTGTTATATGTTTCGTGAACGGCCAAAAGAATTTGATCGTGCGTGGTTTTGTCGCCGAGATAGTGTTTTATAAACTCATGATCGAATAAACCTGCAGGTTCTTTTGTGAAGTTGGGCGAAAGGGCTGTCGGAATGAGGCCAATAATACCGTCGGATTTAAATGTGAAATAGGGTCCGTCTTGAAACACTCGTGAGGCGGGTGTTGCCACTGAGATCATTGAGGTCATGTTGCCGACATTCAAATTATCGAAGGCCGAATTTGTATAAAAGTTTCCTTGTGAGTGGGCCACAGTAATGATGGACCAGCCATTTTTCAGAGATGCCTGATAACTTTTGATCTGAAGAGAGAGATCGACGTCCAGCAGTTTTTCTACAGCTATGTATTTACTGAGGATGGTGGATACGTCTTTTGGATTAACCTGAAGAAGGTTGGCGAAAGATTTCCAAAAGCTGACGTTGATGTCTGTCACTTTCTGCCTGAACACCTGATGTAACTGAATCAGAGCGGCTTCGTCGGTATTAAATGCCAGCTTTACCGTTGCAAACTTATCGGATGGATACTTTCTTTGAAGCTTTTTCTGTAATTCGTCCTTACTTTCATTAGCGCCTACGCGATCATTAAACATCCCATTGGCAAAGTACAAAACTTTGGGGGAGTTGCAGTCCGCCCGAGAGAACAAAGGTAACAATAGAGCTAAGACACTGCTGGTGATCGTTAATTTCACTGGATTTAATCTTGAGTACATAGGGAGATATCTGGTCCGCCACCATCGAATACTCGGCCCGAAAGTCGTGCATTATAGCGAATATATCGTCGTTCGCGTTCACTTCCTTTGATAGCAAGATCCCTGATATCACCTAAAACACCGGATTCATCGGAGCCTTGCTTCTCTAGTACACCCAATACACAAGACATAGCTTTTTCCAGTTCGACATCAATCGCTACCGCATTGTCGGGGTTTTGCACCGCCAATTGAAGTGCCTTGGCCATTTGGAGAGCGGCCTTTTTTAGCTCAGGATTGCTGGCATAGCGAGTTTCAACAGACACGCGGACCTGTTCCCACCCACTAATTATAGATTCATCAGAACCATCCTTTTTGAAAAACCAAAACCCTAAAAGGATAAGTAATATCAAAAAAAGTACTGCCAAAGCTTTTTTAAAAGAAAAATTCATGAAGAAACCTTTATCTGAACGCTATGGTTTGGGGAACTTCTGGCCAGCGGCCTCAGTTCAGTCCTTAGGCTCCCTTTAAGAGGTTCAAAAATTGTGGGCCTTGTTTTTCCATTAATTCTAGCAGGCGATTGCTGGCATCGGCTGGCTTACGCTGTCCCTGCTCCCAAGAGCGTACTGTTGCAACTTTAACATTCATTATGGTTGCGAACTCGTCCTGAGTTGCCCCGAATACCGCGCGTAACTTTTTAATCTTTTTGCCGGTGAACTCAGGGGCAGGTGGGGGAAGCTCGCGAGTGCGGGTTGTAAGCTTCTTTTTTCCAACTTCAAATTCATGGGCGTCTTTCAGGCTTTGAATCAGAGCATCTTCAACTGACATTTTCTTTTTCATGATTCT
This sequence comes from Bdellovibrio bacteriovorus, assembly GCF_041888015.1. Classification (GTDB taxonomy): domain Bacteria; phylum Bdellovibrionota; class Bdellovibrionia; order Bdellovibrionales; family Bdellovibrionaceae; genus Bdellovibrio. The sequence continues at coordinate 1,197,060 of NZ_CP168968.1, forward strand.
TCTCCCTTTATCTTTTCTACTAATGCCTTAATGACTTTTTTACCTTCAGGACTTAGATCGTCAGCTTGGCCCTTATCATACAGAAACAGCAGGTGAGTGTGTTCTACATGGGGAAGATCCAGATAAAGGCCCCTGAATCCACCGCGCTTGCCTTTGCCGCGCTCCGTATCTTCGGACCGAAACTTACGAACACCGCCAGTGCCTTGAATAATATCTCCGCACTTTGGATTTTTAAGAACTTCACCCTTATCTATCACTCAAAACTGAAAGCCGATCCCCGGAGCTAAAGAGAATATCTTCGAGAATATCCAGATCTTCTCCTGCGGCAGGGCGCTTGTAGTTTCCAGTCGTATCGAAGCGGGTTGCCCGTTTCCTGCGTAATGGATCAAAATGTCGAAGGAGGGGACTGCGCTCCAGCCATTTTCGTCTTCGGGTTCCCTCGCCCAATAGGAAAGTTTGACCGTGGATTCTTGGGTGACCAGGTGTCGGGTGTGAACTGTAAACGTGTTTTCGTCGGTAGGAAGTTGAAAATGAAACGAAGACTCACCATTGTTGATGACAATGGCTTTCTTGTCGGCACTTAAGGTAAGGGAGCATTTTTGATTTTTCTCCGGATTGGTTTCCAGATCTTTAGTGACGCAGCTTTCGTCGATGGCTTTGTTTTTAATCCAGCCGATGAGATCCTGTAAACCTTTGGTTCCGCTTTCTTCTGGAGGGACCATTCGCAGTGCAGACCCCACGACTCTTTCATCAAAACCAAGGCCGATAAGATGCACAAAAATCTCGTCAGAGGTTTTTTCTGAAGTGGAATCCATCAGCAGATGTGTCGCTTCACGGATTTTGGGATAGTCTGCTGCGCTCAGGACCGAATACAGGGATTTTGCTTTAGCGGTGGCCGTGGTAGCACAGACTTGAGACTCCGGGAAAAGATCCTTCAGTCGGTTGCAGTAAGCATTTTTGAATGGCGCGAAATCTTCTGGATTTTTATCTCCGATTTGACGGACCTTGGACAGCACGTACAGGTCCATGACCGTTTCGTGGAAAATCAAATAGGCTTGAGTTTCTGCCGACAGACTGTTGAAGGCGGTGGAGTCGATCCAAACTTCGCCTTCAGTTTGGAAGGCATACTGTTCATAGTCTTTTGTTCGGAACTCCATTCCCATTTTCTCTGCATCGATGCGATTCAGCTTTTGAGGAACAAAAATCCAGGTCTTCTTTTGCAGCACGTTCAATAAAGCCGGATTGAACGAAGAGGTCCTTTCCAGAACTTTGCTGATTTCAGTTTTCCAGATACCAAGGGTTTCAAGTTTGGTGATGTACTGTTCGTACATTTTGGAGTTAAATCCGGTGCCGCCGCCGCCATCACCGGTATTTCCGCCACCTCCACTGGTTTCAGTGGGGCCGGTGCTGGTGTGCTCATTGGGTTGACAGGCGACGATAAACGTCATGAAGCCGCAAAGAAGCCAGGGCATAAGGCTCAATAAGAATCTGTTTCGCGATGCTTGCACTGTCATATTCGACTCCTGCCAGTCTGAAGAGCAAGCGCCATGCCTCACCAAAGGTCCCGAAATCTCAATTTGAGACAGTAAAAAGGTCCTGATTTTTGGCTCAAAAACCGAAAAACAGGTCGGGCTTTGTTTACCGTTAGTAAACTGAGAGCATGCTGGATATTTACAACTACGACGACTACAGGCTTTTCTTTAAGGATGTTCTTCAATCCCAAGAGCGCACGGACAAGAAGTACCGAGGAAAACTGGTTGAAGCCATGCGCATCAGCACCTCGTTGTTTTCGCAGATCCTGAAAGGTGAAAAGAATCTTTCTTCCGAACAGGGGTTAGAGGCTGCAGCCTTTTTCGGATTTGGTGACAAAGAAACAGATGTCTTTATGCTGATGATCGAACTGGGGCGGGCAGGCTCGGTCAAGCTTCAGTCGCGCATCAAAGGCAAGATCCAGGTATTACAGTCCGAGGCCAAGTCCATCAGTGCCCGAGTTCCCAAGGATGTTGTCCTGAGTGATGTGGACAAAGCCACCTACTATTCCTCGTGGCTTTATACTGGCGTTAGAAATCTGCTGCCGACCCCTGTGGGAAAAGAACTGAAAACCATTGCCGAAAAACTGGGCGTGCCCTTGGAAAAAGTGGACATCGCTATTCAGTTTTTGATCGAAGTGGGCTTGTGTGAGCGAAAGAACGGTCAGCTTTATTATAAGCAGGGGTTCACTCATCTTGATTCAACCCATCCGATGATTTTAAGGCATCACCAGAACTGGCGTCAGCGGGCTATTTCCAAGATGGATTTTTATAAAGACCCCCATGTCCACTATACCAGCCCCATGTCTTTATCCGCCGAAGGGGCGCAGAAGATCCGGGACTATCTGCGTGCAAACATTAAGGAAATCATCAACTTATCGCGCGAGGGAAACCCCGAGGTTGGATACTGCCTTAATATAGACTGGTACGAATACTGACTTTACCAAAAGTAAACTGAAACCCGGCCGTTTTAACCAACCGGACTTCGCGGAATTCTTCTGAATTCTGTAAAAAGCTTCTTATGCGAAATGAATCGTATGAGGAGTTTTTATGAAGTTTTCCAAATTGATCTTCATGTTGTTGCTTCTGGCTCAGGTGCAAGCCCATGCGGGCCCCCTGTGCCTGAATGACCGGTACCAATCGAAGTGGACAGCCGAAACTCTGGCTGAACAACTGCCATCCCTTCAGGAACGCGCCAAGGTAGCAAAGCCCTTGTGGGCCCGTCTGCAAGGTGAAGACCTTCTGATTAAAGAAGACACACTTCTGATGCTGCCTGAAAATCCATCTCAGTATCTGGCAAGCATCGGCAAACTGACTGTCCGAAACAATGCCATGATTTTCTATGTGCAAAATGCGCGCATGGTGGTTGGTGAGGTAACAAAGTCATCGCGCGTGCAATTGCTGGATATTGCGGCTCTAAATCTTTCAGCTGCAATAGATCACGCAAACCAGGTCGTTTCCCTGACCGAAATAAAAAACAATCCCGATCAAGCAGAGCCGTTCAAGCGATGCACTTTCATGTCTTGTGCAAGTGTCTCTGCCGCCAATGGCATTCATGGCGGAGCAGGCGGTAATGGCAGCGATGCGGGTGGAAAAATAAAATGGGGAATTCCAAAATCTACTCCTAGCTCTGAAGGTGGTACTGGAGCTTCCGGAGGAGCCGGGGCGAATGGACGTAACGGCGACAATGGCTTGCCGGGCGTTGCAGGGCTGAATGCGCACAAAATTTTTATGCAGTTTGAGAGCGTGGACCTGTGCAGCGGTGTGGAAATTGTCGCCGCGGGTGGCGCTGGCCTCAAGGGACTAAAAGGTCTTAACGCTCAGGACGCCGGACAAGGTGGCAATGGCGGCAAAGGCGGTCGTGGCGGCGGCGCCAAGTATGATCGCAAAGCCAGTCGCGGTGGTCGCGGTGGCGATGGTGGTGCCGGCGGCAACGGCGGTAACGGTGGCTTTGGGGGCGATGGCGGTAAAGGCGGTGATGGCGGTCTGGTGGTCGTCGTGGTGAAGCCAAGATTTATGGATATGGTGAAAGTGAACGACAACATCAATGTTCTGGTTGCTGGTGGTAAAGGCGGACCGGGTGGCGCTAAAGGCCTTGCAGGCAAAGGCGGACGTGGTGGTCTTGCCGGAGAAGGTGGTGATGGTGGAGACGGTTCAGTCTTCAGTCACGGCGGCAGCTCGGGCCTTACCGGCAGTGCGGGCACGCACGGTCAGGATGGCAAGGATGGTCAAGAGGGTCGTCCCGGTGTCGAGGGTCGCGAGGGTCTTGTGACCAAAGCGGAAATTTATATTTCAAACGATGTCTCTCTTGAGAGCTTTCAATTTTAGCGAGGAAAATGACTATGAAAAATATCTTTAAAACATTGATCCCTTTGGCTGCGGCTGTGACTTTTGCTGATCCTGCATGGGCCCGGATTCTGGGTGACCCTTCAGAAAGAACTCGCGTGCTACTTGAAGAACAAAAGTTTCTTTGCAGTCAGGACGAAACCCTCGTGATTAACGGGGACGTGGAATTCACCCGTAAGGATGAGGATCTGCGCCAAGCACCGCTGAATGTTGATTTGATCTGTAAAAGAATTGAATTCAGAAATGGCGGAAGAATCCTGACTCAATCAAATCTGCAGATCGTCGCTGATTCTGTTGAAGGTTTTATGAATGTGGAAAGTATTCGCGGTGTCAAAGGCCAGCAGGGTGAATTTGCCTCTGCAGTATTGGAACTTGCCAACGCTGGTTCTGCCGGAGCCCGCGGTGGCAATGGCAGTGGCGGCAGCCTGACAGATTCTCCGGAAGACGGGGGCCGAGGTCAGCATGGCTACAATGGTATGGATGGCCGTGACGGCAACAATGGCGCTCCGGGCGAGTCGGGTGTTCATGCCTCTGATATCGTGCTGAAAATCAACAGAATTGAAGGGACCATTGGCTTCCGTATCCGCGCTGTCGGGGGCGAAGGTGGAACTGGCGGCAAAGGCGGCCGGGGACAGCAAGGTGGCAATGGCGGCGTCGGTGGTGAAGGTGGTCGCGGTGGCAACCAGAAGTACGCTATTTGGAATCGTTCTGGCGACGGCGGAGACGGTGGTGATGGTGGTCACGGCGGAAATGGTGGTAATGGCGGCGCAGGCGGTGACGGGGGCCGAGGTGGCAACGGCGGTAAGATCGCTTTGTATGTGGCCGAAGTCTTTAACACGCTGGAACTGACCGGGGATGAATTCGACAACCGTGGAGGCCCGGGAGGTCAACCAGGTATGGGCGGCGAAGGCGGTATCGGTGGCAAAGGGGGCGACGGCGGTAAAGGCGGCTCATCTGGTACGGCCTTGATCACCTCACGTTGTGAAATTCCACCTTGTGAAGGTGATAACGGTCGCTATGGCAAAAGAGGTCTTGATGGTAAGCCAGGTCTGGCAGGTCCGCAGGGTCGCTTGGGACAGGATGGATTGGCTGGGGTCAAAATTCTTGATCCGAAATTCAAATTCGTGAAATCGGTTCCCGAGGACTACTTCGACAAACTGCCGGAGCTGGGAACAGAAAAGAATTTAAAAATATTCAGAATGAAACTTCCGTAAGAGACAGGGGAACGTTATGAAAAAAATTATTTTAGCGATGATGTTGTTATCCGTACAATCGTTCGCACAGACAATCAGTTACAGTGAAAATGGTTCCTTGAGGCTGGGGGCCGGGGTGGATATGGACCACCCTGACAGAGCCAAGGCAAATTGTGTTAAAAGCACTGATCGTGAATGGCTGGATGGGAACACACCCGTTTCAACTTCATTCGATCTGAGCATGATTGAGACTTCCAGTGAGCTGGAAAGAAAAATGAATTTTGATGTTCAACTGAATGCGGCGGGAACAATCAAGGCCGTGAACATCGACAGCCAGAATTCTTACCGTGTGATTCATAAATTCCTGGAAAATAAGAACAGTCTGAACTTTGCGCTGACGGCGGAATTTTCATATGGGCGTAAAGGTCTGACGGAAGAATCCCTGAAGCCCGAGTATCAGACGCTGCTGGATAACGGCAAGTGGCAGGAAGTCCTAAGACGTTGCGGAACTCACTTTGTTTCAGAAGAAATTCACCGATCCAAGGTGGTCGTGCTGATTCATGTGAAGAATTCCCGTACAGAGGATATTAAAGAAAAGATCTTGGATTTGAAAAACAAACTGAAGGTTCCCAAGCTGAACTTCGGCGCGGACCTTAATGTTCAGTACAAAGAATTCATCCGTAAGCTGGATAGGATTGGCTCCGTGGAAGTGAAGGTGGTTTCTGTGGGCGGGCAGGGCGCAGATGCTCTGGGCACCTTTGCCAATGAAATTGCGGTGGATGATTTGCAAAGCATTAAAAACGCCGCTGAAAAGTATTTCAGAAGCTTTACGATCGAGAATTCCCCGGTGTTTGCCTACGTGGTAAAGCCCCTGGATATTTTCGAGGGGGCAGAAAACATTCGTCCAAGACAGAAAAAATGGCAGCAGCTTAAAGTTATGGCGGACTGGATTTTTGAGCACGAGGAATTACTGACAGAAATCAGAAATATGCAAACCCGGGTCAGCAGAGCCCTTTATACTGTGTACTTTGAACCCAAGGCAGCAACTCTGGAAGCCAAGATCAATGAGATCCGATCCCGGGCTGAAGAGTGTCTTGAACGCTATAACTGTGACAACCTGCCTGCCGTAGGCCCGTTTGCGGTGCTTGTCCCATCCCGTGCTGTCAGCACCGTTTCGTTGAGTACGCAGTGTGGGTATCTGCCGGTGAAGAATTCGGCAATGCAGATTCTCAGTGATGTGCGTGTCGGATTGGATGTTGATTTGATGTATTCAAAGGACATCGAAAATATCGAATTGTTCCGACTGGATCAAAATGGCGAGTTCCAAAGTGCAAACTATGGCCAGAATGAAGAGCTGACGATGTCGAATAATATTCTGGAATCAGAAGTAGGGCGCGTAAGAAGATATCAGTCTGTGAATGACTTTTCCGCCAATCATGTGCTTTCGGACCGCGCAATCCTGTCGGCACAAGACAGTGTTGTAAAGGCTCAGGATATTTTCAATGCAGCCTTTAACTCCATCTACATCCTGAAAATCAGATTCAAGCAAGGACAGGATCTGACTCAAATTCTGGGTGCTCCTCCCATGAAAAACTGTTCAGTATCCAGATAGCGGTCGACTGCGGGAGCCTACCGGCTCCCGACGCAACTTGAGGTGCGGGGAGTTGACCTGGCTTAAAGCTCGACACAATCGTGAACTTTGCCGGTGAGTTTGCTCGTTTTAAACTGATAATCGAATGCATGCTCCCCATCACCTTGAGATTTAATCCCTTTCCAGAGGAATATTTGCCAGAATGGATTCAGGAGATTCCTCATGGAGCAAAGAGCGGCACCAGTTCTGTGTGCTATTGATGACTGCATTGAAAAATTCACCGCGGACCGAAAGCAGAACATTTCCCCTTTTATTGAAAAACACTTCACTGTCTCTGGTGAAGGTATTCTGATGGACTATATTCGCAAAGATCCGGTGCTGGGGCCGATGGTGGCCTCGGGGGCTGTGGAGTTAGATCAGCGCAGGATCCGAACTGAAGTCCTTAAGGAGATAGAAAAGTACACCTCCAGTCAGGCCATGATCAGTGATATCTGCAGCTCTCTCTTGACCCTGGCTGCGGGGTGGATCTATTTCGGGGACAAGTCCCTGGGGGTCTTGGGGTTGGGCAGTCGCTTTGCTCGTAAGATCGCTCGGGAAAACGCGTCTTCGAACTTTTTCCTGGGTGAAAAGGTGGGTTCGGTCTTTTATGGAGTGTTTCCTCCGGCGCCGACAAACACCCAGATTGTACTGGCGACCTTTGCGGTTGGGGCTTTGTTGACCGTTTGCAGTTTATTCGTCAGTGTCATGATCGATCCGGCCCGTAAGCGCTTTGGAATGCATGATAAGAAGCTTCATGCGCTTGTGGATAATCTGGAAGAAAGACTCTTCATCTCATTAAAGAAAGATCTGAAGAAGCAGGCGGGTTGATGCCTCCAACCCGACATTCTTAATTCTCCGACAAGGTAATGTCGCCGGAAACCACCAAAGAGATTCGCCCACGACCGCTGGAAATGATGGAGACCAGAGGACACTTTTTCTCCAGGCGCTTACGCAGCAGAATAAGACGAGTCTCGAGGTTGTCTTTGACCTCGGGCAGTTGCAGCCAGGAATCCATTCTTAGCTCACGGTTTGTGAACTCGGTTTTTCCAGTCTGATAGTCTTTGAGCATCCGCCATAAAATGCGGGCTGGGACATTGCGGATCAAATATTCCCCATTAAGCAGAATGCAGTCTTCTTTGTGGAAGTAACTAAAGATCAACTTTTCCTTTGAGGGTCGGACTTTGGGTTCAGCCATGGTGGGGGGAGCGGTGTGAACGATCTCAAAATCGTGACTGATCTGAAGATTCTGGATCGCCAGCGCCAAAACATGACTTAAAGTTTTAAGGATGCTTTCGTCACTATCACGAAACTCGTAAATATTTTCGCTTTCCGCAAAGAGCACACCGAAAAGCTCGCCGCGCAAGACAATAGGGATCGCCATCTGGCTGCGAGACATCTTAAGCCCAGGTAAAGGGATCGCATAGTGCAGAACCGATTCGGTCGCAGTTTCCTTGGGGGAAGGAGCGGTGGCTCGCGCATAAAGAATTTCTCGGGTCAGGGAGGCGTGAGCGAACGGCACCTTCATCTCGGCAGCCCGACCTATGACACCTTCGCCGATTTTGACCTCCGAGCCGACTCCGGACTGATCATAGCCACGCGTGGAAATGGTATAAAGTCGATCGGCATCGCCTTGTTTCATCAGAATCATGGAGTGCCTTAAGCCAAATTCCAAATCGATGGCTTTGAGGATGGAGTCAAAAAGATCCTCTAAATTCTGAGCTGCGCTGACTCTTTCGCAGACTTTTTGAAGTGACTCAAAGTCAATGATCGTTCGGCGCGAAGGAAGAGGAAGGGCTGCTTCTTCACTGGTATAGGCTTCATTGCCAATCTTTTCGATATTTACAATATTCAAAACTTCAATCGACTGGAGTTTGAAAAAATGGGAGGCCCCGGAGTAATCGGCAATCGCATCGAATTTTTTGGCCAGTTGTGAAAACAGGGGGCCGTCTGATTCGGTATGACTGTATTGGGCCTCGATCTCATAGGCGCTGAAGTTATCAGGATCATAAACCCGCACGGTGCAGTGAGGGTTCGTGGTGATATTGCTTTTGGTTTTGTTGAAAAACTGAGTTGTCAGCCCCAGTTGTGTTTCATTCAATAAGTAAACCTGGCTTAAGTAGGCGACATTCGGAATGCCCTCAGAGGACGCTGTTAAAATTGTCGATGGAATAACACCTAAGAATGCGTTTTTGATGCTGAAGGGGCTGATCATAGAGGAGTCCCCGCATCCTGGCCCGGCGTACTTAAGAACAACTGGGTGATCTCAACGTCGACAGCGATGGCGGGGAAGGTGACCATCAGTCTCATCACTTGAGAAGGAACGCCGGCTTTGTCGGTCTCGGCAAAAAACAATTCTCGATAACGTTCAAGAATAATGCGATCTCTGGAGTCCGCCTCCCGATGAGACAGATAGCTTCCTTTTACCTGCAGTGTTTTATAGGTGGAAGGGAGAGAGGCGACAACAGCGACATGGGTCTGTTCTTTCAGTATTGGCAGAACTCTTAGTGCCGAATCTTTCTGGATGTAGAAGGTGACGGTCTTGCGGTCTAGGCCTACGACCGCCCCAATGCATCTGGCGCCTTTGCTTTTAAGTTCGGAGTCACAACAGCTCAAGGTCATTGCGACGCCATTTTCCAAAAATTCGGACCATTCTTGATTCAACATAGAACCCAAGATAGCAGGTTAGGATTTATTTCGTAAGAACTTAGTAAATATTTAGGAAACGCGAATCCCCAATAGCCGTAAAGTGTTTTACGGAGGATCTTATGAAAGTTCTAGTCACTGCCAGCACGGGGACCATTGGTTCTAGAGTCGTTAAACAGTTGGAAAAACAGTCTCAAGTTGAAATCCTCGAGGGCAGTCGGCAGGCCCTGCGGGCCGGTCAGATTCATTTCGATTTTGACAACGAGGATGTTGTTTTGTCCGCACTAAAGAGGGTCGACAAAGCAGTCCTTATAACCCCGGCCAGCCCGACAGAGCTTGAGACCGGTGTTCGTTTCGTCCAGATTGCCAAAGACGCTGGTCTTAAGCATCTTGTCTTTATGTCCATCCACAGAGTGGAAGAGGCTCCCCTGATTCCCCATTTCGCATCAAAGGTGGCCATTCAAAAGGAGTTGGAAAAGTCCGGCCTGATGTGGACGACTGTCGCACCCAATAACTTTTATCAGAACGACTACTTTTTTAAATCATCGCTTTTAGACCACGGGATCTATCCACAGCCCTTTGGTAATGTGGGGCTGAGTCGTGTCGACGCAGACGACATTGCAGACGCCTTGGTGCAGTCTCTCTTGAGGGAAGAGCTCAGGGGGCAGATCTTTCCACTGATCGGTCCTGAGGCCTTAACCGCCAAACAGACCAGCGAGATGTACAGTCAGTATCTAGGTGCCCCCATTCTTTACGGGGGAGACGACTTGGAGAGATGGGAAGAAAGCAATAAACCCTATTTGCCTGCTTGGCTGCTGGCCGACTGGAAGCAAATGTATATGTTTTTTCAGCGTCAGGGCTTGAAAGCCACCGTGGCTGATTACATTCAACAGGAAAAAATACTGAATCGTCCCGCCAAAACATTTGAAAGCTTCGTTAAAGAAACCATTCAAGCTTGGAAACGATAGAAGGAGATATTATGCAGAAGATGTTCATACTTGCATCGACGACTTTTGTTCTTTTTACCTTGCCCGGTAACTCAGAGGCAAAATCCCGCGAAGATGAAATCCAGCGCGGTCGGTATCTAGTTAAAACCATCGGTTGCAACGACTGTCACACGCCTTTTTTTGGAATGAAGAATGGAGAAGTTCCTGAAAAAGATTGGCTGATTGGGGATCAGGTCGGCTGGAAGGGGCCTTGGGGAACAACTTTTCCCACAAACCTGCGAGAGCGAGTTCATGGTATGAGTGAGGCTGACTTTGTTCAGTACGCCAAGACCTTAAAAACACGTCCTCCGATGCCATGGTATGCGGTAAATGCCATGACGAAAGAAGACCTGCGAGCGATGTATCGCTTCATAAAGTCATTGGGCCCCAGTGAAAATAAGGTTCCGTCGGGACTGCCTCCGGGCGAAATCCCTCAAGGACCTTACATGGATATGACAGTCGTAATGCCAAAGTAGGCCCATCAGTGCCGCGCCTTCGCAGGCAGGACTTAATTGATCTTGCTTGTGAAGTCGATGCTGGCTTGCTAACATTTTTATATGACTGGTCCGGAAGTGAAGGTTTTTAAATCCAACCTGCGAAGATTTCGTTGGTTTCATTGGGCGCTGGCGGCGTTGATAACGTTGGGGCTCTTTTTGAGCCTTCACAGTCTTTACCGTGTTCTTCAAGATAGTTCAGCCAGGCCGGATAGAAGAGCGGGATTTTTTTTAGCTGGAACCATGATCTTTGTGTGGCTGAGGTGGGTGGTCCCTATGCTTCTCCGTCACACCATTGCACGTGTTGATCAGACATCTATCCTTGAACTGAACACTGCGACTTTTATCACAGTAGATCCGCTGCCTTTTACGAGTATTGAAGAAGTACTTCGTCGTTCCGATTATTGTATTGAGTTGAAGCTGAAAGAGCCGACAACAGCGCTCTTTTCATTTATTCTTTTTCGATATCGCAAGATGCAGGACAACTTTACTCTTTTGGCAGATGTTGACGAGCTCGACAGTCTTTGTCAGACGCTCACCGAAAACGGCGTCGCTGTCTGCGCAAACACTATCCCTGACGATGATCCGACCAAGCAGTACACAATCGTAGTACTTATTTTGATAATGACTTTTTTAGTTGTTTTGTTGGTCGAAAAGCTAACGACTTAGGCATGCCCATGGTCTTTCTCAAATTAAGTCCACCTGATGTTCTCCTCGAAACAGGGGTGGGGATGAAGTTGCATTGCGTGGCAGAAATAGAGCCATCAAGGTATTACCATTTCAGTACGCAAAACTTCTGAGCGAATTTTACAAGTTCAACATCTCAAATCAAACTCAGTTTTGGGCTAACGAAAAGAACCCTATGCACCGATATTGCATAGGATGACTATAGCTATGTTCGAATGGGGGAGGTCAGATGCAGTCGTTGAAATACCGTGGAGTCTTGTTGTTGTTGTGTAGCCTGATGATTTTGTCCTTTCAAAACTGCTCAAAGATCGGCAACAACGCCGTGGTCTTTGAGGGGGAGTCCTTGGGACTTTCTGACGAGCTTCTTATTCCGGGGGGGGATCCTGTGAGTGTGTCGGAGCCCGCACCGAATCCGGCGGATGGGAAAGACAAGACTCCCGAAATGCCAGTGACCTCTGAAAGTGAAATCGCTGAAGTGGTGGCTTTGTGTCGCGATGCTGAAAAAGCTTCTGGTTTCCGGGACAGTCAGGTTATCCAAGCTGTTCAAGAGTCTCTTGATTCCATAGTGAATCTGGTTTCTTCCCTGAACTCGGTTCACAGTCGCTTGGTTCTGCGTGCGGCAGGTGCGCAGTCAACTGTCGGGGACGCTCAGGGGGTGCATAGTGATCTTGTACTGTGCGGGTTCTCGAAAATTTCTAGCATTCGCGCCACCCAAAGCCGTATTTTCGTTGTCGGCGGCAGCGTTGGGAGCGCCCATCTTGTTCATAGCTCCATGATTCTGATCAATGCCCAGGTGAAAGATCACGGGGGCGTACAGAGTGTGATCAGGACATATTCTCTTCAGTAGCCTTCCCAGGACGGTTTGCCAACTGTTTGTTGACTCATTGTTGATCTGATTTGTATAGTTCTGACTGTGGTTGAGTTTCAGTCACAGTTGAACTACTCATAGGAAAAGACAATGAAAAATAAAAAATGGTTTGCCGTTAAAACTCTCTATGTGACTCGTGCTGTGGGTAAGTCCAATGCTAAAGGCAAACAGGCCTTCGCGGAATTGCTTGAAGAACGTGTGGTGTTGTTTCAGGCAGCAAATGCCAATGCGGCGGTAAAAGCGGCTGAAAAAGATGCCAAAGAATACAGTCAATACACCTACACAAATTTTGAAAACCAAGCGGTACGCACTGAGTACTTGAATGCTTGTGATGTGTTCGAGCTTTATGAAACTCTTGAAAGTGGCGTTGAACTGTTTGCTTCAACAGAAGTCTTGACGAAAAAGACCTCGAAAGCAGATTTGATCGTTCGCAGACTTGGACGTTTGGAAACTCAAAGTACGATTAAGATGCGCAAAAGATTTATGAGCAAGGAACTAGGCGCTTACGTTTAAGTCAAAGTCTTGCCAAACCCACAACCAACGTCGTGGGATGAGAAATAAAAAAGGCTGGGGGTCCCCCGGCCTTTTTTTGTAATCTGTTTGTTCTTTTCATCTTACGGCACTTCTGCTGAGATAGTCCTATGAAGTACAAAAGAATGTTGATCGTTGCGATATTGCTGGTTTCGGGCGTTCTGGCCATTTTGGGCTATCTGAAGTGGAAGGACCAAAAAGAGTTCCTCGAAGCTGTCAGGGCCTCTGCGGCCTCCCTGCAAAAGAGAAATATTGAGCAGATGCTGGAACCGCAGCTGAGTTTCGCACCCGAGCTTCAGCAGATCGCTTTGACCGCCATCCTGGATTCAGCGGATGCCGAGGTGCTGGAGAAGATCCCGGTCAGCCAGAATGAGATTCTGGTACGTTACCGCCTGAGTGTGCTTTCTGAAGTGGGGGCCCGAGAGCTTGCAGGTCATTTCCTGAAATCCTATGAGGCCAAAAAACTGATGGGGCCCGGCGAATTTGAAGATGTTATCAAAGATCAGGTGGACAAAAGTATCCCTCGGCAAGTCCTTGTGGGGGAAATACAGCTTTCCAAAAGCGACGGGCGCTGGCTGACATCTTCAGAAGCTACTCAATAGAAACCCAGGCATTGCCATCACAGTAGGTCATCTTATTGGAAGTGCCGTTGTAATTGAATGCTCCCGCCAACGCGACGGGCGCAGAACATCCGGCCCCTCCTGCGCCCGGAGAGGGGCCCATTGGAATCATCACAGAACCATTGCAGTACGCAAAGACATTGTTCGGGGCGATATAGTCGATGACGCCGGCTACAGTACAGGCCCCTTGAGTCACCAATGGAAGAGCTTTGGTGACCTCCAAAGAGTTGCCTGTGTAGTCAGGGGAATAGATGTACGGAGCAACTAGCAGCCCCAGGTTGGTGGACCCGGAGGTGTCATAGTAGTCATTGATCACCGGAGTGGCCGGTGTGGAGATGTCAACCAGTGTGATGTCCCCAGTGGTTGAAACCGCATAAGCATAATTTCCCGATACTTCGACGTTCACCAGGTTGGACAGTCTCGTCGCATGTGTGATGGAGCCTAGGACGGTCGGGGACGTCGGTGTTGAAATATCCAGGATAACAAGGGACTTGTTGGTCGTGGTGACAACATAGGCCCTGTTGCCGACGATCTTAACATCTTTGCATCCATTCATGGACGAATCATTGAAGGCTGTCAGCGATGGGCTTGCGGGATTGGAGACATCTATTACTGACAGCGTCGAGCCGTTGCATGAATACGCATAGTTCCCGTCAAGTGCAAGCGCTTGGCCTGCACCGGTAACGGAGCCGGTGATGTTGATATTGGCCAGATCGGAAAGTGAAACCGTGGATAGTTTTGAGTTACCAACAACATACAAATAGTTGCCACTGGCGGCGAGGCTGTTTAATCCCCAAAAGTTGGAAAAGCTGCTGAAATACTTCACCAGGAACTGGGGAGTTGCTGGATTGGTAATATCCAAAATGCTGATTCCGTATGAGTCAATTTCCCCTATGTAGGCGCGAGTGCCTGAAATCTCCAGACGGAGAGCTCCATAAAGTCGCGGGTGAGACCATGAAGAGGTGATAGTCGGACTTTCGGGGTTTGAGATATCAACGACCGTCAGTTGTCCTGAAGCCAGCACAAAAGCGGTCGAGCCGACTATTTTTATCACAGCGGCATTACGCAGTCGCGGCGCTGGAGACATCACAGCTGTGGCCTTTTGCGGGGCCGGCAGCGGCACGATTTCAAAAACATAAAAGGTGTCTTGAGCGTCAGCGGCGATCAGTCGATTGGCAGAAAAGGCGACGCGGCTTAAGTAGCGATTGTTAGAGCTGCTGATGGGGTAACCTAGCTGTTCGGGGGCAAGTGGACTGCTGATGTCCCAGACTGTGATAATAGACTCGACCGAATACAGATTCGTGCCTACGATTTGAAGATCACTAGGCTGACAGCCTGAGCAATTAGAAACCCCATCAAATGAGGCCGCTAACAGTGGGGCAGTCTTGTTGGTGATATCGAAAACCTTGATCTTACTGTCATTTATAAAGGCATAGTTTCCGCTGATCACAACCGTGTTGGCATCGGTGTAAGATCCGGCAGAGGCAGTTCCGGCAATGGACGGAGCTGCGGGATTTGAGATATCAATCACGACAAGCAGCTTCGTCGATGCGCAAAGGGTTACCGCATGGCTTCCGGTCAAAGCCAGTCCTCTACAGTCCGAGAGATTTGCGTGGGTGAGTGTTCCGGAGATCGCAGGTGCGGACTTGGTGGTGATATCTATGACGGTCAATCGGCCGCTGGAAAGATAGTAGGCGTAGTTTCCGGCCACCGCGACTCTTTTTCCGCTGGAAAGATTGGCGTGAGATATTGATCCTGCTATCGAGGGCGTCGCTGGATTGGTGACATCGATGATGGTGAAGTGTCCGTTGGCGGCGGTGTAAGCATAGTTTCCAGAGGAGGTCAGATCTCCAAGTGAAGAAAATTTGGAATCAGCCAGAGTTGCTGTAACAGTTGGGCTGGTTGGATTTGTCGTGTCAGTGACGGTGACGGCGGAGGTTTTTGAGCTGCCTGTCAGGGCGTAGTTACCCTTGATCACAATTCGTTGAATGGATTCATAGTCGGCAGGTGTTTTGAAAGTGCTTAGTTGTGCGATCGCCAGTGGATTGCTGATATTGTAAGATCGAATCCCGGGGATGCTATTGTCAGTGACGAAAGCCGTGGATCCTGACACAACAACACCCGTGCAGTTGGCACAGTAAACGGAGTTCTTAAGTACGGGAGCACTTGGAGTGGAGATATCAATACTTCGGATATAGTCACCAATGGTATAGGCATAATTTCCAGAGATAGCGATTTTGCTGGCATAGCTGACTGTGGAAATTTTCGTAACATACGTGGGTGCTGATTTGGTGGCTATATCAACAACGACCATTGCTGAGCTCGTGGTAATATAGGCGTAGTTCCCGGATATCGCAATGTCAGAAGCGTTTGATAAGTTGATAAAGTCACTCAGGGTGCCGACCAGACTTGGTGCTGCCGGATTGGTGATATCGAAAATATAGAGATAGCCTGATTGAATTACATAGACATGGCTTCCTGAGGCCAGAACTTTTTTTGGCCAGGAAAATGAACTACTGGCGGTCGTGACATAGGTGGGCGCCGTTATTGTGGTCGCATTGAAGACAGCCAGACCCGACGAGGCCGCAGCGTAAATATAGTTTCCCCCCCGAGTCATTGCCATGACCTGTCCCAAGTTTACGTGATAAAGGGAAGTAACCAGAGTCGGCGCTGACGGCGTGATTAGGTCATAGATAAAGATGGTGGACTGATTGGGGGCAGCTATGTAGAAATAGCTGCCGTCAAAGTGGGCGGCCGTAAAGAACATGTTGGAGCCAACTGGAACCTTGGCTTTGCCGTAAAATGACATAGAGGCAGGATTGCTGACGTTGTACGTCCAGAAGCCTCCAGATGAATCCATGGATACCGCAGTGTTCCCGCTAAGATGAAGCTCCTGCGCCCAGGAGGAATCCCCAGAGAAGATATTACTGGATTCCGGTGTCTTTGGCATACCCGTGGGGGTCAGATCCAAAGTTGCGATAAAGCCGGAAGAGTCTGCGACGCCCACGAGTTTATTGCCATCATAGGACAACTTCGAAAGGCCCCTTAGATAAGTGGTGACCTTAGTTTTTTGTATGACGGTTGGATTTACCGGATTCGTCAGGTCCAGCGTATAGAAGTCTCCATTGTCTGCTGCCGCGTAGGCGTAGTTTGACTTTACGACAATGTCATTGATCCAGTAGGTGTTGGCAATGGGGCCAACGATCGTGGGGGCCGCTTTGTTCGTGATATTGACGATCGTCGGTTGCGCTCCAGAATTTCCCGAACTTCCGATATAGGCATAGTTTCCATAGAGAGCAATACTTTCCGGGTTGCTGCAAGCAGAACAGTTGACCGAGCCTGAGACGGCCGGAGCGGCCTTGTTAGTGACGTCGACGATGATGAGATTCTTAGTAGAGTAGCCCGTGATATAGGCATAATTCCCTGAAACAGCCAGACCTGAGGAATAGCTGAAGTTGGCATTTGAAAGTGTGGACGAGATGGTCGGAGCCGCCTTGTTGGTGACATCGACAATCGCCAGTCGGCTGCTGATAGCAAATACGTAGTTCCCGCTGACAACCAGTCGACCGGTTGAAAGATAGGTGTTGGTAAGGCTGCCCACAAGAGCAGGGGCCACCGGATTTGCAATTGAGAAAATTCTGAGAGTTGAGCTTTGTGTTGTATAAAGATAAGTGCCATCGGTGGTGATGGACTCGCCAGCCCCGAAGGCTCCTTCGTAGCTACCGGCAAAAGTGGGGTTAGAGAGATTTGAAATATTATAAACGGCGATAGAGAAGTTTCCGCTGCTATTAGATCCCAAAAGGTAAGCATAGTTGCCATTGACGGCAACATCCTTGGCATTGATACGGGATGAGTCTGTATCCACGAGAGCTGCCACACCCTTGATGCCGCCGTACTTGGTCGACACCCAGTTGGTGCCGTTGCAGTATTTGAGTTCGGCCGTGGCGGTGAAGTATTCCATGGCACCCGCGATGGCGGCCGGAGATGTGCAGTCAGCGTGGGCGGCAGAAATGGATAAAAACACCGCGGCGGTAAGAAGCATACGGGTGCTTAAAAGACCTAGGAACTGTGGGAAGGTGGCAACGTGAGATTTCATAAGATGGTCTTCCTGTTATTTCTGCAGCTTCCTGAACTGGGCTTCGATGGCGGACAGACGACTCTCAAGATCCTTGTTTCTGTCTTCAAGTTTCTTTACGGCCGCCTTGAGATCGCTGTTTTCTGCCTGGATCGAGGCGATATCGCGCCGGGTGTTCTTGTCGACCTGTTGGAGAGCGCCAATGGTCCATGGGATCAGCCCGATGTAGTTCACACCATAATAATTGCCATTCAAATCAACGCGCTTTACAAGATCCGGCAGAATGACCATCATGTCCTGGGCCATCACACCGTACTCGGTCCGTTCATTGGGGTCATCCCTCATGACATAAGAATAAACCGGGATCTTTCTGATCAATTCCAAGCTCGAGCTGATGGGCTTGATGTTCTTCTTAAGTCGGCGATCCGAAATATCCGTCAGGGTACCCGTGAACTGAATATCACCCACAACGTGCAGCGCACTGGCCGGGGACGCTGTTCCGATACCAACGTTGCCCGAACTATTGATGGTCATGCGGGCCAAGTTGTTGGTTTTAAATGACAGATCGTTAGCGTTCGTGCTTCCTAAACTGACAGCGGCCGCCTGTCCTCCCAGAAGAACCGCGTCGGTGATTCCGTAACCTGCAAGTGTCGTCGGCTTGGAAGTGATCGACGACCAGGCCGGTGTCACTGTGGTGTTCGCCGCCGCCGTCAGACGCCCTTGCGCATCCACTGTAAAGGTTGCCACCTGAGTCGCGCTTCCATACGATCCCGCAGTGACGGTCGTGTTGGCCAAGGCAATAGTGCCGCTGGTGGTGATCGTGCCGCCGGACAGGCCCGTGCCGGCAATAACTGAAGTCACGGTGCCTCCGGCAGGAGCCTGGCAGGCAAATCCAGAAGCAGTCCAAGTGGGGACATGTCCGTTCGTGGCGCAGACGAAGTTAAAGAATTTGCCCGTAGAATCTTTCATCACAAAACCGGTTGTGGCGGAGTTGACTCCAGTATAGTTCAGGTCGGCTCCCAAGATTGTGCCGTCGGCGATTTTTCCGGTTGTCACCGCGTTCGCAGCAATGGTGGCCGCGGCAGAGCCCGGACCTGTCGCCGTGACCTCGCCAGTTAAAGCGGATATTCCCGCGCCAGAGACCCCCACAGCTTGCGCTGCAGAACCATCCCAGTACTTTACCTGATTAGAGGTGGTGTTGAACCAGGTTTTACCTTTGTCGGAAGCACCCCAGCCAGTAATCAAAGTCGCTTCTGTGGCGTTGGTGTAATTGCCAAGCCCCAAAGAGCCCGTCATGACGTCGCCGGCTTTATTAACAGGAGTGAAGCCCAATGCCGTCGTCACGTCCGAAGAGCCGATATTAGCTCCCACCGTCACACGACCTTTAATATCCACGGTGACTTTCGAATAGGTGCCCGCGGCGACTCCGGAATTGGCCAGCGTCAAGGCACCCGTAGTGCTGATGGTGGCATCTCCACTCATGCTGACAGCGGTGGCAACATTGGATCCGTTCCCGATCCACAGATTGCCTGTGGCCAAGGAAGGCAACAGAGGCGTCGGGGCCTGACAGGCAAATCCTGCCGCTGTCCATGTCGGAATGTGACCCGTGGTTGCGCACGCGAAGTTAAAGAATTTGCCTGTAGAGTCTTTCATCACAAAACCTGTGGTGGCTGTGTTGACTCCAGTGAAGTTCAGATCGGTTCCCAGAATGGTGCCATCGTCAATTTTTCCGGTGGTCACAGCGTTGGCGGCGATCGTTGCCGCCACGGATCCCGGGCCCGTCGCAGAAATATCCCCGGTCAGAGCCGTGAGATAATTTCCGGCGGGTTGTTTGGCATTGAAGGTGTCAAAGTCAGACTTGCTGATTAAACCCGCCGTGACACTCGGAGCGGACGCCATGGGGATATTCAAAGTGTGCGTGTTGGAAGCTGAATTCCAGGCGGGTGCATTTCCAGAGCTGCCGATCGCCAAAGACTGAGATCCGCCGGTCTGCCCTGCAATAGAGGTGATGCCAGATCCGGCCAGACCCAGAGCCTGAGCGGCGGAACCGTTCCAGAATTTGATGGTGTTGTCGTCAGAGTTAAACCAAGTATATCCCTTGTGAGCCGCGGTCAGGCTTCCCACTAAGGTCGCTTCTTGAGCGTTGGAGTAAGATCCAAGGCCCAGTGCGCGCTGCGGGCTCATCAGAATATAGCCGGCGTTGCTGATGTTGTTGCTGTCCATATTCAACGCACCGGCCATGGTGTCGCCATTTTTGTTCACAGCATCGGTGATGCCATAACCTGCCAGTGACGTGGGTTTTCCTGAAGAAATCTTGGACCAGTCCAAAGAGGGAACATCCGTCGCCGTCAGGGCGCCGTTGATCCAGGCGCCTCCGTCGAAGCGGAAGAAGTGGCCGGCGGTAAGGCCGGTGACATTCACATCCGTACCTTTGATTTTATCGACGCTGTTGGCACCAGGAGCTCCATTGACATCTCCAGCAAGAGTGGGAGCTGAGGGCAGGGATTCCCAACGGCCATCACCCCGCAGGTAAGAGCTGGCGTCCGCTGTACCCGTGGGATTCATAACAGCCAAGGGGCCTAACCCCAGATTTGTGCGAGCCGCCGCGGCAGAGGTAGCTCCGGTTCCCCCGTTAGCAATAGCAACAGTGCCGGTGACGTTCGTGGCCGTGATGGCCGTTGAAGCGGCATAAGTCCCAGCCAGAAGATCTGCCATCACGGTGCTTGAAAACCAAGCCTCGACCGCAGATTGAGTCAAACCCGTCGGCGTATTGACCGCCAGGAATTGATCCGCAGATTTTCCTTCGAGCTTATCAGCATCAGAGGACTTTTCTGCGCGCACGGCATAAGGAGAGGCGCGCATATTAAAGTCAGCCGTGATTCCCAGGCTGTTGACAACGATGCGCAGTTTTCGCGAGTCCGTGGAGGCGGGTGTATAGTCGGTGTGACCGTTGGAACAAGTCAGACCTGTCTTGGGCTTGTCATCAAAGACCTGATCGAAGGTGAGATTGGGAAGTGGCGACTTTGTGCCTTGTCCGACGACCAGATAAAGATACCCTTTTTCGATTTGCACGCCGACATGGACTTCCTGCCAAAGAATGCAGGAGTTTCCGTCATTGCGTACACCCAAAATTTGCACGGTCACGTTGGAAAGAGAGGAAGGAAAAATCGGACTGGAGGGATTGGCAGTGTCCTTGATGACCCCTTGAAAGGTGATACCTCGGTTGCCGTTGGAGGCACTGGTCGGGACTGCGATAAACCCCAGCAGAAGGCTGAAGAGGATAGAGATCGATTTACTCATAAGCTATCATCCCTTCGATAACATATTGTCCGGCGGTCTTTTTTTCAGCAAGCTCGCCGATCTGACCATGAACTTCGTAGTGTCCAGATTTATAGACTTCGGCTTGCTGGAAATCTTTCTCGTGTCTGATCTTAGGCAGAAGGATCTTGCTTCCCGCAAGGTTTTCAATATTGGCATCCAACGAGCAGCCTGCTAAGAGGCCGCCGACGTACATAATGAGTATCAAATTTAGACGAAAACCCGAAATAGCTCCCATATTCCTATATTGTCGGAATAAGGCTGGAGTTCCTAAAGTCACCCGAATGGTGAAAATGAGGCACTACCCGTAGCCATTAGGTAATTTTGAATTAAGAGTCAGAAAGGGAACAGTTAAATTACACAGTTGCAATAAAAGTTGGGCCGGTTCTTACTCTTCAAGTTGGTTTTACCGGCCCAGATACCTACACTTGTTGTAGAAACCAAGGAGGCTTTTATGCGGGCGTTGATTTTTATACTGAGTCTGTTCTTTGTAGGTTCGGTGTCTGCTAAAGAAAAGGAATACGTCAAGCCATCGGATGCTGAGCTTAAGAAAACGCTGACACCGATGCAGTACCAATGCACCCAGCAGGCAGCGACAGAAAAGCCGTTTGAAAATGAATACTGGAATAATAAAAGAGCCGGGATCTATGTAGACGTCGTCAGCGGAGAGCCTTTATTCAGCTCCACGGACAAGTACGACTCCGGCACAGGATGGCCCAGCTTCACAAAGCCTATTGATGACTCTTTCGTCGAAACCAAGCCTGACTATGAACTGTCTGTGGAACGTACCGAGTTGATTTCCAAGAAGGCCAAATCCCATCTGGGCCATGTCTTTGATGACGGACCCAAGGACAAAGGGGGGAAACGCTTTTGTGTTAATTCGGCAGCTCTTAAGTTCATCCCGGTAGATGAAATGGAAGCAAAAGGCTACGGTCGCTATTTATCGCTTTTCCCTGAGAAGAAAGAGGGGAAGAAGAAATAGCTGGCTCTAATTTGTCACCTCCAAGGCCGGTTTTAACAGGGGCGAGTGCTTTTAAATGACTATAGGCCATTTAGTCCGGGCAAGCGCCTTGCAATAGGGGTGGATGGCTTAAAAAATTGGAGGCCTTATGAAAAAGTGGATCTTGTTTTCTTTGGTGTCGGTCTTTGCGTCTTCCGCCTTGGCGGATGGAACAATCACCTGCAAAGGGTATGATGCGGCAAAAAGCAAAACAGAAGATGTGCTGATGATCGAGGCTGATATCGCTATTCTTTTGACGGTCTCAAATAACGAAGGGTTCTTATCGCCGCGTTGGCAAAACGGCCAGGTCAGGGACTATGCCAATGACAAGTATGTTGTGACCGTGAACCACGACGAAAAAACCATCACCACTGAAAATCGTATTAGTGGCACTAAACAAGTCCACACGGATGCCAAGTGCCGCTATAACGGTGAGCCCGACGAAGACTACTAAAGATCGACAGGCGAGTCTGCTTGCTGATTCTATTTAGTCTGTTTATAAAGTGGCATCACCTTTGGCAGCAAGGACGAAATACTTCTGATGCGTGTGTCGTCCGCCGGGTGTGTGCTTAAGAACTCCGGCGGTTTTCCCTCGCCCGCAGCTGACATCTTCTTCCATAATGCGACGGCCTCCTCTGGATTGTAGCCAGCGCGAGCCATCAGCTCCAGGCCAATGTCGTCAGCCTCAGACTCTTGTTCTCGACTGTGGGGCAGTGACACAGCCAGCGTCGTGATTTGATCCGCCATTCCAACATATTTAGCCTCGACTTTGCCAGTGAGCAGTATAGCCTCGGCCAGACCACTTTTGATTAATTCTTCGGACATTCGTTCACGGCCGTGTTCGCGCAAGGCATGGGCAATTTCATGACCCATGATTGCCGCGATCTCGCCATCTGTAAGTTTCAACTTTTCGATAATTCCAGAATAGAACATGATCTTTCCGCCCGGCATGCAGTACGCGTTCAGCTCCTGGGATGTGATCACGTGGACCTCCCAGGCCCAAGAGGGGGCATCACTGCGAAAGATCGCCGTCTGCGGGATAAGTCTTTTGGCGATTGTCTGCACTCTTTGCACTTGCGCGGTGTTCTTATCCAGCAGGCCCTTTTTCTGAGCGTCCTGTTTTGTTTGCACGTATGCCTGAGCCGACATAGACACAATCTGCTCACTTGGCACCAAAAGAAGCTGGCGGCGCTCAACACCGATGGCCCCTTTCTCGGTTGAAGTCGCGCAGGCAACCAAAAATGCGAATAAAACGAAAATTAATATCTTCATAAATAGGAAGTTAGTGAGACTTTGGTTAAAGATCAACGCGCGACTTTATGCAAGTTGACCGTCCAGGCCGTGCATCTTCGCATTCCGACCATAGAAAGCTTTCCTTCCTCATTTGAAAGTAAGACCCTTGGTCCAAATTGATTCTTTTTTTTTAAAACAGAAAGGCTTAACCATGAAAAAAAATATCGGACTTGTTTCCGTCGCATCCATCTTGGCCCTGACTATGGCAGCGTCCATTTCTTTTGGTGCTGATACCATGAAAACTAAGGCGCCAAAAGTCGAATGGACGAACTTACAGCGTGAAAATATGGCGAAGATGCATGAAGATATGGCGACCTGCCTGCGCTCCAGCAAGACGCCAAAAGAGTGTCATGCAGACATGAGAATGGCCTGCAAGAATATGGGGAAAGAGGCATGTCCCATGATGCATGAAAAGGGTCGTCATATGATGGACAGTGAATACTGAAGTCCCTAGGGCTTCGGATTCCAGCTCCTCTGACACATTCAGATGAAGGCAAGTTCACTAAGTTGCCTTTCTTTCTTTTTATGTGCAGAATCAGTCTCTGATGCTTTACCGTTTTCAGATTGAAGTTTCAGATATTGATCGCGGAGTGTACGAGTCATTGGATTTCAGGGTTGCTCAGCATCCTTCGGAAACATACCCTTATATGCTCAGTCGTGTGTTGGCCTACTGCCTGGTGTATCAGGAAGGCTTGGAGTTTACCCCCGGGGGCCTGGCCGATCCGGAGGCTCCGGCTTTACGCAAGTTGGGAAATCACAATTCCATTGAAATGTGGATTGAGGTGGGAAGTCCTTCGGCGCGAAAGCTTCATAAGGCGGGGAAAGCCGCTTCCGAAGTTTTGGTTTTCACCTATAAAAATCCTGAGATTCTGCTGAATGAGATTAAAAACAACGACGTCCATCGTGCTGCTGACCTGCAGATCTGGGCTTTTGGTTCTGAGTTCCTGGATTCTGTTGGAAGTCTGGTCGAAAAGAACAATCGCTGGTCCTTGTTGGTACAACAAGGACAAATGGATCTGACAATTGGTGAGCAAACATTGTCAGATGAAATAAAGAAGTTCAAACCAGAAGTTAAATAGCCGAACCGGACTCCCAAAAATTCTAAAAGCTGAAATAATTTACCTACGATTTTTAGCGAAGGAGTTTTTTATGCAGACCTCACAAGCCAAAGATAATCAGACTTACGTACATAAACTCTCGACCCCCGGGGCAAAGTTGCTGGAAATAAATCGAGAGTTTCAAGCTCCGGTCGAGCGACTTTTTGAGGCTTTTGCAAATGCGGAGAGTTTAAAAAAGTGGTGGTGGCCTCATGGGATGTATGCGGATCATATCGAGCTCGATTTCCGCAATGGAGGAAAATACTTCTTCAATATGAAAGGAAACGAGCAGAGCGCTGCGGGAATGGCGGGGCACTTTGAGGAAATCATTAAAAACAAGCGTATCGTTATGACTGACCATTTTGCCGATACGCACGGCCACCCCATCTCGGCCAAGGAAGCGAAAATGCCCGGAGATTGGCCCGAGATGGCTTACATCACTTTTGAATTTGAATCCATCAATCGCAATACCAGTCGTTTCAAACTCTCTCAGCAGGGCATCCCGAACGAATTTCACAAGGACTGTCTTCAAGGTTGGTCCGAGTCCTTTGAAAAACTAGAGAAGTTCCTGGGGCATTAGAAAACCAACTTTAGCAGCTTGCTGCGGATCTGGCGGGCCCGGGCTTCATCGGTGGTGAGGCCCACAGCCTTGTTATACATCGCTTTGGCTTCCTCGGGCATGGACTGCATTGAGTAAGCGTCGGCCAAGTGCTCTGCAATGATGCTGGCAGAGGACTGATATCCATAGGCTTTCTCCAGAACTTTGATTGATTCAGAAAACTTCTTCTGTTTGAAAAGAACCCATCCAAGTGTATCCAGAACATAACCGTCTGTGGGCTCAAGCTCCAAAGCTCGGCGTGCCAGTCGTTCGGCTTCTGGAAGGTGCTGATTCAGCTCTGCCAATGTGAAGGCCAGATAGCTCATGCTTTGAACGTGGTTGGGTTCAATTTCAAGGACCTTCTTCATTTGAGCAATCATTCCTTCTTTTTTGCCCAGTCGGTCCAGTATTAGAGCATGCTGAAATAGCAAGCTGACATTTTTTGAAAATTTGCTCAGACCTTCTTCCAGAACTCGGGCTGCGCCTAAATAGTCCGACTTTGCATCTAGCAAGGAGGCATACATGGTGTAAACCTGTGGCTGATCGGCTTTTGTCTTTAGTCCTTTTGCTGTGACATCCAATGCCTGATTGAGTTTCCCCAGGCCTTTGAGCAAATGGGCTGCATGGACAATGGCCTCACTAAAATGGGGGCTTGAAGGTGGTACTAGCATGTACTCGCGAATAGCACTATCAGCAGCACCGGTTTCCTCATAGACAGCGGCGAGGTAATAGCGGGCAGTGTCTGAAGTTGGAGACTTCGTGACAATATCCTTTAGTTTTGAGGCTGCCAAATGGAAGCGCTTTTGTTCAATCAAAAGCAGTGCCATCTTCATTTGAATCTCCAAGGAGTTTTCTGAATTGCCGGAAATGACTTCCAGTTGCTCGAAGGCCTTATCAGACTCTCCGCTTTCAATGTATATTTGTGCAATGATATCAGCCACGCTTCTGTTGAAATGGCTTTGTTTTTGAAACTCAAGGCACAATGAAAGTGCTTTATTGCGATCACTTTGCTTCAAGTAAAAGTTTGCCAACGATACGACAGCGTCTTCGAAGTCAGGCTTCAGTTCCAAGGATTTCTTGAAGGATCGTTCGGCCGCAAGTTGTTGCTTTGCACCCTCTTGATCCTGCTTAATGAGACCCAGATAGTAGTGGGCCACATGTGGGGTTTCATATAGGGGGTTTTTCAAAAGAGACTTGAAGTATTGTTCGGCCTTTTTATAGTCCTTCATATCTGAGTAGAGAGAGCCAATATAAACTGGCGCCTCAACATTTTCCGGTTGCAGCCGTAGGACGATATTGTACTGAGCAATAGCTTTGTCGTAGAGCTTTTCTGCAGAATACAGGCCTCCTAAGAACAGATGCGCGTCAATGTTCTTAGGATCTTGTTGAACGGCTTTTTGGGCGTGGGAAATAGCCTCAGGCATCTTGTCGGCTTTTAGGTATTCTGCAGACAGGCGCATGTGAACTGCGGGAGACATTTGATCCATTGCCAGTGCTTTTTTGAAGGCCTCAATGGCTTGTGCAGAATTTCCTTCACGGCTATAGACGTCCCCCAGAATAAAATTGTAATCCGCTTCAGTGCGCATGTTCAACGGATCAGAAGCCGAGGCGGGGGTGAGAAGGTTTTGTACTTGAGCCGCCGCGGTCTTTTTTGCAGGCAGGCTTCCGCAGGCTGTAAGGGTGAGCAGAAGGGTGATACTTGCAGTTGTCTTAAAGCATGGACGCATCAGTTCTCCTTGTCAGATTGCATTGTAAAGAACTTTGCCGATTTAAAATAAAATTCTTGCGGGTCCCACCAAGGACTCGCCCTTTATCTTAATTTTGCAGATAGAAATCCTAGGCTAAGAGTTGGGAGAGAGGCGATAGAATCTGAACAATCGGATCGTTCATTAAAAAGGGCAGGCTGCCCACGCTTCCGCCTTGGCACGAACGCTTCTTTCGATCTGGATGCCTTTAGGGTACGTACCAGTGGTCCCCTGGCGAGCGACAATGCCGAAGTAGTTTTTGCTGCGATCCCAGAAGGGATAGGCGCCATAAGCGCCGGGGCTTGAGACACGGCCGTTGCTGCTGTTGCAACCATAGCTGCTGCTTTGGCATTCGTGCCAGAGCCCCAAGCCATAGTGCCAGTCTTCGTTTAAGTCCTGTTTGGGGGGAGAGTAAATGATCTGGCTGGCAGCGGTTTGGTCTTTGAGCAGTTCACTCATGGAAGAGGGGCTTAGTAGTGTTCCATTTTTGAGCGCACGCAGAAAATCAAGGTATTCGCTAGCCTGCCAATGCATCCCGCCCGCCAGACGAGGGTTTGTACTTGAGGGAAGGTCATAGGCCGCTGAAGAAAAAAGTCCCGTATCATTCTTGAATTGCGCGAAAATGTCCTGCCAAGATGAACCAGTTGCGTATTGAGCCATCAGCCCGGCGACCTGCATGTGGACTCCGGAATAGTAAAAGACAGAGCCTGGGGTGTAGGTGCTGCCTGAATTAGAGGAGGCCATATTTTTGGTGCAGGTTTCGAAGTTGGCACCAGCGCTATGCAGGCAAAGGAGTTCATCCGTCATCCCTGAACGGAAACTCAGAAGATGCGCCAGGGTCATGTTGTAAATGACATCTCCAGAGTCGAGAGGCCAGAGAGGGATGTGTTTTTGAGGCTTGTCAGTCAGAGCTAAAAATCCCTGGTCCACCAAGCGCAGTAAAATCACCGAGGTTACCAGCTTGGATGTTGAGGCAGATTCATACGTGGTTGTAAGGTTGGAGGCTCCATAGCTATAGGTAAATTTGCGCCCATCAGAGCGCTCGATGGAGTAAGTGAAGGGAACCTCTGAAGAGGCACCACCACTTAGAGTGGCAGCCATCTCAATTTCAAGTGTGGCTGTCGAACAGGTATTTGTTGCAGGCGGAGTATTTCCCCCCGAATTTGATTTACAGGAGGTGAAAGCAACAAGACTTAAAAGCACCAGTGACAATCTATATCTCACAACGCACCTGACTGTTTGGAAGGTATGAGTACATTATAGCTGCTCTGCGGGCTTCAGGTAGGGAATTTTTTAGAAGGGCTAGGGTCTTTCCTCTTAAAAAGAATAAGGGAGCACTCATGTTAAAAGATATCCACAGGCGCGGTGATCGAGGGGAACTAAGATACATGCAGCATTCCGGTGGAAACGGGGTTGATTGGCGCAAAAAGCTGTTCGTCTTGAACAGATCTTTTCACCGGGATATTGGCTATTTCTGTGTGGGGTTGATCTTGATTTACGCGATCTCTGGAATTGCGGTAAATCATATCGACTCTTGGAATCCAAGTTATGTCCTTACCCGAAGTGAGCAGACGGTGGCTGATCTGCCGGCTAATCCCGAGTCTGACGAATTCGAGCAGGCCCTGGCAAAGAAGCTGGGAATCACCACGGCCTTTCGAAGCCGGGTCCGCGATTCTCAGGAAGAAGTTTTATCTAAGTATCTCTGGCCTTTTCATGGTCAAGGGTGCCAACGGCTTCGGTCGTCGGGGCTGGATCTTCGTGATAGCGGGTTTGGTCATTCCCATCGCCTTCTACTATCTTTACATTTAGCTTATGAGTGCTGTGGCACTTCGATCTCAAGCTTTATCAAATTGAATATTTCATCAACTTGCTCTTGATTGAAGTCACCATGCTGAACCTTTTTTACGCCATGCTTTGAAAGGTCGTGGTGTCGGTCAGGGATGACTCCGTGTCTTTGCAGACAATGGCGGGCGCATTGCAATGGGCAACCATCAATGACTGTGATACGGCGGCCTGATTTGGCGGTTCTAACCAGGGACGGAACATCACCTCCGACACCCGCAATACAGGACATTTCGGCAATGCCCGACCGATCCAAGCGAACGGCGATAGCATTGGCGGCTTGCGCGGCACTTGAGCAGCCCGAGCAGGAATAAACCAGTTGTTTTGGGGTTTCATTCATAGGCATACCCGATGATGCTGATAGGGCAGATTTCTTGGGCCGCTTTGCATTCCTGTAGCTCCTTTTCCGACTGGGGCTGGCGGTGAACATAAGCATTGGCGTCGACGTCATGGCTTCTAAAGTTGTCGGGCGCTTCTTTCCAGCAGGCTCCGCAGCTGAGGCAGTCTGGCCCTATGAAGAACTTGTGAGAACGCAGGGCGACTGAGTTGCTTTCTTCTTCCATACAGTGATCTCCAGCGAATCGGTCGGCTTCATACTACTGCAAGGGGGGCAGTAAGAACATTGATCCGGATCATGGTTTTGTTAATTTTAGTTAAATTAATATTTTAAATTTGCATAGATTCGCTTCATGCAGATGAAAGAAAATGGGCTTCGTCCAGTTTTTCGATATTGGCTGATGTTTGTCATCGGATGGGTTTTTTTGACAATGGCCTTGGGAGGAGCGACCCGGCTGCTGGAGGCAGGACTGTCGATTGTCGACTGGAGGCCTGTGACCGGTATCATGCCGCCGATCACCTCCACACAGTGGCTGCAGGAGTTTTCCAAATATCAGGGGTCCCCGGACTTTAAGGCGAGATCCCTCATGACGCTGGCAGATTTCAAATTCATATTCTGGTGGGAATACGCCCATCGTCTGATTGCGCGGATGCTGGGATTCTTTATTATTGTCCCGTTCCTCTTTTTTTGGAGACAGGGACGAACCATCAGTCCGGATGGCAAAAGGGTGCTTCTGTTGTTGTTCCTAGTGGGGATGCAAGGGGGCTTGGGATGGTTTATGGTGCAAAGTGGACTGGTGCAGATTCCACGTGTAAGTCACTTTCGCTTGTTGGCCCACTTTTTATGGGCCTGTTTGATTTTGTCCTATCTGGCTTTTTGGTTGCAGCAGGAAAGTACCAAGATTCAGCACTGTCGCGGCCAGCGGATTTATTTACACACACTTTCTTTTCTTTGCGTGGTTCAGCTGGCATTAGGAGCGATGGTGGCGGGAAGTCGGGCCGGGTATGTTTTTAATACCTTTCCGCTGATGGGGGATTCGTGGGGACCACCCATATTCTTAATATACGACGGCTGGGTGGAGAACCTTTTTTACAATCAGTTCAATCTTCAGTTCTTCCATCGTATTGGAGGATGGGTGCTTGGCCTCTTGGCTGTGCTGGGATGGCGTCTGGGGTTTAGGGAGCTTACCTTGCTGATTTTCCTGCAGTTTATACTGGGTGTTTTTACTTTGGTCCTGAGGGTGCCGGTCTCTTTGGCGGTCCTTCATCAGGTTCTGGGGGCATTTGTTTTCTTCAGAATCCGGTGCTTGCTGTATAGTTCCAAACTTGATCTGGATCATAACCTCGGAAGATAAAAGTGGTTAAGTTCAGGATGTGGATAAACTACACGAAAACTCATTTGTCATAAATATTGCCAGTGTTAATGGCAGCGGTACTCAAACAGCCAACAGTGTTCTTTTGCGTTCATTGTTTCGTATGGGCGTTCCGGTGGGAGGGAAAAATATCTTCCCCTCTAACATCTCGGGGATGCCGACATGGTTTTGGATTCGAGCGAATTCCAAAGGGTATGTAGGGGCCACCAGTCGGGCCGATATCGTGCTGGCCTTTAACCCTCAGACATTTGAGGCCGATCAGAGCTGTCTGGGCTCAGGAGGTTTTTTCTTCTATCCAGAAGGGAAAACAGCGGGCAAGTCCGTGCGCCCGGATATCGTCGCGGTTCCAATTCCACTCCAGTCACTAACTGACAAGATTGTGGCGCCGATAAAAATAAAAAAGCTCGCAGCCAATATGATTTATGTGGGTATTTTGTCCGAGCTTCTGACAATCCCTCAAGAAATCGTTCGACAAGTTGTTAATGATCAGCTTGAAAAGAAAACGTCAGCTTTGCAACCGAACTTGGATGCGTTGGATATTGGGCGGCAGTACGCCCGCGAAAATCTGCAACATCTTGCGTGGCCATTTGTGGCCCGCACGACCGATGTTCCCCGAAATCAAGTGATGATGGATGGAAATACAGCAGCGGCTTTAGGGCTGCTTGCCGGAGGATGCCAGTTTATTTCCTGGTATCCGATTACGCCGTCTACATCAGTGGTTGAGCATTTTGAACGATTTGCCAAAGGCACGCGCAAAGACAAGGACGGCAAGAATAACTTTGCTGTCATTCAGGCGGAAGATGAACTCGCCGCTTTTGCCATGGTTCTTGGTGCCGGCTGGGCCGGCACTCGAGCTTTGACAGCAACATCCGGTCCGGGATTGAGTTTGATGGCCGAGGGTGCCGGGTATGCCTATTACGCCGAAATACCGGCGGTCGTTTGGAATGTTCAGCGTTTGGGTCCTTCGACAGGATTACCGACGCGAACGGCACAAGGGGATCTGACTTTTTCAGCTCACCTGTCGCATGGGGATGCAAAACATGTCTTGCTCTTCCCTGGCAGTATTCAGGAATGCTTCGAATTTGGCCAAACCTGCTTTGATCTGGCCGAACGGCTTCAGCAACTTGTAATTGTGCTCAGTGATCTGGATCTTGGAATGAATCTTTGGAGCAGTGAAGAGTTGAAGTCTGCGCCAGTTCGCTATGACCGGGGCAAAGTTCTAAGCCCTGAAGATCTGGATAAGTTGACACATTTCCATCGTTATGAGGATCAGGACGGGGACGGCATTTGTGCGCGGACCCTGCCTGGAAATTCCCATCCCCGGGCAGCTTATTTCACCCGAGGTTCCGGGCATAACTTCCGTGGTCAGTATAGCGAGAAGGCGGAAGAGTACTCGGACAATATTCTGCGCTTACAACGAAAATGGGAGACCGCCAAAAAACTGGTTCCGGCCCCGGAAATCAAATCGAACGACAACAAAGAAGGAATGATCTACTTTGGCAGCACCTCGGCTGTTGTTGAGGAGCTGACAGAACTTCTGGAGCAGAAGAATCAAAAATTTGATCTGTGTCGAATCAGAGCCTATCCATTCTCACCGGGTCTAGAAGACTTTATGAAAGAGCATGAAGCAGTTTATGTGATTGAACAAAACCGGGATGGTCAAATGAAGGCCCTTCTTGCTCAGGCCTATCCGCAGTGGGCTTCTAAGATGGTGTCGATCCTGCATTTTGACGGAACCCCGGTGACGGCAGAAGGCCTACGCCATAAAATATTGAACCTTCGAGGTGAGGCATGAATCTGGAACTCAAAGCTTATGAGGGCAGTCCTTCAACTCTCTGTGTGGGGTGTGGGCATGACTCGATTTCCAAGCACATCATCTCGGCCTGTTTCCACAGTAAAGTCCTTCCATTCCAGTTGGCAAAAATGTCGGGGATCGGATGTTCTTCCAAGATCCCAGCTTATTTTATGTCATCCAGCTTCGCATTTAATTCCATGCATGGGCGCATGGCCCCTGTTGCAACCGGAGCCATGATTGCTCAGAAGGACCTTCTGTACTTGGGGGTGAGTGGGGACGGGGACACCGGCAATATCGGCTTGGGTGGTTTTCTTCACATGATTCGCAGAAACGCCCCGATTGTGTATTTGATTGCGAACAATGGGGTCTTCGGTTTAACCAAGGGACAATTTTCAGCCGCCGCAGATAAGGGAAGTCTGGCGAAGTCAGGGCGTTCTGCCGAGCTGCCTTCATTGGATTTCTGCACCTTGGCTCTTGAAGCTGGGTGTGGATTTGTTGCCAGATCATTTTCTGGGGATGGCAAGCAGTTGGTTCCACTGCTTCAGGCGGCGATGAAACATCGTGGGACGGCCGTGATAGATATTATTTCTCCGTGTGTGACCTTCAACAATCACGATGGGTCCACCAAGTCTTATTCTTATATGAAGGAACATGATCAGGTTCTTCAGGAGTTGGGCTTCTTCACCGCCGCAGAAGAAATGTTGGCTGACTATGAAGAAGGGGGGCGCCAAAAAGTGGAGCTTCCCGATGGCAGTCATTTGCTTTTGAAGAAGCTGGATTCACGCGCGCATGATGTCCATAACCGGACGCAGGCCTTGAGTTTACTGGCACAGACACGAGCGCAGGAAGAAATACTGACGGGACTTTTTTATGTGAACGAAGCCACACCCAGGTTGGCAGAACAAATGCAGCTCACCGAGCGCTCTTTGAGTTCTCTGCAGGAAGTGGATCTGCGCCCGACGCCCGAGCAGTTGGCGTCATTGCAAAAAGATTTTAGATAAGGAGTTTTTAATGAAACAGTTTCAGTCCCCCGATTTTTATGCCTTGGATGCCCAGCTCAGTGATGAAGAGAAAATGATTCGCTCGTCCATTCGGGAATATGTGGATGCGGAAGTTCTGCCGATCATCGGCGAACACTACGACAAAGGGACCTTTCCACACCATCTGATCAAGGGCTTGGCAGATCTGGGAACTTTGGGGGCCACGATTCAGGGCTATGGATGTGCCGGGGTCAGCTACACCTCTTATGGCATCATGATGCAAGAGCTTGAGCGCGGGGACAGCGGCATTCGCAGTTTCGTGAGCGTGCAAGGGGCTTTGTGTATGTATCCGATCAGCCGCTTTGGAACGGAAGAGCATAAACAGAAATATTTGCCCAAGATGGCAAGTGGTGAATGGATTGGCTGCTTTGGTTTGACCGAGCCGGACTTTGGCTCAAATCCCGGTGGTATGGTGACCAGAGCCATCCGTGACGGGAACGACTATGTTTTGAATGGTTCAAAGATGTGGATTACCAATGGGGGCCTGTCGCATCTGGCGATCGTGTGGGCCAAAGATGAGGCTGGCAAGATTCGTGGATTCATCGTGGACCGTGACACTCCAGGATTTTCAGTTCGGGATATCGACAGAAAGTTTTCTCTGAAGGCGTCTGTGACCTCAGAACTTATTTTTGAAGACTGCCGGGTTCCGGCTTCCCAGATGTTGCAGGTTGAGGGGTTAAAGGGACCATTTGCATGTCTGAATCATGCACGCTACGGAATTTCATGGGGCGCTTTGGGCGCGGCCATGGCCTGCTATGATGAGGCTCTGAACTACGCCAAGACCCGTATTCAGTTCGACAAACCTATTGCTGGATTCCAGTTGGTGCAGGCAAAGCTTGTGGACATGTTCACCGAGATCACCAAGGGGCAGCTTTTGGCTTTGCAGTTGGGACGTCTTAAGGATCTGGATCAGGCATTGCCTGCGCAGATTTCCATGGCAAAAATGAATAATGTGTCCATGGCGCTGAAGGTGGCACGGCAGGCTCGGGATATTCTGGGCGCCAGTGGTATCACCTACGAGTATCAAGTGGGGCGGCATATGCTGAATCTTGAGTCGGTCAACACCTATGAGGGGACAGAGGACATTCATCGCCTGGTTTTGGGCGAACATATTACCGGCATTCCTGCATATCGTTAGTTCAGGTCAGGAATCCAGCCTCCCCAGGAAGGGCACGAGCGAGCGTGCTCTGAGGGGCCTTTGAGGACACCCCAGCGGTATTCAGCTTTTTCGTTGGGGTTGTTGGAAATCCATCCCAGAAACAGACGTCGTTTGAACTCCGCCAGGTCCATACTTCGGCTGGATTGATAGCGCACAACGCAGACCGAGTCTTCAGTGATGTTCTGGGGTTGCATTTGTCGGGCCTCGCTGGCTGTGTTTTGGTTTATATAAGGAAAAATCTTTTGCAGCTGCGCTTTGCGATCCGCGCTGAGTTGTTGGCCGTTATTACGCTGAATGATCTCTTTATAGGAACGTCTTAAGTACATAAGATCATCGAATATACGCTCATCCCGACTGGGGGAAGAATAAGTGTCATAGGCCTCATAAGACATGCAGTACGGATACTGTCGTTTGTAGGCCAAGGCTTCATTCACGTAAGACACGCGATCCTTAAAGCCCACGCAGGCATTTTCGATCAAACGACTCATCATCTGTTCGTCATCTTCCTGACGGGTTGCTAAACGTGACTGAAGTGTCTTTGTCCATTTTGAGAGCGGGATTTGGAATTGTTCAGTGCTGTATCCCGGAACTTCCCAGACAGGTCTGTTCAGGCTCGAAATGGGTCGCCAATAGCGAAAACCAGCGCCGCTGGACGGGCTGTAGTCTCCTTCGAAAACCCAGTTGGGATTGGGCCAAGACTTTCGTTCCTGCATTTCATAACCGGAGTTCGAGCCCACCACAGAGTTATAAACCAAATAAGGCACGCCAATAGGCAGGATTTCCTTGATCGTCCAAGAGTGATGATTGATAGGTGTGGTCGTCAGCACGCCTCCGGATCGGATGGTTCTGCGACTGATTGAGACGGGATAGGTGTCCGAGGGCAAGGAGCGAGTACTGCCGGTTTCATAAATATACCACAGAAAGCTGCGAACCCGGTCGAT
This sequence comes from Bdellovibrio bacteriovorus, assembly GCF_041888015.1. Classification (GTDB taxonomy): domain Bacteria; phylum Bdellovibrionota; class Bdellovibrionia; order Bdellovibrionales; family Bdellovibrionaceae; genus Bdellovibrio. Next base: position 1,232,199 of record NZ_CP168968.1, read on the forward strand.
CTCGCGCTGTCGGTCCCAGCGGCTCATTTTGTTGGAGATGCGGCTGCTGGAATAAGTGGGATCTTTCATGGCAAAGGGAAGACGGTGTTCGTAAGCAAAGATGATGCGCATGGAATAGACGGCGTCAGCGCAGTCCACACGAAGGCCATAATATGGATTTGTCTGTCCGTTCGGCAATCGGGTTCTGGAAAAGAAATTTTTTTGCCATTCACTTTTGACCCAAGCCGCATAGCGGTTTTCCCATTCCTCGGACCATTGATTTATTTCAGTCCATACAGCCGCTTGGCCCAGTGAGCTTATGAGCAGGATCGCGATCATCAGTATCATGGTTTGCATCATCGCCTCGCTTAGGCTTTATGAAATCATGATCCTTCCAAGGCTCCACTTCTTCGTTTATTTTTTGTTAAGAATCGGAGGTCTAGTATGCAAATGGCAAAGTTACTTTGTGTGTGAAAGCACCAGGCCCCGGACTATTGGGCCGGGGCTTTCACGATAAGAACATTCACAGTGTCACTGTCGCGGCTAAGAACTTCCAGAATATATTTTTGCTTGGGTTTTAACTGAAAGCGCAGGGATTTCTTCATGGTATCACATTCGCGGATGGGGCCCCAGGCGCGGGCTTCCAAAGAAGCATTCTTATTTTCTGCATCCAGAATGTTCATGCGTGGGTAGAAATCTGAAATGACAAAATAGTCGCCACCATCCTGAGGTTGAAAATGCACGAAGCCGCGGGTTTCATTTTGAATATTTTTTAGCTTAAGTGCGGATCGAATCCCGATTTCGATTTGAGGGGCTGCGCTTATCTTGTCAGAGGCCGAGTTGTCTTTCGGAGCTTGTGCCCATCTTCTGTAGGCCTCTTCGCTGACAGTGCTCTTACCCACACAGCCCACAGGGATGTCAGAGCTGGCGCTGCCGAGAGTCGGGACTGTGAATGTCAGAAGTATCAAAAAATACAAGCGTGTCATGTCGGTTCCCTTTGGATTCTGGAACGAGCATAACCAGCCTGAGTCAGGATGGCAACCCGTTGATTGCCGCCATTGAGCAGGATTACTTGAAATAAATCAGTGTTTACCGTCGGGTGTCTAGAAGTCCTAAAAGTGGACGAATCTGAATATGCGCTGTTGTTCTGAGGCCGGGATTGCTACCCTTAGGTATGCGAGATCGTGCAAAGAAGGAGCTTATGCGAAAAGTTGTTTTGGTCATTGCTGGTGTTCTGGTTTTTGGCTCTGTCGGTTGTGGATTGAAAGTGATCAATCCCAATGATCAGAATCCCAACAAAGACACGTTGGCGTTGGATGTTTCTGAGGGCGGCCCCAAGCTGGTGGCCACCTATACCTGTAAGATAGTATCGCAAGGCAGTCGCTTTTTTGGTCTTGGAAAAACCGAAGAGATCGCCGCTAAAGAAGCCTTGGCCAAATGCCGGGCGCGCACGCTGCTGTCGTTCTGTGATCCCCAGCAGGTGAAGTGCGAAAAAAACTAAGGTAAAAAGTATCAGGTACCAAAATGCCCCCACTTTCGTTGGTATCAGCCTTGCTAGAAGGGCTCTGCGTGCAATTTTTTGCACTCATAAAAGCGGGGGAATTTATGAAAGTCCAAGTACTTGCCAGTCTGATCTTTTTGTCTCTGTGTAGTCACTCTGTTATGGCTTCGGCAGCAGAACCGTCTGAATCTGAAAAACAGCGGCTAGAGGAAATTGAACGCCGTCGCATTCGTGCCGGGCAGGCCGAGTCGCGTGAAACTGTGACGGCCGTGGGTGTTGATGAATCCGATTGTGTCGAGCAGGCGCGCTACAAGGCCAGCCGTATCAGTAGCACGGTCTTGAATCGTTGTGACAGTGATGCCCGCGAGTTCTATCGTTGTGAAGTTGTCTCTCAACGTATCGTCAGATACCCCACCTATATTACTTCAGTGTCCGGCAGAGGGGACTACAACGAAGCTAAAAGCAGTGATGCCACCTGCCGGGCTTCTGCGATTCGCGAGGCTGAAAGTTCCGCATTGGCATCTTGTTCTGACAAGTATGGTGTGTCCTGCGTGATCACGGCCCGAGGAAACATCACCAGTGCGCGTACTTATGAGCGTCGCAGATACTTTATCATGGGACCTAAAGAGCTTCGCCATGAATGCGTTGCCAATGCCGCTGCTGAACCGGATTCACGCTGTAGATTCCAGTGTTCAGTCGAAGTGGTAGCCAAAGCGCGATTGTAGGAACGAGGTAAGACGCTCAGCGGCGGGTCCTTGAAAACTCAGCGATAAGACTGATTTCTCCAGTGACATCGTTGTGGGGCGTAAATACCATTAGCGGATGAATAGCTTTTCTCAGATGAAGTTCTCGCGGAAAATCTTTGCAGCTCTTTTTGGAACGGGAGCTGGAGCCGCCATCATCATCTGTCTGATATTAAATAGCACATTGTCTAATTTCCGGGTCAGTGAGTTTGAGGACTCTTATATTGACCACATGAATCTGCTGGCGAAGGCCCTTTCGCGGATTGAAGAGTCTCAGGCGCGGATCGCATTTAATGCTGCTCAATTTCTGCAGATTCAGGAAGCTCAGGGGCAGCTGACTCCGTTCAAAATCAGGGATTTGGCAAAAACTTTGGGTGTCAATCGAATCACTCTTTACGATCGCAACGGCAAAGCTTTGGAGTCCTCGACGGGCACGCCGGGGGCTTTGTTCACGGACTTTCCTAATGAATCTTTCCAGTCTGTCTATCAAAGTGCTTTAGTGCGTGGTGAAGATGGGCTGGTCGGGCAGCACACCATCATGCCGGGGCTGGATGGCAAACATCTGATTGAAGTTGTGATCTATTTTGATGACCTGACTCAGCTCTTGCGGGAAATGGCAGAGCACGATGAAGACAATCTTTCCATTGAGCTTGTGGGAATCAAAGGCGAGTCTTTGGGGCATATCCAAAAAACAGGATTTGTCAGAGATTGGGACCTTGGTGAGGGACTGACGTGGAAAGACGGAGTGCATTGGTTCGGGGATAAGATGATCGTTATGACGGCGGTCAAGAACGAAAACCAAAAGCATTACCGCTTGCTGACAACGATTTCGGCCCGAGCCTTAAATGCAGAGCTGCACAAGATGCAGATCACTTTGTTGATTCTGGCGGCGGTTTTAATTGTGTTGTCAGCTTGGCTGTCCGTGGTTCTGACGAAAACTCTTCTGCGCAAAGTGGAAGCCATTCGGGGCTTGTTGAATCAGATTTCTGCAACTCAGGACTATTCTCATCGCGTGGCGGTGACTGCAAACTCTCAGGATGAACTGAATGATCTCGGCCAAAACCTGAATAATATGCTGGCGACGTTGCAGTCTCATCAGGCTCGTCTGATCGAAAGCGAGCGGGATAAGGCCCGTACTCAAATTGCGGCGCAAGTGGCCCATGATATTCGCAGTCCCTTGATGAGTATGAATATGGCCCTGGCGCAGATTGAAACCTCCCAGCAGGAACCCTTGGCAATTCTGAAAAGTGCTGTCGCCCGGGTTGCAGGTATTGTGCAGAAGCTATCGGCGTCCACAGCCCAGCCTGATGAAGAGCCCGGCACAGAAGCTCCAAAGTTAACGTTGATGGAGCCTTTGATTTTAAGTGTGTACAACGAACATCGCGTGCGCAAACTGGACAACCAGAAATTGACTTATCAGGGGATTTCCGCGACACCGCATTTATGGAGTGTGGTGCAGGTGATCGAGCTGCAAACCGCATTTTCTAACATAATCAACAATGCCTTTGAGGCGGGTGCTTCGGAAGTGACCTTGTTGATGACAGAAGCGCCGAAAAAGTGGACTTTGGAAATCAAGGACAACGGCAACGGAATTCCGGCAGAGATCATTGAACGCATTTTTGAGCGCAGCTTTACATCCGGCAAAAGAACCGGGACTGGCTTGGGGCTGTTCCAGGCCAAAGCGGCGGTGGAATGGTGTGGCGGTTCTTTGACGGTGAAGAGCCTTCCCGGTGAAGGCACCAGCTTTATAGCTGAGATCCCGCGCGAGAAAAATCCCTCTTGGCTTTGTACTTCATTGGAAGTGCAGAAAGACCAGGTTATTGCCTTTGTCGACGATGATCAGAATATTCTGAAAACCTGGCAGGAAAAGTCCACTTCGATGGGCCTGATGGGAGCTGTGTTCTTTGATTCAGTTAAAAAATTTGAGATGTATAAGCAGCAACACTCCTGGCCTGATGATGCAATCCTGATGATCGATCAGAATCTGGGGGACAGCAAAAAGGGTCTGGATGTGATCCACGAGATGGCTCTTGAGAAAAAAGCCATTCTGTGTACAACAGATTTTGATGAAAAATGGATTCAAGATCAGATACGTCAGAATAAGGCGTGTCTGCTTCCCAAACTTTTGATTTCTCAATTTGAATTTAAGATAAGGAATTCCTAATGCGTATTCTTATTGTCGATGACGAAACGCTGGTCCGCAAAACAATGCAGTCTCAGATTCCAGATCCGCACAAGGTCCTTTTGGCGGATTCGATGGAAGAGGCTTTGGAGGTTTTGGATCGTGAGCTTGTCGATCTGGTCTTCACGGATCTTTCCTTGGATGAATCGTCTGACCGTGTGGGCTTGCAGTTGATTCAGGAAATCTCGAAGAATTACCCAACCACCGTCGTTGTCGCGATGACGGGCCATGATGAGGCCCATCTGGTGGAAGCGTGTATGAAGGCCGGGGCTGTGGACTATTTGCTTAAACCTTTTGATGCCAAGACATTGACACAGGTTTTGCGTAAGGCGCCGGTCTTGCATCGTCTTTTGCGTCGCAATCAGACTTTGAAGCATCAGGCGGGTTCACGTCTGGTCAAGCACATCAATCTTTATACGAAGTCACCGGCCTTCAAGGCGGTTTTGGAAACAGCCAAAAAGATTCGCGGTTCGGGGCAGTCCGTTTTGATTCGTGGTGAAAGCGGGTCGGGTAAAGAGATCATGGCGCAGTATTTATGGAGCCTTGAAAACGACAACTCCCGTCCTTTTATTGCTGTGAACTGCGGGGCCATCCCGGGGCACTTGGCCGAGTCTGAATTGTTCGGGCACAAAAAAGGGGCGTTCACCGGGGCGACAGAAACCCGTGCCGGAAAATTTGAAAGCGCGGATGGCGGGGACATCTTCCTGGATGAGTTGGCGACCTTAAGCATGGACTTGCAGGTCAAGCTTCTGCGAGTGTTAAGTAGTGGCGATATTTATCCGGTAGGTCAGGATGTCGGAAGAAAGGTCAACTGTCGTACCATTGCCGCGACCAACGAAAATCTGGAAGAGCTGATTAAGGAAAAGAAGTTCCGAGAAGATCTGTTCTTCAGAATTAAAAACTTCACAGTGACGCTGCCACCGCTGCGCGAACGCAAAGAGGATATTTTGGATTTGGCGCAGGAGTTTTTGAGAAGTGGGAACTACCGTGACAAATATTTGAGTCCCGAGGCGGAGCATCTGCTTTTGACCTATTCCTGGCCGGGCAATATTCGCGAATTGAAGTCCGCGATTGAAGTTGCCTGTGTGCTGGTGGATGGAAATGAAATCAAGCCGTCAGATCTGACGCCGCACCTGGTGCAGTCTGCCCCGGTTTATGAAGACGTTATCAAAAGCACCTCGGTGGCCGAGATCGACGAAAAGGCTTTGGAAGGGCGCTACAGCCATGTGGTTTCTGAATTTGAACTGAAGCTGATTGATTTTGCCCTGAAGAAAAAAGGATCTGAATCCGCAGCAGCAAAGTATCTGGGTGTTCCGCGCAGTACTTTGGGCGATATTCGCCGTCGTCTGCAAGGTCTTAAGAAGTAAGTCCGCTGCCGGGACTTCGGCAGCTTCCGAAAACCCGGCAGGGGCCCCTGCCGGAATCCCGGCAAAGAGCGTCTCAGCTCGAAATAAAGCGGTTTATAGAATGAAAAATGGTGGCACCGCCCGTGCTTTAGTGTCTGGCATCAGATCAACAACGAAGTTGATTCTGCAACCGCCAGGGACGGCGTAACGTAAGGAGTTCGTTATGAAAGCACAATATCAAACATTCGTGAACAGAGCTGAAGAAACATTCTCTAACATCTTGGCCTTGAATGGGCTTTGTGATCGCGACACGGCTTTGCATCTTCAGGCTGTGGTGCAAGAGTTCTATCCTCAAACTTTTGGTATGACCGCTCTGGATTTGCATTCCGGTCGTGGGATTGGGGCGATGACTTTAGCTGAAATGGGCTTCCATGTTGCAGCCTACGATATGTATCGAAACTCCATTTCCATCCTTCAAAGAATTGCTTTGCAGCAGGATCTGAATATCTCTTTTGGAATGGGCGGGGCCCTGCAGGCAGAGGAGTTGGAACAAAAATTTGATCTTATCCACGACGGTGATTGTTTGAACAATATGATCGGTGAGGCGGATCAGATGCAATATCTTCTGAGCTTGCGCAATATTTTAAGTCTGGGTGGCAAGCTTGTGATCACGGTCAAAGTGCAAAGCAAAAGCTATCTTCCAGAAGAGGGGTTCGAGTCTGTGCGCATGGATGAGAACCATATCCTGTGGAGACAAACTCCCGAGTGTGACGTTCCCGGAGTGACTGAGCAGGACGGAAAGTTCTGGACGGCACACAAATGGATTCCGCCAGTAGAGGTGGTTCTAAAAAAAGTACATTCCCTGGGCTTCCAGATTCTGTCAGAGGATTTGGAGATGATTCCCGGTAATAATCCGGCCCTCTTGCGCCTGACTTTGACTCCTCAAATGGGTCTTGGCGAATTAAAGGGAGCTTAAGGTCTATACAAAGGCGACTTCAAAAAGAAGGCGCCTTTGTTGCTTTCTCTAATCCGCAGAGTGTTCCGTCAGAGTCTTTATTGCATTTCATTTATGTCTGCAGTTTAACTGTTTATGTTGAATCACAATTGTTAGTCTCCGCGCCATCAACAAGGAGACTATTTTTATGAAAGCACTTTTTGCTTTTATTGCCGGCCTGTCAGTTGCCAGCAGTGCAATCGCATCCAATAACTGGTTTAATGAGAGCAGTGATGAGACCTATGCCTGCTATGCCCGTAATGGTGTCTATGTCAGTGGAACATGTATTGAGGTGTCCGCATCGGCACAGGTGGCAGCCATTCTTAATAACGATCTTCGCCGCAGTGGCGGAAATGAAACCTCCGTCGGTGACAATGTGATTGAGGGGGATGTGAAGGCCACCAGAACCTTTGATAATCCTCATTTTAAACAGATCTTTATTTCAGTCAGTGCCATCCCCAAAGATCAGGTTCTGAATTACAATGAAAAAAACGAGCAGAACTATCACAATGCCAATCGTCTGCGTGCGGATGGATTTGTGGATCGTCCTTGGATATTGGCAAACATTGGCGCCAACATTGCGCTGACAGATTCGCAGGATATCACGGTGTTGGCCGGAAGTTTCCCCGCCAGTGGTCTGAATCCTTTAGAGGGGAAGCCCAGCCGATATTATATGACAGCTCCTTATGGGATCATGGTCCGCTACGACAAAGGCATTCAGTTTAACTATCAGCTCAAAGAGGAACTGGATCGTGTGATCTTGGCTTCTTTCAGTGTGATTGACGGTGATGGCTTGAAGGGGGAATCGAATGTTGATCCCGCGGATTCACGGGCGAATTCTTATCCAGCGGTTGCCGGTACCATGGAGCTGAGAATCACCAATGCTCTTCGCAAAGTGTTTGAAAAATCATCACCTTATTTGAAAAACCACGATATTTACATTGGTGTCACCGGCAGTCGCGGGGACACGGGAAGCTATCCTGGGCAAAAAAGAACCCAAGATGATTTGACGACCTACCTGGGCTACATGTTCACTTCCAAATATGGACAGGCAGAGGTTCGTGTATTTCGATCTGACTTTACCCGTAATAAAGCAGGGGATGGGGATGGACGTCACAGTACACCCGTTCAATCCAATGCTCACGGTGTAGAGGTCGCTTATAGAGGTCTGGAGTCCCGTCTTTGTACATGGGATTTTTACGTCAATAAGCATTTCTTTGAAAATAACGGAAAGTTCCCAGACGGAGAGTTTACTTTCGACGATATCCGGGGTGTACAAGGTTGGACCGCTGGGACGAGTTGCCGCAATTTCTGGGGCGTTGAAGATCTGACGGTGGGTTTTGAGTATGGCAACATAGAGCTTACGCAGACCCCGGGAACAAAAGTGACCGAAAAGTATCCCAAGACGGCCAGTCAGTTTAATCTGACATTGAGTTATCGCTTCGGTCTGAAAAAGCATTTCAAAAGATAGTTTTGCTAACAGAAACGGCTCAGTGCGTGGGGGTTGACCGCGGCAGAATTGGGAATAAACTGCTAGGGAGGGCAGGTGTTTATGCTTTTTTCTGATGATGTTTATAAGAATCGCCAAGCGAAAGTGGCAACGGTATGGAAGGACCTTCTGGGGACTTCCGATCTGGTGTTGGTGCATAGTGGTGAGTCCGTGCAAAAGCCCGGCGGTCTGGATCAAACTTATGATTTCCTGCCGCATCCGTCTTATTTCTGGCTGACGGGGCATCGTCGCGATGATGGTGTGATGGCATACTCTTTAAGCGAAGGCTGGATTGAGTACCAAAGACCTTTAAGCCCGGTTGATATTGTCTGGGAGGGTGCTGAAGGCAACTTTGAATGCGAACATTCCTTGGAAGATCTGAAAAAGAAACTTTCCGGGGGCAGCTACAAACGCATTGTCCATCTGGGGCAGCCGTCGCAAAAAATGGCTGACGATGAAATCACCCGTGAACTTTCAATTCGTCTGGACCAAGTGCGCCGTCGCAAAGGGCCCGAAGAGGTTCGCCTGATCCGTCAAATTGCCGAAATGGCCAATGCCGGATACACGGCCTTGAAAAATGCCATCCGACCAGGGATCACCGAGCGTGAGTTGCAGCTTCACTATGAAAATGCCGTCTTGATGGCGGGGGCTGAAAAAATGCCTTACGGTTCCATCGTGGGCAGTGGCGAAAACGCAGCGATTCTGCATGCCGTGCCCACAGCCAAAAAAGTGACAGCCGGAGAGTTGATTCTGGTTGATGCCGGGGGCGATATTGAAGACTACTGCGTCGATATCACACGTATGTTTGCCGTGGACGGAAAGTTCACGTCCCAACAAAAAGATGTCTATGATCTGGTTCATCAGGCGCACAAAGAATCTGTGAAGATGTGCCGCCCAGGAACGCAGTGGCGCGATGTTCATATGAAGTCCGCACGTGTGATCGCCGAGGGCTTGCAGCAGTGGGGAATTTGGAAAAGCTCGGTGGATGCCGCTTTGGAATCCGGGGCAATTTCGGTTTTCTATCCTCACGGGGTCGGCCACTTGGTTGGCTTGAAGGTGCGGGACACTGGAAATCCAGAGAATACAAATCCAAAAAGATATTATGGCTCTCGTTTGCGCGTGGACCTGGCTTTGGAAAAGGATTATTTGATCACGGTAGAGCCAGGCTGTTATTTCGCCCGCGCTTTCATTGAAGATCAGGGTATCCGTGAGACCTACAAAGATCATATCAACTGGTCTGAAGCTGAAAAGTGGAAGACCTTTGGTGGAGTGCGTATCGAGGATGACATCCTGATTACAGATGGTGAGGCGCAAAGCCTGACTGACTGTGTGCCAAAGTAAAGTCTACATACAAGAATCGTCAAAAAGCCCTCCACGGATGGTCCGGGAGGGCTTTTTTTATATCTGAAGCCTCGTAGAGTCCCGCTGAGAGCCTGTGGCGGCTGTGGCTTGCAGGGTGTTTGCTATATTATTTATAGGGTACTTAGGCAATGCGGGGAAATGAGGTATAAGGGGCCCATCAATAAAGACCTTATAAGGAGATTTTATGAAAAAGGAACTCTTGGCTAGTGTCCTGACTCTTTCTGCTGGCATGGCCAGTGTGGTGGCTTACCCTCAGCAATCATTAGCTCGCTCAGTGATTATGGAGAAAGACTTTGCTGACTTTTTTGTTTTGAAGTCTTCCTTTGCCGCCCGGTTTACTGATGAGGATGGGAAAGTGATCCAGGGGCATATCTATCTGAGTCTGACCCAGCAACCATTTACTCCTGAATATAACAACCAACTTCGTGGTGAAATGACGGGCTCTCTTTATTTCAAGAGCGACGAGCCGGTTTCTGAAGTCGATGGGAAGAAGTACTATCGTTACGAGCCGTTGACCGGAGATGATGGTGAAGTTCTTTTGGATAGAACTCATAAAGGTGAAACCAACGATTATCAGATTTATGGTTGCAACTCTACGATGACTCAATGTGAAGGCAGCAGTTTTGCCGTGTCCTTCTCTGGCAAAGACGTCAATATGCAACTTAGCTTTGCGGCGGATCAGCGCTTTGAGATCCTTGTGCAAAGCGCATCTTACTCGGAGTGGGTGACACGTGTTCATACTGTTCCAATGTTGCCGGCGGTGGCTGAATAGGTATGAAATTTACGGATCTTCTTTCCAGGGCCGTGACTGCCGCCGAAGAAACGCAGATTCGTGATTTGGCTGGACAGGTGGGTCAATTGCGCCAGACCTGTGAGTCCCTGTCTTTAGAGGACCTGCGGGCGGGCCTGGCGCGGCTTGCTCCGTTGCGACTGCGTTCTTCCAGCACGCTAAAAAGGGGTGAGCTTGAATCCTGGCAGCGTGCCAACGAATATATCGCTGAAAAGATCCGTGCTGAAGAGTCGCCGACTCTTCAGTCTATTTTGGAAATCAACGCCCTTCTTCGCAATCTTCCCACAGGCAGTATTCGGAAGCAGGCGGTCTATGTTGGCATTCAGCAGGCTTGTCCTGTGGGGGAGCTGACGGAAAGCTTACAGCGCCTTGAAGCAGAAATTTTAATGGGAACTTCAGACACTTTCAGTAAGGCCGCTTTGGCTCAATATTGGTTGATCAGTTTGCATCCTTTTGAAGATGCCAATGGGCGTACCGCGGTTATGCTGGCGGACTGGATTTTGGGAATGGGTGGATATTTGCCCATGAGTTTTGACTCCAAACTGGATGCCCTGGTGGCGATCTTTGATAACCAAAGGGCTTCGGCCACTCCGGGGGCTGCTATTATCAAGCTTCTGGTAAATCTGCAAAGAAGCTATCGGGCGGTTCTTGCTTCTTAGTCTTTGAGGGGACTGCCAAATGAGGCCAGGCCCTGTCTTTATTTCATGGGCGAAAGCCCTCGGGGGGCTTGAACCCCCTTCTGTTTGCAGCTGAGTCTGGGCATGCTTCGTGGACCTAGCCCCTTGTTACATACAACAAGGGACAGGAATATGTATAAAAAGTGGACAGACAAGCTTATCTCTTACTTCGTACTTCTTTCTTTCGCTGGTGCGATGGCGCCTATGACGGCTCATGCATCTGATTTGGATGCCCTTTATGATTCCCAGGCGGAAGTGGAAAGCATTGATGCCAATCTGGATGAAGCCAAAGGTGGATTCAATCAAAGTAAAGACGAGCTGCAGACGGCCCGTACGGACTTGAAAGCCACAACCCGCAAGAACAAAGAAACAGCAATACGTACCAGCCGCGAAATTCAGCGTCTGCAAAGCGAGCAAGCTAAGAATGCCAAAGAAACGGGTGTTCTGACGGGCAAGATCGAAGTCTTGAATAAAGAAATCAAAAAGAACGAGCAGGAAGAAGCCCGCGTTCGCACCAAGGCCGAAGCTGTTTCTGCAAAACTGGAAAATACGCGCAACAATTACGACAACTCTGTAGAGCAACGTCGTAAAACATTGCAGGCTTTGAAGCAGACGAACTCTGAGCTGGCGAATTTGCAGGCGGAGTTGAAAGATCTGCAACACAAGCACAAGGAAGCCAAAGCAGCGGAGCAGTCCAGCGCACGTTCTTTGAAGTCGGCGCAAGCCAGCCTTGATAAGTTTGAAGACTCTGCCCGTAAGGAAGCTCGTCGGTTGGATGATATGACCAGTGCCGCGTTGGCTCAGGCAGAAAAGAACAACCGCAAAGCAGACCTGTTGATCGAAAAGAAGAAACAGATGCAGGAAGCTTTGGAAAAGAAACGTCAACGCCTCAGCGAAGCTAAAGAAAAGAAAAAGAAAGCCTTGGCTCGCGTTAGTTCCAATTAAAATCAGCCTCTTAGATTTCTAAAAAGGGTCCCATGAGGACCCTTTTTTTTGCTCTGTTCCCAGCGTCAGTGGCTGGGTGGACTTCCCTGGAAAGCTGTGCTAGATTTTAAGCATGTTCAGCCTTTCCCACGCCCGTAATTTAATCTCGGAGTAAATAGCGAGGAGACTTTCATTGTCTCCTCGAAATCCCGGTATCGAGTCATTTCCTTAAAAAATTGAATCTGGAGTTTAACTGTGAAGAATCTGGAAAGTTCCTTGGGCCGTGTTGTGCGCGCTCAGGATCTGGCTATTTTTGGTGAATTTCGTGGCGAACACTACAAACGTATCAAGAGCATGTATTTGAACGAGATTTTTTTAGATGAATTGAGGCGTCTGAAGATCAATATTCAAGGCGGATATGGTCTGAGTTTGGGGGCGCGGCCTTCAGAGGCAAGCAGCATCTTCTTTGATGATGGGCAGGCTTTGAGAAAGTATCGTCGCCCCTCTGCTTAATGCCAGAGGGGGCGCACGGATGATGCGCCGTGAAAACAGCAAAAGAAATCAGGACAGAGTCGGGGTTCTTGAATATGCTTTTTAGCATCACAAGGGGACTTTATGAAAAGACTCGTGTTTTCATCTCTGCTGGGGGCTTTGGCTTTGCCAGCATCTGCTGGAACTTTGCCTGAATACGCGGCGCCGGAACTTTTGGTGCGCGTTCATTTTACCGACACTTACAATCTGCCACCATTGACGTATCTAAGTAACACCTCGCCTGCGATCAACAATCAAGGTGATGTGGCCATCAAATTGATGGCTGTGGATGGAAAACCGAATCAGGCCGTATGGTTCAAATCCCATAAGGCGCCGGGCGAAGTGATTTATGTTGCTCCGGAAGATCACTATGTGACCGATCCCACTGTGAACGACCGTGGTCAGGTGACATTCAGTCCGTTTAGTGAAATCGAAAGCCTGGGCGTTTTTGTATACGACGGCCACAGTAAGAAGACAGAAGTGAAAGTCTCCGGACCGGAGCATAAGATTGTCTATGCGGGCTATGCACAGACTTTAAACGATGGCACCGCGATTTTCCGCAGTATGGGAAAAGACTTTGATCGCAGTTTCGTTGAATATAAGGACTCTTATTCTACGATCGCACGGGAAGGTGAAAGACGTTTTGATACATCTGCTGCTTATTTATTCCGTCCATCGGTGAATGAAAAGAAACAATGGGCCTTTAAAGTGCGCCTGGGCGAGCGCGGTGAGATCAGCGATGCCCAGTCCGACCAAATTCTTCTGATTCAGTCCAAGGGGAATGGCGAATACGAAAAAATCGTGATTGCTCAGGATCGCAAGGGCGACGCGAACTCCAACTACGTTGGTTTTGGCAATACAGTGGCCTTGTCGCAGAACGGGATGGTCGTGTTTGTCGGCTATCTTCCCGACAAGCGTAAGTCCTTGGTGCTATACAAAGATGGCGAGCTTCAGTCTTTGGTGACGGAAGGTTTGGATGGCATTGCCGAGCTGGAACTCTTTACGCCACGCCTGAATTCGTCCGGAACGGTGGCTTTCCGAGCTAAAAATGCCAAAGGCTTGCGTGGCCTTTATGTTGCCAATGAATCCTCTGTGAAGCGTCTGCTGGGGGAAGGTGACAGCATTATGACAGACAAAGGGCATGGCTATATTCTGCTGAAGCAGGATTTTCCGGGTTTCGCGGGGGATATTGATTTCAATGAAAAGGGTGAACTGGCTTTTGCCTGTGTTCTGGCGTCACCAGAGAATAAAATCATCGGAGACGCGATTTATAAGCTTTCTCCAAAATAGATTTCAAGAAGGGGCCGCCAAGGCCCCTTTTCTTTTTGTCTTAGCGGGCGCATTCCTGCAGCAACTTTTCACAGCGATCGATGATCGTAGCTCGGATCTTGTCCCGATGTTCCATAAATTCAGGCAGCTTCGTTGTCTGGACAATCTTATACAGACTGATGGTGCGGACCAGATCAATCAGGCGCTGTTTCTGAGGCCCTTTTGACAGGGGATATTTTGGGATCTCGATGTTTTCTGAAACCGCCTGCAATACAGCTTCAGTCCAGTCGATTTCCGTCTGGGTCAGATAGATCGTTGGAACGAAGCCACTTTTTTGCAAAGCCTTTTCTTCGCTTTGAATCTGCGTCTGCAGCCAGCGCAGTTCACTGACGATCTTGTTCAGTTCGGCATCGTACTGTTTTCCGAAAAGCCCAAAGACGGTCTTCTTCCAAGCGGCACAGAAGTCCTCGAATTCAATGTTTTCGGCTTTTTCAAAAAAAGGCGGGTGCGTGATGTAGTGCAAAGTTTTAGTTAGCACATCCATCGAGATCACGGCACTTTCGGTTTTGTACCCCACGCGCATCAGATTGTGTGCCCAGTTTGCCAGACTTAGCACTGAATGGTTACTGACGCTGGCGGTGCGAAAGTTCAAGTGGAAAGAGGCAAAGATCGAACTGTGCATAGGACGCTCCAGCACTCGATCCAGTTCGCTTTTGCGGCGGTCCTGTTTGGGCATCGCGAAGAAATGATCCAGATGATCAGAAAACTTCTCAAAGCTCTCAGTCCACAGATTTTCCTGCTGGCAGGTTTTATACAATTGGAAAGCTTTTGCCGGATTGGGTTCGGCCTCGTCCAGCAGGGCATTGATCTTTTCTTCAATCAGTCGTGGAAAGTTCTGCCAAAGCTCTTTGATCATAGACCTTAGTTTAGCATGAAGTTTTTCCAGAAGTGGGAATCTGTTTTTTGTCGAAATTTTTGACGATTTCCTAGGTGCGGACCCGAGTCAGAATCTCGTTAAGCAGGTTCATATCCACAGGCTTGCTCAGGTATCCATCAAATCCGTTCGTCAGGCAGCGGGTTTGGCCTTCCACACTGGCTTGAGCGGTCAACGCTACGATCGGCTGGCGATAGCCTTTTTCGCGAAGCTGGGAGGTCGCTTTATAGCCGTCCATCACCGGCATTTTAAGATCCATCAGGATCACATCATAAGGGCGGGCCAAAGCCTTACTGACAGCTTCTTGCCCGTTCTCTGCGGTTTCCACCGCAGCTTCCTGACGTTTCAGGTAACGGGTCATCAGGGCGCGCAAATCTTCAGAGTCATCAACGACCAGAACGTGGCGATCTTTCAGGAAGCCTGTTTCCTTGGCCAGCTTGATACGTTCCTGCATTTGCATTTTTGTGGGGGTTGGAGAGATCAGCTTCAGATTTTGTACTTTTCCAAGCTTCAGTGAGAACTCAAAGGTGCTGCCCTGGCCGGGGGCAGAGTGCAAAAGGTAAAGCTCACCACCCATCATCTTGGCCAGGCGCTCGGAAAGAGCCAGCCCCAAGCCGGAACCCTGCAGACGTTGGACTTCCGCGCTTTCTCCGCGCACGAAGGGCTGGAACAAGTTTCTTTGCGTGGCCGCATCCATGCCCATGCCTGTGTCCGAGACGGTGATGGACAGCGTGCCCTCCATTTCGATGTTGGTGGAAAATGCCACGCGTACGGTGATGGTTCCTTCGCGTGTGAACTTAACTGCGTTCGAAAGCAGATTGATCAGCACCTGACGAAAGCGCACGGAATCTGACAGGATGGTTTCCGGAATCTGTGTATCGTAGTAGATCTGCAGATGATGTTTTTCTTCTTCCAAAGCCGAGCGGATGACTGAGATGGAGTCTTCCAGTTCGTGCATGGGATTCATGGGTGCTTTCTGAATATAGAGGCGGTTGGTTTCAATTTTTGAAAGATCCAGAAGATCGTTCACCAACGAGGCCATAAAGTTGCCCTGACGATAGATGGACTGAACATCGCGACGGCTTTGGTCGTCCAGGGAAGGGTTGCGCAACAAAGTTTCTGCAAAACCCACGATGGCCGCTAATGGTGTGCGAATCTCATGGCTGGCATTGGCAAGTAAAATGGATTTGGCATTGTTGGCGGCTTCATGCAGATCGCGTTCGCGGCGCAGGTTTTCTTCATTGCGTTTGGTGGTGATATCCCAGGCGATGCCAGTGGCGCGATAAGGCTGGTTTTCAGCGTTGCGATAGAACTTTCCGCGAAGGGCAATATGACGATCCTGATTGTTGATGTCTTTGATCAGGGCTTCCGCATCCAGATCGGTGATGGTATTGAGCGATTCTTCCAAAATGGTTTTTAGTTGGCTGATCCCCTCGGGAAACAGGCTGGAGTTTCCCTCGCAGTGGACCGAGTCATTGGGGATGTCCCAGTCCCAGCTAAGCGCATCTGAAGATGCCATCGACATGCGCAGGTGCTCTTCATTTTTTTGCAATTTGGAATCTAAAGTAAGAAGTTGAACCAAAGCAATGTGCAGATTCTTGCCTATGATCACCATCAAAAAACAGTACAAGACGATCAAGCTGCCCACGGGAATATGATAGGGAAGATCAGAAAAAATATATCCAAGCCCCCAGAAGGCCATCGCCGGAATAACAACACAGGCCATCGCGATCCAAGAAGAGACATAAGTGATCATGGCTCCGGCGGACATTGAACAAACCAGCAGAGCGGTGATGATCTGTTGAGCGGTGTCTCCGTAAGGTGCCAGCCAGCCAATTGTTCCCCAGCACAGACCTGAAATACCCAGAAGAATATACATGGAATAGAGCCAGAAGTGAGTTTGATGGATGTAGGTCAGAGAGTTTTTTATTTTATTCCAGCGTCGCAGAAAGGTCAGCCTGATCACTGCCGTTGCAAGTAGAATCGCGGCCCAGGCAATCAGATAAAAGTGCGCTATGTTGTCCCAGGCGATATAAACGTAAACCGAGGCGTTGGCGGCAATAGCGATAATGCCAGTGACATTTTGTTGATAGATCAGATCGACTTTGCGGATAGCAAGATCCAAAGATTCCTGATTGGTTTTATTCGGGGAATAAGTCTTTAGATCGTTTTTTGCCATTCGCTGCGATAGTACATTCAGGTCCGGGTGAACTCAAATTGCATCCAAGCCATGTTGGAAAAGCCTATGAATTCGCTCCCACTTTTCACAAGGGGGTGCCTGAATGGAAATTTTTTCGCCGCTCCAGGGGTGTTGAAGCTCAATGGCTGTGGCTTTCAGGCACAGTCCCTGAATTTGCAGGGTGTCGCGGAAGAAGCGATTGTGGTGAGAGTCGCCATGTTCGATATCGCCTAAAAGAGGATGGGCGATGCGGTCAAAATGGCGGCGGATTTGGTGCCAGCGGCCCGTGATGGGATGGACTTGTACCAGAGAATAGCGCGACGTCGGATATTTCTTCCCAACGGCAAATGGCAGTTCCACTTGCGCCAGGGTTTTGTACTGGGTTTGAGCTTCAACAATAATGCGTCCTTCGTCGGCCTCCAAAGGAAGTTCAATCATCCCTTCAGGTTCGACATAGCCTCGGATGACGGCCTGATAAGTTTTGTGCATCTGCCGTTCGGCGAAAAGGCGGTTGAGCTCGCGGGCCTTATCCCGTGACATCGCAAAAAGCAGAACTCCGCTGGTCGGCGCATCCAGACGGTGCACCGGGATGACATCTTTTTTCATCATCTTGCGCAGATGATAAAGACAGATCTTTTCTTTAGGCACCGGGTAGGGTGACAGTTCTGGTGGATGAACGAAAAAACCAGCGGGTTTGTCGATCGCAAAAAAATGTTCATCCTGATAAAGCAGGCGCAGCGGGGATTCCATAGGCGCGTAGATTAGGCGTTTTGTGATGTGAAAGCGAGAAAAATGTGGCGTAAAACGGACTCCTTTGCTTCAATAACGCCATGAAAATGATGGGTCATCGCGGGGCACGGGATCGTGCGCCGGAAAATACAATGCGATCTTTTGAGTTTGCTCTGCAGTCCGGAGTTCCGGCTGTTGAATTCGATATTCATGAAACCCGGGATGGCATTTGGGTGGTTCATCATGACGATACTTTGAATCGCACAACGACCTCCGAGGGCAAAGTCAGCTCCAGAACTTGGGCTGAGCTTTCTGAAGTGCGCACGAAGGAAGGTGATCCGCTTCCACGTCTGGAGCAAGTGCTGCAACTGTTTTTACAACGGCTTTCCTCCAGCACCGTGGAGCTGCAAATCGAACTGAAGTCCCAGGGGGACTATGGCCGGTTGGGCGAACTTTTGTGCCTTCACGGAAACATCGAAAAGATCACCGTGATTTCTTTCAATCATCGTTGGCTTTTGGATTTTAAAACACACAATCCACAGATAAGAACGACCTGTCTGCTGTTTGGACTTCCTAACAACCCGGTGGAAATCGCGAAGGCGGCAAAGGCCGACGGATTGTCTTTGAGTGTGAATTGGATCGATTCGCAGCTTGTCAAAGAATGCCATGCGGCGGGATTGACCGTCACAGCCTGGAACGCGAATGACACCGAAGTCTTCGGTAAGATGAAGGAAATTGGCGTGGACTATTTGGGGACGGATGTTCCCTTTACGGCTCTGCACTGGAATTAGAGCTTCCTTCCAATTAGAACATGTGCTCTAGTTGCAGTCATAAAAGTGGAGTTTTTATGACGAAGAAGAAGGCCGCCAAAGCGAAGTCACCGCGCACACAAGCTATTCACGGTGAGTTTTTGTCCAAATCCTGGGAGTTCTCTCACCATCTGATTCCTCCGATGACAGCTTCAACGACATTCCGTCTGGAGTCTTTGCAGCGAGGAGCTGAGGGATTTAGCACTTTCGGAGCGCCTTCAGATAAAGAGAAACCGATCTGGATCTATGACCGTTTGGAAGAACCGACAACAAAAATGCTGGAAGATCAGCTGGCTTTGCTGGAAAAGGGCGAATGCGCTGTCACCTTCGGCAGTGGTATGGGAGCGATTGCCTCTACGCTGATGTCGTTGCTGGCAAGTGGTCAGAAGGTTGTCGCACACAAAACTCTTTATGGATGCACGTACAGTTTGTTGACGAACTGGTTGCCTCGCTTCGGCATCCGTCATTCCTTGATGGATGTAAATGACTTCAAGGATCTTGAAGCCGAACTGGCGGACCCGACAACACGAGTGGTGTACTTTGAATCAGTTTCCAATCCTATTCTTGAAATTGCAGATCTGGAAAAGATCACGGCCTTGGTGAAGGCGGCCAACAAAAAACGTTCCAAAGACGAACGCATTTACACTGTGGTGGACAATACCTTCCCAACACCTTGGGCCTTGCGCCCGATTGAATGGGGTGTGGATTTCGTCATTCAAAGTCTGACGAAAAATATTTCCGGCTTTGGAACAGAAATGGGGGGCGCGGTGATCGCTCCGAAATCCCACGAAAGTCAGCTGCGTGTGGCACGCAAAGATTTTGGTGCGATCATTCATCCGTATTCGGCATGGCATATTCTGGTTTACGGTATTTCCACGCAGGCCATTCGTTTTGAACAGCAGCAGGATTCGGCTTTGGCTGTCGCAAAATTCCTGGAAAGTCACCCGAAAGTGGAAAGTGTCACCTATCCGGGATTGAAAAGTCATGATCAGTACAAGCTTGCAAAAAAATATCTGAAATCCCCGGAAGGAAAGTTTGCTCCCGGAACGATGATTTCATTCAAGCTCAAAGGTGACATGAAAAAGTGTCAGAAATTTGTCGATGATATCGCGACCAATTCTTATGCGATCACGTTGGCGGTCAGCCTTGGTCTGACAAAAACGCTGATTGAGGTGCCGGGCTTTATGACTCATTCCGCGATTCCAGATGACAAGCGCGGGCACAGCGGCATTGATCCACGCGCCATTCGCCTGAGCATCGGTTTGGAAAATGTCATGGATATTATTGGTGACCTGACAGAGGCTCTTAAAAAGATTTAAGGCTGACGGCGGTATGAACTTTCTACCGTCCATTTTTTTGACAGGTAACTATCCTTAGCGGGCAAAGCGGATCTTGAGGTATTCTTCCGGGAATGTGTTCCCGTTCGGAGGAGACCCTGTGAGATCCGCAAAGTCTGTGCTTTCATTATTGTGCTTTTGGCTTGCGGCTTGCTCTTCTCAAAATACATCTTCAATTGCAAAATTTGAAACGGCTATCATTGGTGGCGAAGCAGCCCTGGAAAGCGATTTGGTGACCCGTTCCACGGTGTCTTTGATCGCTGATATTGGCGGAATGCCGGTGTCCGTTTGCACCGGTGTTTTGATTTCACGCAATCTGATTTTAACAGCGGCTCATTGTCTGGTCGATTTTGAGCGAATGCCTGTGACGGTTTATTTTGGGGCGACTTTGCCTGTGACCATGCAGGACCCGGGATTTGTTGGGGTTGCTGAATCCACCTTTCACAATCAATACCATCGAGTCAAAGACGGCTGGGGTCGCTATGTTACAAGCCTCAACGATATTGGGCTGATCAAGCTGGCGGAAGAA
Source organism: Bdellovibrio bacteriovorus (assembly GCF_041888015.1). Taxonomy (GTDB): domain Bacteria; phylum Bdellovibrionota; class Bdellovibrionia; order Bdellovibrionales; family Bdellovibrionaceae; genus Bdellovibrio. Next base: position 1,252,503 of record NZ_CP168968.1, read on the forward strand.
GTTCCTGCGGCGGCTGAGCCTGTGGCAATCCTGGATCAGGGGCCAGAGCTTCAGCAAGGGACACAGTTTCTGTTGGCTGGCTTTGGGATTATCAATGAACTGGGTAAGGCCCAGTCGGCGACGGGGCTGAATAAGACCCGTGTTCCCTTTGTCAGAAGGGAAGGATCTGTCTTGGTGGCGGACCACAGCGCTGGACAGGGGGCTTGCCGTGGGGACTCTGGTGGACCGGCGTTCTTGGAAACATCACAAGGTCTTATGCTGGCGGCCGTGACCCGCGGGGCTCATGCAGGGTCACCGAACTGCCGGAATTTTGGTGAATACACCAGTGTGTCTTACCATAAACAGGCGATCTTGGAGCTGGCGCTGCAGATGGGGGCCGAGGCCCCGCAGTTTAAGACAGTGCCCAGCGCCGATTAAAGATGCGTCTGTAACGACAAAGTCACCAATCGTTCCATTCCCGGATACAAATAGATATGTCCGTATTGAGTCGGGGATTCCTTCCAGTATTTTTGATCCGTCACATTTTCTACAGACAGACGAACGAGAGTCGCTTTGTCACTGGGGCCGAAGTGATAGCTGCTGCCAACATCCCAGCGAGTCCACGCTTCAAGCATGATGGAGTTATCTGCTGTGACAGCGCGATCACCCTCATAAGAAAGACGAGTGTCCACACTGAGACCCGGCACCGAGGTCAGATGATAAACCCCTTGAACTCGCAATGTGTGATCAGGCAGGTTGACGGGGCGCTTGCCATTGATGGATGGATTCAGGACGCTGTCTTTTCTTGAAGCATGCAGCCACATGCCTGAAGCCCCCAGTTCGACCTGTTGCCATTTTTTTTGTAGATCCAGCTCCAGTCCCTGATGCAAGGCTTTGCCATCAATTTGAAAAGCAGGGCGCTGATCTTCCACCGTGGGGCGATCAATCTGGAAAGCGGCCAGGCCCCAGGTCAAAGTGTCCTGAGTTCTGCGCAGGCCGAGTTCAAACTGTTTGCTGATCACGTCAGGCACAAACTGACCGGGATGAGTATAGCCGTTGCGGTTTGGAATGACGTAGGTTTCGACTCCTTCGCCGTAACTGACATAGGTCAGAAGTTCGTCAGAGATTTGATAGGACAAAGCTGCCCATGGCAGCACGAAATTTTCCCGGAAATTTGTTACCCGCGATCCGTCTGTACGAATACTCCTTCGCTGGATATCATTGATGCGAGCACCCAGCCATCCTCTCCAGGCTCCGAAGGTGGCGGTATCATAAATAAAGAACTCGCTGACAGAGGATTCTCGGTTGGTGTTTTCATCATTTAAAGCTCCGTTGCCGGGCAGTTGTACGCTGCCATCGACCTTGCCAATCCCAACAAAGTTATAGGCCTGTTTTTCATAGTTTTCCTGCATTTTCGTGCCGACATATCCGACATTGAGCTGATGAGCGACGGGCCCGGTTTGGGTTTGCAGTTGCAGCGCAGTTCTTGCGGCTTGAGTATCTCGGCGCTCGTTGTCGCTGCGGAAATCATAAAGATCAAACGTGCCATCCGAACAATAGCGATCAAAGTTATTTTCGGCAGAACATCCATACGGGTAAGCCAGGCGGTCATCCGTCTGCAAGTTTTGGATACCGACCGTGGTCACCCAAGTCAGATGACTGTTCAACTTTTGTGTCCAGCGCAGGGTGGCGGTCAGTCCTTCGAATACGACAGGCTTGGACCAGGATTGGTTGTTTAGATTCAATCGTGGGTCTTGCACGGCAGGCAGCGTATTTCCCAAAAGGCTGAAAGCCGCTTGTGTGGGTTGAGAGCGGCGGGACCATTCGATGTCTGATTCCAGCAAGGAAGTTGAAGACGCTCGCCAGTCGTTGGCAAGACTTAATAAAGACCTTGTGCCCTCGGAGTTGTCAATCGGCGGGCGCAAGTTTTCGTGGGCAACATTCAGGCGATAACCAAATTGTTCAGCTCCGGCAATGCGGCCACTGGCATCAGCTCCCAGCAGCCAGTTGCCTTCCGAACTGATTTCCGTGTTGAGTTTTAACAGACGCTTTTCTGTGGGACGTTTCACAACATAGTTGATCATCCCCCCGGGAGAAGCCGAGCCGGCCTGCACGGAGCTTAAGCCCTTCAGAACTTCAATGCGTTCTTTGTTATCCAGCGGAATCGAAGTCTGTGCATTGATCGGCAGGCCTTCGCGCAAGAAGTTGTAGCGGTTGTCCAAAGTAAACCCGCGGATCGAAATAAAATCCCAATATCCAGAGGCGTTGTAGCTGTCCGTGACCGAGGCATCAATCAGCGTGATGTCTGACAGGCGATGCACACGTTGGTCTTGCAGTTTTTGAGAGGAAATCACCCGAGCAGATAAAGGAAGCGCGGGATAGGGGACTTCAAAACCGGGCGACTCCAGGGACGTGTCCTGGTCTTGAACCGTGATGGTGTCGATGTCATCGGCTCCGGCTGTAAAGTGAGTGAAAAGTGTTGCCAGTATTAACAGTGATTTTTTCATAGCCTTCCCTTAATAGGGAAGGTGAGCGCAGGTGTCTGCTTCAGCTTCCCTGCGCGAGCATTATCTCTATCAGGTTCAAAGGGTTATTCTCAGCCGGGACTTTTTCGGTCCCAACACCCCTAGCGTTCGGGAGCTTTATGGGCCATGGCCCCCATGGGAGTCAAATCTTTTTTGGTTTCACAAGTTTTGCTAAAACTTGGCGTTATTTTTAGGAATTCCGTTCCTTTCCAGGAACTCATGCTAAGCTTTATGAATGACGCTGAATCAAAAGTTACTGCTTTCATTTCTTAAGATTCCCCCCAAAGGTGAACTTCCCTGGGGTGATCTGAACGCCGAGGAAAAGGCCGCCTTTTATGTGGATCTGACTTTTCTGGAATCGGCGATCAGGTTTATGCAGGATGAACAGTGGCTCTTATCCAAACAGACAGACTTCAGCGAACAGTATCAGAATTTTCTTCAAAACATTTTCTCTTCAAACCTTCTCTCTCTCCAGTATCTTCAGGAACCCCTTGGTCAGCTTGATGCCAAACAGTTAAAGTCGCTTGTAAAGAGCGCTGAAGAACAAGAACAGTCCTTTATTTTTCACATTCAGAATTCCCCGGTAGACGAGCAAAAGCGGTTCATGGCACGCGCTTTGAGTTTGATGGTGCAGGTGTTTCAGTATGAACATGTTCTGCTTCAAGGGGGTAATTCCAGAGCTCGTTCGCTGGCATTTTCCTTGTACCGTACCTTCGATGGCTTGGATCAGATTTTCGGGTTGGACTATTCAGCCGATGTGGGGATGAAGACAGATTTGACGATTAATGAAAGACTTTATGAAGGGGCGGGGTTAGGAGTTCAATCGTCCTATTCGACACTTTTAACGGCATTGAGAGAGATCAATCCTTCCGAAGGTTGTCGGTTTATTGATTTGGGCTCTGGATATGGCCGCGTGGGTCTGGTCATTGGGTTCTTAAGGCCGGATATCGATTTTGTTGGCTATGAATATGTTCAGCATCGTGTGGATATATCAAACACTTCGACGGCCAAGTTCGGCCTGGAAAGTAATGTTCATTTCTATACTCAGGATCTGGCGGAAAAGAGTTTTAAAATTCCGGAAGCGGAAGTTTATTATCTGTATGATCCCTTCAGTAAAGAGACCTATCTGCATGTCCTGAATCAGTTGATCGAATTTTCCCGCCATCGCCGTATTGTCATCGTCACGAAAGGCAATGCCAGGTTGTGGCTGCAAGAAGTGGCCGAGCGCGAAGCCTGGCCCCCAGGTCGGGAATTCGATTTGGGGAATCTGGCTATCTTCACCAGTCGCTAGACTTATTTGACGAATTTGACCTGAAACTTTTGGCCTTTGATGCGACCGTCGCGCAACTTCTGCAAGGCCGTATCGGCCATTTTGTTAGAAACCGCCACGTAAGAGATCTTGTCCTGAATCTCGATTTTGCCGACCTCAGTACCCGCAATTCCCGCATCACCCGTCAGGGCCCCCAGAATATCCCCGGGACGAAGTTTGTCTTTGCGACCACCGGAAATAGACAGAGTCCTCATCGGTGCTTCACGCAGATTTTTGTTCAGGCCATACTGGTTTTTGAATCCCAGAGAAGGACGTTGGAATTTTCCGCCGGTGGCCTCGCTGAAGGCCGTCAGTTTCAGGGTGTCTTTGGGGTGTGCCAGGGTCACGGCCACGCCGGTTTTTCCTGCACGACCTGTTCGGCCAATGCGGTGAACGTAAATCTCCGGGCTTAGTGGCAGGTCGAAGTTGATCACCAGCTCCAGATGATCAATATCCAAGCCACGCGCAGCTACATCCGTCGCCACCAGAATACGATGGGACTTGTTGCGGAACAAAGCCATCACGCGGTCGCGTTCGCGCTGTTCCATGTCTCCGTGCAAAGCCCCAGCCGGAACTCCTTGTTGGGTCAGAAGGTCCGCTAGCGTATCGACGGCGATTCTGGTATTGCAGAAGACGATGGTGGAATCAGAAGGGTGCTGCTGCAACACACGCAGGAGCGTATTAGCTTTGTCATCGTCTTCGCAGTCATAGACAAGCTGTTCAATGGCGTTGGACTCTTCTTCCTCGATGATCACCGGGGTGACATGTCGTTGATATTTACGACTCAGATGCTCGATGGATTCCGGGAAGGTCGCAGAGAAAAAGACTGTTTGACGGGAGCCGGGAAGGTCGCTCATGACCGTTTTGATTTCATCAGCAAAGCCCATGTCCAGCATCTTGTCGGCTTCATCCAGGACGACTGTTTTTACTGCTGAAAGGTCCACACGGTTGCGTGTGACAAAGTCAGCGACACGGCCGGGAGTTCCCACCGCAATCTGCACCCCATTTTCCAAAGATTGAACTTGTTCACGACCGGATTGGCCTCCAGTCAAAGAAAGCACCTGAAGACCCGGAAGACGGCGTCCCAGTTTGCGAATTTCTCCAACAACCTGGGTTGCCAGTTCGCGAGTCGGGCACAGAATAAGAGCTTGCAGGTAAGATTCCTCAATTTTGATTTTATTCAAAATAGGCAGAGCAAAGGCGGCGGTTTTACCACTGCCGGTTTTCGCCTGGCCAATGATGTCTTTACCCGCCAGCAGCAGGGGCAGGCTTTCCTGTTGAATCGGTGTCATTTCCGCGAAGCCCAGCTCTTGAAGAACTGTCAGGAGTTCTGACGAAAGGGGCAGGGATGAAAATTGATTTTCTGACACAGGAACCTCGATGAAAAATTGAAGTTATTCCTTAGCAGAATTTGCAAGGGGGGGCCAATAAAATGAGCCGGTAAGAAATAGATTCCCGAAAGGGGGCTTTTGTGGCATCACTGGCGTCACTATGGTGCAAATCGGTCAGATCAATAAGCTCAAAGTCATTAAACGCGCAGAATTCGGTGTCTTCCTTGATGGGGAAAACGATGGCGAAATTCTTTTGCCTCGCAGATACGTGCCGGAAAAATGTGAGCTGGGTGACGAAGTGGAAGTTTTCGTTTGCTTTGATTCGGAAGATCGCCTGATGGCGACGACGGAAATGCCGTTTGCCATGGTGGGCACCTTTGCCAATCTGCGCGTGAAATCTCTGGAGCGTGTCGGGGCCTTTCTTGATTGGGGGCTGCCAAAAGACTTGTTCCTGCCATTCAGCGAACAGACTCGTGAATTGAAAGTCGGCCAGTATGCGGTCGTGCATTTATATCTGGATAAGAGTGATCGCATTTCCGCTTCCATGCGTTTGGAGCGCTTTATTGATAAAGAGCCGGGAGCCTATGAAGCTGGTCAGGTTGTGGATCTGTTTATCGCTGCGAAAACGGATTTGGGTTATAAAGCCATCATCAACAATCGCCACTGGGGGATATTGTTTGGAAATGAAGTTTTCCAGCGCCTGGATTATGGGCAGAAGTTGCAGGGCTATATCAAGAATGTACGTGACGATGGCAAGGTTGATCTGACTTTGCATCAGCAGCAGCTGACCGGACATAAAGCGGCGGCAGGTATTGATGACAAGATTCTGGAAGCTCTGAAAGCGCGTGGCGGCTTCCTGCCAATCAATGACAAAACGGATGCTGAATTGATCTATGACCTCTTCGGAGTCAGCAAAAAGAAGTACAAAATAGCCCTGGGCGGACTTTATAAACGGCGATTGGTGACCATATCGGACGATGGTTTGCGCCTTGTTGGGCCAGCCTAGACCCTTAGGGGGAGTCTTTGTCGTGGAGCCCTTAAATTTGGCGGTTTTGCGATAATTTTACGTAAGTATATGATTTCATGAGCATTTGCTAAAATTTATGAAATCTTCCCTGTGCGGCCTGTCCCCATGGGGGTCATGAAAAACTGCACATTTACACAAAACCCATTTTAATTGTTTCACTTTTGCCCGGAAGTTCGCTAGAAATTCAGAAGAATTTAGTCTCTGGAGAGTTTTCGGGCATAGGGCCCAGGACCTCTTAAGAGCTTCCCAAAAGCAAATCTTAGGAGGTTTATATGGGTAAAAAAATCTACGTTGGAAATCTTTCTTATTCTTTGGATGATCAGTCTTTGGCTGATACTTTCGCTGAATTCGGTAACGTTGAATCTGCACGCATCGTGATCGATCGTGAAACTGGTCGTTCTAAAGGTTTCGCATTCGTTGAGATGTCTACTGATGAAGAAGCAGCAACTGCAATCGCTAAATTGAATGGCGTTGAGTTGATGGGTCGTGCGTTGAACGTATCTGAAGCTAAACCAATGGCTCCTCGTGAGAACCGTGGTGGCTTCGGTGGTGGTCGTGGCGGCGGCGGCGGTGGCCGTGGTGGCTTCGGTGGCGGTCGCGGTGGTAACCGCGGTTAATTTGAGATTTTCATCTTAAATTCCAAAGGGCAGGTTGATAAAACCTGCCCTTTTTTTATTCCTTTTGTCGAGATCTCAGACAAAAGACAGTTTCTCTAAAATTCCTCTGCGAATATGACCTCTCAACTCCTTAAAATTATTCTGCTCAGCAGTTCTTGTTGAGTGGCTTTGAAATTGCTTTTCCTAAAGGCAGTCAAGGAGGCCACAAGGGCAAAGCAAGGACTGTCATCTTTGCGATTCAGCACAAAATGTCAGAGTGAGGCGCAAGCCCATGCGTTGGATATGGCTCAGCGAAACTTCTTTGCTCACGACACTCTCAAGGCATGAAACTTTGGGTTCAGTGTTTTACGGGGCTGTCCGCGGGCTGAGCGGAGTCAAAAAGTATTGGCATCTTATTTGAAATAGTTTCTCTTAGTAGAGTCTTCTGGTGGCAATGAGGCCCCAGAGATCTTTAAGGGGGAATTATGATTCGACGCACACTTCTAGCAGCTTTTTTCCTTTTGATTTCTTATCAATCCAAGGCCGCACAAGTTGGTTTTGTTGAAACTGCAGGGAATGCGTGTGAATCGACTCCGGGCCGCTATGACCTGCAATCCGCAGGAGAGGGGCGTGTCGTTATCCCGTCCGGTCTTTATGTGAAGAAAGAAGAAAGCAGTCGCATTGCGCGAGGAACCTGCACCTTTGCTCTGACCTTGCAGGCAGAGCGAGGGAAAAAGATCATCGTGAAAGACAGCCGCCAGCTTTTAAGTCTGCGAGCTTACCCTCTGAACACCAAAGTACGTGCAGAGCTTGAAATCTTCAAGGCGGGTGCTCAAGGAGCGAAACAAAGCTTAGAGGTTCAGTCCACTGAGACGGCGGAAAAGCTCACTCAATATCTGGGACAGCAGGATGTGATTGTGGAAACGGCCTGCGGAGGCTCTGAAATCCTGCGTGGAAATCTTTCTGCAACCATCATGGGTGAAGGCAAGGCTCGCGCCTTTGCAAAAAACCTGACATTGGAGATAGAAGAAGTCAGCTGTCAGTAAGCCTCACACCACGGTCGAGGTGTAATGACCTTGGTGATTTCATTGGCCCGCATATAGAGAAACTCAGGTCCCACCGATAAACGCAGTCTTTCCCGGCGTTGAGAAATGCGCGAAACGGTGCGGATCTGACCGTATCCCAATCCGTCAGTCACAACCGCGCCAGTCATTCCCTTTAAATTCCATTTCACAGTTTTCCCTGCAATCGGATTGACGTCTGCATCCGTCAAGATAGTCGAAACGGTGCCTTCTGTATCACGACAGAGCAATCGGAAGTGCAAGACCACAAAGACCTCTTTGTGGCAGTCTTGATTTCGAGAATAGCCATAGCCGGCCTCGCAGGTGTTAAAGACTCTTTCGGTATATCCCAGGTTTTCAGATCCACGATCCAGTCCAAGGAAAGTTTGCAGAGCCACATAGTCGATCTTTGCCGATGCTGCAGGCTCTTCCGTCACCGTCACAGGAATTGTCGGGGAAGGTACTTTCTTAGGAGAGCTGCTGCATCCAACAAGAAGGCATACCAGGGCTGCGAAAATCCACTTCATAGACGTCACCTCAAAAATGATCTCCCAATAGGGTAGGCGAATTCTGGAAAATTACAAAGGGATCTATTTTGGATAAAGTGTAAAACTATTTTACCGTCAAAGAATTTTGGAGGGCCTATGTTTAAGTTCTTCAGTAAAAGTCTTGTGATGGAACGGCTCAGATCGATATCGTTAATCCGAGGGTGACGATCATGGCCGGGAGGAATTCAATTCTTGCCAGGGAAGGGACTTCGTTGGTGATTCATGCTAAAGCGGATGACTATCATACGCAACCCGCAGGCGGAGCGGGAGATCGCATCGCCTGCGGTGAGATCAAGTCACCACCGGAAACCAAACCGGTGATTAAATAATTTAATTCGCAAAGGCATAGATCAGGCTTCCCCCTTTGAGGAGGCCCACGACTTTGTCGCGCAGGTTGTTGGCAACCGCCGGGCAACCCCAACTGCGACCTTGAATCACGCTGGACTCACGAACATAGCTGGCACCGTGAATAACGACTGCACGGGCGCGCGCGTTGGAGTTGGTGCTGGAAAGACCATCCAACTTCAAAGACAAACCATGTTTGCCGTAATAGGTTTCCGCCGCACGATAGTAACCCAGGGAGCTGGCATTGGAGCCGGATTTGTTGCTGAACTTCTCTGCATAACCGTCATGATTGGAATCGGAACCTTTACCGTGTGCGGTGTGGATCGCCATGACCTCACCTGAGGACATATTGACGATGAAGAAACGGGCTTGGGTGGAACGTTTGCCGAAATCAATCAAAGAAATATACTTCTTGTTTTTGAATCGGGACTGATTCTTCTCAAAGTACAAAACGGCCTCGGCCAGCGCTTTGGTGTTAATCAAACGCTTGGGATCAAGATGGTCATACTTTTGCAAAATGGCGGCAGAGTCAGAAGCGTTTGCGTTTACTTCCACCATGGCGGTGTCTTCGGCTTCCACATCAGCTACGTCTGCGGTTTGATCGGTCATTTCAGTGTTGGGAAGGGTTTGTTCGGTTTCCGGGTCATCGGTAAGTTTTTCGGCGTTGCTATAATCCTGGCCTGAGCAGGCGGCAAGTGTCAGGAAAGTCGCGGCAGTAACGGAAAATTTGGTGATTAGATTCATTCATCCTCCATGATGAAGAGTTCAGTTCTTGGAAGGATGCTAGCTGACATGTGTTGAATGACGGAAAAATAGTTACGGCACCATAATTTTTAGGACCAAATACCAAGAGGAATATGGAGCAGACTCAGAATAATCTCTGCCAAAGTTCAGTGAACAAACACAGATTCGAATAGAAAGTCCTGCGTCGGCTTAAGAGACAGTAAGGTTGCGGGTTTGGGGTTTTTATTGTTTCGGGGCGGAGTAAGATGAAGTCATGAACTTGCGAAGAATGAAGTTAGAAATAACAGAAGCTCGCAAGGACAAGAGGACCGTGAACGGATCAAATGTTTGGTCCCTCGCTTAAAAAGGAGATGTAACGAGCCATATGTTTCTTAGATGAAAAAGATAGAGGTTGCTTTTCAGTGTCTCTGATCGAATTCAAACAAGAACATTTCGTTTGCTCCAGATCCTCTGTGCCCATGTGTTTTACACATGGGCATTATTTTTTTGCAGGCACGCTGGGGATTGCTTCCTATACTGGGTCTCAAAAAACAGGAGGAAGTATGAATATCTGCGGGTGGTTTGAAATTCCGGTGAGTGATATCGGGCGTGCGATGAAGTTTTATGAGCAGTCTTTCAGCGTAACCCTGAAAACCATGGAAATGGGGCCGACCAAGATGGCATCTTTTCCATGGCAGGATAAGGATCAGGGGGCGACCGGCGCGTTGGTGCAGGGGACAGGATATAAGCCGTCCCACAGTGGCAGCCTGGTTTATTTAAGCGTTCCGAGTATCGAAGATACCTTAAAGAAAATTGAGTCCAAGGGGGGCAAGACTCTTTCTCCGAAGCAAAGCATCGGAGAGTGGGGCTTTATTGCCACTTTTGAGGACTGTGAAGGCAATCGTGTGGCCCTGCATTCGATGAAGTAGGTATTGAAAGCCAATTAAAAGTTCACTACGGGATTCTTGCAAATCATGAGGGGCTTCAGTAGAAGTCCCCTCATGAAAACATTGATTCTATCTTCTCTTCTTTTCCTGTCCGTTCAGGCTTCTGCCGTGCAAAAACGGAGCCTTCACGGGGCGCTATACGGGTGACTTGTTTATCAACGACCTCGATGTGCTTGCTTATTACAATCTGGTCGGTACGTCCAAAGAGCCCGGTATTCTTTGCGAAGCTCACTAGCGGTCATAGTTCTTCCATAATTTGAGTTCCCGTCTTGAAGCGGGATTTTTCCACTGTACCTCCATATTTCCCTCTTAACCTGAATGCGAAATAGGAGGTCGTCATGACTTTAAAACAGGCCCACAAAACCGTATTTGCCCTGACTGTATTGTTGTCTCTGACATTTATGGGGGTTCAAGCATCTGCCCAACAGCAGAAATCCCGCGAAGCGATGAAAGAGGCTTTCCGTGCCTGTAGCGAGGAGCTGGGCATTGAGCGGCCGGAGGCGGGGCAGCGCCCTCAGGCTCCTGACGAGGAAACTCGCGCTAAGATGGATGCCTGCTTGAAGGAAAAAGGATTTGAACCGCCTGTGAAGTTTGGCCATGGGCCCGGCGGTCATGATGAGCAAGGACGCCCTACAGAGGGCGTCCGCTAGGACGCAGGCTTAGTTGCCGCAGACCTGATCCAGGGTCACTTGGTCTTTATCAGGATTGAAGATACGACCCAAGCGGCCTTTGATGCCACCGGAGCTGCGGCGTTCGATTTCACAACTGTCCACTTTCGCAAACTGATCAGAAATCATCAGACGGTGCAGACTGACACGCAAAGTGTTGAGCGCCGTCTGAGCTTTAACTTTGGTCATAATGGAGTTCGTCAGCTTGTTGGCGGCATCCAAAACGTGCATGAGGTCTGTCATGCCCACATTGAAGCGCAGAACTTCCGCTTCATAAACTTTTACCATATTAGCATGCGCCTGAACGGAAGCACCGTATTGTCTTTGGGCTTCAATCAAAGCGCCCAATGTGACTTCCACCAGATTGGCCTGCTCGAACTGCAATTCTTTCTTACGCAGACGCAGTTGTTCGATGTTCAGGTTGCTGATCTTCAAAGACGGGAAGTAAGCAAAACCAAAATTCACGGAACCGGTTTGCTGAAGGTCTCCGAAGGAACCATTGGAACGTGTCGCCCCCAAAGAGCTGCCACCCAGGAAGCTGAAAGCTTTGCTCCATTTAGCCACTTGAGCCGCCAGGACCATAGAGTTCATTTGTTTGTTTTCCGGGGACTTCTCAAAGATCTGATTCAACATATCTTGTGGAGACCAGTTTTCAGCCGGAGACGCCGTCACAGCCGCAGGTTGGAACACGATTTCAGCAGTCAGTGGCAAGCCCAGCAGTTCACGAACGGCGGCCTTTTCACGACGGATCAGCTCATCCACCTGGGAAACCTGAACCAACGCCATTTGAGTTTGCGCTTGTGCTTGCAGGTAGTCTTCTTTGCGGATGATACCCAGCTCTGCCGGAAGGCGAAGTTGTTCTTCGATACCTTTCATGTTTTCGTATTGAACCTGCAGGGCATCGCGAAGTTCCATGTCACCCAGAATCGTCATGTAGATGGAATACGCAGATGAATAGCCGTTCAGTTGAGCGATGTAGTAGGAGTTCCCCTGCGCACGCAGAAGGTGGGCGCTTTCTTTTAGATCCAGCCAGTTACTTGGCATCAGGAAAGGCAAAAGGAAGGAAACTGAAGTCAAAGCGAAGCTCGGTCCGCTGGAGATCACGGCGCCCAGGTTTACAGATGGCAGCAGGTTGCCACGGGCCACGTTTACTTTTTCTTTGGCTTGATAAACTTCGTTCAGGGAGATGGCGATTCCGACATTGCGCTCAAGGTACATGCGACGCAATGATTCCGGGTTGATGGTCACAGGTCCCGCTGGAACTTTAGGTGCAGCAAAAGCACCGGATGCAGACACAAAGAAGGCAAGCAATAGCGCCGTTAGAACTTTCATGAAACCCCCCATAAAAACAAGCACAGAAAGATTTATTGGGGGGGCGTCTCCTTGTCAAACGGAGTGTTGTAAGGACCCCAAAATAGAGTGAAAACTCCGGTGGAATCGAATTAAAACGCTTTCCAGAACGGGGCTCGGGTCCGCAGCGGTATTTTGCCTCAAGTTGATCACTCCCTCACCTAAAGGTTTGATCCCGGACGAGCTATGGTAAAATGGGAGCCAATCAGGAATTCGATTTCTAGGAGTTGTACGTTGGAAGATCAGAAGTCGTTTCAATATAGCTTTAATCAGCGCAATAACATGCTGGTGGTTTCCTTTTCCGGGGAGATCAGCACACCGGTTTTGGCGGCTTTGGAAGCCTGTCGTCAGGAGCTGTTGTCAAAATCTGAAGTGCGTTGCGTGGTTCTGTACTTTCAGGATGTCGGGTCCATCAGCACAGACGCCATCCCGTGGTTGGCGCAGGTGCAAAGGGACATTCGTCTGAAACCGGCTGAAGTCCGGCTGTGTGCTTTGCCCGGAGCCTTGCGAGAACGCCTGGTTCGCATGGGCGTGGTCCGAGGGTTGGAGGTTGCTGATGATCTTAAGTCAGCACTTTTGTCTTTCAGTCGTGCGGCCTGACATGATATCGTGAGCGCATGAATTCATATAGCTTTAAAAAATATCAACCGGCGGGTCTGCGCCTGTGGCACTGGCTGAATGCTTTGGCCATCTTGGGTCTGTTGGGCACTGCGTTTTTACGTAAAACCTTCTTAAGTTGGCGTGGGAATGCCGCCTTGATTGAACAAAAAATTCAAGCGGCGGGCGGAAGCATCACGCCAGAATTGGCTAAGGATATCGCCGTTGGTATTCGCACACCGATGTGGGACTGGCACTATGTTTTGGGCTTCACCTTGGGCGGCCTGCTGGTGGTGAGGATTCTGGTCGGTATTTTTTCAGTCAAATCCTGTCCCGCAGCCCATGCTGTGAAAGCCACTTGGAATCTTTCTAAAGTTCCTGCTGCAGAAAAAGCCAATGCGGTTCATTATGCTTTGGTTCGCACGGGCTATGCGCTGTTTTATCTGGTCACTGCTTTTATGGTTGTTTCGGGACTGGTCATGTACTTCAAGGACTCGTTGGGGTTGGATAAGGCCGTGATCAATCCCATCAAGGAAGTCCATGAACTCTCGATGTGGTTCTTTGTTGTTTTCGTTGTGGGCCATCTTGTCGGGGTTGTTATCGCAGAGTTACGTCATGACCAGGGGTTGGTTTCTGATATGATCCATGGTGGGAAAAAAGAATAAGACTTTTACGGACACAAAATAAAAAAGGCGTCGGCAGAAACCGGCGCCTTTTTTTTATTTGCAGATGGAAAGCCCGCGAACGACTTTTTGAATCTCCAGATACTTCTGACCACGTCCTTGAGGGCGCAGCACATCCCAGTAGGACTTACGGCTGAAGAGCTTACCATCACGACGAAGCTGATCGTCCATCATGTGCAGGGTGCAGTTTAAAGTGGTCTCTGGTGTTTTGGAATCACCTTTGTTGCAGCCGCCAGAATAGTTTTGCTCTTTCCCGCTGTGCAGTTGGATCACGCCAGCCAAGCGTCCGTTAGGGCCTTGGGCTCTATTCATGCGAGGGTCTGTGCCACAGGTGGATTCACCAATAGCCATAACATTGATAATAGCGATCCAGATGATTTTTTTCTCAGAGCTTTTCAAGGAACCGTAAGACGGGCAGACCTTGCGCAGGTCATCCGTGCCTTCAAACAGATAGGCAAAGTCATTGGCGTTCAAGTTTTTGGAAATGGATTTGCCCCATTTGCCCAGACCGGTTTCACTGACAAAACTAGAGCACTCTTGACCCAAATTCCGAGTTTGATTGTAACGGAACAGATCAAGATAAGATTGGTCTCCGCCGACGGAGCTTCTTAATTGACGAAGTTGATCCACGGTTTCCGACGAAGCGCCCATACAGGACGCCGATGTGCATGGAGCCGCAGCACCATCTCGTTGGTACAGGCTTCCGCCGCTCGTTGATACTTTTGCCGAAGCCTGTGCGGCCGTCAGCAAGAATGCGAGTGTAAATAGCAATCGTTTCATAAAGTCTCCGACATTACTGCAAAGCAAGCATGATGCCGAGATCTCAAAACGAAATGAGGAGACTCTTGGAGTCTCCTCATGTTCATTTCTAATACACTGTAATGCCGAAACTGCGCTGTCTCACAATGAGACGGGCGTGTTAGTCGCGGAACTGGCGCTTTGGAGCACGCTGACGTTTGATGCCACTGTGATCACGACGTTCGGGAGAGAACCCACCACCACGCTCGCTGCGCTCAGAGCGTTCCGCACGTTCAGTGCGAAGAGGACGCTCAGAACGTTCGGCACGCTCAGTTCTTACTACCGGGCGTTCAGTGCGTTCCGGGCGGTCTGCGCGCTCTAAAGAGCCTTCTGTGCGTGGAGCAGAACTGCCACCACGGAAGCTGGCGCTGGCGCCGCCACTTGAATTGGAACGGAATCCACGGCCGCCACCATTGTCACGGCGACCACCACCGAATGGGCGGCGTGCACGGAAGTCATCACGGTCGCCATCGTTATTGTCACGACCACGGCTGAAACGGTTGTCTTTCGGATCACGCGGCAAAAGTTCGCGCGGAACACGGTCGCCCATGTAGTCCAGCATCAGATCTTTTTTCACGAACACGTTCGGGAAGTAAGCTGCGATGAAACGACCCAAAAGCTCTTCTTTGGAAAGGTCTTTGAAGTTGATGTCTTCAGCCTGGATCAGATCCTGGATCAGGTCCATCGCCAATTGCAATGGCACGGATTCAGAGTCCATGGTGCTGACTTTATCCATAACATCTTTGATTTTAAGACCAGCCACTTCATCAGCGGATGGAACTACACCTTTGGTCAAAACCGCTTTCGTGTTTTGCATCACACGGCGAAGAAGAGTCAGTTGCTCTGGATTTACCAAGGTGATCGCTGTTCCTTTTTGACCGTTACGGCCGGTACGACCGATACGGTGAACATAGGATTCAGAATCCCAAGGCAAAGAGTGATTCACAACGTGAGTCAGATCCTTGATATCCAAACCACGGGCTGCAACGTCCGTTGCCACGATGACTTTCACGTGACGCTGTTTGAATTTCTTCAAAGTCGCTTCACGTTCCTGCTGGGATTTATCACCATGCAGAGAGTCTGCCGGGAAACCACGTTGAGTCAGGATGTCTGCAAGCTCGGCCACTTCCATTTTCGTCTGGCAGAAGATGATGCCATAGAATTCCGGAGCTGTTTGCAGCAAACGTGCAATGACTTCAGTCTTATAGGAGTTTTTAACTGTGTAGTAAATCTGCTCGATGGTGTCAGCCGTGCCACCCACTTTGTTCACTGATACAGTTTCAGGATTCTCAAGGTAAGTGGAAGTCAAACGGCGAACTTCGGAGGACATGGTTGCAGAGAACAACCAAGTACGGCATGCCGCACGAACAGAATCAGAATCATCCGGTTGAGTCGCGGAAAGGATTGTTTCCAAAGCTTCTTTGAAGCCCATGGAAAGCATTTCGTCGGCCTCATCAAGGACAACAGTTTTCACGCTTTGCAGTTTGATCATTTTTTGCTCAAGGAAGTCCACCAGACGACCTGGAGTTGCCACAACGATGTGCGCACCACGTTTGATGCCGTCGATTTGTGTGCGGTAAGAAGCGCCACCGTAGATAGTCACTACGCGAACGCCTTTTTTCTTACCCAGCAAAGTCAGTTGTTCTGCCACTTGCAGAGCCAGCTCACGAGTCGGGCTAAGAACCAAAGCTTGTGTGTCTTTCGTTGTGCTGTCGATATTTTCAATCAGTGGGATACCGAAGGCAGCAGTTTTACCTGTACCTGTGGATGCCAGACCGATGAAGTCGTTGGCACCAGCCAGCAGAATCGGCAATGCCTGACGCTGGATCGGAGTTGGAGTGGTGAAACCCATGTCTGCCATCGCAGCCATCACAGGCGCACTCAGTCCAAAGTTTTCAAAATTATCTACGGTTGTCAGAGGAGTCATTAGAGACCTTTCAGGTAATGGAAGTGGTCTCAAATAAAAAACACCATATGTGCATTGATACCGCACTGTTTGCGGTAGATCCAAGCCCACTTCTAAAGATGCGCCAAGATAGTCGATCTTGGCGCCAAAAGCTTTATAAATTTTTAATTTTTCCCAAAATGCTAGAATAATGAACTATTTGCATAAAGGAAGGGACTTCACAATAGAGGCGATGTTGTTGATTTGTTGGTACTTTCCACCGGATTTGATCACTGCCCAATACACCCCTGAACTTACGACAATCCGGCCTTTGCTTTTGATCTGGGCTGCCATGATGCCGACCCCGCAGTGCAGGTTGATGTAGGGATCCAAAATGGTCTTCTTTGGGTCCGTGGCAGAGAGGTTTTTATCCTTTTGCCAGTCAAACTTGCAATAGCGGGCCCATTGGACGTCCTGATAGGACAGCTGCAAAAGCCCCTCGGAATAAACCGGTTTCCCCGTGACGGGATCAGAGCCCATGGTGGTTTCGTGCATACGCGAAACGGGACTGTAGGCGCTCTCATATTTAGCTATCGCCACGAAAAGCTGGGCCCAGGCATTGGCGCGTTGGTTGTTGTCCAAAGAATTGTAGCGCGGGCAGAACGACGTGATGTCGTCGGCTCCTGGCAATAAACTGCTCCATTCGTTCAGGATGGTTTCTTGCAGGTACTCGGACCACTTGGTTCTTTCTGGATATTTGCTGCTTTCCCAGGCTAAGGCCTGCATTTTGTAACCCGGTTCCGGCTCTGGAGTGGGTGTTGGCGTCGGTGTTGGTTCGGGCGTTGTGCCGCCGGTATCGGTATTGCCATTGCCATCATCAGTCCCTGGATCAACAGCCCCAGTGCTGTTGTTATCATCCAGTGTGGTGCTGGGAAATTGGCTGGATTTTGAACAACCTGTGAACAGAACAACGAGCGAAATCAGCATGGCTGCGAATGTATTGTTTCTAATTGCATTGTGATTCTTTGTTGCGATCATGTGGAACCCCCGCTGGGCTAACAGAGCAAGGGCAGGACCATGTGAGGGGACTCTATGTTTGTCGAAGTGCTTGATATCCTTTGGACTTTTTAGAGAGAAAAATCGCGAAGTTGATCTTTTTTGTGTACACTCGGTGAGGTGCTCAAAAGGCAGGCATATTTTCTCAAAATTTTTGCAGCCTTAGGAAGTAAAAAAAGTTATACGAAGGGCCTATGATTCATTTATCGAATATCACCAAGCAGCAAGGTAACAAAGTTCTCTATCGCAATGGATCTTTCCAGATCAATGCCGGGGAAAAAATCGGTCTGGTCGGCCCTAACGGTGCCGGTAAAACCACCATCTTCCGCATCATCATGGGCGATGAGGGCATCGACGGTGGCACGATCTCCAAGTCTGATCGCACGGTGATCGGGTACTTCTCTCAGAACATTGAAGAGATGAAAGGCAAGTCCGCGATTGAGGAAGTTAAATCTGCGGTGGGCAACATCGGTGATATGCAGGTTCGTATGCAAGAGTGCGAAGCCAAGCTGGCGGATCCGGATCTGGATCCCGATGAAATGATGAAGATTCTGGAAGTGTATGGCGAGCTTCAAGGTGAGTTCGAGCGTTTGGGTGGTTACGATCTGGAATCCCGTGCTGCCGAGATCCTGACCGGTCTTGGTATCGGGCCGGACGACTATCATCGCCCGACAGAGAGCTTCTCTGGCGGTTGGAAAATGCGTATTGCTTTGGCAAAAATCCTGGCACTGAATCCTGAAGTCCTTCTGATGGATGAGCCGACGAATCACTTGGACGTGGAATCCATCGTCTGGCTGGAAGAGTGGCTGGTGAACTTCCCGGGCGCGATTTTGATGACAAGCCACGATCGTGACTTTATGAATCGCCTGGTTGGAAAAATTGTCGAGATCGCCAACAAAACCATCACGGTTTATGGCGGTAACTATGACTTCTACGAAAAAGAGCGCGATATTCGCAAAGAACAGCTGATCGCAGCGGCCAAACGTCAAGAGGACATGCTGGCGAAGGAAGAAGAATTCATTGCGCGCTTTGCAGCCCGAGCTTCTCACGCAGCGCAAGTTCAGTCGCGTGTTAAAAAACTGGAAAAAATTGATCGTATCGAAATTCCCGACGAGGAAGCTGAAATCAAATTTGAATGGCCGGTGCCACCACGGGGTGGGGACGAGGTCGTCAGGTTTGAAGGTCTGTCTAAAATCTGGAAGCGCGATGACGGCAAAGAGAAAATGGTCTTTTCTGGAGCCAATGCGTTGGTGAAACGCATGGACCGCATCGCCGTTGTCGGTGTGAACGGCGCGGGGAAATCCACGTTGCTGAAGATTATTGCCGGTCATGCCGACGCCACAGATGGAAAGTGTGCGTTGGGGGCTTCTATCAATGTGGGTTACTTCTCTCAGAACTCTCTGGATGTTTTGGATCCGAAGATGACCATCATCGACGAAGTTCATTCGCGCATTCCAAATGCGGGTTTGGGGACTGTGCGCAGTCTTCTGGGGGCGTTTAAGTTTTCAGGCGAAGAGGCGGAAAAGAAGATTTCCATCTTGTCCGGGGGTGAAAAATCCCGCGTGGTATTGGCCTGCATTCTGGCGCAGCCAGTGAATTTCCTGATCCTGGATGAGCCGACGAATCACTTGGACATCAAATCGCGCGAACTGCTTCTGGAAGCTATCAAGGACTTCCCGGGCACAGTGATGATCGTAAGCCACGATCGTCACTTCCTGCGTGCGGTGACAACGCGTGTGTTCGAGGTTGATAAAAACCAACTGCGCATCTACGAAGGCGACTACGAGTACTATCATCACAAAAAAGAGCAAGAGCTTCGCGGCTAAGGCTCTTCTTGCGGGCCTCTGTCTCGAAAGCAGACCAGGGGCCGCCTGTTATTTCAGAATGATCCATCTAGATTAAATTCTCTATCCCCGGCGTGATTTATCGCCTGGATTCATAAAGCTTCCCCAAAGTCCTGCCGAAAAGTTCTACGAATAACCAAAATAACAGAACGTAGGTGGTGGTTATGAATTCAGAGATCGGGGCTTTTGCCCTGAGGCAAGTGCTTGCCTCGATGGCTATTCTGGGGCCGATACTCATCTTGATCGGCCTGTGTTACTTCCTTTTCAATCAGGATCGGCGCAGTATCATCATGTATATTGGTGGTGGTCTGGTGTTGACCGTGATCGGAGTGGCTTGTCTTTACTCCGAATTGCGCTCTGAGGATTCGCGAGCGGATTCTCTGGCTAGTGAATCCGCTCAAAAATAGCTAGTGAGTTTTGACTTCAGTCCAAGCGTCTTCAAAGAGCTTGTTGTTGTCGCCCTGATCCTGGATGCGTTCCAGTTTTTTCAAGGTGCCGTCGTCCGGGAACAAAGCTTTGTTGTTCTGAAGCTCTTTGGGCAACGCTGCCCGGGTGTTCTTCAGAACGGGCCCGCCCAGAATAGTCTTAACACGGTTGATTTCAGCTTGTTCACTGAGCAGGAAGTTGATCAGCTTGTGGGCTGCTTCAGAATGTTTAGCACCTTTAATGATCACCAAATTGTCGATGGCAAATGTTCCGCCTTCTTCTGGCAGAATGTATTCAATTTTCCCTGGGGATTTTTCGGCAGCCTGGAGGGCATCGGAAGAATAGGTCTGTGCCGCCGCCACCTCTTTGTTGTTCAGGATGTCGATAGTGTCAGAGGCAAACATCTTCAGGGACTTCTTGGTTTTCAAAAGGCTTTGTTTGGCCTTGTTGATTTCTTCAGGCTTTGTGCTGTTGACGCTGTAGCCGTGCATTTTCAGGGAAGCTCCCAGTGTTTCGCGGACGTCGTCCAGCAAAGCAAACTTGCCTTTCAGTTGCGGGTTGTCCAGCAGGTCTTTCCAGCTTTTGATCGGTCCTTGGTAAAGATCGCGGTTCACCGCAATACCCGCAGTCGTCCAGATGTAAGGTAAAGAGAACTTATTGTCCGGGTCGAAGTTCTGCTTCAGAAACTGATCGGCGATCAGACTTCTGTTAGGAATCTGTTCGGTTTTCAGGGGTTCCAGCAGATTCATCTTGGACATGACTTCCACCATATAGTCCGAAGGCACGGCGACATCAATGCCGGAAGATCCCATTTGCACCTTGGCCAGCAGCTCTTCATTCGAGGAATAGTTGGAAATGTTGATTTTGATTCCAGTTTCTTTTTCGAACTGGGCCTGAAGTTCCGGGGAAAGATAGTTTCCCCAAATGGAAAGATTCACCTCTTTGGCGGCGGCGGTCTCGGATGATTTTTTTGTACATCCCGCAAGAAGCCCACAAAGAACCAGTCCGGCCATCAATATTCTCGACATTTTTTTAATTCCTTCATATTGTTAGAAGCATGTTGGAACTTCTGAATATCGGCAAAAGTTTTTCCAGTCAAACAGCCTTGAAAGGAATTAACCTTTCGATCGGGGAGGGCGAGTTCTTTTCTCTTCTGGGGCCAAGTGGGTGTGGAAAGACAACACTCTTAAGAATTATTGCCGGTCTTGAGTCGGCCACCAGCGGGCAGATTCTGCTGGATGGGCAGCGTGTGGGTCAACTTCCGGCTCAAAAACGTCCTTTCAATATGGTTTTTCAGCGCTATGCTTTGTTCCCGCACATGACGGTCGGGGAAAACATCGCCTATGGATTGCGCCTGCGTGGGTTGTCCAAAGACGCCATTGAAGCTAAAATCGCTGAAGTGCTGGCTTTGGTGGATATGGGTGAATTCCGTGACCGCAAACCTGACACCTTGTCGGGAGGACAAAGTCAGCGTGTGGCAGTGGCGCGCGCCTTGGTCAACGAACCGCGGGTTTTGCTCTTGGATGAGCCCCTGTCGGCATTGGATCACAAAATGCGTGAACATATGCAAAAAGAGCTTCGGGCTTTGCAGCAGAAGCTGGGCTTGACGTTTATCTGTGTCACCCACGATCAGGAAGAAGCGTTGGCGCTTTCGGATCGCATTGGCATCATGAGTCGCGGAGTGCTGGAGCAAGTCAGCTCGCCTCGGGAAATCTACGAAAATCCAGAAACCATTTTTGCCTCTCAGTTTGTGGAAGCCACCAGTATGTTGCGTGGCGAACTGGTGGAGATCAGTGAGGACCTTGCTACCATCCGCTTGGGGGATGGCAGTCTGATCAAAGGTAAAATCAATGTGCCACCGGATCAGATTCGTTTGGGAATGAGCATCGAGGCCTATGTGCGCAAGGCCATGGTCTTCGGGGAACGCACGAAGTGAAGCTGCGTGATCTTTTCCTTTTACCTGCGGCTTTGTGGTTTGCGGTCTTTATTCTGTTGCCACTTTTGATTGTGGTGGTGGTGAGCTTTGCCACGCGTGGAACCTATGGTGGGGTTGAGTGGGCATGGACTCTGCAAAATTACGCCCGCGCTTTTTCTCCAAGATATTTGGGGATTTTTTTTGAAAGCTTTCAGTTGGCGCTGGTTACGACGGTGGTTTGTCTGGTGGTTGGCGTTTTGATTTCCTGGTCGATGGCCACCGCCTCCGCAAAACTTCGCCAGATCTATCTGATGGCGATGGTTTTGCCATTTTTAACCAATCTGGTGATTCGTATTTACGCTGTTCGTATGTTTGTCGGGGCGGAAGGGCCTCTGCAAACGGGATTGACGATTCTGGGGGTGCCGTTTGATCCCTATGCGCTGACCCAGAATAAGGTGTTGGTTCTGTACGGAATGGTCACAACGTATCTGCCTTTCATGGTTTTACCTCTTTATGGCGCTTTTGAAAAATTTGATTTCTCTTTGGTGGAAGCGGCCCAGGACCTGGGGGCGGGTATCTGGAAAATTCTTTTCTCTGTGATTTTACCAAATCTGAAAACAGCGCTGTGGGCGGGGTCTCTGTTGGTTTTTATTCCGTCTCTGGGTGAGTATGTGATCCCTGACTTGTTGGGCGGAGCGAAGAACATGCTCTATGGAAATCTTATCACCGAGCAATTTTTAAAGTCCCGCGACTGGCCATTTGGGGCCGCCTTGTCTGTATTGATGATGGTGCTTCTTTTGGGATTGGCGGCGCTGTTCCGTTTGCGGGAGGCGCGCCATGGCAAGTGAGGAACGGGGCCGGCCTGCGGCTCCCAGAACAGCGACGGTTGTTTTGTGGGTGACCTTGCTTTTGCTGCATACGCCGATTGTGGTGATGATTCTGGGGGCCTTAATCGAGAAAACTCCAGAGTCATGGAGCTGGACGCTGCGCTGGTTTACAGAGGTGATTTCAGATCAGGCCTTGATGGATGCGCTGATCAACAGTTTGAAGGTCGGCTTTGCGGCCAGTCTGCTATCGACGTTGATCGGAACTGCGGCGGCGGTGGGATTGTATCGTTCAGCGGGGATGTGGAAATGGGCGGTGGAAGGCCTGTCGGTGGTTTCTTTGATTTTCCCGGAAATCGTTTTCGCACTTTCTTTGCTGTCACTGTTCTTTGTTTTGAAGTTTGAGCTGGGGCTCATGACGGTGGTGATTGCGCACGTCAGCTTCAGTATTTCCTATGTGATGATGACGGTGGGGGCACGTTTGTCGACGATGGATCGTGCCTACGAGGATGCAGCTCGGGATTTGGGCGCCAGTGATTGGCAGACCTATCGAACGGTGGTGTTGCCATTATTGATGCCTTCTATTTTGGGCGGATTTATTCTGAGCTTCCTCTTGTCCTTTGATGATTTCCTGATCACCTACTTTGTCAATGGCGTTGGCAAGGATACCTTGCCAGTGAAGCTTTATACGGCGATGAAGTTAGGGGTCAGCCCGAAGCTCAATGCGCTTTCCAGTTTGATGTTTGTTATGACTTTGCTGGCGCTGATTTTCTTCTTCCGTTCTTCGGCGTTCCGTGTTTTCTTTGAGTCTGGCCGGAGGACTCATGGAGAAAACACAAAGAAAGAAAATTCTTAGCTGGGCGTTTTATGACTGGGCGAATAGCGCCTATTCAACGACCGTCATGGCTGCGTTCTTCCCGGTTTTCCTGAAACAGTATTGGAGTGTTGGCGCTGATCCCATCGTCACAACCGCACGCTTGGGTGTGACGATCTCGGTTTCCAGTCTGGCTGTGGCGTTGCTGAGTCCCACGTTGGGTGTCATCGCCGACATGAAGGGATTTAAAAAACTTTTCTGTATGCTGTTCACAATCATGGGTGTGATCTCTTGTGCCTGGATGGGTTTTATTCCCAGCGGGGACTGGGTGAGCGCTCTGTGGGCTTATGCCTTGGCTCTTTTTGCTTTTAATGCCAGCAGTGTGTTCTATGATTCTCTGCTGCCGTATGTGGCGCCGGTTCGTTATATGGATTACGCCTCCAGTCTTGGGTATTCGTTGGGTTATCTGGGCGGCGGTCTTTTGCTTTTGCTGAATGTGATGATGGCCCTTCATCCGCAAAGTTTTGGAATTCCCGATGCGACAGCGGCGACGAAGTTGTCCTTTATGATGGTTTCAGTCTGGTGGCTGGCGTTTTCTTTGCCGCTCTTTAAAAATATTCCCGAGCCTGAAGGTGGGCGTTCGTCCCACAACATCTGGAAGCTGACTCAAAGCAGTTTGCAAACCCTAAAGAAGACGTTGAAGGAACTTCTGCGCGAGCGGAATTTATTCTTATTTATGGCCGCTTACTGGCTGTACATTGATGGTGTTTACACCGTGATGACCATGGCGGTGGACTATGGAATTTCCATCGGCTTTGAGTCCAAGGATTTGATTGCGGCTCTGCTGATCACCCAGTTTATCGGTTTCCCGTGTGCTTATCTGTTTGGAACGATGACCGGACGCTGGGGTACGAAAAAGCCGATCATGGTTTGTATCATTGTTTACGGCGTGACGGTGATCGCGGCGACTCAGATGTCAGCAGCATGGCATTTCTATTTGTTGGCTATGGTGATTGGGATGGTTCAGGGTGGGGTGCAATCGCTCAGTCGTTCCATGTTCGGGCGTATGATCCCCAAAGAGGCCAGTGGTGAGTACTTCGGTCTGTTCAATCTGGTGGGCCGTTTTGCCTCTATTTTGGGCCCTTTGGTGGTCGCAGGGGGCGCTTTATTAACAGGAAGCTCACGTCTGGGGATGGTAGGGCTGCTGGTTCTTTTCGTTATTGGTGGTGGACTCTTGGCGATGGTCAAAGAACCCAAGCGCCAGTAATGCGTTGCTGAAGTCACCTTTTTACCGAGAATTCTGATAATGGTGGACTTTACGCGGGTATAGCGACATAACCCTTCGATATGACTTACAATCCTCGCGATCACTACTTCAGAAAAGCCAAACAGGAAAATTTTGCGGCTCGTTCCGTTTTTAAATTGGAAGAGATCGACAAGAAATTCAAGATGTTCAAGCCGGGGCAGGTCGTTTTGGATTTGGGGGCTTCGCCGGGGTCTTGGTCACAGTATGCTTCCAAGGTGTCGGGTGAAAGAGGCCGAGTGTTGGGTGTGGATCTGAGCCCCGTCACTGTGAAGTTGAAAAATGCCGTTTTCATTCAAGCGGATTTACGCGATTTAAATCTGGAAGAAATTTTCAAAGAGCACGGCTTTGAGCCGCCCTTTGATATTGTCATGTCAGATATGGCGCCAAAAACCACGGGCATTCGCATGACCGATCAGGCGCGTTCGATGGAACTGTGTGAACTGGCGCTGGATGTGGCCCGCAGGTTCTTGAAAAAGGACGGACACTTCGTGTGCAAGCTGTTCCATAGTGACGACTTCGGAAAACTTCGCGATGAAATGAAAAAGACTTTTGCAAAAGTGGAAGCGGTGAAGCCGGATTCCACGCGCAAGATTTCCAAAGAGATCTTTTTAGTAGGCCTTAGTAAACGATGATTCGCATCGTATGTGAGAATTCTCACTTTGTTATCTGTGACAAACCTCATGGGGTCCTTTCCACACCCAGTCGTTTTGAAGAGGACGACGAGCGTCTGTGCTTGGGGACGGCTTTGCAGAAGTCCCTGGGTGTGCAGATCTATCCTGTGAATCGCCTGGACTTTGAAGTCTCTGGTTTGATTGTCTATGCCAAGACTTCAGAAGCACATCGCAAGGGCAATGCGTGGTTTGAGCATAAAGAGGTCACAAAAACCTATCGTGCACTGACAACGGGACAAAGTTTTTCCCATATTCCTGCCAATGTTGCGAATCCTCGAGCGACTCTGAGTCTTGAGATAGGGAACACCTTTGAATGGCGCTGTCGCATTCTGCGAGGCAAGCGTCGTGCGTACGAAAGCCCTCAGGGGAAAGATTGCCTTACCCTGGCTCATTATCAGGGGCAGCGGGGTTCACAGCAGGTCTGGGATTTGAATCCAGTGACAGGACGTTCGCATCAATTGCGCTTCGATCTAAGTCGTCATGGTTTTCCGATTGTGGGTGACAAGCTTTATGGATCGAATGTAGAGCTTGAAGAGAACCACATCGCTCTTCGCTCTTACAGAATTGATTTTTCACGCGCAAATGGAGCCCAAGCTCTAGGGCTGCCAGAGATGATCGAGATCGATACACTCTGATTCTCAAAACCTTTGCAAAATGTCATGTATGGCAGCTCATGCAAAAAGAGTTTGCACGAAGTCTTTGGATAGTTCTTAATAATTACATGAGTATGGATTCGGTTTCTGAATATCGTTCTGAGGTGGGTGAGGTCATGGACTACATCCGTCATATCTTCAAAGCCCTGCGCGTTTCTTCCAGCCAGTTTGAAAAAGAGCTGGGTTTGAGCGCTGCGCAGATCTTCGTTATGAAAAAACTGAAGATGGAGCCGGGCTTGTCCATCAACGATCTCGCCCTGAGGACCACGACACATCAAAGTTCGGTGTCAGTCGTGGTTAAGAAGTTGGAAGAGCAAGGGCTTGTGTCCCGCACGGTATCCCAGGAAGACTCCCGCAAAGTGGTGGTCTCTCTCACTCCCTCCGGTCTGGATAAACTGGGCGAGATCCCTCGCACTGTTCAAGAAGAGATGATTGAGGCTCTTCAAAAAATGAATCCTGAAAAAACAGCCGTTCTTGCGCAAGTGATGAAAGAGTTTGTTTTCAATGCTGGAATCATCGAGGGCAATGCGCCCATGTTCGGTGAGGACAACCGCTAAGATCAGATTTCCCGTTTGATTTGTTCCAGATAAGTTTTGATGAAGGCGATGCGATGCTCGCCTTCTTTTTTTGCAGCCGGTGTGTTCAGATGATCCACCAGCTTAAATAATTTTTGGAAAAAGTGGTCAATCCCGAAGCTTTTGTCGTCCAGAGCGCGGCTTTCTGCCCAGGGATCTTCTTCTGCATAGAACGGGCGGCTCATCTGTGTGGAAGTGGCAAAGCAGCGGGCAATGCCAATGGCTCCTAAGCTGTCCAAGCGGTCGGCATCCTGGACGATTTGAGCTTCCCGGGTGGTGGGCTTAATGCCTGCACTGAAGCTGTGTGCTTCAATGGCATGGCGAATCTCATCGAAATGATCTTCCGGGTAATTTATGGACTTCAGATACTCCAGCGCCGCCTCGGCAGAAAGTTGAGAAGCATACGGGCGCCTTGGGTCATTCTTGGGAACGTTGATATAGTCATGGAAGAAAGCTGCGGGCAGAACAATTTCCCAGTTGGCACCCTCGGATTCTGTCAGATGTTTGGCGGTGTTCACCACGCGCATGATGTGAAGATAGTCATGCGCCGGATCGGTGCTGGGATAGAGCACGCGTGCTTTGTTGCTGAACAGATGGAACCACTTTTTTTCTTCAAATGCCATGGTACCAGCCTAGCTTAAGGTTCAATGACTCTCACCATGGGGCCGGTCAGTTTGTCAAAAAACGCCGTCAGTGGCTGATCTGAATAGCCATCCACATGGTCGAAGGTGACAAAGCCATAACCACCTTGCCCCCATTCCTCGCCCCACGAGTTTTTAAACATAAACACTTTTTGAACATCGTCATAGCCCACAAGCAGGACAGCATGACCACCGCAGGCGATTTTTCCTGAATTACATTGTTCATCAATTTCAGAAGAATACGTAAAGGTGCCTTTTTTGTCGTTGATATGGGGAAGGGCGACTTTCAAAGTCACCACCACGGGGTGGTTTTGATCCAGTTCCTGCATGAACAAAGTGGACCAGGGGCGGCGCACCCACATCTGGGTCAGAATCTTGGTGCGCAGGCTGCGATAGTCCACGCGTGCCACGGGCTTCTGACTTAGATTGTAAAAGTCATGCTGTTCGGGGCTCAGAGTCTTTGTGAAATCAGGACTGCTGGCCTGATAGGGCAGTTGGTGCTCTTGATAGAAGGTCATGCCATTGGTGAAATTCAAAAGGAGTTGATAGGTGTTGCCGAACTCAACTTCAGGACGCCATGGGGAGAGCACTTTGTGCCGGAAGATTTCATATTCTTCTGAAATATCGAATTCCTGGCCAAACTGATTTTTGATGGTGGATTCGACAAGCGCGGACACCGCAAAGTAAGCGCACGTGTCCCGGTTCTTCTGATTTTTGACCGGGGTTTGCAGGTGACGCAGGTCCACCTGTTTGGCCGAAGCCTGTTCCAGCATAAAGCTGCAAAGAAGACCCACAGTCAGGATCATGCGAGTGAATATTTTCTTCATGTAGAATCCCCATTTCCCCGGACAGATTTATTTTGCAGAGCTTTTTACTTCCACGGAAGTTTTCAAAGTCTGATCGCAGAAGTCGCCGCCACAGGCAGTACGGGCTTTGCGTTCGTCGATAAACATCTGGTTGGTGTCCACGGTGTGTGTAATGTCTGTCAAAGCTCCGTCAGCAGTGAAACCGACAACTTTGATTTCATAGATCCCTGCGGCTTTACGGGTTGCAGATTTGAATTCAAAAACCTGATCGTCGATTTTGAAGTCAGCAGAGATATTTCCCATTTCAGCAAGACTTGCATAGCCCAAATAGACGGTGTAGCGCGGGGATACGTCGGTGCTTAGGCCATGATCTTCGACAACGATAGATACTTTCTTGGCGGAAGAACCCGGATCCTTTTTGTCAACCAGACGCACAACCTGGTCAATACTGGAGGGCGCAATTTGCAGAGATTCGGAGGAAACCGATTTTGCAAAGGCATTTGCAGACAACAATAGAGACAAAGACAAAATGACAGCTTTAGACATTGAAATCTCCTCGTGTGTTTTTGAATCCCAGCGAAGATAGCTGAAGACCCGGAGATTTTAAACTGTCAAAAGATTATACATGCGAAATGTTCATGGTGTGGGCTACTCAGGCTCAGGGATATTGATCAGAGTGTTCTGATACGGAGCCGGTTCCCAGAGTTCGATACGATTTCCTTCAGGATCATAGACCCAGGCGAAAGAGCCGAAGTCGTTTTCGACCACACGGTCTTCCACTTTGGCACCTTGTTTGGCCAGATCCCGCAACAGAACAGGCAGCTTTTCCACACGAAACTGAATAGCCGAAGGCTTGTCGGAGGGGGTAAATCTATGGGTGTCTGTCTGGGGCAGAACCCCCAGCGTGTTTTCGTACCAAGAATAAAGCTGTTTGGGGTTTTGTGCTTTGGAAAAAGCCTCCCCGAAGTCTTTGATCGCCATGGATCTATCTTTTCGGCAGGGCCCGGCGCAGGCAATGTCTTCATGCCTGCACTGTAAAGAAGCAGTATCTAGTTGTTGGCCGGTTGGCGCAGGGCCTTGCACCAGTCGGGATGCTTTTTGGTGCCGCCATCATAAGCATAGGCCAAATTATTCTTTATCAGAATTTCTGACAGCGAACGCCCATCCACCATCACATCTGCAAGGATACGGAAGTATTTGTCACGCTGGACATTATGCAATTCCACACTTTTGGCATTTTTCAGCGTGCTGGCCACAAGATTGCGCGCAATACGGCCGGCTTCTTTTTCGCATTTGTTCTTTGTGCGGACCTCAGGGGTGTCGATCCCCAGAACTCGCACGCTGATCTTTTTACCAATCAGCGCAGGCACATCCGGGATATTTACAGTCAGGGTGTCGCCATCATAGTTTTTAAGCACTTCCACGCAGCGAAAGGTCTTGTCATCATGCTGGCAGGAACTGACGCTCGCCGATGAGGACAGGGTTTTGTCTGAAGCCTGCAAGCTTTGAGAACAGGCGGTCAGGGTCGATACGATCAGGGCAGAAGTTAACAACGTACTTAGATGCAAATTCATATCCCAAGTTTATGGGATCTTTCACAGAAGGGCAAGAAGCCCTTCTGATTTACTCCATATTCAGACCTGCCTGCAGACTGGAAATACGAGTTTGTGAGCGAACCTTTTTGCTGAGCAAACGGTCCTTGGTGCCACTGCTGAGCAAAACTTTTTTGATCTCCTGCGGAGTCAGTGTCTCCCAAGGGTGGCGCAATATCAGGGCGGCGGCCAGTCCGCTGACCCAGGCCGTCGCTTGGGAGGTTCCGCTCATATAGCCATACTTGCCTTCAGGAAGGGCGGAGAAAATATTCTTTCCCGGGGCGGCAATGTCGACAGATCGGGTGCCGAAATTGCTGCTGGCTAAAAGACGCTTCTGCGAATCCAAAGCCGCGACCGAGATGATATTGGTCAGTTTGTAACCTGCGGGGTAATAGCCAACCACATCGGTATTGCGCCCTTCATTGCCGGCGGCAGCGACGAACAGAATGCCCTCATCCTGGGCTTCGCGAATCGCAGCCTCTTCCATGGGGCTTCTTTCGTCACCACCGCCGGAATAGTTAATAATGTCCGCTTTCATGCGGGTGGCATAACGAATGGCCTTTACAGTATTCAAAAGGTTGTCGTTAGCCGGAATAGACGGGTCATAGTACTTAAGGATCATGAACTTCACACGGTTGGAGCGGGCTTGTTGCTGGATGATGCCTGCGACATGGGTGCCGTGACCGTGGTGGTCTGACAGATCATGGTTGTTGGAAACAAAGTTCCATCCATGGAGATCCCCGGCAAATCCATTGCCATCGTTATCTTTTCTATTGTTCTTTTCCTGTGGGTTCGTCCACAGATTGCCTTTGATAAGTGGATGATTCACATCCGCACCCGTATCAATGATTGCCACCACAATATCGCGATCAAGACTTTCCTGAGAGAAAGAGTTCATCGACATCCCCAAAAATGTAGTTACAAAAAATAGAATTGCCTTCATGCAGAGGCACTAAAGCAAGGAGGGGGCCAGCGTCAAACGTGGATGATTTTCTTCTGAGCTGGAAATGTACTGCGAGTGTTTAGAAAATTCTGAACATTAAAAAAGCCCGAACGACTGTTCAGGCTTTTGTAGTCACTAGTACTGAATGGTCAACTGTCTGAAAGTTAGACAGCCCTTAAGCAACACGTTTGATCTGGGATCCTTGGGACACGGTATACTTGTTACGGCCGGTTTGTTTGGATTCGTACAAGGCTTCATCGGCTCTTTTGTACAGAGCATCCGCTTTTTCACCTGGCAGAACTTCCGCGATCCCCATGGAAATGGTGAAGCGGATTTCATAGTTTTCGTGGACAAAGACTTCCTTGCGGATACGGTTCATGGCTTCCTCGGCCATGCGGGTGGCCGCCTCAGCATTGCAACCGGGCAGAATCACTGCGAACTCTTCACCGCCCAGGCGGGCAATGAAGTCCTCTTCGCGAGAGAAGCTTTCCTGAATCAGGCGAACGCATTCCTTCAGGACAAAGTCGCCGATATCGTGTCCGTAGGTGTCGTTGATCTTTTTAAAGAAGTCGATATCCATAATGATCAAAGTCATCGGGTCTTTGTCGATCTCGTGCAGCTGCAGATAGCGGCGCACTTGTTCGTCATAGCTGCGGCGGTTGTGAGCCCCAGTCAAATGGTCCTTGCGCATGGTGGTGTTGGCCTCCATGAGCTGTTTTTTGACGGTGGTCAGACTTTTCTTAATTGTCTCCATGCGCTTGGAACGGCGATCATTATGGGCGCTTTGGTGCTTCAGATAGAAATTAATGAATTCCCGGGATTTGGCACGCAACTCTTCGATAGAGTTGGATTCCACGGCTTCACGCAGCTGTTCCAGGCTTTGATTGACGTCTCCGGAGGCGGCGTTCTGCTCCTGAATCTCTTCGCTGAGGTGATCGGCGAAGTCCCAGATAATGCGTTTGAAGTCATCAAACGTATTTTGCACATAGCTGTATTCGTCGATGCGATAGCTGGAGATAAACTGGCGGATCTCAAACAAGACACGTTCGGTGTCCTGTCCGTCGGGCTTCACCAGTTCTTTGGCAAAGCCATCCAGCTTGTTGCGCACTTTGCGTACAGAGTGATTTTGGATCTCGAAAAGATGTTTGTTGAAAACATCCAATATGAAAAGCAACGTAGCTCGTTCTTCAGACATGTTGGGAACGCTTTTACCCTTTTCCGTGCCGGTGCCAGAACTCCAGTCCATGTCAAACTGCTCAACGAGCTTTTTTACCCACTGTTTCAAGTAAGCCTCCTGGGAAGGATACAACACTATTTTATCGGAAAAGATGCCCTTGGTCTTAAGGGGACTTGGGGCTGAATCTGTTCGGTATGTCTCAGAATGACATAAAAAAGTGATGCATTTTAGCAGTTAGGCGGACAGAGCATTCTGTCCTGATTGAAAGCTTCCTATGATAAGACCCGATGAATAAGGAGTTTATTATGGGACGATCCGCAGATTTAAAAGGACCTGACCTTTCCAAGGGTATTGATGCTGACCAGATTTCTGATGGGCAAAAACTATTGGGGTTTGTCGGTGACGAAGCCGTCTTGTTGGTCCGACATGAAGAGGAGTACTTTGCGGTAGGAGCCACTTGTTCTCACTACGGCGGACCTTTGCACGAAGGGTTGATTGTCGGCGAAACGGTGCACTGTCCCTGGCATCATGCCTGCTTTGATTTGCGTACCGGAGACGCGTTGAAAGCCCCGGCTTTGAATCCTATTTCGGCCTGGAATGTGGAGCTGCGAGGCGGGAGGATTTATGTGACCAACAAGAAGGCCTCCTCCATTCGTTCGCGAGAGTGGAGCGAATCTCAAAGATACGTGATTGTCGGCGCCGGAGCCGCAGGGACCGCCGCTGCGATCATGTTACGCAAGCATGGCTTTATCGGACATATCTCTGTTGTGACCGAAGACAAATACCTTCCCTATGACCGACCCAATTTATCCAAAGACTATTTAGCTGGAAATGCTCCGGAAGACTGGGTGTCCTTGGAGGCTGAAGAGTTCTATCAGCAGAACAAGATTCATTTTGAATTGTCCTCGCGGGTGGAAAAAATTGATTCCCATCGCCGAAGTGTTTTCCTGTCGAATGGGAAAACTTTGCGCTATGACCGGGCACTTTTGGCGACGGGGGGTGAGCCTGTTAAACCCAAGATACCTGGAATTGATAAGCCTCAGGTTCACTATCTAAGAACTTTGCAGGACTGTCGCCGGATTATTGGCAGGACCTCCTGGGCGCAAAAGGTGGTTATTATTGGCGCTGGATTTATCGGACTGGAGGCGGCGGCAGCTTTGCGCCAGCGAAATCTGGAGGTGCATGTTGTTGCACCAGAAGAGATGCCGCTGTTGCGGGTGGTTGGTGTCCATGTCGGCAGCGTCTTAAGAAAACTGCATGAAGAACACGGAGTCCACTTTCATTTGGGTCATGGCGTAAAGGAAATCCGGGACCGCAGTGTTTTGTTGGACAGTGGGGAAAGTGTCGAGTGTGATTTTGTGATTGTCGGTACAGGCATTCGTCCGAATACAGCACTGGCAGAACAAGCGGGATGCTGGGTTGAAAATGGTGTGCTGGTCAATGAATACCTGGAAACCAGTGTGCCGGGTATTTTTGCCGCGGGAGATATCGCTCGCTGGCCAGATCCACGCAGTGACCGGGCCATTCGGGTGGAGCATTGGGAGGTGGCTGAGCGTCAAGGTCAGACCGCGGCCTTGAACATGATGGGGGATCGGGTGAAGTTTCAAGACGTTCCATTCTTCTGGACTCAGCATTACGATCTGAGTTTAGGGTATGTCGGTTATTCGGATCGCTTTGATCGGATGGACGTCATGGGCGATCTGGACAGTCGGGATTTTGCCGTGGCCTTTTATGAAGATCAGCGCGTTGCTGCCGTTTTGACAGTCGGGCGCGATCTGGAAAGTCTGATGGTGGAAGATGCCTTCAGTCATTTTGATGATCACAAGCTGCATGAGGTTTTGCGATCTCAGGATCACCATGCCCCGCCATCCTAGCGGGGTACGGTGAATGTTGTATCAGTGAGCATGGTGTGATGGCGACATGGTCTCGTGGAAGTCGATATCCAGTGTTATATCGGCTTTCAAGACTTTTGAAACCGGACAGTTGACCTTTGCATCCTGTGCGATGGATTCAAAAAGTTTTCTGTCGATTCCGGGAACCTGTGCGCGCAGCTTCAGCCGGGAACTGGTGATATTGAATCCGTCACCAACTTTTTCCAAAGCGACGGTGGCGGAAACATCGAGAGTGTCAGCATTAAATCCTTTTTTGGCCAGTGCCCCGGACAGAGCCATGGCATAGCAGCCAGAATGAGCGGCGGCAATCAGCTCTTCAGGATTGGTGCCCGGACTGTTTTCAAAACGGGTCGCAAAAGAATAGGGGATGTCTTTGATAGCGCCACTTTCAGAATTGAGAGTGCCCCTGCCGTATTGAAGATTGCCCTGCCAGCGGGCGGAAGCTTTGCGTTGCATGAATTCCTCCTTCACAAGGGGGCCGCTACCGCGGTCCTTTTTTTCCACTTAAAAGATTGATGATAAAGCTGATGATTGCCAGAGCTAGGAATACAAAGAGCAGCAGACGGCCGATTTCAACGGACAGTCCGGCAATTCCACCTGCGCCCAGAAGATAGGCAACGATCGCGATGATAAAAAATATGATGGCGGCTCTAAGCATGGGAATTCCTTTCTGTTGGGGCAGAAGAAGGAATGGCGGGCAGGACGTCTTCGAAGTTATCCGGGGCGCTATTCATCTGCGAGGGGTAGGGCACAGCTTCGCGCTGGTGACGACGAGCAGCTCTTTGCATTTCGTCGAACTCCCACTCGTAGTAAAGGGCTTTTCCGGTTTCCTTCACGTCACGTCGTTGCTCCGACATAGATCCTCCTGCGCTATGATGCTTTAAGAATCCGCGTGCCGAAGGGTGATGCCAAGATTTTGCAGGGAATTGTTTTAGAAAACAAATGTGTGGCGAAGCAATCCCCGAGGGAAGCAGGGATCACCTCGCCACGAGGGAACTTATTTGCAGAAGGACAGTTTTTTCACCATGTCAGAGATCGGTGCGATCTTTTGGTATTTACCGCCACTTTTCACCACAGCCCAGTAAGCGCCGGAGCCGACGGTGATGGCACCTTTGTTCTTTATCTGACGGGCCATAATTCCGACGCCGCAATACAGATTTTTATAGGGGTCGAGAATGGTTTTCTTGGGATCTTTGGCGGAAAGTTTTTTATCCTTGCTCCAGTCAAACTCACACCAGCGTGCCCATTGAACGTCCTGATAAGACAATTGCAGCAGACCTTCGGAATAGACGGGATTTCCAGTCACAGGATCCGTCCCCATGGTGGTCTCGTGCATGCGTGATGTGGGATCATAAGCGCTTTCATACTTCGCCATGGCCGAAAATAGAGCCGCCCAGACATTGGCGCGCTGATTATTATCCAGTCTGTCATAACGAGGGCAGAAGCGATCCATGTCGTCGGCGCCACCTAAGAGAGTGTTCCAATCCTCAAGGATGATCCGGTGCAGGTATTCGCTCCACTGTCGACGCTCGGGTTTTGTAGAGGTTTCCCAGGACAGAGCTTCTATTTTATAGGTGCCAGGGCTTTCTGGGATTGCCGGGGTTGATGGGTCGGCAGGGGCTTCGGGCTCTGTGGGGGCCGGTGTTTCTGTGTTCCCCGGAGTCTCGGCGCTGTTGTTACCATCATCGACAGTGCTTGCCAGATCTGTGATGGAAGAAGTTGTCGGGGAACATGCGGCAGCCAGCAGAAATGCGATTGTGATCGCAGCCAGAGACACCGTCTTGGTCAGATGTTTTGAGTTCGTCAAAGGACCTCCACATAGCTGTGTGTTGTGGGCCCCTGCAGTGAAAACGGTTGGACGGTGCCGGCTAAACTTTTATTCGTTCAAAAGAATGTCGCCGCTGTAAGATCAAGATGTACTTTCACATTACTTGATGCCTTTAGACTGGTGTTAAAATTAAGGATGCAACATAAAAATTAGGACCAAAGACGAAGAAAAAGTGAGCGGGATGCCAGAGCTCCTCGACTATGGTGCAATAGCGATATGAGTTTGGAAGCGTACTTTCAAAATTTGATAGAGCAGGCCGAATCTTCGGACGAGATTTCCAATGCAGGTAAGGACAAAGACGGGTTTTACAAGCCTACGAAGACGATTCTTCTGCGGCATTTAAATCTGTTGAAGGACCTGCACGCAAAGCCGCTTGCAAAAAAGATGTGTCAGGCATCCTGGGTGTATGTGACAGAGCATGTGCCGCCAGAATGGCTGATTGCGGGCCCGGAAGAAAAGATGGCGTTAAGGAAAATGCTGGAATAAAAAAAGCGCAGAGATCTTCTGCGCTTTTTTATGTTAGTTCTGACACTGAACTGTTGCGAAGTCTGTGTCCGGCAAACGATCCATCCACCAATCAACACAGCCACCAGAATCATACTCACTGCACTGAATTTCTTTTGCAGACAAAATTCCATCAACACAAGTTCTGATGCGGGAAACAGATTCGCAAGAGTAAGCTGGTCCCAAAGATTTTGTCGGTTGGGAACTGTAGTACAACTTTACTGTAACACCGTTTGGAATGACCAAGCCATCAGCGGAAACGCAGTTTTGTGCTTGAGCGGTTTGGGCCATTGCAAAAGACGCGACCAGCGCCATTAGAAGTGCTTTCATGGGTTCTCCTTGTTAGATTGCTGGCGCAATATAACGAAGATAAGCCATAGATGTTGTCAGGAAATCGTCAGGGTCGTGTTGAGAGAATGTAAAGCTCGGGGATACTGCTGATACATTCAGCAATATCCCCATTGAAAGAGGATCTTTTATTCTTCGGAATTGTATGTTGCAGGAACAACTTGTGATTGAGCATCCTCAATCAGAACATCACGGACAGATTTGTTTTGAGGTGCAAACAAGATCAGATCACCGGCACCATAGCCTTTTACCAGGGAAATGCTGGTAGTGCCATTGCCTTCCAGCTCTACCACTTCGGGCAAGTTAGTGTACGCTTGAGCCATTGGGTTGGCAGAGATCTTTTCCCAATTATTTTCATGCGCACCCAGATAGTCGTCATACTCCACCGCGCCATTATCCTGGTGAGTGGTGGAGATCTTGATATTAAGCTCCCCTGTTGGTGCATAAGACAGCAGGGAAATATCTGCTTCAATAATAGCTAAAGTGGAGTTGTCAAACACGCCCATTGGACGGAGATCAACAACGGCTCCGGTATAGTCCTCTTTGGCTTTCTCGGGGTTGACGGCGTATTGTTCTTCGTACTTCTTACGCATCTCGCGGGCTTGATTGCCATCCAGAAGCAGACTGACGAAGGATTCTTCTGTCAGGCCAGGAAGATCCGAAGCGGGCATACCCGCCAGTTCCTGGTCGGCCTTGCCATCACCGTCAGCGTCGATTTGCACATTCACTTCACAGCGGTGCCATGTCGTCATGCCTTCAAACAACTTGATGGCCACTTGCAGAACACGACCACCGTCTTTTTCAATCACACGGTAACCGGCAGACTGCATATCGCAGTTACGGTTGTGTGCCAGGTCTGGTTTCTTTTCTTTCTTGCGGCTGTCAGAGCCCACAAGATTAAACAGATAAGCGTCGCCCGCGTTCACGCTGGCGTTCTTCAGTTGAAGTTCTGCCAGGCTGCCAGCGCTGTCGCTAGAGGTCGTGGAGTGAACAACCAAGGATGTTGCTTCAATTTTGGAAATTTGACGGGCCACCGCCAAAGCCGGCAGCTGCACCAACACGTCCTTGTCTGAAACAAGCTTCAAGAAGCCATCCAGCTCGTCGTTGGCAGACGCCATCAGGGAGCCAGTGATTTTGGCTTTCACCAAAACTTTTTTGCTTTCGCCAGCGGCCAGGGTCACGGAAGGCGCACTGACTTGCAGGGCTTTGTGACCATTCCATTGAGGCGTCACAGTGATGGATTCAGAGCTGATATTTTTGATGGTGATTTCCTGAGCCAAAGTTTTCTGCTGCTCAATGTCCGTCAAACCGAAGGACAAGGTTGCAGGAACTGTCACAAGTTTGGCATTCAGGGATTCTGCCACTTGCACGCGGCCTGCGCCTTGGCGGCTGACAGAGTAAGTTTTCTTTTCCGCATCATGGATGACTTTACCATGAGCCAGAAGAACAGATTTCAACTCGTAAGGGTTCAAGGCAGAGTGCTTCTGCTTGAGAAGTGCCATCACGCCAGCAATGTGCGGGCCCGCCATGGATGTTCCTGACATGGTAACACCTTTGTCACCGGCACCACGAGCTGCAGAAATAATATTGGTACCCGGGGCAGAGATTTCAGGTTTGATCACACCGTCTTCAGAGCGTGGGCCACGAGAAGAGAACGGGGAGATCGTGTCCACCAACCAGGCCTTTTCCACTTTTGCAGAGGTTTTAAGGTCCGCAATCACGGTGCCTGTTTTTAGTGCTGTTTTGATTTTATTGGCAACATCCAGAGTGATCATAACGGCTGGGATCTCGAATTTGCCTTCACCACCCATGACGATGGCATCACCCGGAGCATTGTTGGCAATGATCACCGCCAAAGCACCAGCTTGTTGACCACGTTTGATTTTATCTGCAAAAGCCACAACTCCGCGATCAATCAAGGCGATCTTACCTTTGATTTTCTCGGCTGTTTCTGCATCGAAGTCCTTGTCAGCCACGCCGACAAACACCACTTCTGCCTTGGCATCGGCCACTTCCGCCAGCGGCTTGGAAACCGCCCCTTCAATAGCTTCACCAACAAAAGATTCGGCCCCTGCTGTAAATTCCACAGCTGGGAACAGGACATTCTGATTCATATTGTCGATACTGGAAGCCACAGAGATCGCATCATCAGACACGCCTGGCGCGCCCACGATATAAGATTGATCACCCGAGTTGCCTCCGGAAGCGACCACAAGGGTTCCGCCACGCACAAGATTTTTGATGGCGTGGTTGTACATGATATGGGGATTGCCGTAACCGCTACCCAGAGACAGGTTGACGACATCAAGCTGGTTGGCAAAGCTCAGATCACCTTGAGGGTCGGCAGAGTATTCCAAAGCAGCGATGACAACTTCGTCACTGGTAGAGCCTTTGGCGCCAAAGACCTTGATGGCATAGATATCCGCATCCGGAGCCACACCATCATAAGTGTTCACGCCATCACCCAAGCCAGCCACAGTCCCGGCAACGTGAGTTCCGTGTGTTGCCTCGTCCAAAGGGTTGGCGTCAGGAACCGGAATACGTTTCATATAATCTGGAGAGCCGGAGTTGTACGCTGAGCCCACAAGGTCTATTCCGCCGACAACTTTTTTGTTCGGGAAGGAAGCATGAGGCTGGGAAGGATCAACAGCCGTGTAGGCTTCCTTGGTGCCTTCGCCGCCAAACATTTTGTGAGTATAGTCGACACCGGTGTCAATAACACCAACGCGCATGCCCTGACCGCGGATGTTTTGTGCGTAGGCGGCTTCGCTGCCGATGAATTTCACGGACGTGTTGTTGCCAACCAGGCCTTTTTCGTTGATCTCTTCGTCCTCTTGAGGGCGGGAGAAGGAACCGGATTGTTCCGACATTGTGATGTTTGGAAGCGCTTTGATTTTTTCAAAGACTTCCGCCGGAGCCCAGATTGCCATACCGTTCAAAACGCGTTTGTAGCGGATCAAAATGCGGATTTCTGGAGAAATTTTTTGAAGTTCGGCAATAGTTTCGGCC
Source organism: Bdellovibrio bacteriovorus (assembly GCF_041888015.1). GTDB lineage: Bacteria > Bdellovibrionota > Bdellovibrionia > Bdellovibrionales > Bdellovibrionaceae > Bdellovibrio. The sequence continues at coordinate 1,291,699 of NZ_CP168968.1, forward strand.
TGTTCGGCTTCGATAGCCTTCAAAAGCTTTTTGTCGACAACGACTTTGCCGTCTTTTCTTTGAGCTGTTTCCAGCAGGGCCGGATGGGAAAGCTTGATGATAAAGATATACGGTTCTTCAACAGTGGGACGGGTGCTGTAAAGACCTTCCAGGAAGTCGGAATTGAAGATCGCACCTTGCGGGACCTGGGCAGAAGGGCTGCAGGCTGTGAATAGCAAGGCTGAAATCAGCAGGGATGAAAAATATCTTAGCTGTGTTGTGGTTTTAAACGCTTTCATTATCTGCCTCTTTCGTTTAAGTGCCAAAGCGACACCGAAATCGGGTTAAATCATTACCAGTCGGACAGTATTCCAAGAATCGTGCCGGGAATTTTGCTACCGAAACAGGCAGATTTTGTAGTGCTTTAGGGGGCTTAGCGCAAGGGAATTGCCGCTCAATACAGCGCGTTTGTTTGTTATTTTGTCTTCAGCCAATTCACTAAGAGGTTGTCAAAGGCTTCTGCCTCTTCAAGCTGTGGATAGTGGCCGGATTTTTCAAAGACATTTACCGTGAAATCTCGGGAAGATTCTCGCAGCTCGTTCCATGTCCAAAAGGGGGCGACTCCATAGTCGTGCAGACCGCAAGTTAGCAGAACAGGCGCGTTCAGTTCAGCCAATGCCTGGCGGGTGTTGTAATCGCGGAAGACTTCGCCATAAAGATAGTCCATGGCGTCGTCATTCACTTTCACATCCTTCCACAAGTGCGAAGCATCGAAGTGTGGATTAAACCAACTTTTGGTGTTCAGGGCCTGGCAATAGGTAATAAATTTTCGCCCCGGTTCGGCCGCTGATAATGGATATTTGATTTGATCTTTGTTGAATTGGTCTTTGCGCTCGGGTGTGACGGCTTCGTCCCAACGGCGAAAGGCTTCAAACATCGGAGCCCCATGGCTGGGACCTGTGCAAATCAAGATCACTTTGCTTATTGAATCGGGATAGCGTCTTGCATACTCCAAAGCCAGATACCCATGAGCGGAATGGCCGATGACGACGGATTTGCCAAAACCGCAGGCTTTGCGCAGGTCCTCAATGTCTTCGCAGATTTTACCAAGGTCATAGTCGGCAGGGGTGAAGGGTTTTGCTGTTGGCGCAAAGCCGCGGTAGTCGATAAAGCCCATGCGAAGATGTTGCCGCAGATCTTCTGAAAAAGTGCGGGGATAAAACAGAGCTGAGCCAAGGATCAAGGTCTCTGTGCCGTGGCCCTGCACCAGGTAGCTCAGATTGAAATCGTCCTTCGTTATTTGACCTGACAATGTACTTGAATCTTTTTCCATATAGTTGCAATATACAACTATATGGTTGCTGTATGCAACCAAATGAAAAGGCAAGGGTAAAATGTCCAAGAATGATTCAGAACTGCTGGGAATATGTTTGGCAGACACGCTGGTGGCCATGAAAAGATATCTTCTGATGTCCTTTGAAAAGACCCAGGCCGCCATTTCATTTGAGGAGTGGATGAATCTGCGTCCGCTGTTGAAACAAGCACAAACCCAAAGAGATCTTGCCTATCATCTAGGGAAGGACAAAACCACGGTTTCTCGGTTGCTGGACGAATGGGAAAAAAGAAAGTTGGTACGACGGATTCCCCATACAACAGATGGCAGGACAAAGTTGATCGAATTGACGCCAGCAGCTCGACGGATGCATCAAGAGCTTGCAGCACTGGTCAGTGAGGCGGATTTGAAGTTCTGTTCTTTATTGAGTGGGAAGGATCGGAAACTGATGATAATCGGGGCGGAAAAGATTCGTCAGGCTTTGCACGAATGTGAGTAACACCTTGAATTCCAAGGGGCTGTCAAACCGGACTTGCGGGTTGTTGTTTGGCAGGTATCATCGGGGATAGAGAGGTCTTTAATGAAATATAGTCTGGCGATTTCGGTTCTGTCTTTATTTGTTCTTCAATCTCAAAGTGCATTTGCAAAAGAAATCCCAGTGCAGGCCAGACTCTTTGCCGGGATGACCACGGTGAAGCCAGACAACGTGAATGAAACCATCGAGGCCCAAGGTCTTAAAAAAATGGATGGAATAAGTCAGTTGGGAGTGGAGATCACATATCCTGTGATGAAGTATCTGGACGTTGGCGCCCGTTATGCCAAGAAGATGGCTTCTAGCGGAGAAGAGTTGGTGGTTGCTGCGGATGACTATCAGGCACGCTTGGACCAGGATGCCTTTCTGTTGATCGCCCGGGTTCCTCTTAAAAAGTCAGATTTTATCAGGGTGGATATTTTTGGTGGAGTCGGTGGCACCAACACCTCATTTAAAGTAAAAACCGCAAGTCTGGATGGCGAACTTAAAAAGAGTGTCGGGGATGAGTGGTATGCTTCTCCTTATGCCGCTGCTGGAGCTTCGCTGGCTTTTGGTTATAAGAAGTTCTATCTGGTCCTTGAAGCCGGCTATGAATACAACAAGATCGACGGCTTTAAGAGCTCGGGGAATCCGGGCAGTATTGATACCTTGGATCTTTCTGGTGGCTACTTCACACTTGGCCTGATGTTTGATGGCGTGCCGGGGACTGTGAACTAGTTTTAGAACACAGTCAGGTTTGTACCGAGGAAAACTTCGCCTTCTCCTTCAGAAGGGTCGACTTTCTGGATATAGCGCCAGCCGAAATCAAGCGGAATGGTTCTGAATATCATGGTTTGCGCAATCAGCTCCGCACCATAGCTGTTTAAGTCAGTGTCTGCAGAGGCAATGGTGTATTTTGTGTGATCGAAGTACACATTCGCATACAGTCGTTTAAAGTAAATCCAAGCCCCCAGGTTATAGTCCGGATATGAGAAGGGGAAGAGATACTCGAAGCTGCCTTTGGTAAAGCTGTCAGCCGGTTTGTATTCAAAGCCACGGGAATACACGTATCCTAGAGGATTGAAGATGGGGGTTGGGAAAATATAATTTCCAACACCGTCACGGTTGGTCTGCCCACTTCCAGTCAGACGGATGCCGTGATTTTGAACGAAACTTGGCAGATACAAAGTCAGTTCGCCAAAAGTACGATATGATCCCGGTGCTTCTTCGGAAGAAACTCCGCTGACATCCTCATACAACAACTGGGCCGTGAATCCCAAAGGTGATTGCAGAGCCCGGGTGGGTGCCGCTTTTTGGTAGGTGAAAAGTAAAGTGGTTTGTTGATCCAGATAGGTCGATGCTCGAGACCCAGGGATAGAAACGTCATTCAGGCGGAAGCTTTCTGTTTTAAGCACCTTTCCGGAATAACCAATTTGAATCTGTCCACTGTATAAGTGATTTTTGAAGAAATAGGGAAGTGTGACCCCCAGGCCATAAGAGCCTTCGCGCCAAGTCAGGTCTTGAGTGGTGCCCATGACCTTGGCGCTGCGGTTGCGAATGTCACCCAAAAGACTGAAGACAGGCCAGTACTTTTTGAAATCAATTTGAACGGATGTAAACGGCGTGTTTTCTTCGCCATCTGAACCAATCAGGATATGACTTCCAAAGTCACGCAGGTAATTGTCTGTGGTAACCCCCAAAGAAAGACCTCGTCCACCCAGGACGCTCCAACTGTGGGGGATGAACCCGCGACTGTCGATGGAGTCATAGTCCTCTTCTTTGTACTTGTCTGTGTTAGCGGTATAAAGCTTTTCCTGATCTACGAAGGACACGCGTTCAAACTTGTTGTAGTTGTCGCTTGGGTTGTCACCCAGGTAGTTATAGTCCACCAAGGCCGAGGCTTCCATCGGAGCACAAGAGTTCAGCTCAGCCTTTTGCGTGCGGGCACCATAAGGTGTCTCTTCGGAATAATAGAAGGCAGAGCCCACAAAAGTTGGCGCATAAGCGGAAATCTTACTGGTCGTGCATTGGGCAAACTTGTTGTCGTTCAGGAGCAGATGAATGATCTCCGTGGCACCTTTGTATTGGGCCTCAAACAGAACTTCCCCCTGGGAATTGGCTTGCACAGAGAAAACATTATTGCGTGAAAACGGCAGCAGGGTTTTGTATTTGTCAGAACCGAACTGTGCTTGAATCAAAGCTTTCTGTCCGGTTTTGGAAATGGCAATCGCAACGAATTCATCTTTGTTTAACGGGGCGGCTTCGATCAGGTCAAGACCTGCAAGATGCAAGGTTCTTTGTCTGTCTCCATTGAGGGAAAACTCTTGGATGTTCCAAGTCATCTTTTTGGTGAATTCCGCAGCCAGAATGTTCTTGCCGTCCTGACTGAATTTAGGATTGTAAAGGCGATGATCCGAGGTGATGTACTTCAAAGTACCTTTGCTAAGGTCTGCAAGCACAAGATCGGCAGAGCTTTTAAATCCATAGCGTGGGTCCCGAACATAGTCCGTATAGACGGCGGCATCCTCAAAGAAATCAATGCGTGTTAGATCCTCGGAATAGGGGACTTCCACGATTCTTTCTGTTCCGTGCGGGGTGCTTTTGTAAATAGCTGGCAGGGTATTCAGATCAGACCTGACAAAATAAAGATTTTTTCCGGTGGCTTTCGGGTTGAAGTCCAAGGTGTACTCGGTTTTTGGCAGATCCTGGAAAGCATCCTTGGACCAGGCCTTGCGAAGTTCTTCAAATGTTTCGTAATAGAAATCGCGGAAGTTATCGCCAGTGAGTTCCTTGAACGCAGACTCAATTCTAAACGGAGTTGGAGCATGAGCGATTTTGTCAGTCAGTCTTTCCCACACTTCGTCACCATATATCTGATAGGCATTGGAGATCAGAATATAGCCGTAGACATATTGGTTCACCAGGGCGTCCCGGTAAGTACCATTGACAAATTGATCATAGGTGGGTGTTTCTCCGGCCAGCAGAATCCCTTTGAGGCGGGCAAGGAAGCGAGGCGAACGGCCGCGACCACCGTCACTGTAGCGGGTTTCTGCATAGACCGCATCACCTTCCGCCATCCAGGATTTTTTAGCCAGGGCATCCAGCAAGGTGATCCCCATATCACCAAAAAGGTAGTCAAAGAACTTTACGGTGTGTTTGTTGAAATCATCCTGTTGCTGGACGTGACGATACTCGTGGATGGACAGGATCTGCAACCATTCCAAAGAGCCTACGAACGGGCTGTACGCACCGGCATTAAACCACTCCGTGCGTCGCGGGCCACGAGTCACAAATCCATTGGGCAGAGCCATCTCATTGCGGATAATCAGCGTTACTTTTTTTGGTTTTTTGATGCCATAGTTCAGGCCGACTACGGACGAGTAGTGCTCAATCAGATTGGCAACATAGACCGCCTTGGGGCGGAACTCTTCGGGATAGATGACTTTGACGAAATCGTTTTCGATGCTTTTCCAGTTCAAGGACGGGGAGCTTTGAGAATTGGTAAAATCCTGAGCCGCAGAGATTTGCGGAAATATCGTCAAACACGCCATCAGCGCCAAAAGCAGTTTCATAGAGTCACCTCGCCGCCCAGTTTTATGGGAGCGCGGGAGGTTAATCAACAGACTGTTTGTTGACGCAAGAAGTTGTTGTGGCGAGGCTAGTTAGGGAACGGACCTACTGAGATGGGCGCCAGGCGGATCGGTTTTTTATTGGTACCCAACTGAGCATTGGAGTCCATGCCTGAACAATACCAGTTGCTGCCGACCTTTCCGCAGGCTCCATAGGAGTTGCGAGGCTCAATATCGGTGACCGTCCCAAATGCGTTTAAGGTCGTGAGTGCAGTAGGGGAATAGTGGAACTCATTGGTCAGATAATCATTGAGTCCGTGATTGTCGAAGCGATTGAAGCCCCAGCAATAAGCGGCACCATTTGCAATCATGCAATGGCTGCTAGAACCACCTTGTATCTTAGTGATATTAGTGAAGCCCGTGATCTCGTTTGGAGCAGCGATGGCATTAGCTGTTGTGCCATTACCTGAATAGCTTCCCCAGCATTTTATCAGGTTTGTACCAACGCGTGCGCAGGTTCCATAGTTAGTTGTGGAGATCTCGTCAACGCCTGTTAAGCCTGGGATCTGCACTAGGCCGGGACGGGCGGTGGTGTCCCCTTGGCCCAGTTGCCCATTAGTGTTGTGTCCTGAGCACCATACAGTTTTATCAGTTTTAAGCACGCAGGCATGATAAGAGCCAAGGCTGACTTTGGCATTATTGGATCCAGCCTCCGTGATTTCTACAGGGTTTGTGAAGACGACATTAATAGGCTGGTTGAATATTTCCCAATGGTTCAAAAGACCCCAGCAGTATAATTTACCCGAAGCAATCGCACAAACAAAGTTGCTGCCTTGAGAGGTGGCGATATCGGTCGCCCCAGTGCTGAGGCCTGCCGGTGTGTTCGGATTTCCCGAAGTCGAACCACTGGCGCGAATATACGAGCGACCCCAGCATTTGACGCTTCCGTTTTGAAGGGCGCAACTTCCATCAGGAGCGGTGACGATTTTAGTGACTCCTGATTCCATATTTTTAACATCGGTGGCGGCCAAATACAGTCTGTCAGTCAGAAGATTTCCGACTTTGGATTGATTATTATCCCCAAGACACTTCACGCCGCCGTTGAAAATTCCGCAGGCGTGCTCGTCAAAAATAGAGATGGCGCTGGCTCCGGTAAAATCAGGACTCAACACATGGGCATTACTTTGCAGTATTTGCTGGTCTCCCAGTTGACCGAAACCCGAGAAGCCCGTGCAGTAGATCTGTCCGCTGCGAATGAAGCAGGTGTGCGCGCCGTGTGCAACGTCAACAGCGGTAACCCCCGAGGAGGCACCCACCACGGGGCTGAGTGGGACATTGGAGCTTCCTGTGGGCTGATTGATACCACTTTCACCAAAATAGTTTTTACCTTTACAATAAAGCTGACCACTTACAGTCGCACAGAATTGATAGCCGTAGGCAATTTCCGAGGCCCCGGCTAGCTCTGCCATCAAGGTTGGGGTGGACACGTCAGCGGTGGACGAACTGTGAATTTGATAGTCGCCGTTGTTACCCCAGCAATAGACCTGATTACTGCTATTCTTCGCACAAGTTCCATAAAGTCCGGCCCACACATCAGTCGCTGTACCGATGCCAGTCACAGCCTTGGGGGTACTGACTAGAGAGATAGTACCATCGCCCACTTCGCCATTTTTATTTTCACCCCAACAGTACACCACACCCGCTTTTAGAACGCAGGCATGCACCCAGCCCATGGCAAGCTTTTCCACGCCAGAGGAAAGTGCCGGGATGGCTACAGGATTCGTGGTTGATGAAGTTGTTGCCGGATCTCCCAGCAGGCCGTATTCCTTTGCGCCCCAGCAGTATAAGGCACCACTCTTCACGGCACAAGAGTTCACATAGCCAATGCCCACATCAGTGACCCCAGAAGTCATGCCAGTAACCTGAGTAGGAGCCCAGCGGTTTCCTGTGCTATTGGTGCCAGTCAGGCCGGCTCCAGGGAAGCTGCCTTGGCTTCCGGTCCCCCAGCAATACAAGGCCCCCGTGCTGAGAACGGCACAAGTATTGGCATATTTAACGGAAATACGCGTGACTGATGCTGGAAGTGGAACTTCCAAGGGCGAAGAGCTTGGACGATAGTTGCTTTGTCCAAGCGCCCCTGTGTTGTTGAGTCCCCAGCAGTACATCTTACCGTTGCTGGCAAGGGCACACGTGTGGTTGTCGGCAACTTTTACTTGCAGAGCATCTTTCCCTGCAGGGCTGTCGTTATCATTGATGTAGATGTCAGCATTGGAAATATAAGAAGTCCCGCCCGTGACACCCGTGATTTTGATCGCCACACGTTTATAGAGTTCGTCCACCGTATTGTCGATCGTGGTCAGACTGCCGAAGGAAACTGTGGTGGAGCCACTTGGAATCGAAGCAGTGCCCGACGTCGTCGTCATCGTGTAGTCAGTGCCTGCCACGGCGCAGTCGACACCTGTGCAGACATCTCGGGTCCAGTTGATTGCCACAGCCCCCTTGTCAGTCGGGTGAGAGATCGTGGCAATCAGGCCTGTAGAGGCTCCTTCAGTCACGAAGACATCCTGGATCGTCACCAATGGAGGATCCTCGTCGTCAGTGATCGTGACGGTGTGAACGGTGTTCGTACCCAGTGAACCACCGATGGGAGAACTCAAGGTGATTTTAAATGTCTCGTCATATTCTTCAGTACTGTTATCCAGAATCGGAATAGAGATGTTCACAGAAGTGCTGCCTGCGGCAATGGTTGCAGTGCCATTAACAGCAGTGTAGTCATTCCCCATCGTCGCGGAAGGAGCCGATCCGTTGGAGAATGTGTAGCTCACACTCACTGCAATATCTACGGAAGAAGGGATGCTGACTGCCACTGTGTGGGTAGGGTCATTGTACTCAGAAATAGAGGATGTGGTCGCCGTGAACTGAATCGCCGGGGAGTTTTTTGTCCAAGGCGCTGTCGTGGCGGCGGCATAAGTCTGCCAGTTGCCCGCAGTATCTTTTCCCACTACGCATAGCTTGATGCTACCATTGGCAAGGCCGGAGATATTGTCGGTGATATTGACAGTGTGAGAGATCTCGGAAGCTGAGTATCCCGTCGCCACCGTGCAATCTGTGGAACCCGCGACTCCCAGTTTGTATTTGTAGGCAACCACATCACTGCCATTTACATCAATATTCAGAGCGTACTTGGCACTGGAACCCGTCGGCTGCCCGGAAAGAGTCGCCGTCGGAGGTGTGTTGTCAAACGTGATGGAAGCCGAACTTGCCATCACACTGACGTTGCCCGCAACATCCTTCACCCAGGCATAAAGGGTCTTTGCTTCATTCACAGTGCTGACCGTAAACGTGGTTGGAAGTGCAGCCCCCGCAGTCCAAGTACAGGATGCCACGGCCGTGTTGTTTTCCATAATACAGTAAGAAGTCGGACTGCCGCTGACTGCAGAAGTAATATTAAAGGTCGTGCTGTTGGTCGGAGTTGAGTTAGTGACAGTAAACGTCGTGATGCTTGGGGCTGAGGTGTCAATCACAATGGCCTTGTTCGTACCCAAAGATCCGGCACCGCCTGTCGCTGGCAGGGTCAAAGTCGCATTGTTGTTGGCGGCATCTTTGATACTGGCTGAGCTGATCGTCAGGGAGTTGGTCGCAACATAGTTCAGATCAGCCGCGGTATCGGTGGCTTGAACGGTATAGTTGAACACCAAGATCGTCGTACCACTGCCAGAGGCATATGATGCTGAACGAGCTGGAGTGGTATTGAGGGCGATCAGTGGAGTTCCGGCAACAGTCACATTTTCACTGAAGGTCACACGGACATCAATCACATCGCCAATGGTATAGGCACCATTCGCCTTATTTGAAGTGACGTTCGTGATGGTTGGGGCCGTTGTATCAATGACCAAAGCACTGGAACAGCCCGAAGTGATCGAATTCCCGGCAGTATCGGTGGAGATCACCTGATAAGTGTAAGTGGTACCGTTAGCGCCAGTAAAATTAGAGGTCGTAGCGGCGCTGGTCGCAGAGTTTTCAGTGCCAGTATAGGTGTTACACGCCGAGCCGGTATAGAGGCGGACTTTCTGGGAAGCCAGATCCGGGCTTGTGGATTTGCTCCATTGTGCCACAAGAGCTGTCGTGTTTGTCGGACTGCTTTGCTGCCAAGTCAGAGAGCTGGCGTTCACAGGGGCGGTGACGTCATAAGTGACAGTGGCATCCGTCATGGTGGAAGCATTGTTGGTATTGCCGGCTGGGTCGCTGATTTTACCGGCGGCGATGGAAGGAATCAATGTTCCTGCGGTGGTCACCGCTGTTGCCTGCAAGGTCCATGTGATATTGTCAGAAGTCGTTAAATTCCAAGTGATACCGGAAGCCGTACCACCTTGAGTGATATCCGCTGCAATAAAGCTGCTTGGATTGATCGCCTCGGTGAAGACAATCGTAAATTCGGTAGGCAGAGTATTCGTCGGATCGGCCTGTCCTGCCTTTTGATTGATCGTCAAAGAAGGCTTGGTGGTTTCATAGGAAATCTGGTTGTCTGTGCTGGTGCTGGCGGTGTTGTTGTTACCCGCGACATCTGTCAGCTTATTGGCGCCGATGGAGGGAATCAGGGTGCCGGCACCTGTGATAGCCGTTGCTTTCAAAGACCATGTGATATTGTCTGAAGTTGTCAGGTTCCAGGTGATGCCGGTGGCGGTCCCGGATTGAGTGATATCAGCCACGGCAAAATTTGCCAACGCTTCGCTGGCCACAATGGTGAACTCAATAGGCAGGGCGTTGGTCGGATCGGCCTGTCCTGCTTTCTGATTGATAGTCATTGTCGGCGCAATCAGATCTTGAGTCCACGTGACACTGGTTGCGGAGGTCAAAGCTTGTTCGACGCTGGCAGAATTTTTACCGATCACGCAGATCTTAATATCTGTATTCCCCAAAGCGCTGACGGAATCCGTGATGTTCGTAGATGATGAAATATCCGCAGAATATCCTGTCGCCACGGCGCAGTTTGTGGAGGCAGCGACGCCAATTTTGTAGCGATAGGACTGAACGTCGGCTCCGGCGACGTCAATATTTAAACTGGTCTGGTTGGATTTACCCGTGGGTTGACCCGTCACCGTGGCAATCACCGCTGAAGTATTGACGTTGAAGATAAAGTCATTGTTTGTGGCCGCTGTTGAGTTTCCAACAGCATCACGGGCGGAAACACGGACAGTATATTGAGTTCCATTCGTCAAAGTACAGCCGGTGAAGGTGTGCGAAGTGGTGGCTACAGTTTGCTGTGCACATACAGAGGCCGAGGCATCGCTGCTGCGAATTTCCACCAGATATTGTGTGCTGCCATTTGCAGCGGCCCAATAAGCTGTTGCGGTAGAACCATTTGTCAGCCATTCATCCTGAGTTGAATCCGTACCTCCGGTGATCCCGGCGATGGCAAAGGCTTCAGGTGCCAGAGTGTCAATTTCAATATTCTTATTAGCAGACAGGGAGCCGGCCGCAGCAGGGGCAGGTAGTGCCAGTATCATGTCATTGCCGAAACTGTCTTTCAGGGTGCTGCCATTCAATGACAATGCATTGACAGATTCATAGTCCAGATCTGCGGAATTATCACCAGCCAGCACAGTGTAATGGAAGAGAAGAGTGCCCGTACCACTGCCACTAATATATGTTGCAATTCGATCTGTCGAACCGGTTTCAATAAGAAGCTCAGGGGTGCCACCGGAGACAGTCACAGCTTCAGTGAATTGCACAGAAACCGGAACCACTTGGCCTGCTTTGTAGGCCCCGTTTGCAAGGGATGAAGTCACAGAAAGCACTGTGCCCGGCAGATCAAGGGTGTAGGCCGCTGTGCCAGCTGCGGAAAGGACATTGCCAGCCAGGTCTGTCAAAGTGGCTTTCGCAGTCAGTGTGCAGACTTCGGCATTGGCTGGCGGATTTGTCACCGTCAAATTCACAACAGCCGAAGTGGCAGTGGCCGCAGAAACACCGGCAATGGAAACAACTCCGCTGCCAGAACACGCAATGCCCCAGTTGCCAAGGTTTTCCACGGAAGAAGCCAACATGGTTTCGTTGAAAGTCACAGTGACCGAGTTTGGCAGGCTTGAAACCGTGCTGGTTGCAGGATTTGAAGAAACTATAGAAGGCGAGGTGCGATCCATCAAAAGAGCGCTTGAACACGCGGAAACAGAGACGTTTCCAGAGGTGTCGATCACAGTAATATTATAAGTGTAAGTGTCCCCATCAAGACCAGTGAAGTTGCGAGTCGTGGCCGAGGTCGAAACAGAAATCGCAGTGCCTTCGAGTAGCAGACAGGTGGCATCTTTATAGAACTGAATTTTTTGATCTGCGATATCCGATGACGGAGAAAGGGCCCACTGCGCGGTGACCGGAGTGGCTTTGGTGGGAGAAGACTGCAACCAGCTTAAAGAGGTCGGAAGGGCCGGCGCGCTGGTATCATAGGTCACTTGATTGTCGGTGGCGGTGGAAATCGTATTCAGATTTCCAGCCAGATCAGAAAACTTGTCAGCGTTGATCACGGGTTGGATCACACCATTGCTATCCACACCTGAAACAGTCAGATCATAGTGGGTGCCATCAATCTTGGTTAAAGTATAGCTATTGGCAGACGCAGATCCCGTGAAGCTGACATCAGCGTCCGTCAGCGAACTTTCAGCAATAGGCTCACTGAACACCAAAGAGAATCTGACGGGCAGTGTATTGGTTGGATCGGTCTGACCCGCCTTCTGGCTGACAACAACGGTCGGGCGGATTGTGTCATAGTTCCAAACATAGCTGGTGGCGACGGCTACTGGCTGCCAGAAGTTGTTGGCGTCTTTTCCGACCACGCAGATTTTTAGATTCTGATTGGCGAGAGTCAAAAGACTGTCAGTCACCGCTGTGCTCACCGGAAGCTCTGCGGAATAGCCCGAAGTCACCGTGCAATCTGTACTGGATTGAGTTCCGACTTTGTATTTGTAGTGGGTGACATTGGTTCCGGCGACAGTAATGTTCAGATCATCGACGTTGCTTGGATTGCCAGGTTTTCCACCCAGCACGGCGGCAACCTCCACACCCAAGCCAGAAATATTTAAAGATCCGTTATCTGACTGAACAGGGTTGTTATAGTTCCAGGAAAGACTTTGGGCATGGGTATTTACTTCGGTCGGACTGTAAGTGATGACCACAGTACAAGAGCTGTGACCGTTCAGGATGGCACTGCACGTTCCGCCGTTGCCGGGGAAGCTTCCGCCTTTAAAGGCAAACGGAGCATTCAGAACACTCAAGTTCAGATTTTGAGCTGCGGCATCGCCCGAGTTTGAAAAACTCAAAGCGCGTTCCACGGTGGTGTCTTTCAACTGCGGTCCGAAATCCAGGCTAGCCAGGGTCGCATTGACCTTGGCCTTTGTGGTTTTGTCTTTGACCACGAAAGAAATGGAGTTTCCTTCAAGATTGGAAAACCGGTCGCCCGAGAAGACGAGCTCGAAGGATTCATCACTTTCGATTTCGCCGTCACGAAGAGCTTTGATGATAAAGCTGATGGACGTCGCACCCGGCTGGATGATCAATGTGCCAGTCGAGGACTCAAAGTCACCGTCAGTGTCGTTCAAAGTCCATTGCAGGCTTTCAGCTTTTAAAGTCACGCCGGGAACAGATGGAGTTTCAATCGCCAGGCTGATCTGATGACCGATACCTTCATCCAGAGTCACAACAGTGCCGGACTCAACCGTGATTTTTCTGAAGATTTGATTCTCGGATAGCATTGGGGTCAGCGATGCATCCATGCAACCAGCAAGGGATAGCATCACAATGAGCCAGATGTTTATTAGATACGTACGGGCGTTAGACATCTTGGGTATCTTGTCGGCTTTTTAACGGAAATATTGAGAAAAATTAGAAGAAAATAAGTCAGTAAAACAAGAAGGTTAGCTCATTATTGAAAGTCTGAAATGTGAGGTAATTGGTCGGGGATTGTTGCGTATTGAAACACTCGCCTCTCTCTTGGGGAGTCGTCGTTAAGATCTTAAAGGCCAAGAGCTTTTTCCAAGGGGTCTTCGTTCGGAGAAATAAGAATATGTGGAGGGTACCCTATGCGCTCAACTCTTCTTTTGTCTTTATATTCAAAATAGGTGCGGGCAATTGGAATAGTAAGGTGAGACTTTGGAAGCTGGACGAGGCCGATACTACCAAATTGTACCATTCCGGCAGTTCGTTCGCCCATGACGGTCACATGAGGATGAAGTTCTAAAGATTCAAGGAAATGTTCGCAGGCTGATGCGCAAGTTTTGTCGACGATAACGATGATGGGATGGTTGAAGCCTTTTTCTTCAAGGCTTGAAGGTTCATCTTCGTAAGTATTGATCTCTTGCTCAACATGATCTACGTAGTCGCTGGCGTCATACCACTTTTTTTGTAAAGATCCTTCCGCATATTCGTTGTAATTCCAAATCTTGGTAAAGATATTTCTATTGTTTTTGCGTAATTCCGCCAGTTTTCTTGGATTGGATATGATGGTGACATTTGTTTGTAGTTGATAAGATGCGGCGCCATTTAGGCTGTAGGTACTTTTTTTAGGGGAAGGGAAGTATTGGATATAGTTGTTCTCCCGATATTCTTCTCCCCACAGTCTTGCTGCAAGTTTATGCGGAATCGAGATGAAGCCGCCGGAGTTCCCTCTAAGATCAAAGATAACTTTCTTCGCATCGCCAATTTTTTCGTAGAAGGACTCAAGGTACTCCAGGGTGTTTTTGTCTGCTAAAAAAGTGGGGATCGTAACCATGAGAGTCTGGCGATCTTTTTTGTCTGATTGAAACTCTATTACAGCTTTGCAGTTGTCCCGATCAGGAATCGAAGCGAGATATCTTGTGGGAGCTATTATATACGAGTTTTCAGGTGTATCCACACTGAGATGACCATCTGGGAAGGTGTCGAGGATTTCGGACAACTCCTTTCTAAGGAGCTTCTGCGAAAGGCCTTTGGAGTGAAGCTTAGGCAGCTTTTCAATTTTATCTTTCATTGCGGCGTACTCGGCGGGATAAGCAATTTTCCCTGCATAAGCAGAATCCATAGCGAACATCAAAATCTCGATGTCATGTTGGAGGTCTAGAGCTGTCAGGGTCTCCCGTGGAGAGTCGGTGAACTCGGTAATATCGAGGTCTGACGCGGAAAAATCTTTGTCTCTGTTTGCTGTAAGGTACGAGGTGGTGACTCCCGCGATGAATACCAAAATGAGGCATGTTTTGAGAGGCTTTGTCATGCTCTTGGTATCGGATTGAGTAAGAGAATTGTTTAAACAAATTATGTTTACATCATTATGGTGGGCGATTTGGGTTTAGATCCAGCAATAATAGAATTTCCGTCCGCACTGCGTAGCTATCTCTCATTACAGGCTTGTGGGTTGATGTTGAGCTCTTGAAGGATTTAGCATTCAAGAACTACTAGCTTGTGAACGGAGCCATCCATTAAAACAGTTCAGCTTGTCACTTTGTCCGGTCTTGCCTTGATATGCTTTGCGGGAAACTCATTGCTTTGTCGAATGGCTTTGCGATCCGGATCTATTGATCCTGCGACCTTTACCGTTGTTCGTTTGTTTTCGGGTGCGATTATTCTTTTTGTACTTGTTGGCGTAAAGCACTCAATCTTATCTTGTGGCGTGGGTGGTTCTTGGAAATCGGGGATTGCACTCTTTGTCTATGCCGCTGGATTTTCCTGGGCGTATATCAATTTAACGGTGGCAACGGGCGCATTGATTCTTTTTGGATGCGTTCAAGGGACTATGATCGTTTCGGCTTATTATAAAGGCGAACGCTTTGGTGTACGTCAGGCACTGGGCTGTGTGCTGGCGATTGTGGGGCTTGTTATTCTGCTATTGCCAGGTCTTGCGGCACCGGCGCCTGTCAGTGCGATGTTCATGACGATGGCGGGAGTATCCTGGGGTGTTTATTCTTTGCTTGGAAAATCTTTTTCTAATCCTCTTGTTGCGACGGCAGGAAGTTTTCTTCGGGCGCTGCCATTTGCTTTGGTGATGGGGCTGATGTTTTTATCTCAAGTGAAGGCTTCTTCTTATGGAGTGATGCTGGCGTTTGTTTCGGGGGCGTTTACGTCGGGACTGGGGTATGCGGTTTGGTATAAGGTGCTTTCGCATATTAAGTCATCGACGGCGGCGGTGGTGCAATTGTGTGTACCGGTATTGGCGGCGCTTGGGGGAGTGGTGTTGTTAGGGGAAGTGTTGACGGTGAGGATGGTGGTCAGTGCGGTGCTGACTTTGTTGGGGATTGGGATGGTGGTTTTGCGGTAGTTGCTGATGTGGGGGCGGCTGGCTTGCTTCTCGCTTTGCTTGAAGCTCGCGAGTTTGGCTCTCGGTTTTGCGGGGGGATGGGGCTCGTCGCATCCGGCTCCTCGGGGCTTTGCCCTGCGCTTTCGCGCACCCTCGCGCTAGCTTCCTGCTAGGGCGAGTGAACCCCTGTGTCGGCGCACGACGCTTCGCTGGTGATTTGTGGATTTTTTTGCGCCGACCTTTTAAGTTCAAAGCCCCTTGGGAAAACCAGAGCTGTGAGTAAAAATAAAAAACCCGAATCTTTCGATTCGGGTTTTTTATTTTTAGTAACAAAATTGGCGTTCCCAAGGGGATTTGAACCCCTGTATCCTCCGTGAAAGGGAGGTGTCCTAGGCCCCTAGACGATGGGAACGTGTAGAGAAAACAACGAACTAAAAAATGGTGGCTCGCGATGGATTCGAACCATCGACCCCTTCATTAAAAGTGAAGTGCTCTACCAGCTGAGCTAGCGAACCACTGTCCGTTTAGGAAGTGCTAATTTGTAGTAAGAGGGGGACAAAGTCAATACGATTTCTTGCAGTTTTTTAAAAATTTTTGCGATTTTTTGATAAAAAAAAGGCCTTTGCTCAAGCTCTGAGCAAAGGCCCCATAAAAACTGCTAACTCTGCTTAATTGTTGAACAAAGGCTTGACCCACAGTGTCTGCTCGCGGCCCGGTCCGACAGAAATAACATCAATCGGCGTGCCCAATTGTGAGCCCAAGTAGTCGATGTAGTTCGTTGTTGGGCGCGGAAGATCCGAGAGTGTTTTTACTTTCGACAAATCTTGTGTCCAACCCGGGATCCATTCGATCACTGGCTCCACTTTTTCCAACTCATAAGGGGAGGTTGGAAGATCTGTGATCACTTCGCCATTTAATTTGTACGCTGTGCAGACGCCAATGCGATCATGTCCTGTCAACACATCGAGTTTCATCATCGCCAGATTCGTAATGCCATTCACGCGGATCGCGTATTTCAACGCCACCAGATCCAACCAGCCACAACGACGCGCGCGTCCTGTGGTCGATCCGAACTCATGACCGTCCATTTGCAGTTTCTTGCCGATTTCATCATTCAGCTCTGTCGGGAACGGACCGCTGCCCACGCGAGTCGTGTAGGCTTTAAAGACGCCAATCACTTTTTGCACGCTGGCAGGGCCAATACCCGCACTTGCGCAAGCATTGGAAGCCAAAGTGGAGGAGCTTGTTACGAATGGATATGTTCCGTGCAGAATATCCAGCATGGTTCCTTGAGCGCCTTCAAACAAAACGCGTTTGCCGGATTTCAAATTCTTGCTGATGAATAAAGAAGTGTCTTTCGTGCGGTAAGGAGCCAGCTCCTCTGCCACAGCCAGAAGGTCTTTGATCAGATCGTCAGCTTTGAAAGTGGAACCTTTGTAGTAGTTTTCCAGCATGAAGTTCTTTTCAGTCAGTGCCAGTTCCAGCTTCTTTTTCAAATTTTCTTTGTCGAAAAGATCACCGAACAAAATCGCACGGCGAGAAGCACGGTCTTCATAAGCCGGGCCGATGCCTTTTCCTGTTGTGCCGATCTTGCCATCGCTCAAAGCCGCTTCGCGAGCTGCATCCAGAGCTTTGTGATAAGGCAGAATCAATGTTGCCGTATCAGAGATCAAAAGTTGTTTTGGATTTTGCAGATAGCCGGTGTCTTTCAGTTTTCTGATTTCATCGCGGATAGAGAAAACATCAATCACCACACCAGAAGCAATCACGCACGTTGTTTCCGGGCGCAGAATTCCACTGGGAACCAAGTGCAGAACAGTTTTTTGACCGTTGACCACCAGTGTGTGGCCTGCATTGGCGCCGCCTTGATAGCGCACAACCATGTCCGCTTTTTCCGCGAACACATCGATCAGTTTACCTTTACCTTCATCGCCCCATTGAGCTCCGACAACTACTACGCCTGACATATAACGTACCCCTTAAAACAGACCCTAAAAATGTCTCTCAAACAGGGGGATTCAGGCAAGTTTATTCGCCCTTAAATGGAGCCGCCCCATACCATGGCGCCCTTGGTGGGAGGGTGTCAGAGGTCGAACCGTCCACAAAAAACGCCATAAGCTTATTAGCTGCAATCTGGGAGGCTTTAAAGAACGCGTCTTCTGTATTGGCTCCAATGTGCGGAGTCAAAACCACGTTCGGATATTTCAACAAATTTGAGTTTCTATGCAGCGGTTCTTTTTCAAAGACATCCAGCCCCACGGAACGCAGCCAGCCCTTTTCCAAGGCCTCGCACAGATCGTTTTCATTGATTACAGACCCCCGAGACGTATTAATCAGAACAATGCCCCGGTGGATGTATTCGAATTGCGAACGGTTGAGCATATGCTCTGTTTCCAGCGTTTTTGGCACATGGAAACTTAAAACATCAGCGGTCTTTAATACTTCCTCGTAACTTAAGCGCGGAATATGCAATCGTTCAAAGACGTCGTCTTCTTGATACGGGTCGTAGGCTACGACGTTCATGCCAAAGGCTTGCGCTAATTCCGCGACACGGGACCCTATGCGGCCCAAACCAACAATACCGTAAGTGCGGCCGGTCAGCTCCATGCCGGTGATAAGATCACGGTTCCAGTCGCCCGCTTTTACCATCTTGCTGGCTTGAGGAATGTTGTTCACACAATTTAAAACCAAACCCCAGGTCAATTGTGCGGCGGACTCAATGTTTGCAGTCGGGGTGTGCATCACCGTGACGCCCCATTTTTGAGTGGCGTCCAAGTCAATGTGATCAAAACCGCTGGTGCAAGTGACGATCAATTGCAGTTGTCTTGCTTTCTGTAAAAGCTCTTCATTGATTTTTGTGCGACTGCGAATGATCAGGGCATTGGCGCTGACCAAATGCTCCAGTGGCAAATGTTGGGGACTGTCGCTGCGAACCACTTCGAAATGGCTGTGTTGTTGCAAGTACAGATAGCTGTCATGAGCAAAGCGGTCCGTAATCAGAATCTTTTTCTTCATGGATTTTGCTCCAGCCAGTTTTTCGCCTCTGTCGTGATGTTGGAAATATGCTCCAGTGACATAAAGTCCGGGTCAAAGTGACGAAGTGTATGTCCCAGACATTCAATCAGGCGTACCATCTCGTGGTCCTGGATATAACCCATGTGACCCACGCGGATGATTTTTCCTTTGGCCTGATCCTGGCCGCCCATGATGGTGATGTTGTGAACTTCTTCCAGGTGCAGACGGATTTTTTGCCCATCCATTTGCGGAGGCACGGTCAATGCCGTGACAGAATCACTTGGTGACTTGGCATAAAGGACAAAGCCCAGCTTCTGTGCAAAGTGGCGTGTGAACTCGGCACGGCGATGAATGTCATGGAAAAGTTTATCCAAACCTTGCGTGGTAATCAGTGACAGCACCACATCCAGCGCGCGAATGATCGCGACGTTGGACGAAAAGAAAGTTTCCCCGGCCGAGTTGGCTTTTTTCTCTTTACGGATATCAAAATAATAGCGCGGGCATTTGGCGTCGGGAATAAATCTCCAGGCTTTCTTCGAGAAAGAAACAAACGCCATTCCCGTTGGTAGCATAAAGGCTTTTTGTGATCCGGCCACAATACCATCAATACCCCACGCATCCATCGGCAAAGGGTACGCACCCAAGGCTGTGATCGCATCCACCAGCAATAAAGTGTCGGGATAATTTTTTGTCACGGCAGCCAGTGCTTCAATCGGATGCGCCACCCCAGTGCTGGTTTCGCAGGCTTGGCAAAGAACGGCGCGAGTATCAGGATATTGTTTTAGAAGTTCTTCGATGTCGGAAACTTTGACGGCTTCGCCCCAAGCAACATTGTGAGTGATAACCGTTGCACCAAAGTATTGCGCCATATCAGCCCAGCGCTCGCCGAATTTGCCTGAAACAATGGCAATAACTTTGTCGCCCGGCGAAAGGGTGTTCACCAATAAGGTTTCCATCCCGCCAGAGCCGGTGGAGGTCAGAAGGAAGACATCCTGTTCCGTCTGAAAGACAACCTTGATGTCCGCTAAAACTTTTTTCAGGATCTTATCGAATTCCGGCGTGCGGTGGTGGATCATAGGAAGTGCCAGAGCTTTGCGCACCTCAGGATGAATGTTCACAGGCCCCGGAGCTAACAAACTGTAATCGTCTTGAAAAGTTGTCATTTTTCTTCCTTGATTCCTTGCTAATTTTATACTCAACTGGGCCCGTGGACGCAATATTTAAAGCTTTTCGCATCACTCTGATCTTGTCGCTGTTTCTCTCAGGATGTGCCTATCGTTTAGGCTCAGGCACGCGCAGCATCCCTGGTGGTTACAAGCAAATTTCGGTGCCGATCTTTAAAAACAAAACACAAGAGACGGGGATCGAGGTTTCTTTTACGAACTCTTTGATTCAGGAGTTTCAGCGTTCACGCATTGCCCGAATTGTGGACAATTCCCTTTCTGAAGTGGCGGTGATTGGGCAAATTGACAACGTTCAGTACCTCCCAGGCGCAAAGCGTGTGGCCGGGGACTCTTCCGCGCCCTATCTTCCCAATGGCACCGTCATTGCTTCAGAGTATCGTATTTTACTGACTGTCACCGTTAAAGTTGTGCGTCAGGCAGATGGGACAGAGCTTTGGAGTGGGTCCTTTAGCGGGGAAAGAACATACGCAGCTCCGCAAGTAACGCTGGCCGGTGTTAACTCTGTGAATCCTCTTTACAATCTTTCTGCGCGGAGGCAAAACATTGACCTCATGGCATTCGACATCATGGCTGAAGCCCATGATCGTATCACCGAGAATTTTTAAGTCGGTATAGCAAAAGGAACAGGCAACAGTGGCACTCATCGATGCGCAGAAATTTTATCGTGATCTTGAAAAAGGTCAGACTGCGCCACTGTACTTCCTTTTTGGTGAAGAACCTTATCTGCTGAATCAATCTGTTGAGCGTTTCAAATACGCGGTCCTTACTGAGGGCGCCGTGGACTTCAATTACAGTCTTTTCTATGCCAGCGATGCTGACGTGGTGGCTGTACGTGATGCGGTTGAAACCCTGCCGATGATGGCCGCGCGCCGCTTGGTGATCCTGAAAGAAGCGCAAGAGCTGACCGACAAAGAGTGGGCGGAACTAGAGCCTCTTTTTGAGTCCCCTGTGGATAGCACGGTCTTTGTGATTCTGGCTTCTCGTGTGGATAAGCGTAAAAAGCAGATCCGTTTGCTTTTGGATAAAGCCGACTGTGTCGAGTTTAAAAAGCCCTACGAAAATCAAATTCCTTCCTGGATCAACTACATTGCTCAATCCCTGGGTTTGACGATCAGTAATGATGCTATTTTGCTTTTGCATAAGCTGGTGGGTCATCATCTGACGGAAATCGAAGGGGAACTGAAAAAGCTGGGCGAGTACGTCGGCGAACGCCGTATCGAGATGGCGGATGTGGCGCAGGCCGTATCCCGTTCTAAGGAAGAAAACGTATTTGATTTTACCAAAGCCATTGGTGAAAACGACCGTGTGAAGGCGTTGGAGCTTTTGGTCCACCTGTTGGATCAGGGGCAGAACGAGATCGGGATCGTGTCTTTGGTGGCCCGTCACGTGCGTATCTTGCTAACTCTGAAAAGGGGCATGGAAGAAGGCCTGCATGGGGCGAAGCTCGCTCACTATGCGCAGGTACCGCCTTATTTCCTGGAAAGTTATTTGGATCAAGCCCGACTTTGGACTGCAAAAAAACTGGAACAGACCCTGGTGGTTTTGTCTGATACCGATAAGGCTTTGAAATCCTCACCATTGTCCAGTCACATCTGGCTGGAAAACCTGGTTCTGAAAACCTGCGGC
The DNA here is from genome assembly GCF_041888015.1 of Bdellovibrio bacteriovorus. GTDB lineage: Bacteria > Bdellovibrionota > Bdellovibrionia > Bdellovibrionales > Bdellovibrionaceae > Bdellovibrio. The sequence goes on from NZ_CP168968.1 coordinate 1,313,171, forward strand.
ACCCAGTACGCCGCTATCTAGTCCATTTGCTTTAGAATTTAATCCAAAAAACCGATAAGTGCCTTAATGAACAAGGCTGTCACGAATTCTCCATTTGAAGATAAAGGCTATTTCCGCCGCCAGTATCCGCGCCGTGCGATGAAACGCAAGGTGGGCATTCTGTGTGATGGGACGTACTTTGTCTGCGATTCAGGGGAAGTCGGTGAGGGCGGTATGTCCATTTTGTCGGACTATGTTCTGACCGAAGGGCATGAACTTGTTGTCAGCTTCCAAGTGCCCGGTGGGGACTTTGTTTTCCTGCGAGGGACGGTTCGATCAACGCAAAAAAGAGGGTGACCAAAGAGTCACCCACGGATTGAGCTTTAATCAAATTGCGTTTTCCACAAAAAGACAAATTCGCGCCTTTGTATCAGCGCGAACTCAAAACGAATCTTTTAATAACTAAGAACTACTTAGTTGCAGTAGCGCGTGTAGAAAGACGGCTGATTTTGCGAGAAGCCGTTTCTTTCTTGATAACGCCAGTTTTAGCAGCTTTCATTACTTGAGAAGTGAACTTCTTCAACAACTCAGGAAGAGCTTTCACATCTTTAGCTTCGATAGCTTTAACAAGTTTTTTCTCAGCTGTTTTTACAGTGCTTTTACGAGCGTTGTTAACAGCAGTTTTACGGATAGACTGACGAGCTCTTTTTGCTGCAGACTTATGATTTGCCAAGGGATAACCTCCACAGTAATCTTTTATAAACGAGTCAAAGGAATTAACATAGGGTGTCTCACGAAGCAAGCGGATTAAAAGAAGATCGCAAAAAGGTCCTTAAAAGGGCTTTTTCTATGGCCTCTGGGACCTTAACGAGCCGCATCTTGGGGCTTTTTAGGGATATAGCGCTGGGGGCTCTTTTTGATCGGGCGGTCACCGATGCGTGGACTGCCGCCTTCCGTCTTCCCAACCTTTTCCGTCGTCTTTTGGGGGAAGGCTCCCTGTCTGTGAGTTTTATTCCCGTTTTTATGCAAGCTCAAGCCGAAGACCCTTCTGGCGTTCGGGGCCGCAATCTGGTCAATTCGATTTACTCCCTGCTTTTGATTGTTCTGGGTGCCCTGACCTTGCTGGGGATTATCTATATCGAGCCGCTGTTCCGCCTGCTTTTGGCCGATGATTATGTTCTTGCTGCCGAAAAGTGGGAACTCACCCTGCGCATGGGGCGGATCATGTTTGGATTCGTTTTCTTTGTTTGTTCCTATGCTTTCTATATGGGGATTCTGAACGCCTTTGGCAGCTTTGGGCTTCCGGCGGCGGCCCCAGCCTTGTTGAATATCTCGATGCTCGTCTTTACATTTCTGCCTCCAGAATGGTTCCCAATGCATGGGGATGGGCTGGCGTGGGGAGTCCTGGTCGGAGGATTCTTGCAGGCTGCTTTGCTGTTGATGGCGTTAAAGGCGCGCAACTATCTGCCATCTTTGAGCTGGCAGTGGGGTGGTGAGGATGTGAAAGATGTCCTGCGCAGGCTGCTTCCGGGGCTTGTCGGGATGGGGCTTTTGCAGTTTTCCACGCTGGTGAACTTGTACTTTGCAAGCTCGCTGTACGAAGGTTCTATTTCCTATATCTACTGGGCCGATCGTCTGTTGGAACTGCCGCTTTCATTGATTTCAGTCAGCTTGGGGGCAGCGTTGTTACCGACACTCAGCGAGTTTGCCGCCAAAGGTTTGACAGAAAAATTCCGCGAAACTGCTGAAGAAAGCTTTCTGATGAATCTGTTTTTGGCCTGGCCTGCCGCTTTGGGGTTGTTCTTTCTGGCAGAGCCGATCATCGAGGTTTTGTTCCTGCGCGGAAAATTCACCGTGGCTGATGTGCAGGCGACCGCCGGGGTTTTAAAAATCTATGCTGTCAGTTTGTTGTTGGTGTCTTGCAGTCGGGTGCTGATGCCGTTGTATTATGCGGTGAAAAACACCTGGGCACCGATGTGTATGGCATTGGTGGCATTGGTAATCCATATTCTTCTGGCACCTCACTTCATGGATCGCTGGCAGTTGCCGGGGTTGATGTATTCCGGAGTGATTTCGGCCTTTGTCAATGCGGCCTTGTTGTTCGTGCTTCTGCCGAAGTTCAGTGTGGGGATGGCGCGCCGACGGATGCTGAAGACCTTTGTGAATTTTTCTGTGGCCGGGGTGGGGTTGGTGGCTTCGTTGCAGGTTTATGATTTGCTGATCGCCAAAATGGGAAAAGGGCTGCAAATACCAGCCCTTTTTGTTGCCATTGTATTGGCGGTGATTGTTTATTTTGGGATTGCGCAACGGCTAGGCTGCGCGGAAGTTTCTAAAATCCGTCGGTCGTCCCCACCTTAGCTCTGTCATCTTCATCAAATGGGATAATATCCTGGGATTCTTTTTTAGCCACTTTTTCCGGGGCTGCTTTCTTCTTTAAAGGGACGACATTGCTTTTGGCTTTGGCCTGCGCTGGAGCCGGAGCCGACTTTTTCTTTTTAGGCGTTTCGGTGTGGTGCTCTGAGGCCGCGATTTCTGCTTTTCCCATCACGGCATCATTTAATTCCACGGTCAGGTTCTGAGCGGTGACCGCCAGATTGTTGATCTCACCACTGGTTGCGGCGATTTCTTCGGCAGAGGCGGCATTGCTTTGCGAAGCCTGATCCAACTGATTCATAGCTTTGCCGATCTGTTGAATACCGGTGGTTTGCTCTGCGCTGGCAGCAGCGATTTCGTTATTCAGATCGGCGACTTTTTTGATAGAGTTGACGATATTGGACAGAGCCGTTCCGCTCTTGTCGGCAGTGGCACTGCCTTCTTCAATCTGGGATACCGAGTCCTTGATCAAAGAGGAAATATCCTTGGCGGAAGCCGCGCTTCGTTGAGCCAGGGTGCGAACCGCTTCGGCAACAACGGCAAAGCCTTTACCTTGTTCGCCAGCCCGAGCGGCTTCAACGGCCGCATTCAAGGCCAGCAAGTTTGTCTGGAAGGCAATGTCGTCGATGACATGAATGATTTCTTCGATTTTTTTAGAGGACTCGGAAATCTGGGTCATGGATGTGATCAGATTGTGAATCTCTTTTTCGCCTTGTTCTGCGGATTCGCGGGAAGACGCTGAAAGGGCCGCAGCCTGTTTGGCGTTGTCTGAATTCATTTGTACCATGGAAGTCATTTCTTCGAGGGCGGCCACAGTTTCTTCCAATGAAGCGGCTGCCTCAGTAGAAGATTGTGAAAGACTGTTACCAGCTTCGTTCAACTGCTCAACCGAGGAGGCCACCTGATTGCTTGCGGTGGTCAGGCGGTCTGCAATGGAGCCTACTGTTTTAGTGATACGCACGGCAATCCAGATAAGTGCGGCAAAGACAAACAGGGCCGTTATTGCAGAGACCGCATAGAGCAGGTTGGTCACATAGGCCTCAGTAGCGTCGGCCTCTTTGTTGCCCTCTTTAGCCATGGCGGAATAGATTTCCGTCACAGCGCCATTCCATTTGCGAACCTGGTTGCCAAGGACGACAAGTTCTCCATCAATCAACGCTTCGGCTTGTTTGATTTTTTGGATATCGCCGGTGCGGATCAGAGTGATCGCATCTTCCATCAGCTTATAGTACTGTGCAAAGTGAGGCTTGACCTCCTGATAAACTTTGTCCTCTTCAGGGGTGCGCGGTACTGGATCATAAGTTTCCTGGGCCTGACGAAGTTCCTTCAAACCGTCTTCGGCGGACTTCAGATAGCTGGTCATCTTTTCAGGTTCCGTGGAATGACCGATCGCAGCCCAGACGCCATAGAAATATTTATTCCGGGCCTGGCGCATTTCGCCCACGATTTCAAAAGTGGGGATGACCTGAGAGTTCGCTGTATGCAGGAGCTCCACCACCTTGGTAAGTCCATTGATGGATAAGCTGCCAAGGACGGTGAATCCGATCAGCGGCAAAATAGCGGCGATAAGAAGACGACCTTTGATTCCTCGAAACCAACTGGATAAAAAAGCCATAACAAGTTCCTTCAACCCGACAGGGTATTATATTTTTTTGACAGCTTTTTGTTCGGAACCTTTAATATCTCGTCAAAGTCCAGAAGTAAGAATGCGAATCCATTCGATGTTTCAACGCAAAAACCCCTCGAAGGTCGAGGGGCTTGTTAAATATCTGTTTATTTTGTCAGTGGTTTTCTTAGAAGCCTTCAGTGGTACCGACTTTTGCCCGGTCATCTTCATCAAATGGAATGACGTCTTGAGACTCGGACTTTTTCGCCTGTGGGGCTGATTTGGTTTTCATGGGAATGACGTTACTTTTCGCCGATTTTTTTGCAGTTGGTGTGGCTTTGGCTCTTTTGGTGGGGGCCGCTTCTTCGGATGGAAGGTCTGTTGATGAGCCCAGGATCACTGCATTGAGTTCCACGGTCAGATTCTGATTGGTGGCAGCCAGACTGTTGATTTCACCACTGGTTGCGGCGATCTCTTCCGCAGAGGCGGCATTGCTTTGTGCGGCCTGATCCAGCTGGTTCATAGCTTTGCTGATCTGTTGAATGCCGGTTGTTTGTTCAGAACTTGCGGCGGCGATCTCATTGTTCAAATCTGAAACCTTTTTAATGGAAGTCACAATGTTGGTCAGGACGGCACCGCTCTTGTCGGCGACTTCGCTTCCGGCATCGATTTGAGAGACGGAGTCCTTGATCAATGAAGAGATGTCTTTAGCCGAAGCTGCACTTCTTTGCGCCAGCGCGCGAACCGCTTCCGCCACGACGGCAAAGCCTTTACCTTGCTCTCCGGCACGAGCGGCTTCAACGGCCGCATTCAGGGCCAGCAAGTTTGTCTGGAAGGCAATGTCGTCGATGACAGAAATGATTTCTTCGATTTTTTTGGAGGATTGGGAGATCTCGGTCATAGAGTGAATCAGGGATTGGATCTCTTTTTCACCGTGTTCGGCAGAGTCACGGGAAGACGCTGACAGCGCAGCGGCTTGTTTGGCATTGTCTGAGTTCATCTGAACCATGGAACTCATTTCCTCAAGGGCGGCCACAGTTTCTTCCAAAGATGCGGCAGCTTCGGTAGAGGACTGAGACAGGGCATTTCCGGCTTCGTTCAGTTGTTCAACAGCCGCAGCAACCTGACCACCAGCCTGAGACAGGCGAGACGCGATAGAACTGACAGAGGAAGAGATTCTTGCGGCAATCCATAGCAGAATACCCAGAATCGTAAGAGTGGAAGCCAGGGTCACCAGTATTGTGAGAGTATTGATACGGGAGGAGGCGGCCGTCGCATTCTTTGCATCAATAGCGGCGGCCTCATTGTAATAGGCCGCGGAGGTTGAACTCATCTTATGCATAATGGTCCCGATTTCCCAAAGACGGCCATCCATTTGTGCCTGAGCTTTTTCAAAGGATTCCGGTGTGCCTTGGCTGACGAGTTCGATATTGGCGTTAAGCAGTTTCAGATACTCGTCACGCACGGCTTTGGCAGGTTCGAAAACTTTTTCCATTTCGGGAGTGAAAGGGGTAGAGGCATAGTCTTCAAAGGCTTTCTTGTACTGCTCTACGGATTCACGGGCGATCTTCAGCCGTTCTTCACGTTTTTCCGGATTCTTCATGCTCATGGCCGCGAAAAGTTGATAGCCATAGGAGTTGCGGGCTTGGCGCTGTTCTGCCAGGGCCTGCAAATTTGGAATGATATTGCCATGAGAGTTTTTTAGGTAGGATTCGAACTCATTCATTCCGGCATGTGAAATGGTATAGACGATCCCAAATCCGACAACTGGCAGTACCGCTGCGATTAACAGTTTACCTTTGATTCCTTTGAACCAGGAACTAATCCCCGTATTATTCATATGTGGCCTCTGATATTTTCAATGTGGTTAGGTTGCTTAACAAATTCAGAAAATATTTCGGAGCTTGTAGTAGTGGGGTGGAGTCCAGATTGTCGAACATATGTATTGTTCACAATAGCGGCGCAAAAAAAATGGGACCCTTCTGTTAAGAAGGAGTCCCTGGGTGGAATCAAAATTTATTCGTGAGTTTATTTTACTTCTGCCAAAGAATTATAGCTGTCGCTGATCTTTTGTTGTCTTTCAACTTCTTTACCCCAGCGTTTTACTTCGCCCTGATAGCCGCGTTGTTTGGCTTTCCATTCATTCTCTTCGCTGGCCAGACTGCGCAGTTTTTGGTTCACCTGTTCGTTCTGCTCTTTCAAAGTGCTTTGACGAGAACTCCAGATCTTCTTTTCTTCGCTAAGCTGGTTAAGCTGAAGTTGATAGTCGCTGACGTTCAACTCACGTTTTTTCTGGTTTTCCCTGATCTTGGCGATCATGGCTTCCAGTTCCTGAATCTTCGCGTTTTCCTGATTCAGTTTGCTCTGCTCATCGGCGATCAGGCTCTGAATTTCTTTTTCCTGGCCTGTCACGCGGCTCATGGCCTGATTATTCTCTTCAGCCTGTTGCAGAACCTGTTTTTGCTGGTTTTCCACCTGAGATTTGGCTTTACCCACTTCCACAAGGTTGGAATCCACAGTTTTCAGATTCTTTTCATACTCCTGAAGATTGGTCTTGGAGTTATTTAAATTGCCTTTGATCTTATCCAAACCCTCTTTGGCAGAGTTTTGTGCCAGAGATGTTGTTGAAAGGCTCATCATAATTGTCAAAGTCGTCATTACTTTAGTGAATTTCATCTTGAAAATCCTTTCCTTATTGTTCAGACAAACCGGCTACGTTGCCATCTTGAGCGCATACATTTTTCAGTGAAGAACGATAGTGACCCACTTCGTCCTCCCAGATTTCGCCTTTAAACTTCCAGTTCAGGCTTTTTTCCTTTTGAACCTTCAATTCTGGGCGGTCCTTTTCGTTGATTTCACCACCGGCCATTTGGTAGCGGATGTGCTCACCAGCACCGGAATAGAGCTCATACTGAAGGACATCATTCTGATCCAGGACCTTATCCAAGCCAGCCAGCATTTCGCCGAAACGGCTGTGCAGAGCTTGGGAAGCCTGAGCACGAAGAACTGTTTTCTCTTTATCGATACGAGCCAGACCCGTAGCACGAAGGTTTTTGATCGACGTACGGGCTTTCTTGGCGATGTGGTACTGGATGCGATAGCTCAGAAGTTTCTGCTCGGCTTTTTGGATTCTTGCAACGTCACTTTCTGAAGGGCTTTGACCTTTCAGACCTTTTTTGGCGTCAGCAAGCTCCTTGTTGGCTTCATTTTGTTTGGCAATCAACTCGCGTTCTTTTTTAACCAGGGTCAAAGCGATGCGGTTGAACTTAACAATTTCATCTTCATAAGCGTTGATTTGCTTTTGCACGCTCATGTAAGCCGGGTGACGGGCCAGTTCCACGATGAACGAGCGAGGCAGGCCGTCAACTTCTTTCAGATCCGAGTTCTTGATCCAGCTCTTCACTGTTTCATAATATGCGGAAGAGTCCTTGTGAGAAACCTTATAGTCCTCAAGTTTCTTTTTCCAAGGGGAGTACTTCTTTTTCATCTCGTTGAGCACCTGCACACCGTCACCATATTGGCACAGATTCAGGTAGCCCACCGTACGAACGACATAGGATTCCGGAGAGAAGGCATTTTTGAAGAAGTCCGTGTGCAAAGAGAACATGTTCCCCGCAGCCCCTTCATAGTCCTCGCCCAAAATTTGGGTCCAAGCACTTTCCACCATGGCTTGCAGCCACAAAGGATTGGACTTGTCCACTTTCAGATAGGACTGGAAAGCTTCTTTGTACTGGCTTTTTTGGAATTGCATGCGAGCCAGCGTCAAAGCACCGACAGAGCGCAACTGGGATGTCTTGTCCTGGTCTGTGGCCGCCATCAGCTTGTCCAGATAGATTGTGGCTTCTTCGACTTTACCCTGGCGATAGTTGAACAGGGCGTTGAGCAACAAGGCCTCTGGATAGCGCGGGGATTTTTCGCCGATAAAGATCAAAGCATCTTCCATCATGCCCAGTTGGCCCTTGTCAGAATAATACTTCGCGCGAGCGATCTGGTAGTCATCGTTTTTGGTGATGTCCATTTCGTACTTGATAACCAAAGGGTCAATAAGCGCGATGTCGGTCGTCTCCAAAACATTGATGTGTTGAACCAGGGCTTCCGTGGCTTTTTGCTGCCATTCTTTTGCTTTGGTTTCCTGAGCCACCTGAATCATATACTGGCGGAATTCAGAATTAAGTCCCAGTCCCTTGGCCGTCATCGCATAGTGGTACAAAGCCTCAATGCGGTGTTTGGGATCTTCGATAAGTTCCGAGAACAGGCCCATGGCCAGTTCATAGTTCTTCTGGATTTCCAGGAAGATCAAAGCCTGCAAAAGTTTGTAGTCATTGGGCTGCAGATCCTCAAGTTTGGTCAATTGAACCAAAGGGTCCTGAGTCACCGGGTCCATCACCGGGTTTAGAACTTTGACGTCCGGAATCTGCTTGAAAGCATCCGCATTGGTCAGGTTCTTTGCTGGTGCCACCACATCAGTGTAAGGCTTCAGGACAAAGTTGATAACAGCAGGTGATTCGCGACGGCGTGTTTCTTTGAGCGCGACTTCGCGGGAAGCGGGGAGGCGGAGAGGACTTAGAGAGGCCGCCTCCACTTCACGCTCTTCACCGACGTTAAGCAATGGAATATTTTTAACCTTGAAGACCTCCGTTTTTCCTTTGACCACGCGTTTTTGATAAACGTCGAAGGTCGGAACTAAACTGGATTTAACCTTAAGGCTGGCGTCCGCAGAACGGGCGCTCTTTTTTACTTTCAGGGCGGGCTCAGCAAAAGCGGAGCTGCCCAGGAAAGATAGTGCTACTAAAATATTAAGTGACTTACTCATAAATCCCCCCACCCTGGAGAAAATTAGTGCCAGTACGTGATACCAATCATCAATGATGTGTCGTTGATTGTTTCAGAGCCCAGGTTGCGTTGGCCTGTGACTGCCGGACCACCTGGAATTGGTGTCGTACCCGGAGCATAGTATTTCATTTTGTCCTGAGTGGACCACGTGTTCACAAGGTCCGCGCGGATCGCGAAGTGCTCAGAGAAGAAGATCTGCTGGAACACACCCAGTTTATAGGCAAAAGTGTTCTTGCTGACATTTCCTTCTTTTTGTGTGATTTCATAGTCCAAAGTTCCTGCTCCGACGGAAATCCCCATGTCGAAATAGATGATGGCTTTGTCAATCACACTCATTTTTGCATAGAAAGGCACCCAGATTCCGGAAAGGAAGTAGGAGGACTTAAAGATATTGTGATCGGGGATAACACCATAGGTGTCAACGAACTGGCCGACCGCATCGTTGTCCTTCATGCTGGCAGAGTTGTAGCTTGCTTCCAGACCCCAGCGTTCGTTGAAGAAATATCCCAGACTTCCGCTGGCGATAGTTCCGGTGCTGTAAGGGTCATTGAACGGGATACCAGCTGCTCCAGTCAGATAAAAGCGCTCTGCTTTTACGTAGCGACGGTTTTGCACGACGCTGAAGTCATCGTCTTTGGCCGCCCAGTATTTCTGTTCCAGTTTTTTGATGTCCAGCTTGTCGCTACCGCGTTGATCAGCTTTGCTGTCTGCCGCTTGTTGTGCGAATGCCTGCGATGCCGTCAAGATGAACATTAGAATTGTCTTCTTCAACATGATATTACCCCCGCCTTAGTTTGTACTCTTGAATAAGAATGGATATGTCACAAGCACGCGAGTTCCCCCCTGTGGAGCAGGAAACTTCCACGCGGCAACCCTATTCAATATACATCCCTCAACGGTTGCGTTCTTAAGTGTTGTGTCACCAATCAGTTGTTGTTCCACTTTGCCTGAAGGCCCAATGGTGAATTTAACTGCGACCTTACCGAACAAGTCCGGCTTGGCACTGAGTTGTCGTTCATAGCAATAAAGGATCTGCCCCAGTTGGGACTTGATGTATTGAGCGATGATCTCGCGATCCAAACCGCCAATAATTTCACTTTCCTCTTCGATCAGGCCGACACCGCCGGAACCAGTTCCGCCGGCAGCCAAGCCTCCCATGCTGGAGGCGCTTCCGCCACCACCACGACCAACGGTGGAAACACCACCGCCAGATCCAGTGCCTTCTCGACCCCAGTCACGACCAGAGCGTTCCATGCTGCCGACAGCAGCCAAGGCTCGTCCGGAAGCGCCGGAACCCGCCTTCACGCCATTGGCAATGACCACGTTGCCACTCTTTGCTGCTTGAGCGGAAACTTTTCCGATCAGTTGAGAGATGCGGCCACCAGAGATGGACTTCATCATCTGAGAAACTTTGCTGCCGCCACCCGTAGGCATTTGTGCCTGCTTTTGGTCGGCCGCTGCAGGAGCTTCTTTCACAACCACTTTTTGAGCAGGTGCAGATTCCGCTTTCTTGCGCTTTGGCTTAATTTCTGTTTTTACAATAATCTTTTGAGCTGTCTTTGGTGGTGTCGCAACAACTTCCAGATCCTGACTTTTTGGAGAGAAGATGCCGACTGTCACCAGCAAAAGAGCGGCGCCCAGAACAACAAACACACCTCTTTTGGAGTCTTCGTCCATCAGTTGGTCTGTGCTCAGGCGGGCCATGCGAGCCGCGTCCTCCAGGGACACAGTTCGTTGTTTGACTTCAAGATCACCCACCATTTGCTTGTGCCATTCCTGAGTGGGAACGCATGCCACTGCCGTCGGAGTCAGGGCAGAAGCGGGTTTGAATTTCTTATTCATCGGAAGGATCTTGGTTTCAAGAACCTGACCATTCTGCTTCACGATGTAAAGCTGGAACTGCTTGCCGGCTTCACGTTGTTCGCGACCGGCCTGTTCCAGGCGCAGATAAAGATCTGTTTCCTTGGCAACCGGAGTGAAGCTCAGGACGCAGTCACCAATGGTCAGTGACTTTTCCTCGTCCAGGCGCAAAGCAGGGGAGTTCTTGTTGGAAGCGCTGGAGTTCATGTCCAGATCGACATACCACCAAGCTCCATCGCGGAACTCAAACATGCCCTGGATGCCCTTGGAGTCTGGAGCGATGGAAATTACATCTGCCAGACGGGAGGACCCGAAGGTGTGAGTTTTATTATTGGATCTTAACTTCCAGGTTTTCGCAGTCCCATTTTTCAGGGATTGACGTACAATCAACGTGAGCATGTGACACCTCATCAAACTAGTTGTTCAAGTAGAGAGCTGATTCGCGGATGCGGCCATCCATATCTTTTTGCACATCGTAAAGAGGCATAAACTTGATACCTCTTTTTTGCACAAGATAGGCGCCGTCAGGGTTACGAATCGTTCCCTTAAGGTTCATCTCACCGAAATTTACTTCCTGGACTTTACGGACTGTTCTTTGTTTGGCAAAGGCAGTCGCTGCTCCCAAGAGAATGAAAGCGATCATCGCTGTGATGAAAGTTTTCACTTGTACCCTCCATACTACAAGTCTCCCGAGATAACGTGCTGACCGACTTTGTTTTGAGTTTTCAAATACTGTATTTTCTTACCTAACCAATCACGCATTTCCAATTGCTGACTGGCTTTAAACGCTTTTTCATAAGAATCCAGCGCAAGCGTTGGACTGCCTTTGTAAGTCTCGAACAAGTGAGCTTGTTGCAAGAGGAAGTCGACATTGTCTTTCTTGCCGCTAAGAAGATCTTTGATCACACTTAGCGCCTTTTCGACTTCACCCTTCTGAGCGTAGGCTTCACTCATCACGGTTCCTACATTCAAAGTATACAATTGTTCTTTCGGCATTGCAGAGAAATTTTCAAGTGCTTTCGTAAAATCTCCCTCTGAGAAAGCCTTCACTGCAGCGAAAGTTTTCATTTCTGTCGAAGCCATTTGCATGTCTAAAACTTTATCGAAAAACGGCATCGCGGAATTCATACCGTCGTCTTTGTAAAGCAGACGGGCCTTTTGATAGACGTAAGGCGAAGCCTCTGGTTGCACTTTCAAAGCGGCTTCCACCATCCATAAAGCTTTGTCATTGAAACCGCGGGCTTCGGAGCCAACGCTGACATAGAACAGGCCTATGGCGCGCGTGTCTTTGCTTTTCGCAAGCTCAAGACCCAGCTTTTCCACCATTTCATACTGTCTAGAATAATAACAATTTCCTGCAACTTCGGTGATGCTCAGATTTGCCAGTTGCCCGGTCATGATTGCGCTCTTATTGCATGCTTTCGGAGTACGGGTCTCAAAACGAGACACCTTGCCGATAGTCATGTCCGTGGAAGCTGGAAGGAAGGCCGCCATTTTTTCCGGAGCAGGGTACTGCACTTGGGGCGGTACGGTCTGATCCACACGGATAGAGGCAAAACTGCGCTCGCTGGAAGCTGTCTGACCTTTTGAAGCCGCCAGAACTTTCAGTTTCGCTTCATTTTCATTCTTCTTGTCCTGGATCGGGGAAGTCAGTTTTGCGATTTCACCACGCAAAGCCTCCTGATCCTGCGGACTCAAAGAAGCTGGTAGCGGCATCGTCGTCAGGCTGTCGATGAAATTCGCATAGCAGCGGTCGATGCCACGCATGGCTTCCAACTGCTGGAAAGGATCTTTCGACATTTTCAGTGTGGTGTAGTAGGCCGTATGGGCTTTGTCCAGCTTCTCGGTCTTCATTGCCAGAACCATCGCGAACTTTTCTTCGCGGGCTTTCACGCTTTGTCCAACCAGCTCTTTTTCCAGAATGCGGGCTTGGATCAGGCGAGCTTCGGCGCGGATTTCCGGAGCCACGTCTCGGCCATTGGCTTTCATTGCCAGATCAAAGGCGGCAGAGCTTTTGCCGGAATCCAGCAACGCTTTTGCACGATCAATCATGATCTGAGTTGTGAACGGTTCGATGCCTTTTGCCAGAATCTGATTTTGCAGCTTTTCCAGCTCGCCAGAACGGGGCTCGTTCTTATAGGAGTCCATCAACTTGCTATAGATTCTTTGCAGAGTTTTGTTGTCCGCTCCGGCAAGAATGCCATTGTAAGCAGCACGGGCTTCTTTGTTTTTCTTTTCCAGGATATAGATGTCAGCGGCAAGCTCCAGGTGAGAGTTGCGGCCCTTCTTGTCCAGATCTGCCACTTTAACCAGAGTCTCAGCGGACTTGGAAATCTGACCGACATCCGCATAAGCCTTGGCAGCTTCTTTCAAAGCATCCAGGTTGCGTTTGTCTTCCGGATATTTCTGCACGAACTTCATGGAAAGTTCCGCAGCATCGAAGACTTTGCCTTCTGTGTACTGCAGGCTTAGAGCTTGCCACAAAGCGTCCTGCGAAAGTTTGGAGCCTTCATGTTCTTTGGCGAAGGCGATCAGCTTGTCAGAAGCCTGATTCTTATCCCCCGTTTTTGCAAATTCCTGAATCTCAGTGAAGTGGGCCTCTTCCATGATTTTGTTCATGTTCTTCTTGCGGCCTTCATCAGCACTGGATGTCATTACTTTCTTGGAGAAAGCTTTGATTCCTGCATAGTCTTTGCGGAGGTTCAGCATATCCAGGATCAAGTCTTCGGACTTGCGCTTGATGTCGGCATTTTCGCTGCCTTTCAAGGAAGCCAGCGGAGTCAGCCACTTTTCAGCTTCTGGATAGTTGGACTCTTCGTAGGCAATGTGGCCCATTTTGAATTTAACCAAAGTGGCAAATTTACCGTTGGCGTGTTTGGCCAAATAGTTGGCTGCCAGCTCTTTGCGTTCAGCTTCTTTAAGTGCATCTTTTTTCTTTTCGATGCTTTTTTCCTTGGAATAAAGAGCCGCATAGTTGGCGTCGTGACGCAGAGGTTCCTCGACGGATTTGTCGCCCACCATTTTGTACTGGCTGCTGGCTTCGTCAAACTTTTCCAATTGGAACAGAAGTTCGGCATAGGCGAAGCGGGTTTTCAGATCCGGTTTGGCAGGATCTTCATTTTCCAGAATTAGTTTGAACAAACGCTGGGTCAGGTCCGAGAACGCAACGTTTTGTTTGTTCTTCAGCCAGATGTCCCACCATTTTTTTGCCATATCCAGGCTGGTGCGGCGGAAACCTTCCACGCAGGAAGTTTCAACAACCTCCACTTTTTGCAGACCTCTCCACGCAGAGTCCTTTTTACAAAGGTCGCTGGCATATTGAAGATGGTCGATAACTTTATCTCGTTTTTTCAAAGTTTCATTGGCATCCACCAGGAACAGGTGCGAGCGCACCACATCCGGACCGGAAGAGCGCTTGTCGATGTATTCTTCCAGGAAGATGTTCATTTCTTTTTGACGACTGTGGGATTCATACAGTTTCGCCAGGTCAATCATGGATTGGCCCAGTTCGTCTTCCGTGGTGATATCTTCAAAGAAGGAATAGAGTTTATTGGCTGGGTAGTGGTCCCCAATAAAGATAGTCAGATCTCGCATGGCCTCGCGGCGCAAGTTGTGACGGTTGGTGGGAACTTCACCGTCAGCCAAAGCCGGATTGCTTCTGACAACCTGAACCAGCTTTTTGATGCCGTTTTCACTGTCGCGCATATTATAATAAGCCCAGGCGGCTTTATACATGCCGTAAGAATAAACACGGTTGTTCGGGAATTTTTCCACGCGCAGGAAGTGCTCCAAGGCTTGTTCGAACTTGCCTTGATCATAAAGCAATTCACCCACCGCCAAAGTACCATCGGCAATCAGGGGGGACTTTGGAAACTGGGCCAGAAGTTTGTTATAGAGAAGCTCGGAGACTTTAAATTGACCAATCTGCTGATTGGCGAAAGCGTTATTGAAAAAGACCGCGTCCATCTGTTTGAACTTCGGAAATTCCATTTCAATTTTTGTATAGATCTTGATGGCGCGTTTGATGGCTTCGGCACCGCGCTCATTAGGTACGGGAAATGGCGAAAGCTTCAGCAGAGGAGTGTTCTGGTGAAGGTCAAAGAAACGGCCTGATTTTGAGCGTCTCATGTAAAGTTCGGCCAAGCGATACCACAGGTCAGCTTCGTTCGGGGCACCTTTATTTTTCTTGATAATTGTTTGCAAGGACTCAATAGCTCTGTTTTCAGAGCGAGTGATCATGATCTCGCTGCTGAAGGCCTTTTTTTCATTTTCACTTTCGCTGCCGTTATCCATGCGCACTTCAGGCAGGAGCCCTTTTGCATTCTTTTCGGCGGCGAAGCAGTACAATGAAAACAGATGAAATGCTAGAAGCAGAACTATTGTGCGAATCATAAACTTATTCTCCGACCATGGTAACAAGTTTTAACTGAGGAAAGCCTGCCATGGATGCCGTATACATGACTTTTCTCAGAGTGGCGTAAGGAAGGTCCTTGTCTGCCTGAAGAAGGATTCTTCCTTCTTTTACGTGTGCCTTGTCTTTCTGGTCCTCGGCCTTTGCAATCTTATCCAGCTCCTGGAACAGGGGCTTGATAAAGTTGGTGTCTTTGTCTTCCAGATCCTGGGGCAGGAAGTCGGCGTTCTTAACGTCGGCAATTTTGGTTTGATCAAGCTTCAGCGCGTTTCCGCTTAGTGAGATCTTGATGGATTCTGTGGCGTTAGTCATGGATGCGGATGACGGAAGACGGATGTCGTTTTCCGGGTTAATCTGAACTTCAGACGTCGAATAGCTTTGCAGCAGGAATACCAGCATGATGGTAAACATGTCTGTCATTGATGTGATGTTCAGACCAAAGGTGGAGTTCTTTTTTGTTTTCGGTTCGTATCTGCGACGACGTGACATGTGTTAGCCCTCCATGGTGTTCGCAAAGACGATCTCTGGGAACATATAGTTTGTTTCCACGTTCTTACCCTGTTTGGTGTCGAAAACGGGGAATTTGACTTTCGCATCACGAGCCTGACGAGCCTCATCCATAATTTTTACGATGACGTCGTAAGGAACTTTACCATCCGGGTTGAGTTCAATTTTGAAAACTTCCGGGTGTGCTTTCTTGATGTCGACAAGCTTGTTGTGCAGTCCTTGAAGATCGTAGACACCATCCTTCATCGCGATGGTTTCCACTTTTTCCTGACCCTTTTCTGTAATCACGATGCGAATAGCCTGAGGATCCACTTCCAGTGCCACATTTGTGGGTGTCTTTTGGTCTTCCTGGCGTTGAATGGCTTCATTGACCACCTGAGGCAACTCGGTTTCAATGACCATCATCTGTACGAAGGCCGAAGAAACCAGAAGTACGGGCACCAGCTTGACCATCACGGCCAGCAGTGGTGCCAAGTCCAGCTCGAACTCACTGTTATGATCTACTTGAATCTTGCGTGCGCGTCTCATATTTTATCCCATCCTTAGTTTATAAGGTCCACCACTTCGGGAAAGGTCTCCGTTAGGAGACCTTCTGGCCTGGAGATGGAGGAGTCACTGTCGGAGTTGCCAGGTGATCAGGGAACACATTCTGGCGGGTCAGATTTGGGATGTGAGCGCTTGTAAGAAGCTCTGTCAGTTTGGAAGTCTTCTCAGAGATCTCTTCGATCAATTGATTCTGACGGGCAGTCAGGAATGAGAAGAACACCATCGCTGGGATTGCCACTGCAAGGCCCAAGGCTGTTGTATACATGGATACGGAGATACCATGTGCCAACAAAGCTTGCTTTTGAGCCGGATCGGCCGTCGCAACCGCTTGGAACGAAAGGATCAGACCGTGGATCGTACCTAGCAGACCCAACAAGGTTGCTACGTTGGCCAGCATGGAAAGATAGTGAAGACGCTTGGTGTACAAAGGTACATTTTCACTCAAAGCGATATCATGCGCCTGGAAGATTGTATCGTCATCGCGATCCGCCTTTTCCAGGATGGTCTTAAATGCGGAAGCAAGTGGCTTCTTTTCAAGTTGAGCGCAAAGCAGAAGAGCTTCATCCAGCTTTTTGGCTAAAACCAAATTCTGAACCTTGCCCATGAACTCGTCGACATTCATGCCGTAGTCTTTATAAAGTGCTTTTGCACGCTCTGCTACGAGAACCAATGAGCCGACGCCGACCAGTAGAATGAACCAACCGACTACACCGGAATCATTCATGAACTTTAAGAATGCCATTTGTTTCCTCCTTGGAAACGCCACCGCGTGTCCATTTTGTTAATTGAGCCATACCGATTTCTTGCACCGAGAGGAAACGAACAGCGTAATGCAAACCGGATTTAACGTTGAGTCTTTGCTTTGAGTAATTCTTGCGAATAATTTCACAAAGCGCGTTGAATGTCTGAGGGTTTTCCTCAGAAGTTCTAAAGTTGAGTAGGATCTTTTGACCGGGCAGAAGCAGGGGATCGTTCAATAGAACCAACGCCCCGTTTTCGCTCACACTCAGGGTGTGGCCGTCAAAAAAGTTGTGATCGTTGTGGGCATAGACCGGGGTGACCAGATCCACGCGTGGACATTTGCGATCTTTAAAAGAACCAGACAAATGGTCTTTGGTTTCGATCAATCTGCACAGACGATCTTTGGAAAAATCCTGAAGATCGCCCAGCAGTGTCCAGTTCTCCAAATGGGAAGCCCAGACATAGTTGTAGTCATAGAGCTCGCCATTTTGGATCATCGTGATCAGTGATTTATACTCGTAAGGGCCGTATTTCATTTCCCCGCGCAGAATATACCACTGCTGTTGATTAGTTGCTGTCTGTACCCCACCCATACAACATCCTTTTACAGTTTGATCGACTTAGGATAGAAGTCGATGGTGATGTTAGCATCCGCTGCCGGCACCGCACTTCCGTGGAAGGTGATGGTCAGGTTGGATGCATCGTAAGTCCATCCGTTGACGGGATCGTTCGGCACAGAAGCTCCGTTTACTGTGATTGCGATCGTGTCTTCTTGCGGCTCACGATTTAGTTTAAAGACGCTGGAAAGCTGGATGATAGAGTCCGAGATGAGTTCCAGAGATTCTCCGAAGTTAGAGCACAAGGAGGCCTTCACGCCGCCAGTCAGGTTGGACATCTCAATCAGGCGGCTGGCGATTTTGCGCTCTTTGAAAGTGTTGTTCAAAGAAGTTCTGCAGGCGTCATCCAGGATGCCGATCGTGTTGACGGAATAGTTACGGCTGCCGACATACTGATCCATGAAGTCCACATAGCTTTGAACTGTGTGCAGATTTGGATTGGAATAACTTTCATTGAACTGGCCGGAAGAGGAAGAGAAGTCTTCTTCGTCCGTAACAATGATCACTGCCAAAAAGGCTTCAGGACGACGGAACCCCAGGGTGTTGTTGTGTGCATCCAGCAGTGTTTCCTTGATGCTGGAAAGAGCACGCTCGTCACCGTTACCATTGATGCCCTGCTTGGCATTGATAGCGAAAACGTCACCCAGATTCTGAGTATTCTTGTTCATCACGAACACGCCCGAATGATTGGTACCCGCACCGTCCTTGATGCGTGCAAGAGTTGAATTTGAATCGAACTGTTTTCTCCAGGCTTCCGTTGTCGTTACCGCCATGTTGAAGTCATAGTTGTATGTCTGGAAGCGGCTGATGAAGGACGCGAAGTTCTGAGTCAGGTTAGTCTGAGAAGTTTCCATGGAGCCGGAGTTGTCGATAACCCAAAGGATGTCGATTTGTTTTGGGATGAAGACAGCCTGCTGTTTGTAATCAGCGCCATCATCCAGCAGGGAATAAGAACCTGTTCCCTTGCTGCACCCTGCGATTAGTGCCATAGCTGAAGCCATCATTATTGCTTTGCTTGCCACTGTTTTTCTCATACGGTTATGCCCTCCTGAGCCCCACCACGCTACTTGATGGATTCAGTTTCGTTTAAAACAGGGCAAAACTGAAATTTGCGATAACTGTGTGAATTTGTTTTTTAATTTCTAAGTGGTCTCAGGCTGAGACAAGCTAAGTATCTGAAAGAACAGGGAGTTATATAATCAATCATTTTCAAAAAAAAATTCTTGTGTCGAACCTCTCAACACTTTGCGAAGCTTTGGCGCCCACTTAAGGTCCTAACTACGCGTCGAAATTAGAAGATCTGTGTAAGTGACGAACTTCTTTTCAGCGCACAGAGCCGGGTGGTCTTCGGCTCGCTTTGTCTTGTCGGGCTATTTCTTCTTCAGAAGTGCTTTGGCCTTTTGCCAGTAAGATTCTTTTTCTTCAAGTGTGATGGCGCTGAAGTCTTTGCTGTCAGCATGCACAAGTTCCACCATCTTGTTAAAGCGTTCTTCAAAGCGCAGGTTGGCTTTGCGAAGCACTTGCTCGGGTTCCATCTCAAGGTGTCGTCCCAGTTGAGCTAAAGAGAACAGGGCATCGCCGAGTTCATGTTCGATTTCGGCATCAGACCCATCGTCCAAAGCTTCGTGTAATTCATTGTACTCTTCGTCCACTTTGGTCATGACTTCATCCACCGAACTCCAGTCAAATTGCAGCTTCTCGGTGCGTTTGCCGATTTTGTAAGCTCTTTGTAGTGCGGGAAGGGGAGGAACATTCAGGGAATAGGGCGCAGGTGCGGCAGAGGAGGCCTTTTCCTGTTTTTTGATTTCTTCCCAGTTGCGAATGACTTCCTGAGTGTCCGCAACCTTGGTGTCAGAGAAAACATGCGGGTGGCGACGGACCAGCTTTTGCGAGATTTCTGCAATCACATCTTCGAGAGTAAAAGCTCCACGTTCGGCGGCAAGCTGAGCATGGAGAACCACTTGGAAGAGGACATCCCCCAATTCTTCTTTAATTTTTTGGTCTTTGCCCTGACCGGGCTGTGGGTCTTCCAGCGCTTCCACCAACTCGTGAGTTTCTTCGATAGCGTATTGAGTCAACGTTTCGTGAGTTTGTTCTTTGTCCCAAGGGCATCCGTCCGGGCCACGCAGGTGAGCTACGATCTCGACTAAGGACTCAATATGACGTAAGTTGGATGGTGCTTGTGGCATGGGGACCCCTCGACTTTCTGATGGAATCTCTTTATTGCTAGCACAAATGCATAGTGATTTCGACAATTTTCGCATTATGGGGTAACGTAGAAAAACTAGATATGCAACGAGGTAAGAATCAGAAAAAGGGCGAAAGCCCAGCCACGCGTGTGAACTATGAGGATCACAGTCTTAAGTTTTTAGACTGGGTTGATTCCATCGGATTGGAGAAAACTTTCTTCGGCCGCATCGTGCAGCTGATGGAAGAAAAATTCTTCATTCGCCGGGCTGCTTTGATCTTTTTGTACTGCGTTCTGTTGTCTTACACGATCTTCTATCAGTTCGATATTCCTTACAACTTTACTGTCGGTGACGTCGCGAAATTCGATGTGGTTTCGCCGATGGGCTTTGAGATGACCGACGAGGTCACAACCGAAGAAAAACGCCTGAAGGCCGAGTATTCTGTTCCGATTGTTTATGACTATGACACCAGTGTTTTCGAACGTGTGTCGGTCAATCTGATTCATTCTTTCCGCACCATGCGCGCATACTATCGTGAAACCAAATGGCCGACGGCTTCCGCGCAGTACCGGGTGGCGGTGAAGGATTTCTTCCAGTACAAAAAGCAGTTTGAAAAAGAACTGGGTGTGGGTGTTTCCGACTTCATGTTTGAATGGCTGGTGGATTTAAAATTCAGTCCGCGCATTGAAGCCATTGTGATCCGCAACCTTGAAAACTGGTATGACCGCAAGGTGGCGGAAGCTCCGGATCGCTTTATTCCCGCCAGTCAGTCCGCCGTTCTTGGACGGGTGGTTCATAAAAACAATCTGGGGAAAGAGTTTTCCATCCCGCGCGAAGAAATCCTGGATCTGCAATCGCCGGAAAACTTTGAATTGGATTTGAAAAAAGACCTGCATCGTTTCTCGGAAAGTGATCAGGCCAATATTCTGTATTTTGCAAGGTCCCTGGTTGTACCAAATATGACCTTGAACAAACAGGAAACAGCCACTCGCCGTCAGTCGGCCCGCGATGCGGTCATTCCCGTAACGATCACAATCAAAAAGAATCAAAATATCATCGCTCAAGGGTCGGTGGTTCAGCCGTTCCAGATGGCGGTGATCAAGCAGATCGAAAATATCCGCGCAGACAAGCGCAAGGACATCATGTCCTTGTCGATGGCATTGATGCTGTCCGTGGCGATTCTGGTATTCTTCTCTTACTTAAAGCGCTTTACCATCAACAAAGTTAAAATCGAATTCAAAGACGTGTCGGTAATGATGCTGATTGCTTTCGGGATCATCTTCTTCACCAAGATTTATCTGTTCATTACGGATGCGGCCTTTGCCTCGAAATTAGGCCATTTCCTGCCACCGTCGATCTTCCTGTTTGCCGCCCCGGTGGCCGCTGGTCCGATGCTGGTGGGGCTTTTGATCACTTATGGCGAGATCGTCTGGCTGTTCACGGCCTTCCTGTCTGTCTGCCTGGGGATCATGGTGGACTATAACTTCAGCTTTATGTTCGTCAGCCTGGTGGGCGGTATTGCTGCGGCTCGCGGGGTTTACAACTGTAAAACTCGAAATGATGTTTATTTCGCCGGGGTTCGTACCGGACTTGTGAATGCCGCGATGATTGCCTTTATCCTGACCATGACCAAGTTTGATCAGGAAGGCGGGGTGAAAGAGATTCTTCTGTCCATCCCGGCGGGCTTTATTGGCGGGATCTTCTCGGCTCTGGTGGCAATGATGTTTGTTCCGCTTCTGGAGTCTGTGTTCAGTTATACCACCGACGTGAAACTTCTGGAGCTAAGCAATCTGAACCATCCGTTGCTGAAAGAGATGATCGTAAAAGCGCCGGGAACCTATCATCACTCGATGATGGTGGGTTCAATGGTGGAAGCCGCTGCGGAAGAAATCGGTGCCAATCCGCTTTTGGGTAAGGTGATGTGTTACTATCACGATATCGGCAAGATGGAGCACGCCAACTACTTCATCGAAAACCAAAAGCCGGGCCATAATCCGCATGATCATATTTCTCCGTTCATGAGTAAGACCCTTTTGATCGCGCACGTGAAAGACGGGGTCGAGATGGGGATGGCCTACAAGCTGGGTAAGCCTATCATTGATGGGGTTTTGCAGCATCACGGAACCACTTTGATTTCTTATTTCTACAACAAGGCTTTGGATTTGAAGAAGGAAGACGATCCGGAAATCAGTGATCAGGACTTCCGCTATCCGGGGCCGAAACCTCAGTTCCGTGAAGCCGCCCTTTGTATGTTGGCAGACAGCATCGAAGCGGCCGCACGTTCTTTGGATGAGCCGACACCGACGCGTTTGCAGAACATCGTGAAAAACATCACGCAAAGAAAGTTCTCGGACGGGCAGCTGGATGAATGTAATCTGACACTGAAAGATATCTCCAAGGTCGAAGCCGCGTTCATCCGCATTCTTCTGGGGATCTATCACCAGCGTATTGATTATCCACGCAGTGCGGGGGGCGGTCTTGGTGATGTGGCCCAAAGTACTCCTTCCCAAGGTTGATCATGGAAGTTTTGATTGTTAATGAATCCAAACATGCGGCTCCACGAAAATTCATTCAAACGTGGATGGAGCTTCTGACGGCAGAGCTGAAGAAGCGTAAGGTTTTGACTGCCGATCAGGCGCACCGTGAGCTGACTATGGTGTTTTTGGATAAAAAGCCCGCACAGAAAATCAATAAAGAGTTTCGTGGAAAAGACTACGCCACCGATGTGTTGAGCTTTGATTCGATGGACCCGTCTTCTTTGGGGGAGCTGGTTCTGTGTCCCGAAGTTCTAAAGCGCCAAGCGGCGGAACACAGTCTGACCTATCAGCAGGAGTTGGGTTACATGCTATTGCATGGAGTCCTTCATTTATTGGGCTATGATCACGAGACCAATGAAAAAGACGCCCGGGAAATGTTCGGCATTCAGGATGCGGCCTTTGAAGTTCTATTGAAAAAAATCTCTGCCCGATAGGGGCTCTATTCCTTGTAAAATTGAATTGAAAGTGGAATTCCCCTCGGAAGGACGGAAAAGGTCCTTCTGCGGCAACGGTTTTGTCGAAGCTTTAAGCAGTTTGTGGGTCGTTGGCCTTGAATTCGCGCTATATCGCAAATAGTCGAAGCTCGGGGGTGTGGCATCGCCTTTGTATTAGGGATCTGTGATGTCCCTGACTTCCGCCTTCGAGAGATATCCCCTCCCTTCTCTCGAAGGCGTTTTTCTTGACAGACTGGGCTTGGCGATTACACTGGGCCTATGTCTATCGTTACTGAAGCCTCTGAAATTAAAAGTAAAATCGTTTCTCTCGAAGCCTTCTCCAAGGAGCTTCGGGGGTATCTTTGACTTAGATCGCAAGAAAAAGCGCCTGGAAGAAATCTCCATTCAGGCTGAAAATCCCGCGCTCTGGGAAAAACCTGCTGAAATGCAAAAACTCAACAAAGAAAAAACCCTGCTGGAAAGAGCCGTGGGGGAATTCGACGCGTTTGCGGGTCGGTTGAGCGACGCCAAAGTCCTTTTGGAAATGGCGGAAGAAGCCCAGGACGAGGGCAGCTTTGCCGAGGCTAAAGCGGAAGTGACGGCTCTTGAAAAACTCGGGCAGGATCTGGAGCTGAAGCGAGTTCTGAACGGCGAGCTGGATAGCAACAGTTCCTATTTGTCGATCAATTCCGGTGCTGGTGGAACCGAGTCCTGTGATTGGGCTTCCATGTTGCTGCGTATGTACACGCGCTATGCGGATAAGCACGGTTTCAAAGTTCAGATCATTGAGATGACCGAGGGCGAGGGAGCGGGGATCAAGTCCTGCACGCTTTTAGTTGAGGGCCCTTATGCTTATGGATACCTGAAGGCTGAATCCGGCGTGCATCGTTTGGTGCGTATTTCTCCGTTTGATTCCAATGCCCGTCGGCATACGTCCTTTGCCTCTGTCTTTGCCTGGGCCGAGGTGGATGACGACATCAATATCGAAGTGCGCCCGGAAGATTTAAAAGTTGATACCTTCCGTGCCAGCGGGGCCGGTGGGCAGCACGTCAATAGAACGGACTCGGCAGTTCGTATGACGCATATTCCGTCGGGAGTGATCGTCACCTGTCAGGTCGAGCGTTCGCAGATTCAGAACCGTGAAAAAGCTTTGAAAATGTTGAAGGCCCGTTTGTATGAAATGGAAATTGAAAAGCGCAATGCTGAAAAAGATGCGATGAATTCCCAGAAGAAAGCCAACGAGTGGGGCTCGCAGATTCGCTCTTATGTGATGCATCCATATCAGATGGTGAAAGATCACCGCACCGATTTTGAGACCAATCAGGTTGATGATGTGATGGACGGGGATCTGGATGGCTTTATCATGGAATATCTAAAGTCCACATTGCAGGCAGAAAGCCAGCCTTCGTGAAGTCTTCACTTCCTTGGATTGCCGCAAGATTGTTATTCTCCCGCCAGACTTTGTTTGGGGGCTCGGCGCCGTTGGCCCTGCTAGGGTTGGTGCTGGGGGTGGCAGCTTTGGTGGCATCTATGGCGGTGATGAGCGGATTTGAAAACACGCTGAAAACAGCCATGGCGGAAGTGTCAGGTCATGTGCAGGTGGTAAAGCGCTCGCGTTTTCCGGATGACTGGAAGGAATTGGAAGAGCGCATTCGTAAAGCCGAGCCGACATTGGTCAGCTCGACGCGGTTTGTGTTTATTGAAGCGGTACTTGCTCACAAAGGGCAGATATCTGGTGTCTTGATTCAGGGTGTGGACACGGATCGGGTGAATGAGGTTTTAAACTTTAAGCGTCGGATTATGTCTGGATCCGACAATCTTTCCGAGCCCAGCGACATCCCTTTGGCACTTTTGGGCAAAAATCTGGCGCAGAAAATGGATTTGAAAGTCGGTGACACCTTCCGTGTTGTGGTTCCGGTGGCAGACAGTGTGGACCCTTCCAAGTTTCAACGTCGGGTGGGGGCTTTCAAAATTCAAGGTATTCTGGATCTGGGGAAGCACGACTGGAATGAACGTTTTATTCTGGCGGATCTTAAGGCCACGCAGACGTTGGCTGATATCGGGGACCGCTATTCCGGCCTGATTTTGCGCATGGAGGATGTGGATCATGCGCGCGAGGCGGCCTTTAATTTAAGTGCCACGTTGGGGCCTCCGTACTGGGTGCGAGACTGGCGTGATTCCAATGAAAATCTTTTTGAAGCCATCAATGTCGAACGTCCGGGGATCTTCTTTGTGGTTCTGGTGATCACTATCGTGGCGGCTTTTAATGTTTCAGCGACCTTGTCCATGAATGTGCTTCGTCGTTACAAGGATATTGCCATTCTAAAAACTGTCGGTCTTTCGCAAAAAGACATCCAGAAGATCTTCATTTTCCAAGGTCTTTTCATGGGCACCGTGGGGTTGATTTTGGGTTTCCTGGCTGGGGTGGGAATTGCTTACCTGTTTGAATGGCTGCAAAGCAGTCTGAATCTGATTTCCGGTGAAGTTTACCGTCTGGAAAATATTAAGCTGCAAATTCGTTTTGTCGATAGCATCGCCATTTGCGTTGCGACACTGCTGGTTTGTTTGATCGCAACCATCGCGCCCGCTCGTCGTGGTGCAAAGTTGGATCCGGTGGAGGGCCTTCGAAGTGAGTGATGAAAATATTCTTCTGCGCGCCATTGATATCCATAAATCCTATGCCCAGGGCGTGGGGGAGCTGGAAATTCTTCGCGGTGTTAGTTTGGATATCCGCCAGGGTGAGGCCTTTGCGATTCTGGGGGCTTCCGGAGCTGGTAAGAGCACGCTGTTGCAAATTATGGGCACCCTGGATCGTCCAAATAAAGGTGAGCTGTATTGTGAAGGCCGTGATTTGCTGGCGATGAATGATGAAGAGCTGTCCCGCTTCCGCAATGCTGAAATGGGTTTTGTTTTCCAATCCCACCATCTTTTGACGGAATTTACAGCGCTTGAAAATGTCATGATCCCTTGTCGGGTTGGTGGCGAGTCCATCAAAGCCGCGCGCGAAAAAGCCATGCAACTTTTGGAATTTATGGGACTGGCAGATCGCCGTGACCATCACCCGAATCAGCTTTCTGGCGGGGAGTTGCAGCGTGTGGCCATCGCTCGTGCCTTGGTGCGGCATCCAAAGATCCTGTTCGCGGATGAGCCGACGGGAAATTTGGATTCCCATACCAGCGGCAAGATTCAGGAGCTGTTCTTCCGCCTGAAGGAAGAAATGAAACTGGCGCTGGTGATTGTGACTCATGATCTGACTTTCGCGACACGATTTCCGAAAGTATACCGAATGAAAGACGGCCAATGGCAATCCTAGCCTGAGGGCCGATAAGGGTCCATCCGACGGCGTTGTCGGGGGACCACTTTCGCTCCGACGTGCATTGAGCACGCCTCCGCTTCAGCGGGACCCCTCCGCCTTGCGGCTGAACCCTTCTCGCCCCTTAGGGGTTTTTCTTTTTTTGAGGGGGTTGTGCTTTGCGGCTTTGACAGGACCTTGGTCTTAAGTTACGATTCTTCATCGAAATTGTAAGTACTTAGAAATCTTATAGATTTTTAAAAATCCGGGCCGGGCCCGATGATGGGGAATGGGAACTTTGAGTAAGCTTCTTTGTGCACTGTTAATCACATTCTTAACTTCTACGGTTGTGGCGGCTCCTGCCAAAAAGAAAACCACGAAGACGAAAGCTCCTGTTCAGGCAGCAGCGGAAGTGTCTTCGGGTCTGATTGTTAAAACCATTGAAGTCTCTGGCAACCGCAAGATTGAAAAAGACGCTATTCTTGCAAAGATCACTACAAAAGTAGGCGAGCAGTATTCAGCAGATCATATTCGTGCTGACGTTCTTTCTTTGTTCAATCTTGGATTCTTCAACGACATCGAAGTCAGTCGTCAAGTCACTGGCAAAGAAGTCACTTTGACTTACAAAGTGCTGGAAAAGCCCTCCATCGTGGAAATCACTTACGAAGGCAACAGCGAAGTCAAAGCTGAAGACATGGCCGATGCTTCCGGCATCAAGGCCTATCAGCTTTTGAATATGGCCAAAGTCAAAGAAGCGGTAGAGAAGATCCAAAAGCTTTACGAGGACAAGGGCTTCTTCCTGGCGAAAGTGGATTACGAAGTTCAGGAAGTGACCAAAGACGAAACAGTTCGTTTGGTTTTCAAGGTTCGTGAAAATGATAAAGTGAAAGTGAAGAAGATCACTTTCCTGGGCAATAAACATCTGGGCGATAGCGCCTTGAAATCCAAAATGCTGACGTCAGAAGGTGGTTTCTTCTCGGGATTGAGTGGTTCCGGTCAGTACAAACAAGAGATGTTCGAGCGTGATGTGCAAATCCTGCGTTTCCTTTACTGGAACCAAGGTTACGTTCAGGCTAAGGTCGATCGTCCTCAAGTGACGGTGACTCCGGATAAGAAGAACATCTATATCACCATCCGTATCGAGGAAGGTGAACAGTACAATGTCGGCGACGTGGATTTTGCCGGGGACCTGTTGTTCCCGAAATCCGAACTGCGTGAAGTGATCAATATCGATGACAACGGTGTGTTTGCATACGACGTCCTGCAAAAGGACATCAGCGAGCTGACCGCAAAGTACGGGGATCTTGGTTACGCTTATGCCAACGTGATTCCGCGCACACGCTTTAATGACAAAGAACGCCGCGTGGACCTGGTGTTTGAGTTCGACAAGGGCAACAAGGTTTACTTCGGTAAGATCAACATGATCGGCAACACCAAAACTCGCGATAAGGTTATCCGTCGTGAGTTGAAGGTGCACGAGGGTGAGCTTTACAACGAAACCCGTCGTCGTCAGTCTTTGGAAAATATCCAGCGCCTGGGCTTCTTTGAGGAAGTGAACTTCAAGACGTCGATTGATCCAGAGCGCACGGAAGTCATGAACGTGGACATCGCGGTGAAAGAGCGTAACACCGGACAGATCCAAGTGGGTGCGGGTTACGGGACATCTCAGGGCTTTACTTTGCAGGGGTCTGTGAATCAGGCCAACTTCCTGGGTAAAGGTCAAAATCTGGGCGCGTCCTTGAATCTAAGCAACACCGGCAGCTACTACAGCTTGTCCTTCACTGAGCCGTATTTCCGCGACACCTTGTGGTCGTTGGGTGCGGACATCTATCAGAGTGCGAACTCCGGTCGTGTGGACTATGACGAGAATCACCGTGGTGGTGCGATCCGTTTGGGCCATCCTATCGCTGAATACACGCGCGGTTTCCTGAAGTATAAGTACGATGACACCGAGCTTGAGGAAAAGTACGAAAACGGCAAGTTGATTACAGATCCGGACTTGTTCCCATTAAAGACCGCATCCGGCGTGACCAGTTCTTTGACCGCCAGTATTGAATTCGATACGCGTAATGACCGCCAAATGCCAAGCCGTGGTATTTATACGAGCGGTTCTTACGAATACGCCGGTCTGGGTGGAGATCTGAAATACACTCGCGGAACTGCGAACTTCCGTTACTATAAGAATTTGTTCTGGGATGTAGTGTGGCGAAATAACATCCAATATGCCCGCATTGATTCTTTGGAAGGCCAGGAAGTGCCCTTCAGTGAATTGTATTTGCTTGGAGGCCCGTACTCGCTGCGTGGTTACCGTTCCTACCGTGTGGGAAAAATGAAACAGTCCCAAATGATCTATAATGACCTTGTTGGGAAGTTGGGACCTGAGAAGGCCAAAGAGCAGTCCATGCGTTTCTATGGTGGTGTTCAGCAGGCGATGTACCAGACGGAATTACAGTTCCCTTTGGTGAAGGAAGCTGGCATCATGGGAGCTGGATTCTTCGACGTCGGTGCTGCGGATGACATCCTTACAGAAGGGGACTTCTTCGCAGACGTTGGTTTCGGTATCCGTTGGTACTCTCCAATCGGGGTCTTGCGCTTCGAGTGGGGCTTCCCACTAAACCGCAATTCCATCTACCACGACGCCACCGTCTTCGAATTCTCCATCGGCCCGTCGTTCTAACGGCGGCAGCCGCAGATGCTGAGGCGCCGACAGGCGCGTAAGCTGGATTTAGTTAAGTTTTAAAAATACCTTTAAGGAGGATTTGGGAATGAAAAAAATGTTGATCGTGCTAAGCATGCTACTGACGGCATCTTTGGCGCAAGCAGAAGCAAAAGTTGGTTTCGTTGATATGCAAAAAGCGATTCAATCCACTTCTGCAGGTAAGAAAGCAAAAACGGAACTTGAGTCTGATTTCAATAAGAAGAAAAAAGAACTTGAGAAAAAAGAAGCTGACTTGAAAAAGATGGGCGAAGACTTGGAAAAGAAAAAGTCTGTTCTTTCTGAAGAAGCTCTTGGTAAAAAACAAGCTGAGTTCCAAGAAGAAATGCTGAAGTACCGTGATGTGGTTGGAAAAAGCCAGATCGAAATTCAGAAAAAAGAGCGTGAGCTGACTGCTCCGATCTTGGAAAAGATGAAAAAAGTGATCTCTAAGTTGGCTAAAGAAAAAGGCTACACTCTGGTGATCGAAAATTCTCAAATGGTTCTTTACGCAACTTCTGATGCAGATTTGACAGAAGAAGTGATCAAGGCCTTTGAAAAAGAAAAGTAGTTGATAAGAAAACGAAAAAGGGGCCTACCAAGGCCCTTTTTTTGATTCGGCTTCGCCGAGGAGGCTGAAGCGTCGGCAGACGCGGAAGCTGGACTTGGCAGCAGTATTAGGGATTATAGACCATGGCAAATTATAAAATTCATCCAAGCAGTATTATTTCTCCAGACATCCAAGTCGCCGACGACGTAGAGATCGGTCCTTACTGTTTGATCCAGGGTAAAGGTTTTATTGGCAAAGGCACGTTCGTTGAGGGCCATGTGACATTGGGTTCACGTCACGGGATTATTGAAATCGGCGAAAACAACCACTTCTGTCCAGGTGCTGTTATCGGGGGGGGCTCCTCAGGATCTTTCCTACAAAGGTGAACCAACCAAATTGATTATCGGCAATAACAATACCTTCCGTGAATTCTCCACCGCCAACCTGGCAACAAGCAAGGGTGACGGGAAAACGGAAATCGGCGACAACGGTTACTTCATGGCGTACACGCACATTGGGCACGACTGCAAAGTTGGAAACAATGTGGTCATTGCCAACAACTCGCATCTGGGTGGTCACTGTGAAATTGAAGACGGTGTGACGATCGGTGGGGTCTGTGCATTTAATCAGTTCACGAAAGTGGGTAAGGGCGCCTTCGTTGCGGGCTCTTCCATTGTGAACAAAGACATTCTTCCATTCTGTCGTGCGCAAGGCACGTATGCGACGATCCGTGCGACCAATAAGATCGGTCTGAGCCGTAAAGGTTACACGCGTGAGGAAGTTGCAAACGTTCATAAAGCAATTCGTATCATCATCATGGGATCTCACACGGTGGAAGAGGGTATCGAGCGCATCCTGCAAGAGTGCACCATGAGCCCGAACATTGAATACTTCATCAATTTCATCAGAAGCTCCAAACGTGGTATTGCCGTTGATAGAAGTCCAAAAGGATGGCAGGACGATGAGTAATCAAAAGCTTCGTGGTGCCGTGGTCGGGGTTGGATACCTGGGTAAATTCCATGCTCAGAAATACAAAAACAATCCGAATGTGGAGTTGGTGGGGGTCTGTGACCATTTCCCGGCTCAGGCGGACAAAATTGCCCTGGAATTGGGAGTCAAAAGCTTCCACAAACCGCAGGATCTGATTGGTCATGTGGATTTGGTGACGATCGCGGCAAGTACATTGAGCCATTTTGAACTGGCGAAAATGTTCCTGGAAAACGGCATTCACGTGAACGTGGAAAAGCCGATCACTGCCACTGTGGCACAGGCGGAAGAGCTTTTGGCTTTGGCGCAGGCGAAGAACTTGAAAGTGGCCGTGGGGCATATCGAAAGATTCAATCCGGCCATCAATGATCTGCAAAAGCATCTTAAGAATCCAAAGTTCATCGAGCTGACTCGTTTTGCACCTTACAATAAGCGTGGTTCGGATGTCAGTGTGCTGCATGATCTGATGATCCACGATATGGATCTGCTGTTCTGGCTGACGGGTTCTGAGATTGAATCCATGACTGGAACCGGAACCAAACTTATCTCCAAAGAGCTGGATACAGCCTCTGTGTCGTTCAAAATGAAAAACGGCATGCAGGTGATGATCAATGTCAGCCGGGTGGCTCCGGTGGCACAACGATCCATTCGTGTGTTGCAGGATGGCTGCACGCTGTTTGCCCAGACGGGCACTATGGAACTCGAAAAAGTGGTTCCAGGGCCGGGCGGTGATGAGTTTTTGACTGTCACGAAATGGAGCGTTGAAAAAGCCGATGCCCTGCAAAGGGAAACGGACGCTTTCATCGACTGTGTCTTGAATAACAAACAACCTGTCGTCACAGGTCTGGATGGGTTGAAAGCTCTGAAGGCCATTGAAGACGTGCGAAGAATGATTGAGGGTTGATGGATCAGGTCTTGATGGTGGCGGCGGAAGCCTCCAGCGTAACGTATGCTCAAAGAATTCTGGAATCCTGGAAGAAGCAGGGACGTAAAGTTCATGCGTTTGGAGTGGGCAGTCAGGATATGGAAGACATCGGATTTGAACGATTGGGCAAGTCCGAAGAAATGGCTGTCGTTGGCGCCGCTGAAATTATCAGTGCCTACAGTCACCTGAAAGGTGTTTTTGACAGTCTGGTGGCGGAAGCTGAAAAGCGCCGTCCGAAAGTGGCCATTGTGATGGACTATCCGGAGTTCAACCTGATGCTGGCAAAAAAACTGCACGCCTTGGGTATTCCGGTTGTTTATTATATTTCTCCGCAGGTCTGGGCATGGCGTAAGGGCCGTGTGAAGACGATCAAAAAGTACTGTCAAAAAGTTTTTGTCCTGTTCCCGTTTGAAGTGCCCTTCTATGAAGAGCATGGTGTGCCATGTGACTTCGTCGGACATCCCTTGTTGGATGAATTGGACGAGCGCTTGATCGACGATAAAAACTATCTGAAAACTCATCGCAACCAATGTGGTATTCGCGATGATGAAATCGTTCTGGGCTTGATGCCGGGAAGTCGTCGTTTGGAAGTGAAGCAGCACTTCCAAATCCAGTTGGATACGGCTCGTATCTTGTCGAAAAAATTCCCGAATCTGAAGATTCTTATTTTAACCGCGCCGACCTTCAGCAAAGAATACATGCAGGATTTGTTGGAAGATTTCCGTCTTCCATACATGCTTTTAAAAGACGAACCTTTCCGCATGATTCATTTGGTGGATATGATGTTGGTGGCTTCTGGGACGGCGACTTTGCAGGTGGGCTTGCTGAAAAAGCCGATGGTCATCATGTATAAAATGAAATGGCTGACCGGAGTTTTTGCAAAGCTCTTCGTGCGTGGGACCAAGTATTTTGGCCTGGTAAATCTGATTTTGAACAAACAGGCCGTGCCTGAAAGATTCCAATCCGAAGTGACACCTGAACATCTGGCGGCTTTGCTGGAACGCTATATCGTGGACAAGCAGTATCACGATTCTGTGGTGTCTGAGCTAGGACAGCTTCGTCAATATCTCGGCGACAAAGGGGCCACTCAGCGAGTGGTGAAGGCCCTTGATGAGTATTTCACCTGATGAGATTTTATCTTCGTCCACTTTCTTTTCTGTATGACCAGGTCGTAGGGGTAAAGAACAACCTCTACGATAAAGGTGTGATCGGGGCTTATAAGGCTCCCGTACCTGTGGTGAGTATCGGAAATCTGACAGTGGGTGGAACCGGAAAAACACCAATCACGGATTTCTGTCTCAAAGAGCTGGTGGCCCAGGGGAAAAAAGTGGCGGTGATCAGCCGTTCTTACCGGGCGGATGCCTCTTCACCTTGTTTGGTGGATGTGGATCATCCCTTTGCTGCTCGTTATTTCGGTGATGAGCCGGTCTTGTTGGCGCAAGCCAATCCTCAAGTGTCTGTGTATGTCGGCCCCAGCAAATGGCGAACGGCCAAGTACGCTGTTGAAAAAGGCCAGTACGATCTTCTGATTGTGGATGATGGTTTTCAGCACCGCCGCTTGGCGCGTGATCTGAATATCGTGATTTTGGATGCGACTGAAAGTCTTGCCAATTACGAAGTTCTTCCCGAAGGACGAGCCCGTGAATCCTGGCAGGGGATTGGGCGTGCGGATGTTCTGATTCTTTCCAAATGCAATCTGGCACCGGAAGAACAGTTAAAGCAACTGGAAGCCCGTCTGCCTAAAGATAAAGAAATTCTTTACTTCGGTTACGAGATTCAGCAGTGCCGCAATCAAAAGACTCAAGCCACGGTGTCGCGCGCGGATCTTAAAGGAAAGAAACTTTTCCTGGTTTCAGCTATTGCCCGTCCGGACGTGTTTGAAAAAATGATGGGGGAGCTTGGGGAGGTGTCGCCAATGAGCAGGCATTTCCGCGACCATCATCAGTACACGGCCGACGACGTGAAAAACCTGGAAACTCAGTTTAAAAAATCCCAGGCCGATTATTTGATCTCTACCGAAAAGGATGCGGTCAAGTTGCGCCAGTTGTTCAATGATGCTTCTTTGCTGTGGAGTGCCTCTTTGGAGGTCGCGGAAGTGGGCAAGAAGGGACGTCTTCATGAAATTATTAATCAAGTTCTTCGTTAGTGTGATGGTTTTCTTCAGCTCTTTGATTCCGCGCCAGTGGTTGCGCAAATCCGGGTCCTGGGTGGGCTTTTTGTGGTTTGATGTCTTCGGTTTCCGTAAAAAGATTGTGTTGGATAATCTGGATATCGCTTTCCCGGAAAAGACTGCGAAAGAAAAAAAGAAAATCGGCCGCGAGTCGGTTTATCAGTTAGGATATAATTTTGCGGAATTCTTCTTCATTCCTTCGGTCACGCAAGAATGGATTCAGAAGAACGTGGTCTTTCATGGGTGGGAAAATATTGAAAAGGCCCGGGCTCAAGGCAAGGGGATGTTCTTTTTGACACTTCATTTGGGAAACGGGGACCTGGCCTCCAATGCTATCGTGATAAACGGGCAGGACGTCAATATCATCACCAAAAGATTCAAAACAAAATGGTTTGATGATCTGTGGTTCTCGGTGCGAGGAGCAAAAGGTGTGAAATACATCGATGCCCACGCTCCCAACAACGCCTTTGAAATTCTGAAAGCTTTGAAAAGAAACGAAGCCCTGGTTTTTGTTCTGGATCAGTTTATGGGTCGCCCTTTTGGGATTGAGACCACCTTTTTTGGCAAGAAAACAGGCACAGCCTATGGTCTAGCTTTGTTTGTGCAAAAAACCAAAGCCCCCGTGCTTCCTATCTATACCTATGAGGGGGAAGATAAGAAACTTCATGTCGTTGTCGAGCCAGCGATAGACACGGCCTCCTGTGTGACTGATGATAAGGATCAGACGACTCTCAATATGACTCAAACGTTCAGTGATAAGCTTGAGCAGATTGTGAGAAAGCACCCTGAACAATGGATGTGGGTGCATCGACGTTGGAAGGATTTCCGGTGAATTTTAAACTGCTTCTTGGTGCTTTGACTTCAGCTTTGTTGTTTTCAGCTTGTTCGACTTCGTTCTTGAAGTACGAGAAGGCAGATCAGCTCAAAAAGAATGAAGAGTTCGAAGAGGCTGTTAAGATTGTCAAACAACCAGAGAAAGCCGAAGAGCCTTCCGCGCCTGCTCCGACTGCGGAAAAGACCGAGCCCGCCAAAGCGGTTAGCAGCTCGGCTCCAGCAAAAACGACAGTAAAAGCTCCGGCAAAACCGGCGGCTGCCGTCAAAGCTGCAACCCCAGCAAAGAAAACTGACAAAGCTAAGGGAAAGAAGATGGAAGAAAAATCCAACGCTTCTGATGTGGCCGTCAGACAACCGGAATTGGAAGACTCCACTGGTTTTAACGGACGTCGTCCGATTTTAGACCCCTTCCGTGAAGGCGAAGAAGTCGTGCATGACGTGCATTACTTCAAGGTCTCTGCCGGAGAACTGCGCATGAAGGTCGAACCTTTTGCGACAGTGAACAGTCGCAAGGCTTATACCTTTGCTGTCGAAATCAAAACCAGCTCTTTGTTTTCGACCTTTTACAGTGTCGAAGATCGTGTTGAGACCTTTGTGGATTTTGAAGATCTGGTACCACGAGTGTTCCAGTTGCACGTCAAAGAATCCGGTCAGTTGAGAGAAGCAAAAATGCTGTTTGATACTGACAAGGGCGTGGCCACTTTCTGGGAAAAGAAAGTGACGAAAGAAGACGGCGAAAAAGAGAAAAAAGAAACCTGGGATATTCTGCCCTACACTCAGAACGTCTATAGCGCGATTTTCTATATGCGAAACTTCCAGTGGGAAACGGGGAAAGAGTATTCATTCCGCGTTGGGAACGACAAAGAAAACCTGGTGTTTTCCGGCAAGGCCATCCGCCGCGAAGTTTTGGAAACAAAGCTAGGGCCGATGAAGGCAATTGTGGTTCAGCCTAATATCACTCTTAAAGGAAAATTCAAACCTATCGGGGACAACTTCATCTGGTTGTCGGATGATGATCGCAGGTACATCCTGAGAATCGAATCCAAAATTAAAATCGGAACACTCATCTCCGAAGTCGTCGAAATCAAGCCCGGCCGCTGAAAACGGCCCATCTCCTTCGTTGTGCTGCGGGGGAATTTCCTTTTAGCGTTGTTGGTCGGCTTGCAGACGTTGGGCGGCGAGGGTTTCGATTTCTTTTGCCAGGAACAGGTTTTGAGACAGCACTCGATAGAAATCTTTTTGTTGGATTTCAAGCAGAACCGTTTCATGTTGAGTTGTCGCGCTGGCGGTGCGCTGACCACCGCTCATAAGCAGCGAAATTTCCCCAAAGCAGGCACCCTGTCCCATCACGTTGATGTTTCGTCCTTGCTGACTGATCACGACGCTACCTTGAACCACTATGTAGCAGGTATTCGCCGGTTGGCCTTCATTGAACAGCCTTTGATGGGCAGGAGCCTTCACCAGGCGGCCTGAGAAAATCAAACTGTCCAGACAGTCGCCCGGAAGTTTTTTAAATACATTCGAGGACTGCAGGGCCTGCAAAATCCAGAAGCGATGTTGCAGGCTTTGCGCTTTTTCGGTTTTAATCAGCTGATCAAACTCCGGCAGGTGACGCACGCGCAGGATCTCGCAGGGGGTCAAGGTGATCACATCAGCGGTGCGCGGTTGATTCAGCAAGAACCCACTTTCACCGAATAATGCTCCAGCCTCCAGGGCTGCCACCAACTGCCGATGTTGGGCATCCATCACACGATAGATTCCAGCCTGACCTTTCAGAAGGATAAAAAGATCACGATCGTTCTTGCCGGACTGGATGACTTTGATGTGGGCCGGAACTTGGAAGCGTTCGGCCTTTTGTAAAAGGAACTGCGCCAGGTCTGCATCCAAAGAACGAAAGAATGGAAGGCTTTGAGGGGACACCGAAGGGCCACCTGAGACTTGTGGTCCCAAGCCAGAACCTGCCGCCTGGGCTTGCGCCGCCGCTTTGCTGAAATAATCGCGAATCACCGGGTTTAGCAGAATTCCTTCATGAACCAGAAACTCCAGCAGGGCAGAGAGTTCCCGGAAGTTGACCAACCACCCCTGGCCCAGAAAGAACTGCACTAAGCCTTCGACCGAAGTTCCATTCTTCAAAATATCGAGATAGGAATACTGCAAAGGACTCAGGCGAAAGCTTTTTCGGGTGGGAAGAACAGTCACCAGTCCGCCGTCAGAAGCGGGTTGCAGTTGAAGAGGCTGAAGCTGGACCTGTTCTTTTTCAAATCTCATAAAATGATTCTGGCATTCAAAGGCTGACAATACAAAGGTCTTAAATGCAGGGCTGGACCTGTGCGCCGCTTTCACCTGACATAGAATCAGAATATGGCCATTGTGGATTGTCGATATTTCTCAGGTT
The DNA here is from genome assembly GCF_041888015.1 of Bdellovibrio bacteriovorus. Classification (GTDB taxonomy): domain Bacteria; phylum Bdellovibrionota; class Bdellovibrionia; order Bdellovibrionales; family Bdellovibrionaceae; genus Bdellovibrio. Next base: position 1,349,652 of record NZ_CP168968.1, read on the forward strand.
ATAAACCATGCTCAAAAAGTGCGTCCTGCAACGCCAGTTGCCAGCATAAAGACATTCCATCGCTTTCAATTTTAATTGTTCACTTAGGTGCTCTGGGGGCGGTGGTTCGTAGCACCAGTTTATTGCGGGCCATGAAACGTAAGTATCCGTCTTCCATGATCACCTGGGTTACGGATGCACCAGCTCATCATCTTTTAAAGAATCATCCTGCGATTGATCGGGTGTTGACGACCAGCGAAGCGGATCTGTTGCAACTGTCCTCTTTGGATTTCGAAATCGGCTTTGTCGTTGATAAATCTTTAAAGGCCTGTGGAGTGGTGAGTCGAACAAAGGTGGATCAGCTTTTCGGTTTCAAGGTTCAAGGCCGCAATGGCGCTATTGTTCCGGCGACAAAAGCGGCGACCGAACTTTGGGAGCTGGGTCTTGATGATCACAAAAAGTTTTTCGTGAATCAAAAACCCGAAACGCAGTTGATGGTTGAAGCTTTGGAAATTGGCCCCTATCGCCGGGACGAATATTGGCTGCCATTGACCGCCACCGAAGAAAAGAGTGCGTACAGTCGTCGTTCCGAATGGCTGTCGCTGAATAACAGGCAAATCATCATTGGTCTGAACACGGGTTGCAGTAATGTGATTGCAGCAAAAAAGTGGACAGTCGAATATCACCGCCAGGTGATAGCAAGAATTCTTAAGGAGCTTCCGCAAGCAGAGATTGTCCTGTTGGGCGGCCCCGAAGATACTGAACGCAATCAGAGAATTTCTCAAGGTCTGCCGGTGATTTCTTCCGCGACAGAGTCAGGTTTGCGTGATGGCTTGGTCAGTGTGGCGGCCTGCGATGTTATCGTGACGGGCGACAGCTTGGGTATGCACATGGCCATCTCTCAAAAAAAACAAGTTATCGCCTGGTTTGGTCCAACCTGTGCTCACGAAATTGATATCTATGACAGAGGATTTAAGCTTCTGGCGCAAAGCCCTTGCAGTCCATGCTGGAAGAGGACTTGTGAAAAGTCGATTATGTGCTACGATCAGGTCTCTTTAGAGGAAGTTCTTAATGCCCTTAAATCTTGTTGTGCAAACCGCCTTTCTGGGCGACTTACTGCTGTCGATCCCGCTCCTTAAGAAGTGTCGGGCCCTGTGGCCTGAGCACAAATTGGGATTGGTATGTCGTAAAGGTTTGGGCGATTTCTTTCTGAAAGCGGGCATTGTCGATCAGATTTATGAAATCGAAAAAGGCAAAAAAGACACTTACAGTCATATTCTGCAGCTGCTTAAAACAGAACAAGTAGATCACCTGATTTCCCCGCATGAGTCCGTGCGCACAGTTTTGTTCTGCGCGCAGATCAAAGCTCAACATAAGATCTCTTATAAAAACGCCTGGAACTTTTTTGTCTTTGATGAACGGGTAGTGCGTGATGTGCGCTTACCAGATGCGATGAGACAACTGAGTCTGTTGACACCTTTCGATGCTGAGCTGGAAAACAATCTAAAGAACTATATCCAAACGGCCAAACCCTATCTGCCTTCCGAGCAAGGACAGCTGTCGGCGCCTCCGGTATGGGCCTCCATGTCTCAGCGTGCGCAGGTGTTGAAGCATCAAGAACTCTTTGAGCAGTTAAAGAATAAATTCAAGCTGGAAGGCTTCGAGGACGGTAAGGCCATTCTGATTTTCCCGGGCAGTGTGTGGGCCACCAAACGCTGGACGGAAGAGGGCTTTGTTGGCACAGGTAAGGCCTTGCAACAGCAAGGTTATAAAATCTATGTCATGGGCGGGCCTGGGGAAGAAACCCTGGCAGAACGAGTTGCTGATCAGATTCCGGGCTCGGCATCCCTGGCGGGCAAAACCAAGATCATCGAGTCGGCACAATTGATTGCGCGAGCGGCTTTATTGATCGGCAATGACAGTGCATCGACACATTTAGCAGCGGTCTGTGAAACGCCTTTGATTGCGGTGTTTGGTCCGACGATTCTGGAGTTTGGCTATCGTCCTTGGTCTGCGGAAAGCTACGTTGTACAAAAAAGTGAGCTTCGTTGTCGACCTTGCGGCAAGCACGGCCACAAGGTCTGTCCGATTAAAACCCATGTATGCATGAAGGACATCCCGGCAGAGGAAGTCCTTCGCGCTGCCGGATTTATTCTTCGTTAGTATATTCCTTCACGTTGATGCCGTACTTACGGATTTTTCTCAGCAATGTGTTCTTTGGAATATTCGCCTGTGCGACTGTCTGATTGATTCGACCGTTGTTGGCTTTCAAAGCGCTGATGATAAATTCCTTTTCCATCTCTTCCTTGAAGGCGTCAAAGTCCAAAGGACCTGAATAGCCCACGCTGGCGGTTTTATCTGCGCCCTCTTTCGGAGCCAGCTTGATAGAATCCGGCAGGGAATCCACGGTGATCTGGTGGCTGTTTTCCACAATAAACGAACGTTCAATGATGTTTTCCAATTCACGAATGTTCCCCGGCCAGCGATAGGACTTCAGCATGTCCAAAGCTTCCGAAGTGATGCTGGTGATCTGACGACCATGTTGTTTGGAGAATTTTTTAATAAAGTTGCCAGCCAAAGCCTCGATGTCATCCGCACGTTCGCGCAAAGGCGGCAGGAAGATAGGCATTACGTTCAGGCGATAGAACAAGTCTTCGCGGAACTCACCCTCTTCCATCATCTTTTCCAGATTGCGGTTGGTGGCGGCAATGATACGAGTTGTGGTTTTTACCTCGCGGTTGCTGCCCACCGGGGTGAATTTACGCTCTTGCAGGACGCGCAGAAGTTTCACCTGCATATCCGGGCGAAGTTCACCGATTTCATCCAGGAACAAAGTTCCGTTGTTAGCCAACTGGAATTTTCCGATCTTTCTTTCTACCGCTCCGGTGAAAGCACCTTTTTCGTGACCGAACAGTTCGCTTTCCATCAAGCTTTCGGGGATAGCACCGCAGTTGATCGCTACAAAGGCCCCGGACTTGCGAGGGGAGTTGAAGTGGATGGCACGTGCCACCAGCTCTTTACCCGTTCCGTTTTCACCACGTACTAGAACTGTGGTATCCACTTTGCACAGGCGATAGATCAGGTTGAAGACCTCTTTCATTTTAGAGGAACCGCCGACGATCTCGCTTTCGATATCGTCATCAAAAACCGGATTGGACATGGCAAGGCTTGAAATCAGGTCGCGGGCTTCCAGGCATTTACGTACGATTTCAGTCAGGCGCTGCGGTTGAACTGGTTTTTCAACATAGTCATAAGCACCTTCTTTGATCGCGATAACCGCATCATTCAGATTCGAATGTGCCGTCATCAAAACCACAAACGTGCGGGGATCGTGTTCTTTGATGGCGGTCAGGGCCTCAAGACCATTCATTTCCGGCATCTTTACATCCATCAGAACCAGATCCCACTGTTGTTCTTTCACTTTCTCGAAGGCTTCGCGGCCGGTAGCCGCTTCTTCAACGGTGAACTCGATTTCCGGCATCGTGGACTTCAGGATGGAAATTACTGAACGGCGCAGTTCCGCCTCGTCATCGACAATCAGTGTGTGGAGTTTTGTCATCATAGCAGCACCTCATCTTCTTCAGATTCCAGCGGCAAAGTGAAAGAAACCGTGGTGCCTTGGCCCACTTTACTTTCCATCAAAACTTTACCGCCGTGGAGTTCAATAAAATATTTAACCAGATAAAGACCCAGCCCCGTTCCTTTGGTGCGCAGATCCTGATCGCTTCCGCGAGTGAACTTACCCCAGACTTTTTCCATGTCTTCAGGTTTGATTCCCTCTCCGGTATCTTTGACCAGAACATGAATGTCCTCTTCGGATTCATGGGAAATCACTTCGATCTGACCGCCGCGAGGCGTGTACTTGATCGCATTTTCAATCAGATTGATAACAACTTCTTTCAGTAGCGTGGTGTCGAATTCGGCCGAGAACATCGGCTCCAGCGCAGTGTGGATTTCAATACCACGTTCGCGCGCCAACGGACGCAGATGCTGCAAAGCCTCTTCGATGATCTCGTTGATGTCGGCCACTTCTTTGTTGATCTTGAAGTCCCGGGATTCCACACGCAAAACCTTCAGGATGGACTGGATATAACGGTTCAGCTCATCACTGAACAGACGCAAAGATTTTAAATCCTGTCCCAGTTCTTCTTCCTGCGAGTGCTGAGTCAGCAGTCGATCCACGATGGCCTGAATCTTCGCAATAGGGGTCTTTAAGTCGTGGGAAATCAAGCTCACAAAGTTGTTTTTAAGCTGTTCCAGCTCGGCCAGATATTCTTGTTCCTGTTGCAGGCGGAAGTTCTGTCGTTCGATCTTCGTGGCTTGATAGCCGATGAAGATGATCCAGCTTGTTCCCAGCAGAATGAACGGAGAAAAGGCCGGGGACCAGAAATAGAAACTGTCAAACACCCACGCTGACAAGGCCGCCAGCAAGGTCCCGATCCACACAATACAGAACAGGGCCACTGATTGCGGATAGGTGGTGATGACAAAGACTGCCAGCAGCATCAGGATAAAGAATCCGGCGGCATACCAGATAAAGGGCAGGCGTTGAATCCATTTGTTGCCCAGAACAGTGTCGGTGATATGTGCCAGGATTTCAGTGCGCGACAAGGTCCCCATAGGTGTCATATAGACGGGTGCTGCCGATGTTTCTGCACCGATCAAAATGATCTTGTCGGTGAAGGCATTGGCGGGAAGCTCATCATAGATGATCTCGCTCAAAGTATATTGCTTAAAGACCCGGCTTGAGCCGCGATAGTTGATCGGAAGACCAGCCAGCTGGGTCGGGAACTTCTTGCCCGTGATTTTTTCCACCAGATGTGGCATCTCGGCTCTTTGCGGGAAGACCCGGCGCACGACACCGTCTTCATCCCGACGCACTTCATTGCTTCCCAGGTTGGAGTGTTCGCGATTGGTGAATACCGGCATCAGAATGCGTTCCAGGGAATTGGTGGTGGACGCCCAAACCACGCGAGGGTCCAGGAACAGGCGTTGCTCCTCGGGAGTCATCCGCACGGTGCCGACGTTGTCACCGAAGTAAAGAGTCACGCCAACAGACTTGGGGTTCTGGCGAAGAATGCGTAAAAGCAATTCGGACCACAGTGGCTTGTTCCAGAAAAAGCTGTCGGTGATGTCCGTCACTTCGCTCATGTTGTCCAGGAAGTTGGTGCGCGAATCGTAGATCATCGAGAAGTCCGACTGACGAATCGTGATCAAAACAATCTGTGAAGAGGTCTTTTGGTCACCACGCAGTTGGAAGCGCTGGTCGTAAGACGTGATTTCGTCATTGGACAGTGCCAGACAGCCGATCAGCCAGCACAAGATGCAACGAAGCCAAAAACCCCGGCGTCGGGAGAAGAAACGAAGCAGGACTTCGAGTCGGAATTTAAGATGCTGAATTAGGTCCTTTTGCACGCGTCGCAACATAGCAAATTTATTAAAAAATTCAAGGTTTAACCGGGATGTGAACGAAGTATTTGAAGGGTCGGGGCAAGGGTCCCAGAAGGCGGCAAAACGATTTACCGGATGGAGGGGATGGGGGTATATTGAAAAATATGCATGTTTATCAAGGAGCCAAACACCTAAGTGCGCCTTTGGCCGCTTCTGTTGTCACTATAGGGAATTTTGATGGGGTCCATTTGGGCCATCAGCAACTTATCGAGAATGTCGTTCGCGAAGCTCAGTATTTCGGTGTTCCCTCGGTGGTCTATACATTTCACCCTCACCCTGTGAAGGTTCTTCACCCTGAACGGGCAACCTATCGCCTTTTTGATCTGAAGGATCAGCAGGAACAGTTTGAAAAAAGAGGTGTTGAAAACGTCATTATCGAAGAGTTCACCAAGGACTTTGCCAAAGTGACGCCTCAAGAGTTTTTGGATCAGTACATTCTTGCACAGCTTCACCCAAAAACGCTGGTCGTGGGGCATGATTTTAATTTCGGTGCGGATCGGGCTGGTAACATTCCTTTTCTGGAAAAGTACTGTGCGGAAAAAGGCATTTGTTTGATCATCATTCCTCCTTTTCAGTTGGCAGGCCAAGTGGTGTCATCGACGCGCATTCGCGAATATCTGAAAAACGGCGAGGTCGGGAAAGCCAATGAACTTTTGGGGCGCACCTACTATGTGCGTGGCCATGTTGAAAAAGGCTTCCAGCGGGGACGCACTATCGGGGTGCCCACGGCCAACATTCATCCTGATGTCGAATTTGTGCCTCGTCAGGGAGTGTATTGCACACTGACTCGCATTGGGTCGCACATGCATCCGTCGATCACGAATATTGGGGTGAATCCAACCTTCCATGAAAATGGCAAGGGGCCTGTCAAGATTGAAACTCACTTGTTTGATTTCGATGCTCATCTTTATGGTGTGGAGGTCGAGGTTTATCTGAAGCACTTCCTGCGCGACGAAAGAAAATTCTCGGGCATCGAAGAACTGAAAAATCAAATTCACCTTGATATGGCTCAAGCCAGAAAGTACTTCGATGAGCACCCTCAGAATACATGAGATTCGCACTTCAGGAACTCACGGTCAGTTGGTCGGATTCCTGCAACATCTTTCAGCGGAAAAAGGCTGGGGTTGGGACTTTGCGATCTTCACCGAGTTTTCAGAAGAATCCCTGCGGGGCGCGGACGCAGTCAAAGTGGAGCCTAAGCTGTCTTCGGCTATTTTGCCGACGATGAAGGTTTCCACCACGCAAGTGCGTTCGGTGGATGTTTTGGATTCCTTCTTTCTTGAAGATGGATCCTGGTATCCCCGGGTGTTGTTGCACGAGGCTTTACGTCAGGTGTTGGTGGCGCAGGCCCGGGATTTGGATATCCGGGCTCCGGCTTTTGTTGTTGGGCATGCGGAAGAAGCTCGTGTTGTGGCCTCTGTCTTGGCCTTGATGGGTATCAGTGATATTTATCTGGTGGGCGAACGTGACGGACTGGCAGAGCACCAGCAGGCTCTGCAGCGCTCACATCTGGGGATCCGTTTTCATGCCTTGCCGACAGATGAACTGACGATGCAGGCGGTAAGTGCGGGAATCGTCGTGAATACAGTGGATCTTTCAACGCAACAGGCTTTGTTGGCCGATCTGTCTTACTTCAATTATATGAATGGAACGGGGTATGCTCTGGATTTGAATCTTCTGCCGCTGCAGAATCTTCTTTTGGAAGAAGCTGAAAAGGCAGATCTGCGGGTTTTGCATCCGATTCTTGTGGCTGAAGCTTTGACCTTGTTGTGGTTGCAGCGCCTAAAACCAGACCATGACCTAAGTAGGGAAGAGATTCACGACAGGTGGAATCAGTTTTTGAAACAAAACTCTCCCTCCGTCTAGTTACAAAAAATGGCACCCTGGAGTAAATTTAGTCCAGGGGAGTCCTAATGTCTTCACTCAAAATCGGGGAAATTTTAGTTAAGCAAGGTTTGCTGAAGCCTGACCAATTGCAAGCTGCAATGGAAGAGCAAAAGAAAACCGGCCAAAAATTGACCAATTCCATCATCCAGTTGGGATTCTTAAAAGATAACCAAATCCTTCGCGCTGTTGAAAAACATTTCGCAGTTCCGGGGGTTGAAGTTAATACTTTTGAGATTGATCAATCTGTCATCGCAATGATTCCCAAAGATGTGTGTGAGAAGAACACATTGATTCCTTTGCAAAAAGCAGGGAACACGCTGGTCGTGGCTTTTGCTGATCCCAGTAATATTATAGTTAAGGAAGATTTGCGCTTTATCACCCGCTGCCGTATTCAAGCGGTGGTCGGAACCGAAAGTGCCATTGCCTCTGGTATCGAAAGGTACTATGGCGGCAGCATCAACACCAAATCTTTGAACACCATGAGTGCGGTTGATGATGATGATCTGATTCTGGGGGTCGGACCTCAGGCCGAGATCATTGACCAGGATTCCGGGCAGGAAGATGCGCCGATCATCAAGTTCGTGAACTCGATTCTGGCGGATGCAATTCGCAAAAAAGTTTCTGATATTCACTTTGAGCCTTATGAAAAGAAATACCGCGTGCGTTTCCGTATTGACGGTAACTTGGTGGAAGCAACGGCACCTCCGGCGGGTACGGCGGCAGCGATCGCCTCACGTATTAAGATCATGTCCAAGTTGGATATCGCAGAAAAACGTCGCCCTCAGGATGGACGTTTGAAGGTTCGTACCAAAGCCAAAGAGATGGACTTCCGGGTCAGTGTTCTGCCGACGTTGTGGGGTGAAAAGGTTGTTCTGCGTCTTTTGGATAAATCGAATTTGCAACTGGATATGACCAAGTTGGGGTTTGAGGAAGACGACCTGAAGATTTTCAAATCGACAATCAATCTTCCGCAAGGGATGGTTCTGATCACCGGACCGACAGGTTCTGGTAAGACCACGACGATTTATTCTGCCTTGGCGGAATTAAATCAGCCTGATGTGAATATTTCCACAGCGGAAGATCCGGTCGAGTTTAACTTGGAAGGTATCAACCAGGTTCAGATGAATCCGGATATTGATTTGAATTTCTCCAGCGCTTTGAAGTCATTCCTTCGTCAGGACCCTGACATCGTTATGGTGGGGGAGATTCGTGACTTTGAAACAGCAGAGATCGCTTTCAAAGCGGCCTCCACGGGGCACTTGGTTGTAAGTACGCTGCATACGAATGACGCTCCGGGAACGGTGATACGTCTGACGGAAATGGGCGTGGCTCCTTATATTATCACTTCCACTGTTAACTTGATCGTGGCCCAGCGTCTGGTGGGTAAGGTTTGTGAATCCTGTAAAGCTCCTGTAGAGGTCCCGGCGCAGACCTTGTTGAATTTGGGAGTTCCTCAGGCCGAGATCGGCGACTACAAGCTGATGCGTGGTAAAGGTTGTGCGAATTGCAACAACACCGGTATCAAGGGGCGTCTGGCGATCTATGAGTTGTTGGCGATGACGGAAAAGATGAAAGAGGCCATCCTGAAGGGGGCCTCCACCGGACAACTTCGTTATCTGGCTCGCGAGCAGGGAATGCGAACTCTGCGCCGAAGTGCGCTGTTAAAACTAAAACGTGGCGTAACAACTATTGAAGAAGTGCTCAATGCATCAGTGAAGGACACCTAATGAGTTTGACTGAGCTCCTTTTGCAGGCCAAGGCCAAGAAGGCGGAAGAGTTTTTATTCATCGTCGGCAGTGAGCCGCGAATTCGCGTTCCGTCCGGCTGGACTAGTTTACGCTCGACTCCGGCTTTGATGACCGAGTGGAATCTTTTGCAGCAAAGTCTGCTAAGCACTCAGCAAAAAGCGGTTCTTGAAACCACAGGGGTCGTGCAGGGTGAAGCTGCACTGGACAGTCTGCGCATTGGTTTTTCATTCTTCCAGCATGACACCACGATGAAGGCTGTTTTGGATATGGATCTTGACGGCGGAAGGCAGGAGATTCAGCTTCCACCATCTTTGATCGAAACCTGCCTGCGTATGAAAGGGCTGGTTTTGCTTTCGGGTCCGGGAGAGGCCGGACAAGTCTGGGCCTTGCATCGTATTTTGCAGAAACTTTCGGAGGAAAAATCCTTCCTGGGAGTTGTCTATTCGCGCAAAGCCTTCCCGCAAGTGAAGGAAGCCAAGTCCTGCTATATCTACCACAATGGTGAATTCGCCCGTCCCGAAGAACGAGAATGCCTGATGTCCGGTGTGGATATGGTGGTGTTCGATGGTTTCGCGGATGAGGAATCCTTGCTTGAGGCCATGTCTTTGGCAGAGCAGGGCACCTTTGTGATTTACTCCATGAAAGCACCCTCTGTGACGAATGCCCTTCGTCGTGTGCTGTCCACTTTGGGAGAGCGCTTTGCAGAGCATGGAGCGCCAAGATTGGCGGAAGTGCTGACTCTGGCCTCGGGCCAGTATCCTGTTGCGGGACTGAGTGGTGAAAAGATTTTTGCGCACGAAGTGCTGCTGATGAAGCCGCAGGTTCGTGCCCTGGTTGAAGAGCAGGATTTCAAGGCTCTGGAAAATCTGCTGCTTCAGGCCCCGGAAAATTCCGGCATCCTGACTTTGAATCAGTCTTTGTTACAACATTTGATTCGCCGACGTGTGGACCTGAAAACCGCATTTGAGGTGTCCCGACAACCTGACAACCTGGATCAGCTTCTGAAGAAGGTAGGTATCTAAGATGGCAAAGTTTCAGTACCAAGCGAAAAATGCAACCGGCCAAATGGTCCAAGGCGAGATCGAGGCCGCTTCTCAGCAGGAAGCCATCATCCGCCTGCGTGCTCAGCAGTTGTTGCCGGTGCGAGTGGTGGCCTTTGGTGCGACCCGTAGTTCAGCAGGAAAAAGCACCAGCCTTTTTGCGCCATCGGTTAAGGGGAAGGACTTGCAGATCTTCACCCGTCAGTTTGCCACTTTGATCAATGCGGGTATTCCTGTGGTGGATTCATTGAAGATTCTTTCTGAAGGTCTGCGACCGGGTTTGTTGAAAGAGGCTTCGGCACAAGTTAAAACTTCCATCGAAGGCGGACGCCGTCTGGCAGACTCTATGGCCCAGGTGCCAAATGTCTTTGATAAATTGTATGTGAATATGATTCAGGCGGGTGAAGAAGCCGGTATCCTGGATGGTATTCTTCAGCGTTTGGCCAGCTATATGGAAAAATCTGAAAAAATCAAAGCGCAGGTAAAAGGGGCGTTGGTTTATCCGGTTGTGATCATCATTGTGGCGATGATTGTTATTGCTGGTATTTTGGTCTTTATCATTCCTAAGTTTATGGAGTTCTTCGCCGGTTCAGGTAAAGAACCACCAATGTTGACGATGATGGTGGTTTCCCTGAGTAACTCGATGATCACCAATTGGTACATCTATATCGGTGTGGCTGTGCTTGGGCCGATGGCTTTGATGCAGTGGTTGAAAACGGACGCTGGAAAAGACACCTTTGATCGCTTCATCATGAAAGCGCCGGTCTTCGGCGAAGTGGTGCAGAAGTCTGCGATTGCCCGTTTGACCAGAACCTTGTCAACATTGTTGGCGTCGGGCGTGGGTTTGATTGAGGCGATTGAAATTTCAGCAAAGACGGCCGGGAACGTGGTTATCGAACAGTCTTTGTTGCGTTGTAAGGAATCCGTGACGGCCGGACGCACCTTTGCGTCTCCTCTGGCCAAAGAAAAAGCATTCCCAGAGATGGTCGTTCAGATGATCTCCATCGGAGAGCAGTCCGGTACCATGGATATCATGCTGGGCAAGATTGCCGACTTCTATGAAGATGAGGTGGAAACAGCAGTAAAAGCCATGACTTCTTTGCTTGAGCCTCTTTTGATGGTGGTTCTGGGTGGTATTATCGCGGTTCTGGTTGTGGCGATGTATCTTCCTATCTTCAGCATGGCGGATGTGGTTCAATAGATGCGTTTAAGTTTTGCTCTGCAGAACAGTAAGAATCAGGGGCTGACGGTGGAATTTGCACGCGTCAGCCTTTTTGCGTTGATTCTTCTGATCAGTGTTATTTCCAGTGTGTTTCAGGAAGGCTTCGTCAATTGGCAAGTCTTGGGGCCGTTTTACGGTATCTTGAGTATTGCCTTTGGTATGCACCTCATGTGGTTTGCCGAATGGGAACGACTGCTTAGGAATCCAAGCTGGTTGTTTGTTGGCTTTGTAGTTGATTCGTTGCTGATCTCGCTTTTGATCTACTATTCGGGCATCAATCAGTCCTTGTTCCTGTTCATGCATTTGGTCAACATTCTGCTTGCGGGGATCGCATGCCGGGGTGTTGGTGCGGTGACGTTGGCGCTGTTCACCAGCATTTTCTTTACAATTGCAGCTCTGTTTTCGCCAGAAATGAAGGCGTTGAACTTCTTCTTCCTGTTGGCATTGAATAATATCGCCTTCTTCTCGGTGGCTGCTTTGTCCGGATATCTGAGTGAGCAGCTTCAGTCGGTGGGTAAAGAGCTGACTGAAACGGGTGCCAGCCTTCGCTCGGCCCAGGAACTGAATGAAGTTTTGGTCGAGAACATTCCTACTGGAATGGTGTCTTTCACTGAGGCCGGTGAGGTGGTGAAGGCCAACTCTTCCGCGGCGGAGATCCTGGGTTTCCCGGATTTGCTGAGTCAGAATTGGTATGCCTTGTTCCCCGAGACAAAAAGAACCGAAGGCTTATTCAAGGGGGATGTGAAGTACACATCCCCCAATGACAGCAATCCGAAAATTTTGGGTATGACGTTGTCCAAAATCTACAGTCCGGAACTGCAGGCTCATTTGTCGATCGGTTTGTTTGATGACCTGACTAAGATTCGTCAGCTTGAATATGCCGCGCGCCAAAATGAAAAGCTGGCTGCCGTGGGTGGGTTGGCAGCGGGGATTGCCCATGAAATCCGCAATCCTTTGGCGGGTATCAGCGGCAGTATTGAATTGCTGACTCAAACTGTGAATAACGATGACGATCGTCGGTTGATGAAGATTATTCTGCGGGAAATTGATCGTCTGAATAATCTGATCACAGAGTTCCTGGATTATGCGCGTCCGGAAGTTCCGCCCACAGATCCCGTGGATCTTTCGGCGTTGCTGACAGAGATTCTGGATTCCATGAAGCTGAATGCACAAGTGCGTGCCGACACTGCGCAGGTCCGTGAGTACGCTGATGGACTTAAAATCTTGGGTCGTCGGGATAAACTAAAGCAGGCCTTTTTGAACATCATCATCAATTCCTATCAGGCTATGAATGATTCTCAGAATCCACAGATTGCGGTGAAGGCACTCGCCACGGACAAAGAAGTGCGTGTGCGCATTCGCGATGCGGGTTGTGGGATGAGTGAAGCAACGAAAAAGAAAATGTTTGAACCGTTCCACACGACGAAGCCCAAAGGCACGGGCCTTGGTCTAGCTGTGACTCATAAGATTCTTGAAGGGCATGGGGCGCAGGTCTTTGTCGAGAGTGAAGTGGGCGTAGGTACTGAGTTTATTTTGACTTTTCCAAGAGCAAACTGAGAGAATAGTTTTTAACACAAGGACGTGGGAGCGCATAAATGAAGTCGAGAATTCTTGTTGTCGATGACGAAGAATCAATCCGCGAGTTTTTAGAGATCATGCTCAAAAAAGAAGGCTATGAAGTCACTTTGGCTGAGGATGGCCAAAAAGCGAAAGACCTTCTTACTAAAAAAACTTTCGACATGATCATCTCCGACTTGCAGATGCCTCATGTGACGGGGATTGAGCTTTTAAAGCACGTCAAAGAATCTTACCCAGACACAGTGTTCATGCTGATCACAGCTTTCGGTACAACGGAAACTGCGGTGGAAGCCATGAAAATGGGTGCTTATGATTATCTGACCAAACCATTTAAAATTGATGAAGTTCGTTTGAACATTCAAAACGCGCTTCGCTCCCGCAATTTGGAAGTGGAAAACCGATCCCTGAAAAAGGAATTGGTGAAAGAGTACTCCTTCCAGAATATGGTGGGGAACTCTCAGGCGATGCATGCAATTTACGATATGGTAAAGCGCGTGGCACAGACGCCAACCAACGTTTTGATCACAGGGGAATCCGGTACCGGTAAAGAGGTGGTGGCCAAAGCGATTCACTACAACGGTCCTTTGAAAGATCGTCCGTTCGTAACAGTGAACTGCGGTGCCATCCCTGAGAACTTGATGGAATCAGAAATGTTCGGTCACAAAAAAGGTTCCTTCACGGGGGCCGTGGCTGATAAAGCGGGTCTGTTTGAGGTTGCTGACGGCGGCACACTGTTCCTGGATGAGGTCGGTGAGTTGCCTTTGACGATTCAGGTGAAATTGCTTCGTGCGATTCAAGAGCGCGTGATCCGTCGAGTGGGTGCCACTGATGATATGAAAGTGGATGTTCGTATCATCGCTGCAACCAATCGTAATCTTGAAGAGATGGTGCAAAAAGGCGGCTTCCGTCAGGATTTGTTCTATCGTTTGAATGTTATCAATATCAGAACTCCTGGCTTGCGTGACCGTCGTGACGATATTCCATTGCTCGCAAATCACTTCTTGAAGAAGTACAACGAGCGTTTGAATAAGAACATCGGCGCGATCAGTGCGGAAGCGATGGAAATCCTGAAAAAGTATGACTACCCAGGAAACGTGCGTGAGCTTGAAAATATGATCGAGCGCACAGTGGCGTTGGAAGGTGGCGCGACGATTCTTCCGGAATCCTTGCCGCCGATGGTGAATACGTCTTCAGGTCGTAAAATGGCTTCTTCCAATGAAATCGAAATCGGTGACGATGGGGTTGATTTGGATAAGGTGATGGGGCAGATCGAAAAAGAGCTTTTGATCAAGGCCATCCATTCTGCAGGCGGGGTGAAGAAGAGAGCTGCTAAATTGCTTCATATCTCCTTCCGATCCATGCGTTATCGCATAGAAAAATACAATCTCGGAGTCGTTGGCGATGATGAACTGGACGATGAATAGACCTTAATAGAACTATAGAAGGGAGCTGTTGAGCTCCCTTTTTTTTTGCCCGGACTTTATCGAAAACGATAATCAAATTTGGTTATTCTCAGTATGTTTTCATTTGTTGCTTTGACCTCGGCTTTCTGCAATCATTCCTATGAATGAACAGGGAGGTCTTATGACAGATAAAAATAAAATTGTTGTTGATCTATTGAATGAAATTATCGAGATGGAGATCTCTGGTGTGGTTCGTTATCTTCACTATGCATTGATGGTGAAAGGGCCAAACCGTATTCCTATTGTTAAATGGTTCCACGAGCAGGCCAATGAAGGTTATCAGCACGCCTCCATTATCGGTGAAAAGGTGACAGCTTTGGGTGGTCACCCTACGTTGCGTGTGTCTGCAGTTCCAGAGACTAAAACTCACAAGGTTTTGGACATCCTTAAAGAAAGCCTTGAGTTTGAAGAGGCAGCTTTGGAAAAGTACAAAGCTGTTTTGAAACATTGTCATGACGATGTGGCATTGGAAGAGCTGATTCGTTCTATGGTGCGTACGGAAACTGAGCATATTGAAGAAGTGGTTAAAATGCTCGACACCACTCACTAAGAGCTTACTAGTAAGAAAAAGTAAAAACCCACAATCTGTCAGGATTGTGGGTTTTTTATTTTTCAGAATTGAGCTGGCTTCGTGCTTATTTGCACTCAAGGTCGTGAACCAACTCACTGGCATAGGCATGAACCATATCATATTCGCCGTCGAACTCTGAGCGAGAGAACATCATGCCGGCCACCAGTTCTGTGGCATGACCGCTTTCACGGAACTCCGGGATGCTGATGTCATGAACGCGGTAAGTTGTCAGAGCTTTTCCGGTGACTTTATGTTTCTTTTGGCCTGGGTTGCGACCACCGAATTCGCCACCGTTCAATTCTTTTTTGTTGTCCAGCATAACCAGAACATCTTCGCCGGCCTGAACCACCTTCAGGGTGTGAGTTTTTGAAGCTGAGTTACATTCAGTCACAGCCACGAAAGATGCTTGAGCAGATGTGGCGCTAAGTAGGATCAGGGGAAGGATCAGTTTTAACACGAAAGGCCTCCTGTTATTTTCAAGGCCTTAGTTCTAACAGAAGGGGGCGAGAGCCCCCAAATTTCATTTAGGTCATTTTCGGATTTTAATAAAAATTTCCAAAATTAGAATTCAGTGTCAAAAATTCCGACAATCAGAGCCTTGAAATAGTTCCTTTTCAGGCGCTCTTCAATCAGGCGGGAGTCACGTTTGTACTGATTATAGATATCGGTCATCTCACGATTGTAGGCGGCGCCATAAATCATGGTGCCGTTTTCCATGTCGTGGAAGAAGCTGCGTTTATTCCAGTTGACCGACCCCAGGAAAGAGAACACGTCGTCAATCAGCACAATTTTCGAATGCAGAATCACCTTGGGTTCTGTGTATTCGTAAAGTGCGATCTTCTGATAGAGCTTGTTCACAGTGGGCTTATTGGACTCACTCAAGATCCAGTCCACAGTATCGCCCTTAAGGTCCAAGCGCGTGATTACTGCCACATCCACGCCACGGGCAGCGGCACGTTCCAAGGCCTCAAAGATCGGCTTGGGCGGGCGGAAGTACGGGGTGGAAATCATAATCTTCTTTTTCGCGCTGTCCAGCATTTCCACATAAAGATCGATCAGGCGCTGCTCGTCTTTGTAAGGCACAGAGACATAATGGCGAATCAGGGGTTCGCGGTTGTTGAAATAGGCCGGAGAGGCCTGCGACGCCAGCGGCAGATTGATGTTGATGCTGCGGAACTGCATGGTCTTCGCATCACGATCCCATATTGTCAGGAAGTGTGCGGCCACTTTTTCAGTGAAGTCCTTCGAATGAATTTTAAATTCAAAGTCCCGCCAGTGGACGAAACTTTCATCTCCTTTGACATAGTTGACCATGTCCGGATTGGAGTAGTCGTAAGGGGTTTTGAAGATAAAACCATCGTGAATATTACGACCTCCGATAAAGGCCACGTTGTTCTGAGGCTGGGACTTGGACATCGTCAGCAGAAGTTTGACATGCATGGAGCGGTGCAGGCGATCGAAGCGATCTCCCAAAGAGCCCCCGGCGGGAACCTGATACTTCAGCTCTTGCAGCTGTATGTTGGGATTGCGTGCGACCAAAGAATGTAACATTTTGACGTCTTTATCCAGTGTGATCACGCCCGCAATCATAATTTTAATTTTGGAGCCCCGCTGAGCATGGAATTCCAGCAGACGGCTCATAAAGGTGCCATAGTAATCCGCGCGGAAAACCAGATACGAGACATAGATACTGTCAAAGAAAGGAGCCTTTGAAAAATCCAGTGGCGCCAGGGGATCACGCAGATCCATAAAGCCGCGTGGCAAAGGCTGGCCTAATAGAGTTTCGGCCTTGGATTTCAGTGAGTCTTCAGCATCCGGCAGATTGATGACGGCAGGGACCGCCTCCGGGCAGGTCATGGAATCAAATTTATCCGTCAGGAAGAACTTCTGAATGCCAGAAAGGTTATCGGTTCGAGGCATCAGACAGCCTTCCACCAGACTGTGCAGCTCCAGGTAGGGATTGGCTGGCTCAACAAAGCGCGCGCCGTAAAGAGGGGCAGCTCCGGCTTCTCCAGCCTTAAACTCACACTCCTTGACATAGGAACTTGGGATCAGGCGCAGGTTGTCGCCATTGTATTTGCTGTCATACAGACGGAAGGTGGCCGTCTGGCGAGCCCCGTACTTTTTGTCCGAGAACGTGCGCTTAATACTGAATGGGGCATCGCAGGTGATAGAAGCTTCGAGGAAATCGTTTTTTCTGTCCTCGTGAGGATCGTCATAGCTGAGCAGATAGTTTTTGATACGCACTTCAAAGGCCGTGCTGCGAACGCGGTCAAAGTTAAAGACATGATTCGGGCGGCCTTGAGCCAGAGCGAAATCAGCCGGATTTTTAAGTTCTACTTCCTGGTTCTGCTGGCGCCATGGTGTAGCATCCCGGACCAGAATGGAAACCGGAGTGTCGCTGCGAACCGAGGACAGCAAGGGCTGCGCCTGATTCAATTCGGCATCCTGCTTTTGCTGACTTTTTTGATACTGTGCCGTCAGAGCTTTGAACTCTTTTTCATAGGGTGGCGTTGGTGGTGGGAATTGTTCATTCTTGCGCGGAGTATTCCCGGTGCCACGTTTGCGTTTGATAATTTCCAACTGCTCTTTGGTGATTTCTGATTGAAACTTCTGGCGATAAAGATTTTCAATAATAGGTTTGAGCTCTGTGGGAACATCCACAGAACTGGGCTGCCTGTGGGGTGTTGTCTGACAGGAAATCAAAGAAAGAGTCAGGCCCAAAAACATTACGTGCACGGAGTTGGTCGTTGTCTTTTTCATTTGAAACCTATCGGAATATTAAGGGGTTGCCTGAATGCAGACAGAGGGCCGGAGGACCCATAAGGCCTGTTTCAAAATGAGAATAGGGTGCTGGGAAACCGATAAAAAAGAATTAATCCCGTTTTAATCGGGGTTTAACGGTCGAGTGCTATCTTGGATTTCAGAGAGATAACTCAAACAAAAACCAAAATGGAGGTTTTTATGAAGTTCGCACTCGTAATGATGTCTATGATGATGGCTGGCGCATTTGCACACGCTGAAAATACTGAGGCTCCTGTGGCTGCGGGCACAGAGGTTTCTGCACCAAAAACAGAAGTCGCCATGGTTAAAAAAGAAAAAGTTCACAAGAAACACATTAAAAAAGAGAAATCAGAAAAATCTGAATCTTCTGGCAAATAGTTTCCCCTCCTGAGTGTTGTTGAATCCTTTCAAGCCCCTCGCAATGAGGGGCTTTTTCCTTTAGTTCAGGTCCTGTTGTGGCGATAAGGCCTCTATGATTAAAAGAATCTGGTCTGTGGGACTTTTCTGTTTTTTTGCGACTGTTGGGTACTGGCACTCCTGGGAGGTTTCTCAAATTGCAGAGCTCAGCTCTCTGGATTCCTCGAATCCCTTTGTTGTGGCACATCGCGGGGATGAACAGCTTTTTCCTGAAAACAGTGCAGAGGCCTTTTTAAGTGGAGCCCGAGCGGGGGCCGATTATGTCGAGATGGATGTGCGCCGCACTCAAGACGGCGTCTTCGTTATTCATCATGATGACTCTACCGGGAGGAGTGTTCGTTGCGCCCAAAGCGAGGTGGCGATTGCCAGGGCCTCGTGGAGCTATTTGCGTTCTGAGTGTCGCTACAAAGACCTGCCTCCGGAAAAAGGGCAGGTGCTGACGTTGGCTGAAACCTTGGAGCTTTTGCGGAAAACAAAGACGGGTCTTGTTTTGGATGTGAAGCCTGTGATCAAAGAAAACGAAATGGCGGATCTGGCTGAAGAGCTTTTGCGCTTGGACCCACAAGGGCAGTGCGCGCTTGGGGTGGATCTCGGCGGCACTTACAATTGCTTTTCCAACATCATTATCTATGTCAATGATCTGCCAGCTCACGATAAGCTGTGGCGTTGGGCTAAAGGACTTGAGTCTGCTGAGGCTCGCTACAAAGTTCTGGGTGCGATGAAGTTCTTGAAGATCGTCCACAACGGCAGCGCTGCACTCAAAGAGCCTGCGAAGTATCTGGACAATGACGGCATCGCCTTCAATATGAAGGCGACATCCGTCGAGGACATCCAAGCTTTACGGGCACAGTTCCCTGAAAAGATTCTGGCCGTGTGGACTTTGGGAAAGAAAGCAGAGTTTGATCTAGCGCGAGATCTGAAGATGGACGGCATCATCACAAGCCATCTTCATGACTATCTCGGCCTATGGCGCTCGCCATCATTGCTGAATGATTCAGCGAAAGAGTGATTTTGTTGGCGGGGTTATTTCACCCATGATATGGCATTGCACCTTATGCATCTTGATGATCTCAACTTTGATGGTGAACCAGCGGGTTCATGCGCGTCGCGCTGTCCTTCGGTGACCGACGACTTTAAAATACGCACGGAAATGTTTTCGGCCACGGCAAGTCTGTTGAAGAAAATCCGCAAGTTGGAAAAAGACCATGCTGATTTTTTACGCTGGGATCAGCTTCTTTATGAGGACTGGTACAATCTGACCTTCCGCAAAGAGCGTCTGGCTGGCGAGCAGCTGGAACGACGGTATCGAACTCTTACCACCTTTCATCTTCATCTCAAACACGTCGCAGAGACCTCCAATGTCAGTCTGGCGCGGGCCTATGTGCTGCTCAAGGAAGAAGAACACCAATATCAGGCCGGGGATGAAGACTGGAAGTTCGTGATAGAAAACTTGCGTCACCAGCGTTTGAAGTGGGCAGCCAAAGATCCGGCTCCAGAGAGCGAGAAACGAATAGAACATTTTGTGACAGAAAGCCTGTTTCCTTCCGCTGAGTTGGCGGGTAGTACGGCAGGTGGACTGGGGTCGTTAAATCGCCAGGCGCGTTCTGTATATCACTACTTCGGTGAAGCCGGGGATGAAGTCATGAACCGGCACTTTGCTGATCCCACAGTGGGCTATGAGCTTTTTAAAGAAGTGTTTCAGATCGCCATGAAGTGCGGGGACTGGAAGCTGTTGGCTCGTATCTGGAAAAACACCAGCTTGCCTTATCAGCAAAAGTTGTTAAAGCCCATGCCATCACATCTGAAGGATTTTTTGCATCAGATGATCGGCAGTGTTCTGCAGGAAGGAACTCCTTCCTCAGAAATTGCTGAACAGGACCTGATTCTGCGTTCGACCTATCGAAAACTGGCGCGACTGCTGCATCCGGATATGCAGGCAGAGTCGTCAGTGATCTTTCAGGAGTGGTCTCTTAAAATGTGGCAGAAAGTGCAGACGTGCTACAAGGCCCGGGACCATCAAGGGATACGGCGGCTGGAGCTTATTTGCATGGCCGAACTGGGAAATCTTAGCGACCTGACACTGGACGAGATTTACGAAAGCTCTCTGGTATTTGCGGAAGAACTGGAAGCTTTGAAAAAGAACCTGCGCTCGTATCGCAAGCATCCGGCATGGAGGTTTTCTTCACGCCGAGGATACGAAGCTTTGACGATGAGAATCAGCCGGGAGCTGAAAAAGCGCTTCGGCCCTTTGGAGGCCGAAGTCAAAGCGATGGAAGATCTGCTTAAAGAGGTTTCTGCAGGGGAGACGCTTTAACCGGCCAGGTGCTTTTCAGCACAACCGGGCGTCCTTTGAAGATCAAAACTCCAAAAGTTCCATAGTGAGTCAGGCGTCCGGCCCATTCGGCGGGATTGTTGTCGGCACTCCAGCGAACCCACACCACAGTTTGTTGGGGGCGTTGTTTAAGACGAGCCACAAAAACGGAGCTGACTTCATTCAAGTTGAAAACCTGTCCGTCCACAGTCAGAGTTTTGTCGGTGACGGCGAATTTTTGCTCTGCCAATTCCTGCTTCATGAAGTTCACAAAGCCAGCCTGATCCCCAATGAAAACTACAGCACCTTTTTCGGGAACTGTAATGCCCTGATTTAAATCATGATAGATATCTTTCCCGTCTGTTTTGCTGGCCCAGGCGTCAGCAAATTTGCGGGCATTGCCGTCCGTGGAATCAAAATAATAGTGAAGCTCACTGCTTCCCAAGATGGACGACAGGGTGGCAGGGCGTTCTTCGCTGTAAAGATGACGGAAGATTCTGAAATCGGGATCAATGGAAATCTTCACCGGGCGCGAGTGGGAAGTGAAGGAATAGATCTGATTTTTTTCCGTCAAGCGTGCGATTTGACGGACTTCAGCTCCGGACTCCAGCGTCCACACCACCGGAATATTCAAATCATAAGGAAGCTCTTGGGTCTGGCTCAGCATATAAGTGGCCGTGGTTGAACCGTCATACCACTTCATCAGCTTTACATCGCTCAGCTCCAGTTGGGGAGCCCCAGTTCGATCCAACCATTGACTGAAGAAGGATTCCAGATTTTGATTGGCGACCTTTTCGAAACTTTTTTGAATTTCCAGGAAAGAAGCTTTTTTGAAAAGATTCTGAGCATAGAAGTCCTGCAGGGCTTTGATGAAAATCTCTTTGCCCAGTCGGAACTCAAGCATATGGAAAAGCATCATCGATTTGCCGTAACCCACAGCCTGAGAGCTGGAATTGTGGCGACCCCGGAACTGGCGCAGCGGGAAGTCTTTTTCCGGCTGGCTGGCAACAAAGTCAGCATAGTTGATCAGGGAGCTCAGTCGATACCCACGATCATTGCCACTTTTTTCCTGCTGCCAATAGTCTGACATGTAAGTTGTCAGGCCCTCGCACCAGTTGCCCTTTTCATAATCCACATAAACGCTGTTGCCCCACCAGTTATGCAAAACCTCATGCGGCAGGGACGAGTTCAGAATAAATGGCAAGCGCAGCACGGTGGGCCCCAGCAGTGTGAAGCCAGGCATTCCGTATCCGGTTTCCCAGAAATTTTCCACTACAGTGAAAGTCGAATAAGGATAAGGGCCAATCAGTTGGCTGTAGTGCTGAATATAGTCCGGAACCAGAGCCAGGAAGCTTTGGGCCAAGGCGGGCTCATCCTTGCGCAGCAGGACCTGAACCTTTTTCCCAGAGGCGGTATCCAGTTGATAGCTCTTAAAGGGGCCGGCCACCAGATAGATTTCCTCTTGCGGGTAGATCTCGACAAAACGCGTGATACGGTTGTTGCCCTGATACGCGGTACTGGTGATCTGTCCTTGAATCAAAGACATCCAGTCCGCAGGTGTCTGAACTGTGATATCAAAGTTTTTCTGTGTATCTAGAAAGAACGGATACCAGTAGGTGCTTCCGAACAGAGTCGCGCCTTCCGGAGAGATCAAACCGTTACTGTTGTCATTCACCACGGGGTCAAAGATCACACCGAAATAGCTGAGTGAAACCTTGTTGTCGCTATTGCCCAGAGTCAGGCCATATTCAGCATAAGGTTCTTTCAGGGTCGCGGGATGAAGAAGTGCAATGGAATCATCCGCACTGGTGACCGTGATCTGCAGATCCTTATGCAAAAGGAAGCTCAGCTTGCGTGGGGAATCCTTCGGGAACGTCAAAGTATCCTGAGCTTTGATCATTTTCAAACCCGGAGAGAGTTCGACATTCATTTTGTGATGAAGAGTCTGACCATGGGATTGCATGGAGACGAGAAGAATGAATAGAAGACCAATGACGATCATCAGTTTGTTAAGAGCCTGCGCTCGAGTCATGATTTACCTCGGAAACGGGGTCTGTTTCTACGCCCGTCCACCGAGGAGGTCAAAGGGATTTCAGTTTGTCTGTCAGGGGCTGCTCAGGATCAAAGAGAAATTGAATTTTCTTCCATTTTTCACAAGGGGGAGCCTCGATAGAGACTTTTTCGCCACTCCAGGGGTGGGTGAACTCCAGGCGCAGGGCTTTCAAGCAAAGCCCCTCAACACCCAATTCATTACGGAAAAAGCGGTTATGGTGTGAATCCCCATGCACGGCATCCCCTAAAAGAGGATGAGAGATGCGGTTAAAATGGCGGCGGATCTGGTGATAGCGTCCCGTGTGTGGCGTGACTTCCACCCACGAGTAACGGGCGGTGGGAAACTTTTTACCGACGGCGACCGGGAATTCGACTGTTGCCAGGCGTTTAAAGCTGGAATGGGCGTCCACGAGGTCCCCCGTGGAATCAAGCTCCAAGGGGATCTGGATATCGCCGTCTTCCTTCACATAACCACGGACCACGGCTTGATAGGTTTTATGGGTGGCGCGCTCTGTGAACAGTTTGCAGAGCTTTCCGGCGGCAGGTGAAGACAGGGCGAAAAGCAGCACGCCGCTGGTACCGGCATCCAGACGGTGCACAGGGTACACGTGCTGCTTCATCATGCGACGAGCATGGTACAGACAGATTTTATCCCGGGAAACACGATGTTCTGGGTTTTCGTGAGGATGTACGTGAAAGCCGCTGGGTTTATTGACGGCAATAAAAAATTCGTCCTTGTACAATAGCTCCACGAAAACTCTTTCCTAGGGTTGCCCCGCCCAGATGTAATAAACGCTGCCACCCTTAAGCTGGCTGACAACGGTATTGATATATTTTTGTTCGACAGCCGGGCAGCCTTGGCTGCGCCCCAGTGGTTTATACTGAGGATCGACGTACCAGGCGCCGTGCACCACAATGGCGCGATTCATGGC
Organism: Bdellovibrio bacteriovorus; assembly: GCF_041888015.1. Taxonomy (GTDB): domain Bacteria; phylum Bdellovibrionota; class Bdellovibrionia; order Bdellovibrionales; family Bdellovibrionaceae; genus Bdellovibrio. The sequence continues at coordinate 1,373,087 of NZ_CP168968.1, forward strand.
CTGGTCGTTGGTTTTTTCCAAACCAATCAGACGCATCGAGCGACCATGCTTACCACTGTATTCAGCACCGGTCACGTACATCCCGATCGAAGACATGTTAGACCCTTCGACATTGGAAAATTTTTTCGCGTAACCTGTGTGAGATGGATCTGAGCCTTTGCCGTGGGCTGTCAGATAGCGGGTGACGACTCCGGTTTTCATATCCACAACATACATGCGCTTGTTGCTGGAGCTTTGTGTGAAGTCAATCACCGTCAGATAGTTTTTGTTGGCGATTTTTGACAAATAGACGTCATAGTAGCGCAGGGCTTTTTCCAAAGCGGGTGTGGGGATTTCTTTTTTCGGGTCAACATAGTCGTATTTGCTCAAATCCACATCTGCAGGGCGAAGATCTGCAAACGCCGGGGCAATAAAGAACAAGCTGGCTAACAAAGCAAGGATGCAATTGCGCATAAGTTTTCTCCATGGAAGTTCGTTCTTCTCCATCGGAGTTTCGACTTGCAGACTTGACCTGTTGAGGGAGTCATCTAGACTTAAGCAGGAGGTTTTGCATGAAACATCGGGCTGTTCTATTCAGTGATTTCAACTGCCCCTTCTGTTACGCCCTGGAAGAAAGGCTGGTGGCCCTGCATTTGTCTGCTTCTGTAGATTGGAAAGGGGTGCAGCATGACCCGGGACTGCCGGAGCCTCGCCAGATCGCAAACTTTGCTGTGAGCCGGGCCTTGGAGCGCGAAGTGGTACACGTCAAAGAGCTGGCGCCCGAGGTTGATATCGCGTTCCCCGTCGGTAAACCCAACACCCGAAGAGCTTTGGAGTATTCAATCGCAGCAGCAAGAAAAGATGCGATGCTGGGGCTCGTCTATCGCCACACTGTCGCACGCGAGATGTGGGTGAATGGTGAAGATATTTCTGATGAAGTGCTGCTGTCGAAGATAGCACATCAACTGGGGTTGACCGATTTGAACGTCAGCGAGGCTGACCGAGCCAAAGCTCAGCAATGGCAGAGCGAATGGGAGCAGGTTGGCACGGGAGCTGTCCCAACATTGGCGCGTGATGATGGAAGAGTTCTGGCGGGCCTTGCCAGCACTGCGGATTTACAGAAGTTTTTTACTGAGTAAGAAATAGGGTTTTTCGTCCAGCTCGATCTGCTGTTGATTTGCAGTCGGTGCGGGGGATTCTGGAGTTCCTCTCTGCTCTCAGAGAGGATAAAGCCAGTGAAGGAGAGCCGCCATGAAGAGCCATAAAGTTCTTTTTGTTCTGACCAGTACAGAACAACTTGGAGACACCGGTCATCGTACCGGCGCTTATCTTGCTGAGATCACACATCCCTATGACGAGTTTATCCGGGCAGGCTATGAAGTGGATTCCATCAGTCCTCGTGGCGGCAAAGTGCCTTTGGATGGCGTGAAGATGGATGATCCTTTGAATGCCACGTGGATGAATGACGAAGAGTTCTTAAGCAAAATTGAAAGTACTCTGTTGCCCTGGCAGGTGAATGCCAAAGATTATTGTGCCATCTATTTCGCCGGTGGGCACGGAACTATGTTTGATTTCCCCGAGAACCTGCAACTGCAAAAGCTCACACAGGAGATCTTTGAAAATAATGGAGTGGTCGGGGCTGTCTGTCACGGATCGGCGGCGTTGGTGAATGTGCGCCTTTCTGACGGAAGCTATCTGGTGAAAGGCCATGAGGTGTCTTGTTTTACCAACGACGAGGAAGAAACCGTGGGCATGGAAAAAGCCGTACCGTTTTTATTGCAAACCCGATTGCAGGAAAGAGGAGCCCACCACACCTCATCGCCGAAATTTGCAGGCCACGTGGTTAAAAGCGGACGTCTGGTGACGGGGCAGAATCCCGCATCCGCCGCAGGAGTGGGCAAGGCCATGGTGGAAGTTCTGGAGTTTATCGAAGAAGGTCGCATCGTGCCGGAGCAGAACTGGTGCGAGTGGCATGAACCGCATGGGGAAGTGCGAGGTTCGTTGTGAATATAGCCGGTCATATTATTGGAAAAAGTCCACGCTTCATGGACGTGCTGGAGATGGCTCGTCGTGTGGCGGCAAGTTCAGCCAATGTTCTGATTACAGGTGAAAGTGGTACGGGGAAGGAAGTTATTGCGCGCTTGATTCATGATCTCAGCGCCCGTCAGAAGAAAACTTTTGTGCCGATAAACTGTTCGGCCATTCCGGAACCTCTTTTGGAATCCGAGCTGTTCGGATATGCCCGTGGTGCATTCACCGGTGCGCACAGTTCCCGTCAGGGACTTTTTGAAGAGGCGGACGGCGGAACTTTGTTCCTGGATGAAATCGGAGACCTGGCTTTGCATCTGCAGGCGAAGCTTCTACGGGTGTTGCAGGAAAAGAAAGTCAAAAGGGTTGGTGAAAATCATTACCGTCCTTTGAACTTGCGTATTGTCTCGGCAACGCACAGTGATCTGGAAGAAAATGTGGTGGAACGGCGATTCCGTGAGGATCTCTATTTTCGCTTGAAGGTGGTGTCCATCAGGATGCCGCCACTGCGGGAACGGGCTGAGGATATTCTGCCGTTGGCGCACCATTTTTTGGATAAGTTTTTACAGCGTTATCAGATGCCCGCAAAGCATTGGGGTCGGGAAGTGGATGAGTTTTTGGTCTCACGTCCCTGGAGCGGTAATGTGCGCGAGTTGGAAAACAGTATCGAACGCGCCGTTGTTTTGAGCCCCGGACCCGAGATATCCCTTAAAATATTTTTGGAAGATATCCACGATAAAGATGAAAGTCTGGAGCCCATCTTTGAAAGACTTTTTCAGGCTCAAGGAAGATTCTTGTCTTTAGAGGAATTGAATCAGGCTTATATTTCTTTCGTACTAAAAACCAATCGGGGAGCCCGTGAAAAGAGCTCCCGTGATTTGGGGATTGATCGCAAGACCTTGTATCGCAAACTGCACAGCTCACTTCAATGATAGCTTGTGGGGCTTTCACTGGCCGTTTCAGGATCGGGCCATGAGCTTTGTTGTGAGCGTGATGAATCCGTCGGCGGTGGCGGGGAGCTGGTGCGATGTTCGCGTTTGAACTCGCGTTCTTTGACGAAGTCCATTACCAAGGCGGCCAGAGCTTGTTCTAAAGAGCCCACGGGGTGTTCCTGTTGGCGGCGATGTTCTTCGGCGCGAATCTCCTGGCGGTTGCGGGCAGCCCGTACTCCTGGCCAAGCCATAAAATATACATACCCCAATCCCCCCAGTGCCAGCAGAACCAGAACACCACTGGTGATCAGTGTGGAATTCCAAACGATGATGCCAGCGCGATCATATTGTCTTGTGGATTCCAACAAAAACATAAAGAAGCCACCACAGATAAAGGCAATGGCGCCAAGACCGGCCATGCTCAAAAAAACCGCTGTTCGGCTGCGGATGGTGATTACATCATAAATTTCCAGTGCAGTTTCCTTGAGGCTTCTTCGTGGTTTGTCGGGCTTTTGTCCAAAGCCAAGGACAAAAGGAAGGATAAAGCTGAGCCATTTCATAGCATTCTCCTGGTGTGCATTTCCTAGTGCGGTTGCAAAGGCGGTGCTCAGGGATTGGATGCACTGTCTTTGCAACCGGTCTGTTATTGTTGTTAAATGACTTTAGTGTTTGCGATTGATCAGAGCCCCGGCCACGAAGCCAATGGCGGCCGCGCCCAAAATCGTGTAGAACGGATGGGCCTTTACAAACTCTTCAGAGGCATCCACGCCCTCTCTCACTTTGGATTCGACGGCGTGATAGCGGTCGCTCCAGGCGCTTCTTTCCAGACTGTGCGCTACATTTTCCTTGATATCGCCCATTTTCTTTCTGATTTCACCGGTTGTGGTTTCCATGTGTCTTCTCCTTTGTCATGGATGGATCGGTTTCGTACCCATAGCATCTTCAGAAGCATCATTGGTGCCAGGCTCGGCTGAAAACAGAAGCCTGTACACAGACTTTCAGAGGCAATTGGCCCCCAGGTGACAGGAAACTTGCCCCAAAACAGGTCTTCCGTTAGCATGACGGCATGAAAAAGATCTTTGTCCTGATTTCACTCTCATCTGCAACTGTTTGGGCTCAGCCTTGCTTGGAAAATCGCGCGGCCTTGGACCTTGGCTCAGGAACGACCAAGGCCTATGTGGCGACGGTGGATACTTGTGAAAAGAAAATTGTGAAGGTTATTTTTGAAGACCGTCTGCCTTTGGCATTTAACGAAGCGTTGGAAAAGTCAGCCGATGGAACTTTGTCAGAAAAGGTGATTCAGGAAGCCACGCCGCAGATTCAGGCGCTGCTCGGAAAAGTAAAGACCTATGAGGTGAAGCGCATAACGGCTGTGGCAACATCCGTCTTCCGTGTTGCTAAGAACGGAAGGGCTGTGGCGCAGGGCCTTGCCAAGGATTTGCAGATCCCGGTGGAGGTGATTTCTCAAGAGCAGGAAGCTGAGCTGGGCTATTGGTCGGCCCTGGCTCAGAAGAATATTTCTGACACCCGAAATCTGATTGTCTGGGATATTGGCGGAGGTTCGATGCAGATGTATTCCCGCGAAAAGGGAAAAGTGCATATCTATGAAGGTGACCTGGCATCTGTGACTTTCAAAAACAGAATTTTACAAGTGTTGCAGTTTAAGGATCCTAAAAATCATTCTTCGCCAAATCCGATTGGTCTGCAAAGGGAAGCCTCTTTGCAGTTGGCAAAAAATCATGCGTATTTGAATGTGCCTGCGTACTTTAAGAAAATGGCACCAAGTGCTCGCTGGGTGGGTGTAGGTGGGGTAATTTCCATGTCGGTGCAGCGTCAGGTTAATAAAGCTGCTTCCGAGTTCACACAAAGTGATTTGAACGAAGCCTTGAAGCAGCGTGTTTGGTTGAAAGACGCAGAGATCGACAGTGATTACCGCATTTCTGATATTTCAAATATGGCTTTGGTTTTGGGTTATATGCAAGCATTGAAAATTGACAAGATAGAGACAGCCCAAGCCTCTTTGGGGCAAGGGCTGATCTTTAAGAATTTAAGATAGCTGCGGCAGGGGATGAGCTGGGCATGTCGGCGCGTCCCAAAACGACCACTTCGCCACCGTGGCGAATCACTTCGCAGGCTATATCGTCCAGAACGTCATCATCTTTGGCGGTTGTTTGCTTTTCGTGAAAGGTGATGTGACCGCTTCTTCTGTTGAGTTCTCCCCAGACTTCACTGTTGTTTTGTAAAAACAAAGTTCGTACTTTGCCAATCATGGCGGCGCGGCTGATTTTCACCAGATCGTCGATGACTTTCTTTTGGCGACTCATGTCTTCAAGCTCATGAGCCGACACATTTTTTTGCTGAGAGTTTTCCTTTTGCAGATAGAGCTGGGCCTGATGGATCAGTCCCTCGGTGCGATAGCTGTTGCGTGAAGGCTCCCTTTTGAACAAAACAGGGTTGGGATGGTTGGTGATCTCTTTGTAGGCGTGAAACATATTTTCACTGGTAAATACTAACAAAGGGATCTCTTTGTATCCGTGCTCTTTGCCGATCTTGGCTTCAATCCAGCGCAGGAATAACTTTAAACCTTTCTTCTTACACTGGGTGTCCTCTGTCCCCCGGCCTCGCAGGTGGCTTTTTAAATGGGGAATTTGCGAAGTCTCGCTTTCATCCAGATGTTTCCAATGGATGCTGTTGCTATGTTGGCCTTGATGGAACAAGAAAGTATGAATTTCCGTTCCGGTTCCACCATTGCAATGAAGTAGAATTGCTTCGGCTGGCGACAAGGTCAGGATGTGACAACTGCTTTCCCCCTGCAGATCCTGCAGTAAAGGACGCAAGTGGAAGGTTTCCGCCACCACGACTTTAGAGGGCAGGAGGTGTCCGGCCAGATAGAAGCCTGCCCAGTGTCTGTTCACAAAGATGGCCATCCCAAAATCAGAGCGCTGCAAATGTTCGGCGGGATTAAAGTTATAAAGCGGAGCTAAAACGCGCTCCTTTTCTCCGTTGCGACGATCCAGTGACAATAGATGAGCGGCCCTGCGAACCAGAGTTTCATACTCCAGCTGCAAAGTCTTGTCGGGCATACCTGGGATATAGATGGAAATACAAGGTCCCTCGGTGACGGAGGTGAGCTTGAGCAAATCATTGTGAGTGAGTTTTTCGAGCATGAGGATCTCCGGGATAGGATAGATGAAGTCAGTTTTTATCTTCGGTCCTTTTTGAAGGCAGTTCAAAGTGTCTTGTGGCAGTCCAGTGTAAGGGGTCATGTTGTTGGGAATGTCACTATGTCGCTATAGTAGAAGGAGAACCCTTCGCAGAGAGAGGAATATCATGAAAACTTGGATTGTTGTGGTCAACCGATGTGAGGCGAAGATTTTTATCAGTGATCGCCGCGGCAACAACGGTGAGGTGCAATTCGTTGAAAAGTTGGAAAATCCCCGGGGGCGCCTGAAGTCTATCGATATTAATGCGGACCGACCTGGCTTTGTTAACAGCTCCAGCATTCATGGCGGACAACTTGTAAAAAAACAGTCCCCAACGGATCGGGTGTCAGAAATGTTTGCCAAAAAGGTGGCGGCCCATCTGGAAGAAAAACGGCAACAGAATGTCTTTGAAGAGCTGGTTCTGATTGCTCCGCCGCAGTTTTTGGGGAAAGTTCGTCAGAATTTCTCTCGGGAGTTGCGCGAGTGCATCGTGAAAGAAATCCCCAAAGATCTTGCTCAGACGGCAACGAGTTTTGAATTGAAAGAAAGAATCTGGCCGGAAAGGGAGGTCCGCATCGAACTCTGAGTCTGATTCGTGGATGCACCTAAAGAGGTGCATTCCACAATTGGAAGTAAAGTTTTCGTTCCTGCAAAAGCTGCTGATGGGTGCCGTTTTCGACCACTTGCCCTTGGGCGACAACATAGATGTTGTCAGCTTGAGTCACTGTTGACAGACGGTGAGCGATCACAATCGTCGTGCGCCCTTTGGTGGCTTCAGCCAAAGAGGCCTGAATCACCGCCTCGGTTTCGTTGTCCACCGCTGAAGTGGCTTCATCCAAAATCAGTATCGGTGGATTCTTCAGGATCACTCGTGCAATGGAAAGGCGTTGGCGTTGACCGCCGGACAGTTTTTGGCCGCGTTCGCCGATCAGGGTGTCCAGTCCTTGCGGAAGTTTTTCAATAAACTCCATCGCATGGGCTTTGCGGGCGGCTTCAATAACCTGATCACGTGTGGCCACAGGATTTCCATAGGCGATATTCTCAAAAATAGTTCCTTGGAACAGGAAGACGTCCTGGCTGACCAAGCCGATATGACTGCGCAGATCTTGAGGATCGCAATCCTGTATGGACTGTCCTCCGCAAAGAATGCTTCCTCCGGAGGCTTTATAGAAGCCCAGAAGTAATTTGGTGATCGTGCTTTTTCCAGAACCAGTCGGTCCCACAATAGCCACCGTCTTACCGGCAGGCACGGTGATGTTGACGTTCTTCAGAATCGGGAGACCGTTGCTATAGGCAAACGACAGATCCTTAAATTCAATTCCGTGAGAGTGATCAAATTGCTTTTTCTCTTTAGGAAGTTCTAGGTGGATCGGGGTTTTGATCAAATCCAGAACACGGTCGGCAGAAGCCATCGCGCGCTCGAACAGATCCACGGTGTCAGCCAACCCCGTCAGGGGCCACAGCAGACGCTGGGTCAGGAAGACCAGAACGCCATAAAATCCGACGTTCAGTTCGCCATTGAGAGCCATCTGTCCACCCATAATGAAGGTTGCAATAAAGCCCATCAAAACCGCCATACGAATCAACGGATTGAAAGCGGAAGACACTTTGATAGCCTCTTTATTGGCCTCCAGATAGCTGGAGCTGTCGCGCGCCACTTTGCGAGCTTCAATCAGCTCCGAAGTGAAGCTGCGGATGGTGGCCATACCCGCGATATTGTTCGCCAGGCGGGAGCCGATGTTCCCGGCCTTTTCGCGCACATCCAGATACAACGGCGCTGCTCGTTTTTGGAAGTAGAAAGCTCCCCACAAAATAATGGGAATAGGCAGAATCGCAAACACCGCGATATTCGGAGCCATGGCAAAGAAAACTGCCCCGATGAGAAGAACGGCGGTAAAGACCTGAATCAAACTGTTCATTCCCACATTCAGGAAGCGTTCCAGCTGGTTGATGTCGTCATTCAAAATGGAAACCAAGCCCCCAGTGCTGCGATCTTCAAAGAAGGACATGTCCAGCTTTTGCAGATGCTCATAGGCCTCGGTGCGGAACTCGTGCTGTAAGGACTGAGCAAGGCCGCGCCATTTTAAAAGCAGCAGATATTCAAACAAAGACTCAAACATCCAGATCAGCAAAGTCAGCACGGATAACAGCAGCAGTTGATGCCACGGGGATTCAAAGCCAAAGCGCGCCAAGAAGGATTTTTCCTGATTGGCGACCACGTCGATGGCGATACCGATCAGAATTTCCGGGGCAATATCAAAGGCTTTATTCAGGAACGAAAACAAGCTGCCAAGATAGAAGTCCCGACGGTGTTTTTTTGTATAAGCGAAAAGACGAGAAAATGACTGAAATGAACTTTTAGAATGCGCCATAAGGCACTGGTTTACACCGTTGCCTAGCGGGCGTCCATAGATATGTCGGGATCCAATCCCAAATGAAAGGGCATTGCAGTTGGCTCTTTTGATAGATGCGGTGAAGTCCTGAAGGCTTAGAGGGGCTTTGAATTATTTGATACTTTATTCAATAAACTACACCTAAATTAGATAATAGGATCAAAATATGATACCTTTATTTTGGCAATTGAGCAGGAGGGCGGAGCAGGGCATCTTCAAAAAACAAGCAGAACACAATTCCGTGATCTTCTTATAAGGGAGCAAAAAATGAAATCTTTGCTGAAAGCCGCCAGCCTGATGATTCATCAAATTTTCAATGGTTCCGTGTCTTGCCAACAAACCTCCCATCGACTGCATGTTTTTGGTGCGGGCTTGCTGATTGTGACAGAGTACAACGATTCAATGAAATAGGAGAGCCGATGTCGGATTTTAAGTCTCAACAGATTAAAAATGTCCTGAAGGATCTTTTGAAGAAAAAGAAGATGACCTACGAGGATGTGGCCGAAGAGTTTCAGTGTTCGGTGCCCACAGTTAAAAGAATTCTGGGGCCGGAAGAACTCAGTCTCAGTCGCTTGTTGCAGTTTTGTGAGCTGCTGGATGTGACGTTAAGTGAGGTCGAGGTGCTTATAAACTCGGAAGCCAAAGAACGCGAGGAATTCACCGAGGCGCAGCAGTTGTTTCTGGCTAAGAACCGAAGCTTCCTGTCGTACCTGATCTCGCTCTACAATATGAGTCCGTCAGAAATAGCGGCAAAACACAAACTGACACAAAGAAGCACGGACAAATATTTGATCGGCCTGGAAAAGCTGGAGCTGATTCGTGTCACGGGCAAACAACGGGTGAAGCCTCGCTATAAGCAGTTGCCATCCTTGGGGCATGGCGTGTTGGCAAAGGCCTATTATGAGAACTTCATGAAGTGCGGGACGCAGTTCTTTATTCAGAATATTGGTGATTCTTTGTATGCCCAGTCACAGTCTCAGGACACAACCAAAAGAGGCTTTGCTTTAAACTCTTTTAAGGTGACGCCAGAATCCTATAAAGCCTACGTCGAAGAAAATCTGAAAGCCCAGGCTGCCTTCCTGAGGCTGGCAGGCTATGAAGAGAAATCCCAGCCGCCCGGAAAACTGATGACAGCAGTCTTTATCGAAGCCTGGACTTTGGTTGAAAATGACAACAAGAACTTGGAGCTTCTGAGTAAAAGCTTCTCGGAAGTGACCAATCTGTGATGGAGAGTGGGGTGAACCCCAGAAACGAAAAAAGGCCATCCGAAGATGACCTTTGCCTGTTCCAACCTTCTGAAGAAAGAGAAGAGTTGGTGCGGGTGGAGGGACTTGAACCCCCATGCTTTCGCGGAAGATTTTGAATCTTCTGTGTCTACCATTTCACCACACCCGCAGGAGGAGTCTTTTGTAATAAGTTTGCTGCCAAGACTCAAGAGATTTCTTTTAAAAAAATAAAGAAAGGCCTAAAAAGGCCCCTCTTTATGGATATTTGCTTAATTTTTCAGCTAATAGACCCAATGAAAGGGTCTTTGCACTAGTAGCCGCGGTCCAATTTGGCGGACTGCTCACGAATCCAATCTAAATTTTCGCGAACATCGACATAGATCGCGACCCCGTGGCAAACCCGGGCGTCGCTGTCTTTCATCGCCTTGTGGTCCACGCCCATGGAGGTGATGCCAAGTAAAGTCAGGCCGTCTTTTGTTTTTGCATAAAGGGCTCCTCCGGAGTCCCCACTGCAAACCCCGGTGCGAGGCTGTTCAACAATGATGGTTTTATCCACACTTACGGTACGGTTGGCGCGGGCCAGGAAGAAACTTTTGCCGAGAATGTTAGAGGCCGAGGATTTCGTGAAACGCAAAGTTCCAGAGTCGCCTGCTTTTTCTGCGGTGGTTCCGTAGCCGCTCATAACCAGCGTGTCGGAAGGGGCGGTGCTGAATCCTGCAGAAGGCAGGCTGCGGATTTTATAGCCTTCGGGGATACTGCCTTTGAATTTCAGAATTGCGATATCATTAGTGGCGTCGTAGATGGAGTTGGAATGACTGTAGTCCTTGTTTACGGCCTTATCAATCACGGCACGAAGTGTTCTTTTCGGCGCAGAGCCCACGCATCCCACATTGTTTGTGAAGGCGATCGCAGTGACTCGGGCGGAAGGGGGCGCGCAGTGGGCGGCCGTCAGGACTTTATCTGTGTCTATCAATGTGCCGGTGCAAATGCTGACATCTTTATTATTGTCGATATTAAGAATCAAAACCGTGGAAGAACTAAGTTCGTTTCCGGAACCCAGAACCTGGCCCCCGACAATACCATAGGAATTTCCCGTGATTTCACAGTTGGAAGGTTCCACGTTCGCAGTCAGATTTTCACCGGAATCAGAAGAGCTGCACGCAGCCAGAACACAAAGAGAAATAACAGCAACAGAAGAGCGTAACAACGGGCGCATCAGAGAGATCTCCTTATATATAAGGTGAAGTTTTACCAAATTCATCCACAGTCGGGGGCATTATGATCCCGGTTTGCAAGAATTTCAGAAAGCGTACTGGAAGTTGTCACAAATCCCGTCACAGGCTGAATGCAGGCTTTTCAGGGGGGTGACGAAGAGCGCCGGGATATCAAGGACTTAGGCGGGAGGGCCGATTTTTGGCCGGGTTGGCATCAGGCTTGCTCTATGCGACCAGTGACTAAAAGGTTTTTATATAACCAGAACTACGAGGAGACCCTATGAAGAAGTATTTCTATATACTTGCGGCCTTGAGCATCGCGCCGACATTTGCTCTGGCTCAGAGTATTGAAAGCGATGTCGATGCTGAGCTTGATCAAATGTATTCAAGCCAACAAGCCCCTGCAGCTCAGGCAGGTATTGCCAACACAGCGCCGGTCAGTGGCCAGCCGATTTATATTTTGAATCAGGCAACACCGACTTCGAATGCGCAGTTGCAGCAACAGCAAATTCAAAAACAGCCGACTACTATTATTGAGGCGTCTCCGCTGACGGAGTCCCGCGCGGAACAAATCCGTCGTGCTCGTCAGGATGCAGAAATGCAAACTGAACAAAAAATCGTAGAGAAGCTTGAAACTTCCCGTATGGAAGATGAAAAGAAAAGAGCTTCTGTATTGTTCGGTGATAAGTTCAATCAGATGAACGAACAACAACAGGTTCCGCAAGTGCAACAGCAGCAGGTGGTTCAGCCTGTGTATGCACAGCCTGTTCAGGTTCAGCAGGTTGAAGAGCCTAAAGAAAACACACGCGACATCATCCGCGAAGAGCTGGCTGCTGCCATGAAGGTGGAAGAAGAAGCGGCGATTGCTCCAATCGAAACCAAGTATGTTGCCGGTGTTCTGGGTGTGGGTGACTATCCAGATGTTAGCAATGTGAAAGGGAACTACGCTTTGGGTGTGGCTTTCGGTAACAAATACGACAACTTCGTGATCGAAGGTACGTTCTTGTACTCCAACTATTCTGTTGAGGGTCAGGGCTACTACACTGGTGGTGGTTACGGTTACAACTATCCGTACAACAATACAGGTGGTTACTGGATTCCAGACAATATCGACGTGAATCAGTATTCCGGTCAGTTGGCAGCTAAGGTTCAGCTCTTTAACGGTATCATCAGACCAGTTATCGGTGGTTTGGTGTCTTACTCTTATAGATCTTTCTCTTGGTCCAACGACAACGTTTATGGATATAAGAACGACACAACTGCAAACTCTCACGCCATTGACGTGGGTACTGTTGTCGGTGCGGATCTTGAGTTCAGTCCGAAGTACTCTTTGGGCTTGGATTTCCGTTACATGTGGAATCTTTCCAGCCGTGTGAACGCTAAAAACACGTTTATGTCTGGACCTCAGTACAGTAATCCAATCGAAAAACTGCAGTATTACGTAATGTCTATTGTCGGACGCGTAAACTTCTAATCTAATAGATCTAAGTTAATTATTAATTCCTCAGTGGTTTCAACCCCTGCCTCGAAAAAGGTGGGGGTTGTTTTTTTGTGCGCCCCGCGCAGGATGTCGCAGCGTCGGCAGACGCGGAGACTGGACTTCGTCGGCTACGCCGAGGAGGCTGGAGGTGCGGCAGCACCGCAAGCTGGACTTCGTCCGCTTCCTTCGGCATAGTCTTTCTATGCGCTTCGTGTTTTCACTGCTTATATTTATGGCAACTTCGGCTTCGGCGGCGACTCTGGTGACAGAGACGGTTGGGCAGGTGTCGGACTATGTGGTGACCAGCCGTGAGGTTCAGATTTCTATGGCCATCGGGCATATCCTGTCTGGCGAAAAAGGCAAGACGGCTTTGTCGGAACTGCGCCCGGGTCAGGCCGAGTTCACTTCGGCGGTGACTCAGGTGCTTTTGGAGCTGGTGGTGGCGTTGGAGGCAGAGAACTTCAATGTGGCTGCGGTGCCTGACAATGAGGTGCAGGATGCGCTGGTAAAAATCGACCGTGCGGTGGCGGGGAAGGCTTATTGGGCCCAGATCGAACCCACGGCTGCCGAAGTGAAGAAGTTTACGACTCGCAAGTTGGCTGCCAAAAGTTTTTTGAAGTTTAAAACCAACTCCATGGCGGGGATTATCACCGATCAGGAAGCTCAGGTTTATTACGAAAACAATCGTGCGAAGTTCGGCAGTTCTCCTTTTGAGGGATTCAAGGAAAACATCAAAACTTTTCTGGCTCAGCAGCAGTTGGAAGAGCGCATCCGTTCATGGTTTGAAGTTATCAAGCGCAAATACAAAGTGCGCAACTTCGTGGCGGAATAACTATGCATATTGAAGTCCTTAAAGGACCCCATAAACCAGCCATGAGGGCCTTGGTGGAGGCTATTCACCAGGAGCAGGGGATGTTGCCGCAGTTTTACTGGCCCAATGATCTTTTGGGGGCTGAAATGGCGACGGCCGAGGCCTTGGGGATTTTTGAGGGCGAGGCTCTGGCAGGGTTCGTGCTTTATCGCGAAGTTCCGGATGTGTGGGAGATCTCCTTGGTGGCAACGCACCCTCAGTTTCGGCGACTGGGTTATATGGGAGCGCTGCTTGCCCATATGATTGCTGCAAAGGGTCAGGGGCGGGCGATTTGGCTGGAAGTGCATGAAGAGAACGTCTCAGCGCAAAAACTTTATGAAAAGCTCGGATTTAGAGAGGTTCGGAGGCGGCCTCGGTATTATAAGGACGGGGCAACTGCTATTTTGTACTCGGCTTCTTGAGGTCGGGCGACCCGCAAGGCCGAGGTCGAGATAAACCCTTGCACTCTCTCGATTTTATTGTTAATTTAAATCCGTTCAATGGGCCCCGCAGGCCCATTTTTTTTTGTACCGGCCCCGCCCGGGCAGTTCCCACAAAGTCGAACCCAACACGTACGACGAGGTAGCTGAAGCAGGTTCTTAGGGGCTTGTGAAGGCTTTTTGTATTGCCCTCGTGGGTAATATTTAGGATTGAGAGAAATGTCACAGTCTCCTGCTTGGATGGCAAAGATAGAAAAGATCGCCAGCGACGTGGCAACCGCGCAAGGTTGTTTGCTTTATGATATCGAATTCGTTGGCTTGGGCAAGGGCAGGACTCTGCGTTTGTTTATTGATAAGAATGAAGAGGGTGCCATCAGCATTGATGATTGCACCAATGTTTCCAGAGGTTTGAGCGAAATTCTGGATGCAGATGAAGAGTTGATTCCCGGTGGGGAGTACAGTCTGGAAGTTTCGACTCCAGGTCTGGACCGTCACTTGAAACAACCTTGGCATTTCCAGAAAGCAGTCGGCAAAAAGGTTTACATCAAAACCTTGAAAGCTCTGGAATCCGTGGGTGTGGAGGATAAGAAGTGGAAGAATGCCAAGACTGTTGAAGAAGTTTTGGAATCCGCAGACGATCAGGGCGTTCGTTTCGTTGTGAAGGATGTTGAAATCAAGATCCCGTACACAATGATCGACAGAGCAAAATTGGTTTTTGAATTTACTAAAGGTCAGAAAAAGTAACGAGAGAGGAAAATCATGGCTGAAAATGTGTTTTCAGATCTTTCCAAAGTGATTGATCAAGTCGGAAAAGACAAAGGTATCGATAAGCAAGTTGTTATCGACGCAATCACTCAGGGTATGTTGGTAGCTGCCCGTAAAAAATACGGCACTTATCGCGAGATCGAAGCTGCCTACAACGAAGACACCGGCGAAGTTGAACTGTTTGAGTTCAAAGAGGTTGTTCCTCGTGAAAAATACATTGATGAAGAAGTAGAGATTCCTTTGGACGAAGCTCAAAAGCTGGATCCAAATGTTCAGATTGATGACTCCGTTGGTATCAAGTTGGAAGCTTCTGATTTGGGTCGTATTGCAGCTCAAACAGCAAAACAAATCATCATGCAGAAAGTGCGTGATGCTGAACGCAATATCATCTTCAACGAATTTGAAGAGCGAAAAGGCGAGATCGCTTCCGGTATCGCTCGTCGCGTAGAAAAAGGCGCGATCGTTGTCGATTTGGGCCGTACTGAAGCGTACATCCCACCTCGTGAACAAATCCCAGGCGAACAATACAAGCCAGGCGATCGTATTCAAGGTTACCTTTCTGAAGTTCGTCAGACGACACGTGGACCGCAAATCATCATGTCTCGCGCTGATGAACGTTATTTGATGAAACTTTTCGAAATGGAAGTTCCAGAAATCTACGACGGTGTTGTTGAGATCATGGCAGCGGCTCGTGAGCCAGGCCAACGCGCGAAAATCGCGGTTCGTTCTAAAGACAACTCCGTTGATCCAGTCGGCGCTTGCGTGGGTATGAAGGGCTCCCGAGTTCAGAATATCGTTCAGGAACTTCGTGGCGAGAAAATCGATATCGTTCCTTGGGACGAAGATATCACTCGTTTTGCGTGCAACGCTTTGGCTCCTGCGGAAATCTCTCGCGTGTTCCTGGATGATGCCAACCGCGAAATGGAAATCGTTGTTCCAGACTCTCAATTGTCTTTGGCGATCGGTAAACGTGGTCAAAACGTGCGTCTGGCAGCGAAACTGACGACTTGGAAACTGGATATCATTTCTGAATCTTCAGCGGCTTCCCGTACTGCGGAATCCATCTTCAATTTGATGTTGATCCCGGGCATGAGCGAAACCATGGCTCAGAACATCTTCCAGTCTGGCTTCGGTTCATTCCAGGCTGTGGCGACGGCGGCTGTTGACGAGTTGATGACAATTCCTGGCTATGACGATCCAGACAAGGCTGAAAAGCTTTCCAACGAAGCCAAGGGCCTGGTTGCTAAATATGAATCCGAAGGTATCCCTGTTCCGACAGCGCCTTCTGTTTCTAAGGATAAGCAATCCAATGTGTCTGCAAAAGAGCAGGCAGACCTTCTGTTGAAACAAGAGTTGAAAAAACTCGATCAACAAGAAGCGGAAGAAGAATAATTTTTTTGGATAGAGAACAACTACAGGGAGACTGAGTGAGTAATCCAAAGGTTTTTGAATTTGCAAAAGAGATCGGGATGACCCCGCTGGCCCTCATGGATAAAATCCGCGAGTGGCATTTGCCTGTGAAAAGTCACATGGCGGAGCTAGAACCAGAAGTTCTTGAGCAAATTAAAATTAAACTCAGCGGTGGTGAAAAATCCTCCGATGAGCCGAAACCCAAAAAGACAGCTGCTCGTAAAGCGGCTCCGAAAAAAGCAGTAGCGCCACCTGCAGAAGCAGAGGCCTCTGCGGCCGCAAAAGCCCCTGTGATTCGCAGAAAGAAAGATGAAGCTCCGGTTGAGGCTCCAAAGGCTAAGATCGTCGCGAAGCCTGAAGCGGAAACAGAAGATGCGGCTTCCAAAACCACACGTGTCGTGGTGAAGAAGCCTGCTGCGAAAGTGGAAGCTGAAGAAGTTGAGGCAGCACCGGAAGTGGCTGCAGAACCCGTTGTTGAGAAAGCCCCTGTCAAAGAGGCGGCTCCAACTCCGGTTGAAAAAGTGGAACCAGTGGTGGCGAAAGAAACGCCGGCACCGGCTCCTGTGGCCCCTGTAGCAGCGGAGCCTGCGGCAGCCCCACAAGCTCGTAAGAAAGAGGTTGTTGTGGGCACCAGCGGTGTTTCCAGTTCTGCCACGCCGGCATCGGCACCAAAAAGAAATATTATCGGACGCATGGATCTGTCCCGCGTTCAGTCACAAGCCCCTCAGCGCCCTCAAGGGGAGCGCACAGGTGGATTCCAGCCTCGCGGGCCGGGTGGCGAACAGCGTGGAGCCAGCGCATCCTTCACAGGTCAGCGTCCTGGCGGTTTCAACCGTCCAGCAGGCGGTGCTCCGACTCGCAATATCCGTACAGGATTTGTAGCGCAGAATCAGCCTCCTGAACCGATCGTGGATCAGGGTGGTGATCGTGGCCGTGATTTCGATAAACGTAAGAGATTCGGTGCTCCGGCCGCACCAGCGACGGGCGCAGGTCCGGGCGCAGCGGGTGGCCGTGGAGGCGAAAAAGAGGAAGTAGTCGTATCATTCAACGCGGTGGAATTCCGTAAGCGTGAAATGGTCTTCCAGCCTAAAAAGAAAAAAGGCATGTTGGATCGCGACTCTATGAAGACTCAGATCACGACACCTTCCGCGCACAAACGCGTGGTGAAGGTGAATAACACGATGAAGTTGAGCGACCTTGCCATGGAAATGGGTCTGAAGGCGCCTCAATTGGTTCGTGAGCTGATGAAGCAAGGTGTGATGGCCAACATGAACATGGATCTGGACTTTGAGACGATCGCCTTGATCGTTCCGGAGTTCGGTTGGGAAGCACAAAACGTATTTAAAACGGCGGACGAAGTTGCTGAACAAACGGCATTCGGTGATCTGGATGCGGCTCCAGTGACTCGTCCACCAGTAGTGACAGTCATGGGTCACGTCGACCACGGTAAAACATCCCTTTTGGATGCGATTCGCAATGCGGACGTAGCTAAAGGCGAGGCCGGCGGTATCACGCAGCACATTGGTGCCTATAGCGTGAAAATCGACGATGGCAGCTTGATCACCTTCCTGGATACTCCGGGCCACGAAGCCTTTACGGCGATGCGTGCTCGTGGTGCCAATGCGACTGATATCGCGATCATCGTGGTGGCGGCGGATGATGGTATGATGCCTCAAACTCAAGAGGCGATTAACCACGCTAAAGCAGCGGGTGTACCTATCATCGTGGCTGTGAATAAGATTGATAAACCAGCTGCGAATCCGGAGCGAATCAAGCAACAGTTGACTGAGCTTGAAATCGTTCCTGAGGAGTGGGGTGGTTCCACGATCTTCTGCGAAGTTTCTGCGTTGAAGAGAACAGGTGTTAAAGAATTGCTTGAGCAGGTTAAGCTGGTTGCCGAAGTTGCGGAATTGAAAGCCAATCCTAAACGTTCTGGTACCGGTCTTGTGATCGAAGCAAAAATGGAAAAAGGCAAAGGCCCTGTGGCGACTTTGCTGGTTAAAGACGGTACGGTTGAAGTGGGTCAGTACATCGTTGCTGGTACCATGAAAGGCCGCGTTCGTTCTTTGACCAACGACCGTGGTGAGCGTGTTCAGTCTGCGGGTCCTGGTATCCCTGTTGAGGTGCTGGGTCTTGAGGCGGTTCCTGCTGCCGGTGACAAGTTCGATATCGTGAAAGACGAAGTCACGGCCACCAAGGTTTCTGAATTGAGAAAAGAACAGGCTGAAAAAGCAGCAGCGACTCCAGCGACTAAATTGTCTCTGGATGAAGTGTTTGCGAAAGTTAAAGCCGGTGACGTGAAAGAACTTGCGATCGTGTTGAAAGCCGATGTGCATGGTTCTTTGGAAGCGATCAACGGAATGCTTGCCAAGCTGTCCACTCCGGAAGTTAAAGCTCGTGTCATCCACTCTGCAGTGGGTGGTATTAACGAAGGTGATATCGTTCTTGCCAACACGGCAAAAGGTATCGTGCTGGGCTTCAACGTACGTCCGGATCTGGGCGCACAGGCGAAAGCAAAACAGATGGGCGTGGATGTTCGTACGTACTCTATCGTGTACGAGCTGATCGACCAGATGAAGGCTGCTATGGGCGGTCTGTTGTCTCCGGATATCATCGAGGAAGTCCTGGGGCGTGCAGAAGTGCGTAACGTGTTCACTGTTCCTAAAGTTGGTACGATTGCAGGTTGCTTCGTTCTTGACGGTAAAGTTCAGCGTAACGCGAGCATCCGTTTGCTGCGTGAAAATAAAATTGTTTATGAAGGCAAAATTGCCTCCCTTAAACGCTTCAAAGACGACGCCAAAGAAGTGGCAGCCGGCTATGAGTGCGGTATCGGTATCGAGAACTACAACGACGTTAAAGTGGGCGACCAGATGGAAGCCTTCGTTAAAAAAGAAGTGGCTCGCGATCTAGATAGCGGAGCACACTAATGAAGAACATGGGTGATGGGCGCCGTGTAGCCCGCGTCGAGCGTGAAATTCAAGCGACCATTGCTCAGTTTCTGATCCGTGGATTTAAAGTGCCGTTGCCAGGTCTTGTGACTGTGGCATCGGTGAAAATGCCTGCGGATCTTCGTGCTGCCAAAGTTTATATCAGTGTTCTTGGAGACGAAAAACAGCAGGATGAAGCGCTGGATCTTCTTCAGGAACGTGCTTTCGAAATTCAGAACTATATCGGTAAAGAGCTGAAAATGCGCTATTGCCCGAGGTTGACGTTCTATCTGGATCACGCCACCGAGCAGGTGCTGAAGGTTGAAAAGATCCTTCACGAACTTGAGCTTGAGCGCAAAGCCAAAAATCCTGGCGAAAGTTCCGACGAATCCGATGACGAATAATAATCAATTTAATGGTCTTCTGCTGGTGGATAAACCTTCGGGAATCTCCAGCCACGACGTTGTTTCACGTCTGCGCCGTATTTTAGGTACGCGCGCGGTGGGGCATTCTGGCACTCTGGATCCGATGGCCTCGGGTCTGATGGCTTGTCTGATCAATGAAGGCACCAAGCTCAGCCAATACATTCTGGAAGGGGACAAGGGGTACCGTCTGCGCGCTCAGTTCGGCGTTCGCACGGACACTTTGGACACCACGGGCGAGATTTTAGAACAAAAACCCACCGGTCATTTGACCCGGGAGCTGATTCTGGCCGAAGCCGCCAAGCTTCAGGGTGAGATGGATGTCGAAGTGCCTATTTATTCAGCGATTAAAGTTCAGGGCAAAAAGCTTTATGAATACGCCCGCGGTGAGCAGGAAGTGGCCGTTCCCAGGAAGCTGATGAAGTTCTGGGATATTGTCCCTGTCGAAGTAGGCCCGGATTGGGCTGAATTTGATATCAAATGCAGCAAAGGCAGTTATATCCGTACCTGGATCGATCTTTTAGGCAAAGCCCTGGGCTGTGGAGCCGCGATGAGTGGACTGCGCAGGACATGGTCGGCCCCGTATTTAATTCAGCAGGCGCAGACTCTGGAGCAGATTGAAGGGGTCGTCAAAGCAGGAGCTTTGGGGGCCGCTTTTGTTCCGATGGAGCTGGCTTTGCCTCAAGTCAAACGTATTCGAATTAAAGGCCAGGATAAGGTCCTTTTGGGCAATGGACAGATCAGTCATGATTTGCGCTCTCAATTGATTTCGGCCTTCAATCCGGACGTGGACCAATACATTCAGGTTCTGGCCCAAGACGGGGGGCACCTGCTGGCTATTATCGGCCTTGAGCCGGGTCGGGGTTTCGTTCTTCGCAGGGTCTTTAAATACTCTTGACCCCTCTAGGGGTTGGGTTTAAACAATAACTTCAAATCTCTCTGGTTCGACAGCCATGACGGCCAAGGGGGAGATGGTAACTAAAAACGGGATAAAATCCCGAGCAAATTAAGGAGACGCTAATGGCAGTCACTAAAACGCAAACAGCAGATATCGTTAAAAAATTCAAAACTTCTGACTTGGACACTGGTTCTTCTGAAGTTCAAATCGCTCTTTTGACAGCGAAAATCAACGATCTAACAACTCACTTCGCGAAACACAAAAAAGACCACCACGGTCGTCGCGGTCTAGTGACAATGGTTAACCAAAGAAGAAAGCTTTTGGACTACTTGCACCGCAAAGATGTTAAGAAGTACCAAGATCTTATCAAAGCTTTGGAAATCCGTAAGTAATCCAACAGATTCCAAATTAGATGAAGGGGCGGGAAAAGCCCCTTCGTCATTTCAAGCCACAGCAGAGCAGAGCATAAGGCTTTGTGATAACTTCAAGGAGATTCAATGAAAACGACTGTAACAACATCGGTGGGCGGAAAACAGATTACCATCGAAACAGGCCGTTTGGCGAAACAAGCGGATGGTGCCGCTCTAGTGAGCTCTGGTAACAACATGGTTCTTGTTACTGCGACTTCTTCAAAAAAAGCCTCTGAACTAGATTTCTTCCCTCTTACTGTTGAATACATCGAAAAATTCTATGCAACAGGTAAGATCCCAGGTGGTTACTTCAAACGTGAAGCCAAACCAACCAACGATGCAGTTTTGATTGCTCGTCTTATTGACCGTCCAATCCGTCCTTCTTTCCCTGAAGGCTACCGCCACGAAACACAAATCGTTGCGACAGTATTGTCTGCGGATGGCGCATTCCCATTGGAAATTTTGGCAAGCTTGGGTGCTTCTGCAGCCCTGCATGTTTCTGACATCCCATTCAACGGCCCAACAGCAGCGGTTCAAATCGCACGCGTTGACGGTCAGTTCGTAGCCAACCCAACTCCACAACAGATGGAAAAATCTGACATGGATATGATCGTTGCGGGTACTCGCAATGGTTTGTTGATGGTTGAAGGTGAAACGAAATTCATCTCTGAAGCAGACGCTTTGGCAGCATTGAAATTCGGTCACCAGTCTTTGCTTCCTCTTTTGAACGCTCAAGATGAGTTGCGTGAAAAAGCCGGTTCTGTGGCGAAACGTGCTTTCACTGCTCCAGCTATCGATGCAGACTTCAAAGGCAAAGCTGAAGGTCTGTTGAGATCTAAAATTGCGGCGGCTCTTTCTATCAAAGAAAAGCAGGACCGTTATGCAGCGGCCAATGAAGCAGCGGCAGAAGCTGAAAAAGCTCTTCTTGCTGATATCGCTGACAAAGATCTTTTGAAACAGCGTAAAAAAGAATTGAACGCTATCGTTGAAGATTTGAAGTACCAAGAAGCTCGTTCCATGATTTTGGATCGCGCAGTTCGTATTGATGGTCGTGATGTGAAAACTGTACGTCCGATCGCCAACGAAGTTGGTATCCTGCCTCGTGCTCACGGTTCTGGCTTGTTCACTCGTGGTGAAACTCAAGTTTTGGGGACTGTGACTTTGGGTACAGCTGATGATGAACAAATGGTTGATTCACTGTTGGGTCTGCAGAAGCGTAAATTCATGCTTCACTACAACTTCCCTCCATACTCTGTAGGTGAAGTGGGTCGTATGTCCGGTACCAGCCGTCGTGAGATCGGTCACGGTAACTTGGCAGAACGCGCGATCAAAGCAGTTCTTCCGGATTTCGAAAAGTTCCCATACACAATCCGTATCGTGTCTGAAGTTTTGGAATCCAACGGTTCCTCTTCAATGGGTACAGTGTGCTCTGGTACTATGGCATTGCTTGATGCCGGTGTTCCTTTGAAAGGCAACGTTGCCGGTGTGGCAATGGGCTTGATCAAAGAAGGTGACCGTGTTGCGGTTCTGACTGACATCCTGGGTGATGAAGATCACTTGGGTGACATGGACTTCAAAGTTGCGGGCACTCCACAAGGGATCACGGCTCTTCAAATGGATATCAAAATCGACTCTGTTTCTTTCGAAGTGATGGAACAAGCTTTGGCGCAAGCTAAAGAAGGTCGTTCACACATCTTGAACGAGATGGAAAAAGTGATCAAAGTTCCTCGTGGTCAAATCTCTGAATTTGCTCCTCGTATTGAAACAATCAAAATCAAGCCAGATAAGATCCGTGAAGTGATCGGTTCTGGTGGTAAAGTGATCCGTGGTATCACGGAAGCTACAGGTGTTAAGATCGAAATCCAGGATGATGGTACGATCAACATCGCTTCCGCTGATCCAGAAGCAACAAAAAAAGCTATCGCAATGATCAACGACATCATCGCTGAAGCCGAAGTGGGTAAGACCTACAAAGGCCGTATCGTGAAGATCGCTGAATTCGGTGCTTTCGTTGAAATCCTTCCGAACACGCAAGGTCTTTTGCACATCTCTGAAATCTCCAACGAACGTGTACGCGCAGTTTCTGACGTACTCAAAGAAGGTGAGATTATTGATGTTAAGGTTCTTGAGGTTGACCGTTCTGGTCGCGTCAAGCTTTCCCGTAAGGCTTTGCTTCAGTAATTGTGACAGACACTAAGTTCAAAAAAACTGAACTTTCTAACGGGATCCGGGTGGTGAGCGAGCTTCACCCAGGGTCCCGTGCCGTTTCTATGGGTATTTGGGTTTTGACGGGGACGCGGGATGAAACTCCTGAAGTTGCCGGTATTTCCCACTTGCTTGAACATCTGGTCTTCAAAGGCACCAAAAATCGTTCGGCCTATCAAATTGCCAAATCCTTGGAAGCCTTGGGTGGAGAACTCAATGCCTACACCACACGCGAATACACCTGCTATCATGCCCTGGTTTTGAAAGACCATTGGGAAAAGGCGTTGGATGTTCTGGCGGACTTGGTTTCCAACATGAAGCTGGTTCAAAAAGAATTTGATCTGGAAAAGGGCGTGATCCTGCAAGAGATCGCCATGTCCGAAGACAGCCATGAAGATATGGTCTATGACGTGTTCTATGAACAGGTCTATGGCAAACACCCCTTGGGACGTCCGATCCTGGGGACGCCGGTTTCTGTGGCTCGTATGAAACAGACCCAGGTGATGGATTATTACCGTCGTAATTACACCGGCAAAAACATCATTATCAGTGCTTCGGGTTGTATCAACCATGATGAACTGATGGCCGGAATCCAGAAACGTCTGGGCGTCAAAAAGAAAAGTGAACTTAAAAACACCCGTCGTGTTCCGCGCTGGTTGACCCGTCGTCATGTCGTGGAAAAACAGGCAGAACAGGTCCACATGCTTTTGGGGTTCCCAACAGCCAGCTTCCAGGACAAACATCGTTTTGAGGCGGTGGTGACCAACACTCTTTTGGGTGGAGGCATGACATCCAAGCTGTATCAAAGTGTGCGTGAAAAAAGAGGCCTGGTTTATTCCATTCACTCCAGCCTGAACACCAATATTGATTCTGGTATGTTGACGATCTATGCGGGAACAGAAGCCAAGAATGCCCGTAAAGTCGGGGATTTGATCTCTAAAGAGTTTGCGAAGATTCGCAAGCAGGGTGTGACCAAGGCAGATGTGGAGATGTGCAAAACTCAGATCATCGGCAGCATTCTTCTGGGATCTGACGATATTGAGAATCGTATGACGTCCTTGGCAGTGAATGAGATGGTGTTCGGCAAGTACCGCGCTGTTGAGTCTGTGATTGAAGAAATCAAGGCGGTGACAGTGGATTCCGTAAATCACTATATCCGCCACGAACTGGATCTGGATAAAGCATCCGGTGTTCTTCTGGGCCCTGAAGTGAAATCACTTGAGAGCTGGTGGAGCGATCTTAAATTGTAATTCTGAGAGCGAGGATTGAAATGCAAAAGTTGGCTGTAAAAATCAAAAAACTGGAAAACTTCCGCGGCGAAATTCCTGCCTATCAGTCTTTGGGGGCCAGCGGTGTTGATGTTCGTGCTCAGCTTGCTGGAGCTGTGACTTTGAATCCCGGTGAACGAGCGATGATCCCAACGGGTCTGAGCTTTGAAGTTCCATTGGGATATGAAATCCAAGCCCGTCCGCGCAGTGGTTGGGCGGCAAAAAGTGGCCTGACGGTATTGAACACTCCGGGCACGATTGATGCTGACTATCGCGGCGAAGTAAAAATCATCGTGATCAATCTGGGCAACGAGCCCGTGGTTATCAGCGATCAAGAGCGCTGTGCCCAACTGGTTGTGGCTCCCGTGATTCAAGCGCAATTCGAAATCGTGGACGAGCTGAGCTCCACTGAGCGTGGTGCGGGTGGCTTCGGCTCCACAGGTCGCGCGTAGAAAAGAATTTGTTTTTATCAAAAGACGTCAAACCCACCCTTTAAAGGTGGGTTTTTTTATGCCCTGATACCTGCACAGGGCTTTTTAAAAAGTCTTAGAATTAAGAATTCCGTCCTTGGAATTCCACGGGAATATCCGAAAAAGGAGCTCAGAAGACATATATCGGATCTGAAGGTCGGAACGTACCTTGCTTTGGGGGGTACTGACGATAAAGGAGATGTTATGTCAGTACAAAACACTTTTAAAATGTTCATGATTGCAATCCTGTCCGGCCACCTTCTGGCGTGCCAAGGCACAGGTGGAAACAGCCCGCAAAGCCCGACTGCGGGCTCAGACAATAGTGCTCAAGAGGTCAACCCCCGCCGTGTTCTTGCTGAAGGTGTGGTGATTGAGATCAAGAAGGTCGCGGATCTTCGCGAAGACCGTTCAAATTATTCAGAGTTCAAAAATAATCTTAATATCTACGAAACCAAGCTGTCGATCCCGGAAAATATTTACGTCAACCAGCTTGAGATCAAGCGCTCGTTTTCATCTTTGGCGGTAAACCCTGCCTATGAATCCATTTCCAAAATTGATGCAAAGTATGTGTCGGGTCAGTACGTGATTTCAGACCGCTTGAATCTTTGGAAGAATGATCACACTCAGAAAACTGTCACTTACCGTATCTATTCTCAGGAAAAACTAATCGCGGAAAGCACTTACACTTTGACTCCCGATCTGGTGGTTTCCTCCGCAGATAAAGTGACGACTTTGCAGTCTTTGGGAATTTCTTCCGGGGCCTATAAGTTCGGCATCATCTTCATTGAAAAAGAAAATATTCTTCGCACAGAAGGACAGCAGGTTTACCTGGAAGTCGGTCGCCTTTATGCGGAAGACACGGCCACCATTGAATCATTCTCCCGGGAAGACGCGGAGAAAATTCCAGCCGCAGGACAGGTGGGTAAAAATGGGGGCTATCTTTCGTTACGAGCAGGTATGGCTATGGGACACTTGAATATCAATATGCGTGGAACAGCAGGGGGCGATGGCTTGCCGGCAGCATTGCAGACGGGAGTCGGAGCAAATGGGGCACGTGGATCGGATGCAAAATTCCACAGAAGCTGCTTTGGTGGTGGAGTCTATCGGGATGCTTTGTTGGCACGTCCTGGCCGGGAAATTTGTGAGCTTGTTTGTGAGAGAAGACCTTCTGATGGCACACCCGGCGGCGAAGGCCCCAAAGGATATCGCGGAGGTATGGGGATGATTGGTGGCCATTCAGGTTCTGTCGATATTTCAATTTCCACGGGCCCTTTCTTTACGGCCAGTCTGAGGGTTGAGCCTGGATTGGGCGGTTTCGGTGGTCCCGGTAGCGAAGGTGGCAAGGGTGGAGAAGGTGGAGCCCCTGGTACTGGTCGCCCTGGATGTGAGGGGTCGGTCGCAGGCAGGCAAGGTGCTCAAGGTCAAAAAGGTGACAACGGGGCCTCTGGTCCGCGTGGTCAGCAAGAAGACAGTACTGTCACCGTCAATGGTCAGTCCATTATTTAAGGAGTTGGAAAGTGAAAAAGCAACTTGTTGTATATTCGACCTCATTTGCTTTGCTGATGTCAGCTTGCGCTCCGGCCGGGAAAAATGTGACCACGACAGCTCCCCAAAAGCAGAATCAGAATTCTGGCTGGGAGCAATTTCAAAAGTTAATATTTGCGGAAAACGCCAACCTGCCGCTGGCCGAGGCCTTGCGGTCGTTGTTGCAGGAGCAAAATCCCGAGGTGCTGGTATTCCTGAAAGCACAATTGGAAGAAGGGAAGACCTTGGCCTTTCCTGATGAAATCAGTCAAAGATGGGATCTGGCGAAGAAAAGCATCATCGTCGGCGACTCCACAGCTTTGGCAGACACCGATCTTCTGCTGAATACGTTGAATTTAAACTTGAATGAAGTTCAGCGCAGCAATGCTTTTCATCATCAGTTGGAAGGGAAGATGGCCGGTCTGGTTCAATCTGTGGCATTGCGCAATTTACTGAAAGCCTTCGATGAACAGATCAAAAAAGACAGCCGCGAAATCGCGGTGGATGTTGTCGCCAAAATAAAAGTAGCTCGCCCCGAGGTGCTGGATAAAATTGATAAGACTAAACTCATCGGCGATCGTTCCGCCCAGATCGAGCAGATTGTTGCGTACTTAAAACAAGCTGACTATTTATTTTACCAATATGGCTTAAGTGAAGATGATCAGGCAAGTCTGGCTCTTTACACGGCAGTGGCAGGTGCTATGGCCGCAGTCCTGGCCGAATCAGCAACAGTCAAAACATTGCTGGTCAATATTCAGCAGGTCCGTGATGTGGCGGAAAAAGCCAAAAAGGTTGTGGCTCTGGCCGAGTCTCTGAAGGCCTACAGCGAGTCCTTGAAAAAGGATGCGGTGGTGATGGGTGGTTCTGTCAAAAACATCTATGGAAAAATTAAGAATCTGACGGACGATATCGATCTGTCCTTGTCCGAGCCGGGGAAAAAACAGGCCCGGGAAATGATGGATGCTCTGTTGAACGGTCGCGCCTCAGAACCACCGTCACCTGAGGTGGCGGCGGAGCTGGAAAAGAAAGGGTTCTTCCAAAGAAAACGGGAATTGGATTCTGATGTTCAAAAGTTTGTAAATAGCGCCGACAATGCTTCAAAGTCTTTGGACAATATTTTAAAAACCACATTGCAAGTGACGGATGCTTTGGGCGTCAAGTTGAGCCCTGGAGTGACCAAGGCCATTGATACGGCCATGAAGATCAATCAGGGAATTCAGGCTGTTAGTGCGATCTCCAAAGCCTTCAGCGCCGGTGGTTTTGTTGGAGCGTTGGGTGCTTTCTCTGGCGGCCCGGCAACGATGGCCTTGGCTGCCTTTGGTGGTTTGGGTGGAGGCGGACCGGACCCGGCCGTGATGGCAGAGCTGAGAGCTATCAAGCAGAGTCTTGCTGAAATCAAGGCCATGCAAAAAGAGATTCTTGAGAACCAGAAGAAAATGATGGTGATGATCAAGGATTTGGCTCTGATGATGGAAGAATACCATAAAGCCCAAATGAAGCAGGCGATGGATACATACGAAGAGGTGTTGAACAACCGCAGTGCTTTGACCGAGATTGATGAAAAGTCGTTTCGATCTTGTGAGGCAATGACGACTTTTGCGCTTAGCAAGGCACCTTATTACAAGCGTATGGATTCTGCATCTTACAAAACCAAAACTTTCTTGAGTATCTCGAACATGGAGCTGGTGCAGGAAATTATTCGTGACGTGACAGGTTCCCCCAAAGAACTAATGCAGTTTATTAACAATGGCTCGTCGGAGAACTTTAAGACATGTCAGCAGGAAATGAGCACGGTCTTCATGACCCGCGACATTCAAAAGTTCAGCCGGGCGGCTTGGACGGAGGGAAGCCCCGAAAAAGAACTGAAAGATGGTGGTGAAGTTGTAAGAAAATACTACGTTCCTGCTTTGTCTTATCTGCAAAAAATGACGGTGGATAAAGAGGCGCGTTGGCAGAAGTTGGGACTTCATTTACCGGTTCTGAACGTGTCGGCTTTGATTGCCAAGAAATCCCGTTATGTAAATCAGCCAGGACAAATCAGTAATCTGATGGAATTGCAGAATTTGACTGCGACCCACAAACTTGAAAAATATGTGACTGCATTGCTGCTTCTGCATCCCTATTTGACGGTGGACTATGAAAACTGGAATTCCTCATTGCAGGAAGTGCTTAGTGCGGCAGTCACAGAGCAAACACGGGAACGCACGCGGCAGCTGCTCAGCAATGCCTTTGAACGCGTGCAGATGGCGGTTGCGCAGGAGGCCTTGCTTGCCGGAGAGCCTTTGCTGCCTGACTTGAGTTTGCATTGGACTGAATTGGTGAAAGAGCAGAAAAATTGCGAGGGACAAGAGAAGTTCTGCTTTGTTCGTGAAAACAAGTTGATGATGGGAAATCTTCTGACGTATGTGCTGGTACAGCGAACAGGTGTGATTTCGAATACTGTTGAAGCTATGACAAAGCGTCGGGATATCTATCAACAATGGCTTCGTGAGCCCGCGGTTCTCGCTCAGATCTTGATGGTGCCGGTCGAGGCTTTGGTAAAAGATGAAAAAGGCCGTTTGCAGCTAGTGCTGGCAAAGGGGGAGGCCTTGACGATACTCATGCCAGAGGTTGAGGACGTGGCTACAGGGCAGTTGCAGTATACCGAAGCTATGTCCCGAATGATCCAGCTTCAGCATCGAGTGGCTGACGAGTTGGCGAAGATCTCCTCTATGGGATACAGCTCTGAAGAACGGGAAAAACTCGCCAAAGCGATGTTCTTAAAGTAATAAAAAAAGGGACAGGTTAAGCCTGTCCCTTTTTTGTTAGCCCAGTCGCTCCAAGCGACTGATATCGATGCGATTCCAAAGCCAGATAATAAACACAATCGCGAACAGAATTGTGACAAGCCTTAGTGAGCGGCGTTTGTCCATCTGGAAATTCTCTGTCAGGCCCACGGCCATCAACAGGGCGGTGAAAGCAAAGCCGACCAGTGTGATGGGTGGAATCAGCTCTGAACCTACCTGGAAGATGAAAAACGGAATATTTGCAAAAAGAAGCAAGGTAAAGATCTTGCGCAAAGAGCAGGTGCGTTTTTCAAAAACCTGGAAGTAGTAATAAATGAACAGGGAGCCGATAAAGGTAGTCACCAGACCGACAATGGGGGACACGATGATTCCACCCATGATGCGGTAGAAGTTCGGTGGTACCAGCCCTGTCAGGACTCCGGAGATGATCGACAAAGACACCAAAGTCATCAGAAGCAATGGCCAGTTCCAGTCCGGCAGTGTTTTGATTTTTTCGATGGGATGGCGAAGGTAGTTGATGATGTAGCGAACAACCTCTTTGGTCATTTCAAAAGAGGGCTGCTGTTTATTCGGGGTGACGTCTCTGTAGTCGCTCATGACATTATCTCACCACCGCGCATTAAATCTGGCAAGGTGTATTTAGGAATCCCGCAAATCCATCTCTGCTAAAGTTTGCGCTCTTTCTAGTAACAACATCGAGTTCGTCAAGGCGGACTCTGGTAATGCTCCCAAAGAACTTAAACTGTTTAAGGTTGTCCGGCGCACCAGTTGCTTGTGCAGGCGATAGCTGATGTTCAAAAACAGGCTGCCTTTGTTATAGACGGGCATTTCGATGTCCGTAGTGGGGATCGGGAACGCCTGCAGCCCCTGAGGACGGCTTTGCCCCGGGTCGGTAATTTCAGTAATGCTGATCACGCAGTTGGATCGGCGTTGGCGCAAAAGATCCTGAAACTCCTGCCAAGTCGGCGCATCAATGACCAAGTGAAAGCGACGGCCCAGGTCTTCTTGTTGTTTTAAGAAATACTCGAAGCGCACCTTGCGCAGGTCCTTCTTGTTCCAGGGCAGATGCAGGGTGAAGACTTCATAACCGTGTTCGGCCAGGAAAACGGTGTATAGATTCCAGTAGCTGCTGAAGTAGAAAATAGACCGCGGCCCGGTGACAAACAGCAAAGGCCAGCGAGTCAGAAGACAATTGGGTTTGAGCTCAAAGGCGATCTCCTGACGGCGGCGGGCGCGATTGCTCATCAAAGCCAATCCCAAAAGAAACACCGTCGTTGCCATCGCCAGAAGAATAATATCCACGCGCTATTATATTGAGATCCCTGTTTAAAATGCAAGAAGTCGAGTTAGAAGCGCTTCAGCCACTCCAAAAGGGTCAACACCACATCCGGCCGCTCATCGGTCTGGCGAAGCTCCGTACGAATGGACCACGGTCCTCCAAGGCGGCGCCGAACGGTGAACTGCCGTTCTTCGGAAAAATCAGATCCCATACTCAAGGTTGTGCTGTCATCCAGGCGCACCCGGGCCGTGTAGGACTTGGTCACCGGGTTGTAACTGACCGATTGAATTGGCGTTGACGACAAGAACAGCAACGAGAACAGGCCAAAGGCGCCGTCCGACATCGCCCGGCTCATGCTGGCGGTGGAGTTGACTTCCTCTTCATTCAGCTCGTCCAGGGATTTATTGAATAAAAGAACCGAAACAATTTGCTGACGATTCAGAGGTGGATCACTTTCAAACTCGATACGGGGCTTTTCCAAGTTGCCTAAAAGCAGGATGCGGATATCCACTTCGGGATTGGCATAGTTGATCTGGCCTGAAAGCTCAGGAACACGTGAGTTGGCGTGGAAGATAAGATCCACGTTCTTTACAACCGCTTTCTTGCGGAAGATCTCAAACGGAAAGCTTTGAACGGCGACAGAGCCTTTCATCAGTCCGCTGTCTTCAATATGCAGATCCACGGCCACCGGAATGTTCTGCGGCAGTAAAGAAGAGGAAATCAGAATCGGCTTTGCTGTTTTGACATCCACGGTCCAATTTAGCGTGAACGGAAGTTTGTCTTTCAGCGCAGGCGCAGAGGTTTCGGGCTTCGAGGATGCAACCTGTTCTGCATTCAGCACAAAGCGTTTGTCGGGCAGAATCTGCGGGGGTGGTTCCAATCTCAGGGGTGGTGCCTCCAAGCGGATGTCTTCCAGAGTACTTTGCACGGCAACGGTCACGCCTGTAAGCTGAGGGATCGCGCCTGTGGTTGAGACAGTAGCTTCTGTTTTGGTCCAGAGCTTTTGAGTTTGGGAACTCAGGCGGGTTTGGACTTGGGCCGTGGCGGAAAGCGGGGAGTTTAGATCCGGCAGATGAGCTTCGGCGTGTAAAAGCACTTCGCCCTTAAGCACATGTAAAGGCGCAGGGATGGCGTAAGGGGTTTTTTCAAACAGATCCTTCCACACGACGAAGTCGGGAACTTTTAAGTTGGCAGTAAGATCAAAGACGGCCTTCGACAACTGAGGATTGGCGGAAAGGTCTTTGAGCTCAGCGCGCCCTTGAGCTGAAATTTTTCCGGTCAGAAAGGCGGTTTCGCCTTGAAGTCCTGCGATCCCAGAGACGGTCAGAAGCTCATTGGTGCCAGTACCTTGGCTGCGCAGATGGAGTTCTGCCGTCAGCCTTGTTTCAACTGAGCGCAAGTTGCGGATTTTCTTTTGTGGCTTGGCGGTCAGCACGCAGTTCAGTTTTGCTTGTGA
This sequence comes from Bdellovibrio bacteriovorus, assembly GCF_041888015.1. Classification (GTDB taxonomy): domain Bacteria; phylum Bdellovibrionota; class Bdellovibrionia; order Bdellovibrionales; family Bdellovibrionaceae; genus Bdellovibrio. Next base: position 1,404,652 of record NZ_CP168968.1, read on the forward strand.
AGGAAAGCCTCTGTCCGCATGCAGGTCGCTGACAATGTAACAGTCAGAAAGGCCGAGTTCTCCTCCCAGCCAGATTTTTTTGGAGCGAAGGGGGCCGGCATGCAGTTCAAGTCGGGTTTTGGACCAGTTTAAGGATATCAGAGGACGGAACCTCTCAGTCATTTTTTGAACTTGGACCTGAAATTCGGGCTGGGCTTTTAAATTTAAAATCTCGGACCACGACAGCTCCAAAGGGGTTTGAATTTTAAGAGTGCCTGCTTGGAGAGTGGCTTGTCCGTGCACGCTCAGAGATTGAGGGTTTAATGTTCCCTGTGCCGCCAATGTTGCTGCGAAAGAATTTTCCTGAGAAGCCTCGGCACTTACAGAAAATTCTACCTGTTCGCTGGGAGCCGGGTTCGTTCGCTGCAGGCGGGCTTTAACCAGCAGAGATGGTTTTTCCTTTGCATGCAAACGAAGCTGCTCGAGAGTGATATTAAGACCACCTAGTTTTTTCAGATCCAGAACTCGTGGGAACAGGCTGGCAAAGGACGGCAGGCGCAAGTCCGGTAGCAGTGAGGTGGGTTCTTGCGGCTCGCTTTTTTCCGGCAGTTCAAGATCCAGATGGCTGATATGAAAATTCACTTCGCCTAAATTTGTAAGAACCGGCTTGAATCCTTCAATAGCGAATGAAATATCAATCTTAATTTCAGGCGCACACGTTGACAGTAGAGGTCGGTAGTCCACACAAAGTTCGGCGGAATTCAAATGAACCCGTTTTTCATTCCAGCGCAGGTTTTCAAATTCGATATTGAGCTTCCGCCACTTGGCCTGCAGTTCGGTCGGAGCATAGGTCAGGGCTTTTTTGATATTGTCTTCGTTGATAATTAACGATGGATAGAACCAGACCGTCAGCAGTACTGTCACAAGCAGGGCTGTCAGGAGGAAAATCAATCCGCTGAGGGTAAGAAGGATGTTCTTGAATATTTTCATTTAGAACTCCTTCCCGAAGCTGACAAAGAACTGATAGCCGGGATTGATGCTGCTGGGATCACGATCCACGACAAAACCGCGTCCGACAGTGCCCCGAATGGTTCCAATCGGCGAGCCCCAGCGCAAGCCCACACCCGGCGAATAGTAGATGGCCGAATCCAGCTCGGCGGCAAAGATCCCGGCTTTTGCCGCATCCAAAAAGATCAGCGGTTGCAGGTTGTAAGGAAGGATGTCGCTAGCTCGCAGCTCCAGCCCCTGATAAAACACCGTCAAAAAGCCATTATCAGAGGCGGGCAGTTGCTTACGCGCAAAACCACGCAAGTCTGCGTCTCCCCCCAGGAAGAAACGTTGAGTGACCGGAATGTCGTCGCTGTCTTTAACGCCGTCAGGAAGCAGGAAGGTTCCGGCCCAGCCACGCCAGCCTAAAATCAAAAATGGCGGGTCCCATTCATTCAGATTCCAGATAACTTGGTGGCGCAAGGTCACACGGTGAATGTTGGCTTTGGAAATAGCCCCCTGAACTTGCGAGGAGGCGTTCAGAGTCACGCTCCAGCCGTCTTGAGGATTGGTCAGGAAGTATTCGTAAAGGTGACTGGTCAGATTGACTTCGCCTGCGATACGAAGAGCGTCGATCTGATAAGGCTCTGGTCCGCGCATGATATCCGTGCGCTCGATCAACGGGCCTAATTGCGCCATTCCTGAGTAGGGTAATGCCTCCCAACCGAAGGCCAAACTGGTTCCCAGTTGATAGGTCATGGCTTCATAAGAGCTTTCCGATTCCCGTTTGACCATGGCGCTGGAGAGCAAGTGCAAGCGTGATGTCAGATCCGAGGAAAAATAGTGACGGTGTTTACCTGTCAGGGTTTGTTCCAGCAAAGAGGCAAAGAATGAGGCTTCCAGATTGTCGGCGGTTTCGTTCAAACGTGCCTGTTTGAGGGTCGAGCGAAACAGCGCGCCGCCCTCAGAGTCAAATCCCAATCCGAAAGTCAGCAGCCGGGGTTTGGCGGGAATCATACGCCGAACGATTTCCACATCACCTTGAGCGGTGCAGGTGATGTCGTAATAGGTGCTTAAATAAAGATCTTCCTGCAGGACTCGATTGGACGTGATTTCCAGCAGGCGGATGTCGAAGGGGGCCCCAGGGAAAAAGGCAGAAAAGCGATCCAGAATAGCCGGGTTCAGATTGTCTTCGCCCACAGTCGTGATTGTGCCAAAGTGATAAGCAGGTCCCGGAAGCACGTTCAGATCAAATTTTTCATCCAGCACCAAAGCTTGGGCTTCAACTTGCGGGCAAGGATAGCCGTGTTCCTGCAGGCGACGGCGTGCCCAGTTGGTGATTTCATCCAGAGTGGTTGGTGTAAAGGGCCGGCCTTTGACATAGCGACGCTTACGCCAGTTCCATTCTTCGGGGGCATTGTGAACTTCCAGTGACTGCAGTGTCGAGCGGGGGCCCAAGTTGATATGCAGGTTGTCTGATGTGGCCGTGAAAGTGGACTGGTGATAACCACGGCTTTGCAAAAAACCTTTCAGAAACAGTGTGCGTTGGGAATTAGGCATGTTTTGCCAGGCGGGACTTTTTGCTGAACCACAAAGCCAGTCGCGCTCGGTATTGGAAAACTCGATCTTTTCAGCGCCTTCAATGCGAATTCCGCACAGGCTTGTGGTTTCAGCCGGTGTGGTGATGGCAAAAAATGTTGAGAAAAGTAGCAGTAGCCAAAAAAAACGCATGCCTAGAGTTAACAGTTCTTGGGCATGCGGGCAAGTTTCGGAATTACAAAGAGGTGTTTAGGCGGAACGCGAAGTCAAAAGAGTTCTTATCGGAAGTGCTGTTCACCATGGCGGTGTGAGCGCTGATTTCAGCTCCGACAGAAAGATGCTTGTGAACCTGAGCACTGAAACCCGTGGAAACAACCAAAGACGGCGTGGTCTCATTCACGCTAATACCTTTGGAGGAATCACTAAAACGCAGGAAGCGATTGGAAAGGCCAGAACTGATAGAGTAAGACCAGATGCTCTCCAGACGGTTGGTGTAGCCGATCTTCAAGTCCAATTCTCGCAAAGTCATTTCTTCGCTGCCGGAAGAAGTGACGCCGTAGTTTTTGAACACGCCTTCGGAGTACCAGTTCGGAGAGAACAGATCCATTCCCAAAGACAGTTGAATGCCGTTCGCGTGACGGTTGAAGTTCTGGCTGTTGGCGGAAATATTCGTGAACGAGTTGGCGTAGCCGATACCTGCGTGCAGACGAACATCGTCAAAAGAGCTTTCAGACTTGCGTGCGATAGAGTTCTTTTTGGCGCTCAATTCATTCAGAAGATCGTCATAACTGACTTCTTCATAGTCAGAGCCGTTGGAAGCGGCCTGGACCAAGGTGGGAGCGGAAAACAGGGCACAAGCGATCAAAGCGAACTGGATTGTTTTAATGATTTGCATACTCTGATTCTAGCAAGGCTTTGTCATTTTTCAAAAAATGATCTTTCGTTCTGGACCTTGTCTTTGGCACACTAGATATATGTTGTCGTTCTTTAAGACCCGTCATAACTGCTATTGTGCCTTTTGTAAAAGCCCGCGCCGTATTTATCGCCGTAAAAACATTTCTTTTATGAATGTGGTGGGGAGCGCTCTGGCGTCTCTGGTGATGATGTTCGCTTTGTGGCAGCAGTATGATCCGCGTGTCCTGATCGTTTTTGTAATCTGTCTGGCGGTCTCGGAAGTGTTCGTCAAAATCCGCTGGCGCCTTTCGGTGGTCTGCCGTTCTTGCGGGTTTGATCCGGTTCTTTATTTGAAGTATCCGGAGCAAGCTGCAAACAAAGTGAAAGAGCAGTTGGATCTGCGTCGTCAAGACCCAAAATATTTGCTGGCAAAACCATTAAATTTGCCTGCAATTCCCGCAGATAAAGCGAAGGCCCTTCAGGAAAAGGGTAAAGGCCGCTTGGTATCCCGATCCATTTGAGCAAAAGATTGCAAGTCAGGGCTCTTTGTGACAGCTTAGAGCCATGAAAAACCTGGTCGTCATCCCTACGTACAATGAAAAAGAAAACATTCAGGCGATTGTGCCTGCCGTCTTTGCCCAGAATCTGGGCGTGGAAATTCTGGTCGTTGATGACAACTCTCCAGATGGGACGGGTGCCATTGTTAGGGAAATGCAAAAAAGCATGCCACAACTTCATCTTTTGTCCCGCCCGGGGAAACAAGGGCTGGGCAAAGCTTATATCGCCGGTTTCCGTTGGGGTATGGATCATGGTTTTGAAGGCATCGTTGAAATGGATGCGGATTTTTCTCATAGACCCGAGGATTTGGGGCCTTTGCTGAAGGCCATGCAGGCCAATGATTTTGCTGTGGGCTCTCGTTATGTGCAAGGCGGCCGTACGGTGAACTGGGGAATCATTCGCAAGATTATTTCCCGCGGTGGCGGGATTTATTCCCGTATGATTTTGGGTTTCCCGCTGAATGATTGGACCGGTGGTTTCAACGCCTGGAAAAAAGAAGTTCTGCACGGGATTGATTTGTCCTCTGTCGAGTCCAATGGTTACAGTTTCCAGATTGAATTGAAATACAAGGCTTTGAAGAAAGGCTTTAAAGTAGCAGAGTCTCCGATCGTGTTCGAAGATCGTCGTGTGGGGCAAAGCAAGATGTCCTTGAAGATTGTACTTGAGGCGTTTTATCGTGTTTGGCTCATGCGCTTTAAATAAAGCTTTGGCGGGTTTTCTGCTGGTGTGGCTGCTGCCCTTTAGTGTCTGGGCTCAGGCGCAGCAGGCGACAGTTATCATCGAAGGCGCCATGGTTTATCAGGACGCAGACTTCGATGCGCCGGTCATTTCCACGTTAAAGTTGGGAGGTGTTTATAACATCTCTACCAAGAAAAAAGGTCCCTTTTACAAGATCCGTCTGAAGCCGGGTTATACCGGTTGGATTTCCGATACTGATATCAAGCCTGGAGTCATTAAAATTGCCGCTCCGGAAAAAGCCAAGCCAGAGCGTGAGGAGAAGCGCAAAAGACCTTTCTTTGCCACCCGCTATCGCGGCCCGGTTTTGCAATACACGAACTACATGGAAGACACTCTCGGGAAAGAGCGCACGGATGGATTGCTTTTCTATGGTGCAAAGATCAATGGATTTAACACCATGTTCACGGGCGAAATTTATACGGATGCCAATATTTTATTCTTCTTCGGGGCGCCTTCTTATTATCAGGATTACACCAAGCGCTCCGCCGATGGATTTATTTTTATCGCTGATTTTCTTTTGCAGACGGTGATGCCACAAGGGAAGAACATGCTGTTCTTCTATGGCTTCGGTCCGATGTTTAAGTATTCTCACTTTAACCTGGATGTTCCCAGTGGCAGTTCTACTTTAAGTTATTCGGCTGATGACATGAGTCTGGGCGCAGTTTTTGACTTGGGAACGGCGATTCGCATGGGAAGCTGGTCCTTGCGCGGCGATGCAAAATATTACTGGGAACGAACCAAGTATCTCGCTTTCGGCCTGAGTTTTTCCCACGACTTCTGACGCATAGCTTCTGCAAAAGTAAGCAGGTACCTTTTCGGGGGACGGGGTGTTAAGAAAGTCCCCGGGTTTGAGGGGGCCTTTCTGATGCGTTTTGTTGCGTTGCTTATTTCACTTCTGTTTGTCTGTTCGTTTTCTTTTGCTGCGGATATTGAACCTTACTTTGAGGCTTTGAAGAACTCCGGAGCCAACTATGAGCCCGACGGGACCGTCTGCGAACAAGTGGCTCGTGTGGATATCGAGAAAGAGTTCGGGCCATCCTATGATGTTACGACTGGGATCGAATACAGCCTGGGGGAAGATACTCTGGGAGAGCTGGATGTCGTTGTATTTGAAAAGGGCACTCATAAGGTTGTCTTGGTGGCCGAGGTGAAATGCTGGAAAAACTTGCAGCAAGCCATGGACAAGCTTAAGGCACAACGGGATCGCTTTACCTGGAATCTTACCCAGCATGCCAACAAGATTCAGTTTCAGCCCCATGACGAAAAGCTTTCCTTCCGGGTCGAAGACTTCCAAGGCGGGTTTAAATTCCGTGCCATTTCTCAGTTTGGCGGCCTGAAAAAGGGCTTTGATCAGGAAATTCAAATGACCTTGAGAGATGCAGAGCAGCTGCGTTCCCGCCTGCTGAAATGTCAGGCCTGGGGCGAGTGTTTGCGTCCCCAATAGACCTTTGACTTGAGGGGGGAGCTCATGCAAATTCCCCCTATGTCGATTCAGATTTTATCTCCTGAAGTAGTGGACCAAATCGCCGCAGGCGAGGTGGTCGAGCGTCCTGCTCACTTGGTCAAAGAACTTGTTGAAAACAGCATCGATGCCGGGGCCACCCGTGTGCATGTCGAGTTTTTTGACGGTGGCCGTATCGTCAAGGTCATTGATAACGGCAAAGGCATGGCGCCGGAAGATCTTCCTAAAGCACTGGAACGATTTGCGACCAGTAAAATTTCAAAAACCGATGATCTGTGGAGTCTTCGCACTTTTGGTTTTCGCGGTGAGGCCTTGGCCAGTATCGCGGCAGTCAGTAAGTTGACTCTGACTTCACGTCGCAGTGGGGATGAACAGGCTCATCAGTTGATCAGCGAATACGGACGCAAAAAAGACCTCGACAAAGTCGGCGGGTCACAAGGCACGACTATTCTGATTGAAAATCTTTTTGATAACACTCCGGCACGTTTGAAGTTTTTAAAATCGGATTCGGCTGAAAACACGGCTATCAAAACAACTTTGAAAGCGATGGCGTTGTCCCATTTTGATGTGGAATTCCGTATCCAGGAAAATGGCAAGCTGGTTTCTTTCTGGCCCGCGTGTAAAAATCGTAAAGACCGTGTTGAGCAGATTTTGGAAATCAAACCTCTCTTTGAGGGGGAAGCCGTTCGTGAAAACGTGCGCGCCTATGCCGTATTTGCTGATCCTCACAATGTGGCAAAGACATCCAAAAATATCTGGTTGTTTGCACAGAACCGCTGGATTCAGGATCGCAGTCTGCAAGCGGCGGTGAATGAAGCCTACAGAAATCTTCTGATGCACGGAGAATACCCGATTGCAGCGGTCTGGGTGGAAACAGATCCGGACTGTGTGGATGTGAATATTCATCCGACCAAATCCCAAGTGAAATTCCAAGAGCCATCGCTGGCCTTCCGTGCCGTGGCCGGGGCTTTGCGCAGCACTTTGGAACAAGCGCCCTGGATTGTGCGTAATACTGAAAACACGATTCAAGCGGGGGCACCCGTTGCGGGTTCTGCGACGACAGCCGATGACCTGTCTTCGGCAATGCCGATGCCACAGCAGAATCTGAGTTTCCAGGACAGATCCCTGGACGTGACTCAGTTCCAGAAAAAAGAATTCAATTTCCCAAAATCAGTTCCGTCCTCATCAGTGCAGCAGCCGCAGACAACCTATCAGGCTTTGGCGGAAGCGGCGAGCGGTCGGGAAAGCTTTGCTCCCGCAGGGACTTCTGCCGCGACTGACGCTCCGATGGGCTACTGGTCTTCGCTTGAAGTCTTAGGTCAGGCCAATTTGACTTACATTGTGACTCAATCCCGCGAAAAGATCGTCTTCGTCGATCAGCATGCGGCTCATGAACGCGTTGTCTTTGAAAAACTGATGACTGCCTGGAAGGGTGGCAAGGTTGATATCCAGGATTTCCTGTTCCCGTTGGCGATTGATATGTCTCCTGAAAAGGTCGAAGGCCTTTTGACGATGGCCAAGGAAATCGAACGCCTGGGGGTGCATATTGAAGCCCTGGGGCCTGGCACCATCGGCGTGAAAGCCGCGCCGTTAATGATTAAGGAATCCAGCCTGAGCGGGGTTCTGGATAGAATGGCGACAGAAATTGTCGATCAAGGTGGAAGCTATTCTTTGGAGCGCACGGTGGGTGACATCTGCGCGACGATGGCGTGTCATTCTGTGGTTCGTGCCGGGCAATCGCTAAGCCATGATCAGATGAAAAATCTTCTGCGTGATATGGATTTGTTCCCACTTTCCAGTTTCTGCCCGCATGGTCGTCCGGTGAGTGTGGAATATCCGTTCTACAAACTGGAAAAAGATTTCGGACGAATTGTTTAGATGGCACAACGGCACGTGATCTTTGTCGTGGGCGCCACTGCCACCGGAAAATCCGAGTGGGCGCTAAAGCTTGCTCAGCAGTTTGATGGTGTGATCGTGAATTGCGATTCGGTTCAGGTTTATAAAAAACTTGATATCGGTTCGGCCAAGCCTTCCAAAGAAGAGCAAGCTCTGGTGCCGCACTACCTGCTGGATTACGTTTCTGCGCCTGAAGAAATGACGGCGGGAGTTTACAGCCGTGACTTTTACGAGGTGCTAAAGGGCATCCCGGAAGAAAAGCCGGTGTTCGTTGTGGGTGGGACGGGCTTTTATTTTATGGCCATCGAAAAAGGCATGTACCCGGTGATTCCAGTCCCGCTTGAAATGCAAAAGCAGATCGAGCAGGAGCTGCAAACGGAAGCGGGGGCTGTGCGATTGCACGCTGAAATGATGGCGGTCGACCCTGAATATGGAGCCAAGATCCATTTGTCGGATAGGTATCGTATTGGTCGCGCGATTGAGCTGATTCGCAGTCAGGGAAAAAGTGTGACTCAGATTCAGCGCGAGTTTGAAGCACAGCGCGCTCCGTTTCCATACCCGCTGTTAAAGATCGGTCCCCATTGGGATCGTGAGGTTTTGCGTGAGCGCATCCGGGGGCGGGTGCAGAAGATGATGCAGGCGGGTTTGGTGACTGAGGTGCAGGGGCTTCTCGATGAAGGTCTTGCCTCGTGGGCGCCGATGAGCAGCGTGGGTTACAAAGAAACGTTGGATTTTTTAAAAGGAACACTGAGCGAAGAGCAGCTCTTTGAAGAGATCGTGAAAAACACGCATCAACTCGCCAAAAGACAGAGAACGTGGTTTCAAAGAGACAGAGAGATTCAGTGGTTTGATGGAAGCTCGGGTTTTGCTGAGGCAAGAGCCGTGGTCGAGAAATTTCTCAAGCCTTGACCCTGATTCCGGGACAAGTCGAGAATAGAGGTAATTATGAAAAGCATGACAGGTTACGGCACCGCAAGAGTTCAGACCAAAGACGTCACTGTGGAAGTGAGCATCCGTTCGGTGAACGGTCGTTTTTTGGAGCCGCGATTTCATTTGCCAAGAGAGTTTGTTCCCTATGAAGGGGAGCTGAAGAAGGTGTTGGGGACGACGCTATTGCGTGGGACTGTGGATGTTTTTGTTTCCCGCCGTGTGAAGAATGTTGCCACCAAGGCGCAAATGACGGTGAACGATGCATTGGCCAAGAAATACATGGCGGCTTACAAGCATCTTTCCAAAGAGCTGGGCGTTCCCATGAATGTTCATCTTGAAGCTTTGGCACGCCTGCCGGAAATTATCAAAATCGAAGACAGTTATGAACTGTTCGGCGGTGAGGATAAGATTCTTAAGAAAGCGTTTGCTCAAGCCTGCGCCAATTGTGACAAAGAGCGCTCTCGCGAAGGGAAATTCCTGCAGAAGGATCTTCAGAAGCTGTTGTTGTCACTGGAAAAACAAATCAAGGTTATCAGTGAGTTGCGCGGCGAAGCCAATGCTCAACTTCAAGACCGCTACGAGCAGAAGGTTCGCGCTCGCCTTAAAGGAAATGAAATTGACTCTTCTCGTTTGTCCCAGGAAATCGTGATTCAGCTTGAAAAAGCCGATATCAACGAGGAGTTGACCCGTTTGGCGGAACATATCAAGAACTACCGCCAGTTGGTGGGCTCTCAGCAGGCGGAAGGGAAGAAGCTGGACTTCTACACCCAGGAGCTGCTCCGCGAAGTGAATACGATCGGGTCAAAGTCTCAGGTAGCCAAGATCACTTCCTCTGTGGTAGAAGCAAAAACCCTTATTGAAAGACTTAGAGAACAGGTACAAAACGTACAGTAATTATGAAAACGCGCATGATTATCGTCGCCGCTCCAAGTGGCGCAGGAAAAAGCAGCTTTGTTGAAAGGATCACTCGGGAAGATTCCCGACTGGTGGATATTGTCACTTTCACAACACGCTCCATGCGCAAAGGGGAAACCGAAGGGTTGCAGTATAACTTTATTACTCATGAAGACTTCGAGGCCAAAATCAAAGGCGGCTTCTTTGTCGAGTGGGCGAAGGTTCATACGAACTTCTATGGTACTTCCTATGAGTCTTTGGAATCCGCTTGGAATCAGGGCAAAGCTGCGATCATGGATATCGATATTCAGGGGGTTGCGACCTTTAAATCCAAGTTTGAGGACGCCAAAACCATCTTTATCCACCCGCCATCCATAGACGAGCTGCGTCGCAGAATCGAAAAAAGGGACGGGAAGGTGCCTGCGGACATCGAGGTTCGCATGGCCAATGCGGAAAAAGAGATCCAAGAGGCTTCCAAGTTCGATTATCAGATCGTAAACGACGTGTTTGAGCAATCCTACGCGGAATTCAAAAAAATCATTGAAAAATTGCTAACTTAGCGGTAATTTACCCAGATATATTTTTTCGGAGGCGTAATGGCTCGTGTAACCGTTGAAGATTGCTTGGAAAAAGTTCCTAACAGATTTGCTCTTGTATTGATGGTGGCGAAAAGAGCGAAGCAACTTCTTAAAGGAGCGGAAGCGACAGTTTCCACTCGCAGCAATAAATACATCGTAAGCTCTTTGCGTGAAGTGGCAATGGGCAACGTGGGTTACCAAGAAAGCTTGGAAGCCACAGAGGCTATCCGCCAAATCGAAAAGGACTTGAACAAGTAGTCTTTGGCGAAAATGCGACTTCCCCTCGAGGGAAGATGAAAAGGGAGGTTCAAAAACCTCCCTTTTTTGCGTTTTGAGGGGCTCCAAAGATGAACCTGTCTCCACTTTGGGCGAGTCGGCGAAAAACCAGTAAAATTAATAATTTATTTCAGGTAGGCTAATTTATATGTTTAGTCTTCTGAAAGAGGATAGCTTATCCAATAAGCCCGTCAAAACCGTCGATGATCTTCTTGCTCGCATTCGCGCCTTCTATCCGAATGCGGATCTGAAAGTTATCGAGAAAGCCTATTCGTTCTCTGAGAAAATGCACGAAGGTCAGATTCGTCGCAGTGGAGAGCCTTACATTTCCCATCCTCTGTCTGTGGCCGCCATTCTTGCGGATTTCCATCTTGATCTGGATACGATTGCCACGGGTCTTTTGCATGACACCGTTGAAGACACGGCGGCGACGTTGGAAGACATTCGCCGCGAATTTGGCGATGTCATTGCGCATCTGGTGGATGGTGTGACCAAAATTGGTCAGATGAAATTCAAGAACAGTCACGAAAAGCAGGGCGAAAATATTCGCAAGATGATCGTGGCGATGGGTAAAGACGTGCGCGTGGTTCTGGTGAAGCTTGCGGACCGCTTGCATAATATGCGAACGCTGAATTTCATGCCGTTTGAAAAACAAGAGCGCATTGCTCTTGAAACGTTGGAGATTTACTGTCCTTTGGCAGGTCGTATGGGTATCAGCTCTCTGAAGATTGAGCTGGAAGACCTTTGTTTCCGTTACTATCGCCCGGACATGTACTATGAGCTGGTTCAGCAGATTAAAAAAACTGAAGCAGAACAAAATCGCTACATTGATGAAGTAAAACATCTTATCGGCAAAGAGCTGACCAAGGCCGGATTCCGCTTTGAAGTGTATGGACGTTCCAAGCACTTGTGGTCGATCTATCGTAAGATGCAATCTCGTAGCATCGACTACGATCAAGTTTATGATGTTCTGGCTTTCCGTGTGCTGGTGGATTCCGTGGCGGAATGTTATGCCGCTTTGGGGTTGGTGCACTCTTTGTGGAAGCCGATCCCAGGCCGTTTTAAAGATTTCATCGCCATGCCCAAGGCCAATAACTATCAATCACTGCACACGACAGTGATGGGGCCTGGCGGGGAGCGTATTGAGATTCAGATCCGCACCCAGGAAATGCATTTGGTCGCGGAAAAAGGGATCGCGGCGCACTGGAAGTATAAAGAGCGCGGCAAGATGGTTGATGATGGGGATCTACAGCAGGCCAACTGGCTGCGTGATCTGGTGAGCTGGCATCAAAACGTGCGCAACCCGGATGAGTTCCTGGACACGGTCAAAACGGATTTGTTTGAAACTGAAATTTACGTTTTCACACCCACGGGTGAGGTACGGGAGTTCCCGGAAGGGGCCACTCCTGTGGACTTTGCTTTTGCAGTTCACACTGAGCTGGGCAATCGCATTGTCGGTGCCCGCGTGAACGGTCGTATGGTGCCGCTCAAGTATCAGTTGCAAAACGGGGATACCGTGGAGGTTGTGACCTCTAAAACACAAGTGCCATCAAAAGACTGGCTGAAGTTTGTTGTTACCAATAAAGCCAAATCCAAAATCCGCGCCTTCGTTAAAGAAGAGCAGCGTCGTCGTGCGATCATGCTGGGTAAAGAGCTTGTGGAAAAAGAATTCCGCAAGTTTGGCATGGCGGCGGTGAAATATCTTAAAGGGCCGGCATTTGAAACTTATTTAAAGGATCATGGCCTGGCGGATTTGGATGAACTGTATGTGACAGTTGGTTATGGAAAACTGGAAACCCGCATTCTGGTTGAAAAACTGTCACCGGAAAATCTGGCGAAAGAAGCTGCTAAAACCGAAGATTCCACCTTCATGGAAAAGGTCATGCGCGCAGCTACACAAAAAACGCGCAAGACCAACTCCCTTATCAGTGTTGATGGAATGGATGATGTTCTGGTCCACTACGCAAAGTGCTGTCATCCGATTCCAGGTGATCCGATTGTGGGCTTTATCAGTCGTGGTCGGGGTATTTCCATTCACCGCAGCGATTGCCGCAAGGCTTTTGAATTCGATCAATTGCGCAAGGTGGACGTGACGTGGAATGTGAAACATGCAGGGGAAGGTCAGGAACGCATCGTTCGCCTGAGGATTGTTTCCCAGGACGTGCCAGGATTGCTGAAGTTGATGTCCGAGGCCTTTGCTCAGCAGGGGATCAACATTCAATCTGCCCAGATCCGTACAACCAAAGATAAAAAGGCCGTTTGTAACTTTGAGGTCAGTGTCCGTGACTCCAGTCAGCTGAATCAGGCGATTTTCGAGATTCAGAAGATCAAGGGGATCATTGGGGTCACCCGTGTTATTCACTAGTTTAAAAAGAAATTTGCATTACGTGTTGGCGCTGTCAGTTCTGGCAGTGGCCTGTGTGGTGCTGTTGGGATGGGTGATTCAAAGCGCCTCAGTCATTCAGGTGCGCCCGGATTTTGCCCCGATGGTGGTCAACACGGCCATCAGCTTTTTTGTAATCAGTCTGTCGTTTTTAATTCAGCAGGGAAAATTTCAAAAGCTGTCAGAGTACTTCAGTATTTTTGTGGGAGCCTTGGCAACACTGACGCTCTTGCAGTATCTGACCGGATTTGATTTTGGCATAGATCAGGTTTTTTCTCCGGCCTTTTACTCTGTCGGGGTCAGTTCTCCGGGCCGCATGGCGATCAGTACCGCGGTTTGCTTTTTACTTCTGAGTTTGTCGGATTTATCCATCGGCAGTACGTATGCCAAGCGCGTGATCAAGGTCACCACCAGCTCTTTGGTGTTTGGCTTTGGTGTCCTGGGGTTTTTGGGTTACTTTCTGAATTTTAGTTCTGAGTATGGCTGGGGGAACTTTTCCCGAATGGCCATTCATACATCTGTCTGCTTTATATTTTTGGCAACGGCGCAGATCTGGAAAGTTCGTATCAATGTTCGTGAAGAAGAAGCCGGACGAACAGCAACGGTGCCCATCTATGTGGTCATGATCGGGGTCTTGACCTCGGTATTGATCTGGCAGCTTTTGATGTTTAAGGATATCGAAAGAAACCGCAGCGTGACGCTGGTGCAGGCTGAAGGTTTTAAAGCCAAGCTTGATGGCTCTTTCATCCCTTTGGAAAAAGCTTTGCAGCACATGGCTCGTCGTATGGCGGCGGGGGCTTATGGCGAGGAAAAAGTCTGGCGCCTGGATGCTAAATTCTACTATGAAGAATTCAAAGGGATTCGTCGCTTGATGTGGGCCGATCCGAGGTTGATCATCCGCTGGCTGTACCCGATGGATGATTTCAGCAAGTCTGTTTTGAATACCACCATGGGGCGCTCGCCTGAAATTGCTGAAACCCTGGCAGAGGTAAAGGCCACCGGAGTACCGCGTATATCCCGGATCTTTGAAATGAAATCCGGCGGTCGGGGGTTCGGAGTTTTAGTGCCGGTTATGGCAAATCAAAAATTTATGGGGGTTGTGGCGGCCGCGATAGACTTAAAAACTTTCATTGATCGTTTCGCCCGAACGGAAGGCTATCGTGTTGCTATTTTGCAGGACGGAAAGGAAGTCTATCGCAGCTTCGAATGGGACCCGGTGTTCTCGCGGGATTGGGCTTCTCAGGTTCGTTACAGTAATTTAGGTGTGGATTGGGTGATCTCTTTCACTCCAACCACAGGGGTCATTCGTCAGAATATTTCTTCGTTGCCACAGATGGTATTGGTGTTCGGGGTCAGTGTGACGGTTTTGCTGGGACTGGCATTGAGTTTCTACAATCGCGCCACCGAGCTGGGCAAGCGGGCTCGGGCCGTTGCTGACTGGAAGTCTGCCGCAATGGATGCCACACCTTTGATGATGGTGTCTTTGGATGACAATGGAATTATCCGGGAAATAAACAGTTCGGCGGAAGCTTTGACTGGATGGAAATCCGAAGAGCTGGCGGGGAAAGAGATGCCAACTCTGTTCCATGACCATCAAGACATGACATTGTTCCGCCTGAAGATGGAGCAGGAGTTAGGCAAGCCATTGCCCGAGATGGTAGACTTGATTGAGGCGATGTTCGCGATGGGATACAATACGGCCTCGGACTGGGTGTTTATCGGCCGCGATGGGCGTCGCTTTGAAGGAACGCTGTCAGTTGGAAAAGTTGTTGATGAAAAAGGCCACACGACCGGATATTTGGCGGTGGTGGAGGATGTCACGCAGAAGCGTGTGAAAGAACGACAACTGAAAGAGCAGGAAAAAAAGATCATCACGTCTTCTCGTCTGGCTTCGCTGGGGGAGATGGCTGCTGGGATTGCCCATGAAATCAATAATCCTCTGACCATTATAAACGGCCATTTGAGTGTTTTAAGAAGACTTCTTAGCACCCGGGGTCTGGCTTCGGATATGGAAGTGCAAAAGCGTCTGGAAGTGGCGGAATCCACAACAAACCGTATCGCTAAAATTGTGAAGGGTCTGCGTTCTTATGCGCGGGAATCTGATCAAGGGGATAAGGAGCGTGTGGTGGTGGAGGCCATTGTTGAAGACACACTGGCGTTCTGTGCTGACAAATTTAAGAGCGAAGGGATTGATTTGGTCTCTCGTCTGGAACCTCATCTGGAAGTCTTTGTTCGTCCGTATCAGATTTCCCAAGTACTTTTAAATCTTTTGAATAATGCCGCTGATGCCGTGGCAGGATGCCCTGAACGCCGAGTCGTTATTGAGACCGCAGCCCGGAACAATGGTGTGGAAATCTCGGTCACAGACACGGGAGCAGGGGTTCCGCCGTTCCTAAAAGAAAAAATCATGGAACCGTTCTTTACGACCAAAGAAGTCGGCAAGGGTGTCGGGTTGGGATTGAGTATTTCCCAGGGGATTATTCAGGCGCACGACGGAAAGTTCTATCTGGATGAAAGTTCGCCAAAAACACGGTTTGTGATTTGGCTTCCGGTCTAAAGATTCCAGGCCCAGCCGGCTTTGATGGAAATCATGCTGGCTTTGACGGTGTCAGAAGCTGGGAACATGTTGTATTCAATGCTGACGGGGACATAGTTTTTGCGGTTCATTTGCACATCCACGCCCCCACCGACCGTGAAAACCTGATTGGTGGAAATCTGGGATTCATTCAAAGCTGTGCTGCTTTTTGAAAGAGCCAGTAAATAACCCATGCCGCCGCCAACCCAGACGCGATATCTATCCTGCAGGGGATACCACTTCAAGATTCCATACAAAGACAGATAGTTGATTTTGGCATCGCAGTTGGTGCTGTTCTGGCAGCCTGCTGAATCCGCAGAGCCAGCCACATTGAACTGTTCAATGCCCGCAGAGCCTCGGCCGACCAAGCTGGAATTTAGAACATAGTCATAGAATCCGCTCACGCCAAAGCCACTGCCGCTCATGCTTGCGGAGGTTTTCTGGATGACATCGAAGCTGTTACGATAGGTGATGTCGGCATCCATTGTGGACATCAGGTAGCCCCCGGTGATGCCCCAGGAGTCCGTCAGGACGCGAAGGTAGCCGGCAGAGTTACTGTTTGAAGTGCTGCCAGATTCCGAAGGTGTCGCATCGGCACTCATCGAAGACGGTGCCTTGGCCTGAAGGGAGGAGCCTCTGACGGCTTTTCCACGCAGGATATCGCCCAGGGCTTTACCCGGTTTGACTTGTTTGATGCGAATGACGGCGGTGCGTTTTTGCGTTTCGGGATTGATCAGATAAAATTCGTCACCGACTTCAGCGGTGTCGCCATCTAGATTGATCAGAACTTTTTGTCCTTTGACGGCAGACACCGTTGCTGCAAAACCTGTGGAGGAAAAACTAAGAAGCAGGCAGACGGCAAGGAGGTAGGTTCTGAAAGTCACGGGGCCTCTATTCAAGTGTCATCAAGTTGTTTTCGAGTTCTCGGATGAATTGATCTTTGTAAAGTGTCCAGACCGTTTCGTTGGCAAACTGATAGATGCAGGATTGGGTTGTTTTTTCGCTTTTCTGCAAAGCTTTGACTTCCACGACAGATCCTCGTTGCGTGCGCCAGATTTCCAGATCAGGTTCCGCCAGAACCAACTCATATTCATGAGCGGGGAACTCCTCGTGGAACCAGGTTTCAAGTTTGCCTTCTTTTTTGCAATTGATAAGTTGAAAAGAGGCGCCAGCAACTTTGCCCGGAGCTTCGGATTCAAATTGCTTACGACCCTCTGAGCGGTAAACAGTGCAACCGCCAAGAATAAATATAGCAAGGGTGGAAAGTACTAAAGCCTTCATAACCCTTTTATTATAGGGCATTTAAAAGGCAAAAAAAAAGCCCCGAATTTCTTCAGGGCTTTTGGCTTATGCGGCTTCAGCTTGCACGCCTCCCGGCGCTCCAGCTCTGCCCGCGATGCGGACTAAAAAGGGATCTCGTCGTTTGAATTGAAGCTTGGCTCCGGACCGAAATCTTGGAAGTTGAAATCGTCGTTGCCACCCATGGAGTTGCTGGAGGATTTTTCACCTGTTGCGCCACCCAGGAATTGAACAGTGCTGGCCACGATTTCAGTCGTATAGCGTTTTTGACCTTGTTGATCTTCCCACTGACGTGTTTGAAGTTTGCCTTCAACGTAGACTTGGCGACCTTTGGAAAGGTGTTTGCCACAGATCTCAGCAAGCTTGCCCCAAACTGTGATACGGTGCCATTCAGTGCGCTCTTGTCTTTGACCGTCTTTAACCCATGATTCACTTGTTGCCAGATTCAAACGCGCAACAGTGCTGCCGCTGCCGATAGCTTTTACTTCAGGATCAGCGCCCAAACGGCCAACAAGGATAACTTTATTTACTCCAGACATATTCCCTCCAATGATTACCCAATCGTTTTTGGTCAGATTAAGAGTGAAGTCAATAAGGACTTCGGACTCGTTTTTAATTCCCAAAGAGGTGTGCAATTATTAGGCAAAACCCCTCGTCAATTTAACTGAGAGAGGGGCAAGATGAGTGGGTAAACTTCGGACTAACGCGCGGCACCGATGCTGGGTGGCATCATAGGATTGCTGGCAGAGACTTTAAATTTGTACTGAGAGCCTTCTGGTGTCTGTGTTTTATAGCCGTCGATAAACGTCAGGAACAGGGCTGCACGCTCTTGGAAGCTGCGTTTGGTGCGCAGATCCACTTCGATATTATAAGCCCCAATTTGATGTCCAAAAGAGTTTCCGCGGTTCACGATAGTCAGACCAATCTTTCCTTTGATCGTGCCGTACAGTTCGTCCCCGGGTTTTCCGATCGTGCCGGTTTCGATTACGAACTGACCTGCCGCCAGGCGGCCTTTCAATTCCACCGCGCTCAACTTCAAATCCGGCAAAGTCAAAGGACCCATCGGGGTATTGACGTTGGAAGGGGGAAGTTCAAACTGGTTGATAGAAAGATTCATCTCCACATCCGGTTGTTCCTGGAAGCTCAAGTCCGCCAGAACAGTGGACTCCAGATTCAATTGACCTTTTAGCAAGACCGGCAAGTTCGCCATTTCGCGCAAGTCATGCAAAGAAACTTTCTTCGCGCTGACCTCGATCTTGTGGCGTTCAGCACCGTTTTCTGTTTTAGAGCCCTTGCCAACGTGAACATCCACATCTCCTTTAAGCAGCCCCTTGGCAGAGACATGGCCGTAAGGCTTCTGCTGGATCAAGCCACGAACAGACGGGGTGATCACCAGCTCTTGAGCAGAAATCGCCGGAGTTCTCAGGGATTCGATATAAACCTGATCCATTTGCACGCCTGGTTGTGGGAACAGGCTCATTTTTAGTTTTTCAAACTGAACATAGACGGAATTATTGCTCAGACGGGACACTTGCGACGAAATCAGGTCGCTCAGGTCGTCAAACGGGAAGAGCAGAAAAGCAAACACCAGTGTGGAAAGGACCATCACGGTGATTTTGCCTTTGCTTTGTCCGATCAATTTCAAAAGCTGACGAAGTTGACTCATGGCTATTCGTCCCCGTTGTTGCGGTTTTTACGACCACGAGGAGGTTCCATCGGTTCTGGTGCCGGAGGAGCCGGAACGGCCAAGGCCACCAGTTTGTAAACCACGTCAAAGTAACGGCTGTCTTCGCGATTTGCCGTCATTATCATATCTTTTAGTTTTACACTGGAGTTGATGCTTTGGAACTGATACCCCAGATCCAGAACCTGGCGCAGATTCAACTTCACCAGGCTGACTTGCAACAAACCCTCAGTCAGATTTTTAGGAACCAGGTTCGAGGCATTTTCCTGAATCTCGGTGCCTTGAATTTGTTCCGGCAAAAGGTTGGCCGCCTTGATCTGGTTATCCACATTATTGCGGATCATATCCATGGAAGGGGCCTGGGGAATTTGTGGGACGTCTGAAGATTCACGGCTGACTTTCAAAAGCTCGCGAATTGTCATGCGCTTGCTTTCAAACTCACCCACGTATTCGTTGGACTGAGTGTATTTCCCGTAGGGGATGGAAAGCACAATCAAGGTCAGCAATGCCGCGCCACCAACCACAGTCATTTTTTGCATGGCCGGTGTCATGTTTTCATAGCGGTCACGCATTTGGTTGTAGGCGGTGCTTTCCTGAATACGTTCCCAAGTGGCGCGCGAGTCGGTGATAAATCTTTCTTTCAAATCATCAAAGCTGCTCATCGGGTCACCTTCTCAATATTGCGATCCACGTTGAAACTGAAAGAAAAAGCCGTGCGACCCGGCATCGGGCTCAAGCGGCTTTGACCTTGTTTCACCTGACCATCCGTGGAAACGTTGGTCAGGGCCTGTTGCAGAAGATTCATCTCTTTCGGAGAGTTCACATACCCCTGCAAAACCACTTGTTGATCCTGAACCGACAGCTGCTGGATATCCAAAGTGATCGTTGATTTTGGAGGAACGGCATCGTTGATCTTTTTGGCGATATCCATGGCTGAATTCATATTGGCAACACTGGCCAAAGTTTTTAGATCCGCCGCACGTTTTTTATTATCGCGAATATATTTGCGGATGCCGTTTTCAGAGGCAGCACGACCTTTCAGGCCCGCCACTGTTTTGGCTTGAGTTTTTAAGACTTCCTGAGTGCGGTCTGCAAGACTTAAAGAAAAGCTTTCGCGCAAAGAGGTGTAAACAAACAGCACTACCAAAGCGGCAGTTGCCACCTTGATTGTTGCGCCCCACTTTTCCCAGAACATTTTGAACTGGTGATTTTCTTTGGCGAACTCTCCACGCAGAAAGTTCACTGGCGGATTGCGGGGCTTTTTAAAGCCTTCCAGAGCCAGGCCCAAAGCCACACCCATTTTCGCACCGTTGGCCACAGAGCGCTCAAAGCTGATGTTCGGAATTTGATCCAGAGCGGAAATGCGGTTGACGGGAACTTCCAAAACTTGCGTCAGGAACGGCCCCAGATTCTGGATTTGAGAAACGCCTCCAGTTATATTAATGCTCGTAATCAGGGCGTTGAATTCGCTCTTCATTTCAAGAATGGCCAACTGCAGATCACGAGCCATTTCACGAACACATTTTGCAATCGTGTCGGAGAAGGTCACCTGATCGAATGTAGCCCCTTGTTTGTTGGTCAGGATAAACGCTTTGGTTTGAAGCTCTTTGATCGCTTCGATGTACGGAATTTCGTACTTCTGCGCGATGGCTTCTGCGATGTTTTTGCCGCCCCAAAGAATAGAACCGATCTGGATCAGGGAACTGCCGTCAAAAGCGCAAACCAAAGTGCGACTGTGACCAATGTGTAAAGTCAAGGTTACTTGGCGCACCGGTTTGATCTCTTCATCAAGGCCCAATGCAGGCGCGGCCACGACTGGCGGAGCCTCATTCCATTTCTCAAAGACATTGGCGTAAGCCAGGCCTTCGGCAGAAATCAGGAATGGGTCCATGTTGGAATCTTGCGCGCGTTGGATCAGATTCTGAACGTGAATTTTTGGCGCCGCACAAGCCAGAGTTTCTGCGCCAGCACCGACAGTGCGAATGATCTTTGCATCAAAGATCGCATTGTCGGAAGAAAAAGGCAGATCTTCCTCAAGCTCAAAAGCCAAGCTTTTGGCAATTTTTAAACGATCACTGAAGGGAAAGAATTTATTGCGGACAGCCACGCGGCTTTGTGGCAAAGCAAAAACAAAGCGAGTTTGTGCGGGATCGTAAAGACTGGCAAAGTCGCGCAGATATTCCAGAATCTCAAGTTCCTGATCATGCCCCGGAGCAATTCCCAGTGGATGCTCCATGCATTGAGTGACTTGAAATCCTTTGGAAGTGGATTGCACCTCCACAATTTTAATACTGCTGGAACCGATGTCTATGCCGAGAGATTTCAAAGCAATTCCTCCATGAACTGGCTTTGGTCTAAGTCTATGCGAGGATCGCCTTGGTGTATAGCCCTAAGTTGTCGGCACGCCATCCATGGCTCGTCGGTGCCACAGCTTCGCTGTGGTTCGCGCGTCACGCGCCACCGAAGGCCGACAACTTAGGGCTATACACCAAGGCTATTCGATAGAAGACCTTGCTGCGGGCTGCGAAGAGGTTGTGGGCTTCTTCCTTTGGAAGTCGCTGGGGGGAGGTGGGGGAGTTGGGAGAGAGTTTTTTGGGGAAATAAAAAAGGCTGGATTTTAGTCCAGCCTTTTTCTTATCTTTCGTTCCAGTAAACTATTCTTGGGGGGCCTTTGGGGATTTGTGGGGTTTGTTGCTGGTTTTGTTGTTGCTGTTGTTGACCGCTTTGTTGTTGTTGCTGCTGCTGCTGTTGGCCCTGGGATTGGTCTTTTTTGACGTAGGTTTTTACCTTGTCTGCGGTTTTTTGTAGGTTCATTACGATGGCCGTGATTTCGCGAGTGGCCTTTGCAAACTCTCCGGTGCTGCGGATTTTGAAATTGATCACGCTGTCACAGATCAATGGAATCTCTTCAACTTTGCCCTCGGGGCGGACGCCCTTGCTTTCAACGAAGTTCCAGAAGTCATCGCTGCCGCCGGTTTGGTTGCATTTAAACGGACCGCCTTCGTCGGCATTGTCGCGGCGTTTGATGATTTCTTTAACCACTTCTGCGGTCATTGCCGGGTCTAGGGATTTTAACACTTCGGCGCTGGCCAGATTTGGGTTGATGCCCTTCATGCCATAGATGGTGACTCTAGGGGCTAGCAAGTCATAGAACGTGTCGTTCATTCCCGGGACCATGTGTAATTCTGCAGTGGTGCGGAAGCCGCGATTGGGTGGGTAGTAGTCGCCTTGAGACTCCTGGTTCAGTTCGGCATAGTTGGCTCTTTTGTCGCCGCCGTTCAGGGAAGCGGACTTCGGGCTCATCCAGTCGGCGATGTTGTTGATCAGCTCGTCGAAACGCACGTTGGAATATTCGCGCTCAAAAGCTTCGTCTTCTTTCTTCTTTTGTTCGAAGATATTCAGAAGCTGCTTCTTTGTGATCTCTTGCAGGGATTTGGACGGAGAGGCCAAATCGTTTAAGTCGATCTTGGAACCTTCGTCTTCAATTGTGACAAAATAGTTGGCATCCATCGAAGAATCTTTGACGGCTTTTTTGAAATTGTCTTTGTCGACGGCGCTGAGTTCATCCGGGATTGGCAACGGCCAGGCAAAAGGGAATTGCCAGATTTGATCCAGCATCTTGGTATCGCCTAGTTTATCACCCAGTTTGCTTTGGGCCTGTTGATAGATCTTGATGCGCAGAAGACTCAGTTGCATGCCGGATTTGGCGGCATAGTACGCCTTGATGCGATTCATCCCCTGGGAGTTGACGACGTATTCCACGTTGGAGTCATAAGACACTTCCATGGCGATCCACATAATCAGCATGATACAGGCAATAGCAATCATCAGGGCGATGCCGCGACGATTATTGAGTGGGCGGTTGAGTTCTTGGCCAAGAGCTTTGATTGCCTTGCGCATTTGCACCCTCCTCTGGATTATTAGGGAAATGGATCGGAACGATCAGTTGCATGGAATATTTTTTACTTTTCCCTGAGATTTTTTTGTCCACAGTGACGGAAATTTCAACGGCTTGGGGGAACTTTCCTTTGGTGGAGGCGTCGCCCTGGGCGTCGGTTCTCCACGCGTTG
The DNA here is from genome assembly GCF_041888015.1 of Bdellovibrio bacteriovorus. GTDB lineage: Bacteria > Bdellovibrionota > Bdellovibrionia > Bdellovibrionales > Bdellovibrionaceae > Bdellovibrio. The sequence goes on from NZ_CP168968.1 coordinate 1,427,394, forward strand.
GCCCAATCCTGTTTTCCTTTACCCATGTAGCGCAGCTTAAATTCTGTGACGTTTTCAAGCAGGGCCACCTCGTCGCCCCCTTTGGTGACATCCAGGTCCACGTAAGGAGAGCTTCTGCGCCACAGACATTTGGAAGAGCCTCCGCCTTCGCTCAGGCTTTTGCAGTCGCGCAGGCTGTAGCCGACCTCAATGAAATCGGCCTGGCGGGTATTGCGCACCGTGCGCGCGTTGTTCATTGTCACAAAGTTCAGGCTGTCTTCGGTTCCCACCCAGTGGGTTTCGGGATCCTGACGGGGAACTTCACGGCGTTCCTGTTGTTGTTGCATTTGATCTTCATTGGTCAAAACCCCTCCGCCAGGGAGTGGGCCGCCTTGTTGGTCCTGTTGTTGTCGCTGCTGCTGTTGCTGATTAGCGGGCTTCTTCTTGACCAGTTGATCGATTTCTTTTTCCAGATCGCGATAGTGATAGGCAAGATTAATATCTCGCTCCAGCAAGCGCAAAGCATCGCGCATACGGGACACATCATCGATTTGGTCCTGCAATTTTACTTTCGCTTTGACCGCCTGTTGAATGGACTGTGCCGTCAGCAGGGTCAAGGTACCCAGAATCGTGATTGTGATCATCAGCTCAATCATGGTGAAGCCCGAGGATTTTTTCATCATCACATCCCCGGCATCGAAGGAAGCGGAAGTTCCTTGTCATAGTCCACGAAATACTGAGTCGCGGAAAACTCCAGCGGTTTTTTTGCGCCTTTATAGATGACAGTGACTTTGACTTCCTTGATGGATTTCCCCAAGTGTTCGGTCAAAGTTTTCATCACGGTCAATGCCATTTCGTCAGCACCCCCGGCCTGGGCCGTCAGGGTGGCGGAAATGTCGGGGACTTCAAATTCTTTCGAGGTCATTTTCCAGGAGTACTGAGAATATTCAGAGCCGAAATCATCCTCGGTTTCCTCGGGGATCGAATCCAGCGGTTTACCACTGTATTCCAGTTCGATCTCGGTCATTTTGCGTTCAAGTAAAGCGGTGACTTCGGTGGAAAGCTGAGTTTTGCGAACGCGCATGAAGCTGCCACTCCAGGAATTTGCCAAGAGCATAATCCCTGAAGACAGAATCACCATCGCAATGACGGTTTCAATCAATGTGAATCCGTTCTTTTTCACCGTTGGATGTCCTTTAACGAAGAAGCTTTCTCAATGATATCAGCTTGACCCGTTAAAGGATTAAAAACAAGAGTCCAAGTTAAATTATTTCCATTTGTGATCTGCACAGCAGAGGCTTCCACGAAACCCTCGGGGAAGAAATGGATGTAGGCCACCCCGGAAGTCATAGGGGCTTTCATATTCACAGTTTCCACTGAGGCAAAGCGCAGGCCGCCAGGAAGCTCTTTTTCTTTTTTCAGCAGGGACTTGTCCATCTGGAACAGAGGAGGTGGAGCATCTTCGCCGGTCTCTTTTTCTTTTTCATAGGCTTCAGGGTCCACAGCCTGTGGGCCATTGGCGCGTTCCACCCAATACTTTTCTTCTCCGGCTTCCATGCTGATAGCCAGGCGGTAAGTGGAGTTGGTAAGACGGGCTTTGTTGCGAAGTTCTTTGCTCAGGACGATGAAGTTGCGGGCGACCGCTTTGATATTGCCTTCGTTGTTTTTAAGAAGGCGAGGGGCTCCCACTGTGATCAAGGCGGCCATAATAGCCAGCACAATCATGATCTCGATAAGAGTGAAGCCCCTTTGAGAAGACATCGGGATTAGTTCAAATCCTCAAGAGTGATGTCTTTGTCGAAGCCAGAACCACCTTCGCGGCCGTCTTTACCCAAAGATTTCAAAGAGTATTCGCCACCTTCCAGTTCGTAAACCAGGTCATGACCGAATGGATCTTGAAGTTTTTTAGTGTAGTAAGGTTGAGGACCCCAGTTAGAGCAGTTTGGATCTTGTTTTGTCAGGCCTTCCAAAGATTGTGGGTATTTGCCGCAATCAGTGTAGTACATCGACAAAGCATTGACGATTTGAGTGAGCTGGATCTTAGCTTCTTTGGCTTTGGATTTATCCAATTGTCCCGTAATGTTTGGGAGAAGAAGAGCTGCGATACCACCGATGATGGCAAGGACGATCATGATTTCAATCAGAGTCATACCCTTGCGATTTTTGAGAAGAGACATACTTACTCCTTTTTACAGATGCTAATCCTAGCAGAGCCTTAGCCCAAGGTAAAGCAAAGTGCAGAGCGGCTGCCGGACCTATGTCACATAATAATTCCTGACGACGTGTTTCGCTTTGATAACCAGAACGGGCCCCAGACTCAAGGCTTAGGTGACGGAGTTGAGGGGTTACTTGAAGTTCCAAACTGGACCCAGTGTCAACTCCATGGATTCTGCAAAAATGTCGATAGAGTCAGTATGAGATTCTTGATGTTGCTGGCACTCGTTGTTTTTGGTTCCGAAGGTTTTGCTCTGGAAGTGGCAAAGCATGGTGGTCGTCTTTTTGTCACAGAAGCCTGTGATCAGGGCGGCGGTGTTTTGAGATCTTTGGCGGCTTGGAGTGCTAAAGCTCAAACCGGGAAGAAATGCAACATGCTGGCGCGCGGTGAAAGCATGATGGACGCCAAAAGCTGTCGCTATGATATCACGGACTGCGTTCCTGATCATGTCGTGCAATATCAAGGCGCGAATCCCAAACTAGACGGCCCGAATTGTTGGAATCTGTCTTTGGTGATGAGTAAAATTCTGCCTAACCTGCGCTATTCCACACCTGAAGAAATGAACTTTTACATGCGACCTCCGCTTTGTCGTCAGTTGAAGGACGGTGAGGCGCGGGAGCCGGGGGATGTCGGCGCCATTCGTGAGGTATCTCAAGGGGGAACCACGGAAACTCACGGGTTCATTTATATCTCGGAAAAGCTGGCCTATTCAAAAAATGGCATGAGCCGTAAGTCTCCCTATGCTCTACAGACTTTGGAAAATGTCTATGACGTTTACGATGTTCCGCAGCAGGCAGTCTGTCGCAAGAATGAGATCAATGTTGCCAGCGCCAAATGCAATCAGGCGGTGGCGTACTTCCGCTGTGACTCTATGGAAAGTTATCTGAGTAAGACCAAGAATGTTCCAGCGGACATAAAGAAAGCTTATAATGACATCAATGCGGTTGATGCGTGTATGGAAAAAAGTGCGTTTAGTGGCCAAGCACTTAGCAATGAAGCGCAAAAGAATGTGCTGGAGACCAGTCAGGCCCTGCTGACATATCTAGAAAAATCCAAAAGCTCTCCTGAAATTGCCAAAATACCCAAAGAAGAACGGGAGTTTATTCTGGGTAGCTTACAGCTAAGACTGGCCGCGATTGCAGATCAGATGCAGGCTATCGCGATGGGAACACAAAGTGTTCCAACCTATGAATCGTCCCTGGAGCTTTCCGCCTTGAGTGAAGCTATTCATGATGCCAGCAAAAATATTGCCGGAGGAAAATAATGAGAACTTACCTACTGAACACTTTGCTTATTTTATTTTTGACCTCCTGCTCTTTGACGCCGAAATCTTCGGATGAACACAAGCGTGCCCCTAACAGTGGCGCCGTGACAGTGTTGGAACTTCAGCAATCCGGCCCCCTTCGCCTGTTGCAGGTTTTGCAAGCTAATGCGGGCAGTGGTTTGATGGTGGAAAAGTCAGACATCCGTTTTTGGGGTGAGGCTGAAATTAATGAACTTAAAAGCTTTGTTGATGATCCAAGCCCAGCGGCTCCGGTGTATCGTTCTACAAGTGGAGTGCTTTGTACGGGGCCGAAGTTTGCGTCAACCGTCGGGCATGAAGCGAAACATTTGATTGCAGCCATCAAGAAGGGGATTTACCCCCTATCTCAATGTTCCACCTATGATTTGAAATTGAGCGAATAAGAGCGGGAACTTACCCCGCCACGTTGGCCATCTCGAACATTGGAACCATCACGGCCATTACGATCATACCGATCGCGGCACCCATGATGACAATCACGATTGGACCCATGATGCTGGTCAGTCCTTCCAGTTTAGTTTTTACCTGGAAGTCATAGGCATCAGAAACCTGGCTCAGCATGTTTTCCAGCTCGCCGGTTTTTTCCCCGATGTTCACCATGTGAATCACGATAGGGGGGAACTGGCCGGATTTTTTTAACGGACCTGCGATAGATTCCCCTTCGGAAATGTTGCTGCGAGCTTCGTCGATGGCCATCGCCAGAACGTGGTTGTCCACGACGTTGCGGACGATATCCATGGCCGCCAACATCGGCACACCACCATTAAGCAGTGTTGCCAAAGTACGCGTGAAGCGAGACACGGCCACCATGCGAACCGTCGGGCCAATCAGGGGAAGCTTCAAAGAAATTGCATCCCATTGGTTGCGGCCCGCAGGGGTGTTCTTCCAATTGCGGAAAAGCACATACACCGTGATCATGCTGCCGATAATCAGATACCAGTAATTCACAGCGAACTGGGAGGCATCAATCAGGGCGACTGTGTACCAAGGAAGTTGCAATTGCGGCGCGGATTCAAACACCGTCACCATCTTTGGAATCAGGAAGATGAACAAGAAACCCATCAAACCAAAGGTCACCACCAGCATGATCACCGGATAAGTCATGGCGCTGCTGACTTTGGCGCGCAGATCGGCCTGAGCCTCCGTAAATTCTGCCAGACGCATCAAGATGACATCCAGGCTTCCGGACATTTCACCGGCCTCCACCATCGACACGTAGATCGTGGTGAAGACATTTGGATACTTCAGCATGGCCTTGTGCAGGGTGGACCCCTCGTTAACCATGTTCTTACAGTCCGCCAAAGCTTCCGCCAAAGTTGGATTTTCAACCTGCTCGGAAACAGCAGTCAATGCATCCACCAGAGGGATGTTGGCTTTAATCAAAGTCGCCAATTGACGAGTCATCAAAGAAAGGTCTTTGACGCCGACATTTTTGGTTGCACGCGGACCAGATTTCTTTTTGGGATCAATTTTCTTTTTATCTTTGATATCGACGACGAAGATATTGTCTTTTTTGAGCTTAGTGCGAGCCGCACGCTGATTTTCAGCGTCGATGGTTCCTTTGACATTTCTTCCGTCTCTCGACAGACCTTTATACTCAAAAATAGGCATTTGTGGTTACCTTATAAGTCGTTTCTATCCTGGTTCAGCTGCAGGGGCGAGGCCCCTGCGCTCTCCGCGGCTACCGCCGCCCTAAATATCCAGTTGCGTGTTGGAAGTAAGTTCTTCAATAGTCGTGGTTCCGGCAAGGACTTTTTGGATGCCGTGGTCACGGAAGGTCTTCATTCCATTGGCGACTGCTTGTCTTTTTATCGTGTTACCGTCTTTTCGCTGCATGATAAGGGAACGGATATCATCCGTTACGATCAGCAATTCTCCGATGTTGGTACGACCGGAGTAGCCTTTCTGCGAGCAGTGATTGCAGCCCATGGCTTTGCAGATGTTGGCTTTATTGGCCTCTTCGCGTGTGATGCCCAGAAGTTGGATCTCAAAATCAGTGGCCTCGTGTGGAGCTTTGCAGTGTGGGCAAAGCACACGCACCAAACGCTGGGCGATAACACCTGTGATGGAAGTCGCAATCAGGAACGGCTCAACCCCGAAGTCGATCAGACGGGGGAAGGCCCCGGCAGAGTCATTCGTATGCAGCGTGGATAAAACCAAGTGACCCGTCAAAGAAGCCTGGATCGCCAGTTCGGCTGTTTCCAAGTCACGAATCTCACCGACCATGATGATGTCAGGGTCTTGACGAAGGAAAGAGCGAAGGCCGGCTGCGAAGGTCAAACCGATCTTCGAGTTCACTTGCACTTGACCGATGCCGTGGATACGTTGCTCCACCGGATCTTCCACAGTCAGGATATTCACGTCCGGCTGATTCAACTTGGAAAGGGCACCGTAAAGGGTCGTGGATTTACCCGAACCCGTAGGGCCCGTGACCAGGAAAATCCCATAAGAACGAGTCAGAATGTCCTCTTCCATTTTGGACAGGTTGTCTTGAGAAAAGCCCAAGGCAGCCAGTTCACGCACCACGGAAGATCTGTCCTGGATACGCATAACCAGTCGTTCGCCGAATGTGGTCGGTACACAGGAAAGACGGATATCGATGTCTTTGCCGCCGACTTTCAAAGGAATACGACCATCCTGAGGTAAACGCTTTTCTGCGATGTTCAAGTTCGCCATAACTTTGATACGGGATGTGATGGCGTTTTGCAGCTTCTTAGGTGGTTTAAACACGTCGAACAAAATACCGTCCGTACGGAAGCGAACGACCATGTCTTTTTCATAAGGTTCGATGTGAATATCAGACGCTTTTTCTTTCACTGCGCGGAATAGTAAGCTATTTACCATCTTGATCACCGGGGCGTCATCTTCGCCGGCCTCAAGCAGATCCACGATAGGATCGTCCAGGTCATAGTCTTCCTCTGCAATCTCATCAAGCCCTGATAGATTGGCAGTGCTTTTTTCGTAAACTTTATTGATGGCATCCTGAACACGCATGGAAGTGGTGATCAGAGGGCGAACGCGCTTACCGAACAACACCTTCATGTCGTCCAGAGCTTTCAGGTTCACCGGATTGCTGGTCAGGACCACCAGCAGATCTGGGTCTTCCTTGTAGGGGAGGACGTTGTGCTGTTTTGCGTAGTTGATCGGAAGGTCACGGATCAAGTCGACTGCGATCTCACTGACGGGGATGTCCCGGATGAAATCCAGGCCCAGTTCTTTGCACAGATCGGAAACCACTTCATCCGCCGTGGAAAATTCCTTCGCCGCCAACGCCTCACCTACGGTGACGGGTCTCACCACCGAAGGGTTGTTCAGGACCGAACGAATCTGGTCCTGAGTCAAAGAGGTTGATTTGGCTAAAATCGTTGAAATATCCACGGAGGCCATCAGATTACTCCTCAATAATAGGTTCGGTCACAGCAGGGGCTTCGCTTGGAGCTTCTGCTTTACGGCGGACTTCTTCCAGTTTAGCACCGTAAGGATCAACGCCACCCTGAGCCTTCACGAAGTCCACGCGTTCATCCAGCTTTTTGGAAACGATGGCATTGGCTTCAGCCGTATTGCGCACGATCTTAGGTGTCAGGAAGACCACCATGTTGGTTTTATCTTTCACGATAGTGCGGGACTTGAACAGCCAACCGATGATTGGAATATCACCCAGCAAAGGCACCTTCGTAACTGACTCTTGATCCTGTTCTTTCATCAAACCACCCAGAACCACCGTGTCGCCGTTGTTTACGTTGATCACAGTCTTCAGGGAACGCTTCGCCAATGGCTGAGTCGAATCCTGGAAGGCTTTTGGTGTGGAAGCTGTTGAAAGCTGCGCCACCTGTTGTTTGATTTCCATGCGGATCTGATTTGAAGCCGGGCTGATAAATGGCTTGATGGCCAGTTTAATTGTCGCGTCTTCAAACTGTGGTGTTCTGACTGTGGTGCCGCTGGTCCCGACGTTCTGTACGTTTTCACCGACAACGACTTTATCACCGACTTCCAACTCACCCTCTTGATTGTCCAAAGTCATCAATTGAGGGGTGGAGAGAATGTTGGCCTTTTTCGCGGTCTTTAGGAAGTTGATGAAGCCCAGCAAACTTGGGATTTTCAAAGTTTGTTTGGAAATTGGATCTGTGACTTCCACAGTTTTACCCTGACCGAAGCCGATCACCGCACCAGAACCTCCAGTCGGGGAAAGGAAGTCATTGATGTTGGAAAGACCATTGAAGCCCACTTTACCGTAACCGCTGTCGCCGTATTGGTAGTAGCCAATACCCCAGGAATTACCGTCATTGACGGACATTTCCATGATGATCGCTTCAACAAAGACCTGATCGCGAGGAGCATCCAATTTGGACAAAATACTCAGAACCACGTCATAGTCCTGTTTGCTGGCCGTGACCACCAGGCTGTTGGTTGTCTTATCAGCCGTGATCTTAACATCACCGCCAAAGATTTCCTGTTGAGCCTGCATCTGGCCGCTGGCGCCGATAGGCGAAAGCAAACTTCCGCCAGTGGCTGGCTTTGGAGTGGCATCTTTCGCCACACCTTGCAAAGTTTGCGCGATTTTTTCAGCATCACCGTATTTTACGTTATAAACGTAAACGCCACCGGACTCTTCAGCGCGGATTTTGAAGTCCAACTGAGAGATCAGTTTCTTAATGCGCACGATGCCGGATTTATTGCCCACGACAATAATGGAGTTGGTACGATCATCCGGGATGGCCATAAAGAAGCTTGCACCTTGTTGAGATGTTGCCCCTGCGGAACGAGAGAAGCGCGGAACGCCCGCCGTAAATGTGCCGGGAGCGGAGCCTTGAGTTTTATTTCCTTTATTGACGATTTTATCCACCAGATCGGCAAGATCCTTGGCTTTCGCGTACTTAATAGGAATAACTTCAAGTTGTTCTTCAAAGCCAGGAACGTCCAACTGGCTGATGATTTTCATCACGCGGTCAATGTTGGAGCCGTAGTCTGAGATGATGATAGAGTTCGTTGGCTCATAGATATTCATCTCGCCATCTTTGGAAGGCAAAATACGAAGGTCACGATTCACTTGAGAAGCAGAGATGTGCTTCAAGTGGATAATGCGGGTGATCATCTGATCAGCATTTGGATAGTAAGCGCCAGAATAGGTTTCGATATTATCACGCTGGGCATTTCTTGCAGATTTAACTTTTAAGAAGCTGCCAGAAGGAACGACTGTGAAACCATTGATAGCCAAAGCTGACAAGAAGGCTTTGTAAGCTTCAGCCACCGTGATTTTTGTCGGAGCTGTGATGGTGATTTTACCACGCACGCCTGGATCAATGATGAAGTTCTTGCCAGTCAGTTCGCCGATGGCTTTGATCAGATCCGTGATTTCCACATTCGGGAAGTCGAAGGATTCAATCGTTTCCGGGAAGTTTTTGCTGTTGATGTCCTCGATAGGGGCCTTGGCAAGCTTGTCTTTTTCCGCTTTATTCAGAATATTCGCTGTGCCGCCAGAATTACTGTTGGAGGCACCACGTGGAGCAAAGCCGGAGGGGCCGGAATTGCTGCCACCAAAATCTGGAGGAGGAGCTTCGCCTCCCCCCATATCGCCGAAATCTGGCGGTGGTGGTGGAGGAGGGAAGTCCTCAAACTGAGCATTTGCTGCAGGGCCCACCAATTGGGCTGTCATCAATGAAGCAATTCCTATGCTGACGGTTTTTTTCATTTTGCCTTCTCCTCCTGAGGAGTTGTCTTAAAATCCTTTTAAGTCTTACTGGATGTTATAAGTCATGGTTTCGGTTTTACCGTTGCGCTCTACTTGAAGAGTCACTTTGGGTGAGTTCTTCAGGGTGTTGTAAAGCTCCATGGCTTTGGCAGGACTGTCGACAGGAGTGCCGTCGACAGACTTAATGACGTCCATTCTTTGGATGCCAAGTTGTTCGTAAATACTGCCGGGTTGCATATCCAGAATGCGGAAACCGTTGATGTTTCCAGTGCCTGGTTCGCGATTAGGAACGGCGCGGGCTTGCATCAAAATACTGGAAAGATCGTTGGTATATTTTAGCAAATCAGCACGTTTGATCACGAAGTTGTTATCGCCCATCTTTTGCACTTCTTTGCTGTCACCGCCGGAAGAAGGGCGGCTGGCGCCAAAGGCCACTTTGCCGTCTTTTTTCATTTCAATATATTCCAGACGGTTGGAGTTCAGATTGCGGAAGATCACTTTCTGGCGTTCCACTTTCATGATGGACGCCATGCCTTCAATCTCTTTTCCAGGATTGTAAGAGATCACACCTTGTTTGCCGCGAACTTCAATGGCGGCAAGGGACTTGTCGGGATTAGAGTGAACCAAGGTTCCGATCAGAGTCAGTGGAAGCTGGGAAGGAACTGGATCGGCCTCTTTCTGAGCTTCTGCGCCTTTGGACTTATCCACCAAAGCATCGGGAATAACACCGCTGGAGGCGAACATGTTGCGACTTGTAATGGAGTTGTATGCTCCACGACTGACGCCCGCATCAAACTGGGAAGTTTTGGGGTGAGACGGGGGCGCGGACTGTGGCAGCATCTTATCGCGATAGGCAAGAATGCCCAAATCGGCCACGCAGTAACCAATAAATGCAAAGAGAATATAGGGATACCACTTTTCAAGTGGTGGTCTTTGATTCTTCGAGTTGCGTGAAGTCACGGTTGTACAATCCTTTGTCTTTAACCAGCGTTACCGCTGCCAGCACCTAGTCCTTGGGCCTCTGTTTAGCCTATCAAAAAGGCGAGGTGACTGCACTAAAAAATACATACTGGACTCTGGTCTGGGTCCTGTATTTTTCTGCACAAATTTCGTAAAGATAGGTCATGATAGGGATATGAGAATTCTCTACTTCACGGATGGAGCAGGAATTGATCTTCTGGGTATTCGCGAGTCTGTTTTGCGTATTCCAGAAGTACTCACCTCTCTACGTCGAGGCCAGGAACAGGCGCGATACGTAGATTTGATGCAGGTGATGTCGTTGCCGGACGAAGAATTTCGTCTGGTCCCTTCGGTATTGAGAAACTACCTGATCAATCTAGTACAAAGAGGCCTGCATCAGCGCTGGATCAATCGGGACCATCGCGCGGACTTGATTCTTCGTCGTATCAATCATCGCAGTTTCGCAGAGATTAAAAGTGAAGTGCTGAACTTCATTCGTGGCAAAACGGAAGGTAAGCCGATTGCCACCAAGGATCTGCATCTTTTGCATTTCTTTAGTCATATTGAAATCACCATTATTGGTCCAGGTTATGACGAAATTGAACTTTGGCTGCGTCGGGAAATATCCACACGTAGTGACATCAAAGTCTTAATTAAAGACGTCATTGCCTCTGACCCCCAATTGGATTGGTTCTGGCCGCAAGTCTCCGAGACAATGGTCCCCGAGGCGGCTCTGATTTCCTAAGGTGCCTCTATAGTCTATTACTTGTTACAGAAAGCCTCGAAGGAAGATCGTCCTTCGGGGTAAGGTTTGCAGACTTTCGCAGCAAAACGGGCTCCGGCCACGTGCTGCGAAACTGTCCAGTCGAAGTCCACTTCCCAGGAACGAATTTTTTTAACTGCTTTACGGCAGGCATCCATGGTCAAACCATTTCCGCAGATATTGACGTGAACTTCGGTATTGGAAATCAGCCATTGCAGGAACGGATGCGGACCCCACAACTGAGCCTGAGAACAAGGCAGAGTGATTCCCGCAACTTCTCCGCTGATATGCCATGAAGCATACAGTCCGCTGGCGATCATTTCATCCATGTAGTTCGTAAGTAGATCCTGCGTGCGCTTTTCCATTTGCGGTCTGCTGATATCTGCGGGTGCGCCGACAACTTTCAACAGGCGGCACAGAGCATCTGTGCGCGTGTCTTTGATAGTGCATTTTTTATCGCGCGCGCGCTGCAGGGCTTTTTCCAGAACGATTTCTTCAAAGGTTTTTCCAAAGGGGCGGAAAGCCACTTCGCGATGACGTTGCAGATCCCAGAACAGATTGCCGGGAATTTCGATATTCTGACAAAGGCGGATGCCGCGATACAGATTGGCGGCCATGGATTCCACTTGAATTGCCAGCGTCGGATGGAGTCCGGCTTCTATCATTTGACAGGTCATAAAGGCAGCGCCCATCACGTGATAGTTCTTTGCTGCGATTTGAACGGCTTTTTTGCCTGGGTATTGAATGCTCAGAATTTTCTTCTTCAAGTCATCTGCGATATCTGAAGTTTTGGACAGGCCACCAGCCACATAGAAGTCTGCATATTGGGAAGGGCACACGGTTTGGGTTTCGCTGTCTTCAGTCGTCGTATAAAGTTCATCGCTGCGAATACCGCTGTTTTGCAGTTGGATTTCAACATCCTGATTGGCAAAATTGCCCTGGTTTTTGTCGTCATGCCCGCACATGCCGATCAAGCTGATCGCGGCATTGGGATTTCCGTTGGAATATTTCAAGGCTTTTTCATACAGCCAGCCCGGCTTTAGATCGGTGCGATTTCTTCCGGCGACATCTCCCAGGCTGGGGCGACGATGGCGGCTGCTATCCGTGAGGGCGGCTTGTTGTTGGCGCGTGTTCATCCGTAAATCGCGATAGAATTTGTAGGCATTTTCAGAGAAGCATTTGTTTTGATTGAAGTGTTGCTCGAAGAATAAGGCCAGTCCTGTATTGGCGACGGCCACTTCAGCATCGTCGGTGTAGGACTTCAAAGAGAGAATTGAATAGTAGCGCTGCAGACCGGACTTCACCCCAGAGTTGGGAAGTTTACTGATCAGAGTCAGCGCAATTTTATCTGCGGAAGAAATATTGTTGGTGCTAAGATTCGGTCCTTTGTCCGCCGCAGTGGCAGTCAAAGAAAGCCCTACGGCTCCGATTAATAGAAGTCGGGAGAACTGTTTCAAATTGAGACACTTTTTATACACCAATCCCATGATCGTTTATCCAGCAATTCCAGGACCTGAACGGCAAGAAGCAGGGAGGTTTTAAGCCCCCCATAGGTGTCTAAAGTGCCCAAAAGTGGCTAAGAGCCGTTTGTCGGGTCTCGAAACAGTTTGTTTGGTGCTATCTCTTTAGATTTGCTTGTGGGGCGCCGATGTGTGCTACATGAGGGATTTGTAATGTTTGCTCGTTGCTTGTTGATTGTGTGCTGTTATGTTTTAGCTTCCTGTTCTATCAATGCCTCGCTTGAGTACCCTCGCTCTACAGACCAAGGTGTGTTGTTGGAGTTTGGTGTCCAACATCTCAGCTTTGTGAAGATGGCGGCAAACTCGTATACCACTTCTCAGAGCGCAGAGGGATTCGCTCAGGTTGATATTTCCCTTCGGGACTCTGTTTATTCAAATCGTCTGGGATTTGTGAATCTGCCTGCAGAGGCAAAACTTCATTGTGACGGAGCTGATCCCAATGTCGCTATCAGCTTGCTGGATCTGGATGCTGGCAAAAAGATTCAATTTGCAGGGAATTTCTGGCTGGCGGACAGTCTGCCGTGGGCAGCGCAACGTCACCAATCCTTCCGTTGTCATTATTCCTTAAACGGGCAATTGTCGAACTCCATCAAATTTAATATTTTATTGAATAAAAGTCCCGTGATCCGTGCGTCAGGGGTCGTTTATCTTAACGGCGAAGGTGATGAGCCGGTTGTCGGCTCAGTCCGCTTGGCTCGTATCTCGGGTGATGGTCGCTCTATCTTATTTGTCACGAAGCAGACATTGGTTGCAGATGATCTGAACGACAAGGACGATCTGTATGTCTATGACCGTATTGGGAAGAATTTTTCCCGCGTGGCTGTGAATACCGGGGGGATAACTCTGACTGGACCCCCAGCGATCAGTGGAAATGGGCGTTACGTAGCCTTTGGTTCGACGTATAGAGACATCGTATCCGGGGATACAGAGGAAAGTGCGGATGTCTTTGTTCATGACAGGCAGGCAGGTGTGAACAAGATGGTTTCAGTCAGCACTGCGGGCGTTCAGGCGGATCGGCCTTCTGGCGATCCTTCGATCAGCGCCGATGGCCGCTATGTGGCTTTTGCCTCGTCGGCTGGAAATCTGGTGGCGAATGATACCAACGACAATGTTGATATTTTTGTGCGTGACCTTGAATCCAATGTAACAACGCGAGTTTCCGTCAGCAGTGCGGGAATTCAAGCTAATGGGGCTTCGTTCTCGCCCTCCATCAGCGGCGATGGTCGTTATGTGGCATTTAGTTCCGTCGCCAGCAATCTGGTTGCTGGCGATACGAATGGCCAGGTGGATATCTTCGTTCATGATCGTCAAGCCGGGACAACGACTTTGGTGTCGGTCAACGATGCCGGTGTGCAGGGAAATGAAAGTTCGGAGTCGCAGCCAACGGTCAGCGGCGATGGTCGTTTTATCGCCTTTGTGTCTAAGGCCAGCAACTTGGTGGCGGGGGATACAAATGGTAAAGTGGATATTTTTGTTCGGGATCAGATTTCCGGAACGACTCGACGTGCGTCTGTGGATGGGAATGGTCAGCAGATAAATAACCCTGTGGGGGCGCCTTCGCTGAGTGAGGATGGTCGTTTTGTAGCCTTTGTTTCGGGTGCTTTTACGGGTGATGCTGTGTTCGTTTATGATCTTCAGACAGGAAAATCTGACAAAACAATAGCGCCCTACGTAATGACCGAGGAAAATCATGTGGTTTCAATCAGTGCCAATGGCGACACTCTGGCTTATGCCTCTGAAATCGGCGTGAACCAGTTCCAACTGGTTCAGCAAGAGCGCTCTTCGGGAGTCGCTACGTTTATAACCAACACAGTTGAAAAAGGCGGGGCGGATGCAGAGGGGGAATCCTGGGAGCCATCCATCAGTGCGGACGGTCGCTACGTGGCATTTGTTTCAGATGCTCCGAACTTGGTTGCGGATGATAACAACAATGATTCGGACATTTTTGTTTTCGATCGTCAGACCGGCACCACGACCCGAGTTTCCGTAGCAAGTGACGGGACCGAGGCGAATGGAATGTCAGAGTTCCCCTCCATCAGTGCGGATGGGCGCTATGTGGCGTTCACTTCCTACGCGAACAACTTAGTCGCCGGGGACACCAACGTAAGGGCTGATGTTTTTGTCCATGACCGCCAATCGGGGACGACGATCCGAGCGTCTGTGGCCAGCGATGGGACGCAGGCGAATGCTGAGTCTGGGGCCAATAGGATCAGCGCCAATGGTCGGTTTGTGACGTTCTTCTCAAACGCCAGTAACTTGGTCGCTGGTGACAGTAATGGGACTTATGATATTTTTGTCCATGACTTGCAAACCCATCAGACGACCCGAGTCTCGGTCAGCAGCACGGGCGTTCAGGCGAATGGACAATCTGACAGTCCATCAATCAGTGCGGATGGACGTTACGTGGCGTTCGTTTCCATCGCAGGTAATCTGGTCGCCGGGGATGCTAATACGGTTGAAGACATCTTTGTTCATGACCGCCAAACAGGCGCAACAACTCGGGTGTCTCTGGGGCTTGCGGGGGCGGATGCGAACACCATGTCCTCTTCGCCTAACATAAGCGCGGACGGTCGACATGTGGTCTTTGTGTCTTATGCCGACAATATCGTGGCCGGGGACGACAATCTTATGTCGGACATCTTTGTTCATGATCGAGATTCTGGAAGCACGACAAGAGTCACTGTCAGTCATGACGGAGGCTCCGCAGATGGGGAGTCGGACCAGCCATCCATCAGCGCTGATGGGCGGTACGTGGCGTTCAGCTCCGGAGCCAACAATCTGGTTTCGGATGATGACAATCCCAGATACGATGTCTTTGTGTACGATCGTCAGACGAGTCAAACAATCCGGGTGTCGAAGCCGGGTGACATGGCTTTATCCTATGAGCCCGTGATCAGCGACGATGGGCACTATGTGGTGTTCTCTTCCGGTTCAATCGATCTGGTGGCTGGTGATGCCAATGACACCAGCGATATCTTTGTGGGCTATAATTCTCACATACCTGAGAATTAAACTTTCCGAAAAGTGATCCAGGTCAAGGTCAGCCCGCGAACAATCAGATAGTTTGTCGGGCATGATTGAAAATAAATTATCTCTTCAACGTCTTCCCGGCACATTTCTTATGTGGCTGATTCTGCTGAATGAATTTCTGGTGTTTGCAGGCCTTATTTTGGCCTGTGCGCTTTTTCGTGTACGTGAAAAAGAACTCTTTATCAGTTCGACAAGAAATCTGGATCTGCACTCGGGAATCAAGGCGACGTTGTTTTTGTTGGCTGGAGGGTATTTTGCGGCAGAGTTCGTCAAGTACTCTGAAAAAGCAGGTTCAAAAAGAGCGGTGGCCGGGCTGGTGGCAGCCATCGTGTCGGGCGTTTTGTTCTTAGTCCATAAGTGGCAGGACCTGGGCGCGCTGAGTGCGCGGGGATTTGATTTTGCCAAGGATGATTTCTGGCTTTTTTATTGGGGGATCATGACT
The DNA here is from genome assembly GCF_041888015.1 of Bdellovibrio bacteriovorus. Taxonomy (GTDB): domain Bacteria; phylum Bdellovibrionota; class Bdellovibrionia; order Bdellovibrionales; family Bdellovibrionaceae; genus Bdellovibrio. The sequence goes on from NZ_CP168968.1 coordinate 1,443,295, forward strand.
TTTCACTTTGCCCACGTGGTGGTGGCAGTGGGGATTCTGAGTTATCTTCTGTTCGTCTATCTTAAAAATGAAAAACAGTCGGAAGAAAACTCCCGCTTTTTCGCCGCCGGGGTGCTTTTCTGGCATCTGTGTGATGTGATCTGGGTGATGATTTTTCCACTTTTCTTCTGGAGGCCCTGAATGAACTTCCTGATTCTGATTGTTCTGGTTGGACTTGTGGGAATGACGATGTTTACGCCGTCATTCCCAGCGTTTTTGCTGTTAGCGTTTTTGAAGGCTCTTTTGATTTTCTGGTTTTTTATGGAACTTAAGACCGCCAAACACTGGGGCCTGCTGGGGTCTGCAGGCATCGGTGTATTTTTTATGGCTATTTATCTGCTCCATTAGCCGCAGTTAAGGTCCTGTTAGCGGGCACCAGCTAAAGACTGATAGGCATTTTCCAGGCGTTGCAGGCAGTTCTCCTCCTGGTTGTCTTCGGGCATGCAGCATGTGGTAAGAGCCATTGTCAGCTTTTTCGCATTGGAGGCATTGGAGCGGTTCAGAGTCTGGGTTTCTTTGATGTGGAAGGATGTCAGGCTTTCTTGGCCATAAGAGTTTACGACAGCCCCCACGAACAAGCCCTGCTGGTTTGCAATCGCTGTGCAAAAACCACTGGCAGGTCGCTTAAGCCCCACAGAAATATTCAGAGTTTGGCCTTGGGAGGTCAAAATATTTGCCACACGGGGATGAAGGGCAATTCGGCTTGCATACTTCACACCAGTGGCGCAGAACTCCTCACGCTCTTTGAATTCGAGGGATCGGATTTTTTCTTCAGAAGCCTGGCAGTGCAACTTAAGCTTATAGGCCCCGGTCAGGCGAATCAACGTTTGCAGAGCCATGAGGTCATGGGGGCGGATGCTCGCAACTGGATCGCGGCTGATATACTTGTCATAGAGCTGTACAGGTTTGAATTGTTCAAGGTAGCGCTGTTGGGCTGATTCAACCAGCTCCAGTTTTTCCATGAGCGTCTGCGAGAATCCCATAGAAGGAAGGAGGCAAAGGGTGAAAGCGAAAATGAGCCTTTTTATCTTTTTGACTAACATAGGATCTCCTGAAGTGCGATCACTTCAAGATTGAAGCCATTGTGTGCGGCAAAATAGGATGAGGGCTGCGTCGTTAAAGTTGTCTGCTGTGACACAAAACGGAGCGTACTCCGAACGGGGGGGCGGAATGTGAACCCCCGTCGGGTGTTAAAGTGCAAAGAAGGGCTCAATCTCCGCCGGGTTTTCATTGTTCGGATGCAGGAAGGTCGGCACTTCGCTGTCGGGTGGCAGAAGCAGGTAAACTCCAAAAGGCATCTTTGCAGAAATCCAGTTGCGTGGTCGGCGATAGATGAATTCAGAACGAGTTTGCGTGTAAAGCAGGAACTCGTTTTCTTTCGCATCATCGAAGGCCTTCCACAAAAGACTTTCAAAAATGTCGCCGTTGTCGGCGAACAGGAAGTTCAAGTATTTGAAATTAAATCCGGCTTCAATTTTCAGTCGGGAATAAGGTTTGGTCAGAGTGCGGGTCCAACCCAGCATTTTGCCAAACTTCAGAAACTGACGGAAGTTATGCGCGCGCAGGGAATATTGCATAGGAATAAATTCCTGCATTCCGCCTGCAGACCACGGGGCCACGCAGCCGACAATGTTTTCATTCTTATCGAAGGCAATGATAAAGTCTTCCAGCTTCAGACCTTTCCAGCGCTCTAATTTGTCAAAGAAGCTTGGAACATCCCAGGTCGTTGCCAGGTCCCGCTGACGGGATTTTTGCGTGATATAGTGAATCAAAGCATCCACGTTGGCCAGGCTGCCTCGACGCATGCGCAAGTGAGGCAGGGGATTGTGGGCCCAGGGCAGTCGCCCATGCACCGACACCATATTAAAGCGGCGGAACAGATGATAGTTAGGAAGCGGGCGCTTTAAGTTGCGTGGACGGACAAAGGCATTGAGAGCCTGCACGTCGGCCATGCTCATCACGGAAAACAGATATTTGCTGCCCAAAGTTTGCGAAACTTCATTCATGACCGGCAAAAAGTGCTGCGACCATTCCAGAACCGCACGACGGTTGGAGGAAATGCGCAAATCCCGCCCGAAAGCCACCTTGGTGATGCTTCCACCCAGTAAAACATCGCGGACTACGAAACTGGCCATGCCCTCGAGTTTGCCTTCGTCGTCTTTAAGCTGATAAGTCAGGTGTTGTTCGGCCTGCACTTCGTAAGGCGCAAAGAAGTCGCCATCGCGATCAATCTTGATTTCAACCAGGCCTTTGAGCGGAAAACTTTTATAGAACTCAACAAGAGCTTTAGAGTCCTCGGGTTTGGCAATCTCAAGTTTCATCTAGGTCTTCTTCCAAAGAACATCAGTCACGCCATTTTTCTGATTAGCCCAGCGAGCCGCCACAAAAAGATAATCACTCAGGCGATTCAGATACTGCAAAGTGTGGTCGTAGCGTTCGTCGTGGATGGCGATTTCCGCAGAACGACGTTCACTGCGACGACATAAAGTGCGCGCCACGTGCAGGTGAGCCGCCGTCGGATGCCCTGCCGGAAGGATGAAATTGCGCAGCTCGGGAAGTTCGATGGTCAGTTCATCAATTTGCGTTTCCAGATAACGGATTTGCTCTTCGGTGATCGGAGGTAAAAGTTTAAAGACCTCATCTTTTTCAGTCGCCAGCAGGCTTCCGATGTTGAACAGTTCGTTCTGGATTTTCTCCAAGGAAGTGTTGAGGCCTGACAGGGCTGGCAAAGAATCAAGGTGAGAGCGAACCACGCCCAAGTAGCTGTTTAGTTCGTCCACGGTCCCATAAGCTTCCACGCGCGGATTGAATTTTTCAACACAGGAACCATCCACCAAGCGGGTGTTGCCTTTGTCGCCGGTGCGCGTATAAATTTTTGCTTTGGGAGCGTTCGTCATAGATTTGACCCTTTATACTTTTAGTGTCACGGTTAAGGTCCAACAGGTCAAGAAGTGAGAGTGTTATGGCAAATGAAGTCCCCTTGATTGTGACGATCCCCCATTCTGGTGAAAAAGTTCCTGCGCAGACGCCGTGGCTGAATGCCTTGCCAGAAGAAGTTCTGATGTGTGACGTCGATCGTTATGTGGACTTTTTGTATGAACCCACTCTGCATAAGCTTAAAATTCCGTTTATGAAAACAGAATGGCATCGTTATGCCGCCGACCTGAATCGGGTGCCTGAAGATGTGGACGCAAGCTCGGTGATTGGTAACAGCAACCCGGCCGGGATGCACAACCGTGGTTTTCATTGGGTGATCACGACTTACAAACATCAGTTAATGCCAGCTCCGATGCCGCAACAGGCTCACGATGAATTGGTTAAGTTGGTGTATGAACCATTCCATGCCGGGGTTCGTAAGCTGTACTCAGACCTTCATGCGCAAGGATATACGAAAACTTATCACATCGATGCCCATAGCATGCCTTCGCTAGGGACCAGTGAACACCGGGATCCGGGCGAATTGAGAGCGGATATCGTTGTCAGTGATAGCAAAGGTAAAAGTTGTGACCCACGCTTTAAGGACTTGGTGATTGCGGCCTATGCGACGGCGGGTTTTAAAGTTGGCTACAATTGGCCGTACTTTGGCGGTCGTGTCACAGAGCAGTATGGCGATCCAAGACGCGAACAACATACGCTGCAGGTGGAGCTAAACCGCTCCCTTTACATGGATGAGAAGACAAAAAAGCTCAAGCCCGATGAGGCTCGCAAAGTTCAGGAAAAACTGCTCGCTGCTGTCAGTTATGTCCGCAACAATTTGATGCATATAATGTAGGGCGTCGAAAAGGCAAAAAGCATGGTCTTAAAAGCCGATCTAAATTATTGATAGCTAACGGAAAATATCAACTGGCTCTCAATAAGGTTTGGATAGCGACACCTATGTCCCAAATGTCTCTTTTAAAAAGAATCAACAAGCCCTTGGCTTCCTTGAAGCTGGCCGTCTTTATCATCGTGGCAATGGCGGCGATCACGGCTGTTGGTACTTTTGTCGAAGCAAAATACGACGCTTACGCCGCAAAAAAAATGGTTTATGACACCTGGTACATGTTCGGTGTGCTGGGACTTTTGGTGATCAATCTGACCGCTGTCATGGTGGATCGTTTGCCTTGGAAGAAACGCCACGTCGCCTTCGTGCTGGCTCATATCGGTATTATCATTCTGTTGGCGGGTTCTTTGCTGACTTGGAAATGGGGCTTGGATGGCTCCATGCGTGTTGGTATCGGTGAAAGCAATAACTTCGTGCAAACGGCGGAAACTGACATGGTGGTTTACACATCTTTTGATGGTGATCGCTATTCAAAAACGATGGAACAGGAAGTGGATTTCTTCCGCCGTCCGCCCACAGCGGAAAAGCCTTTTGTCATTCCGGCCTACGAAGGTGAAATCAAAGTTGTTGATTATAAAAAATATGTCGTGCCTTCCCGCAAGGTTGTTGAAGGTGAAGTTGGTAAAGCGGGTGCAGGCCTGCGCTTCCAGTTGCAGAATGACAATGTGAACGTGATTGAGTGGATCGTTCAGAAGAAGCCGAATGCTTTGGCCAATCATAACTTCGGACCGGCGCAGATTTTCCTGGGGCCGGCTCCGGAAAAGCCTCGTGGTGCCAATGAAGTTTTCCTGACTCCGGAAAAAGACGGGCTTCGCTATGTGGTCTTCCAGAAAGACTCTGCCAAGCCATTGAAAAAGGGCTTTGTTAAAGAAGGTGACGTTTTTGATCCGGGCTTTAAAATGGCTTTGCAATTCCGTGTGCTGCGCTTCATGCCAGCGGCTATGGAAGATTGGGATCTGAAGGAAATGCCACGTCCGACCCCGTTGACGACTTCAGCAGTAAAAATCATTTTTGACGGCAAAGAACACTGGGTGCTTTTGAATGATATGGTGAAACTTTTCACCAACAACGCCGTCTATCTTTTGACGTATGGCAATCGCCGTATTGATATCAACTTCCCACTGAAACTAAAAAGCTTCAATGTGGCCCGTTATCAGGGCACGATGAGAGCCGCTGCCTATGAAAGCGTTGTCGAGGTTCCTGAATCAGGGGAACATCTGATTTCGATGAATGAGCCTTTGAAGTACAAAGGTTTGACGATTTATCAGGCCAGCTTCCAGGAAGAGGAAGGTCGTCCTGTGGCTTCGATCTTCTCGGTGAATCATGACCCGGGTCGCTTCCTGAAGTATCTGGGGTCGCTGGTTCTTTCGCTGGGGATCGTATTGTTAATGTGGTTTAAGCATCTGGATTTCAAACTCGCTCGCAGTAAAGGGGCAGGGAAGAACGAATGAAAAAATTAATGCTCGTTATCGCATCATTGTTGGTGAGCTTCGGAGCTGTCGCGAAGCCGGGGGACGCATTGAAGTCCATGCCGGTTCAGGACGGTGGCCGTATCAAGCCCTATGACAGTTTCTCCAAGGAAATGCTGGAAATTATTTATGGCAAGACGAAGTTTGAAGGTCGCAACGCGACTGAAATCGTTTTGACCTGGATGCTTTCCCCGCAGGCTTGGGAAGGCAAAAAAATCTTTGAGGTGCGCAATCATCAGGTTTTGAAGGCTTTGAACCTGCCCAATGATCAGCGTTACTTCACCGGTGCGGAGTTGTTTGCCGGGGATCGCTTCACTTTGCTTCGTCAGGAGCTTCAGGCGAAACGTGAAACCAAAGAAAAGCTGGATCCGTATTTCCAGGCTTTGCAGCGTCTGGAAAATCAGTTCTTTATCTTTCAGGAAATTGCTGCGGGCCGCATGTTGAAAGTGGCTCCTCCGAAAGAGGGGGATGCTTGGCTGGCTGTGGCTGACTTGCCGGAGCCATTGCAGGAAAAATTCCTGGATGTGACCAAGGCCTTTGTGACTCACTTGGGGGCGATTGCGGCTCAAGAGGACCTGAGTACGACAGGCAAGGCGTTGGATGAAGCCGTTGTGAAGTTTGAAGAAGTGGCAAAAGCGGAAAATCCGTCCCTTTACAGTGTGGGCGGACGAATTTCTGCGGAAGTGCACTACAATGATTTCCACCCGTTCCGTTGGGCGTACATCTTCTACTTCCTGGCTTTCATCGTATTGTTGTTGGTCTGGACTTTGAATAAAGAGTCTTTGATGAAAGTGGCGTGGGCGCTGCTGGCGGTGGGGTTTGTTTTGAACACGTACGGTTTTGGTGTGCGCATGTACATCATGGATCGTGCGCCAGTTTCCAATATGTATGAGACCGTCGTTTGGGTGGCGTGGGGAACTGTCCTGTTTGCGGCGGTTCTGGAGCTTATCTATAAGTATCGTTTGATTTTGATGGCGGGGACTTTGGTGGGGGCTTTTGGATTGGTGATTGCCGACTTTGCTCCGGCCGTTCTTGATCCTAGCTTGCAGCCGCTAGAGCCGGTTCTGCGCAGTAACTATTGGCTGACCATCCATGTGATGACAATCACTATCAGTTATGCGGCTTTCTTCCTGGCTTTCGGCTTGGGGGATATTGGTTTGATTTACTATCTGCGTGGCGAGGAAAAATTCCAGCCGCAGATCAAAGCGATCACTATGAGTATTTATCGCGCGATGCAAATCGGTGTCGCGTTCCTGGCTCCGGGAATCATCCTGGGTGGTATCTGGGCGGATTATTCATGGGGCCGTTTCTGGGGCTGGGACCCGAAGGAAACTTGGGCTTTGATCGCGCTTTTGGGTTACCTCGCAGTTCTTCATGCCCGCTACGCTGGGATGTTGAGGCACTTTGGAATGATAGTGACTGCAATTATCACTTTCTCTTTGGTGATCATGGCTTGGTATGGAGTGAACTTTGTGCTTGGCGCAGGGCTTCATTCATACGGCTTTGGTGCTGGTGGAGTCGAGTATGTGTCTGCTTTCGTGGCAGTTCATATCTTGTTAGTGATTTATGTAGGTGTAGTTAGACAAGGAAAAGGGAAGAAGGTCGCGAAGTAGTCTGAAATTAGCTTGCACATTTTTTGGGCGAAAGGCGCGTGAGTCTCCTTCTTTTTCAATTTGTTTGCAAAAAGAATATGGACAACTGGACTTTTACACCATTAAATAGGAGCAAACTAAAATTAGGACAGCATTCGTTTGTCTTTGGCCCACAGTAATGAGTTAGCGAAGGATGATTATGCATCGGGTATTCAAAAGAACAGCGGCGGGCGCAGTGGCGTTTATTGGCGCGCTCATGGTTACAACACTTCTCGCAGGCTGCAAATTTCAGCCAGGTTGGGGATATAATAAAGGATACGCTCCAGAGCAGCCGATTCCTTTTGATCACTCCCTGCATGCCGGTACACACAAGATTCAGTGTCAGTACTGCCACAACCAGATTGAGAGAACAAAGCACGCAAACATTCCTGCACTTTCAACGTGCATGAATTGTCACTTGCAAGTAGCAACTGACAAGCCTGCGATTCAAAAGCTTCGTGAAGCTTATGATAACGGTGACTCCATTGAATGGACACGCGTTCACATGCTTCCGGACTTCGTTCACTTCAACCACAATGCGCACATTGCAAAAGGTGTAAACTGTCAGACGTGTCACGGTCCGATCGAGACCATGGCTAAAGTTCAACAGTTCTCTGACTTGTCCATGGGTTGGTGTGTGAACTGTCACCGTCAGCCAGAGAACAAGGCTCCTCTTAACTGCTCAACTTGTCACTACTAAGGGTTTGGTACAATGTCTGAACATCATCATGATCATGATCACGATCTAGAAATGAAAAAAGCGCTTCGCCCGAAAGTGGAGCGTGATACAAAATACTGGAACAGTCTTGAACAATGGAGCAACGATCCAGAGTTCAATAAAGTTGCCTCCACAGAATTCCAGTCCTCTCCATTGCGCGAGGCGGATGACGAAGGCGGCTGGGCACGTCGTGAGTTCCTGAAACTTATGGGCGCTTCCATTGCAATGGCATCTGCGGGCTGTATCCGTCGTCCAGTGCAAAAAATCGTTCCTTACAACAAGCAACCTGAAGAAGTGACTTTGGGTGTTGCGAACTACTATTCTTCCGCATACTTCGATGGCTCTGACGCTTTGGGTGTTTTGATTAAAACACGCGAAGGTCGCCCTATCAAAATTGAAGGCAACCCGGGCAACCCATTCAGCATCAGCGGTTTGAGCATCCGTTCTCAAGCTTCTTTGATGTCTTTGTATGATCCTGAAAGACTGAAAGGTCCTCAGCGCAATCTTTTCAATGAAAAGAAAACCAACAGCCAGGTTATCGACACTAAGTGGGAAGAACTGGATAAAAAAGTTGTTGAGCAACTTCAAAAAGGTGACGTTGTTATCCTGACAGGTAACGTGGCGTCTCCGGCGACTCGCGCGGTTATCGGCGACTTCGCTCAAGGCTTCAAAGCAAAACAAGTGGTTTGGGAAGCTTTTGCGAACGATGACGTTCGTGAAGGTCAACTGGCTTCTTACGGCGACAACGTGGTTCCGGCATTCCGCTTCGATAAAGCGAAAATGATCGTTTCCATCGACGCTGACTTCCTGGGTACATGGATTTCTCCAACGGCATTCACGAATCAATTCGTTGAAGGTCGTAAAGACATCAAAAACATGAACCGTTTGGTTTCTTTCGATTCCAACTATTCATTGACGGGCGCTAATGCGGACATCCGCATGAAGATCAAGCCTTCCCAGCAACTTGATGTTGTGATGGGTCTTCTTCATGAAATCATCGTGAAGAAAGGTGTTTCTGCGCACGCTGGTAACGGCGCTGTGAAAGCGGCTTTGGCTCCATTTGCGGATGTAGCTAAAAAATTGAATGTTGAACCGGCATTGTTCGCGAAAGTGGCGGCGGATCTTTGGGCAAACCAAGGTTCCTCTTTGGTTGTAGCGGGTGGTATCACTGCGCTGACTGAAAAATCCAAAGAACTTCAAGTGGCTGTGAACTTCCTGAACTCCATCTTGGGTAACGACGGTAAAACTGTTGACCATAAAGGTGGAAACCCGGCTCACAAAGCTTCTTACGCTGATCTTGCAAACCTGATCGCGGACATGAAGGGTGGCAAAGTTAAAACTTTGATCATCCACCGCGTGAATCCAGCGTTTGTATTGCCTGCTGAAATGGGCTTTGCAGAAGCAGTTAAAAAAGTTCAAATGGTTGTCTACACAGGTGACCGTATTGACGAAACAGGTGTGTATGCAGACTACATCACTCCGGACAACCATGCGTTGGAATCCTGGAGCGATATGGAGTTGGCGGCTGGCGTTTACAGCATCTGCCAACCTGCAATCCGCCCAATGTATGACACTCGTTCCTTCCAGTTGTCTTTGATGACGTGGGCGTACCTGGCAAATGTCGGTCCGTCTCGTCTTCGTGACTACGAAACATTCTATGATTACCTTCGTGTCTTCTGGAAATCTGACATTCATCCTAAGTATGGTAAAGGTCAGGGCTTCGAGGACTTCTGGCAGTCTGTTCTGCAAAAAGGTTATGCTGGCGAGTTGAACTCCGGTTCTTCTGCTCGCTCCTTCAAACTTGATGCATTTACGTCCATCAAGCCTGCAGCAGCGAAAGAAGGCTTTGAACTGGCTCTTTATGCGACTTCTCAGCACGGTGATGGTTCCTTGGCGAACGTTTCCTGGTTGCATGAACTTCCAGATCCAGTGACTAAAGCTGTTTGGGACAACTATGTGATGGTTTCTTTGGCGACGGCTGAAAAGCACGGCTTGAAACAAGCCACTGTTGTTGAATTGACTGTTGGCGAGAAAACTCTGGAGCTTCCAGTGTTGATCCAGCCAGGTTTGCATGACGATGTTCTTGCTGTAGCGGTTGGCTTCGGTCGTACACGCGCTGGTAAAGTAGGTAACGGCATCGGTAAAAACGCCTTCGCTGTTATGTCTGCAAAAGACGGCAAAGTTTTGGCTGCAGGTTTGACTGCAACCTTCAAGAAAACTTCCAAGAAGTATGAAATTGCGATCACGCAAGGTCACCACACTATGGAAGGCCGTACGATCGCGGTTGAAGCGACATTGGCTGATTACAACAAAAAGAAATCCACAGGCATCCCACACCCTCACGTATGGTCCATCTGGTCCGGTCACGAATACAGTGGTCACAAATGGGGTATGGCTGTTGATCTTCACACTTGCACAGGCTGTTCTTCTTGCGTGATTGCATGTCAATCCGAGAACAATATCCCGGTTGTGGGTAAGAGATACGTTATTGAAGGCCGTGAAATGCACTGGATCCGCATTGACCGTTATTACATCGGCAATCCGGAAAACGCAGAAGCGGTCTTCCAGCCGGTTATGTGCCAACACTGTGACAACGCTCCTTGCGAAACGGTTTGTCCGGTTCTTGCGACTGTTCACTCTGATGAAGGTCTCAATGACATGGTTTACAACCGTTGCGTAGGAACTCGTTACTGCGCGAATAACTGTCCTTACAAAGTTCGTCGTTTCAACTGGTTCAACTATGCGAAACTGATCGAAAAGCCATTGCACATGGCTCTGAACCCATCTGTGGGCGTTCGTACTCGCGGGGTGATGGAGAAATGTACATTCTGCGTTCAAAGAATTCAGGATGCAAAAACTGTGGCTCGCAATGAAAAACGTCAGTTGAAAGACGGCGACGTGAAAGTAGCCTGCCAAACTGCATGTCCTGCAGGTGGTATCGTATTCGGTGACTTGAACGATCCAAACAGTGCAGTAGCTAAAATCTTCAAAACTGAAGAACGTGCTTACGCTCTTCTTGAAGAATGGCATGCGAAACCTTCCGTTCGCTACCTTTCTAAGATCCGTAACAATGATAAAGAATCAACTGGTGATCACAAAGGTCACGGTACTGCAAAACAAGGTGAGCACTCATGATGAAGCGTAGCCCATTAGTCCTTGGCAATAAGACTTTAAAAGATGTTACTGACGACATCTGCGCTCCAGTGGAACGCTTCCCATCCAAAGGTTGGATGGGAATGTTCCTGGGGGCGAAGACGTTGCTTCTGTTCTATATCGGTATCCTGGCTGCCGTAGTCGGTGTGGGTATCGGTCTTCTAGGGGTGAACAGCCCGGTGTTCTGGGGTACGATGATCGTTACGTTCGTATTCTGGATCGGTATCGGTCACGCCGGTACTCTGATTTCCGCGGTTCTGTTCCTGTTCCGTCAAAAATGGAGAACTTCTGTGGCTCGTACCGCAGAGGCGATGACCGTCTTCGCGGTTATGACCGCGGGTCTGTTCCCGCTGTTGCACACCGGTCGTCCTTGGTTGGATTACTGGTTGTTCCCATATCCAAATCAACGTGGACCATTGTGGGTGAACTTCCGTTCGCCACTTCTCTGGGACGTTTTCGCCGTATCAACATACGCGACAGTTTCCATGGTGTTCTGGTACATCGGTTTGGTTCCTGACTTTGCAACTATCAAAGACCGTGCGAAAAACAAACTTCGCCGTACTGTTTACGGTGCGTTGTCTTTGGGTTGGAGAGGTACTGCGAAGAACTGGTCCCACTACGAAATGGTTTACTTGCTTTTGGCAGGTCTTTCCACTCCGCTGGTTTTGTCCGTGCACACGATCGTATCCTTCGACTTCGCGGTTTCTAACTTGCCAGGTTGGCATACAACGATCTTCCCTCCATACTTCGTTGCTGGTGCGATCTTCTCCGGTTTCGCGATGGTTGTGACGCTGATGACTTTGGTACGTATCGGTTTCCCTGAATTCAAAAACTACGTCACTCTAGATCATATGGAAGTGATGAATAAGATCATCATGACAACAGGTATGCTAGTTGGTTACGCCTACGCCTCTGAGTTCTTCATTGCTTGGTACTCTGGCAACCAATACGAGCGTTTCGTGTTCATCAACCGTGCGTTCGGTCCTTACGGCTGGTCTTACTGGATCATGGTATCTTGTAATACGATCTTCCCGCAGTTGTTCTGGTTCCGCAGATTCCGTCGTTCTATCCCTGTGATGTTCGTGGTTTCCTTGCTTGTGAACGTGGGCATGTGGTTCGAGCGTTTCGTGATCACTGTGACTTCCTTGCACAGAGACTTCTTGCCTTCTTCTTGGGGCATGTACGCTTGGTCATGGTTTGATACCGGGGTTCTGGTTGGTTCCTTCGGTATGTTCCTGACATTGTTCTTGTTGTATCTACGTTTGTTCCCTGCGGTTTCTATCGCGGAAGTGAAGCCCGTATTGCATGTAGGCTACGACGATAAAGGAGGGCACCACTAATGGCTAAATATACTAAAGGTATTGCTGGTATCTGGTTGGAAGAAGCTCAAGTCTTGAAAGCAGTTCGCAAAACTCGTGAAACTGGTTTCAAGAAATTTGAAGCGATCTCTGCTTATCCTATCCATGGTATGGAAGAAGCTGCGGGCATCAAGCGCTCTTGGATTCCCTACGTGGCATTCGTGATGGCGGTTGTAGGTTTGGGTGGTGGTCTTTGGTTGACCTGGTGGACTTCTGCGGTGGACTGGGCCGTGAATGTGGGTGGTAAGCCGTTCTTCAGCTTGCCGGCATTCGTGCCTATCATGTTTGAATTGACGATCCTGTTCTCGGCTTTGTCCTCTGTTGCGGCTTTGTTCTACGCTTGCGGTATTCCGCGCTTGGATCCTCCGGTGATTGATCCGGACCTGAGCTGCCACAAATTTGCGATATTTATCCCGCACAATGATATCGGTTACGACGAAGCGAAAATTGAACAGATGTTCAAAGAGCTTGGCGCAACTGACGTGAAGAAGACGGAGTACTAGAAATGAGAAGTCTTGTGAATATTTCTATGCTAGCAGCTGCAGGTTTGGCCGTAATGGCTTTGACCAGCTGTGGTCCACGCGGCAATAAGCCGAACGTGGAACTGATCCAGGATATGATGGTGACTCCGGCAGTAAAAGCTCAGTCTTATGATGCCGATGCTCCTCATCACCGTGGTATGCGTGTTCCTCCTGAAGGAACAGCTCCTGTTGGTTTTGAGCCGTACCAATATACGACTGACGTAGAAGGTGCTTCCAAAAATCTGAAAAATCCACTTGCTGGTAAAATGGACGAAGAGACATTGCTTGTAGGTCAGAAATTCTACGAGACAAACTGTGCTCTTTGCCATGGCTTCAAAGGCGAGGGTGGCGAGGCTGCACAGTCTTCCATCTCTGCAAAAATGGCTTTGAAACCACCTGCAGCTGTTTCCGACAAAGTTAAAGGTTGGACAGATGGTCACTTGTATCACGTGATCACAGTAGGTCAGGGTGTGATGGGGCCTTATGCTTCCCACATCCCTCAACAATACCGTTGGCAGGTTGTTAACTATATTCGCTTCCTTGAGAAGCAAGCTAAGTAGGTTGTAAATGGGCGAACACAATCACGTAAATCTACATGTTTCTAAATTCGAGGCTCCGGCGAAATTGAAAACGCTGAGCTTCGCACTGATCGCTATCGGGATTCTGACGTTTGTTGTTGGTTTGATGAAAAACCAGGACAGACTTTGGACTTCTTATTTGGTGGCGTTCTTCTACTTCTCCTGCCTGGCTGTCAGCGGCTTGTTCTGGATTGCCATCAACAACGTGGCAAAAGCCGGTTGGTCTGTTTCTATCCGTCGTTATGCTGAGGCCACAACATCCTTCATCCCGGCGATCCTGATCGGTGGTTTGGTTCTGTTGTTGGGCTTCAAACACCTTTACCCTTGGGCCAACCCTGAAGTGATCGCTGAAAATCCAGTGATCGCGGCAAAAACGGGTTACCTGAATATGGGTGGCTTCGTGATCCGTTTGTTCATCTTCGCAGTGGGCTGCATGATCTTCCGTCAGGTGATCGTGGGGAACTCTTTGAAGCAGGACAAAACCGGTGACGAATCTTTGACGACGAAGTCTGTGGCTCCGTCAGTTGGCTTCATCGTGTTCTACGCTTTGATGTTCTCTTTGTTCTGCGTGGATCTTTTGATGTCTTTGCTTCCAACTTGGTATTCTACCATCTTCGGAATCTATGGCTTCTCTGGTATGTTCCAGGCGGGTATGGCATTCTTGGCTATCGTGATTGTCTTGATGAGACGCGCTGGCTTTGTAAAAGGCTATATCACTGAAGAACACCAGCACGACGTTGTGAAGTACCTTAAAGGTTTCTCTATCTTCTGGGCTTATATTGCGTTCTCTCAGTTCATGTTGATCTGGTACGCTAACATCCCTGAGGAAACGGAGTACTATATCGCTCGTGCTCAAGGTGGATGGATGAGCATCTCTATGGCTCTTCTGATCTTCCGCTTCATCGTTCCGTTCCTGGCATTGTTGCCTCGTGGAGCGAAAAGAAACGACACGAACGTGTTGGCGATCTCTGTTCTTGTATTGGTTATGCAATACGTGGACATCTACTGGATGGTTTACCCGAACTTCTTCGATGGTCATGTGACCTTCGGATTCTGGGAAATCGGTGTATTTGCTGGTTTCGCGGGAGCTTTCCTTCTGACAATCATGTCCTTCTGGTCTAAGCACTCTTTGGTTCCAACAAAAGACCCAAGAATGCACGAAGCTTTGAATCACCACGTTGCTTACTAGTTGCAACGTCCGGTGGGGGTACATCCTCGCGCAAAGGGAGCCTTTTACTGGCTCCCTTTTTTTATTCTTTTTACCCTTCCGATAACTGTCGCCACGGAAAAGGTGCCTGGTTGTTTTTTCTGGCTACAGCGCGCTACGCCGCTGGTCGCGTCGTTGGAAACTTTTGTTAAGTGGCTTTGATTTAGAGTGTATTTTGTCTTGTTTTTCGACTTTGCTTGTTTCTCTTCTCTGTTGGCACATCCTTGGGGTGTATGGAGGACGTATGGGAAACTTGCTCTCGGTACTTGTGATCTTGTTGCTCTTGACGACTGTGGATTCCTTGGCGGCGCCTTCTGCCAAGACAGGTAAAGCCCAACAACTTGTGGATCAATACTATGCAGTTCCCGAACTTTGGGCCTCTATTTTGGGTAGCCCCCCGCGGCCTTTGCCGCCCGAGGATTATCCGCCGGATCAGCCTGGTAACCCGGGTAATCCACCTCCGAATCGGCCTCCCAACTGTCCGCCAGATAATGGGGGCGGGGGAGGTTTTCCTGGGCGTTGTGTGGAGGCGGTTTGTAAACAGCTCAGTCGCTTTGATTGTGATGATAGGGACGATATGTACGAAGTCACCCGGGCCTGTCGCAATGTCAGTGGTCCTTGTGTGACCAGTCTTTGCAGTCGTATGTCGCGGTTTTCCTGTGATGAAAAGCTAGAGGTTTTTGAGGTTGCCAATATCTGTCGGGGACTGGTGGATGTAGCTTGTATCGACTATGTCTGTTCGCGCCTGTCGCGCTTTGACTGTGATGAGTTGTCGGAGCTTCGTCAGATCGCCTTACAATGCCGGTAGGATATAAAGAAAGAGCCCAGAAAACTGGGCTCTGAAAATTCTTACTTGTTCATTTCGTCCTGGGCGCCTTTGACGGCGTCAACAGTGGCATCTTTGCCTTCCTCAATGCGATTGCCAGCTTTCTTCGCGGCGCACTTCATGTCGCCTTCCATACAGACAGCTTCCTCGGCGCGGTGAACGCCTTTCTTAGCCATACGTTTAGCTTTACGCCCGGCCTTTTTTGCTTCGACTTTGGCTTCTGCGGCGGCTTCCTTGGTTGCCTCTTTGGCTTTGTGCATTTCTGCGGAAGCCTTCTCTGATAGGGTTGGTTCTTCGGCATGGGCCATGGAAGTCATGGCAAAGACAGCGACCAAAGCTACAAATATAGATCTCATGTTTTCTCCTTCTTTATATGGGATAACTTGTGAACTTTTCTCTGAAGATAGTGGTTTGTATTTTTACTGAGGTAAATCAGTAATTTAACAATGTTGTTTAAAGCATTGTGTGCACCTGTCCATGTGCTTTACGGTGTTCTCAAATATAGACGGGGATGATCCGTGGGCTTCCGTTTTGCAATGAAGTCCTTTATGCGAAATGAACCTCTTAAGGACCTTATTTATCTCAGTTCGAGTCAGATTCTGCCGCTGTATCTGCAGAAATTGCGAGGCGTACGCTGGTATCGTTCTCAAAATGCAGCTGAGTTAAAGGAAGTTCTTAAGTCTCAACAAGGAGAGATCTACGTGATTGTCCGCTCTGATTATCTAAGTCTTCGTGCTGTTCAGGCTTTCCTCAGTTGGGGGCACGCCAAAGTTAAAGCGTCCTTTATCTTTATCGCTCAAAGTGTTGAAAATTCTGTTCACCAGGTGGTTCTTAATCACCCGCAAGTCCTGGTTTTGCGCGAATCCGAAAGAGAGCGCATTGAAGAGTTGGTGACGCAGCGCCTAAAAGGGGAAAGCGTGCGCAGCCGTAAGCAGGAGCGTATGGCGGTGTTGTCTCAAGTGATGTTGAAGAAATCTGTGATGGCTGAAAACTCACCGACGGGTGCCTGGGTTCAGTTCCTGCGTGAAGGAGTCATGGTGGACTTTTCGTCTGGCGGGGCTCAGATCACTCTGGGCGAGGAACCCGTACAGCGGAAAGACTTCATCAGCCTTATGTATAAGAACCAGCATGGGACCTGGGTGTCTGTGGAATCGCAAGTCCGCTGGGTGACGCAATCTCCGGAAGGCAAACAGGTTATTGGGGTCCAGTTCCTTGCCGTTTCCTAGCTTTTGACAGCTTTGATTTGGGTTGACCCTGCTCGTCGGTGGGATTACTACTAATGTGATGCAAATGCGCAATTATTCATCACATTTTCAAACTAGTACTGCTCGTTTCGCGACGACCTTTTCTTACTCCGGTGAAGCCGGAGTGCACACAAGCTAATGTCACAAATTACAATTATATTGCCGGATAACTCTACGAAGGTTTTTGACCATGAACCGACAGCGCTGGAAGTGGCGATGTCCATTGGCCCTCGCTTGGCCAAAGAAACCCTGGGTGCAAAACTCAACGGATCAACTGAAATTTCTGATCTTCGCACCGTTTTGAAAGATCAAACGAAGGTGGCTCTGGTCACCACAAAATCTCCTGAATCAGTTGAGGTTGTTCGTCATTCCTGCGCGCATATTATGGCTCAGGCGATTCAGGACATCTGGCCTGAAGTGAAAGTGACCATCGGTCCGGTGATCGACAATGGCTTCTATTATGACTTCGATTCTCCGTTTGCTTTCACTGAAGAGCATTTTGAAAAAATCGAAAAAAGATGACTGAGATCGTGTCCAAGGACCTTGCGATTCACCGCGAGGACTGGCCGATCCAAAAAGCGATCGACACCTTCAAAGGAATGAACGAACGCTTCAAGGTCGAGCTGATCGAGGATCTGGCTAAAAAAGGCGAGACCACTGTTGGTATCTACTTCAACGGCACCAGCTGGTTTGATCTGTGCCGCGGTCCTCACATCCAGTCCACGGGCCAGATCAAAGCGTTCAAACTTTTGAGCGTGGCGGGGGCTTACTGGAGAGGCGACGAGAAAAACGCCCAGCTTCAGCGCGTGTACGCGACAGCCTTCAACGACAAGAAAGATCTGGAAACATATCTTCACAATATCGAAGAAGCGAAAAAACGTGATCACCGTAAACTGGGTAAAGAACTGGGCATGTTCTATTTCAACGAACTGGCTCCGGGTTCTCCGTTCTTCACAGGCAAGGGCGCGACGGTTTACAATTCTTTGCAGACTTATCTGCGTGAACTGTATTTCGAAACAGGGTATCAGGAAGTGATCACGCCGCAGATTTTCGACGTGAACCTGTTCCATACTTCCGGTCACTATCAGAACTACAAAGAAAACATGTTCTTCACCAAAGTGGACGAGCGTGATTTTGCTTCCAAACCGATGAACTGTCCTTCTCACTGTTTGCTTTATAACTCTGATAAGTATTCTTACCGTGATCTGCCAATCAAAATGGCGGACTTTGGTCGTTTGCACCGCTATGAAAAATCCGGTGCCATGCACGGTTTGACTCGTGTTCGTACATTCTGTCAGGACGACGCGCACATCTTCTGCCGCATGGACCAGTTGCAGGAGGAAATCGCCAAGTTCATGAACCTGCTGAATCGTGTTTACGACAAGCTGGGTATGGGCAACTACAAGATCTTCCTTTCCACTCGTCCGGACAACCGTATGGGCAGTGAAGAGTACTGGGATATGGCCGAAGGTGCTTTGGCGGAAGCGCTGAAGTCCCTGAATTTGCCATTTGAACTGAATCCAGGCGATGGGGCCTTCTACGGACCAAAGTTGGATATCATGTTCGTCGATGCATTGAATCGTCCTTGGCAGTTGGGTACACTTCAAGTGGATCCAAATCTTCCGCAGGCCTTTGACTTGAAATACACGGGCGAGGACAACAAGGAACACCGTCCAGTGATGCTTCACCGTGCGATTCTGGGCTCTTTGGAGCGCTTTATCGGCGTTTACCTGGAGCATACCGCGGGTCATTTGCCACCGTGGATGATGCCAGTGCAAGTGGCGATTCTGAACGTGACGGATCGAGTGAACTCGTTCTGCGAAGAATTACAAAATTCTTTGAAAGGACACAACGTTCGCGTTGAGTTTGACCGCCGTAACGAGAAGTTGAATTATAAAATCCGTGAGGCTCAGCTGCAAAAAATCCCCTACATGATTATTGTGGGGGATAAAGAGGCTGAATCCAGAACGGTTTCGTTGCGTTTGAGAGACGGTTCAGAGCACAAAGGTCTGACTGTGGATCAGGTGATGAATTTGATTACGACAGATATTAAAACAAGAAGTTTGCAGAGCTCTCTTGCGAAGTCTGCAACGACAAACTAGACGGCGCACTTACGCGACGCTAGGATTTAACTAAACCCCGGAGGTTTACCATTAGCAAGTTTGAAGGTAATTTTAGAGGTGGCGGTCGCTTCGATCGCAACAAGAAAGACTCTAAAGACTCATTGAGAGTAAACCGCGAGATTCGCGCTCAACAGATCCGTGTTATCGATGATGAAGGTAACATGCTGGGCGTGATGACTGTTCCTGAGGCGTTACGTATTGCTGAAGATAGAGGCCTCGATCTTCTTGAGATTGCTCCAACAGCAACTCCTCCTACTTGTAAAATCATGGATTACGGCAAGTGGAAGTACGAGAAGAAGAAGCAGGCAACTGCGGCTCGTAAAAAGCAAACCGTTGTGACTATCAAAGAGATCCAGATGCGTCCGCGCACGGATCAGCATGACTTTGAAACCAAGATGAACCACGCCCGTCGCTTCCTGTTGGAAGGTGACAAGGTGAAGGTTTCCTTGCGCTTCATGGGTCGTGAGATGGCCCACCAAGAGTTGGGTATGGAAGTCATGAAGAAGTGTATCGCCTTCGTTGACGATCTGGCTTTGGTTGAAGCTCAGCCGAAAATGGAAGGTAAGAACATGTTCTTGATGCTGGGTCCAGATCCACTCAAGATCAAAGAATACCAAAAGCTTCACCCGAACAAGTCCAAGCAAGACACTAAAGAACTTGCGGAACTTGAAGAAGTCGAAGAAGACGACGAAGAGTAAAGGTGCTTGCTGCGGTACTTTCCGCAGTTTTGCCGAAGCTTGCCTTAAAGCTCCAAAAGCCCTCGTTGAAAACGGGGGCTTTTTTTATTGCCGGATTGAATGAGGATAACGACTCTTTGGAGGATTTATGAAAGCCGTGGTTCAGCGTGTGCAACAGGCCTCTGTTGTTGTGGATGGAACAGAAGTGTCCAGCATCCAGCGTGGTTTTTTGACTCTATTGGGGGTTGCTAAAGGCGACACCGAAGAACAGTTGCAAAAGCTGATACAGAAGATCCTGGCGCTAAGAATCTTTCCCGATGAATCCGGAAAAATGAATTTGTCGCTGAAAGACGTGGGCGGGGAGCATCTGCTTGTGTCTCAGTTTACATTGTTAGGGGATGCCTCCAAAGGCAATCGGCCCAGCTTTATCAATGCCGAGGCTCCGGATATTGCCAAGGACTTTTACGAAAAAGCCTTGAAGCTCAGCGAAGCCCAGGGCGTTCCCACTCAAGGTGGCGTTTTCGGCGCCGATATGAAAGTCAGCTTGTTGAATGACGGCCCGGTGACTTTGATTCTGGAAGTTTAGGAACTTTTATCCGCGCCACAAAGTTGAAAGCCAGCGCCACACCTCAATGCGACGTTCGCCAATATCAAAGTGGTTCCCGTCAAATTCTATATAGTCATGGGCAATCTGATTTTGCTTTAACAGCCCCGAGATCTGTCGGCAGCCATACTGCAGGTGGAAGTTGTCCTTGGTCCCGACATCCAGATAGATGCCGTGGATTTTCTTAAGAGCGCTTATTCTTTCCGGCAAAAAGTGCAGTGGATCTTTACTTAGAAACATCTGCCAAATATTTTCATCTTTACGGCCATCACGCAAAAGCGGGAAATGGAAATCCCCATGATCCCCTTTGGCGGCATAACAAGCAGCCATGCCAAAAGCATTCAGCAAGGTATGCCAATTGCGGTTCTTCGTCAGGCGACCGTTGCGCAATTCCTCCAGGGCCTTCAGTCCGGACTGATACTTTTCCCACAATGGCAAAGTCTGATAGAACTCTCCCAGCAGGCTGGCTTCAAAGAAAGAATCCGGAGCGATCGCCGCAATCAAACCAAAAACATCAGGATACTTGGAGCCCAGATGAAGTGCGCCGTATCCGCCGCTGGAACCTCCAGTCACACACCATTCTTTGTTGGTGGCGGCAACTGGGTAAAGAGATTTCACCGCAGGAATCAGCTCTGTCATGATGTAATCTTCATAGTTTCCAGTGGCCGCGGAATTGATAAATTGAGACCCACCCCACGTTGTCAGAGCATCGACAAAGACATACAACGCCATCGGGGCTTCACCTTTGCTGGCTGCTTCCAGAATCACCTGAACCGGATTTTGTTCATTGAATTTGGGATTAAAAGAAAATGGCGCATTTCCTGTGAAACCGCTCAGAACCACAACCACAGGCCAGGGGCCGGGTGTTTGGGGAATCAAGAGGGGATTAAAGCGTACAGGGGAATCTTTCAGGGGATTGGTTTTAAGCACCGTGCTTTCAATCCGCAGTGTTTCAATTTTGAATTGGGGCGTTTCGTAAGCGCGATAATTTGGCAGAACTTCAGTTGTAATCATGACTGAAATTCTGCCACGTTTGTCTTCAAGGTCAATAACCTTGCCATTTGTGAATGTAGCTTGGATGGTAAACTGACTTGGTCACGCTACCGCCGATCATCGTCAGAATTCCGGCGTCAACATATCCGAAGCTGCTTCCATAAGAGCGCCCCACACAGCGCATTTCTCCTGAAGTGGAACGTGCACAGGTAGAATAATAGGAGGTCCACACTTTCGTGTATGTATTTGCCGCATCCACGACCATAGGGCTCATGAAGACGGTGTGGCTTCCAGTAAAGTGAGGGACAGCAAGACCGGAGCTTGTTGCGACACCCCAGCATTTGAGTTGCCCTGCCGAGATACCGCAACTGTGGTCGGGCCCCATAGAGATTTCCGAGTAGTCCGCGGCAGCATCGATTGCGGTTGGTGTGTAGCGATTTGAGCTTGTGCCATCTCCAAGAAGACCGTTGAAGTTTGATCCCCAGCACTTTAGTTTGTTGGTGGATGTGATACCGCAGGTGTTGGCAGGTCCGGTAGAGATCTTAGAGTACGGGACTCCCGAGTCCACAACATCCGGAAGGTAATACGATGACGTACCGCTGGCTTTCGCAATCTGCCCTTGGGAATTAGACCCCCAGCATTTCATGATTCCGGTGGTCGTGATTCCGCACGTATGAGCAGCTCCCATTTCGATATCGCTGTAGCTGACACCGTTATCCACGACGGTAAATGTTGTTCTGTCTGTGGTATCACCAAGACCCAATCGTCCGGAGGCATTGCTTCCGGCGCATTTCAGGGCGCCGGTCGTGGTGATCCCGCAGGTCGCATTGTTGTTGGAAACGGCTTTTATATAGGTCGCAGTGCTATCTGCAACCGTCGGAGAATAAACTGTTTGTCCAACGGGGGCAGCTTCACCCAGTTCGCCATTTGTATTGGTGCCCCAGCACTTCAGCTGACCAGCGCTAGAGACCGCGCACACATCCAAAGAACGATGGGGATGAATATAGCTGTAGTTCGTATTTGGATCGATCATGACTGGAGCCGGACGGCGAGCGTCGGTCTGAGAGCCATCCCCAAAGGGTCCTTCGGACATTTTCATCGAACCCCAACAATAGAGTTTGTTCGAGGAAAGGCCACATGTCCCGGAGTAGTGATCATCGATGGCATCGTTGCCAAAGAGTGACAAGGTATCAAAGTTCCACTCGGAAGCTTTGGTCAGGGTGCTGGAGTACATGTGGCGGGCATTTCCGGAACCATAGCTATAGGCATTTTGTGGGGAGTTGTCGCCCAAAAGATTGCCCCAGCATTTGAGGGCGCCATCAAGGGTGATTCCACAGGTACGAGCCGCCGAAGCTTGAACCATAGCATAGGTCGTGCCGGCATCTGAGGTGGCTGGCAGATATTGCATGTTTGATGTGCCATTCCCCAGTTGCAGCAAAGAGTTTACGCCCCAGCACTGCAAAATATCGTTGGAGGTGATGGCACAGGTGAATCCACGGGCAGTTGCAATGTTGCCGTCGTCGTTCACTGTGACAGATTTATACGTTTCTGCTCCGCTCACGGGTACTGGTGTGGGGCGGGTGGTGACGCCATTGTCTCCGACCTGACCATAGTTGTTGGTTCCCCAGCATTTCAGATTGTTGGTCAGTGTGATGCCACATCCATGTTTGGAACCGATGGCAACAGCTTTGTAAGACTCGGCAGCATCGACCGCCGTTGGGATATTTTTGGAGGTGGCAGAACTATCTCCCAGTTGATAGTTGCCGTTGTATCCCCAACAGAAAAGTTTATCGTCAGTGCGGATGGCGCAGGTGGATCGCGATCCGGCTTGTACAAATTTGTAGGAAGACGTGTTGTCGGTGTCAGTGGGAACAGTTCTTTCATTCGTGTCCCCCAGACCTAATTGACCATAGTCGTTTCGGCCCCAGCATTTTAATTTGTTTGCAGTGGTGATTGCGCAAGAGTGGAGGTCGCCAGAGGTCACGGAAAGATACGTTGTCCCGGCATCGACATGAAGTGGGGTTGTTTGGTATCCTGAGCTGGAGCCACCACCGATTTGTCCATCCACCGAGTCACCCCAACAGAAGAGCCTGTTGTCCAGACTGACTGCACAAGTGTGAACCTCGCCGGCGGAAATACTGCGGAAGCCTGTGACGCCAGCGATCGTGATAACAAACGGAGTCACTTTGAAATCATTTATTCCATTGCCATCAATTTGACGGGCCCAATTTGTACCCCAGCAACGAAGTGAGGCATCTTGCATGATCGCGCACTGATGACCGCGACTGATGGAGATCTGCGAAGCCTTCAGGTTCTTTTCGTCATCGGCAATAAAGTACTGGGCTTGGTAATTGTTGCCAAGAGCCACCAGGGCCGAGTCGGTATGGGTGAAATGCAGATTCATGAGTTTTTCACCTTCAACAAGGTTGTTGTTCGGGAAGGTGACATTGATTGTGGCCGTGGTTGAGCCGGCGGGGATTGTGATAAAGCCCGATGTAAGGTCATGATGATCCGGATTGACGGCGTCTCCAGTGACTTTATAGTACGCGGTTACGTCATAGCTTTTTGCCGGAGTCATGCTGACATTGATTGTCTGGCCGCCAACGCCTTCTTGCACGCGATTCATTGTTTTGCTGGTGATGTTGATAGTGGAAAGGGAGTCCTTCGTCCAAGAGACGGATACGGCATTGGCCGCCGTCTGGAATGAGTTCACGCTGTCGCCCCCGATAACACACAAGGTGACAGGACCGTTTGGTAAAGCCGCAATGTTACTCGTGATCGGAGTCGATACTGTGTAGGTTGTTGGGTAGCTTGCTGCCGCACAGGTTCCGGAAGTGATGATAGCTATTTTGTACTGAGTCACGCGGAACCCGGAAACCGTTACGTTGAGAGCTGAAGCTGTGGAAACGCCAACAGGATATCCGGCCAGGATCGGAGTTGGCGGCGGGTAAGGGGTGTTGATCTCCCAGGTGCTGACGGCATTTCCGATAGTGACGGTGGCTGTGTTTGTTTGGGCATTCGCACTTGGGGACGTCATGCGCAATTGAATGACTTGCCCTGAGTTGACCGGAACGGACGCTCCCCAGTAGCTGCCCGTTGTGACATTGCGAATTTGAGCGTCGGCTCCGCTGACGGAGGCGATGGCGGGCTGATTCAATGTGCCGATCGTTGCATTGGAACTTGTGTAGCGCGTATTGAGTGTTGCGTTGTTGATGCTTGTGAATGTGGGCGCTGTTAGCAGGATCGGGCCCGGAGTTCCCCAATAGGCCATCCATCCGTCACGGACGGCGCTGGTGTCGCTGATAAACTTGACAGTCATCTTGCCGGAGTTGGCTGTTTGCGGTGCTGGGGTCGATGTTCCACTGACTTGATTCAGTAGGACTGTGCCAGCTATTGTGCCATCATAGACAGTCAGCTTGTCGTAGCTTGATTCTGTATTGAAGGACATGAACGTCAGAGTTATCGGTGCGCCCGTGTTGATTTCAAACTGACAGTTTTCAAGATTCTGATATTGTCCACTAGGTCCGCCGGAATCATATATAAATCCAGTTGCAGCAGTGCTGGCAGTGCCTGAACACATGGAATAACTGTTCAGAGTACTGTAGCGGTCCCATTGATACTCTGTGGGGTGCCAGTCGGATTGCCAGGTTCCATTGGTGTGTTTACCAAGGAGGCAAAGTTTCAGTCTTTCAACGGCATAGGAACTCAAGTCTGCCGTGATGTGTGTTGAAATGGATGTTTCCGCACTATAGCCGGCAGCGACTGAGCAGTTTGTTGTGGCCGCCGTTCCCAGTTTGTATTTGTATGAAACGACATTGGTGCCGCCGACAGTGGCGTCCAAAGTGTTTGTGCTATTGTTGGAGGCGGGAACATTGCTCGCGGTTGCAACGACGAAGGGATAACCCTCGATCACCAGATTTTTGCGTCCTGCCAAGGAGTTGGCCGAAGCGATTGTCGGCAAGGTGGCGGTGGCATTCGCACCCAAGGCATCCTTGATGGATGTGGCATTGGACAAGGTCGTTGAGGAATAGTCCAAATCGGTCGAGTTCTGCTCGTAAGCCACCGTGTAACGGAAAGTCAGTTCGGTCGATCCGCTGCCACTGAGGTAGGTCGCAGTCACACCTGTTCCCGCCGCCAATGTCATCACAGGCACGGGGTTTTGGACAGTGACCGGTTTGCTAAAGACAACTTGAATGTCGATGGTATCGCCGGGCTTGTATGTGCCGTCCGCATTGGAGGAAGTGACGTGGGTCACGGACGTTGGCAGCAATGGGGTGGCCACCATCCAATAATAGCTGACTTCGCCCGCGCGCACGTGCGCTAAACGATACTGGTCCGTAGCATTGGGAGAGGTCATGCGGACCTCGATGGTATTTCCGGGGTTCACAATCACTGATGAGGCAAAGGCTGAGGAAGTAGTGACATTGCGAATCTCTGCATCATATCCGGACACCGAGAACACCGTTGTTGTTGAAAAACCTGTGGCCACAGCCGTGCGGGAATAGACCGTGTTCACAGTGGCGTTGGTAACATTTGCCAAAGTAATCGACGGGGCTAAGCTTTGTGCGCCTCCCCACAGTAAGACGATACCGGATTTGATGACAGAGCCATCTGACTTGAATTCTGTATAAAGTGTTCCAGAAGTGGAGTTTATAGCGACGTTGGAAACGGTGCCGGCAACAGGGCCAAGCAAAACAGCTCCTGCGGGGCCGGTCTCTAAAATTTTAAGATAGTCATAGGATATGTTGGGTTCGGTATCGTAAGAAACCACGGCGGAAATCGGAGCGCCGGTATTGATGGCGAAGTAACAATTGGCCACGGTTTCATTGTTTCCATAGTCACCACCCGGTCCGCCCGAGTCAAACAGACGACCCTTGGGCGCAGTCGATGATTTGACGGTTCCACACAGGTTGAACGAGGGGACATTTTCCGAATAGTGCCATTGAGCCTGGGTTACCGCGAAGGTCTTTTGCCAGTTCCCAGCGCTGTCTTTACCCAAGACGCAAATTTTCATGATCGAATATTTCGGCTGAGCACTGATATCGTCAGTGATCGCAGTGGCGGCTGGAATTTCTGAAGAATAACCAGTATTGCTGGAGCAGTCGGTGGAGGCGTACAAGCCAAGCTTGTATTTGTAGGCAACGACATCCAAACCCGTCACCGTGATATTTAAAACATCTGTAGGATCAGCTCCCAGGGGGACATTGCTAAGAATAGCTTTTGCCAAAGGACTTGAGTACGCATCAATATTGATATTTTTGGTTCCCGCCAAAGAGTTCGCGGAACCCGTCGCTGGCAGGGTCAGTGTGGCATTATTACTGAGTGCATCCCGAAGAGTCGCACCATTCAAAGCCAGAGCTGTCGTGCTGGTGTAGTCCAAATCCGGATTTTGATCGTCGATTTGCACCTGATAGTCAAACAGAAGTGATGTGGTCCCAGAACCACTGGTATAGACAGCATCTCGGTCGGTTGTTCCGGTTTCCAGTGTCAACTTAGGTGTGCCGACGACGGTGACATTTTCGTCAAAGTTCACGCGAACCTGAATTGTCTGGCCTGGGCCATAGACACCATTCGCGGTGGTGGCATCGACATTAAGAATAACCGGTCCTTGTGTGTCTCGTGCCCATGTTGCTTCGGAAGTGGCGGTGGCCCAGTTGCCAGCGGTATCACGACCAAAGACACAAAGTTTATAGGTGCCTTGAGCTGACAAGGTGTCTGTGATCTTGGTTCCGACAGCGATGTCGCCACCAGTATAAGCCAGATTGTTGGTGCAAATTTCAGTGCCCCCTGGAGGCACGATGAAATAGCGATAGTGACTGATGTCGGTACCACCCACAGTGACATTTAGGGTGTTAACGACATTCGTCCCGGTTGGTGCTCCAGAGATTGTGGCTGCGCCGGGGGCGGCGGAATCCTTGGGATATGTTGAGCTTGCCGTGACATTGTTGCCACTAATGCGGCTGTGTGAGGCGATGATTGTGTGAGGGGTTCCGGAGGTGTTCGCCAAAGAACTCAGGTCCATGGCGACGGACCAGGTATTGGTCGTACAGGTTGTGCTAGCCGTGACGCCAGGATAGCCAGTCACTGACAAGTTGACGGCCTGGCCATTTTCAGAACAAGCACCGGACAAGGTGAAGGCTGTTTGGTTCAGAGAGTTGATAAAGGTTCCCGCCACAGGGGAAGCTAAAGATACCGTTGGAACGATAGCATCGTGAATAATCGAATCAAAAGCACAATCAGATTCGTTGCCAGCAACATCGCGGACCTTGAAATAGACCGTATTGGTATTATTTGCCGTCGGCAGAGTCCACGACTTGCTGGAGTTATAGGTCTCCCAGGTTCCACCACTTAAGCAAAGGGCCGCATTTGTGGCATACATCTGGATGCCGTCGGTCGTCGTGCTGGCCAAAGTGGCGCTCAAGCTGTTTGTGTAAGTGTCATTGCTGTTGATGACAAAGCTGTCCACGGTTGGAACAAGAGTGTCTTTGGCAAAGACCTTGTTTACTTCAGGCGCGGCAGCACCGTTGGTGCGCGTGTGATTCAGGGTGAAGGTCAGGTTGCCTTGGGCGGAAGAGCTTAGATCCAGGGTTTTGCTCCACGCGCCACTGGTACAAGTGGCCGAGGCGGCACTTTGGCCAGTGACCGCGATGGAAACGGGGCGACCTTCTTCAGAGCACGCGCCGGAAATCACAAACGCCGAAACATTGGCCAGATTCACATAGCTGCCATCTGCCGGGGAGGCCAATGAAAGCGCTGGAAGAGTGCTGATATGAGTGATGTTATCACTGTAGCAACTGGAAATGTTGCCCGCAGTATCTTTGAACTGCACATAGACAGTATTCAGGGTGTCGGCAGTGGGCAGCGTCCAGGCTTTGTTTGTGGCAAAGGCCTCCCAAGTGCCTCCGGCAGAACATCCCGCCGTGTTAGTGATATACATTTCATCTGCACCCACGCCTGTCAGTCCTAAAGAAACTTCCAGATCATTGGTGGTGGCAGCATCAGCATTAATGCTTAAAGATCCTGTCGGTGCTTGCGTGTCTTTAAAATAGTTCGGGGAAGTTGCCGTCTCAGAGTTCCCAGCAGTATCGGTGAGTGAGGCCTGCAGTTGGAAGGTTCCTTGCGGAATAGAGGTCAGATCCAAAATGGCAGAGAAGCTGTTTCCAGTACAGATGGTTGTTCCACTGAAAGATCCCGGGCCAGAGAAAGTAATGGACCGGTTGTCTTCAGAGCAAGAGCCGCTCACTGTGAAGGCGGCGACATTCCCGGAATGAACCACGGCTCCAGCTGCGGGCAGAATAAATGCCAGGTTAGGAGCAATACTGTCATGCAGGATATCGTCATTCAGGCAGGTCGTTTCATTGCCATTGGCATCTCTGAATTTCACATACACGGTGTTGGTAGCATTGGCATTGGTCAAGGTCCACGGGGCTGCCGAGTTATAGGTACTCCAAGTCCCGCCACCGCAGGTGGCGTTGGAAGTCAGCAGCATTTCAGTCACATCTGTCACCGAGCTGTTCAGAGTGGCAGCCAAAGAGTTTGTAACGGCGGCTCCGCCGTTCAATGCCAAAGAAGAAACCACCGGCCCTGTGACATCGCGATTTGCAATGGCCGTCGCAGTGCGAGTGTTGCCAGCACTGTCAGCATGAGTGGCCGATACAGAAACTGAGGTTCCAGTCAGAGAAGCAAGATCCAGCGTTTTGGTAAAGGTGCCGCTGTTGCAGTTGGCGGAATCTTGTATCGTTCCAATCGTTAAGTTCACAGTGCGACCAGACTCAGAACAAGTTCCGCTGACGATGTAGGAAAGTTGGTTTAAAGAGTTGATCGTCGCAAGCGTGTCCAAAGTGATTGTCGGTGGGACAACGTCTTTGGTGATGGCCAAGCGGTACTCTTTGGTGTTTCCACCAGGAGGAGTCACGCGGGCAATCAGATCACCGGTGAACAACGTAGGCAATGAACTCAAATCCAGATTCTCGGACCATTGGCGGTCGCTGCAAGTGAAGGTTTTCAACGCTGGGCTGGCGGCTGCCGAAAATTCAACCACGGATCCCAGCAGGCAAGTTCCTTTGAAGGGAGCGCTTGTAACGTTGTTTTCGTTGATCAATGATTGCGAAAGGCTTTCAACGGAAAACGCCCCCAGATAAGTGATGGGGTTTGAGCAAGAGGATGAAGACATGCTGCCATCGGCCAGCAGGATGAAAACTTTGAACGTATACTCAATGCCATCTTCTGGAGTGAATGTGGGGAGGTGGGAAGACTCCGCCGGACCTACATTGGCTACGGGAAGGATGGGGGTTTCGCAGGAATCACCACGGAAATAAAGAACCTGCTGTTCTTTAATATCAGCCTTGGCTGGGCGGACCCATTCAGCTTTAAGCAGGCCCTGCTGAGTCAGGCTGTCGCCACTCCATTTTAAGATTGTTGCGGTGGTGTGTTCCGCTTCCATCTGCAGTTCCAATGTGCACCCGCCCCAAAGCAGGGGTGAGAGGAGCAGAAAGGTTTTTAGAACCCAACTGGACAGATTGGCGGTATTAAGGAACGTGCAATTCATAGATTCTTACTCGGATTTATGTGAGCAGGGCTAAATAGTCAAAAAGCTGTAAATGTTCTGGAAACTCGTGGAAACACTGGCCTTTTCTCCGGGTTAGTCATAGAAATAGCGCACTTAGGGGCAGTATTAACTCACAGTAATGTCCACGAGCTAAGGGTAAATAAGATCAATTCTCGCATTTAAAAGAAGGCCCGCTAAGTCCTTAAAAAGCTTGATTTCCTTTATCTTTCGACCTAAAACGGTGAGTCCGTAATTATGACTGGCTAAGGCAATGGTTAAGAGTCGTCCCGACCGGGAAGAACGCCTTATCGGTGGAAGGTATGCACTATGAAAATGCGCACACATTCTGGCGCTAAAAAACGTTTGAAAGTTCTTTCAAGCGGCAAAGTTAAGAAAAAAAGCACTCGCATGCGTCACTTGAACTCTCACATGAGCTCTAAGACGAAAAGACAACTAGGTAAAACATCATACGTTGAAGACGCGAACTTGCTACAAGCTCGTCGTTGCTTGGTATTCTAATCTAATTTTTAAAAATTGTCTTTTCTGTGCCCGGCTAAGTCCGCGGCGTAATGAGGTTTAAAATGGCTCGTGTAAAATCTGGTAAAACAAATCGTGCTCGTCACAAAAAAGTTCTTAAAAGAGCAAAAGGTTACTACGCTGCTGGTTCCCGCTCTTACATCCACGCGGTAGAGAAAAATGACCGTGGTATGGCGTTCGCTTACCGCGACCGTAAAGTTAACAAACGTAACTTCCGCACTTTGTGGAATCAACGTATCAATGCAGCAGCTCGCTTGAACGGGACTACATACTCTCGTTTGATCGGTGGTTTGATTAAAGCTGGCATCCAAGTTGACCGTAAAATCATGGCTGACCTTGCAATCAACGACGCAGCAGCATTCACTGCGCTTTGCAAACACGCTTTGGCGTAGTTGGCTTTCACTTCGGTTTTCCGAAGTAGGCTTACGCTAGATCAGGGAGCCGCTGAATGGACGAGTCCAAAAACCAATTTGAACAAAGAAAGCGCGATCACATAAGAATCGCGCTGGATCCAAGGTCTCAGGCCGCGGGACAAAATGGATTGGACTCGATCACTTTAATTCACGAAGCTCTGCCTGATCTGAATTATAAAGAGGTCGATATTTCGGCCTCTTTTGTTTTTTCTGGGGATGCCATCCCGCTTTCTTCACCGATTTTTATTTCTTCCATGACAGCCGGCCATGAAAAGGGCCGTGAGATCAACGAGGCTTTGGCGCGTCTAAGTGACCGTCGTCAGATTTTGATGGGTGTAGGATCGCAACGTCGCGAGTTGGAAGATTCCAATGCTGCCGAAGAGTGGGCCAAGGTGCGCAAGCAAGCGCCAAAGGCCCGTCTCTTGGGAAATATTGGAATCGCTCAACTGATAAAATCTCCGATTGATAAAATCCGCCGCCTGATTGATTCCACTGAGGCGGTGGCACTGTTTGTTCATCTGAATCCGCTCCAGGAAGCTTTGCAGCCGGAAGGAACCACTGAGTTCCGTGCGGGTCTGCAGGCCATTGAAAATCTGGTAAAATTGGCGGGAATTCCGGTCATCGTAAAAGAAACCGGCTGTGGCTTCTCGGTTGCGACCTTGAAGCGACTGGAAAATACCGGCATTTTTGCTGTGGATGTCAGTGGTAAGGGTGGAACTCATTGGGGGCGGGTCGAAGGATACCGCTCTGAAGAATCCGAGATGCTTTACCAGGTGGCTCAGACTTTTGCCGACTGGGGCATCAGCACGACCGAAAGTCTGCTTAACGCCAAGGAAGCCCGGGTAGAGTATCAGCTCTGGGCATCGGGCGGCGTGAGAAATGGTTTGGAAATTGGTAAATTAATGGCGTTGGGTGCTTCTAAAGTCGGGGTTGCAAAACCTTTCCTGGAAGCGGCCCTTCAAGGCGATGAGGCTCTTGAAAAACTACTGACCCGTTTGGAAACAGAGTTGAAGGTAACGATGTTCTGCACGGGCTGTCGTAATCTGAAGGACCTCCAAAGCAAGAAGGTGATTCAATGACAAAACAACTTCAGGATATCTTTAAAGGCTTTTCAAAACTTTCGCGTGAAGAGCGTCTGAAAGCACTTAAAGAAGTCGGTGCATTGAACGAAGTAGAGGCCGAATATCTTGCCAAGGGTGGTCTTAAAGACACTTCTTTGGGCGAAAAATTTATCGAAAATGTGATCGGCTATTTCCAGCTTCCCTTGGGCGTTGTGACCAATATGCGCGTGGACGGCAAAGACTTCGTCGTGCCGATGGCAGTGGAAGAAACATCCATCGTGGCGGCGTGCTCTAAAACAGCTAAATGGATTCGTGAATCTGGCTCCATCACAACGGAAGTTGTGGGGAACGAAATTATCGGTCAGATTCAGTTGGCGAAAATCCGCAGCTTTGTCGATTTTGAAAAACAAATTCTCTCTCAAAAGAACTATCTGATTGAAGCTGCCAACCGCGAAGTGGCGTTTGGTTTGGTTCGTCGTGGTGGTGGTGTGCGTGACTTGCAAGTCCGCCGTGTGCCTCGCGGTGACGGTACGGACATGGCCGTGATTCATATTCTGATGGATCCATGTGACGCCATGGGGGCTAATATCATCAATCAGGTGTGTGAATACTTGAAAGAACCCATTGAACAGTTCTCAGGGGAAAAGGTCACGATGTGCATCCTTTCCAATCTGGTGGACTCTAAAGTCACTCGTGCCATGGTTCGCATTGATGATATCGAGCCGGAATTGGCTGAAAAAATTGAAGAAGCCTCTTTGTTTGCCCAGCAAGATCCGTATCGTGCAGCGACCAACAATAAAGGCGTGCTGAACGGAATTGATCCGATCCTGATTGCGACTGGCAATGACTGGCGTGCTGTTGAAGCGGGGATTCATGCCTATGCCTGCCGTGATGGGCAGTATCGTTCCATCACTCGCTGGTACCGTGAAGGCAAAAGCCTGGTGGGTGTGTTTGAAGCGCCGCTGGTCGTGGGAACTGTCGGTGGTGTGACCACGTTGCATCCTACAGCCATGCTTTCCATGAAAATGCTGGATACAAAATCTGCCAACGAACTGTCTCGCATTGTTGCGGCGGTGGGTTTGGTGCAGAATTTAGGTGCGCTGAAAGCATTGACGACGGTGGGAATCATCGAAGGTCACATGAAGCTTCACACCAAAAATCTGGCACTGGGTGCCGGTGCGGAAGAAAAAGAAATTCCGATGGTGCAAAAGAAGTTGGAAGAAATCCTGGCGATCCGCAAGCGTATTTCCCTGAGCAATGCCATCGACGTTTTAAAAGAACTTCGTGCGGCTCAAAAGGCGCAGGCTACGACGACTCAGCATCATTCCTAGGAGAAGGCCTTGTCTCTGGTCTTCTCGGTTCCCGGAAAAACTTTTCTAGCTGGTGAATATCTGGCCCTCGCAGGGGGGCCAACCTTGGTGTTTTTGTCTCAGCCATGTTTTGAAACGGAAGTTTCAAAAGGTGTAGGAAATGTGGTGGGTCTTCATCCGGAATCACCGGCGGGGATTTTTATCTCGAAGCACCGTGATTATTTTAAAAATTTCGACATTCAATTCCGCGATGCTTATGCGGGCAAAGGTGGGTTTGGAGCTTCCACAGCTCAATTTCTTTCCGTCTATGCAATGTGGCTTCATAAAGAAGCTCATCAGCAGGATATGGAAAAGTATCTGGACTTTAAGCATCTTCTGGAAGCTTATTACGACGTCGCCTGGAACGGGCAGGGTCAGCGTCCCAGCGGAGCTGATTTAGTGGGACAATTGAAAGGGTCTTTGACGTTTTTTGAAAAACGTCAGGGTTTGATCTCGGTCACGAGCTGGCCTTTTGCGGATCTCGAGTTCCATCTGCTTCATACCGGGAACAAACTGGCCACTCATGAACATCTGCGCACACTTCCTGTGTTTCCGACTCAAGGGCTGGAGTCGGCATTTGCACTTATTCGCGAATCTTTCGACAAACAGCAAAGTGAGCTCTTTGTCGAAGGTATCAAATTATACGCGCAGGAACTGCAGAAGCTCAACTTCACTTGCGAACCAACACTGAAATTGCTCTCTGAAATTCGCCAGATTCCAGGTGTTCAAGCGGCCAAAGGCTGTGGTGCTTTGGGTGTCGATGTCGTGCTGGTTGTGACTGCTCAAGGTGAAGCTCAAGAATTTGAAAAATACTGTGAAGGCAAGGGGTTTTCCCTGCTTTCTTCCTCTGATAAAATCTCTCAAGGACTTCAAGTCCGAGGAAGCCTATGAAACAAGTGACCGTCTCTGCTCCATCCAATATTGCTTTGATCAAGTATATGGGAAAGATCGAAGGTTCCGGCAACAAACCGACAAACGGATCTTTATCCTATACTTTGGAAAATCTTCGCACATTTGTACGCTTAACTGAAAGCGACGCAGCAGCAGATCAGTGGAAACCATTGGTCCGTGAAGATTTGCAAAAAATTGAGCTTTCCGAAAAAGGGCAGCAGCGCTTTATCAAGCACTTGCAAAACCTGAAAGACAAATGGGGCATCAAACAGAATTTCCTGATTGAGTCCGCCAATAATTTCCCTTCTGATTGCGGTCTTGCCAGCTCGGCTTCCAGCTTTGCAGCTTTGACTCTGGCGGCAGCAGAAATGTTTCAGCAGATCAATCCGCAGGCTTGGGGCGGTGATAAAAAATATCTTTCTGAATTGTCCAGACAGGGTTCGGGTTCTTCGTGCCGTTCTTTGTTCACGCCTTGGGCTTTGTGGCAGCAGGAATATGCCGAACCCATGGGGCTGGAATTCAAGGATCTGCATCACATGGTGGTGATCGTGGAAGACTCTAAAAAAGAAGTTTCCAGCTCTGAAGCGCACAAGCTTGTGACGACCAGTCCTCGATTTGAAGGTCGTCCTGAACGCGCGGAAATGCGTCTTAAAGACCTAAGTATGGCATTAAGATTCAATGACTGGCATATCGCACGCCAGATTGTTTGGGACGAGTTCATCGACATGCATCGTCTGTTTGAAACCAGCACACCGTCGTTCACATATATGACAGACGGATCCAAGAAAGTTCTGGAAGACTGCGAGGCTTTCTGGAACAAGTGGCAAGATGGTCCGCTGGTGACGATGGATGCCGGGGCGAACGTGCATCTGCTTTTCCGCAACGATCAAAAGAAACAGTTCGAACAGTACCGTGAACATTTCAAGAAGGACTTCAAAGTATTGGCTTTTGAAGGTGTGAAAGACAATGTCCATTGATTTCACCTGTAAAGCCTTTGGTAAGTGCATCCTGCTGGGCGAACATTCCGTTTTGCGTGGATCACCCGCATTGGTTGTTCCTATTCAATCCCGCAATCTGGATCTGAGTTATTCCAAAGGTGAAAATCCATTGGAGCTTCGCCTGATCGGTGATCATGGTAAAGAATTGCAGCTTCTTATTTGGGGAGTCCTGGAAAAAGCGTGCGAGCTAAAAAAGATCTCGCGTGCTGATTTAAAGGGAACTTTGCTTCTGGAATCCTCGATCCCCGTCGGGGCGGGGATGGGTGCTTCGGCGGCCCTTTGTGTGGCGCTGACTCGGTGGCTGGGTTATCTCGGCTATGTGGAAGAAGCTGACTATTATGAATTTGCGCGCACCTTGGAAAACCTGTTCCATGGTGAATCCAGCGGTGTTGATATCGCGGTGGCTTTATCCGGAGAAGGCTTGCGCTTTATCCGTGACGGAGAAAAGAAACCACTGGTGATGGCATGGCGCCCGCACTGGTACATCTCCTATTCCGGTAAGCGCGGTGTGACCGTGGACGCCGTGAACAAAGTGAAAGATCTGTTGTTGAAAGATCCGGCTTATGGCGAATCTATCGATGCACAAATGCGCGAAGCCGTCGCAATGGCCGAAGTGGCCTTAAAAATGGATGCCGATCAGGGCTTGCCAGCGTTGGCAAAAGCCATTGATCTGGCAGCAGGTTGTTTCGAAAAATGGAACCTGAACGAGGGCGAGCCCGCCAAGCACATCCAATGGTTGAAAGACCAAGGCGCATTGGCCGTCAAACCCACAGGCTCCGGCGGCGGCGGTTACGTGCTGTCACTTTGGACCAACCCAGCCCCCGAAAACCTCAACCTCATCCCCTGCTAAAAGGTGCCTGGTTGTTTTTTCTGGCTACATGGCGTTAACATAGGGGAAGGCGATAGTCTTTCTTTCTATGGCGGTGAGTATGAAAAAAGAGTCAGAACTTTCTCTTTCCCAGTTACGACAAGATATCCGAAGCACCGCAGATAAAGACCGCGTCGCGATTTTGCAAAGGTTTTTCAAAACGGGTAAAGGGGAATACGGAGAAGGGGATGTCTTCGTCGGCTTGACGGTGCCTCAGTCCCGCATGCTGGCGAAGAAGTATGCATCGTCACTGAGTCTGCAAGATATCGAGACCTTGCTGAAATCGAAAATCCACGAAGAGCGTTTGATTTCATTGTTGCTACTTCTGGCACAGTTTCAAAAAGCGGATGCAGCCCTGCAAGGACGTCTCTATAGATTCTATGTGAAGAATGCAAAGCGGGTGAATAACTGGGACTTGGTGGATACCTCGGCTCCGGGCATTGTTGGTGCTTACCTGCAAGATCGCCCCCGCAAGGTTTTGTATAAACTGGCCAGGTCCAAGAACATCTGGGAACGACGAATTGCTATTCTAAGTACGTTCTACTTTATCTATCAGAAAGAAAGTCAGGATACTTTGCAGTTGGCCGAGATTCTTTTGCATGACTCCGAAGATCTGATCCACAAGGCCGTGGGGTGGATGCTTCGTGAGGTTGGGAAGCGGGTCAGTGAAAAGGACCTGACGATGTTTTTAGATAAGCACGCGCATGAAATGCCACGCACGATGCTTCGCTATTCGCTGGAACATTTGAAGCCTCAACAAAGACAGAAATATCTGAAGCAGAAATAAAAAACGCCGGACAATTTGCTCGGCGTTTTCAAAACAACACTATAGCGACAACTTCTTTTAATGCTGTGAGCAGGAGTAGCTGTAAAGAGCGATACTCGCTGCAACAGTTGCATTCAGTGACTCCACGCTTTGTGTGGTCACGGAAATCCTTTGCAGTCCTTTCAGGCCACTAAAGCCCGGACCTTCTTCGCCAATGGCCAGGCGAAGATTTTTCGGCCACTTAAATCCAGCCACATTTTCACCCTTCATATCCAAAACATAAATTTGCTCGTTGGCAGCGACAAAGTCAGTGAACTTGCCAATCTTATAAAGAGGAAGCTTTAACAAAGCCCCGGCGGACGCTTTGATCGCTTTTGGGTGGTAAGGGCTGCAGGATTCTTCAGTCAGAATCATTTTGCTGGCCCCGAATGCCAGAGCGGAACGCGCTAGTGCTCCCAGATTTGATGGATCTCCCAGTGGAGAGATCACTTCCAGGCCTTCGGGCTTCCCACCTTCTTTCAGCGGAGTGATTTCTTTAGGCTCCAAAACCAGCAGGTTGAAGTGCGTTCCTACAACGTCGACCTCATTAAATAAGGCCTTGGGAAGTTTGAAGACCGGAATGCGCTGACCTTTCAGGGAAGGGGCCGTCATCGTCACAGATTTCAAATCTTCATGAACGATTTCGCCTTTCACACGGAAAGAGGGATTTTCCAAAAACTCATGAATAAGCTTTTCGCCCATCAGAATAAATTCCTGATGTTTCTTGATTCCGCGAGCAGAAGCCAAATCGGCCCAGCGGCGGAAATGATCGTTGGTTTTAGAGCTGATTTCGATCATGGCCGTCGATCCTATTTGCGGTTGTAAAGTTTAAGATCAAAGTACTTTTGCGGTCCCTGAATGACACGCACCTTCGTGCCCTCGCGGTCGCGGAAGACAATCACATTGTAGATGTGTTTGTGATCCATGGCGAGTTTGCCATAGAACAGGCGATCTCCCTCTTCCAACCAGCCGGTGGCCTTATGTGTGAACAGGGCATTGGATGTTATGCGGACAGTTGAAATCGCGTCCGGGCGCATTTCCAGATTCACGAACCAGATCGTGTTGTGGCTGTAAGCCACCCATTCGCCTTGCAGATCTTCGCAGGTGATATTTTGCAGAGAGACACTGGTTGGCCATGGAACGATCGGACCATCGCCAGGACCGGCCTTCGCAGAAAGACTGAAAACTGTCAGGAGTAAGAGAATGAGGTGTTTCATGTAGTCATTTCCTCCGCATTTTTAAACTGAACATGCGATTGGGGATTAAAGTAATAACCTTTGCGGTCACGCAGGATATAGCGTGGGCTTTCCAAGTCAGGCTCCAGTAAAGTGCGCAGACGTTTGATCGAAACGTAGATCAGATTGTCGTGCAGTTCCGGATCATAGGACTGATGCCAGATCATCTCGACCAGGTCTTCTTTGGAATATCGTTGGCCAGCCTTTTTGATAAACAAAATTGCGAGGTCATAAAGAATGTGCTGATTTTTGAAATCAATCGCACCCTTTTGTTTTTCGCGCACAATGCGGGAAGCTTCATCAATCAGGAAGTCATATTGAGGCCCTGATTTTTCAAATCCTTCTGGGCACAGACTTGAAAGCAGGCGATAAATTCTTGGCGCTCGTTCCTGACTGATTCCGCGCAAAGCCAGCTCGGCATAGATGCGGTGCTGTTCAGTGTGCCCCTGGTCGCGATGAATACGCGCCATTTGCGCCAAAATGCTGGAGATCAGCAGAATGAATCCGTGAGTTTTGGCTTTTTCGTAGCTATCCCATAAAAGTTCCAAGGCACGGTCGAAGTTCTTAGTCTGGGTATAGATGAAGCCGCGCAGTTGTGCCGTGCTCAGCTTGATTTCAGCACTGTCCAGTTCGGTCAGAATGATATCGAGCTTTTCCAGTTGTTGCAGGCATTGGCCATAAGTTTCTGGATTGAAGGCTTTGGCCAGTGCCAATGTGAACAGGGCACGGGCCAAAGTATCTAAATCATGCGTCTGTGAAGCTTTGGAAATGGCCGAGTTGATGTACATCTCGGACTCCTGAACCTTGTTGCTGGCCAGAAGCCAGGCGCCGATCAGGTTTTCTGCCAAGCCTTGTTCATTGAGATTCTGGGTGTTGCGATGGAACAGCAGCACTTGATCCATAAGGCTCTTTACTTCATCCAAAGTCTCAAGCTCATGGCAGCACTGGAAGAACAGGCGGGCAGCCTCGATCCAGTCTGAATTGTTTTTCTGATTTTTTGCCACAACCATCGCTTCTTGACAAGAAAGACGGGCCTCGTGCAGGTCACCTTGACGGTGCTGCAGGCGCGCAATCAGCAAAGAAGAGTTGAGTGTGGCATGAGTCATCAGTATTTAGCCCACCGTCTTTTTTCATCACCGGACAATTCGTCCATCAGAAGCTCTTCGCCTTCATCTTCTTCCGGCAAAGGCATGTCTTTGATTTTCTCATAAACCACCAAGCGGCGTTCGTGCGGAGTATTCGGCAGAGTGTAAGCGACATCTTGAACCAGTTTGTAGTACTGAGACCACTGGTCTTTTGCGGCCTTGATCTCGGGATCAACTCCAGGACCTTTCATGAAATAAACTCTTCCACCGACTTGCAGACAGCTTATGACGTTACCCAGGGTGTTGCCAATGTCCTCAACAGCGCGAGTGATCGCGCCGCGAACAGGGTACACACAGTGACGGTTGATATTGCGGCCTAAAATGTCCAAATTTTGCAGATTCATTTCGCTGCGAACGTGTTTGAGGAACTCCACACGGCGCTGAACGCCTTCGCCCAGCAGGACTTGTTGATCCGGGTACATGATTTTCAAAGGAATGCCCGGAAAACCCGGCCCCGTGCCCACGTCGAGAAGCGGGAACTGCAAGTCTGTGTATTTGGTGATGATGATGCTGTCGATAAAGTGCTTAATGGCAATATCACGCAACTTTAGCAGCCGAGTGAAGTTTTCTTTTTCCTGATTCAGCATCAAAAGACGATAGAAGTGCGCCAGTTGTTGTCTTTGCGCGTGGCTGACCAGGTCGAAGCCGTGATTGCGGAAAACATCAGCAAGGCGGTCGTTCGCCTCATGAATGTCATAGATGGTTTCCGGCTTTTTGTGGCGGCCCATGTTGTTAGTGCCTGCGGAAGTGGCAGGAGTGGCGCCTCCAACGGCCTGTTTACGGGCTTCTTGGCGGGCTTTGTAGGGGCTGTAGTTGGTCTTGTTCTTATGGGCCATAGTAGGAGGGGGAAGATAGGTCTAAAGGCCTTAAACCTCAAGCATTTTCTGCGCCGTGTGTAAAAGCTAAATCCTTGAAAATAGGGGCCTCTGGGGGGATATTGGAGGCCTATGTCGACGACCAAACTTGATTCCATCAAAGATACAGCTCTGGCAGCATTTAAAGCGGCTTCCAGCTCCAAAGACCTCTATGATCTCAAAGTTCAATACCTGGGGAAAAGCGGTTCTCTGACTGAGATCATGAAAGAAATGGCTTCTTTGCCGAAAGAAGAGAAACCTCTTTTTGGTAAAAAAGTAAATGAAGTGAAGCAGCTTCTTGAGACGGCTTACACCGAAGCCGAAGAAGGCCTGAAGCGTAAAGAAATCTCTGCCAAGATGGTGGCGGAAGAAATCGATATGACTTTGCCGTCTTTCAGTCAGCCTAAAGGCAGCGCGCACCCGGTGAACATCGTTGTGGAGGAGATTTTCACAGTGATGTCACGTTTGGGTTACAGCGTGCGCACGGGCCCGATGATCGAAAAAGATTATTATAACTTTGAGGCTCTGAATATCCCGGCGGACCATCCAGCACGTGATATGGCAGATACCTTCTTCGTCGACAAGACCCATGTTTTGAGAACGCACACGTCGCCAATTCAAATTCATTCTTTGGAGTCTGAAGAGCTGCCACTGCGTGTGATTGGGACTGGCCCTGTGTTCCGTTGCGACAGCGATATTTCGCACTTGCCGAATTTCCATCAGATCGAAGCATTGTGTGTGGATGAAAAGATCTCGATGGCAGATCTGAAGGGCACAATCAGCTTCTTCGTGCGTGAGTTCTTCGGTCCGGGGTTGAAAACCCGCTTCCGTCCAAGCTTTTTCCCATTCACAGAACCTTCTGCGGAAGTGGATTGCTCTTGCCCGATTTGTAAAGGCAAAGGGTGCAGTCTGTGCAAACAGAGCGGTTGGATTGAAATCGGTGGTTGCGGTCTTGTGAATCCGAAAGTGTTCCAAGCAGCGAAAATCGAATATCCAAAATGGCAAGGCTTTGCATTTGGTTTTGGTGTTGAGCGTATGGCCATCATCAAGTACGGCATCGAAGACATTCGTTTGTTCCCTGAAAATGACGTAAGATTCTTAAGGCAGTTTGTAAAATGAAGATCAGTTTAAAATGGCTCCAATATTATGTAGATGTGACCGAATTCTTCCAAAAGCCAGAAGTTCTGGCGGAAGCGTTGACTCGCGGTGGACTTGAGGTTGAAGAAATCACCAATCGCGCCAAAGACTTTAATCACGTTGTGATTGGTCACATCCTTGAAAAAGACAAACATCCGAATGCTGATAAGCTTTCCTTGTGCCGTGTTTCCACGGGCGAGGGTGTTGTTCATCAGATCGTGTGTGGGGCACAGAATCACAAAGCGGGTGACCGTGTGATCGTGGCTTTGCCGGGCGCGGTATTGCCAGGTAATTTCGCCATCAAAAAATCCGCCGTTCGTGGTGTGGATTCTGCGGGTATGCTTTGCTCTTTGAAAGAGCTGGGTTTGGCAACGGAATCTGAAGGTATCGCGATTCTTCCAGCGGATGCTCCGGTGGGGAAATCCTATGCCGAGTACGGTGGCTATGACGATGTAAGTTTCGAATTGAAGGTGACCGCGAACCGCGCGGATTGTCTGTCTCATTTCGGTCTGGCTCGTGAAGTGTCCACATTGTTTGGCAAAGAGCTGAAAGCTCCGAAGTCCGACGTGGCCGCCTCGGGTAAATCGACGAAATCTGAAATCGCTTTGGATGTAAAAGCCTTCGATCTGTGCCCTCGTTATACGGGTCGATTCGTTAAAGGTGTTAAGGTTGGGCCAAGTCCGGCTTGGTTGAAACAGCGCCTTGAAAGTGTGGGCATGAATTCCATCAATAACATCGTCGATGTGACGAACTATGTGATGATGGAACTAGGTCAGCCGTTGCACGCCTTTGATGCCGCTTTCATTGGTGGGAAAAAAGTCGTTGTGGACCGCGCGACCAAAGGTGAAAAGTTCATTACTTTGGATGGTACCGAGATCACTTTGACCGGCGACGAATTAACAATCCGTGATGCCAGTCATCCGGTGTGTTTGGCGGGTGTTGTGGGTGGTAAAAACTCTGGCGTTTCTGATGCGACCACGGACGTGTTCCTGGAAGCCGCTTACTTCCTGCCGATGAGTGCTCGTAAGACATCTCGCTCGCACGGGATTGATACGGACTCTTCTTACAGATTCTCTCGCGGGGTGGACCCGGATGGAACTTTACGCGGCTTGAACCGCGCGGCGGCCTTGATTGCTGAAGTTGCCGGTGGAGAAGTTTATGGTGATAACCATGACTTCTATCCAAATCCGGTGAAAAAAGACCCGGTGACGATCACTTTGCAAACGGTGACGGATCGTTTGGGTTACGAGGCTGAAGAACACAAGTTCGTGGACTTCATGAAGCGTTTGGGCTGTCAGGTTGATAAAAAAGGTGAGGTGTTCACCGTTCTTCCGCCGACATTCCGTTTTGATATTGAACAGGACATGGATTTGGTCGAGGAATATGCGCGCCTGAATGGTTACGAGCATATCCCAGAGGCTTTACCTAAATTTGCAACGGCTCCGTCCTTCCATGACAAAGCCTTTATGTTGAATCGTACGACCAGCGAGTTGATGCGCGCTGAAGGTTATCAGCAGGCGGTGAACTTTGCCTTTGTAGGTTCAAAGTCTCAAAAAGCCTTCATGGGGAACCTTGAGTGCTTGAAGGCCGCAGGTCTGGCTGTGAACGAAAAAGAAATCCGTCTTTTGAATCCTTTGAATGAGGAGCTGGACGTGATGAGATCCGTATTAAGTTACGGTCTGTTTAAAAACCTCAACAACAACTTCCACTCTGGCAACATGAATGGCCGCCTGTTTGAAATCGGCAGCGCCTTCCATGTGAAAGAAGACGGCTCTTTTGTTGAAGGATCTCGTTTGGGAATGGCTGTTTGGGGCCGTGCAAGCAACCTGTGGAACAAATCTTTGGATTATCCGGTTGTTTACGAACTTAAAGCGGCAGTTGAAGTTCTTTTGAAGTCTTTGAATATTTCCTCTTACACTTGGGTGACTCCGGCTAACAAATCCGAAGTTCCTGAGTTCCTGCATCAAGGGCAGTTTGCTCAGTTGTTGGTGGAAGGTAAGAAGGTCGGCTTTATCGGAACTCTTCATCCGATTCTTTTGGATGATAATAAGATCCGCGTGCCGGGGGCTTTGGCAGAGCTGGATTTGGATCAGTTGTACAAAGGACAGCCTCGTCCGTACCGTATCCAAAGCATTTCCAAGTTCCCAGTGGTTGAGCGTGACTTTGCCTTTGTGATGCCGAAGACCTTGAAGGTTGGCGACGTGATGAAGGATATCCGCAAGGCTGCGGGTGGATTGTTGCTGAATGTGGACGTCTTTGACTTGTACGAAGGCGATAAAATGGAAGCCGGGAAGAAGTCCGTCGCGATCCGTTTGTGGCTGCAAGATAAAAATGCCACACTGCAAGAAGCGCAGATCACAGAGGTTACAAACAAGGTTTTGGAGAGCTTAAAGAAGAATTTTGATCTTTCTGTGAGATAAATTCTTGATTGTTTTCAGTTAGTTGTTACGATTTTAGGAAAGAATCCGTTAAAGCCTTGGCTTTGGCGGAATAGCGATGGAGTGAATGACACTATGGCAGGCCAAAACTTAGGTAAATCAACTGTGACTAAGGCCGATATCGTCGAGAACGTGTATCAGAAGATTGGTTTCTCTAAGAAAGAAGCTTCTGAACTTGTAGAGCTGGTTTTCAACACCTTGAAGACTGTTTTGCAAGAGGGTGAAAAGGTTAAGATTTCTGGTTTTGGTAATTTCGTTGTTCGCGGCAAAAACGAGCGTATTGGGCGCAACCCTCAAACAGGGGAGCAAATCAAGATCTCTGCACGCCGTGTTCTTACCTTCCGTCCGTCTCAAGTTTTGAAGGCGATGCTGAACGGTGAAGAGTACGCTCACTTAAAAGATGAGGACGATGATGATGACTACGACGACCATGAGTAATCCTTCGGACCTCGAGATGGAAAGCTCCGAGCTTTCTCTTGGGGATCATCACATAGACTTTATCGAAGAGGCGGAAAAAGAATCCGTCCCTTTGACAGCGTCAGCGCCGATCTCTATTCCTGCGATGCTTTGTGATGAAAAGCTGTTGGAAGAGATCAACCCAATCCCGGATAAAATGGGTTTCAAAATCGGCGACGTGGCTGAAATCCTGGGTATCAAACAATATGTTTTGCGCTACTGGGAAACGGAGTTTGAAGTTCTTCGTCCGAAGAAGGCCTCCAACAACCAGCGTATGTACACTCGTAAAGATGTGGAAAATGCTTTGTTGATCCGTAAGCTTTTGCACCGTGACCGTTTCTCTATCGAAGGTGCAAGAAACGCGATGAAAGAGCTGAAGGCTCATGTGAAGAAAGAAAAGGACATGACTCAAGTGTATCATAAGCTTGAGGGGATCAACGAAACAGTGGAAGAGTTGATCCTGGACATCCGCAAACTTCGTCAGTTGTTCAAATAAATTAAAAAAGTAAAAGCCCTGATCCAAAAGATCAGGGCTTTTTTTGTTTTTGCAACCCTAGACAGCTTTTAGTTCGGCTGTACGTCCGGGCAAGTTGGGAAGGTAAATCTTTTCCAGAAGCTCTGATCGGACTCGCCACGAGTCAGGAAGACCTGAGTGTCGATAGTCTGAGGAACAGTCACTTCACGATTGCCAAACTCCACGCATTCATGGGATTGATCGCCACGGCCTCTGAGTTCCAGACACACGGGTTCTTCGTAAGTGCGAGGCACAGAAACGATTTTAGTTTCATAGCGGGCGCAAACCCATTCTGTGATGTCACCTGGGCCGTCGCCACCAGGGCCACGAATTGTTCTTGGCACCAGCTCAGCACACTCGCTTGTAGCCTCGATGGCGCGAACTTCTGTTGCGGTCATACAGGCATTGTCCAGTTTGATGCCCGGCAATCTGTAGCCATGGGTTACAACAGCATCGCGGTCTGCAAAGATTTGTGACCAGGGGCTATTGGCGTGAACAGCAAAGGCACTTGTGGAAATCAAAAGTGTTGCTAGAGAGAACAAGATCTTTTTCATAAGAACTCCTTATGGGGTTGTTGTTTCGGGTGACTCGCAAATGCGTGTCAACACTCGAGCA
This sequence comes from Bdellovibrio bacteriovorus, assembly GCF_041888015.1. Taxonomy (GTDB): domain Bacteria; phylum Bdellovibrionota; class Bdellovibrionia; order Bdellovibrionales; family Bdellovibrionaceae; genus Bdellovibrio. The sequence continues at coordinate 1,488,123 of NZ_CP168968.1, forward strand.
ACGCTACAGAGAAGCCCATGGAACGGTCTAAATACAAAACTGTAATTGGCAATCGACATAATAAATCAGCTTTTTTCACTGAAAACCGTGATTTCTGACAGGCTCAGGGGCGTGCGTTGACAATGTTGCAAATTTTCGAATCTGTTTACAGAGGACATTTCCGCATCTGGTGACGGACCTATGTCCTAGTGGAAGTGCTATTTGACTAAATATATTTAAGATTACAGATGGCGCCATGCTACTCTCTGTGAGAGTTCCAACATGGGAAGGTATGGGTATGCAGAAGGACTTTGTCTGTAAGATAAGATTGTCTAATCAGGACTCTGGTGGATACAGAATTGAAGACGTTTCCATCGAAGGATATAAGATTTCCATTGAGTCTCAAGAAAGTGATTCCGCGAATCCATTGGCGGTGGTTTGTAAGGGGCTGATATCCAAGATCGAGAACGAAGACGACAAGAGCATCGCGGAAGTGCTTTCCCTGCTGCACTATATTCTGTGGGTTTTAACTCTTGCGGGCTGGGTGGTGTCTTATTCCAATGAATATATGGTGGTCCGAATAGTGGCTTTCATTGCCTTCCTATTTGCCTCGTACGACTTCTTTGGAAACCACTTTAAAAGAATTCAGCGTTGGGGGTTGAAAGTATTTTTGACGATCGCTTTTGGGGTGATCGGCGTGTACTACTTTATGGAGATTTGGGGCTGGCTGAAAGGAACAATGGGTATTTAAATGGTCTGCGCGACTGGATTTGAACCAGCGACCTCTTGCACCCCAAGCAAGTGCTCTACCAAGCTGAGCCACGCGCAGACGGTCTTTGAAAAAGACCCTTTTATGCTAGCGAGGCCATCCATAAGGATCAACTTTTAAGTGTGTTTTATGCTGTGTTCGTTAAGGGTTTTGCATTAAAAAATGATGAAGCAAGCGAGCATTGGCCTCTTCCAGTGACGATGATTTTTCGGAGGCAAGGTCTTCACGAATGGAAAGGGTTATGGCTCTTTCCAGGCGCTTGAGCAAAGACCGTTTCTGATCCAGATCCGCATTCATATGCTTTCCAATAAAAGACCGCACCAGTGATAATTTGGTATGTTCATCGGGGTTTGCGTGCAGTTGTTCCGCCGAATGGTCTTTGGCAAAATCCCGGGGGCCGACAAAGACTTCTTTATCAGCTGGGATTTGCGGATAATGCAGGGCCTTGTACATCACCGAAGGGTCATTGAAGAACAGCACCGCCAAAGTGTCGGCATAGAGCTCTGAATAGGCCGGCAGAGTTTTGAAATACAATCCGTAGGCTTCTGAATTTGCCAGCTGTGCCGACATCTGACGAACGGCGCGCGAGGAAAATTTAAGCTCCAGATTGGTTTCGGCAATTTGGGAAACCTCTTCCAGTCCTGCAAAAAGTTCACCGAACTCTTCGCGGAAATCCTGTGTCCAGATTTCTTTTAAAATGGCATGACCATATTCGTGGACCACGACAGCCTTAAGTTGTTCGGTGTCAGCTTGGTATTGATTTCCCTGCGAATCTGAAAACACCAGTCTTTGAGGAATACGGATGATATGGCCGTTATCGAAGCTGGCGTTGCCGGCTTGTTCTCCGATGACTAAGGTTACCGACGGGGACATTGCAAATGTACGGCCGACGTCGCCTAAGGTTTGAGCCAGATCCTGAGCCAACTGGCAGGACGCTTCAGAGGGCTTTGCAACAAAGATCAGATTCTGTACGGGGCCCGAGGTTGGTAGCTGGCATGATGTGTCCTGAGCCTCGGCCACAAGGGCTGAGAAGGTCAAAAGGCTTAGAAAAAAACTGCGCAATCCCATCTCGACTCCAGAGTTTCCAGTAAAGGTTCCGAAGTTTGATATAGGAAGAAATGTGCCACGGCGAAAGCCGCTGGGATCGCTTTCGCAATGCCAGAGCTGTCTAAGGATTTGACGGTGCCCTTGGGCGGAATAAAACGACTACTTGGTGCTGCCATTTCTGGGCGAGGAGTCTCCGGAGCCCCCAGCGCTTCCCCCACCACGGGCCGAGGATTGTAGCGACGACATAACGATTAGAAGAAAAATGCCGCAAAGGACCAGTTTCATATTCAGGACTCCTGAAGTGTATCAATAACATTAAACATAAATGCTGGAATGGGGCCGCGGGATTCCGGATCTTCCAGCAAGCGAATTTTTTCTTTGAATGCCAGGCTGTCGATTTCAAGCCATTTTCGATAGGTCTTTTCAGACACAGATTCAAAGAACAAATTCATATAGTTTGCATAGTTTTCATCAGTGCGTGACGGTTTGCTGTATCGCTCAGCCAGGCGCAGGCCGACGGTTTTGATTGTTTGTGCCGAAAAAGTGGATCGATGGTTGCCCAGGCCATAGCGTCCATTGTCTAAAATGCGTAAGACATTCATCTGCAGCATTTTATGCAGAACCTCAAGACCGTATTCGCCAAAGCGACTGCGCACATAACTCGAGTCAAAGGGGCGAGTTTCTGCCAGAACATAGAGTTCTGAAAAGCATGGGTCCTTTAGCATCTCTTGCTCGGTGCTGACAGTGTATTTGAAAAGAGGCGAGGACTTTACCTGAGGATCCGTGCGTTTAAGTTTTTCCTGTACCAGAGCTGGCGCCGCCTTCAGGATTTGATCAAAGTCCGGAGTCCCAACCAGACAGGAATAGAGCTTGTACAGTGTTTGATAGCCGGGGTTGTGCTCTTTCTCGATAAGGCGTTTCAGGGTTTTGGCATGAATCTGGGACTTTGTTGCAAGAAGTGCCAGTCCTTTGCGCGGATCTTTGTGGCGCCGAAGGAATAACCCAATGTCCTGACTGACCTGATCTTGAATGGATGGAGGCTGATCTAACATGACATACCTTTGTTTGGTTTTACAGACGGGTATGCCGCCCCGGAGGGATTGGCAAGTTTCCAAGATGTAAGGAAGAAGAAACCCGGGGCTTTGTAAGGAAGCCCCGGGTTAAAAATGCAATTAGAAGCAGGCAGGAACCGTCAAAGACTTGTTGAACAAGAATTTGTAAGTGTCGTTGCGTGGGCTTACCAACTTGGAAACTTTTACGTTTACAGTCGTTGGGTAAGTTCCAGAAACAACTTTGTCTTTGCAGACTTCGCGGTTTTTTCCAACATAAGTGCACTCAGAAACGGTGCGAGTGTAGTTGATTGGAGTGTAAAGATATTTGTAGCCAGTGATAACTTCTTTAGAACGGTTTTTGCCGATGAAGATAGTTTCTCTTTGAGCAACGGCCTTCTTGGTTCTTAGCATGTTTCCGTCAACGCATACGAAAGTATAGTCAACAGCATGACCCATGAAAACCACAGGGGCGTCGATTTTCAAAGTTTTATCCTGCATAAGAACTTCCCAGGAAGTATCCGCAGTGTGTGCGAAAGAGACAGAAGACGCGATCATAAGGCCGATCAAAGCAAATACGTTTTTCATTATGGTTTCTCCTTTTATGGTTTGTTTGATGAGTCTTGAATCTGCTGGCGGCAGAAAAGTTTCAACGAATAAAGCGGGAAGGTGGAAGAATCCTGGACAATTTTGAATCTGTCCGGATCGCCAGAGGACATATCTGGTTTTGTCTGGAAAATTCTTTACGAGTCCCTTTGTCGGGCCACATAAGCAAGGTTTCGAAGCTGTTGATTCTTGTCAGATCAAGTGCATATTTTTCTTTTGCGCTGAGCTTGCGCGAGGAAGGTTTGATATTCTGGATCTGAACTTTTGAGCAAAGGAGGCTGGCTATGTCTGGTCATCATAAAAACAAAGGTTTCAGTCAAACAAGCAAGCGCTATGAAGGGGATTTAAAGGCCCAGCACCAGCGCAGCCGCAACAAACAGATGGATCATTCTGCGGATCACCGCGAAGAGGAATCTGAAAGTCGCGAACCACAGAATATTTCGTCACAGAAAAAATCACCACGGTCATAGGGGGCTTCCATGAGAATGAATCCGTTGCAGGACAGTGATACGGCCAAAAGCATCAACTTTTGTTTCACCACGTATCGATGTTGCCTTGAAACCTTAAACCATGTGCAGGAACAGGGTCTTAAATTTGCCCAGACGGATCTGGCGCTGCTTCTGCAACTTTGTGCAGACACGTGTGATCTGCATGCACGGATGGAGATGGCAGAGGTGGACTTCGCCAATCAAGGAGCCGAGCTATGTTTTGAGGCTTGCACCAGAACAGCTTCAGAGTGTGGCAAGTTTCCGGAAGATCATATTGTGGCAAAGTGTGCCGACATTTGCCTGAAGTGCGCCGAGCATTGTCGTGGCATGATGGGTATGACGGTCCCGGTGAAGAGTTCGCAGGTGTCCGCTCGATTCTAGAAATAAAAAAGGCGTCTCACTGAGACGCCTTCATTTTTTAGTGGCGGATCATTTCCGGCGTATTTTCTGTTGCCAGATCGTTAAGGCAATCCACGAAGAATTTACAGATAATGAACAGGTGAACTTGTTCGTTGGCGTCCAAAGAAGGTTCCAGTTCCGGGGACATGAATAGCTCTTCGATGATGTAGTTCAGAATCTCAGGTTGGCCACCAGCGGTCGCCTTTTCCTGAAGATCTGCGATCATGTCGTCGTTGATTTGCAGATATTTTTCAAATTCTGCCTCGTTCTTTTCAAATCTTTGAACAACTTCATCTTCCGTCATCGCACGCAGGGACTGATATTGGTCCTCAAAAGAGCGATTTAGGATCAGCGCCATCATGAAGCCCAGATCTTGAGCGCCTTCGCTCATGTCCTCGATGAATTCCATAAAGAAGCCACCCAGGTCCGGTTGAACTTCAAACAAATGCTCAGATGCTTTTTCGAGGTCACTTTCTTCCGTGATGCTGCAGATTTTATCGATGGAATTTTGCACGACTTGGAATGGAATTTTTTGCATAAACGACCTCTACTTTATCTTTCCTTTAGCCCAGAAAGGGTTTTATAGTTGCAGAATACACAGGGAGTCCGGAGATATGCAATTTATTAACGTCATTGTCTTTTGTTTTATTTCAGTGGTGTCGCTTATTGCGACCGCAGAAACGGCCCCAGTGCTGACAGAAGACTTCTACAGTCGACAAATCCAGCCGATTTTTGACAATCGCTGCTTGGCTTGCCATAGCTGTTTTAATGCTCCCTGCCAATTGAATCTGCAAAACTTTGAGGGTTTTCAGCGCGGTGCTAATAAGCTGAATGTTTATGATGGAACTCGTTTAAAAAGTGTTGAGCCCTCACGTCTTTGGATTGATGCCCATGGCAGTCAGTGGCGCGGGCGTGGTTTTTACGATATCAGCACCAGTACGGACCCTGAACAGAATCTGTTTTTTCAGATGATCCAGTTGCGTAATTCGGCGCCGGGTAAGGCCGTTAAGATGCAGGTCTCTGAATCTCGGGTTTGTGTGCAGTCGATGACAGATTTCCCCATGGTGGCCAAAAATAATCCGGAATTAGGCATGCCTTATGGCTTCCCAGCATTGAATCATGAAGAGCTGAAAACCTTGAAAACCTGGGTTGAAAAGGGGACTCCGGGGCCGGATAAGAGCAGTTTGGAACAGCAGGAAAAACCGTCGCCGCAACTTCGTAAGCAGATTGCTGAATGGGAGTCCTTCTTTAATGAAGAAAACAACCGTCAGCGCTTGGTCAGCCGGTATTTGTTCGAGCATTTGTTCTTGGCACATATTTATTTCCCCGAAAAGAATGACGAGTTTTTCCGGCTTGTTCGTTCGCGCACTCGCTGCTCCAAGGGGGTTGACGAGATTGCCACACGCAGACCCAACGACGCGCCAGGGAATGCCAAATTCTGGTACTGCTTGCGTAAGTTTCCCGGCAGTGTGGTGCTGAAAACCCATATCCCCTATGAGTTCAGTGCAAAGAAATTGGCGCGCTATAAAGAGCTGTTCCTGAAAGAAAAATGGTCTGTTTCGACGCTGCCAAGTTATGAGCCCGGAGTTGCCGAAAATCCGTTTGTGGCCTTTAAAGAGATCCCTGTAAAGGCCCGCTACCAGTTTTTGTTGGATGATGCTCAATATCACGTCAGCACCTTCATTAAGGGCCCGGTTTGTAATGGCAGTATGGCGGTGAATTCCATACAAGAGCAGTTCTATGCCTTCTTCCTGGATCCGAACTCAGATAACATGGTCCGCTCAAAGGACTACGAAAATAAAGCGGCAGGCCTGTTGATGCTCCCAGGGATGTGGGGCAGTGACGTGGATGTGAAGGAAACGGGACTATTCTACAAGACGTTGGTGGATCATCGCGAGGCCTACCGAAAACTTCGCACTGAAGAAGTGCAGAAGCTTCGTCCTGATGGATATACCTTGAAAGATATCTGGAATGGAAACGGCGATAATCCCAATGCCGCTCTAACGATTCTTCGTCACGATGACAATGCTGTGGTGCAAACCGGTGCCGTCGGAGATTTGTCCAAAACAGTTTTTGTTATGGATTATCCGCTGATGGAACGTCTGGTCTATAACCTGGTTGTGAATTTTGACGTGTTTGGAAATATCAGTCATCAGCTTTTGACTCGCGTGTATATGGATATGATCCGCATGGAAGCTGAAGAGCTGTTCCTGGCCTTCCTTCCGGCAGAAGAGCGTCTGTCCTATCGTCGGGCGTGGTACCGGGGATTGTTGGCACAAGTGAAAATGTCATACATCTTTCCAACCGTGGGCTCTGCAGAGCCTACCGGGGTTAAGTTCAACGAGGACAATCACACCAAGAAACAGTTCGTGGAAAAGATTTTGTTCTTTCATATGAATGAAAAGGTTCGTGGTTCTTTGGATTTCGTGAACTGGAAGAATCTGGAAGTGCCTGACAGTATGAAGTCTCTTTGGAAAGTGGAAGGTTTAGACAGAGAGCTGCGAAAGATCGCCGCGGTGAAAGCTCATAAGAAGACACCGTTTGCCCGCTATTTCCCGGATCTGGCGTTGCTGAAGGTGAGTGGGATTGGTGAAAAACAGAAAGTATTCTCTTTAGTCCGTAATAAAGAGCACGAAAATATTTCTTGGATTTTAGGAGAGTCCCTGCGCATGGACCCTGTCAACGACACCCTGACCATTCGTGAAGGGTTCTGGGGTTCATACCCCAATATGATTTTCGAGGTGAAGGAAAATGAACTTCCTGCCTTTGTTGTTCAGGCCAAGAATATCAAAAATGAAAAAGATTATCAGGGGCTGGTGCGACGCTATGGGGTTCGCAGAAGCAATGAGAAATTCTGGCGGGTCTATGATGACCTAGGTCGATACATGAAGCAGACAGATCCAGTCGGTTTCGGCTATCTGGATCTGACTCGCTATGATCTGCATTAAAAAATAAATTGCTCAGAGGATGGGTCCCACTTCACTGTGTAAACGACACAGTTCGGAGTGGGAAGAGCTTCGGTTAAATCCGGTCGCAAAGAGTGCAGGAACCGACGCATGATCAGGCCGTGGGTGCAAAGACCTGCGGCTTTAAAGTCGTTCTGCTGGCACAGCTCTGTCAGGCCTGTTGCGAAACGCTCAATGGCTTGCTTTGATGATTCCGCGCCGGGGAAGCTGAAGTCGCTGTCATGATTTTGAATGGCCAGCCAGTTTTCCCACACCGGAGAGCCAAACTTGTCGGCCACTTCTTCTCGGGTCCAGCCTTCGATTTCTCCCAGATAGACTTCGCGAAATTGAGGCGAAATCAGCAGCGGATGTTCCAGTTGTGTATTGGCAATTTCTGCGGTTTGGCGTGCACGAGTCAGATCGCTGCTGACGAAAAAATCCACAGGGTTTTGATAGAAGAAATCCTGCAGGGCCAATGCCTGATTTTGCCCCTCAAGATTCAGTGGAATATCGGTATGACCCTGCAAACGGCGCTGATGATTCCAGTCGGTCAGCCCGTGGCGGAAAAGATGAATGATTTTCTGCATAGTGGCTCTATTGAAGCACTTGCCACACGCGACGGAAAGAGAAAAAATCTGAATATGAACAACATTTTTCGCGCTCTTCGTCAGTCTTTTGAAGCTCTTTTGAAAATCCGCATGTTTTTGCTGATTTTGGGGCCTCCCATTATGACTGTGATAGGGCTGCTGATTCTATTTTTGGTCTTTTGGTCGGCGTGGACAGAAGGGCTGGCGCATGTGATCTCCCACTTGTGGGGCTATCAATGGATTCAAAGTGTCACGGGCTTTACGGAGCTGGCATTTTGGATGGCTGTTTTATTTCTGATTCTGATCTTCGTTCCGTTGGCCTATGTCTTGAGTGTTTTGATTGTCTCCATCTTTGTTATGCCGATCGTCCTGAAGTGGGTGGGTGAGGGGGAATACAAACACCTTGAAAAACGTCGCGGCGGCACTGTGGTGGGCAGTGTGTGGAATACGCTGAAGGCGACACTGGGCTTTATCATTGGCTTTGTGGTGACGCTGCCCTTGTGGTTTGTGCCGGGGTGCCAGATTCTGGTGCCGTTGCTGTTGACGGCGTGGCTCAATAAGAAGGTGTTTTTATATGATGTACTTCAGGATTATGCCTCCAAAGAGGAACGCAAAAGCATTGAAAGTGAGCAGTCCGCAGGGCTTTACGGCATGGGGCTTTTGTTAGGACTGCTCTCATATATCCCGTTGGCGTTCTTCTTTGTGCCTATCATTTCCGCCCTCAGTTACACCTATTACGGTTTAAATGCCTTGGAGGATCGCCGCCGCTAAATCTGTGGATTTTGCGGGCAAACTGGTGTATTTCCTTGGTTTATGACTAAGTGCGGCCACGAAAGAAAGAACATCGATATCGATTCGCTCAACGAGCGGGTTCGTAAGGCGGGGATGAAGCTGACCCAGCAGCGCAGTCAGTTGCTAAAGATCTTGCTTCATCATCCAGAACCGATTTCTGCCGACGAGATCTTCAAAAAAATCGACGATAAGTCCGACGGCATGGACCTGGTGACGATCTATCGAATTCTAAAAAAATTTGAAGAGGCTAATTTGGTGTCCCGCCTGGAATTCGGCGACGGGGTGGCACGCTTTGAACTGACCTTGGAGTCAGGCCATCACCATCACCACGTGATCTGTCGTCAGTGCCAGCGTGTCGAGCCTTTGCACATCTGCGATCTGGATCAACACATCAAAATGGTAGAGGCCATGGGATACAAGCAAGTGGCCCACCGTTTGGATTTCTTTGGTGTGTGTTCTCGCTGTCAGTAACTAAGTGCTTCATCTTCCTGCCAGCGGGGCAGGGTGATCACAAAAGTTGTATTGGCAGCTTCGGACTTCAGGCGCAATTCGCCTTTATGGCTTTTAATAATCCCTGCCGAAATACTTAAGCCCAACCCAGTCCCTTTACCCACTTCTTTGGTGGTGAAGAAGGGCAGCATGATCTGATCAGCGATGGCTGCGGGAATGCCGCTGCCGGAGTCGGCGACAGAGATCTCGATGCAGTCCACTTTTTCTGTGACGTTGATGCGGATCCATTTGTCTTTAAGGTCGGTGATCGCATCAAACGAATTGTTCAGAAGATTCAGTAAAACCTGTTCAATTTGAATCAGCCGGCATTCTACTTCCAGATCTGGATCAATAGTGCCGACTTCGATTTCCACTCCGTGATTGTAAAAGCGTGTGCGGCAGAACTCTAAAGTTTCATCGATCACCTGCTTAACGGGCACGACTTCAAACGGGTCATAAGTGCCCTCGCGCGCAAATGAGCGCAGGGATTTGATAATACGGGCAATTTTGTCAGCAGTGCGGCTGATGCTTTCTGCCGCCTGTCTGATTTTAATCGGGTCCGTTTTTCCGGCATCCACCATTTGCTGCAATTGGAAGGCGCGTGCCTGGATGACCGTCAGAGGGTTGTTGATCTCGTGGGCGATACCGCCGGACATTTCTCCCAAGGCCGCCATTTTGGTGGAGGAGATCATTTTTGCCTTGGTTTCGGCCATCTGCATTTCAGTTTGAATCTCTTCTGTGGAATCCCAGGCGACACCGTACATGCGCGGAGTTCCTGACGAGGTCATGAACTTGCCGTAGCATTTGATATGGTGGATTTCTTTATTTTGGTAAGCCACGCGATAAGTGACATAGAAGTCCTGGTGATTGGTCACGGCCTCGTTGACCTTGCGGTTGACGTTTTCCATGTCGTCGCGAAGGGCACGCTTCCAAACTTCGGTCATGGGGTCCATGTCGGGCATTTCGGGAACATCGTGCATGGAATACATTTTACTGTCCCATTGCAGACGGTTTTGTTCGATGTCCCACTCCCAAGTTCCCATGTTGGCTGCCGAGAGCGAAAGATTCAGCTTTTCGATGGTCTTCTTTAGGTTTTCTTCGTGGTTTTTGCTGTCATTCACATCCGTGGCAATGCCCAGGATGGTGTTCACTTTGCCATGCTCATCACGAGAAAACGGTGTGATACGATCGTTGATCCAGTGATACTGGCCGTTGCTGTCTTTGAAGCGATATTCGATGGAAATGACTTCGCCTTCTTTAAGATCTCGGGATCTTTCGATGGCCGCATTTAGCACGGGGATATCATCCGGGTGCATAGACCGGGCGTAGTATTCTGTGCCCTGGGCCCGGATCTCTGCCAGAGTATAGCCGTAAAGGTCCTTCACCCGATCGTTGAACCACACCATATTCACCTCGTTCAGGTCGAATATGTAGACGCTGTTCGGGATCGTATGATTGATCTTTTCAAGAAGGGTATTTTTATCGTTCAGAAGGTCGGCTATTTTCATAAATAGGTTTCAGTCTAATCCAAGTTTCTTGTAACGCGAAACGGCTAAAATCATAATAAAACCTTAACATTACAGGCTCCCAACAGGGTGCTAGACTTTGGCCTATAAATCCATAGGAGATTTCTATGCTTACCAACTTGGTTGCGTCTTTGTCCTTCGTTATTGGGGCCGCCTTGACTCATAGTTCGGCTCAGGCTCAGGTACCTGTTATTAAGATCGATGGTTCTTCAACAGTTTTCCCGATCACGGAAGCAATGGCTGAAGAGTTTCAGACAGCTCAGCGTGGAAAAGTGCGTGTGACTGTTGGTATCTCTGGGACGGGTGGCGGTTTTAAAAAGTTCTGCCGTGGTGAAATCGATATCCAAGATGCGTCCCGTCCTATCCAAACTTCCGAGTTGGAAGCTTGCCGTAAAGCCGGTATCAAGTTCCTGGAGCTTCCGATTGCTTACGATGCAACGGCTGTGGTGGTGAATCCTAAAAACACGTGGATCAAGTCCATGACCGTGGCTGAGTTGAAAAAAATGTGGGAGCCTGCGGCACAAGGTAAGATCGCCAAGTGGAGCGATATCAACCCAGCATGGCCGAAAGAAGGTCTAAAGCTTTATGGTGCGGGTTCAGACTCTGGAACCTTTGACTACTTTACAGAAGCGATCGTAGGGAAGTCCAAGTCTTCTCGTGGTGACTATACAGCCAGTGAAGATGACAACACTTTGGTAACAGGGGTTTCTAACGATCTTTATGCACTTGGTTATGTTCCTTTGGCTTATTACGAAGAAAACCGCGCTAAGCTGAAAGTCGTAGCGATTGTAGGGGGCGATAAGGCCCCTAAGAAAAACGAAGCGGTGCTTCCAGGTCGTGAAACCGTTGAAAACGGCACCTACTTCCCATTGTCTCGTCCGATCTTTATCTATGTCAGTGAAAAATCCATGGCAAAGCCTGAGATCAAGGACTTCGTTAACTTCTACCTGAGCAAGTCCTTTGAGATCGTGCCGCAGGTAAAATACGTTCCACTTCCAGCCAAGGCCTATGAGACCGTTAAAGACCACGTGAAAAAGAACAAGGTCGGCACGGTCTTCGGAGGGCACTCCGAAGTGGGGCTTAAAATTGAAGAGTTGATGAAGCGCGAAGGTTCGTTGTAGTTTAACCATGTGGGTAAAAGCCAACTTAGAAAACTTTCTGAATTTACATCCGCTGACCATCCGGTTCGGCGGATGCGTCGTTTAAGGGAACGTGCCATTGAAACAGTTTTGTTTCTGGCGGCGGCCTCTTCGGTTTTGGTGACCATCGGTATCGTTGGAATTCTGGTGGTGGAAAGCCTGCCATTCTTTGAGCATGTGACCTTAAAGGAATTTTTAACCGACACGCAGTGGACGCCTCTTTTTGAAAATGCACGCTATGGGATTTTGCCTTTGCTCAGTGGGACTTTGCTTTCCACCGTGATTGCGCTTTCCGTGGCTATTCCGCTGGGGACCGTCGCAGCCGCATTTTTAAGTGAATACGTTCGTCCCAGCTGGCGCGAGGTTTTAAAACCCATGCTCGAGCTTCTGGCGGCAGTGCCGACAGTTGTGTACGGTTACTTTGCCTTGCTTTTTGTGACGCCGCTTTTACAAAAAATCATTCCTTCTTTAAGTGGCTTTAACGTGCTCAGCGCGGGGATTGTGATTGGCGTGATGATCGTGCCATATGTCAGCAGTCTCAGTGAAGATGCCATGCGCTCGGTGCCGAGTCATTTGCGTGAGGCCTCGTTTGCGGTGGGTGCATCCCGTATGCAAACGGCTTTCCGGGTTGTGATCCCGGCGGCGTTTTCGGGTATTACTTCGGCCTACGTTCTGGGGATTTCCCGTGCGTTGGGTGAAACCATGGTTGTCGCGATCGCAGCTGGAATGCAGCCCAACCTCACGATCAATCCGACAGAGCCTGCGGCAACGATCACGGCCTTTATCGTTCAAGTGAGCTTGGGGGATTTGCCTCACGGGTCTATCGGTTACCAGTCCATTTACGTTGCGGGATTAAGTCTATTGGTATTGACGTTGTGCTTTAATATCGTCGGCCTTTGGCTGCGCAAAAAGTTCCAGGAGAAAGAATAGTGGAAGCTCGTCAGGATCTTTTGGCCAATATCAAGCGCCGTCAAATGTGGGACTTTGTTTTTGCTTTGATGGGGTTGTTGGCTTTGATTTTTGCGCTGGTGACTTTGTTGGCCTTGATTGTGGATTTGGCCATCACTGGCGTTCCGCGTATCAACGCGGAGTTCTTTGTGAACTTCCCTTCGCGCTTTGCTGAAAAAGCGGGGATCTTGTCGGCATGGGTAGGGTCTTTCTGTATCATGATGACCACGGCCTTTTGTGCCATTCCGCTTGGGGTGGCTGCCGGGGTGTACTTGGAAGAATATTCCAAGAAAAACTGGATTTCTCAGATCATTGAATTGAACATCATCAATCTGGCGGGGATTCCTTCGATCACTTACGGTCTGATGGCGTTGGGTTTATTCGTGTATAAGCTGAAGCTGGGGCAGAGCATTCTGACTGCCGGTTTGACGTTGGGGTTATTGGTTCTGCCGATTATTATTGTGACCACTCGTGAAGCCATTCGTGCGATCCCGAACACCATTCGTGAGGCAAGCTATGCGATGGGGGCCAGCAAATGGCAGACCGTGCGCTATCATATTCTGCCTTATTCCTCTGGTGGTATTCTGACCGGTGTGATTATCTCCTTATCTCGCGCGATCGGGGAAACGGCTCCGCTTATCACAATTGGTGCGTTGACCTTTATTGCCTTCCTGCCAACGCCGCCGCTGGATGGGCAGTTCCCGTATTTGAACTTTAAGTGGCTCATGGATCCGTTTACTGTGATGCCGATTCAGATGTTTAACTGGTTGTCACGACCTCAGCCCGAGTTCCATGTGAACGCGGCGGCGACCGGGGTGGTTTTACTTGTGATGACTTTGATTATGAACGGTGGGGCGATCTATCTGCGCTCCCGTTTCCGTAAAAAGATGAAGTGGTAATTTATGCAGCAGTTGAATTTGCGTGCTGAAGTTAAGAATTTGATTTTCTCTTATGGCGATAAGAAGGTGCTTAACGGCATCACTTTGCCAATCTATGAAAACCGCGTGACGGCTTTGATCGGTCCGTCTGGTTGTGGGAAGACCACACTGCTTCGTTGTTTCAATCGCATGCATGATCTGTACGCCAATGCCCAGTACAACGGGGAAATTCTGCTTTATCCGGATCAAAGAAACATCCTGGGTAAAGAAATTGACCCGATGGAAGTGCGCATGCGTATCGGGATGGTTTTCCAAAAGCCAAACCCATTTCCGAAAAGTATTTACGATAATGTTGCTTACGGTCTGACAGTTCGTGGAGTGAAAAAGAAAAGCTTCATCGAAGAACAAGTCGAAAAGTCCCTGCAACAAGCCAGCCTGTGGAACGAAGTCAAAGATCGTTTGCACTCTTCTGCAACGGCTCTTTCCGGTGGTCAGCAGCAGCGTCTTTGTATTGCCAGAGCCTTGGCGACAGAGCCCGAGATCCTGCTCTTGGATGAACCGACATCAGCCTTGGATCCGATTTCCACGCGTCACATCGAAGAGCTGATTCAGGAGCTGCGCAAAGACGTGACCATTGCGATCGTCACCCACAGCTTGCACCAAGCTGCCCGTGTGTCTGACTTCACAGCCTTCATGTATCTGGGCGACTTGATCGAATTCGGAGCCAGCGATCAAATCTTCACCAATCCAAAAGATCAGCGAACAGAAAACTACATCACCGGCCGCTTCGGGTAAAACCGATTTTCCTAAAAGGTACCTGCTCACTTTTGCAGAAGCGTCGCGTTGGGGCGCATCTGCTTGCTTAGAAGATCACGTATCTGAGGCTTAGTTTGGCGTAGTAGGCGTTGCCGATATCGACTTTGTTTTTGGGGTTGAGTTCGTAGTTTTCGGCTTGGAAGAATTGGCGGTCGAAAGAATGACCCAGTTCCAAATCGGCGAATGTTGTTTTTGACAGTGGGGATTTAAATCCCACGAAGAATTTCTTTTCATCGTAAAACAATCGGTCGGCGCGGTTTTCCCGGCCGTAGGGCAAATAGGTAACTTGTGAAAAATCCAGGCCCGTGTAGGCTTGCGCGTACTCGTTTACTTTGTAGTAAACAGACCCTTTGATGATCCACGGAACCAAGGTGAAGAAGTTCATGCCCCACTTGTCGGCGAACTGCCAGTTCAAGGATGCGAACGGGGCTCCTAAAACTAGGCGGAATTCTTTGGATGGAAAATAGAACCACGCAAAACCTGGCAGGGGAATGTTGTTCAGGATCGGGCGGTTGTTGGAATAGTTTGCCAGCAACAGCCAGCTGCTTTTTTCATCGCTGGGGTATGAGTACAGGGCTGTCAGTCCCAAAGTGGAAACCGTGGGATCATAGAATGGTTTATCGCTGGCAGAACCATAGTTCATCATCACCGACCACATACGTTTTTCACTGAGTAGTTGTGTGTAGCTCGCGCCGAATTTGATGTCGTACAGCTCTGAATGACCATTCTGTGAAGGATCGACTTTAAGTTGATCGCCAGAGAAAGAAACACTGACAGACTCAGAATCCGTCTTATAGACAGGCACTGTGGCATTCAGGGTCTGATATCTCATGTTCGCACGCTCTTGCGGGAACTCTGCTTTATCGAAGAAAGTGCCGGTATAACTGAAGATTGTGCGCTGTTGCCCCGGCGGAGTCAGGCCTTGTGCCAGTTCAAAGGCGTTTGCGATCATGGGGGAGATGAAAATCAAGACAGAAGCCAAAAACTTGTTCATAGAAAATAAGCATAACGAGGTCTTTGTCAGTTCACAATGCGATTTCATTGCGGGGTCCTAACTAACTGTAGAAAACTTACTTACAGGATCTTAACTCGAGTTTTCTAAGAACCATAGCTAGCGTGGGTTATCCCTTTTAAAGCAGGTGAATCATGTTAAGCCGAGGCAGAATTATTCTCTTCGCTTTTGCGGCGGTAACGGTTCTTGGGGCGATGGCCTTTAAAGAACTGACTCCAAAGCAACAAGGCTCTTGTCTGCAGATCTTTTTTGATCCGGAGGGTGACGTGCAGGTGCAGTCTGGTCGCGGGTTTGCGACAACTCTGCAGCGGCTGCTATCGCCATACGAAGGGGTGCAAATTCATAAGTCCCCCATCGACCTGTATCAGCGGGGTATGTTGGGGCTTTGTCAGAAAACTATTTATATCGGAACTCATTTCGACCATCGCGTTCCCCGGGTATTCGTTGAAGACTTTATGAATGCCAAGGGGAGCGTTGCGTGGTTCGGTTATAATATCTGGCAGATGGGCCTGCGTCTGGAACAGGACCTGGGGCTGCGTTTTCTGCGCTCGGCACGACCTGATGCGCGGGGTTCATTTGATGAGATCGTCTATGAGGGCGGGACTTTCAAAAAAAGCCGCAGTAACCGAGATTCTGAGCAAGTCGAGCTTCTGCCTGTTGATGTTTCCAAGTTCACAACTCTGGCCGAGTCCAGAAACTCGCGAACGCGTGAGCTGGTCCCATATATCGTGCGCTCGAAAAACCGCTTCTATATCGCCGACATTCCGGAAATTGAAAGCTCTGGGGGGCACGTCAGTCTGATGCTCGCCGAAATTCTGGCGCGCTTCATGGAGGACCCCGCACACTCAAAACCCAAACCAAAGTTCATAGCCGCCACCGAATAAAAGGTGCCTGGTTGAATTTTCTGGCTACAGCGCGTCTTAGTCAGTTTTCTTGGGATTGCATTGGGATGGGCGAGTCGTTAGGCTTTAGAGATGTCATCACTTCAAACTGATAAATATTTTATTCGCGAAAGTCTGTTTAACCTGGTCGAGCTGTCTTTGTTGGCGCGTCTGTTTGAAGAGCACTGCACTCCATCGGCGTCATCTGGAAATCTTAATAAGGAATCTTTGGCGCAAACGCTGTTGAAGATGAAGGCGACAGAGGGCAAAGGGCATTTGCGAGTGGCTATCTGTGAAACCGACCCCGTTGGTTTCTTCTGGAGTCTTGACGGGAAAGTTCTGGCTCACTGGGTTCACCCGGATCATCGCAATCAAGGTGTTGAACAAAATCTTCTAGGCGGCGCTTAGATCTATTTGAATCTGTTTGTATTCCACGAGTGGCGTCTTGATCTTTCGTCCATTTTGCGTGGATTCACGAATTTTAATTGCGCCGACTTCCTCTAAGAAAAGAATGATTTTATTGAGGTTGGATACGTCCATCTTGGTGATTTTTGCCAATTCATAGACTGATTTGGGTTTGTGAATAATAATCGTCGATAGAAGCGCAATGTTTTTCGCAAATCGGTCAAAATCTTTTTTGTTATCGAATGAGATTTCAAAGTGATCCTGTTTGAGTTTTTGTTTGCGGGCAGCACTCAGGGCTGCTTTAAAATCATTTAGTGCCTCTTCGGAACTCTTAATCGAGACTACAAGTGTTTTCATAGTTTAACTCCAAGCTCGTGCAATACAGTTTGTTTGAAATCCTCAATGAGTTGATCTTCATTAGAAAAGACATAGCTAAACTCCTGCCTTCCTATGTGATAGTGCGGACCTTTCGGATGATGATTGTCGAATAAAACAAAGTGTTCGTTCGTAATATCTTTACAAATCAACCCGTACTTAATCCCATGAGGATATGTTTTGGATCGGCCGACATCATGGATTGTCATCTCGATCACAAAACGGCTCTGAACCCAAGCTTTATGATAGAAAAGCAGGCGAGCCTTCATATTGGTCTATTATTACCTATATTGGTAGTTTTGTCCATAATTTCCTCATTTGGAGCGAGATGCAAACTCAGGATCCATTTAAAGGGCGTTTAAAGTTAGGAAGACATGGTGCAGGGTTGGAAATCGGCCAAAAAGTAAGTGATTGAAAGGCTATTAGCCGTTAAAACTAATCTATGACCACCACCGAAAGCTTTTGGTACAACAAGCGCGTTTTTGTCACTCAGCCGGCCAGTTTTCTGGGGGCGTGGGTGGTGAAGGCCTTGCTTGCTCAGAAGGCGCAAGTCTTCGGTTTTGGTGAAGCTCCGGCGACTGAGGCAAATCTTTTTGATCTGGAAAATCTGGGACAGAAGATCTCGATGACTTTCGGAGATCTGCGCGACGAAGCTGCTCTTCGCGAGGCTTTGTCGTTTGCCCAGGCCGATGCCGTCATTCATTTGGGTGAAATCGGCCTTCTTAAGGATGCACAGGCTCGGGCCCTGGAAACTTTCAGTAAATCCGCGATAGGCACTGCCACGCTGATGGAGCTAATGCGTGAAACGGCCTCGGTGCGATCTGTTGTGGTTCTTAGTTCCGACAAAGTTTATGCTCGCAAGACCTCTCAGGAAGCTTACACGGAAGAAGACAGTGTTGGGGCATCGGCCGCGCTGCCGACGGCTAAGCTGTGTTCGGAGCTGATAGCCCTTTCTTATCGTCAGACTTTCTTTGCTCCAGAAAAATATAACAAACATAAAATCGCCATTGCCACAGCCCGTATGGGATCTGCGGTGGGCGGTGGGGATTTCACTGAGCAGGCATTGATTCCGCAGGCGGTGAAAGCATTTGTGAGTGGGGAAGTGTTTACACTTAAAAATCCACAGTCCTTGCGTCCGTGGATCGCAGTCCAGGATCAGGTGCTGGGACTTTTGGCTTTGGCTCATGGGCTGATTGAAAAAGGTCCCAAGCTGGCGGCAAGCTATAACTTTGGCCCTTCTGAAATGCACGCCGTCGGCGAAGTGGCGCGCATTTTAGCAGATGAATGGGGTGCAAAGGCACAACTTTCTTGGAATGAAGAAATAAAATCCAACATCTCCCGTCACGGTGAGCTAAATTCGCATCTGGCAAAGCAGGATCTGGGCTGGGAGCCACGGAGAAACCTGCAAAACACTCTAAAAGAAACCATTCAGTGGTATAAAGAATATTATTCTTCTGCGACTTCTGCTAAGTTGTAGGGATGGCCTTTTTCGGATTAACACTGCAAAAAATTTCTCATTTAGTCAGCCCCAAGGATCTTGCGACCCTGGAGCAAATGCCCGTCGCCGAGAAGGCATTTAAAATTCTGAAAGCTTTGGCGCTAGACAGTCACCGAATCCAGAAAACGGATGACGGTGGACTGGAGATGCAGTTCGTTTTTGCTGAAGAAAGTTCCCTAAAAAAATCCTATGTCAGTGTTACCGAAGATGGTGAAGGTGGGGAACTGACGTTCCACTGTGCCCAGTGTGCGGAAAGCCGCAAAGATGCTGATGATATCTGTCAGCACCAATGGGCTTCTTTGATTCTTATCTGGTGGGCTTTGTCGGTGGATCGCGGATTCTTGCGCAATCACAGCTTCCAAGTCAGTAACTTCTGCGAGGACTTTTGGGATCAGACAGAAGAAAAAAAAGCTCAGCGTGGAGAAGGTGACACCAAAGGTCTGCCCTCTGATCTGAAACTGGAATCCCTTGCCCTGTGCACGGAGCCCCTGTCACTGGATGAGTCCTTGCCACTGGAAGACTTCCTGCCAGAAGCTTCCATGCCCTATGAACTAACTCATGTGCCGGACAGCGAAGATGGTTCCACGGGCGCTGTCTGGGGGCTTCCACAAGCATTCAGAGGAAACCCGCAAAAAGAAACTGTGTACTGGGCTGACAGTAAAAATCAGCAGCAGCTTGCGGGAATTCTTCGCTATAATTTCAGCGACGGGGTCGCAGTAAGCAGCAAAGATATTCTCCGCCACGCTTATCGCGCCATTGTTCCTCGTGATCTGTTGCCAGCCCCAGCGCGCAAAGAAAGCTTTGAAGTGCTTTGGCCTTTGCTGCCAAGTGACCCGCATCGTTTTTTCAGTCGAGACCTGCTGGACATTGAAGCCGTTATGCAGGAGCTCTTAAATCGTATTATCCGCCGGGTGAATAAAGGTGATCTGAAGTTTTTTGTTCAGGACCTGAAAGACCTTGGGAAGGCGTTGCAGATCAGAAACATCTCTGTCGAAGCTGAACAGGCCTTCCAATGGCAGATTGAATTCAGTGGTGAAGAGGATGTTCGCACTTCAGCGGTGCTGCGCGCGAAGAAGCCTCAAGAGCGTTACGCTTTCTTTGATAATTTTGCCATTGATTTTGGTTTGGGCCATCTTGTGGCCTTTGGCTGGCGCAAAGAGTTTGAAGCGGTCGGGCAGTTCTATTCTCGTAAGCTGGCTACTGAAAAACCGCTGCATTTCTCGCACTTGAATGTCGAGGGTAAGACCGAGACGGCTTCCTTTATGAAGTTCCTGCGCAGTCGCGCGCTGCCGGTCAAAGTTGAAGGTGGCAGTCACGATGTGGGTGCCATTGGTAGCGTTTTGAATCTGCACCATCAGGACGATGCGGGCTTTGTGATTGAAAAAGTATTCAGTCTTTCCGAAACCCAAAACGTTTCCCAAAATGGTTTTAGTACTCCGGTGGTCATGATCTTACGCACGTTGCATGAAGGTTTGGGCTTTTTATTGCAAAGTGAAGTGAAGACACTGGCTTCAACCAGTTTCAAAAAACGCGAATGGGATTTGAAACTGCTAAAACATCTGGGGGCTTTGCAGTACCTGACGCTGGAAGCACTCAGTCTGCATTTTGACCGACAGCTGACGGACGGTACGACCTGCAGTCCGCAGAATTTATTGAAAATGGTGTCTCCAAAAATTCATTCTCTTGTTGTGACTGGTGACGGGGTCAGCTTGGATAAAGCCCAGCCGTTGGATGAATTGTGTTCGAAAAGCACGTTGAGTGTTTTTGAAGATTATGTCGCAAAGATTATGAAAATGCTTTCCGAGAGAGAAGCCGTGTACAGCCCTAAGGGCGAGTACTTGTTCTCGGGCTCGGTCGAGCGTGAGTTCCGTGTCGTGTATGAGATTCTGAAATACATGGCTCTTTCCACCCAAGGGTCTGCCTTTAAACGGGCACGTACGGGACTGCTTACCAAGATTTGGGATGGTAAGGTTGAAGAAGATCCGCTGTTGGAAAAAGGTCACTTCTTTATGCCAAGTTGGGGTAAAGAAGATGTCACACCCACGCAGTCCCTGGGGCTTTTGCAGCCATTGATGGATCATGGAATTCGTCTGTATGTGCGTGGCCAGCGTTTGGAAGAGCTGACAAAGGATGAATTCGTAGTCGATTTCCAGATCGTCAGTAAGCTTGATGAAGGCATGCTAAATTGGTTTGAGCTCAATCCGCGTTTCTTCCTGCAAGGGCAAGAAATTGACTCCAAACAGCTAAAGAGTCTTGGCGGCGGCGGGGTGATTGAATACGACGGCAGGTTCTATCTGGTGCCTCGCACAGAGATTCCGTCATTGCGTCGCTTGGAAGGCTTCTGGAATAAGCTGCAAAAAGGCAAGCGTGAATCCAGCAAGAAGCCGTGGTCGGATAAGTACTATCAGCTTCCCAAACATCAGGCTTTGGAGCTTTTAGCCTTACGTGCGTCGGGATATAAATTCCGCGGCGATGACGAGTGGAAAAAGATTTGCACTTTCTATGACAACCTAGGCACGCGCACCGATCTTGTGAAGGTTCCTGAAACCGTGAAAGCCGATCTAAAAATATATCAGCACGAAGGCTTCCAATGGCTTTTGGATCTCTACACCTTGCGGATGGGGGCTTTGCTAGCTGATGATATGGGTTTGGGTAAGACCCTGCAGGCTCTTTGTTTCCTGGAATACCTGCGCACGCAAAATCAATTGGGCCAGGTGTTGATCGTGGTGCCTTCAAGCCTGGTGTACAATTGGGAAAGTGAAGTGGCGAAGTTCACGCCAAATCTGCCATTTGAAATCTTCACCAGCAAGGACCATGAGCGCATTGGCAAACGCCTTGAAGCCAAGGAGCCTTTGGTGGTTGTGACCACCTATGGTCTTTTGATGGAAAATGGCGAATTCTTAAGTCAGTACAACTGGAACGTTTTGATTTTCGACGAAGCTCAGAATCTGAAAAATATTTCCGCCAAACGTACCAGCTCGGCTCGTATGCTGAATGCCCGATTCAAACTTTGCCTGACCGGGACCCCGATGGAAAATCACTATGGTGAGTTCTATTCTTTGTTAGACTTGGTAGTGCCGGGAAGCCTGGGCAAATACGATGATTTCCGTCGTCAGTTCGTGAATACAGACGTTGTTCTTTTGGAAGATGTCGAGGATCTGAAGCTTAAAACAAAGCCTTTGATTTTGCGCAGATCCAAAAAAGAAATTCTGAATCAACTTCCTGAAAAACAGGAAACCAAGGTCAGCATTGCCTTTGAAGAAAAACAGAAAAAAATCTATCGCGATATCGCTATTGCCTACAATGAACGCATTCAAAGCTCCATCAAGGAAGTTGGTGAAAATCAGTCCCAGCTTCAGATGTTGACGGCATTGTTGCGTCTTCGTCAGGCGTGTTCGGATCCAGGGGCTTTACCGGACGTAAAGTACGACAAAACTCCGCCGAAGCTGGAAGCTTTGTTGGACTCCCTGCAAGAAATCATCGAATCCGGCGAAAGTGCTTTGGTCTTTACCCAGTTCCTACAGACACTGGAAAGAACAGAGAAGCTTCTGCGTGCCGTGGGAATTCCGGTCTTTGTTCTGCATGGAGCAATCCCAACCAAACAACGCCAAAAGATTCTGAAAGACTTTAATGAAACCCCGGGTGGGGCTGTTTTGGTGATGACACTCAAGACGGGTGGTGTGGGTCTGAATTTGACCAAAGCCAGCTACGTCTTCCATCTGGAACCGTGGTGGAACCCATCCGTGGAGAATCAAGCCACGGACCGAGCGCATCGTTTGGGACAACGTAAGGCCGTTCAGGTCTTCCGCTATATCATGCACGAATCTTTAGAGGAAAAAATGGAGCTTCTAAAAGAGCGCAAGAACCGTAAGTTCCAGTCGCTATTCTCGGAAACGGCAACTACGGCAGATCTGGATTCCAGCGGCAGTGCTCTCAGCAAAGAGGACTTTGATTTCCTGTTGGGGCTTAAATAAAGAGCTGTTAGCGGCAGACTGGGCTCTGGGCTCCTAAAAGGTTCCCGGTTCTTTTTTAGGCCTACAGTGCGTTACAAAAAGGTACGGCGTACCTTTGGGCGCCTTGTAGAGTTAAGTTCTTGATACTACACGGAAATTGTAGCTTTCTTGGTGCTTTTCAATTAAATATGACCATGCTATAATGACCATAGTTATTTGGAGGCCACTTTGACTCAAAAATATCCAGCAGGAAAATTTAAAGCAGAATGCCTTATGCTGATGGATCGTGTGAAGAAATACGGTCAGGCTGTGACTATTACCAAGCATGGTAAGCCAGTTGCGAAGCTTGTTCCTGCTGATGCCGACGTGGACATTTCCGAGCTGGAGAGTCCATTTGGTATTATGGCAGGTACTGGAGAGATCAAAGGCGATATCGTTGGTTCTCTGAATGAAAAATGGGATGCTGATGAAAAATAGTTCTCTTCTATTGGATACGCATGCTTGGATATGGGTGTGTCTAGGCCATGATAAAATGGCTAAGTCCACGACGAGAAAAGCGATTGAAAAGGCCTTTCGCGAGCATCGTTTGGCGGTCTCTGCTATTTCTCTTTGGGAAGTGGCGATGCTTGAGGCAAAAGGGCGTTTGGCTTTGGCGGAGCCTTGTCAGGATTGGCTTGAGCAAGCTGTTGCAAAGATGCAAATTGAGGTCGTGCCGCTTTCCATTGATATAGCAGTCGAATCAAGTCGGCTTCCAAGGGGATTTCATGGAGACCCCGCAGATCGCCTCATAGTCGCAACAGCGCGAAAAAACCGATACACCTTGGTCACTCAAGACAGTCTTATCCTGTCCTATGGAAAGCAGGGGTTGGTAAATACAGTTGCCTGTTACTAAATATGGGCAGTCGTGAAGCATCTACCTGTATAAAATCCTGACAGTTTATAGTCTTCATATTTTCCGTTATAACCAAGCGGTCTAATCTATTTTCCGGTTATATAAGGACGCTTTATGAGACTTTATACATCCTTGGTTTTATCGGGTTTTCTAGCGCTGTCGGCCTGTGCTTTTAAGAAGGACGACGGGGAAAAAACCAAAGCTGCTGCGGATCCGGCTCCGGCGACTGACGTTGTCGAGCAGATCAAGTCAGAACGAGCTAAAGAAGCGTTCAATGGACAGCTAAACGATGAAAACGTTCAGGTATCGTTTAAAGAAGCTGAGATGGGACGTTATCAGCTAACGATCGCATGGCCGACAGGTATTTCAAGCGTAATGCTGGTTATGAATGGGAAGAAGGCGATTATAGCTGACGCAAGCTCAACAACTGCAGTTGTTGAGCAAGGAGCCGAGCTGGACATTGAGCTTACGGCAATGGACTCACTAGGCGCGCCGATGTCTGTTTATACTGTTACTCGCAAGGCTCCGGTAGATATTATCTTATCGGAACCATACTATTTAAGAGAAGATACCAATTTATCTGCTAATAGACTTTACCTTTTGTCCGGCGGGTACATTCTTACTAACGGGCGACACTTGAATATTTCCGTAAATAAAATGTATGTTGAAGAGGCTCAAAATAAGGCCTTCAACCTGTTTCCTTCCTACGCCAAAATCCGCACACAAAACGCTCAAAACATTGGAAGCAATAATTTCGAAATCCGCAATTCCAGTATTTCCATCACCGCCAAAAAAGCCGTGGGTACATTGAGTGTTGCCATGGTTGGTTTCAACGGCCGGAACGGGAAAAGCGGCGAGGAACTCGAAAGGCAGGGAAACATCTCTCGCCAAAGAGATTCCAAGCTTGATGGAGCTAATGGTTTAGATGAAGCAACCAGACGAAGCCCAAGGACTCCAGATAGCCCTGCGCAACCTATTTGCACGCGAGCAGCAGGCAATGGCCAGGACGGTGCCCAAGGGGCCCCAGGTATCAATGGTGAAAATGGACAACCAGGCGGTGATACCGGCAATCTACTTGTGACTATCGATGATTTCAGTGAATTCTCACTCGAGGTGGGAACCCAAGTCGGCCACGGTGGCAAAGGAGCCTCAGGCTCCCCGGGCCACGAAGGCGGCAATGGCGGCGCACCAGGGAAAACATTGGGTGTTTGTGCTCAAGTTCCAACAGCGGGTAAAAAAGGCCCTAAAGGTGCAGATGGGACCAACGGAGTCGATGGCCAGAGTGGTAAAGTTGGCACCATTTCCTCTAACGTGTCTAAGCAAAATATTTTTGACCTTAACGTGAAGCAAAACCCTTAAAGGTACTGCGTGCCCTTATTAAGGTAACAGGATTTCCTTTGCGAAATTCCTGAATGTATCTAAGTGGTCGTTGGCAACTTTAGCAACGATGTCCCAATCGATTTTCGAATATTCGTGAACCAGAAGGTTGCGCAGCCCAACAGACTTTACCAAGGCTTGAGCGACCTCCGGAGAGATCTTTTTTTCCTCTGCGAGAAGTATGAAGGACTCAGCCATCGTCGTAGGTGTTCGTCCGCCACTTTCAGCCAGAAGGTGCGAAGCTAAATCCACACAAATCTGAACAGCCCTTTCAAGATTGATAGAGATGATATCTTGAAGATCAAAGTCTTTACGAAGGTCATCCGCAACAAAAGGCTTTTTACTCTCGATTCGTTCAATACAGTTTCTCAGAGATTCAATTTTTTGATGGAGGACTTCTATGGTCATGACTTAAGAAACCTCTCTCTTTTAGCTTTCAACATACGCTGATAGTATGGTTGGAAGTCTGCTTGGTCAAAAAGCATTCTTTTCATGATTTGAGCATAAACGGCTGTTTCCTTGTGCACCCATTTTGCCGTATGTAAAGATTCTTTAAGGATGACCCCGTTGACCGTATGGAGATCCAAGAGATCAATTTCTTTTCTTAATAAAAGTGTGAGCTCGTTGATGTACTGGATTTTCTTTTCAGTGCTCAGTGGGCGATCTTCCGCAAGGCAGATGTCAACATCGCTGTCAGAACGAGGATGGCCTTTGGCGTAGGAACCAAAATAACCAAGGACAGCCACACTCGGGTGCTTTTGGAGAAAGGTTTGTAATGCTGTTTCAAGATCACCGGTTTGTAGAGGCATACCAAATCATACGAAATCCCCTTCTGAAAAGGTACCTGCTTACTTTTGCAGAAGCGCCGCATCACAAGGAAGGTGTCTACCTTCTTTACCGGAACAGCTCTTCCTGTGATTCCTTAATGTAGCTTAAGCCTTCTTCGTACATCTTCTCGCCTTGAGAAGGGCAAGGAAGTGGGTGGGCAAAGCTCATGTCATTCTTCCAGTTAAAGCATTTCTTTTCGCCCGGGATACGGATATTGAAAACGACACTCCAGTCGCCATCAAACCACGCCGACTGGCCCAAATGAAAGACGCTGGCTCCGGAACTAAAGTCATTCGGACGCAATAAAGAGCGGCCGATAAAATCCGGAGCTTTGCTGCCCGTGAGATCCGCCAACGTCGCAGCGACATCGACTTGAGAATAGGCTCCCGGCAACAATCTGTGCTCTACCGGCGAGGCCCCTTTTTTCGCAACCGAATGATACTTCATTAAAAACGGAATAGAGTAGTGTTCAAAGATACTGGCACCGCCGTAAGTGGTGTGATCCGCGACCAAGACCAGAACCCAGTCTTTTTTCCATTTTCTTTTCAGAAGCTTTTCATAGAACCCTTGAAGTTCGTGATCCGCCCAGTAACGAGTGGTTTTGTAGCGTTTGCGATCGGCTTTGGCGGGCAGACGATCATCGTGAGTGGAGTTGGTGTTGACTCCAATCAGCATGGGCTCGGGCAATTCATTCATTTTGCTTTCGACAAAGCTATAAAGACTTTCATCGAAGACGCCCCAGGCGTTCTGTTCCAAAGATTCGACATTGGGAATTTCGCGCTTGCCATAAGAATTCTGGAAGCCACTTTTTAGAACGAGCAATGCTGTCCCACTGGTGAACTGATCAGACCCCTGGAAGAACGCAGAACTGTAACCCTTTTCTGTCAGCAGGCGAGGCAGGCAGGTGAAATCCTTACTCTCAATTTCAGAAAACATAATGCTTTTTCCCAGTGGGTTGGGAAGACTGCACAGGGAAGCAAAAAGCCCCTCGGTGGTGCGGTGACCCCCGGCCAGGAAAAGTTCCGTACTTAAGGACTCTTTACGAAGTTTGTTGAAGAAGGGAAGGACCTCTGTACCTTCTTCGTCGATTTTGCCAACATCGGTGCCCCACCAGCTTTCCAGGAAAACGATCACAACATTGCCGTCGAATTTACCAATGGGCTGGTTGATGCCGCGTTTGTCGCGCCAGTTTTTGTAAACTTGTGCGGTGTTGATGTGGTCTGAAGACTGGATGACTTCCTTGCTGCTTTTTTTGCCGCCAAGTGCTGCCCAGACAATGCCGTAGGCTCCGTTCAAAGCGACGACGGCTCCTTGGGGGCCTCCACCAGCGCGATAAGCCCAGGATACATCCTGAGGAATACCTTCAAATCCGCGGAAGCCGATGACGGCGATCATAGCCACCATCAGCATGGCGAACAGACGTCCGACAATCCCGCTTTGAGGTTTGTAAGTCGGGGTTAGCCACAGATTCAGAAACGAAGTTGAAAGCAGGGATATCAGCACCGCCAGCCAATAACGGCCGACAAGATTCAGCATCGAGCCTTCAACGGTGAACAGGGAATAGACTTCGTAAGACAGATGGCGCCCGGTCTCGCGGGCATAAAGGCTGTCAGTCACGATAAAGACGATATAGGTCCACAGCAGCAGGAAGTTCCAGCGCTTGGTGGCTTTCGGCGAAAGCTTAAATAACAGAATCAGCCAATACAGCAGCAGATAAACCACAGAGCCGATAGCCAGGTCGAAATGCCATCCATACAGGAAGGCCCCGAAGGTTTCCGAGATTTTGGAAAGCTCCGTGAACTGCCAGATGTTTAAATAAAAGGCGACAAAGGCACGAAAGCACATGCCCAACAAAGTAATGCGGAAAAGAAAGCCGAAAGAAGACAGAAGAAAGCGCATCTCTTGGTGGTATCACCAAAATGCGTCCTCTTATATTTTCGAAGCTGCGCGTTAAGAGGTTTTTCGTATTTGGACACTCATTTTGAGGCCAGCTTTACGGAGTGAATCTTGAATAGAGCACTCAACAGCTAAGACTTCAGAAAGGCCGCATTTTTTTGCGATTTTTGCGGCAAGTTCGATGCTTACTTGTTGTCGGCCTTTTTCGATATCGCAAAGAGTGCTTTTGGAAATATCCAGAAGTTGTGCCATCTCAGTTTGCGAGAGGTCCTTCATGGTGCGCGCCGATCTTAGGAAACCACCAAAAGAGATGGGCCCAAGGTCTTTTTCAAGAAGCTTTGTTAGATTTTTAGTACTCATGGTTACTCACCTCAATGACTGTGATTTCTATTCCTGATTCCGACTCCATATAGATTGCTCGATAGGAGCGATTCAGCCTAATGGACCGTTGCCCTTTGCGGGGACCTTTTAGTGGTTCGTCATGGTACCCGGGCAGTCTTCGAGTGTGATGCAGCCCTACCAGTTGTACGGACTCCGCCCAATATTGCAGGGCTTCTTTTATATAATTTGGAACCTTCTTGAGCTGCTTTTCCGCAAACTTGGATATGCGTACTTTTACTCGTGCTTCCATCGAAGTCTTTCTGTACGGTATTTTACCGTACTTTTGTGGGATTGTCAATGTTTGTCGGAGGTTTGCAAAATGAGCCACAACTCAAGCGGTCTGCTGAAGCCAGTAGGTTGGCTAAAGGAGCCCATGCTCGGACAGTAGCCTTGCGCGCGGCACAATAGCATTGCTTCCTTCATGACGGCCACTGGACTAAATGCTAGGGTTTCTCTTTAAAGTTAACTTATTGAGAAGCTTGATCTTTTATGAAGTCGTTCGGTCCTTTTTTGGATAGTAAGTACAAGTGGAGCCTGCTGGCGATTGATGTCCTGTTTTTTGCGGTGATTGCAACCGTGGTCAGCCATCTTCGTTTGGGGGCCAATGTTCAAGATATCTTGCTTCAGCCTCAACTTTTGTTCCTGGGTTTTATCACAGTTCTAAGTTTGTACATTTTCGGTGGCTACGATTTGGATCAGGGGCTTTCACGCTTTGCTGTGATCTTCAGGCAATTTGCGGCCATGCTGGTTTCCGCAGTGATCATTGTTCTTGTGAATTATTTGTTCTCGATTGATCGTGCGGGACTTTTTGGTCGTGGTATTTTGCTGGGAACCATCTTGGGATTCTTCTTTGGCTCTATGGCTTACCGAACAATGGTTCTGGGAATGTTGGATTCCGTTCGCAGTAAATTCAGCTGGCTTGTTTTGATTGATGAAAAGGACAAGGCCTTTTTTGAAGGCGATCGGGAACGTTTGGGCTTTCAAGGTCAGATTCAGTTTTTTAATCCGGTGAAGTCTTCTCTTGCCGAGTTGGATGCACAGTTAAATAAACTCTGGTCCGGCGTTGTGGTGGGAGTGCGTTCTTCTCAAGTCAGTTCGGATGTCCTGCAGATTTTGATGCAAGCGAAGTTTTCCGGACACGGAGTCATGGATCTCGGCCGATTCTATGAAAAGCACTGGTTGAAAGTGCCCGTATATTTCCTTGATCCCGAATGGTTTATTTCTTCTGAAGGTTTTGAGTCTATCAGTCATCCTGTAGCACTCAGAGTAAAGCGTATCTTCGATATTATTCTATCCATAGTGATCTTTGTCCCAGCGCTGCCATTGATGCTTTTAACGGCCGTGCTTGTAAAGCTGGAAAGCCCAGGGCCGGTGATCTACAAGCAAATCCGCACGGGAAAAAATGGTCATTTGTTTTCGATCTATAAGTTCCGTTCCATGCGATCGGATGCTGAAAAGGACGGGGCGAAGTGGGCCCAGAAAAATGATTCCCGCATCACGCGTGTTGGTAAGTTCATTCGCTTAACTCGCCTGGATGAGCTTCCTCAACTATGGAACGTGCTTAAGGGTGATATGAGCTTTGTGGGGCCAAGGCCCGAACGTCCAGAGTTTAATGAAATGCTGGCTAAAGAAATTCCATTCTATAATCTACGCCACATGATGCAGCCAGGCCTGACGGGATGGGCGCAAGTGCTTTACCCCTATGGGGCGAGTGTCGATGATTCCCGAGAGAAGCTTCAATACGAGCTTTACTATGCCAAGCACTATAATCTGATGATGGATTTGATCATCTTCCTTAAAACAATTCGCGTGGTTCTGTTCGGGCGGGGGCGGTAGCTGTGTTGGAGGCTGTGATAAGGACGGTCGACCTATTTTTCCACCTCAGGGGCTTGAGGAAAATCAAATAGATAAGATCCAACAGGAGTTATTGGCGTATTGCCATCAAATCCAGCCAGCCTACTTTCCTGCATTGAGTGTGTAAACTTATGCTGATCGCAAACTCATTGTTTTGTGGGCTTTTGGCGGACAGGATCGCCCCTATAAAGCTCCGCATGCCGTTACTGCAAAAAACAAATCCTACGGATATTTCATTCGTAAATACAGCAATACGATGGAAGCAAAAGGACGGGAAGAGCAAGAGCTTCTAAGCATGAAGTCAGTACCTTTCGATGATCGTATTTGCCGTCGAGCGGATGTGGAAGACTTACGAAAGTCGCTTCTTGGCGAATACCTAAAAGATGTAAATAGTGATTTGTACGAACAGGTAGTATCGGAATCGCCGTATTGGGGATTTTTTAAAAGAATTAAAGCTGACGGAAGGTCGAAGCACCGGGATTCCCTTGGTTCATAAGGCGATGAGCGAGAATGGCTCTCCTGAGCCTTATTTTGAGACTGACGAGGAGCGAACTTATATGTTCGTGCGTATTCCAATACATCCTCAAATGATCCCCCATGTGACCCAAGAGGTCATGTCATTGGTGCATGCTCTTGGAGATAGGACCTTGGGACGGCCTGATTCTCGGGAAGCCCACTCACCATGACATTGTTTCTTTATTTGTGGAAACAATGTCAATGATTTGATTTTCAGGACGGATATTTCTATAAAAGTAGAAATTTAATGTAAAAAACCTCTTTTTTGCGATATTATTTCCATAGAAATAGAAACTATGGAGGCACTCATGGCTAGGCCCATTCAAGTTGTCGCAACACCCGCTCGATCTGAGATTTCAAGTCCTAAGGACTTGGCGGCTTTTGTGAGGGCTCGCCGTACTCAGGCTGGATTGCGGATTGATGATGCTGCTGGGCTGTGTGGGGTGTCTGTTGAGACGCTGTCGAAAATTGAAACTGCGAAGTCGGGAGTGAATCTTGACAGCCTATTCAAGGTTCTCAATGGTTTGGGCATTCAGCTGCAGGTGAATCGATGGTGAAAAAAGCTAAACAAGATCCCTCTTTGAGGTTGCTGTATGAAGATCGAGAGGTTGCGGATCTAAGGTATGATCTCGATCGGCAGGAATTTCATCTGGTATATTCAGCTCATTGGACCTGGAATGCAGACTTCGTTTTGTCGCCACATCTTCCTTTGTCTGGAGAATTTTCTTCGGAGAATACTCGTAAGTTTTTGGAGAATCTACTCCCGGAAGGGGAGGCTCTGAAGACATTGGCGCGCACTTTAAAAATCTCGCCCTCGAATATTTATGCCTTGCTCGCGGCAATAGGGCGTGACACGACGGGGGCGTTCTCATTCTCGGTGAATGGTGAAAAGGTGGAAACTTCTTTTCGCCCGCTTCCTATTGAGGAGCTGGAGCAAAGAATTCGAGAGCGGGCCAGTAAGCCGATCAGTATTTGGGATGGAAAGCCTCGTCTGTCTTTGGCTGGGGTTCAGGAGAAGTTGGCTGTGACTCTGTTGAAGGATGGGCAGTATGGATTTGGCGAGGGGAAACTGGCTTCCACCCACATTTTAAAGTTTGGCAGAAAAGGTCAGCATCTGATTCTGAATGAATATTTTTGTATGAAGTTGGCCGAAAGGGTGGGGCTTTCAGTTGCTCATGTCGAGCTGATTCGCTTGGGTGAGCGTGTGCTACAAGTGGAGCGCTTTGATCGCGAATGGAAGCTCCCTCACCGTGTCGCACGTATTCATATTCTGGATGCATGCCAGATGTTGGATGCGCCTCCCGAGTTCAAATACCAACGAATTATTCCTGTTGGTCCGAATAAGAATGACTATTTAGGGCCTATTGACGTTACTAATTTATCGGCTCTTTGTCGGCAGTGTGCTGTTCCCGCGAAGGCGCAGCTTCAGCTTTTACGGTGGATTTTGTTTAATCTTATAATTGGCAACACTGATAATCATGGCAAGAATATCTCATACATTGTTACCAGGAAGGGATATGAGATTGCTCCCGCATATGATCTTGTGAACGTGTCAATGTATGAGGACTTTCATCAGGAGCTGGCTTTTAAAATTGGTGACACATTTGTATTGGATGATGTGAAAGCATTTCAATTGGTTGAAATGTCTGAGCAAATGGGCTTGGCACCTCGTTTTGTGGCAACTCACCTGAGAAAGATTTGTCAGGAGACTTTGAAGCATATTGACTCCATACATATCGAAGAGCTCTCTGACGATGAGCGAGACTTCATGGATAAGCTTCGTAATAATATTCAAGACCGAGCCGAAAGATTTTTAGCTCAGTCGTCTTTAATCAACTCGATAGCTTCCAAGGTAAGATAAAATAGTCTTGAGGGCCCCTGTCATGGCCGAGCTGGTCCTCAGGCGCGCGCTTTCTGTTCCTAACTTGCCGAGGGTTAAGCGACCTGTATTTTCACGTCGGGCCGAATCTTAGCCAACAGCTCCAGCAGCTTGTCTATGGTGAACCGCTCAATGTGATAATGTAGGATTTCGCTCACTCTAGACTCGGTGACACCGAGTCGTTCGGCCATCTCACGCTGTGTAATCATCTCGTCACGATGATACAGGATAAAATGTTCGCACAGGTCGTACTTGGCTTTTGCAACGGGGCCTGCATTTTCAGGGGGCGCTTTGGTCGGGCGACTGTCGGCAATTCTTCGTTCTATTTCTTTCCATTGTTTTTCGGTGGGCCATCCTGGCGGAGGAGTTTTTCAATATTGGTACCAATGGAGGGTAACCGTGATGATTTGATCTTGGACTATCGAGTTATCTATCCTTTCTCAGACTTGCGCGCCGCACCGCAAGCTTCTTCCCTCATGACCCTTGTGGGGGTAAGTGCTAGATTTTCCCAATGATTTATCTGTTGTTGTTATCCTTGATCGGAACATTGACCACTCAGTCCGGCATGGACATCTTTGTGACACTGACGGTTCTGACATTGTTGGTGCAGGCTATTCGTAAAAAGGGCCCCGAGGGTTGGAAGCTTTTCAGTAAAATGAATCTGGAAGCCTTTTGGGTGTTCTGGGTCGCAGTGATTGCTTTGGGGTTTGTTCTAAATGGCCATTTTGATGGGCCGCTTTGGAAACGCCTTGGGGAAATGCGCTGGATATTGATTCTGTATCTGATGGTGTCGGCTTATCAATATGTCCGGTTGGATCTTGAAAAGCTAATTAAGGTTGTGCTTGCCGTTAGTGTCATTGTTTGTATTGGATCTCTGATTGTTTCAGTAGTCAAAGGCGAGGATCGTGTTGGCGGAATTCTGAATAGCCCTATGACTATGGCTCATTCATATAGCTTGTTGTTTTTAACTTTGTCTGGAATTTTTCTCTATCGCTGGAAATTATTGTGGGAGCAAGAGCGCGGGGCCTTCTATATTTGGATAGCATCTCTGGCTGTGGTGGGAGCTACCTTGGTTCTAACCCTTACACGCGGAGTCTGGATCGCATTGTTCTTTGGTGTTTTGGCTATCGCTGTGGCATTGAGTTGGCGTTTGGCTTTGCTAATTATTAGTGGGACATCCCTACTTATTGCCGGATTATTTATAATGTGGCCAAGATTCCAGGAACGCTTTCTGTTCGCCTTTAACTATCAAAATAACTACGACAGCGAGAGAGTAGTTCTCTGGAAGACTAATTGGATGATTTTTAAAGATCATCCCTTGTTTGGCGCAGGTTATGGAGAGAACTATACACTGCTTGGAAAGTACTATGCTTTGCAGGGGTTACCTGAGAATCAGTTCACAGGACATGCCCATAATCAGTTTCTACATATGTTGGCGGGAACTGGAGTAGTTGGACTGATATGCTACTTATTTATCTATTTTTACTTCATTTGGCAGGCCTGGTCGATTTTTAACTCAAAAGAGTCATCCCCGATTGAGAAGGCATGGGCTATTGGTATTTTTGGTGCTCTTGTAGGGTTTGCATTTGGTGGGTTGACAGAATCTAACTTTGAGCATGCAAAGGTTCGAATGATGTTGATTTTCATATGGGCTTTGTTGATTTATATCAAAGCTAAGCCGACTGGTGGAGGGCGTTATGCAGGCTAGTAAGGTTTGGAGTGAACGACTGCTTATTGGAGCACTTTATGCATTTAGCCTATCTGTGTTTGTTTCGGTTTCTCTAGTTGCAGCTTTTCAAATACTCTTAGTAATTGCCTTTTTATTAGCTGCGTTCTCAGGAGGATTAAGCCTAAAGTTGCCCAAAAGTGGCTGGTTTTTGTTGGCTTTTGTTTTTGCCCAGATATTGTCAGGGATTTTGAATTTTCCGGAACTACAGGAAAAGTCTCATGCCTTGGGTTTAATAAAGTATCCGCTTGTTGGTTTAATTGGTGTGATTCTGTTTAGAAACTTGCAGTCTACAACAGTCCTTAAAGACAGTATTCGCCCTATATTTTATCTTTTCCTACTTAGCATTGTTGTTGCCTGTATTCATGGCGTGATTAAGGTTTATTTAGGCTATGATGTGTTCAAGCTGAGAAGTGGGGACTTTGGCACGAGAGTTGGTGGTTTTACAGACGTGATGAGATATGGATATGGTTCTGCCATAGTACTTCTGATTTTAACTGGCTTGTCTTTTAATTTAAAGAGATTCCCAAGCTTGAATCGTAACTTCATCTATTTTGCTATCTTATTCGGTGGTGTTGGTCTGGTTTTATCATATACGCGAGGTGCCCTTTTGGGACTTCTGATGGGAGTACCAATTATAGTTTTCTATTATCGGAGAATTTTCGGGTATTGGATCGCAGGCTTGTCGGCAGCGGTTATTGGGGCGCTGGTGGTGGTAGCGCTGTTGGGGGGGAGCCAAGCATCTCGTTTCTTCATGAGCGCCACAAGTAGTTCGAACACAATTCGTCTTTCTCAGTACCAGTCAGCATGGAAGGCCTTCTTAGAGAATCCTGTTGTTGGGCTTGGTCCTCAGCAGTTGAAGTATCATGTGCAAGATTTAAAAGAACGATATGATCTACCTCATAAAGAGTATGTGAATGAGCATTCTCACAATGTGTTTTTAGAGACACTGGCAAATACCGGTATCCTTGGTTTTATTGCATTCATGCTTTGGATAACTTCATGGGCAATAGAGATATTCAAGTCCAGCAATTTACATAAACAGATTTTTCTTCCGGTCGTTGTTTTTATTTTTGTCGCAGGCCAATTTGAAATGTTGTTTATGGCGCAGACATCAACATTGATCTATTTCCTCTATTCCTTGAGTTTTGTTGAAATAGATCCGGATCGTCAAAAGGTGTAGCTTGTCCATTAGGAAGCAGATTATAAAAAATAGCGTCTGGGGAAATCTAAATATACTTGCTAGGTATGTTTTATCTTTCTTTGCTACGGCAGTTATTGCCTCGAAATACGGCCCTGCTGATTTCGGTATCTATCAGTTGGTTATTACATACGTAGGGATCTTGGATGCATTGGTTTTATTAAACCCAAGTCATCTGAAGAATCACTTGGTGGAGTATCCTGAAGATGAACCGAAGGTGATTTCTGCGTGGAAGATTCATAATTCAATACTCTGGGTGTTGATTGTGGTAGGTATTGGTGGGCTTTATTACTTCTCTGATGACAAAGTTTTCTATGCTCTGTTGTTCTTTTCTTCATTGCGTCTTTTTTTCAGGATTTTTGAGTATAGTCAGATTTTGATTGATGCGAGATCTAGAGGCGACTTGGTTCAAAAGATCCAGATTGTTTCTGCAGGAGCGTATAATGGTTCACGTTCTGTATTTGCGCTACTTGGGGCCAGTTTGAATTTGGTTGGTGCGGCTTCGTTCTTTCAGGGCGTGTTCGCAACCATGGTTCAGTTCAAGTTTGCCAGAGATATCGGTGCTCCTTTAAAGGGAGTTTATCAAAAAGGCTTCTGTATTTCACTTATACGTAAGAGTTTTCCGTTGGCCATAATGAGTTTTTTGAGTGTATTCCAAGTAAGAGTGATAGGCGTGCTCATGGTAAGTCGAATGGGCATGGAAGAGTATGGCGGTTTTCAGTTGGTAAGTAAGTTGATCGAGCCTGTCACTGCTATAGGTATGGTTATATTCAGCGCAAACTATACAGCACTGGCACACACCTATAAAGCAGATATTAGAGTCTTCAAGAAAAGGTTTTTAAAGATTAGCGCGGTCACAGTTGCGGCAAGCTTACTATTTACCGTTTCTTTAGTGGTTTTCCCTAAAACATGGCTAGTATTGGCCTTCGGGGAAGCCTATAAGACCGCAATAGATTACTTATGGATGGGTCCATTTGTTGTTTTGTCGATTGTCTGCTTTTCGTTATGTGTTAATTACGATCTTCTGACATACCGCTATCGAACAGCAATGCTGAGATATATCGCTGTTATTATCGGCTATGGTCTTGCAAGCCTATTGTATCCAGATTTTTCAATTTTTAGCGCCTTATCCTTAACGGTTCTCGTTCCACTTATTGTCACAGCTTTGTTTTCGCTCAGTTATTTTTTTGATAGAAAATAGCGAGAAGTAATGGATTTTTTCGTGCAAAAAGACAAACGTATCACAGTTTTTTATTTAATCTCGACACTACGCCGGTGTGGAGCGACCGCAGTTCTATACAATACTGTGGCTGGCCTAGATAAAGCTATCCGGCCCGTAGTTATTACAATAGCACCGGAAGACGCAGATAGTATGCGTAGTGCCTTTGAGGATATTCTTGGATGTAAGGTTATACAGATTGGTTCTCGAGGATGGTATTCAGTTCCAGGAATTGTCTATCGTTTGCTGCGGATGTCTCGGAAAGAAGAGTTTGCTGTCGTTCATGCGCATGGTTTGCGTCCAGACTTTATTGCAGCTATTCTGAGTTTCTTCAATGTCCGCTCAGTATCTACGATCCATTCAAATTTCTTTTTAGATTATCCTTTTAAGTATGGCCCGTTGATAGGAGAAATTCTTTCTTTTGCTCACTCGATCTTCGTTAGTCTTATCGGTTCGCCGGTGGCAGTATCGACTTCCTTGGAGCAGGTTTTTCGCTCTCAGGGGCTTCAGAAGGTACGATGTATTTTGAACGGAATTGATTTAAATCGCTTTCTCGGTTTTCGTAGAGTGGACGAGCAAAAAAGAAATGCTGTTGCATTTGGTCGGATCGTAAATTTAAAGAGATTCGACGTTATTTCTAAGGCATTTCAGGAGGCCACAAAAGGCAGTAAGGAACAGCTTCATATCTATGGAGAGGGGCCGATGCTCGACGCCCTTAAGGATCTGGCTTTAGAGAATGTAGTCTTTTTTGGAAATGAAAAAAATATTGAGAGAGTTTTGCCGCAGTATAAAGTATTTATATCGGCTTCAGAGACTGAAGCTTTGCCAAATGCAGTGGTCGAAGCTCTCTGTTCTGGTGCTAAGGTGATTCTTTCGGATATACCACCTCACCGTGAGATACACCGTATTGCTGGTGAAAAATGCCCTATTTATTTCTTTCCAGTTAACGATGTGGACGCATTACGCACTTTGATTAAGCGCGCGCTGGATGAGCCACAAAAAAGTTGTCCTGTATCTGACTTAGATTACTTCTCATCTGCTAGAATGTCTAAAGAGTATTCTGATCTGTATAAATCCCTTTTTGAGGAGGATTAATTTCCCTCTCAATAAGTGTCGTTGCAAAGTTTTCCATGTCCGCGTCGTTATAATAGTACAAGTTCATGTTGTACTGATATGAGTACTTCAAATAATCTAAGAATTTCTTAAATAGGTCTGGTCTGATCTCTATTTGACCATTGATTAGCTTCTTTAAGGCTTTCTGAAGATCTGCTGTGCTTGTCTTATAGGTCAGCCCAGGTATATCGAAAAAACTATTCCCCAGTGTAACGACCGGCTTCTTAGCATGCAGGCACTGTGCAATTGTAGAGGAATTGATAAGAATAACTCCGATAGAGTTGGAAATCAGATGGTTGGTGTCTGCTGAGACAACTTTTGATTCAAGACTGAAGTGATATGATTTGTCTCCTTCCATGGGGTGTTTTTTGAAAACTAATTTAGTATCTTGTCTTTCCTCTTTTGGAATTGAATAGAAAGCGTCTTCTACTGCAACAATGAAGTCTTGTGTCCCATTGAATGGGGAATGGATGACGGTCTGAGTATCTTCAGCAACCTGAAGTGCTACAAAGATGTAGTTAGATATAGATTCTTTAACTGAAATAGCTTTTTTTCTCTTTAGCTTGCTAATAAATAGGGAAAAATACCTTTTAAATGAATACTTCTTATTTCTTGTGATTGTGTTCAATCCAAGACTTGCTCCGACGATCTCAAGAAGCATGAAAATGTTGAAGTGGGCAATGCGCATAAATCTTTGAAATGGAGTTGCATTGTCAAAGGACTTTAGTGGGCACGGGGAGATACTCACATCTTGGTAAAAGCCAGCGTCATTTGGGAGTGAAGAATAAGCGTTGACCCCTGCATGGTCCACTGTGATGGTGTTTGGTCTGAAGTATCCTTCTTCAGAGAAGAGAATTTTGACATTTAATGTTTGGCAAATAAATTTGGCAATCGCATGTTGCCAGCGAAGATCGTTGTGGCAAATTAAAAGATTCACGCGGTTTTTGATAATGAAGTTGTGTAAGAAATGAGCAAAAGAGGCCATTTCTGTAAGCTCATCTTCTGTCGGCTTCCTTGTGTTGCTGTTTACTATCGAGGGTAGTTCTGAGACGTTTTTTAGCCAGTTCTCTTGGGGGGGGATGTCGGAACTTAACTCGCTTCGGATAAATGAAAAGTTACGAGTAGGTTTGTAATAGTAGTAGCCGAGGGAAAATAGCAGGGAATAGCTCCATTCAGGATTCAGTTTGTTATTTAGATCTCTGAAAATAAAAGAATACGGAGATTCGAGATAGACAACTCGGATGTGGCTTTGACTTTGCATAAGTGATATTTTCTTTTTTTTGGGGATAGTAGTAAATAGATTTGTAAAAGACACTTGTCAGATGCGGCGCGCCGAGTGGAGGCCTGTGGGGGATCGAAATATTAAGGTGTCAGTGTGTATCAACACCTACAATCAGGAGAAATACATTGGGGATTGCCTTCAGAGCTTCATTGATCAAGAAGTGGATTTTCCCTATGAGATTATAGTTGGGAGTGATGCATCCACAGATGGAACAAGGTCAGTAATTGAAAGGTTTCAGGCAAAATATCCCGATAAGATAGTTCCGATTTTTCACGAATCGAATGTGGGGCCGGTAGAAAATGTACTGTCGACCTATCGGATGGCGAGGGGAAAGTATATTAGCCACTGTGATGGGGATGATAAAGCTCTTCCTGGTAAGCTTGCGCAACAAGTTGCTATCTTAGATGCTCATCCGGATTGCATTATATGCTCCCATGATGTGCAGACTATAAATGAAACGGGAAATCTTTTGCAAGAAAGCTTTATTCGCAGAGCCGAAGGGGAGTACTCCCTTATGGATATCTATGAAAAGCTCCCATTTTTCGCGCACTCATCTAAGATGTTTGTGAATGATATGGAGAGTGACTACTGGCATGGGTTTACTAAAGAAAGTCTTGATATTGACATTCATGTTGCACAATTAAAAAAGGGTATGGGATATCACCTAGATCGGCCTTTAGGGTGTTATAGGGTAGGGGTAGGGATTACGGCTCTTCGAAAGGGAGTAAATCCTTTGTTACCCAAGGCATGCTCGCGGATATATGAAGATGCGCTCAAGAGTTTTCCAGAGAATCAGGCGCTGAAAAAGTACTATGCCAAATCTATGCTGGAATATGCTTATCGTAGTGCAGTATTTAAAGATCCAGTGGGACTTAAAGAGTATGCAATAAAGTCGCTGGGAATTAAATACTATTCTCCGATTCAGTTGGTGGTCTGTGCTGGGGCTTTTTATCCTAGTCTGACATTTTATTTAGTGAGTGTCCGTGTCTGGCTAAGGAAAGTATTGCGAGCTCTTTCTATTTGATCTTTTTTGCTGGTATTCCGACATAAACTCCGGACTCTTCGAGGGACTTGTTTACCACTGTTCCAGCTCCAATAATTGTATTGGATGGGACGACTACGCCTGGGTTGGTAGATGAGCCTGTTCCCATCTCGCACTGATCACCTATTTGGGTATTACCAGATAAAGATGTATTGGGTGACAGATGTACGTGGGATCCTATTTGGGTGTCGTGGCCGATAGTACATCCGATATTGATAGCAACCGATTCGCCAACAGTTATGTCGCAGGTAAGAATGGTTCCCGGGCAAACCACGGATCCTGCTCCAATAGAGACATTAGAGCCAATTATGCAAGAAGGGTGAATTACAGCCGTGCTAGGCGGAATTCTTCCGTCCACTAGCTTTCTCATCGCTAGCATGGCTTTGGGGTTTCCTGTGCCTATAATCCATGTTGATCCTGTTGGTACAAGGTTCACGTCATAGTAAATTGGCAGACCTCGTAGAGTTTTTTGCTCAGCTAAGACGCCGCTAAAAAAGCCGATGACTTCTTTGTTGGCTGCTGTGGCCCAGTCGTAAACTTCCCTAGCAAAAGAACCGCTACCTAAGATGATGACGCCCATATTTTCTCCTAGGTTGCTTCCATAACTAATCTGCAGATTTTTGCTTGGTCTTCTTTACTCAGGTCGTAGTAAGGCGGCAGGCATAAGACTCGATCTGCGATATAGCTTGCGTTGGGATAATTTCCATAAATGCTGCTGTGGAATGTCGGGCTATTATGTAGGGCTGGATAGAAGTACGGGCGAGATAGAATGCCGTGTTCTTTTAGGTTCTGGAAAACTCTGTTTCGCACGGCATTGGACTCCAGAACAATGGGGGCATAGGCACCGTTCCTGGTCGCATCTTCTAAGGCTTTTGGGAAAATCGCGCAGACATCGAGGGTTCTCTCGTAATTAGTTATGATCTCAATGCGCCGATTGATAATATTGTCGATATCATCAAGTACACTGAGTCCCATTGCTGCGTGAAGTTCACTCATTTTTGCGTTGATTCCAGGGTTCTCGATAATGCCGTTGGATGTATTGATCCCAAAGTTGATCATTTGGGTCGCACGCTCTAGATCCTCTTTATTCTTGAAGATAATTCCGCCGCCTTCGGTGCTATGGAAAACCTTAGTTGCATGCAAACTCAGAGTTGAGGCGTCACCGTAAGAGAGTATGCTTTTGCCTTTGAATTTCACTCCAAATGCATGGGCAGCATCATAGATAACTTTTAGATTGAGTTTGTTTGCAACGCTGTCAATCTTTTCAACATCACAAGGATTGCCATAGACATGAACCGGCACAATGGCGGAACAGTCGGGTTGGTACATACTTTGAATACTTCGAGGGTCAAGGTTGAAGCGACTCATCTCGATATCAGAAAAAACTGGATGAATTCCTTCCCATTTTAGAGAGCTTGATGTTGCGACGAATGTATAGGGGGTCGTAATGGCACTGCCGGTAATAGAGAGGGCCCGGTAAGCCAGTTGAAGAGCTAGAGTGCCATTTGCAACTAAGAGGAGGTTTTTTACGCCAAGATAATCTTCCAGACGATGTGTAAGTTCTTCAGTCAAAGGACCAAAATTTGTTAACCATTGGCGTTCGTAAATACCATCCAGATATCGTTGATACTTTGACATGGGAGGTAAATAGGGCTTGGTAACGGGAATCATAGGGTTCCTTTGTTGCGAAATATGGTAGATCGACGCGGACTCTTCTGGTAGCGAAAAATTTGATTTTTCGAAAGACGATCGCGCAATGCAGAATGCATTTTCTATTGGTATATAAGAGCCTATGTCATAGTTGTGTTTTACGGACTGTAAGGATTGTAGGCATGGAAATAGTTAATACGGATATTCCTGATGTGAAAATTATTGTTCCCAAGGTGTTTGGGGATCATAGAGGATATTTCGTAGAAACATTTAATGAGAAAAAATTCCTTGATAAAATTGGTCCCGTTCAGTTCGTACAAGATAATCAGTCTTTTTCGGTCAAGGGGACCTTGAGGGGACTACATTATCAGATTCCCCCTTATGCGCAGGCTAAGCTTGTTCGCGTTACTTTAGGTTCAGTAATTGATTTTGCTGTGGATATTCGCAAAGGTTCTCCGACATTTGGGCATCATGTAGCTGTGGAGCTGTCGGCAGAAAACCACCGGCAGTTATGGATTCCTAGAGGCTTTGCTCATGGTTTTTTTGTTACGAGCGAAGTGGCTATCTTTCAGTATAAGGTGGATAACTACTATTCGAAAGAGTGTGACCGAGGTATTAGGTTTGATGATCCATCTCTTGGGATCAGGGAAGCCTGTCAGTGCGAAGCATTTGTTCTGTCTGAGAAAGATAGTGCTTTGCCTTTCTTGGCGGAAGCAACTGATCTATTTAATTAAGCTAGCTTGATACTGACGTAATGAAGCTTGAAATCTTCGTTGTGAATTGTTCTTTCGAAAACTTTTGTGCCTGTTGGTGAAGATTTTCTGAGTGAAAAGTTATTTGCTCAAAGCGTTTGATTGCATCTTTTA
Organism: Bdellovibrio bacteriovorus; assembly: GCF_041888015.1. Taxonomy (GTDB): domain Bacteria; phylum Bdellovibrionota; class Bdellovibrionia; order Bdellovibrionales; family Bdellovibrionaceae; genus Bdellovibrio. The sequence goes on from NZ_CP168968.1 coordinate 1,530,426, forward strand.
AACTTTGGGGATTGGGCTCTTTAAAGAAAATACCAGTATCTTCGGTTAAAGTTTCCAATACGCCTCCTGCTTTGTAGGCGATGACTGGCGTTCCGCATGCAAGACTTTCAAGAGGTGTGATTCCGAAATCTTCAATGCCTGGAAATATAAACGCTCTGGCTTTTTGCATGTGGTTGATAACATCGGCGCGGGATAAGTTACCAAGAAATTGAATATTTGCTTTTGCCATCCGTTTCAACTCGGCTTCTTGCTGACCACTTCCGATAATTTTTAGCGGAGTTTTAAGATCATTAAAAGCCTCAATAGCAATATCTACGCGCTTGTTTGGAGCAAACGCAGTTACCATTAGATAAAATTCTTCTTTGCCCGTTTGGCTTGAACGAACATCTTGAATATCTTTAAGGTCAACAAATGGATGAATGACGACGCTGTCACGCTTGTAGATGCGTTTTATCCGCTCTTGAACGAAGCTGGAGTTGGCGATCATGAAGTCTACATTGTCGTTGCTTTGAATGTCCCATTTTGTCAGATAATTGCGAAATGCTCTTGCTCCAAACTGCTGATATAGGGGGGCATGACTGCCGAAGTAGCTGTCAAACTGGTCATAGAGATATCGCATTGGGCTGTGGATGTAAGAGATGTGAACTGATCCCTTTGGTTTGATCACGCCTTTGATTACGCAATGTGAACTGGAAAGGACAACCTTGCAGTTCTCCGCTATTTTTAGAGATGCGGCGGCGGCAGGGAAGAGAGGTAGGTACTTTCTGTAATGCTTAGAAGCGCCAGGAACCCTATTGAGAAAGCTAGTGGTGATGGGGCGATTTTCAATTTTTTGGCTTGTTGTGCCTGGTGAGTGAAGCAACGTATACAAGGGGGCTTGAGGGTAAAGATCGCAGAATGATTCGAGAACGCGTTCTCCTCCACGAAATCCGGTTAACCAGTCATGAAGTAAAACCACTGATTGTTGCATTACTGATTCCTAAAGATAGTCGGGCGGCCAACCGAATGGTATTCAATGCCTGCATTTCTTACTTTTCCTAATTCAAAAATATTACGACCATCGAAGATAAGAGGCTGCTTCAGAAGTGATCTTATCTTAGAAATGTCGGTGTTTTTGAACTCTGGCCATTCTGTGACGATGCACAGAGCATCAGCGCCTTCGATGGCGTGATAGGGGCTTTCGGCCAACTGCACATTCTTTTGAAAATGGTCTGGAAAGCTTTTAAGTAAGCTCTGAAACTTTTCGCCAGAAATAGGGTCATATACGCGGACAGTAGCTCCGCTACGAGTAAGCGCAAGAATAAGGTCTAAGGATGGAGCCTCGCGCAGATCATCGGTTCCTGGTTTAAATGATAGACCCCAAATGGCAATTTGAGTGCCCATTAGGTTTTCTGAAAAGTGAGCCTTTATTCGAATGAAGAAGTTTTCTTTTTGCTGATTATTCGCCTCTGCAATTGAAGATAAAAGGCGCAGATTGAGTCCTGCGTCTCGTCCTGATCTTGACAAAGCTCGAACGTCCTTTGGGAAGCAGGAGCCGCCATATCCGATGCCTGCATTCAAGAAATGAGGTCCAATGCGTGGATCTGTTCCAATTCCTTTTCTGATGTGCTCAATGTTGGCACCCATTTTATCACAAATTTGAGAGAGCTCATTCATGAAGCTGATGCGCGCTGCGAGCATTGTATTTGCAGCGTACTTGGTAAGCTCGGAGGAGGCCGGGTCCATCATTATTATTTGTGCGTCTGACTCAATAAAGGTTGAGTAAAGGCTTTTGAGTTTTTGAGCACTTTCTTGAGTATCTGTGCCAATTACTACTCTTGTTGGCTTTAGACAGTCTGAAACCGCACTACCTTCGCGGAGGAACTCGGGGTTAGAGCAGACGTCAATGGCAAAATTACAGGCGCGTTCGGCGAGCTTTGAGTTGATGACCTCTTTTACTTTTTTGCAAGTACCTACTGGAACGGTGGATTTTACAACGACGATTTTGGAGGTGGCTGCTGTCGCTCCAATAAAAGAAGCTACTTCTAGCACATATCGAAGGTCAGCACTTCCGTCATGGTCGCTCGGGGTGCCTACGGCGATAAAAATGATCTCAGATAGTTCGACGGACTGTTTAAGGTCTGTTGTGAAAAGTAGATGCTCTGATTTGAGATTTTTTTCAATTAAAGGTTCTAGTCCCGGTTCGTATATTGGGGAAGTTCCATTTTTGAGGGATGTAATCTTGTTTGCATCAACATCTGCGCAAATAACATGATTACCGTGTTCAGCAAAGCAAACACCCGTAACTAGTCCAACATATCCCGTTCCTAAAATCGAAATTTTCATTTAAATCCTTACTGAGTACTGGCGTTATAGATAGGTAAAATTTCGGCCCTTTTTCCATCCATTTTCACTTTATGGTTTTCTATCCAGATAACTCTGTCACATAGTAAGTCGACGTCGGCAGGGTTGTGTGTAACTAAAATGATAGTGACCCCTTTATTTTTGAACTCTTTCATTTTTTCCAGGCATTTGCGGCGAAAATTGGCGTCCCCCACGGCAAGCACTTCGTCAATAAGTAAAATTTCAGGGTCCAAATGAGCTACTACGGAGAACCCAAGACGCGCTAGCATGCCGGAAGAATAGGTCCTTACTGGTTGGAAAATAAAGTCACCCAGCTCTGAGAATGTAACGATAGACTGAATTTTTTGAGCAACTTGCTTTCGGGTTAGCCCCAAGAGCACCCCATTTAACTGAATATTCTCGATTCCAGTAAGGTCCGGGTGAAATCCTCCACCAAGCTCAAGCAGAGGAGAAACTCTTCCCATAATGGTCACTCTTCCTAGATTAGGTTTTAGGACGCCAGCAATAAGCCCGAGGGTTGTGCTCTTTCCGGCTCCATTTCGACCTAAGAATGCGACGGTCTCTCCGCGGTTGATGATGAATGAAATATTATCTAAGGCAACGAAAGAGCTTTGTTTCATCTCTCGAACTGCCTTCGGCAAATTCAAAATTAGATTTTTAAATCCACCAGTTATGTGATGATAAAGAGGATACTTTTTTGTGACGCTCTTAAACTCAATAGCTATACTCATAGTACCTCAGCAAATCTCCACTGTAGTTTCTTGTATGTATATTGGGCTGTGATGCACAGGAATCCGACCCAAATCGCACTGGAAAGAAGATACTGCGGGTCAATCGGAAGTCCGAGGAAGAGGTGTCGCCAGCAAATTATTAGAGGAGCCAGGGGGTGGAGGATAACGAGGGCTTGGAATCTCTCCGGGATCATCTCCTCAGAGTAAAGTACGGGAGTCATGTAAAACAAAAATGTCATTCCTAGTTGAACAAGGCGCTCCAAATCTCTAAAGAAAAGGTTGATTGTTGCTGTTAGTAAATTAAGTGCATAGGTCAGCCCTAATTGGAGAGCTAGTAGAGCTGGAAGCCAAAACCACGAAGAAGTTAATGGGGTATCCGTAATTAAGATCATACATAATATGATTGGCAGAGATATGACAAAGTGAATCATATCCTGGAGAACTACCACTACGGAGATTAGATAACGAGGGAAAAGCGTCTTTTTTATTAAAGGGGCGTTGCCATAAAATGTCATCGCGCCGACTGAGATCGAGTTGCTAATCCATTGCCAAGGAAACAATCCTGCGACCAGGAATAGCGGATAGTTTGGTGTTTTGACCGCAAAAATCAGTTTAAAAACGATATAATATAAAGCGGCGTATGTTAGTGGGCTGGCTATTGACCAAATGTAGCCTAAGGCCAAGTGCTTATATCTTACCCGGAACTCTTTTCGGAGGAGCTCGACAATTATATCAGTGAGGTAACTTAATTTTGTCATTGATTCTACAGAGTGTTTTTTTGGTTAAGATTATCAGGTTTGCTATTGAGGTCAAATGGTTGCTACAGCGAGAGTACGTACCTTGTATTCGTAAACATGCTGCGTTATTAATTGCTGAGTTGAAGTTCCTAAATAGAGTATTACGCTACTATTTTAAAATTCAAGGACTTGGTCATGTTGGTTCGGTACATTAATGCGTATTTATTATTTCCAATATTAGAAAAGTTGACGAAGAGAGATATTCTTTCAAAGAGAGCTGAACTGTATCGTTTTAATCGGCTCTCTTTCGAGCAAAAGAATTCAATTCGGAAATCTGAGTTCTATCGTGCATTAAGGCATGCAAAACAGAATGTGCCATTCTATACGGATCTTTTTCGGAAGCATGCTTTTGACGAAGAAAAAGTACTCAAAGATATTAGGTACATTCAAGATCTTCCAACTATAAATAAAGATATTATCCGTGCGGAGTGGGAGCGAATTCGTTTGCCTGGTGCTCGCCATGCGCGCAAAACGGGCGGGTCGACTGGGCAATCTGTTTTTTTCTATTATGATGACATAGGTCTCGATTGGACCGCTGCAGTTAACATGGTGGCCTACGATATGAGTGGAAACTACCCTCATAAGTTGGATTGTCATATCTGCTCTGAGCTAGGCATAAAAGCTGTTACCCTCAAGGATAAATTCATTGGAGGCATGAAGACGTTTTCGCAGAACAGGCGAAGACTTATGATTAGCTCATTTTCCGATCATGATATGAGAGAAACATTTGCGCATTTGAGTACGATGAGGCCGTATTTATTGCAGGGGCATCCATCGTCTGGGTACGCAATTGCAAAATATATTGAGGGCCTTGGGAGTGGGAAAAGAAAGTATTGCGATATCTTTGAGCCTAGCGGCGAGATGTTGACCCAAAAAATGGTAGATACCATGGAAGAGTACTTGGGGTGTCGGGTAGTTAACCGATACGGTAATGCAGAATTTGGTGTAATGGCTCATTCGAGAATGACGGATAGCTATAATCGACTTCAGGTCTTTGATCGACTTTTTTATGTTGAAGATGTGGAGGACAGTAGTTTGATTGTCTCAAACTGTACGAATTACTCGTTTCCGTTATTTCGATATGATACGGGTGATATTGGCACGGTAAGGCAAGCGGAGGAAGGAACGTTCCTTTCTGATTTAAAAGGGAGAGTTCATGATCTTGTAAATATCGATGGTCAGAATTATGCGACGCATTTCCTGCAGGACTACTTGGATCATAAGGTAAAAGGGGTTCGCGAGTTTCAGATATTTGTCTCTGAATGGGAGCATCCGACTTTGGCAGTAGTGGCAGAGCATGAAAGTGATAAAGATCGGATATTTAAAGCAATAATGGACAGATGGCCTAGGGGGCTTGTTGTTAAGTTTGTAGAGATGGATAGTCTCGTAAGAGTTGGTTGGCAGCAGAAGTTTAGGCACATCGTAGATATGGGGAGCTCGAGTGAGTCATAAGGTCGTCTTCAATTCATGGTCGGGAGCATTCTTTCATCCTGGAGGAGGTGAGGTGCAGCTTCTTCAGACAAAGAAGGCTTTGGAAGATCGAGGCATGGAGATTGTTCTCTTTGATCAGTGGAAGCCTCAAAAGGATGTTGATATTTACCACCAATTCTCGATTCAGTATGGAACGAACTATGTCATGGACGCATATAAGGAAAAAGGTGTGCCAGTCGCGTTATCAACAATTTTGTGGGCGAATTTGAGTCATGATGATGCTTACTTTAAGCAAATCTTCGATCTTGTTTCAAAGGCTGATATTCTCTTGACTAACTCAGATCTTGAATCGCGAAAGATCTCCAAGGATTTTTCAATTCCTCTTAGTAAGTTTTTTAAAACCCGTAATAGTTTGACAAGTGATTTTCTTGATCTCGGAACTGGTGATCTGTTTAGGAAACGATTCTGTATAGATGAGGATTTTATATTAACAGTAGGCAATATTGATAGAAGAAAGAATACTAGAGTCTTGGTGGAGATATGCAAGGAAATGGGGTTGAATTTAGTTGTTATTGGAGCTGTCCGAGATAGTGCGTACTTTGAAGAGTTTAAGAGTATTTCGAATAAAGTGTACTATACGGGTCCCATATACGATCCCCTGCTGATTAGATCTGCATATCGTGCATGCCGCTTATTCGTTTTGCCTAGTTTATGTGAAACTCCGGGGCTCTCCGCTTTAGAGGCTGCTAGCCAGGGAGCTAGAGTTGTTGTGACTGAAGAGGGAGCGGCCAGAGAATATCTCGGGGAATATGCATTGTATGTCTCACCACTTTCAAGAGAATCGATTGCAACAGGGATAGCGGAGGGATTGGAAATGTCTGTTAAGCACGATCAAATCGATTTTGTGAAGGGAAACTATACGTGGAGCCGAACTGGTGACGATGTGATGGCTGGCTATTCGAGGATCTGTACGACATAGTGCGTGGCGGAGTGCGCGCAAGACTCAAATTTTGTCATATAACTGTATTGAAATACCTGGGAAAGATAAATGTTTGGAAGCTTTTTGGAACGAAAATATCTCACAGCGATTTTGTCTTTAATAAAGAAGGATGAGCTGGCGCAAATAGACAAAATATATGTAATTGGAAAATTAAGTGAGGCAGCCCGGCATGGATGCTTTGGCTTGGATCTTTCTGATGCCGTATGCTGTTCTTACATTGATTCGATATCTGAATTTATTAGTGAGATTGAAAAAATCCCTGCTAAGGATTGTTCTGCGGTTATTTGTTTAGATGCGATAGATTTGGATGACGTATCAGCGGTGTGGCAGAATCAGCTAAGAGTTGCGTTTAGTGATTTCGCACTTTTCTTTTTTCGGGGAACAATTGTTAATGATTCAGAGGAAATTGTTAAAGTTTTCCAGGCGCATAGACTTCCATACGGATTGATCGGGGAGCGAGAGGTACATGGGGGAGCGTGTCCAGTCATAACGGGTGGGTGGATTCAGCCGGAGGTTGTGGCTAGCGATTTAAAAGTAGCGGCGATTATGCATGTTTATAATGAAGAAGATATTATAGTAGAAAGTATTTCCCACTTATTGAAGAATGAAGTGGATGTTTTTGTTTTTGATAATTGGTCTGATGATGGAACCTACGAGAAGGTTACCGAATTATCAACTCAAAATCCTCGTGTAAAAATTAGCAGATTTCCTGTTTCTCGAGGGACAGATATTTATAATTGGAAGGAGCAACTTGAGAAGACAGAGAGGGTTGCTTCTGAACTTGGATATGATTGGTATATTCACTACGACGCTGATGAAATTAGAGTGCCTTTTTGGGGGAATATTTCTTTGAGAAATGCTATTGCCTTGGTTGATAGCAAGGGGTTCAATGCAATTGACTTCACAGTGATTGATTTTGTGTTCTTGGAGCAACAGAACTATGAAAGCGGTTCGTTCGAAGAGGATCTGAATAGCTTTAGATTCGGGAAGCGTCCGGGACATTTTAAACAGATTAAAGCTTGGAAAAGCCTTGGCGGTGTGCCGTTGGATATTTCCTCTACGGGAGGCCATGAGGCAATATTTAATGGGCGGCGAGTTTTTCCATATAAATTCTTGATGAAACATTATCCTCTCAGATCTCGAGAGCAGGCTGAAAAGAAGGTTTTTAGGGACAGAAAGCCTCGCTTTGCAAAAGAACAGAAGTTATATGGGTGGCATGGTCACTATGAGCATCTCAAGGTTGCTGAGGATATTAAATTTGACCATTTGGAAGTGGATGTTTGGTGCGGGCAAAATGCTTTTTACAGGAAGTATTTAATTGAAGGTCTTACTGGAGTCGGAATAAATGAAATCTAAAGAGATTCAATATAGTGATGGGGATATAGAAAGCGACATCATCCATGCGATTAGAACTGCAGGTGATGTTCGGGCGGGAGTTGATATCGCTGAAGAACGCCATGCTTTGTGGCCTTTTGAGTATCATTTAAGTGAGTCTAGAGCCAATCTTCTACGGCATGTGTGTTTCTCTGGAAAGAAAGTTTTGGAGGTTGGCGGAGGAATGGGAGCAATATCTAGACAGATAGCTGAAAGTTGTGACCATCTGCAAATCGTTGAGGGAACTGCCCGGAGAGTTTCGGGAATAGAGGCGCGCCTTCGTGATTTGAGTAATTATTCGATATTCTGTGGGAATTTTTCTGATTTTAATGCAACTGAAAAGTATGATGTGGTTGTTGTGATAGGGGTGTTGGAGTATGCCGATGTATATATCGAAGCTGCCGGTGGGCAGTCTGCATATGAAACATTTTTGGCTAAAGCTCGGTCTTTGCTGACTGATCAGGGAGTCCTAATCCTAGCCATTGAGAACCGTTTAGGGATGAAGTACTTTTCAGGAGCTGGTGAGGATCATACGGGCAAGGTTTTCGATGGTATATCTGGATATAAAACGGGTAAATCAGTTAGAACCTTTGCCAAAAAAGAGCTTTGCAGTCTTTTGGATCAAGTGGGTTTTTCTTCATGGGTCTTTCAGTATCCTTACCCTGATTATAAGCTGCCAAACACTATTGTGGCGGAGTCTCTTGAAGAGGTACATCCTCAGTTGTTTGCAAATTTGATTTCACAGGGAAATAGTCGAGACTATTGTGGAACACATCATATGTATTTTCACGAAGGATTAGCTAACTCAAGTTTGGAGAAAACGGGTCTGCTTGGGCAATTTGCCAATTCATTTTTAGTATTTGCCAGTATGGAGCAGGGAGCTATTGAAAGGGTTTTGGACATGTCGGTGGTGGCCCATCACTACTCGAAAGGTAGAAGGAACCCGACAAGAACATCATTTTTTCTATCTCCAGAAAAAAATGTCTTTGTTGCAAAACAGTTGCTGAGGGATGTGTCTGTTGAGGTTGATTATGGGGAAATAATTTGGCGTGGAAGCAAACAAGAGAAGGTTGTCGAAGGCGTTAGTCTATTCAATTTAATCAGGCGCATGATCGCCTTTAGAGAATTTCCTGAGTTGGAGAACGAGATGCGCCGGTACCTCGCTTGGGCTGGCGATACCTTTGGTAAAAGTGGCAAGCTTGGAGGGGAGGCGTGGGACTGTATCCCTCAGAATATACTTATTGCTAATGGAGAATATGTATTCTTCGATCGGGAATGGTTCTTAAAAGAGCTATTCGATCCTCAGTATTTGCTGATTCGATTTTGCTTAACGCTAGATGAATACTTTGTAGATATTCTTCGTTCTGAATATAGAACCTTGTTAGAGTTCTGTGCCAAAATTATGGGACACGCTATTGCCTCTGAGGATCTGAGAAGGATGCTGGAAATGGAGCACGGTTTACAGGTGAAACTTGCGAAGTTGGACAATCGTTTTCTATCCGCTCAGGACAGGCTAAATTTTTTTGAGTCATCTACACAGTTGTGCGAGAGAATGTCTTAATGAAGATGATCATGGATTGTTCAACATCATCTAGCTGGACGGGCCCTCTTGTGGGAATACCTCGGGTAGAGGTTGAGCTACTTCATCACCTTTCACAAAAATGTCAGGTAAAGCCTGTTGTTTATGATGGATCATCAAGTATGTGGAATTGGGATGCAGAGGATTTGATTGTGTCCTTTGGTGCTACCTGGAATTATCAGGGTTGGTTAGATGTAGTTGAAACAATAAAAAAGAACAAAATGGGCCGGTACGTCCATTTGATACACGACTTGATTCCCATAAAATTCCCATATCTCTATGAGCCGAGATTTGACCTAAACTTTGCTAATTGGTTATGTAGGACTGTCAAGGCAGCAGATTTGTTGCTTTGTCCATCGGAGTCAACTCGTAGAGATCTTTGTGAGTTTATAAATGAAAATAACCTCAACAGGGTGAGAATTGAAACTATTAGATTAGGTGATGTAGGTTTTAGTAATCCTAAAGATAGTATCGCGACAGCCGGTCTTAGTGGTGAGAAGTACTTCCTTATGGTAGGGACTCTAGAGCAGAGGAAAAATCATCAGGTTATCTTTGATGCTATTCGTATTCTGGAAAAAAGACACTTGCTGGCTGATTTCTATTTGGTGGTGGTAGGTCGTGAGGGGTGGTTACCTAATAACCTCACGCAGCAGTTGAAGGAGGATGAGATTCTCAAGCGGAGAGTGCGTTATTTTTCCAATCTTAATGACTTGGATATGAAGAGAGTAGTTCAGGAGGCAAGCTTCTCTGTTTTTCCATCAATTTATGAGGGCTGGGGGTTGCCAGTTGCTGAAAGCCTAGCGCTTGGTGTTCCTGTTATTGCTGCTAACAATTCCAGCTTGTTAGAAATCGCGCCTAACTTAACGACTCATGTTGATTCTTATAATGCAATGGCATGGGCGGATGCTATTGCACAATGGATACAGAATCCTGGGGTGTTGAATGAAAAGAGAAATGCCGTGGAGCTAACTTATATAGCTACTCCATGGGAAAGAACTGCCGATCGTATATATGAGCTAATGAGAGAGGTAATTCGTGGTTAGTATATGTATTCCGACCTATGAGAATGTTGTTTTTTTAAAAAGAGCCCTGGACTCCGCCGTCGTTCAGGAGGGGGTAGAGTTCGAGATAGTGATCTCTGACGACTCTAGAACTACGGAAGTGGAGCAGCTAGTCAAGCAATATAGTTTTCCGATAAGGTACTTTAGAAATGAAAAGCCTATAGGGTCTCCGGGAAATTGGAATGCCGCTGTCGACAGGGCGGAAAGCGATATTATTCATCTCCTGCATCACGACGATGCATATTACTCTCACGATTCCCTTCAGAGAATGCTGTCTCCGATTAAAAACGGGAAGAAAATTACATTTTCTGAGTGCCTGTGGTCACCGTATCAAAAAATCAATTGCTATCGGCGTGGGGCAACCGTCGATACTTTTGCACGTCTCAAGCAAGGATTTCTAGGGGATCTTTTTGCGGTCAACTTTTTATCCGTTCCGTCGACGATGCTGTATAGAAGAGATCAGAGCGTTCGTTATGATGAGTCTTTTATAAATATGGTCGATGTTGATTTTTATCTTACCATGATTCGAGAGAATGGTGTTGAGGCTGTGGAGATGGTCGAAGGACCGTGTGTCGTGGTGAATATCGAGTCTGATTTCCAGGTTACGAATTCTCTTGTTAGTGAAAAACTGAAAAGAGAAGAGTGGGCGCGTTTTTATCAGAAATGGAGCCCATTTTTAATAGAAATAGGGGCAGATCCAGAGCAGCTTTATCAGAAAGCGCTAATTCATCAGGGGTTAACAAAATGAGGATATCAACAGTTATTCCGGTGTACAAGAACATCGACTTCCTATTGCCCGCGGTTCGTTCTGTATTTACATCAAACAAGTATGATCATCAGGTCATTATTGTAGATGATGGCAACGAAGCGCATACTGCAAAGAAGATTGAAAACTATAAAAATATTCCTGGTGTCGAAATTGTTCGGCTGGAAAAGAATCTGGGTCTTGCAAATGCTCGTAACGCAGGTTTGCGCCATGCTGATGGAAATTATGTAAGATTCCTCGATGGTGATGACGAGTTCACGTGGGGCGGACTAGAACGGCAGTTGGAATGCATGGCTAAGGATAAAACGGATATTGTTGTTGGCCGTTTTAAGTTGGTAGATCGATTTAATGAAAAAAGCTGGAATATCGAAGGAAATAATACGGATCCTTTAAATTTGGATGAAGCGTATAAGTCTTTTCTTTTCTTTTGGGAACGAGGCCTTTCGATACCTATACATTCTGCATTATTTAAGCGCGAGGCCATAATAGGTTTAGGAAATAGCGCTTTTCCCACTGGGTTCCGTGCAAAAGAAGATTGGATATTTTGGTGCAATTTAGCGAGGAGCGGCGCTAAATTTTCTTTAATTTCCGATGATACAGCTTTGTATCGACAACACGGTGGTAATATGTGTGTTTCTGATCCTTACGGAATGGCGCGGTCTTTTTTAGAGGCTGCAATGCATTTGCATTTGCATTTGGATGATCCATCGGATTTGCGAAGTCAGTTTATGACGTCATCGTTAGATCATTTTTTCCGATTTTATATTAGGGTTATTGAGAATAGAGTGGAGCAAAAGAATAAGTGAATAAGGGAAATCTTTCTTGTCAAGAAATTGAGTTTGTTCTTGAGAGATTTAGTCGAATCGGTGAAATAGATCTGAAGTTGCTACGAGCTTCTCTTGAACGTATAAATCAAAGTACAAATGTTTATATTCTGCGTTCCTTCTATCAGTCTTTGTTCTTTACACGTTCGTTGCCTATAAAGTCTGAGCGAAGGCCAGGCGAGCGCTTGAAGATCGTTTTTGCGACGGCAATCTTTCCTTCCGTTCGGCACGGGGGGGGGCTGCGGTTATTTGACTTAATTATCGATCTAAGCAAGGAACACGATGTTTTCTTGTTTAGCATCTACTCTAACAATAGTGACATAGATAGCTTGAGAGCTTTGGAAGGTGCTGGTGTAAGGGTAAATATTACGGACGATACTAATTTTACTCCTGAGACGTTGCTTAGTCTTATCAGAAATCAGTTGGGTTATGTTGAGCAGGAGCAGATCGATGTTTTACAACTCGAATTTCCGGATTCCTTGCGCTTTTTGTATGATGAGCGTCTTAGGTGGCATAGTAAGATGATATCTTACACTTTGATGGAGTCAGTATCGCGCCGGTGTTATATCGATCTTAAGAATCTCTATGCTGGCGGATATAGCGCTAAAGAATTTGATCTAGCTTTTCTTGAGTTTTTGCGTGAAGGACAAAGAGAAGCGGAAGCATCAAAGTATTGTGATTTAAATATTTTTGTAACTGCGCATGATCGAGAATTTAACGAAGTTTTTTTTGGAGCGAACACCAGATCAGAGGTTGTTCCAACATGGCTATCTAGTTCTCAGATCGAGATGATTGAATCTTCGGTAGACAAGAATAGCGTTTTATTTTTAGCATCATTTCAACATCAACCTAATATCGATGGAGTTCGTTGGTATTTGAAGAATATTCATGCAGAGGTACAAAAAACGCATCCCGACTACAGGCTAATTCTTGTTGGGAATGGGCCGATCTTTGAAGCGGTTAAGGGTTTCGAAGATATGGAAGGGATAGAGGTTGTTGGGTGGGTTGACAAAATCTCACCTTGGATTGCAAAGGCAAAAGTTTGTATATCGCCTATTGTATCGGGAGCGGGAATTCGTGGGAAGGTCATACAATATACGGCATTTGGGCGTCCGGTTGTGTCTACTAAGTTAGGTGCAGAAGGACTTGAAGAGCTTGAGAAATGTTCTAATTTTCGGGTGGCAAGTAATGTTAGTGAGTTTATTGACGGAGTTGTGAGTTTTCTTTCGGCTCCGGATGAGCCGGGAGATGCTCTCGTGTTGAGTCGAGTTACTCAAAAGCTATTTGGTTTAAGTGCTGGAAAAGAGAAGATTTTGAACGCATATAGAACGGGGCTTTATTAGTTATGTTGGAAAGAATTCTTTTTGACTGTACTACCTTGTTTTTTCATAAGGGGCCTCCAGTAGGTATCTCTCGGGTTATTGAAAGCTACTTCAGTATTTGGAGAGCTTCTTCTTTTGTCGAAAATGTGGTGTTTCTGCAAGAGGAGTCGGCATTTTATTTCATTGGATCGGACTTTTCGCTCAAAGAGAAAGTTTCTTTTAAGGAAAATGATATTCTCGTCAATATGGGGTGTGCTTGGGACTATGTTGGGTTAAATGATGTAATTAGGAAGTTAAAGCAAAGTAATGGCCTGAAATTTATACAGTTGGTTCACGATGTAATTCCGTTCAAGTACCCTTATTATATCCAGTCAGAAGCATGCGATAACTATACTCGGTGGTTTGTGGATATGTTGTCCGTTTGTGATGGGGTTTTGACAATTTCCAAGTCCACGGAACGTGATTTGAGAAATCTGTGTGCGTCTGCTGGTATCGATATGCCACGTAGTGAGGTGATTAGATATGGAGATGGACTTATTCTGAGTGTGGAAGATATATGTCAGAGGTCACCACCATTTGCTTTATCGGTGGGAACCTTAGAGTATCGAAAGAATCAGATACTGTTGGTAAATGTTTGGAGAAAGTTAATTCAATCTGGTTTGGAGGGCTTACCAGAGCTCATTCTGGCGGGTAAAGATGGATGGATGAATCAAAACATCGTCAGAATTATTTCAACGGACAAGACTCTTAATGGTAAGATAAAAGTAGTGGAAAATTCCTCTGATGATTTACTAGGTGCTCTGTACTCAAGTTGCGAATTCACACTGTATCCCTCTTTATATGAGGGATGGGGCTTGCCGATTTCAGAAAGCCTTTGTTTTGGAAAAATTTGCCTTGCATCTGATACATCTAGTATGATTGAGGTTGCCCCAGGGTTTGTTGTTCATCTTGACCCTTTTGATATAGATGCTTGGACTCAACAGATTTCTCGGCTTATTTTGGACCGCGAATATAGGGCGCGACTGCAGAGTAAAGTTGAACAATATGTTCCTGCCTTGTGGGACAAGTCGGCACAATTGGTTATAGAGAAAATAAAAGCTATTGCGCACTAGTCAAAGCTGGAATTTTAATTCTGAATTATGGAAAGCCAAGCTTCTGAAGACTGTTTAACATGATGATTGGCGCGGATATCGTCAAACGCGTTCTTAGTAATTCGCTCGCGAAGTTTTTTGTCTTTGGAGATCTCTACTAATGCATTTTGCCAGCTTTCAAGGTCATTCTTAACAAGAATGCCCGTTTCTTTGTCGGAAATAACTTCCTCGTAAATGGGCGTTCTTGAGTAGATTCCTGCAATTTTAAGCGCTCCGTATTCTAAATATTTTATTGGAGATTTACAGGAGTTAAAGAGCAGAGAATCGCTATCCTCTACACCCCCTAGAGGGGTAACGGCAACGCTATACCCATTTTCGGCTAAGATCTTTTTATGCTCAAACCATGAGACGTTCCCGAGGTCATTGAAGCGTGAGAACCCTTCTAGCTCATCATTTGGATCAGAGATTATGTCGAAATCGATAGATGGATTCTGATCTAGGAATGAGTTCATTAATTTGAAAAAGTCATTTTTAAAGCTGTGGACCTTGATAAGATCAGCATTAGTGAAAATAATTCTTAAATTATCAGGTTTAGATTTCAGGTGTTTGTTATGTCTCTCAACATTTATTCCGTTGGGCGCAAGTTCCGTTGAAATATCGAAATAGTTATCGATCTGCGTTTTTAAGAACCGAGTTGCTGTGGTGACGATTGAAGCGATTTGAGTGTGCTTGCGAATGGAAGAAATTCTTTGGCTGATTTGTGTGCCTCCACTATACGATGGGAATGCGGGTAGAAAATCATCAATGTCATAAATGACTTTTTTTCCCATGCCGATGGCTTGTTCGCTTAATTTCAGAGAAATATTACTAGTATGCTTGGAAAAAACTAGGACGTCGAAGTCAATTGCGTTTAAGTCTAAAAAGTTTTCGTCGATGACATTTAAACTGATTTTATTATTCATTGCGAGATACTCGAAGGGCTCGAGTAGTCGAGCATAAACGCTACGAGATGGAATTGCTTTCTCAGCAACATTCGTGTTTCTTTGGGCTACGATAACTTTTGTTTGGCGCATTAGGGACTCGTTTTGTTTACATATTTAATAGTAGATATACATTTTTCAGGGCAGTACTGAATTTTAGTTAGACTGCAGTTGTCTATCATAAAGCTGGGATAGTGTCGCAGAGGTATTTGCAAGAAGTAATGTAAAAAGCAGTTTACCGTTCCGCCATGCCCAAATATCAGGATATCGCTGTTAGGTTCGAGAGGTAGGGAAAGAAGGACGGTCTCAATCCATTTTTTCATTCTGAAATAGAGATCCTGTATCGACTCGCCATCTGGATAATTCAAATCGCTATGCAACCCTTGATGACTATACCGTGCGTCTTTTTTATGGAGTTCGTCAAAGGTAAGGGCGCTATAACTGCCCGTATGAGTTTCCTTTAACGCATCCACTAATTCGATCTTGTCGTTCTGGATAGCTATTTTACAGGTATCTATAGCTCTCTGAAGTGGTGAACAGAAGATGTGTGTCGGCTTTATGTTCTGTTGTATTAGTAGTTCTCGTAGGGCATTGGCTTGCTCTGTGCCGCGGCGGGTTAGTTGCGTTTCTAACTGACCACAGACGAGTCCCTTTACGTTTGCATCAGTTTCGCCATGTCGAACTAAGACGATATTAATCATTCAGCTTTATTTTCCTTTGTGATTAGGAGCACAAGATATACCCCTGGTAGCGCTGAGACAAGGTGGAAGGATAAGGTGTAGTTGTTGCTGTGCCTGGTCATATAGTGACCGAAGCGCGTGGTGCTTTTAGATTTTAAAACTAATAGTTTTTCAGGGAATAGGATCATGGTGAGTCCGATAAAATTTGTCGATCAAACAGACAGTCACAGAAGGTACCTTTTCGACATGGGTCTTGTCAGATCAGGTTTTCAACTAAACACAAGTGCTTCTGCAGATAAGAAGCGGATTATTTTAGGTGCCGACCTTGTAGAGGATCAGTATGGATTTACAAAGGGAAGTATTACGAGGCCTATCGAGAGTTTGGGGATTCTGTACAAAGAGCATCCATTGGTTTCATGGGGAGCATCTTTTAGGATGCGTTATTTTCAGCGGTACGATTTTTTATGTGAGTGGAATAACTTGGGGTATGGACGAATTGAAGTTGATTCTGACTCACCATTTTCGTGCAATACTATGTATATGGTGGGTGATGGTGCTGAGGTCATTGCCGAGGTTGTAGATGTTACCACTGGAGAGAAAATTTGTGATTACGCTGCAGTTATAAGATCTGGCGATTCAATAGTTTTATGGTTCAATCGTGATGCCGGGCCTGTCGACGGGTATGATTGGGTAGTCATTGAAAACTTTCTTTCTAAATACCACAATGACATTTATGGTGGCTATCCTTTCGTATCCGAAGTGCCTTATGCATGTGAAGGCGCCGTTACAATGAGGATTGATTGTGATGAGGCTATTGGGTCAGGAAGAGCACTGCACAGGTTATATAGGGCCTATGATATGCCTTTTTCAATGGCTATAAAAACGGATCAAACAATATCCGAGAATGATAGGCTTCTGATTAGTGAAGTTTTGATAGGTGGCGGCGCTGTTGTGGGGCATTCACATACACATACACCTGACTGGGGCGGGAGCGCTCAGGCTGCTAGTTGGGAAGTTGTGAATTCACGGAAGGTTTTAGGAGAATTAGGTGTTTTAGGGATAAATGATGATTATGTTGTCTCTCCTTTTCATCAGAACTCTACCGAAAGTATAGTTGGTTTATGTGCAGCAGGAGTGCGGGGATTCGTTGGTGGAATCATTTGTAACGATCCTCAGTTTCTGCTAGCTCGAGCAGGAGTTGTGCCATTTGTAAAAGGGATAATTTCACACTCGCAGCAGTGTATGTTTCATGGTGATACCTATCACCGAGATGGCAACTCTATCGAAGGTTATAGGTCTGCCTTTCGTCAAGCCTTAGAAACAAATACTTTCTTTGGATACTTGGATCATCCCTTCTCTAACTATTTGTATGGGTGGATCAGCGAGGAAGAGCGTTTGGGGGCGCACGAAGAGTTCCTAAAATTCATGGATGAATTTCCGAATATCTGGCGTGCGAACTTGGTTGATGCTCTAAGATTTTTAGAAATGAAATCAACTGTTAAGATAGTCATGAATGGTGATGGATTTGCGGCTACTTTGCCTTTGAATGATCGTTTCCTGGGGCTGCCGTCAGTTGCTGTAGTATACGGTGACAAACAGTATGAATTGAAAATGGGAGATACCGTTGTCTTCTAAAAATAACTCATATCTGCAACAATATGATTCTGTAGTTATCTTCTCTACAGCAGATTGGGATAATCCCTTTTGGACTAACAAACAGCACATGGCCTGCAAGCTCGCTGATGCCGGGTTTAAGGTTCTTTATATTGAATCCCTGGGGTTGCGAAAGCTGACGGTTAAAAAAAATGATCTTGGAAGGATCGGCCGCCGGCTTATTCGTTTTTTCAAAGGAGCAAAAAAGGTTCGTAATAATATTTGGGTCTATTCTCCGATTGTTTTGCCGTTGCACGGAGTGAAAGCGGTTGAAAATCTGAATCAATCAATTTTGAGAATGATTGTAATATTTTATAGAATGCGTTTGGGGTTAAAAAAGACAATTGGATGGACTTATAATCCTCTGGTTGTAGGACTGTTAAAGCAGTTGAATTTCAGGGCGGTCGTCTACCACAGCGTCGATGATCTCTCTGCAGCTCCTCGATTGCCAAAGGAGGAAATCGAGAGGGCTGAGCGTGAACTTTTAGAGTATGCAACAATAGTATTCGTCACTAGCAAAACTTTGAAGGAAAAGTATGCTCGGTGGACGAGTCGTCAAGTGGTGTATCATCCAAATGTTGCAGATTATGAGCACTTTAGTCGAGCAAGAGATATTGCTCTGGATTGTCCCGCAGATCTAGCGGCTTTCAAAGGACCGAAGATAGGGTTTGTCGGAGCGATCAGCGGGTATAAAGTAGATTTCGATATGCTTGCGGAGGCGGCCCGTAAAAGGCCTGACCTAAACTGGATACTAATAGGTAAGGTGGGAGAAGGGGATCCCGAGACTGATATTTCGAGACTGTCCATGCCCAATATTCATTTAATAGGTCCCCGCAATTATTCAGAGTTGCCAGCCTATTTAAAGTATTTTGATGTAGTTATTATTCCCAGTCCTCTTAACGACTATACCCGTGCCATGTTTCCCATGAAGTTCTTTGAATATCTAGCTGCGGGAAAAGTGGTGATTTCGACAGATCTTCCGTCTTTAAGTGATTTTGGTGATGCTTTTCTGAAGGCTCATACTGCAGATGAAATGCTGCTCCAGATTGATAAGGTTTTGTCCGGAGATGTGTTTTTTGATGTTAGGATGGAAGAGGTCGCGCAGGAACATACCTGGAATAAAAGGCTTGAAAAGATGATGTTAGAAATTGAGCGGTCCACGGCGGAAAGCCGTTCAGAAAAATCGATAGGTGAAGGTTCTGTATGTTGAGATCTAACGAAAAGGCCGTTGCCTATCTTCAGAAAGGGATCGACTTTTTTATTTCCATTAGTTTGTGGTGTTTCGTTTACTACATTCGATTCGAGCATTTTTCTGATGCACAAGAAGGGCTATGGAATGAGTTCTTACGCGCTGGGATAGTAATGGCATCGGCCACGGTATTTATTTTTTATAGGAAGGGACTGTATAGATCTTTCAGATTAAGACCTTTATATGACGAGGTTGTTGCGTCACTTAAGGCAAATTGTCTTGCGAATTTGGTAGTGGTCGCTTTCTTGTATTTAGTCTTTGACGACCGACTTTCTCGGGCTGTGCTGGTGGGTTATTTTTTTGCATCATCAGTGACCTATGTACTATTCCGAGTTTTTTTGCGACACCTTCTTCGAAGATTACGTCGGGATGGAAAGAACATGAGACATGTTTTGTTGATTGGGAATGGCGCAGCTATCGAAAGATATGTGAGAAATGTAAAGTCCTATAGTGAAGCGGGAATTGGTTTTAAGGGATGGGTTGATTCGGGAGGGCTTGCGGAGAAGTACAGTATCAAAAGCCTTACTTTTTCTGAAATTGAAGACAACGAACGTTTACGACCTGATAGTTTTGTTTGTGGTTACGAAGGAGATGAGGTTTCAAAGTTAGACGGTATTTTGCGCAAAATTTATAACGATGTAGTTCCTATTATTGTTTTGCCTGATCTAAAATATGCTGTAGTAGGACACGATATTGACAGTATAGCTGGAGTTCCTGCTTTTGTTTTAAACGAGCCTAAATTTTCCTTTTTTGACATTTTTGCTAAAAGAATATTCGATATTCTGGCTTCAGGTGTGGGCTTATTATTGCTGAGTCCATTGTTATTTGTTCTTGGCATCCTAGTGAAGGTTTCGTCTCCGGGGCCTGTTTTTTATGGACAGGAAAGAATTGGCTTAGATGGGCATAGATTCAGGATGTGGAAGTTTCGATCTATGAGAATGGATACAGCTTCGGGTGGGGGGTCGTCTATTCCCGGATGGACAGTTAAAAATGATCCGCGAAGAACTAAAATTGGCACATTTATACGTGGGACTTCAATCGATGAGCTTCCGCAATTATGGAATGTTTTTATTGGTGACATGAGCCTTGTTGGACCTCGCCCTGAACAGCCATTTTTTGTTGAGAAGTTTAAGAATGAGATTCCTGCTTATATGCTGAGGCACAAAATGAAGGCTGGAATTACCGGTTGGGCGCAGGTTAACGGATGGCGTGGTGATACGAGCCTTCACAAAAGAATTGAGTGTGATCTTTATTACATTAGAAACTGGTCATTGCTGCTAGATATGGAGATTCTTCTTCGTACAGTATTGGTTGTATATGGTGACAAGAATGCTTATTAGGAATGGGAGATTTTTGTGTTAAGGAAGCTATTTCCTCGAAAGCTGCTAACCCTTGTGCGTTTTTACACCATATTTAATGCCCAGTTTGGGCATAGTAGAGTTGAGAACGGATTTTGTGTAGATGGAGATGGAAATCCGATACCGTGGATTACATATCCTTGCATTGAGTTTTTGAATAATTTGGATCTGGCTAAGTGTCGTGTTTTTGAGTTTGGTTCAGGGGCTTCAACTTTATATTGGGCCCGCCGTGTTCATAGCGTTGTTTCTGTGGAGCGGGATCTTTCGTGGTATGAAAAAGTTCTGTCGTCTATACCCAGTAATTGCCAAATTCATCACTGCGGTGATGAGATGCTTTATCCGTCCGTAATTAATAAATGTAGTGAAGAATTTGATATTATTGTGATTGACGGAGCAGTCCGTTACCCGTCTGTGTTGGAAGCAATCAAGAAGATATCTGTAGATGGAATTATAATATTGGACAATACTGAATGGTATCCAAATGCCGCCATGTTGTTGCGAGAGTTGGGATATGTTCAAATTGATTTTTGTGGGTTCCCTCCTATAAATGCATTCACGTCATGTACATCTATATTCTATAAGACTAATAAGTTAATTTCTAATAGAATTAAACAAGATAGGTGGAAGCCAATTGGAGCAAGATATCTTATTGCTCATGATGATAAGCCGATGTCAGAGATAGATGCTGCTACACTGGTAAGGTAGTTCAGATTACAGCGGATACTCTGGGTATCCGCTGTTTAGGATCTAATATAGCTTCCCGTTTACTAATCTTTCCAAGTAATTTTTGTAAGATGACGTAGGATAAGATTCGATAATTTTTGCCAGCTTGTTTTTGTCGTAAAAGCCCTTTTGGTATGCGATTTCTTCAAGGCAGGCCACCTTAAGACCTTGTCGTTCTTCCATAGTCTGAACAAATGTGGACGATGAAATTAGTGATTCAGGAGTGCCAGTGTCAAGCCAGGCTACGCCGCGACCAAGCCGTTCTACAGATAATGATCCTTCTTCTAAGTAGAGCTTGTTGAGATCTGAAATCTCGAGCTCGCCACGAGGAGAGGGTTTTAGTGTCTTTGCCTTTTGTACCACAGTATTGTCGTAGAAATACAAGCCTGTAACAGCCCAATTGGACTTCGGGACTTTTGGTTTTTCTTCAATGCTTAATGCCTTGCCATTGATATCAAACTCTACAACACCATATCGCTCTGGATCGTGAACATGGTACGCGAAGACGCGAGCTCCTTTTTCAATCTTTGCGGCGGAAGAGAGCTGTTGGGGCATGCTTTGTCCATAAAAAAGATTATCGCCCAAAATTAAGCAAGCCGGGTTGTTTTGAATGAAGCTCTCCCCAATCAAAAATGCTTGGGAAATGCCTTCTGGCTTTTCTTGGACTGCGTAATCTATCGTGATGCCAAAGTTTGCCCCGTCACCAAGTAAGTCTTGAATGAGTGGAATATCGCGAGGTGTGCTGATGATGAGGATATCTTTCACGCCCCCAAGCATCAATGTAGACAATGGATAATAGATTGTGGGTTTGTCATATACAGGGAGAAGCTGCTTAGAAACGCATTTTGTAGTTGGAAATAAACGGGTGCCATTGCCTCCCGCAAGAATGATGCCTTTCATTATATGCTTCCTTTTTTCTTTAAGACGTTACTGGACCAGTCGGTATTAGTAAGATACCAGCTAACAGTGGCTTGTAGGCCTTCTTCAAAGCTTTTATACTTCCGTTCAAATCCAAGGGCTGCTTGCGCTTTGCTGTCATCGATGGCGTATCTCCAGTCGTGACCAGCCCTGTCCTGCACAAACGATATTAGATTTGAATAGCTCTGGCCATTTGGTCTGGGAGCAGCCTCATCAAGGGTTAGGCAGATAGCACGAACCACATCTATGTTGCGCCTTTCGGAGTTTCCGCCAAAACAGTAAGTTTCTCCGGGAGTCCCTCGGGTCAATGCTAGATAGACCCCCGCAGCATGATCTTCTACGTGGATCCAGTCTCTAATATTCCCGCCATTACCATAAACAGGTAAGTTTTCTTCTTTAAGGGCTTTGGTAATCATAACTGGAATTAGCTTTTCCGGATACTGTCTCGGGCCATAATTGTTTGAGCAGTTGGTCGTAATTGTCGGAAGATTATAAGTGTGGAACCAAGATCGAACCAAGTGGTCAGCGGCGGCTTTGGATGCGGAATAGGGAGAATTGGGACGATAAGGCAGTTCTTCGTGGAATTTACCGGAGTCTCCTAGAGTTCCATAAACTTCGTCGGTGGAGATTTGCAGATATCTAAATTGCTTCTTTTGGTTTTCTGAAAGCGTGCTCCAGTAGGATCTGCTGTTTTCCAAAAGAACAAAAGTGCCAATAATATTTGTATCGATAAATTCGCGAGGTGAATGAATTGAATTATCTACGTGAGACTCTGCCGCAAAATTAACTACGGCGCTAATCGGATACTTTTTAAAAACTGACGCAACAAAATTGCTGTCAGCAATATCACCATGTTCAAAGTGAAGGTTCTGGTTGTTAATCAATCCTTCAAGATTTTTGAGATGGCCAGCATAAGTTAGCTTGTCGATGACGACAATCTGTTGTGAGTTAGCGATAGCATGTCTGACAAAGGCGCTTCCAATAAAGCCTGCTGCGCCAGTGACTAATATCTTCATAGTTGCATCCTATTTTTACGCAAGAAAGAAAAAGAGATATTAATCGCTCCAAGATGTCTGTCAAGGCGAGAGATGGTTTTTAAGTAAACAAATGTTTAGAGTATTTGCTTCCCAGGCGAGAGTTCTTTGGTCGTTTAGCCGGCGTGGGGAACTGCTCTGATGAAATGGGTGTTAGTGATTTGAGAGCTAACTTTTGTCCATCGCTGCGTGCGTTGTTTATTACCTTTACTGCGAAGTCATACCAAGTTTGATACTCTTCGAAACAGAGATGGTATATTCCCGGAGAGGCGAGCTCGCACTTCGACTGTAAACTCTTGACAAGGTTCGCAGTGGCTTTTGCGACATCTAGTGCATCCGTTGGGGCACCCCACTGATCGTTGACTATGCTCAGTTGCTCTCTTTCTTTTGCTAGGCGTAAGATGGTTTTTGGGAAGTTGTTGCCCCAAGGACTGTAAACCCAAGATATTCTAAAAATATACGCTTTGCATCCTGATTGTAGAATAGCTTCTTCACCTTTCAGCTTGGTCGTTCCGTACCAATTTATTGGGTTCGGCAATGCATCTTCAGTCCAAGGTTCGTGACCATCACCTTGAAATACGTAGTCGGTTGAATAATGTATTAAGCAGGCGTCGTTTTTTCTGCACCAAGAGGCAATAATGCCTGGAGTGGTGGCATTAATCTGAAGGGAAGAGTCCTTTTCACACTCAGCTTTGTCGACAGATGTGTAAGCGCTAGCATTAATAATAACTTTCGGCTTTATTTCTTCTAACTGCTGGATGACTGATTCAGGATTAAGGAAATTTGCAATATCACTTCCAAGGAAGGAAGCCTGGGGCAAGTGGTGCGAGAGGGCTGTCGCAACTTGACCATTTTTTCCAAAAACTAAAAGCATGAAGTTACTCCCTCTGAGATTTCGTAGGATAGACAATAGCAAGTGTGAGTGATGGAAGTCCTGTTTTTTCTCGCCAAACTTGGTGCGTCAAGTGTCGTTGTCGACGAACCGTATGAAGTCAATATAGGATTGAAGGTGGTAATGGGGATAATGCTATGAGAGTGCTAGTTACAGGTGGGGCGGGATATATCGGCTCTCACACCGTGAGTGTGTTACTGAGGTCTGGGTATCAGGTTGTTGTTTTTGACAATATGACTACGGGTTTTAGAGCGGCAATAGGTGCTGGGGTTGAATTTGTTAATGGAGATGTCCGCAGCGTTTCCGACCTCGGGAATGTGCTTCAAAAATATTCGATAGACGCTGTAGTTCACTTCGCGGCGAAGCTGGTAGTGCCAGAATCTATTGTTCAGCCTGTGGAATACTATCAAAACAATACGGCGGGAGTATTGTCATTGTTGCAGGCATGTATTGCAAATGGCGTCAGAAAGATTGTGTTTTCATCCACTGCTGCCGTATATGGGGATGCCCTTGCCAGTGGGATGGTTACGGAAAACTTACAGGCTAAGCCGCTAAATCCATATGGATTTTCTAAGTTGATGAGCGAGCAGATTTTGCGGGACTGTGAAGAACCGCATGGCATCCGCTCCGTCTGTCTCCGCTACTTCAACGTCGCAGGTGCCGCCGAAGACGGTAAAAACGGCCAGCGCACCGCCAACGCCACGCATCTGATCAAAGTGGCCAGCCAAGCCGCCTGCGGCAAGCGAGCTTCTGTCGGGATTTTCGGAACAGACTACCCAACTCCAGACGGTACCGGTGTTCGCGATTATATCCATGTTGAAGACTTAGCAGACCTGCATGTCCTGGCGTTGAATTACCTCAACGAAGGCGGTAAATCCGAAATCTTCAACTGCGGCTACGGCCATGGTTTCTCGGTCAGGGAAGTCATCGACACTGTTAAAAAAGTCAGTGGAGTGGACTTCAAAGTCGAAGAACAGCCAAGACGAGCAGGGGACGCTGCCACCTTGGTTGCGGACTCTTCAAAAGTACGCAAGGCCTTCAATTGGACACCCAAGCGAGACAATCTTGAGCTGATTTGTCAAACAGCTTATGAGTGGGAGCGTTCTTTAGGATAATAGGGTTATGCCCAATTGGAATATCCTAAACCAACGCTCAACAGAGGACATTTTTCATAAAATTCAACAGATTGCTGCCGTAAGAGGGAGTAAGACAAACATTCCCTTGCGAGAGGCGATTTCCGCAGCATCTGATGGTTTTGTCGGACATACAGATACTTTTACATTGTCGAAACATACAGAAGATCAGCAGCTCTGGGGTGGTTTCCGTTTGCGCCCTTATAAGGCTGACAATGATGTCACCTGGCTGAACACATCGGAGCCAACCCAAACCCTCCGTTAGGGCGCCTGAACTATGCAGGCGTCCCTATGCTGTACCTGAGTCTTGCTCCGCAAACTTGTTTTTATGAGTGCGATGCAAAGGCTGGGGATCAATTTTGGATGGGGTACTTTGAGCATCTAGATCATCATCCATTGAAGGAAGTGCGCTTCAAAATGGTTGGTCTTATTGATGAGCTTCCTGGGCTTATACGTCATACGACTCCAGAGAAAAGAATGGTTCCCCCGGAGCTTCAGTTTTCCTCGCAGGGGCGCCTTAGTAACGAGATTATTCATAGTTATATTTGCAAAATGTTGACCTGCCATCAGGCTCAGGACGCAGACATTTATAAATTAACTAATCTCATCGGAGAATACTTTTTGAATGATCCGAGCTATGTGGGGGCTTCAAAACAGATTCAGGCTCTCTCGTATCTGTCGGTAAAGCGAGGGGCGCAGCATCTGAACATTGCCATGAGCCCTGAGGTGGCGGCTCGGCATTGTTCCGCGACTGCAGTATACCTTGTGAAAGTGAATTCTATTTCTGAGGATAGTGTTTCTTATAAAATTTTGAGAAAAAGCCAATGTATTCAGGAAGACGGTGGGGTTGTTTGGTGAGAGAAAAAAGGTACGCCGTACCTTTTTGCAGCCCGCTGCCGCCAATAGTATTTACATAAAATTTACACATTAAACATTTGCTTGTGTTACTGGCTCTTGATATATCGATTTCGATAGGACGCTTATGTAAGATCAAATATATTAGACTTAAATGGGTTATATTATAGCTATGGTTAATATATTGACTATTTCGAGGGGGTCACATATAATGAATTCAAGGATGCGTTCATGGCTAATACTCTAATAGAGAAAGTTAGTTCCATGGAAGGTCAGATAGAAATTGAAATCTGGTCAGACGATCTTCAGCATGCAATTGTTGGCCACCCTGAAGTGACTATTGAAAAAGTAAAAGAAGCTTTGAAAGATCCATCAAAAGTCATTCAAAGTAAAAGCTCTGCGAATGTATGCCTCTTTTACTCTGTAGAGATCAAGATCAGTGAAACAGAAGATTTGTATTTTTGTGTAGTTGTTGCGGTTACTGGATCTGGTAAAGGAAAATTAGTTACTGCCTATGATGCAGACTTTATGAAAACCGGAACAGAATTGTACTCAAAAAAGTAGGGAGATAAATATGAATCTTAAATACTTGTCCGAAAATGAACTCATGTACATCTACTTTGAAAGTAACGTTCCAAATACTCAAACTTGTACTGGTCATGAAGGCATTTATAAATTTGTGGCCAAGGCCGACAAAAATAAGATCGTTGGTTATGAAGTTGAAAATGTTTCTGATAATTTAAATTACGTTTTGACGAAGCTAAATCTTAATAGCAAGCAAAAGCTAGCTATTTGCCTCTACTTTCTTCGTGAACGCCAAGGAAAGACTCAGGAGCAAGTTGCAGAGTCTCTCGATATTTCTCTCAGTAAATATAAAAGCCTAGAGAAAGCGGATCACAATATCAACTTTGATACTTTGGAAAGTATATTTGAGACTTTTCCTAATGAGCCGATTCTCGAGACTGTTTTTCATAAAGCAGGGTAGGTGAGTTAGATTAATTGGGGAGCAATAAGAAATTGTTGCATGGTCAAGCTGTCGAGGCATTCCTGCCTGGAAGCACATGGTCAATACTAGGACTTTTGCGTAGCTTCAGACAGTGGTATCGTGGCCACCATGAAAGTCCTAGTCACCGGCGGTGCCGGATACATCGGTTCTCACACAGCACAAGCACTTATGAACGCAGGTCATCAGGTCATTATCTTTGATAATATTTCGACCGGCTTTAGCGAAGCCATTCCGATGGGAGCTGAGTTTGTTCAAGGCGATGTCCGCAATCGTGACCTTCTTGTTGATGTTCTAAAGAAGTATTCAGTCGAAGCGGTTATCCAATTTGCAGCCAAGCTGATTGTGCCGGAGTCCATCGAAAAACCGATAGACTACTACGAAAACAATACGATGGGGGTCTTGGCCCTGGCTCAGGCTTGTGTCGAGACTAATGTTAAAAAAGTCGTCTTCTCATCAACTGCGGCAGTTTATGGTGATGCGACAGTTGATGGACTTATTGCAGAAGAAGCCCCGAAAGCACCTTTGAATCCCTACGGCTCCTCCAAACTCATGAGCGAACAAATCCTCCGCGACTGCGAAGCTCCGTATGGTATGCGATCTGTCTGTCTACGTTACTTCAACGTCGCAGGTGCGGCCGAAAATGGTCAGAACGGCCAAAGAACAAAAAATGCCACGCACCTGATTAAAGTCTCCAGCGAAGCCGCCTGCGGCAAACGCGCCTCCGTGGGAATCTTCGGTACCGACTATCCAACTCCAGACGGTACAGGTGTTCGCGACTACATCCACGTCGAAGACCTCGCAGACCTGCACGTCCTGGCACTGCAATACCTGAACGAAGGCGGAAAGTCCGAGATCTTCAACTGCGGCTACGGCCATGGCTTTTCAGTTAAGGAAGTAATCAACACAGTAAAAAAAGTCAGTGGAGTGGACTTCAAGGTCGAAGAACAACCAAGACGAGCAGGGGACGCAGCCACTTTGGTGGCAGATTCATCAAAAGTGCGCAAAGCCTTTAACTGGACACCAAAGCGAGACAATCTCGAACTGATTTGTAGAACCGCCTACGAGTGGGAAAAGAAGTTGTCTTAACTAAGGTGGCCGGTCCTCGATAAAACGGTCTTGATTTACATATAATTTACATATACATTCTTGTGGCTTTTGAGGGCCAGATGGCATTCTTATGCCATCTGGGGTTGTTTTTGAATTGATCTGGATTATTTCATGTTATTTATTTTTATCAAATGTAATATATATGATACAATAGTCGGGTGGCTTAATGTCGTTTAAAGACACTTTTACTGCTGAGGTTCCGACTGAGGTCATAGAGGACGCTGCCTATACAGAATGGGAGAGTGATCTTGACGGCTCACTTCTACCAAGAGTTCTGGCTGCGCGTGATATGATCGAGAGCGAAGGAATTGTCACCAATGTGAAGGATAGCTAAGTCAGATTGAGGTGAAGTATGCGCAGTGTTGCATTTGAATTGAATGAGGAAAAAACGAATACTGACAAGCGCCGGGCGGGCATTAAAGAAAAGCTCGGGCAGCCGCAGTTCGTTCTTGAGCAGATGGCGCAGTATTTAAAAGACGGGGATGTAGCATCTATCACTGATTTGATAGCATCTTATATTTCAAATTCTCCGAAGTATAAGAATCAAGAGCAATTCTCCACTGCCATCGGAACTACTCGCCAAACACTTCATCGTATGCTTTCTCATAGCGATACGGTCTCTATAAAGGTGTTCTTTAGGGCAATTGAGCAAATTCACTCTGACAGTAAGTAGGGCTACGTCTTAATAAGATTGGTATGCGAACCATGATATCTGTCACAAGTATTGTGCTGTCTGGGCCTGAGTGTCTCTGTTTGGGATTATTTATAAAAACACAGTAAATACTTATACTTATAATTAAGTATTGCTGATTATTGTTTTTAGGTATACAATTATGTATATAGATATGTATGTATTTGAGTTTATAAAGTGAGATGCCGATACGTATATAGAGGTGAGGTAGCCATGCAAGTCGGAAAATTAAAAGACGAGAACAGTAAAATGCTGGAGAGTCATGAGCGTTATGGATTTAGCAATAAGACTAAGATGATGGATTATGCTTTGGATCTATTACGTGATCGAGTGAAAAAGGAGCAACGACGAGCTGCGCGCGAAGAGATGTTGAATCTATATGTGAAGTCATCGCCAGAGAATTATTTTGCAGGAATTGATGGGGATGACTTTGAGTAGCTATTCGGTAGGAGAAGTTGTTTTAGTGGATCTTGATCCAACTAAGGGGCATGAGCAGAAGAAGACCAGGCCTTGTATGGTAATAAATGTTCATCCTAGGCTGGCACTTATTACTGTGTTTCCTATTACCGATTCCAGTGGGAAATCCGGAAAAGTTTTTGTCGAAATCAAAGATGTTAAGTCTGCAGGGCTTCATAAAACGTCTGTTATAGATACCTACCAAATTAGGACTCTTTCGGTGGATAGAATCATCCAAAAAATGGGCTCAGTATCTGAAAATGAAATTTTCGAATGCAGGAAGAGTCTCGCGCTAATTTACGAGATCGATGAAGATCATTTGAATTAATGTCAATGGGACATTAAGCACATCTTTGAAGAAACGAATTAGACGAAAAAGTGGTATGTCGGGATTTCCGACGCACCACTCACCAAGCTGGTGACCACATCTTCAAAAAAGTTTCTGGTCAAAAGAACCCTTATTTTTGACCAAATAATATTAAAAACAATAGCTATTTTTGACCAATTTTTGAGGTTCGCAGGGTTCAGAGATCCATTCTGCAGACCTATCAGGATGATTTTTCCGAATACGCAAAGCATAGTCAGGTTGATAGAGTTAGAAGAGTTTTTAACTTTGTGCCTGGGCACCGAAGTGGATTTTGTTATATCCAAACAAGAAGTGATTCTGCCTGTTGAAGTTAAGTCAGATGTTTCGGGGAAGATGAAATCTTTAACTGTATTTATGGCGGAACGAAGAAAATTGCCTCGTGCATTGCGAATCAGCTTGTTGCCTTATGGGAGTGAGCTCGTTGAGGCAAGTATTGCGGGTATGGATACCCCAGCCGTATTCGAGTTGCTGGCAGTTCCTCTATATTTGATTAATCGAGTTTATGAACTGGCATAATGCGGGGCCTTGGCTCGGCCCCGTGGCCCACTTATGTTGCCTCCGAGCAACTTTCCTCCCTAAGTCCTGTTTATTTCGCTAAAAAGTTGCCTCAAGACAACTTTTAATGGACTTTGCCGTAAAGCCCCATAAAATGTTTACTGTAGGCAACTTTTTGGAGGCTAAGTGGAATATACGCGTATTACAAGCTCATCTCAACTCGCGGATGAAGTTCGAAAGGTTCGTAAAGAGCAGGGGATTACAAGCGAAAAGCTTGGTCAGTACGCGGATCTTTCCCGTTATGCGGTTTTGAATTTCGAGAATCAAAAGTCAGACATTAAGCTTTCTACACTTCTTAAAATACTGAAGCTTTGCAATATCGAGATCTACATCAAGGTAAAAAGAAAATGAAAAAGCCCTTGAATGTCTTTTATAGAAAACTGCATGTCGGAGTTCTGCAAAAAAAAGAAGATGATACTCTAGGATTTACTTACTCTGCGACTTGGCTTGGAAATAATGAAAAATTCGCGCTATCTCCAGCATTGCCTTTGCAAGAAGAGCAGTTCAACAATCGCCTTACTAAGTCATATTTTGATAACCTTCTTCCTGAAGGGGAAACACTAAAAACATTTGAACAGATTCTTAAAAAGAGCTTCGAAGATCCCTATCAAATTTTGGAAAGCTATGGACTTGATTGTGCTGGGGCTCTTGAAATAACGCCTTTTGAGGTTCCTCCGGATATTGCTAAAAAAGGGGATCTGGAAAAGATCTCTTTTGATGAGATTGATCAAGTTATCGAAAATAAAGACAGCCTATACGTGCACAGTCTTGTTAAGCACAAAGGAAGATTTTCATTGGCAGGGGCTCAGGATAAGATCCCTGTGATCGTTCAAGATGATGAGATTTTTCTCCCTACTGATGCCAGACCAACGACCCATATTTTGAAGCCCCCATCCCGAATTTCAGGCGTGTTAAATTCAGTACAAAATGAATACCTTTGTATGCGCCTTGCACAATTGTGCAAACTGAATGTTCCGGCAGTTAAATTGGTGGGCAAGGAGCATTTATTGTTCTTGGTTGAACGCTACGATCGAACCCTAGTAAAGGGACAGGTTGAAAGACTGCACCAGTTTGATCTATGCCAAGCCCAAGGTTATCCATCTGCCGAAAAGTACGAGGAGGATGGTGGTCCTAGTTTTGCTCAAAATTATAAGACAATCGAGAAAGTTTCTGACGATAAGATAAATGATTTGGAAGCTGCGCTGAAGTGGTTGGCCTTTAACCTTTTAATTGGAAATAATGATTCTCATTCCAAGAACCTGTCATTCTTGTATGTTGATGGGGAAACTCGATTAGCTCCGATGTATGATCTTCTTAGTACAAGCATTTATAAAAACATGTCGTCTGATTTTGCCTTTTCAATCGGTGGGCAGCGGGACTCTTCTAGGATGAAGAAAAAGAATTTCGAGATGCTGGCAGAAGATCTCGGCTTCGAAAAGAAGAAAGATATTTTCCTGAAGGTGATGACTTCTATGGTGTTCTTGATACAGCAGCAGGTCGAAGTTCTATGGGGCGAGATTTCGGGTGATGACAGATTCAAACATATTCAAAAGGACTTAAGGGCCGAGATTCAAAGTCGTGTGAATCTCTATAAAAATCTTTAGCTGGAAGTGGGTGTGTCTTATGTAAGGCTTTGGCGAAGAGAACCCTTATTTTTGGCCAAGTGAAGCTAAAAACAATAGCTACTTTTGACCGAAAATAGAACGTCTGTGCTTAAAAGGTACCTCTTTGGCAACCCACTGCGGCCGGGTTAATTTACATAAAATTTACATATTAAATATTTGCTTGTTTTGCGAGCTCTTGATATATCGATGCCGATATCCATGGGTATGTATGGAGGCTGATTTTAGGCAAAAAAAACCCCAGGCTTCGATCACCTATATTTCAAGGGAGAGGAACTTCCTGGGGACTACCTAAGCAATATCGGTCTTTTGGGAGTTAAATGCAAGGCCAATTAAAAACAGCACGTCTCATTTCGCGAATTTCTAGAGAAAGATTAAGTGGTTACGGGTACTTGGAGGGACAGCCATTAGATTTAGTTATGGCAAAGTACCTTTGGAATTGCGCTTTGTCAGAGTCTCTATATGAATCCCTGCATTGGTTAGAAATTGCCCTGAGAAATAACATCCATTCTGCGGCCACCAGCACATGGGGTAGCTCATGGCTTACCAATGGCCAACTGTTAAGTCCTGAGCAACACATGGTGGATGAGGCAATTGAGCGTCTTCAGCGTGAAGGGAAGAGCTTTAATCCTGAAGATATTATGGCGGCACTAAACTTCGGATTTTGGACGTCATTGTTTCGAAAAGATTATGAACAAAAACTGAGGCCTCTGTTGCCAAAGATGTTTCCCTATGTAACTCCGTCCTCGGACCGAACACGAAAAAATATTTCTGATAGATTGAATACAGTTAGGAAATTTCGTAATCGAGTTTTTCATTTTGAGCCGATCATAAATTATAAGGCGGATGTGCGTTACGGAGAAATTCGTCAAACAATTGAATGGATCGCCCCAGAGTTGATTCCATTTTTGGAACTTAACTGTGGGTTTTCTTCTGAGTTTGCAAAGGGAAATACCCACTACCTGCCTGCTGTGAAAGGAATTTTAGACTTTATGGAGTAGGCCTTAGAGGGCGCCACTGGCACCCTCTTTCTTTATAAACCCGTGATGGCTACTGCTCCGGCGCCAAACTCACAGAAGTGAAGTTCAACCCCGCAAGATTCGCAAACCAAACATCGCCATCCAAATACTTATCCGCAGCTGTTGTCTGGGACTTAAACGTTGAGCCCGGCAGGAAGAAAGCCAAAGTGCCTGTGCCTTTTGTGATTCCCGGATTGCCAGCACAAGCATTTGCAGCCGGATCCGCGTCCAGAGCAAAACAGCTTGCTGTTCCCGCAGAAAGGTTCGCCGCTTCCACCACGTTCGCACGGACGGCATCCGAAGCACTGTACTGAATTCCCGTCAGTCCAGTTCCGGAAGTCATAGATCCCTTGATCGTGCTAAGGCTTGAATAGAAGGTGCCACCGTTGTCATAGATATCAGAAATTGCCCCCTCAATAGATTCAGGGATGATTTCACTGGTGCCATCTAAAAGATCCAGCATCACACGATAGTGACGGCTCCACCCGCAAGAACCACCGCCACAGCCGACAGCATCGATACGATCAAAGCGACCTTCATAGGCAAACCGTTTGTTGGCTTCATCCAACTTTACAGAATAGACGTCTTCATCATTGGCAACACCTTGGCCGTTGTTGGAAACAGCCAGCTCTGTGATGCCGTCAGACACTTTTACTTTCGCTCGGTAATACATGTCGCCGATTTCCAGCACCAGGGAGCTGTCGTAGTATTCCCCAGAAAGGGTCGAGGCCGTGACGTTCACGTTCATCGAACAGCTTGATTGTCCCTCGCAAGGTCCATCAGAAAGTTGTCCGGCCTGGAAGCAGCCATTGCCTTCAGATAACGTCACATCAATAGTGCGTTGAACGCCGTCCCATTGCATACCTTGTTTTTCCAGTGAACAGCTGAGGTTACCGAAAAGACCAAAGGCCCCTTGCAAGCTATCCGGAGACCCCGTGTCTTTGGCGATAAAACAGAAAAACTTCATGCCAGTGTAAGCGTGATCTGACGAGGACATCTTACATTCTGAAGATCCCGGATCCCAGCTTCCGCCGGCGTTCGTGCATGCTGTGCTATCGGCGGTCACTGGTTGGAACAAGGGCTCGCCGTGAACACCGCATTTGGTATCAATGCCGTTCATTGTATGAATGCTGGCGATAGAAGCGCCGTTCATGGCGGCATTCATGTTCGTGCCAACCTCTGAAATTTTTGAACTCAGAGAAGCCACGACGCTCGAGGGTTTTGTTGCTGAAACCGTCGTCGTCGAGCCGTCATCAGCCCCGCCACCCGAGGAACACCCTGCCATCAATAGTCCAGTCAATGCCATTAATACCTTTGTAGAATACTTCACCGAAAAGCTCCTTGATTTAGTCATTACGTCCAGAACAGACGTGAATCTATCGGTGGGGGGCGGAACTCAATGAGGGGTTTTTACGACTTGTAATCCTATTGCGAGTCTATTCAAGATTACTGTCTCATCTTAGATAGGCACATTTGAAATCGCTTGCATTGCAAGCTCCCGAAGTGTTGACGCAAGAGCAAGTGTCTCATTTTCCCTCCGGAAGTCCTGAGGTTTTTGTCAAATAACCGAAACTCGTTTTGCGTCGGGTTTAAGTTCTTTAGCGTAAAAGGGAGTGCAAACAGAAAAATGAGGAGAAACTTCAATGAAGAGCATTGCAAAAGGTTTTATGGGCACCGGATTTTTAGTACTACTGGCTGGTTGTAGCGGTGGTGGGGGCGGGGGCGGTTCCAGCTCTGGTGTCGCAGGGAAGGCGAGAATTGGGCAAATTGGTTCAACTTCGGTGAACCTGATGGCTGCGCCTAAGTGGGGCGATGTCAAGGCGAGTACAGGTAAATACTCCTGGGCCAAAATGGAAGGTATGAAAATTCAGCTCCTATCAATCGCGGGGAATTCTTCGACGGGCTCGAACAATTTTAAAACTTTCGAAACACCTAAAACATTGGAACTAGGTGGTGACACTGCGGTCATCAAGTTCGAAGAAGATATTGCTGTCCCGGAAGGTACTTATTCCGATGCGGGAATTAGATTCAAGAACGATGTTCAATTGAAAGCCTTCTGCCGAACAGCGAACGGTTGCTATTACACGACAGCCAGCGGGGTCAAGAAGGTTGCGACCGCAAGTTGCGGTGATGCCGTCGATCTTTCTAACGACTATGGGTACTATGCAGTAGGAAAAATGCTTCCAGATCCGCACTATGGTAACGAGATTATGGAGTACAACAAGCTGACCTACAGTGTTGCTGCCGGACAGACGCCATATCTGAATCTTTTGGTGGACACATCCTATACGGTCACTTGTGCCGATGAAACGGCTTTGCTTGATGATGCTACCGATGCTGGTAAAATGCCGCCGTTTAATTGGGGTATGTCGACAGGTAATTTCAGTGACTACTATAAAGGACAAACGGGGAACTTTGCATTCAGCTATGTTCCACTGTTCACTTATCTTTCAACAACAGCTGACGAGGCCCTGCCAATTGGCGAGACTTATGCTACGTCTGCTCAAAGCGCCGATGTCCCCGACGCAAGTGAAACCTTTGACATGGTGAACTCACTGATTACAACGATTGCGTTTGACGCCAATGGCGAGGTGATCGCGGCTCGTAGTCGAAATTTGACCCACAAAGATGGTACTACGCTGAATCAGGGATGGTCCGGATTTAAAAAGACCGGTTCTGCCTATGAGATGATGAGTGGAGAACACTATGCCGGTTCCATCGGGGACTATTCTGATGCCCGCTGGCTTCAAGATCGCAAGATCACAGGTTTTGAGAGATCCGCCGATTTCACGTCACGACAAACTATCAATGTCACTAATGGTCCAGACTGTGGCAAAAATCTGAATGGCCATAATTTGAGTTGTTTAAGCTCAGACATCCCAAGTTATTGGAAGCGTATCAAAAGATAGGTCTTGAAAAAGGTGCCTTGGGTGATTTTCGCCAAGGCACTTTGCTCAGGCTTTGGGGTATGCTGAAGATCGATTTATACAATTGGCATTGCAAGACCAACTGATGCATGCGGGTCTTAAATATAAAGTGCAGGTGTCTTAAGGGAGCATTTCGCTCCCTTGCTTTTTAAACTAACGCGGACTCTAAAGACTTCGAATTCTTCAAGAGGTTGACTTGCGTTAAATTTACATATAATTTACATATATGTTCTGTGTCGGCTATTTCGGTATGTATATAATATTACTTATTAAAATAATGATCTTTAATTTGGCGCTTAGTGGGGGAGTGTAGAGATCTTGATAAAAATGTACATTTATTGTACTTTTTTATCAGGAGGATTTATGGAATCTACTGGTGGAACTGAGTTTAGAGCTAATTTGAAAGAGTGGCTTGATGTGGCAGACACTGAAGTTGTGAAGGTAAATCGTCCTGGTGGAAAATCAGTGGTGATTTTGAATGCCGAAACTTATGAAAATCTTATGCTTGAGTTGGCGGAGCTTCGAGGTGTTCATAGAGGTTTACTGGCCGCAGCCGAGGGGCGGGTTGTTCGCGGAGCTGAGGTCGGGAAGATCCTTTCGGAAACTATGGGTAAGGCAAAGGCGTCAGCAAGAGCTAAATATAAGAAGGACGTTGCTGGTTGAAAGTTCCTCCGTATACTGAAATTCTAACGGATTCATTTAGTGAGGATTTTGCACTCATTGTTGCTTACATTATTGAGTCGAATATTAGTGCGAATTATGACATTGAGTTCGCAATTGGAAAAACCGAGCAGTTTGAACGTGAAGTGAAGGACTTAATTAAGGATCTCACTTTATTTCCGGAGCAGGGTGTGATTTACGAAAAATCGTCTGTTCGTGGAAAGCCCATCTATGACGGTCGTTATTCTGTTAGATGGGTTGTTAACCACAATGGTCGAGAGATAAGTTTGATTGCCATACATGACAACGAAAGACCCAAAGATCTTCGTTATAAGAATGCCAAATCTGATACTTAATTAAATATAAAGTGCAGGTGTCTTAAGGGAGCATTTCGCTCCCTTTTTGTTTTTAATTTAACGCAGATTCTAGCGGGCCTGAGGTCTTCATTGAGTGATCAAGATCCAACAAGTAAGAGATCACGTCCTTCGCACTGTAAGAAGTTTTTCCGTCAGTTAACATCCGCGTGACATTGTTCAAGTCATCACCCGCCGTCAGCAAAGAAATCTCTTCCTGACCACCGGCTTGGATCTGCCCCATACCCACGTCCGCCATCAAAGCATTGCAAAGACATTTGCGGCCGACGGTGTCTTCAAGCAAGCCACCTTTTTTAACATAGTCATTCACCGGCTCTGCAGGACAACGCTGACCAATGCTGCCGTCTTCTTTTTGATACGCATGACGAAGGTAACCCAAGTCACAAATACGTTTGCGGCTGGCATAGATGGATTCTTCAGAAATGGTCCCTGGCAAACGAGCTGCTTTAAACGGGAACCCCGTTGGTGAAGAACGAGGATCTGTAAAGATCCAACCACCTTCCGGAGCTTTTTCAGTTAGAATGGTTTTCAGAGCATTTTCTTTCAGCTCTTGTTTCACGCCGGATTCTTCAGAGAAAGCAAACAGCGTTCCCACTTGAACTCCGTGAGCCCCCATCGCACGAACTTCCTGCAATTTTTCTGGAGTGGCATAGTAACCTGCCATCCAGAACGGAAGCTCCAGTGCCGCCATTTCTTTTAAGCACACTTCGTCGCGCTCGCCATAAATAGGCTCGCCCTTGTCATTTAGCTTCATCGGTCCACGTGGGGGCGCATTGTGACCGCCCGCCAAAGGACCTTCGACGATAAAGCCATCCACACGGCCCGTGGATTTCTTTTTCAGATTCGCGGCCAGGATCGCAGAAGAAACAATCGGGAAGAAATATGGACGCTTCAGCGGCTCTAGAACTGTGTCTTCCATGACCTCTTGAGGATCAAAGAAAGTCATAACGTCTTCAGCAGCGCCTGCCACCGGAACTTTCAAGCCGGCTTTTTGGTTTTGGCTAAGCAAATCCAAAGCCCCTGGGATTTCACGAGGAATTCCGGCACCCATGATAACGTAATCAACGCCCGCAAGCAGGCCGCCATAAAGACAGGCCAGATTCGGCAGAACCACTTTTTCCAAAAGGTTTAAGCCTACAACGCCGTTGTGTCCTTCGCGTGCCAGCCAAACTTCCACGAAGCTGGCGGCAACGGTCAGTTGCAGAAGAAATTTCGGTGATTCGACAGAGAACATCGGAGGACGTTTGTAAGCCTGATGTGGTGGACGCCCACCTTCGATGAAATAGGTATCCAGAATTTTCTGAGCAATGTTTTGAGAAGGGAAGGCCTTTAGGGCGCGACGGCAATCGCCCGCTAGGTCCCCGTCCTGAAGACGGCGAACCAGCACCGAGTTAATAGCAGTTCCAGAAACCACGCCCAACTGACCTGTTTGAGAAACTGTTTTTGCCAAACGCCAGTCAGAAACTGCGATCCCCATGCCACCTTGAATTACGATCGGATGATTGTATTGCATCCGAGCAATCTATTGGCCCCCGAATTAAGTCGCAAATAAAAATAATCTGTTTATAGCATTTCTAATGCTCTGGGTTATTGGTTTTGAGGTCGCAATTCGGATAGGGCAATGGCCCTACGCTCTTGTGTAGAGGGCTTGCATCTCAGTGCGTAATTTGCATATCCCCGCAGAATCACTCAGCTATAAAAGTATGGCTATTTGCCATACAATAGGTATAATATATGAAGCGTATTAATGCGGACAAGAACCGCAAAATTCAACGTGAAAGAGGGCATTCTATTGAGGAGGTCGTCACGGGAGGAGTTTTGCTGGATGTTCGAGCGAACCCCAAATATCCAAAGCAGTTCGTGGAAATCTATTTTTTAAAAGACTATGTCTGGGCAGTGGTTACCGCGGAAGATCCAGAGAGATATATTACGATGTATAAAAGTCGTAAGCTGAAAAAGGAATACGGCCTATGAGAAAAAAGAAAATTCCGTCACAGAAAGAGCTGGAACAAAACTTTTCGAAGTGGAAAAGCGTTGGCGGCGACAAGATGGCAGCGGTAGCCGCCCGAAATGAAGCCCTAAAAGTTGAGAAAGAGAAGAAGGAAGCAAAATTCACAGCGCGCTTGACTGTGGCTGACTTTGAGGGCTTCAAAGCCGTCGCCGAGCAGAAGGGCATTCCCTATCAAACTTTGTTGGGCTTTGTTATTCATGGTTACGTGCAGGGGCGTCTTGTGGATGTCGAGGAGATAAGAAAAGTGTTTCCAGCGATGAAATTGAAAAAAGAAGCATAGCTAGAACCTAATTCTAATCCCAATTCCTGCGTCCAAATCCACGTCAGTGTCTGGCGCGACATCTAAAGCCAGCGAAAGCTCGCCGAAGAACTCAAGGTTGGGATTATTGATCTTATAGACCAACCCCAATGGAGCCCGGGGGCCGATGGCTATGTCCCCATCGTGTTTGCCACTGTTTATCGAAATCAATCGAACACCCAAGCCATAATACATCTCAATCGGACCGCTGCGTTCGACAGAAAAGACTCTTGCGCGGTCCCACAAATAAGTTCCATGCACATGAAGTCCTGAATGATGACCTGTGGAATAGGCGATGGCGCCTTCCACGGAGTGTTGCCCGTCAAGGCTTGTTCGTCCTGAAAAGCCCGTCGGGTCGCCGAGCACCACGCCTAGGGCGCTTTCGGCTTGTGCGCTGTTGGTTATCATCAGTGATAGAGCAAGCATCGATGCTGTCATGTACTTCTTCATGAAGTCCTCCGCTGGGGTTTATTATCCCGAAGCCCACAGGGAATTCCAATGAAAACACCGAAATGTTTCAAGCTGAATAGGGTGTCTAGAACTTTAACAAAAAAAGCCTACTTTTCCAGAAGCCCTTTACGAAGATACTCAATCATAAGTGATTGATATTTTTTGCCGTCCGCTTTGGCTTTTAACTTGAGACTTCTTAAAATATTTTCCGGAACCCGCAGGCTGATGGCTACTGTGGGTTCGTCAATTTGGGAAGACATCACTCGCATGTCCTCAAGAAATCTTAGGGCGGATTCAGGAGAAATTTTCTGCGACTTTTCTTTTGATGAGGCTTTACTCTTTTTCACGCAACTTGGCCTTTATATTTTCGATGTCGATCAGATCTTGGGGGCGCTGTATATACATGTATATACAATTGCAACACTAAAGGAGTTACTCTCTCAAAATGAGAATTTTGTCATTTCGGGGCTAGCTTCGCTTCTGAATCAGCAGTTCCTTATATCCTGTGTGGCCGTCGTTTTCTCTCTGGAATGTCAGGTCACGATTTTCCAGCAGCATGATCTCGGCTGTTGTATAAATCTCTGACCCATCCATTAAATGCCCACCGACGACTTTACCTTCAAAGTCGCTGATAGAAATATGCAGATGCGCGGCCGTGCTGTTGACAGTTCCGCTTAAGGAGACGATCTCAAAAGGGCCTTGAAACTCGACAACATCCTTGCCATTGGACAGGCGCAGGTGGGCCTTGTTCAGGCTCCCGACAGCGCTGACCACGCAGGCCGCATGCAGGTGATGCAACTGGCAATAGTAAATAAGCTCTTTTTTAAGGTCCTGCCCGGGTCTCAAACGGAAACAATAGCTGGTTACGGAGCTGGAAAAAGGTTCAGTTGCCATAGCGGGCCCCCATATTAACGAAATGAAAACAAACTTTTATAAACTTCAACTTTGTCAGGCTGTCTGATGGGAGTATCATAGAAGGGTAGCTCGTAACTTCCATTCAAGACAGGCACCTTATGAGAATATATTCTGATATCACAAAAACCGTTGGTCAAACCCCCTTGATTGAAATGCAAAGAATTGGAAAGGGTTTGCCCGGTAAACTCTTGTTGAAGCTTGAATTCTTTAATCCTTTGGGTTCGGTGAAGGATCGCATCGGCCTTGCCATGATCGAGGACGCTGAACGCAGCGGGAAGTTGAAATCCGGAATGACCATTATTGAGCCTACCAGCGGGAACACCGGTATTGCGTTGGCCTTTGTGGCAGCAGCAAAAGGTTATGAGATCACTTTAGTCATGCCTGAAACCATGTCGCAAGAGCGTCGTACACTCCTGCTGTTGCTGGGAGCCAAAATCGTCCTGACGCCAGGGCCTTTGGGAATGAAGGGCGCTATTGCCAAATCCATGGAGTTACTGGAAAAAACACCGAACTCTTGGACTGCGGGGCAATTTGATAATCCGGCCAATCCAGCGATTCATAAAGAAACCACGGGGCCGGAAATTTGGAACGACACTGATGGCAAAGTGGATATGGTCATCAGTGGGGTGGGTACCTCTGGAACGATCACGGGTGTGGGCGCGTTCTTGAAATCCAAAAAACCAAGTGTGAAAATGATCGCGGTTGAGCCTGTGGAAAGTCCGGTGCTTTCAGGCGGAAAGCCGGGGCCGCATAAAATTCAAGGCCTGGGGGCGGGGTTCGTTCCTAGTGTTATGGATCGAAGTGTTGTTGATGGAATCGAGCAGGTATCTTCAGAAGAATCCATTAAGCTGGCTCGCGAGGTTATTAAGGCTGAAGGTATTCCGGTGGGAATTTCCTCTGGTGCGGCGATCGCTGCAGGTCTTCGTCAGGCTGCCAAAGAAGAAAATCGTGGCAAGAATATCGTTGTGATCATCCCAAGCTATAGCGAACGTTATCTGTCGACATTGCTGGCTGAACAAGAGCGCCAAGAGGCGCAAGGCCTGCAGGTTTCGGCAGTGGATGAAACTTATTTGAACAAGGTGAAGTAAAAGAGATGGTGCCCTTTGTAGTTCCAGCGAAAGAAAAAGTTCTGTTGAAGATCGGTGAAGGGATGACCCTTCCGGTAACCTCTTCGCAGTTTGATATCTTCGTGTGGAATGTTTATAAAGGGCAGCGTGCGGCTTTGTTTGAAAATGATTTCAAACGACTGGGGCAGAATAAGGATTTTATCTTCCTGCAAGAAGCTTTGCTGGATCAAAAGATGCCGCAGATTTGGAGGAATGATTTTTCCTCTTACGAATGGCATCTGGCGCAGAGCTTTCACTACAAGAAAGACCTTTCCAGCACAGGCGTGGCGATTGGCTCACGGCTTACGCCGCAGTCGGTGGATTTTATCCGCTCGAAAACTCGGGAGCTATTCTGGCTGACGCCCAAACTGACTCTTTTCAGTGAATATCAATTCGGCGATAAGAAGGCTCTTTTTGTCTGTACCCATGTTTTGAATTTTGT
This sequence comes from Bdellovibrio bacteriovorus, assembly GCF_041888015.1. Taxonomy (GTDB): domain Bacteria; phylum Bdellovibrionota; class Bdellovibrionia; order Bdellovibrionales; family Bdellovibrionaceae; genus Bdellovibrio. The sequence goes on from NZ_CP168968.1 coordinate 1,572,226, forward strand.
GACCCTGAATGCGTTCACGGCATCGTTGTACGAAATCGCCTCTCGTATTTCGCTGTTTGATGGGCCGATTGTGCTGGCCGGGGATTTCAACACTTGGAACTTCAAGCGCTATATGATTATGAAAAGCATCTTCCGGGACTTGGGACTGGAACATCTGGATCTGGAAGATGATGGACGTATTTTGAAGTTGGACCATGTCTTTGTGCGCGGTTTTGAAGTTCTAAAGGCCAAAGTTCACCATACCGTGATGAGCTCTGATCACTTCCCTTTGGAAATCAGTCTGAAGGTTCCCGGTTCTTTTTAGGGTCTACGGTGCGTTAGGCCTATTCTATTTCATAGCGAGAAAAATTGCTGACATTGGTGATGACATCATCAAGCAGGCCCGCTTTGCCGTCTTGGCCTGATTTGCCATCGGGACCAGTGGCTCCTTGAGGGCCAGCGAAGGCATTGCGGCATTTGTTAAATGGATTGTCGCCGGGAGCTCCGCCTGGACCGCCGGGTCCCCCTTTGCCGCCAGCGCCACCGCGACCACCTAGGCCGCGACGTTGCCCGACTTCAAGTTTGAACTGGGTATGGTCGTCGATAATGGCGGTCAGGACGCCACTGTTGCCACCGGTGCTGCCACTTTCACCTTGCTGTCCTAGAGATCCGGGAGTTCCCTGTTCTCCATTGGTGGGGTTGGAGGTGCAATCGATTTGGGAGGCGCCTCGGCAAGGGCGTCCGTCATCGTTGACGCAATACTCGGTGAAGTCTTTGATAGCGCCATCGCGACCTTTTTTGCCAGCTTTTCCAGGGGCGCCATTAGCGCCTGCTTTGCCGTCGATACCATTGAAACCAACCATCGCCACACGCAGGTGACCGACAGCTTTTTGGGCTTTGATTTTAATATCTGAACCTTTTAGGAACTCAATGCCAGTTGCGATGCTTTTAGGATTTGTCGTAAGGATGTGAGCTTCACGTGGATGCATACGAGATGTGTTCTGATCAATGGGTGAGCCAATGATAATCTTTTTTGCTGACAGTGTTAGGTTGAAACCATTTGTGATAATTCGCCCCGCATCTAGGAAGTACATGCGATTCGCAGTAAGAAGAGAATCTTGATCAAGATGTTTTTCTTGGCGGATTAAGAGGTCTTTTGGTGAAGTCAGTTCTGCTGAAAAAGCCGAACTTTCTCCACCCAGTTTGTTAAGGGCTACTAGATGGACTACAACTTTAGTGTCGTACATGGTCGCTGTAGAATAGCGGTTTGTTTTGACTATTTGGTACGGCTGACCATCCAAACTCACTTTCATCGCCGGAACATCTGCAGGCCACGATATTTCTAGCTGATAAAGACCGGGCTCTTCGTCCTCTAAGAACGTGATTTTGACATTTTGATCATTCAACTCGCCGGTGAAGGAAACCTTTTCGATAGTTTCAATCACGTCAGTGTTTGTAGTGGCCGAGCTCGGCCCTTTGCCGTCGTCTTTTTTAAACGCACAAGCACCTAAAAGTAAGCACAGTATAAATATGGGAGCTACTTTTAAAGTCACAGCGACCTCGCTAGGAAAGTTCGGTGTGTTTATACAACGGAGTGACCTAAATAAGCGACTGTCAGGATTTTAGACAGGCAGATATTTCACTGCTGTCTAAGAGTTCAGGGGGGGATAAAGTGGGGATTCAAGCTCGAAGCTCCTCTTAAGACAGGCGAGGGCTTAGATGCTCTTCAGGAAGGCCCTGAAGCTGCGTTTACTGACAGTCATCAGTTCAGCCCCAATGGACGCCCCGAATAGCCACAAGACCGCACTTTCCCAAGTGACTTCGTGACTGATGGCCGAGAAGACCCCTAAAGAAATCAAGGCCACGCTGGCGATACTCAGCACACGTGTGCGCACAAGCACCAGCCATTCTTCGCGGTTTAAGAAGAAACGGGCCAGTAAGAAGGTCAGCGCCAGATAGTACGCGCCACACAGCGAATGACAGAACAAGGGGCTGACATCCATAAAGGTGTGCATCAGATCGTGGCCGGTGTTAAAAAGCGTCAAACCAAATTGCGAGCACGAAGCCATGGTCAAGGCCGTTCCGACAGCGTGAGCAAATCCCAGCTTCGTAGCGACTTTCCACGCTGACGGCAGTTCTTGCGCCAAGGTGACATTGATTTTATTCAAGACAAACGAGGAGCCCGCAGGGGAGCGATCTTCAGTAAATGACTGGAAGTCTTTTTTTAGATCTGTCATTTCGATGCTCCTTTCGCTTTATGTCCTCGCAGAAATTTCAAGCTGCGTGAAACAATCTGGCGGACGTTGCTTTCCGATTCCTTCAGCAGGGCTGCAATTTCATCATACTCCATCTCGTCCAGATAACGGAGTTTCATGACTTCTTGTTCCCGGGGCTTGAGGTCCTTCAATAAGGCCGCTGCCTCTTGGCTGTCCTCTATATTAGGAGAGGGGGCGGCCGTTTGTGACAGGGATTCTTCCCATTCGAGGAAATCTTTAATTTCACGATTTCTATAGTCTTTTAGCTCACTTCGGGTGATCACATAGAGCCAGGCCAGGGCCGAGTGCTTGGGGTCATAGAGGTGTTTTTTGCGATAAAGCTGCAGAAAGACGATCTGAAGTAGATCCTCAGCACGCTCCTGAGGCAGGCGGCGTTTAAGCGCGTAGCTTAGAACACGGCCCGAGTGTCTTAAATAGAGGATGTCCAAGGCTTTGCGTTCGCCCTCAGAGAGTTTAATTAATAGATCCTCGTCACTCAATTCGTTCATCTGTCCTGAAGGTACGCCGTCCTTTTTTGGAAAGCAATGCATCGTTAAAAGGAGAGATGAGCTTCTTTTAAAAATGATTTTGCCCAAGTATTGAGCAAAACAGCCTCTAATGCGGCGCGAATTCATTTGGTACGGGCCCCTCCTAGATTGACTCGGTGTAATGAGACGGGGTAACTCTAAGCCTTCGTAATTAAAACGAGAAATCATAAACGGAGTGCAACAATGTTTAGTGAATCTTTACTGATTTCTCCTGCGATTGCAGGGGTCGTTGGTTTGATCGTTGCTTTGGCTCTGTACCTTCGCGTGAAGGCACAACCAGCGGGCAATGAGACAATGAATCGTATCGCGACTTACGTTCGCGAAGGTTCTATGGCTTTCCTTGTGCGTGAGTACAAGGTTCTTTTCGTCTACGCAATCGTCGTAGGCGCAGCTCTTTGGTTCGCCTTGGGCGGAATCGCAGCGGGATCTTTCATCCTGGGCGCATTCTTGTCTTTGCTTGCGGGCTTCTTCGGTATGAAGGCGGCAACTTATGCCAACGTTCGTACCTCTCAAGCCGCAGCTGGCGGTTCTAAAGCGGCAGCTTTGCTAGTTGCTTTGGACGGTGGCGCTGTAATGGGTCTTTCCGTTGCAGGTCTTGGTTTGATCGGTCTTGGTGGTTTGTATGTTTGCTTCCAGGGTGATGCTCACCTTGGCACAATCCTTCACTCCTTTGCAGTGGGTGCTTCCTCTATCGCTCTATTTGCGCGTATCGGTGGTGGTATCTACACGAAAGCGGCAGACGTTGGTGCCGACATCGCTGGTAAAGTTGTAGAGAACATCCCTGAAGACGACCCTCGTAATCCTGGTGTAATTGCTGACAACGTTGGTGACAACGTCGGTGACGTTGCTGGTATGGGCGCAGACATCTATGAGTCCATGGTTGCTGCGATCGTATCTGCTATGGCGATTGCTTTGACAATCCCTGCAGAAGGTTTGTCTGCTTTGATGACGGGTGCGGATGCTGAGACTGTGCGTATTGCCGGTGTTGCATTGCCAATCTTGTTGTCCACTTTGGGTTTGGTTATTTCTATCATCGTGATCTTTGCCGCTCGCGCGTTCAAAAACGGCAAGCCTGCAACTGTATTGCGTAATGCTTTGATCTTCCCTCCAATTCTTTTGACTATCGCTGCTTACATCATTCTTCCGATGTTCGGTATCAGCCAGACTGTGACTGTGGCTTTGGCTGCGGGTGCGTTCGGTGGTGCTTTGATCGGTTTGATCACTGAGTACTACACAGCGGCTCGTCCAATCCGTCTGGTTGCTGAAGCAGCTTTGACTGGTGCGGGTACTGGTGTGATCCGTGGTTTGGCAGTGGGTATGGAATCCACAGCGATTCCAATGATCATCGTAGTTGTTGCTGCTTACGTTGCTGACCAAGCTTTGGGTCTATACGGTATCGCAATGGCGGCAGTAGGTATGTTGGCTGGTACAGCAGTTGTTATGACTGTTGATGCTTACGGTCCTATCGCTGACAACGCGGGTGGTATCTCTGAAATGTCAGGTCTTGGTAAAAACGTTCGTGACATCACTGACGAATTGGATGCAGTTGGTAACACAACAGCAGCTATCGGTAAGGGTTTCGCGATCGGTTCTGCGATCTTGACAGTTCTTGCTCTTTTCTCTGCATTCAACATGGAAGTAAACCATGTGCGTGAAAAAGCAGGTCTTGCAAAAATGTCTTTGGATCTGACTTCTTCCGGCGTTCTGATCGGTATCTTGTTGGGCTCTATCCTTCCATTCCTGGTTGGTGCGACAACAATGACTGCGGTTGGTAAAGCGGCTCAGAAAATCGTTCAAGAGATCGCTCGTCAATTCAAAGAAATCCCAGGTCTTCGTGAAGGTAAAGCGGAACCACAACCAGCTAAGATCGTGGACATTGCAACTCAGGCTGCATTGTTTGAAATGATCCTGCCAGGTATGATCGCGATCCTTGCTCCAGTGGCAGTTGGTTTCTTGTTGGGGCCTCAGGCTTTGGCAGGTCTTCTTGCTGGTGGTTTGGCTGTCGGTGCAACTATGTCCTTGTTCATGGCGAACGCGGGTGGTGCATGGGATAACGCTAAGAAATTCATCGAAAAAGGCGGCCTTCCAGGTCATCCAAAAGGTTCTGACGCTCACAAAGCAGCGGTCGTTGGTGACACTGTCGGTGACCCGTTCAAAGATACTTCCGGTCCTGGCGTTGCGATCTTGATCAAAGTTATGTCTGTCGTATCTTTGTTGATCGCTCAACTAATCGCTACTATTGGTGGCTAGTCGGCTCCGGCCGAGGAGGCTGAAGGTGCCGTCAGGCACCACAAGCTGGACTTCATTCGGAAATTCAAAACCCCACAGTCGAACAACTGTGGGGTTTTTCTTTTTTGTCCACAGGACTTGGGGCTATTCTTGCTTCAAGTGTGTGACAGTTATTCTGTCTGACCTTATAAACAAAATATGCATAAGCTCACTCTTGCACTTTCCGGAAGCATTTTTGTTTTTGCACTTTCATCCTGCGGAGGCATCGGTACTTATATTGGCCCCGAGCAGGAGCTTAAAGTAATTCCTCAAGACATGTTTTATCAGACGACAGGCAACTGCTTACAAGGTGATCTGGAGTTCATTCGTCTGCAGGCGGGTGGGATCAAGCTTTGGACAGATCCTTCGGCTATCTTGATGGCCCAGCAAGAGTTGTATCTGCATCAGGATCTCAGTTTTGATATTCGCTATCGCGAGTTTGATGTGTCCGGTGTGACATTCGATAAAAGAATGCACTCGAAAGTGGCGCTAGATCCAGCAACCGGATCAGTCAGTTTGCCTGGCTTAGGGGCCGGAAAAGTCATTGAAGAAAATGGCCGGAAATATCTGGAAGTGAATTTTAAACACAGTGTGAACTCACCAGAACTGGTGGGGAAAACAGCTCGATTCAGAATATCAAAATCAGATATTGGACTCGATACGGATCGAGTCCAATATTGTGGTTACTAGGCTTTTGCTGCCAAAACCCAGATTCCGACCAGAATAAACAAGCTCCCAGAGACATATTTCATAATTTGGGGGCTTAACATAGCTCCCAAGAACTTTCCAAAGATCACACCCAAAGCCCCGGCAAGCCCCAAAGCCAATACCACGGCAACCATCACTGTCATGGTGGACTTGGTTTGTGAAGATGCGGCAAGAGCAGCAAATTGGGTCTTGTCTCCCATTTCAGCCAAGAATATCGTGATAAAGGTGCTCGCAAAAATCTTCCAGTCCATGTGGGTCCTTTTCGGTAATAATGAAAACCTAGTGATAAGAGCTTAGGTGAGGGATGGCAAGTTTGAAAAGTCGATTTATTTCAGCCATGGATCTTTTGCAGGAGGAGGCTTCCAAAGGAGACCTCACTTTGCGAAGAGTCTTCGACTTGCTTGGGGAAGAGGGGCATGCCGTTCTGGTATTGTTCTTGTGTTTGCCTTTTATGCAGCCGATTCCCATTCCTGGACTTTCGACCCCTCTGGGATTTTTGATTTCTTTGGTGGCGATATTCTTGTTTCGACAAAAAGCCCCGTGGTTACCTAAGAAGTTTGAGAATCTTAAAATCTCAGCGGACGTGGTGATCAAGGTTTCTGAAGTGGCCGAGAAGATATGGACCTATGTGTCTCGCATTGTGAAAGAGCGCCTGACGCTGCTTCACGACTTCTGGGCGTTTCGATTGGTCAATTTGGTGGTCTTTATCGGCAATGCGATTTTGCTGTCCTTACCGCTTCCCATTCCTTTTTCCAACACAGTGCCAGCAATTGGCATTATTTTGTGCGCTATCGGGCACATGGAAAAAGACGGAGTTTTTATCCTTTTCAGCTACCTGTGGTGTCTTATTGTTGCAAGCTTCTTTGCAACGCTGGCCATGGGCGCGATTCACTTCGTTTAATCCCACCTAGGTCCAGATGTCGCAGAATGGACCATAGGACCTCAAGCTCTTTGTCTCTGGATTCCCGCTGCTGTTACCATCTAACTAGTGGGGGTACATAATGGGAAAATGGATCGTTGTTACTGTGATGTTCTGTTTTGGATTGGTGTCACATGCCGAAGAAGGTCATTCCAATGCATGCGCAAAAGACCGCGAAACACTGTGTGGAAATATTGAACCTGGTGAAGGTCGCATCATGAAGTGTATGCGCGACAACAAGGATAAACTATCTGCTGAGTGCAAAGCACAACACGAAAAAATGAAGTCGCACATGAAAGGTGTCAAAGAAGCCTGTCATGATGACGTTGAGAAAATCTGTGGCGATGTGAAGGCTGGCAAAGGTCGCATGATCAAGTGCATGCACGAAAATAAAGACAAACTTTCCGAAGGCTGCAAGGCCGAAATGGAAACTGGTAAAAAAATGAGAAAGGGTCACTAGATTAACCCATGCGCGAACGAAGCCTAAGGCTCAGTCTTTTTGATGCCTTTTTATGTTCACTGATGATTGGAGCTGGTGAGACGTACTTGCCAGCTTATTCTTTATCCATTGGCATGGGTGAAATCTTTGCTGGGATTCTTTCGACCTTGCCGATCGTCAGTGGCGCATTCTTGCAGTTGATCACTCCGCGTGGACTTCAGCGCATTCGTTCGCATAAAAACTGGGTGGTGGCTTCCGCGACCTTGCAGGCCTTGACGTTCTTGCCATTGATTTATTTCTCGGCGACCAAGGCTCCGAATTTTTGGATGCTGTTTTTGATTTTATCATTGTATTGGGGATCTGGATTTGCGGCGGGACCGGCCTGGAATTATTGGATGGGTCGACTGGTGCAAGTGGAAGAGGGCAGTCGCTATTTCGCCAAGCGTGCCCGGGTTTCCCAAATCGGTATTTTATTGGGATTGATCGGTGGGGGCGTAGCCTTACACAACAATGTTGAGATCGGTCCATTTTCATCGGTCTTCACGATGCTCTTCGTATTTGCTTTTGGTTGTCGCCTGTTGTCGTCGTTTATTCTGTCGTCACAGTACTTCGATCCGAACTGGAATAAAGAACCTAAGCTGGGCTTTCGCGCCTCGTGGAAGGTCTTCTGGGCGAACTCCAGCAAACGGCAGTTTTTCTTCTACCTGGCTCCCTTTCAGGCAGCGGTCTTTGTTTCGTCACCTTTTGTGACACCTTATATGCTGGCGCAGGTGAAGATGAACTACGGTTCTTATATGACTGCGATCGGGATTCTTTTTGTCGGAAAGATCCTGACGCTGACCTTGATAGATCGCTTTCGTCAGAATGCTTCAGGCTTTAGCTTGTTGGTGTTTGGGGCGGGGGCCATTGTGCCATTGCCCGCGATGTGGGCCGTAAGTTCTGATCCTTATTTTGTGTGCTTCTTACAGTTCATCAGCGGCATGGCCTGGGCGTTCGTGGAAGTGGGGCTGTCCTTGATCTTCTTTAAAGATTTAAAGCAGGAAGAAAAAGTACCGATGCTCACGGTGTACAATCTTTTAAATTCCATGGCGATCATTTTGGGAACTTATGTGGGCGGCAAGGTGTTGTGGGTGCTGGGTGAAAAAGTCAGCAGCTATTATGCCGTTTTCATTTTGGGAAGTTTTGCCAGAGCAGCGGGGTTCTATCCACTTTATCGCTACGTGAAAACGCAGCTGTGGGGGGCTTCCACTGAAAACACCCCTATCGATTCGACGGAAAAAGCTTCTTAAATTCGCGATGCAGGGACTTGTCCTGATAGGTGTCTTCGGTGGACGCCAGGTCTTGTTCGGAATAGCCCGAAAAGATTTTCACGATATTGATGTGGTTTCCTTGAATTTCAAAATAGGCACGCCAAGTTCGATAGGCGATCACAAATCCTGCGCCATCGGGCTTCACACGTTTTTTTCGAGAGTTGTCCGGTTCAAATTCCAACTGATGTTGCAAAAAACCACGAAGCTGGTGAAGTTGTTTTTGCTCCAGCCATTCCAACTCCTGCTTTGCTTCGGTGGCATAGTCCACAGTGAATTTTTCCGCGTTCTTAAGCCACTCAGGTTCAACCCCGGGGAAGGAATCGGCATAGGCCACATAAGGCTTGATGTCCAGTATGGGACTGCCATCCAGAAGGTCCGCGCCTTCAACATAGATCTTTAGCTTTTCAATGGATTTGACCTTCACGCAACTGATGCCCACAGGATTGGGGCGGTAAGGGGATCGGGTCGCGAAAACGCCCAGCTTCTTTTGGCTTCCGCGCGGAGGCAGCACCATCGGGTTCCAGTGATCATTATGGTGGAACAAAAACACCACCCAGATGCGTTCGCAGCCTTCTAGTCCCGTCAGGGCTTGTTCAAAGTTGTGACCGGACTGCAGTTCAATATATCCAGACGAATGAAAATCATCCGGCTGTCTGCCAGCTTCATAGGGGTGTACTTGCGGACTGTGAAAAGTGCCAATCGTGGAAAGCTCTATCTTTGACGCCATTGTCTTATCCATTCAAAGCCAGCTACGGCAGCGGTCACGCCTACGTTCAATGAATTCTTGCGCCCTCGCAGTGGAATGATACGCACTTCATCAATGACCTTTAGGATTTCCGGATCAAGACCAAAGCGTTCATTCCCCAGCACGAAGGCCGTGGGTTCGGCTTCAAAGGCTTCGTAAAGATCAGTCGCACTGGCAGCCGTTTCCAGAGCGACGATGCGATAACCTTCATCTTTAAGTTCTTCCAGGCATTCAAGAAGCTTCGGGGCTTCTTCCCAGGTCAGATATTCTTGTGTCCCCATGGCTGTCTTTTCAACCTTCCATTGGGTCGGAAGGGGCGTGTAACCGCAAAGATAGATCTTTTCAGCGCCCAGGCATTCGGCAGTTCTGAAAATGGAACCCACATTGAAGGCCGACCGGATATTATCCAGAACAAAAACGAGCGGAATTTTTTCCTGCGGAGTTTCAGCCTTATCATTTTCGATGACCAGGAACTCATCATCCTGAAGATTTTTATGCAGCAGTCGTTCAAAGGGGATGGCGTAACTGACAAAATGTTTCAGCGTCATGCCGCCGACCAGATGCTTTTCCAAAGAGGCAAGTCGTGTCACATCTGGATTTTCTGAAGAAATCAGATTTGCGATCTTGCTTTTTAGATCTTTAAGAGGAGCTTCCGCAAAAGAAAAATCCCCCGAGGATTTTTCCAGCTTCAGGAAAAGCTGATGAATCTCTTCGAGGGATTTTCTGTCCTGAGCTGAAAGGCTCATTATTTCACTCTCTGGCCGACCTGAGCGCCTTCATCTGCTGACAGGACAAACAAGTCACTGCCACCAGTTCCCGCTGCCAGGATCATGCCTTCAGACATACCAAATTTCATTTTACGAGGTTTCAGATTCACGCAAACCAAGACCTTGCGGCCCACCATCTGTTCCGCCTTATAAGCGGCTTTGATGCCGGAAATGATCTGACGAATTTGACCTTCACCGATATCAACTTTAAGTCTAAGAAGCTTGTCGGCCTCTTTGATCTCTTCGGCTTCAATGATCTGACCAATACGCAGATCCACTTTGTCAAAATCAGCGAATTCAATTTCCGCGGGACGTGCATCAGCAGGTGCTGCGGCCGCAGGGGCAGCTGCTTTCGGCGCTGCTGTGGATGCGGCTTTTTTTGCGGCCTGAAGCTCTTCATTGATCTTCTTGCCTTCTTCGATCATGGCTTTGACCTTGTCAGCTTCAATACGAGTCGCCAAGTGTTCATAGTCATTGATCGGACAGTTGATCAGAACTTTATTCAAGTCAGACCACTGGTAAGTGGATTCGTTTAGAAGTTTCGCCACTTTGTCGCTGTAATAAGGCAGAACTGGTTTCAAATAGATCGCAAGCAAGCGGAACATATTCAAAGTCGTTGTGATGACTTGTTTGGTTCCGGCTGGATCCGTATCGATTGTTTTCCAAGGCGCCTTTTCATCGAAGTACTTGTTGGCATCATCAGCCAATCCACGGATTTCAGTCAGTGCTTTGGCGAAGTCACGAGCTTCATAATGAGCGGCAATAGTTTCTGCCGTTTTCTGTGCGTGCTCGATCAGCTTTTTGCCCTCGGTATCGGGCTCGCTCATCACTCCGTCCATTTTCTTTTTCAACATCTGGCCACCACGGGAGCCCAGATTTGTGATTTTACCCACAAGCTCGGAATTCACACGGCCAGTGAAGTCTTCCAAATTCAAATCGATGTCATCCACAGAACTGTTCAGTTTTGTGGAATAGTAATAGCGCAGGTATTCCGGATTCAGATGATTCAAGTAAGTTCTTGCGGCGATGAAGGTCCCTTTGGACTTGGACATTTTTTCGCCATTGACCATCAAGTGGCCGTGAACAAAGACCTGATTCGGAGAACGGAACTCTGCCGCCTTCAAGAAAGCCGGCCAGAAGATTGTATGGAAGCGGGCAATGTCTTTGCCAATGAAATGATAGATTTCACGGCTCGGGTCCTGCCAGATGTCTTTCAACGTCTTGCCCTGATTTTTTGCCCACTGTTCAGTCGTGGACATGTACCCCATCGGAGCATCCACCCAAACATAGAAGAATTTTTTATTGTTCGTGCCCGGAATCGCAAAGCCAAAGTAAGGCTCATCTCTGGAAATATCCAGATCCTTCAGATCTTCATTGAACCATTCCAGCATCTTTTTAGAGATCTCGCTGGAGCAGTGTTTAGGGATCCATTCTTCAAGGTAAGCTTTAAAGTCGTTCAGTTTAAAGAAGATACTGTCAGAGTCCTTCAACACCGGAGTGTTTCCACACATGGAGCAGTGAACTTCTTTCATGTCGCTCGGGGAGTAAGTCGATCCGCACACATCACAGGAATCGCCGTATTGTTCTTTCGCGCCGCACTTAGGACACGTGCCCTTCACGAAGCGGTCTGGAAGGAACATCTTATCGTGATTACAGTAAAGCTGCTGGATGGTCTGAGTGCGCGTGTGGTTGCCTTCTTGCATCTTCTTATAGAAAAATTCGCACAGAAGACGGTTTTCTTCCGAGTTCGTGGAGCCAAAATGCGAGAACTGAACTTGGAAGTCTGCAAAATCCTGAGTGTGCTCTTTATAGCTTTGTGCAATCAAAGCTTCCGGAGTGATCTTCATTTCGCGGGCTTTGACCATGATCGGAGTTCCGTGAGTGTCATCAGCGCAGATGAACACGCACTCATTGCCTCTCATGTTCTGAAAGCGGGCCCAGAAGTCGGCCTGAAGATATTCCACAAGGTGACCCAGGTGGATGTATCCATTCGCGTAGGGAAGAGCACAGGTGATCAGAATCTTACGTTTGTCGTTCATTTATCGAAACTCCACATTTCCAGCTTCTAGATTATAGACAGCCTTAACAACCTTTACCTCACCCGAGGCCACAGCGTCACGCAGGATTGCAGAGCGTTCTAGCAGATCATTGCCCAGGCCTTCAGCGGCCATCAGGTCTCCACAAGAGTCAGATCCCAGCACCACCACCAGATTGGTGCCCAATGTGCCTACAGAATATTCAAGGCTTTCCTGGACGTTCTTGTCCAGGATCAGCTCACCAGTGCGAACAACATAAATTTCACCCAGTTTTTGGTCAAAAATGATTTCCGGGGACACGCGGGAATCGCTGCAGGTAAAGACCGCCGCATGGGGGCGCTGCAAAGTGGCAACCCGGCGACGGTCTTTGGCGGAAGCGCCATCGCTGCGGAAGGTTCCTTTGACGAAACGGGTGTTTCCATTTTTCAGCCAGCCCAGGGATTTTTCTGCCGGGACGGGGCCGGCTTCGCGAGGAGTTTTACCATGAGTCTCATGAATGTGTTGAGCCGCAGCGGCAACAGCCTCTTTCACTTCGGAGGCATGGGCTTGTGCTTCAACATCATCACCAACCTGAACCGGAGTCATTTCTTTTGCGCCGCCGGTGCTTGTTGCTTGAGCCGGAGCTTCCTTCACGTTGCCTTTGGCATCTTTCAGATAAACTTTGGTCTCTTGATTCGGGGAGCGGTCGCGAGTGAACGAGGCACACGCCGTCAGATTCAGAGCTAAGAGGGAAATTAGAAGATAGTTTTGCATTCGAAGTCCTCCGTAAGCTCTTATTGTCAGGACCTCCATTGAGTTAGGTCAAATTAAAAACAAAAAAACTACCGCTGCCACAGCCAAGAATCTAGAATGGGAAAATCATCTCGAAAGCGAGGGTCTTATGACATTGCCGATTCTTTCCCCCAGTGAAGTTCAAAAGCAGCTTTTACAGCGCCAGTACGCCGCTCAAGGGACTTATCTTGCGATGTACAGCTCTTGGCTTGGCGGTATTGTAAAAGACCCAGGACTGATGATGGTGCCTGTTGATGATCATCTGGTTCATCGTGGGGATGGAGTTTTTGAGGCGATTAAGGTTGTCGACGGGCAGGTTTTCCTGATGCAGGAACATCTGGAGCGCTTGGAAGCCTCGGCCGGTCAGATTGGTTTATCCTTGCCGCATTCCTTGCCTGAAATGAAAGATATTATTTTGGAGACCACAAAAGTTTCCGGAGCGCGCTTTGCAGTTTTGAGACTCTATATTTCCCGTGGTCCGGGATACTTTAGCACAAATCCTTACGATTCAATCAGTTCGCAGATGTATCTGATTGTGACTTCGTTCACGCCCTTTACGGATGAAAAATACCTTAAAGGCGTCAAAGTCGGTCGCAGTCAGGTTGCGCCGAAAGACCCGTGGCTGGCCCGAATCAAGACATGCAACTATCTTCCCAATGTCATGATGAAAAAAGAAAGTGTGGATCGCAAGATTGATTTCACCATCGGGATTGACGGACAGGGCTTTATCACTGAAGGCAGTACAGAGAATATCGTGTTGATAGATAAGGAAAAAAATCTGCTTCGCCCCAAGCTTCGTCAGATCTTGAAGGGCACAACAATGATGCGCACTTTTGATCTGGCTGAAGGTCTTCTGGGTGAAGGACTTTTGAATTCAATTCAGGAAAAGGACCTGACGGAACAAGATATTCTTTCTGCTTCCGAAGCCATGATGATCGGTACGACCTTGGACGTCTTGCCCGTGGTGGAATACGAAGGTCAGCAAATCGGAGCTGGTCAGCAGGGGCCCGCAGCGTTTCGTCTGTTGCAGTTGTTGCGTGAAGATATGAAAAAGGGGCCGAAGACGACCCCTGTGATGTACTAAACTTCCAGTTGAATCTTATCCAGCAGTTCTGGATCGCTCAGGACTGCTTCGCCGCCCTTGGCAATCGCTGTCAGCGGGCTTTCGGCCACACGAACCTGCAAGCGCACTTCGTTTTGAATACGCAGATCAAAGTCACGAATCAAGGCGCCACCGCCAGCCAGGGTGATACCTCTTTCAATGATATCAGACACCAACTCCGGCGGAGTGTGCTCCAGGGCTTTGTGAATACCATTGATGATCTCTTGAATACAGCCATTCATGGCAAGACCCACGTCTTCGGAGCTGACCTCCATCGAGCGGTTCATGCCTGTGTCGGTATCGCGACCTGAAACCGTCACGCTGCGAATATCTTTTTTCGGAACGGCAGTGCCGATCGTAATCTTGAGATATTCCGCAGTCGTTTCAGAGATATTCAGTTTTTTGTACTTTTTGAAGTAGTCGATAATGGCGTCATCCAGGCGGTGTCCACCTACGCGAACAGCTTCGCAGTAAACGATATCAGCCAGAGCGATCACCGCGACCTCTGTGGTGCCACCACCGATGTCGATGATCATGTTGCCTTCAGCGGATTTGACATTCAGGCCAGATCCAATGGCAGCGGCCATGGGTTCGTCGATCAGGAAGACTTCTTTAGCGCCGGCAGCTTTACAAGAATCAATAACGGCTCTTTTTTCCACTTCCGTCACGCCATAAGGCAGGGAAACGACCACGCGTGGGCGGGAAAAGGCACTTTTGACTCCGGGCTGACTTAAGAAGTGCTTCAACATGACTTCAGAAGTTTCAAAGTCAGCGATCACTCCATCACGGATAGGTTTTTGTGCGAAGATATTGCCGGGGTTGTTTGCCAATTTTTCTTTGGCGTCAGAGCCCACGGCAATTACACGTTTTTTACCTGGGCTTGTCTGTTGATAGGCAATCAATGAGGGTTCATTGAGGATGATCCCTTTTCCACGAGCTGCGATCAATGTATTGGCTGTTCCCAAATCTACGTAAAGATCTGCAGCAGTACCGGAATCGTCCTTAAAGAACCATGACAACATATTACTTACCGAATCCTTTGTGGCTTTCAAATGGGAAGGTGATGAATAAAGAAATGTAAGAGTAGGATTTATTCAAATCCACTCCCAGTTCCGCGCCCAGATTAACCTCGTTCCAGTCAACATAGTGGAATTCCGTTCCAATGGCGATGTTGCTGGCAACGATATTTTCTTCTTTTGTGTTCAGGAATGTGAACGGAACAGCAACGTAGGGCACAGTCAGGCCGTAGTCGGTGTCAACGCGTTTGGAGACAAGTGGAGCCACTTGCAACTGCAGCAGGTTTTCGTCCTCGTCGCGAGCGAGTCCTGCGCCGACACGGAAACCCATGGCAGGTTGATTGTCCACGTCAGGAATTGGAATCCATTTCACGCTGGCGAAAGCATTGAAGTCCACGGCCCCAGCCCCCATGCTGATGCGAGCGCTGGTGGAATCGTTGATCGCCGTATCCAGGAATACGTTGAAGTTTGCTCCGCCGCCCTTGTTAGTCAGGATTTGGGGTTCCGCGCCCAACTGGTACTTGCCCGGAGTCAGAACTTCCCCGGATTCCGCGATGCTCAAGTAAGCATGCGCTTGCGAAGACAAAAACAGAGCAAAAACGAAGTATTTAGCAAATTTCATGAATAAAAACCTTTCGACTCAAAAAATCGTATCGACTCGCGAATCGTTTGACAAGACTTTGATCCAAAGAGACTCTGAATAGGTGATAAAACTGCCGATTTCTCTCGTGATCATTACTTTGAATGAAGAAGCTCACATTGAGCGCTGCATTCGCTCCGTCCCTTTTGCTGACGATGTTGTGGTGGTGGATAGCTTTTCGACGGATCGCACTGTTGAGATTGCCCAAAAATGTGGCGCCCGGGTTTTCCAGGAAAAGTGGAAGGGTTTTGGCCCCCAGAAGGCTTTTGCCACGGCTCAGGCTAAAAATGACTGGGTCTTGTCTTTGGACGCTGATGAGGCCTTGAGCCCTGAGTTGGCCGAAGAGCTTTGTCAGAAGTTTGCGTCATTGGATCGTGAGGCGGGGTATTTGTTCCCGCGCAAGTCCTATCATTTGGGACGTTGGATCACTCACGGCGGGTGGTACCCGGATTATCAGCTTCGTTTGTTCAATAAAGCCCAGTCCCAGTGGAATGCGGCGGATGTTCATGAAAAGGTTGAAGTGAAAAGAAAGCTCAAAGTGGCGCACGACCTGCATCATTGGGTTTTCGATAGTCTGAGTGATCAAGTGGTCACAAATGACCGCTATTCAACTTTGGGGGCCAAGCAGTTGATGGCCTCTGGGAAGAAGTTTTCTTACTTTAAGTTTTTCACGAAACCTGTTTCCAAGTTTATTGAAACCTATATTGTTAAGCGTGGTTTTATGGATGGGATTCCAGGTTTTATTATTGCCGTGGGCGCGTCGTATTCCATATTCCTGAAGTTCGCCAAAATGTGGGAGGCCGAACGTGTTCAGAAGAAATCCAACAGTTAAAGCTCTTTCTTATATTCTGATCTTGGTGGTCTTTGCCTTAAAGGCGGGGGCGTCTGCACCTAAGTATCCTGCGGTGCGGGAAGTTCGTGGGGCTGTTTGGTTGACGGGTAAGGACGGTAAGCGTCTGTCTTTGCGAAAGCCGGTTGTTTTACGGGAAAAGGCCGTTCTGGAAACCTCATTGGATGGGGAAGTTAAAGTGCAGCTTGATGAAAAGCGATCCTTCACCTTGCTGGGTGCGGGCGAGCTGACTATGCCGGTTATTTCCTGGGAAAGTGGAGAAGCTCCTGTGGTGATTTTGAAGACGGGGCAGTTGCACTGGCAGCAAAAGCTGTCGGACAAAGCGGCTTACAACGTTGCTGTGCGTTCGGACCTTTTTGAGTTCATAGCTCCTGCAGGTGATTACGTTTTAAGTATTGACCCGTCAAGGGCTGTGGCCGGGGTGAGGATGTTTGAAGGCTCGATGGAGTTTTCGGCCCTTAACGGAGAAGAGAGCGCCAAAGTGCAAAGTGGGCAGCAGGTCAGCTTCCAGGGGGTTCTGGAGGGTGGAGAGATCACCTATGATATTCTGCTAAAGGGAAAGAAGATTCCAAGAGGTCGTCTGACGGCGGTGACTCCGTTGGACCTGAAGGAACTGGCTAAGGCCGGTGAAGCGGAAAAGCTTCGTCAGAAAAAGGAAAAGCTGGAAAGAGAGCGTTTGGCCAAAGCCAAGGCCCTGTCGGTCAGAGAGGGGGCTATTTGCCAGCATCCCTCAGGGCGTTTCAACGAGTGCTCATGGACCTGTTTGAATAACCCTAAAAAAGAGAAAAAGGCCTGTTTAGTGGCTCAAGCAGGGGTGTCCTGCATCCGCCATCGCTGTAATGCCAACGGGGAATGGGCCGAAGAAACGGTGCTGGATGCCGAAAAAGGTGGCAGCACCTGTAAGGCGCAGGTTGTCGTAGGCCCTTGTGATTATTAGGACTTTTTAAAATCCTGATCCCGGGGCCATTTTCTTGCTTGCACTTTGTTCGGCAAGGCCCTATAAAAGATCTTCCTTTTGTGGTGGGTATAGCTCAGTTGGTAGAGCATCGGATTGTGATTCCGAGTGTCGCGGGTTCAAGCCCCGTTACTCACCCCAATTTTCTTCTCTTTTTATCCCTCAAAATTTAGACCCTACGATTTGGTTTTACTCAATGAACGGGGCCGTCACAGCTTCTGCTAAAAGCAATCTCCTAACTCGCGCTCTAAAATCTCTATTCGCCGCACCTTTCCTAAAGGCCTAACAACTTCTTCTTGGACCTATAGCTACACTCGGCTTGCACAACTCAGAATAAAAATCTCCACATGATCCCCATCATCCTTTCTCTCTATTGCAGTGAGACCAAGATACGAATTTGCCGTTGTCAAGATTGTGTCAAAAATAGGGAGATCCTAGCATCGGTGAATAGAAGCTCTCGGGTCTACGCATTTATCGTAGCAGATCTACTCTGCCAGAGGTTGTATGCGCTTAAGTTTGAAGTGGAAAATTATTGGTTTGGTGGGGTTGCCGTTAGTGACCTCTTGCATCTACGGAGCTTTATATCTTTTGGGGGATTGGCGCATTCTCAGGCAGGCCAACGAGTTGGTTGAAAATGGAAAATTTATCGAGGTCAATTCAGACCTTATTCACGAGATTCAGATTGAGCGGGCGCAAACGGCGCTTTATCTGGGCGGAAAAATCACGGTGTCTCAGTTGGAAGAACAGCATCAACGTGTTCTCGATAAGTGGAATGCTGTCGCCAGCCAACTTCACAAGGTTCAAGTTGAAAACACAGCAGCCCGCATTTTTGCAGACGTTCAAAGGGATCTCGCGAAGTTCAGAGACCAAGTGCGCTCAAAGTCAATAGAGCCACCAGATGCGACCCGGCAAATCACGAGCCTGATTGCTCAACTTATTCAGACGGATATTCTGGTTGCTTCAGATGAAACTCTGAATGGTATGGAAATGAGTCTTCTTAGTTTGGCGATGTTAGAGATGGGTAAGGAATACGGAGGACGGCTGCGTGCCGGTATGTTGAATGTTTTATCCTCCAATCAATCTCTTTCCGCTCAGCAAGTTTCACAGTTAGAAAGCTTGCGCTCAGGGATTCATGTCAATCTCGACTCACCGGCCATGATGATTTCCCCAAAGGCCAAGGAGCAACTGCATGCCTTTAAGCAGTCTGCAGAGTGGGGGTTAGTGCAGGAACTTTATGCCAAGGTTGTAAATAAAGCGACAGAAGGGAACTATAATGAAGACCCTCAGAAGTTTTACCAAATGATAACCAAGGCCTTGAACTCACTGGGAAGCATTGTGAAATTTGAGGTTCATCAGGTTGATAGTCAAATTCAGACGCTGCATACGCAGATGCTCCGCTCTTTTGGGTTTACTTTAGCGGTTATCATGGTGCTTTTGGTTGCGGTTGTGATTCTTGCTGTGATCATGATTCGCAGTCTTACCAAGGCATTGCAACAGACGGTGGGCAGTTTGGCAGAGTCGGCCGAAACCATTTCATCTGGAAGTCAGCAGTTGACGTCGGCCAGTCAGCAAGTCGCCAGCGGCGCCGTGGAGTCCGCCAGCTCGTTGGAAGAGGTAGTGGCTTCGCTGGAAGAACTAAATAGTATTGTCGCCCAGAACTCTCAGCGCGCCAAGCATGCTGCAGAATTGTCCAAAGAAGGACGACGGGTGGCCGAGAGTGGAAAGACGGAGATTGAACTATTGATGGCGGCAATGAGTGAAATCGCGCAAAGCTCCAAACGAATCGAAGAGATCATTAACGTCATTGATGATATCGCATTTCAGACAAACCTTCTGGCTCTCAATGCGGCGGTGGAAGCCGCTCGTGCCGGAGAGCAGGGGAAAGGCTTTGCGGTTGTCGCAGAGGCTGTCCGCTCTCTGGCGCAAAGAAGCGCTGTCGCCGCTAAGGATGTCGCCGGGCTCATTCAAGACAGCGCGGTGAAGGTGGGGGAAGGAACAGCAAGGGCCGACTCCAGCGGCGGAGTTCTGACTAAGATTCTTGTGACGGTCGGAAATGTCTCGCAGTTAAATACGGAAATTGCTCATGCCAGCGAAGAGCAGGCGACGGGGCTCAGTCAAATCAGCAAAGCCATTAATGAGCTCGATTCGGCCACTCAACAAAATGCCTCGGCCGCAGAAGAGGTCTCGGCATTTTCTGATCAGATGAGCCACCAGGCGGTGGGAATACATGATTTGGTAAAGGCTTTATCGAGTCTGGTCGAGGGGGATGAGGAAGTGCCTCCGGCTTCGGATATACCGGCTTGATCAGTCGCAACCGAGAGTCAGCTATAGCGGCGTAGCCAACAGTTCCGTCCGCAAGACCCGCTTTTTACTCGTATCCAGCAACAACAACCCGAGAGGAGTCACTTCCAAATTAATCGATCGATAGGTGAGAAGCTCAGAAGGAAGCACCCAACCTTGCGTGGAAATCTCCACGAAGCCTTGATTGGGATGAGCCGCCCACACCTGAGCTGTTTGACCTAAGGTCGTACTGTTGGCGGTCACAAAGTAGCTCCATCCCGTGGTCTTGTCATACACAGCGTGAGTCCACTTGGTGATGTTCGGCTTGCCCGGTAAAGTCAGGAAGTTCACCAGATCATAAATCTTAGGATCCGCAGCTTCCGTAGCCACCGTGATCTTACGCAGTCGCCAGCCATCAAAGACCAGTAGATCTCCATCGGCATTGGCTTGCATGCCATAGATGTCACTCAAGTAAGCGCCCCACGAAGCCTGACCATGATCTGTGCCGACATAGTTCGCAGGCCCGGTGCCTCCGGCCACAGGCTTGATTTTTCCGGTGGAACTGTCGGATTCAAAAATCCACAGATCAGTCTCATCCAACAACCCCGAAGATCCATAGAAATAGAGCTTCCCATTTGGTAGGAAAGTTCCCAGCTTGCGGGTCGCACGCAGATTGTAACTTGTCCCAGAGGCATTGAATGAACCCACATTAGAAGCCGGGTAGTCCGAAGCGGCCGGAGTGGCCTGGTAGTAATAAGGTCCAACAGTAAGGCTGTATTCCAAAGTGTTGTTATCCCAAGTGGTCATATTGTATGAACTCCACAAATTGGCCGGAGTCCCTGCAATCTGCGAGAAGGCCGCAATACCCGTCGAAGACACCGTCAGTGAGGCATAGGCCGAGCTGTTTCCGGCAGTGCCATGGAAACCCGTCGCAATCTTATCAATGGCTTCTGATCCCGGAGTCGACGTATCCACATGCAGACGTCTTAAGTGGCGCGGACCGCGAATATAAAGATACTGGGTGGTGGGCTCGTAGCTAAAGCTGGAAATCTGTGTGAAAGCAGTTTTAGAAGGATCTGTGCCGTTACCAAAAGTGAAGAAAGGCTGTCCCGCCACCAAGGAATTCCCGAAGGTCCCTTGATCATCCACAACTTTGAACAGCTCGTTGGTGGTGGACGAGAAGGCATAAATAAAATCCTTGGCCGCCCCCAGATAATAGATAGTGGACATGTTTTTATAGTGCTTGTCCAGGTTGAAACTCACAGACCATGTTTCGCTGGAAAGATCAAAGTAAGCAAGCTTGTTGCCCTCATACTGAGTTCTCAGGCAGTAGATTTTATCCGACTGCGAGGCCACCTGTGTGCAGCGATTAAAGAATGAGCCCCACGAATTATCCGTCATAGCGTCTTTGGCGATTTTATATTTGCCATAAGCACCCTGGTGTTGCAGCTCGATAGTTTTGCCATTGACCTGAATCCAGATCTTTTGCAAATCAGGTCGCATCAGCGTCAAATAAAGATCCGAAGTCGGGCAAGGAATCGGGGAGGCATCCGCCATCGTATCCACGGCCCCCAAAGTGCCACAAAGTCCCGGAGTTCCCAGAAGAAGAACAGGATTTTTCCCTGCAGAGTTGACATCAATCATCCAAAAGGCTTCGTCCGAGAAGTAAATCAAATGCCCTGTTTTCACATAACGAAGGGCTGCAGTTTGTTCCTTATTCAGCACGGCGCTGTTGTATTTCAGTGTCGGAAGCTGCTTGCTCCAAAGAATGGTTTTATCAGAAATACGGATGCGCGCCATCGCCGAACAGATATGGCTAAACACCAACATCTGATCGGACTCATCAATGTCGAGAATGCTCGGACTGTTGAACTTTCCATTGGCGAAGTCACATGTCTGCGAATACGGGTCCCCCATCCAGGTGGACACCAATCCGGTTTCAGGATTGACGGTCGAAATGCTGTTAAATTTAGTGAAGTACAAACGATTCTGTGAATCTGCGAACATGCCATACTGACCCGTGGCTGTGTTTGCGGTTAAATCTGCAGCATTGATATGAACACCGTTGTTCAAATTCCCAGGCTCGCCAATCAGCACTGACCACTTGGAGTTCACGGCATTGGAAATCGCACTGGTAACAACTCCAGCCTCAGATGTACAAGTCACCAGAATTTTCAGGGGAGTGGTCGACGAAACAGTCTGCCCGGTCGGAGTCGTTGCGGGCATCACCCACGAATAGTTTCCCGTGGTCGCACTGAGATTGTTGGGAAGATTTTCGGCAATCAAATGGAAGCTCACGCCATCATCGACAGTGTATTGCAAAGACTTGATCGGATTTGTCGCCAACTGAATAGGCCCCGCGCCCGGAGAGCAGGACCAGGCAATAGTCACAGGACTGGCCGGAGCATAAGTTTGCCCACCGACCGGAGAAGTCAGATACACCAATGGAGGATTTCCCAGATCCAAAGTCACTGTTGTTGAAAGACTGTTGCTGACCGTTCCCGCAGCATTGCGCACTTGAGCATAAATGGTCTTAGTGCCGCCAGGATTCTTCAGGGTAACGGTTCCTGCAGCAGCATAAGGCACCCAGGTCGCGTCAGCAAAATTAGCCAGCTCTGAAAATCTCATTCCCGTGATCGCCGCAAAAGAAGAAGAGGCGGCAAGTTGAGTCGTCGTATAAGCAAAACCAATTGTCGCGGCACCATTGGCAATCGTGAATGAAGCCAGAGTCACCACGCCGGAATCCACAATCCAGTTATAAACTAGCGGAATGCTAATATTCCCGACGGTGTCAGAGGCTTTAATAGTGAAGCTGTGAGGTCCTTGCGAAAGAGAACTGAAGGAAATGCCACTGCTGCAATCTGCAAAACTTCCAGAGTCCAATTTGCATTGGTAAGAATCGAAGGCCGCGCCCCCAGTTTCTGTATGAGTGAAGCTGAAGGTGGCCGTGGTATCCGTGGTTGCAGCGGAGGGTTTGGCTGTCAACTGCACCGTGGGCGCGGTTAAGTCCACCACCCAAGTATAGCTGTATTCGGCAGAGGTATTTCCAGCCGTGTCCACAGCTCTAATTTTGTATGTGTGTGTATCTTCGGAAAGGCTCACGAGTGGAACCAATGCGGCACAGCTGGTAAACGGTGCCGTCGGTTGAGCCAGCGTGGTGTGTTGGCATTGATAGCCCGCAATCTGGGAAGTGGCATCTGTGGCTTCGAAATTAAACGTCGCCGAAGTGGAATTGTTTAAAGATGTCGGCGTCTGGGTTACGGTAAGAACAGGAATGTCTGTATCCACAGTCCAAGTTGTCACGGATTGGCGAGAAGTATTGGTTTTAGTGTCCGTCGCCAGAACTTTGAAAGTATGCAGGCCCGAGCTAAGGCTGGAAAAAACCTGAGGACTGGTGCAGTCATACCACTCCTGTTCATCCAAAGAGCATCTGTAAGCAATCGGCGCTGAGGAGTTGGCCTTGAATTCAAAAACAGCATTCGTATCAGAAGTAAATGTAACAGGCTTGGCAGTAAAAATAGGAAGGGATGAGTCTGACTCGGACAGTTCCACTTGCATTGTACAAGCCGACAGCCCCAGATAAAAAGGCAGGGCAAAAGCTAGAAATGCTTTGCGCAGAAGCCATGTTACGTTCCGGATAGAATCACCGTCATTAACCATATGAAGACTTATCGGAACATCACGGTTTTTTTACAGATTTTTATCCGCTAAAAGTGCGATTAGTGTTCCACGTACGAGTGAAGACTCGTCTCAGGCCGGGACAGATTTGCGAGAATTCCATCAGTAGTCGTAACTGATTAAAGATTTAAAATGAGCTGGTACAGCTGCTTTAAATTTTAAGCGTGTCTTGCTGTGAGGATGAGTTAATTCCAATTCCGCAGAATGTAAACAGAGATTCTTATACGAAGTGTTCCCCTGGCCATATTTGGGATCACCTACAATGGGATGCCCTTCTTCTGAGAGGTGAACACGGATCTGGTTTTTCTTTCCCGTCAAAAGATTGATTTTCAGAAGAGAAAACTTGTCCGTCTCCTTCAGCACTTCGTACTCAGTGATCGCAAGCTTGCCTTCGCTGGAGTCCGAACTTGAGTGCACCACATAGTCTTCATCTTCACTCAGATAACTTTGAATGACTCCGGATTTCTTTTTCATCACACCATGGACAATGGCGTAATAGGTTTTCACATTGTCTTTCCAGTTGTCTTTTATAAACTGCTGGGCCTTTTCAGATTTGGCGAAAACCAAGACTCCAGAGGTGGCCTGATCCAGACGGTGAATCACATAGACGCATTTATTGGATCGCGGATTTCCCTTACGCACGAACTGGTTCAAAAGATTGTGAACAGTGTTTTCCCGCTCCCACTTGGCAGCGACCGTCAGAATACCCGGAGCTTTATTGCCGACAATAATATCCAGATCCTCATGCAGGATTTCAAAACCTTTCGGTTGATATTTCTTGGGAATTTTCTTTGTCGCCAATGGAAGTCCTTTTGTACGCTAAGTCGTAACATAATCCTTCTTTTGACAGCAAAAGTCACTAACTTCCGAAGGTCGCTAGTACGCAATAGCCCGTTAATACTAAACAGGATCTGTCAGATAGACTCTATTTTCTGAGGAATCAGATTCTTTTCCTTTAAGAAAGTGTCGTTGAAAATCTTAGAGGTATAGCGAAGAGCCGAGTCACAAAGCACTGTCGCAATAACCAGATTTTTACCTTTGTTGGCCAAAGCATACTTGTAAGCGGCATAGACATTCAGGGCGGCAGAGGTTCCAACCAGAAGTCCATCATGCTGGGCCAGATGATAAAGCATCGAAATCATCTCTCCATCATTCACCTGAACCGCATCGTCAATTTGCGCCTCCTTGAAGTTTGCAGTCAGGCGCATGATACCGATCCCCTCGGTGATCGAAGAACCAGTGGATTTGATTTCTCCTGTTGTCAGATACGAATACAAGCCCGATCCCATCGGGTCCACCAGTCGAATGTGGATATTGGGATTTTTCTCTTTCAAGAATCGAGAAACTCCTGCGATGGTTCCGCCAGTTCCGGCTGCTGCTGCAAAGGCAGTCACTTTACCTTCGGTCTGGTTCCAAATTTCAGGACCGGTGGTCTTATAGTGGCTTTGAAAGTTCGCCGTGTTTTCAAACTGATTCGCCCAAAAAGCCCCGCGTTCTTCAGCGATACGGCGAGCCGTATGATAAAAGTGATTTTGATCCGCAAACGGGCAGGGTGCGACCGTGATCAGCTCAACCCCCAGCGCATTCAGTGTTTGATATTTCTCTGCCGCCTGGTTGTTCGGCATGACGATCACGGATTTATATCCACGTTGCGCGGCTAAAGTGGCAAGACCAATTCCGGTATTCCCAGCGGTCCCTTCGACAATGGTGCCACCTGGTTTTAACAATCCATCGCGTTCAGCCTGTTCAATAATTCCATGGGCCGCGCGATCCTTCACGCTTCCGCCGACATTCAGGAATTCGGCCTTACCGTAAATATCGCAGCCAGTGATTTCAGACAAAGAATGAATTTTTAAAAGGGGAGTTTGATACAGCATGAGTTGAGCTTATGCGATTGAAGCCCCAAGAGGGGAGGAAATTCCCCTCTTGCCATTAGGTGTTGAAGGCTATTTAAGAAATGCCGCCAAAGTCGTGACCATCGGCGTGGTTTTTCTTCCGATAAGTTGGCTGAGCTGATGAGACTCATCGAAAAGACCCCCTTGAGCGGCGGCAGCATCGGATTGCGCCAGAACGCCCGCAAAGCCCTCAGGCAATCCGACTTTCACCAAAACAGCTTTGTAATCATTCTCTGGCAGATCGTTATATTTCACTTCTTTGCCGGATTGTTTAGAGATCTCTGTAGCAAGCTCACTCAGTGAATAACTTGTATCCCCGGCCAGTTCATAAACAGGTTGAGGATCTTTCATCGTCAGCACTTGTGCTGCGGCTTCGGCATAGTCTTCGCGAGAGGCTGAGGAAATACGTCCTTCCTTGGTAGAGCCAAACACAGCACCATGCTCGACGGCAGATTTTACAGTTCCGACATAGTTCTCGGTGTACCAGCCGTTACGAAGCAGGGAATAACGAATGCGGCTGTCTTTGATAAGCTTTTCAGTTTCCTTATGTTCCTGCGCCAGAATCAAAGAGGACGTGTCAGCATGTAGAATACTGGTATAGGCCAGCAGTTCCAGCTTGCCATATTTTTTCGCTGCATCGATCACGTTTTTATGTTGCTGTACGCGAGTCCCGACTTCGCTGCCCGAAATAAGAAGCAGCTTGGTGATGCCTTCAAAAGCCGTCGGCCAAGAGGACGCATCATTGTAGTCGGCTTTGCGAATTTGAATGCCCAATGATTTTAGATTTTCAGCTTTGGCAGGGTTGCGAACCGCAGCCACGATCTGATTTGCCGGGACTTTTTTAAGTAAGGACTGAATGACGAGTTGACCCAATTGGCCAGTGGCACCTGTAACGAGAATCATAAAAACTCCTTTTCTAGTGTTTTAAATCGCTATCAGTATAGTTTCTTATTTCGATCCGATAAATAGCTTTAATAGCAATAGAATGTTTCATATAATGAAACAATGGACAGATTAACGGCAATAAATGTGTTTATAGAGGTCGCCAAGACTGGAAGCTTCACCAAGGCTGCGGACAATCTCAATATGTCGCGCCCGATGGTCAGCCGCTATATCAGTGTGCTGGAGGATTGGGTCGGCATCGGACTTTTGCAAAGATCCACCCGCAATGTGGCCCTGACTCCCAGTGGAGAAGCCTATCTTGCGAAGTGCCAGCAGATCCAGGACATTGCCTTCGATATCGAGGTCCGTTCTCGATCGACCGCCAGTAAACCCAGCGGTGCCATTCGGGTTGCGTCCAGCGTGTCGTTCGCCACAGCTCAATACAAAGAACTCTTTGCGCCGTTTCTGGAAAAGTATCCGCAGGTGTCTATTGATCTGGTGGTGACAGATCGCCAGGTGAACCTGATTGAATCCAAAGTGGATTTTGCAATTCGCATCACCAACAATCTGGATCCGGGCATTGTTTCCAAACAACTGGGAATCTGTCATTCCTGTCTGGTGGCGGCTCCAGAGTATCTCAAGAAAAACGGAACTCCAAAAAAAATTGAAGAACTGCGTAAGCACATCTTAGTGGCTCATGATCACTTTAAAAGCACCCGCCTGATCATGCGTAAAGACGATCGTCAGGAAGAGCTGACATTCAACAGTCCTTTTAGCTCAAATGAAACTTTGGTTCTTTTAGAGGCCGCAAAGGAAGGGCTGGGGATCACCATGCTGCCTCGTCATCTGGTGCAGGAAGAACTAAAGAAGAAGGCGCTGATTCAGGTGTTGCCGGACTGGAGCCTGCCGGAGCTGGGACTTCATATTGTATTCACGAACCGTAAAGTAATTGCTCCACAGGTGCGGCTGTTCATCGACTTCCTTTCCGAGCGCGCGCGAAAACAGGTTTGGTAAAATTCAGTTGAACCCAAGCTGATTGCCTGTCAGAGTTTTCTTGTGAAAGAGGTAAATTGAATGAAGTCAGTCATGCTTGCAGCCGGTTTGTTGTTGATTGGAGCTTCCAGTTTTGCAGAGGAAGCCGTGAAAGATAACTCCTTCCTGATTGAAGAAGCCTACAATCAAGATCCGGGAGTTGTGCAGTTTATTCAGGCGTATCAGTACATGGACCCCGTGCATGAGTGGGGCTATTCATTCACCAACGAAATCCCGATGGGCGGTCAAACGCATCAGTTTTCATATGTGATTCCGGTGATGAAAACTCATGATGCTGCCGGAGATGATCAAACTCAGATTGGTGATGTGCTGTTGAACTATCGCTATCAACTTTTGAACACGGATTTAATTGCCATAGCTCCCAGACTGTCTTTGATCGCGCCGACAGGGGACTATAAAAAAGGCTTTGGTAACGGCGTGGTCGGTGTCCAATTCAACCAGTCCGTCTCTATTAACATCAATGACCGTTGGACAAATCACTGGAATGCGGGATTTACTTTCACTCCGGATGCCAAGAACGATCTGGGGCAGACCGCTTCGATCTTTGGTTATAACTTCGGCACGAGCGTGGTTTACAATGTGACTCCCAAAACCAATTTGCTTTGCGAGTTTGTTGTGAATAACAACGAAGTTGTGACCGGTCAGGATCAAAAGGGTTCCGAGACAACTTACTATATCGTCCCTGGTATTCGTTCTGCTTTCCAAGTAACAGAAGATACAGAAGTGGTGCCGGGCATCGGCGCGCTATTGGGGCTAGGCCCTTCGGCGGTGGAGCACGAGCGCGGTGTCTTCCTGTATCTTTCTATTGAATCCAAATTGTTCTAGTAAATTTCGATGGCTCGGGAAACGCTGATTTCCCGGGGCACTTGCTTGGTCAGCTTGATATTTACAAATGAAACCGTGTCTTCTTTCTGAGTTCCGTATTTGCGAGTGCTGACGTACTTGTAGGAAAGAAGATCCTTGGCCGACTTGTCCGGAGACCCCAGTTTCTTCTCCAGACGATCACGACTCATCATCAAGCTGGTTTTATCCGCAAAAGCCGTTGAGCGCAGAACCTCTTTGGAAGGGGAGCAGTGACGGCTGTATTTGTACGGAGTTCCAGCCCGGATCAAGCGGATGGCGGTGACGATTCCTTCGGGACCGCCAGCCTCGCCGGATTCAAACGCCAGAAGAGTTTTGTCGGCCCCTCGATAGCAGACCCCCCGGACAAGATTGCCAGCTTGACCCTCTTGAAAAACATAAGCGGGTCCTAAAGAAGTTTGGACACTTTGAAGATTGGCTATACCGATGGCGTGCCCCAGAACAGTTTGAGCACCCAATGAAATTTCCTTGTTGTTCCCCAGAAAGCCAAAGGTGGACTCTTCATTGGGAGAGGTCGTGACGCAACCCACAGTTGCTAAAGTAGAAAATAGAATTAGAATTTTTTTGAAAAATGCCATCTTGCTTTCTCCTAGGGGTATTATGTTCTCGGGAGAGGCGGGGATAGTCCATCAAAAAAATCCCGAGAACTTCTTTGTTATGCGAATTAAATTATAGCCCTGCAATATTCAGAGGCGTGATGTTGCAAAATATCTAAGGCGCAACACTCAAGGCCGAATAAAAACATAATTTGCTTGATCATGCCTCGGTGGGTCTATAATCCTTCGCTTCTATTTATGACAGAAATTCAGGAACTTCCGTATTTTGCCAAAAAGCTCCATGAGCTGTTCGAGGTCAAAAGAGCCAAGAATAGACGGTATTCCCTTAGGTCCTTTGCCAAGTTTTTATCAATGAATCCGGGGACGCTTTCGGCCATTATGAAGGGCAAGCGCATGGTTCCTTTGCAGGATGCTGCCAGCGTGATGTTGAAGCTGGAACTGGCTCCCGATGAACAGGAAGAGTTTCTTTTAAGTCTGGGCGTTAATAAGCCACCTGCGACCTCGGCCTATAAACTGGATGCAAGCAAATACGCGATTCTTTTTGACGAGTGGGAGTACTTTGTCATTTTGGCCGTTTTCCGCTTGCCCGATTTTGAAAGCTCCGCCACTTGGATTGCGCAGAAGACCGGGATCGCGAAGGCACGCGTGGAAGTTTGTCTCCAAAATCTGGAAGAACTGGATGTAATCGAGCGTCCGAAAGAAGGTGTCTGGAAACGCCAGCATCAAAGTCTGTACTCTTCGCATGATATTTCCTCCAAGTCTTTGCAAAAGGCGCATTTGAATACATTGGATATGGCCAAAGAAAGACTGCCGTTGATTCCTGTTGAAGAGCGGGATTATTCCTTTGTGACGGTGGCTTTGGATGAAAAGCGTTTTAAGAAGTTAAAAAAATTAGTTCTGAAATTCCGTGATGAAGTCTTTGAGCTTGATGAGCAATCTCAGGGTGGGGATCTTTATCGCGTGGCTTTGCAGTGCTTCCCCATCTTAAACAAGCACGAATAGGAGTCTGGCATGTTGTCTATCTTAAGCCTTATTCTTTTTTCTTCTCTGACTTTTGCCGGTGGTGATTGGGTCGGTAATGGTGGAAATGTTCTGGAATGTGCCTCCTCAGAAAAGGTTCAGCTTTTGGACTATTACGAAGGCGAGCAGCAGCGACAGATTTCTGTCAACTTGGGACCGGGAGCCACTTATCGGGAAAGGGTGCTTTTTGCGCTGGATCGTCTTAAGAGCGTCAACCCCACGCGCGCAACTCGATATAAGCAATGGTTTGCGACTTTTGCTGAAGAAACACAGTGGTTCTCTCAAGGAAAGTTTTTACCGATCCGCGATTCCGGCGCCGTGATTATTCCGGTAGAATGTGAAATCCGCCAGATCGCCATTCAGCGCCCGGAAGATTTGATTATGCCGGGGGATAAGCGCTATCTGGTGGATCTGCGTTTGTGGAATCGGCTCTCTGAGCAGGACAAGGCGGGTTTGGTTTTGCACGAGTTGATTTATCGCGAGGGAATCGAAAATGGGCAGTCTTCTTCTCCGCGGGTGCGCTATTTCAATCAGATCCTAAGCTCATCGGAAATTTCGACCTACAACAGCCTGCAGCTTCTGAAACTGGTAAAGCAAGTAGGCTTTGGCGTGACGGACTACTACGGTTGGGCCGTGAATTTAAGGCAGGCCACTTATCACGATAACGGCACTTTAAGAGGCGCTCTGGGGGTGGGAGGATTCTGGCAATCTGTCAGTCTGAAAAACCGTTGGATCGGTTTTTATGAAAACGGAAGCCTCGCTCATTTCTCTATTGATTCTTTAGAGCCTGTTTCTGTGAGTGTATTCGGCCAGGAAGTCACCTTGCAGGGTGAAGGCTCGTCGGCGGTACTTTCGCGGATTTCATTCTATGAAGATGGAACTGTTGAGTCCATGCCTGTCAAAGGCTCTATGCAAATCAATTTGCAGGGGCAAAGCGTGCGGGTGGCCAATACCTCTGGCGGTATTTCATTCTGGCCCGACGGCAGTCTGCGAGAGGGAACTTTGCTGGATGTCTGGCACTACGGCGAAGAAAGACAGGCCGTTCAAGGAGCTGTTGAGCTGGATGAAAAAGGCCATCTGATTCGCCGGGCCTTTCCGTTATTCTAAAGATCACCCGTAGGCCGAGTGATCTTTAGGTGAAAAGACTTAGTGCGGATAAACTTGCGCTTTTCCATCTTCCGTCATGATCACAATCACGGTGTAAGAACCGCCATCCACCGGAACATTCAAAAGGAACTGGCGCTCTCTGAAATAAAGCTGATCGTTGTAAAATTCCAAAGTCGCTTGGTAAGTGGAGGAATCAATGCGCACCATTCTAGGTTGTGCGGTGATGGCGTTTTCACCATTTAGGTCCCTCAGGCTTGGCTTATAGAATGTGTTAGATGCCGCAGGAACGATCTTTCCATTGATGCAGTCCGCTTCCACCAGGAGCAAGATAACTTGAGTCGTGATGGCTTTTTTAATGACCAGTTGTACGGTCGGAACCAAAAGCTCAGAACGATTTGCCTGTTTTTCACAACGATATTTCAAAAGCTCAGGAGCATCCAGTTTAACGGTTTGGGCCTGGCTGATAGCCGCAGTCATAATAAGAGCAAGAGACAATAGAATACGCATATTTCCTCCAAAAGGTTTTGACGTGGGGATAACCAAAATTGGAGCGGGCATAAAGACAAAACGAAAAAGAGCTGTAGTTCTTGTTGCCGAACGACTTCAGATGCAACACCGCTGCGGCCCTCAGAGGATCTGGCAGGTTAGACTATTTTCAGTCTGTTTTCTTGGAGCTAAACTTTGACCTTCTTTGAATAGTTTCCATGAGGGGAAGTTTATTCTGAGTTGTATTCTGACAAGCATATTATTTGAAAGGGCATCAATCGTCTTGCACGAACTTGATCGTGCTTTGATAACTCACGATGTGCACAATTTCTTCCCTTGAAGCAGAATTCAAACTTATGGTTGCTGCTGCCTGAGCAATGGCCTGATTCTTCAGTGAGAAGGGACGGGAGGGAGGGGTAGTCATAGATCCCTTGAGTTTTCGGCAGGCGGGGAAAGGGTGGGGAAAATGGAGAAGATGCTGGTAAAAGCACGAAAAAGGGCTTCGAACGGGTGGTTTTTATATAGAAATGAGGAAGGCTCTTTAAAATCTAAATATGAAATATACTTTTGGGGTGGGTGATTTCGCTGCTTTTTTGAGCAAAAACGCTGTTTTGCACGGTAAGTGGGCAAAAATAGTGCGTTTTGCCGTTATTATTTGCACAAATAATTCTTGCAAGATGGTCCGAATGGGCCTATAAATCGAGACCTCATCGCCGCTTCTGTTTGAAAGCAAACAAATACAGCCGCTCGATTAATTGATTTGTATTCAATTAAGTGATGCGCTCGTTTTAGTGGTTTTGAGTTTAAATATTTTTTCGAAAAAGTTCTTTTTGAAAATTTTCGAAAAAATGTTTGAAAGGGTGTTGACAAGGACTTCGGTCTTCGATAAAACACTCACCTCGCCGCCAAGAAACATTAACGGCGAGTAAGAATTTCGCTCTTTGAAAACTGAATAGCTAGATAAAATAGATTTTTGGGCTCTTTGAATACCGAGTAATTGGTATTCACAATTTCAAAAAATATTCGAACAAACAACAGCGTAAAAGTTGGTGTTTGCTTCTAACAGAATTTAAACTGGAGAGTTTGATTCTGGCTCAGAACAAACGCTGGCGGCGTGCCTAATACATGCAAGTCGAACGGGGATAGCTTTCGGGTGAATACTAGTGGCGCACGGGTGAGTAACGCGTGGATAATCTGCCTTAGAGTGGGGGATAACTAGTCGAAAGATTAGCTAATACCGCATAAGACCACAAGAACTGAGGTTCAAGGGGTCAAAGGTTTTTCGCTTCAAGATGAGTCCGCGTAAGATTAGCTAGTTGGTGAGGTAATGGCTCACCAAGGCGACGATCTTTAACTGGTCTGAGAGGATGATCAGTCACACTGGAACTGAGACACGGTCCAGACTCCTACGGGAGGCAGCAGTAGGGAATATTGCACAATGGAGGAAACTCTGATGCAGCGACGCCGCGTGAGTGATGAAGGCCTTCGGGTCGTAAAGCTCTGTCGCAGGGGAATAACACAATGAATGTACCCTGTAAGAAAGGATCGGCTAACTTCGTGCCAGCAGCCGCGGTAAGACGAGGGATCCTAGCGTTGTTCGGAATTATTGGGCGTAAAGCGGATGTAGGTGGCTTTGTAAGTCAGATGTGAAAGCCCAGGGCTCAACCCTGGAAGTGCATTTGATACTGCGAAGCTTGAGTGTCGGAGAGGTTACTAGAATTGTTGGTGTAGTGGTGAAATACGTAGATATCAACAGGAATACCGGTGGCGAAGGCGGGTAACTGGCTAGACACTGACACTCAGACCCGAAAGCGTGGGGATCAAACAGGATTAGATACCCTGGTAGTCCACGCCGTAAACGATGGATACTTGTTGTTGGAGGTATTGACCCCTTCAGTGACGAAGCTAACGCGTTAAGTATCCCGCCTGGGGAGTACGGTCGCAAGATTAAAACTCAAAGAAATTGACGGGGGCCCGCACAAGCGGTGGAGCATGTGGTTTAATTCGATGCAACGCGAAGAACCTTACCTAGGCTTGACATGTACTGGAAGACTGGCGGAAACGTCGTCGCCCGCAAGGGTCGGTACACAGGTGCTGCATGGCTGTCGTCAGCTCGTGTCGTGAGATGTTGGGTTAAGTCCCGCAACGAGCGCAACCCCTGCATTTAGTTGCCAGCATTCAGTTGGGCACTCTAGATGGACTGCCGGTGTTAAACCGGAGGAAGGTGGGGATGACGTCAAGTCCTCATGGCCCTTATGCCTAGGGCTACACACGTGCTACAATGGTAGTCACAGAGCGAAGCTAAGCCGCAAGGTAGAGCAAATCGCTTAAAAGCTATCTAAGTTCAGATTGATCTCTGCAACTCGAGATCATGAAGTTGGAATCGCTAGTAATCGCGGATCAGAATGCCGCGGTGAATACGTTCCCGGGCCTTGTACACACCGCCCGTCACACCATGAAAGTTGGCTGTACCAGAAGTCGCTGCGCTAACCGCAAGGAGGCAGGCGCCCAAGGTATGGTCGATGATTGGGGTGAAGTCGTAACAAGGTAGCCGTAGGGGAACCTGCGGCTGGATCACCTCCTTTCTAAGGATTATCCGGTCAATCTTCATCAAGACTTGTTCTTGATAAGTTAAAATGGCCCAATCTTAGGTCAACTTACTCTTCCCGAGTAAGTGAGTCCCAAAAATCTTATCTAGCTGTTTAGTTTTGAAAGAGTGAAGCCTAACGGGCCTGTAGCTCAGTTGGTTAGAGCACACGCTTGATAAGCGTGGGGTCGGAAGTTCGAGTCTTCCCTGGCCCACCAAGTTCTACTAAGTTGAATGCGGTGAAGTTAGAGTTTTACATGAACATTTTTCGTTCTTTGACAATTGAATAGATTGATTTAGTTGATTTTTAGCGAGGTTAGTTCCATTTTTTTTAAGCTACAAAGGGCTTACGGTGGATGCCTTGGCACTAAGAAGCGATGAAGGACGTGGTAAGCTGCGATAAGCTTCGGGGAGTGGCACACACACTTTGATCCGGAGATTTCCGAATGGGGAAACCCACCATTTTATGGTATCATTCACTGAATACATAGGTGTCTGAAGCGAACGAGGGGAAGTGAAACATCTCAGTACCCTCAGGAAGAGAAATCAATTCCGAGATTACCCCAGTAGTGGCGAGCGAACGGGTAACAGCCTAAACCTTTTTCATTTATTTGAAGGAGGGGTCGTGGGACCGCGATGTGGGACCGGAGAAGTTAGAGTAACAGTCTGGAAAGTCTGGCGAAACAGGGTGATAGCCCCGTACTCGAAAACTTCGAAGGCCCTAGCGGCATCCCGAGTACCACAAGACACGTGAAATCTTGTGGGAATCTGTGAGGACCACCTCATAAGGCTAAATATTCCTTAGTGACCGATAGTGAACAAGTACCGTGAGGGAAAGGTGAAAAGAACCCCGAGAGGGGAGTGAAATAGAACCTGAAACCGTAAGTCTACAAGCAGTTAGAGCCCTTTATATGGGCGATAGCGTACCTTTTGCATAATGAGTCAGCGAGTTATGTTTGCATGCGAGGTTAAGCCGTTGCAGGTGGAGCCGTAGCGAAAGCGAGTCTGAATAGGGCGATTTAGTATGCAGGCATAGACCCGAAACCCGGTGATCTAATCATGGACAGGTTGAAGCGAGGGTAACACCTCGTGGAGGACCGAACAAGTTGAGGTTGAAAACTCTTTTGATGATCTGTGATTAGGGGTGAAAGGCCAATCAAACTGGGTGATAGCTGGTTCTCCCCGAAATATATTTAGGTATAGCGTCAGGTAAAAAATATCATGGAGGTAGAGCACTGAATGGGCTAGGGGTCTTTACCGGATTACCAAACCCAAATAAACTCCGAATGCCATAGATATGTTCCTTGGCAGGCAGACTCAGGGTGATAAGGTCATGAGTCGAGAGGGAAAGAGCCCAGACCAACAGCTAAGGTCCCTAAATGCACGCTCAGTGGAGAACGTTGTGGAGTTACTTTGACAACTAGGAGGTTGGCTTAGAAGCAGCAATCCTTTAAAGAAAGCGTAATAGCTCACTAGTCTAGTGACTCTGCGCGGAAGATACAACGGGGCTAAGCGTGTTACCGAAGCTTTGGATTAAGATATTTTATATTTTAGTGGTAGGGGAGCGTTCTAGTGTAGGATGAAGGTTGACCGGTAGGACAGCTGGACGAACTAGAAGTGATCATGCTGACATAAGTAGCGTTGAACTCGGGTGAAAAACCCGGGCGCCGAAAACTCAAGGATTCCTGGGCAAGGATAATCCTCCCAGGGTTAGTCGAGACCTAAGATGAGGCCAAGTGGCGTAGTCGATGGCAAAACGGTTAATATTCCGTTACCTAATAAATCGCGCTTAAGGAATGACGGTGTAGGATATCACAGCCTCTTATTGGATTGAGGTGTAAGCATGTAGGAGGATCAGTAGGCAAATCCGCTGGTCGTAACTCTGAGGTGTGAATGCGAGGGACTTGTCCCGGAAGTGTGAAAAGCCATGCATCCAAGAAAAGTTTCGTAAGTTTAGATTTGTTAGCTCGTACCGTAAACCGACTCAGGTGAGTGGGGTGAATATCCTAAGGCGATGGGGTGAATTTTGGTCAAGGAACTCGGCAACTTAACACCGTAACTTCGGGAAAAGGTGTGCCTGAGAGAGTGTAAGGACTTGCTCCCCAAGCTTTTTCAGGTCGCAGAGAAATGGGAGTAGCGACTGTTTATCAAAAACACAGGTATGTGCAAAGTCACAAGACGAAGTATACATACTGACGCCTGCCCGGTGCTGGAAGGTTAAGAGGATTTGTTAGCGTAAGCGAAGCAGAGAATCGAAGCCCCAGTAAACGGCGGCCGTAACTATAACGGTCCTAAGGTAGCGAAATTCCTTGTCGGGTAAGTTCCGACCTGCACGAATGGCGTAACGACTTCTCCGGTGTCTCGACCAAATGCCTCGCGAAATTGAATTCTCGGTGAAAATGCCGAGTACCCGCAGAAAGACGGAAAGACCCCGTGAACCTTTACTGTAGCTTGGCAGTGATTTTAGAGTTGGCATGTGTAGGATAGGTGGGAGACTTTGAAGCAGGGGCGCTAGCTCTTGTGGAGTCAACCTTGAAATACCACCCTTGGCAACTTTGAAATCTAACCTGCTCCTCTTTACGAGGAGAGGGACACTGTCTGGTGGGCAGTTTGACTGGGGCGGTCGCCTCCCAAAAAGTAACGGAGGCGCGCGATGGTCCCCTCAGCCTGATTGGAAACCAGGCGTCGAGTGCATTGGCATAAGGGGGCTTGACTGCGAGACCTACAAGTCGAGCAGGTGCGAAAGCAGGCCAAAGTGATCCGGTGGTCCCGCGTGGAAGGGCCATCGCTCAACGGATAAAAGGTACTCCGGGGATAACAGGCTTATTCCATCCAAGAGTCCATATCGACGATGGAGTTTGGCACCTCGATGTCGGCTCATCACATCCTGGGGCTGGAGCAGGTCCCAAGGGTTTAGCTGTTCGCTAATTAAAGTGGTACGCGAGCTGGGTTCAGAACGTCGTGAGACAGTTTGGTCCTTATCTTCTGTGGGCGTATGAGATTTGAGTAGACCTGTCCTTAGTACGAGAGGACCGGGATGGACGAACCTCTGGTGTTTCTGTTGTCGCGCCAGCGGCAATGCAGAGTAGCTATGTTCGGAATTGATAACCGCTGAAAGCATCTAAGCGGGAAGCAAACTGCGAGATTAGATCTCACTGGGGCTTCGGCCCCCTAAAGACTCCTCGGAGACTACGAGGTTGATAGGCGGAAGGTGTAAGTGTGGTAACACATTCAGCTGATCCGTACTAATAGGTCGTGAGGCTTTATTAAATTTTTCTTCTCAGGCTTCGGCTTGACGAAGATTTCGTCTCAGAGACTTCTTTTAAGGAACGAGAGACTAGCTCTCTGAATAAGTAAGAGAGTGATTGATGGGACTAACCGTTAATCGCTAAAAATCAATTAAATCAATCATTCAGTTGTCTGAATAAGAATAGTAACTTCTCCATTTGTATTGGAAGTAAGTTGCACAAAGAACGAAGGTTAGTGTAAGAAGCTAACCACTTTGACTTAATAAACGCTTTGCTGGTGTTTATAGCAGAGGGGCCACACCTGATCCCATTCCGAACTCAGAAGTTAAGTCCTCTTGCGGCGATGGTATTGCATTGGTGACAATGTGGGAGAGTAGCACGACGCCAGCTCTTTTTTACTCGAACCCGATTTACGAAAGTAAGTCGGGTTTTTTTTTGCCCGAAATTTGCTGGTAGATAGAAAAAGACCGCGCAGTAACGCGATCTTTTGTTTTATGCTAACGCCTCTTTAAAGATGTCGCTTGGCCTTGGTGGCAGTTCAATATGCCCGAAGTTTGTCTGTAGGCTCCTGTCTGAAATTCCTTGGCAGAATCGACTCAATCAGATTCAAAATCTCTGTGATCGGTGAGTCTTTTTGTCTGTCGACAGTGTTTGGGCGGGCAGAGGCTCAGATCTTTTCTTCCATTTTCAAATCAATCGGAGACATTTCTTCTTCTCTTAGAGACCTTTTTTTGTATCAAAAAGAGATCTTCGATAAACTTTTTATTATTTAATCAAACAAAATTAGGACTAAAAATATTCGCTGTGTCTCATGATTAAGTGCTTGATTAGACTGGTAATTCTCACTGAGGTCGAGTCATGAGAGCTTTTTTGAAAGAGCTGTGGTATTCTAGTTATATCAAATACAGGAAGCTTTTCCTGTTCGCTTTTTAAGTCTTTTTTTCGACTGGTTCAAAAAAAGATCTCTCGGGGATTCACCCGAGCACGGGAAAACAAAATTGAATAGACAAAAGAAAGGGTCGAGATGCGACAGGGTGTCTTATGGCATACGTGTATCTTGCAGCAGCAATTATCTTTGAGGTTTTTGGAACGATCACAATGAAGTACTCAGAGGGGTTTACAAAGGTGCTCCCATCCGTGCTGACCGTAGCATGTCATGGAATCTGCTTTATAAGCCTCACTGTAGCCTTAAAATATCTTCCAGTCAGTAACGTCTATGCCATCTGGGCAGGCGTGGGAACCGCTCTTATGGCGTTCCTGGGGCTTATTATCTTCAATGAGCCTTTGCCATTGCATAAAGTATTGGCGACATCGTTAATTATTCTCGGTGTGGTCATGTTGAATATTGGTGATGGTAAAAAAGCGGAAGAGCAGGTCGCGAAGGCGGAAGCTCCAAGCATGAAAGTCATTCCCGCTGCGGTGGTGCCGACGGTTCATGTCGAGCCTCCTCGCAATGCGGGCTGAGATTTTATAGTAACCTTAAATTAATGCTGTCTGTTGTTTAAAGGAGAGGAATGAGCCTCTCCTTTTTATTTTTCTATTTTGATTTTTGCAGATTTTCTTCTACGAATTCACTTAAAGCTTCAAAAGGGGTTTCCTTGCGAGATGCGTAGTGAATGAAATCCATCAGCAAAGTCTTCAGGCGCTCATCTTGTTTTGGATCGATGAGCTGGTCTTTGTCGTCATAGGCGGAATCTGCCTTCGCCAGACCGAAATAGTCCGGATATAAAAAAGTTCCCAGGATGTGGAATGGTGTTCTTGCGTGGATATTACCACGAATGCCACCTAAAGCTCCTGGCGAGGCGCCAATCAATAGAATCTGCTTCTTGGCGATGGGAAGTGGCTTTATGCGGGAAACCCAATCCAGCGCGTTTTTAAGTGTGCCGGGAATACTGCCGTTGTACTCGGGGCTGGAAATAATGATGGCGTCAGCAGTTTGGATTTTCTGCGCTAGCTTTTGCACGCCCTCGGGGATGCCTTTGGATGTCTCGAGGTCTCCATCATACATCGGCATTGGGAAATCGTTAAACTCGCACAAGTCCACTTCGCAGAATGGCAGGCTGCGAATATGTTCTGCTGCAATGCGGATGAGTTTTTTATTGTAGGAACCCTGGCGCAGGGAGGCTGCAAAAAGGAACACTTTCATCTTCAGCTCCAGTTCTTCTTATCTTCACATCCCTTAAAAACAAGGGCATCTGTTTAGATCCTCTATTTCAAAATACATTTTCATTTTTTTAAACATATTTTTACTTTTTCTTTACGCTCGTTGGCTCCCTTTTTATGCGGTCTTGATGCCCTAAGCCTTACATTGGAACAATAAAGGAAAAGAACTATGGGCTTCGGCTTTGCGGATTTACTTCAAATTGTTTTGGCTTTGGGTGTGGTGACTGTCGCCACGCCTGTCTTGGGTGGCTATATGGCGCGGGTTTTTCAAGGAGAACGAACCTGGGTCACACCTCTTTTACGTCCCTTGGAGGGCTTCATTTACAAGCTTTCAGGGGTTCTTGAGAATGAGGAAATGACTTGGCGGCGATACGCCTGGTCCCTGCTTTGCTTTAATGTTCTAGGTCTGGGATTTCTGATGGCTTTGCAGATGTTTCAGGCGCTGCTTCCTTTGAATCCTGAAGGGCTGGGAAATCTGACTTGGCATCTGGCATTTAATACAGCAGTGAGTTTTGTAACCAATACCAATTGGCAGTCTTATTCTGGCGAGAGCACGATGAGCTATCTGACTCAGATGTTGGGGTTGGGAGTACAGAACTTTGTCAGTGCCGCCACAGGGTTCGCGGTCTTTCTGGCTTTCACTCGGGGAATGGCCCGAAAGCAGATGAGCACCTTGGGTAATTTCTGGGTCGATTTGACTCGTTCGACAGTCTATGTGCTGCTTCCCGCAGCCTTGATTCTGGCGATCTGTCTGGTGGGGCAAGGGGTTGTTCAGAATTTTTCTGAATACCAGAAAGTTGTCACGCTCGAGGGGGCAGAGCAGGCACTGCCTCAAGGGCCAGCGGCCTCGCAAATTGCAATCAAACAACTGGGCTCAAACGGTGGCGGGTTCTTTGGTGTGAATAGCGCCCATCCGTATGAAAACCCCACGCCGTTCAGCAATTTTTTGCAGATGATTTCTCTGATACTTTTGGCCTCCGGATGCACCTATGCATTTGGAGTGATGGTGAATGCAAAGAAACAGGGGTGGGTGCTTTTTGCGACGATGATGTCCATTCTGATTTTGATGCTCAGTGTGTCTTTGTCGTCTGAATATGGTTCCAACCCCGTCATTGGGCAGGCCGCCTTGATGGAAGGAAAAGAGACGCGCTTTGGTGTGACTAACAGTGTTCTTTGGTCTGTTTTGACGACGTCCGCGTCTAACGGTTCTGTGAATTCCATGCATGGTTCGTTGTCACCTTTGTCCGGTGGCGTGGCGATGGTGAATATGATGCTCGGAGAAGTGATCTTTGGTGGCGTCGGAGCTGGGATGTACGGCATGCTTTTGTTTGCTTTGTTGAGCGTGTTTATTTCCGGTCTGATGGTGGGGCGAACTCCGGAGTATCTGGGTAAGAAAATTGAGGCCCGGGAGATGATCTGGGTTGTTGTTGGAGTTCTGGCTCCTTGTGCAACGATTTTAACATTCAGTGCTTGTGCGTTGATTGTTCCGGCAGGTGTTGCGGGTATGGCACATCAAGGGCCTCATGGTTTGAGTGAAGCTCTTTATGCCTTCACTTCGGCGGCCGGAAATAACGGAAGTGCCTTTGCCAGTTTGTCGGTCAATGCCCCTTTTTATAATGTCATGCTTGCGTTGGCGATGTTGATCGGACGCTTTGCTATCATCTTCCCGGTGTTGGCTGTCGCGGGCAGTTTGGTGCAGAAGAATGTGGCCCCGTTGTCGTTAGGAACCTTCAGGACAGACACAGTGCTGTTTGCTTTTGTTTTAGCGATGGTAATTTTGGTGGTGGGTGCTTTGACCTTTTTCCCAGTGCTTTCGTTGGGACCCGTTCTGGAACATTTGTTGATGATGAGAGGACACTAGGGAGTTGATATGAGTACTGTAAAAGAAGCTTTGAAAAGCAGCTTTGTAAAGATGGACCCGCGGGTTCAAGCCAAAAAACCGGTGATGTTGGTGACCTGGTTGGGAGCTTTGTTGGTGACTGTCATCTGTGTCCTTCATGTCGTTCAGGGGCAGAGTTTTGGTTTTGAATTGCAGTTGGCCTTGTGGTTGTGGTTCACAGTCTTGTTTGCGAACTTTTCTGAGGCTTTGGCGGAAGGGCGGGGGAAAGCGCAGGCCGAAGCCATGAAGAAGACCCGAGCGCAGACGGTGGCCAGAAGACTTGAGAATGGCAAGGAACAGACAGTGCCTTCGCAGAGTTTGAATAAAGGAGATGTTGTCCTTTGTGAAACAGGTGACATCATTCCCGGAGATGGTGAAATCATCGAAGGCATTGCCATCGTGGACGAATCGGCGATTACAGGTGAGTCGGCTCCGGTGGTGCGAGAAGCTGGTGGGGACCGCAGTGCTGTCACCGGAGGCACTCGTGTTATCAGTGATCGTATCCTGGTGAAAATCACGGCCACCTCCGGCAACAGCTTCCTGGATCGCATGATCAATCTGGTCGAGGGGGCGAAGCGCCAGAAAACACCTAACGAAATTGCTCTGGGTATTTTGTTGATCTCATTGACGGTGATTTTGATCTTGTCTGTGGTGACGTTGAAAGTGTTTGCGGACTTCTCGGCAAAAAGTGCGGGGCAGGATCTTTCAAATGTCGTCAGTATTCCGGTTTTGAGTGCTTTGATCGTGTGTCTGATCCCGACCACCATTGGCGGGTTGCTGAGTGCAATTGGAATCAGTGGGATGGATCGCCTGATTCGCAAGAATGTCATCGCGAAAAGCGGCCGGGCTGTGGAAGCTGCCGGTGATATTGATGTTTTGATGCTGGATAAAACCGGCACAATCACTTTGGGTAATCGCATGGCCACGGAATTCGTGGCGGCTCCGGGCATCTCTGTGAATCATTTGGCCGAGGTGTCTCAGTTGGCCTCGATGAGCGATGAAACTCCGGAAGGGCGATCCATCGTGGTGCTGGCCAAGGAGTTGTATGCTTTGCGCGCACAAAGTTTTCACCCGCAGCAAGCACACTTTGTTCCTTTTTCTGCGCACACGCGAATGAGTGGTGTTGATATTGAGGGAAACCCCAAGAGAGAGCTAAGAAAAGGGGCGGCGGATTCCATTCGAAAATATATTGAAAGCAAGGGCGGGAAGTTTCCTTCAGAGGTTCAATCCGCTGTGGATTCCATCGCCAAAAAAGGTGGAACACCCTTGGTCGTTTGTGAGGATGAAAAAGTTCTTGGTGTGATTTATCTGAAAGACGTGGTTAAAGGTGGTATCAAAGAACGATTCGCCGAGCTTCGAAAAATGGGTATTCGCACGGTGATGGTCACCGGAGACAATGAGTTGACTGCCGCCGCAATTGCTGCGGAAGCTGGCGTGGATGATTATATGGCTCAGGCGACTCCGGAAATGAAGTTGATGCGTATTCGTCAGGAGCAAAGTCAGGGGCGCTTGGTGGCCATGACGGGGGATGGAACCAACGATGCGCCAGCCCTGGCGCAGGCGGATGTCGGGGTTGCCATGAATACCGGAACTCAGGCCGCACGCGAAGCCGGGAATATGGTGGATCTGGATTCAAATCCGACAAAACTGATTGAAATTGTCGAGGCGGGTAAGCAACTTTTGATGACTCGAGGGGCGCTGACAACCTTCAGTATCTCTAACGATATCGCAAAATACTTTGCCATCATTCCGGCTATGTTTGGGGGGCTTTATGCGGTTGGCTCTGTCAAAGGACCTTTGCAGGCGTTGAATGTCATGCAGCTTTCTTCTCCGCAAAGTGCCGTTCTGAGTGCGGTGATCTTTAATGCATTGATCATTGTGGCGCTGATTCCGTTGGCGTTGAAAGGGGTTCCTTACCGGGCATTGGGGGCAAATCTGATTTTGCGCACGAATATTTTGATTTATGGCGTAGGCGGAATTCTGGTTCCGTTTGTCGGGATCAAGCTGATTGATATGGTTATCGTAAACCT
Organism: Bdellovibrio bacteriovorus; assembly: GCF_041888015.1. Taxonomy (GTDB): domain Bacteria; phylum Bdellovibrionota; class Bdellovibrionia; order Bdellovibrionales; family Bdellovibrionaceae; genus Bdellovibrio. Next base: position 1,615,260 of record NZ_CP168968.1, read on the forward strand.
TGGGATGGTCTAGTTATGAAAGACATCGTTGTTTCTTTAAGAATTTTTATTGTGCTGAGTGTACTCACCGGGGTCATCTACCCCTTGGCGGTGACAGCCATTGGGGAAGGGCTTTTTCCTTATCAAGCCCGCGGTTCAATTCTTTATGTGGATGGCAAGGCCGTCGGTTCTGAGCTGATTGCGCAAAAGTTTGTAAGTGATAAATACTTCTGGCCAAGACCATCAGCGGCGGACTATGCGACCGTGCCTTCAGGGGCTTCAAATGCGGGGCCCATCAGTGAAGGTTTGCAAAAGGCCGTAGCGGAGCGCCGCGAGCAGGGGGCAGAGGCCGAAATGCTGTTTACTTCAGGCAGCGGTTTGGACCCGCATATCTCTCCAGAAACGGCCCGCCTTCAGATGCGACGCATTGTTGGGGCTCGACAGTTATCGCCAGCTCAGACAGCGCTGGTTGAGCGCTTGATTCAGGAGTATATTGAGAATCGTCAAGGAGGTATCCTCGGCGAGGCAAGAGTCAATGTATTGAAGTTGAATCTCGCCTTGGATAAACGACTATGAGTGATGATAATCGCCCGAACCCCGACAGAATTCTTGAGCGCATCAAGAAGGAAGAAGAAAAGAAAGAGCGCGGTCACTTTCGCGTTTTCTTTGGGATGAGTCCCGGGGTTGGGAAGACCTATGCCATGTTAAAGGCGGCGGTTGAGCAGGTCAGTCAGGGGGCAGATCTGGTTGTGGGAGTTGTTGAAACCCACGGGCGCCGTGAAACCGAAGAGCTTCTTTCGGGTCTTAAAATTGTTCCTTTAAAACAAACTCGTTATCGTGAAACTGTTTTGCAAGAGATGGATCTTGATGCCATTTTGCAGATGCGACCGCAGATCGTGCTGGTGGATGAACTGGCTCACACCAATGCACCGGGTTCCCGTCATCCGAAACGCTATCAAGATGTGATCGAGTTGCTGGATGCGGGAATCAATGTTTATTCGACACTGAATGTGCAGCATTTGGAAAGTCGCGCCGATCTTGTTCAACAGATCACCGGAGTCAGAGTGCAAGAACGCATTCCGGATTCGGTGCTGGATATGGCCAATCAGATGGAACTGATAGACATTACTGCGCAAGGGTTGTTGAAGCGGATGCGTGAAGGAAAAGTCTATCAGGGTGATCGGGCGGTTTGTGCGGAAGAGAATTTTTTCCGGGAACCGCATCTGATGGCCTTGCGTGAACTGGCTTTGCGCTATACGGCCGAAAGGGTGGATCAGGATCTGCAGGATCAGATGATTGTGCAGCAGATTCCCGGCCCGTGGCAGACGCAGGAGCGTTTGTTAGTGGCAGTCAGCCACAGTCCTTTTGCCGGAAGACTTATCCGAGCCACCAGACGCATGGCCTATAGTTTGGAAGCTCCTTGGCTGGCTGTGCATGTGGATACGGGGGACAAACTTTCGGCAGATGATCAGAGTGTTTTGGCTCGTCATTTGTCTTTGGCCCGCGAGTTAGGGGCCGAGGTTCTTTCAATCCGCAGCTCCAGTTTGGCGGAAGCTCTTCATCAGATATCTCATGAGCGCAATGTCACCCAGATTGTAATGGGAAGACCGCAGCGCCGTTGGTGGGATCTTTTTCAGGGGCAGGGATCGCTGTTGGATCAATTGGTTCGGAAAAGCAGCGCTGTGGATGTTCATATCATCCGGCAGGAAGAGCAGATTTCCCGATGGAGTTGGCGATCCTGGCGTGTGCCTGGGTTTGATGCCGCAGGAACTGCTTACTGGAACTCTTTCTGGTTTGTGATGGCCATCACGTTTCTAAGTCGTCTGCTGCTTCCGTGGATTGGCTATCGGGCCGTGGGCTTTGTCTTTCTGATTGCGATGATGTTTGTGGGTCTTGTGACGACGCAAGGGCCGATTCTTTTTTCAGCAGTTTTGAGCGCGTTAATCTGGAATTACTTTTTTATTCCTCCGGTGATGACCTTTGCGATCAATGCCCCGGAAGACTTTATGATGTGTCTGGCTTATTTCCTGGTGGCTTTGCTTAGCGGTGTTCTGGCCGCCCGTATTCGGGCGCGGGATCGTGATCTGGAAGGGCGGGAGCGTCGAACCAGGGCTTTGTATGAGCTGGTTCGCGAGTATTCTTTGGCGCTCAGTCCTTTTGATATTTGTCTTGCGACCTCGCAGAGTCTTGAAAAGCTTTTAAGAGGAAAAGTAAAAATAGTTTTAACGGAAACCAGCGGCGGTCTAAGTCGTAGGCCATTTAATGAAGCCAAGTTGGATGACAAGGATTTCGCCTTGGCATCGTGGTCTTTTGAAAATGGTAAAACGGCAGGCTGGCGCACGGAAACATTGTCCGAGTCCCGCTGTATGAGTCTGCCGCTGAAAGCCGTGGACCAAACTGCGGGCGTACTTCTGTTTTATCCGAAAGAAAAATGGGTCTTGAATCTGGATCAGCAGAATTTTTTGGAGAATGTCTGCGCGCAAGCCGGAATGGCGTTGGACCGGATGCGTTTGCAAAAGAAGTCAGAACAGATGAAAGTGCTGGAGGCCTCAGAAAGTCTTCATCAGGCTTTGTTGAACTCTGTTTCTCATGAATTGCGCACACCTTTGACTGCGATTATTGGGTCAGCTTCAGCAGCGCTGGATGAAAAGGTTTCTGAGAATAAGCCGGTACGTGATCAACTGGCCTTGGATATTATGGATTCCTCACTGCGCTTGAATCAGGTTGTTGAAAACCTGCTGGACATGTCTCGAGTGAATTCTGGAGCTCTTCGCCTTAAAAAAGACTGGATTGATCTTGAGGATCTGCTGAATACATTGCCCGGGAAGATGGGACGTCTGGCGGCTCATCATAAGATAGTTGTGCTAAGTTCAGGTTCCTGTCTGGTGCAGGTCGATGAGAAAATATTTGAGCATGTTCTGTTCAATCTGGTCAGCAATGCCCTTCGTTATGCCCCGCCAGGGTCTCAGGTCACCTTGCAATTGGATCGAGATGAAGAGAATAAAGTCCGCTTGCATGTTTTGGATCAGGGGCCGGGAATTCCCGCGTCTTATTTGAAGCAGATTTTTGAAGCCTTTTTCCGGGTTCCAGGCAGCAGTACTGGAGGCGTGGGATTGGGTCTTGCCATTGTAAAGTCTTTGGTGGAGGCTCATGGCGGACGGGTTTACGCAAACAACAGAACAGATCAGTCGGGAGCTGATTTTGTTGTCGAGATCCCTTACGAAAAACCTCCGCTTGAACTTGAGGAGTGACGATGAGAGAAGGCCAGAAGAAAATTTTGATCGTGGATGATGAGGCCTCTATTCGTAAGCTTTTGCGGGTGAGCTTGGAAGCCAATGGCTATACCGTGATCGAGGCGGCAAGCGGAGCTGAGGGGTTGGCCAGTGCGGCATCGGAAAAGCCGGATTTGATTTTACTGGATCTGGGGCTGCCGGATATGACCGGGATGAAAGTGCTTCAGGAGATTCGTTCCTGGTCAAAAGTGGCCATTATTGTTTTGACGGTGATGGATGCTGACAGTGATAAGGTCGCAGCCCTTGACGGGGGAGGCGATGACTATATCACCAAGCCCTTCAGTGTTCCTGAATTGCTGGTGCGAATTCGTGTGGCACTTCGGCATTCATATAAAAATGAACCGGAGAATTCAGAGATCACCAATGGGCCTGTGATGATGGATATGGCGGGTCATACCGTCACGGTCCACGGCGTGCGAGTCAAGTTAACTGTGACAGAGTTCAATATCTTAAAGGTTCTGATTAAGAATAAAGGAAAAGTTGTGACCCATCGGATGCTTCTGAATGAAGTTTGGGGGCCCAATGCGGTGGAGCACACACACTATCTCAGAGTCTATGTTGGCGGGCTTCGTAAGAAGTTGCATCAGGAGGGAACTCCGGAGCTTATCGTGACCGAGGCTGGAGTTGGTTACAGAATGACAGATTTTTAAGGCAGGCTAAAAGCCTGCCTTGGTCAAAATTACTTTTTCAGGATAGATTTTTTCAAAGAGGCGACGCCATCATCAGATGGTTTACCCAGCCAGATCGCAAATACTTTTTCGATGAAGCCTGCAGGGCCTTTGATTTCGGAAACATTGCCGGCAGTGGTTTCATAGAATACAGACTCAGATCCATCTTTCAGTTTTGCACCTAAAATCGTCAATGCTTTACCGTCTTTGGCTTCACCACCTTTGGAGACTGAATCCAGGAACTGTTTTACAGCGGCATCCTCAAGATTTACGTTGTTGGCTTTAAGGGCTTCCTTGAAGGATTTTTGAACATTGTCAGCGTCCACATCACGCAAGAAGTGAAGTTGAATGGCCACAGCCTTTTGATCTTTCAAAGATCCCAGGGCTTCTGCATCTGTTTTCTTGAACGTTTCAAGATTGCTGACGTAAAGCTGGCCGACGTAAACCTTGACGTTTACAAACACAACTTTCTTCGCGCGCAAGCCAGCGCCAACAGAGGTCAGCTTTACAGGTTCATTTTCAATCTGGGATGTTGCCGCCGTTGAAAGTGCGACCTTTTCAACTTTTTCCCCGTGTCCTTCTGGGGTCAGAAGTGCGGCAGAGGCGTGTACGGACAAAAGAACGGTGGCAAGTCCTGCGATAAGGTGCTTCATGATGATCCTTTCTCGATATGGTCCAGATAGGATTGGTTGGAGGGGGGAAATTGTCAACCCGTAAAAGTTTTGTTGGCAGGGGAATATCCCTGCATTAAGCTTTCTGAATACGCGATGTTAGACACCAAAATGCCACACCCAATGTTCAGACAAAAGCTAGAGCTTCTGATCCTTTCCCGGGATGAACGTATTTTGAATCGGGCGAAGCAGATTGTTTCCCGCTATTTCCTGACGTTTCAGCATATTCCTTTTCATGAGTTACCTCAAAGAGCCACTGGAGATTTGGTTCGGGCACAGTTAATTTTGGTTGAGCAGGAAGATGCGGAGTCCTTGCAGAGTTTTGCGATACGGGTTGATCAGGTTTTGCATACTTTTCCGCGCTCGCGTGTTGTAACGATAATGTCGCCTTCGCTATCCAAAGAAAACTTGGCCGGGACTGCCAATAGTCGAGTCACGCCATTGTCACAGGCCGAATATTTCCAGACGCTTAAGTTTGAGTATTTATGTCTGCACCGCTGTCGCGCTCAGTACTTTGATATCAAAATCAGTGATCTCTTTCCGATGACGACCTTGAGCTTTCCAGTCTTCATTCGTATGCCCTTGAATCAGCGTTATGTGGCTGTGACTCATTCAAACTCGGTCTTGTCTGATGATCGCTATCAAAGGGTCTCAGCGGCAACCGAAATTTATATTCAGAAAAAGGACAGTGACAAATACGCCCAGTATGTTGTGAGCTATTATGACACTTCTGGAAAAGGCATGCGAATGCGGGCGCGAGCACAGTTCCTGGCATTGTATCAGGCGTCCTTGCAGCTCAATGAGATCTTACTTTTTGACTTCAAATCCTCATCTCAAGAGGATTTTGTAAAGGCTTATGAGACTTTGTTGGGCGCCGGCGAAGAGCTTTTGAAGTTGTTAGAAAGTGAAGAGGTCCTTTGGGATATTTTCCGTGAGGCTGCCAGTGGTGACTTCTATCAGCTGTGGCGTGCTCCGTGGATAGCTGCTTATGGAGCCCTTATTGCCAAACGCAGCGGTCAGGGAGACCCTCTGGTCACCTTGATGTCGGGCCTGCTGACGGATGTGGGGTTGTTTGATGTGGAAGAAAAACTCAGTCGGCAGTATTTGCTGGGCGATGGCGGGAAGCTGGGTGACAGCTCCGAATTGTCACAGGGCTTTGGATATCATCCAGTGCTTTCTCTGAATCGCTGTCTGGCAAAAGGCGTTCCGGTCAGCGAAGCCGTGAAGGCGGTCATGGTTTGCACTCATGAACGTTTTGATGGGAAGGGGTTTCCCAATCAAGTTCCAGCAGACAAGCTTCCGATAGAAGCCCAGATTCTTTTGTTCGCCGAAAAAATAGATCAGGCGGTTTTAACCACGATGAAAGAAACCGGTGTGGGTTTCCGTTTTCTTAAAGAAAAACTATGGGAACAGGAGAACCAGAAAATGGACTCTTTTTCCTCGGAGTTTCTGGCTTCGATAGCTGATTCCCTGATTTAAGGGCAGATTTCAATCATTCCGCCCAGAGGCATACGGGCAAAGATCTCTTCAATTTCAGCATTGGTGACAGCCATACACCCCTTAGTCCAATCGCGGGGATGGCGGATGAACTTGCGCTTCACCCAACTGTTGGGAAGTCCATGGATCATGATGGCATCACCGGGATCTTTAATGCCGCTTTTAAAGGCATCATCCTTGTCTTTGCGATTCGGATAGTTGATGCCAAGGCTTAAGTGATACTCACTTTTTAGGTTCTTCACCTCAAAGATATAGCGACCTTCCGGGGTTTTTTCGTCGCCTTCCTTCTTTTTGTGGCCTGTTGGGTTTCCCCCAAGGGCCATCGTGTAAGTCGCAAGGATTTGTTCCTGACGCATCAAGTGAATAAGGCGGCGCTTCTTGTCCACCAGAATAAAGTCGGCTTCTGCATCAATCGCGGGGCGTACCCAGCGAGCTTTGGCGGCAAATTCGCCGGTGCGCGGGCAAAAACTGGGAAGTTGAGCTTCTTCAAGGCCGATTTCCAGCATTCCTTTTTCTTCGGGGCTCAGGGCCACCCAATGGTCGCCGTACACCACTGCACGGGCTTCAGAAAGAGCAAAGAAGGAAATAAGTACGCAGCACAATAGTTTCATGCCATCCCTTTCCCATGAAAGACATATTGGCGCAAGGGGCGGGTGCTTTTTTGGGGCTCTCCTTTGACACCCTTTGTAAGAAGTAAAATCCTTTGCTCCTACCCCTGCTTTTGCCTTTAATAAAAGGGCTAAAAAATCGCAAAACAGAGGAGAGAAAAGTGCTTAAAAAAATGGCGTTGGCCTTGTGCTTGATGACAGTAGGATTCACCGTTCAAGGTCAGGCGAAAGAGTTGACCAACCGTTTGGGTGTGGGAGTGAAAACTCATTCCGCATTGAACCTGCCACAGTTGGCTGCGACTTATTACTTCGCACCTGACATGGCTTTGGCGGGGGGCCTGGGTGTTGATACGCAAAAAGATTATTCCAAGTTTGCATTCAATGCCGGTATTCGCCGTGTGGTCTTCAAAGAGGACAACATGAATTTCTATATGGGCGGATCTGTGGGTGTGTTGAATGAAGAAACCAACGGGGACAAACAATCTGGCTTTGAGCTGAATGCTTTGTTCGGTGGCGAATTCTTCTTTACGGGTCTTGATTCATTGGCCTTCACCTTTGAAGGTGGCGTGGGTGTTGTTTCCATGGACAACGTGCGTTTCAGAACTATCGCGGACAGCCCGTTCAGCGCGGGAATCATTTTCTATTTCTAATAAACTCGTAAGGAGAGATACATGAAAAAAGTAATTCAAACTGACAATGCCCCTAAAGCGGTTGGTCCTTATTCCCAGGCTGTGCAGATGGGTGATTTTTTGTTCTGTTCAGGTCAGATTGCGATCAACCCTCAGACGGGTGAAGTTTTCACTGGAGACATCAAAACTCAAACTGAAATGGTTCTAAAAAACGTTGAAGCGGTTTTGGCTGCGGCTGGCATGAAGTACAGCAACATCGTGAAAAGCACGATTTTCCTGACCAGCATGGCGGACTTCGCCGTTGTGAATGAGACTTATGCTAAAGCGTTTACTGAGGCTCCTCCGGCGCGTTCTACCGTGGCTGTGGCGGCTTTGCCTAAGGGCGTGAACGTGGAGATCGAAGTCATTGCGCATCGCTAAGTCCCTGTTGAAATCACGCTCTTTCTGGGCACTGCTTCTGTTAAGCGGAGTGGTGCTCTATCGCTTTGTGGACGAGTATCACAAGGTGCAGGGCGAGAAAATTCAATCATGGACGAAGACTCCCACAGCCGACTGTGCCGTTGTTTTAACCGGCGGTGCAGGGCGGGTGCGGGAGGGGTTTGATCTTCTGGCAAATCAGAATGTCAAAAAGTTAGTAATCTCGGGTGTGTATTCCAATGCGCGATTGCGTGAAATCATGCCGGTGTGGCCGTTCTATGGAAGCTTAAGTGAAAATGACGTGGTCCTGGATCGTCGATCCGAAACCACTTACGGTAATGCCCAACAAAGCCTTCCTATCGTCGAGGCATTGAAGTGCCGGGATGTTCTGCTGGTGACCTCGCGACTGCACATGTATCGCTCTTATCAGACGTTCCGGGCGACCTTCCCGGAGAACATCTATATCGAAAAGCACGCCATTATCGGGGGACGTTTTGAGTCCTCTATCTGGGAGTCGGGGTTTGAGGCTCTGAAATCCTTCTTTTACTCTCTCTGGGCCTACTAAAACCAGACCTTCGGCTGAATATCCTTTTCCTGTTTTGATCCGATAAGCCAGTAGAGAAATCGAGGGTGGATCATGACTTCTTTACTGGCGCACATTGACTCGCTAGGAAGATCAGTAACAAAAAATGTGGAGTACACGGCGCGTGTTCTCCTGATGGTCTATCTTTCTCTTCGTGCCACGATTTTGGATCGTGCTCAGGGCTTCCGACAGATCATTGGCGTTATTTCCGCACAAATCTATTTCACCGGCTGGCAGGCATTGCCGTTGGTTTCTGTGCTGGCATTGGGCACGGGCTCAATCATTCTTTTGCAATCTGTTTCGAATTTGTCCATGTTGGGTGGAACCCAGATGATCGGGAATTTTCTGATCGTGATGATCGTGCGTGAGGCCGGGCCTCTGCTGGTGGCGTTGGTGGTCATCGCACGATCGGGGACGGCAGTCGCCTCGGAAGTTGGGAATATGCGCGCCAATCGCGAAATCGAGGCGTTGGAAAGCATGGGGATCAACCCTCTGAGTTTCATTGTTTTCCCGCGGGTTCTGGGTGGAATCATCAGTGTCCTGGGGCTGGCATTTTATTTCAATTTCATTGCTTTGATTGGCGGCTTCCTGGTGACTCGTTTCATTCAGGATCTGCCCCTGGCGTTTTATACGGATTCTTTGATGCGAGCTTTTGCCAAAGAGGACGTGCTTATTTTCCTTTTAAAAAACGGTTTCAGCGGAATGATTATCTTTGTGGTGTGTTGCTATCAGGGCTTGTCCGTGAAGCGCAGTCCGCATGAGGTGCCGCAGGTGACGACACAGGCGGTGGTGAACAGCATCATCTTCGTGGTCGTCTTTAATCTTATGGTCACAGCTTTGTTTTATCTAAATCAACTTCGCAGTTTAGGGGTGGTCTGATGAAAATCGAAAATCTTAAATTTGAAGGCGTGTCTTTTACTCATGAAGGGCAAGAGCCTATAGTACAAAATGTGGAATTCGATTTTCCCATGAATGAAATTTTATGGGTGAAAGCTGAAGAGGGTGCAGGGAAAAGTTCTTTACTGCAAATTCTGGCGGGCTTACAGATCCCTCAGTCCGGCAAATATCTGATTAACGGCGAGAACGTCGTGGATATGTCCTTTGAAGAATTTTTGCCGTATCGCCTGAAAATTGGTTACTCCTTTGATTACGGTGGTTTGATCAACAACCGTACATTGTATGACAACCTGATGCTGCCGCTTTTGTATCATAAGGTTTTGACGCCGGAAGAATCCAAGGCTCGCGTGGATGAAATGATCAGGGAATTCGGCATCGAGAAATTTGCCCAGGAAAGACCGGCGCATGTGCCGGGGCGTATCCGCAAGCTGACTTGCTTGATGCGTGCAGTGGTGATGCGTCCGGAAGTGTTGTTGCTGGATGATCCAAGTGTAGGCCTGGGGCAGGACAGCGTTTATGTTTTTGCCGATCACGTTCATCGTCTGCGTAAAGAAGGCGTGCTGAAGCACGTCTTCATCAGCTCTTACGATGAAAAGTTTATGAACCTTTTCAATTATCAGATCATTCATCTGGATGAAGGGCAGCTTTACTTCCAAGCTGTGGACCCTGAGAAAAGAGTTGTTCATCTATGAAAGTAAAATTCAATAAGTTTGAAAGAGTAGCTGGCCTGTTCGTGATGCTGGCCATCAGTGGGGTGATCCTCACAGGGGTGAGTGCTGCGATCAAGCAGGGGTGGTTTGAACCCAAGGTGCGCTACACGACAACTTTTGAAAACGCCGACGGAATCCATCAGGGCACGCTGGTACAGATGGCCGGTTTGCGCGCGGGGGAAGTGGAAACGGTGGAGCTGGAAAGCGACAACCGTATTCGTGTGAGTTTCTATGTTTTGGGCAAGTTTCAAAATCGCGTGCGTGAAAACAGCACGGTTCAGTTGATTCGCCCCTTCATTATCGGAGAGAGAGTTTTAGAGCTGACTGTCGGTGCAGAGGAATACGATGTAATTCCTGATCAGAGTGCCATTAAGTCCCTGGAGACTGTGGATTTGATGACTTTGATGAGCGGTAAGCATCTGAATTCTTATTTGAGCAAACTGGGTGGCATCCTGGAAAGTGTGCAGGTCCTGGTGGATGCCTTTGCTGACAAGAGTCGTGCAGAGAGTCTGGTTCGTGTGATCGACCGTATGGACCCGCTGGTGAAAAATCTTAATACGATGTCCATAGAAGTGATCAAACTTTCCAAGCAGGCAACCCATGACGATGGGGTGCAAAAACTGGTGGGGAACCTTGCTGTGACAACTCGGGAGATCAATAAAATTCTGCCGGAGTTGAATGAAGCCAATCCTGCCATGGCCAAAGACCTTGCTGTTATGACTCAGAATCTTGCAGTCATGACGCGTGCGTTGGGACCTGCGGTAAAAGAGGTCGAGGGCGAGCTGCCAGGGGCTAGTGTGCGTCTGGTGCAAGCTCTAAATGAGACAGTCGTGGTTTTGAAAGCCATGCAGAAAAGTTTCTTCATGCGCAGTAGCGTGAAGGAAGTCAAAGAAGAAGAGTTAGATCGCGTTCCGGCGAGTCAGAAATAGCGATGCGTCCCGATCTGGGGCGCATTACACATTATCAAATTAAATTTATTACTCTTCAGCAATGATCCTGAATGCACGATAAGTCTTTTGCTCGTCTGAGCAAGGGGAATGGTGGATCATGCGAGTGTTCTATCAAGTGTCGATGCGTTTATTTATTCAATTAGTTGCTGTGCTGTGCGTGGGCCCTTCCGTCTGGGCCGGGAGTGAGAAGGCCCTTGCTGTGGCATTTGGGAAGGCTCGTCCCCCGTATGCTTATTCCGAAAAAGGGACTATTCGGGGTATTGAAGTCGATCTGGTCCGGGAGGCCTTGGGGCGCATGGGGTATCAAGTTAAGCCTCAGGCTTTATCCTCCTACCGAATCGAAGCCGAAACCAAGCATGGAAACAATTTTGATGTGGTTGTTGGGGTGCCGTTGGCCTTGGATGGAGCTCGCTATTACTCCAAACCCTTTGTCAGCTATGAAAATGTCGTACTGGCATTTAAATCCAAAAAGATTTCGGTCAAGTCAGTCAAAGATCTCAAAAATCTTCGCGTGGGAGTTTGGGCCAATGCTCGACACGATCTGGGAAAGGATTTTGCGCGGCATTTTCCTCCGCTAAGTTCAGGAAAACCGCCAGCGAACTATATTGAGTTCGCCAAACAGGATGAACAGTTCAAGGCTCTCTGGAGTGATAAGATCGATGTGCTGATTATGGATCGGTCCATCTTTGGGTGGTTCCGCGAGACGATGGCAACACAGGTCGATGTGTTGCGTGAGGTGGAGGTCTTCCCGATTTTTGAAGAGCCCAATCTGTCCTGCGTGGCCTTTCTTGATCAAAAAATGCGCAATGCATTTGACCATGAAATAGAGAAGATGCGGGAAAGTGGCGAATACGAGCGGATTGTGCGAGGTTATGTCGGTGAAAAGATTGCCGCCATGTTTAAAACCAACGGAAAAACTCACTAACAAGCTTGTGTGCAGCTTCCTGACCGCCTTATGATTCTAGGATGCTGGTTGGGCATCTATTCCGTCATTTTATCTTTTCCAAACGAGCCGGGGCTCTGGTGCGCCGTATTGCCTGGCTTTCAATGGTGGGAATCTCTATCAGTGTGACGGCGTTTCTGGTTGTTTTATTTGTCATGAATGGCATGAACGGCAGTATTCGTCAGCGCATCCTGGGGCTGGAACCGCATCTTTATGTTCAAGTCGCTGGGGTGGGAACTTCGCAAGGACTTGAAAGTCATCCGGTCTTTCAGCGACTTAAAGAAAATCCTGAAAATCGCGCCTACGTTTATGAATCCATGGATGTGATCATTCGCAGTCAGGATGGTCAGTTCCGTGGCGGGATAGCTCGTGGTGTGACACGTGAAAGTCTTGAGCACTTTATCGAGCAGTTGCAAAAGGTCGATCGCAAAGGTGAGGATCGCAGTTCGCCGGCCTACTTCTGGGACCCGGAGGATGTTCCTAGCAAGGGGGAAGTCGTCGTTGGTGTTGATCTGGCGCAGTCCCTGGGGGTATTTGAAGGTGATTATCTGACGGTCGTGTCCCCATCGGGTTTGTTGTTGCCTCCGGGGGAAACACCCAAGTTTGAACGTGTGCGTATCAAACGTATTGTGACAACCAGTCTTCCAGATCTGGACAGTCAGTATATTTATTACCAGCGCGGTGAGGCGCTGAATGCATTAACCACTGAGGGAATGCGTAAAAGTGGTATCGAAGTTTGGTTGCCCAATGAAAAAGATGTTTTGTCGGTTCGGGATGACCTGGCAAAATTCGAAGGCGTCAGCGTTGAGACCTGGATGGATCGCAACTCGGCCTTGTTGTATGCCCTTAAGTTGGAAAAACTGACCATTGGAATCTTTTTGGGGCTGGCGGGGATGATTGCGGCAAGTTCAATTATGAGTGTGCTGGCGTTGCTGCTGTCCCAGAAAAAGCGCGATATTGCAATTTTGCGCGCCATTGGTTTTTCGGCTCGTCAGACGGTGATGACGTTTACACAAATCGGGTTCTTCCTGGCATTTATCGGTGTCGTGACCGGGACGATTTTGGGAACAGGCATTAGCTTGTACATTCAATACAATCCGATCAAGTTTTTGCCTTCAGATATTTACTATGACTCTTCCATCCCGGCACTGGTGGATTTCTGGCTGGTGTTTGGTGTTTTGTTGGTCAGTGCCCTGATTGCATGGTGGGGATCTTATATTCCCGCAAGAACGGCTGCAGAAGTGCAGCCGTCCGATGCTTTGCGAATGAGATAAGCTTTTAAAAAACTAAACGCTGACCTGATGGTCGCGAAGAGCATCAGTCAGGGATGTTTTTAGATCCGTGCTGGCTTTGCGTTTACCAATGATCAAAGCGCATGGCACACCATAGTTGCCAGCCGCAAATTCTTTCATCTGAGTTCCTGGGATCACGACAGAGTTCGCAGGAACGCGTCCTTTGTATTCCACCGGTGCAGATCCAGTGACATCAATGATTTTTGTGCTGGCAGTGATAGTTACGCCGGCGCCCAGAACGGCCCCTTCTTCAATCACAGCGCCTTCAACCACGATGCAGCGGCTGCCGATGAAGGCATTGTCTTCAACAATCACCGGAGATGCCTGAATAGGCTCCAAAACCCCGCCGATACCCACGCCGCCGGAAAGGTGAACGTTTTTACCGATCTGTGCGCAAGAACCAACCGTAGCCCAAGTGTCCACCATTGTGCCGGAACCAACATAGGCGCCGATGTTCACATAAGAAGGCATCAGGATCGCGCCTCTTTCGATGAAGCAGCCTTTGCGAGCCACTGCCGGTGGAACAACGCGAACGCCATCTTCTTCGCTCCATTGTTTTACTGGAATTTTGTCATAGAATGCCAAATCGCCTGCAGACATGGCATCCATTTTCTGAATGCGGAAATAGAGCAGGATGGCTTTTTTGATCCACTCATTGGTGATCCATTTGCCGTCTTGCTTTTGACATACACGCAGGCGACCTGCATCCAGGCCTTCGATAGTTTCAAAGACGGCTTTCAGTTCCTGAGTGCTCAGTTGATCAACGCTTTTTCCACCTTGAACATCAGCAAAAATCTGGGTGACTTCTTGTTGCATGGGATCTCTCTTTCTCTTTAAAAACTATTCCAAAACTTTCAGGGATTCCAAAATCGCCGGGACATGAATCTCGATGATCTTTTCGGCGGACAGGCCTCGTTCGATTTCGTAAGTCAGGGTTGGGCAGTTTCTTTCCAGACCTGAATAAGTTCCCAGGCAGCCCGGAGTTGGGTATCCGATATCGTCATCAATTTTATAGCCTGTGAGAGTTGCTAAAACTTCGGCAACCTTGCGGCAGTCACCATTCACGTTCAAGACCGGATGCCAGGAATGCAGGGAAAGAACGTAGATTGGTTTTTTCTGATCCAGATACGTCATCAGTCCGTGATTTTCTTTTTCGCTGCCAGCGAACGGACCGGGATGATAGCGTGGCGTTTTCACTTCCGGGGACCAGTCTTTGGTGGGCAGGTTGCGATTCAGATCCACGCCATTGCCGTTGCCGCGGGTTTTGAAGATGACGCCTTCAAGATTGAACTGCGGGACCAGAGTCATATTCAGTTTGTAGGGGAAAGCCTGCATAAAGTGTTTCAACAGTTCTTGGGCAGCAATGACGCCTTCGACTTCATCACCATGAACGCCACCCAGGATCAGAACTTCAGGGCCGTTGTTATCGAAGTGATAGGCCGGCACCGGGAGGCCTTTGGAAGTGTAAGTAAAAATAGAAGTTTTCATAGCAAGCCGTCCTTTTGGCCCACTATCTTAACATCCTAGTTGCAGGTTACGTCAAAACGATTCTTCTGCGTTTGGCAATGGGTCTTTATCTGTGCGTCGCTGAGGGCCTTATTGTATACGCGCAGAATTGCGAACTTGCCATTAAAACGACGGCGCATGTCGACGTCGGCAGGAATGCCAATATAGGCGTCGGAAGCCTCTGATAACACATCAGCATCGGATTGGGGCATTCCAGCGATATCGCGCATATAGTTAACCACTTTAGAGCTTGTCATAGCCCCATTCACATAGGCCTTCAATGTTGATGTGGTTTTGTCGAAACTGACGGCAATATGATACCAAGTGTTGGCGTTCAGAGAGAGTCCGCCGGAAATTGTATCTGTGTATCCATAACTATTGACCATGAATGCATCCACGGTGTTGTTGGGTCCCAGTCTGAGTCCCATCCCATGAGATGCTTTGTTGGGCACATCGTAGAAGGCTTTTTCATAGACAGTTTTAAAGAGGGGATGACGTACGTCGTCAGCAGAGTAGGCATTGTCGACGCCTTTAGCGTTGCCTGGTTGCAGCCAGGCTTCGATGGTCCAATTCGCACCAGCGGAAAGATTCGGATTTGAGGAAATCTGAATATAGTCATCGCTACCGTCGAAAGCGATATGAGAACGGGACGGAGTCGCGGTGTTGTAACCGGAAGACGGGGTGCCGTCAAAGCCGCCGAAGGTTTTACTGAAGCTGGTGGGGCCGAGATCTGCCAAGGTGACTACTGATGCGGACGTCGGTGGCATCATCCCTTGATGTGTATTGGCGATATCCCAATGTAAGAGCAGATCTGACTTCTTTATCTGACCGACCTTGTAGCTGCGATAGCGATCAGCGGTGTTGGCAAAATCATTGAAAATTTCCTCGGGTGTTGATTTTGTAAATCCGGCGATCTCAGAAAGCTTTCCTGCAAAGGGATAGAAAACCTCTGCACGCGGGGCTAGGCGCAATGGGGATAAGAACGAATTAGTGCTGGGAAGGTTTTCAGCGCAGACCTGGCGTCCATTGACGAATGTTTTCAGTGTTCCGGTTCCATCGAGATTGTCGATAACCTGCGAAGTCACAAAGGTCCACGCATCTGTTGCTGGGGTCAGGTCGTAACATGAAACCTCAGAACCGCCATCCTTGTAGGTGCTGGCGATCACATTGAACCAATGACGACTTTGCAGGTAGCCGTTGCCATGATTGATTTGCATGGCAGCCTTGCTGTCAGCATTATCTCTTTTAAACCAATAAGAAAGACGAATATCTTTTGTGCTTCCCAGATTGCTGATGGGAAGTGGTAAACCGAGGTCATCGTGAAGGGCATTGAAGTGCAAGGCACTCATTTGCGAGTCGGTATCCGTTCCCCAAGGAGCTACTTCGTTGAGTCCCACTAAATCCACTTCGTCGCTGTTCAGTAGATTCGGCCAAGGGGAGGTTTTGTTGTCATCAATGCTGGCCGGAGCACGGGCCTGCAAGACCTCATGGGTGTCTATGTTTTTTCGCACCGAGAACTGCGGGTCATAAAGAAAAAGTCCGTGAGACTCTGTCCAAGAGGGGCGGATCTGAACATAAGCCGTCTTTTTCGCGAACCCAGCGTGAAGTTCTGAGGCTTCGAAATGAAGGAACCAGCTTACGATGTCAGACATCGCGGGAGTCCAGCTGAGGGTGCCATCAGATCCGACGGCGCCTAAGGAATGACAGTCTTGAACTGCTGGCAGCGGAGAAGGTGTTGCAATTCTTTGGAAGTTGCATGACCAGAAAAGGGGGCCTAGTTGTGCTGAATTAGTGGCCGTCACTTTGAGTGCGCTGTCGGCACCGGGAGGTTTGATCGTCGCCGGAATGACACTGAGCAGAGGCAGCACGAAGGAAGGTGGAGTCACTTTATCCAGGCGAAGAAGAGAGACGGCATGAATATCCACGGAGGCATCTTCGGAATAAAACCCGATGGAGCCTTTCTGGGCATAGAGTTTCTGTGGAAAGGCATCTGTTTCAGTGAAGGAGTAAAAAAGGGTTCCATCCCGATGCACGGTGAATTTTCCGTTTTGTCTGCGAAACTTGAAAGAGTGCTTGCTGCCGATAGGGGTCTTTCCTGTGGGATCAGTGTTTAAAAATTTTTGCCCCAGTTCGCCGTGCGCAAGGCCCAGTTCTGAGCCGGATGATGGTTTTGAGATAAAGTAGTTGGTCGTTTTTTCGGTGATGGACCCCTGATGGTTAAAGAACAGCCAGAAGACCTCCCAATCGTTGGCGGCGCTGTTTTGGCGCAATTGTTGGGTGACGGTCAGGTCCACGCTTAGTTCAAAGTCCATGACCGGGGTGTCGAGCGTCTGCTTCAAAAAAACTAAAGCGGCATGAGTTTCGTCCGCGGATGTTGAGGCTTTGGGGGTCAGGGTCATCTTTGAATTGTCGAAGGTGACCTGTCCTTCGCCGTCATAGGCAACGACAAAGTTATCCGAGACTATTGGAATAGCAACGGGCGGAGCTTCTTTTGAGGGAAGTTCGATTGTACTGGACAGCACTCCGCAGCCAGCGAGACTTAAAGAGAACAGAAGTACGAGCCAGATTCTCATGAGTATAAGAACGGCCTTTTTTATAGGCCTCTGAAGGCGTTCGGGACGGATCTCGAAAATTTAATGAATCGTCCTGTCTCAACTCGATACGCGAGGGATCATAAGTTTTCATGACAAACGTTATTGAATAAGTCATCATTACGAAACCAACGAGGTTTTACTTGGAATATATCAATAACGAGCTCTGCCTAGGTCCCATGAAGAAGCCCTTGATGCCTCTGGTAATGAACTATATGCGACCTATCTATGTTTATGATCTGGACTTTATAGCTCAAAGATTTCAAGCCATGGCAAAAGCCCTTAAAAATGTTCGTTTGTTTTATGCGATGAAGGCGAACTCAAATCCAGGGGTTTTAAGTAAGCTCAAATCCCTGGGGGCGGGAGCTGATGTCGTCTCTTTGGGGGAAATCAAGCGCGCCCTGGAATGTGGTTTTCAACCGCAGGATATCGTTTATAGCGGGGTTGGTAAGACAAAGTTTGAAATCAGTGAAGCTTTGAAACTGGGTATTTATCAGATCAACGTTGAAAGTCTGCCAGAGCTGGAGCGCATCGGAAAACTGGCACGTGAAATGGGAAAAAAAGCACAGGTAGCTTTGCGTCTGAATCCGGATGTGGATATTAAAACCCATCCGTACATCGCAACCGGGCTTAAGGATAACAAGTTCGGAATGGAGCTGTCTTTGATTCCGGCATTGATATCCTGTCTGAAAAATTATGCAGACTCTATTTCGTTGGTGGGTGTGAGTTTGCACTTGGGGTCACAGATGCTGGAGTTTTCCGGCTATGAAGAGGCTCTGCAAAAACTTAAAAAAGTCTATCTGGATCTGAAAAAAGATTTTCCGGAATTAAAGAAGTTTGATTTTGGTGGTGGCTTGGGGATCTTTTATGATCGCGTGGATCTGGCGCTGGAAGAATCATTGCTGCAGCAGTATGCGAAGATCACCCTTGAAACATTGAGTGATTTGAACTGTGAACTGCAGTCAGAGCCGGGTCGCTGGCTGGTGGCTCATTGTGGGGCTTTGATCACTCAGGTTCAGTACATCAAGGAAACTTCGGCAAAGACATTTGTGATTGTAGATGCTGGAATGAACCATCTGATTCGCCCATCCTTGTATGAAGCCAGCCACCGTATTGAGCCGTTATTGAAGGGGACATCCGCTATGGTTGCAGATGTGGTCGGTCCGATTTGTGAGTCCTCTGATTTCTTTGCGAAAGATCGTTCTTTGACGACGGTGAAAGAAGGCGACTTCCTGGCGGTGATGGATTCCGGAGCTTACGGATATTCCATGGCCAGTGTTTATAATCTTCAAGAGCTTCCTCTGGAAATTTGTATCTAGTACTGCCTTCTTAGACGTCAACAACCGCAAAGGAGTCCGCTTTGGCGGGCTTCAAAATTCTTTGTGCCATTTCGGTGAAGTGTGCGGAGGAATCTGTGGTCATGATATTGATCTGGCGGATTTCGCCACTTTGGTTTTTACCCAAACGTCCACTTTGCATATCACGGGACAACCAGCGGGCGATCGCTTCCCCGGAGTCCACCAGTTCGATGGAACTTCCGGTAACCCTTGCAATGGAATTTTTCAAAATAGGATAATGAGTGCAGCCCAGAATCAGGGTGTCGATATGCTGCTGCATCAGGGGCGTCAAATAACGGAAGACAATCAAGTTGGTTACAGGATCTGAATCCCAGCCTTCTTCCGCCAAGGGAACAAACAGCGGGCAGGCCTGGTCGAAGACCTGAGCCGAAGGATCAATGGCATGAATTTTATTGGTATAAGCCTGGCTGTTGACGGTGGCTCTGGTGGCCAGAACCCCGATGCGTTTGCCGCTGGAAAGTTCCAGAGCTCGTTGTGAACCCGGTTCGATCACGTTGTAAACAGGAATGCCGTCGATTTCTTTTTCTGACACCTGGCTGGAGGCGGTGTTGCAGGCAATGACGATGGCTTTCACGTTTTGTTTTTTCAAAAACTGAATGATTTGTTCAGAGTATTTGCGGATCGTTTGTGGGGACTTCGAACCATAGGGCAGGCGAGCCGTGTCTCCGACATAGAGAAAGCTCTCGTGAGGAAATTGCAACGCCAGTTCCTTCAGAACTGTCAGTCCGCCAATTCCTGAGTCAAAGACACCTATGGGTCGAGAATCCAGATCCGCCATCTTCTTAGTTTTTCACTCCATGTGCGCGAGATTCAGAAATACCATTGGAAGACATTTCCATAAAGAGGGCTTTGTCTTTAATTTCAGCAATGCTGGTGGCATTGATGTAGCTCATACCACTGCGAATGCCGCCAGTGACTTCCAGGATGACGTCTTTCACGTGTCCCTTCACACTGACTTGAGTGGATTCGCCCTCTGGAGCCATGCCTTCAGGAACGCCACCGCGCCAAGAGTCTTGAGCAGAACGGGAAGCCATACCACGATATTGCTTTTTGCCATTTTTGATTTCGCCCGGAGTTTCAATCGTACCGGAAAGCATGCTTCCCAGCATCACGGTGCTTGCGCCCGCAGCGAAAGCTTTGACCATGTCACCAGAAGTGCGGATGCCGCCATCAGCGATCACAGGCACGCCATAAGATTCCCCGATCTCAGCACACAGAGCAATGGCCGTCAGTTGTGGGACACCACAACCTGTGATGATACGAGTTGTACACATCGAGCCGGGACCGATGCCCACTTTGATCGCATCAGCACCAGCTTCGATCAAATCGCGAGCGGCATCCGGAGTGGCCATGTTCCCCGCGATCAGATCCACTTGCGGGTATTGGTCTTTCAACCACTTCATGGTTTCCATCATCTGTACGGAGTGGCCGTGAGCGATGTCGATCGTAATGACATTCACTCCGGCATCGACCAGAGCTTTGGCTCGCGTTTTAAATTCTTCCCCAACACCAACGCTTCCAGAAATCACTTTCACGCCATGTTCTTTCAAACGACGCGCTTGTTCGGCTTGTTCTTCGATGGAAAGGAAGCGGTGAAGAATACCCAAGCCGCCCAGTTGGTTCATGGCAAAAGCCATATCATATTCAGTCACCATATCCATGTTGGCGCTGACAATCGGTGTTTCGATAGAGAAGTTTTTGGTGATTTTTGAAGTCAGGCGCGGATCACGGCGTGATCTTACATCAGAGCGGGCCGGAATGATCAGCACGTCATCGAAAGTAAGTCCCTTGCCTCTGTTTTTGATGTCTTTCCAGTTAAACATGAGCGTCATGTCGCTTTACCTCACTTCTAAAAATATTAAACAAGATATGAGTCGAGAACAAAAGCAGATAGGCATCCAAAGCCGACAAGAACAGGCTTTGTACCGGAGTTTTCCAGATCAGGCGATAGGCATCAAACAAAGTCGTCAGCAGGCCCGGGATCAGAAGGTGAAATAAAATCAGGATGGCGATAATTTTAAACCAATGGCGACGTACCACAAGAGCTGAGCCCTTCAGCGCGTCCAGGCGCCCTTCGTCGTAATCTTTGGAGGACGTCACCACAAAAGGCACCATGGTGTACTGAATGTACTTCCAGACCCCAGGAAGGATAAACAACAAAGACCACAACAAGGTCTTGCCCCAGGATCTCAGGGTTTCAATATACATTTGGTTTAGATAGCGGGCCCAGAAGTCCTGCAGGCTTTTTTGCAGGTTTTCAAGGTTGGCAAAGGCAAACAAAGTCACACTGATCAAGAGAACAGGGAAGAAAATGCTGCTCAGGATCGAGAAGAATCCATAGTAAATCACTTGAGCTTGCACTCCCAATGGGTCGCGCAGGGCATTTTCCATCTTCAGATTTAAGTATTGATCTATGTTGTTCGACAGGACAACCAGGGCGAACAGGGGCAAGAAAACTTTTTTAAAGACCTTCAGGTTCTCGGCAAAAAAATTCACTTAAGTATTTAGAGCCCTAAAGGGTGGGGGAGTCAAGCGGACTCTTGCCAAGAAACACATCGGCTTAGC
The DNA here is from genome assembly GCF_041888015.1 of Bdellovibrio bacteriovorus. Taxonomy (GTDB): domain Bacteria; phylum Bdellovibrionota; class Bdellovibrionia; order Bdellovibrionales; family Bdellovibrionaceae; genus Bdellovibrio. The sequence continues at coordinate 1,636,417 of NZ_CP168968.1, forward strand.
TCTGGGACTTGGCATAATAAGGGTTGGAGGCACTTATGGAACTGCGAATAATGGTCACGGGGGCCACCGGAACCATAGGAAGCGAATTATTGAAGATCCTGACCCGTCAGGGTGTTGAGGCCGTGGCGGTCAGTCGGTCTTTGGAGCGCCTGCCGTCCGGAGTGAGGGGGATGCAACTGCCCCTTGAGAACCGTTATCTTTTAGAGCAAGCCTTAAGGAATGTGGATATTCTGGTTTTCATTCAGCCCTTGTGTGAAAAAATGCTGGAACAAGCTCAAAACGTCATCGCGGCGGCCCGCGCTTCGGGGGTGCAGTTCATTCTGAAGGTGTCAGGTTTAGGGGCCTCTCCGGTGTCTCAGTACTTGTTTCAGCGGATTCAGGGGGAAACGGATGAGCTGTTGATGGAAAGTGGGCTGCGGTATTCAGTCCTTCGCCCGAATATCTTTATGCAGTGTTTTTTAAAGATGCACCATGAAGCCCTGATGCAGGGAATTCTGTATTTGCCGCAAGGAGAGGGGCGCACCAGCTTTGTGGATGCTCGTGATGTGGCCGAAGGGGCGGCGCAGATTCTGCGTGATCCGTGGCGATTTAATAAACAAATTCTAGAACTGACCGGAGAACGAGCTCTTTCCAATGCGGAAGCGGTGTCCTTGATCGCACATTATTCTCGAAGAAGATTGGCCTATGTGCCGGTGACAGAGGAGGCCGGACTGCGACTGCTTAACAAAAATGGGGAAAGTGAATGGATGAAGCAGGCTTTGATGAGTCTGCATCGAGCGACGCGTGATGGAGTGGTGGCGGAAGTGGCGTCGGGATTGTCGCAGCTTCTGGGGCGGGAGCCCCGCAGCTTTGAAACGTTCTGTGAGGATATGAAGCAGGAGTGGATGTTACCCCTGCCTCAGGAAAATCTATTCTGACCAAAGCTCGCGAACGTCAAGGATGTTGCATTTGGAATCAACAAGAACTTCGTGAGCAGCATCACCACCGTGGTAGTTCGTGCGGACATAGTAAGTTCTGTCGCCATTTTCCAGAGTTTTTTGGAACTCTGCCTGGCGAGTTTGATATCCCTGAGCACGGAAATAGTTTTCGATTTTGCCAGAGCAAGAAATGCTGGCAAAGCTTGTGGAGGACAAAAGGGCTGTAAGGGCAAACACCAAAGTCTTCATATCAAATCCTTGTTAAGGTTCTGCGCCTGATATACCGACCTGCCGAGGCATTTACCAGTCAAGATTGTGTTTGGAAAACCTTTTAAGCGCTTAGTCGTCCAAGTAAGATTTCAACTCTTTGAGGTGGTAACTCCAACCCAGCTTGAAATCCTTCATGGCAGCCTTTTTAAGAGGTTCTGGCAGCGTTTCCCAGCCTGAGTGAGTCAAAGTGAGGATTCTTTCCTTACCTGTATCTTCGATTTTTAGGGAACACTCTGTTGTGGCTTCTTTGGGCCACGTCTTTTCTTTCCAAGTGAAGGTGATGAATTGCTCTTTCTTCAGCTTAAGGACTTTGCCGGAGGCCAACTGGCGTTTTCCGGTGTCATCTTCCCAGGGCTCTTTGAACGCGCCACCCACTTTAGGTTCCAGGACGACATCTTCGCTCCACCAGTTTGCCAGTTCGCCTCTGTCGGTCAGGGCATTCCAGATCCATCCGGCGCTGGCTTTGAGTTTGATGGACATTTCAATGCTGTCTTTCATAGTGGGCTCCTAGGGGAATTGAACGGCGGCTTTGCATTGATCTTCTGACAAAAATTCCTGATTGGCAAAGATCTTGGTTTTTAAGAACAAATACTTTTCTTTTTGTTTGGCCAACAGGTCACGGCCTTTGAAGCGATAAGCCACAACAGATTCAGCGAAATCTTCCGAAGGGTTGACCGTGCCATACTCCGAAACTGCTTTTTCTGGTTTTTCCAGAACGTAATCCTTATAACTGCGGCCATCAACGGTCTTTTGCACTTCCTTCCAGCCTGCGATACTGAGCCATTCTGCGGAAGTGTCCAGTCTTTGGCGGTAAGCCAGCGTATGTCCCAGTTCATGCAGGAAGGTCTGTTGACGTTCGCCAAACGGAAGCTCATTCCAGCGATCGAAGATTTCCATGCTGGCGTTGGCAATGATGTTTTCACCAAAGCTGTAACGTTGACCCCGGGTGAAATGAATCAGGCGTTTGTTATAGGTCACTGGATAAAGATGCAGGGGATAGTCCTGCAGGGCTTGCAGGATCTCGTTCAGCTCACTGGCATACCATGCTGACGCTTTGCTGGTGCGCAGGTGAGACCCGTTGAAACCGAAAGTTTTTAGTAAGAACAGAAGTTGTACGCCTTCGGTTTCGCCATAGATCTCTTTCATGGCGCAGAGAACTTGGGTGCAGGAACTGGAAAAACGCAGTTCGGGTTTGCCTCGCAGGCTTAGGTCGTAGATATGCAGATCGGAGAAGAGTTGCAACAAGGAGCTGTTTTCGTTTTTAAAGGAAATGCCATGAAGAATCTTGGACTGAGAAGTGCCCGCAACTTTTTTAAGGGAGGCTTCCATAAATTCGGCTGTCGGCGGTCGTTGGGACTTGCAGGGAGCCTGCAGAACCTCTTCCGCGCTGGCCGCCCACCAGGGAAGCTCCTCCGTCGCCCAGGAGTTCAGACTCCAAAGTATCAAAAATGCCGATAGATAAAGCCGCATGTGTGATTCCCCTTCAGCTTGGCAGGGTCTTAACATCGGTCGCAGGGAGAGGCAAAAAGTCCATCCAAAGAAGGGGAGAAAAGAGTTGAATAAAAGATTCTCTGAAAAAAATTCAGAAGCCTGAGGCCCTTCGCAGAACGAGGGGCTTTTTAATGGCGTCGTTCGTCAATTTGCAATAGGACTAGGGCCTATTGGAGAACTCTTAAATGAAAAAGCTGATGATTGTGTTGTTGGTATTGCTTTCCCAGGTTTCTGTGGCTCAGGCAGCGCGCCAGAATTTGTGTCGTGTCTGGTATTCCTTTGATATCTTTCAAACTTATTTGCATCTTTCTGTTGATGCTCAAGAATCCCTGTTGATCATGGATCGTCATATCCCTTACGGCATCCGCCCTTATGGTTATGAAATTACGAAGGCCGTTTGTGACAAGAACCAAACCGCGGTCCAGGTTTTTGCCAAGTCGGTTCTGGGCGAAACCATTTTGTTGAACTTCCAGGCTCAAGGTGAGTCCGAGGTTCAAGCAGGAACAGTGAGCTATTTGAATGAAGAGGGTGCTCCGGTAAGCTCTAAAACTTGGGAGTGCTCGGCCCAGGCAATGAAGGATCTGTGCGCAGCTCTTTGATTCCTCATTTAACAGCACGTTAATTTCTTATAAACCCTGGGGAACCCCGGGGTTTTTTTATCTGCTCAGAAGCATAGCGAAGCTGTGCTGTTGCTAATAAAGAGGTCTTCTGCAGCAAAGGGGCGTATACTGAAAGCGTGAACAAGGAGGTTCTTATGCCACGTGGATCGAAAGAAAAATACACTCCTAAGCAAAAGCGGATGGCTCACCATATTGAGGAAAGCGCGAAGAAGCAGGGATACTCCGCTAAGCGAGCGGCGCAGATCGGTTGGGCCACGGTGAATAAGGAAACCGGAGGAGCTGGTAAGAAAGTGAAGAGCACACGTCGCAAGGCGCACTAATAATCTGGACCTGCGGTTGTGTTTAGGATGGAGAGCTCTCAAGCTTGTAAAGCTGTTTGAGGACCTTCGCCTCAATGGTGACGACTGCCAGGACGACCAGAATTTCGGCAGATAAGATGGCTTGTCCCCAGATTGTAATGCCGGGATAGGTAAGAAGAAGAACCCCCGAGAGGATGCAGTAGCCGGAGTTGGCTCCAATAACAGTGTTCAACATCCAGCGGGCAGTTTTTTTTGGCAGGAAATAACAACTCAAAGAAAAGATGGCATAGATAAAAGGAAAAAGAGCCAGGCAGTATAGAATAGAACGAGGTAAGCCCAGCTGTTCATAAAAAATGGGAAGAAGCAGGCCTGTGAACAGAAGGCTGAGGATGGCTCCGATGCCATCGAAGAGAAAAACTGTTTTAGTTGTCAAAAAGCTGCTGATTTTGCTAACTGAATTTTTCAATGCGATCTCCATCAACTATGGTACGAGGAGAGAAAGAGTTTCATGTACTGAAAGTATCTTGTTTCCGTTTCCTTGAGTAGCGAATACCGCTCTTGTCACCGGCGATCAAGGACCTGAGCCAGAAGCGTTCACCAGCACAGCTCAGTGCTGGAGGTTTGGCTCCTTGAGTCACGGGTCTTTTCGTGCAAGGCCATCGCTTCTTGCACCGGAATTGCTTATACAGTGGAGATTAACTGGGATAAGTTTGTAACTCTTAGAATTTTACAGGAAATTGCGTTACTGCTCGCCTCGAGTATGGAGAATTGCTTTGCTTTCAAAAAGAAGACTCGGTTTTTTATGGTTACTGCCTTTGCTGCTATTAAATGCTTGTGCCATTTTCCATACTGCTTCTAAAGCAGAGCTTGAATCACAGAATTTGATCGGTGAATGGCATTCGGCATCGGGATCTCGGCTGAATATCTATTGCTCCGGTGCACTTTCATACGAAATCAATCGATACACTCCTTTTCTGGGCGAGACAAAAAGTAGCTGTAGTGCCTGCTCTGTAAAGGAGATTCAGCCTGATCAGTTGATTCTTGGGCCTGTCGACGGCACATTCAAAATTTCACGTTGGCCTTATCGTGATGGCGATACCATAAAAATGGTGGCTGAAGGGGATACTTGGCTTAGGGAATCCACTAAAGCTTGCCAGCGGGATTGATTGTTATGCCTGTTTCTTATTCATGGTAAGAAAGCGTTGAAGCAACTATTGACGTTTGTTGGTAGAAATGATTGAGTTGTTCTTCGCGTGCCCCGGTGGCGAAACTGGTAGACGCACAGGACTTAAAATCCTGGGCTTCGTTTAAACGGGCGTGCCGGTTCAATTCCGGCCCGGGGCACCATTCCTTCTCTCTTGCGCTTCAGACAGTCCTCGCTCTTGTTAATGACCGATAAATTTAGTTAGATTTGTGGTTCGATGCTATTCTTTTGCCTTCGTGTTGACGCTAATGACAAACCTACGAGAAAATTGGCGACGAGAACCATCCACCAACCGTTGACATTGTTCTTCCTGGAATCAAAGAACGACCATAAAAGGAACGCCATTGACGAGATGATCAGGTCGACTGCAAAAAATCTGGATATACTGTTTGCAAACAGAAGCTCTACAAAAAGAGACGTATTTGCTCCATGTTCCATAAAGAACGGAACGAGGTAGTAGAATGGGACGGCCGTCCCCAAAACAGCAATGAGAATCCATATTTTTCGCATAGGGCACCATTCTTTTTATTGTTGAGTTAGAGTCTTTATAAATGCCTGCATATCCTCAGGAACTGCACACTCTATACGCACTTGTTGCTGAGTAAACGGATGCACGAACACCAAAGAATGTGCATGCAGCATCAGTCTAGGAGCTTTGGGTTCTTTCGGTGCTTGGTAGATATCATCCCCAAAAATTCCCATGCCTCGATCTGCCAGATGGACACGGATCTGGTGCATACGTCCTGTCAGGGGTTGGGCTTGCACCAGAAGAGCGGTCGGAAAGACCTCTAGTTTTTTAAATAGTGTATGGGCTTTGTCGCCGCCAGAGTTCACCCGCACCATTTTCATTTTCTTCAGTTTTGCATCCCGCATTTCGGCCAGATGGTTTTCGACCTCCCAGGCGTCGGCGGCTTTTTGCGTCCGCTTGGTCAGGCACAGATAGGTCTTTTGAATGCGGTGCAGTTTGAATAGATCCGCCAGGGGTTCGTTGGCGTCCTTGGTTTTGGCAAAGATCATCACGCCCGAAGTGTCGCGATCCAAGCGGTGATGCAAGGCCAGATAGAAGTCCTTGCCGCGTTCCTGTTGCAACTGCTGTTTTAAAGCGGTGAAGAAGTCCGGGCGGCTTTTGTCGACCGTCGGTTGAGAGGGAAGGCCCGCAGGCTTGGCTGCGGCTAGGAAGTAGTCGTCCTCAAAGAGAATCTCAAAGCTCATCGCTTATTGATCATGCAGAAATCAAGATTGGCGTTGATGAATTCACGCTGTTTCTCAAGTTCTGTTTTCGTGAAGCGGAAGTCAGAAACCTTACAGCCGTAGTTGTTTACGACTTCATGAATGGCCTGAACTTCGTCCATGGTCATGTTCAGTTTCCAGATCAGTTTCACCGCCAACCAGTCGCGGATATATTGGCAGCGGTAAGGAAGATTGCTTGGCAAGTAGCGGTCTGGGGCGCGATCCCCTTTAGACATATTCTGGCTGGCATCAGACGAAACGAGGTGGTTTTTGTAGCCCATATAATTGGCGTACAAGCAGCGTGTTTTATAGTCCCACTGCCAAGCACCAGATAGGTAAGCATTTTTTAGTGGAACCATGTGATCGATTTGGATTTCGCGGGCAACAACGACTTCTTTACCAGCGTATGGGTCGTTCCAGTGGCCGGATTCTACCACGCACTGTTTGCTACCTCTGTAGGTCACATCGGTGTTGGAGTCGCGAACCAGAACTTTTGCACGGGTGTTCATGCAGGTGTCATCCGTCGGGTCATTGATCCAACGGCCAAAGTGCAGTTTACGCATGTATTTTTCTTCAGGAGCTGGTGGAGCTTCTTCGTGCAGAGTCCACTTTAAAAGATTCACGACAAGCTTTTTAACCGCTTGGATGAACTGGGACGGGCCAAGTTCTGGTGAGTACTCCACAAAAGAGTATTCATTTCGGCGGGTTGTATCTGCTTCTAGGTTTTCTTCATCGACGGTGAAAAATTCTTGAGCGGGTGCGGGAGCAGCGGTGGCGGCGAAAGAGTGCGTTGCCACGACAGTGACCATAAACATGGCCACAAGCAAACTCATTCTATTCCCTTTAATCATTTTAAAGAGTGTCATTCTCGGGTCCCCCTCCGCGAATTGGACCCATTAAGCCCCAGAACGTGGGCAGTTTCAACAAAACAATTCGTCAGGATTTGGTTCGATCTGTATGCCGTGCATTAAGTTCCTAAAGAGACGTCAAAATGCCGTAACTTTGCGCAATTTTAATGGTTTTTGGCTTTCTCACTGCAGAAAAATTATAGCACTGAGACGTGGAATGGCACCCCGCGCAGGTTCAATGAGGCTAGTTCAAGGGGGCTGTTCCGGGGTTTTCTTGCGAAGAAGCAGGTGGTGTCGTTAAGCTGAAGGCTCAGTATAAAGAGGAGTGCATCTAATGAAAATGCTTTTGCTTACATCTGTTTTGGTATTTGGTTTGGCAGCGTGTTCCCACAAAGCGCACAAACATGAGAACTGTGGTTGTGGCGGCGCCAAGGCTGAAAAGTCCGAGTGCTCTGGTAAAGAGTGCGGCATGAAGAAAGAAAGCTGCGGGGACTGCAAAGAATCTTCCGAATCTAAATAGTCGGCAGATCCAAGATAGGTCGTTCGAAAAGGCTCAAGGAAAATCCTTGGGCCTTTCTTTATTTATGCACCCCCGTTGCCTCCGAATAATCCGTTGCTTTGAATAGGGCCCTAAATTACTTTTTGGTTGTTATACTTCCATATCAGAAGGGATTTTAGACATGAAAAAGGGCGCCCTTTTCGGACTCTTGGTGTTGGCGTGGCATCCTCAGGTCTTCTCTATAGATCTTCAGGAATATCTTAAAGTCGTTATTGAAAAAAATAAAACTGTCCAGGCTTTCGAAGTTTCCAAGGAAGCTGCAGAGGATCGCAAAACCGCCGGTGACATCGAGCTGGTTCCGGTATTCACAGCGGGGTTGAGTTATCTTAACGACAAAAGCCCCTTAGGGCAGTTTGCGCAGTTGGGTGGAACTCAGACCACGGCGAAGGATCTGAAGCTGGGACTGATGAAACGTTTTTCGACAGGAACAGATGTCAGTGTTTCTGCCAATGCCAGTGAAGTCGACAATGATGGGGCTTTGTTGAATCCGGCTTTTTCAAGATTTGCCTATGGCAGCTTGGGTGTGGGTCTGAGTCAGTCCTTGTGGAAGGATTCATTTGGAAATGCCACACGCCTTCGTTGGGAGCGTCAGGATGCGGTGACCGCCGCGGAAGTTGGCAAGTATGACCTGCAAAAGAAATTGTTGTTGGTCGATGCCGAAGCGGCGTACTGGGATTACGTCTATCAAAATGAAAATCTGCGCATTGGCAGGGCTTCGTTGGAACGGGCTCGTCGTATCGAATCCTGGACGCGTCGTCGTGTGAATGACGGCATCAGTGATCGCGCGGACTTGCTTTCTGCTCAGGCATTGGTGTCTGCGCGCCAGTTGCAATTGATCTCAGCGGAAGATGACATGGCCGGGGCAAAAAGAAAAATCCGGGATTACATGGAACTGAGAGATTCGGAAACCATTCCAGAGATCACGGGGAATATTTCCCAAACGCGCACCTTGAATTCCCTGGTTGATGGCAAAAGTGGTCGTGTGGTGGCGCTGGATGCTTATCTGGCATCCTTAAATTCCAAGGCGATGTCTTTGGTGGCGAGAGAAACTGAAGATGGTTATCGTCCGGATCTGGTTTTGTCAGGGGCTTATAACACCAATAACTTCCAACCGGATAAGGCCATGCCGGACGCCACTGCCAAATGGACGGATACGAATCTTCCAACCTGGAAAGTGGGTTTGAATCTGGTGTACATGTTCGACACGGACGTGAAGGGCTCAGCACAGTCGGCGGCTCGTAAAGATGCGCTGGCCGCGAAGCTGCAAAGTGAAAGAAAGATGCTCGACAGTGAAAGCGCGTGGATTGAAATCAACCGTCGTTATTCTGAGATGAGCAAACGCATCGAAGCGGCAAATCAGATCGCCCGATTGCAGTCGGATGCGGCGAAAGCGCAGGCGGACTTGTTTAATAAAGGCCGTTCGATCACTGCCAATGTAATCAATGCCGAAGAAGATGCTGCCGATGCAGAGTTAAATTTGACCAAGCTTAAGTCTGAACAAAGAAAGATGGAAGCCCAGGCACGCCTTTTTGTGGCTGTGGATGAAGGCAAAAGCGGGGAAGGGAACTAGTTATGAACTTACCGAGTCTGTCGATTCGAAGACCGATTTTTATCTCCTGTATCGTGATTCTGATGCTGATTCTGGGCGCGTTTTCTTTGCGCAAGATGCCCGTGGATATGTTTCCGGACGTGACCTTCCCGGTTCTGTTTGTGCAGGTGACTTATCCGGGGGCGTCGCCGCTGGATCTGGAAAAGCAGGTTTCAAAACTGATTGAAGATGAAGTCGGAAGTATTTCCGGTCTTAAAACCCTGACTTCGAACAATCTGGATGGGGTGGCGATCATCGTGGTCGAGTTCCAGTTGGGAACAGATATCAAAGAAGTCGAACAAGAGGTGCGTAACCGTATTGGCAACATCCGTCGGGATTTGCCGGCGGATATTTATGAGCCCGTAATTCGTCGCTTTGATCCGGCCGATCAGCCGATTGTGACTTTGGCAGTGACTTCTGATTTGCCCGAAGGCGCTGCTTATGACCTTGCCAACGAAACCATCAAGCCGCGTTTTGAGCGAATCAAGGACGTTGGACAGGTGGACATCTTTGGGGGGCGCAAGCAGGAAATCCACGTTCTTGTTGATAAGAACAGGCTGCAGGATCGTAAGATTTCCATGTTGCAGGTGTCACAGCGTGTGATCGACACGTCCAAGGATATTCCCATTGGTAAGATTGAAAACCATAAAGACGAAACCACCCTGCGTACGAACGGGGAGTTTGAATCCCTGAAGCAGATCGAGGACGTGAACGTCAACTTCGTGGGTTCGGACAAGGCCATCCTAATTAAGGATGTGGGTCGTGTCGTGAAAAGTCTTGAAGATCAGAAAACCATGGGCCGCATTCGCGGAGAGCGCGCGTTGTTGATGAATATCTATAAACAGCGTGGGGCCAATACTGTGGCAGTATCGGAAGCTGTGAAAAAGAACATCGAAAAGGTCAATGCCATGCTGAAAGAAAAAGGCATGAAGGGATCTGTGACGATGGTTCGCGATACGTCTCGTCCGATTCAGTTGAATGTATATGATGTGAAAGAATCCATCATTATCGGTATCATCCTGTGCGTGATCGTGGTGTTCTTCTTCCTGGGGTCAGCCCGTTCGACCTTCATCACGGCGATGGCGCTTCCGAACTCGCTTCTGGGTGGTTTTGTGATCATGTATGCGATGGGCTTTACCATCAATCTGATGACCTTGCTGGCTTTGTCGCTGGCGGTGGGGTTGCTGATCGATGATGCCATCGTGGTGCGGGAAAATATTTTCCGCCATCTGGAAATGGGTAAAAAACCTAAAGACGCCGCTTTGGATGGAACCAAGGAAGTGGCCATGGCCGTTGTTGCAACAACATTGGTTGTAATTGCGGTGTTTGGTCCAATCTCTTTCCTGCAAGGTATTGTGGGGCAGTTCTTCAAGCAGTTTGGTTTGACTGTCGTCTTTACAATGTTGATTTCGTTGTTTGATGCGTTCACCGTGGCGCCAATGCTGTCTGCGTACATGGCACACCCGAATGAGCACGTCAAAGGCGATGGCATCGTGGGCCGTATGCTGGCGGGCTTTGACCGCTTCCAGACCTGGCTTGAAAACTGGTATGAAAAGGCACTGAGATTCACGCTGGGGAATCCGAAAAAGGTTCTGGCGGGTGGGGCTGTGATCTTTGTGATGTCCATGGGGACTTTGGCATTTATTCCGGCCACCTTCCTGCCGTCTCCGGATAATGGAGAGTTCATGGTGAATATCGAGTTGCCGGTGGGTTCTTCTTTGATGGCGACCAGCAAATTCACAGAAAAGGTAGAGGCCTTGTTTGATAAGGACTCGGCCGTGGATATGATTATGACGATTGTTGGGAATACGAACAACGAGTCCAACAAGAGCTCTATCTTCATTCGCCTGGTTGAAAGAAAACATCGAAGCATGAATACCACAGACTATAAGGAGTCTTTGCGTAAGAAGCTTCCACAGTTTGCGGCGGAAGCGACGGTGTCGTTGGGTGACATTGATGCGGTGAACTCGGGTCAAAAACCTTTGAACGTCAATATTCAAGGTGAGGATCTGGAGCAGTTAAACCAGTACGCGACCAAGCTGGTCGAACGCTTCAAGAAAATTCCGGGTCTGGTGGATGTGGATACCAACTTCCGTTCCGGAAAACCGGAATTCCATGTGGTGTTTGATCGTGCGAAATCCGAAGCCTTGGGGGTTTCCACAGTCACTGCCGGGGCGGAGCTTCGTAATCGTACGGAAGGAAATGAACAGGCGATTTACCGTGAAGGTGGGATCGACTATAAAATCCGCGTGCGCTTTGAGGAAATGTACCGGGATCTGCGCACACAGTTTGCTTCCACATCTGTTCCGAATGCGAACTACAACATGATTCCGCTTTCACGAGTGGCACAAGGAGAAAACGCATCGGGATTCTCGCAGATCAACCGCCAGAATAAAGGTCGTTATATCCAGATTTCCGGAAATCTTGCCAAGGGTGGGGCACTGGGAACAATTTCTGCAGAGATTGAAAAAATCATTAAGAATGAAATCCAACCTCCGGCAGGAATTGATTATAGCTTCCAGGGGCAGGCCGATGACTTTAAAGAGCTGATTGAAAACATGTTGCTGGCAATCTTCCTGGGGGTCACGTTCATCTATCTGGTTCTGGCTAGCTTGTATGAAAGCTTTATCACTCCATTTACGATCTTGCTGGCTTTGCCGCTGGCGATGACCGGGGCGTTCCTGGCACTTTTGATTTTTGGTAAGACGATTGATATCTTCTCGCTGATCGGGATAGTGCTGCTCTTAGGGGTGGTGGCGAAGAACTCGATCTTGTTGGTGGATTATACAAACCATCTGATTCACGAAGGCATGGCTCGTAACGAAGCCATCATCAAAGCCTGCCGCACGCGTTTGCGCCCGATTCTGATGACGTCTTTGGCGTTGATCGCGGGTATGATTCCAATCGCGATTGGTCTGAATGAAGCTTCGGCGATGAGAACATCCATGGGTGTGGCCATCATCGGTGGTTTGATCAGTTCAACTTTGTTGACACTTTTGATCGTGCCAGCGGCATTTGGTTTCGTTGAAGACTTCAAGGCCTGGTTCCGTGCGAAACTGGCCCGCATCACCGGCTATCAGCCGTAAAGTCCCCGGAAGCTTCGGATTTGCTGAAGCTTCCTTTCAAACGGAGCCCAGTCGTCATTTTCGGCGACGGGCTTCCACAGTGCTTCCAATTCATCAATAATCAAAGAGCAAGCCGTGCCCGTTTGCAGGTAGGGATGTTGTGCCCTCAACGTGTCAGCGACTTCAAAGTAAGACAGGGAATCGCGTAGTTTTTTGAAGGACTCTTTCTGGTAAAGCTCTTTCTGGGGGGATCGCGACAGGCGTTCTTCAATGGCGCCGGAATGCAGATCATACAGCGTCTGTTCAAACAGTCCTTTTTCCTGATCCAGGAACTGGAAAAGATGAGTCACCAATTCGGCATTCAGATCATAAATTGCAGCGCCTTCTTCCAACGGGTTGTGCAGATTTAATCGCAATAGAAGTCTTCGCTGAACCTCGAAGTTGAATGCATCACCATAGTCCTCAAGGATTTCTTCAACTGGCAGATTTGGGAAAGCGACTTTCAGTGCGGCTCCCAGTTGATGCAGATTCCACAATACGGCAGTGGGCTGGCGTCCGAAGCAGTAAAGGCCGGTCTGATCAAAATAAGCGGCCGTAAATGCCGAATCATAGGCGGGCAGGAAACGGTAAGGGCCATAGTCAAAACTTTCACCCGTGATATTCATGTTGTCCGTATTTAGAACTCCATGAACAAAGCCCGCCATCATCCAGGCGGCCACGGTTTTGGCTGAAGCATAGCACACTTCACGCAGGAAAGCGGTGGCTTGTTCTGTGTCAGCAAGGCTCCCGAGAGATGGGTAGAAATACTTTACGCAGTACTGCAGGAGCTTTTTGATATTCTGTGGCTGATCCAAGAAGGCCAGACGTTGAAAGGTTCCAAAGCGGATATGGCTGTGACTGAGTCGTACTAAGACTCCTGCGCGGGTCGGTGAGGGTTCGTCATGTCTTTGCAGGCTTTCGCCAGTTTCAAAGACAGAGAATGTTTTGCTGGTGTTGACGCCATAAGATTGCAGGAGTTCTGTGGCCAGAATTTCCCGGAAGGCTCCTTTTAAAGTGAGTCGCCCATCGCCACCGCGCGAATAAGGAGTGCGCCCACTGCCCTTGGTCCCCAGATCTAAAAGGCGAGATCCCGCCTGAAGCTGCGCAAAAAGAAACCCACGTCCATCCCCCAGATCCGGGTTGTAACTGCGAAACTGGTGGCCATGGTATCGCAATGCCAAGGGCGCTTTGATGTTCTGAGGCAGGCTTTCAAGCTTCCAAAAATGATTTTGCCATTGCTCAGGCGTGAGATGGCCCAGGCCGACGGATTCGGCGGCATCCTGGTTGCGATAGCGCAAAATAGCCTGAGGAAACTGGGCAGGCGGCACTTCGTCGTAAAAATCAGGGCCAAGCTCATAAATAGGAGGTACAAAGGATGTCATGACCCCTTATCTTCTTTTCCATCCTCAAACGCAAGAGGGTCTATTCTAGTTGACAGTGACTTGCATTTAGGAGAAAACCAACTCACCAAAGGCGGTCTTGCGTGGACGAACAAACTCTTACCCAACCCTCATCAGCTCATCAACATTCCTGCTGCGAAGTGGATCATACTCAGCACGAGGAGTTCGCTGAAAAAACGGAGAATTGGGATCGCGTGGGAATCTTCCTGTCTTCCTTGTGTGCAATTCACTGCCTGGCGACTCCACTTCTGGTGTTGTTGCTTCCTGTTATGGGAGAGTTTTTCCATTCGGAGTGGGTGCATCTGACGATGGCGGTGGTTATCTTGCCTGTGGGGCTTTTTGCCTTCTGGTCGGGGTATAAACACCACAAGCAGACGCGTGTCTTTGCGTTGGGTGTATTAGGTCTTTTGATGGTGGCTGGGGCCTCTGTTTTGCCTCATGAGTGGGTGGAAGTGATGGAGCATGACGTGGTGACGATCGCCGGCAGTATTCTGCTAATTACTGCCCATATTCTAAATCGCCGCGCCTGCCTATGTCATAAGCACGAGCCGGCTCGCCCAAAGTAGTATATCGAACGCCAGTCAATGCAACTTTTTGTGGCAGGGGATGTGGCATTCTGCTGCGATTTTAATATGTTAGCATTAAATATTATGCGCCATCGCATGCTTTTTCATGTTTTCCAATTGAAAACCAAGTGAAAAGTAGTAGTGTTTAGTAGAAAACTAAATGATGGAGGCATCTATGATCGAAACTAAAATGAACCGTCGCGGTTTCTTCTCAACTCTTGCAAAGATCACTGGCGTTGCTGTGGTTGCACCAGCGGCTTTGTCTGCTGTTTTCTCTTCCACGGCTGAAGCTCAGAAAAAGCGTGGTGGCGCTCCGGCAGCGGGTGGCGCAGCGGCTGGTGGTATGCCAATGGTTGATCCAAACGACTCTGTGGCAAAAGCTGTAAAATACGTTGAGGACTTCAAAAAAGCTCCAGAAGCCAAAGGCAACGACTGTATGGGTTGCGGTTTCTACGCTAAAAAAGAAATGCGTAACGGTAAAGAAGTTGGCACTTGCACTATCTTCGCAGGTAAATTGGTTTACGGCCAAGGCTGGTGTGCTTCCTGGAATAAAAAAGCGTAGTCGTTTTTTTCATTCTGACGAAATAAAAAACCCTGATAAGAATTCTTATCAGGGTTTTTTATTTCAGTCTGTTCACTTATTATTTTTGATTGTCGCGTAAAGCACGGCGCAGGATTTTTCCGACGTTTGTTTTCGGAAGCTCAGTGCGGAACTCAACCAGACGAGGCACTTTGTAGTTCGTCAAGCTCTTGCGTGCATGCGCGATCACGTCTTCCGCTGTCAGGTTCGGATCTTTTTTTACCACCACCGCTTTAACGATTTCTCCGGAGTGTTCATCAGTAACACCGATGGCCGCCACCTCCAAAACCCCTGGGTGGGACGCGATAGCTTCTTCCACTTCGTTGGGATAAACGTTGAAGCCGGAAACCAGGATCATGTCTTTTTTGCGATCCACGATCTTAAAGAACCCATCAGCATCGGCTATGGCGATGTCGCCGGTTTTTAGCCATCCGTCGTTGAGGACTAGTGCGGTTTCATCCGGGCGATTCCAGTAACCCGCCATCACCTGAGGACCACGGCAGACCAGTTCGCCCGGTTCGCCCAAAGCAACCTCTTTACCGTCGTCGTCGACCAGCATGATGTCCGTGCTTGGGAACGGCAAACCAATGCTGCCCACGCGGTCTGTGCCATCAATCGGGTTGCAGGACACAACCGGAGAAGCTTCGGTTAGGCCATAACCTTCCACGATCACGGATTTTGTCAGCTCCATCCATTTTTCGGCCACCGGCTTTTGTAAAGTCATCGCGCCTGCGACACTGACTTTCACGCGGCTGAAATCAATGGTTGTGAATTCCGGATTGTTCATCAAAGCATTGAACAATGTATTTACACCCGCCATGAGGGTGAATGGCGTTTTCTTAAGTTCTTTGATAAATCCAGGAATGTCCCTTGGATTTGTGATCAGAACGTTTTCACTTCCATAGCGCAGCAGGCCCAGGCAGTTCAGCGTCAGTGCGAAGATGTGATACATCGGCAAGGCAGCAATAGCGACCTCTTCACCTTCACGCAGTTTTGGCGTCATCCAGTCGCAGATCTGCAGCATGTTTGCCATAACATTTCTGTGGGTCAGCATGGCACCCTTGGCCACGCCGGTAGTGCCCCCGGTGTACTGAAGGAAGGCGATGTCTTCCTGATTGGTTGGAACTTTCGAAGATGGCTTCATGGCCCCCAGTTCCAGTGCCTGACGGAACGAGTAGGCTTGAGGAATGCTGTAGGCTGGAACCATTTTTTTGATATAGCGAACAACAGAGTTTACCAAAATTCTTTTTGGTGTCGGGAAGAGGTCTGCGATTTCGGTGACAACAACGCTTTCGATGTCAGTGTCTTTGATGATCTCTTGCAGAAGGTGAGCATAGTTGGCCAGAATGACAATGGCTTTGGCGCCAGAGTCTTTGAACTGGTGACGCATTTCCTTTGCCGTGTACAGCGGGTTTGTATTTACGACTATCAGTCCTGAGCGCAAGGCCGCGAAAGCAACGATCGGGAATTGCAAAAGGTTTGGCATCTGAATAGCGATACGATCGCCTTTTTTCAGTTTCAGTTCATTTTGCAGGAAAGACGCAAACAGATCCACCTTCTTGTCCAGATCTGAGAAGGTGAGACTGACTCCCATGCTGGTGAAGGCTTTTTTGGAGTTGAATTTGCGGATGGCTTCTTCATAGACATCCACCAAGGAGCCGTAACGTGTCAGATCCACCTCGTGGGCAACGCCTTTTGGGTAGTTCTTGAGCCAAATTCTTTCCATGGAGACCTCCTGCTAAAGTTGCATCAATTTGATTCTCTGAAAGTTTAGAGTAAAGATTCAAGAGAGGTAAAGTAAATTCTTGTTTTCACAGGGCCTATTTGCAAAACTGGTGATATGAAACTTCGCCGTCTGTTTTTTGTTGCTGTGCTGCTTCTGACCTCCTGTTTCGGAAAGAAAGAGGAAACGTCAGCGCCTGCGCTTCAGAAAACCGTCAAAGTGCTTACTCCGAAGGCAGAAGAAGCTGCGAATAAAGATAAAAGTCTGGAATGGATGGTGCGCTATCTGGCTGAGGCGGATGGTATTCACCGTGAAGCTTGGTGGGTTTTGACCGCGGCGCGCCCTCCCATTGGCAAATCTCCTTTTGGAAAAGCGCAAAGAGCTTTGTTGTCTTCACAAAACATCAAGCTGACGAACAAGTCTTTGTTCCGGTGCGATCGCTATTTAGTGAAGCGCGATATTCTGGGTTTGGTAGGGTATCCACAAAAAGGCGATATCTTTGAAAAGTGCAGTGAAAAGTCTGAGGCCAAACGTCTTGCCAGTTTTGATGTTCCCAAAGAAGGCGAGCTGAATATCGTCTTCTATCCAGACCATCTTCAGGAGGTTTTGGGTTTGGGCGCAGGGATCTTGAACAAGCAGATTCAGTGCTCGTTGCGCGGTAAAGAAAAACTGGAAAGCCTGAATTGCAAGGACTGGGCGCAGGATCGAACGAAAGAGCAAATGATTCGTCTGGATGTGTATGACTATCAGAAGTCCGGAAAGAATTTGATCAAACTGCGCGGGAAAGTGTATGAAAATCTGACCGACATTCGCAAGATCGAAGCGGACGTTCCGATGGAAGGCAAGATCACGGTTTTGGAAACCGAGTTGTATGCACCAGAAGCGCCGCCCGTGGTGGCAACGCCAACCCCTGCCGTTGTTCCGACAAAGCCGGGGGGGAGCCGGCCGTTGGAGCCCGTCAGTGGTGGCAATCCTAATTTAGGCATGCCACCGTCGCGGGATCTTCCGGGTGGTGTTGATCCGGATGTGATGTTGCAGCGAGAGCAGCAAGGGCAGCCACAGGGGGTTGAGTCCGTACCTGTAGAACCGGGCGCTGATGGCTGGCCGGAAGGAGAAGCCCCGCCACAAGAGCAACATCATCAGGAAGGCGACGTAGACCCGTCCATGATTGTTCCTGAACCGATTCCACAACCGATACCACAGCAAATTGAACCAGTAGAAGGAGCCCCGCATGGCCGCTAAAATTGAAATGGGTAAGAAAGTTCCTAATTTTAAAATTCCGTCCTCCAGTGGAGAAACTTTGAGTCTGTCCAGTCTGAAGGGGAAAAAAGTGGTGTTGTACTTCTATCCGAAAGACAGCACTCCGGGCTGCACCACAGAAGGCATTGAGTTCAATGAACTGTTGCCGCAATTTAAAAAACAAAATGCGGTGATTTTTGGTGTTTCTCGCGACAGTTTGAAGTCCCATGATAAATTTATCTGCAAGTACGACTTTAAGTTTGAGCTTTTATCCGACGAGGAAGAAGAGCTTTGCCAATTGTTTGATGTGATCAAAGAAAAGAACATGTACGGCAAAAAAGTCATGGGTATTGAGCGCAGCACCTTCGTTATTGATGAAGATCAAAAGCTGGTGGGAGAGTTTCGCAAGATCAAAGCTCAGGGGCATGCAGCCGAGATGCTTCAGTTTGTGAAAGACCTCTAGCTTTCTGCAAGAGCGAGCAGGGCTACCAGCCAAGACCGATCGAAAAGACCATACAGCTAAGATCGTATTTGGAGTTAAAGAGTGTGGCGCCCTCGCTCTTATAAAGAACTTCTGAATTGAAGTTCCACTTGTTGTTGTTGGCACTGGTCAGAATCCACTCAGAGCCGATTCCGGCAGCATACCCCGTTGAGAATGACTGGTCGCTGCGATGAATATTCTGCAGCTCCACGGTTTTTCCTAAGGCCACGAAATTGTACCCCAAGACACCGCCACCGGAAAAATAGACATTGAAGCCTCTTTTTTTTCGTTCGATCACAAAGAGCTGAAGACCCGCCTCTGCGGTGGAGTTGTAGTATTTGAAGGAACTGGAAACTTCGGCGGTGCCATCCAGAAAAGTTTGAGTTCCCGTCATGCTTCCGACCTTGAAGCCGAAATAAGGAATCAAACGTTTGCCATCCATAAAAACGGTGATTCCGGCGCCCAGGCCGGTGGCTGTTTCGGCAAAGGACTTACCCGGTTCGCCAGAATAGATGCTTTGATAGGCGCTGAATCTTGTGCTGGGAAAAAGGCCACTCTGATTCGCTTCACAGTCTTTCGACGCTGCGAAAAATGCGCAAAATAGTGTGAAGTAATAAAAATAAGATCTCAGCATTAGTATGAAGATCGGATGGTGTTAAGGAAAGTTAACCGTCCGCGGGCTTCTTCTATACAAAGGCCCCACATCCTTTGCTATCTCTTAATCTTTCTTTGTTGGAAATTACAGCGCCGAAATGGAGGGGTCGAAAGATATCACCCGTTTGGTGTGTGTCGAAGGTAAAAAAAAGCTCCCCGGATCGGGGAGCTTTTGGGGTGTTTAGTGCTTGGTGCTGTCAGCCGCCTGAACCATCAGTTCTGCGATCTGTTGCGAGAACTTCACTGGATCAGGCAGGTTGGAGCCTTCTGTCAGCAAGGCCTGTGCATAAAGAATCTCGGCCCACTTGGTCTGCTGATCCGGAGAGGCCTTCAGCATTTTTTCAAAGACCGGGTGGTTGGGGTTGATCTCCATAATGCGTTTGATGCTTTGACCTGCATATTCTTTACCCATCTGAGACATCAACTTCTGCATGTGCGCCGATGGGGCTGCAGAAGATGCCACCAAGCATGCAGGTGTGTTGGTCAGACGCTCGGAAAGGACCACGTCTTTGACGTTATTTTCCAACGTCTTTTTCATGGATTCCAAAACCGGCTTCAAAGTAACTTCGGCCTGTTTCTTTTCCTCTTCCTTCTTTTGCTTTTCTTCAGCGGTGTCTAGGTCCAGACCTTCACGCATGATGGATTGCAATTTTTTGCCTTTGAATTCATTCATGGCATCAACAACCCATTCATCGACAGGGTCCACCAACAACAGAACCTCGAAACCTTTTTCTTTCAGTTTTTCAAGGTAAGGGCTGTTGGACACCTGAGACAAAGAATCCCCTGTGATGTAGAAGATCTCTTTTTGGTTTTCTTTCATGCGCGCCACATATTCATCCAAAGTCGTCATTTTATCTGACGAAGTGGAGTGGAACAAAAGCAGATCCTGAAGCTTTTCCTTGTTAGGAGCATCGGATGGGATGCCTTCTTTCAAAGTAGCGCCGAACTCTGTCCAGAAGTCTTCATAGGCACTGCGCTCTTTCGTCAAAAGATCCTTCAGGGTGGCAATTGCTTTGGTTGTCACATTCTTGCGAATCTGCGTGACCTGGCGGTCTTGTTGCAAAAGCTCGCGAGACACATTCAGGGATAAATCACTGCTGTCCACCAGGCCTTTTACAAAGCGCAGGTACGGTGGCAGAAGATCCTTGCAATCCGCCATGATGAACACGCGTTTGATGTAAAGGCTCAAACCGTATTCCATGTCGCGCATGTTGTAGTTCCAAGGTTTTTTACCCGGAACATACAGCAAGGCATTGAACTCCATCGTGCCTTCGGCTTTGTAGTGAACGGTGCGCAAAGGCTCGTTCCAGTCTTGCGTCAAGTGCTGATAGAAGTCTTTGTATTCTTCTTTGGAAATTTCGGAAGGGGACTTCAGCCAGATGGCTTTTTGCGAGTTCAGAGTCTCGTCTTCTTTTTCTCCCATCATTTTGATCGGATGAGCAATGAAGTCGGAGTATTTTTTTACCAGGGATTTTAGAACCCACTTGTCGGTGAAATCCTGAACTTCGTCTTCTTCCTTGAAGGACTTCATATGCAACGTGATGGTCGTGCCTGTTCCTTCCGGGCGTGGAACAGAGTCTAGAGAGTAGGTGCCATCCCCTTGAGATTCCCACACTGTACCATCATTGGAGCCAGCTTTTTGGGTGTGCAGGGTCACACGATCTGCCACCATGAAAGCAGAATAGAAGCCCACACCGAACTGACCGATCAGTTCCGGTTTGGTTTTCATTTCGGCATTCATTTGCATGAAGGCTTTAGCGCCAGAGCGGGCGATCGTGCCGATAAATTCGGTCACTTCCTCTTGGGTCATGCCGATACCGTTATCGATGATTTTCAGTGTCTTGGTTTCGCTGTTAGGCTCCAGACGGATTTGTGGCTGCCAGTTTTCAGGCAACAGGGACGGGTGAGTCAAAGAGTTGAATTTGAGTTTGTCGATAGCATCAGACGCGTTGGACAGAAGTTCGCGGAGGAAGATCTCTTTGTGTGAGTACAAAGAGTGGATCACAATATCCAGAAGCTGTTTGATTTCTGCATTAAAATTTTGCACCTGCTTGGCCATATAAACTCCTTCAAAAGGCTTAAACACCCTCTAATTGTGAGTCTTCGCGGGGATTTGGCAAGGTCGGGGTGGTCAAAAACTTATGGCAGCTCTAAAAATTACTAATTGGTCGTTCGTGGATGCCTTGTGTTAGTCTGATTTTATGCGTTTTAGCCAATCGGCCAACCTTATTCTAGCTCTCACCATCACCACCCCGTAGGGGTCACAGCTTTATTTTTGCGGCCCCGTCGGGGTTCGCTCAGAAAACCAATGTCATTTTCATAAATTTTTATATCTGCCCAAAATGCTGGCAGAGGAGTTGTTTTATTATGTCTTCTGTTAAAAACGGACAGGCCGGGGTGAGCCATGTCCAAAAAGATCATCGAGAGCTAAATCATGAACTGAATTACTTCCAAGTGGACGAAGCCATCGGCGCAGGATTGCCTTTGTGGCTTCCGGCCGGCGTGGTGATTCGTGACGAGCTGGAAAAATTAATGCGCGAACTGGAGTTCCTGGCAGGTTACGAGCGTGTGGTCAGTCCTCATATCGCCAAAGAGGATTTGTATTTTCAGTCCGGTCATCTGCCTTATTATGAAGAGTCCATGTATCCCGCCATCGATCTTGAAAGTGTGCGCTATCGTTTGCGCCCGATGTGCTGTCCGCATCATCACAGAATTTTTTCCTCCAAATTGCGCAGCTATCGCGATTTGCCGCTGCGTTTGGCTGAATACGGCCAGGTCTATCGCTATGAGGGGTCGGGGGCGCTTTCCGGTCTGATGCGGGTGCGGGGGCTTTGTCAGAATGATGCTCATTTGTATGTGCGTGAATCGCAGGTGAAGGCCGAGATCCTGAAGGTTCTGCAAATGTATCAGAAGGCCTATCAGATTTTAGGTATCAAAAAATATCGCCTGCGACTTTCCAAGTGGGATCGCAGTGGGGATAAGTATGTTTCGATGCCGGAAAAGTGGGAGTGGGCGGAAAATATTTTGCGCGAAGTTTTGATCGAAAGCGGATTGCCGTTTGAAGAAGAAGCCGGGGAGGCCGCCTTCTATGGACCGAAGATCGATATTCAAATTGAGTCGGTGCAAGGCAAAGAGGAAAGCGCCTCCACTGTTCAGCTGGACTTCATCAGTGCAGAACGCTTTGACTTGTCCTTCATCAATGAAGCGGGCGAAAAGGAGCGGCCGGTGATCTTACATCGGGCACCGCTGGGTTCGCATGAGCGCATGGTGGCCCTGTTGGTGGAGCTTTATCAAGGGGCGCTGCCATTGTGGCTTTCGCCGGAGCAGGTGGTGATTGTGCCGTTGGCGGACCGGCATGTGGCAGCGGCAGAAGAAGTCCGCAGCATGTTACATAATGCTTTCTTGCGCGTGCGGGTTGATGAGCGCGTGGAATCGCTGCAACGAAAGCTGGCCGAAGCGTGGCAAAGCAAGGCTTGTTATGTCGTTGTGATTGGCGACCGCGAGGTCGATGAAGGCATGATCAGCGTCCAACGCCGAGGCGACCCCTCTCGGCAGAAGATGGCGGGAGGGGATTTGCGGGAACTCTTGCAAAAGGAAGTCAGCTCCCGGTGGTAAAAGGTGCCTTTTCCTAGTAATGGAAGCTCATGCGGTCGGCGATGGATTTTGGTAGAGGCGGAACCTGAGACCTTGGGATTAGGAAGGTGGTCAGGTTGAAGAAGTCGCCAAAAATTTTATGCTTTCCGGTGGCATCGGCAAGGTACTTGTGACCACTGGAGCCACCTGTGCCGATCTTTTGGCCTAGCATGCGCATCGCCATCAAAGCGTGGCGATAGCGCCATGTGGTCATGGTTTCATCAATATCCAAAAGAGCGCGGATGATTCTGAATGGTGTTTGCAGGATCGGCTGATCGCGGTGCAGTTGAATCAGTAAGGCGGCATGCATGGCCTTGTGGCTCAGACGGAACTGACCTTCGGCGCGCAGCTTTTCAAAAGCCTTTTCGTCAAACAGGGCGTCGAAGCTTTTCAATGTTTGCTCCAGACCCTCGACAGTTTTCTTTTTAATTTCTTCGGTCAGTTGTGGATTCTTATTTACCGTGTTGATGTCGTCCTGGAACATTTTGCCCACAGCTTCTTTGTAGGACTCCCAGAAGTTGAAGTTTTCACCTTGCAGGAATGGAGTTCTTTCTAGCCATTTTTCCACGCAATCATGCAGGGACGGCTGATTCATAATCTCCAGCATCTCGGTCTGCTGGGATTCGCTTAAAGATTTATAGAAAGGGGATTGGTTATAAGCCAGACGGTCCCCCATGCGCAGGCCCAGCTTCGTTTCAATCAAACGCCATTGGAAACTCTGAAAGCCTGATGCGGGATAAAGCATGTCACGGAAATCCAGGAAATCCAGCGGCGTCATGGTTTCCAGGACATCAATCTGACCGATGATCAGCTTCAGAATACTGACAATGCGCTCTAAGCGTGCGCTGGCCATTCCCATTTCCGCTTCCGCCACGACAGGCTTTTGGAATGTTGAAAGGGCAGAGTTCAATTCGAAAATAATTTGCTTGAACCACAACTCATAAGTCTGGTGGACAATGATAAAAAGCAATTCGTCGTGAGCGGGTTTTCCGTACTCAACACTTTTCGGGTGTTGCGCATCAAGCAACGGGTCCAGACCAAGATAAGAATGATAGTGCACCGGTGGGTATTTCATTGGGAAAGCTCCTTCAGTAGTTGAACAAAGCCATCAATGTCCTGCTTTTGGGTGTCCCATGAGGTCATCCAACGGCATTCAAAAGTGGTTTCGTCCCAGACATAGAAAAAATAATGTTCACGCAGTTTCTTCACCCAGTGACTGGGGATTGTCGCAAAGACCGCGTTGCTTTGCGGAACCTCCCGCACACGGACGCCGGGAATGTTCTTACAGGATTCGTAAAGATACAAAGCCATTTCGTAAGAGTGACCTGCGATATCCTGCCACAGATTGTTTTTGAAATACGCCTCAAACTGGCAGGCAATAAAACGAGTCTTTGATGGCAGCTGCGCTGATTGTTTGCGAATGTACTTAAAATCCGCCGCCAGTTCTTTATTCAGAATCACGACGGCTTCACCCATCATCAGGCCGTTCTTGGTGCCACCGAAAGAAACAATATCTACGCCCAAGTCGGTCGTGATTTCTTTAAAGTTTTTTTTCAGGAAGAAGGCGGCATTGGAAAGGCGGGCACCATCAATATGCACATACAGCTTGCGAGCCTTCGCCCATTGAATAAGGTCTTTCAGCTCCTGCACAGAGTAGGTCGTGCCCAGCTCTGTCGGTTGGGTCAGGCTTAAGACTTGAGTTTGGGAATAGTGCTGATCTCCGCGACGGATGAAGGCCTTTTCCAAAGTTTCAATCTGAAGTTTTCCATTCACGGAAGGTAGTGGTAAAAGTTTGCAGCCCGCCATATATTCCGGCGCGCCACACTCATCCACATGAATATGGGCAACATCAGAGCAGAACACGGACTGGTGGGGTTTTGCTAAAGCTCTTAAAGCGGTCACGTTCGCAGCGGTGCCATTAAAGACAAAGAACACCTGAGCATCCGGTCCGAATTGTTTTTTGAACTCGCCAACGGCTGCTTCGGTCCATTCGTCAGTCCCGTAAGCGGGAGCATGTTCGGTATTCGCAGTCAGCAATGACTCCAGAATGCGAGGATGGATACCTGCGTGGTTGTCGCTGCCAAAACCGCGTTTCATAAGCTAGCTCTTCTTTAGATTTTCAAAAATAAAATTGTGTGCAAGCAAGGCAGCCAATTTGCTGGTGCGGTTGTCTTGATCTAACGGCGGGGAGACTTCGTAAATACCAATTCCGCGCACGTCGAAGTTTTCAATCATCCATAGATAGCTTTGCAGGAATTCTTTCGTGAAAAGACCCGTTGTCCAGGACTGACTGCAGCCCGGAGCTTCGCTGGAGGTAAATGCATCAATATCAATGCTAAGGAAGACTTTCTTTTTTTCTTTGCCCTTAAGATACGACTGTAAAATGTCCTGTAAACCGCGTTCGTTCACATCATCCAGGGTGAAGACTTCCGCGCCGTGATCTTTTGCCCACTTGATATGAGCCTGGCTGTTGCATTGGTTCTGGATGCCCACTTCGGCGAAATCAACGTGTCCCTGGAATTCAGAAAGCACGCGGTGGAAAGGGGTGCCGGAATTAAAGCCCTTGTCTGTCGGGCGCACGTCCATATGAGCATCAAAGTTGATCAGAACGGCGTCGTCATTGAAAACATCCAGGAAGCCGGCACCATCGCAATAACCATAGTCATGACCGCCACCCAAAGAAATCCAACGCTTTCCTGATTGGGCCAGGGTGCGAGTCGTTTCGCGTGCGCGTTCGTGACGTTCGGCCAAAGGTTTTTCTTTGTCGATCAGATCACCCAGATCCAGAATCTGCGGCAGACGGGTGCTTTGCAGATGCGGAGTCATTTTATAAAGGTAAGTGCGGATCTCACGAGGGGCTACTTGCGCGCCCACACGGCCACCGTTCAGGCCAATGCCCTCATCGTCAGGAAAGCCGATAATCGCGAAGTCGAAATTGTATTCTGGAAGTTTGCTTAGGTCGCCTTTAGCAAGGAGCTGGACGCATTCACCGAGACGCGGATCCTCTTTGTCGTTTTTGGTGAAAAGAAGATGTTTGTCGATGGAATGTAGCCAGCTCATTATTTCAGGTCGCCCCACTTACTTAGGTGAAGAGTCCGAGTCACGTTGCCCGTTTCGGAATCATAGATTTTCATCGTAGCACGTGATTTGTTGAAGCGGATAGTGGCAAAGGTGGTGGACGTTGCGTCAGACAAGAACAGCACCCAGTCTTTACCTGTAGAAGGTGTGACGCTGTAACGGTACGTGATCGGATCAACGATCGTGTAATCCTGTCCTTTTTGGAAATCTTTGATGCTGATTGGATAGAAGCTCAAAGAGTTGAAATCACGAACAGTCAGAAGGCCATCCGTGCTGTGCCAGTAGCCCAGCATCTTTTTCAAACCGACATAATCCACGCTTTCGATGTACGCCACACAGTTGTCGGTATCCAGGACACCGGAAGCTGTAACCGAGTCACCTGTGGAAAGGCGGCGAATGCTGGATTCGGCCTCTGGAGATTTGGATTCAATCAGGAAACGAACACAAGCAGAATCAGCTCTCAGGTAGCTGCCCGTAATGTCGCGTTCAATCGTGCCCAAAAGAGGGCGCGCTGAAAAGGCGGCAGATCCTGAAATCAGAATGAGGACGAAAAGCAGAATTCTCATGCCCCACCTTTTTTCATGGGAGAATATCCCGGTCAATAGTATTCCGACTCCATTTTTTGACGACGCGAGTCAGTTGCCGAAATATGCAGCATTTATAGCGAAACAACTGAGTAAAACTCGACATTTCTTGCTCGTTGGCCATGTGCTCTTCTAGGATTGAAATAAATGACCCACGAGAACCAAAACTGTCACTTGTTTTTTCCCTGGAATGGGGGCCTTCCGCCCCAGGATGTTGTCGTTCTGCGCGACGTGGAAATTGTTGGAGTGGGGGCTTTACGCCGTCATCAATTGGAAGTCTTAAAGAAGTCCAAAAAGCTGATCGTGCAAACCCACGAACCGCAGATTCCGGATCAGGTGCGGGCTATCTATGATGCCGAGTTGTTGCGTACGCTGGAATGGCTTCGCCCATTCAAAGTGGAGGCGGGGCAGGCCCTTGAGTTTCAGGCAGAGCAGTGGAGATTGTTCGAGCTGCTTTTCCCAAAAACACGCGAATCTTTAGGAGTTGCGGCGGATCGTTTGCGCAATGAATATCTGCAAAACATGGAGTGGAGCAGTTGGCTTTTGCAGGATCACTGGCGCTATTTTGTGGGGTTTCTTCGTCAGAAGTTCCCGGGTCAGGCGGATATTCTGGAGCTGGCTCACTGGGAATGGGTGCAGGCGTGGATTGAGATTCAGCCCTTCGATGGAGAAAGTGTTGCGGAGCCAGGAGTTCTATCGTTGAACCCCAGTTTGCAAATTGTGACTTTGTCGAGGGCAAACCCGGTTTTAAAGCGAGACAAAGGTATGTATGCATTTGTCTATAATTCTGTGAATTCCAGTGTGGGAGAAAGACCACTGGACCTGATCGAAGCACTATTCATCGACTTATTACAAGAGGATAGGAAGTATTCAAAAAAGCAACTTCTTGAAATGGCCTCCTTAAGCCTGAAAGCCACACCAGCCCTATCATCCGAAGAATTAGAAAAAAAGTTTTTATCACTCGTGGCTGACGATATACTCAAAGACGTTCCTTAAACTCAAAATAGGAGTCTGAATGAGTAAAAAGATTTTTGCCCTGGTCGCTGTTATGACGACAAGCCTCTGTGCAGGGATTTCTCAAGCGGCGACAGCCAGCGGCGTGATGGTGACGGCAAATGCCTTTATGTACAACACCACGGTGGAGGTCACGCCGGGCACTAAAAGTGAAGCCAAGTCCAGCATCTATGATATCAAGCTGGGTTACCTCAGCGGCAGTGGTCTTTATCTGGGGGGAATCTATACAGTCAGAAACTCGGAAGAGGATACTGACAGTACGGATGGTAACGCCATGGGGGCGTCCATTGGGTATGTGGGTTCCAGTGGCTTTTACGTGAAAGGTCATTATCTGGCCAGTGCGGAACTGGGTGACAACAAGGAAGGCACAGGTATTCAGGGGGATTTTGGTTATCTGACCAACATCACCGGCGCCTTGGTTGTGGGCGTGGAGCTCACTTATCGTTCAATTGAATACAAAAAGAACGACACCGCGCCGGGTATGGAAAAACTAAAACAGGATGAACTGTTTCCGATGTTAACAGTGGGCTTTGTGTTCTAGTCTAAACGCGCTGAAAATAAAGAAGAATAAAGGGCCTCTTGGGAGGCCCTTTATTTTTTGTGCTGGTGCAGGAAGTCCTCTTTGACCAGCTCATAAAAGGATCTTTTGTGGAAAACTCGGGCTGCTCCCACAGCAATGGCGGCACTGACCATCATAGGGAAGAGGGCTGAGTGGCGGTCGGTCATTTCAAAGATCAGAATAAATGCTGTGAAAGGGGTTTGCATAAAGCCCGACAGGAATGAAATCATGCAGGTCAGGATTAGAAGATGATGATTGTGAGGCCAGACGATCTGTGCGATGAAAGAGCCCATCACGGCACCAATTGTCAGTGATGGGGCGAAAAGGCCGCCCGCAGCACCCGCCAGGGCCATCAGCAAAGGGCCGACCATGCGCACCAGAATATCCTGCGCATTCGCGGAACCATCACGGAAAAGTAAATCCAGGATCAGAGTTTTCCCGCCCCCAATGGAGTGGTTGCTGATGAAATAGATGCACAGCCAGAAAATAAAGCCGCAACTGATGTTCAGAACGCTGAGCTTCGTAAATGAAGTCATGGATTTTCTTTTTTGATGGATGGAAAACAGCACAGAACCAAAGCTGGCACCGGCAATTCCTGTCAACGCTGAGGTGATGATCACCCAAAGATATGTTTCCCAACTGATGGACTCAATGCTTGGGAAGCCCAGATAAAGATAGCTGCCTTGAAAGGTCTGCACCAAAAGCCCTGTGGTGATGACGGACCAGATGACGTAAGTTTTAAAGTTATTGAAGTAGTCCCGGCTGAGTTCTTCCAGAGCATAGGCGATACCACCCAACGGAGTGTTAAAGGCGGCCGCAAGTCCCGAAGCACCACCTGCAAGAATAAATGAGCGCATGGAAATTTGCTGGATCCATTTGGTGGATTTTTCACCGATGCGATAGAAGAGGCCAGAGGCAATTTGCAGTGTGGGGCCTTCCTGTCCCACCGCTCCGCCACCCAAGACGCAGGCGATAGAGGCAATGATCTTCATCAGAATAGTGCGAATGCCAATCAAAGAGCGAATCAGGGGCTTGTCAGAAGCCGGGTCAAGTTCGTTGGCAATCAGCATTTGCGGAATACCGCTACCTCCGGCTTGTTTGGAAAAGCGATAGGGTAAAAACCAACTCAGATAAATCAGCGTGAGGGTTGAAACAAGAGAAATGCTCCAGTGCAGATGTTCAACGACTTTAAGTGCCACCTCTTCGCTCCAGAAGAAGGCTTGTGAGTAAAGCAGTGAAGTGATTGCGGCAACCAGGCTGGCAATAAGAAAAGGCACCAGGCGCAGGGTATCCTGATACTCGAATCTATTGGCGATATTTTGCCAGTGCTGGCGCAAAGAAGCAAAGGTCATGTTTAACCCTTACTCCCGTTGATGGCTGATGAAAACCTTTTTCTGGTAAAAAGTTACAGTCCTTTGAGAATATCATTCAGAAATTGCAAATGATTCAGCGGATGTTTTCCAACGTGTTCGATCATCATCTTCTTTGCCGCTTCATTTTTGGGAACGCCTTCAAAGGTGATCAGGCGATCCATCGCATTGGCAGAGGACACCAGGACGGCTAGTGGATCCATCTCTTTTTCGCGCATGCCTTTGGGGCCAGAGCCATTGATGGTTTCTTCGTGCTGGCCGATGATGTTGATGACTGTTTGATCAAAGTGCTTTTTGTCCTGAACTTTCTGCGCGCCTTCTTCGGGGTGTTTTTTCCAAACGGCGGTGTCTGCGGCAGACATTTGCGCCAAGGGCTGACTCAGATTCAGGGAAGAGTTGTGGTGTCCATAGTCATGCAGTAAAGCTCCCAAGGTCAGCAGTTGGGTTTTCTTGGGATCGGTGATGCCTAGCTTTTGGGCAAGCGCTATCGACAAGGTAGCCACCGTCACACCATGGTGAGAGATGGTCTTGTCGGTATTGTCGATATTCAACACGGCCGACATGGCTTGAGCATTGGTCAGCAGGAAGTTCACGTATTTGCCGGCGGCATCCTTGGCGTCATTGTAGGTCGCCACGTTGTCCGGATTTTCGAAAACCTCTTCGGTGTTGCTTTGCTGTGAACCCTGAATGATATCAGCGCGAGTTTGAATGTCCTTGTTGCCGGTGCCATCATAGGCGGTCTCGATATTTCTTTGCAGGTAACTGCGATAATTGTTTTCTTCGTCGGTCAGGATGTACATCTTGCGCAGTTTTTTGTCCTTAAGACGTTTTAAGCGGTCTCCTTCAAAGCTATCACCACGACGAAGGTAGAGGACCATTTTGTCATTGATCTTCACATAGGCATTGAAGTCGATTTTTTGATCACCGCGCAGAGTGCTCACACGAATAGAAACATAATCCATTGCCTGGGTATCCTTCGATTGTTATCGTTAATAGAATGGCGATTGATAAAGAAATTGTAGAAGATTTTGTGTCCGAGTCAAAGTCCTTGATTGAGGAGCTCATAGAGCTTCTCGAAAGTATTGAAGGTGACTTTTCGCAGGTGCAGAAATTGGCCGAATACGGCAACAATGTCGATCGTATTATGGGGGGAGCCAAGAGTCTGGCTTTGATGGCTCCTGCGGATCATGCGCTGCATATGATTGCGGACTATGCGGCGATCTGCAAGGCTGTGGGATATAAAGCGTCGCAGATTCAGGGGAATGAGCAGTTCTTTGATATTTGTGTGGCTCTTTTATTAGATGCAACAGAAACCTTGGAAACACTGTTGGGGCGCATTCATCAGGAAGGTCGTTTGCTGCGCGAAACCATTCCGCAGGCCTTTATCGAACGCTTACGCTGGGTTTCCAGTCAGTTCAGCGAGTCCGTCAGTGCCAGTGTTGGAACGGGTGTGGCGCCGGCAAAAATGAATCAATCCGAAATTGATGATCTTTTGAAAAAACTCGGTCTTTAATTTGAGATCCTGCGCAAAGCCCATTGAGCCAGTTCACCTAATTTTTCATGTTCCAACAGAGCTTCCACCTCCGGACGAAGCTCTTTCAGTCCGCGGTTGGCGCAGACCAATAGGGCATTGCGCTTTAAGCCGAAGGAACCAGCGCGGGCCAGTGGGGTTCCTAAAAAGTCCTTGCCGATTTTCTTTCCTGAGGCGCTTAAGATATAACGAAGGTCTTCGATGAGAAGGCTTTCTTCCGTGCTGGAAAGCGCCAGCGACTTTTCTATCGACAGCTGACCTTTAAAAACTTTTTGATTCCATGGGCAGACGGTTTGACAAAGATCACACCCGAAGAACCAATCTCCGATGGCTTCTCGCAGGTTTTCGGGGGGGACTTGGCGGGACTCGATCGTCAGATAGGAGATGCATTTGCGGGCATCCATCTTACGCGGTTCAATCAAGGCTCCAGTCGGACAGATATCCAGACAGCGCGTGCAGGTGCCGCAGAAGTCCGGTAAAGGGGCGATCTCTGTATTCAACTTCAGCGACGTATAGATTTCGCCAATAAAAAACAAGCTGCCTTTTTTTGGATGGATCAGGCAGGTGTTTTTTCCGACCCACCCCAGGCCAGCGCGTTTGGCGAGATCACGTTCCAGCACCGGGCTGCTGTCGGTGAAAGCCAGGAACTCTTCGTCGGGGAACTGAGCTTGCAGTTGGGTGCACAGTTCCTTCATGCGATCCTTGAACCAGAAATGATAGTCCATGCCCTGGGCATACAGGCTGACCCGGGCCTGTTTTAAAGGGAACTCGGATTTTTTCTCAGGGTGGGGGAAATAGCTCATGGCAAATACCAAAGCACTTTGAGCCCGGGGCCACTTGCTTTGCGGATTTTCTTTGATCGGAGCATGTTCTGCCAGATAAGCCATGTCTCCGTGAAGACCTTCCTGCAGCCATTCTTTGTAGAATTCAAAACTCAGGGGTTTGCTCAATGGCGTAATGCCGAAATGGGAAACCCCCAGTTCGGTCAAAGTTCCATCGATCAGACTTTTCATCTCCTGTGGCGTCACGAACAAACTCTTTCTTTCGGGCCGGTCTTTTTCTACACTGTCAGGGTGAACTCAGTGCAAAAGCTTATTCATTCTCACCCTCATTGGTCGGCAGTGGAGTCAATCTACCACACTCTGCAAGCTCATGGCTACAAAGCCTTTTTAGCGGGGGGCTGTGTGCGGGATGCCCTTCTGGGGCTTCAGGCTAATGATTTGGATGTGGCGACAGATGCGAACCCGGATCAAATTGAGTCCTTGTTTAAAAAAACCGTCAATGTCGGTAAAAGCTTCGGGGTGATGCGGGTTCTTGTGGATGGCGCGGATATCGAAGTGGCCACGTTCCGCAATGATGGCACTTATCTGGATGGGCGACGTCCTGAATCTGTTGTTTTCTCCACCCCGCAAGAAGACGCACAAAGACGGGACTTCACTGTGAATGCCCTGATGTATGATCTATCCACCGAACAAGTTCTGGATTATGTCGGCGGACAGGCAGACTTGCAGGCGGGTATTTTGCGCACGGTCGGGGATTCCGAACGGCGCTTTCTGGAGGATCATTTACGTCTGCTGCGAGCGGCCCGCTTTGCGGCCCAACTGAACTTTGTAATTGAAGACGAAAGCTTTCAGGCGATGACCCGCATGGCAACCCTTGTCACAAAAGTCAGTGGCGAGCGCATTCGTGATGAAATGAACAAACTTTTGAAAGCTCAGGCCGTTCCTCGGGGCCTTGAGGCGATGGCACAGTCGGGACTGATGCGGGAGCTATTCCCATTTCGTTTGCGCGACAATTCCTGGAAGACCAGCCCGCTGGTTGAAGAAGCCTGGCAGGCCTTGGCTTTATTTGTTCGCAAGGCTGATTCTGTGGAAATGGAAAAAACGCTGGATCGCTTAAGACTGTCCAGTCGTGAAAGAAGATGTATCGAAGATTCGTGGGCCGTGTGGCAGGATGCCCTCGCCCTTTTAAATCTGAGTATGGGAAAGAAACTGCAAAAGATGGCCCGGGATGGGGTGGCTTTTGCCCTGCGTATTCTGCTTGAGGAATCCCCTGAGAATTCTCAGATTCAAGAGCTGTTTGTCCAATGGGACTCGTGGCAGAATCTGTTGCCGCGACCTTTCTTAAATGGCGAGGACGTAAAGGGCTTGCTGACGGGAAAGGCGATCGGAGATTGTCTGGATCAAGCCTTTGAGTTGCAGCTTGAAAGAGGTTTGCAAAGCCGGGATGAGGCCTTGCAATGGTTAAAGAAGTATCTGAAGAAAGAATCATGATGACAGAGGCACACGTTCCCAGCACATGGAGAAGGCTTTTCGCGTACAGCATTGATCAAATGGTGGTTTTGCCATTTTACCTGCCGTTTATCGGTGTTTTTCTCCGCTTGTTTTTCACGGATGATGAGGTGTTAGTCAGCTTGAATCAATTGCTGGTGCTTTATCTGATTCCGGCGGTTTATGAGTGTGTGTTTTTGGTTCTGATGCAGGCAACCCCCGGGAAATGGCTGATGGGTTTAAAGGTGGTGCCTTCCAGAAACTATGATGAAAAGCTGCACTGGTCTCAGTGTTTGCTGCGACCTCTGGTGGGGCGGTTGAGTTTCTTCTTTTCGGCGGCCGTTTATTCTGTCGCTTTCTTCCGCTACGACCGTACCCACCTTTGTGACTGGGTTGCGGAAACGCGTGTGGTGCAGGGAACTCCACGTCCGCACAAAGCTCAGATTCGCTGGATCTTGGGGACCGTCGTGCTTTTGCTGTACGTTTATGAAGGGATGGTTTCGGCAAAAATGGTTCTGAATTCCATCGACTGGCAGGAACGTCAGGCGGATCTACGCGAAGTCTTTGATCTGCAAGATTACGTGGACGTCAATTTCGAATAGTTATCGCAGAACACTGATTTTTCCGTTTGTTTCAAGCACGGCTTTTTTCACGACAGAGGGATCTTCAAGTCCATTTTGTCTTAGCGAGGACAGCAGTTCCTCTTGGGTGATAAATTCACTTTTGCAGATGTTTTCGTTGATATGGCCGTCCTTGATGATCGTTTTGGGGCTGCCGTCCAAGAGCCGCTCCATTTTTCTGGAATGATACATGATCAGATCCACGCTGCGGTTCATTGCCACGAAAGTTGCGACCGATATCAGGGCCGCAGGCACCGAGTTGTCACCGCCAGTTATGGCGGAGCTGACGGATTCGCTGAGAATCAGCAGCAGGACCAGATCAAAAGGGCCCATTTCTGCAATTTGTTTGTGTCCAAAGAAACGCAAAAGTACAAACACCGCTGCGTAAATGATCACTGAACGTAAAATGTATTCCCACCATGGAAAACTTAGAGTCCACATGGGCTGACTTTAAGCAGATTTTTAATCTTGAACAAGAGGGAGCAGGATGTCTTATCACAGACTTAGGCGGCTGACGGCTTCCACTTTTTGAACAGGGATGTTGTCAGGAGTAAATCCACTTCGCCCGTGCCACTCAGGGCGGCATCGCGCAGGTCGGCAACCGCTTGATTGGCTGTTTTGGCCCGATGATTTTCCTGCAAGGCGGTCATTTCATGGAAACGATAAGCAAAGCCCAAAAGTTTGCCTAGTTCCGAAATGTCGCTGCCGGGAAGTTTTTTGGGGAAGCCTTTGCCATTGCTGCTTTCTCGATGTTGTCCGATAGCTTCGGCAATATCCAAAGGCAATGGCACTTTCTTGGCTTTAACCATATTGACTGAGCGTTCCGGGTAAAGATGATACTCGGATTTTTCCTCGTCGCTGTATTCACTCAAAGGCTTGCAGCCAACACTGGCGGGGAGTTTTGCCAGGCCGATATTATGCAGCAGTCCTGCAATAGCCGCGGACTCTCGTTTTTCTGCGGACCACCCCAGCAACTGGGCAAAATAAGCGGCATAGGCAGAAAGACAGATGCAGTCGTGGTAAAGCGTGCGGTTATTGCCCGAGAATCGGGAGATCTCGTCAAAAATTTCATCCGGGGTCAGATCCTTCGTCAGTTCAAAGTCAGCCACGATGGATTTGCACTTGTCCAGAATCTCTTTTCCTTCAGAATAGTCCGTGGTCGAACCACTCAGGAATTGCGCCATGATCTGATAGATCACTTTTTTAGAGCGATGGAATTTTTCCGTCATTGAGATTGGAAACGGCACATTGCGCATGCTCATGACTGTGCGGGCGTACTCAAAGAACTGAGTCATTTGAGTCTTCTTGATATACATCTGCTGGCGCAGGGTCTTGAACTTGTCCAGATGCTTTTGATCGACAACATCCCCGGCCTTTCGCATTAGAACCGAGCGGTGATTGGCGGGCAGGTGCACGTAGACGTCAAAGTTGATCTGTGTGTCGGCATCCATATCGCGCAAATCCACTGGCATCAGGGCCGTGATCGGGATCTGGTCGCCCTCCATGTTGATGGGGGCCAACTGCAGAACCATGTCAGAAATGAATTCGCGGTCGAAGTTGATGTGCATGATCTGATCTGCGCCGTTTTTCTTCAGAACTTCAAAATCCAGCGGAGCCAGGGAAGAATGCAGAACAATCACCGGACAGTCCGGGAAGTTCATTTTTGTGGATTGAATCCATTCGCTGGTCAGATTGGTCCCGTCCTGGCCGTCAACCAGGGCCAGAATAGGATTGAAGCCGTCAGAATTGCCGTAATCCAGAGCTTCGTCGATAGAGTGGAAGTGCTTAAGGCGGTATGGATAGTAACCCTTCAGGACAGCGGTGATGGCTTCCCAGAAGGAGTCGCGGGGACTCCCGATGAGAACATCAACCGTCTTGCCTGAAGCGGAACTCATTGTTGTACCGATATCTCTACATAGAATGTGGAGCCATTAGTCAGATTGAAGGGAATCACCAGAGTGGCGCCTTTGTCAGAGTGGGTGATTTTGAAGTCGCCGGAGATGACAGTGGGGATGGCCATTTCGAAGTTATAGCCAAGCTGGTTCAGCGTTGTTTTTGCGGAACCGTAGATCATATTGGTCATTTCACCGACAGCGTCAGAAACATCGCCATTGATAGCAGTGTATTTCTCGCCCAGCATGTTTTCCAGAATATGGAAGATGCTGTCTTTGCCATAGGAAATCAGCAAAGTGCCTTTCAGTGGTGGAGCCACCATGCCGACCATACCGGCAATTTCCCCTTTGAGCACAAACTGCGGCTCGATAAAGGGTTTTCCTGGTGTGGCGTCTGTTTGCGCCATGTTTTTCAGGGTTTTAAGAACGCCATCAACGAAAGCGTTGATCAGTCGTTTATCGAAAAGGGGATTAAGAGCCTCTACTTTGGGTGCAGCAGACATTGAATTCTCCTGGATAAAGGCTTAGGAAGCTTTTGCCTGGGTTGAAGGGTTGTGTTTAGCCCAAACGCGCTCCATCTTGGCTTTCAAAGTTGCCGAGTTGAAGGGTTTAACGACATAGTCAGACACGCCAGCTTTGGCGGCCTCAAGAATATGCTTTTGTTCCGACTCTGCTGTCACCAGCATGAAAGGAACAGACTTAGTACGGGGATCCGCTTTGCAGGACTTCAAAAGGTCGATGCCCTGCATCCCGGGCATATTCCAGTCCGAAATAATGAAGCCGTAAGGCTGTCCCGCATCATGAGCGGCCTGGATCATTGGCAGGGCGGTTTTGCCGTCATCAGCCTCCTCAACATTGGTGTAGCCCAGCTCATTTAGCACTTTTTTAATGATTTTTCGCATAGTTGCGAAGTCATCAACGACCAAAAACTTTGTATTTGTGGGAAACATAATATCTCCTGAAAAGGTAAAAGCATGTAAAATCCTCATGCTTATCGGTCTAGTTTTTTAAAACTAGAGTCCAAACCTATTGCGAATTCCAGTTTTTGTTGTCAGACTTTATTACAGGTGGTCGTGCTACTTTTGGACATGAGTCCTGGGTGGCGTAAAAGGTTTAGACGGATTTAAAAACTAAAAACAATTAGCGGGAGGGAGCAAGGATGCTCAGAGATGTCCTGATTCAAAAAGGTCTTTCAAATAGAGAGGCAGAAGTTGCTGAACTTGTGTCTAAAGGCTTGTCCAACAAGGAAGTTGCGAACCAGCTTTTTGTAACTGAGAAAACAGTTAAATTTCACCTCACAAACATCTACAAAAAAATGAATGTGAAGTCTCGTGCACAGTTGATCGTATGGTGCTTGCCTCACCTTGGCTTTGTTGAAAGCGAAGTACGCGCTGAAAACAACAACCAAAGTGCAGCTGCTGCGACTGCATTCAATAACAACGCAACTCAAACGATCCCAGCTGGATCTGCGACTGTTGCAGGTACAACAACTCTTCCAGGTAGCGGTTTGAACCGTGGTGGTAACTCCGATATCGGTATGGGCGGCATCTAATCTTTATTGATTAGATTAGTTCTAAGGCGCAGGATGTGGAGACACAGACCTGCGCTTTGTTTTTTTTGAAAGGGGCTGCATCTTGGCTGACGCTAAACCCGTATCCCAATCTCAAGTGGTGATGACTCAATTGGTTCTTCCTTCCCATACCAACTCTTTGGGAAGTGTCTTCGGCGGAACGATCATGTCCTGGATCGATATCTGCGCCGCTATCTGCTCGCAACGACACTGTAATAAAGAAACTGTCACGGCCAGTATCGACCGATTGGATTTTGTTGCTCCGGTTTACAAGGGCTGGGTGGTGAATCTGAAGGCCAGCGTGAATTACACGTCTCGAACTTCCATGGAAGTCGGAGTGAGAGTCGATGCTGAAAATCCCAAGACGGGTGAATCCTTCCATACAGCTTCTGCCTATCTGACTTTTGTAGCATTAGGATCTATGGGAAAACCGACAGCGGTGCCGGCATTGGTTCTGGAATCTGATGACGACAAACGCCGCTATGAGCAGGCGAAAAAACGTCGTGAGATCCGTCTGCAGAATAAGAGCAGATAGTTTTTCAAAACCAGATTTTTTGCAGTTTTTCATCTCGTTGTTGAGATACAATCCGAACACTCATCACAGTGCTGGCGTATATTTAAAAATGCTTTTAAATGTTCTGGCCCTAAGGTAGAAAGAGACCGTGGGGTTTGAAAATCAGGTAAATCCATTCGGGGAATTCGCAAAGACCAGTCAAATGGTTCAGGCCACGCTGAGCTTTGATTGGGCTGGCACAGAGCTAGGCCCCATCGAAAATTGGGATTCTGGTCTCATCAATTCATTGCGCATTCTTTTCAGTTGTCCCATTGGGATGTACTGCACCTGGGGCCCTCAACGAAGAGTCTTCTATAATGATCCCTACATCCCAATCTTAAAACATCGTCATCCACGCGCCCTGGGCTCGGCCCTTCATGATGTTTGGCCCGAAGTTTGGGATCAAGTGCATGCTATTGTCAGCAAAGTGGAAGCCGGAGGATACGTTTTAGAATCCGACGTGCAATTTGACATCGAGGTCGATGGCAAGCCTCAGGGAAATTATTATACTTACGGGAACTCTCCGCTGTTTAATGCTGAAGGAAAAATTTCGGGAATGCTTTGTACGATTCTTGATACGACAACGTCGGTGATCAGGAATCGTGCTGCCGAAGAAAGTTTGGCCCGCTCCAACCAGGAGGTCCGAGCCGAGCGCAGAAAGTTGCGTTCTATTCTTGAAAAGGCCCCTATTGCCATGGCTGTTTTGGAAGGGCCTGAACACCGTTTCGCTTTGACGAACAGTCTTTACCGTGAGCTCTTTCTGGGGGGCGACGATGTCGGCGGGCGAAGAGTGAAAGATGTTTTTCCCAAGATGGAAGAACTCGGGTTGATGGTGCAGCTGGAAGAAACTTTCCGCACAGGGAAAATCTTCGAAGCGCAAAATTTCGAAATTCATGATCATCGTGCGGATGGTGTTGAAATTTCGTTCTTTGTCGATTTTGTCTTTCAACCCATTTACGATTTGAATGATCAAATTGAAGGGCTTGTCCTTGCTCTTAACAATGTCACAAGTCGGGTGATGGCCGAGCGAGCTCTTCAGTCAGCAAAAAGCGCAGCCGAAAATGCCAACCACGCAAAGTCGGCATTTTTGGCAAATATGTCCCACGAAATCCGCACTCCTTTGGGGGTTATTCTCGGCTTTTCGGAAATAATCGGAACTCAGGATCTGGATTCAGCAGAAAGAGAAAAGTATCTCGAGATCATTCATCGCAATGGTCTGTCTCTTACGCGTATTATTGATGATATTCTGGATTTGTCCAAAATCGAGGCGGGCAAATTTGAAATCGAGAAGTCACCCGTCAGACTTAAAAAACTGCTTCAGGAAGTCCTGACTATGTTTTTCGATCTCGCTGCCCGAAAAAGTATTTACCTGAATTATGATCTGACCGAAATCGCTGACTTGGTTGTTGTTTCGGATGCAGTGCGAATCCGCCAGGTGTTGGTAAATCTCATAGGTAATGCGGTTAAATTTACTTCGGAAGGTTCCGTGAAAGTTTTTTGCCGGGCCGAGCAGGTAAGTGGAACACGCAAGAAAGTCACTTTTACCATTGAAGATACAGGCATCGGTATGACGCAGGAACAGTCAGATAGATTGTTCCAGCCATTCACGCAGGCGGATATCACTTCGACCCGCCGTTTTGGCGGTACGGGTCTGGGGCTGGCTCTTTCAAGAAATCTGGCTCATGCCCTCGGGGGTGATGTCAGAATTGTTCGATGCGAGCCTCAGGGGGGCTGTATCTTTGAATTTACTTTTCAGGCTGAGGATGCCAACCATGTCGCAGCGACAAGCTCTGCCGAGGGGCGGGTTGCAGAAACGCAAAGTCCCTTTGCCGGTTTCAAGGTGCTGGCCGTTGATGATTCGCCGGACAACCGTGAGCTTATTAAAAAAATTCTGAGTAAGTCCGGGCTTGAAGTCATTGAAGCTGAAAGTGGTGAAGAGGCTCTGAGTCAGTCTCTAAATCAGCATTATGATCTTGTCTTGATGGATATTCAGATGCCCGGGTTGGATGGGTATGGCACTTTGTCTGAGCTTCGTAAGAGTGGATTTAAAGGGCCGATCATCGCTTTAACAGCCCACGCGATGAAAGAAGACAGGGAGCGCGCTTTTGCTGCGGGATTTGCGGACCATCTGACAAAACCCATTGATTCAAAGACTCTTCTGCATGTCCTTCAATCTCATCTTAAGCCGGCGTAAGGCTGAGATGTAAAAACAATCTATTTGCAAAGAAGTTCGATCCAGCGAAGGGTCTCTTTGGCGTCGGCAGTCAGTTCAGTACCTTCTTGTTTACCCAGATTGTTGCTTGAGCGCACGGCTTGAGCCGCCTGTTCGCAGCGAGTCTCGTCCTTCTTTTTTTCGGAAGCCAGATCAAATGCCGGATCCAGAGTGTAAAGGAAGCGGGAGATCTCTTTCTCCTTTTCGCCGCCGCTATCGGGATTTTCTTTTTCGTATTGATCCAGAGTCTTTTCAAGCGACGCTTTAAGTTTTTCCAGTAAAAGCACGCGTTTGTTTTTGTCGGTCTCTTTTTCGGCCTTGCTCATCAGGATCTGGGATTCTTTACTGAAGTCGGCACGCACTTTCAGTCCTGCCAAAGATGGCTGAATAAAGAGCAGGGTGCAGGTCAGGGCTATTGCACGCATGCGTCCCCCTTCAAAGCACTTTTGCCGTGCTTGTCTTTCTGGTCTGGTTGCAGGATATCCAAAAGCTCTTCCATCTTCTTTTCCGTTGATTTTAGATATGCGCTGGCGCCCTCGATCTTGGATCGGGCTTCGCCCGGAGCGGTGGTGTTACTAAAGCGCAGTTGGCGAACCAAAGATTTGGCGCCCTCGGGACCATCCGGGCCGTAAGCGTGTAAAGTCAGGTAGTTTAAAACCTCGGCGTTGTTAGCAAGTTTGCTGGCGCGTTTTTCCAGGGCTGGTTTGATGACCTTGTCGCGTACATGAACATAATAGCCCATGCCGTAAATCAGACTGCGAGCCAACCCCTGATCTGGAGAGACCCAAGTGCAGTAGTTTTTGGTCGCACCTCCATGTGGAGGCGGGGTTTTTAAATCATTTTTAAGAATTTCCTTAAAGGCGGCACAAGCGGGGTTTTTGCTGTTCATCAGGTCTTCCAGAACATAAGAGGCGTTACCTTTGATGAACTTTCCATTTTTGGTGTAGCCAGCGATATCTTTGACCGGATCTGAAATTAGCTGTCCGATGCCGACGCCACCTGGGTAGGCGATGTAGAAATTAAAAGCTGTTTCATTGTTGATTTTTTTAAGAATGATTCGCGGATCAATGGGCATACGTCCATCAGAAATACAGGCCGTGGCTTTGTTGATCGCAAAGTGCAGAAAGTCGACGGTCGTTTGATTCAGGCAAGGAGCTGAGCTTCCAGAGTTGGAGAACTTTTTGGGCTGTCCATTCAGGCAGCTATAGCCATTATTGCCGGGCTCGCGTTGCAAAGAGGCTTCAATGCAGGCTTTCTTGATCTGGGGGATATTGGAGTTTGAAAGAGTGGCAGCCAGGCTGGCCATGGTTCCCTTGACGGCTTTAGTGCCAGAGGAGCCAGGAGGGTCGCAAGCCGGGTTTTTCTTTTCTGTCTGGAAGGCTGTATAGAGAGCATCTTTGGATTTAAGGAGCGCACGGTTGATGTCTTGATTGGTCAGCTCGCGAGTCCCGTCTTTGTCATTCACGCATATCGAGCCCGCGCCGAACGCTGTTGCGGCTCCGCAAAAAATGCTGAAGATAAGAAGAATTGCCCACTGTCTCACGTGGGGCTTTATCGGTAAAATTATGGAAAAGAATGAATTAAAAATGAAAAACCCCAGGATGAAAGTCCTGGAGCTTTATTTTACCAGATACTCTTTCCAGCGGTTTAGCAATGAAGGGGTGAGCTGGGTGTAGCAGACGGTCCCTTCGGTGGCGGTTTCTTTGCGCAGGATCTGCGCTTCGCGGCCCAAGTCGAAAATCTTGTATTCTTCAGATCTTGGGAAGTAAAGCTGCACATCTTGTTGCATCTCGCTCACGGTCTGAGCCATCAGTTTTTTCAACTGTTCCATGCCTTGGCCATTCAGG
This sequence comes from Bdellovibrio bacteriovorus, assembly GCF_041888015.1. Lineage (GTDB taxonomy): Bacteria > Bdellovibrionota > Bdellovibrionia > Bdellovibrionales > Bdellovibrionaceae > Bdellovibrio. The sequence continues at coordinate 1,677,923 of NZ_CP168968.1, forward strand.
GCGCTGACGAATACGCGCGGATAGGCTTTGACTCTAAATTGTCTTTCTAAAGGTGCGATATCACTTTTGTTGAAGACATGGATGATTTTCTTGTCCTGCCAGTTGAATTCCTTAATGAGTTCTTCCACCACTTCAATTTGTCTCTCCATGTTGGGTGAAGATAGATCCACCACATGCAGCAGAACATCGGCCTCGGAAGACTCTTCAAGTGTTGCTTTAAAAGCTTCAATCAGTTGGGTTGGCAGCTTGCGGATGAATCCAACGGTGTCGGTGACAACTGCCGGCGGTCCATCAGGCAGAAAGATCTTGCGTGTTGTTGGGTCCAGGGTGGCAAAGACTTGGTTCTTTGTCATGACCTGAGCACCTGTCAGGCGGTTCAGAATAGAGCTCTTTCCGGAGTTGGTGTAACCGATCAGGGCAAAAGACGGGATCTCGTGACGGCGACGAGATTGCCTGTGTTGTGCACGGTTTTGGCGCACACTTTCAAGTTTCTTTTTAATAAGTGCCACGCGCTCGCGAATACGACGGCGGTCATTCTCCAGAGCTGTTTCCCCCGGACCGCGCGTGCCGATACCGCCCCCTTGACGAGACAAAGATTCCAACCAGGCGCCGACGTTGCGAGGCATCTGATCCAGCAGCTGTGCAAGCTCCACTTGAAGTTTTCCTTCAAAGGTCTGCGCGCGCTGGGCGAAGATATCCAAAATCAATTGATTGCGGTCGATAACCCGGGCTTTAACAATTTGCTGCAAGTTTCGCTGTTGAACCCCGGAAAGCTGATGGTCCATCACCACAATTGTAGCTCCGCTGTCGCGGACCATCTCGGCCACTTCCTCGACCTTGCCGGTTCCGATCAGTGTCGCGGGATTCCACTGCGGCAGAACTTGAATAATAGAGCCCACGATCTCGCCGCCAGCGGCAGAAACCAGCTCCTCAAGTTCCAGCAGATTTTCTTTGATTTCAGTAAGGGGCTCGGTCTTCAGACCGACACCAATGACGATTGCTCTATCCTGGTCTTTGACATGGGCTTGATTATTCAATCAGGAAAACCCTCCCTTAGTCTTAATTTTAGCACGGTCGTACAGGCTCACAAAGTTAAATTTTGTCCTAACAAAGAAACGATTCCGCCCCCGATGATCAGCGCCGCACTGGGGATGCGCCGAGCCAGCAGAAGCAAGCTTACCAGGAACAAGGTCCAGCTCACAACTCCGGTCAAAGAGGCTGTCGCCAATGAGATGAAGACCGAAATTAAAAGGCCCACCGAAACGGCCACGACACCTTGTAGGAAGCGCTGAAGGGCTGCAGAGCCCTCGAGTTGGCGATGGAGAATAATGCTTAAAGCGACAAACAAAAACGCGGGCAGAAAGATACCCAGCGTTGCGGCGCACGCACCCAGGGGGCCTTGCACCAGGTAGCCCACAAACGTTGCGGTGGTGAAGACGGGGCCGGGGGTGAATTGTCCAACAGCCACAGCATCCAATAATTGAGCTTGGGTGATCCAGCTGCGTTTTTCCAAAAGTTCGGTTTGTAAAAAACTGAGCAAGACATAGCCGCTGCCAAAAAGGACTGAGCCGATCTTGAAGAATACCCAAAAAAGTGGAGCCAGATTCCACAGGCGTTTTTCGGGATGAAGAATCACCCACGCCAGAATACCCCCGGCGAAAAGCAGAGGAATTTCCGAAACGCCCCTTTGATGAAGGCCTATCGTTAATCCAGCGGCAGTCCCTGTAAAGAGATGGCTGGTGGAGAGGGGGCTTTTGAACTGAAAAAGTTCCTGATAGGATTTTTTGTCAAAAAGACTTAAAAAAAATCTGCCCAGAGCTTGCAGGATGATGGCCAGAATGACAGCCTTAGCGCCCAGTAAAAAGGACTCGATTTCAGGCAGTTTTGCGTAAAGACTATAGAAGTAGGCCAGAGTCAGAACGATAAAAAAAGCAGGCAGGATAAAACAGGCTCCGGCAATCCAGAAGCCCTTCCAGCCTGCGCGCCGATAGCCAATATGAATTGCCAGTTCTGTTGAATTGGGGCCGGGAATCAGATTGGCCAGGGCGAGCAGTTTTAAAAACTCATCGCGGCTGATCCATTGGCGACGATGGACACATTCTTCTTCCATCATCGAGATATGCGCTGCGGGGCCACCAAAGGATGTGGCCCCCAGCTTAAGAAAAAGTCTTGCCAGCTCTGTTGCAGAGCCGGACTGACTATTTCTTTTCACGGTTTTTCAGAACCTCTTTGATGAACTGAGCTTCCAAGGCTGTGAATACCACGGAGTTCACGATGCCATCCACTGTGGTTGTTCTTTGCATCACGTTGGCAGATCTGCGAATGCCTGTCAGGAATGGTCCGATCACTTCCACTTTGCCGATCTGTTGGATCAGTTTGTAAGTGATGTTGGCTGATTCCAGATTTGGGAAGACCAGCACGTTCGCGCCACCCTTAAGGCCCGAGAACGGGAACAGTCTTTCCATGATCTCTGGATTCACTGCGGTATCAGCCTGCATGTCACCTTCGACCATCAGGTCCGGGCGTATATCGCGAAGGATCTCTGCAGCGCGCTTCATTTTCTTCGGTGTGCCGTCCGCACCGCTGAAGTTAGAGTAGCTCAGCATGGCTACGCGAGGCTGAATGCCAAAGTACTCTACGATGCGTGCCGCTTGCAAAGCAATCTGGGCACACTGTTCAGCCGATGGATTGAAGTTCACAGTCGTGTCAGCCAGGACAAGGAACTTGTCTTCCAAAAGAACAAAGTTCAGGCCGGCAGGGACGCCATCTTTGTAAGTTCCAATCGACTGCAGAATCGGGCGAACCGCATCTGCATAATTGATGGAAGAACCACTGACCATACCATCGGCATCCCCCATGCGAACCATCATGGCTGCAAAGTGATTCGGATCGGCCATCAGACGTTCAGCTTCGCTCAGGTTTACGCCTTTGCGTTGTCGGAAGGAATAAAGCTTCTCAACGTAAGAGTAATACTTTGGATAAGAAGACGGGTGAATGATCGTGACATCTTTCAGCAGTGGAATATCCAAAGCATTGATTTTTTCTTTCACGCGCTCTGGGTAACCAAGCAGGATGGGTTGGCAGATTCTTTCTTCAACCAAAGTGGCCAAGGCCTTAAGAACCTTGGTGCTGGTGCCTTCCGGGAAGACGATGCGTGGCAGTTCGCCGCCATTAGCATCAGAATTCTGGTGCACACGGTTGATTGCAGAGCGAATGAAGACCTTGGATGGGCCTTGCAAAGCCTCCAATGTCTCGCGATAAGAATCCCAATCCTCAATTGCACGAGTCGCCACGCCAGACTTCATTGCAGCTTTCGCCACTTCCGGAGCCACTCGCAAAAGCACACGCGTATCAAATGGTTTTGGGATCAGATAATCACGACCGAACTTAAAGCTCTTGCCGCCGTAAGTGGCAGAAACCTTGTCTGGCACATCTTCGCGCGCCAGTTTTGCCAAGGCATGTACGGCTGCGATTTTCATTTCTTCGTTGATCTGAGTGGAGCGTGTATCCAAGGCGCCACGGAAGATGGACGGGAAGCCCAGAACGTTGTTCACCTGATTCGGATAGTCCGAACGGCCGGTGGCAATAATGGCATCCGGACGAGCCGCGCGGGCTTTATCTGGAGTGATTTCCGGCTCTGGGTTGGCCATGGCAAAGATGATAGGGTCTTTGGCCATATCTTTCAGCATTTCTGGCGTCAGGGCGCCGGCCACAGAAAGACCGACAAAGACGTCAGCGCCACGCAAAGCTTCAGAAAGCGTGCGCACTTCAGTTTCCGCAGCAAAGAATTCTTTGTATTTGTTCATGCCCACGGTGCGGCCTTTGTAGATCACACCTTGAGAGTCACACATAATAATGTTTTCACGACGTGCGCCCAAAGCGATGAAAATGCGTGCGCAGGAATTTGCAGAAGCTCCCGCACCATTCACGACGATACGGATGTCTTCCATTTTGCGGTTGGTGATCGCGCAGGCATTCATAAGGGCCGCGCCGGAAACAATCGCGGTCCCGTGCTGATCATCGTGGAAGACGGGGATGTTCATTTCTTTTTTCAGGCGCTCTTCGATTTCAAAACACTCAGGCGCCTTGATGTCTTCCAGATTGATACCACCGAAGGTTGGTTCCAGAACACGAACGGCGTTACAGAAAACATCAACATCTGTCGCGGCTACTTCGATATCGAAAACATCAATGCCGGCAAATTGTTTGAACAGAATGCCCTTGCCTTCCATCACCGGTTTCCCAGCAGCAGGTCCGATGTTTCCCAAGCCCAGAACGGCGGTCCCGTTAGAGATAACCGCCACCAGATTCCCTTTGGCTGTATAGTCGTAAACTTTGGACGGATCTTTGGCGATGGCCTTACAAGGAGCCGCCACGCCCGGAGAGTACGCCAAGGAAAGATCTTTTTCCGTTGCGCAAGGTTTGGAGGAAATGACTTCAATTTTTCCCGGCTTACCCATCTGGTGATAGGCCAAAGCTTCTTGATCGAAGTTCGTCGTTCCGGTTTTTGTATCGTTTTTCGTTTCCAAGGATGCTCCTTTTTCTTGCCCCTTTTCGGGGCAGTTGCCAGACTTCCGCAGAGAGGGATTTTACGACCCATTTCAATGGGTTAGAGGGAGTCCAGTTACAAGTGCCTTTACTCTACCGAGGGGTGATAGGTGGGTCAATGAATGGGCGGATTGGCGCAGCGAGCCTTGTTCGTAAAAAAATCTTTCAGAGCGAAAAGTGCTCGCTTTTAGAGCAGAATTTCTAGTTCTGACCGAAAAGCCCGCATTGGCGCGCATTTCCTGTTCCTAGACCAAGAGTCCTGAAGAGGCTGCTTTGGCATCCGACCCAGATGGGGTGCTTTTACTATTTGGTGGAACTGCCGAAAAGACATATCATTTTAATGGTTTATACAACTAAGGAGTCAGTTAATGAAATCACCACGCGATGTTGTTCTTGTAGAAGGTTTGCGTACGCCTTTCACAAAGGCAGGGACAAAGCTTAAGAAAGTTCACCCGGCAGAACTGGGTAAGGTTGCTCTGAAACAAGTGATTGCTCAGACGAATTTGGATGTGAATCTTGTCGATGAAGTGATCATCGGTAACACTGGAAATCCTCCTGATGCTGTGAATATTTCCCGCGTGGTGGCGTTGAATGCCGGTATTCCTCTGAAAACTTCTGCTTACACTGTGCACCGTAATTGTGCATCGGCTTTGGAGTCCATCTCCAATGGTTATGAAAAAATCAAATCCGGAACAATGGATGTGATTATCGCGGGGGGGACTGAGAATATGTCCCAGATGCCGACACTGCCTCCGAAAAAGTTCCAGGAAATCTACGAAAAACTTTTTGCAGCCAAAGGCCCGAAACAAGCTTTGCCGCTGTTGTGGTCTTTGTTTAAAGCTGACGTGAAACAGATCAAAGCTTTGTTGTCCGGGAATATGCGTGATGAATACTTCCCGGTGATTTCTGTGATGATGGGTCTGACGGATCCTTTCGTCGGCATCAATATGGGGCAGACAGCAGAGATCCTTGCCAAAGAATGGGGTCTTTCTCGTGAGACTCAAGACAAGTTCGCTCTGCGCTCGCACCAACTGGCTTCCAATGCCATGAAAGAGGGGCGCATGCGTGAAGAGATCGCTCCGGTTTATCTGGCTCCTGAATATAAAGAAGTCATCAGTGATGACGTCGGTCCTCGTGACACTCAAACGATGGAGGCGCTGGCGAAATTGAGACCGTTCTTTGATAAGGCCACAGGTTCTATCACGGCGGGGAACTCTTGCCCGATCACAGATGGTGCTGCGATGGTATTGATGATGTCCCGTGAAAAAGCCGAAGCCCTGGGGTACAAGCCGCTGGCGACAATCCGTTCTTATGGATTTGCCGGCCTTGAGCCAGAGCGCATGGGACTGGGGCCTGTGTACTCTTCTCCGGTGGCATTGAAGCGTGCTGGTTTGACGATGAAAGATATCGGCCTGGTGGAGCTGAATGAAGCCTTCGCGGCACAAGTTCTTTCCTGCCAAAAGGCATTTGATTCTGACAAATTTGCCCAGGAAAAACTGGGATTGTCTTCCAAAATTGGTGAAATCCGTGATGATATTTTGAATGTCAACGGTGGTGCGATTGCGTTGGGTCACCCGGTGGGTGCAACCGGAACTCGTATCGTTCTGACTTTGGCCAAAGAAATGAAACGCAGAAATACACAGTTTGGTCTTGCGACATTGTGTATCGGTGGTGGTCAAGGCGGATCTATGATCCTTGAGAACGAGGGTTAGTTAAGAAACTCTCGGGCCGAAGCCCTAGCGACAGAGCCCGGCTCTGCGCTCGCAGCTTCGGACAGTCCTCGCGGACGCCATCCCTTTGGGATGAGCTGCTGTGGAACTTGCTTCGAGCCCAGATCCGGGCTCTGTCGCTAGGGCTTCGGGAGAGGTTCTTTGTGGGCGGTTTTAAGGATTGTATAGTTGGTATGTTAAAGAAAAAGAATGTTTTAGATTTTGCAACTTAGGAGTTTTCATGAATGTCTATTCAGGAAAGTATCAAAATTGTTCCTCAAGGTGAGGTTGCTGTTGTTGAGTTTGATCTGGTTGGGGAGAAGGTTAATAAGTTCTCTACGCCGGTGATGATGCGCCTTAAGGAAGTTGTGGAGGAGTTGAAGAAGTCCTCTTACAAGGCGGTTATTTTTAAATCCAATAAGCCCAAGATCTTTATTGCGGGTGCGGATATTGAAGAAATCAAAAGCATGACCAAGGCGGAAGAGTTCGAAGCTGCTGTAAAAGGTGGTCAGGAAGTTATCAGCATGGTGGAAGATCTGCCGATGCCTACCATTGCGGCTGTGAACGGTGCTTGTATGGGGGGTGGTTGTGAGTTCATTTTGGCTTGTGACTATCGTATTGCTTCCGAGGATTCTTCCACGAAGATTGGTCTGCCGGAAATTCAATTGGGGATTTTGCCGGGCTTTGGTGGTTGTGTTCGTATGCCTCGCGTGATTGGTTTGCAGGCGGCTTTGGATATTATTCTTGCCGGTAAGTCTGTGAATGCCAAAAAGGCCCTGAAAATCGGCTTGGTGGACAAGATGGTTCACGCGAACCTGCTGGAGTCCTTCTCTTTGAAATGGGCGAAAGAAATTATCGCTGACGGTGGTAAAAAGCGTCGTAAAAAATTCGAAGCTAAAGGCGCTGTTAACAGCATTCTTGAAAGTGCTTTGGGTCGTGGAATTGTCTTTAAAAAAGCTCGTGAAGGCGTTTTGAAGGCGACGAAAGGTCATTATCCGGCACCACTTCAGGCGTTGGAAGTGATTCAGAAAACTTACGGCATGTCGGACCGTGAGGCGGCTTTACGTATTGAGCGTGAAGGCTTCTGTAAATTGGGTGTGACGGATATTTCTAAAAATCTGATCCACGTTTTCTATTTGACCGAGATGGTGAAAAAACAAAATGGTGTTCCGGGCGTGGATGTGAAACCTCGTGATGTCAAAGGCCTGGGTGTTCTGGGTGCGGGCACGATGGGGGGCGGTATTGCTTATGTGGCCGCTGATAAAGGTATCCAAGTTCGTATGAAGGATTTGAACACCGATGCTTTGGGTAAAGGCTTGAAGCACGCCAGTGATCTCTGGATGAAACTGGTGAAAAGAAAATCCATCGACAAATATCAGTTCCAGCAAAAAATGGACATGGTGTCTGTGACGACGGATTATTCCGGATTCAAAAATCTGGATGTGGTGGTGGAAGCCATCGTGGAAGATATGGGTATCAAGCAAAAAGTGATCGGTGAGTGTGCCGGCCAAATGCGCCCTGATGCGATCATCGCGACCAATACTAGTTCCCTTTCTGTGACAGAGATGGCTAAAGGTCATCCACGTCCTGAATATTTCGCGGGGATGCACTTCTTCAATCCGGTGAACAAAATGCCGTTGATTGAGGTCATTCGTGGCGAGAAAACTTCCGACGAAACAATTGCGACGATTTACGAATTGTCTAAAAAAATGGGCAAAATGCCGGTGGTTGTGAAAGACGGTCCGGGATTCTTGGTAAACCGTTTGCTTCTGCCTTACATGGGTGAAGCGGCGTTCTTGCTTCAGGAAGGCATGAACATCGAATTCGTCGATAAGGTTTACGTAAAAGAATTCGGTATGCCGATGGGTCCGTTCGAGCTGATGGACGAAGTTGGTTTGGACGTGTGCTTGAAGGTTCTTAAGATCTTCAAAAAAGCCTTCGGTGAGCGTATCGAGCTGGCGCCATGTATGGAAGCTTTGGGTAATTCCGGTCGTCTGGGGCGTAAGAATGGCAAAGGTTTCTACACTTACACTGAAGACGGAAAACGCGGTGCTGTCGATCAGACAGTTTATGCGGCGTTGGGTTTGGGGCAGCCAAGCAATCCGTATGATTCCAAAGAGTGTATCGAGCGTGGCGTCTTTGCCATGGTCAATGAATGTTCTTTGGCGTTGATCGAAGATCGTATTGTGGAAACTCCGCATGAAGTGGATCTGGCTATGATTATGGGGACAGGCTTCCCGCCGTTCCGCGGTGGTTTGATGAAGTACACTGACAGTGTGGGAACTCAATACGTGGCAGATCAGTTGGCTATGTATGCTTCCAGCCGTAAAGCGGCTCGCCTGAAGCCAGCAACACCGCTGACCAACATGGCAAAATCCAACAGCAAGTTCTATAAATAAAGATCGTCACTGGATGCAAAATGAAGCCGGACTCTTAAAGTAGAGTCCGGTTTTTTTATATGGGCATTTCATCATACCCACTGCCGCGACCAACATTGAGCTTGAAGCGGAACTGAGACTCGTCCCAGTGCGCATGCAAAGCGATGGGATGGCAGCAGACTTCGCAGTCGTAAACGAACTCCTGATCTTCGCCATCTTCGCGATAGATCGTCATCCAGAACTTCTCCCTGCAATAGGGGCAGATGACTTTATAATCCATAAAACCTCCTGAAGTCCTCATCCTTATTGTCCTAGGCTGACAGCGGACTTCAAGCGGCTTTGTGTAAATACAGAGCTAGACTTCCTTCCCTAAGGCCTGAGTCAGGAATTTATGACACATAAAGAACAAGATGGCTGGAATCAGACTGAGGCCCGCCAAAAGCAGGAAGAAGTGATCCTTGCCCATCTGTTCATAGTACATACCGATATAGCCTGCCACGTAGTTTCCAAAGAAGGCGGCCAGGAACCAAACGCCCATCATCATAGACACGATTTTAGCTGGAGAGACCTTGGTCACCAACGACAGCCCAATCGGAGAAATATACAGTTCCGCCATGGTCAGCAGGAACGTGGAGCCAAAGAGCCATAGGACCGACCCTTTGCCTGTGCCAACAGTCTGTGCGGCGATATACATCACGCAGAGGGCAACGGCGCCAATGGCGCAACCCAAAGCCATCTTGGTGACTGTGGACGGGGCGTTTTTATGTCGCGCCTGCCAAGCCCACACGCGATCCAGCAGCGGTGCAAATAAAACAATCACAATCGGATTGAAGGACTGATACCAGGTGGAGGGAATTTCCCAGCCGAAGAAGACCCAGTCGGTATTCTGATCAGACCACAGTTGCAAGGTGTTACCTTGTTGCTCGTAAACACCCCAGAAGAAGATCGTCACCATGCATAGGAAAGTCAGAGCCCAGGTGCGAGTCCATTCCTCTTTGCTCAAAGGTTTGTGAGCGGCAGCTTCCACTTCTTTAACTGACTTCTGGTGCTCAGTTTCCGGCAGATGTTTTCCGCCAAAGTGATAGATCACCATTGATAAAAGCATTCCAACGCCCGCAGCTCCGAAGCCCCAGTGCCAGCCCACTTTTTGCCCTAAAGTTCCGCAGATCAAAGGGGAAAGAATCGCACCGAGGTTGATACCCATATAGAAGATCGTGTAAGCGCCATCGCGACGGGCATCGCCTTGCGCATACAGACCGCCGACTTGCGTGGAAATATTCGGCTTAAAGAATCCGTTACCCACAATCAGGAACAGGAGTGCCGGGAAGAACATACTTTCCACGGCCATCAGGAAATGGCCGATAGCCATCAGGAAGCCCCCGATATAGACCGAGCGGCGTTGTCCGATGAAGCGATCGGCAATAAGTCCTCCGAAGAAGGGTGTAAAATAAACAAAGCCGGTATAGAGCCCATAGATCTGCGAGGACATGGCCTGATGTGAAAGGGGGCCAAAGAAGTACTCTTGGATGGCTTTGATTGTTTCATACCCCCAAACAGTTTTGCCCTCTTGAGCCTGTATGAAAAGGTATTGAGTCATATAGAGCACTAGAAGAACGCGCATCCCGTAGTATGAGAATCTTTCCCACATTTCAGTGAAAAACAGTGTAAAAAGTCCTCGTGGGTGGCCAAAGAAACTCTTCTCAGCAGTGGCGCTCATTCAGGGTCCTCATTGTCTATGTTATGAACATTGCAAATTATCTTTTTTTCAGATGCCTTTTGATCTTGGCAATAGTTTGGCATAAAAGCACTCAAATTCTTGTGTCCGTGGGAGGGTCCTTCATGACATTTAATAAGCGCATCCTGATTGCCAGCGCCTTGATTTCAACTTTGACCATCACTGCTTGTACGAAGACGGAAAAGGAAATCATCCGTGAAAAACAGGCTCCCGAAAATGCCATGAAATCCTTCAGTCAGCCGACTGTTGAAGATCTGTGTGACAAAGCTTCCTGCATCAAAATTCAAAAAGATTCCTTGGGGAAGGTCTTCCTGCTGATTGCGTCCGGCATCACTTCCGGCTCAACGCCTCAATGGTATGATCTAAAACCTCTGGTAGTGAGCTTTGAAAAATCCGGTAAGAAAGTGGCGCTGATTGGCGAAAACTACAACAGCATCTACGAAGAAATCCGCACCGTAAACCTGATCCAGAGCTTCGATGTGATTGCAGAGGATGAAAACTCTGTGACCTTCGATTGGGGTCAAGGCTTGAAGACTTTTGTCCTTCAGCGTTCTTATGACGTGGATGCTCCTCGTGGGAATGTGGATTTGACCGAGAGTTCTTTGACCTCCTTGCCGGTGATTGATTCCTTTGTTACGGGCATCAAGTATGATGAAAAGAACATCGAGCTTAACCAGCTTTCCAAAGTTCGCAGCGATGTTATGCGCATGGCTTCAGACAAGAGTCTGAATGGCGAGGCGCGCGAAGAAACTATCAATATGAATATTCAGATTCGTGCTTATAATCTGGGTGATAACTTTAAAAAGAAAGAATACGACCAGTCCCGCCGTGTCGGTTTCTTTGTCACAAAAGTGGCCAAGTCCGGACTGAGCAAAGAGATGACAAACCTCATCACGAAGTGGGATCTTTCTTCGGAAAAAGGCCCGATTGTCGTGCGTATTTCTGATGCGGTTCCGGCTGATTACGAGCAGTCCGTTATTGAAGGCGCGATGTACTGGAACAAAGTGTTCGGTCGTGATGTGATTCAGGTGGAAACTAAAGTTCCGGCTCACTCGGCCCCTAAAGATCGTACAATCATGGTGCGTTGGATTCCTTGGTTGGATTCCGGTGCCGCCTACGCCATCGGTCAGTCTGATCCTTTGACGGGCGAACTTTTGCGCGCTCAGGTCTTTATGCCATCTGTCTTCACACGCGTGGGCTCCGCAGACTTGGTTAAGTTGAACGGGGATATCCCGGTGGTGGCGGCTGGTGCTGTGGCGTGTGATCTGTCTCAGTCTTTATTGGCACTAAATAAGTTGGCCCGTGAAGCCAGCGATTCTCAGCGTCTGCGCTTGGCGCAAGACAGTGTGCGCTCAACCGTGGCGCACGAATTGGGTCATGCTTTGGGGCTTCGTCATAACTTTGCGGGTTCTTCCTCTGCAAAGGTTTCCACGGCCGAGATCTATGAATCCGCAAAGACCTATCTGAAGGATCTGACTCATCAGGGTCTTGAGACCACCACCAGCATCATGGACTATGTCAGCGGCATTGATGATGTTCTGATGTCAGCGCGTTTGAAGCAGGCTCCATTATCTTATGATAAGATGGCGATGGACTGGGCTTATTCGGAAAACGATACGGCTTTGGATGAAAAGGTCTCTCGCTATTGCACGGATGACGACATCGCTGTGGCAAACTCTCAAGGTCTGCAGATTTATGGTTGTGAACGTTTCGATGCCGGTAACAATCCACTGCAAAGAAAATATCTGGATGGCATTGATGAACGCGATGGTTTGGTCAAGGTCTTGTTCGCCTCTATTATGGGTCGCCTGCTTCCGGGGGATCAGCCGGACGTAGTGAACAACCTGGATGTTATTTTGAAAGACACAGTGAAATGGTCTAAGGCCAATATTGACCTGTCTTTTGTTGCTCAGGCCCTGTTTGACAGCACGAAGAATGGTGCTCCAGCGGCATCCTTTGCCTCTTTGACTGGGGTGAAGAGCGGCCAGGTTATTTACGCCCGTTTTGGGATGGATCAGACCTTCAAAGCGGATCGTCAGCGTTCTTTGCAGGCAGCTGGCGGCTATGCCGCGCTCTTGAATGGTATTTTGCGTGATGAACAGGGTCAGATTAATATTCACTGGCTGGATCGTCAGATTGAGGCGTTGAAAAACAGCACTTATCTGGCGTCTGGTAAGACGCTGGCAGGTCGCGAGTATACTTTGACCCAGGATGAACAGCGCAAGATTCTGCGCTTCATGGAGTCCCTGAAAACAGCCAATGACAAGGTTCTGCTCAGTGCTGCAGCTTCGATTCTGCCGCGTTTGAATGAAAAAGTAGAGGACGAGGCTGGTAAAGAAGCCTTTGTGACTTCGTTGTTGGCTGAAAATGTTCTGACTGATGCCGACGTGGAATCTTTAACTCAGTTGTATCTGGACCTGGCTTCTGCAATGACCGGCACGGTGGCTGTGCGAGTTGGTAACGGATTGGCGAAGCAGGTGACGTTGCCATATCACTATTTGAATGGCGAAGAAAAAGCAGTCTTTGCGAAGCTGTTGTCTTCAAAAGGTCTGCGCTTTAATATGACTTTGAAAGTGGCTCAGGCCAAGGCCGAGCAAGAGAATAAAATCAATGAGCTTTTGGCTGAAATTGACCCTTCCTTGAATATCGTCACAGAGGCTGAACCGTCCACATTGGCATTGCGCCTGTTGCAGACAGGAGTGGTGGATTCCGCAGCGGCAGCGTGGCTGAAGGCGGAAATCACGGTGCTGGGTGCGTTGAAAGCCGTTCAGTAGTTCCTTCGTCTCAAAATGAGATCACCTCAAGGCATGGTTCCATGGACCATGCCTTTGTTGTTTAAAGTTTAGTCGAGTGAGTCCCAGAAGTGGCTCTGGGGGCATTTTTGTTCCAGCGTGAAACAGCGGAACAGGGTCAGCTCGAATATAAGCTTGGCATGCTTGGTCCGGCTCTTGCCTTAGTGATAGTCAGGAGGCGATTATGACAAACTCTTTCTTTAAAAACAAAATGCTGGGTGTTCTGCTTTTAGCGGCTCTTTCCCTCAGTGCATGTGCCAAGAAAGATGGAAGCGCCATCCGAGTCGCAGGCCGCGGAGCTGCCACAGGCGGGGTATCACAAGGTGGTACAGCCAACCCGACAACTCCTAACGGTTCATGCAACACAAGCGCAGCGGGTAAGATCTTCGATCCCTATGCGGCGGCTACTTTTGAACAGCAAGTTAAAAGCTTTGTTTCCGCCACTTTGGACCCGCAAAACCTGGGTTCCATCAGCGGTAACATCTATGATAAAACAGGAATCGACCTTTTTGCGACATTCCGCTTCGACAGCACAGGAAACATTGTGGCTGGCAGCTCGAATGTGACTATCAAGATCTTCGATTCTTACGCAAAGCAAGTTTATAACGGCCAAGTTATTGAGCCGTATGTGGTTCAGTTCAATGCTGCTTCTGAAGGCATGATTGATCGCAATACGCGTCAATTCCAGGTCAAATTCAGAGATGGCTATGGTGAGATCATTTTCCAAGGTTCTTATGACAACAGTATCGCACAAGGGACTGTTTACTATCAGAACTATACAGCGGTGAGTGGTTATTCTCCTGCCAGTGGGACTCTGGGCTCCTTCCGCATCTACTCTTGCTCTTTGATCACGCAATAAGCGGCGCGTCTTGCCTCGCCCCCTGTCGAGTTTGAAGATAGGGGGATGCCTCAACGTTTCATTTTCGATTCATCCATACTGGACTCCGTTGTCGGAGGACATTCAGCCATTGATATTCCAAGGTTGAATATTCATTCTCTCGAGGCTGCCAGTTCCTTTTTGTTAAGCTATGGCTTTGATTTGACCCGTCAGGAAGACGTGGAAAAGCTTTGGTATTACCATCGCCGCGCCCTGGTTTTGATGCTGGAAAAGCTGGGCTTTCAGGAAACTGAGCTGCCCGAAGTTTTCCGTGACCACAAACAATTGGGCGATATTCGCCAGTTGCTGATCTATGCAAGCTCTCAAAACCCGCAAGAACAGACCCTGCAGCGCTGGGCGTGCGCCATCATTCGCTGTATGCACGTCTTTGTTCATGCGGAAAACGACCTGTTCAGCTCTTTTGCCGAGGAAATTCAGTCCCAGATCCTGACGCCGTTTCAGGATTGCATCCTGCACGATGGCAACACCCATCGCACCTTTCTGAAAAGCCCGTCGGACCATCTGGATCCGATCGAGCTTTTGGGGTTTGAGGTGAAGCCGTTCAAGACGTCATCCAGCACTGTGATCAAACTTCTGGCCAAACCGGATGCTTTGGCGATGAAGATTTTTGATAAGCTGGGTGTCCGTTTTGTGACTCGCAGTTTGTTTGATACGTTCCAGGTGGTGCGTTTTCTGGTGAAGGAAGATGTGATCAGCTTTCCGCATATCATGCCGGATCAGAGCTCGAACAATCTGTATCCTGTCAGCCTGTTCATGAAGGTGTGTGATGACCTTTCCCATCGTCTGGATACGCTGGATGAAAAAAGCATTCAAGAGGCCTTTGACCTGAAACTTCAGGAAGAGGGCGACAACGTGAAGTTCCTGCGCAAAGAGAATTTCTTCTCGGGCGAGGATTATCGTTTTATTAAATTTATTTCCCGTAAGTTGATTCATATCAAACCTCAAGGCGGCAAAGAAGCCTTCAGCTTCTTCTATCCATTTGAGGTGCAGATTATGGATCAGGCTGCTCACGAACGTATCTTGTCGGGCCCGTCGGAACATCAGGCCTATAAAGAGCGTCAACGTACTGCTGCCCGTAAACGTCTTTTCCCGGATCCGAGCTGACTATGTTTTTAAAGTTGTTGTCTTACCCTCGTTCATTGATCGGCGTGGTTCTGCTTCCTATCCATACGGTATTTTGTGCAGGATCTTTGGTGATTGTGAATATCCTCTTTAACAATCGCAAATTGGAAGACCATATTGTGGAATTCTGGACGCGCAACTGCTGCCGTATGTTCGGTGTGAAGGTGGTTGTGAAGGGTCTTGAAAATCGTCCTGACGGTGGTTTTTTGTATGTCTTCAATCACACCAGTTTCTTTGATATTTTTGCCATGAACGGGTGGTTGGGAAGTTTCCGTTTCGGAGCTAAAATTGAACTGTTTAAGATTCCTGTTTTCGGCGCCGGAATGAGACGCGCTGGCATCTTGCCGATTGCCCGCAATCGTCGTGATGAGGTCTTTAAGGTCTATCAGGCCGCGGAAGCCCGCATTCGTGCCGGAGAACGTTTTGCATTGGCTCCAGAGGGGACTCGACAAGAAAGCGAGATCCTGGGGTCTTTCAAATCGGGTCCGTTTATCTTTGCTATCAATGCCAAGGCGCCGATTGTGCCGGTCATTGTTAAGGGGGCGGCGGCCATTATGCCCAAAGGCTCTTTCCTGCCGAATTGGGGCGTGTGGAGTCGCACGATCACGCTGGAGGTTTTGCCTCCGATCAGTCCGGAAGGGTATTCTTTGGATCAGCGTCCGGTCCTGCAGGACAAGGTTCGCAAAGTCATGGAACCTTACTTCGCAATGGACAATTTCTAAGAGGTCTTCGATGAAAATCTTTGGGAAGTTTTGGAACTAAGCTCTTGTGAAGAGCTTAGTTGCGAACGACATTCCAGGTATTGCCTTCCAGCGAGCTGCGCAGTTTTACGCGAGTGCTGCCAGTGTCCACCTGAATTTGAATTTGCGAATTGGGTAAAGATTCAATCTGCGTCAGGCGCAGGATTTTGGGATTTCTGTGGTAGGCCGACTCAATCGCTTGCGCCAGCTTGTCCCAGCGAATGAAGGGCTCAAAGCTTTTGCCTTGATTGGTGCTTTTGAATGAGCCCACGAACCACACGCCGCTTGGGTGAATGCTGACCGGGTAGTTCTGTTTTCCAAATTGCGGAATTGCGGTCCAGGTCAAGCCATCGTCTGTGCGGTAAACGCCTTCCGAGGAAACCAGGCCACGAACGGACGTTTTGCTTTCAAAGGCGATAGAGTAAATTTCACGTTTCAGCAGTGTATCTGTCAGAATATTTGAAACAGTTTCCGTCTTTGCCACCGGTAGTATCAGATCGGTTTTCTTCCACCAGACTTCGCCATGACCATCAACGCGGCTGACTCCCCAGATATGCGCTTCAGGTTTTTGAATCTCTACACGCGCACGAAGAGGCGGGCCGTAAGACGCGGAATCCGGGCGCACGATAATGCCACGCAGGGGGCTGGTGACATAACCCAGGATTTCGCTCATCGGAACGTTTTCACCTTTTTTGGTCAGCACTTTGTTGTTGTTGCGGAAAGCCACCGTGACCCAGTTTTTCTTTGGATGATAAGCCAAAGAAGCAAAGTCTGCACGATTCACGAAATGAGTGATATCGACATAGCCGATATGGTTCTTATAGCGAATGCGCAGGAAACCATCGTTGGCCAATAAAGGTGTCACTCGTTGCAGTCGCGGCAGGGTGGTCAGAACCTTGCTGTCGCTGGAGGGTTGGGAGCGGATATAGGTGTCGATCAGATTTACGTACACACCCGTGTCGTCGTGACGTGAGGTCAGGTGTTGCAAAGCCACCCAGCCTTCAGAGTTGGTTTTTTTATCGCGCACACGGGCCCAATAGTCGTCGCATTCCAGAATCTCCAGTGTGTGTTTTCCAGGCACACCTTTGACGATGGAGGCATCGCTGCGATTCAGACTCAGAAGGTTGATCGGGTAGCGCGTATCGACAAAGCGGGATACCTGAATGTCACGCAGAATACGATCCCCCGCTATGGTGTACTCTTTGTGATCCCAGGCGACCTTGAAAGAGGCATCCATTTCAGAGCGAAGCAGAGACTTCTCCAAGGAGCTTCGACTCACCTGGCCAGAGGGAAAAGCGCTGTTTTTATTGCGATAAAAGGACACGGCAGACGAGGCGTCCGTGGCTAAAGCCGCAAAAGTGCTGGAGGAGACAAAAAGAATCGACAGGGACAGGCTTAAGGCTGAACGCATTCCTTTATTGTGAGGGTTTTGGGGAGTCGCTCTCAAGGCCAGAAGTTTCGTGGGGCTAGTTTTAGAAGTTTTGACCTATAGACCAAAGTAAAGTACGAACTTGGGGTTGGTTTTTGTTTTTATAACGCGGAGTGAGGTTTTTATGGATATCAAAACTATTGGTGTTGTTGGTGCGGGACAAATGGGTAACGGGATTACTCAGGTGGCTGCGCAGTTTGGTTTCAATGTTGTTATGATGGACGTCAGTGGTGCGGCTTTGGAAAAAGGCATCGCAACGATCTCTGGCAGCTGTGATCGCTTGATTAAAAAAAATGCGATGACTGAAGCCGACAAAACAGCCCTCTTGGGTCGCATTAAAACTGTTCAAGAAACAGCTGGCCTTAAGGATTGCGATATCGTGATCGAAGCAGCGACAGAAAACATTGATTTGAAACTTAAAATCTTCAAAGACCTGGATGCGACAGTAAAACCAGATGCATTATTGGTGTCCAACACATCTTCTATCTCTATCACCAAGATTGCTGGCGTGACAAAGCGTCCGGACAAAGTAGCTGGCATGCACTTCATGAATCCAGTGCCTTTGATGAAGTTGGTGGAAGGCATTCGTGGTTTGCAAACCTCTGATGAGACTTTCAAAACTGTGAAAGCTTTGGCAGAAAAAATGGACAAAGTTTTCGTTGAGTCTGTGAAAGATATGCCGGGCTTTATCGTCAACCGTATCCTGATGCCGATGATTAACGAAGCTGTTTACACACTTCACGAAGGCATTGCTTCCGTGGACGCTATCGACAACGCGATGAAGTTGGGAACCAACCAGCCAATGGGTCCTTTGACTTTGGCGGACTTCATCGGTTTGGATACGTGCCTTGCGATCATGAACGTGTTGCATGACGGTCTGGGTGATTCCAAGTACCGCCCATGTCCACTGTTGGTGAAATACGTTGAAGCAGGCTGGTTGGGTCGCAAAACAGGTCGTGGTTTCTACGACTATTCTGCGAAGTAAATTTTAACTAAGGACGGAATAATGGATTTCTCATTTAGCACAATTAAACTTGAACAAAAAAGCAATGCTGTTTGGCTTCTGACGATTCATCGTCCGGATTCTCTGAATGCATTGAACTCCACGGTTTTGAACGAAATGGGCGAAGCTCTTCGTCAAATCGGCGAGATGGATTATTCCGATGCGCGCGCGCTGATCATCACAGGTAGCGGCGAAAAGGCCTTCGTGGCAGGTGCGGATATCAAAGAAATCAATGCGTTGGACGAAGAAAAAGCTCTGGCCTTCGCAGAACGTGGTCAAAGCATTTTCCATGAGCTGACTTTGTTGAAAATTCCCGTCATTGCGGCCGTGAACGGCTTTGCTTTGGGTGGTGGTTGTGAGCTCGCTTTGGGTTGTGATTTTATCTATGCCTCTGAAAATGCCAAATTCGGCTTGCCGGAAGTTTCCTTGGGATTGATTCCGGGCTTTGGTGGGACTGTGCGTATGGCTCGTGCCATCGGCCAGCGCCGCGCTCGTGAGCTAACCTATACAGGCGGCATGATCACAGCGGCTGAAGCTCAGACCATGGGCCTGGTGAATAAAGTCGTTCCACAAGCTGAATTGATGAACACAGTCATGAAAACTGTGGAAGCTATTTTGGTGAAAGCTCCGATTGCGGTGGGTTCTGCAAAGTACTCCATCAATCAGGCTTGGGACATGGACGTTGAAGAAGCTCAGAAGAACGAAGCAAGAATCTTTGCGGAACTCTTCTCTTCTGAAGATGTTAAAGAAGGCACAGGCGCCTTCATCGAGAAACGTAAAGCTGAATTTAAAGGTCGATAAGACACATGGCATACACACCGAAGAATCCGATCCGTATCGTCACTGCAGCCGCCTTGTTTGACGGCCACGACGCTAGTATCAACATTATGCGCAGAATCCTTCAGGATTTGGGCGCGGAAGTCATTCACTTGGGGCACAACCGCTCTGTGAGTGATGTTGTGAAGGCCGTCCTTCAAGAGGGCGCTCAGGGCGTCTGCATCAGCTCCTATCAAGGGGGCCACATGGAGTACTTCAAGTACATGAAGGATCTTCTGGATGAGGCCGGTGCTGGTTACGTCCGTATTTACGGCGGTGGTGGCGGTGTGATCGTCCACGACGAGAAAAAAGAGCTTGAGGCCTATGGCATCGCTCAAATCTTCCACCCGGACGACGGTCGTCGTTTGGGTCTGGAAGGCATGATCCAGATGATCGTTGAAGGTTGTGACTTCGACATTCTGGCAAAGCAAAAAGAATTTAAAACCAAAAAGAATATCTTCAAAGGTGACACCGTTCCTTCTGTGGAACTGGGCGTGGCTTTAACGGCGATCGAAAATGGTCATCAGGATTATTCTTTGAACAACTTCGGTCTAGAGTCCTTCAAAGCCAAAGACCGCCAGCCGCTGGTTCTGGGTATCACTGGAACGGGGGGCGCGGGTAAATCTTCTTTGATCGATGAAATGGTTCAGCGTTATTTGAACGCGTATCCGAACAAGAAAATCGCCGTGGTGTGCGTGGATCCGTCCAAACGTAAAACCGGTGGATCTTTGTTGGGCGACCGCATTCGTATGAACTCTTTGTCCCGCAATCACGTTTACATGCGCTCTGTCGCATCCCGTGGCTCGGGTCGTGAAATTGCCTCTTCTTTGCCGGATATTTTGAAATTCATCCGTCAATTGGATTTTGATTTTATCATTGCGGAAACTTCGGGGATCGGTCAGGGGAATATGGCGATCACAGAAGTCAGTGATATGTCCATGTATGTGATGACGTCTGACTTCGGGGCGCAGTCGCAGCTTGAAAAAATCGATATGATCGACTTCGCGGACCTGGTGGCGGTGAATAAAGCCGACCGCCGCGGGGCTTTGGATGCTCTTCGTGATGTGACCAAACAGTACAAACGCTCGCGCAAAATCTTTGATGAAAAGGTGCAGGTGCCGGTGTTCCTGACTCAGGCATCTCAGTTCAATGACGGCGGCGTGAATAAGTTGTTCTTTAAACTGGCTGATCTTTTGAACGAAAAACAATCAGGCCAGTGGGTGATTGACAGCAAGTACAAGGAAAATATCCTGTCTGCGGAAGAGCACGTGATCATCCCGGCGGATCGTCAGAACTATCTGGCCGAGATCACTTCCACAATTCATAAATATAAAAAACGCACAGAAACTTTGGCGGAAAAAGCGTCCCAATTGGGGGGCTTGCAAAAGATCGCTCCGTTGCTGGGAGCCACTGCTGAAACTGTGAAAAAGGTCGAGACCGATTTGTCTGCGGACTTTACTCAGGAAGAAATCGATCAGCTTAAAAACTTTGATGGCTTGATCGAAACTTATTCCGGGGACGAGTTGGTGTTTAAGGTTCGTGATAAAGAACTTCGCCAGCCGTTGGTGCGCGAGTCCTTGTCTGGAACAAAGATCCGCCGTGTGGTGGTTCCAAAGTTCAAGGACTGGGGCGATCGCTTCCGTTATTTGAAACTTGAAAACGTTCCGGGTGAATTCCCATACACCGCGGGTGTGTTCCAGTTAAAGCGTGCCGATGAAGATCCAAAGCGCATGTTCGCAGGCGAAGGCACGCCGGAAAGAACCAATCGTCGTTTCCATTACCTTACCAAGGGCGAAACGGCTCATCGTCTTTCCACGGCTTTTGACTCTGTGACCTTGTATGGTCAGGATCCTGATCAGCGTCCGGACATCTTCGGTAAAGTCGGTGAGTCCGGCGTTAGCATTTGTACTTTGAACGATATGAAAAAGCTCTATGCGGGCTTTGATCTGATCAATCCCAATACGTCGGTGAGTATGACCATCAATGGTCCGGCTCCGATGATCCTGGCATTCTATTTCAACACGGCTGTTGATCAGCAGGTGGAAAAGAAAGAAAAAGAACTGGGTCGCAAGCTGACTCAGGATGAATGGACGGATCTGGCTGTTTGGACGCTTCAACAGGTTCGTGGAACGGTTCAAGCTGACATTCTTAAGGAAGACCAGGGGCAAAATACTTGTATCTTCTCTATCAACTTCGCCTTGAAGATGATGGGCGATATTCAGGAATACTTTGTTAAGAGCAAAATCCGTAACTTCTATTCTGTGAGTATCTCGGGCTACCATATTGCCGAAGCGGGTGCGAATCCGATTTCTCAATTGGCGTTCACGCTTTCGAATGGTTTCACATTTGTTGAATACTATTTGGCGCGTGGCTTGAAAGTCGACGACTTTGCTCCGAATCTCTCTTTCTTCTTCAGTAACGGTCTGGATCCGGAATACTCTGTTCTGGGTCGTGTGGCCCGCCGTATTTGGGCGGTGGCGATGCGTGACCTGTATAAGGGCAATGATCGTTCTCAGAAGTTGAAGTATCATATTCAGACTTCCGGGCGTTCTTTGCATGCTCAGGAAATTGACTTCAATGATATCAGAACGACTTTGCAGGCTTTGATTGCTCTTTACGACAACTGCAACAGCTTGCACACCAATGCCTATGATGAGGCGATCACCACACCAACGGAAGAATCCGTTCGTCGTGCGATGGCGATTCAGTTGATCATCAACCGTGAATTCGGCATGACCATGAATGAAAACCCAATGCAGGGCTCGTTCTTCATTGATGAGCTGACAGATCTGGTGGAAGAAGCCGTCTTGAACGAATTTAAGAAAATCAACGAGCGTGGCGGTGTTTTGGGTGCGATGGAGACTCAATACCAGCGTTCCAAGATCCAGGAAGAGTCTTTGTACTATGAAAGACTTAAGCACGATGGAACTTTGCCGATCATCGGCGTGAATACGTTCATCGACCCAAAAACAATGGCGGCGGACTATATTCCACCAAAAATCGAGCTGGCACGTGCTTCTTACGAAGAAAAGAACGCGCAGTTGGATAACGTTCACAAGTTCCAGGACGGGCATGGCACCCAAGGCGAAAAAGAATTGCAGAACCTGAAGAATACAGTTCTAAACGGTGGCAACATCTTCGCAGCCCTGATGACAGCCGCAAGATACTGCAGCTTGTATCAAATGACTCAGGCGTTGTACGAAGTAGGCGGCCAATACCGCCGAAACCTCTAGTCGGTTGTTGAAAAAGGCTCATTCGACTGCGTTGTCGGGGGCCTTCTTTCACTCCGACGCGCTTGGAGCACGCCTGCGTTGCAGAAAACCCCCTCCGCCTTGCGCCTGAACCTTTTTGAACAACCTTGGGTAAAACCTCAAAAGGTGCCTGGTTGTTTTTTCTGGCTATGTGGCGTTAGAGATTGGGAGTCTGATGGTGAGTCGGGCTCCCTTTGTTTTTTCGGCTTCTTGGATATTTTCTAAGGCGACAGATCCGTTGTGAAGATCGGCGATGGCTTTCATGATTACTGAGCCTAGACCCAGTGAAAAGTGACCGTCTTTGGTGATTTTTCTGCCGCGGAATTCGCGACGCTGGCCGAAGCTTTTTATGGATTCGGCGTCAGCGCCGTTTCCGTCATCAACGATCTCGACAATCAAATCATATTCTTTTTGTTGAACAGTGATATCCACTTCTCCTTGAGCGTAACGGGCGGCATTGTCCAGACCGTTGCGAAGCAGCCTTAAAATCAAGTGACTGTCCCCAAGCACCACAGCCGACGGTGGGGCCGAGCTGTTAAGGTTCCAGTTCAGGTTGCGCTGATTACTTTGGCGATAGCGGACTTCTTGCGACAGAATATCCTGCACTTGAATTTTTTCGGTGCTGGCCTTGAAGTGAGGCTCGTCCAGCGAGGCAATCGTCATGAGCTGTTCGATCAGGTCCTTGAAGTAGTCGATTTCTCGAATCAGAATGCTGAATAGCTCGTTGCGCTCGGATTCCGAAATCCTGTTGTAGTGAATCTGCAAAGTTTCAAAAGAAGTTTTAAGGCTGGTCAGCGGAGTGCGCAGATCATGTCCCATTTCCTGAAGCAATTGTTTGCGGGTTCTTTCGGTTGCGTGAATGCGACCCACCAGCTTTTCAATTTCTTCAGCCATACGGTTAAAGTCCAGCATCAGCTCGCCGAATTCATCCAGACGATGAATTTCGAAGCGGGCCTTCAGGTCGCCTTCTTCCAGACGACGCAACACCGAGTGTGCTTCGGCGGATTTTTTGCGCATATAGAAGAACACAGAAGCCATCGCCAGAATCAGCGCAATGACAATCATTGAGGCCGTTAAAAGGGCCTGAGTCAGAATCAGGCCTCCTAAGATTGGGCGCGGTGGTTCTTTCACGACCAGATAAGTCGGGTTTTCCGTATCGAGCTTTAAGATCATATATACGGTACCCAGACGGAAGAAGTTTTCCACACTCTCAACCTGTTTGGTGACTTTGGGATGTGGCAGTTGCTCCCACGCAACGGGTAGCAAGGGGATGCGTTTGGCAATCAAAACGGCGCCTTTATCGTCGACAATCCAGGTTTCGAAATCCAGAGGTGGCGGGGGGCGGAAGCCTTCTTTTGGGTGAGGCCGTGGCATTGGTGGCGGCGGGGCCATCATAGCTCCGGGAGGCGGCATCGGGGGGCGGAAGTCACGGTCACGACGTAAAAGATCTTTCTGCTTTTTGATATCTTCAAGGGAAAGACCTTGCAGGCGTTGTTCCAAGGATTCGGCATAAAAACGAAGGAAGTCGTCGCGGAAGCGAGCACCTTGAATGGACATAAAACGATGCATGAATAAAAGAGAAACCGCACTCAAAGCCAGAGCAATGGTCAGACTGAAAAGAGAAATCTTGATGAGAGCTTTTTTATTCATGGATGAGCACCTTTAAGCAGTATCGGATAAAATTCCGTTCCGCTCACCATAAATTTAAAGCCAGAATTGTTGAGACTTTGTGGAAGCGCCCCGACTGCGAGGGAAAGTCTCATAATGAGAGGCTGTTTGCGAAATTAAAACGGCCCCGTTCCTATAGGTGGAGGAACGGGGCCGTAACCTTCAGGACCGTTAGAAGGTTTTATTCACGATAAATTGAACTTTTTGGCCACCCAAGTATTGGGCACTGTCACGACGAACCACAAGGTCCATGTACAGTTTTGTGGAAGGCGACGGGTTCAGGTTGATCGCTTTCAAAGCGATACCCAGTTCCTCACCCGCCAATGCGATAGCTTCGCGAGTGAAGTTTTTCTCTCCCAACCACTCAATCTTGCCATTGGACAGTTTTTTCCAGACGACCAGTTTGTACTGAGATTGAACTTCTTCCATCGCCGGAGTTTGATCGCGGATGATCACCACGCGATCGGCGCCCGCACCTTCAATGCGCAGGATTTGTACCTGAGACGCATTTTTCAGGTTTTGGACTTCGTCCTGATCCAGCTCTTTCTTTTCGTAAAGAGCGGTCTGCTCAAAGCTCAATGCGCCGGAAGCAACGTTGACACCGTGGCGTTCCACGCGCAACTGGATGCTGTACTGACCTTCACGGGCCAGTCCGGGAGTAGCGATGGTCACAATCTTGGCGGCGGTATTTTCCGCACGCTGTTCGAAGACCACGGCTTGGCTTTGTTGGTCACGAATCACCACTGTGTAAACAGAGGTCACACGTGCAGAACCGATTGTTTCTTTGAAAGTAATCTGACCTTGTCCTTTGTTGAACTGAAGCTTTAGGTCGGTCACCGTCGCAGTACCCGCATTGGCTTCATTCCACTTCGGAGTTGTTTTTACCACGAAGACTTTTTCGCGACCCTCTTGTTTGGACTCTGCAACAACATAAGTGAAGATGTCAGACTGGATAGTCATTTGAACTTCAGGTTTTGCCTCGGTGCCACTCAGAACAAGTTTGATTTGCTCAGATTCACCAGCCAACAAAGCTGCTTCCTGCGGGAAGATCACAGACACTGGTTGAGTGAACTGATGATCAAACACTTCACGGTACTTCGTTACGCAGCAACGTGTTTCTTCACGGTACTTCGTGACAGTGCGTGTGCGAGCTTCAGAACGATATTTAGTGACCGTGCGAGTTCTTGTCTCTTGACGGTATTTGGTCACAGTGCGAGTGCGCAGCTCTTGTCTGTAGTGGGTTTCATCGCGGTAGCGGGTTACCGGACGGGTTTTGCGAACGCGTTCGTTGCTGCATTCGCGATCAGTATAAGGAACTTGGCGGCAGCTTGGAACGTCACGGCAGACACGAGGTCCTTCAGTGCACTCGTTGCGCGTTTTGCAAATACGTTCACCGTGGGCATTGGTGCCACACTCTGTGATCGGTTGGCAGGTACGGCCACCTGGCTCGCAAAGACGTTCATTGGAACACTCTTGGCGATATTTGGTGACGTTGCGACATTGATATTCAGTGTCCCAGTACTCTTCATAGTCGGTGTAAGCCACGCGTTCAGTGTAAGGAACATTTTCGTAATATGTTTCCGTGGTCTGATAAGGAATATCAACGGTGTAGGTTTCTTCTGCTTGATAGGGAACATCGACATAGTAAGTTTCTTCGGCTTGATAAGGAACTTGCTCTGTATAGTTGGCTTGATAAGGCTCTTGCTTATACACATTGGCAGAAAGTTCGCCTCTTACTGTATTTGCAGATTGAGCGGTGCGCGTCAGAGTCGTTTGCTTGGTCTCTTGCGGAGCCGCAAACGCCGAGGCTCCGATCATCAGAGTCACAATGACTCCGATTAGTGGTTTTAATGTCATGAATCCCCCTTCATTTTTGACGAAGAGGGACTTTTGCAAGCACCAAGCCAAGACAAAAGGTGCCTGGTTGTTTTTTCTGGCTACAACGCATCAGAAGGAATGTTGGGCAATAAAAAAGCCCACAGTTCAAGTTCTGTGGGCTTTTCAGTATGTTATCTAGGGGGCTGCTGCGCCATAGCCAGAAAAAACAACCAGGCACCTTTTAGAGTTGGGCGATGATCTTTTCTGCGATGCGAACACCGTCGCAGGCGGCGGAGGTGATACCACCGGCATAACCGGCGCCTTCGCCTGCGGGGTAAAGGCCTTTGTGGGAAACGCTTTCCAGGGTTTCATCGTCACGGGTGACGCGAATAGGGCAGCTTGTACGGGATTCAACGCCGTAAACTTGGGCGTCTTCGACCAGGAAGCCCTTCATGCTGCTTTGGAATTTTTCAAAGCCTTCGCGCAGACGATCGCGCATGTTTTTCGGCAGAAGTTCATCCAAGCGAATGTTCAAAGCCCCTGACGGTGAGGATCCGGCACGCAAAGCACGGGGACCTGTTTTGCTGTTGGTTCCGTAAAGGAAATCCAAAAGATTTTGCGCAGGAAGCTCGCGGGTGCCTCCGGCATCAACAACGGCATTATAGGCACGCGTTTCCAAATCACGGCGCATTTTCATTCCGCCAAAGATGTCGTCGCCGAAGTTCTTGTCGTGATCAATGCTGACCACGATGGCGGCATTGGCGAAAGGCGAGTTACGGTTGTAGTTACTCATCCCATTGCAGACGATGCCGTCGGCTTCAGTCCCAGAAGACAGAACGTAACCACCCGGGCACATGCAGAAAGAATAAACCCCGATGCCGGATTTGTTGTCGTGATGAGCCAGCTTGTAGTTGGCAGCACCCAGCTTGGGATGCTCAGAGAATTGGCGGTATTGGATTTTGTTGATGGACGCCTGAGAATGCTCTACACGCAGGCCCATCGCAAAGGATTTGCCGTCCAGCTTTACACCAATATCACGCAAGTGATTGATCATGTCTTCGGCAGAGTGCCCTGTGGCCATAACCACATGAGGGGAGCGGAATTCGGTGCCATGCTCGGTGCGCACGCCGATGACTTGTTTGCCTTCTAATAAGACCTCAGTGACTTGTGTATTGAAGTGAATTTCGCAACCATTGGCGCGCAGGAATTCGCGCAGCTTCGGAATCACGCGACGAATACGGTCAGATCCCACGTGGGGATTGGACAGCCATTGGATTTCTTCCGGAGCTCCGAACTGCACCAGACGGTTCATCACATAAGGAATGTGCGGGGATTTAATACGTGTGATCAGTTTTCCGTCAGAGTAAAGTCCCGCGCCGCCTTCACCAAAGCACACGTTATTGCGCGGATCAAGTTTACCATAGCGCCAGTATTGATTAATGCCCTTAATGCGTTCGCCGCTATCAGAGCCACGCTCAAATAATACGCAAGGAACACCCCGTTCAACAAAACGCAGAGCCGCGAATAGTCCAGCAGGGCCAGTTCCCACGATCAGAGGTTTTTCCTTGGGATTTTCAATGTGTTCCATTTTGAATTCAGGCAAAGAAAGTGTTTCGCCTTTGTCAGCCACTTCAACCGTGTAAACGAAGTGAGGGGAGTGCGAGCGGCGTGCATCGACGCTTTGGCGCAAAATACGATACGGGCCGTGTTCAGGCATCATCCATTGCAGTTTTTCTTCGAGGTCTTGATCAATAGGGATTTCTAGATTCTGGATAATCTTGGACATGACGCTTGGACTCCGGGTCCCTGTTAAGGACCAAAATGGTGTTTAATTGAGAACCATCATACTTGAAAGTCCTTTAGGTGACAAAGGGGTCTGTCTCAGATATAAAGATTTCTATGTCTGCAATTACAAGAATTCTTCCAAAACGTCGTCTAAGCCGCTGGGTCGGTTACTTCATGCACTGGCAGGGGCCCTCTTTGTGGGCTCGTTTGTCTATCCGCGGTTTTGCGTGGCTTTATAACATCGATTTGAACGAAGCTGAAAAGGCTTATAACGAATACCCTTCCATTGGCGAGTTCTTCGTCCGTCGTCTGAAGTCGGGCATTCGTCCTGTGGGCAGCTCTTGGGCGGTTCATCCCGCTGACAGTAAAATCACTCAGGCCGCTCCGATTGACGATGGCACCCTGATTCAGGCCAAAGGGCACACCTACAAATTGAGCGAATTCACTCAGGATCCGGATTGTTCCAAAAAATGGGCTGGTGGCTTCTTTATGACCTACTATCTGTGCCCGACGGATTATCACCGCGTGCATTCTCCGGTGGACGGTCAGATCACTGATGTTCGCTATATGCCGGGCGAGCTATGGCCTGTGAACGAATGGAGCACCAGCAATGTGCCGAATTTGTTCTCTGTGAATGAACGTGTGTTGGTTGAGATTCAAACGGATTTGGGACCTGTTGGGGTCGTCTTTGTCGGCGCTACCAATGTGGGCCATATTGTGCTGAGTTTTGATGAAAAAATCCGCGGCAATCAAAAGGGCCCGCACATCTTCCAGCATAAACAGTACTCACCAGAAATTCCGGTTCACAAAGGTTCTGAATTGGGGATGTTCCGTATGGGTTCTACCGTGGTGATGTTGTATCCACCAAGTTTCCGCCAGAAGTTTGAAAAGAACTTGAATCTGGGGCCGGCTGTTCGTGTGAACGCCAGCCTGATTTCCTAGGGTTTAAGCGGGGTAGGAACACTCTGTCAGGGGTGTTTCTGCCACAGTGACTTTTGTCAAAGTCGGCAGCACCACACGGGCGTTGTCGTAAAGCCATTTTGCCAGCAGCTCCGAAGTGGGGTTTTCCAGTCCTGGCACTTCATTCAAGACACGATGATCAATCTGTTCCAAAAGAGGCTTCATCGCCGCCTGAATTTCATTATAGTCAATCACCCAGCCAATTTTAGGGTCTAAGTCACCCACCAAAGTGAGCACCAGCTTAAAGCTGTGCCCATGCATACGAGAGCAAGGGTGGCTTGCGGGAAGGTGAGGCAGGAATCGAGCGGATTCAATTTGAAAATGCTGCTTGAGTTCGAATTTCATGCTAATACTATAGTCATTCCGAGGTGAGTATGTCCACGACCACGTTGCATTTGGCGAAGCAAAATTTTAAGTTTTCTGCCGCGCATTTTTTGATTTTTGACGAAACGCACGCTGAGCGTCTGCATGGTCACAATTATCAGGTGAAAGTGGATATTAAAACTCCCTCCGAAGAAGAGTTGCACTCGGATGGCTACTTCCTGGATTTCAATGTTTTTAAGAAATACATCAAAGCCCGTCTGGATCAGTGGGACGAAATCGTCTTGCTTCCGGAAAATCAAAAGGACATGAAATTCAAAAAGACGGCAAAGTCCCTGGAAGTCACCTTTCGTGATCGCTTCTATGTGTTTCCTTTGAATGAAGTGACTTTGTTGCCGGTGACCAACACCAGCGTTGAACAGCTCTCCCGCTTATTGGCGGAAGAGTTCTATGCGGAATTTAAGCAGTACGGAGTTAAAAGTGTGCGCGTGTATGTTGAGGAAACCCGCGGACAGGGGGCTTCCACTATAGCGCCGACTAAGGCTTAAGTTTTCCCGAAGCGACTTCTTCGGCTGAAATTTCCTTTACTACACGATAACGCCAGAAACAGATGCGACCACCTTCATTGAGTTTTTGCATCAGGCGTTCTTCCGTCAGATCCGGGCTGCCATCGCAGTCGATATGAGCAAAATCTGCAAAAGCATCAATACGATTCACTGACCACGAGTAGGGCGCTTTGTCGCGCGATAAGAAGGAGCGATTAAAGCCACCGTGACCCAGTTCAATGCCCGCCACGACGATTTTTTCCAAGGCAGGGTTGCGAATTTGTTCCCGAGCTGTGGCAATAAGTTCTGGCTTATCCAAGGCAATGACGAAGGCTTCTTCGGGGCGTGCATCGCGGGTGGATACCAGGAAGTAAGTTTTAGAGGTGTCCAGCGCCAAAGTGACTGGCTTCATGGCGATGGCTGGACTGACTTGTTCCGAGCTTCCGCTGTCATAGCTGAGGATGGAATGCAGGCGTTCTTGCCCCTGGATTTCAATACGGGCGATGTCTTGACCTAAAGACCACTTGAAAGTTTCTGTATCATAATAGTTTTTCAGCTGGACCTTACGATTTCCAATCTCAGCCCCCAGTCGGTTGTAGGCCTTGAGGTGAACGGAGTTAGACTTCAAGTAAAGGTTCATTATATGCAGCTTTACGGTTTGAACCGAGGACGGCAGCCAGTGAGTGACCTCGGGCGATGTCGTATCGTTTAAAGGAGTGCTGAAAGAATCAGCGCAAACACTGGTGACTTGCACGATATTGCTGTCCCAGGCCTTGATAGAAAAGCCTTTTTGTTCTGGTAAAAACTCGGTGCCGCGAATTTTTATTTCAGATTTAGGATCCAGATCATGGTGGAGCTCATCGATTTCGTGGTTGTATCTCACCTGAGTCCAGACTCTTTGCGGTTCCGAGGATTTATTCTTCACAAAGATGGTAAGGTTTTCCGGAGAGCAAAGAGCGGGAGAGTAGAATAACTGCGAAGCTGCCGCCGGAAGGTGGGTCAGAAGGATCAAGCTGCCAATACCGATAGAAGTCTTAATACTAAAATCCATATAGACTTCGGATCGGCTTTGGCCTTGGGAACTTAATCCAAGGTCCTAAAAACAGGACTTAAGGTAAGGTAATTTGAGGGTCTTTAAGAACCATTTTCATTTGGTTTTCAACGCCTAAGGGGTGGGTTAAAGGACTTCCCTTTGAGCCGGCAAGCTCTTAACACAGAAGCCATAGAGACAGAGGAAAGTATGAAGTTACACGATACTGCGATCAAAACCGGGCAACAGGTCGAGATCACTGGTTTTACCGGTGAAGACATTTTGCGTGAACGCTTGCATGAGATGGGCCTCAGAGTCGGCTCGTTGATCACGGTCTTGGGGAAAGCTCCTTTCGGAGGTCCTCTGTTGATTCGCTTTAATACCAGCTTTCTGGCCCTGAGAAGTGAGGAAGCCGCATGCGCTCAAGTGATGTTGAAGTAACAGTTGAAGAAAAATGCATTGCTCTGGTCGGAGCTCCGAACTCTGGCAAGACGACACTTTACAATTGGCTGACAGGCTCTCGCTTTAAAACAGTGAACTATCCAGGCGCAACGGTAGAGTTTTCTATCGGACATCTGGCTTCGCACTTGGGTGAAGGTCTGATGGCTATGGATACGCCGGGAACCTACAGCCTGCATCCCAAGTCGGCTGACGAGTGGGTGACTCTGCGCTCGATTTATGAAAATCCCAAAGTTGAAAAAATCGACGGCATCGTTGTCGTGGTGGATGGAACACAGATTTCCCGCCATTTGCAGTTGGTCATGCAGCTGAAGGAAACCGGCTTCCCGATGATGGTGGTGATCACCATGTCGGATTTGCTTCGCCGCGAAGGTGTGGAAGTTGATTTGGCTTACCTTAGTCAGACCTTTGGTTGTCCGGTGCTGCCATTTGACGGACTGTTGGCTGGAGGCCTGCGTGAGATCGTGGCTGCGGCTCAGAAGCTGGGGTCGTCAAAAACTCCGGCACGTCCTGTGCCTTGGGGTTTTGAGTTGCAGGAACAAAAACTGAAAGAGTGTGAACGTATCGCTCAAGAGGCCTTGCGACACAAGACCGATCATGCACAAGAACGTTTGAACCGTATTGTGGCAACCACGGAAAAACTGGATCGCTTCCTTTTGCACCCGGTTTTTGGTTTTGTATTTTTCATTCTGATCATGGGCGGCCTGTTTGCCAGTGTCTTCTGGTTGGCGACACCTTTCATGGATACGATTGATGGTTGGTTCTCAGCTTTGGGTGAACAAGTGGCGACAATGGGGCCGGGCACTTTGTGGGCGGACTTCCTGGCCAACGGCGTGGTGGCAAGCTTTGCCGCGTTTATGGTTTTCGTTCCTCAGATCTTCATTCTGTTTATCGCTATTGGTCTTTTGGAAAGCACGGGTTATCTGGCGCGCGCCGCTACTTTGATTGATCGACCGTTTTCCGCATTGGGTATGAGTGGTCGTTCGTTTGTTCCGTTGCTGTCAGGTTTTGCCTGTGCAGTTCCGGCGATCATTGCGACCAGAAATATTCCCTCAACCAAGGATCGACTGATTACGGCCTTTGTGGTGCCGTTGATGAGCTGCTCGGCGCGTTTGCCGGTCTATGCTTTGTGTATCGCGTTCTTGTTCCACGGCCAGTCGGCTCTTTATGCAGGTTTGGCGATGGCAGCACTTTATTTGGGTTCTATCATTGTGGGTGCGATTGCTGCCGGAGTTGTAAGTAAATTTATTCCACGTAAAGAGCCGTCCTTCTTTATGATGGAGCTTCCGATCTATCGTCGTCCGAAAGTGCGCGTCCTGCTTCGTCAGGCATGGACCAGAACGCTGTCCTATGTGAAGCGTGCAGGTCCGATCATCTTTACGTTTGCGGTGATTATCTGGGTGGGAACGACCTTCCCGAACTATCAGACCGAAGATGCCCATCAAAAGTTGGAAGACAGTTATGTCGGGCAGATGGGTAAATTCATCGAGCCAGTGGTGGCTCCAATGGGTGTGGACTGGCGCGTGGGTGTTGGTCTGATCTCGGCATTTGCGGCGCGTGAGGTGTTTGTGTCTTCGATGGCTGTGACGTTTAATATCACAGATACGGACGAGGATACGCAGCAGCAGGCCTTGTTGACTCAGATGAGTACAGCGACGAATTCTGCCGGAGAAAAAATCTTTACGGTCAGCTCAGTGATAGGTCTGATGATTTTCTTCCTGATTGCTTTGCAGTGTATGTCCACAGTCGGGGTGCAGATTCGCGAATCCGGTTCGTGGAAGTTTGCGATCATGCAGTTGGTGGTCTTTAACGTTGGGGCGTACCTGATTGTTGTGGCCGTGGTTCAGGGGCTGCGAGTTCTAGGAGTCCCTTAATATAGTTCCTAAGCGTCCCGAGAAAAGGGACGCTTTATCGCATTGGCGAGTTCTATTTAAGTACAAATTCTGGATAGTTCTGCAGGTGACTGCGCAGATAGTCCGGGCAGTCTGCCAAAGGGTCCACAATCTTCGTTTTAATTCCCGTTCCAAAAAGATCGCCACCGGAAGAAATCAACTCGCGAATTCTTTCCGGGGATCTGTTGTTCTCGGTGTTGTGTTCCTGATGAGAGTACGCTTCCAGTTTCTGAAGAACGCGATCGACTCCGCCCAGCCAGCTATAGTGCCAGCCCCCGTTTTCGATAAAACTGCGTTTGGTTTTCTTCTGATTGCGGGATGTGCGCAGATCCTCAAAGTTTGTGAAGTCCTTGTAGTGAACCGCAATGCTGCCGTGCCAAGGCATATAACCATCAGCACAGTACTCGATAGGCTCGTTATAATCGTAAACAAAGCAGTTCACATAATAATAGAACATCTTCTGACGGAAGACCTTCAAGTGCGGCAAAGACTTGGCCTTTTCAATAGCTTCTTTACGGGGAATTTCATCCACATCCGACAGCAAAATCAAATCATCAGGTTTGCAGTCAGTCAGACCTTTGCTGACAAAGTCCCTTTGGTTGCGCTCAAAGTCCCAGGTTTTAGTGGGGCGAAAGCGGGTAAAGAACGTAGGGTACTTATCAACAACGATGTGACGGATCTTAGGCAGGAATTTGGCAAATCTTTCTTTGTTCTTTTCAAAGATAAGTTCTTTCGGTTTGTTTTGAAAAGACCGGCTGGCTTCGACCAAAACAAAAACATCAACGACATCGTTGAGTTCGTTCAAACGGATTTCCAGAAGATCCAATTCATTGAAGAATGAAAAGCAATCATAGACTTTAGCCACGACTAATTCCTTCCCAGCTCATCATACAAGGCCAGGGTTTTTTTAAGAGTTTCGGTCCAAGAGTGTTGTGTCAGGGTCCAAGTCCGGGCTTTGGCACCTTGTTGTGCAACCTGATCGGGGTTTTGGATATAAAAGCGCAAAGCCTCGCTCAGGCTTTCAGCGCTGCGGGGCTCAGTTAAAAAGCCGCGCTCATTTTTTCCGACTTGTTCTGTGGTGCCTCCGGCATCGGTGCCGATGACAGGTTTTTCCATCAGCATCGAATCCAGGACACTCAGTGAATAGGTTTCGTTGTAGGACGCCAGGATAAAGACATCCAGAATATCAATATAAGGGATAAAATTCTTCTGAAACGGCACGCGATGCAGATGGCCTTTCAGGCGGGGCTCAGCAGCCTTCTTAGTGATCCACTCGGCCAGTTCAACGGACTGGGTTTCATAGGTCAGGTGTCCGTCGGGATTTCTGCCAAGAATCGTCGGGTCGCCGACAATCACCATATGAATCTTTTTAATTTCGTCATCGCTGAGATAGTCCAAAGCTTCAACCAGTTCACGCACCCCTTTGCCCGCATCAATGCGACAAAGAGTTCCGAAGACGAGGTCCTTTGCTCCAAACCCCATCTTGGCACGCAGTTGTTCGCGCTGCTCGGGGTGAGTCTGGTATTCCTCGGTTTTACGCCCATAGCGCATCAGGCGCAGTTTCTCCGGTGCAATAGGAAAATTCTTGCGGGCTTCGCTCAAAACCCATTCCGAAGAACTGCAAAGAGCATCGACTTTTGAAAAAATCCAGCGATGCACCAGATCCTTCTTGGGAAGAGCATTCATATACAGATTGTAGATATGTTTGGGGTGAGCTGAATTCCAGCGCGACAAGACACAAGCCCACATATCTATGCGAGTGTGCGAGTGCAGGTGAGTGATCTGGTGCTCGCGGCTGATTTTTCTTATCCAGAACGCGGCTTTCAGTTTCGAGATCTTTTTTTCAGGGAAGGTGATCAGTTCTACCTTCGTGTGGCGAAGCTCTTCAGAGACACGGGAGTGCGCAGAACAAAACACACGTTGATTGACGCCGGCTTCTGCGAGCTTTTGAATCAGCTCCGCCGTGTAGATTTCCAGCCCCCCCCAAGAGAGAGACTGGATTGAGTGCAGAACTTTTACTTCGCCCATAGGTTTTTGAAGTATTCGATGGTTTTAGCCAGACCTTCTTCTTCAAAGCGCACTGTGGGGTTCCAATTCAATTCGCGCTGGGATTTCGAGTAATCAATGGCATAGCGGAAGTCGTGACCTTTGCGATCTGTCACGAAGTTGAGCAGAGACTCGGGCTTACCAAGATGTTTTAGAATCATCTTGGCAACATCCAGGTTTTGTCGTTCTGAGTTGCCGCCAAGATTGTACACTTCGCCAGCTTTACCTTTAGTGAAAGCCAGCCAGACGCCCTCATTATGATCATCCACATAGATCCAGTCGCGGATGTTCATGCCCGTGCCATAGATCGGCAGCTTTTCATCAGCCAACGCGCGTTTGATCATCAAGGGGATGAACTTTTCTTCAACCTGCAGCGGACCATAGTTGTTCGAACAACGTGTGATCACCACTGGCAGTTTATAGGTTTCAAAGAAGGCACGACACATCAGATCCGCACTGGCCTTGGAAGCGCTGTATGGGCTGTTGGGTGCAATGGGTGTGCTTTCCGTAAACGCCGGATCTTCCATGGTCAGAGTGCCATAGACTTCATCAGTGGAAACCTGCAGATAGCGGAAGCTTGGGTTCTTTTCAAAAGCGCTTAAGCTTTCTTTCAAAAGATTCAAAGTTCCCAAAACGTTGGTTTCAACAAAGATGTTCGGGTTTTCAATGGAGCGGTCCACATGGGATTCGGCTGCAAAATTCAGGACTCCAGAGAATTGATACTTTACAAACAAGTCGTGCATTTTTTGAGTGTCACGAATGTCAGCTTGTACGAAAGTCAGATTGCTGTGGTTTTGCAGTTCTGCTTCGATGTTGGAAAGGCGGCCGGCATAAGTCAGAGCATCCACGATCACAAAGTCGTATTCGGCTTTGATAGAATCACGGCAGGCCACGGTTTTTACAAAGTTAGATCCAATAAAACCGGCACAACCGGTCAGCATGACAGTCTTTTTCATAGTTCCTCAGAAATAATTTTTTCCAGATAGCTGCGATATGAACACTTCGGCAGTTCCATGGTGATGGTCTGAAGCTGTTGCAGGGTGATGAACTGCATACGATAGGCAACTTCTTCCAGACAGGCCACTTTCATACCCTGACGTTCTTCGATCGCCCCGATAAAGGAAGCGGCATCCAGCAAGGAACGGGGAGTTCCCGTATCCAGCCATGCAAGGCCCCGGTACATCATCTCAACGCCCAAAGTGTCTTCGTTGTGATAAGCCAGAATCAGATCGACGATTTCTGTTTCGCCACGCGGGGAGGGCTTGAGGGCCTTGGCCCGTTTAGCAACAGTGTTATCGAAAAGATAAAGTCCCGGAATCGCATATTGAGATTTTGGGGCCTTCGGCTTTTCTTCGATGGATTTTACTTTTTTGGTGTTCTTGTCGAATTCAACCACGCCATAAGCGGATGGATCTGCCACATAATAGGCAAACACACGGCCATTCAAGCCGCCCGCTTTTGCTTTTTGTGCTGCAATCGCATCGCGGAAGAAGGTCAGGTCGCCATAGAACAGATTATCACCCAACATCAAACAGACGTCATCGTTGCCGATGAACTCTTCGCCCAGAACAAAAGCTTCTGGCAGGCCATTAGGCTTTTCCTGAATTTTGTACGACAACTTGATTCCGAATTGAGATCCATCACCCAAAAGGCGTTTGAACAAAGGTTGATCATCCGGAGTTGTGATCAATAAAATATCTTTGATCCCACCCAGCATCAGAATGCTCAGCGGGTAGTAAATCATGGGTTTGTCGTAAACAGACTGAAGCTGCTTCGTCATCACCCGGGTCATAGGGTAAAGGCGGGAACCGGCGCCGCCGGCAAGGATAATGCCCTTCATCGTGTCTCCTTAAAGAAATTGTGAACTTCGTTTAAAACAGTCTGTAGATCTTCTGCAGACAGATCTGCAAACATGGGCAGACGTAAAAGGCGGGCGGCCTGATCGTCAGTGACGGCAATCGAGCCCGCCACACGGCCGAACTTCAATCCCGCAGGGGCGGAATGCAATGGCACATAATGGAACGTTGATTGGATACCGCGTTCCTTCAAATAGGACCACAGATCCTGACGAAGCTGTATTGTCGGCAGTAGCATATAGAAAATATGCGCATTCGCCTGAGCTTCCGGTGGAATGGTCATGCGTTGCAGTTTTCCGGCTTTTTCCAGATCCGCCAGATTTTGATAGTACTTATTCCAAATCGCCAGGCGTTTTGCAGTGATCTTTTCACCTTCTTCCAGTTGCGCATAAAGAAACGCAGCGGACAGTTCTGAAAGCAGATAGGACGATCCTTTATCCTGCCAGGTGTATTTATCGACTTGGCCGTTAAGGAACTGCTGGCGGTTGGTCCCCTTATCGCGAACGATTTCGGCGCGAGCCACCAGGCGGGGATCGTTGATGGTCAGTGCACCACCTTCACCGCACACGATGTTTTTGGTTTCATGGAAGCTGAAGGCCGCCATGTGTCCCCAAGCCCCCAGGTTTTTCCCTTTGTAGGAAGCAAAGATTCCTTGAGCGGCATCTTCGACGACCCAGATATTGTGCTTGTTCGCCAGGTCCATGATGCGATCCATTTCACAGCCGACACCGGCATAGTGAACAGGCATGATCACTTTGGTTTTTGGTGTGATGGCTTTTTCAATGGCATCAACGTCAATGTTCATGGTTTTAGGGTCCACATCGACAAATATCGGTGTGGCTCCGTACAGAGCAACGACGTTGGCGGTGGAAGTGAAAGTGAAGGAAGGCAGAATGACTTCGTCCCCCGGAGAAAGATCAGCCAGTACCATCGCCATTTCCAAAGCGGAGGTGCACGACGGGGTGATCACGGTCATCAGAGTCGGGATATTTTTATTAAACCACTCAGCACATTTTTTATTGAATTGACCTTCGCCGCTGAGTTTTTTAGCGGCGATGGCTTGAGAAATATATTTTTCCTCATTCGAGCTTCGGGGCGGGATATTAAAGGGTATTTTCATGCTCCCACATACTAGCTGAATGCCGTAGGGGGAGCAAATCTTTAAAAGCCGTCGGTGGTTCCTACTTTGCCGCGTCCTTCGTCTTCATCGAACGGAATAACGGCGCTGCTCTGTGGCTTTTTTTCCACTTTCGGAGCTGCCGCTTTTACGGGCTGTTTAGCCTTGGTCGGGAATGGAATAACCTTCTTCGTTGCGGAAGCGGTGGGGGCCTTGGCCTTTGCTGGAGCTTTCGCCACAGCTTTTGGTGTCTCAATAGCCTGCTGAGCCCCGACAATTACTTCGTTCAAGTTTACAACCATGGATTGCATCTGTTGAGTCTGGGCACTGATTTCCTCAGAAGACGCTGCAATTTCCTCGGAAGAAGCGGCATTGGCCTGAGAGCCCTGATCCAATTGATTCATGGCCTTAGAGATCTGTTGGATTCCCGTGGTTTGCTCAGAGCTTGCCGCAGAGATTTCGTTATTCAGATCGGACACTTTTTTAACTGAATTTACAATCGTGTTCAGCACATCCCCAGAGCGGTCGGCGATCTGAGAGCCGCGATCCACTTTTTCAACACTGTCTTTGATCAGGGTGTTGATGTCTTTCGCAGCAGACGCGGAGCGTTGCGCCAGAGCACGAACGGCCTCGGCCACCACGGCAAAACCTTTTCCTTGTTCGCCGGCACGGGCGGCCTCAACGGCAGCATTCAAGGCCAGCAAGTTGGTCTGGAAGGCGATGTCGTCGATCACGCTGATGATTTCTTCGATCTTTTTGGAAGATTGGGAAATATCGTTCATGGACGTGATCAAAAGTTGAATTTCAGACTGACCTTGTTCTGCGGCGTCTTTGGAAGACAAAGAAAGAGCCGCAGCTTGTTTTGCATTGTCAGAGTTCATTTGCACCATGGAAGACATTTCTTCCAAAGAAGCCACGGTTTCTTCAAGAGACGCGGCCGCTTCGGTGGAAGACTGCGACAAAGTCTGACCTGCTGCTGTCAACTGAGTGATAGCACCGGAGACCTGGTGGCCGGCTTCAGAAAGACCCGTAGCGATAGAGCCCACGGTATTGGAAACGCGGTAAGCAATCCACATCAAGATGCCAAAGACCAAGAAAGAACAGAATGCCGAAATCAGCCACAGAAGCTGGATTTCGTGAGTACGCTGTTCTTGTTGAAGTTTGTCGTTGGCAGCGGAAAGGTCGCGGTAGAGCTTCATGTTGGCAGCAATCATATCTTGATAGGCGATGGCTTTCACATGCCATTCGCCACCATTCATGGCGGTATGGACCTGTTTATTAGCTTCCGGGGTGTTGGATTCCAGCAGATAGATCATCTGGTCCGTCAAAGCATAGAAGGCTTTTTGAATTTCTTGAGTCTTGGCGTAGTTCTTTGACTCTTCAGGAGTAAAGGTCGTTTTGGCGTAAACCTCTTCGAATTTTTTAAACTCATCAAAGGCGCTACGTGCTTTTTTGATAAAGCCTTCGCGGGACTTTTGATCTTCATCATTGGCAAGGGCTGCCCAGATAAAGTAGCCCACACGTGCGCGTTGCATGCCGATTTGTCCAAGAGCATCCATGTTTGGAACGACATTGACGTAGGCGTCAGTTAACATTCCACCCAGATTATTCATCGACTTCCAGGCAATCCCAGTTAGAGCCGCAAAGGCGATAACAGGAAGGATTGCTGAAAAAAAGTAGACGTCCGCGCAGACCGCGGAACCAAGTTGTCAGGACATTCATGAGTCGGCTCCTTAAATCATGGAAAAGCTATTGATCCTTTCTTTTCGACAGATGTATTGCGGATCTTTAATTAAAGATGAGTGTTGTAATATTCAAGCTGGACCAAGGTGTGGTGCATCATAACATGTTTAAAATATTTGAGTTTGTCCGCATCATGTTGATACGATTTTTCTTACGTCTAGACTCAAGGAGGGGAAAGTCATGACAAATACGACACTACGTCGTGCGTTAGCCGTTGTTGCATTGGTTGCAACTGTAGGCTTCACGAACCAAACAGCTACCAAAGAAGTAAGTGAAATGTGTGCTGGTTTCGTACCAGAAAACAACCTGAACATCCCAGTAGGTCTTTTCACTGTGGGTGGTATCACCGAACAACAATTTAACCAAGTGATCGACCGTATGGAAAAGCTTTACACTAAAGATGTGGAAGCGATGGGTGATCGTTTGAAAATCAACCGTCTTTGGAATGACGGAACTGTGAATGCATCTGCTCAAAGATCAGGCAATACACAGGTTGTAAATATGTACGGCGGTTTGGCTCGTCACCCTGCGACAACTATCGAAGGTTTCGCATTGGTTATTTGCCATGAATACGGTCACCACAATGGTGGCGCTCCTAAAATGCAAAGCTGGTTCGGTGGTGCATGGGCGACAAATGAAGGTGGCTCTGACTATTTCGCAGGTTTGAAATGTCTTCGTCGCTTCTTTGCTGAAGACGACAATGCAGCGATCCTGAAAGATCTTGAGTTGGATCCAGTTGCTGAGGCAGCTTGTACGGCTCAGTTCCCAGAAGAACAAGACCGTCTTATCTGCTTGAGAACTTCTTTGGCGGGTCAATCTGTAGCAAATCTTTTCCAAGCTTTGCGTAAAGAAACAACTCCACCAACATTCGGTACTCCGGATAAAAAAAGAAGTGACTCGCACTGATGACAGACACCCTGCGACTCAGTGCCGTTTGGACACTTACTTTGCGGGCAGCTTGTGTGTTGCTAAAGAAAACGAAAAGCTAAGCAACTCTGACTACAAAGCAGGTTCTTGCTACACTCCACGCGATGCTGTGGGTGCGCGTCCACGCTGTTGGTTTGCTCCAAGCAACTAATTGCCGGGACTGCCATAAGTAATGCTGCAAAAAGCCGGGGTTTCCCGGCTTTTTGTTTTTCCTCAGCCTTAGTCGTATCAAATATGCCTTTCTCGTCCTTGGGGCTAGTCTTTAAGGATGTCCAAAAAGAAGATTCTGCCTCTGGTCCTCATTGTGGTGGTTTTACTTCTGGCTTATCTGGCCAAAATCTTTCTTTTCAAGAGCTCCTTTTCTTATGTCGGAACTGTGGAAGTCACGAAAGTGGATATTCCCGCGCGGGTGTCTTCGGTGATTGCAAGCTTTCCAGTGAAAGAAGGCCAGGTGGTACAAAGGGATCAGATGCTGGTGGAGCTGGCCTGTGAGGAGATCAAGCTCAGTTTTGATCTTGCCAAAAAAAGTTTTGATCGAGCATCGCAGCTTTATCGCGGTGGCAGTATTGCGCAGGAAAACTATGATCAGATTAAAAATAAAAAAGACGATATAGAAACCCGCAAAAGCTGGTGTACGGTACTGGCCCCGCTCAAGGGAACTGTACTGACCACTTACTTTGAGCCTGGTGAAATGGTCGTCCCCGGATCCAAGCTCTTGACCATTGGTGATCTTGAAGAGGTGTATGCCTACTTTTATCTGCCTCATGATGAAATTGCATCGCTGAAGATGGAGCAAAAGATCGAAGCTCTGTTGCCGGAGATGAAAGATCGTAAGTTTTCCGGAATCATTTCTTATATCAATCCGGAGGCTGAATTCACTCCGAAGAATGTGCAGACCCGGGAGGAGCGAACCCGTCTGGTCTATGCGGTGAAAGTCCGCTTCAGTAATCCCGAGGGGGTTCTTAAGCCCGGCATGACCCTGGAGTGGTCAGCGGAGGCACCATGAGCTCAGGCACGGTGTCCTTGCGGGTGCAAGGAGTTTTCAAAAAGCTTCGCCACACGCAGGCCCTGAAGGGGCTCAGTATGACCTTCGATGCGGGGCTGATTCATGGGATCATCGGTCCGGAAGGCGCCGGAAAGACGACGTTTCTGCGACATCTGATGGGCCTTCTTCGCCCGGATCAGGGAAAGATATCTTACCTCCGCAATCAGCAGGAGGTGGCTTTGGCTGAACTAAGACCCAGTATCGCCTATATGCCACAAACACAAAGTCTTTATCCGGAGCTGAGCATTCATGAACATCTGGAGTTCTTTCGCACACTTTATCAGATTTCGGATCAGGAATATCTTGAACGGCGAAA
The DNA here is from genome assembly GCF_041888015.1 of Bdellovibrio bacteriovorus. Lineage (GTDB taxonomy): Bacteria > Bdellovibrionota > Bdellovibrionia > Bdellovibrionales > Bdellovibrionaceae > Bdellovibrio. Next base: position 1,719,872 of record NZ_CP168968.1, read on the forward strand.
GAAGCTTTTGCAGATGGCGCGTCTTGAAGAATTCACCGACCGTCTGGCTTCGCAGCTTTCCGGGGGGATGTACAAAAAACTGGGATTGATCTGCTCCTTGTTGGCGTCCCCCTTGGTGCTGCTTTTGGATGAGCCCACCAATGGCGTGGACCCTTTAAGTCGGCGCGACTTCTGGGGGCTGCTTTATGACCTGCAAAAGACCGAGAACGTACTGATATTGGTAACGACCTCTTATCTGGATGAGGCCTTGAAGTGTCAGCAGGTGCATTTGCTTTTCGATGGCAAGACTTTACTGGAAGGCGAGCCCAGGGTTTTGTTGCAGCAGCAGAATTGCAAAAGCTTTGACGAGGTCTTTCTGCAATACGACGCTTTGGAGGAAACCCCATGAATGCGGTTGAGGTTTCAGGGCTGTCAGTGCAGTTCGGTGATTTTTTTGCGGTCAGGGATATCTCATTTACGGTGGCGACGGGCGAGGTCTTTGGTTTTTTAGGGGCCAATGGCGCGGGGAAGACCACGACGATCCGGGTTTTGTGTGGCTTGCTGCTACCATCTCATGGAGAGGCCAGAGTGTGTGGTCTGGATGTGTTGACCCGGTCCTTCGAGGTGAAGAAAAAGGTCGGCTATATGTCCCAGAAGTTCACGCTGTATGATGATATGACCGTGAAAGAAAATCTGGAGTTCACTTCTTCATTGCGCAAGATGGATTCGCAAAAATTTCGCCAGCAAAAAGAAAAACTGCTGACGATGATCCGCTTTAAGACCTCGGAAGATGTTCTGGTCAAGGATCTGCCCGGAGGGATCAAACAACAAGTCAGTCTGGTGTCGGCAGTCCTGCACGATCCTGAAATCGTGTTTTTGGATGAACCCACGGCAGGCGTCAGTCCCGCCTTTCGCCAGCGCTTTTGGAATCTGATCCGGGAGCTGGCCCGAGAGGGAAAGACCGTCTTTGTGACAACTCACTATATGGATGAAGCCGAGCAGTGTGGGCGTATTGCTCTGATGCGTTCGGGGGAATTGATTGCGCTGGATTCGCCGTTGGGTCTAAAGCAAAAAAGCTTTCCCGATAAAGATCCCAGCGAGGTTACTCTGGAAGAAGTCTTCATCGAACAGGTGGAGGGGCGATGAGACTGCGCTCGGTCTGGGCTGTGGCCAAGAAGGAAGTGTTTCATATCGTGCGTGATCCCTTTACGCTGGCTCTGGCGTTGGGAATGCCTGTGATCATGGTGGTTTTTTTTGGATATGCGATTGAATTTAACATGAATCACATTTCGCTTGCGGTGTTTGACAGCAGCAAGACACAGAATTCGCGGCAGTTGCAGCAAGCCTTCGTCAGTTCGAACTATTTTCAATCTTTGTATGTGCGAAGTCCGGCCGAGGCTCAACAGGCATTGGATGAAGGCCGGGCTCATGCCGCTTTATTGATTCCCCCGCAGTATGCACAGGATCTAAAACCTCACAGCACTACGTCTGTGCAGATCTTGATTGATGGGACGGATAATTCTTCCGCGGGCTCCATTTTAGGTTATCTTGGGGGGATTCAAAGACAAATTCTAAAAGCAGAGTTCGGAGATTTTAAGGAGCCGATAGAGGTTCAGCCGCGATTTCTTTTTAATTCGGAATTGAACAGTCGTTGGTTTGTGGTGCCGGGGTTGGCGGCAGCTCTTATCGCCATCTTATCCATTTTATTGACCGCTTTGACGGTGGCCCGGGAATGGGAGAACGGTTCGATGGAACTGCTTCTTTCAACCCCGGTCCGGCCCGTGGAAATCATTCTGGGAAAGCTCCTGCCGTATTCCGTGATGGGGATGGTGGCGGTGTTCTTTGTTTTTATTATTTCACAGATTGTTTTTGCTGTGCCATTTCGCGGAAGTTTTTTAATTTATTTACTATGCTGTGTGATCTTTCTTTCGACCTATCTGGCTCAGGGGTTGTTGATTTCCGTCGTGACCCGCAAGCAACAGTTGAGCATGCAGATGGCGATGTTATCGGGACTGCTGCCGACGATTTTACTGTCTGGATTTATTTTTCCCGTCGAACATATGCCGGATTTCTTTTACTACCTAACAATGCTGCTGCCTGCGCGGTGGTTTATTGAGATCAGTCGTGATTTGTTTTTAAAGGGGGCAGGGTTTCAGAATATCCTTCCCAGTTTTTCTGCGTTGTGCGGGCTTTTTACTTTGATGCTGGTTCTGGCAACCAGAAAATTTAAGCGGGATGTAGAACCATGAAAACCCTGTTGGGCTTTATCCGTAAAGAATTTCGTCAAACATTGCGTGACCCTCGCATGCGGATCCTGCTTTTTCTGGCCCCTTGTGTACAGTTGACCATCTTCGGGGTGGCTCTTTCGACAGAGACAAAAAATATCCGCCTAAGTGTTGTTGGGGCGCCGAGCGACACTGCTTTGCACGAAATTCATCGCAAAGCCCTGGCTTCGGGATGGTTTATACCGGCCAAGGTTTCTTCGTCGGATCCCTTTATGCAAATTCAGAACAATGAAGCGGATGCTGTGATGGTGGCTTCATCGGAAGGTTTGGATCGTACTTTGGGACGTCAGCGGGGAAAGTTACAGCTTCTGATTGATGCCACCAATGTCACCCGGGCGCAGGGGATTGAAAGATATTTTTTAAGCATTGTGCATTCTCTTTATGCCTTTGATCCGCCTTTGGAGTTTGATGTGCGGGTGCTTTACAACCCAGCGATGCGAACGGCTTTGTTTTTGGTTCCCGGAGTCATGAGTATGCTGGTGTGTTTGATTACGATCCTGCTGACCAGCATGTCGATCACCAAAGAAAAAGAAATGGGAACATTTGAGACTTTGATCTCTGCCCCGGTAAAACCGGAGGAGGTCATTCTAGGAAAGACCATTCCGTTTGTGCTTCTGGGGATGAGCAATATTCCTTTGATCCTGGGGGTGGCCATGACTCTTTTCGGAATGCCTCTGCGGGGAAGTTTATGGCTTTTGTTGTTGTCAGCATTTGTGTTTGTCTGCTGCACGGTTGGTATCGGGTTGTTTATTTCAACCGTCGCCAAAACCCAGCAGCAGTCCATGATGGGCGGATTTCTCTATCTGTTCCCGTCAGTGCTGCTATCGGGAATGGTGTTTCCCGTCGAGAACATGCCCTGGGTATTGCGGGTGTTTTCCTATGTGAATCCACTGACGTATTTTATCGAACTTCTGCGCAACATAATGCTTAAAGGCGGAGACATGCGCTTGATCCTGTTTAATGTCCTGATTCTGCTGGCAATGGCTTTGTTGGCGATAACAGCCAGTTGGCGTCGCTTTAGAACCACCTTGTCCTAGTGAATTTTCTCCAGATCCACTTCGATCACATCCAGAGTCTTTGTGACATCCGAGCGCAGGTGAATGGAAAGATGATGCAGACCATTTCTAAGTTTGCGAAGCATGACCACTTGGCCACTATGGCGGCCTTCGTTGCTAAAGATGGCAAAGGCATCGCCTTTTTCGCAATAGCGGGCCGTGGGTTGATCTCTAAGGTTCGCAGGCAGGGTCAGCGTCAGGGTGCTTTGTCCGCCCGAACTATCGCCCAAGAAAGTGATAGCGGTAATGTAGGGCGAGCTTTGCAAAGTCACTTGTGAAAACTGGCAGACCGAGTTGTAGGGTGTGGCCCCCAGGTTTTCGCAGCTCAGGACCTGGTAGGTGCCTTGAAGCTGAGAAAACAAATCGGCTTGCGCTGAACTGGCAAATATTGTGGCAAAAACAATTCCCCAAAGTATTTTCATGAGGTCTCCTTAAACTAAAACCAGTTCATGGAGCCAAATGGGTAACGAGTCATGTTTTAATCGCTTAACCTAGATGACGATTATGTAGGCATTACTGGGGGTTCGTAAGAACAGGTGGCGGAGTCGGAGGTTTTTGTTTTTGATGTTGCCCCCAAATATAGCCTGCAAAATAAGCAGAACAGCCTATGAGAGCAAAAATCATCCATTTTTTGATGCGTCCGTACAATAAAGTCTTCATTTTTTTGATTTTTACCCGTTGACAATAGGGTGAGGCAACTGTAATTTTGGTTCTCTCGAAACGACACTGCGGGAGTAGCTCAGTTGATAGAGCGATGCCTTGCCAAGGCATAGGTCGCGGGTTTGAGCCCCGTCTCCCGCTCCAAATTTTCTACCAAGAAGATTTTAAGAGCAAAAATTCAAAACCCCTGATGAGAAATTATCAGGGGTTTTTCTTTTTAAAAATCCCATAAAACTCCATTGATTGACTATCGCGAATAGGATTCGGAAACTTAATTCTTTCGGAGCTGCTTTTGGAAGATTCTGTTTTTAATGCTCAGATATTGATGATGCTGTACTTCTGCGGGGCCATGCTATGTGTGTTCTTTGCCGGGGCTTGTCTGGAGTATCGTCAGAACATCGCTGTAAAGATCTATATGGCTATCATGGCGATGTACGCCGGGTGGCTGGTTATGAACCTGTTGATGGTCTTTAGCTCGACGGTAGAAACCAAAGAGGTCTTTGGCCGTTTACGGTTCATTTTTATTACTCCGCTGCCAGCACTTTGGATCTGGTTTGCCAAAGAGCTTTTTCGCGAACCACAGAAGTCCCCCGCCACCCAGGGGATCGGTTGGTTCTTTATTTTTCCCGTCATTATTGCCGGGGCCTGCCTTCTTCCGCAGACCCATCAGCTGATCATGACCGATGTTCAGCCTTTTGAATCTTTCGGGATTTCCGCTATTCGCTGGAAGTTGGGATGGCTGGGGCAGCTGCATATTCTTTATTCCTACGTTTTGCTGGTCTTTATTATTGTGCTTTGCACGCGCGGAGTTCGCAGGGCCGGGCGCAATAAAATTTTCTATTCGCGGTTGATGATTTTTTCTCTGTCGTTGTTTGTCGTTGCAGATGTGTCAGGGATTTTATTTTTACCTCGCTTTAGATTCCTGGGGATGCCAATTTTGACCCAGATTGTTTCGGCCTTTGCGTTTTATTATATTCTGCGCAGACAGCAGGTGGTGCAAAGACTGTCCCAGCGCAGTCATCGCCTGTTTGAAGCGCTGCCCACACCGGTGTTATTGGTGGATACGGAACAGCGTGTGGCTTTATTTAACACTCGCGCGGCAGAACTTTTCAATCTTTCGATTTCCAGTGTTGGTGGGTTGTTGAAAGAAATTTTGCCTTCGTCCATGGCTGGTGATTTTCCTGCTTTAAGCCAGGACCCGGTCGAGGTCTCCTTAGAGCTTCGTACAGGCAAGGATTCCGCCACGATGTCGGGTCGTTTTTTTGAGGTGACTTGCCAGCCTTTGGCGGAAGCTTTGCCGACCGAGCCGGGGCATTTGATTGTTTTTAACGAAGTCACGGATTTGAAAGTCAGTACTCAGGTGAACCAGCGTTTGATGTCTTTGTTGTCGCACGATCTGTTGGGGAATTTGTCGGGGATGTCTTTGTTGGTGGCTCATCGCCGCCAGCAGGATTGGGATCTGCTGGCAGATACGGCCCGGTCTTCAATGGATCTGGTACGTAATATCCTGCTTTGGACCGCGACGAAGGGGGACTTCTATGAAGTTTCCAAGGAACCTGTAAAAATAGCGGATCTTATCAAGGCTTCAGTCAGCCAGGTAAAGCCCGCGCTGAGTGAAAAAGATCTGACCGTCAGTGGAAACTCTTTGCGGGATGAAGCTTTGGTGAACGTGGATTTGAAAATGTTCGAGGCGATTTTAAGAAACCTCGTCAGTAATTCCATCAAACATTCGCCGAAGGGATCTGTGATTGAGGTTTCTTCGGAAGTTCGAGATGGCGAGGTTTATTTAAGTGTTATTGATCAGGGGCCGGGATTTGATTCTGAAAGAATGCAAAAGATTCTGGCACATACGGGCAGCAAGCCATCTGGCGAGACAACATCGGCGGCTGGGTATGGCATCGGTCTGTTCCTGGTGAATCAGTTCTTACGACTGCATCATGGTCGGTTGGAATTTTCGTCAGGGAAATCTTGGGGCGGGAAGGTGACTGTGGTCTTTCCCATTGAGCAAGGAAAATAAAGAAAAAGGCGTGGTTTAGAGCCACGCCTTTTGTTTTTAGTGAGGTTGTAAATCAGTCATCTCAAAGAAGCTGGTCGAAAGGGCGAACAATGAGTCTTTGTCTTCGCAGTTTTGCAGATCCTGCATCAGTTCCAGACGGAACTGGCGGATCTTCTGAGCCACTTCTTTTGCCTTGTCACGATTGGTGGGAACCATCGTGCACCCCATGTCCCAACGGCGTTTGTTTTCAGCGCTCATTGCTTCCACAGCCTTGGTCTGCATTTGCATGAAATAACTGCGAGCCGCTTCGGAGGAACCACCGTAAGTGGAAGAGTATTTGCCATCATCGGCAACCCAGCGACCTTCCGGAGTTTTCATAACAAGCTTCAGGGATTCCAGGCGTTCCAATGCCTTTTCAACCATATCCTGAGTCAAGCCCAGGCGCTGTGCGATGTTTTCAATGGAAGGGTCAAAGTCTTTCAGCAAAAGAATCTGTGTGATGGCGGTGTGATACCAATCTGAAATCACAGCGAATTGTTCTTCGCCGATTTTTCCGAAAGCTTCTTCGCGGGCTCGTACTCGTTGCGCGGCCATTTCGCGCAGAACTGCGCTGCGGGCGTGTTCAGATAACGCCAGATCCACAAAGAATTCCTGTTCGGAAGGGGACAGATTCAGCTTGGAGGCTAAGTTCACCGCACGGCTTTCAGAAAGGCCAACCTTGCCATTCAGAATTTCGGAAAGGCGCGAACAAGGCACTTCCAGATCCCGGGAAAAGGCGCGAAGTGAATAGGAAGGATTCTTGCGCTGGCGGCGTTCAAGTTCCTTAAGAATATAGTCTCTATAGTGGTGCTTCTTCGTCATATCGATGCTCCCTAATGAGTGGCTCTTATATATCTGATTTTTGCGAAGTCATCTAGGGGGCGAAGTCCGAGTTTGCATTTTGTTCCGGGTTATTCCATGACATTCCGGTTTTGGAACCCGTCGTGAATCTCGATACTTAAGAAATATATGCAAGCGAGGCTCAGGAACGAGATGAGGGCCGTTTAAATGCGATATGAGCCCTTTTGGGGGGCTTGGAGGCGCTCGGTGAACTTCTTCAAATGTGTAATACTGGGTGGCTTTGCTTTCTGATTTCCGACACCACTTTTGGTAAAGATTGCAGTGTTATTTTCTTCATCGGATATTAAGGCATGAAGTTACCCCATGTGAAAGTCATCCCTGCCGTTGCGGCTTTTTTTGCCACAGGTCTGTTCTGGTTCGTAATCGCTCCGCCGGAAGGGGTGGACATCAATGCCTGGCGCCTGCTGGGAATCTTCGTTGGCACCATTGTAGCGATCATTGGCAAAGCCTTGCCAATTGGCGGGGCTGCGATGATCGGTATTCTGTTGGTAGGTATCACGCAGGTGACCAGTCCGGGGAATCCATCCAAGGCCATGGCGGATGCTTTAAGTGGATATTCCAACACACTGATCTGGTTGATTGGTATTTCATTCTTTATTTCCCGAGCGTTCATTAAGACAGGCCTTGGATCGCGTGTGGCGTATCATTTTGTGCGCGCCATCGGTAAAAAAACCTTGGGTATCAGCTATGGTCTTTCTTTTGCGGAACTGGTGCTGTCACCCGTGATGCCAAGTAATACGGCCCGTGGTGGTGGGGTGCTTTATCCCATCAATCGTTCCATTTCAGAATCGATGGGGTCACTGCCTGATGAAGCTAGTCGATTGAAGGTCGGAGCTTTTCTGACTTTGGTGGCCTATCAAATTAACGTGATCACCTCGGCGATGTTTGTGACGGCGACGGCGCCGAATCCGCTGGTAACGGCCGGCATTCGCGATATTGCGAATATTGACGTATCCTGGGGGCAGTGGGCTTTGGCGGCGTTTGTGCCGGGCTTGCTGGCGATTCTGATTGTGCCGTGGGCACTTTATAAGCTTTATCCTCCGCAGATCAAGGAAACCCCGGATGCTGCTGGTTATGCGAAAAAGAAATTGGATGAATTGGGACCCTTAAGGCTGGATGAAAAGATTCTGATTGGGGTCTTTTTCCTGCTGTTGTTTATTTGGGCGGGTGGGCCTGAGCTGTTGTCTGAAGATCCGCTGTTTCAGGTGGATGCGACGGCAGGTGCGTTTGTCGGCTTGGGAGTTCTATTATTCAGTGGTGTTCTGACCTGGGATGATCTTTTAAAGGAAAAAGGCGCTTGGGATACGGTTACTTGGTTTTCGTCCCTGGTGATGATGGCGACCTTCCTGAATAAGTTGGGTGTTGTTGGCTGGTTCTCTAAAACGGTGGAATCGTCGATTTCGCACTGGGGGTTGGGCTGGGTTGAGGCGGCTGCGGTCCTGGTTCTGCTTTATGTGTTTATCCATTACTTCTTCGCAAGTAACACGGCCCATATCTCGGCTTTATTTGCTTCCTTCTTTGGGGTCGGTGTGGCTTTGGGGGCTCCGCCGCTGATGTTTGGTCTGTTCCTGGGGTTTGCATCGTCATTGTGTGCGTCGCTTACGCACTACGGGACAGGATCTGCGCCGGTGTTGTTCGGTTCGGGCTATGTCAGCATGGGAGAGTGGTGGAAGTGGGGCTTTGTCGTGACTCTGCTGAATCTTCTGATCTTCGCCGTGGGTTGTGCCATTTGGTGGAAGGTTTTGGGGTATTGGTAAGGCGGGGGAGCCTATAATCTAGGCATCTGCAAAATCCTTTTATGACCGTCTGCGAAAATGGTTCTAAGTTGCGAAAAAATAGTTCAAGATTGATTTTCCATTCGATGCGCGGGTGGTGGAATTGGTAGACACGCAGGTCTCAGAAGCCTGTGGGAGAAATCCTGTGGGGGTTCAAGTCCCCCCTCGCGCACCAAATCCCAAGCTATTCGAACACCCATGTGTCGGTAGTTGAGGGAAGGCGAAAGGTCATCTTAGGATGGCCTTTCTTCGTTTCTGAGCCGGTTATCCTTGTCCTCTAGTTTCTATACAGGTGCGATACGATCTCGTATTATTTTACTATGACTGTTGATAATTTTAAATTACTCACCCCCAGATTAGAGCTAAGGCCGCATCGATTTGACGACGTCGATTTCATGATGGAGTTGAATTTAGATCCTGAAGTCACTCGCTATGTCCCTGACGGACCGTTCGAACACGTAAGTAAGGCCATGGGATTAATTGAAAGCTTAAGAGCGCAGTTCGCAGAGCGAAAAATCGGACGATTTCTGGTTATTGAAAAGGCAACGGGAAGAAAACTTGGTTGGTGCGGGCTCAAGTGGATCGAAGAAACTAAAGAGATAGATTTAGGCTATCGCTTCTTGAGATCAAGCTGGGGCAAAGGCTTCGCATTAGAAGCGGCCCAAGCGTGTCTTAGCTATGGCTTCAACACTCTAAATTTTGAAAAAATTACGGCCCAGATAATGCCGACGAATAAGGCTTCGATAGCTCTTGCAAAAAAGCTCGGAATGAAAGAAGCGTATCGAGTGATAGAAGACGATGTTGAATTTATCGGTTTCGAAATTCAGTCTTCTAAAATTAGCACGCTATAATCTCTAAATTTCGATAAACAACCGGGAACCTAAGCTAGGTTTTATTCACATACTGCCGTGAAGGTAGCTCCAGCAAGATCGTCTGCTTTTACGGTTTCAGTACTAGAGCCTCGGCCATCCCACACAATCACCACTTGATTGTTGCTGCCTGTCCAGGTCGCTTAGGCCGTTGTTCCGCGACCTCATAAAAATGGCTTTTAACCGGTTTGTAGTTGAAGTCGAAAAGATTTTCATATGGAATGGTTTGTAAGGATAGGTGAGATATGAAGAGAGTCTTGATCGTTGCTTCAGTTTTGGCTTTTCATTTTTCAGTTTTGGCGGATGAAGCCAATGTTAAGGTTCCCGTGCCAGAGGGCTTTGGAACCATGGAAATGGAAGGGATGCCTAGTGAAGTTTCACAAAAATCCAAGGTGAAATTTTCCTCAAGCTGTACGGATATCACTGGGCGCACGATCAAACAAGGAGACGCTGGCTACGAGACCTGCCTAAGTGACGTGAAGCTAAAGTCCGTGAATCAAAAACAATCTGACAACAAAAATTCGACCAACCCGGGTCCGCAGATGAATATGAACTTTAGCGTGGGCGATTAGGTAGGGCGTGGCATGTCTCCGAAAGTCAAAATTCATTTTGAAAGTGAACTGGCTCAAGCGTTGGATTTTATAAGATCAAAGGATCTTGAGTCCGCATGGACAGCGTTGGCGCAAGCACATATCCTGGGTCAGTTCGATGCAATTCCTCACTTGCGAGTTCACTGGCATATGTTCCGCTTGGGACTTCTTTCTCTCAATGTGCAAGAGATCGCGGGGCAAATCCCTCGAATGATCTTGGCGATCCCGGGCTCAATTACGGGGAAGGCTCCCAAGGGCAATACCGGACTTTCTAATGTGGGAATCTTTCAGCCGATGGATGTGCCCGAAGATTTACAAATGATTTTGCAGCAAGGCTCTAAGGGGTAAGGTCTAGAACCAGCCTTCTTTCTCAAAGAGCTTGCGGCATTCCTTGGATTTTATGAAATCCACAAACTGAATGGCCGCCTCTTTTTGTTTCGTATTTTTCGCCAGTGCAGTCCCCATGGATCTATAGATCGTCAGATTTTTCTCGGTGGGAATGATCTGCGCACTTTCTGGATTTCTCGTTCCCCAGATATTAAAGACCAACCACGCATCAATGCTTGGATCTTCCTTCCATCTTTTTTCTGCCTCACCCGTGTTCTTGGCGGCAAAGACAATATTGCTGCGGAACTTATTCAAAGCCTCGGCACTTTTTAATCCCCCGACGATATCTTCCCACATGCCGACCTGGCCCGCACCATTGACCACGATGACTTTCATTTTCTTATCCACCAGATCTTTGATGCCACGAATTTTAAGTGGATTTTTTGGACGAACTAAAATGGCAGATGGGCGTAGATAGTGGGTCTGAATACTCGTGGTATCCAGGCTGGAAATTTTCTCTGCAAAAGAATCCATCATGTTTTCAGAGCCTGAATAAAATAAATCTGCAGTCTCGGATTGTGCCTGCCATTTTTCTAGTGGCCCTGCGGTGATCTGTACTTTCACGGAATTGGATTTTTCATAGGCAGCAGCGCAGGCTTTCATCGCCGGAGTCGGGCCACCGGGACCATAAACTTGCAATGAGGTTTCAGCATGAGCGCTAGAGAAAGAAAGAAGAATGGCGGTGGGAAAAGCAGCAAACATTGAAACCTCCTGATGGGTCTATCCTCTGTGAAATGAAGGAAACTCGCAAAGGAAAAATATGGCAGAACAGGGTTGTGTGATTGCACAGGGGTGCGTATCCTTAGAATATGTTCTGGCGAAATATTTTTTCTTTCTTCGGTGCGTTGTCTATTTCCTCCTTGGTGTGGGCGGCGGATTATAGCTCTGAGATTGCTCACTCTGCGCAGAAACACCGTATTTCTCTTTCTGATCTATCAGCACTGATCGTCACTGCTGACAAAACACCCAAGACCTTGGTCGACATAAATTCAGATCAGCGCATGAGTTTGGCCTCGGTTTCAAAAGTCATCACTTCAATGGGTGTTTTAAGTAATTTCGGATCGAAAGAGCGCTTTGAGACCACGCTTAAACTGGCGAATTCTCCAAAGGGTGCAATCTACAAAGGGGATTTGTATCTGGTTGGTGGGGGTGATCCGTCCTTCGGTGTTGCCGGGATGATGGACCTTGCAGCCAAGATTCAGCAGAAGAAAATCAAAAAGATTCAAGGTGACCTTGTTGTGGATGAATCTCTTTTTGAACAGGTTCGCTATGATAGTCGGGATTACGATCGGGTGGATGCTCTTCATGATGCACGCATTGGTGCGATGAGCTTTCATTGGAATTCTTTTAAGGTGCTGGTGCGACCTGGGGCGGTTGGCAAGAATGCAAAACTGCAAATGATTCCTGCCAATGACTATATCAAAATCGTAGGTCATATTAAAACCGTCAAGGGTTCTGCCAATGGCGTGATCGCAGAGAGAAGAAAGCTTTCTTCAGGACAAGAGGTTTTATACGTTAAGGGGACGCTGGGGCGCGGATACGCCGAATATGAGTTTGAAAAAAATGTCTCTAACCCTGCGAAGTGGTCTGGACAGGCATTGAAGTATTATCTCAAACAAAAAGGAATTCAGGTGACGGGGCAGGTCAAGGTGGGAAAAGCTCCGGCGCAAATCATCACGGTGGCCACTCATTCAGGACGGACGATTGCGGATCTGTTGGCGGATCTGAATAAGGAGTCCAACAACGTTGTCGCTGAAATGCTGGCAACTCAGATTGCAATTAAACACAATCGCAAGGCTTCTGTTTCTGAAGGTGTTGAGATTATCAATCAACAACTGCAAGGTATGAATCTTCCGAAAGGAAGTATCACCTTCCTAAATCCTGCGGGATTAAATCATGGCAATCGTACCTCTTCGCGGAATATGTTAAAAATCCTGTCGAGTGTAGTGTCTGACGAAAAGTTAAGACCTGTGTTCATGGATTCGTTGCCAATATCCGGAGTCGATGGGACTCTTAAAAAGCGGGGCCTGGCCTCTAAAAGTATCGAATGGGTGAAAGCCAAAACCGGATACATGAAAAATGTAATCACGATGGTAGGGCGAGTTAAAGGTTCGGACGGGCGTATCTTCAATTTCAGTTTTATGTATAATGGTTCTGGTTCAGAACAGGCTGTGATGCGTTTTTACGATGAGCTTTTGGTGAATGTGGTGGAAAAGGAACTGCAAGCCTACCAAGGAACATAGAATATGAAAACAATCTATTACGGTGCCACAAGTTTGAACGGATTTATTGCGGATCAAAATAATTCTTTAGATTGGCTTTTTCAATTCGATGGCGGATCCGGGGCGCCGGACTTTGAATCCTTCATTCGCGATGTCGGAGCGATTGCGATGGGCTCCACGACTTATATGTGGTTGTATGATCATCTGCTTAAGAAAGATAAACCCGAGGCGTGGCCTTATAAAATTCCTTCCTGGGTTTTCACGACTCGCAACTTGCCACTTTTTCCAGACGCTGATGTTCGTTTTGTAAAAGGGGATGTGAAGCCTGTTTGCGAAGAAATGAAATCAGTGGCCGCTGGCAAAAATATCTGGATCGTCGGTGGCGGAGAGTTGGCAGCGAAGTTTTACGACCAAGGATGTTTGAACGAGATAATCTTAAACGTAGCCCCCGTGACCTTGTCGGGAGGGGCTCCCTTGTTCCCGCGCACCATGCATCCCCCCATGAAGCTGAAAGCCATTTTGGATCGAACACCATTTGTAGAGCTTCATTACGAAGTTCCCGCCCCGAAATCCTGACTTCTTTTGACTGGGATGCAAGTTCACAGTAGGCTCCCAGTCATGAATAAAAATGAGCTTGTGATTACTGATACTGTTGTTGGAACTGGTATTGAAGTCGTAAAGGGCGCTCTGGTTATTTGTAACTATGAGGGGCGTCTTGAGGATGGAACCAAATTTGATTCCTCTTACGATCACGGCAGGCCTTTTCAGTTTGTGATTGGTGCCGGTCGGGTTATCAAAGGTTGGGATATGGGTTTGATGGGCATGAAAGAAGGTGGCAAGCGCACCTTGTTTGTTCCATCACACTTGGCCTATGGGGATCGTCAAAAGGGGCCGCATATCGCGCCTCACTCGAATTTGATCTTCGATGTTGAAATGATCGAAGTACGTCCGCGTGAAAGCTAATCATGAGAATCAGGCAGGTCGGTTTTTCTTCAAGACTAAAAGCGCATCGCAAGCTTCTGACGTTGGAAACTTTGAAGTTCATTGTTGAGTATCTCAAGGATGGCAATGCCCGGATGGCGGCGTTTCGATCTGGGGTTCCGGAAAACTATGCCTCTAAGCAGGGGCAGTGGCTAAAAAAGCATCCCATTGTTCTGGCCGCGATGGAGGCTGAGGTCGATGAACGTGATATGATGAAGCTGGAAAAGTCCCTGGCGGAAATCGAGCGACATATGGAATCTTGTAAAGAGATCCTGGGGTTACAGGACTTTTGAAGTTGTGGAGTGTCTAGACTTTAGACATGATAATGCCTTAAGTATGCATTTGGTGCATATCTGGATTCCATAAATGGCCTCACTGTTGTCGCTGGGTTTCTGTTATTGTGTGTTCATGAAGCAATAACAGAAAAAGGAGGCTTCTATGATGGAATTTCTTTCATCCCTAAAAGTAAAATTGTTCGGTGAATCAGCAGACCTTGAGACGCAAAACTCAACTCTTCTGTCCTGTTTAGCTCATCTCGAATAGGTGACGCTGAGCAGGGGCTAATGCCCCTCTTTTTTTGCATTTTTTCCTTCCCAGACGTGTATTTATCCTTTTCATGATCCTCCTGCGGTGGTACAGAAATAAAAATCACCTTAAAGTTAGGATCGCCAGTGAAAAAAGAAATCCTCAAGATGTATGCCGGCTTCCGCCGATTTCACGACCGCTTTTTTAACGAAGAGTCTTCAGTCTATAATCGTTTGGCCAGCAGCGGTCAGAGTCCGAAGACTTTGATGATCGCCTGCAGTGATTCTCGTGTCGATCCTGCAATCTTGTTCTCTTCTTCTCCCGGGGATATTTTCTGCATCCGTAACGTCGCCAACCTGGTTCCACCGTTTGAATCCTCTGTTGGTTTCCACGGGGTGAGTTCGGCGATTGAGTTTGCCGTGGTGAATCTGAAAGTCGAAAACATTGTGGTTTTGGGGCACCGTCAGTGCGGTGGTATCCGTTCCTTGTTCCAAACTGAAAATGTCAAAAAGAATGGCTTTGTGGCGCAATGGATGACCATTGCCAGTGATGCACGAGAAAAAGTTTTAAGCCGCACGCCTCATGCTGATATGGATACTCTGTGCAAAGAATGTGAAAAAGAATCCATCGTGATTTCCTTGCAGAATCTTCGCACATTCCCATTTGTGGAAGAGGCTGTTCAAAATCGCGGCCTGCAGCTTTTGGGTGTTTACTTTGACTTGGAAAGTGGACAGTTGTGGTATTACGATGAACCCACACATGCATTTGCAGAGCTGAATCTCTGAAAACAAGGCGCCGAGGGCGCCTTGTTTGTTACTTGGACTTTTCCTTCTTACACGTCGGATGCACGGCCTGTCCTGACCAGACTCCATCTTTACAAGTGATCGTATCTGAAATGCAGATATCATCCGCAGGGACAACCGCCTGAAGGTATCCAGTGGCCTTGCCGCCATCAGGGATGGTGCCTAGTGGAGTGTCGCAGCTTTTACCCTCGACAATAGCAGGAGTGTTCTTTGCCGGTGTCAGCTCGATCGCATTCGGAGCCGGGGTGCCACCGTAAGTGGTGGTGCCGCCTCCCGGTGGTGGGGAAGCTTTGGGCAGACTGGCTTCTGCTTCTTCGGTCGTGACTTTGGGCTGACTTGAGCAGCCTGCGATTAAAATCAGGGCGGGAATCATCAATAGTCTTTTCATGTCTTTTATTGTGAAACAAAAGATGGCCATTTAACAAGTAAGAACTGGGTTCAGGGGCTAGGCAGGGGGAAATACCTATGAAAGATAGCAGGGTTTGGATTCTTGGTTTGGCCGTCACGTCCTGATGATTTGTACTATGCTCAGGAGGTCGTCATGGTTCATTGTGCACTCTTGGTGCGGCTTGAGGCAAAGCCCGGTAAAGAAGCTGAGGTGGAAAAATTTTTGCGCGATGGTTTGGCTCTGGTCGAAGAAGAGCCGGAAACGACGGCTTGGTTTGCTTTGCGTTTGAACTCTCATGAATTTGGAATCTTTGATGCCTTTCCGGATGAGTCCGGGCGTAAGGCCCATCTTGCAGGAAAGGTGGCCGAGGCCTTATTTGCGAAATCACCCGACCTTTTTGCCCGAGAGCCTCTGGTTGAACAGATAGATGTTATCGCCGACAAATTGCCGGGCTCTGGAAAAAATGCGCGAGAGCTTCCGCCGGAAGCGTATGCACCATAGGGGGAATCGATGAGCCGTGGATTTTTTCTTTCGATATGTCTGGGTGTCTCACTTTTTACTTTCCAATTGTTCGCGGCCACCCCGAAAGAGGCGGATCTGGTTTTAGACCAAGCCCAGCAAAAGGTTTTGGTACTGGTGGATCGAATGTTGAGTTCGGGAGAGATCACTGAGCTGGATAAGCTTTTGCTGATTTCAGATCTTGCGGGATACAAGACGGCCTATAAAGCCTATGCCAATGCCGCGGCACAAACCCATACCTATTTGAAAAACAAAAAACAGCGTGAAGATCATTATGCCAATAAGATCTTATACATTTCGACTCGGCTAGAGAATCTGGCGGCTCATCATGTGGGTCGTATCGAGGACTTGACCGAGGAGGTCACTGATTTTGTCCCAGCGGATCGTAAGTGCGGTGTCCCTGTGGATCTTCCTTGTGTTGCCTTGGAAGTTGAGCAGCGCATGGATATTATCTATGCCAATATCAATCGTCGCAGTTCCAAGGTTCGAGCGAAATTTAAGAATGTCGCGGATCAGGGGCTTCATGCGGCAGAGCTTTATGCCAGGATATTGGCCTCTTTGCGCACCGATGGGGGTGCTCTGTATCCAGCAGAATATATCTATGATAAGGACCGGGTTGTGATGAGCGTAAAGCAAGAGATCGAAGAAGGATACTAGTAAGGCTTGCAAACTACCTGTTGAAGTCGAAGCTGTTATAAATTAGCTGACAAAGATCAAGGAGCTTCCATAGAATTCTCTGTAAGGGGAGAGTTCGTTCTATGATGCGTCCTTGGGTGATCAAGTTTATGAGCTTCTGGCCGCCGTTTGTCGGGGCGGGTGTGCGTGTAAAAAAAGTGGCGCCCAATTTCGACTATATTGATGTTGAAATGAAACTACGTTTTTGGAATGCCAACTATGTAGGAACTCACTTCGGTGGCTCTCTGTATTCGATGACAGATCCCTTTATCATGCTGATTCTGATTCAAAAGCTGGGGCGCGAATATATTGTCTGGGATAAAGCTGCGACGATTCGTTTTAAAAAGCCTGGTAAAGGACGCATTCGTGCGCGCTTTGCGGTGACAGAGGCTGAGTTGACATCCATCAAAGAGCAAGCAGCCGATGATTACAAGGTCGAGCCTGTCTTTGTGGTGCAGATTTTTGACGAGCAAAATGAGGTTGTGGCTGAGGTGGACAAGGTTTTGTATATTCGCCGCAAAGATAAAACCAAAGAGTCCTCTAGGTCTTAGTCTTTCTTTTCCATCCGCCGTAAAGGCGATCTAAAGCCCCGGTTAAAGAGTGTTGCTGAATGTTGATGCTCTGTAGTCCCAGGGGCTTTTGCATTTCTTCATAGATCTTGGCTGTGGAAAGTCCATACGGTTCCCCATCCGCATTTGAAAGTACGAAATAAACTTCCTTGATGCCGGTCATGTGCATGGCACTCAGGCACATCGGGCAGGGTTGTCCGCTGGCATAAATCACGCATCCATCCAAGCGGGGCGACTGCAATACTTGGCTGGCAGAACGCATGGCAGACAGCTCAGCGTGCGCAGTGGGGTCCATGGTGCTCAGGATCTCATTAACCCCCGTGGCAATCACCTCGCCGTCTTTGACTAAAACAGCTCCAAAAGGCCGTCCATGATGCTCTTGCAAGTTTTCTGCAGCCAGGTTGACAGCCATTTCTAAAAAACGAATCTGCGACGAGGTCATCGGAAGTCCTTTACTGGTGTGCGTGACAAGAATTTATTTTCCAATTCTTTTTGTGGTTTGGCCAGCTCTTAGGATCTTTTTTGTTCTTAGGCATCTCCTGACTAAGGCTTGTTTGACTCTGGGGTGATGGTGAAGAAAGATGATGTGGCTTATGGGTGCAGTTAATATCGGCAGAATTCTTGTTGTTGGTTCTTTGCTTGCTTCATCAAGCATCGCCTTGGCGGCGGGGTTTCGCTTGGAAGAGGCCTTGAAAGAAGCGATGTCTCACTCGCCCAAAGTGCAAAGGTCCGAATCTCAATATCGCGAAACCAGTTGGAAGAAAACGGAAAGCTATTCCGGCTTTCTGCCGACCTTATCCGCTCAGGCCAGCTATCTCTTCGATAAAAAATATGTCCTGATGGATGTGGATCTGGCCGGGTCACCCTTGTCGATTCCTCAGGTAGTGCCCACGACCAACGCATACATTACGGCTCAATGGTCCATCTTTGACGGTTTCTCCAGCACGAACAGATATCTCAGTGCGGATGCCTTTAAGGAATCTGCCAGGAACGACTTTGATTGGACTCAGTTTCAGGTGCAGCGTGAAGTCACGGTGTTGTTCTATAAGGCCTTGGCGGCCAAGGAGCTGAAATCCGTGGCCGAGCAAAATGTGCGTGCTTTGGAAGATCACTTGAAAGATGTCCGCCTGTTTAAAAAGGTCGGTTCTTCCACGAACTACGATGTGCTGCGTGTGGAGGTCCAAGTGAGCGAAGCGCAATCCGAACTTCTCAATGCCGCAGATAATGTCGAGCTCAGTCGTGGTCGTTTGAGTGAGGCCTTGGGTATGGATAAAGACGTTTCCGACGTGGATGGGGTTTTGCCAAGATTAAAACCGGAGCTGGTGGCGAGGCTTGAAAAATTTGAAGCTTCCGAGCGCAAGGATTTGCAGGCTCTTCGTCAAAAGGCGGAAGGCTTTGCACATCAAGAGGACTCTGCCGAAAAATACTGGGTGCCGCGGATCGCATTAGTGGGGCAATATCAATACTACAACAATCGCAATGACCGCTTTGATGATTATGACGACTTCAGGGATGCCTATCAGTTTGGCGTGACTTTGAATTGGAATCTATTTGACGGGATGACGTCTATTTCCAAGTCGAAACAAAGCATTGAACAGAAATATCAGGCCGAAAAGACTTTGCGCCAGTCAGAGCTTAAAGCTCAGCGCGATTTTGATCTCTGGAAGAAAAAATATCTTTATTACTGTGCTGTTTATGAAGCGCGGCTCAGTGACGTGCAAAAGTCTGAAGAAAGTGTTCGCTTGGCCCGTGAAGGACAGCGTGTAGGGGCTCGTACTAATACGGACGTGTTAGATGCGGAGGCAGAGTTGTTCAGAGCCCGGGCGGGCGTCGTGAATGCTCAGATCGGAGCCATCGAGGCTATTGTGAATTTGGAAATGAGCACAGGGCAGCAGTTGGTTCAGTTTTAGCGAAGGGCGGAAATAATACTCGCACTGGCGTATTGGATCGGACTTTGCGGCTTCCCAGAAGATAGCTTCACGAAGCTGCATAGAAGCAGCGCCAGGAAGATAAAGAACCAATTGCTGGGAGTGTATTGCATCAACATACGCGTCCGTTAGTTAGTCGGCTTTGCGACTCTTAAGATAACCTAAATAGTACTCAATACCGCTGGTTATACTCAAAATGACGCTGACCCACAAGACCCCGTAGCCGATTTTGTCCAAATAGGGCACGATCGGGTCCATATTTCCAATAATTACAATGGGAATGGCCACCATCTGCATGGCCGTTTTCCATTTTCCGGCCGGTTTGGCCGCAATAATGATTTGATCTGCCGCAGCAACAGAGCGGATGCCCCCGATAAAGTTGTCTCGAGCCAGAATAATGATCACCATCCAGGCGTCGATTTTGCCTTGAGCCAAAAGCATGGCCAGGACGCTAGTGACCAGGATTTTATCAGCAATCGGGTCCATGAATTTGCCGAAATTGCTAACGGCATTGTATTTACGGGCATAGTAGCCGTCGTAGTAATCAGTGATGGAAGCCAGAATAAAGCAGCAGGCCGCAGCGATATTCCACGGCATCGTGTTCGGCCACATGAGTGCCACAATAACAGGCACAAAAAACACTCGGCTCAGAGTGATTCTGGTTGCAAGATTCTTCTGAAACTCTGTAACGGCCACAAGCTCTCCATTCCGTAGAATTGCTAGACTTAAGGTAGCAATTTAGACTAGAAATAATCAATGTTTATTCATCGTCATAAAGTGCAGTTTTACGAAACAGACCTGATGGGAATTGTTCACCACAGCAATTATCTTCGGTTTTACGAAGAAGCTCGGGTCGCGTGGGCGCATTCCAAGGGTTTATTGGATTACCAAAAACCTGGGTCGGCCAGTCATTTTGCAGTTTATGAGACGCAGGTAAAACATGTGAAACCGACATTCTTTGGTGATGATCTGGAGATCGAGGTTCAGGCCCGCACGGAAGGCAATCGACTGGTGTTCCAGTATCGTCTGCGTGGCCGTGCTGGTGAGGTGTGTTCGGTGGCAAAGACCATCCACGTCCCACTGGGGTTGGATTTGAAATTATTAAGACTTCCGGCAGATATGAAAGCCATTGTGAATAACGAACTGGAGAAAGAACCATGGACAGAAACCTGGCTTTAGAATTCGTACGTGTAACCGAAGCAGCCGCTCTGGCTTCCGCTCGTTGGGTGGGACGTGGTGAAGAAAAACCCGCTGATGCCGCCGCCGTGGATGCGATGAGAAAAGCTTTCGACATCATCCGCATGGATGGCACTGTGGTGATCGGGGAAGGTGAGCGTGACGAAGCGCCGATGCTTTATATCGGTGAAAAAGTCGGTGACACCTCGGGTGGCGATGCTCCGGCATTGGATATCGCTTTGGATCCACTGGAAGGTACGACTATTTGTGCAACAGGTGGAGTGGGCTCCATCTCTGTGATTGCCGTGGCGGAAAGAGGTAAGTTCCTGCATGCTCCGGACACCTACATGGACAAAATCGCCTGCGGTCCGGCGGCCAAAGGTTCCATCGACATCGATAAATCCGCGACGGAAAACATTCATGCTGTTGCCAAGGCTTTGGATAAAGCGGTGAATGATCTGACCGTCGTGATTTTGAACCGCCCACGTCATGAGGCTTTGATTGCGGAAGTGCGCCGAACGGGTGCGCGCATTCACTTGATCGGGGACGGGGATGTGTCAGCCGCTGTCGGGGCTGCATGGCCGGATTCTGGCATTGATCTTTTGATGGGCATTGGTGGAGCGCCCGAAGGTGTTATCTCTGCGGCCGCAATGCAGTGTCTGGGGGGCGACTTCCAGGGGCGTCTGAAATTCAGAAACGACGAGGAGCGTGCGCGCGCGACTCGCATGGGTATCAAAGATCTGGATAAGAAGTTTACTGTGGATGAATTGGCGTCTGGCTCTGTGATGTTTGTGGCAACAGGTGTGACAGATGGTCCTTTCTTAAAAGGTGTTCGCTTCCTTCCTGATGGAAAAGCCAAAAGTCATTCCGTGGTGATGCGCTCTCAAACCGGAACCATCCGTACGATTGAAGCTTTCCACGATCTGTCCCGCAAGCCGAGCAAGTAGACATGGCGACAACGCTTCACTGTTTTAACTGCAACAAAGAGCTGACGTTCCAGGGGAACGTCGGCCGTCGTGACGAGTGTCCTCAGTGTCGCTCGGATGTGCATGTTTGTAAAAACTGTGAACATTACGATCCGAAGGTTTACAACGAATGCCGTGAAACTCAGGCTGATGTTGTGCGCGAAAAGGATCGTGCGAATTTCTGTGATTACTTCACGCCTCGCAAAGGGGCGAACTCAGCTGAAGACAAGAAAGCGGCCTTAAGAGCAGCGGCGGAAGCGCTATTTAAGAAAAAATAAGCTTGAGTTCAGATTGCAGGTCGTCTTAGGCTTTTTCTTATGAAAAAAAGCTTCCTTCTTATCTTGATCTCTTTGCTTCTTCCTTGGACTGTATTGGCGGATGCCCGTTGGGACTTGTTGACGTCCAAAGTGACCACTGAAGGTTTTCAGCAGGATACCGGTTACGGCATTTATTCCACTTTAACAGCAATAACTCAGATAGATGATCGTGGCTCCCATCAGGCGGACTATATTAGTGGTGTGGGTGGGTTTGACCAAAACGACGTCTTTGTTGCGGGGCGATTTGAGCTGGTTTCCGAACAATGGATGAAAGATGCCAATGGCAACTGGGATGTGGATCAGTGGCTGTTCCGGGTTTCTGTCGAGGGTGAATTGGACTGGGGAGCGCGGTACCGATTGGTTGAAACGGAGCGTGGGAATGTGATTTCTCATGATGCCATTCCCGTGACAGCGGGCGAGTTGGCGCAGGCTCTGGAGCGGCAGTTGCAGCAGTGGTACCGAAGGACGCAACCTTAGTCGATGTAACATAATTGTTATTGTGGTCTAGGCCCGCGTTGACTCGTTGTAAACATATAGTCACACTAAAGGCCTATGGCAAAAGCATCCACAACAGAAGTTTTTAATTGTACTGTCGAGCAATTCTTTAAAATCATTTCTGACTACGAAAAATATCATGAGTTCCTGCCAGAAGTTAAAAAATGCACTGTGCTTAAAACAGAAGGCAATCGCAAACTGGTAGAATACAACGTGTCTGTGATTAAGAGTTTCAAGTATTCTTTGTGGATGACAGAAACAGCCCCCAAAGGCATCACCTGGGATTTTGCGTCAGGCGACGTCTTTAAGACCTCAGTGGGTTCCTGGAAGCTGGAAGACGAAGCTGGTAAAACGCGTGCGACGTATTCTGTGGAAGCGACTTTCAGTATGTTTGTTCCGGGTCCGATTGCCAATGCCTTGGTCAGTGTGAATTTGCCCAATATGATCAGCAGCTATCACAAGCGAGTGAAACAACTTTATGGCAACTGATGGAAGTAAAAAAGATGACAAGGACCCATCCGGGGATCTGAAAGGTCTTCTGGGCGACACGGTGAAGAAGGTCTTCACCGCAGGTGTCAGCGCGGCTTTTATGACCGAAGAAAGCCTGCGTGCCTATGTCTCTGAACTGAAGCTTCCCAAAGAGGCCTTGAACATGCTGCTTCAGGGGGCCAACAAATCCAAAGAAGAAGTCACTCAAAGAGTGACTAAGGAAATTGTTGGAATCATTCAAAAAATTGATTTCGTTAAAGAGGCCTCTAAGTTTGCGGAAACGCATAAGTTTAAGATCACTGCTGAAATCGATATTATCAAAAAAGACAACGGCGACTCTTCCGAGGAAAAGTCCTAAGCCTCATTCCTAGACCTAAGGCGATCTCAAGTTGAGACAGTTTCTTGCCGAAGAGATTGGCATGGAACAACTTCTATTAAGCCTTATTTCTGTGACTTTATTTTGCGCTTGCTGCCATCAGTTTATCAGAACGGTCTTAAGGCCTATTCCTGTTCTGGCAGCCGAGCGTGCTTATGCCAGGGGCGCTATGCAGCTTGGCAAGTTCTATAAGTCCCTTGCGTGGGGAACGATGACAATGGCTTTCTTAGGGGGCCTTGTGGTTTCCTTTAAGGAAGTGTTCTTCGCTTTGTAAGATCTCATCCGACGCGCCGAGAGAGGCGCGCGCCTTGTAAGTGTGGCAACCTTAAATCTTTCGGAGGTTGTCATGAGCAGTTTTCAAACCGTGAACCCCGCAACAGGGGATGTGCTTAAATCCTATCAACATCTTTCTTGGGTTGAATCAGAAAAACAAATCGAACAAGCGGCCAGGGATTTTCAAGTTTGGCGCAAGGTTTCCTTTCAAGATCGCGCGGAAACTTTAAACAAACTGGCGACGTCACTGCGGGCGCACAAAAATGATCTTGCTCAGATGATGAATCAAGAAATGGGAAAGTTGATTGCAGAGGGTAAGGCGGAAGTTGAAAAGTGCGCGGTGACTTGCGAGTACTACGCCAAAGAATCTGAGAGCATGCTTAAAAATCAAGTGGCTCCGTCTTCCCCGTATGCGCATGCCGAAGTCAGCTTTCAGCCTTTGGGTGTAGTTTTCAGTGTGATGCCCTGGAATTTTCCGCTGTGGCAGGTCTTAAGATTTGCGGCCCCGGCCTTGATGGCAGGCAATGTGATTCTTCTAAAGCACGCTGACCTGACGGCGGGAACGGCAGAGTTGATTGGGAAGATTTTTAACGATCTGACACCGAACTATAAGCTTTTGCGCAATCTTCAGGTGAATCACGAAGTGGCTGCACAGATCATTGGGCATCCGGCAGTTCATGGGGTGACTTTCACTGGAAGCAGTCAGGGTGGGAAGGCCGTGGCTGTTGAAGCGGCAAAAAATTTGAAAAAGATCGTTTTGGAACTGGGGGGCAGTGATGCTTATCTGGTCTTGGCTGATGCCGATGTTGAGATGGCGGCAAAGGCTTGTGCCAAAGCGCGCTTGGTGAATTGTGGGCAGAGCTGTGTGGCTGGGAAGCGCTTCATCGTGCATGAAAAGGTGGCCAAAGATTTCTTGCATCACTTTGCCAATGAAATGAAAGTGGCAGAGCTGGCGCCATTGGCATCAGTGAAGTTTCAAAAAACCATTGTGAACCAAGTGGAAAAGTTAAAAAGTTGGGGCGGTAAAGTGGTTCTTGGTGGATCTGCACCTCAAGGTCCAGGAGCTTTTTACCCGGCCACGGTCGTGGTTTTTGAGCAGGACAATCTTGAAGTTCACAAGGAAGAGGTTTTCGGTCCGGTGGCTTCCGTCTTTATCGCCAAAGATGAAAAGTCGGCCTTGGAAATTGCCAACTCGTCACCGTTTGGATTGGGTGGGGGCATTTTTACCAAGAACACGCAAAAAGGCAAAGAGCTGATTGAAAAAGAGTTGCAGGCCGGATTTGTCGTAGTGAATGATTATGTGAAATCCGATGCGCGCATTCCTTTTGGCGGAGTTAAAGAATCCGGTTATGGGCGAGAGCTGGGGCGCTTCGGGATCATGGAATTTGTGAATATTAAAACAGTGGCTGTCGCAGGAGTTTAGGTGAAGCTGACAAGAGCAAAGCAGGATCTGGATCATCATGTTTGGAAACTGATCAAGCTGCATGGTTTGCAGGATAAAAAGATTCTGGTGGCGTTGTCTGGCGGGACGGATTCGGTGGCGCTCTTGCGGGTTTTGACCAAGGTTCATAAAAAGGATCTTTTGGGTGTTTGTTATTTCCATCATGGCGAAGACTCCAACCAGGAGTACCGCAAGGAAGCTCAGGTGTTTTGCGAAAAGCTGTGCAAAAAACTGGCAGTGGAGTTTTTCCCCTTGAAGGCTTCTCAGTTGGCCAAGTCTGAGGCCGAGTATCGCGACCTGCGTTATGAAGCTGTAGAGCGTCTGAAGAAAGAGCAGGGGTTCGATATTGTTGCAGCCGGGCATCATCGTGATGACCTCTTGGAAACTCGACTGATTCGTTTGATCCGTGGCACGGGGGCGCAAGGTTTTACCGCGATGCATGTTTTGCGGGATGGATTGTTCCGGCCGTTTTTGGATATTTCCAAGAGGGAGCTTAAAAAGTACCTTCGGGAAGAGAAACTGCGAAGCTTTGAAGACCCAACCAATCAGTCTCTGGACCCTTTGCGTAACTGGCTGCGTGAAGAGTGGTTAAAAGCTCTCGAAAAGCGCTCCAGAGGCTCGATGGCGGCGTTGTCGCGGTCCTTGGAGACGATAGCGCAGGAGATTGAAACCCGCCCATGGGGAGACCTTTTGAGCCAAAATGAGGCTTATAAGTCACAGGGCTTGCAGAGAGCTTTTTACCTCACATTGAGTCCTTTTGAGCAAAAAAGATTGCTGGCCCAGTACCTTTTTTCTCTCGGGAAAAAAGATTTTTCGCAATCTCATCTCGAAGAAATTCAAAAGCGCCTGGACAAGTCACAAAAAGTGATCACATTCAAAGTCGCTGGTTGCCAATGGGAAGTTAACGCAGAGCAAATCAAGGTCCAGTCCTGATTTGAGAGGACTCATTTCTCACTCTAAAGTTTCTTTTTTTGAGATGGTAATCATGCTACCCTTGAGGGGTAATTAGACCTTCGACTGAAAGGAACTGAAATGCGATCAACCCAGAAAACGCTGGCTCTATGGTTCTTCCTGATCATCATGGCTGTGTTTTTATTCCAAGCCTATGAGAGCAAGCATCAAAAAGCGATTGCGGACTTCAATTTCTCCAAGTTCACTGAGGCTGTAAAGGCCGGAGAAGTGGCAACTGTCACCTTCCGTCAGGACACCAGTGAAATTGTTGGTGAGATGAAGTCTGATTTTGAAAAGAAATATAACGGAACTCACTTTGCCATCATCGGTAACACTCAAGATGAAGGGTATAAGTTCCTGCAGCAGCACGGAATCACTCCGAACTATGAGCGTGCTGACAACGGCGGCTTCTTCCAGTCTTTGATTGTGAACTGGTTGCCATTGATTCTGATTGTGGCGATGTTCTTGTTCATCATGCGCCAGATTCAAGTGGGTGGCGGCAAGGCCATGTCATTTGGCAAGTCTCGTGCGCGTCTTCTGACAGAGCATAAAAACCGCGTGACCTTCAAAGAAGTCGCGGGTGTGGATGAAGCCAAAGAAGATCTGCAAGAAATCGTCAGCTTCCTGAAAGATCCGAAAAAATACACAAAACTCGGCGGACGTATCCCGAAAGGGGTTCTGTTGGTTGGTTCTCCAGGGACTGGTAAGACTTTGCTTGCCCGCGCGGTGGCGGGTGAAGCGGGTGTGCCGTTCTTCACGATCTCTGGTTCTGACTTCGTTGAGATGTTCGTCGGTGTCGGTGCCAGCCGTGTTCGTGACTTGTTCGAACAAGGTAAAAAGAATGCTCCGTGCCTGATCTTTATTGATGAGATCGATGCGGTTGGACGCCACCGTGGTGCTGGTATGGGTGGTGGTCACGATGAACGTGAGCAAACTCTGAATCAGTTGCTTGTGGAGATGGATGGTTTTGAATCTTCTGAAGGTGTGATCATGATCGCAGCGACAAATCGTCCGGACGTTCTGGATCCCGCGCTTCTTCGTCCGGGTCGTTTCGACCGTCGTGTGATCGTGAATAAGCCAGACCTGAAGGGTCGCGAGCAAATCCTTGCGGTTCATATGCGTAAGACTCCATTGGGTCCGGATGTGGATGCTTCTAAAATTGCTCGCGGTACTCCGGGCTTCTCAGGGGCGGATTTGGAAAACCTGGTGAATGAAGCAGCCCTGGTGGCAGCTCGTTCAGATAAGAAGTATCTGGATATGGAAGACTTCGAAAAAGCCAAGGATAAAGTCACAATGGGTGCTGAAAGACGCTCTATGGTGATTTCTGATGAAGATAAAAAGGTCACAGCCTACCATGAGGCAGGCCACACGTTGGTGGGTAAAAAATTAACTGGTTTGGATCCAATCCACAAAGTGACAATCATTCCTCGCGGTATGGCTTTGGGCGTGACTCAGACCTTGCCGGAAAAAGAAAGCGTGTCTTTGTCCAAGTCCAAAGCTGAAAACATGATTGCTTTCCTGTTCGGTGGTCGTGCGGCTGAAGAATTGATCTTTAAGGATATTACTACCGGTGCTGGTAATGATATCGAACGTGCCACTGAGATCGCCCGCCGTATGGTGTGCGAATGGGGTATGAGCAAGCTGGGGCCTTTGGCTTATGAAACTCGCGATAATCCGGTGTTCATGGGTATGAATTATGGCAACAAGCAGAAAGAATACTCTGAAGCAAAAGCCGAAGAGATCGACACTGAAGTTGAAAAGATCATCAAACATGGTTACGACATTTCCATCCAGATCTTGCGTGATCATCAAGATGCGCTGGAGCGTTTGACTCAAGCGTTGCTTGAGTACGAAACCATCGACGGTCATGAGGTGGATATGTTGGTGAATGGCGCGGCTGTTGCGGAGATTGAAAAATACCGTAACACCAAAAAAGACGCCAACGCGGCGATCATGAGTGCCGCGGAGAAAAAAGGATCTTCCGGCGATCCGGTGGGCAACACGGGACCGGTTACGATCTAAGAAATTCTGAATACTGAGCCTGCCGACGTTTTTAGTCGGCAGGTGTTTTTAACGACAACCAGTTATAAAGGCATCTTGATGTTGCAGCAATTCATCGACAACCTTGTCTTTATCGTCCAGCACCTGCGTGTGCAGGATGCAATCGACATGCTTCTGGTGTGGATGGTGGTTTATCGTATCCTGGTCCTGATCAAGCGAACAGGGACTATCCAGATGCTTTCAGGGTTGGGGGTTTTGGCCATTGGCTACATTCTCAGCATTTGGCTGGAGCTTTTTACCTTCAACTGGATTCTGGAAAAATTCTTCTCTAATTTATTTGTGATTGTGGTGGTCTTGTTCCAAGGGGAGATTCGTCGGGCCTTGGCACATATCGGAAGCAATCCTTTCTTCAGTGATGCCTCCACGATTCAGGAAACCCAGGTCATTGAAGAGATCGCCAAAGGGATTATTCTGACAGCGCAAAAAGGTTTCGGGGCGCTGGTGGTGGTCGAACGGGAAATCGTGATCGACTATCATATCGAATTCGGAACTGAAATGGACTCTAAAGTCTCGGCCGAGCTTTTGGCCTCCATCTTCCATCCGGAAAGTCCGATGCATGATGGGGCCGTGTTGATTCGTAATGGTAAAATTCATTCTGCCGGCTGTTTCCTGCCGCTTAGTAAAAACCCTGCCTTGGATAAGAATCTGGGGACCCGTCACCGTGCCGCAATTGGATTGACGGAAGAAACTGATGCTTTGGTCTTTGTTGTTTCCGAAGAAAATAAATCCATCGGTATTGTTCAAGGGGGCCACTTGAGTCCTAACGTCGAACTCGGTGATATTCGTAAAGCCTTGTATGAAACCTTCGGTCTTAAATACAAAGCCTTCTCTCAGCAAGGGGAGGTCTGATGAAGCGCCGTTGGTCGAATGTTATTACCGAAAATTTCAGTTATAAAGTTGTCGCTTTATTTATCTCTTTGATTCTATGGCTGACTATTTTGGGACGCCGGGATTTCGTATTAAGTAAAAATATCGACGTGGAGCTGATTACTGCGCCGGGCACTCATGTGGTGGCGCAAACGACTGATCATATTAAGGTCAAGGTGTCTGGCCCGCGTTCTTCGTTGAAAAAGTTTTTGGAAAGCTCATTGTCGCAGAATATCACATTGGATATTTCTCAGCGTGGTGAGGGCGTGGTGAATGTGGATATTCCACTGAACAAGATCGATGTTCCAATAGGGGTTCGCATCTTGGGTGTCCGTCCTAATCAAATTCAAGCTGAAGTATTGTCTATAAAGGAAAAGCCTCGTGACGAACAAAAAGGCCAATAAAGTGGAAAAGAAAACAAGACTCTTTGGTACAGATGGTATTCGGGGCACTGCCAATCAGTGGCCGATGACTCCGGACATGGTTGTAAAGATCGGTCAGGCCATCGGTTATCTGCTGCGCAAGGAAGTCGAGCATATGCCAGGTGCAGTTCGTAAGGTCGTAATCGGCAAAGACACACGTCTGTCTGGTTATATGATTGAACAGGCTCTGGCTTCCGGTTTGAACTCGATGGGTATTTTTGTTCAATTGGTAGGCCCTTTGCCAACACCGGGAATTGGATATCTGACTCGCACCATGCGTGCTGCCGCTGGTATCGTGATCTCGGCATCGCACAACCCATTTCATGATAACGGAATCAAAGTGTTTGGTTCTGATGGTTTTAAAATCTCTGAGGACATGGAACGCGAGATTGAACGTCTGGTTCTGGAAGAAGATCTGACACCACTATTGCCGCCGAGCAAAGAGATCGGCCGCACTCGTCGTATCGAAGATTCCCAGGGTCGTTATATTGTTTATGTGAAGGGCACTTTCCCTCTGGAGTACACTCTGGACGGTATGCGCATTGTGCTGGATACGGCCAATGGGGCTTCTTACAAGGTGGCACCGTCCGTCTTTCAAGAGTTGGGCGCGGAAGTGATTTTGCTGGGTGATGATCCAAATGGTATTAACATCAACGATAAGGTCGGCGCCCTTTATCCACAAAAATTGGCAGAAGCCGTTTTGCAATACCGCGCCGATGTCGGCATCAGTCTGGATGGAGATGCGGATCGCGTGATCATGGTGGATGAAAAAGGCGAGATCGTAAACGGCGACCGTATTCTGGCTATCTGTGCTCTGCATATGAAAGAGCGTGGGCTGTTGAAAGGCGACACTTTGGTGGCGACCCAGATGTCGAACTTCGGTCTTGAAAAACGCATGAATGAAGCTGGCATCAAGCTTGTTAAAACGGGCGTGGGTGACAAGTACGTCGTCGAAGAAATGCGCAAAAACGGTTACAACCTTGGTGGTGAGCAATCCGGGCATATTATCTTCCTGGATCACACGACCACGGGGGACGGCTGTATCGCGGCTTTAAGTGTGCTGGCCGTAATGAAGCAAACAGGCAAGAAGATGAGCGATTTGAATCACGTCTTTGAAGACGTGCCACAAATCCTGATCAATTGCCGGGTGAAGCGTCGTGCAGAGCTGCACGAGCTTGCCGGATACAATGATATGATTCACGCCGTTGAAAAGAAACTGGCGGGGAATGGTCGTGTCTTTGTGCGCTTCTCTGGAACAGAGCCTGTGATTCGGGTTCTGGTGGAAGGCTCTGATAAAACTCAAATCACTCAGTTTGCGGAAGAGATCGCCTCCTTCCTGGAAAAAGAACTGTCTTAAGAAGAAAAAGGGGGATGATCCAGCCGGATCATCCTGAAGAATTATGAAAAATAAAATTCGTCTTGGTGTGAATGTGGACCACGTAGCAACGCTTCGTCAGGTGCGTGGAGGAACAACGGCTTATCCTAATTTGTTGGATATGGTGAAGAAATCTGTCAAAGGCGGGGCCGAGCAGATCACGATCCATCTTCGTGAAGATCGTCGTCACATCCAGTTAGAGGACTTGAAAGTTCTTTCCAAGCAATGCCCGGTGCCTTTGAACCTGGAAATGGCTGCGACATCGCAGATGGTTTCTTTTGCCAAGAAGTACCGTCCGGACTGGGTTTGTTTTGTACCTGAAAAAAGAGCTGAGCTGACCACGGAAGGTGGTCTGGATGTGAAGCGAGGTATGAAGAAGATGCTTCCGATGGTGGAAAAGCTTCAGCGTATCGGGATTGAGATCTCCATGTTTATCGAACCGTCTATTGAGCAGGTGGAAGCTTCCTATGAAGCAGGTGCTGACGCTGTTGAGTTTCATACCGGTAAATGGGTGATGCTTAAAGGAGCGAAAAAGAACGCGGAATGGAAGCGTTTGTGTGATGCGGCCGAGTGGGCTCATTATCTGGGGATGAATGTTCATGCTGGGCACGGTCTGGATTATGAACACTCCAAGCTTATCAATAAGTTGCCGCATCTTCAGGAAGTGAATATTGGACATTCTTTGGTATGTTACGCGCTAGAGCACGGCATGGAAGAATCTGTTCGTAAGATGAGAAAAATCTTAAAGTAACATGTCCACCATTTTGAATTCCCAAAGAATTGTGAAAAACCTCGAGGAACTCAAAGCTTTTTGGCAAGAGTTCCTTCCGCATCTGAATGATCGCTGTATTTTGCTTATGAGCGGTGATGTGGGGGCGGGCAAGACCACATCCGTGCAGATGATGGCTGCGACTTTGGGAATGCGTGATGTTCAGTCTCCGTCTTTCGCCATTCATCTGCGCTATGAAAACGCCGAGGGTAAAGCCATGGACCACCTGGATCTGTATCGTCTGAAAGACGATGACGATCTGGAAAGCTCAGGATTCTGGGATTTGTTTGCACAAAAGAATTCTTTGATTGTGATCGAGTGGGCGAACCGTCTGGACTTCGATTACCTGCCACTGAACTGGCAAAGAATCGAAGTCGTCTTTGAGAAGCTCTCTGAAACCGAGAGAAAAATCACCACACGCCTGGTTTAGTTGTAACCGTTTTGGTAGGCCATCTCATAATTCGGGAAGAAGACTCTTTTCCATACCGGAACTTTATTGATCTCTTCCGGTGGTAGAATCTTTTTTAATTCCAGATCGCCGACAGGATTTCTGCCGACCTGTTTTTGTACTTTCATGCGGAATTGGTAGGGCTCTTGAGTGTCGCGATAATCATTTGAAAAGACACCGCGGCGCTTGTCATAGGCTTCCTTGGAGGCGCGGCTGTAATCGCTGACAATGCGTTTTTCAAAGGGATAGATAAAGTAGATCATGCCCCAGCCGTTTTTCAACATTTCCAGATTCAGATCTTTGTTGCCAACCAGAAGTCGCCCCAGAATTCGGCCGTGCTTGTCGACCTGACTGTCGTCGCTGAGTGTGATGATGCCATCTGCAGGGATCTGGGATCTTAAAAAGTCCCGGGCAGAAATGGCAACTTCTCCTTGTGTTTCTTTCATGAAGTCAACTTCGGGTGTATCCACGCCCATCAGTCGAACTTTGTAGCGCAGAGTGGGGTCATCGGCACCGACGGCCGTCAGTGTGTCGCCGTCATGCACGCTGATAACTTTGATGCGCGTGCCTTGGGCCCAGAGAAGAGAAGGAAACAAAAGGACTATGAAGACATAGGACAGGTATTTCATGACCTATGGAAGTAATCGGTTTTCCAGCGGATTTCAAGCCGGGGATCGAAAGAGCGTATTAATTTCCCGCTTTGCAAGGCTTAAGAGCCTTTATCGTGTCCCTGCTGCGGTTTTGCTTGAGGTCGTGGGTGTCGGATGAAATTTATTGCCGATACCGTGGGACTTAAGGTTGTTCACGACTTCTTTGCACTGAGAACGATTTCCACGATGACGCCAGGAGAGCTGCGCACCCCCTGTGGAGCCCGGTTGGGCATCAATATGAAGCTCGAAGCGGCGACGCAGATTGCGATTAAACGATTTTTCAGGAGGTGAGCAGGCTTCGGGAGTCATCAGGAAGATGACCTTGGCAATACGGCCTCGGGAGGCGTCCTGAACACTTTCCACGGCAAGAGGACATGTGACGGTTTCAGTTGCCGACTGGATGGTCAGATTCGCATGATCCAGGTCCTGAATATCAATTCCGGCGGAAAGCTTTTGTCCCTGCAACCACTTGTCCTGCACTTGACAGGAATACATCAGTTTTTTGGACTGAGCTTCTGCTGCCGAAAAACTTAAGAAGGCAAGGCTGGTCAGTATCATCAGTCGAATCATTTCTGGTCTCCTTGCGGTCGGCAATAGCGCATGGCATGGCTGGAGCAATGCAGATTCCCATTGAGCGTATGAGCAAAATGGGTGTCGATATAGTCTGTTTTAAGCCCTAGGTCCTTGATGGATTTGTCGATATCTGCTTTGAAGGCCGGATTAACCGGCTCTGGCAAAATGAATGTATTTTCCACAATCTCGCCGTTGGTGGGATTTGGAAAAACGGAGTCTGCAGTTCCCATGGCATAAGTGGGAGGATTGGTGTCGTAGTCCATATCGCCCAGGAACAAGTCGGGCAGGTCCACAGTTTTGGGGTTGCACTGCGGATAAGATTTTTTTAATTTTGCCAGCAGATCTTGTTTGAATTGTTGAGTCGCTTTTTCCACGGACTCATTGAATTCTTTCATCTCGAAGTCGTCTTCAAACATCTTAGCCAGATCTTTATTGGTCATGTTGTAGCAATCCTTCAGAACTGAAGTGTCGCTTTCTGATTTAAGAATGCCGGCTTGTCGCAGTAGAGCCCGCTGGCGATTCAGACGATCAATACGGGCCTGGCGACGACTGTCATCGCCCCGATCCATTGGTGGATCTGAAATGCCTTCATTATTGAGATCTTCCAGATATCTTTCCATACGCAAAGACTCCGCATCCTTTTGGGAGGCGATAAAGCTTCCGGCAGAAACGGGCGGCAAAATGATATCAAACAGGAATTTGGAAACCCCGCGCATTCGCTTTTCTTTGCTGTTACCAGGTTTGGTGCCACGCTTTTCCAGCGCTTTAGTATAGGCAAATTCGCTGCAAACGCGGTTGTACGGCGCCTGCCTCAGGCGAATCATGATTTCATCAGGTGACAGGTGGGAAAAATCAAAGGCCCGGCCTTGTGGGTTTTTCTTCAGCAGCTCCAAACCTTTTTTAGGGCTGGCAAAGGCCAGGCTGAAGTCACAAGGGGCTTGCTGTGAAGGATCTTTCAGGGTTTTGAAAAACTCATCAGTGTGGCCGACATTTAAAAAATCTGAAGGAGTTTTTACGGCGGCAGCGGGATTCTCGCAGGTGACTTTCGCATATTTATCCCATTCGTTGCCTTCGAAGTGATCGGATCCAACCAGACAAAGTCCGTTGACGGCTTCGATATTTCCACCACTATGTCCGGATTTGTATTGATCATTGGTCAGTTGTTTTCCGGCGCTGATCGAGCAATCTGCGCTGGACTTTTTGACCAGATCATTAAAGGCATTGCCATGACGGCCATACCCTTGAACTTCACGCAAGACGGGCTTTCCAGTTTTGCTGTCGAAGAAGCTTTCAAAGTAATCCTGTTGCCAATTCCAACGATGACGTGTTTGAACCCGGCTCAGACCCGCAATCCAACGTTGCGCTGTGGCTTCGTCTGGAGCCTGTTTTTTGATTTCACGGACAACGTCAGACCAAGTTTCGTCAGTGACATGCAGGAAGAACTGCGGGGCTTTGGATGGCTGGGCTTTTAGAACTTTGGTGACGTATTCTTTAACGTAGCGGGAACCGCCTGCATCATCCGACACCGTGGCTGCCATGATCGGATAGTTTTCCGATAGCAGTTTGCTGCCGCTGTTTGGGCAAGCGGGGACATCGGGGCTCATCGGGTTGTGTTGGCTGCAAGAATTAGGGTTTGCTTGGGCGAGTGTTACGTTCAAGAGAAGATGCAGAAGAAGCATCATAGTTACGCCGCCTGCAGACCCTTAATGAAGTCGTTGGAAAGTTTTTCTGCCAAATTGAGGGAAACTTTATTGTAAGCTGACTTTTCCGCAAAGCCCATCAGCATGCCCACCAGTTTTTCGTTGATGACAATCGGTGCGATGGTGACATGGTCAGGGATGCGCCCCTGATTCCAACCTTCGAAGAACTTTTCGTTGGTTTCGTTCAGGGAAATATAGCCGTGATAAGGCTTCTGTGTGGATGCTACAATACTGAAAATACTTGGTATTTGCAGAGGGAAGCGCATGGACGTGTCCTTCATGCCTTTGAAGTTTTCATCCCAGGCAAAGGCAATCATCTGCGTTTCTTGTTCGTCCAAGGTCAGAATCATGGATTTTTCAAAATGCGCTTTCATTTCACTCAAGACAAGTTTGACCTTTTCATTGAGAGCCGCTGCATTTTTCTTTTTAATTTTGTCCAAAGCGAAATGGCCGGTGGCTACGGGATTGATCGTAGGCTTGGCAACTCCCGCAGGACGAGGAGTGATAGGAATAGGTTTATTGCTGAAGCTGTCTTCGAATGGAGGTGGCAAATCAGATTTTGGTGGCGGTGGCGGCGTGGCTCTTTTAGGAGCCGAGCTGTCTTGTTTTGCCACAGGTTCAATCGCCACAGCCGGGATCTCTTCGATCACAGGTGTTGCAGCAGCAGCCGGAGCTGTCGGCAACGGCATGATCGTCGTTTTCAGTTCGCTCTCGGGGATTTCAAGCGCCAATTCACCTTCCGCAGATGGAGCCGTCTCAGCGACTGAAGACTCTGCAGGTGTTGGAGCCAAAGCTTCCAGGCGAATCACTGTCGGGCCGTCAAAGAGACCGTCGAGCTTTTCTTCCGGAGTGCCTTCGACAGAAAGTTCATCGCCAGAAAGAGGTTCAAAGTTTGGAGAGGAGCCTTCGGGTGCGACACCCAAATCATCAAACGAGAAGCTGTCAGAGCTTTGCTTTTTTGGAGTGCTTAGGGAAAGGTCAATGCCTTCTGGCGCTGATTCAGCAGCAGGGGCGGCTTGTCTTTCCGGGTGCAGTTGTTTCCAGACTTGTTCCAGGTTTTCATAAGTCGCCAGAACCAGAATGCTGGACGGGAAAGAAGGAAAATCCTGCGGCGGCTGAAGACATGCTACGATGAGGGATCCATCCCACTCCGCCACAGGCAGACACTCCGCAGACCACGGATAATGGGTCGCCCACTTCGCGAACATTTCCTGGGACACGGGAGTTTCTGTAAAAAATCGTGACTGAAGCAAAGGAAGTCTATGGTGAGTCATGGCCCATTGAAGATAGGCTTCCGAGCTGAGGCGTTGCTCGCAGATAGCGTAGCCCAGAAGGCTCAAAGGCGATCCGCTTTGTTCAAAGGCTTCGGTAAGTCCTTGAAGTTGCTCTTTAAAATGTTCAAACCACAGGTGATGACTCATCACTGTGTTTATCGGAATTCCTTAAGAAAACCTGAGTAAAAACTGAGGCCTAGTCCAGTTGAGCCCCCGGGGAGGGTATTTTGGGGTGTAGAATTTTCCCGAAATGTTAACGCAGTGGACACCCGGAATTGGCAAATTATCTTAGAGGTTCTCAATACTTAAGAACTGTGATAGGTTCCGTGCGCTTATGATATCAACCAAAGTCCTTCACTATTTTGATCACAATGCCACGACCCCCGTGTGTGCAGAAGTTCTGGCTGCTTTGCCAGAGCTTGCGCAGGCCTGGGGGAATCCAAGTTCTATCCACTGGAGCGGCCGTCAGCCGAAGAATATTCTGCGTGATGCCCGTAAAGCCATGGCGGATGCCATCGGTGCTCATCCTTTGGAAATCATTTTTACTTCCGGCGGCAGTGAAGCGAACAACACCGTTTTGAAGGGGCTGTTTGATTATTACCAGACGGCCCAGTTCTTAACTCCCGAACAGCGCGGCCGTACTCACTTCATGTGTTCTGCTGTAGAGCATCCCAGCGTGATGAAGACCATGGAGCATCTGAAATCTCTCGGCGCTCGGGTGGATTTTATTCCCGTGAATCGTCAGGGGCAGATTGACTTGAAGTTCTATGAAGAACATCTCAGCGAAGAAACGGCACTGGTGTCGGTGATGTTTGCCAACAACGAAACGGGCACCTTGTTCCCGATCAAGCAGATGGCCGAGATGGCTCATAAAAAAGGCGCGCTCTTTCATACCGATGCCGTGCAGGCTTTTGGTAAAGTACCGGTGAACTTGCATGACCTGAATGTGGATTTTGCCTCGTTCTCGGGTCACAAGTTTTATTCTGTGAAAGGCACCGGGGTTCTTTATTCTAAGAAGGGCTCGAACGTCAGCTCGTTGATTCACGGTGGTGGTCAGGAAAGACATCGTCGTGGTGGCACCGAAAACACTTTGGGTATTGGATGCCTTGGTGTGGTTGCAAAACGCGCCTCAATGATTGAAGAAAAGTCCCGTGCCATAGAGGTTTTGCGTGATCACATGGAAGCCCGCATTTTGGCCGAAATCACCGATGTGACGATCACAGCGGTGGAAAGTGTACGTCTGTCGAATACCAGCTCCTTGATTTTGAAAGGCGCTGATGGGGAAACGATGCTGATGTCTTTGGATATCAAAGGCTTTGCGGTGTCCACGGGGGCGGCATGTTCTTCTGGAAATCCTGAGCCCAGTCCGGTTCTTTTGGCTATGGGTCTGACTCGCGGGGAAGCGCAGAACAGTCTGCGTGTCAGTCTGGGGTGGGAAAGCACACTCGGTGAAGTGGATTTGTTTGTAGATACATTGAAAACAGTGGTGGATCGCTTGCGATCACTGAACGACGACGAAGGAGATTCTTGTCATGTCTAAAGGGAGAGTCCTTGTTGCTATGAGCGGAGGCGTGGACAGTTCCGCCGCGGCTGCGCTCTTGGTCGAACAGGGGTATGAGGTTATTGGGGCAACAATGCAAGTCTGGGATTATTCCAGTTGCGACATCGAGGAAGGTAACGGCACTTGCTGTTCCAGTATCGACGTGGATGACGCCCGTTCTGTGGCGGACCGTTTGGGGATTCCGTTTTACGTGATTAACTGCGAGGCCAAGTTCCGTGCGGCCGTGATTGATCCTTTCTTGAAAGCTTATCTGGAAGGGCAGACGCCGCTTCCTTGTGTGAACTGCAATACCTATTTGAAATTTGATCATCTGGTTAAAAAGATGAAAGAGCTCGAGTGTGATTACATCGCCACAGGCCACTATGCCAAGATCGTGACTGACGAAAATGGCAAGTCATCGATCCACACCTCCACCGACGATTGGAAAGATCAGACGTATTTCCTATTCACGATTGATCCTGAACTGGTTCCGAAATTATTGTTCCCGGTCGGGGACATGAAAAAGCCGGAAGTGCGTGCTTACTCTGAAAGCCGTGGTCTGGTGACTGCTCGTAAAAAGGATTCTCAAGGGATCTGCTTTGTGGGCGGACAAGGGTATCAGAACTTCATCAAAGGCCAAGTGAAGCCGGAAATCCTGGCATCCAAAAAAGGTCTTTTGAAGCGCTACCCGAATGGCGAAGTGATGGCTCCGCATGACGGGATTCATAACTTCACTTATGGTCAAAGCAAAGGCTTGGGCATGGATCACCATGAGAAGCTTTTTGTAATTAAAATTGATGCCACTGACAACACTGTCTGGGTTGGTGACGAGCAGTATCTTTTCGCCAATGAAGTTGAAGTAGTGGATCCAAAGCTTCTGGATGAAATTCAGGACGGCGAGACCATGAACGTGAAGATCCGCTATCAGCACAAGGGATCTGAAGCGCAGGTCCATAAAACGGCCCAGGGTTTTAAATTGAAATTCTCTGAACCGCAAAGAGCAGTGACTCCTGGCCAGGCGGCGGTCTTC
The DNA here is from genome assembly GCF_041888015.1 of Bdellovibrio bacteriovorus. Taxonomy (GTDB): domain Bacteria; phylum Bdellovibrionota; class Bdellovibrionia; order Bdellovibrionales; family Bdellovibrionaceae; genus Bdellovibrio. Next base: position 1,758,170 of record NZ_CP168968.1, read on the forward strand.
TATCGCGACAAGCAGCTGGTGGGAGGCGGATGGATCACTCTATGAAGTATCAGGTCCACACTTTCGGTTGTAAGGTGAACACTTACGATGCGGGCCTTATCCAGAAAAATCTAAACGCCAGCGGTTTTGCTCCAATTGTTTCCGGAGAGAAAAACGCCCGTATTCACGTTCTGAATACCTGTGCGGTGACTGCGGAAGCCACGAAAGAGGCAGTTCGCTATATCCGCCGTTTGAAGGTGAAAGATCCCTTCTGCACGGTGGTGGTCACGGGGTGTGCGGCTCAGGTGGATACCGGGTCGTTTTCAAGTCTTCCGGGTGCGGATCTGATTGTGGCAAATTCTCACAAAGGTTCTTTGCCGGATCTTTTGAATAAACACTTCCGTGGTGAACTGACTGAAAAAGTATTTAAATCCAACATCTTCAAAAAAGAAGATCTGGAGGCTGGCGGTGGTATTGAAAAAGAACACACGCGCACGTTCCTGAAAATTCAGGACGGCTGCAACAGCTTCTGCACGTATTGCATTATTCCTTATGCCCGGGGTAAGAGCCGCTCAATCCCGGTGGCGGACCTGGTGAATCGCATCAACGATCTTTACGCTCAAGGTTCACGCGAAGTTGTTTTAACCGGCGTGCATATCGGTGATTACGAAGACAAGGTTGGCGACAAGGCCTATGTAATGGAAGATCTTCTTGAGAATCTTCTGGCGAAAACCAAAGTTCCAAGATTTCGCTTGGCAAGTTTGGAGCCGGTCGAGGTTTCGGACCGCCTGTTGGATCTGTATCAGGACTCTCGCCTGTGCCCACACTTCCATATGAGCATTCAAAGTGCGAATACAGATGTGTTGTTCCAGATGAAACGTAAATATACGCAGGCCGACGTGCAAAAATCTCTGCACGCGATTGCGGATCGGGTTCCGGGCAGTTTTGTGGGGATGGATGTCATTACAGGCTTCCCGACGGAAACGGAAGAGCAGTTCCAGGACACTTACGATTGTTTGAAGAATCTGCCTTGGACCAAGCTTCATGTCTTCCCTTACAGTGAACGTCAGGGGACGCGTGCGGCGGCGATGGATGTCTCTGTATATCCGCACGTTCGTGCGGAGCGTGCGGCTCGACTGCGCGATCTGAGTATTGCTCGCTATGCCGAACAAGCTCAGCTTCAGATCGGAACAACTAAGAAAGTTCTGGTCTTGAAAAATGCCGCTAAGGGCGGGCAAGGTTTAAGTCACGACTACTGGCCAGTGGATATTTCCGGAGCTGAAAGCTTCCTGAATCACTGGGCGGGCCAGGAAGTGGAAGTTAAAATCACAGGATATGATCATTCCAACAAACAGCACATGGAAGGACATCTGATTGGTGAGGTCCTTACATGAACGAACAATTTCGTAAGAGTCTTGAAGAACGCCTGGGGTATCAGTTTAAAAACCAGGCGCTGTTGGAACGCGCTTTGACTCACAAAAGTTTCGCCAATGAGCTGCGTAATTGTGTTGAACACAATGAAAAGCTGGAATTCCTGGGCGACGCTGTTTTGGATCTGGTCGTGGGTGAATTCCTTTATGAAAAATTCCCGACAGACACGGAAGGTGGACTGTCGAAAAAAAGGGCCAGCATCGTCAATGAGGAAGTTCTTTCCGAACTGGCGCTGGAGATGGGCTTGAACAAGCTGATGCAATTGGGAAAAGGTGAAGCGCAAACAGGTGGCGCACAAAAGCCACGGCTGATCGCCTCGTCCTTTGAAGCTATTGTTGGCGCGCTGTATCTGGATGGTGGCTTCACTGTAGCACGCAGTTTTATCCGTCAGGAATTTGTTCCGTTGGCGGATCGGGTGTGTCGTCATGAGGACTTCGAGCGGGATTATAAAACCCGTTTGCAGGAGCTGGTTCAGAAGTCCTCGAAAGAAACGCCAAAGTACGAGGTTCTGGCGGAAGAAGGACCTCCGCATGACCGGGAGTTCCTGGTTTGTGTAAAAGTAAAAGAAGATGTCTGGGCTCAAGGGCGGGGTCGCAGTAAGAAAAATGCCGAACAAATGGCAGCAAAGAACGCTCTTGAGATGAAATACAAGGAGACGAATTAGAATGAGTTACAAAGCCGGATTTTTAGGTCTGATTGGACAACCGAACGCAGGGAAGAGCACATTGATGAACTTCCTGGTGGACGAGAAGGTTTCCATCGTCTCTGCAAAGCCCCAAACAACACGCCGTCGTATTCTGGGTATCTGGAGTACGGACAAAGGACAGATCATCTTCGTTGATGCTCCGGGATTGATCCGCGCTGATGAAGGTCTGAATGGATTCCTGGCTCAGGAAGCTAAAGACGTTATCGGAAGCTCTGATGCCTTGTTGGCGGTTTTGTCTGTGGATGAAGAGCGTCCCGAGGACGCAGAAAAAGTGATCGAAATGGTTTCCAAAAGCGGCAAACCATGGATTGCAGTTATCACGAAAACAGATATTGAAGATAAAGCCCATCGCGCGATGATCCTTCGCAAGATGGTTGAGACTGCGGGTGGCAAAGCCTTCTCCGTATCGGTGAAAGATTCCAAGGACGATCAGGAAGAGCGCGAAGCACTTTTGATCGAGTTCATGGAGCTTCTGCCGGAATCCCCAGCTCCATTGTACGATACAGAACTTTATACCAATGAAAATGTGCGTGAAATGGTTTCTGAAATCATCCGTGAAAGATGTTTCGATGCTCTTCATCACGAAGTGCCTTACTCGATCGCAGTGCGTGTTGTGAAGTTCGAGGAAGAGGCCAAGCCGGTTCCCAAGATCTACGCTGAAATCGTGGTGGGTAAAGAGAGCCACAAAGCGATGGTTATCGGAAAAGGTGCGGCCATGATTAAACAAATCGGCATGGAAGCACGTAAAGAAATTGAAAAACTGATGGGAGAGAAAGTCTTCCTGGACCTGAATGTGGCGAGCAAGCCTGAATGGTTCTCCAATAAACGCATGATGAAGGAGCTGGGCTATGTCGTTGAATCAAAGGACTGAGTTTTCACCCAAGGTGGCGATCATCGGTCGCCCGAACGTAGGCAAGTCAACGCTGTTTAATATTATTACTGACACACGCAAGGCCGTGGTGAAAAACCAGGCGGGAGTGACTCGCGATATTATCATTGAGCCCGTGGATATCTGGGGTAAGCAATTTGATTTGATTGATACCGGCGGTATTACCGAAGCCGGTGATATTTTCTCTAAATTGATCAGGGAACAGGTGACCGAGTTCCTGCACTCTGTGGATCTGATCGTGGCGGTGATGGATGGACGTGCCGGGCTGGTGCCGGAAGATCGCGACATCATCCGTGTTGCCAAGCAGACCGGGAAGCCGTTCCTGCTGGTGATCAATAAGGTGGATCGTGATGCTGAAGCGGATATGGCCAAAGCGGACTTCTATGAGTTCGGCGTGGATATCATTTCTGCCTCTTTTGAACAGCGTCGTGGTGTTGCCGATGTTTTGGAATGGATCACCAAACAAATCCCTGAAAATCCAGGGACGGTTAAAGAGGGTATCAATATTGCCATCGTGGGTAAGCCCAATGTTGGTAAGAGCTCTTTGTGTAATGCGATCCTGGGCGTGAATCGTATGATCGTTTCCGATGTTGCGGGAACAACGATTGACTCCGTGGATTCTCCATTCATCTATAACGGAAAGAAGTACACCCTGGTGGATACAGCCGGTTTGCGCCGCTCTGCCAAGCGTGAAGAGGATCTTGAGATCATTTCTGCCTTCAAATCTCAGGAAGCAATTCGCCGCGCGGATCTGATCTTGTTGGTTGTCGATGGAACAATCGGACCGACAGACCAGGATGCCCGTATCATGCAGTCCATTCTGGAAGATCACAAAGGTGTGATCGTGGTCGCGAACAAGTCGGACTTGGGTGGTAAAGAGGTTCCGGAATATCGCAAGACCTTCCGTGAACAAGTTGAACGTGTGTTCCACTTCTTTACCGATGTGAATGTTGTTTTCACCAGTGCCAAAACTCAGTACGGTCTGGAAGAAATGTTCGAGATGATCGAGCGAGTGGCTGATCAGATGACGATGCGTATTCCAACAGCTGAGCTGAATGACTTCTTCTTTGAGACAATTCGTAAAGCTCCGGCTCCGGTTTGGGGTACGACGAACGTGAAGTTCTACTATTTGACTCAGACTTATCAAAGACCACCGGCATTTATCGCTTTTGCCAACCATCCAGATGGTGTGACGAATTCTTATCGTCGCTTCTTGATTAAGAATATCAAGGACCGTTGGGATTTGCACGGGATGCCGATTCGTATCTTCTGTATGAAATCACGCCGTGGCGGCAGTGGTGGCGGAGAGTAATGGCAACTAAGCGCGGCTCCTGGAAAACACGCTATGGATTTTACCTTTTGGCCGTGGGCTCAGCCTGCGGTCTGGGCAATCTTTGGCGCTTCCCTTACGTGGTAGGGGAAAACGGGGGCGGTGCCTTTATTTTGCTTTATGGTTTCATGGCTTTGGCGATCGGGGCTCCGCTTTTGATTGCTGAGCTGATGTTGGGAAAAGGCACGCGTCGCTCCGTGATCGTGGCCACCCAGCAGATGGGGCAAAAATCCGGAGTGCGTTCTTTGCGCTGGGTCGGGCGTTTGGCGGTTTTAGTCAGTGTCGTTGTTTTGTCTTATTATTCGGTGATCAGCGGATGGGTTCTGCACTTCCTGACGCAGTTTTTGATTTCACTGTTTTCCTCTACAGACCAGGTTGTTGATAAAACGAATCTGGCAGCTTTGATGTCCAATGGCTGGTTGCAACTGATGCTGGCCAGTGCGCACATCCTGATCACCGTAGTGGTGGTTGTGAAAGGTGTGCAGCAGGGGTTAGAGCGTTGGATCGGGTACACGATGCCGCTCTTTGTGGCGTTAGTGGCAATTCTGGTAATGAGATCCTTCTCGCTGCCATCGACTCCGGAAGTTTTGCGCTTCCTGTTCTATCCTGATTTTTCCAAACTGACTTGGTCGTCTTTGAATCATGCCTTGGGGCATGTGTTCTTCACTTTGTCTGTGGGGTTTGGAACGATGGTGACCTTCGGGTCCTATATGCGTGAAGAAGACCATATTCCTACCGCTGGATTCCGGGTGACGATTGTGGATACGATTATTTCCATGATCGCGGTGGTGATGATTTTCCCCGTGGCATTCCAGGCGTCCAATGTTCCCCTGACAGATCCGGCGTTGATGTTCGAGGTTTTACCTAAATATCTTTTGGGCATTCCCGGTGGCGTGTTGTTTGGATTGGCTTTCTTTGTCTGTTTGTATATGGCAGCTCTAAATGCCAGCATTGGTCTTCTGGAAGTGGTTGTTTCCAACTGGGTGGATGCGCAAAAGGAAATGGAGCGTGGCAAGGCTACGTGGTATTCCGGAGCTATTGCGTTGCTGTTGACGGTTCTTCCGGCGCTGTCGAGTTCGATATTTAAAGATATTCGTGTGGGCGGGCGTTCGTTGATCGAGAATCTGGATTCTTTGTTGATTAATTGGTTGTTGCCCGTGGTCGCATTGGGGATCTTGATTGCTTTCAATATGGGAATTTCTGAGAAGGAAAAAGAGCTGGGTTTTGTCGATAAGGACAAGTTCGTCAGTTATTCCATGTATCCGCACTGGATGTTCGTCTTACAATGGGCGGGGCCGATTGTGATCGTGCTGGGGCTTTTGCTGCAAATTGTGGGTGTTTTTGCCTTGGATTGATGGGAAATAAAAAAGGGACCGCAAGAGTCCCTTTTTTATTTCTATTTTGATTCAGAATTAGAAGTTCATCCCCAAAATCACCAGGAAGTTATAGAAGTCCCCGGCCAGATTCTTTTCCAGCTTTTCAGTGCCATCGACGTAATTTTTGTTCTCATCACTGAAGTTCACATAGTGATAAGTTCCCTGCAGGCCCAGGTACGCTTTTTTACGCATCAAAGGGATCTCCAGACCCGCACCGATATCAAAACCCATCGTGGAATCACGGCTAAAGCCATCAAGGCCCGCAATTGTATAAGTGCGATAGAACTGCCCCAGGCCGCCCAGGATGTACGGATTCAGATCCGCCAGGCCGCGAGTCACGTTTTGAGTGTTCATGTAATACTTCAAGTCGAAGTTCACAGCCGTGATCGAAACGTTCCCTTCATAAGGGTCGGTCTTGTTAAGAACTTTGAATCGCACAGCGTGGTCACCAGTTTGGAAACCCAAAGACATGGCCAGACGCAGATCAAAGAAATAAGTCAGGAAAATACCGAATGTCGGAGCAGATGAATAAGCATCAGCAAAGTTGCCGGTGAAACCACGCATACCACCAGCAAGGCCAATGGTGAAGAAGCGTCCGTTGCGGAAGAAGTTGATATCGGCTTCTTCGTCAGATTCTTCTTCAAATTCGCTATAGTCAGTAAATGGATCGTAGGCTTCATCCACATCAACTTGAGAAAGCAAGTATGTTTTTTGATCAGACTGAGCCAGTGATTTTTGGGGCATGGCCATCGCCATGGAAAAAAGAGCTGCAAGAAGGCTGTATGTACGTAATCGAGCTGTGGTTTTCACAAGATCCCCCTCTTGATATTATCGAATCAAAACGGGGAAAACTTCAAAGTAAAGTATCAAAAGGAAGTCCAGATATCGCAGTTTGTCTCAGTCTGAAACATCTGACGAAGCACTACAGCGGCTCGTTCAGGGCTTTTTCGATAGCCTTGGTGATACTGTCAGAGGAAGGTTTGGTGATGGAACTCCAGCGCTCGATGACCAAACCCTTGCGATTGACCAGGAACTTTTCAAAATTCCATGCGACATCTTTGAACAGAATTCCCGGCTTCTGGGTTGTCAGGAATTGATAAACCGGCTGCTTGTCTTTGCCGGTGACCGGGGCTTTATCAAACAGCGGGAAAGTCACTCCGAACTCTTTTTCCGCAAAGGTTTGAACTTCCTCATTGGAGCCTTTTTCCTGTTTGAAGTCATTGGATGGGAAGGCCAAGACCACGAAGCCGCGGCTTGCATATTTTTTGTACATTTCTTCCAGTTCTTTGAGCTGCGGTGTGAAGCCACATTGCGAAGCGGTGTTTACCACAAGGACGACTTTTCCTCGATAAGTCGAGAAATTCACCTTCTTCCCGCTGAGGGAATTGGCAGAAAGATCAAAGAAGTTGGTCGGGGTGGAAGAATCATTGGCCCACACCAAATGAGAGCAAAAAATGAGGCTAAGGAGAGTTAAAAGACGCATGAGTTCCTCCTGATGAGCGTATTCTAGGTCTGCTCTTTGGAAATCACAAGAAAAAGCCCGGCCGTCACTTTGGATGCGGTGCGCACCTTTGACTTTATCAATTCGTGATTTTCTAATCATTAAGAGCCTTTAGGATTCAATTTCACTTCAAAAACAGGAGACATTTGCGGCGATGGAACTTGGCAGTCCCGTTATCCTTATTTCAGCTTTTGGTCGTGGTCATTGGTTGGCTGCAGCTTTGGCGAAAGAGGGAATTAAAACAACTCTTGTTGATGTATCAACCAAATTGGGAGTGTGGCCGTCGGAAGACGTGGAAGGCCCCTTTGGTTTTTTCCGTAACGAACGCATTTCAGAATCTCAATCAGAAAGAATGTATTCGGATGATCCGTTTGATGAAGTATCAAATGGATTTACACTGTGGTTGAAGGAAGGTCCTTTTGAATTCAAGGGCCCGGTCACAAAGTATAAAATCGATCAGTCCAATTTGTCGTCGCACGTGAAAGAACATCTGATTGGCGGCACTGGCGATAAAGCTGCGAAGAGCCTGTACAAAAATCTTGATGCTCTTGATTTTGATGCAAGCTGGATTTTACATCTGGCGCATCAGTGGTCCGGGACAACATACACTTCCAATGCCAAGGGCGCGCGCCTTGGGGTGCCGACGCCGTTGTCTTCTTCGTTCCTGGTGCGACAGGCGACTCGCAATGGTCTGGAAAAATCCTTAAGCTGGCTGACCAGTAAAGGGGTGGATGTCATTCGTCCGCATCAGATCATGGACGTGTCTTTCGGCGGTGGAAAGTCCATCACCGGTCTTGAACTTTCCGGTGAAAAACAAGGTCTGTTCCGTCTGGAACAAATTGTCTGGATGTTGACCAGCGAAGAAACCTACTTCCTGAATGAACGCCTGGGTAAATACTTCTTCCCGGAAGGGGCGTTGGAACCGGAGTGGTGTTGGGTGCGGTACCGTGTGGGGCTTCAGGCCTGCTTTGAGCGGGACCGGCTGCCTCTGCACACGGTGGTGATTGATGATGTGGATTCTCCATGGACTCATGAAAACATGATGGTGCTGCAAAGAACATCTTTGCCTGAGCAGTTTGATGTCTGGATGAGAATTCCCACCGTGCAAAGATTTAACAAGGATTATCTGACTGTTCGCAGTGAGCGCATGAAGAATCATCTGAAAGAGCGCATGTCTTTGGCTGAGCCGCAGATCCTGAGCTTCCCGCAAGAGTATTATTATACCTATGCGCAGTTAGGGGCTTCACGCTTCCCGGTCTTTGGGGAAAAACAGGGCGCTCGACGTGGGCGCAGTTCTTACGGGAACCTGCACTTGGATGGTCCTGAAGTGTGGCCGAACTATAATTGGGGATCTTACTTTGACAATCATGAATCCATCCAGAGTCGCATCGTCAACTGGTGGAAGGAAAAACTGCTCAAAGAGCAAAAAGAGAAGAAGCGAAAGGAACAGAACTCGTGATTGAAAGATACACTCGCCCAGAAATGGGCCTTCTTTGGGATGCGGATCATAAGTTCGGTAAGATGATGGAAGTTGAAATCGCTGTGGCACAAGTCCAGGCACAACTTGGCATCATTCCTAAGGGCGCGGCGAAGACCATCGCACAAAAGGCCCGCTTCAATGTGAAAAGAATTTCTGAGATCGAACGTGAAACCAAACACGACGTCATCGCCTTTGTTTCCAACCTGGCGGAAAATGTGGGGCCTCAGGGGAAATTCATTCATTACGGCCTGACTTCTTCTGATGTTCTGGATACTGCTTTCAGTCTTCAGGTTCGTGAAGCGGGGGCTGTGCTGATGAAATCGGTGGATGGTTTGGAAAAGTCCTTGAAGACTTTGGTGAGCCGTCATGCGGAAACTCTGTGTGCCGGTCGTACTCACGGGATGTTTGCAGAGCCCACGACCTTTGGATTTAAAATGGCCGGATTCCTGGCTGAAACTCAGCGCAATAAAAAACGTCTGAAGGCCGCTTTGGATAACATGATGATCTGCAAGCTCAGTGGAGCTGTGGGGACCTATTCTAGTCAGGCGCCTAAAATTGAAAATCTAGTGGCGAAAAAACTGAAATTGAAAACTGAAACGATTGCCACCCAGGTGATTCCTCGGGACCGTCATGCCGAGATTCTTTCGGCACTGGCTATTTTCGGAACGGGATTGGAACGCTTGGCGGTAGAGCTGCGCCATTTGCAGCGCAGTGATGTGGCTGAAGTGACGGAAGGTTTCACTAAAGGGCAAAAGGGTTCGTCGGCGATGCCGCACAAAAAGAATCCTATCAGTGCGGAAAATATCACGGGTCTTTCCCGCTTGCTTCGTGGATACGCGATTGCAGGTATGGAAAACGTGGCCCTGTGGCACGAGCGCGACATCAGTCACTCTTCAGTCGAGCGTGTGGTCTTTCCGGATGCATTCATCGTCGCGGACTATGCTTGTCATCGCATGACGATTCTGTTGGATGGCCTGGATGTGAACAAGAAGCGCATGATGGACAATATTGAAAGTTCGCAAGGTCAGATCTTCAGTTCGCATGTTTTGTTGGCGCTGATTCAAAAAGGCATGATCCGCGAAGAAGCCTATGCGCTGGTACAGCGCCTGTGTCACTCTTTGGCTTATGGCGAGCACTTGAAGGATAAACTTCTGGTTGATGACCAGATTAGCAAACTTTTGAAGCCTAAAGAGATCGACGAGATCTTCACAGGTAAAAAACATAAAAAAGCCATCAAAGATATTATCAAGCGGGTGTAGCACATGGCAGGCAGTTGGAAGTTTTTAAAAGAAAATGATGTTATTGATGTGGTGGCTCCGGGCTATCCATCAAAGCCTCATGAAGTTGATGGTGCCCGTGATTTTTTGCTGAAATGGAAACTGCAGCCTCGAATTCCGAAAGGGATTGTTAAGCCTCATTTCCTGCATGCTCATGAAGATGAGGCGCGCTGGGATTTTTTAAAGGCCGCGATTGAGGCCAAAGATTCTCAAGTGATCTGGTGTTTGCGTGGTGGCTATGGCAGTAATCGCCTGCTTCCATATCTGGCAAAACTCAAAAAGCCAAAGGCGCCCAAATTGCTTATTGGGATCAGTGATATTTCTTCCTTGCACACATTTGTGACTCAGGAATGGGGCTGGTCCACCTTGCATGCGCCGTTGTTGGATCGTTTGGGGCGCAATATGGTTTCTGCCAAACATGAAAAAGAAATTCATGACATTTTGTTTGGCAAAACCACGCAAATTGAATTTAAAAAGCTCAAACCCCTGAATCAGGCGGCGCGCGAAGCAAAAACAGTCAAGTCGTGCATCACGGGGGGCAATTTGACAGTGTTACAGTCGACCCTGGGAACCCCGTGGCAGATCAATGCCGACAAGAAGCTGCTGTTTGTCGAGGATATCGGAGAGCGCGGTTACCGCGTGGATCGCATGTTCGAGCAGTTCCGGCAGGCAGGGATCTTTAAAAAGTGTCAGGGCCTGATCTTGGGTGATTTCTTCGGTGGTGAAGAGCCCGGCGGGACTGGCGAAGATAAAACAAACAAAGTCTTTAAACGTTGGGCCGAGGATCTGGAGATCCCGCTCTTTAAAGGGCTTGAAGCTGGGCACGCTCCTGTGCAGCGCCCAGTTCCTTTTAACACATCCTGTGAATTGACCGTCGATAAAGGTCGTGTCTTGTTGCAGATTCAAACCGGAGGACGTCCGTAATGAAATATTCTATCTTGGAAAAAAACCTGATCTCGCAACTGGAAGACCGCATCCGTGATACGACCCCGGGGGTGATGGTAAGAGCTTATCAGGGCGGTCGTATTATCTGTGATGTGGCGGTGGGTAATACCTATGCTTACTACGATCTGGCCAGCCTGACGAAGGTGATATTCACCACGCAGGCCATGTTGCAGGCCTTTGAAAGTGGTAAATGGAATTTTGAAACCAAAGTCAGCGATCTGCTGCCATGGTTCCAGCACAAAGAAACAAGAATCACGGAGCTTCTGACTCACAGTTCGGGTCTGCCGTGGTGGTTGCCGCTGTATCAGGAAATCAACACGGCTTTGCCGCGGGAAAAACGTCGTGAACAACTGCAGTCGATCTTGCAGGGATTGAAAATTGAAAAACAGGAAACGGCTGTTTATTCGGACGTGGGCTTCCTGGTTTTGGGTTATGTCCTTGAAAAACTTTATGACAAGCCTTTGGATGATGTCTGGACAGATATCAAAAATAAATTCTATCTGGGAACGACGCTGGAGTTCCACCCGAACAATCAGGTGACTAACAAGCTGTCCCTGTATGCACCGACGGAAGAATGTCCGGTGCGCCGCAAACTGGTGCAGGGTGAGGTTCATGATCTGAACGCCTGGGCTCTGGGAGGTGTTTCCACTCATGCCGGTTTGTTCGGAAGTATTGATGACGTGGGTTGGTTCTCATTACACTTGCGTTCCCACCTTTTGGGTATTGCCCGTTATTCTATTCGTCAGAAGACGGCCCAGCTTTTTGCCAAGCGGGCTTTGCCGGAGGGCCACGGGGACTGGGCGATGGGTTATATGATGCCGACGCCGGGGGCAGCAAGTTGTGGAACTTATTTCTCTTTGGATTCCATTGGTCACACGGGCTTCACCGGGACGTCAGCCTGGTATGATCCGAAGATGGATTTGAGTGTGTGCATTCTTTCCAACCGCGTTCTTTACGGAGCTGACAACAAAGCCTTTGGCAAACTCCGTCCGGAAATTCATAATTGGATTGTTGAAAACTACAGAAGAAGTGGACTTTAAAATGAATATCAAACCAGGCAGTCACATTCACTTGATGGGTATTTGCGGAACCGCGATGGCTTCGATGGCCGGTCTTTTGAAGGACCGCGGTTTTAAAATTACAGGCAGTGATTCAAATCCCTATCCTCCGATGTCCACACAGTTGGAAAGTCTGGGCATCAATATCATGAAGGGCTATAAGGCGGAAAACCTGCATCCTAAGCCGGACTTTGTGATCGTCGGCAACGTGATTTCCGCCAACAACGAGGAAGCTCAGGAACTGACGAAGCTGGGGATTCCTTATACTTCTTTGCCAAAAGCCATGGGCGAGTTCATCATTGAAAACCGTGAAAGTGTTGTGATCTCCGGAACTCACGGAAAAACCACCACCACATCCATGATGGCTTGGGTGGCAGAAAATTCGGGAGTAAAACCGGGCTTTTTGATTGGTGGAATTCCAAAAAACTTCTCTCAGTCATTTAAGAATCCGGAAGGCAATTATTTCATCATCGAGGGTGACGAGTACGACACGGCCTTCTTCGATAAAGTTCCAAAGTTTATTCACTATCGTCCCAAACACGTGATTCTGACTTCGGTGGAGTTCGACCATGCGGACATCTATAAAGATTTGGATGATGTGAAAAAATCTTTTGCCCGTTTGATGCATTTGATTCCGGAAGAAGGCACGTTGCTGGCTTGTTCTGAAGACGCCAATGTGATGGAGCTTCGCAAGCTGGCTAAATGCAAAAATTCATTCACTTACGGCTTTGGCGCAGAGGCGGACTACCGTGCGAAGATCATGTTCCAGAATGCGAACGGTCTGGGGTTTGAAGTGCATCACAAAGGTGAAATCCTGGGGCCTTATGCCATGCAGATCACAGGCGAATACAATGTTTTGAATGCGACTGCGGTTGTGGCTATGTCCAAAATACTGGGCTTCTCTGAAAACCGTATTCAAATTGCTCTGGAGTCTTTTGAGGGCGTGAAGCGTCGCCAGGAAATTCTGGGCGAGCCGAATGGCATTTTGGTCATCGAAGACTTCGCTCATCATCCTACAGCGGTGCGTGAGACGGTGAAAGGCATTCAGAAGAAATATCCAGGCCGCAAGGTCTTCTCGGTGTTTGAGCCAAGAAGTGCGACCTCTCGTCGTAAGGTCTTCCAGAAAGATTACGTAGAGGCCTTCAAAGGCTCCCACGAGGTCTTGTTGGCGAAGGCGTTTGATCAGACCAAGATTGATGAAGAGAATCGTTTCTCGACTCATGAATTGGTGGATGATTTGAAAAAGTCCCAAGTTGCAGCTGCTGATTTCGATACTGCCGACGATATCGTGACCGCTTTGAAATCCAAAGCCCACACTGGCGATGTTATTCTGATCATGAGCAATGGCGGCTTCGACGGAATCTACACCAAACTAATGAAAGCCTTGGAATAAAAGGTACCTGCTCACTTTTGCAGGAGCGTCGCGACATTTTCTCGCGGCGCTTTTTTAATATGGATTTAGTAGTAACTCTCTCGGACGTCCCGTCCGCCGATCGGTCGCAACATCGAAGACCCCCTTGCGTAAGCTCTGCTTTATAACCTCTGTATCATAAGAGTTGGGGGGCGTTGATCCATCTCAAAGTTTGGTCGCAAGACTCAAAAAGAATTTCGTCCGGGTAAAGAGGAAAGTGCAGGCGCCCTTTTCCAAGGGTCAGAATCTCAATTCCATAGGACATCGAGATAAAGAAAAGGTAATCCTCCATTAAGCCCCAGACCTCTTGTCTTGGGATGGGAAAGTTCTCTCGATTTCGCGAACGAGCGGTGATGTGGTAGGGGAGTTCATTTGACGGAGGTACGACTTTTCTAGGCATGTCCTTGAATTGTGCAACTCTTAGGCAGCACAGAAACGTCAATAAATCCCTGATCCAGAGGAGTTTAAAATCGAATTTCGGAGCAGTGCTTCTGCAAAAGTGAGCAGGTACCTTTTGGGGATGTGCGTCAATGGAGGTTTTAGGGTGAAATAGGGCCGAGGTTTCGTTAATTTTTTTGGCCTATGTCGAATCTTACTCCACTTATGAAACAGTTCTGGGACATCAAATCTGTCCACCAAGATAAAATCCTTCTTTTCCGTATGGGGGATTTCTTTGAAATGTTCTTTGATGATGCCGTCAAAGCCGCTCCGGTTTTGGGAATTGCGCTGACTCAAAGAAATAAAAAGTCCCAAGATGAAACGCCGATGTGCGGAGTGCCTCATCACTCCATCGCAGGACCCATCAACAAACTTCTTGCGCACGGCTTTAAGGTCGCCATCTGTGATCAGTTGGAAGATCCCAAACTGGCCAAGGGCATTGTAAAGCGTGGCGTGACCCGCGTTCTGACGCCGGGAATGGTTTATGACTCCGACACTTTGGACGGAACAAAACCGCACTATCTGGCCAGTCTTGATGCCGAGTCTTTGAGTTTCCTGGATACCACCACGGGCGAAGCATTCTTCTTCCGCTCTAAAAAAACGACAGAGCTGCTGCGCTTCCTGCAGATTCTTCCGGTGGCTGAAATTGTTATCAGTAAAGAGGACGAATCACTTCTGACCGGTCTGGATGGAATTCTGATCAGTCATCATGAAGATATCGCTGATGCTCTTCATCCGCTTCTGAAAAACGAAGCGCCGATGTCTGCGGCACGTCTGGTTTCTTATGTCAGCAATATGTCTGGCGGGGACTCTCTGGCGACGTTGTCGCCGTTTGAACTGCGTGATCTTGAGCATCGCCTGGAACTGACAGCCACCACGCAACGTCATTTGGAAATCTTCTCCACTTACAAGGGTGAAGGCCTGGGCAGTTTGTTCCATGCCATCAATCGCACTCAGACATCGGCGGGCAGCCGTTTGCTTCGCCAGTGGTTGAGCTTTCCTCTGAGGGATCAAAACGCCATTGAGCAGCGTCTGACCAATGTGGAGTTCTGGAGAAGTCATGTTCTGGAACTAAAACGTGTGCGCCAGATTCTGGGACAGATGGGTGATATCGAACGCCGTTTGGGTAAGATCTCCCAGCCTCAGTGCAATGGCCGGGATCTTCTGGCTTTGGCTGGAAGTGTTCACGCGGGGATCAGTTCTTTGGAAGTCCTGGTTCATGCCACTGGCGGGACTGCGAATTTTGAATCTTTGCGCGAGCTGGCCTATAAAATTGAACGCACGCTGGTTGAAGATCCTCCGTTGACGACCAAACAGGGTTATTTGATTCGTAACGGGGTTTCTGCAGAGCTGGATGAGCTGATTGAGCTATCCACCAATGCGCAGGCCATGGTGTCTCGTATGGAGGCCGAGGAAAAAGAAAAAACCGGCATTTCCAGTTTGAAGATTCGCTATAACAACGTCTTTGGTTATTACATCGAGATCACAAATTCTCACAAAGACAAAGCTCCGGCAAATTATCAGCGCAAACAGACCCTGACCAATGCAGAACGCTACTGCACGGATGAACTGGTTGAGCTTGAAAGAAAGGTTTTGAGCGCCAACACCAAGCGTGCGGATTTGGAATTTGAATTCTTCGAAGCTCTTCGTAAAGAGATCCTGTCTCAGTGTCCTGCCTTGTTGGGCCTGGCGCATGAGTGCAGCGAAGTGGATGTGGTTTCAAGCCTTGCCTGGTTGAGTCTTGAAGAAAAGTACGTCCGTCCAAGCTTCTCGGCTGACGGGTCTTTGAAAATGAAGGCCAGCCGCCATCCGGTGGTTGAACAAACCGTGAAGAAGAACTTTGTCGCCAACGACATCGAGCTTCGTCAGCACTCTTGTTTGTTGTTAACAGGACCGAATATGGCCGGTAAATCCACATTGATGCGTCAGGTGGCTTTGATTGCCATCTTGGCCCAGATGGGTTCCTTCGTGCCTTGTGATGAGGCTCAGTTGCCAATCTTTGATGCGATCTTCACCCGTATTGGGGCGAGTGATCAGTTGTCTGAAGGTCTTTCCACATTCATGGTCGAGATGACAGAAACGTCCGCCATGCTTAAGAATGCTACCAAAGATTCTTTGGTGATTCTGGACGAAGTCGGGCGCGGAACCAGTACGTTTGATGGAATGTGCCTGGCGCAATCCATTTTGGAACATCTTTTGAGCGATGTGAAAGCTTTGACCTTCTTTGCCACTCATTACCATGAGCTGACTTCTTTGGATCAAAGCTTTGGCCAGATCACCAATGCCCATATGACCGTGGCAGAACGAAACGGCGAAATCCGCTTCTTGCACACTTTAGTAAAAGGCCCGGCCTTGAAATCCTACGGGGTTCAGGTGGCAGAGCTGGCAGGTTTGCCGCCGACGGTCACTCGTCGTGCGAAAGGTTTGCTGAGAGACATTGAATCCAAACGTGTTCAGGCTTCCAGCCAGTTGTCTTTGTTGGACTCGCTATCGGTGGAAGTTGAGGTTCCGGCATTGGATATGGATCTTCCTGAGGCGACTCAGATCTCAGAAAGTTTGAAGAATCTTCTGGATGAAGTGGAAAAATACCCGCTGATGCAAATGAGCCCGTTAGAAGCGATGAACCAAATCGCCAAATGGAAAGAGCTGGTAGCTAAAGTCTGAAGTTGAGTCTTGTTTTCGCGAGGGCTTGGGTTACCATATTTCTATGGCGCAGAAGTCTTTTTTGAATTCGGAACAATGGAATCAAGCTCAGGAGGTGTTGGTGCCTCCTTTGATGACACCTGACGGAGATGTTCGTCAGGTGTTTTGTTTTTCGGCTGAGAACGTATCCCTGTGGTTGGGGGATCGGCTGGAAGAGCTTTTTAAGTCCCGCCCTGAATGGAAAGAATGCCATCCTATCATTATTGGCTCTTGGGCTCGTGGCGAACTTTGTCCTAAATCTGATATCGACGTCTTGTTCTGTGGGAATGAGGAAAAAGTTCGCCTGTTTGTGGATGCCGTTCAAGAACAAGGCCTGAAGCTGCGCTACCGAATGCCGCAGAATCCGACGGACTGGACCGAGAACGTTGAAGCCTTTGATATTCTTGCCTTACTTAAAGCCCGGCCGTGGACACCGGAGGCAGCACAAAAACTCTTTGAACAGCAAAAGCGTATCTGGAGTAAAAAGAATCAGTTCCGCCGGGGGCTGTTACGAGCTGTTAAAGAGGAACGAAAGAACCGCGAAAAGCGCTATGACTCTATCACCAACTATTTGGAACCGAATATCAAGTTTGGTCCAGGGGGCTTGCGGGATCTTGAGCAAGGACTGCAGATCTATGAACTGTTTGCAGAAAAATTCACCAACCCGGGGCATGCGCTCAATGTGTTGCAGTACTATCGCAGTTATTTCCTGAGTTTAAGGCAAAAGCTTCACCTGGAAGGTCACGGAGATATTTTATCCGGCGCCGTGCAATTTGATATGTCCCAGTGGATGGGCTTTAAGTCGCATAAGGATTTTATGCGCGACTTGCAGCGTGGGTTGTCCCGCGTGCATTTTTATTCGGACTGGATTGTCGAAGTTGCTGAAGCCTCTGAAAAAGACCTGAAGAAAATCGAAAATCAATCCTTCCGTAAGTTCGAGGATTTTTTAACTACGTTACATAAGAGTTCCCGTGTCTTGGTTCAGAAGAAAGTGCGTGAGAATCTGGACACCTTGTTGCCGGATGCTGGTGTGAAGGCAACGGCCAAGCGTCGGGGACAGGTGTTGAATAAAATTCTGAATGTGAAAATGTCGGACGAGCTTTTAGTCAGTGTGTTTCGCTCTCGCCTGATCGATAAACTTGTTCCTGAAATCAGGCGTTTGGTGGGGTATGTTCAACATGATCAGTACCATCGATTCACTGCGGATTCGCACATTATGCAGGCCTGCCGCGAGGTAAAGCGGGTTTATAAGAAACCCGCCGAGTTGGGACCTTTAAAGTTTATCGCCAAAGAACTGAAGTCAGAAGACTGGCGTATTCTTAGCTGGTCCTGTTTGTATCATGATCTGGCCAAGGGGATGGAAAGCCCAGAGCATCATTCCGACTTGGGAGTGACCATCACCGAGCGTGATTTTAAGTCCTATGGATTCAGCAAGGCCTTCACCACAGAAGTAAAGTGGATGGTGCAAAATCACCTGGAGCTTTCACAAGCTGCTTTCCGTAAAGATCCGAAAGATCCCAAAGTCTGGCAGGAGCTGCGCGATAAGGGAGTCAGCGGCGCGCGTCTGTTGCGACTGGCTTTGTTTACGGCCATTGATATTCGCGCGACCAATCCCGAGGCGTGGAATGAGTGGAAAGCCAAACTTTTAAAGGACTTGGTGCAAAGTCTTCAATCAAAGCGTGCGCAGAATTACTTCGATTTTGAAGCCTTAAAGAAAAGCAAGAAGCTGCAAGTGGATGCGCAAGTGGTGGAAGAACTGGGGCTTCAGTTGCTTGAAAGTGTTTCTTTAAAAGATCTGGTGATGGATTTGAAAAAAGCGGAAAGCAGCGAAAGTTCACTAAAACCGCTGGTGCTGAAAACGCGCAAAGGGGATTTGTGGATTCGTTTCCATCATAAAGAGGATCGTCAGGGCTTGCTCAGTGACTACGTTGGGCAGCTCTATTCGTTGGGGTTGGGAATTCGCCATGCCTCCATTCAGACTCTGCCCAAGGTCGGAGTTTATGACTGGTTCCAGGTCAGCAGTTCCCGTCCTGTGACCGCTTTGATCAAGATACTTGAAAACAGTTCAACGCAAAGCAAGCCCATTCCGAATGTGAAGTTTGATTCCATTCAGGTGGTCAGCGCGGATGAAAAGGAATGGGTGGTCAGTTTTAAAGCCGCTGATCAGGCGGGTTTATTGGCCTCTGCAGCCCGAGCATTGAGTGATCTTGGGGTGAGTATCAAGTCGGCCCGGGTGCACACCTGGGGGCGGCAAGTGGACGATATTTTCGTTGTGAAAGCTCAAGGTGAGCCAGAGCAAATCGTGAGTGCTCTTCAGGATAGATTTCACTCGACCTGATCCCCATCATGATGTCAGCACATTTCTAAAAAGTAATAATTCATACTCACCGATAGGCGGGATGTTGCATGAGGTGAGGTATGAAGATTCTGAAAAGTCTGAATGGCAGATTGTTGCTGCTTTCGGCGGTTCCAGTAGTAGGGTTGATTTTGACATCCGTGGTGGCTTTGCGGGGAATTCAGAATCTGGATGAGGTTATTCGGGGGCTGAGCCTAAAGCGGATTCCGATCACGCAGATGATCGGGGATGCAAGAATTCATTCCAACGCCATCTCCAGGTTATTATGGCAGGAGATCTCGGTTCATGGCATGAGTCAACAGAAGCTCACCGTGCCGGCTTTGGATAAAAGATTTGTGGAAATGGATCACACAATTCAAGAGCTGCAGGCCATCGGCCTTGTCGCTGAAAACCAAAAAAATCTGAAAGATTTTGTGCAAGTGTGGAGAGTTCTGGAAAAGGACTACCGCACAATTTTGTCCCGTGTGGGAAAAGACGAGGACAGTCGGCTGATTAAAGAAATGGCCGGGACTGTTGAAAAGGCCAACGAGATGACAGAGATTCTGCTGCGCATGGGGACGGTGCTGAAAGAGGCTAATAAGAAGTCCATCGCAGATGCGGAAGGTGCGCGCGAAAAAGTTTTGTTCATGATGTGGTTGTTTGCGGGACTTTTTGCAACGGGCAGTTTGATTTTTGGGGGGCTGTTAAGCCGTGCTTTGAATAAGAATTTTGAAAGACTGTCTGCAACCTTGAATGAGTCCGGATCACATGTCGAGGCCGCGGCTGCGGAGATGTCGAAGTCCAGTCAGGCTCTTTCCAGTGCGACGGTTCAGGAGGCGGCTTCTTTGGAGGAGACCGTGGCGTCTTTGGAGGAGATCAACAGTCAGGTGAAATTGACCTCCAATCGCGCTGAGATGGCTCGGGATCTGAGTGCTTCAGCCATGCGTTTTTCGAAAGAGGGCGAATCGCAGTTGCAAGAGCTTTTAAGCTCCATCACTGAGATTGAAGTCAGCTCCCGGCAGATTCAGGAAATTGTGGGCATCATCGATGACATTGCCTTTCAAACAAACCTGCTGGCGTTAAATGCTGCGGTGGAGGCGGCCCGGGCGGGAGAACAGGGGCGAGGGTTTGCGGTCGTGGCGGAAGCCGTTCGTGGGCTTTCCCAGCGCAGTGCCACCTCGGCCCGTGAGATTGCACAGTTGATTTCCCAAAGTGCCGAAAAAACCGGACAAGGGGCGCGCCTGGCCAGTAGCAGCCATAAAGTCATGGGGCAGGTTTTTGAGGCTATCGAGAAACTGGCGACTGTGAATTCGGAAATCGCAGTGACATCGCGAGAGCAGGCGCAAGGGTTGGCGCAGATATCCACAGCCACCACACAACTGGATTCAGCGACTCAGGCCAACGCTGCCGCGGCGGAAGAGACCTCGGCTGCAGCTGAGGATCTGAATACGCAAAGTAAAGAACTGCGTCGGCTTGTGGAGATGCTGAATTTGCTGGTGCGCGGGGAAGAATCGAAAACAATGGCAGGTTGAAATAAAAAACCCAGCTTCGCGGCTGGGTTTTGTTTTTTTACTGGCAGAGAGGTTAGTTGCTCTTCTTTTTCGCCGCACCGGAGATGCCGGTGTGATTGCGCCAGTTGTACTCAGGGTGAGTCTTTGTGCGGTTGTGCCACAATTCCCAGGTTTTTTTAGGAAGTTTGTGAGAGACCTGACCTTTTTCATCAAAGATATCTGGATCTTTACCAACTAGAAATTGACCGATGGATTTAAGAATTCCCATTATAGAACCGCTCCTTAGATTGCTTGTTCAATATAAGCGACCTCAGAGCTCACGGCAAGACGCCAGCTGCCTTTTGCAGAAGCGCTGCGTCTTTGGTCGTATTAGGAGCGTGGGTTTGCGCAGATGTCGATGATATCCAAACCACGGTCTTCGGAAACTTTACCTGCACCTTTGTAGAAGCTGAAGCACTGTTGAGCCGCTTGTTCGTAGGCTTCTTCATAACTGCCTGCGGATTTTTTAAGCTCTAGGCTTTGGCCTGCCAGTTTGTATTTGAAGGTGTATTCTTTAGAAGCGACATCACGGCTGCTCCAAGCAAAGGAAGTGCAAGAAAAAGCCAGAATTGCGATAGTGATGATTGTCTTCATAAGTCCCCCTGTGATCAGGTTTGTTTCGTTACTTTTACATAGAGCAAGCAACAGGCCAGCCCATGCCACGAAAACGGTGGTTTTTGACTTTGTAAGGTATTGAAAATACAGAGAAAAACCATCTCAAGATGGGGCGTCTCAAAGAGGTATGCAGGAAATCGACAGGTGACATGAAGGGGAATGCGGTTGATAAACTTTTAGACACTGCTTAAGCTTGAAAAGAACTCAAAAAACAACAAGGACGTGTCTGGTGAGAATTCTTCTTTTTTCATTGATGATGTTTTCGGTTTCCATTTCTTTTGCTGGGACTCGTGGGCAGTTTGTGGGAATGCAGTTTATCGTGAATATAGCCTCTGTAATGTACGATGGCTCTAACGACAGCTCCCCTCAGATTCTTTTTGAGGCGATGGATCGTCCCGAGCAAGACTCTATGATTGGCCGTGGAAAGGTCCTGGAAGCACCTCAGAAAGTGCTTAATTTCATTTGCGCTCGCAAAGGTGAAAACAATTATCAGTGTTCTATTTACATCCACAATTCGGCCTTGGCTCGTATTGCTCCCGGGAAGGCTTACTTTGATGCTCGGGGCGAGCAGGCGCGGGCCTTGTTTGAGCAGTTCCATACTGAAAATGGGCGTTTTTCCTACAAGGATGGCGATGGAGTTTTTCAGATCGAAGCGACGCCTGAGCGCTTTGTCATGAAATTCGACGCCCAGGGCGTTTAATTAATACAAGGTTTATGGAAAAGGCCCTATGCCGAGGGCCTAATATGTTATAAAACCTCCTGCCAAGAGGAGGTTTGACTGATGAAAACATGGATTGCTTTTGTTTTGCTTCTGCTCAGCGTTTCGGGTGAGGCAAAAACTCTTTTGGTCAGCGATATCGACGATACAATCAAATTGGCTCACGTGAAGGATTTGTCCGAAGCGGCTCGCTATGCGTTTGATTCCGAAAGCCGTTTTTTGGGGATGAGTGAGCTTTACCAGATGATCGATCAGGATCAGCCGGATCTGGAAATCGTTTATCTGTCCCGCGCTCCGAACTGGTTGATGGGACGCACGCACCGCAAGTTTCTGGTGAATGGCGGCTTCCCGGAAGGTCAGTATATCAATCGCACCAATTATGATTCCGAGGTTCATAAGCTCTACTCCTTGAGAGATGTGATGAACCGCGTGCGTCCGGATACCGTAGTCTTCCTGGGGGACAACGGTGAACAGGATGCCGAAGTTTACCAGCAGATTTCTGAAGAATTCTCTGGCAAGGGTATCCGCTTTCATCAGTTTATCCGCGTGGTGTATTCCAAGACTTCCTTTATGATTGTGGATTCAAAACTTCAGGCCGGTCAGGTGGGATTTGTCACGCCCATCGAGGTGGCCGTTGAGCTGGAAAAGGCTGGGGTACTCAAGACGTCCTCGGTGGATATCCTGATGGATGCATTGCTGCCGGAGATTCTGATTCAGAAGAACTATACGGCGGAGGGTGTGGTGGCGTTCCCGTATTTTGTGAACTGCCGTGACTTTGTCTGGAAGTGGGATGCGGATGTTGTGCGCTTTGCTCCTTTAAAAGATTTGAAGCAACGTCTGGTTGAACGCTGTAAGATCCGTCCTTAAGGTTAATTCATGTTATTGAAGTATCAACTTCCCCGCATTTATGAAAACATTCTGCCGCGAGAGATTCTGCAGTTCTCTCCGGAAGAAAAAAAAGCCACTTGTGATACCTGTGCGATGGCTCGTCCACGCAACAAGGCCAAGATTCACTATCGCGAGGATCTGAAGTGCTGCACATTCCATCCATTCTTGGCCAACTATCTGGTCGGGGCGACATTCCTGGATGAATCTTCGACCGAGGCCCATCGTATTCTGCGCGATAAAATGGCTCGCCGGGAATATGCTTTGCCGATCGGGATGGTGGCACCGGTTAAATATCAGGTTGAGTTCAATAACCGCGAAGAGGGTGACTTCGGCCAGCGTGAAGACTGGTTGTGCCCGTACTACAATAAACAAACTCAAAACTGCAATGTATGGCGCAACCGCGGGGTGGTTTGTACGACCTTCTTCTGCAAAAGTTCCTATGGCAAGATGGGTCTGAAATTCTGGGAAAAGTTCAGTAATTATCTCTGGTATGTCGAACTGGCCCTCTTGGAAGAGGCTCTGGCTATGCTGGATTTCTCCCCGCGCCAGGTTATGACTTTACTTGATTATCACAACCGTTTTGATGGTACCGCCGCCGAGAAAAAGTCCTGGGTTATGCCAGAAAAAACATCGCGTGAGCTGTGGAACGGGTATTATGAAGATCAAGAGGGCTTTTACAAAAAGAGCTTTGAGATTGTGGCTAATTTGGATAAAAAGGCCTTCCACGAACTAATTGGTGAACAAGGACAGTCTCTGGAAGAGGATCTGTTCGCGATCCTGCCAAAACTGAAAAGCGAATAAGGCTAAGATGAGCATTCAAGACAAACAAAACAAAGTGATCGCAGATTTCTCCGCTATTTCTCAGTGGGAGGATCGCTATAAGAAGATCATCGATCTGGGGAAGCGCTTGCCGGAAATGCCTGAGTCTTTGAAGACCGAGCAGAACATGGTGAAGGGGTGCCAGTCTCAGGTCTGGTTGTCAGCCAGCTTGAATGAGCAGGGACAGATGATTCTTCAGGGTGACAGTGATGCTTTGATTGTGAAGGGTCTTGTCGGACTTGTTTTGAGTGTTTATTCCGAGGTGACACCGGCGGAAGTTTTAGCAACGCCACCTGAGTTTTTGAAAGCTTTGGGCTTTGAAGGAAATCTGTCTCCAAGCCGTGCTAACGGTCTTCACTCGATGTTGAAGCAGATCAAACTCTATGCGACGGCATTCGATTATTTGTTAAAAACAAAAAAATAGTTTGTTTTTCCCTGTATTTTTACACAGACTTGTAAGGGTGGATGACCAAGAGGGTCGTTCGGAGGGGAAATCGTGAAAAGGAATTCATTCGTCGCGGCGCTTTCTGTCGCGGTTGCAGCTACGTTTTCAGTTGGATTTGTCAATATCACTCCCAAAGTCATTTATGGTGAAGATAATCGCGTGGACGTATACCAAGTTCAGCGTTCTGATATTCGTGAAATCGCGGACTCTACAGTTGCGTTGATTCCCAAAAGTTCTTTGGTTCCGGGCGCTGAGGGTAAAATTAAAATTCATGCTAAGACCTATGGCAGCCAGATGAATCTGTGCTCTTCTGAGCCTTTCTTTGATCAGCCGGCGGCAGCGAACTGTTCAGGATCTCTGGTGGGTGAAGACCTGATCGCGACGGCGGGTCACTGTATCAGCAGCTCGGACTGTGCAAAATATGCTTTCGTCTTTGGTTTCCGTATGATTGATGAAAGAAGAGCTCCGCTGTCTGTGGCTGAAGACGACGTTTATTCCTGTAAAGAAATCGTGGCTCGCGAGTACACTCGTGAACAGGATTATGCTTTGGTTCGTTTGGATCGCCCGGTTCGTGGTCACCGTGTTCTGACTCTGCAAACAACGCCCGTTCAAGCTGGTGATGACATCTACGTAGTGGGTCATCCATCCGGGCTTCCAACAAAGATTGCTGATGGTGCAAAAGTGCGCTCTCAAAATGGTGCTTACTTCCAGGCGAATCTGGACACTTACGGTGGCAACTCCGGCTCTGCAGTCTTCAATGCAAGAACCAATGAAGTTGTGGGGATTTTGGTTCGTGGAGCTCAAGACTTCGCTTATGACCGTGTTAACAAATGCACAGTCAGCAATCGTTGTTCCGATGAAGGTTGCCGTGGTGAGGATGTGACGAACATCTCTTACATCGTCAAAGCTTTGCAGCAGTAATTTCCTTTAAAAGAAGACAATAGAAAAACCCACAGCTCAAACTGTGGGTTTTTTATTTTCAGCACCTATTGGAAGCGCAAAGGTCTTCCGGGGTCCGGGACGTTTGAGGGAGCCAGAGGATTTCGTTTGATGGCGCCTTCTTCCGGACAACTTTGATTGGTGCTTTCCAGTCTGGCCATGTCTGACAGTTTATCCCGGGCAGCTTCGCCAGGACAGGGGAGAAGAGGTGACTCTTGCTGAGTGGAAGCAGGCGTTCGTTTCAGTTCCTCGAAGGTAACAGAACTACTGCCTGTGGTGTCCTTGGTTTCGGACTGATAGGGGGCTCCTTCAGTCAGATGGGGAACTATCAGTAAGGCGGCCAGAACCCATAAAGCCTTGTGTCTCATAACGGCCTCCTTTGTTGAAGGACTCCTTTTGAAACGGGGGCATTTGCAGTTTATTGTAGCATGACTTCCAAGACTTACGAAGATGTGTGCTGGCACTGGATCAGCGGGGGTCAAAATAAAAGAGGAGACTGCAAGTCTCCTCTTTTAAAGGCGTATTAAATTAAAATATTTTTTAGATTGTGGCGTGAACGCGGTGAGTGTCGTCCATGTCGTCAAGGTAGTTCAGGAACTCCTCGACGTCTTTCTTTTGTTCGTCAGAAAGCTCAGTGATGTTCTTGGCTTTGTAGGACAATTCACCTTTGGTGATCTTCCAGCCACGTTTAGTCAAGGCTTCGCGAACAGCATCCAGATCGTCTGCGGAAGTAAAGAACTCGTAAGTTCCCTCGTCGGCATAAACTTCATTGGCACCCGCTTCGATCGCTTCTTCATCTGGATCGAAAGAGCCGTCTTTGCTGCCTTCAATCAGACCCACGCGTTCAAACATCCATGCCACAGATCCTGATTCGCCCATATTGCCTTCGTGAGATTTGAAAGCATGGCGCATATCCGGAGCTGTTCTGTGTTTGTTGTCGGTTTGGCATTCCACGATCACGCCGACACCGTGAGGGCCGTAGCCTTCATAAGTCAGCTCTTCAATGATTTTTCCATCATCCAAAAGGCCAGCACCTTTTTTGATTGCGCGGTCGATGGTGTCGTTCGGGCAGGAAACTTTTTTCGCAGCATCAATTGCCATACGAAGACGAGCATTCGCATTGGGATCAGGGCCACCAGCCTTTGCAGCAACAGCGATCTCGCGCGCAAGTTTGGTGAATATTTGGCCTTTTTGTTGAGCTTTCTCAACTTTACCGGCGGTTTTCCATGATTTACCCATATGTCTCCTTCTTCGCCTTGGGAGTTATTATTGCACCAAATCAGGAAATATTTGGCAACAATGGGAGCGGGATGTAAAAGGGGCTATGTTCAGTTTTTCAGTTCCTGATGTCTGGGAAAAAATAGACACGATCGAGCAAGCATGTGAGGCCTCTTTTAAATTAAAGCAGCCGTGGACGGATATTCCTGAAGACCCGGCCCGTGACGTTTTGTTGCTGCATCCCAAAGAACACCCTCCAAAGAAGGGATTTGCCACGCCGGAGGGGCAAGCCCGTATGCTTCATGATTTGGCCAGCATTGAACTTCAGGCCATGGAGCTGGGGGTTCGTACCCTGGTGGAGTTCCCGAATGCCCCGGAGGGGTTTAGAGAAGAACTTGTTGCGGTCACGGTGAGCGAAGCCCAACATTTACGCATGTGCCTGGAAGGTATCGAGGCTTTGGGATATAAATGGGGGGATTGGCCTGTTCATTCCGCTTTGTGGCGGGCCGTCAGTTCTGAAGACACTTTATTGGATCGAATTTTGATTGTGCACCGCTATCTGGAAGGCAGCGGCCTGGATGCCGGGGATACGCTGATTCGTCGTTTGGAAGGTACTGCCGGTAAGGATACGATCCAGAAAATCGTGAAGCAGATCAACTTTGAAGAAATCGGGCATGTGAATTTCGGTTCAGTTTGGTATCGCGAAATCTGTCGTCAGAATAAGATCGATGCCACCGTGGATTTTCCAGAACGCATGAAGTCTTTGCGCATTCGCCTGCCTAAACGGGTCGAGCCTGTCAATCGGGTTTTGCGAACTAAAGCGGGCTTTTCTGAAGAAGAAATTAAGTACTACGAAGACCTTCGTTTGGACTTCCTGAATCGTAAGTCCTAAAGCTTAACAAGGCTGTGTCTCGTTTTGAGGCGCGGCCTCTTTTTTGTGATCGTTCATTTTCTTTTCTGAAAACCGATAGGTATTTATGCCGATGCGTTTTTTTCTGCTAATTCCTTTTCTTATTTTGGGGGCTTTTAAGGCTTCCGCCCAGACCTTGGTGACTCCGGAAGAAGCACAAAGTATCTTTCAAAAAATTCAGACCTTGTATGTTCCGGTGGTAAAAGCAGCCGGTGGTGAGTTTCATTTGGTGGTGCACTGGGAAAGAACCACGGTCGGTGGCAGTGCCAATCGCGATGAATTAAAAAAGTATGTCGTCGGTGTGGACGGAGGCTTGCTGCTGTCTTCACGATTGAGTTCGGATTCGCTGAAAATGGTTCTATGTCACGAGGCGGGGCATTTATTCGGTGGGCAGCCGCTGCGTCCGGCCCCGATGGAATGGGAAGGGCCGCTGGACGAAAGTGGTCTGAGTCTGCTTTCAGCTGAGGGGCAGGCGGATTATTATGCCTCTTCAGTGTGTTTCCGCCGTCTGGTGGATGGGGAAAATCACCGGGAATTTTTAAAAGGCCGAAAGATTCCACAACAGCTTGTTCAGCAGTGTGCAGCCGTTTGGGGCGCGCGCACACCAGCGTCGTTTCTTTGTTTAAGAACGGCTTTGGCGGGGTTGGATTTTTTGAATCTGGTCAAAGAGTTTCCGATTTCCTTAAGTGACAAGGACGAGACGGTGGTGGATAAAACGATTAACGGGGAGTATCCTTCACGACAATGCCGACTGGATACTTTGACCGCCGGGGCTCTTTGTCGGGCGGAAGCCCCTCTGGACTTTGTCAGAAAAGACAAGTCGGCAGAGGGGTGTGCACGGGGAACTGGCGCTCGTCCTGCATGTTGGCATAAGACGCCTTAAGATTTTCTGATCAATCCAGGCTTTCATCGTCTTCCAGGAAGCGCCATTGGCCTTCCGGAAGTTTTCCCAGTCGGATATTACCGATACGCACACGTTTGAGTCCTGTGACCTTCAAACCCACCAATTCACACATACGACGAATCTGGCGTTTTTTTCCTTCCTGCAGGATAAAACGCAGTTGGTCTTCATTCAGCCATTCCACTTTGGCGGGTTTTAGTTTCTTTCCATCCAATGAAAGACCGTGATTTAAGAGTTTCAATTTGTCCGGGGGAAGCTTGCCTTCCACACGCACGATATATTCTTTTTCTAATTTGGATTCTTCGCCGATGATGCGTTTGGCGATACGACCATCCTGGGTGAAGAGCAGCAAACCTTGGGAATCAATATCCAGGCGCCCGGCGACGGCCAGGCCCTTGAAGTGCTCTTCTTTCAGGCGCAATTTGGAGTCGCCAAATTGGTTTTGAGCCGTGATCAGCTTGATCGCCGGCTGATAGGGAGGCTCGGGCTGGGAGGAAACGTAACCGATGGGTTTATTCAAAAGAATCGTTGCCAGACGTTTTTGCTGTTTCAGCGCCTGAGCTTCCAGCGTGATGCTGACCTTGGGGTCCACCTTGGTTCCCAACTGACTGATCACTTCACCGTTCACGCGAACCAGACCGCGGGAGATGTAATCATCCGCTTCACGGCGTGAACAGATTCCACGTTCAGCCATCAGTTTGGAAAGGCGTACTTTATTGTCGTCACTCATAAGCGGATCTCCGTCCAGATCGTATCCATTTCATAAAGGCGAAGGTAAGAAAGGCTTTCGGCTTTGACCTGCTCTTTAAGTTTATTCAGAAAATACAAAGCGATATTTTCTGTGGTTGGGATGGTGTTTTTAAACTCTGGAATCACAAAGTTCAAGTGCTCATGATCCAGTTTGCCGGTGAGTTGGGCTAAAATCCCCTGTAATTGGGACTTTTCCTGTTCCCAGTGGTTCGGGGACACATGAAAGCCCACTTCCAGAGTGTAATTATGCCCATGTCCGTACTGCGTGTAGCAGCGGCCAAACTCGGTTTGATTCTTTTTATCATCCCATTGGGACTGCTGATAGAAATGCGCAGCGCTGAAGGGGCTTTTTAAAGTTAAAATCACAGATTGATTCCGCCATCCACGGATAAAATCGCTCCCGTTGTCCAGGCAGACTGATCAGAGCCCAGGAAATATGCAGCTTTGGCGATATCCTCGGGCTGACCAATGCGCCCTAGTGGTTGCAGAGTTTTCATCTGCTCGACGATCTCGTTTTTCTTTTCCGCAGGCAGTCCGTGGAAGCTGTGAATAGGGGTGTCCACAATGCCCGGGCATACACAGTTAGCGCGGATCTTGTGAGGTCCGCCCTCCAAGGCCAAGCTTTGTGTCCAGTTGATCAAGGCCGCTTTCACGGCCGCATACGAAGAGGTCGGTCCTTGTGGGCGCAACCCCAAAGTGGAGGCGATGTTCACGATGCTTCCGCCACCTTGTTCTTTGAAGTAAGGGAAGAACGCGCGCACAACCCGCAATGGTCCCAGCATGTTCACTTCAAACTGACGGCGCCAGATTTCATCACTGCCGTCTTCGGTGTTATGGGCTTCATAGATGCCAGCATTGTTCACAACACATTCCACGCGATGAATTTTTGCCCCCAGGACTTCGCCCAGGCGTTTATTTAAAGCCGCTTCATCGGAAAGGTCACAGGATACAATCGAGGCGCCGCTACGGCATTTCAGGGCCACGTCCTGAAGGCGTTCTTTGTTGCGTCCCATCAGATAGACGAAGTATCCATTTTTTGAAAATTCGGTGGCGATGGCGGCTCCGATGCCACTGCTGGCTCCGGTGATTAGGGCGGCTTTTTTCACTGTGTGGACTCCCGTTTTTTTGAACTGGACTTATGGTAGCAAAGGAGGGGGCCGATGAGAAGTTATGTCCTTGCGCGAAGCGTTTTCTATCGGAATAAAGTTCTTTTTCGTCGGTCTGATGATCTTCGGCGCCTTTCTTATCCAAATCCCCTAGTTTTGCCAAATAAAAAAGCCGGGTGGGAAACCCGGCTTTACGGAAGAATTCGAAATAGGAACGGCGTTAAGCCACTTTTTTGGCTGCCGTGTAGTGGTAATACTTTTTGTCAAAGTCCGGTGCCTTCATGCCTTCTTTAGTGATCAGGCCGGCTTTAAACCAGTCGAAGTGTTCGGCGCAGAAACCTGCTTTTTCAGACTTCTTTTTGCAGCCTTCGCCGCAGCAGCGGGATGATTCAAGGGAAACAACGTTGTTTGGAATCTGTTTTGAAAAATTTT
Source organism: Bdellovibrio bacteriovorus (assembly GCF_041888015.1). Classification (GTDB taxonomy): domain Bacteria; phylum Bdellovibrionota; class Bdellovibrionia; order Bdellovibrionales; family Bdellovibrionaceae; genus Bdellovibrio. Next base: position 1,788,299 of record NZ_CP168968.1, read on the forward strand.
TGTCAGCCATCGAGTGACCTCCAGATGAAATCTTAAGCTGGTTAATTGTCTTAAGACATAAGACTTATCGGCGAAGGTCTAATGGACTTTAGAAAATCTTCTCAGATCTGGAAGATCTCAAATTGAGACAAAAACAAGATAGCCAGGCAAAGCTGGCTATCTATGGGATTGGATTGGTGAAGTTTGAAGACTTAGATCAGTTTCAGGAAGCGGCCCAGGTCAACGGGTTTCGAGAACAAATAACCCTGACCATAGCGCGCGCCCAAGGTTTCCAGAACCAGGGCTTCCTCGTGGTGTTCGATACCTTCAGCGATGACTTCGATATCCATGGCATGCGCCAAGTGGATGATAGAGCTGACAACGGCTTTGGATTTTGGATCGCTAAGGATTTTCATCACGAAAGAGCGGTCAATTTTCAGGAAGCTGATAGGCATCTGAGTCAGATACTGCAAGCCCGAGAATCCAGTTCCGAAGTCATCAATGGAGATCGCATAACCCAGGCTGCGGCACTGGTTTAAAGCATCCAGAGCAATCGCCCCGTCCATCATGATTCTTTCAGTTATCTCCAGTTTGATATTCTGGGTTTGCAGATCATGTTTTTCACGCAGATCTTCCAGATTGTTCACAAAGTCTGAATGTGTGAACTGGCGGCCAGAGATGTTGATGCTCATCATGAAATCGTCGGACATTTTTTCTTTTTTATTCAGGCGCAGTTGATCCTGAATGGTGCGCAGATCCTTTAGTGCCTGATTGATAATCCAGTGGCCAATCGGGATCACCATCGAAGAGTTTTCGATAATATCAATGAACAGATTCGGCGAAACCAATCCATGTTGTGGAGAGTTCCAGCGCAACAAAGCCTCGCAGCCCGTGATCGTTTTGGTTTTTAGATTTACAATCGGCTGATAAAAAAGTTCAAATTCCTTGTTTTGGAAGGCTTGGAAGATCTGATTTTCAAGTTTGATTTGATCCAGGGCGCTTTGGGTGCCGTCGGCCCCGGCACCGGAGTTGTCGATCTCGACTTCGGACATTCGGGCTGGCGCCCCCATGTTTTTGCGGCGAAGTCGTTTTAGCAGGACACGCATCAAAAGCTGAACGACTTTATCCGCCGTGGAAACTCGCTCCAGAACCTGTTGCTTGGTGACAATGGCCAGGCGAACATCTTCCAGGGCTCGAACCGAAGCGGAGCGGTTCTGGTTGTCGATCAAAGCCATTTCGCCGAAGATTTCACCTTCACCCAGGATCGTCAGGGGGATTTCCTCTTTGTCCTTGGTAAGGAAGATAAGAACCCGGCCCTTTTCGATAATATAGGCGCAGTCGCCCTCATCGCCTTCACTGAAAATAATCTGATCTTTGTGGATATCGACGGACTGAGTTGCTGCATTCATAGATGTTTATCATAGGGTCTTTAGTGCAGGTTCGACAAGTCCAGCTGATTCATTTGATTGATTTTCCAGCCCGTAAATTCCGCCTTTGCCAGCATCGAGAAATGGATGGCGCCCAGAGGAATCCACAGATGCCTTTTCATCAGGAAGTCCATTCCGGTCTGGCACCATTTCTTTTGTTCGGAAGGCTTGGTGGCCTGGGCAAGTGAGGACAAAATTCGGTCGTACTCCGGGTCTTTCAGGCGGAAGTAGTTCTCTGGGTTGTCGGGGGCAAAGGTTTCCAGTGCGGCCAAGCAGGTCGGGCGGTCCGGTGAAACTCCTTTACGGAACAGGGCCGGAGGGGAATTTTGCAGAATCTGCAAGTACACTTTGTTCTCTTTGGCTTCAAGATGGGTTTTTAATCCGGCATTTTTCATCCACTGATTCTGCATCCATTCCGTGGCTCGCTTGTGGTCTTCGCCGCCAAGACTGGAGAACATAAACGTATAAGTGCTACTGGAAAGATCCTTTTGCATCTTCTTCAGGTCAAAGTCGTAACAAGGGGCTTTTTCGGGGAACCAGGAATCCGGAACTCCCACACAGCCGGGGCGCCCCTCGGAAGAAAAGATCTTCTGCAGTTCCACGTAGTTCAAAGAATAGATGAAAGCTTTGCGCAGGTCTTCACGGTCTTTCAGCTCAGGCCCAAACCCGACATAATCCAGTCGGGTGACCGGAATCCAATGAAAGTCCGGACGTTTCTTGTGGCTGGGGATAAACAGAGTCGGCAGTCGGCGTAGGAACTGCAATTCGTTTTTTTCATAAAGCTGCAAGGCCACGGTGTCTTCTTCGACGAACAGGAACTCCACTTGCGGTCGGGAAGCGTGGCCTCCTTGATAGATGCCATTGGGGGCAAGAACAATCTTCTGTCCTTTTTTCCATTCAGCCAGTTTGTACGGGCCAGAGTATGCCGAAAGATCGCTCTTGGTCGGAGCCAGCAGAAAACTTGCCAGATTATACTCAAAATCCGGATCAGCTTCCTGGAATTCAAAACGCAAAGTCAGCGCATCAGGAGCAGTGATACCCAAAGAATCCATCTTGGCTTTGCCACTGTAAATATCCCGGGCATTTTTAATTTTGAACAACAGGTCCGCTCTCGGAGCTGCTATTTTGGGGTCCAGAATCTTTTTATAGGTGCGCAGGAAGTCTTCAGCGGTCAAAGGTGAATTGTCACTCCATCTCAAGTTTGATTTGAGTTTGCAGGTCAGAACCTTCTTTTTGTCGCGCGAGCATTTGCTGCCCAAGTCAGGCACGAGCCCCGCTTTGTCGTCAAAGGTGAAGATATTGCGATAAAGATTTCCCAGCAGATAGCTGGAGGCGGAGGTCTTTTGTTTGTTCGGGTCCAGACTGCCGGGCTCGGTGGCTAAATGCAGACGAAAGACTTTGTTGGAAGCAAAAGCCAAAGTGGGAACTGTCAGAAGAAGTGCAAGGATGATTTTCATGCTCTTGATCTTAGCTTAGAGGGGGTGTTAATTGAAGCGGGAAAACGTCCTGATGGCGGGGTTTTGATTCCAAATTTCTTGCCGGTGCTAATGGGGCCACTCAGAATGGAGTTCTTGAGAGGGTTCTATGTTGAAGCTCGTTGTATCCTTGATGTTGATTCTGTCTGTGGTGGGGTGCCGATCGGCCGCTGTTAAAACTGAAGAGGAAATGCCCAGTATTGAAGGTGTCATTCCCAGTGGTGGGACTTGGACGGAAGGTGTGTTTGTGTCTGGCTGGAATGCCTATGTTGAACTGGACAATAAGTCTCAAGGGCAGCTTGAAAAGAGTCTGCTGCTGGAGCTGAAGCAGAAAGCCGAAAGTCAGCTGCGGGCGCTGGGGTTTAAGCTTGCCTCTCAAAAGGTCGCTGCGAATGTCTGGATTCGGGTAAGTTATTCTGACGTCAGCTTTGCGACCGCGTTTCCGTTTGAGAATGTCGGCTCTGTTCCGAGCGAGTCAAGAATTCTCGAAGCAGCGAATGAAGCTCCTCAAGCTGCGAAAAGAAACGTGCAAGTTTTGTTGGATGGAAAGTTTTATTCTTTGCAGTCAGAGAGAAATGAAAAAGTCGGCGATTACTATTTAACTGTATATGCGCAGAATTACGGTGAACGTCCGCAGGATATTTATTGGATGCGCCAGCGCGGGCTTGCGGGAACAGAGGTGTTCCATCAGGCGATTCAAAGCGCCACAGATCGTTGGATTGCAGGTTTGAGTTTCTTAAAAGACCGGGTGCGGGAGCAAAAGCAAGCTGGCCCTCCTGGTTGCATTCCACGGCTTGGGTTTGCCGTGGAGCCGGTTTCAATTAAAGGGCAACTGCAATATCTTGTGACTGCGGTGGAAAAAACTTCTCCGGCTCAGAGGGCCGGAGTAAGGGTGGGTGACTTTGTATTGGAAGTGGATTCCCATTCGTATGGGGAGTTTGCCAAGAAGCCCGAGTTCAATCGGGCTGCCTATAAGGATCTTAAGAAAGTCCCCGTGAAGCTGCTGCGCGGAGAAAAAGAAATCCTTTCGCAGATTCAGGCTCAAATGGTTTGCAAGTAGTTACAGATTCAATGGCAAAGGCAGGCGTAACAGAGTGTTGATCTGGGCTTCTGCCAAGGCCGGTGAGCTTTCTACGGTGAGTGACACCGGGCTGTTGTTGGCGTATCCGGAAATGCGAATGATGTCGTTTTCTTTTGTGGTCTCCAGGCTGACCGGAGCTCCGCGAGCAAAGCCTTTGATAGTGCGACCTTCAGCTGATTGGACGATATTCAAAGACACACGCTGTCCATAGGCGTATCCCGAGATCACACTGCCTTCGTCAGACTTAAGAACTTCCAAGGACAGAGGCTGGCCGTCAGCGTGACCGGAAAGTTTGGTCATGGATTTGCCTTCATTCAGGTTAAGTGAAATCGACTGGTTGTTGGCGTGACCAGATACGCTAGCTGCTTGTGATGAAAGAGCGATCAGGAACAATGCGGGAGCGAGAATTGAAAATTTCATAATAGATCTCCTGGAACATGATTTTTTGAGATTCTAGGTCGGTATCTGGAGCTTTTGCAAATTTGAAGTTAGTAAGGTCAGCACGAGGTGTTTCAAAATTGCATTGTTGCAACAGAAAATAAAAAAGCTGGGAGGTTTTGCCTCGCCAGCTTTTTTGTTTGAACCAGAGGGTTTGGACTATTTATCCAATTCCATTTTTGCAATCGTTTGCAATTGCATATTGGTTGTACCTTCGTAGATCTGACCGATCTTAGCGTCACGCCAGAATTTCTCAACCGGGTATTCTTTTGTGAAGCCGTTACCACCGAACAAGTCGATCGCTTTGGACGTGATTTTCTCTGCCGCGCGGGAAGAGTAAAGCTTCGCCATCGCAGCCGCTTCGATGAAATCTTGGCCAGCGTCTTTCAAACGAGCCGCATTGTAAACCATCAAACGAGCGGCTTCCAATTCGGTACGCATTTCTGCCAACTGGAACTGAACGCCCTGGAAGTGAGCGATTGGTTTTCCGAACTGCTCACGGCCTTTTACGTACCCAAGAGCTGCTTCGTAAGCACCTTGAGCGATACCGATCATTTGCGCGCCGATACCGATACGGCCTTCATTCAGTGTTTCAATCGCGATCTTGTAGCCTTTGCCGACTTCGCCCAAAACGTTTTCTTTTGGAACTTCGCAGTTTTCAAACAGCAATTCACAAGTGGAAGACGCGCGGATACCCAATTTGTCTTCTTTTTTACCAACGGTGAACCCTTTGAAGCCACGCTCAACGATGAACGCTGTGATGCCTTTGTAGCCTTTTTCCGGAGCCATATTTGCAAACACGATAAAGATATTAGCTTCGTTACCGTTCGTGATCCAAAGTTTGGAACCGTTCAGAACCCATTTGTCACCTTTGTCTTCTGCTTTCAATTTCAAGGCAAAAGCGTCAGAACCGGAAGAGGATTCAGAAAGAGCGTAAGCGCCCACGGATTTGGAAGCCATTTGGCCCAGGTATTTTTCTTTCTGAGCTTCAGTACCCCATTTTAGGAAGGCATTTGTTGTCAGGGTGTTTTGGACGTCCACAAGAACAGAAACAGAACCGTCAACGCGGCCGATTTCTTCAACAGCCAAGCAAGCCATGAAGAATGTAGAACCAGCGCCGCCCCATTTTTCAGGAGTCTCGATACCCATCAAACCCATTTCGAAAAGTTTCGTCAGGATCTCTGGATTCATGGCTGCTTTTTCGTCCATGTGAGTAACGTGAGGCTTGATTTCAGATTCTGCAAAAGATCTTACCGCATCACGGAAAGCCAATTCGTCTTCAGAAAGTGTGGTTAGAGCGGGGCGAGCGTTTAGAACATCAGACATTAAATTTCCCTTCGATCGGAAACCACCAGCCAGAGGCTCCTAACTTAGATCTGCCCCTGCGAACAGTCCTCGCGGACGTGGTCCTGTTGGGACCTACTGCTGCGGAACTTGGTGCCGACCTAAGTTAGGAGCCTCTGGCTGGTGGTTTCAGTTCTTGTTAAAACGTGTATGAAAAGCGGAATGACCGTATCTGTTTTGGGTGATGAATTCAAGATTTTGAGAGGACAAGAGGCCTACTCTTAACAAGCTGTGTTAGACTGATTGCACTTTAAATGTGCAAGTGTTTCGCCACACTAGACAAGGGTCTAGGTGTGTTTTAGCGTGAGGGTCTATGGATTTGATGGAAATTGGTGCCAAGATTGGCGTTTACTTTATTCCTTTTCTTTTTGCACTGTGCTTTCACGAGTTTGCGCACGGGTGGGTGGCGCGTCTTCGTGGGGATAACACGGCAGAGCAAATGGGCCGTCTGACGATGAACCCTTTGGCGCACATGGACATGATTGGAACCTTTATTCTGCCTTTGGCGGCGATCATCTTCTCATCGCCGATTTTCTTTGGTTGGGCGAAACCGGTGCCGGTGAATTCGCGCAATTTGAAGAACCCCCGGGTGGATATGTTCTGGATTGCTTTGGCGGGGCCACTTTCTAACATCCTGCTAGCGTGTGTCGGGGCTTTTGTGATTGCTCTGGTCGCGAAGTACTACTCTTTCGGTATGTATACCAAAGGGGCGGTGACCATTCTGCAAACGTTTATTGTGACCAATATGTTCCTAGCCTTCTTCAACCTTTTGCCGGTGCATCCTCTGGATGGTGGCAAGGTGCTGGCGCGCTTCCTGCCTGCCAGTCTGAATTATAAGCTGGAACAAAATGAACACATCACCAGTATGGTGCTGATGGTGCTGGTTTTAACAGGTGTCCTGCGTTTCTTGGTGGGCCCGGTTATTTGGAGTTCCGAACGCCTGATCGGTCTTGCGATGGGTGGAGTGGGAATCTAAAAAAAGAAGTTGTTGAATAATCCCAGACGGCTTGATTGAATTGTCGCCGCCTGGTGTGTGGAACGAATGAAGAACGTTCTGAAATGAAATTGGTAGAGGGGACCATCTTTCATGAGTATTACAGTACAGTTGCCTAAATTCGAGGGACCTCTAGGGCTGCTTCTTTACCTTATCCGTAAAGAGGAAATGGACATCATGGACATCAAAGTCCATGAGATCACCAAGCAATACCTTGATTATATCAAATTGATGAAAGAGCTGGATTTGGAAGTGGCGGGAGAGTTCGTGGCGATGGCTGCGACCCTGATCCAGATCAAATCCCGCATGCTTTTGCCTCAGTACGATGAAAATGGCGAAATCGTTGAAGCCGAAGATCCACGTAAAGAACTGGTTCAAAAACTTCTTGAGTATCAAAAGTACCAAGAGGCGGCGAAGCTGCTTTATGAACGCCCTCTTGTGGGTCGTGACGTGTGGCTGCGTGGCACACGCGAGTCTCTGGATGAAAAAGAAGAAGAAATCATCCTGGAAGACAACGCTTTGTTCTCTTTGATCGCCAGTTACCGCAAAATGCTTCGTTCAGTGAAAAAGAAAATTCACCAGGTGACGGCAAAGGCCCAGTCTATCTCCAGCCGCGTGTTGGAAATCAAGGATCGTCTGATCGTGGGGCAAAAAACCACCTTGATGGATCTGGTGACGGCGACAGAAGATCGTGCTCGTCAGGCTTTGATCACGTTCCTGTCCTTGCTGGAACTGGGTAAAATGGGCTTTGTGGGTCTTTACCAGACAGAAGCTTATTCTGACATCTGGGTGGATACGAAAAAAACAATCGAAACAGATGTGTTGAGCCGTGTGGAAGAATACGACTCTATGGGCGCCGATGCAGTGGCTGCCAAAATGATGGAAGTTTCTAAAAAAATCGAAACTGACGAAGAGTTCCTTCTGGCCGATGAAGAAGATCTGTTGGAAGAAAACAGTCAGATCCAAATGGAATTGGGTGCTGGTCTTGCAGAAGGCACAGAGCTGGTTGATGGCTCTGGTGTTGATGATATCGCCACGGACGACGAAATCTTGGCTGCAGAAAATGAATTGTTTAAAGACGACGTGACGGAAGTGTAAGAGGGGACCATGTCTGAAGAAAAAGACGAATTGTTGAACGATGAAGTAAATCACTCTGAAGATTCTGAAATGGTGGATGCGGAAGCATCTTCTGACGAGCTTGCTGCTGGCGACGTGGATACTGAAGCCTCTTTGTTCCTGCAAGAGGAAGAAGAGTCTGAAGGTTTCCTTCCGGAAGTGAGCGATGATGAAGTGGTTGAAATGGAAGCAACTTCCGAAGACGAAGTTTCCGTGGATGGCACAGAGCTTGATGGCTTTGATTCTGCTGAAATCGAAGAAGTGGAATTCGTTGAGGAGGAACGCCTTGAAAGCATCGTGGAAAGCGTTCTTTTCGCCTCTGATCGTCCGGTAAGTCTGGCCTCCCTGAAATTGCTTTTCAAAGGCACTAATATCCGTGGCGATAAGATCCGTAGAGCTTTGGATCAATTGGCTGTGGAATACGCAGGCGGCCGTCGTGGTGTTACTTTGGAAGAAGTGCCGGGTGGCTACCAGTTGCGTACTAAAATCGACAATATGGAATTCCTGAAGCGCACTTTGAAAGCTCGTCAATTCAAGCTTTCTGGTCCAGCTTTTGAAGTTCTTTCTATCGTGGCTTACAAACAACCTACAGTTAAAGTGGAGGTTGATGAAATCCGTGGCGTTGAGTCCGGACACTTGTTGCGCGCTCTGATGGAAAAGAATCTGGTTTGCTTCGAGGGTAAGTCTGAATTGCCAGGTCGTCCTATGCAATACGGAACCACTAAGAAGTTCCTTGAAATCTTCGGCCTAAGAAGCTTGAAAGAACTTCCGACCTTGTCTCAGATCGACGAGTTGCTGCCTGAAGGTATCGACGAACAACAAGCTGAAGAAAAACCAACTTTGGCGATGATCACGGATTCTTTGTCCGAGACCTTTATTGGCTCTTACTCTCAAGGAGAAGAAGAGTTGATGAAGATTCAAGAACAACTTGAAGATATTGCAACAACCAGCAACTTCTTCGAGGAAGAAAAACGCCGTCAGGCGGAAAAACGGGATCAGGAACGTGCTCAGAACATTCGTGATGCTTTGGCCTTCGGTGAACCTGTGTCCACTCGTGATCAAAACTGGCTGACCAAGTACGATGAGGCTTTGGCAGCAGGAACAAGTTTGGTGGCTTTGGCCGCTGAAAAGAAAGCGGCGGCCTTCGCTAAGAAGCCAATGGCTTCCATGGAAGAGGGTGGCGCTGGTGAAGAGATCTCTGCAGAAGGATCTGAAGAGACAGCTATGGAAGCTTCTGAAGATATGGAATCCACCGGTGGGGATGATTCCGAACTGGAAGACGCTATCGTAGCATTTGAGAGTGACGAAGATCAGGATGAAGCTTCAGACGACCAATTGTTCGCTGACTCTGACGATGAATCTTCTGATGAAGACGAGGAGTTGCCTTTCCTAGGCGAGGCGGACGATATTGATGAAGAAGGTGAAGCTTCTGTTTAAAGCTCTTTTGAGCTTGTGGATTGTCTATAATATCTTTGTGATGTTGGTTATGCCCAATGTAGGAGCCTACTTTGGGCGGGTCACCGCGAACGTGGTGACCCCTTATGCCAACACTGTCGGTTTGAACGCGGGTTGGAATTTCTTTTCTCCAGAGCCCGCGCATCCGATGTATCTGAAATACACCGTTTATTACCCCGAAGCTGAGATCCAAGAAGGCGAGAGTTCATCCGAAGAGCGCGAGCCTGTGGAAGGTTTTTTCCCTGTTCAGAATGACAAGCGCAATGTCCCTAATATCACCCATAAACGTGAATGGGCTTTGATGCGCTATATGGTTTTGGATGCCAAAAGATTGCGCCTGCTCATGGGGCCTTGGCTGTGTCGCCAGTATCCGGGAGCAGCTTCCATTGCTATGGAGCATGTGATTGAGACCATTCCGTTTCTGGATCAGGCTGTGCGCTTTCAGGATGAGAGTGTGAAGGATCTTTCCAAAGAAGTTCAGTCCGTGCGTGAAACCGTTTCTTGTCAGGGCGGAATGGACGAGGAGAGCTTATGATGAAAAAACTCTGGGCTCAATGGGATGAATTCTGGTTTGCTCCGCAAAGTCTTCTGGGGCTGGCGTACATGCGTATCATGCTGTGCGGAACCTTGCTGTATATGAATATTACGCGATTCTACAATCTGGAGTTTTATACAGACTCCAGTTGGATTCCTCGTGTTCGTGCTTTGGAAGTCATGCCAGAGCTGGGTCGTCCGCTGTTTATGTGGATGTTCTGGCCGGACTCCATAAATTTTGCCATGAATCTGGTGCTGGTGGTTTTTCTGGCTTTGCTGACACTGGGGATTGGTGGACGCTGGCTGATGTGGATCACCTGGATCATCAATGCGGGCTTCCTGCAGAGAAACTACGCTGTGAATTTTGGGGCTGATATTATCGGCGCCTTGTTCCTGTTCTATATGTCTTTCACACAGTCCTGCGAACGGCTAAGTCTTAAAAATGTGCTTCTGGGGAAAACGCAGTTCCATCAGTCGGATGTATTAAGTTCGGCGATGATTCGCATGATGCAGGTTCAGATCAGTGTGATTTATGCCTATACAGGATGGGAAAAGCTAAAGGGTGGAAGCTGGTGGGATGGGACCGCTCTTTGGAGCGTTTTGGCAAATCCGCAGATGACCACTATGGACTTTTCATTCCTGCGCCACTTCCCGTGGGTGATTCCGGTGATCGGTTATGTGACGATCCTGTTTGAAATCTATTTCCCGGCGATGGTGGTTTGGCACCGCACCCGTTACTTGTGTTTGTTGTTGGGGTTGTCCTTCCATGCTGGTATCGGGATCTTTATGGGCTTGATGCCGTTTGCGACAGTGATGGTCTCAACTTACTTCCTCTTCCTGGATCCGCAGTTGCTCGAGGCGGTCTTGGCAAAAGCTCGCGCGGTTCTTCATCGTCCAAAGGCGACTCAGGCGGCCTAAGTCTCATTTCAAAACAGACTCTTCCCTAAAAATGAACAGATCCCTGTCTCTATATGAGATAGGGGTTATGCCAATGGTTTAGTTTGCCGATGAGGATAGGTATCCTAGTGGAGTGAGGGATTTATGAGATCTTCGTTGCGATATTTAGCAGGACTTTCCGGTCTTTGTTTACTGGTGACGGCTTGTCAGCCGATCCAGGGAGATTCTCTTTTGACCGACAGACGGGATGAATCCAGCACACATAATATCAATAAAGATCCCAAATCCGATGAACTGACTTTGAAGATGTCTGCTCCCACATTGAATATGACAAGTGCTGATACCAAGGCTGAAATCACGGGTGACTGTTACGTGTCCACCTATCCATCGCATGCCATCATCGTTTTGAACGGCAGTAATCCTTTGCCAGTGACGGATCTTCATCCGAACACTCCGCTTGGGTCGGGTTACGGGACTTGCAGGAACGGAAGATTTAATATCATGGTGAATATTACTTCATTGGCTTCGCCAGCCAGTCATAATTTGCAGGTTATTCTGCAAGCGCGTGATGCTGATAATAACGTCGTGATAAACACTGCTCTGGGTGCTCCTTTCTTCACCCTGAGCAAGTAGTCGATATCATATCGATTGCACGACAAAATACGCCCCCATTCCAATCGTTATACAGCTTCTTAAGGCCATCCCTCTTTAAGGTCTCTTTTGGCTTGATGTGGTGATAATAATCTCATACTGAGACAGTCGCTTTCTTGGCCTCGGGATTGCATTTCTTAGTGGTATGAAACAGATTCTTTTGGTCCTGATGGGTTTTGTTGTCTTTATAGTTTCTCCTGCTTATGCAGAAGCTCCTGAGTATTTTGAAAAGATGAATCAGTTCGCCCGGCTGACTGAACATCAAATCACATCCTTTGAAAGCTATGTCCAGGAAGCACAGAAGATTTCCCCCGAAGTACGAGGACAGCTCAGTCACTCCCTTAAGCTTCAGCAAAAAGCCCTTTGGGGCGAGGTGGATAGGCTGAAGGATCTTTATGAAAAAAGTTTTGTCTCGAAAACGGCAACGAAGGAAGATCGCAAAGCCCTGGTGTATCACGAATCGAATCTGTCTATTGCGATTCATCGTCAGTTGGTACTGCTGCATGATTTCCTCAGTGAGGTCTCTCCGAAAAATGCGGAACAGAAGCTCTTGTCCTTAATGCGTAAAATGGACGCGATTTCTCTGGATCTGCAGAGCGGAAAATCCATCTCTGTTCCGCCGGGAATGGGCTTGAATCAGGTATTTCAGTCCGGTCAAAAGGTGGCCTCTTCAGTCTGTAAACTTCTTGTCGGATTCTGCACTCGAAAATCGCTTTCGGGCCTGATGGATTCCCTGGATGAAGGAAATTTCATTCGCTCAAAGCAGTATGAACTTGTTGGGGTTGAGGAAATGAAAAAATCTTTCCGTCCCAATGAAAAATCAGTTTTCATTCTTATCGGAAACCACGATCAGCCTTTGATGGATATCGCTCTGGCCCGCAAGGTGTCTTTGGCTTTGGGCAGTGATCATCATGTGACGATGACCAGAAAGTCCGTTTATCCGATTCCGCCGCCAGTGACCGCCGGTGACGTGGTCTTTGTTGTGGATAATGATCCTAAATCCAACCCGGTGCAGGAAAGTCTGGATATTCTTTCGAAGAACATTCTGGAGAAATCCCATAACCGTGTCAGTCTGGCGGTTTATCCTGAGGGAATGCTTCCTTATACAGGCGGACAAATGCCGATGACGGTTAAAGAGGGCGCTTTTGTGATCGCTCGTAAGATGGCTCATCAACTGTCCCAGCAGGGGGTGTCTGTGTATCTTGTTCGTATGAAGACGAATATCATTGAGCACCTGACCTCGGCGGACGCGACCCCAGCTCGAGTGATGATGGAGTCCATTGAACGTGTACCGGAAACAGCTATTGATCGCAGTCGCCCTGATGAATGGATTGAAAGAAACCGCCTTCAGGCCGAGAACTCATTTAATTCCCATCGCGGCAAAACACAAATCGATATTTTTAACTTAGACAAAGTGCCTTACTCCAAAATACCATTAAGTATTGAGATAAGAGCATGTTCGAAAGTATTTGTCCTGTAGTTCATATTATAGCCCTGTGTTGGTGTTTCCTCCTTTTTGCCCCGGCGAAGGCCATTCGTTGGGGATGGCTTTGGTATGCGCAGATCCTTGCCACAGAGTGGGGATTTGCAACGGTTCTTTTGGCGATCGTGCTGGAGTTCATAGATCCTTATGCCGTCTGGTTTATGGGGGCGGCGTTTTATTATATCCAATCTCGGTCTTATCATTTTTATTCTGGCGATATTTCTTTGCCCGCGTTTTCGAGAATGCAAAAGTTGAATCAGGTGTTTGATGGCATCTGGCCTTTTCGGATATCCCCAAAGGGGGAGTCTTATCGGCTGCCTGCAGAGGATCTGAGTCACCTTAAGTTCTTTCCATCTTCCATAGGAAGGGTCTGTATCCACATTCACGGCGGTGCCTGGATTCACGGGAAGGCCGATCAGTTGACGTATCTGGCGGATGTTCTAAAGTATCACGACTACGAAATGCTTTCGGTAAATTACAAAAAGCATCCTGAATACCTGTTGCCAGAGATTATGGCATCTGTGGAGGAGACCTTTAAAAGAATTTGTACGGCCTATGGGCCGGAACAAAAGTTCCTGCTCTATGGACGTTCTGCCGGAGGCCACTTGGCTTTGATGCTGGCGGCAAAGTTTCCGGAGCAAGTGCAGGCGGTGGTGGCTCTTTATCCGGTGACAGATTTTCCTTCGCTGGAAGAAGCGGCCACTGACACGGATATTCTAAAAACCAAAAGCTGGATTCGGAATCTGTTTTTGGGAAAAGAAAATCTAAAAGCCGCGATGAGCCCTGTGCAAATCTGCACAGCCAAAATGCCCCGAACTTTGCTTGTTCATGGCAGCAACGATCCCGTTGTGAATATCCAGCAGAGTGATTTACTGTATAGCACGCTTCATGAACTGAAGGTCCCGGTCAGTTATTTAAGATTCAGCAAAGGCACCCACGGTTTTGATGGTTTGTCCGAAGGGCTTTCTATGCAGACTTTCAAAAAAATTCTTTCCAAGTTTATAATGAACTAGATTTTTTCTTCCAGCCATTGCTGTGTTTGGCGATGGAAAAGTTCCAGAACATCTTTTCCCTTGTCCAAACTTTCCGGTCCCATTTTGTGAGGGCTGGGTCTTTTGAAGAAGAAAGGATTCTTGTGAAGCTTCGCATAGAAGTACTTGTCTTCAATACGACTGACAAGGCCTTGAGCATGCAGGTAGTGAATGACCGGTGTCAGTGAGCTTGATTGCACGCCCTGGACTCCGGCACGATCGCGAATGCCACCGTCCCAGAAGTACTCACCCTCAATCTGAACCGGGTGAAAGAGCACCGGCACCGCCGCAGAAGCCCGGCAAGCGGGAGCGATAAGTCCGCTTGTAAACACCTTGGTTTTTTGTTTGTTGATATTAAAGGCCGAGATATGAAGTGGAATATGAGTGTCAGTAAAGTTGCTGACACAGTATTGCCCCAGAAGCTCTTCAATTTTTTGGCCTTTTAAAAAACCCCAGCCCCAAGCCGGATCCCAGAAGTCACTTTTTCTAATGCTTAAAAAAATTTCTTTTAATTCCGAGGCGGAGCGGCCGCTGGCCAATCCAGCTGCAACCAGGGCACCGGCGCTGCTGCCGCTAAGTGAGGCGGGCTTCAATCCTTTGTCTTCAAGCGCCAGGGCAAAGCCAACATGGGCGAAATAGCCAAAGAATCCCGAGGACAGGCTGAGTGAAAAGGGTTGTTCAGCAAGAAGGTCTGTGCGGGTTTTCATGAGCCTAATATCCTTTGTTCTGAGAGGCAGGTCAATATCCGTGTCCCAAGCGATGAAAAGCCCCAGTGACGATTTTGGCGGGCTGTTTAATTTTTTGTCGGCCTTCAGGGTCATTAGAGAGCCTATTTATCTTAATGTAGGCATCCTAATTGAAACATTTATAAACTATGAAAGAAACTAAACGCTTCCTTAACAATATGAAGTGGTCCGGCCCCTTAACGGCTCTTTTGATTGCAGCGGCAATCCCCTCGATCTCTCAGGCAGAGGCCGGGCAGTGCGGAGCTGTGTTTCAGATTGAGACACAGGCTCAGGAAGCAAAGCGCGAAGTCGTAAAACTTGTCAATAGCAAGGAGAAAGCTCAGACTCTGCGCGAGCAGCTGGAGACAAACTACAAAGCCAGAAATGAAGTGCTGGCAAAACGTTATCCTCAGTTGGAGTATATCTTTAAAGATCCGGAAGCTTTTGTTCAAACCATGAAACAACGTTTCGAGGCGCAGAAGCGCATTACCCCCGAGGACCCTCGTCTGTTTGACTTCCCCGAGGCGGCCACAACGATGAAAGACATCCGGGCTGACCTGGAGGCGTTCCGTCAGGAAGTCGCCGTAGATCTTCGTTCCAGCAAAGACACCTTCCGCAACCGTCTGGCGCATACTTTTTTGGGTCGTCGGTCCAGCAAGGTGGAAACACTTTCCAAAACTCTTTCATACATTCATAAATTGCAAAGAGATTTGGATGTGATGATTGAATCCAATCACTATCCGTATCGTGATACGGTCTATACTTTGTATTACTACTCTCGTATTCGCGGTATTTTCCAATTTAAAGACTTAAGCACTTACTATCAGGTTGCCAAGTACATCGATATGTCGATGCACGGGTATCGTCGTCTTAATATTGATGCTGAACTGAATCTGTACAAAGCAAAGGAAAGTCCGATCATTCAAGTCCGCAGTGGTAAAATCGCCCATGAATTCCGTGTGGCCGAGGTTCCCTTCCGTGAATCCTTTGAAAGACTGGACACACTGGACTTTGTTATCATTCCTTCGACACATGCCTTGGGCTCTTCCGCGTTTATGCATGTTTTGCCTCACAAGATCCATTTCCTGGGTGCGACCAATACACCGGTTCCAGCGGACGGATTTAATCGACCAGGCGGTTTGTTCTGGATGCATGATGTTCGCCACGAGGCGGATCGTTTTATGAAAATGACCTCTTATCGCAAGGCCAACAACATGACCGCAAAGCAAGAGGAAACCATGGCTTTGTTAAGTCAGCAGTGGCAGGCGGATTTCCTGAAGTTGAAAAACTCCATCACGGATCCAGAGCTTAAAGCCTCGGTTGAGCACTATCACTTCTACACGCATCATGATGTGGGTGTGCCTTTGGTTCCAAGTATGTTCCTGAGTCACCACAAGGATGGCATGGCGGTTTATTACGCTTTCTTGTTCCATAAGCGCAATGCGGGTCAGGAAATTGGATTTAAAAACTGGTTTGCGAACACTCGTAAAACTCAAGAGATCCTGACAAAGTTCTGGCAGGAAAGACTGCCTTTAGAACAGCAGCTTTTGCGTAAAGAACCGGTGCACATTACTAAATGGGAAGATTGGTTCCCTATGACCTATAAGCTGGATAAGTCTCAGGTCTCAGTTCTGAATAGAGCAGTGGAGTCCGGCTCCTTGGTGCGCCTGCAAACAGACATGGCGGGTGTTGATGGGGCTCTTTCCAAAGTGATCTATAGCAAAGACGGTGCACCTATCTTTGTGCAGTTCTCGGGAGCAGCTCGTCTGTTGGATCGCGCGTCTCAGGAGCTTCCTGGCCAGGGAGTTTCCGTGCATTCTCAAGGATACTCTTCACCGATCGGAGCCATCAAGCAGATGACGGCTGATGGTATCGTTAAGTCTGAATTCTCGCAAATTCGCGAAAATCAGATGGTTGAGATTCAGTATGAGTCCGGCATCATCGTCAAAGGTCAAATGAAAGGCCTGACTCGCGATGAAAGTGGCGCAGTGAATGTTGTGACTTTCAAAACCGCGGAAGCGGTTTATGGTGAGCAGATGCTTTATAAACCTGAATGGGGCAGTTTCGATCTGATGATCGGAAGCAAAATCCAGTCTTTTGAATTTCTGAATTAAAAGCAGAAGGCGCTCGTTTCCGGGCGCTAAAGAATAAAGTTAAAATCGTTTTTAAGCTTAAGAGGCGCTTCCTGGTCTTTGGTTTCCAGGATCAGGGTGTCCTTCAATTTCAAATCGCGGATAAACTCCGCCCGACGGTGCAAAGGGATCTCTTTGGCAGTGACTGTGGAAAAAGCTGAATTGAACGGGGTTTTCAGTAAGCTTTTTTCCTGATGCTCGGTGGAGGTCAGTGTATCCAGAATCTCCGACGCCAGTTCTTTTTGGGTGGAGTTGGCCGGGATTGCAGCCCCCCAGATCAAAAGAGCACTTAAAAAAGGATGAGATCCTTCTTTGAACTCGCGATTCAATGGTGTTTCTACCGCACCTTCGTCACTGGTTTTGGACAGTTGATCAAGTTGCAAAGTCAAAATTCTTTTTTGCGCCACTTGCTCCCAGATTCCTTGATCCTTCCAGACCTGGAAATGCTTTAGTAACAAGTCCTCATCAGCCAGCAAAAACAAAAAACTTTCCTTTTTGTTTTTCAGGAAATCCATGAAGGTTTCATCCAGAGGGGTGTCGATTCCAGTCTTGATCCAGTAAAAAGGCAGGAAGTAAAAATCCTCGGGGTTTTTGCTTTTTACAAAATCCGAAGACACTCGTTGTAACAGTTCGCCACGGGCTCCGGCGGTGTTGGTCAGAAGGTTTTGGTGTGCCAAGGTGTTGGCCCAATAAGAGGGTAAGAAGATCAAATCGGCAGAAGGGCTGGCAACCACATTGGCCAGCATGGATTCCCAGTCACGAGTCACGGTCACAGAGAAGCGAACATGAAGTTCCTCTTCCAGCTCCTGGCGCAGACTTTCGGGAAATAGAATTTCGTCAGTGGTCAAAACCTGAACTTTGCGTGGACTGACAAAGTAGGCTCTAGAAATGCCTTGGGGCAGGACTCCGTGTAGAAATCCCACCCCCATGCAGATTAGAAAAAAGAATATCCAAAGAATGTTGCTTTTCACGCAACTCGATTAAAACGCTTCGTCGAAGGCAACGGCGCCAGATACGCCTGTTTGGTAGGCGGAAACGCGTCTTTCGAAGAAGTTTGCAAGTTCTTGCATGTCCTGAAGTTCCATGAAGATGAACGGATTTTTCACGTTGTAGCGTGGAGCAATGTTCAAGCTTTCAAGGCGTTGATCAGCGCAGTACTCAAGATATTGTCTCATGTCTTTAGCAGACAAACCAGCAACACCCAGGTTTAGCACGTCGTGAGCAAATTCCATCTCGCATTCGATAGCGTCTTCAAGCATTTGTACAACCATGTCTTCCATTTGATGGTTGAACAATTCTGGTTCTTCTTTACGAGCTGTTTTAACAACTTCGATCGCGAAAGCCATGTGCATGGATTCATCACGGAAGACCCAGTTGGTGCCAGACGCCAAACCAGCCAAAAGACCTTTGGAGCGCAGGAAGTAAACGTATGCAAACGCTGCATAGAAGAACAAACCTTCAACGCAAGTTGCGAAGCAGATCAAATTCATCAGGAAGCGACGACGATCTTCGATCGTTTTCAGCTCATGCAGTTCGTTGATGGAATCAATCCATTTGTAGCAGAAGTCCGCTTTCTTTTTAATGGAAGGGATGTTTTCAACCGCAGCGAAAGCTTCGGCGCGCTCATCTGGATTTGGAATGTAGTTATCCAAAAGTGTCAGATAGAACTGAACGTGCAAAGCCTCTTCGTAAAGTTGACGGGACAAGTACATGCGGCCCTCTGGAGAGTTCACGTGCTTGTAAAGGTTCAACACCAGGTTGTTACCCACGATAGAGTCACCTGTTGCAAAGAAAGCCACCAAACGACGGATCAGATGTTTTTCTGATTCAGTCATTTTGGAGTGCAGGTCCACAAGGTCTGTAGAGAAATCAACTTCATCCACAGTCCATGTGTTTTTGATCCCGTTTTTGTACATTTCGTAGAAAACAGGGTATTTCATCGGACGTAAAGTAAGGTCAAAACCAGGATTTAGAATCATAAAAATCTCCAAAAAAAAGTACGCGCTTAAAAGCGCTGGTTCAGAGGCCCGCTTTCGCGGACCTCTCTCCGCGGCTACCGCCGCTGATTCAGCTTCGGGGGCTCAATCCCCCTCAGCACTCCGCGGGCGAGCCGCTACTGACAAGCTTCGCAGGCTTCTGGGTTTTCCAGGGAGCATGCGATCACTTCAGCGTCAGAGTAAGACTTCTTGGCTTCCTGAGCAGGAGCTGCATCCATCATGCTTTCAGAAGCAGTTGGATTTACAGAGTTGCTGGAAGCTTTCACAGTCGTTTTTGCGATTTTAGTCGCAGGACGAGAGCGAAGGTAATAAGTCGTCTTCACACCTTTTTTCCATGCATACATGTACATAGAAGAAACTTTACCGATAGTCGGGCTTTCCATGAACAAGTTCAAAGATTGAGCTTGGTCGATGTAAGCGCCACGGTCTGCAGCCATATCAACCAAAGACTTCATCGGGATTTCCCAGACAGTGCGGTACAATTCCTTGATTTGTGGAGGAATCATAGCCACGTCCTGGATGGAACCGTCCTGAAGTTTGATTTCGTTACGAACGTCTTCAGTCCAGATACCCATCGCTTTCAAGTCACTCACTAGGTACTTGTTGATCTGCATGAACTCACCAGAAAGTGTTTCACGTTTGAACAAGTTGGATACTTGTGGCTCGATCGCTTCGTAGCAACCCACGATGGAAGCGATAGTTGCTGTTGGAGCAATCGCGATCATCAAAGAGTTTCTCAAGCCGTGCTTTTTGATTTTCTCTTTCAACTTCTCAAAACGCTCTGGTTGAGAAGGTGTCACGCCCCAAAGGTCGTATTGCAACAAACCTTTAGCTGCTTTGGTCTGCTCGTAAGCGCCGTGAGGGCCCAGTTGCTCAGCCAATTCACAGGAAGTAACCAATGCATTGTAATAGATCTCTTCCTGGATTCTAGCAGAAAGATCACGAGCCGCTGCAGAGTCAAACGGAAGCTTCATAAGGAACAAAGCATCCTGAAGACCCATTACGCCCAAGCCAACTGGACGCCATTTGTGGTTGGAGTCCTGAGCTGTTGTGATCGGGTAGAAGTTGATATCAACAACGCGGTCCAGGTATTTCACAGCTGTGCGAACAGAGCGAGCCAGTTTTTCGAAGTTGAACTGACCGTTTTCCACGTGGCGAGACAGGTTCACAGAACCCAGGTTGCACACCGCAGTTTCTTTGTCAGAGGTCACTTCAAGGATCTCTGTGCACAGGTTGGAAAGGTGGATCACATTTCCAGCTTCGCCAGTCTGATTGGCTTTCAAGTTCGCATGGTCTTTGAAAGTCATCCAGCCGTTACCAGTCTGAGCCAATGTTTTCATCATACGGCTGTACAGATCGCGAGCTTTGATTTGTTTGATATAAAGTTTCTTTTCTTCGGCTTCAGCGAAGGCTTTTTCGAACTCTTCACCGTAAGTGTCCACGAAGTGAGGAACTACTTTCGGGTCGAACAAAGACCACATGGCATCAGCTTCAACACGTTTCATGAACAAGTCTGGAACCCAGTTTGCCAGGTTCAGATTGTGCGCGCGTTTGGCTTCGTCACCCGTGTTGTCGCGAAGTTCAAGAAACTCTTCGATGTCCCCGTGCCATGTTTCAAGATAAACGCAGGCAGCACCTTTACGTTTTCCACCTTGGTTTACAGCTGCAACGGAAGAGTCCATTGTTTTCAACCAAGGAATGATACCGTTAGAGTGACCGTTTGTTCCTTTGATCAAAGAACCACGGGAGCGAACGCGGGAGTAAGCCACACCGATACCGCCGGCGAATTTGGACAGAAGGGCGATGTCCGTGTATTTCTGATAGATGGCAGTCAAGTCATCGCTTGGAGAATCCAAAAGATAGCAAGAAGACATCTGCGGACGCATAGTTCCGGAGTTGAACAAAGTCGGGGTGGACGGCATGTAGTCGTGAGAGGAGATCAAACGGTAGAACTCAACTGCTTCTTCCACGGACTGTGCCAGACCGCAAGCCACACGCATGAAGAAGTATTGAGGAGTCTCAAACACCTGACGTGAAGTTGGGTTTTTCAAAAGGTAACGATCATAAACAGTTCTCAAACCGAAGTATTCGAAACGGTCTGTTCTGTATGGCTCGATTGCCGCGCAAAGAGCTGCTTTGTTGGCTTCAACGAATTTATAAGTGCTCTCAGCAAGAAGACCTGCCTGGAAGCCGAAGCTTACAGAGTCTGCGAAAGATTGAATCTTCTGAGAACGAACTTCTTCGTCAATATAGGTGGAAAGAAGGCGAGCCGCCAGGCGGGAATACTCTGGCTCTTCACCGATCAGCAAAGACGCTGTCTGGATACAAAGATTATCCAATTCTTTGGTGGAAGCGCCATCGTAAAGACCGCTGATGGCCTTGGTGGCAACACGCAAAGGATCCACCTGAGTCAATCCTTGGCAATTCTTGGTTACGCGCTCAACGATTTTCGTTACGTCCACTGGCTCCAGTGTGCCATCGCGCTTTTTAACTCTCATGATGTGAGCTGTTGTTTCCAACATGGCTGTATCCCCTCTGCCCAGTTCCGTTTGGGCAAAAAAATCCCGCCCCAAGATCTTCACCCCTCGCAAAGACTTAGGTCTGGTTAGTGCATATATAAGTTGTGTGGTAATTTAGTGAGAACGAAGTTGCTAATCCTTAGCTGTTTCCCTTGAATCCCCCTTAGTTCGCCTTTCGGCTTGCCACTATATCTAGTGGTCTCTAATTGGTGACATATCCATATGCCGGGTATCTCTCTCAATTCCGATCTTGTAATTCTTTCGGGAAGGTTTCAAGCACATTTTTAAAAATAACGCCGATTTTTCTGTGACGTTGCCCATCAAATAAGCAGAAAAACACTTCCCCTTGACTCAATCTGTCTGCACTCAAAACTAGCAAGAGGATGTAATTCTACGTCGTAAAACTTTAGTCCAGGCTTAAAACCCATGTTTTGGGGTAATAAAGCTGAAATTTTCCTGTACTGATCTTACAGAATCTTAAATTGCGCGGAAACTAAGCACGAACTGCGTCTGATCGTTGCGATTTTTCGAACAAACGCTTTTGCAAAGCGACCTCAGTTTCGTTCGAAGCGTGAAAGTTCTGGGATTGATAGGCGCCGTGGCTGCGCAAAACATCAATAATGTGTTGGTGTGTGCCCATTTTGTTCTTCGTCCACTCTGGTGCGACCAATTCATCCCAGCGCGATGAATAAGCGGCCAGGCGGTGCAAAGCCAGGCGCGGGGAAAGGTGCTGCAGGAACAGCTCTACACGACGAGTGTAGGTCTCCCTGTCGATCGGAGAGAATTCGCCCTTGTGATACATCTCCTCCAGAGGAGTGCTTTTCAGAACATGCAGGTTGTGCAATTTCACGTTGGTGATCGGCAGGTCGTTGCAGATCTTTGCGGTTTCAATAATCTGTTCATCAGTTTCCGTGGGGCTTCCGAAGATCAGATGAATGCCCAGATCCACTTTCGTGCTTTCCGCAATTTTGTGAATGGCCGCGATGGAGTCTTCCGCAGAATGCCCGCGGCGCATGAATTCCAGCTGGTCATTGAAGAAACTCTGCACGCCCAGTTCGACGGCGACAAAAGATTTTTCGTGATACTCCTGCCATAGATCCAAAACCGACTTGGACAGGCAATCCGGGCGGGTGCCCACCGTAAAGCCTTTGACCCAGGGATAAGACAGCGCCACATCAAAGTTGTTACGAAGAGCGGATACTTTAGTGAAAGTATTGGTATAAGCCTGGAAGTAAATCAGGAAAGCTTTGGCGTTGTACTTCTTGCTGATATGGGCGTGGTACTTTTCGATCTGCGTGCGCAGTTCCATGGAAAGGCTTTCTGCGTTGGCGGCAGAGCCCCAAACGTCACAAAAAACGCAGGTCTGCATGCCTTTTAAGCCACGGCGGTTTGGGCAGTCGTCCACGACAGACACCGGCACCTTATAAACCTTTTCGCCAAAGAGTTTATTGTAGTGCTCACTGATAGTATGATAGGGAAGCCCTAACCAGCCTTTTTCCATAGGCACTTTTACAGTTTTCTTCTGCGGGAAGTCAATCAAATGAAGTCATGGGTCGATATTGGATTTGAAATTGAAATTACGGGCGACGGAAGTCCCAGTCTGCGTCTGTTGCAGTCGGTAGATGCAACTAAGGATCGCGGAGAATCCATGCATCACTCAGGAGGAGCTTGTTCTGAGACGTTGATGATTTATGGCGAACCCATCAAGTCCGTCTGTGAAAAGATTTATAAGCCTCACTTTTTGGTGGTGGGTTTGGGATTGGGTTACATTGAGCTGGTAATTGCCCGTGAAGCGCTGCTGGCCGGAAAAGAGCCTGAAGAGGTTGGACTGATCACCAGCTATGAAAGTGTGCCGGAATTGCGCGAATTCTTCTTTGGCTGGCTGGGGGACCAAAAAGAATCTCTTCATGAGGAAATTTGGACAACCTATGATCAGGTCCTGGAGCATGTGATTCGTGGAACTGAACTATCGCCTGGGATGCTAAAGTCTTTCTTAAGAAAGCATTTTAAAAATGTGTCTGACATTCAATCCGCTTTGAAC
Organism: Bdellovibrio bacteriovorus; assembly: GCF_041888015.1. Taxonomy (GTDB): domain Bacteria; phylum Bdellovibrionota; class Bdellovibrionia; order Bdellovibrionales; family Bdellovibrionaceae; genus Bdellovibrio. The sequence continues at coordinate 1,811,618 of NZ_CP168968.1, forward strand.
GCAGACGTGGTCTTGCCATCAAAATACCACTGCATTCTTTATGATGCCTTCAGCTCTAAAACTTCCCCGTATTTGTGGGAGGAGGAATTTCTGAATCGCATTCTGAAAACCGGCACTTTTGAAAGCAGCTTGTTGTCAACTTATGCCTGCAAAGGGACTTTGAAGAGAGCCCTGAAAGAGCAAGGCTTTGAGGTGATTTTGCGGGAGGGCTTTCAAGGAAAGAGAAACTCAACACTGGGCTTGAAGAACATCTAAAAATTGTAACGAAGTCCTGACTTAAAGACCTTGCTAAAAATCATCAATAAATCTTTACTTAGTTATGTCTTTAATTCGGAACGTTGCTGCTATGTTGCTTTTTCCTGTCCTGGTTTTTGCAAAACCCTTGGTGCTGGCCACGTTCACAATTCCCCTGATGGTGGAAAGCCCGGAAAAAGGGCTGTTCATTTCCTTAACCCGCGAGATCGCCAAGCGTAACAGTCGCACGGTAGATATTGTGGTACTGCCAACCGGAAAAACACTGCTGGAGTTCAGTAATGGCAAAGTGGATGGAATTTTTCCGGCTTTGGATGTCTATGTGCCCAAGTCTTCCGCGAAATCCACTCCGTTCTATCGTAAGGTGGATTATGCCTTTTATCGCAAGTCATCCCCTTTACGCAGTATCAAGGATCTGGAAGGAAAAAGGGTGGGTCTGACTTTCCGTTATCCCTATGGAAAAGATCTGATCACGAATAAAAAAATAAAATTTGAATATGCTTCTGATGATATTCAGAACATGCACAAGTTGGGTCAGGGTTTGATAGATGCCTTTGTGGTCGAAGAAAGATCCGGATTGAAGGCTCTGCAACTCAGTGGTGAACGCAATATTGATTTTGATAAAACCCAGCCCCTGTCTGAACAAGTCGTTTTCTACGCCTTTCAGGACAGTGAAGAGGGACGAAAACTGGCCGAGATTTTTTCAAAAACCATTGAGGCGATGAAAAAAGATGGCAGCCTCGATCGGGTCCTGACCGAGGCTGCGCATATCCAGCCTTAGATTATTCTACTGTTCCCAGGCGGATCTCGGCATCAAGGACAATGTATAATTGTGCCTCTTCGCCCAAGCTCCACTGTAAATCGTAAAGTTCACTTTGACGCGGATATTTTTGAATCAAGGCAGTCAGAAGCATGCGGGCTTCGCTGCGGTAAAGCTGCTGGGTCGCACGAGACTGACGAGCTTGCGGCTTCAAGGTTTCCGCCCGGAATCTCCACAGATCCAGTTGGAAAGCTTCGTAAGGATGCAAGCTGTCACCCAGGCGTCCGGCAATCTCAGAAAGTTTTTCCTGGGCTTCGGAAAGATCCTGAAAGGCAGCGTCACGCTGTCCGGACAGAATGTTTTTGGCTGCACGCAGAACTTTGATACGAGCCCACATAAACTCATACGGGAATTCATACACATCGCTTTGAGTCGCCGTCAGGGAAGCTGTTTCCAAAAGTCCCAAAGTGCGATCAATGCCAGAGATAGTTTTATGATCCTGTTCGTTGCTCAAGTAAGCTTGAACATAATATTTCATGGAATCATACCAAGCCGGTTTCGTCGGATCTTCCCAGGCTTTGGTGGTCCCTAGAATTTGCACAGGGGCTTGCTGGTCCGGTCCTAAAAGACGGAAGCCGACAAAGTGGGAGCGATTGGTAGGATAGGTTTCAGCGACACTCATCCACCATTCCTGACGCCCTGGCAGCATCACGTGAGTGGCTGCGGTATAAAGCTTGGTCGTGGTGCGACCGAAGCTGCGCGGACCCACAAGTTCATCCGTGTGGCCACTGAGACGGTTGATAACCCATTGGGCATCGATCTGGCCAAAATCTTCACCTAAAGTGCGTTCGACGTGAGCAAGACGGGCGCGGGTTTCCAGTGTTTTGTTTAGGCTGTACTCATAACCTTCCTCGCTGGTCTTGCCACCCAGGAAGTGATTGCTCTGACCTAGGAACTTCTTCTGAGTGCGACGGGCAACAACAACGGTGTCACCGCTAAGTTCAATGGAAGCGGATTCATCGGTCTTGGAGTCAGAAATAAAGAAAGTCCAGGCACCAAATCCTTTGCGCGTCTGAATCATGGCAATGGCTTCATTCAGTGTGCGGGCTTTCATCAGGACAGAATGCAGAAGGTAAGGGGCGATATCGGAAGAGCCGCCGTCATAGCTGATACGAGTGCCTTCGGTTTGCAATTCGTGCAGACTGACAGAAAGGCCATAGTTGTTGAAGCCACTGATGCCACCGGCATAATGAAGGCCGGCAGAGCCAATCCCCACCGAAGTCATTCCGTTTTTCTGGCGATTGATCACGATCACCTGTTCAGGCTCATAGAAACCCAAAAGCCCGGTGTCGAAGTTGCGACCGTGAATAAGAGCTCCATCCCTGGAGCTGTTCGCAGATGCACTAATCCCTGTGCAGCCCATTTTGATGGAACGAAGTCCTTGCGCCAGTTTTTTAAACGGTTTTGCAAGGGTGTTGCCAATAAAATAGGGCGCACAAGAGGCAAAGACTTTTAAAGCGCCTTTGCGCGGGTTTTCGTCAAGCTGGCGCTGCATGGAATCAGCAAAGATGGAAAACTCCACCATGTAATTGCTTTCTTCAAAATGCTTCCAGTCCACGGGGCTGCCGGCGGCCTGAAGGCCACGGTACAGATTTTTTAAACCATCTTTAAATTCATCAGAAACGCTGGAGCGGTAGTTGTTGATCACACACTTTCTGATCAACTCGATCTTTTCACGGCTGGATTGATCCAGCTCTGAAAAAGCTCTTTCGGTGCGAACCTGGACTCCTTTAAGGACTCCGGATTCAATTTCCTTTCTCAGAAAGTAGCCGTGATAATAAGCGGTTTCAGCAAAGCCACCCTGCAGATCCAGAACATGCACAGACTTTCTTGTTCCCGGAGCCTGACAGATGAAGTGTTTTTGACCTTTGAGTTCATTCTTTAATACGCAATCAGCAAAAGCCCCTGCGGGAAGGAAAAAGGCCAGAAGAAGAGCGATCTTTTTCATAAAATCTCCAGAGAAAGATAAATCGAAAATCCCAAGAAACCACAAGCTGCGACAATTTCAATTTTTCGCAGGAATTTCTTTAAAGGACCGTGAAGCTGTTTTAGCCCCCACAAAAGCCCCAGGAAGCTCAAAACAAAAGTTAGAATATAGACGCCGACACCCATCCACAGGGCGGCGCTTTTTTCTTCGGTCAGTTGCACGAACAGACCGGCATAGATCAAAACCAGATGAAAGTTGCTTAAAGTCAGCAGCAGACTTTTGCTGAACCCCTGGGCTGGAACTTCCAGGTTTTGCGGGTTCGGCTTACTTAAAAGAACCTTCACCGAATACAGCAGCAAAACTGTCGCGGTCAGGGCTGTCAGCAGATTCTTCAGCCAGGATTCATGAAACAGCGGGCTTTGCAATAAGGCCATCGCGAGCACAATGTAGGTCAGATCGCCCACCAGAAAGCCTGCAATCGACGACCACGGCCATTGGCGACGGGACACCAGGCTGCGAATGATGCTGAAGCTGGCAGGTCCAAGGGCAAAGGCTGAAAGAAACCCGACGGTGATCATCCAAAGAATCATTGAACAGTCCCAGTTTGTTCCAAATGAAGGCTCATGAAATTCAGGTATTCTTCAGCTGTTTCAAAAGTGGTTTTCATTTTGAACTGACCACGGCTGCGATTTTTTTCGAAATATTTTTGCAGGTAATCAGCGTTCATCAGATGAACTTGAGCAGGACCCAAAACTCCCACTTCGCGACAATCATGATAATCGCCATTCTGTTTTTGCATTTCTTTGTCCAAAGCCGCAGCAAGAACTTCTGGATTCACATCCGTTTTTGCCGGGACGAATAAAGTCCAAAGGTAGGAGGCTTTTCCATCTTTCATTTGTGGCGACAGGAAGAAGTGTCTTAGATCCACATTGGTGGCATTTTTAGCATTCAGATAGCAGTCCAGGATCTCGTCATCGCTGACTTTTTCCGCTGCCAGATTCATTCCTGTGCTTTTACGGCCCACGAATTCGAAGACCAGATCGTCATTGTGAAGCTCAAAGCTGATCACGTCTTTCATGGAATAATGAATCATGCCGTTCGGGGTGCCAATGTTGATATAATAAGGAATGCCCATTTCAATTTCGTGCAGGCCCAAATTCTTTTTAGGTCCTTCCACCGGAGTGAAGGAATAAAGCAGATCCGGATTCAGGAAATATCTTTGACGGCCATTTTGATATTTTTCATAAGGCAGACCAATGGCAGCCTCGGTGGCAGCATACAAACCGTAATAGTTCAGTTCGTGACCCACCAGGCGGTCAATACGTTCCTTGTATTGTTTGATCGGAGTCGCGGCATAGACGAAAACCTTCAAATTAGGCCAGATTTCGTTGATGGTCTTTTTACCGGTCTTCTGCAAAACCGCCTCAAAGATACTGATAATATAAGTTGGGATTCCGCTCACCACTTGAATGTCCTGCTGGATGGATTCGGAAACCAGCATTTCAATCTTTTTGTCCCAGTTGGAAATCGCTAATACCTCCCGGCAAGGGAAGGTGTTTTTAGCCAAAGCCTTTGGAACACGGGTGCTCAGAATCCCGGAAATGTAACCAAATTTAAAGCCGTTTTGAGAGTACAGATAAGGATCTGAACCGAAAGTCAAACGGCCGACTTTCAGGAAATTGATCTCAGGCTCCAGCGTGCTCAGTTTACTCGCAACGCGTTTCTGAGATTTGACGAACATGCGAATCATGCGCTCATTATAAGGAACGCGCTTGGAGTCTTTGCCGGAAGTCCCGGAGGACAGGCCGAAGTATTCCACTTTGTCTTTGAAAAGGATGTCATTGTGACCCGCTGCAATCATGTCCACATAAGGAGCGTATTCGTCGTATCCATATACAGGTACATGATTTACGAACTCTTCATAGGATTGGATGTGGGAAAGGCGCAGGTCCTTATAAAGGCGGGTGCCAGCAAGGCCACGTTTAAGGCTGGCGAAATTCTTCTCTTGCTTAGTGAGAAGGTCTTGATGCGTGACGGTCATTCTTTGACCGTAGGTCTTCAGATACTTTTGGCCCAGAGACTGAACAACATGATTCACTGCGAACATAAAAAAACTCCTTCTTTGGAATGGAGGCAATTTATTTCGGTTTAGAGCCCTTGTCGCTTTCTGGCGTTGACAGGATTTGGCCTAATCTGTCGAATATGAGGCCTTCCATTGACAGATTTCGGTCTTTTTTGTCAAAATTACCAAATGGCAACTCAATCGAAGGAAGAAATCTATTTCGCGGTTTGTAATGCGATCCTGAAAATGGAGGTCGCCAAGGGACATCTGGCATGGACTCTGTCGGATATTTCCCGGGAATCCAATGTCACCCGGTCCTTGATTTACTACTATTTTGGTAAGGAAAAGGATGTGGTCCTGGAAGAGGCCTACAAGTTCGTTATTTCCCATGTCTTTAATATCGAACGGACGAAATCAGTCGGTATTCGCGATCGCCTGCGTGCGATTTTAAAAGACGTCAAGAACATGCCTTATTTGTTTGTCCTGTATTATCTGGAAAAAAATGCCGGAACCCGTTTCGGCAAAATGATTCACGAGGCCGAAGCATTGCTTTTAAAGGCCATGAAGCATGAGTTTCCAAATCTTCAGGACAGGCAGCTTCTGGAGATCTACTTAAAGGAACTTGGAGCGATTGCCTTTCAGCTTCCGCCCGAGCAAGTGGACACCTTATTTGAGGACTATATCAAGAAGCCGACTTAATCCTCGGCCAGAGCTTTGGGAGTAAAGCGGGTGGCCGTCAGTCCCTGGTCCAATTTGACCTGGGTGAGTATAATGATGGTGCCTCTTTTGTTCTGAACATTCTTAATACTGATTTTAGAGGCACGCATTTTCGTTCCGCCGACATTTTTGTATCCGGTAAAATCCAGCACCTTTAAAAGCTTCCCCTGTTTGTCGAAACATTCCACCTTCACCGGAACAAAGTCGGTTGCGGAAACATAGCTGACAATCTTGGAATAGCTGCTGGAAGTTTTGGCAACATCGGATTCAATCAGCAGGTACTTCTTTCCTTTGATATCAAGTTCTTTCTTAACGGTGCTTTGCGCACTTTGATCGCGATTGAAGTCAAAGTCTTCAGTGCTCAGCTCGGATCCCAAAATTCCGCCTTGGCCGGATTCTCCGGTCAGTCGGCGGGTCTGTTTGGTGGAGGGCAGGTAAATCCATTTGTCTTCCTGTTCACCCTTCAGAGTTGCCAGCAGAGCGGTGCCTTTTAGATCCTGGGGTTTTTGCATACGGACCAGAAGGTAGTGTTCTTTCTTTTGCGGGCTGAAACGCCAGATCTTCATTTCGCGGTCTTTGCTGGAACCGTCCGCTTCGATGATTTTCATTTTCACTACAAACTGCTCATCGCGTGAGCGCAGCCGTTGTCCCATTTCTTCGCCGACCTTTTCGGCGGTGGGAAGTTGGGCCTGCGTGCGGGTCGGAGTCAGGGTGATCATGAGGGCAAAGAAGATCATTGCGGCTGTGGCCATGGTTTTCTCCTTCCTCCACGGTACAGGGGCCAGGAGCCAAGGGCAACTTTTCAGCATAGTTGGAAGAAGAATCAAATCACCCACCAGTCCAGCGAGCATTGACAAAAGCATATAGAAACCAAAGATCCTGTTCATTGCAAAATAGGAAGCCAGGAAGACTGAGAAACCGGCCAGAAGGACCAGTGTTGAAATCAGGCAGGGGTTGCCTTCGCGCCACAAGGTTTTTTCAATTTCCAGCTCCTTGCTTTTTGAGTTCTTCTGCAAAGCGCGCAGGCGTTCCAGCAGATAAACCGTATTAGTAAATGCCAGTCCCAAAGCGATAGAGAAGATGATGGCAATACTTGGCTTGATGGGAGTTTCTGAGATAGCCAAAAAGCCCAGTAAAGCTGCGGGAGGGACCAGGTTCGGGATGCAAGCGACCAATGCCCAGCGCACAGAGCGGAAGACCAGGATCAGAACCACGGCGATAGCCAGCATTGAGTGCCAGAAGCCAAAGATCAGTTGTTTGGACAGATCATTGTTCAAGTGATGAATCGTGGACCCCATGCCGGTGATTTCCACGTGCATTTGCGGGAAGGTGGCTGTGGCTTTATCTTTAATAGTTTGCACCAGTGATTGCAGCTGATTGGACGGAAGATCGAAAGTTCGCACGGAAATACGGGTGTTTGAGGAGTCCGTATTCAGGAAGTTTTTCAAAGGGCTGTTGCTTGAAAGGGAATACAGAAAGAAAATCTCTGCAGTCTGTGATCTGCTGGCTGGCAAACGTGTGTGATGGATATTGGCTGCGGCCACCAGATCCGGCAGGCCGACAACGCTGCCGACTCCTTGAGTCTTGCGAATGTCTTCCAGAAGTTGATCCAGTTGTGCCAGAAGTACGGGATCATTCCAGGTGTCTGCGGGGCCTTTGACTTCGATATCCAGCGGGATCATACCGCCGAGTTCACGGTCAATTGTTTCTGTGGACAGGCGAACCTGATGGTTTTGTGGAAGATCATCAAAAAGGCGTGCGGACCACGACAGGCTTTGGCCTTTAAATGCCAGTGCCGAGCTGACTAAAATAATCAGAAAAGCCCAGATCCCTGACCTGCGGAAAAGATACAACCCCCAACGCGCTTTGGCCCAGGCCCAGTCGCGGGCTTTCGGGCCCGGAAGGAAATACAGTAGTGGGAACAACGTCAGCGTCAGCACGATCCAACCGATGACAATGGCTCCGGCGGCGGTCAGGCCGTAGTCGCGAATCAAAGGAACTTTCGTCGCCAGCAAACTTAAAAAGCCAATCATCGTGGTGGTGGAAGCGAAAAAATTCGGGCCGAGTATAACTTTAAACGTATAGACGACGAGTTCTTGATGAGAAAGGTGCGGCTGATTCTTCTGCTCTTCGGAATATCTTAGTAAAGTATGGATAATCAACGAAACAACATCCACGGTGGTCAAAATAGGAATCGTTGTGGAAAGAACAGAAAACGGATAGCCCGCCAGCGCCATCACGGCCAGAACAACGATGTTGGCGCAGACAATGACAATGAAGGAAATAATCAAAGGCGACCAGTTGGCGAAAATCAGAGTCAGAACCAGGAAGCATGCGATAAAGCCCAGAACGACAAAATTACGAAGTTCGGTTTGCAGCAAGACGCCCACGTCCGTCTGTACTGCCGGAGTCCCGCCGATTTCCACATGGGCAAAGGGAACAGAGGCAGCCGCGGTGACGGCAAGGTTCTGGCGCAAAGTCAGAAGTTCTTGTGTGTGCAGAGGTTTGATATTGATGATCACCGAGGCGGTCTTGGCATCCTGGGATATCAAGGTCGGAGATATCAGGGGATTTTTAAGAGTCTCTTCCTGCCATTTTTCTTCCGGAAGATTTTTCAGTAAAGGTCCGACACTCAATCCCTCGTCACTGTTGATGGCTCCTTGGACGGTGGCCAGGCTTAAGGTGTTCTTGACTCCGGGATAGTTCACCAGCAGGGCGGTCAGAGACTCCAGAGAGCGGATTTTGTCTTTGTTAAACCAGGTTTCTGATTCAGCATTTATTTTTGCTGTGATGATGAATGGCTGTGAGTCTGACAACTGAAAGAGTTGTTTGGTGTGATCATCTCGTTCCAGCAGAGGGTTATCCTTGGGAAGGAACTGTTTTAAACTGTACTGCGTTTGTAAACGGGGAAGCGCGAATAGACCAAGGATGGTGACCAGGAAAACAAAAAGAAGAGTGGAAATGCAGAGAGTTTTGACGGAAAATTGGGAAAAAAGTTTGGCGATTTTCGTATTCTTCATTGAACTGTCTTCTTTCGATTCTGCTGGTAAAAGTTCCTTTAGATTTTTCAGTTGTAGCCGTAACTTAAGAACATGATGACTGTCGAGATGAGGAAACGAAGTTCTATGATGACAAGAAAACTATCGGTCGCGCTACTCACATTCTTAACATCTGTACCTGCATTTTCTGCAGCGGTTGTGGAATCAGAGTTCGAGTTGAAACTACCTAGACAATTTCAACAAAGTTTAATTGAAGAAAAGTGGAAAAGCCTCATGACTAAAAAGTTTCAGGCGAATTGGCTATTTCCTGATCAGCGCATTGTCAGTCAGGAGATTCCGGTGGATATCAAGGGTCTTTCATTACAATTGAAAACCCAGCTTCAAAAACCCGCACTGGGGTCTAGCGAAAGTACTTTGGAGCTGACCTCCAAAGATCTCTCAGCGCAACTGCATATTGCTGAAGTGTCCGTGGATCACATCATAGAAAAGAATGTGGGCGGTATTATAGGACGCTTCCGTGTTCAGGCTTCCTGTAAGGATATTGTTCTGAATCTGAAACACAACGAAGGTCATTTCAAGGTTGTGGTCACGCCCCGGGTCTCGGGAACGCAGGCGGGTGCCCTTGTGAATTCCGTGGATCTGGCTTGGAATCCAGGAAGTTGGGCATATAGTCGCGAATTTTTGTGTGCCGGAGCGGAAGGCTTCGATGCTATCTTGCGTGCAGAGGTCGAGAAAATTGCCAATGACTCGGCCAGCTTCGTGACTCCCCAGAAAGATCTTTTGAAAAAATATGTGCAGGATTATCTGCAGAATGTGACACTTGATTTCTCAGCTCCCCGTAAGCTGGTGGTCGCGCGACCTGATATTGATGTCACAATGAAAGTGCAGGAGTTTACGGATCTGGGAAATGCGGGTCTTCGTGCCAAAGGTATTTTCGAGATCGCCTTCACTCGCATCGAGGGGGCTGATCGGACAGTTCTGAAGCTGGATGGAGAGTCTGATGTGCAGGCGTCTGAAATGGCTTCTTTGCGGCTGCCAAAAGACTTTATTAAAGTGGTTTTGGCTGAAGCGTATCGCGCGAACACCTGGCTGCATCAACTTTCCTCAAGTCAGCTTCCGGGTTTCTCCACGGTGATGAACTCGCGCTTTGTGCAGTTCTTTATCTGGCCGGAGCTGATGAAATATTCAAAGTCTGCCAAGTTTAATTTTGATGTGTATTCGAACAAGGATGTCGAGATTTCTGGCAAAGGTCTGCAGTATCAAGTGAAGAGCCAGATGTATGCGCGAATGCAGGCGCCAAAATCAGGCAGCTATATTCCGTTTATGAATTTTTCGTTGCCATTTACTTCGAAGGTCGAGGTGAAGTTAAACAATGGAAAAGCACAGGCGAAGTTTGTAAACCCCACTCTGGGGATGTCGGCTTCTTATGACGCCTCTTATGTGTCCCGCTACAGTCCATCCAAACGCTTTTCCGCTTCCACGATTCGGGATCGTATTATCGATGGACTGTGGGGGCAGACCGTGAGTATGAGTCTGCCTAAGGTTCCGGTGGCAGAAGGGTTGAGCCTTCAGGTCAAAAAACTTCTGACCACGGACTCTGCGGATCTGGTTTTGCAGATGGCTCCTTAGAACGAGCGGCTTAGAGAGAGAGCATAGGAATTATTTTTGCTGTACACACCCAAAGGAGTGTCACTGGAGCCCTGAATAAAGCTCGCGGTGGCACTCACAACCCAGGCATCGCGAAAGCGTCGGCTGAGACTGTATTCCTGATAGAGGCTTCCGCGAATACTGTCATAAAGCCCCATAAAGTTGGCACTCCAGACCTCTTTCCAGCTTAAGCGGCCGCCGCCCATATAGGCGCTGCGAAAGATTTCCGAGATGGAAAGATTTGAATCGTTCTTTTTTTCTGTGTTCAGGAAAGAATACTGCAGAATCGCAATAAGCATTCCGCTGTCTCCAAGCGTAAATGTCTTCTCCAGGCCCAAAACATTTTCGTTGGTCCATTTCTGCAGGTTTGGATTGTCTTCCAAGGTCTCTGTATAACTGCCGACCGCTTTAAAGAGAAAATTCATCTGATTGCTGACAAATGAGATCCCGGCCTGGCGGATGCGGTAATTGTAGCTGTTTAAGATCACATCAGGATCAACCCGGATGATGGTCTTCGGGGAAACCTGCACGATATCGCCTTTAACCTCGGGGACAATCAAAGGAAAGCCTGAGGCTCCCTCAAAGGCACTGAAAGAAAAATCAATAACCTCTCCCCGGCGTTGCAGACGAAGGGCATAGTTGTTTTCAGCAGAATCCCCCAGGTTCTTCCGCGAGCGAGAATGATAGCGAAGGTTTTCAGGAAGCAGTAGCACCAGGTCATTTCCTGCAGTCTGGGGCAGGAAGACTTCTCGTGGCATCCAGCGACTGTGATCACCCGGCAAAAGAGACCCTTGGTTTTGGGGAATAAAAATCATTTCATAGTCCCAGTTTCCCAGGGTTTGCGAATACACAACAGATAAAAGCCCCAGCTTCCGACTGTGCAAAGGATCGAAGTACTGGCGAGGATTGACGATGTCCAGGGGGTTGTAGCCGTCGGTCACTCCCCAGGAAAAGAGATTGTATCCCCCTTGCAGGGAAAAGCTTTCACGCTGATAACGCACAAAGGTTTCTCCGGGATCAAAGAAGCTTTGCTCTTCAGAGGATTTATTGTCGGGATTAGCGATGAACACAGGCTTGAAAGTGAATCTGATGGAATCCAGATACTTCCAGCGATAGATAGGAATGAGCTCCAGTCGATAAAGGGCGTCATTGGTGTCTTCTCCGTAAGATTCCGGAAAAATGACGGCATCGATCTTACTGTCAAGGTGAAGACTCCATTCGGTCTTCCGGGCTCCGGCAGAGACCGCCGACGAAAGCAGGATCAATGAAGAAAGAAAAAACACAAGAAGTGGCATTCTTAAGAGCACAGCATAGTTGCATCAAAATCGCCATATCAGGACCGATGTTAGATTGCAGAAAGGCTTAAACCGTGGCGAATTTGCGAACGTACTCGATGATAGAGCTTTTGAATTCTTCTGGGAGTCCGACAAAGCGCAAGCCTGCGTATCCGTCGTTACCGACATAGACGACTTCACAGGTCGTGTTGATTGTCACAAAAAGATTCGGGCTGGTCAGAGTTCCTTTAAAGCGTTCTCCGATTTGCAGATTCTGGGCATCATTCACTCCCAGACCCCCTTCGCTGATTGAAATGACCCGGCAACTGAATTCGCCTTTGGGGCTTTCACAAGCCAGCGTGCCGACCATGGGAACACGCGGGTGCGAACGACGGCTGATCCCCAGATCATCAACAATTCGTGGGACGGAGTAGATTTCCTTCCAGACCTTGGAATTGTCGGTGCAGATATCCACGGCGGAGTAGTCACGGAGTTTTTTTAAGTAAGTAATCAGATCCGAATACTTCATGGCAGGCTGTTCTTTGCCTTCCACGCGGAGTTGCCAAAGGCCGGGAGGTTCATTCTGAGCCACGGCGATCTGGTGCTGATCTTTCAGGGACTGGCGCCATTTTAGCGGGGTCATCCATTCAGATTGGCCGCGCCCCCAAATCTGGGCTTCTTGCGTGTTGGTCAGGCGGGATTCGATCTCTTCATGATCAAAGGGACCGGTGACCTGTCCTTCGCTAAGAATAAACCAGTTTTTTGGATTCACGGTGATGCTCCTCGGCTTGCGTTGTTTTATTACAGCGAAAGGTATATGACTTTGTCTAGGAGAATTACTCATGAAATATATCATCGCCGGCACTGATCGCCCGGATTCAAACACGCTGAAAGTATCCAAAATCATCCAGGCTATCTATAAGGACCTGAATGAAGATGTAGAGATCATGGATCTGCGTGAAATCAAGCAGCATCTGCATGACGATGTTCAGTACGGAAAGCCGACAGAGGCGTTGAAACCCTATCTGGAAAAAGTTCTGGCCGCTGAGGGGTTGATTGTCGTGTGTCCTGAGTACAATGGCTCTATGCCGGGCATTTTGAAGTACTTCATCGATCACTTGAAGTTCCCAGAGTCCTTTGAATATCGTCCTGTGTGCTTCGTTGGGTTGGGCGCTATGTTTGGGGCCCTTCGCCCGGTGGAGCATCTGCAGGGTGTATTTGGGTACCGCAATGCCTTTATCTTCCCAGAGCGCGTTTTCATGATGAATGTCTTTAAGATTATTAATGCTGAAGGACAGCTTACGGATGAATTGATGAAGTCCTTGCTGGTGAAGCAGGCTCAAGGGTTCCAGAAGTTTGCTCAAGCCTTGAAAGCTTACGGGCTGGATGCAAATTCGTTTATTGAGAAAAAGAAGTCGACGTAGGTCGGCGGCTAGTCACCAAGCGGTCCTGAATGCGGCCCTCAAAATAGACCAATCCTAGGATTAAGAGGGCTGCCAGAAACCATTTCGATCGAAGAAGTGTATTCCGTATCATCCTTTAATGATGGCAAAGAGCTTAATTTAAAGGCAACTGAAGTTCCTGTAATACAGCGTCCCTGCGTCATTTTTTCATTGGGGGTGCTGACAAGTGGGGTCTTCTTATCTAGACTAAGTGCTTGTGGAAAATTCAGGTCATCAAAATAAAAATGCCAATATCTTAATGCTCTCTTTGGGTGCCCTCGGGGTGGTCTTTGGAGACATTGGAACAAGTCCACTTTATGCCATGAGAGAATGTTTTGGAGAATACGGTCTTGCGCCGACTCCTGAAAATGTCATCGGTATTCTGTCTTTGATTTTCTGGACGCTGGTTCTTGCGATCTGTATCAAATACATGGCTTTCGTTATGAGAGCAGACAACAAAGGTGAAGGTGGAATCCTGTCTTTGATGGCTCTGGCGGTGCGCAGTCAGCATGCTAAAGATATTTCGCGTCGGCGCTGGGTGATGACGATCATCGGTCTGTTCGGTGCGGCTTTGCTTTATGGTGATGGAATGATCACTCCGGCCATTTCGGTTCTGTCTGCGATGGAAGGTCTGACTTTGGTGGCACCACAGTTCAGCCCTTATATTATTCCTCTGACAGTCTTTGTGATGAATGCTCTTTTCCTTATGCAGAAATATGGAACGGGTCGCATTGGAGTCATCTTCGGCCCAATTCTGCTGGTTTGGTTTACCGTGCTGGGGCTTTTGGGTATTCGTGGAATGGCGGAAAATCTGCACATCTTCGAAGCGCTGCTTCCTCATCATGGTATTGAGTTCATGATCAATAACGGCGTCGCCGGATTCCTGGTGTTGGGGTCCGTTTTCCTGGTCGTGACCGGGGGCGAAGCCTTGTATGCGGATATGGGGCACTTTGGAAAAAGACCCATTCGTCTGGCGTGGTTCTTCGTGGCGTTACCCGCTTTGGTTCTGAACTATTTTGGTCAGGGTGCTTTGCTGCTGAATAATCCAGAGGCCGTTTCCAATCCATTCTATATGCTAGCACCCAAGTGGGCGCTGTTGCCGATGGTGATCCTTTCGACCATGGCCACAGTGATTGCATCCCAAGCCCTGATCACCGGTGTGTTTTCAATCACTCGTCAGGCGATTCAGCTGGGGTTCTGTCCGCGTGTGAATATCATCCATACATCCAGTCAGGAAATTGGACAGATCTATATCCCGATCGTGAACTGGTCTTTGTTCATTGGCGTGATCTGGCTGGTGCTGACGTTTAAAACATCCAGCAATCTGGCTGCGGCCTACGGTATTGCCGTAACTGGGGCGACGACGATCACAACCATTCTGGCATTTGAGGTGGCTCGTCAAAAATGGAAATGGAGTCTTTTGAAGGCCTCGGCCATCTTTGGATCTTTCCTGGTGATGGACTTGGCGTTCTTTGGTGCGAATCTGCATAAGATTCCACATGGAGGCTGGGTGCCGTTGGTCATTGGTGCTGTGATTTATCTGTTGATGACGACTTGGCAAAAGGGGCGTCAGATTCTGTTCCGTCGTTTGAAAGAGCGTTCGATGCCGATTGAGGACTTCTGTCAGAAGCTTCTGCGAGAGCCGCCTTTGCGCGCGCCGGGCACGGCCATTTACATGGCAGGGGACCCATGGGGGGTGCCTGCGCCACTGTTGCACAATCTGAAGCACAATAAGGTTTTGCATCAGCGTGTGGCGATTTTGACTATTCAGACAAAAGAAGTTCCGTTTGTTTCCAAGCGTGATCGCATTTCCATTCAAGAGGTGATTCCCAATATCTATCGCATCATTGCGAACTATGGATTTATGGAAATTCCGAAGATGAAGCACATTTTGGAAGCTTGCCGTCAGCGCGATATCAACTTCAATGTCAATGAAACCACCTTTGTTCTGGGGCGTGAAACCATCATTGCAGAAAAAGGTCCAAATCGTCCGGGCGAGGGCGGTATGGCTCATTGGCGTGAACGCCTGTTTGCGATTATGTCCAAGAATGCCCAAAGGCCAACGGCCTTCTTCCGTATTCCGCCGAATCAGGTGATCGAAGTGGGAATTCAGGTCGAAATTTAGGGCTCCAAGAGCAGACGAAGAATCTGCTCTTTTTCCCGCATGCCATCTTCATACCCGATTTCCAAAAGTCGTTCTGAATAGGATTTCTCAAACAGCAGGAAGCTGGCAATCTCGCTGGCTTCATGAAGAGTTCCCAAACCACGCAAAAGATAACGAATCATCGGAGGCAGGGATTGGGTTTTGTCCGAGGCGATTTCTGAAAGATCACGGGAAGGCGAAATCCACAGGTGCTCAATTTTCCGCACCGAGATGAGTCCCAGTTCTTTTTCTGTCAGTTTGGACAGATTGGAGTTGATGCGATCCAGGCGTTCAATATCCACTTCCAAACCATCCATCATCACCGCATTAAGCATAACACTGAGAACTCGGGCCACCGATGGTGGTTCGGTGGTGTTAACCTTTTGAGAGGCGTAACAGACGTCCTGTCTTTTGCGCACACCAATTGCCAATAACTTGGTAGCTCCCAGGTAAATCGCCGGAGCACACGGGGAATGATTCCGAATGCAGCCATCACCAAAGAAGCGACCATCGACCGTGACTGGCGGGAATAAAAGAGGAATGGCAGCTGAGGCCAGAATGTGTTCCGTGGAGAGCGGGCTCTTGATTCCAACTTTACGAATGCGCCTCCACAGCGGCATATTTTCCTCCCCCTGCACGAAGCTGACGGTGGAGGTGGTGAAATAGTCCAAGGCGGTGACAGAGACGGCCCGAAATTTTTTCTTGTCGATGTTTTTTTGAATATTCTCAAAGTTACAGTTCTCAGCGATAAGTTTGCGCAGCGGAGTTGTTTCTAAAAGGGAGCGATGCGGGGAGGAGTTCTTAAGGCCTCCCAGTGACAGAGCCAGCAGCCAATGCAGGCCGCCTTTAGAAAGTGAAAGTGGATCGGTGATGAAAACCTGTTCAGAGGATATCTGACGCCACAGTTCTGTCAGGCGGCGGGTGCCTTCATCAAACTGATCATAACTGGCGGTTGTCAGAAAGGCCGTATTGATGGCGCCAGCGCTGATGCCTGTATAGAGCTGAAAAGGGTTGACGATGCCTTCTTGTCGGCAGATATCCGCAATAGCGTTTAAGACCCCCACTTGAAAGGCGCCTCGTGCTCCACCACCAGAAAGAACCAGCCCCAGAGATGACATGAGATAATTCCTCTTTTTCGTAGGATAGAATGAAAGGGGGGCGATTATAAGACTTTTTCTGGACTTGAAGGAAAATACAGAAGAGAGATACTGAGCATGAACGAGGTCACAGTAATCTTTTTCGGTTACTGATCCCATTGAAGGGAAACCTGCCTCGTAAAAGGGAGTCCGAGCGACTCCCTTCTTATTTGCGCAGAGCTTACACCTAGCGCATCTAAATAGCCTCAAGGCTCATTGTTTTTTCATTTTGTTTTCAACTTTATTTGCCCTTGGTCCGGTGTTCCAGATCTTGGTGTTAATATTCTTTTCTGTGTTGATCTCTGTTACATTTTGCGGGAAAGTCTTGATGGTTGACAGTGATGTTAAACAACGGGAATTGCGAAGGAGAAAAGTGCAATGTTTAAAACTGTTTTTGTTGCGTTGATTATGGTGGCAGCTGTTCAAGTACAAGCAGCTGATGTTTATAAAATTGATACCAAGGCAAGCTCTGTAGCTTGGAAGGGTACAAAGAAAATGGGCGATGCACACAATGGTGGCATCTCTGTTAAAGAAGGCGCTGTGACTGTTGAGAAAGGTCAGCTGACTGCGGGTAACGTAGTTGTTGATATGACAACGATCACAAATGCAGATGTGAAAGATGCTGGCTACAACAAGAAACTTGTTGGTCACTTGTCCACTGAAGATTTCTTCAATGCAGGTAAATTCCCAACATCCACTTTCAAAATCACTTCTGTAGCTCCATCTAAAACCAAGGGTGAAGTTTTGGTTAAAGGTGAGTTCACAATGATCGGCGCGACTCATCCTATTGAGTTCCCTGCAAAAGTGACTGTTGAGAAAGGTGTTGCAACTGGTGAAGCGGTTGTAAAAATCGACCGTACTAAATGGGGCTTGAAATATGGCTCTGGCAACTTCTTCAAAGAACTTGCTGGTGACAAAATCATCAACGACGAATTCGAACTTACTTTGAAGCTTGTAGCTAAAAAATAAGTCTGACTGTTCAGATGAAAATACGAAGGCATCCTCACCACGAGGGTGCCTTTTTTATTTGTCTAGTAAGTGCGCAAAGTCAGGCTAAAAATGTTCCAATGATGATTGTGTTTTGATGTGAGACACGTTTCAGGATGAGATTCGCCAGAAGAAACAATGCTTTGCAGGCGTGAGGGATTGGTCAGTTTTTTGCATTTTTCAAAGTTAAGCAAGGAGCTGACTATGCAAAAAACTAATATCTTTCTTTCCCTTTTGTTGATGGGATCTTTGGCGCTGACAGCGTGTGCAAAGAAAGATTCTGAATTTGCAGCTCGCTATGCAAAGAATCGTATGGGCGCTACGGTGGTTGACGGAGTGAAAACCCAGCAGGCGGCAGAGCAAGCCGCCGAACAAGGACTTGAAGCAGACATCGTGGGTGTAAAACGTTATTGGACTCCGGAAGGTCAGCCAGGTCCGCGCGTGGTGATGGCAACAATCCTGATTAACAATACAGAGTTCCCGGTGAAGAGTCATCACTATGACACTGAGACAGTCAGTGGAAGCGTCACGGTGAACGGATACAATGTCAGCTATGAAGCCATGTGCGGTGATTCCAGCTGCAATCCTTATTATGCTTCAATGAAAGTTTACAGCAATGGCCGACTGGTGATTCAAGAGGGCATTCGTATTTACTTCGAGCGTACCAATGCAGCCCACACAGACCTTTATCAATGGCTGTCCCCAGGACAAGAACTTCCATTCATGGGTTCAGACATTCAAGACACGCGTGGCATCGTGGGATATCTGAATCAATACGGGGCCAACAGCGGGTCGGGCGTTATTCAGTAATCACTTTGTTTGAAATAAACTATGGAACACGAGAGGAAGAGTTCCCCATGGATCTCTTCCTTTTTTCTTTCTGGATCTGTTCGTTCAAAAGTTCGGAAAGCAGACCGTGTCTGGCTTTGACCTGATAGTCGATCTTCACCAAAGCAGTTGCGAGATTGTTAAAAAGCCGCTCCACTTCGGAGTCTGTTTCCAGTCGACCTTCCTCTTCTTTAATTTCTTCAATTAATCGATCAATTATAAAGAGAGCTCCGTTTAACGAAACTCCGATTTCGTGAAGGAAGGCTCTTTCGCGATCGAGTTCCGCAGGTTCGGCCATAAAAACCTCCTCATATAAGTATTTAAATACGAGGTGTTTTCGGCAACTTGTAGGTTTGCAGGGGCAGTTTGCCCCTGCAGAAACTTCAGGGCGCCATGTCATTAGAACAAGATGAAAATTTAATGAAACACGGTGACACCACTCGAAATTGACTTATTTGGCCTCAGATCGAATTAGATGGGGTCTTGTAGACAGTTTTTTTAGATATCCGTCAAGAATTGCTATTGCCGCATGACCAAAGTCGTGGCACCTTACTTGCTTTAAAGGCTACGTGGCTCCAATTTGGGACCATTTTGGCCCTTTTCGGCACCAGGGATATTCCGGGGACCGAATTAGTTGAAGAAGATTTTAAGTCGTAAAGACGGAAATAAATTAAGAAACATAATTAACCATTATCGAAAGGGATAAAAACAGTGAAAACACAAATTTTGATGTCACTGATTTTGGCAGCTTCCATGACTTCTGTTGCTCAAGCAGAAGAGCAAAGCTCAAACACAAGCACAGTAAAAGTGTCTGATGTTCAGGCTAAAGATGAACAAGTAAAAGACTTGGATCAAGAGATCACGAACGCGAAAATGCGCGCTGAATCTGGTTCCAAATCCAAATGGTCTATGAGTGCTGACCTGACTTTGAATGGTGGTAACTTGGTAGAGCCATTCGGCGCAGTTCGCCCGAACTATTCTGGTGAAGCAGCTCTTGACGGCAGATCCAACATCTCTGGTGAGATCGGTGTTTCTTACCGTGTAAACCCAAACAACCGTGTTAGCTTGTCTACTGGCGTGTCTATCCTGACTCCATTCCAGAGCCGTGGCGAAGACATGTTGAAAATGGCTAAAGACGGTGGTGCTTCTGATATCTCCACTCCATCTATCACTTGGGGTAACACTCAACGTATCGGTGGCACTCAGAACTCTTTCTCTGTTGGCTACAGCCACACAACTAAAGAATTCTACACTGACGTGATCAAATCCGTTGGTGACTTGAGCTTGAGCCACGTTGTTATCTTCGATATCGCGGGTTCTAACTGGCAGCCAGGTTTCTCTACATCTGCTTACTACAGCATGTACAGCGACTCTGCTCAAAACTTCGACGTTATCGGTAACGATGACAGACGTTCTGACTACGGTATCGGTTTCTATCCGTTCGTAGAGTATGCGTTCAACGACACATTCTCTTTCCGTACAGTATTCCGTCCTTTCACTTACAGCCACATGAGATCTGATGATGCTGGTACTTTCGAAACTAGCATGTACACTCAGTCTCTTGGTTTGGGTATCGCGGTTACTCGTGACATCTACTTGTATCCAAACATGCAATTTGCTCCAGAGAACCTGAAGCCAGAATTGACAAACGTAGGTCTTTCTACGACTTTGAACGTATTCTAATTATTGGTTAGAAATTACGAACGAAGAAAAAGGCAGCCAATTGGCTGCCTTTTTTATTTCCCAGAACGCAAAAAAAAGACCGCTTTGCGGCGGCCTTTGTAAGTTCTTATTAAAGCTGTTTTTAAAGTTTTGCGGTGGCGGCTTGTGGCAGCAGAGGAAGTGGATCGATAGGTCCGCGGTCTTTGCGAATTTCGAAGTGCAAATGCACCCCAGTGGCGCGTCCTGTGCGGCCCATGGCTCCAACGACTTCTCCTTGGCGGACCTTTTGCCCTTCGGCCACCAGGATTTTATCAAAGTGGGCATAAAGCGTTGCCCATCCGTTGCCAGACTCGACTAGAACCATCTTTCCGTACCCACGGAACTCACGGCCTGCATAGATCACAGTGCCTGCTTGAGCAGCCAAAATAGGTGTGCCTTTGGGGGCGGCCAAGTCGATGCCCAAATGGGGGCGGCGTTTATTGGGTAAGAATCCACGGGTCATGCGTGCGCGATCCACCGGCCAATCGAAAGTCAGGGACTGTTGTTCGATCATGGGGTTGTGGTCAGAGGCGGTGCCGCGGGGATGTTTGCTGTTTGGAGCAAAGTACTCGCGTGATAGGGGTGTGTGAAAGGTCGAGCAAGAGCCTAATGCTCCCACCGTAACCATGCATCCTGCATATTTAACTAGCTGCTTCCATCCTGGTGTCATGCTTTGATTATACTTGATAAGCCCTTGGATCCAAAGATTTTTTTGACCAATGACTAGTTTTGGCGCACAGAAAAGCCGTGCTTTTTCGACAGGATGCCATTTTTGTAAGCGACGATGGTAAAGGTACGGACTTACTTATGGTAGCGCACATGCACAACCATAAGTAAGTCCGTACCTCGAGGATATTTAGTAGATTGGGAAGTGCTTACATAGTTGTTTTACTTCTTCGTGGATGCGATTTTTCATGTCGACATTGTCAGCGTTATTCAACACTTGAGAAATCCACTTCGCAATTTGCTTCATTTCAGCAGTGCCCATGCCTCTTGTAGTCAAAGCCGGAGTTCCAATACGAACACCACTTGTGACAAACGGAGATCTCTTTTCGTTTGGCACTGTGTTTTTATTCACTGTAATACCAGCTTCATCCAAAGAGTTCTCGGCAATTTTGCCGGTGATTTCACGATCACTCAGGTCAATCAAGATCAGGTGATTGTCTGTTCCACCAGTGACCAATTGGAATCCTTCAGAGAGCAAAGCCTCAGCTAGGACTTGAGCATTTGTGATAACCTGCTCAGAATACTTTTTGAATTCCGGTTTCAAAGCTTCGCCAAAGGCCACGGCTTTACCGGCAATCACGTGCTCCAAAGGGCCCCCTTGGATGCCTGGGAAAATACGGGAGTTCATAATTTTAGCTTTTTCTTCTGAGTTCGTCAGAATCATACCGCCGCGAGGTCCACGCAAAGTTTTGTGTGTTGTGGTGGTGATATAATCCGCGTAAGGAACCGGAGACGGGTGATGACCTGTTGCCACCAGACCTGCGAAGTGCGCCATGTCCACCAGCAATTGTGCGCCCACTTCGTCGGCGATTTCCTTAAACTTAGCAAAGTCCAAAGTGCGCGGGTAAGCGCTGTACCCTGCGATGATCAGCTTTGGTTGAACCTCTTTGGCAGTTGCGCGAATAGTGTCGTAATTGATACGGCCGGTTTCAGAGTCCAGTTTGTAAGAAGCGGCTTTGAATAACATACCGCTGAAGTTTACCGGAGATCCGTGGGTCAAGTGTCCACCGTGAGAAAGATCCATACCCAGGATGGTGTCGCCGGATTTACAAGCCGCCAGATAGACACCCATGTTGGCTTGAGATCCGGAGTGGGGCTGAACGTTGGCATACTGAACACCGAAAAGCTTTTTGGCTCTTTCGATTGCCAGAGATTCAACCGTATCTACATTCACGCAACCGCCATAATAGCGTTTTCCCGGATAACCTTCGGCATATTTGTTTGTGAGGATAGAGCCTTGAGCTTCCATCACGGCCTTGGAGGTGTAGTTTTCAGAAGCAATCATTTCCAAACCAAATTGCTGGCGTTCAGATTCTTTGTTGATTGCGGCCAAAACTTCCGGATCGACTTGGGCCAAAGACAGAGATGTAGAATGCATAAAGACTCCTTGAGCTCATAGGCTCACGTAACGGATATCCTTCAAGAACTGAAAGAAGGGTAAATCAATCTCTAAAATTATGACTCGAATAGATGAATTTTAAAAGTCTCAACAACCAGTGTCGGTTGCAAGCTTGTCCACACGCTGTTGGTGACGTCCCCCTGCAAAGGAAGTGGAAAGGAATGTTTTGATCATCTTCACCGCATCGTCGGGTGAGGAGAAGCGGGCACTCAAACAAAGAATGTTGGCGTTATTATGTTCCCTTGAGAGTCGGGCAATATCGTCATTCCAGCATAAAGCGGCGCGAATGTGGGAATACTTATTCGCACGAATAGCCATTCCTTGACCTGAGCCACAGATCAGAAGCCCCAGGGCTGGACCTTGTTTGGAATCCACGATGTTGTTCTTCTTGTTTTCAAGATCTACTTTAACAATCTCACGACTGACCTGATCGGCATAATCCGGGTAGTCGACAGAGTCAGCACTGTGAGTACCGACATCTTTCCATTGAATGTCCGGAAGAGCTGCCATCACTTTAAGTTTTAAATCCAACCCGGCGTGATCACAGCCAACATAGACAAGCATGTTTTATCCTTCGTACTTCGAGAAGATCATGGAAGCATTGGTTCCACCGAAACCAAAGCTGTTGTTGATGACGTGATTGATTGTGCCCTTACGTGCTTCGTGAGGAACATAATCCAAATCACAGTCTTCACTTGGGTTTTCCAAGTTGATCGTTGGCGGAGCCACCTGATCACGAATTGCCATCACACAGAAGGCAGATTCAATAGCGCCAGCAGCACCCAACGCGTGACCCATCATGGACTTGGTGCTGGAAACCCAGACCTTTTTCGCATGATCGCCTAGAAGGCGTTTGATCGCGGCAGTCTCAAGGCCATCACCCACAGGTGTGCTTGTGCCGTGAGCGTTGATGTAGCTGATTTCTTCAGCTTTCAGGCCAGAGTCTTTCAATGCCATGGACATCGCCGCATAACCGCCCGCACCTTCCGGAGCCGGGGAGGTCATGTGGTAAGCATCGGAGGAAACTCCGTAGCCTGTGATTTCACAAAGAATATTGGCACCACGTTTAAGTGCGTGCTCCAGGGATTCCAGGCAAAGCACCGCGGCACCTTCAGCCAGGACAAATCCGTCGCGGTCTTTATCCCAAGGACGGCTGGCTTTTTCAGGAGCGTCGTTGCGAGTGGAAAGAGCTCTCATGGAGGCAAAGCCCCCGACAGCCAGACCACAGATTGTGCTCTCTGCTCCGCCCGCAAGCATCACATCAGTCACGCCGTCACGAATATAACGAACAGCATCCCCGATAGAGTGAACACCTGAAGCGCAGGCAGAAGTCACAGAGTAGTTAGGACCTTTCAGGCCCATTGCGATCGTCACCTGACCCGCGGCCAGGTTCGTGATCACAGAAGGGATGAAGAACGGACTGATACGGCCCGGACCTCTTTCCTTCATTTTGATGGCGGTTTCTTCGATGTTCGAAAGACCACCGATACCGACACCAATAATCACTCCCGTTTGATTTTTCACGTCTTCGGTCAGTTCCAGCTTGGCCATTTCCACGGCCATTTTGGAAGCTGCGATCGAGTAGTGAATGAACTCGTCCATCTTCTTTTGCTCTTTTTTCTCGATGTATTGGTCTGCATTGAAACCTTTTACTTCGCCGGCAAAAGTCACATCAAAGCCTGTCGTGTCGAACTTGGTGATCTTGGCGATGCCAGATTGTCCACGTTTCGCGGCTGACCAGCTCTCCTCAATGGTATTACCAAGGGGAGTGACTGCGCCCACTCCGGTGACGACAACTCTTCTTTGTGGTTTTGATGGACGTTCAAATCGGGAGTTCATAATAAATTAAGCTTTTCCTTTTTTCTCAAGGTAAGAAGCTACGTCTTGAACAGTCTTAAGCTTTTCAGCGTCTTCGTCTGGAATTTCAAGATCGAATTCTTCTTCCATTGCCATCACAAGTTCAACGATATCAAGGCTGTCAGCGCCAAGATCGTCGATGAAAGAAGCTTCAGGCTTAACTTTATCTGGATCTACGCCTAATTGTTCAACGATGATGTCTTTAACCTTTGGATGAATAGCCATTTGTCCTCCTAATATGCGTTCAATATTACTTATATTACAAGTCTAGTCTAGTGCATTAGCTCTATCATGTCGCTCGTAGGCGAGATGATTTTATTCGCGAGTGATCTCGCGAATTTAGTTCATATGCATACCACCGTTCACATCCAATGTGTGACCGGTGATATATTTGGATTCGTCGCTGAGCAAGAAACGAACGGCCTGAGCAACGTCGTTGCCTTCGCCGATTTTTGCCAGAGGAATCCTTTCCATCATTTTTGTTTTCACGTCTTCAGAAAGAACTTCCGTCATTTCTGTACCGATGAAGCCAGGTGCCACGTTGTTCACGCGCACGTTGCGGGACGCCAGTTCCAATGCCACAGACTTCGCGAAAGCAATAGTACCTGCTTTGGAAGCGGCATAGTTGGCCTGCCCTGCATTGCCAGTTTCACCGATGATGGAAGTGATATTAACGATGGAGCCTTTGCGTGCTTTCATCATAGGTTTGGTGAAAGCTTTGGTTACCAGGAACGTTCCGCGAAGGTTCGTATTGATAACAGAGTCGAAGTCTTCGGACTTCATGCGCAGCAAAAGTTGGTCTTTCGTGATGCCGGCATTGTTCACAACGCCATCCACGTCCGCCCATTTTTCAAGGATATGATCCACCGCCGAGTTTACAGACTCTTCGTTGGCAATATCCATTTTGATATAGAAGTGACCTTCACCGGGAAGGGTGTGAGCAACTTGTTGTGCTGATTCTTCGCGGGAGGAATAAGTGAAGGCCACTTGTGCGCCTTCTTCCGCAAGAAGTTTTACAATAGCAGCGCCGATTCCGCGGCTGCCGCCAGTGACAACAATTTTCTTTCCTTGAAGCGATTTTCCGCTCATGTGCAAAATCCTTTTAAGCAGTAACCTGTGTTGTTTTCAGAGCACACTTTGGCCGAACTCAGAGTAAATCTCAAGAAAATTTAATGACTCGTAGCTTTCAGGGAATCTTCAATAATTTTCACATCTTCCATGGAAGTTGTGGTCATCACTTTGAAGAAATCCGCGTCGATCTTTTTCAGCAAGCCCTGAAGTACTTTGCCAGCGCCGCACTCGATGATTTGAGAGTGACCCATGCCTTTAAGAACTTCCATGCTTTGAGTCCAGCGCACCGGTGCGGAAACCTGACGAATCAGATTTTCACGAAGTGCAGGTCCTTCGACTTCGGCTTTGGCGTGGAAGTTTTGAATGATCGGGAACAAGGCGGTTTTAAATTCCATCGCGGTCAGAACTTCTCTCATCTTGTCTTCGGCAGGTTTCATCATTTCACAATGGAAAGGTGCTGAAACAGAGAGAGGAATCAACTTGGCTCTTTTTGGAGCTTCGGCGAAAATCACTTCCGGCTTGAAGTTGTCTTTGAGCCAGTTGATCGCAGCCTGTGAGCCGGAAATAACAATTTGCCCAGGGGAGTTGAAGTTCGCTGCAGACAACGGACCTGCTCCGGAGTTTTTCACAACGTAACTGCAAAGAGTTTCAATTTGATCCGGCTCAAGCCCCAGAACAGCGACCATCCCGCCTTTACCCACAGGAACCGCAGATTGCATGGCCTGGCCGCGAGTTTTCACCGCGCGCATGGACTCGTCAAAACGAGTCACGCCCGCTGCCACCAAGGCCGCATATTCGCCGATAGAGTGACCTGCGCCGGCAACAGCCTTGATGCCGAAATCTTTGGTCAGAACTCTTTGAGTCGCGGTGGAGACCAAAAGCAAAGCAGGTTGAGTGTTTTCAGTCAGTGCCAGGTCGGCTTCAGAGCCTTCAAAGCACAGTTTTTTCATATCGATTTTAAGAGCCTCAGAGCCTTCTTCGAAGGTTTCCTGAGCGATCTTGAAGTTTTCAAACAAAAAACGGCCCATGCCAGGTTGCTGGCTGCCTTGTCCTGGGAATACAAATGTAAACATGTCTTAGTACCTCAAAAGAATACTGCCGGATGTGAGACCTGCGCCGAATGCGGTCAGCAGAATCGTCTGGCCTCTTTGGACTTTTCCGTTTTTCACGGCCCAGTCAAATGCAAGAGGGATGGATGCGGCAGATGTGTTTCCAGTTTCCTGAAGATAAACAATCACGCGTTCCATTGGGAATTTGAATTGATCAGCCACAGCCTCGATAATGCGCTTGTTGGCTTGGTGAGGAATAATCCAGTCAACTTGATCTGGACTTACCTTATTGTGCTCCAGAGCTTCCTGGCAGCACATGGCCATCGTGCGAACCGCGTTCTTAAAGATTTCGCGGCCTTTCATGGTCATAAAGTGAAGGCCTTTGTCGATAGCTTCGTGAGATTGAGGGATTTTGCTTCCGCCCGCAGGAAGGATCAAAAGATCCGCCAGATTGCCATCTGCATGCAGGTGAGTGCTCTCGATGACATTCTTTTCGCCTTCAGCTGCACGAGAAAGAACCCACGCTCCGGCTCCATCTCCGAAAAGAATGCAGGTTTCGCGGTCTTTATAGTTCATGTAGCGGGAAAGGACTTCAGCGCCGATGACGAGAATGTTCTTGTACATTCCTGTGCGGATGAATTGATCAGCGATACTGACGCCGTAAAGGAAGCCGGAGCAAGCGGCGTTCAAATCCACTGCCATGATATTTTTCGCCCCGAGTTTAGCCTGAACAAAACATGCGGTTGACGGCATTTGATGGTCACCAGTGACGGTGCCCACCAAAATCATATCAATATCTTCGACTTTAAGATTGGCATCTTCCAGAGCACGCTGAGCGGCAATGACACAAAGATCAGAAGTGGCCTGATCTTCAGAGGCTATATGGCGGCGCTCGATCCCGGTTCTTTCAACGATCCACTGATCGTTTGTTTCTACCATCTTTTCCAGATCCGTATTTGAAAGGATCTTTTCTGGTAGATAGGAGCCTATCCCTGAAACTCGAGATCGATACATTCCTGCCATGGAGTCAACCTATTCTGTTATAGCGCGAATTACTTCGCAGCGCTGATTTGTTTGCCTTTGTAGTACAAAGCGCCATCAGCACCTTTGGATGCGCGGTGAGGACGAACTAGCTCACCAGTCTTTTTTTCAACAGCTACTGCTGGAGAAGTAAGACCATCGTGAGAGCGGCGCATGTCACGCTTAGAGCGGGATGTTTTTTTCTTAGGAGTTGGCATTTCAAACCTCTTATTGAATCAGTTCTAATTGAAGCACGTTAATTTAACCAAAGAATGATAAAAATCAACAATTTAATTAAGTTTTAAGTTCTTTAAGGCCGCAAAAGGGCTCTGTGGCTTTTCGACGGGCAATTCTTCGTCGTAGCTAAAGAGCTGACCTTCCTCAGGAATTCTGCAATCTGAGGGTTTTCCATCTACTGTTTCTGGACATGCTGGATTAAAAGGCGCAGCAAGAGCTACCACTTCATGCAAGTACTCGCCCATATCAAATACCATGTTTTCGTACTCAGAAACCTCAGGTCCGCCTTCAGGCAGATCGCTGACGTGATTGACCTTGGAATACTTCCCGTTGCGAGGTTGACCTTGTTTAGGGATCAGGATCTCGTGGAATTTCTCACTTACTGGGAAATCAATGTCATTGCCGCAGCGAGAGCAGACTTCCGGAGACTTGGTGGTAATACGGCCCGTCAGCTCGTAATCCTTGGAGTTGAGCGGTTTAATAAAAAACTCAGCTTCGTAAGGATTTTTACCCACGATGTCAGCCAGAACCGCATTGGCTTCGCCTGATTTTGTAGTCCAGACGTAGGATCGGCCCTCTTCAGGCACCTCAGTTAGTTTGATTTTCATAGAAACTCCTCGGTTCTGCCATGGGAAAAAAGGGGCAGGGAACAGAAGGTTTTAGTGAATTTGAAGCGCTTGGTCAAGGACTGTTTTCGTCTAGGGGGTCTTGTGGTGGCCCATAGAGGGAGTAGTCTCAGGCTGGAAGCCGAAAGGGGGTCTTATGGCAACCTTAAGAGTCAACGGTCATGAGTACTATTATGAAGACCATGGGCCCAAGAATGCCCCCTGCATCGTGCTGAGTCCTCTGTTATATACAGACACCACCGTCTTTGAACCCCTGATCCGAATCCTGGAGGATGACTATCGAGTCATTTGCTACGACCACCGGGGTTTGGGTAGAAGTGTTGGACCTTCCATGAATAATCTGGAAAACAGCGCCAAAGATGTGGCTGCCTTTATTGAGCAGCTGAATGTAGGACCCTGTCACTTTGTAGGTAACTGTCTTGGAGCCTTTGTTGGATTGCAGCTTGCTGTTCATCGCTCTGATCTATTGAAAAGCTGTACTTTGATGGGAGCCACCGCTGAGGCCGACAGCGCTGAAACCATCAAGCAGATGGACGGCTTTGTCGCTAAAGCGAAGAAAGAAGGCATGAAAGCCAACGTGAAGGATTTTTCTGAAATGTGGTTTGGTTCCACATTCAAAGGCACGAAGGATCCTGTGCAGGTCAGTCGTCGGGAAAAATGGATCAGTCACGTCAGTCGCTTGAAACCCGAAGAAATTGATGCGGCCACGCAGATCTTCCATCGCAAAGATGTCACAAAAGATCTTTCGAAAGTTCGTTGTGCCACTTTGATTCTGGCCGGTGATGAGGATGCTCCGGCAAGTTTGGAATCCTATCGTCGTCTGGCCAAAGGCATCACAGGTGCGGAATATAAAACCATCCATCATGCGGGATATGCTCTGGTTATTGAGCAACCTGAAGAAGTTGCCGAAGCGGTTCGCAACTTTGTCGGCAAGGTAGAACGTCAGTGGGCTCGCCAGCGCAAACAGGCTCCGCGTGATATCAACGCAAGACCTCTGTGAATGACAAAGCTCAGTCCCCTTGGGGGCTGAGCTTTTTATATGTACTTGGTGATCTCTTTGATTTCGTCCAGATCCAGATCTTTGTGATTACCATCCAGGCAGTGTTCGATGTGATCGTGAATGTAAACGCTCTTGGCGGCCGAGATGGCTTTGGCCACGGCGTGAAGCTGTCTGGCGACGTCCACGCATTCGCGTTCGTCTTCGATCATCTTGATCACGGTTTCAAGATGCCCCTTGGCGCGCTTCAGTCTTTTTGAAACATCCTCGTGACTTGCGTGTTGCTTTTTATGTGACATGATTCTAGTATCCCCTCCCGGGGGATAGGATGTCAAGGTTCATGGATAGGGTGTTTAAAGTTGAAACTCAACTTCTTCTCGGAAGACTGCTGACGCGATCGGGAGATCAGGCTTGGGACTTTGTGGTTCCCTTTGCATTACTGAGTGTCTTTCCAGGGAAACTTCAGATCGCCGCTTTGTACTATCTTATAATGAAAATCGGGACTTTTCTTGTGACCCCTTGGATTGGCAAGTGGATGGATTCCCAGCAGCGCAGTCATATTGTCAGAGTGGGCATCTGGATCCAGTTTGCTGCTGTCTTGGGCGGGATGGGCTGCTTCTATGTTTTGAACGATGCTGTGCATGGGCCAGGAGCTATTGCTGGGCCGACGGCGGTCATTCCGCTTTTTGGTTTCTTGGTGTCTTTTGGAGTTCTAGCCTCCCTGGGGTCATTAATAACGGATATTTCAGTGGGGAATGATCTGGCTCCGGCACTGATTTCTCCTGATAAGCTGACTCACTTTAATAGCTGGTTGCGAAGAATCGATTTGGGCAGCGAGGTTGGGGCCCCGATCGTGGCAGGGGGGCTGTTTGCCGTTCACTCTACTCAAGTTCCGATGGCTGGTTTGTTTTTGGTGGCCGTGTGGAATCTAGTTTCTTTTGTTCCGGAATACTTCCTTTTGCAAAACGTGATTCAAAAGTCAGGCCTGCACTTTCGAAATATTAATGCAACTAAGAGTTGGAAGGAGCTTTTTCACTTCAATGTGAAAGAATCCGTTTCCAATCCCATATTCTTACTGATTTTAAGTTACTCACTTTTGTGGCTTTCAGTGCTAAGTCCTCACGGTGTTTTATTGACGGGGTATTTGAAGGACAGAATGTCTTTGCCTGAAGTGGAGATTGGTATCTTCCGTGGGTTGGGTGCGGTTTTTGGTTTGATCTCGACTTGGACGTTCCCTTATTTAGTTGGAAAATACGGCTTGATTCCAAGTTCCAGATGGCATCTGGGATTTCAAGGACTGACTTTGACTGCGGGGATCGTTGCCTTTGCTGCCGGTTCTTCAGTATCGGTGTATGTCTTCCTGGGGTGCATCCTTCTTTCCCGTGTGGGGCTTTATGGTTTCTCCAACGGAGAGTTCGAATTGAGACAGCGACTTATTCCTGAAGGACAGCGGGGTGAATTAAACTCGTTGAGTTCATTAACAACTACTTTGGCGACATTGATTCTTTTTGGTACAGGTAGTTTTCTTCCCAATACGGACGATTTTAAATATCTGGTCTATGGCTCCGGGGTCGCTGTTCTGGCTGCAAATATAGTGTTTTTAAGGTGGGCCGCCGCTCGGAATTCTGAAGCTATGCCTGGTGTGGTATAGTCTTTGCTGATTCGACCGAAACAGAGTTTTCTGAAGATGTAGAATTAGTAATATAGGCCGACTCAGATTATTCCGATTAATCTTACATGAACGTATTCGGAATCGTGTCTATGGTGCTTTTGATGGTTTTTCTGTCGGGATGCTCTCTCGAGGCCCGACTTTCCGAAATGAGCGGAATCGCAGGAAAACCCGGGACCCTAGTTCCGGCATCGCAATTCCAGGTGATCGGAGAAAACGACCCAGATCGCGACGATCTTTTGAAAGCCTCTGTTCACGCCAACTTTGAATGGGCCGGGGATAACAATCAAAAGTACAGAGTCAGAATTATGCAAGCCAACGGTGCTGTCGAGCACTGTGCGCCTGTGATCGTCACTGGCGTGTCGATGGATCTTCCAAACTGCAACTTTTCAGATCAGCACTACTACAAAGCAGAAATTGTTCCTGTCGACGACGCTTTGAATCCGCTGTGGACATTTTCGCGGCTGTTTGAGTTTCTGGTATTGAAGTTGAGACTGAACTTCAGATCTCTGGATCTGCTTACCGGAGAGTCTTTGTATTTTGCCGTGGCAGACGGTGTTCCCAGTTACAGCTTTGCTGACGGCGGATCGGGTTACTTAAATACCACAAACCTCAACTATAAAGTTCCGTTAGCTGCTCCTGATGCGCAGGATACGGTGACAGTGACTGATGCCAACGGGACTCAGGATCAGGCGAAGATTTCGGTGCGTGGATTCAAACAGACAAACTTTCAGGTGAAGTCACTGCCTATAGCCGCATCTTACGCGATCGGAAAAGATGTGACCAGAACGGCCAGCGGAGTTTTGCTTGCCATTACCATGGCGGAGTCTGCCATATGGATGGATACCTGGATCACTTTTCGCAGCACTGACAACGGCAGGACTTGGAATAAATCCGACATTTTTATTTGGCGGTATGATGAAGAGACCTACGGGCACTCGATCGCCGCATCCCCGGATGGTTCCGCCTACGCTTGTGGCACAGAAGGAACCTCCAGCAGTTATGATTGGGCGGTGAGAAAAACAACTGATGACGGTTTGACCTGGTCCACCGTTCATAAGTTGGCGGGGGCGTATGCCTGTTACGGTATCGCGGTAAACTCGAGCGGCAAAGTTTATACGATCGGCGAGGGAGTGGCCAGCACATGGGAAGTCTATGAAAGCGGTGATGGCGGCTCAACATTCAATAAGATAGACAGCAATGCCGGTACAGGCTATCTCGTGGAGGTTGATCCCTCTGGAAATCTTTTGACCGTGGGAAAGGTTGGCGGAAATCTGGCAATTCGCAGGGGCGTTTATAGCGGAGGCACCTGGGGGTGGACTGATGTGAGTGTTCCGGCCGTCACGATAGCCTCACGATTTTGGGAATCATTCCTTCAAATGACGTTCAAGTCCGCCACTGAGTTTTATCTGGTGGGAACATTTGCCAATCAGATGAGAGTTCTAAAAACTACGGATGCAGGTCTGACTTGGACGGAAGAGTACGCGACGGGTGTCAGTGGATATGGTCAAGGGATCGCGCTGGCTTCTGATAATGACACATTGGTGATCTCGGGCTATTCAGGCGACAAGGTCGAGGCTCATAGACGAGTCGCAGGAGTTTGGTCCAAGGTCCCTGACGTGAACTTGCCCTGCGGGGGATGTAACAAAGAGGGCGGGCCATTGATGACCCTTCCTAGCGGAGATATAGTGGGATTTTTCTATGACACTGCCGAGATAAGTCTAGGGTGGACATCCTATTCCACAAATAAAGGACTTTCCTGGGCATCGCCGCAAAAACTTTTGTGGGGTCAACCCTACGATGTGGCCCCACTGTTCATTGCGAAAAAACGAAATGGCGATATTTGGTTCGCGACCGAATCCGCCAATGACAGTTGGCAGTGGGGGAACTCTCTTCATTTGAGCACCAACAGTGGAAGCCAATGGCAGAAGATCGCTGAATCCTTCCCTGCGGTCTGGACTGACATGTTGAGCTTCTCTCATGCGGCCAGGGATTCTGATGGCAACTATTTCTATGCCACCTCAGCGCCTGCAGAAAAGCTCTACGCCTCCCTGGATGCTGGTGCCACCTGGTTGGAAAGAAGTGTCGCCGCCTTGAACTCCGCTGCTGTGAAAATCACCTATTTGGATACATCCTATGACGATAGTCTGGTTATGGTGGTTTCTTCGGCAACAGAGGCGCAAATCAGAGTCAGTGCGAATCAGGGACTTTCCTGGACTGATAAAAAACTTTTCCCTATTACTGCGGGTGCCACAAACTTCGTATTTCACGATCTCTACTTCCATAATGAGCAGAATATTTTTTTAGCTGGAGAGGAAGTGCGCGGTGGAGTTTCTTACTATGTAATTTATAAAACAGACCAAAGCTTCTCGACATGGCTTTTGGTTAAGGAGGCTTTGGTGACCTCCTTGAATAAAGTGGCATTAAAGCAAGGCGCTGACGGATTCATTTATGCTTCGTTGAACTCCACCATATTTAAAAGTTCTGATGACGGAGGAGTCTGGCAAGCCACCCCGGGAACCTGGCCGTCTTTTCTGGATTATGCTGTTAATAGCAAAGGCCGAGCTTTTATCATGAGCTCCACTTATGAAGTCATGACTTATAGTTCCTATTCAAATTCACTATTCGTGGTGCAAAAGCCCAACGACACCCCTCGCTGGGAGTTTGAGGCGCAGCCCTATATGCTATTAATCAACAACAAGGTGAATTTTCCGGTCGTTTACCCTGATGAGCAAAAGGGTTCACAATTATTTATGAGAGAACTTCCGGAGGCGAACTAATATGAAGCATCTGATTGTGTTCTTCAGTTTCATTGTGATGGTCTCCGTCCTGGTATCTTGTACTCCAGCCCTGGAGGAGCTTCCTGCGTTAAGCGATGTCGGGACTGTCGTTGAAAGTCCTGATCAGCCTCCCTCTGTGCCTGCGGCTGAGATCGGTTTACAACAGGCGCAGTTTTTAGAAAATCTTCAAAATCAGAACAGTAGCAATTATCAACCGACCCTGGTTTTGGACTTTGAGAGCTCTAACTCCTCAAAACCGATTAAAATCTTTATTGATTCTCGGTGCAGTCTGAAAGTTCATGAAGGTCTTTTGAGTGCGACGGGTGATATAAGTGCGCAGTTGACCTTAGCCAGTGATGGACGTTCTGACGGAGTGCTGAGTTTTTATGTGCAGGTTGGAGATTCGGCATGTGGCGACCTGGGGTTGCAGTACACTCTTGATACAAGACCCCCAGTCAATCTGCAATCTTTGGCGATATCAGGCGTTGCTCTGGGGGGATATACCAATCAAACCAGCTTGACCCTGCAGGCCGGAACAACTTTATTTGAAGAGAATACGGAGCTCTCAGTTTTCTTTGATTCCGCCTGCGCAACATCGTTCGGGCAAGCAAGTATTAGCGCAGGTCAGGCAAGTATAGCCGGGGTTACTTTTGCAGGGGCCGGGGTCGACGATGGGGTAAAGTTTGTCTATTACAAACAAAGGGACGTCGCCGGAAATCAGAGTCCCTGCATTCCCTCCTACTACTTCTTTACGTTGGATACGATAGCGCCAGTCAACCCCGTCGGAGCCTGGATGTTGAAAGGTAATCCCGTATCTCTTCCAACCCACAGTTGCCTTATGAATACTTATACCACGGTGACTAAGGGGTGTTCCACATCTCCAAAACTCGTTGGTACGGGGGTTACTTCAGAGACCTCGGGAACCTTGGAGGTTTTCGTTGATTCACTGTGCTCGACACGGAGAGGATCTGCAGAAATTACTGGATCTTCTGTGACTGTGAATAATCTGAATTTCAAAAAAGACGGCAGTGAAGACGGTACGATATCTTTTTATATTAAGCAGAGGGATCTGGCAGGCAATCAGTCAGCCTGCGTGCCCGCAGGAACGGCGTCGTACTTGTTAAATACTTCCGAATTTGTCCCTGTATTTGACGGTCCTCCGACGGATACTGTCGTGGGGCCGTTTATGATCACGGGTTCTTTCAATCGGCTAGCTGGAACAAATTTCTTTGATAAACTAGCGACATCGAAAGACTTAAGTATTGTAAATGGCACCGCGCGCATAACTGCCGCCCAAAATAGCTTCTGGATATTTGTGACCCCTACCACGCCCGGTGAAGTTCGGGTGGAATTAGCGCCTAATCTCATTCACGATGAGTTTTATAATGGGAACTCATCGACAACTGTTATCGTTCGGAATTATCAGCCACCCATTGAGATCGACTTCGAAAAAGAGGTGGGGCTGGTTTCAGAGAAATCCGGCACCTATCAGTTGAAAGTTCGCGCGCAGAGCCCGGTCATTCACAACGTTGAAGTGTTCTATGATATTCTGGCCAACTCTGTGGCGACATCTTCCCATCATGGATTGGTAGGTGGAAGCGTTATAATCAATGCCGGTCAATCTGAAGCCACGATTTCGATTCCTGTCTATGATTCCTCAGATGCATTCAACCGAAGACTTTTGCTTGGTATTACGAAACTGGCAAGCTCATCACCAGTCAACTATAGAGTTGGGAAAAACCCTTCCTTCGAGTTGAATATCCAGGATGACGAAACCAAAGCGGGTTGGAGTGATTTGGCTACGGGGGGGAGTTTATCCAATGGTGCATGGGTTTGTGGCTTGAAGGCGGATGGAACCACAAGTTGCTTTGGTTTGGGAGCTATGGGCGTTTTGGCAAATGGTTCCACGGCAAGTTCTTTAGTTCCTTCGGTCATCGGAGGCTATTTCTTCAAAAAGATTTCGTCTGGTGTTGGTTTGACCTGTGGACTCACCACTTTGGATGATTTGTATTGTTGGGGGGCGAACTCAGCTGGAGTCATCGTGCCTTCAGGAAGTTCTTACTACTCATCTCCCCAGGCTGTGGATGCCGGGGAAAAGTATATAGATGTTAGCATCGGTGCGGATCATATCTGTGGTGTCACGCAAGCCCAGCGTCTGAAGTGCTGGGGAAGTGATGCTTCGGGGAAGCTGGGCAATGGCTCAGGTGGAACATCAGGTGTGCCTGGATTTGTGGATTCCTCGTGGACGTTTGTGAGTGCTGCCGCCAGCTCTCTATATACTTGCGGCATGACGGTGACCGGAATCACCTCCTGCTGGGGAAATAGCTGGAATCTGGAGCTGCTTGTGAATAGTTCCAGTGGGCATATTCAATCCCCTGCAGGGATGCCTGTTGACCCTTTGACCAAGATCGATGCGGGGAGTGGATTCTTCTGTGGCCTTAAGTCAGGTGGCGAGCTGATCTGCTGGGGGAATTCGCTTAATTATCACTTTGGGAATGAAACTGCCTATTCGGGAAACATCAAGCCGCAACGATTGTTTGAGTCGTTGCTGTTTAAAGACGTCCAACTAGCAGGTGATCGTGCATGCGCAATCACCTCCGAGGATAAGCTGTATTGCTGGGGCGGCAGTTATAAAGAACCTCGCTATATAGCGGAAGGAGTCCGCGTTAAAAAGGTCG
The DNA here is from genome assembly GCF_041888015.1 of Bdellovibrio bacteriovorus. Taxonomy (GTDB): domain Bacteria; phylum Bdellovibrionota; class Bdellovibrionia; order Bdellovibrionales; family Bdellovibrionaceae; genus Bdellovibrio. The sequence goes on from NZ_CP168968.1 coordinate 1,847,662, forward strand.
TTCTAAGTGAAGCTGGAAGCTGTGCGATGACTCTGGATAATAATTGGATTTGTTGGGGTCCTGTCTCCATGGGGGCGAGTGCGAGCCAAGTTTCTTATTTGAGCAAGTCTTACTCTTTAACTCCGACGCAGGTAGAAACCAGCGTGGAGAAGATTTTAAACCAAAGATGTTACAAGACAATCTCTGGAGTAGAGAAGTGCTGGGGAGCCGTCAACACCCACTTTAACTTTAATCAGAACAGAAGTGTTGCCGCAGAAAAGTCGGCCCTTCTTAAGAACACGGCATTTAATTTTGATACGACAAGCTACGGGTGCCAAATTAACGATGCTGGAAATGTGGAGTGCTGGGGAACGACCGCTGACGGGCAAATGGGTATTGGTTATTCCAGTACGTCCAGTAAAATCAGCTATCCTCTGTTGGTGGATCGAGGGGTTGTCTATTCAAAGATTGCTTCTTCTTCCAATCGTTTTAATTGTGGCGTTACTAATGACGGTAAAATGAAGTGCTGGGGAAACAACTCGAATGGACAGCTAGGAAATGGCAATCGAGTCTCTTCAATTATGCCCGTACATGTTGATACTTCAACGACGTATAAAGACGTCGTAGTATCTCAAGAAACGACCTGTGGTTTGACAGTGCCGGGAAAGATCCGCTGTTGGGGATACAACAGCTCCGGTGGTGTGGGGGTGAATTCGACGACGTCGTACTTCACGAGCGCTCAAGAAGTGTTGGGGACCTATAAACGGGTTTTTGCGACGAACGCCAGCCAGCATATTTGTGCTATTGACGATGTCGATAAACTCATGTGCTGGGGGGCTAATACACAGTCGCAAGTTAAAGGCGGCGTGGGATCACCGGTCAGAGCGCCAATCGACGTCATGCCCGGAACGACTTTTAAAACCGCCAGTGTCGGATTGTTTCATACATGCGCAATCAGCATGGCGGATGATCTTTACTGCTGGGGATATAACTTCGATGGTCAATTGGGAGATGGAAGTCAAAGCAACCGGACCACTCCGACTTTGATTGATTCAGGTACAAAGTACAAAGAGGTTGCGGCCGTCGAAGCGGGCACTTGCGGCATAACGACCAGCAACGTGCTGAAGTGTTGGGGAAGAAATTGGGATGGTTCTTTGCCCATGGGAATTAACTACAATTATCTTTATATGTTAGACCATCAATAAGGAGACAGCCCGCGATATTTGGCGGGATCTCTACTTTACGTAGAGATCAGATGCTTTCGGAGTGGTTTTGATCAACTTCAATTTCTTCAGTTGTCCTGCCAAAGTATTCCAGCGCTCATCGCTCATGCTTCCCAGCGCCACGCCCGCCGGCTCAATCAGGGGTTTTTGAATTTCCGCCGCCTTATTGAAGGTCTCAAGATCAAAGGCTTTGTTTAATTTTGCCATATGTTCGTTGGTGGATTTAGGATCTTTTTGATATGCCACCCAACCAGCGCGGGTGCCATCCAGAATCTTCTGTACAAGTTCGGGTTTGTTTTTTAGAACTTGCTCTGTTGTTGCCAAAACCACCAGGTAAGGGTTGAATCCTTCATCGGCAATCAGGAAGGGCTTCACCTTCGCACCAGATTTTTCAGCAGTCAAAGGCTCGGTCGTGATGAATCCCTGCTGCGAGAAGGTTTTGTCATTCACAAAATTGGCCACGCCCCCCAGATAAGGGACCACACGAACTTTGGGTTTTCCGAACTTTTGCACTAAGTACTGATAATAGGGAAGGCCCGACTGCATGGATAGAAAGCCTTCACTGATAAAGACATCTTTAAGAGTCTTAAAGTTTCTTTCTGCATGAGTCATTACGATGTAAGGAGAAACTTGATAAACCGCAAACAGCGCTTTGACTTTATTCAGCTTGTTTCGGTCTTGTGAGATAATCAGCTCATCTGCACTGACGATGGCAAAGTCCACTTTGCCATTGGCGAGCATTTGCACTGTGGGTGTGCCAGAGCCCCCTTCTAAAATCTTCACATCCAGCCCTTGAGCTTTGTAGAACCCTTTCAAAGAGGCGGCATAGAATCCACCGAACTCGGGCTCAGCCTTCCAGTTTAAGGCAATTTCCACCGGCGTGTCGGCAGCCTGAACTGCAAAAGAAAACAAAAAAGCTCCAAGAGCGATCCAAGACTTCATAAGCATCTCCTATTCCTGAGACAGAGTGGCCAAGGGGCGTTTATTTAAGATGATCCGATTGAGTAAAGCCATGGCGCCAATAAAGAGCAATCCCATAAGTGACAGCAGCAACAGTGCGCCAAATACGATATCCACACGCTGTTGTGTGCGAGCAGAGTCAATCATGGCTCCCAAACCGCCGCCGGCGACAAACTCTCCGGCAATAGCCCCAATGATGGACAAACCGGCGGAAATCTTAAAGCCCGAATAGATGTAGCTATAGGCATGAGGCAGCTTCAGCTTCCACAGCGTTTGCAGTGGTGTGGCTTGATAGATGCGAAACAAGTCCCGCTGGGATTGACTGGAGCTTTCAAGTCCCATCAGGGTGTTGGCGATGATCGGAAAGATGGAGACTATGAAGCTGGAGGCAATAACCGTCGGCGAGCCAAAACCAAAGTAAATAACCAGCAGGGGCGCAATGGCGATGATCGGTACGGTCTGAAAGAAGATCGCAAAAGGTAAAATGGCTCTCTTTAAAATCTCAGACAAAGAAAATACAAATGCGACCAGGCTTCCGATAGTAATACTTAAAAGCAATCCTGCCAAAACATTCAAAAGCGTTTCTTTGAATGCCACAGTGAAATCGCCGCGCATTTCGGCCAGACTTTGCAAAACCATGGAAGGGGAGGGAAGCAGCGTCTCACTCACCCACCCGCCACGCACAATCAGCTCAAGACCAAGGGTGAGGAGGACAAAACTGATCAATGCCGGCACAAAGCGTTTCATGCGCGCAGCCTTTCTGAAAGGCCTTCCACGATTTTGTTGAAGGCTTCCGTGGTACGCAGGCTTTCTTCTCTGGTTGCTGGCAGCGCAAGTTTTTGGTCCAAGACCACGCGCGCGCCGACTCCTTTAAGCATGATGATTCTTTCTGACAAAAAGGTGGATTCAAATAAGGAGTGTGTAACGAAAACCACCGTCATCCGTTCTTTCTGCCAGAGAGAGTGCAGTTCGCGCTGCATTTCAAAGCGTGTGCTTTCATCCAGAGCGGCGAAGGGTTCGTCCATTAAAAGCAGACGTGGTGAATTTACAAGCGCTCGTGCCAGGGAAACACGCATTTTCATGCCACCCGAGAGTTGATGCGGGAAGAGATCCTGAGACTCATCCAGGTGAACTTTTTTAAGGGACTCCACGATGCGTTTATCTTGTTTATCGGCGGGAAGTTTTTTGAGCTGGTCATTCAGTTCAAAAGGCAGCCGCACATTTTCGTAGACGGTTCGCCAGGCCAGCAAGTTGGGGTCCTGAAAAACAAAGCTGAAGTTGAGTTCTTTTTCCGAGGTCTTTTTTAGCGTTCCTGCCGAAGGGGTTTCAAGACCCGCAATCAATCTTAGAAGCGTTGACTTTCCGCAACCTGATGGTCCTACGATAGAAACAAAAGAACCCGCTTCGATGTTGAGGTTCAGATTCTCAATCACCCTTTTGTCGGCGAATTCCTTGTGTAAGTTTTCTATCTGGATTCCGACAGCTTCAGGCATCATTAGACCCAATCATAGTTAAAGCTGATACTGATGCGTTCTTTGTCGGCAGCATTCTGAGGAACTTCGTGTCGGGTCCAGGATTCAAAGAGCACTACATGCCCCTCTTGGGGGGCCAGTGAGTAATAGCGCTGATTATGAGTCTTTGCGTCGTGCTTGCGTGGTGGTGAGGCCATAAAGGACTCCATGCGAGGATCTTCAAACTTCAGTGCCGAGCAGTTCTTGGGAGTTTGTACATAATAAGTCCCGCTGATCACAGATAAGGGATGGATGTGCATGGTGTGAATCACATCCGTCGGCATGATGTTCACCCAGCAGGAAGTCATCTGCAGTTCGCGAGCATTGATGTCCATCTCAAGATGTTTGGAAAATTTGCGGACGTGTTTATCCAGCATTTTTTGCAAGTCACCGAACGTGGAGGAAAACTGATGAAGCTGGCTCATGGATCCGTAAGAAGTGTAGCCGCCCTTATAGTTTTTTTGAGACCAAAGCTGACCTTCCTCGTCGATCTCAGCGATCTTCAGGGATTCGGCTTTAAGTTCTTTGTTTAATTTAGCAATGCCCGGGGCGGTTTTTCCAGCCAGGGGTGCATAGTACACGAAGGTGGGGAAAAGGGCTTTTATCATTCTGAGACACCTATTAAATATACTTTTCACCATAGGGCTAATTCTGTTTCATTACAAGAATTGATAACTACTTCTTAGACAGTTGTAAGCGACTTTGCCGGGGTTTTGCGGTCTAAAGCAATTTAAGGGGGCGTGGGGTGGCATCAGCCTTGCTTTAGTTAAAGGTATCCAGCAAGGAGTAAGTATGAAGAAGCAAGTAGTAATCGCAGTTATGACCCTGATCCCAGCAATCAGTTTTGCTAAGATCTCGGATTTTAATGCTTTGATCAGTGAAAACACCAAAGCACAAAGTGAACTTCATCATACTGTTCAGGACAATCTTGAGGCGACTCGCGACAAGGTGGCAGCTCAACAGCAAATGCGTGAGCGCATTGTTGTGGTTGAAAACTCCGGCACTTCCTACAATGCTCCAACCAGAAAAGATCTGTTGGCGTTTAAAAAGGAAAAATCCAACTATCGTGCTTCTGAAGAAAAGCAGTTTGACCGCTTGGCGACTGAAATTCGCAGTATCGATGAATAACTAAAGAATCAGTTTACGTAACTCTTGCTGAGAATAAACGTAATCCGCATAAACCATGGTGTTGGCGATATTTCGATGTCCCAACGCCACCTGGACCAGTCTTAAATCCTTCGTCTTCTGATAAAGCTCAATCGCAAAAGTGTGCCTTAAAGAGTGGAACTTCTTTGGGACGGGGCGATACAATTCCCAGATCTGAAACAGTCGATTGTATGAAATCGGAAAAACCGAGGTTCCGCCTTGCTGTTCGGCGAAGCGATGAAGCCTTTCGAAAAAGGCCGAATGAACCGGAATTTCCCGATCATTGGAGTTCTTTAAACCCCGGATAAAGATGCTTTCATCGTAGGGGTTCAGATCTGACCTTTGAATATTTAAAACTTCTTGGGCGCGGGCTCCAGTTCGCAAAGCCGTCCAAATCATCAAACAGTTGCGTGGGTCCTTGTCTTGAAAATCTGTGAGGATTTTTCGCAAACGTTCCGATTCGGGTGCGAGAAGATATTTGTTCTTGTTGAGTTGATACCGAGGTGCCGAAGCCATGATTCATCATTCAAAATGAAGAGGGGCTTTGACAAGGGGTATTCATGACGCCACGCATTCAAAGTGCTGATAGGTATAAATATTTTGTTTAGTCGAGTCTAGGTTTGATTAGATGCAACGCATCAACAGTGCGGCACCAAATATTCATGCAAATAAATATCAATAATTACAATAACTTAGCACTGTGGAATACAGCTATAAGCTTTAGTCTATTTTGAAAAAGGGTATGCTGGGCTATGCCTTGATGGATTCTTTTGTGGTTTCAACAACTTAGCTTGACCTTCCAAAATCACTTCTGGAATTATATCTGTATTATACAACGTCTTTTGTTGTGAAAAACAATATAAATATTGTGAATTACAACAGTCCAGAGGGGTTTAAATGGAAAAGGATCTCCAGGGGCTGGTCGAGGACCCGCTTCAAAAGGCCACTTTAAACGAGAGCTTTATCGAGGATGAAATAGGCCCTCGTTCAAAGACCTCTCTGCGCATGCATTACGAGGCTCAGGTTCAAGTCATCCAGCATCAGATCGGGGATTTGGAGAAAATCCGCGCTGATTTGGGGCTTTCTCAGCGCAAGATGGCGCAACTTCTTTTGGTCGACCCTTCCAGTTGGACTCGTTGGGTGAAGCAGGGGGATGAGGCTCCCCCGCATATTTGGCGGGCTTTGCAGTGGTATTTGACCCTGCGTGAAAAGATCCCGGGTCTGACGCCGAACTATTTCCTGGGGTCCAGTCCTCAGGTGCTGCATCAGCAGGCTCTTCAAGAGCTGGGCTTGGAACGTCAAACCCGCAAAGAAGAGATTGAAAAGCTGTCTTTAGATCTGCAAGGAGTGTTTTTAGAACGCGATCGCCTGCAAACAGAGCTTCAAGTCTTGAAAAAAGACCTGAAATTCCACAGAAATACCAGTATAGTTGTCCTTCTTGTTTCACTCGCCTGGGCGGGCGTCTTTTTCTTCTGGAAAGGTCTATGATTAAACACGACTCCATTCGATTACTTGCGACGAACTTACTTAAAACTGCGATTGGTCGCGCTTATCCAGGTACCGATGTTTCTGCTCTTGAGGATGACATCTATAAGTCTCTGGTGAATCCTCCAAAATCCGAATTGGGAGATCTGGCGTTTGGATGCTTTATTCTGGCTAAAAACCTGAAAGCAGCTCCCCCGCAAGTGGCGGCGGCTGTCGCGGCTGAGCTGATGGGAACTTCGGGAACTCAGGAATCCAAAGGCGCTTTGACGGCTGTTGCGGCTGGTCCTTATATTAATATGCGCTTTAGCGAGCAAACTCACGGCGAACAGGTTTTATCCACCATTCTGGATAATTCTTTCTTTAAAAAGCCGTTGGTGGAAAAATCCCCAAAAACCATGATCGAGTATTCCCAGCCGAACACGCATAAAGAACTTCATGTGGGTCATATGCGCAATCTTTGTCTGGGCGATGCGATCGTTCGTATGCTTCGTTATAGCGGACGCGAGATCGTTTCTTCGACCTTCCCGGGCGACATGGGTACGCACGTGGCGAAGTGTCTTTGGTATATGAAAAAGCACAATCAAGAACCCGTACCTGCCACCGAAAAAGGTGAATGGCTGGGTCGCATGTATTCCAAGGCTAATTTGTTGTTGGAAGATCAAAACGGCACGCCTCAGGAAGATATCAATCGCCAGGAACTGACAGCGATTTTACATCAGCTGGAAGGTAAGACCGGGCCATACTATGATCTATGGCTGGAGACCCGCGAATGGTCTATCGAACTGATGAAGAAGGTCTATGCCTGGGCGGACGTCACGTTTGATGAATGGTACTTTGAATCTGAAATGGATTCTCCGTCGGCGGCGTGGGTGAAACAACTTTACGCTGAAGGCAAACTTGAGATGTCTCAAGGCGCTATTGGTAAGGATCTGGAGTCTGAAAAGCTCGGCTTCTGCATGCTTTTGAAGTCCGACGGCACCGGTCTTTATGCCACGAAAGATTTGTTGTTGGCCAAACACAAGTTTGAAGATGTGAAGATTGAAAAAAGCGTTTATGTCGTCGACATGCGCCAGGCTTTGCACTTTAAGCAAGTCTTCCGTGTGCTGGAAATTTTGGGCTTTGAGCAGGCTAAAAACTGCTTCCACCTTCAGTACAACTATGTCGAGCTTCCGGATGGTGCGATGAGTTCCCGTAAAGGCAATATCGTGCCATTGCGTGAGCTGGTTCACCGCATGGAAGACCACGTGAAGACGACTTATCTGAGTCGTTATAAAGGTGAATGGTCCGAGGCGGATGTGGAAAAGATCGCCGGCCAGGTGGCCAAGGGTGCAATTTTCTATGGCATGCTTCGTATGGATACGAACAAGAAGATCGTCTTTGATATGAATGAATGGTTGAAGCTGGACGGGGAGTCCGGACCATTTGTGCAGTATTCTTATGCACGTATCTCCAGTTTGGGGCGCAAGTTCCCGCGCACTGAAGGCGCGACTATCGACTGGAGCCGTCTGACTCACGCCTCTGAAAGGCAGTTGATGCAGTCCTTGGGGGGCTTCAATACAGCGATCGCGGCGGCGGCAGAAAACTTCAAGCCTTCTGCGATTTGTACCTATTTGTATGACTTGGCAAAGAGCTTCAATGTCTTTTATCACGAGTGTCCGATCGGCACCGAGCAGGACGTGACCACTCGTGAAGCTCGTCTGGCTTTGAGTAACGCTGTTGGTTTGGTATTGAAGAACGGTTTGAACGTTCTGGGGATGCCTGCACCTGAAAAAATGTAGTTTAATTGATAATATAGGCCTCTGAATGAAAATGCGGAGGCCTCACCTTATACCCCGCATTAACGCTAGTCTTTTTACTCAATTGGACCCATGATCGTCCGGCAATTCAAAAATGAAGGAGCCTACATTGGGAACTTTTGAGATTATCTCTAAGCATGGTGATCATGAGCAGGTTGTTTTCTGTAACGACCCTCATGTTGGTTTGAAAGCGATTATCGCTATTCACAACACGGCTTTGGGGCCTGCACTTGGCGGCACCCGTATGTGGAATTATAAGAACGAAGACGAGGCTCTTGTTGACGTTCTTCGTTTATCCAAAGGCATGACTTATAAAGCAGCGGCTTCCGGCCTGAACTTGGGTGGCGGTAAAGCTGTTATCATTGGCGATCCTAAAACTCAAAAATCTGAAGGCTTGTTCCGTGCATTCGGTCAATTCGTAAACTCTTTGAATGGTAAATACATCACGGCTGAAGACGTCGGTACGTCTGTTCAGGACATGGAGCACATCTATATGGAGACTCCTTGGGTGACTGGCATCCCTAAGGACTTCGGTGGTTCTGGTGATCCATCTCCCTACACTGCGCACGGTGTTTTGATGGGTATCAAGGCTTCTGCGAAAGAAAAATTTGGTACCGATTCTTTGAAGGGCATGAAAATCGCCGTTCAAGGTCTGGGTAACGTAGGATCTAATTTGGTGAAGTATCTGGTTGAAGAAGGCGCGGTGATCACTGTGGCTGATATCGACATGAACCGCACTAAAAGCATTGCAGACAAGTTCGGTGCTAAGGCTGTTAGTTCTGACGACATTTTGTTCGTTGAGTGCGATATCCTGGCTCCTTGTGCTTTGGGTGCAATTGTTAACGATCAGTCCATCACGAAGTTCAAAACTAAAGTCATTGCTGGTGGCGCGAACAACATTCTTGCTGAAGCTCGTCACGGTGACCAATTGAAAGAATTGGGCATCCTTTACGCTCCGGATTACGTTATCAACGCAGGTGGCTTGATGAACGTCTTCGTTGAGCTTGAAGGTTATTCTCCGGATCGTGCTTTTGAAAAAACCAAGCGTGTTTACGACAACATGCTTAAGGTTTACGAAATTGCAAAACGTGACAATATCGGTACCCACACTGCTGCGGACCGCTTGGCTGAAGAGCGTATCAACACAATTGGTCGCCTGAAACAGCGTCACCCAGGTAAATCTTCTCGCGCGTTCACAACGCTTCGCGAAGTTCATAATCGCTAGTTCGGCGATAGCCAGAGGGGTCGAAAGGCCCCTTTTTTTATGCGCCGAGTGATTGACAACCCCTCTCGACCAAAGAACAATCTTTCCTCGTAAATACTTATTTTAATTAGCCGTTTCAGCGAGGAAGAATGAGCACGAAGATTTCTAAAGACGATTTGAAGTCCCCAGATCAGGTTACACAAACTTTGAGAAAAGGTTTCGTATGGACTACGGGCCATTCCAAACTTGTGATCTCAGCCGTGGCTGTCTTTGTGGTTGTGGGAGCTGGTATGTCTCTTATGAGCTATCTTTCCAACAAGAAAGAGACGGAACAGCAAGAAAAATACTTCGTTCTGGAAAAAGCCTATACTGAGAAAAAACGTGGCTTTGAAGAAGCGGCTCGTGCTGAAGTTATCAATGCTCAAAGCAAAGATAAAAAGAATGTTCCAGCATTTGATCCATCTAAAAAAGCTTCTGGCGATCTTCAGAAGGACTATGGAACTGTTATTGCTGGACTTGAATCCTTCATCAATGAAGCTCCTAAGACAAAAGCCGCTCAAATGGCTGCGTTGAATCTGAGCGAAATCTACATCAACTACAAAAAATCCGACGAGGCGTCTGCGGCTTTGGCGAAAGTCGAGGCCGGTTTGTCCAAAGGTGACATGTTGACGGGTCTTGTATTGATGCAAATCGGGAATGTTTTGGCAGACAAGGGTGATTGCAAAGGCGCTGTTGAAAAATGGCAGACGCTTGTCGATTCTAAAGGTTTGGCATTTGCTCACGACGAAGCAAAACTTCGTATGGGTCTGTGCTTTGAGTCTATGAACGACCTGGCTAAGGCAGAAGCAATTTACACCGAAGTTGCACAAAAAGAAGATCTGAACACTACGGACTTCGCCGCTTCCAAAGAAGCACAAAAATATCTTCGTCTTTTGAAAGCGAAGAAAAACCTTTAGTCCTTATTGAGGGATATCAATGAAGATTGTCCTGCTTGGCGCTCTTTTGATGACTTTGGTTGGGTGCTCCACTCTGAACTCCGGTTTGGAAAAATGGAGCTCCCTGAACAACAGCAAGCGTGAATATGAAGTCAAAACCGCCTGGGTTCGTCGCACTACCGAAAAAGACAATCTGGGATTCCGTAAAATCAATCGCATGACTCCGGTTTTGGCCGGGGATCTGATCATCCAGGGTAATGGTATGGACGGCATCGTGGCTTACAACCGCGATAACGGCCAAGAACGCTGGAGACTTCCTATCACCAATGGCGCTGAACCCAGTGCCACACTGATTCGCGACCGTCTTTTTGTCGGGGCGAGCGATGGAAACTTCTACTCTATCGAAGCCAGCACCGGAATGGTTCAGTGGACCTTCGCGACCAAGTCTGAAAATCTGGCGGCTCCGCTTTTGGACGAAGGGATCGTTTACTTCCTGGCTGGCAATAGCGTGTTCTATGCGTTGGATGCAGCAACAGGGCGTCAGCTTTGGTTGTATTCCCGCCAGGACACTTCTCAGTTCTCGATTCGTGGCGGCAGTCAGGCTGCTTTGAATAACGGTATTCTTTATGTTGGCTTCTCTGACGGCTCCTTGGTCGCTTTGAATGCGAAAACGGGATCTGCGGTTTGGGAAGTTCAATTGAATCGCAATAAACGTTTCCGTGATATTGATGCGACCCCTGTGGTGGATGGCAATCAGATCTATGTGGCGGGTTATGATGATAAGCTCTTCTGTATTTCTGCAGACAAAGGTGAAGTCCTTTGGCGTGTCGATGGTGGCGGTTACAGTGCTGTGACCATCGTCGGGGAGAAGTTGTATTACCCGACAACCAACAGCGAAGTCGTTGCTTTGAAGAAAAGCAATGGTGATAAAATTTGGTCCTATAAGCTGAAAGAAGGCATTGCCACACAGATTAAGTCCTACAAAGGGGTCTTGGTTTTTGGTGAATCTCAGGGCTTCTTGCGCTTTATGGATGCGAACTCCGGGGCTGTGATCGGTGGCTTTGAACCAGGTCGCGGAATCCTGTCATCGCCTCAGGTGGATGAGAAAAATGGCCGGGTTTACTTCATCTCGGGTGAAGCAAATCTATGGGCTATGGATGCTGGATGGATTAGAACCCCTTACTTTTAGGAGTAAGCTATGAAGAAGTTCCTTGTACTGTTGCCTGTCTTGGCGTTGTTGGTGGGGTGCACTCACGGCAACTGCCGAACTCAAAAAGATGCTAAAAAGAACGCCGCTGCCAGCGAGGTGATTGTGGAAAAGTCCAAATCGACGGATCGTGTGAAGGTGTTTAAATACGATGGCTCTTTGCAATGTGGTCAGGGAAAGCAAGTTCCTGTGGCTGAAATGCAAAAAGACCTGAAGGGCATTCAGGTCTTTTCAGCTTCCAATCAGAACGATGGGATGATGCGTATTCAGTTGTGTGGTTCGCCAACAGGCAACGCCAATGTTTACGAGATCGATCGTAAGGACTTGGACGCTGCCCTTAAGCTAGGCTTTAAGGAGTGGCTGGCCGAATAAACAGGCGCTCCTTGATTTTCTCTGTTGGTAGAGGGCCTTCTCCTGGGACATAACGGCCCTCGATCACCATAATTTCATTCGGTCTTTCTACATTTCTTAGCAATGTCTCCATGACTTTTCCTGTGGCATCCAGTCTTTGGATCAGCATCACCGCGTCTGGATCAGTCGCACCGATACCCATTACTTCAGCCTGACGGCCATATGTGTAAGCAAAGTCATTGTCGAAGGCTTTCAATCGACCCAAATCAACGTCTTTCATGGCACGGTAAGAGGCCACGTTGATACGTGATTTCAACTGAGCCTGAAGCGCTGGATCCATGTGTTTACCGTACTCACCAACAACCATCGCACCCATGGCGAAGGCTTTACCAACCACTTCACGTTTGGACGTGGAGTAGCCGTAAGAGATTCCGTACTTAGGACCACTTCTGTGATGATCGATGGCCATTTCAATCATATCGCCGTTCAGGGTTTCCTTGTTATACAGAGCGAAGTCCTGCTTGATGGCCTCCAGTAAAGGAGTGCCATTACGGATCGTTCTAAGAACACTGTTGGAAGCCAAGTGAGTCGCTGGCTTCTTGAAGTATTCCAGCAATTCCTGACGGGTTGGTTCCTTCACTTTGTTGGAAAGACCACGCCATACCAACATGTCTTTGTCATACCAGCGGTTGATTTTAGCATCCCACTGGGATTTGGAGCTGGAGCGAACTACACCGAAGCTGTCGATGAAGTCCGGCTCAACCAAACGAACACCGATTTCACGTTCGCCGTCTTTTTCATGGACGAAGCGAACCGTTTTGGATTTATAGTATTCCACAAACATATCAGACAGGCGGGACATCGCACGCAGGCGATCGTTCAGGATTTCTTGTTTCAACTGTGGATGTGTCTGCACCAAAGTCTTCAAGAAAGCACCGAACTGGTCACTATTCAGTTTGGTCTGCGCATAGTTTTCAACTTCTTTCGCAGAACCCTGCTTTTTCAAGGAGATATTCACCATCTCAGGCAGGCCTGGGTACAAAAGCTCTGGAGAGTACTCAACTGTCAGGCCGTTTTTGATACGGAAAGTGATATCTGCCTGAAGTTGGGCGCTGTTAACAACACCTTTGTGAACATATTCACGCCATTCTTTTTGAGAAACCTGAACATCCAGGAAAGGGTCCACTAGGCGTACTGGAGGAAGACCTTCTTTAGTCAGAAGATAGTTCATCACCAAACGAGTCGTGCGACCGTTGCCATTAAGAACCGGGTGGATTGCCACCAGATCGCGCTGCAAGTCTGCCACGATGTCGATATAGCGTTGTTCATTGATGCCAGTGCGGATTTCACCCAGTTCCGCGCGTTCTTTGTTGAAGCGTGCAAAGCGTTCTTCAACCAAAGCCTTGGTGAAGGCTTGTTCTAGAGCCGTTGGGCCCTGGCCTCTAAAGCTTGTACCGCTCTGAGCGCGGTACTCCATGATTTCTTTATATACAGTCGGGTGGGAGTCTTTGATGATATCCACCGTGGCTTGTTTTGGAGTTGTGACATAAGGATAGTGGATGCGGCCACTGATCAAAGTCGTGTCGCCTGTCTCCATAACCATGTCTTTGTGTTTGCCCCAGATCTTGATGTTTCTCCATACGTTTTCATTCAAGTTGCTGCGGTCGTGAGCGCCCTCTTCGAAGGAAAGGTAAGGATTTTCCTTAACAACTTCCACCTCTTTAGGCTTCATTTTGAATTCGCCGGCAACGTTACCCATCCAGTGACCGTTGCGCCATACACCCAATTGATGAGCTTGAATTCCTTCAACTCCATCCATCATGATGCGCTTGTGGATCTCGGTCAGAAGCTCGGCCGTGACTGGTGGTTTTTCTGTTCTTAGATATTTGTCGCGGGCATTGATGAAGCCGTTAAACGGAGCACCTTCCGTCAGCTCGCCGCGGTCATACATTTTAGTGAAATCCAAAGGCTTGTTGGTGCCTTCCAGGAAGTTCGGAAGAATTTGTTTGGCTGTGTGAGTGTAGTCAAAGAACTCCACCGCAGCCAGCAAGTGCTCGACTTCAGCCTGTCTTTTAGGGGAAAGAAGTTTCAGAGTGCTCCAAAGTTCCGCTTTAACCTCTTTATAGGCTAAAAGCTCTTTGGGAGTCGGCATTTGTTTGCCTTCGGATCTTAAGCCGAAATCAACGCCACGGGCTTTAATCTGTGGATCTGCGAACACGTATTCGCACATCGGGGCTGCATGAGCAGGACTCAAGAAAGCCAGGGTCATCCAAAAAGACAAGAACAAATGCGTCACTTTATGCCAAGACATAAGCAAACTCCTCTTCTTCAGGAACTTACTAAAGCAACGCCCGTGCTCAGTAATGTGCAATATAAAGGATCTAGAAGGCGGGGAGAGCAGGACTCCCCGTCTCAGAATGAGAAAAGCGCAATTTGCGTAAGCAGCCGATCAGATTTTAGACAAGCACGGGGAGTCTGTTTTTCAGAGCTAGCGATGGCTCTTAAGAATCCGAACAGCTTCTGTGAGCTCTACTTGAGTATTGTGAATGTGTGGAGTCAGACGCAGAATCTGAGCACCTGGCAAGCGTGGCAGTCCCACTTGCAAAGGGGTCTCTTTTAAGAAAATCCCTTGGAATTGCGCTTTGGAAAACTCACTGCTGTTGTAACATAAAAAAGCAGAGTTGTAGTTTTTTGCCAGCACGGAAACTCCCGCAACATCCAAAGAGTTTTTCAAATAAGTCATTCTCATTTGAATCTGTTGGCGAATCACTTCCGGCCTGTGCAGATCCCAGTACGCCAAAGCCGATTCCAAACCGTAGTACGAAGAGAAACTTTGCGAATGTGACCACAGCATGCGAGATGCAAATTCTCCAGAGTGGCCAAAACTTGCCATATTTGGCGGTGGATTTTCTGAGGTGGTCCATGATCCGTATTGAGGATTCATCGATCTTTGATGATCCGGGTGAACCCAGCCAAAGGCCGTTCCTTTTGGGCCCATAAACCACTTATGAAGATTCCCGGCATAATAATCCACCTCGGCCAGATCCTGGGTGAAATCCAGATTCAGCAGTCCCGGGGCATGAGCCCCATCAACCACCAGTAAAACGCCCTTTTCCCGCAAAGCCCGAGCCAGCTTTCCCAGAGGAACAATCAGGCCATTGCCGGTGAAAATATGACTGATTAAAAGCATTCTTGTTTTAGGTGAAATCGTTTTTAGAATGACTTCAATCACAGCCTCATCATCAGAACACTCATAAAGCGCGCTTAAATCCTCTGTGCGCAAAGATAACCCATCGCGCTGGCACTTGTGCTTCAGGATGTTGACGATGGCTCCGTACTCAAATGTGTTCGTCAGAATTTCGGAATTGGCGGGGAGTTGAAGCCCCATGATAATTTCATTCAAAGCCAAGGTGACATTGGGGCGCAGAAAAAGATCCTGAGGTCGGGATTTGAGAAACTGTCCCAGACCCTGTTGAATCTTCCACAGGCGGCCCCAGGCATCGCCATAGCCGGATGAGGTGTTTCGTTCAAAATTCTCCAGTTCAGCCTTCTGTTGATCAATCACGATCGAAGGACTTAGTCCCAAAGTGCCGTTGTTTAAATTAATAAACGTAGTGTCTTTGTACTTGGAAAAATCCTGGGAAAAACTTTGAAACATAATCTAGTAGTTACGAGCTTTGCAGGTTTTCAAAGACAGATCTTCGCTGGTTTCCAGAGACAACTGACCCTGTTTGACCATTTCGCGAATATCCATCCACAGCAAATAATAATGCCATTCACGAGGAGATCTTTCGGAAACCCCGTGATCTGGAAGCAGCTTCAGGTCTTTGGTAGCCAGAACCACTTCCAGAACTCTGGGATTCTGACGAAGTTTTTCAGTCAAAGCTTCAAAGATCAATTGATAGTGTTCCTGAGGTTCTTTTGTTGCAAAAGGAATCACTTTGCCTTCGAAGGTCACCCAGTTGGCTTCGTTTTTTTCCATCAGGAAGTTTGCATAGCCACCAGCACTTTTCGCCGCATAGCCATTCATCTGGGAAACTTGTTCGCGCGTGTATTTCCAGTTCTTCGCCCATTTCCAGCGAGGATCATTTTCTGTTTCTGGATATTTCATCATCTGCCAGAAAGCTTCCACCGTCGGATAACAAACACCATGGAATACAAAGGGCGTTTCCGTGAAGTTTGAAAGCAGACCCAGCTCATTGCGTTTACTCAGGACAACTTCTTTGTAACCAGCGTCTTGCGGAAGAATTTCCCAGGACTTGGCTTCTTCGCGTGGAACTTCCTTCCACCAATGAGCCGGGAAATCATTCTTCCAGGAATCATCGGTTTGATTTGCGGGCGTAATAGGGGTTTGGGGAACTACGGCCGAGTTCGGCTTTGTACAACCCATCACCAGGACTGTTGGAAGCAATAATAACGAGATCCAGAATGCTTTCATGATTTCCCCCTCAAAAAAGACCGTCCAGAGACTAGCGAACCTTGCGCTGGAATACAATTCTGACCGCATGCATTAATGGTCAAAATACGGTTAGTTTAGGGGGTATTCTATACAGAGTTCGGCGGAGGATTGTTTATATGGAAATCGGCTTTTTTGGTGCGGCGGGAACTGTTACAGGATCCAAGTTTTTAGTCCATGATGATGGCACCCGAATTTTGCTTGATTGCGGTATGTTTCAGGGCTTTAAAGAACTCCGCGAACTCAACTGGGAAGACTTTCCGATTGATCCCAAGGATCTTCAGGCTGTTGTTCTGACTCATGCGCACTTGGACCATAGTGGAGCTTTGCCGTTGTTGGTAAAGCGGGGATTTAAAGGCACTATTTATTGCACGCAGCCGACTTTGGAACTCACTGAAATCATCTTGTTGGATTCCGCAAAGATTCAGGAAGAAGATGCTGAATACGCTAATAAAAAAGGCTTTTCCAAACACACTCCGGCGCTGGCTTTGTATACGACCGAAGACGTTCAAAAAACCTTGCCGATGTTAAAAGCCGTGGCTTTGCATGAAGAATTCCAGATTGGCACATTGAAGATTTGTCTTTATGGCAGCGGACATATTTTAGGAGCTTCATCCGCATGGATTTCCAACGGCGAAAAAAGTATCTATTTTTCCGGCGATTTAGGGCGAAATAATGATCCTTTAATGCCACCGCCAGAGCCTCCTCAAGAAGCCGATTATATCGTGATGGAATCCACCTATGGAGATCGCGATCATTCACCCATGAGTTCTAAAGAGATCCTTAAACAATGCATTTTAGATGTGGCGAAATCACGGGGAGTCTTACTGATTCCAAGTTTCGCTGTCGGGCGAGCACAGAATCTGTTGTTTGAAATCACAGAATTAAAAAGAGACGGGGAGATCCCCGCTCAAATCCCCGTTTATTTCAACTCCCCTATGGGTCATGAAGTTGCCAAGCTATATGAAGAATTCCCGCACTTCCATCGTCTAGGTCCGGGGCAATTTGCTGAAGTCATGTCTGAAATCCATTCCGTTAAAACCGCCGAAGATTCAAAGGCTTTAAACGATGATAAATCCGGGCCTAAAATCATCATTGCAGCCAGCGGAATGCTGACTGGCGGCCGAGTTTTACATCACTTAAAAGCTTTCGGACCGGATTCACGAAATGTGTTGTTATTGGCAGGCTTTCAAAGCCCGGGAACTCGTGGACACAGCTTATTAAACGGCGCCAAAGAGATTAAAATCCATGGTCTTTATGTGGATATAAACTGCAAAGTCGTCCCATCGGATTCGTTTTCAGCCCATGCAGATCGCACAGATCTGATGAATTGGTTAAAACAGGCACCCAAAAAGCCCACCAAAGTGTTCCTAGTGCATGGAGAAAGCACGGCTGCAGACGAGCTTCGTAAACGCATCGATAAAGAGCTAAAATGGAACGTTTCAGTGCCTAGAATGAACCAGATTATAAGTACTTAGAGGCCTTTCTTCGGAAAAAGCCCTACAGGTATTGTTACATAATATAACTTATCAGAAGATTATATACCCAAGCCCCGCCATGCCTGGGTATTAAAATTTGCTATCTTAATAGCACTGATCTTCACCATAACTTAAGCATGTTCCTGAACTGCCTCGGACATTACAAACCTCATGGCAACTGACGTTGTTTCCACAATAGTCTGAACCATAAGACAAACAGGAGCCGCTTGAACCTCGCACATTGCATTTTTCAACGCAGGTGGCGTTTTCTCCGCAATAATCCGATCCATAAGACAAACAGGAACCGCTTGAACCGCGTACGTTGCACTTTGGTACACAGGTGGAAGGTTCTGGTCTGTCATCATCACAATGACGATCTCTGGAGTTTGTGTTTAAAGTGCTAAAATAGTTGAAGCCTTGAGATTTTTCTTTCTTCAGCTCACGAATGGTTTTTAAAAGTCGCGCCTGATTTTCCTGAGCTGCTCTGTAAACATCATTGGTCAAAACATCCGCCTTCGCCTTAGATTGAAAGCCGATAAGAACCAGCGATAAAGCCACAATAAATTTTCCTAGTGTCATATTTCCCCCTTTTTTAGCACAGGCACGATAGAGCAAGCTCTGTACCACCGTGTTTTGGGGTCAATGTGATTTTGGAAAGAGCGGGGACAGCGACAACCACTCTCCCCGTTTTCTTTTATTCTTCCACGTACTTTTTGTAGATTGCCTGAAAGGCCTTTTGAGAATCCAATTTACCCAAGGAACCATTGAAAGAATCGCGCAACTTTGCGTCCCGGAAGGCCACTGAATAGAGAGAATCACCGAACAAAGTATGCTTTTCGATCTCTGGCCATGATTTCTTGGTATCCGTGGATTCGATGTTTTTCTGATTAATTTTTAAAGTTCGCTCTTCACAAATGATAACATCAACTCGATCGGCAAAGAGCATTTTGAGCTGTCGTTTCTGATCCGCATACTCTTCATAGTTGGGATTTTTTGCTACGGCTTTATCAAAATCAGACCCGAAGAAATGGCGTGCATTCTGAAAGGCAATCACCCGATGCCTGGATAAGTCGTTTAATGTCTTAAGCTGGATCTTTCGGCCTTTCAACGTCCAGGCAAAATTCTTAAACGTGATATAGGGTGCAGAAAGATGGAATTTGGGCATATTCGTGATCGTCGCCATGGCATCTACCCGCCCCAGTTCCAGACTTCTTACAGAGCGTGCTGGTGGCTGGAACACCGGTGTCATCTCATATCCCATATCCAAAAAGACTTTACGGAGAATCTCCACTTCCAGGCCGGTTTCAGTGGCCCTAATGACATAGGGTGGTTTGTCCAACGAAAAAGCCACTCGAATTGGTGGCAAAGCCCAACTGACAGAGGACATCATGAAAATAGAAACGACCAACAACGTCTTCAGCCTGAAGTTCCTTTTTAGGTTATCTTTTTAGAAGACTTTGAATTTCCGAGAGATGCGAAATTTCATAATCTGCTTTGAATGAAAAATTATGTTTCGTCTTTTCCGGGTTAAACCAGCAGCTTCGTAAACCGAAATTCTGGGCTCCCAAAATATCTGTTTCCATTCGATCGCCAATAACCACCGCCGACTCTTTATGGAATTTCTTAGCCATTTTAGCACTGTGCTCAAAGAACCGAATGTCCGGCTTGGCATAGCCACATTCCTCAGAAACGCTGGTAAAGCTGATATATGGCGCCAGCTTTGAATTTTCGATGCGTTTCATTTGCACAGCATGCATACCATTGGTGATAATCCCGATCTCACCGCGTTCAGCCAGCCACTTGCAGATTTCTTCGGCGTGATCCATCAACACCACGGTTTCAGGTAGGGCCTCAAGGTAGTGATCACTGGCTTTGTGCGGATCAATTTCAATGCCGAAATTTTCAAAGATACGGCGAAATCTTTCTACTTTGAGATGTTCTTTGGAAGTCTTTGCTTCCTCAAACAAAGCCCACAAACGGCGGTTTTCAATCTGATATTGATGATAAAGTTCATCCAGACGATCCCGCACCCCCAAGCTTTGCAAAACCGCCGCAAAACATCGGCGCTCGGATTCTTTAAAATCCAAAAGGGTATCATCCAGATCAAACAAAAACAGATCGTATGCCATAAAATCAGAATAGACGTTTCCAATCTAAAGACCTAGTCCAGTTCCGGAGTGATCCCAAGTCCTTTCCGAATAAGCTGAAGCCCTGCTTTAGTTCTTTTTTCATTGGAAGGGGAGCCCAAGACAATGGCAATCACCCTCTCCCCGCCTGCTGAAAAAGTCTTTTTTGCACTGACCATCACACACCAACCAGCCGCTTTGATATGCCCGGTTTTCATACCATCCACAGCTAAAGAGCGGCCCAAAAGCTCATTGGTGTTCTTCTTGCGGAAGGAGTTGTAAGTCATTTCAGGCAAAGAAGAATATTCAAAATACTCCGGGTATTGCTGACTGATCGCTTTCGCCAGCAGCATCAGATCTTTGGCTGTAGAATAATGGCCAGGCGTAAATAAGCCCGTCGGATTTACAAAAGAGCTTTGCTTCATCCCAATTTCCTTGGCCGCACGATTCATCATCTGTACAAAGTTCTTAGGACTTCCCCCGACATAGTCAGCCAGAGCTAATGCCGCATCGTTGGCCGACATAACAATCAGCCCCTTAAGAAGATCCCTGATACTGACCCGATTGCCGGGTTTTAAATACATCTGCGATTCTTCCTGCCGGGTTTGCAAAACCAGACTGGGAACCACAATAAGGCTTCTTGGACTCAAACGCTGTTCTTTGATTTCTTTAAGCACCACGTACGCAGTCAGGACCTTCGTTAAAGAAGCCGGAGAAGAAACTTTATCCGCTTGGTGCTCACTCAGAATTTCGCCGGAAACAGAGTTAAAAAGAATCCACGAATGAGCCTCAATATTCTGCGCAAACGACTCAAGATGACTTAGAAAAAACAGAAGGAACAAGCCTGCCGCTTTCATAAGAACCTCGCGGCTCTAGTCTATCACAGAATGACAACTCGAGTTTCTTGGCACAAAGAAGCTGCTAAAGACCAAGTTTGGACCACAGGGCGTGGAAAGGCACAAAGGGCACTTCGGGAATAAAAACACGGGCGCGTTCATTGTTGTTAAAGTAAATTTCTTCCTGAGCCCAGACATAGTGATCGCTGTGACAACCCCAGGCTCTGGCCCCATCTTCCAGCTCGTCGGATTTTAACGGGTTCAGGTCCAGATAGGCCTTAAGAAAGACCCGGGTCATTTCCGGCTGCAGATCAAACATGTAGGAAGCCACACGCACAACTTCAAAAGCTCTTGGCATAAAGACAGCCTGATCCCAATCAATCACACCGCAGACAGTTTCTTTTTGGAAAAATAAATTCCCTTGATGATAATCCCCATGCAGGACCTGCGCAGGGTATTTGGGAACATAAAGATGTTCACAAACAGGATTTTGCATCCATTCTTTTTGGGCCTGCAGTCTTTGCAATACCCATTTGTCAGCATCTGTTAAAGAAGGTCTGGACTGAATTGCTGTTTCAATGCGCTGCAAACGATCCACCCACTCGGCTTTATCCCAGCTCAAGGAATACTTGCGGTATCCCACATCTGGCAGTGGTTCCAGGACTTTATGCAATTGAGCTAACATTCTTCCTGCAGCTTGCGCATGCAAAGTTGTCAGCTGAGATTTCGCTATCTGCTTCCCAGGAGATTCAAAATAAAGAGCCCCAAACTTCCCCTCATGCTCTATCAAAGAAGACCCATAGCGCGATGGCAGAGTTTGCACGGCAGGAAGATTATGGGCCGCCACATACTCAAGCAGGGTGTGTTCGCGTTCAACACGCGCCCGCTCGCTGGTTTTATACAAACGTAAATAGAAATTTCCCAGACTGGCTTGAATACGATAGACCTGATTGACCGCTCCATTGAGTATTTCCTCAACAGAAGATATGCCCCCTAAGGGCCAGTACTCCAAAATGGATTGCAATCTTTCATGGTCCACTGAATTTTTCATCGCTGCTTCAAGAATACATGCGGCGCGAGACAAAATCCAAGTGGAATTAAACTCTTATCGTTGATTATTGAGACCTAAACCCAAGTCCATCGTCCGGACTTACTGGATCCGTAACGGGCGTTAAACGGGTATTTCAACTATAGAACGAATGCCCGTGCGCGCTGTCATCGCATGAACGACGGCCCGCAAGCCCATGATGGTCTTGCCTTGTGTTCCGATAACCTGCCCTAAGTTCTCTTTTGCACAGTTCACCCGATACACAGTGGTTTTAGGACCGACATAGGTACTCACTGTCACTGTGTCGGGATGGTCGACAAGAAGTTTTACGATATGCTCGACCAGCTGGCGAATTTCCTCCCGGTATTGTTCCGGATCAATATCAGCCCCTTTGATCTTACGTTCTTCATACTTAAAGGCTTCGATGTCATTCATAGAACCTAATCCCCCATGATGAAATTAGCTGTGCCAATCCTTTTAAAATTACAATGTCCGCCCGGCACCGGAACCCACCTGAACAGGAAGGAAAAAGCGCTGGCTCTTTGTGTAAACAACTTAGACCCTTCCTGAAACCCATATCCATCACTCATGCCAATAGAAACATAAAAGCGGGGTTTTTGACTTGAGGAATAGTTTTTCATCAGCCTCAAGGGATCGTGATTGTCCCAATCCTTTTTATCAACAAACACCGACCGTGATATCCGCAGCATCTTATCAACCAGACTGCGCCGAGCTCCGGTCCGTTCAATATAGTCGTCAATCTCCTGATCACTCGCATAAGGCCCCACGGTGGTAATGGCCGGACAAAGCAATGCGACCCGCGAGAACATACCGGGCTTCTTCAGAGCCAGCTCGGCTCCGTTAAATCCCCCCATAGATTGACCAATGATGTGCCTTCGTCCACCTTGCAATCCGCCTATTTTCTTTTCAAGAAACGGCATCACCACTTTGGTAAAGTATGTAATTAAGGGATAGCGTTTATTATCCACCATCAGCCACTGCGACCCAAAAGACACCGAGACAATCCTTGGTCTGTATCCCCGCAAGGTCCACCAATCCTGAATCATCTTGGTGCCCAAACATTGGCGGTGCCAGGTTTTCTCTGACCCTCCCAATCCATGAAAGAAGTAGATAATATCGCTATGGTTGGCCGTATCCGGGTCACGATAGCAATATTTAAACTGCCCCCCTTGAAGCTCTTCCGAGCCACAAATGAAACGGCTTCTTTCCGTTTCGGGCATGTCTTCTTCATACAAAAGATCGTCAGTCGCGTAAGCTGTCAGAGAAACGTACAGAAGGAGAAAAGCCAATGTAAGACTTTTCATAAAACCCCCTCTACACTTGTAAACGAGGTTCTCTTGGTGATTTGGAAAAATCAATTTGCAATATCGAAATCTTCGCGAACTCTGTGTTTAGACACGAGCACTTGTTCGCCCGTATTCAGACAGCGAAGATAAAAATGATTGTAACCTCTGTTGGTCACCACAAAACGGCGTGGACTTTGCGGAGAGATTTTTTTGGACAGGACAGATCCCACATCCAGGTTTTCATACTTGCTTAAAAGCTTGCTGCCAACCTGAGTTCGCAACAGGTGGAGCGAAATGGCTCCAGCACCCAACAAGACCGCGACCACTCCTGCCAAAAGCCAATGAACTTTCTGATCCATCAGCCAGGTAAAAGACACCGGAGCCAGAACTGACAGCAGCACCAAGCCGCCAGTATAGAGTCTTTCTTGTCGTTGGTATTTTTTGAACTCTTCCACAAATGAAGACATGAACGGAATCCTCGCTCCTAAAGAGACTCTTATAGAAACACGATCGGTTAGTGCCAATCGAGTCCAGATTTGGTTATTTTCCTTGCCGCTCTGCCTCCCAAGCTGACAGCCTATTTTGACTGGGTTCTGCTATTTACAACGAGGTGCACATGAAACTACCTGGATTCATCTTATTCGTATCGGCCCTTTGGACTTTGAATGCTTCCGCTCAAGATCAGACAGCGGTCTGTCAGGAAACTGTTGAGAGACGAGGCAGTATTCAAATGCAGGTGATCCCATCTGCGGATGGCGACAATTGTTTTATTTCTGTTCATAATCGCAAAGCGGAAGGTTTGTTGTACCGCGATTATCTTTTCACCGCGGATGGAGAGCTGATGATTTTCAACTCTTTTGGTCCCGGTGACGAGTCTCAAACCACCGGAGCCCGCGAGTTCTTTATGTTCCCTCGCGTTCAAATCGCCCCGACTTATGAATGGAATGACGAAACCCGCCGCCTGATCATCACAACTGTGAACGGCAACAAGGCCTATTTCGATTATGAAGACGCCGAACTGGTGGAAATGAGCGGAGCAAATATCAAACGTGCCAGCTCCATTGTTCCCGGCAATCGCGGCGGCATCGAGATTTTGAACTATCAAGGTCTGCTGCTGGATGGTGGATTTAAGATGGGATCAGCTCCAACTGGAAACTCCCGCGCCAACTCCACCTTCACGGATCGCACCGGGAAAACGTGCAAAGTTCAGAATTACGAGCTTTTCAAATACACTTCTGACGGTGATGTGATCTTTAAACACTCCGACAAAGGTCTGCAAAGTCTTTTAAAAAGCCGCTGCCCGCAACTGACTTTCTAAATCCTGACAAAATCCAAACATAAAAAAAGACCTGAAGAATTCCTTCAGGTCTTTTTGTTTTTTCAGTCTTTTAAAAGACTTACTCTTTTAACTTCGGAGTGATCTTAAGCTCCAACAGCTTTCCATCGCGAAGGACTTTCATCACTGTTTCCTGATTCGGCTTCACGGATTGCAAGGTATAAACATAGTCGTACAGGTTCTCAATCTTTGTCCCACCGAACTCTGTGATAATATCTTTATCTTTCACGCCCGCTTTTTCTGCAGGACTGTCCTTGGAGGCGCCGGAAATTCGGACCCCTTTGACACCTTCCTGGGAATAATCCGGGATCGTCCCCAAATAAACACGGAAACTGCGCCCCTCAAGTCGATTTTGCGCACTGGCCACCTTCACATATTTCACCATCGGCAGCTTTGTATCTACCAAGAGATCTGCCAATCCACGAACCGCCGTAAGGACTCGCGCCACGCCGTCATAGTTGATCAAGTCAGGCACATCGCGCGGACTGTGGTATTCAGCGTGCGATCCCGTAAAGAAGTTCGCCGTTGGAATTCCAGCCATATAGAAGGCCAATGAATCCGTCGGCAAATAGGGGTCCTCTTGAACAATCATCGGAACCGCAGTGCGAACACCCACTTCTTCGGCCAAACGAGTCCAGTTATCCGCAGATCCCAATCCCTGAACAAAGACGCGATCCTTGAAGCGACCGATCATATCCATGTTGATATATGCAGCCACATTATGTTGCGCAGCTTTTTTTGTGAAGTGCGATGACCCCAGATTTCCCAGCTCTTCACCGGACCAAACTGCAAAGTAAATATTTTTTTGAAGCTTGTGCGGAGATGTTTTCTTTAACTGCGCATAATAATGAGCCAATTCCATCACGCCAGCCACACCGGAAGCATTATCATCGGCACCTACATGGGACTGCCCAATCTCGGCCCCCTTTGCCAGACTGCTGCCAAACTGACCGTGACCAAGATGGTCGCCATGAGCGCCAATCATGACAGCTGAACTTGCGCCTGTGACCGGAAGCTTTGCCACCACATTAATGCCTTGGGCTTTTTGGAACTGCAAATTCACACGCGCTTTGATGTACGCTGATGGGATCGCAAACCCTTCTAACATTTCGCCCTTATCCAACTTCATCTGCAAAGAAATCAGATCTTTACCGGCATAACGAAGCATCGCCGACGCCGCATCAGTGGATAGACGAACCACTCCCAGCGTGCTTTCAGACAATGAACCTTCAAACTTCAATTTCCCAAACTTCTCAGGCAAACCACTTTCCGGACCATTGGTGACCAAAATCCCCAAGGCACCTTCGTTTTTTGCCACCGTGACCTTGTGCTGCAAGCGTGAATACAAGTTCAGATAGTGACGGCGCTGGGGAGTGATGTTTGATGGAAGATCCGTAAAGACCAACACCCATTTCCCCTTCACATCCAGACCTTTGTAGGAATCATATTCAGGCTCTTTATCGCTGGCTGGAGCTTTGATTCCGTATCCGGCAAAAACAATCGGAGCTTCTTTGAAATCTCCGGTCTTAGAGAAGGACACGGGCTCAAAATCCTTGGAAACCACATAGTTCTTCTTATAAGAACCCACAACTTCAAGTGCATTATCAGGTCCCAGACTCACACCTGAAGTAAACTCGAAGGTTTCAAAGAAAGATCCTTGAGGCCCCACACCCACAAGCCCCCATGACTTAAAGGCTTGTGCGATCTTTTCAGTGTAAATCTTTTCTTCGCCAGTACCGGTGCCGCGCCCCTGCAATTCAGGAGAGGACAGATAGTAAACCCACTTTTTGATATCTTCGACTTTCACTTCCGGAGTCAGTGAACCCACCATCGGGTCTTGCGCAGACAAACCCAAAAGCTTACGAGCCTGGGCATCGTCCCATTTCGCAATAAAGATCTGAGAGTCCCCTTTTTCATTTCGATGAGTCCAGGACAGACTATTGCCATCCGGAGTAAATACCGGCAAACCATCAAAGCCTTCATCGAAGGTCACACGCACGGGTTCCTTCTTGCCGGCGGTATCCACGATGAAAAGTTCAAAGTTGGAATACCCCAGGATGCTGGAGCCAAAGATAATATAATCCCCTGATGGATGGAAATACGGCGCCCAAGACATGGACTTCAACTGAGTCACCTGCGTCTGATTGCTGCCATCCACATTCATCGTGAAGATTTCAGCCGTAGACCCATTCGGAGAGAATCTGCGCCAAGTGATCTTCTTTCCATCTGCACTGAAGAATGGACCGCCATCATAGCCTTTGGAATCGGTCAGGCGCTTCACCTGAGTTCCATCAGCCTTCATGATGTAAATATCCATCATGTAAGACGGGTCCTGCTCAAATAACTTTTTATCTTCGCCTTCCAGTTTTTCGGTGTAGCCAGCACGGTTGGATGCAAAGGCAATCCACTGACCATCAGGAGAATAAGACCCTTCCGCATCATAGCCTTTTTCTTTCGTCAGGCGCTGAATGTTTTTACCCTGAAGATCTGAGCTAAAGATGTCATAGCTATCATCAAAGCTCCAGGAATAGCGGGCCTTCACAGCCTTCTTGCGATTGTTGAATTCTTCCTGAGCTTTTTTATCCGTCTGCGGATCAAGATGGGTCGACGAGTATAAAACCTTTTTCATGGACGGATGAATCCAGCCACAAGTGGTTTTGCCTTTCCCCGGTGACACCAGGGTTGTTTCCCCAGAAATCAGATCCAGAATGTACATCTGATAAAAAGGATTGCCGGAGTGTCTTTCACTTTGAAAGATCATCTTCTTTCCATCCGGACTGAAATAACCCTCTCCTGACTTAGGTCCCGTGAAGGTGATCTGACGGGGTTCTGTAACAAGAGTGTTGGCTTCATTCACGAAGGCCCCTGCTGACTTAGCCGGAGTCTCAGAATTGGATTTTGCCGGTTTAGTATCCTTCACCTGGCAGGAAATTAGCGAGAAAATGCAGGCACTTGTAAGAAGAACTTTCACTTTTTTCATAGTCTGTGTAGGCTAAAAGGAGGCCCACCTTAAGTCAACTCAACCGAAGGAAAAGAGAAATCATGATGCGTGCGTTTCACTTGGTTATCATCTCGCTTTCGCTGACTGCCTGCGCCAGCAAATCACCTTACGCCCTTTCCTCGCTGCGGTACTCTAACGAGGACCTGAAGCCGAAAGCCACCCGTGGCATCGCCTCGGTTTCTCATGATAAGTCCAAGCCGAAAAGTTATCTTTCTCTGGATCTGCCTTACGCCGCCTTTGAAAAGCTGCGCCTGGAGGTGGAAAAGAACCAACACGTGACTTTGCAGCATCGCGGAGAAGCGCATATCACCGTGGTAAATCCTGTTGAGTTCACCAAACTGAAAAAGAAAATTTCCATGAACGAAATCTCGGCGCTGGCGGAGCGCATGGAGCTGACAAAGGCCCCCTATCATCTGCTTTGCGTGGGTAAAGGGGCTGTAAAGGACGACAGTACTTATTATGCTGTCGTTGAGTCGGATCGCCTTTTTCAAATTCGCAAAGCCATCCACATGCTTTACACCTCAAAAGGCGGAAAAGCTGAAGATTTCAGCCCAGAACAATACTATCCACATGTGACGTTAGGATTTACCAAAAAGGATCTTCACTTTGAAGATGGTGTGATCAAGGACGCAAGCTCTTGTATTTACTCCTTGCGCCCTGAAGAACAAAAAAAGAATTAGTACGTTTTAGAAAGTGCCTTATCCAAGCCTTGGTTGTCATCCGCACCAGGGCCCATCCACAAAGTGGTTTCTTCGATCAAAGAATGATCGGCAAATCTGCAAAGATTGAAGGTCTGACCTTCGCTGTCTTTAGCCTGAACAACTTCTGCATCAAATGACCCACAAACCCCGCCGCGAGCCGAAGAGGCATTGCGCCCTTTATAAGCCGCCAAGGCTTCTGTCGTTCCTGTTTTTGCTTTAAACATAAACAAGGCTTCCGCACCTAGAGCCGCATTGCCAAAGAAGCACATGGAGTACTCCTCAGAACCGGCTTTCAAGACCCAGAATTGGCCTTCTTCAATACGGCAAGTACGCATCCAAGGGTTGCTGGCTACCGCGAATGTCGCAGTTCCGGCGAAGATCAACATGATGCCAGTAAGCAATAAAACTCTCACCATTCCCCCTAAGTTTTGCTAAGATGAGGTTTTGATATAACAGCAATCCGGCCGGGGCAAGCATTCAATGCCAAACTTCCACAAATTCGAAACCTTTGACAAAGACCTCCTGGTGAAATGTCCCTACTCCCAGGACTGTGGCGGCTGTCAGCGGCTTGAGATCCCCTATGGCGCTCAAATCGAAGAAAAAAAGGCCGAACTTTTAAACTTATTTAAGGGGGCAAACCTTCCTCTTCCCAACTCTATCAAGGCTCTTTCCGCCGGCGCCTCCCACTTGCGGGATCGTTTGGATTTCAGCCTTCAGGACGGGCGCTTGGGCCTATACCGTAAAGATCGCCACGAAGTCCTGGATATCGATATCTGCGCTCAGTTGTCCCCGGAACTGCAATTATGGCTGACTGAGTTTCGCCAGATCCAGTGGCCCTTTCTAAAAGGTTCTTTCCGCCTGCGCGTCAGCCCGGAAGGCCGCCGGGGAGTTTGGATCGACCTTGCCAACATCGACGTCAAAGCCCTTTTGGACGAGCAAAATATCCTAAAGAAGTTGCAGACCCTGGCATTCGTGGAAATCGGTCAGCGCCGTAAAGTTCCGGTTTGGAACGGATCTGAATTTAAGCTGCGCGACCCCGAACACCATGTCTGGTTTCAGTCCTGGGTGGGGGAAGTTCCTGTCAGTCTATATTGCCAAGTGGCGAGCTTCACGCAGCCCAGCCACAAAGCCAATAAAATCATTTGTGACGTCATCGCCTCCTGGGTGCAAAAGGCCCCTTCGTCGCGAGTGATTGAGTTTGGCTCTGGCATTGGAAACCTGACTTTCCCGGCTCTTTCGCAAGCCGACAGTCTGCTGGCTTGCGAGATCGACGAACTGTCGCTGCAGGGATTGGAGCATTCGCTCAATCATCTTCCGCCCAGTCTTGGGCATCTGAAAAACCGCGTGCAGATTTATCGTGGTGATTTTCAAAAGAAACTGACACAGAATTTTTCTGAGTTTGATGTGATTCTGGCAAATCCGCCACGCTCGGGTCTTATGAACTTCCTGAATCCTTTGCAGGAGCTATCGTTGGCGCAACGACCGGAATACTTTATTTACATGTCCTGTTTTCCCGAATCCATGAGCCGGGATCTGGTGAAACTAAACGAGTACGGATACGAACTGCAGGAGATCTATATCCTGGATCAGTTCCCGCAAACATCGCACTATGAGGTTTTGACCTTACTTCAAAGAAAACAGACGTAGTCCTGAAAGCGCTCCGGCCAAATCTTTTCCTGCTAGAACAGAAAGAAGTGGCAAAGTCACCACTCCCGTAATCAGAATCAAGGTGCTGCGCAAAGCGACCTTGAAAATATAGCTGATATGCAGGCGTTCATGAGGCTGCCCCAGGCGCAGATCACAAGCCCACTCACCGATGGTTGATCCCATCAGGCTGCGAATGGTGATCGAATAGAACCACGCAAACACCACGAAGACTTCAGCAAAGAACATCATCTGATGATGACTGTGGGATAAGCCCTTTATTACATGTCCTATGGAAGTATTCACCACCATTGAGAACATCAGCATAAAGACACAGCTCAAAGCGATCAAAATCAAACCATCAATGAAAGAGGCCAGCCAGGACCACAAAGCCAGGCGTGCGCCCTTACGACGTGACGGCCCACCGTGAAACCCTGTTCCCTGTTCAAAGCTCAATCCCTGACGGTCTTTAAAAAGACCGTTCACACGCGAAGGAGTTGGCGCCACAGGACCTCGACGACGAGGAACAACAGGCCCCCTTAACGGCACAGGGGCTTCCCTTTTTTGGGGAGCCCGCTGTGGAGGAATGATTTTATCTTGATACTTGTCGATATTCATTCGGTTTTGATTCCTTAACGAACCCCGCCCGCGCGGATGGAACCGTCATTCAGGCTTCCGCCTTCGGATTCCGGAGTCGGAGGCGGCGTTACCACCACCGGCACACAGACATTGTTCACCAGTTGATTCGGAGCCGGGCATGGAGCCGTTGGAGGCGGATCCACTGGAGCCGGAGTCACCGTTGTTGTCGTCGTTGCTGTTGGAGCAGGCGGCGCTACTGGTGGAACATATTCATTTGTATTTTCTTTGGACTTGGATTTGTTCTTGCTGAACAACCACCAGAAGGCACCCAAAGCCAACAAGCCCACACCCACTGGAATGATCCAGTTTTTGTTACGGCACCAGAAACCACAGCTGTCTTCAGCACCTTGGCTCACTTCTGTTTTACCGCCTGGCAAGTCACCTTCGCCACCAGTTTCAATCACAACACAAGTTGGTTGAGAACTGCCTTCTTCCGGTTCAGACTCTTTTGTACCCTCAGGGCATACGCAGCCTTTACCATCGGCACCTGTCGTGGAGCCTGGTTTCTGAGTGGAACAATCGCCAGCCACTGGCCCTGGAGGAGGCAATGGTTCCGGAGCCACAACAAAGGACTGCAACGAGAATGCACGAGTTTTAATTTCGTTACACGCAGACACCTGGTCTTCACGTTGTTTTTGGATATCTTTCAACGGAGCCTGATCACACGCGCCCACGGCGTTCTGAATAAAGGATTCCAGGTCACCCAGATATTTGGAGATCTGATCATACTGTTCCTGGGAAATCTTACCTTCTTCGTTCAGAACCAAATTGATGTCCTGGCCGTTCTTCTTCAGGTAGGATTCGATGATACGTTTTTTATCTTCGCCTTCAGACTTTACATCACCACGACGAAGTGGGGATTTCTGGTTACATACGCGAGTCGCATACTTCACATCAGAACGGCTCACACAGTGAGGAGCGCCAGCCCCATCAAAGCCATAAACCATCGGATTACAAGACACCGCATTGCCAGAGCACATTGCGCCCATGCCCTTCATCTGTCTGCTTAGATCCTCGGCACCACTCTTGGAGCCACCGCAGGAGCCATTTTCGCCGTAAGTGGATTTATAACCCGCTACGATACATGGCTTGCCTGTCAGGCTGGATGCGGCGTAAGCTTCTTCACCGAAGAAGGTCTGATACACCCATTCATACTTGTTGTTGATTTCATTCATGGCCTGAGCGCCATAGATCACCTGATAAACTCTTTGCGCAGCATCCATCGCGCCACGGATACGCACAAAGTATTCAGCTCTTTGACGTGGAGTCAGTTGGTTGAATTCTTTGTATGTCAGACGCAGATTTTTGCTCAAAGGTTTTTGCTTGCCGGTTTTCAAAGCTTTGGCCACAACCGGATCCAACTTCGCCATCTTGCCGGCGATTTTGTTGAAGCTGTTGTAGTTCATAAGTTCTTTACGGCCGAAGGAAACACCATTTACTTTCAAAGGATTTTCTTCATCACCGGTGAAAGTCAAAGTCGTCGTTTGGCCCGCATGAGTCAGCGTCAAACGCACTTGTTCTTTCCCGTCAGATCCTTTGTAGCTGGAAGCTTCCACCGCAGGCATCATTTCATGGCGATTTAGCGCCACCCACTGATCCATCTGACCGCGCAGTTTTTGCGGATAGACGTGACGAACCATTCTGTAGAATTCACCCACAGTCATCTTCTTCGTCGTCAGCCCTGTTTCCTTAAGATACTGGTTGATCAGTTTTCTCTGATCCTGAGCCGCCGCGCCTTGCGCTACAGGAGCCATACACATCGTAAACGCCGATGCACATGCAGCAACACTCTTCATCAATGACTTCGGTTTAAACATCCATCTCATAACGACCTCATGCTTTTGAGTCTTTTCGGTACACATTCTAAATTACTTAACAAGAACCCGGACTTAACCTTGCTTTTCCGGAAGTGTCTCAATCCGAGACTTCAACCAGTCCTGCAAATAGGTCCGATTCCTCCCCGTAAGGTCCTTAAACTTCAGGCGAAGTACATTATCGCGGTATTCCACGACTCGACTTTTGACCTTGATGTTTCGAACCTCAGGAAAAATCACATCCACAAAACGCAGATCCTGCGAACTGTCCAAATCTCTTTGTAGACGAACCCGGGCTCCGCTTAAGGAAACCGACTCTGTGACCCCGCTAAAGATATCCTGAGCAACCACATCCACGGGTGTTCTGAATTCATAGCGAGCCGCCGCCTGAAAGATCCATTGTGCCCGGCGGTCCAAATAGGGAAAACGGAAATAGAAAGCCAGAAGCAGAAAGAACGCCGTAATCAGGCAAGAAATAAATAGCTGCCCGTGAATCAAAGCGCCACTTTGTTCAAACTCTCCATTACCCCAGCGATACAAATTAATAAACAGCACCAACATCAAAGTACCAATTGCCAATGACCAGGTGGCTTTATGAGGACGAAGTAACAAGATCCCCGTCAGAAGCAAAAGCCCCAACCACAGCCAATCCAATGATGTGACGGAACTTAAAGCCAAAGCCCACTGTTGAGGATGCTGCCAACCGACAGCGCCGCCACCCCAAAGACTCAAGAGGATATTTCCCACGGGAGCAAGAATAAAAAGAATCGCCAATAGGTAGATGCCCGTTGGTCTTTTTAATTGCTCGCCTTCCATGAAACCTCCAAAGGTATGTTAAACTAAAGCAACTTGACCGGGAATCATCTCTTGAGGTCTCTAGACCTTAGTTATGAACACAAAAGCTTTAATTCCCATACTATCTGCCGCCCTTCTTGCTACTCTTCTGAGTCCCAATGCCGGAGCCACATCCAGCAGGGTGATTTCCGACTCTTTAGTCGAGAATCTGGGGCTCAGCCCGAGCTTCTGACATTCTGGACATGGTCCGGGGAAGTCGTCCCTATCTGACAACGTATCTGAAGCGGATTGAAGAATCTCCCGTCACCGATTTCAAAGTCTTCACACAGAAGGATTCCACCTGGAGAAACACCTCCCCTCTATGGTCCGCCATGCAGTATGGGTATACGCAGAATTTGGGAGCCGGAAAGTCCCTGTATCGTTCATGGAAAGGCGACATTGAACACTATCAAAAAGAACGCTTCCATGAATTTGCCAAAAACTTAAAACTGGTGATCGGCGATGATGCTCGAAGTGCAAAGAAAAATCGCAACACCCGCGATCAGATTCTGACGAATCTGGAAACCCATCGAATGACCTTGTTGGTTCTGCGTCCCACACGAATGAGCCAGCATGTTGTGATCGCAGCCTGCTTGAGACAGCATTGGTGAAGCACTATAAAACTCAATGTCTTTAAAAGCAAAACCCCCGGATTTCTCCAGGGGTTTTCGGTGTTTTTTTTAAATTTCAACTTTTACTGAGCCTTGCCTGGAATGTTGATATCTTTCAATTCGGGCTCTTGCTTAGCAATGTCTTCAGCCATTTTAAGAGGGTTCGAGGTCGCACCTCGTTCGCGAGCGGGGCAGATTTCCACTTCCGCTTTAACTGGAACCAAGGCGAACAACTCTTCGATCTCCTTATTCGTCACCGCAATACAACCGCGAGTCCAGTTAATGATAGGATGAGCTAGGCCCACAAGTGTTTGCGACGTTTCATCGTTGGGAAGACCATGGATCATAATGTCGCCCCCCGGGCTCAGCTCCTGACCTGTTTTTTTTGACAGCTCTTTGGTGTGCGCAACATCCTCTTGATTTGGGTAAGAGATATGCAGGGCGCGGTGATATTCACTTTGTTTTTTCTTAAAGTCGACAATGTACTTTCCTTCGGGAGTCTTGTTATCGCCTTCTTTGACTTTATCACCATACGGGGAGCGCCCTAGCGCCACGGAGTAGGCTCTTAGCAGAGTGTCTCCATTGAACAAATAAAGCCTCTTACCTTCTTTGGACACCACAATGCGGTTTCCCGAGATCTTCTTTTTCTGCAGATCTGCCACGCTTTCATTGGACAAGTCCACCAACGCCGAGTCTTCGCCAATATAGTCGATGTTTTTACAGTCGTATTTATCCGCCCACGCGGTTTGCGCCAAGCCCAACAAAGTTGCGATCAATACCAAACGTTTCATGAAGACCTCACATCCTCGATAATTTATTCCACAGGCTCCAATCAGCAACTTTAGGGCCGCCCCCGAAAAGCGCTAAAATCCAAGGCACCTGTCCAAGATTTCGACAGCAGCCTATTTTGGGCCTTCAAAGCCTTCCTGCTGCCCCTGTGGCGCCATTCGCTTTTTCGCGGCGAATCTGCCCTAAAGCCAGAGCTATGTCCTGAATTTATCAGCCTGAGTTGAAAGTGCTACTCCACAGGCGAAAATGTTTTGAAAATAGAGGTCGCAAGAGATGGAAAAAGGGGGACGTGTGCATCGAGGATTTAAACTAATGGTTTTCGCTTTTCTTTGTGCGCCGCTATCTGGGTTTGCTAAAGGGGTTGTCTGCCAACCGAATCGCTACAGCACTCACTGGATGGTGTCCGTTCAGGATAAAGAGGTTGTTTTAAAGATCCTGAATCCCATGGGTTATGCCTTCATGCCGCAAATGGAGTCTGTGAGCGAAAGCTCAGTGCCTTTTCTAAAATTACAAAGCCAGGATTTGCGAGGCTTGGGTGATTTTTTTGAATATCGTTGGCCAAGACAAAGCTGCACCGTTTCTGAAAAAGATCCGAGTCTTGTCCGTTGCGAAGGGAAAGTTTTCGCACTGCAAACTGACAATAAAATTCCCTCCTTGGGGTTTACAACGGCGCGCGTGAGTGAAGATTCTTTAAGTGGGCAACAAGAATACCACCGTGTTCGCGCTATCTTTGAAAAGGAAAATATCTATTTTGTGACAGTTCCGACGGCTGTTGAGTATTGCCGGGTTTTTTGACCAAACCCGAGGTCCAATAAAAAAGGCTCTTCCCGTCCGGGAGAGCCTTCATTCAATTTACCCTTTAAAACCAACTGATCCTAACGACGCAGAGAAGAGCAGCTTTGGATGCAGGATTCTCGGGCCATTTTCACCCGTGGAGCCATACACTCAGAGGTCCCCCTGTGACGGATTACTGACAAAGTCCCCAGATTCGGCGTGTAGGTCTTGTTATTCACTTTCGCCAGACACGCATAGTAAGCGTACTTTTCCATGCCTGTTTGCATTTTTGAGCTAGTTGGCAGATACACGCGCGCATCGAAGAAGTTAATGCCCACCCCACCTTTACTTGGGGAACTTTGTGCAACAGTAAAGTCAAACCCTGAAGATTTCACCTTAGAACAATCACTTTCAGTTTTCGCATTGCGGATACCAAAAGGATCGGAGCCTGCTTTGTCGATAATCAGAACGTGACCATAAACCGCCACGATGTCTCCCGCTTTCAACGAGGTCGCCGGAGTCACAGAGATCTTGCTCAAACAAGTCAGACCATTATCCTGAGGCTCCACATAAGAACTGGAACCCCACGCCCAAGAGTCCGATGCTTTCAAAGCACGGCCCGCTTTCAAACGCAAACCTGCCGTAGCCATGGAGGTATAGACGTAACCGGAGCAGTCAATACCCAGAACCTTTGTACCATCGCCGTTATTTTTAAACATATCAATCGGTGAATCCGCAGCCGTGGTGCCATAAGGCTTCCCACCGTAGTCATAAATCAAAGGATTGGATTTAACGTTAAAGCAACCTTCACCATAGCTGGTCACGCTCTTCACGTAAGGATGCGTGCTTTGTACCTGAGACAAGCTGGCAATTTCACGCTTGCTGCCCACACCATCTGAGTGTTTGCCCGTGATCTTGATCCCCTGTAAATCCGGCGTCTGAGCATCCATATCTGGCAGGCTGACACTTTGGCACGTCTGGTATGTTGTTGCAAAAGCCCAACGAGCCCCGAAGACTGCCAAGGATTCCCCGGCGTTCACAGCCTGAGCTTTATGGTAGACATAGTCACGGCTGACTTCTGTCGGTGGCTCTTCCACGACATTGCTGCCTTGACCATCACCGCCTTCATCAGGAGTGGATGGGTTACCGGAAGAGGCATTGTCATTGCTATTATTACCGCTGTCGCCTGACGGACAATTCAGATCAAAGGTTTCAATAGTTTTATTCAAACGGGTGAAGTCCCCGCGAACTTTATCCTGCATGTAGGAGCGGAACACTGTCGAGCGGTCCCCAACGTCGATTGCCGACAAAAGCATCAAAAGCTGCTCGGGTGTTTCCACGCGCTCGCCTTTGGGAGCTTCTTCCAACAAAGATACCACCAATTTTTCAAGATCGGCATTCAAGCGTTCTTGATCTTCCTTGCTCATTTGAGGGTTTTCGTCCGCCAGCTTTTGCACCTGGTCGCGCAGAGCCTGTTTCAAAGCCTCTGCAGAGGGCATTTCTTTTTGCGCAATGAGATGCTCTTTCAAGCCATCCCAAAGCTTCATTTCCAGCTTGGAGTCCTTGCAGGCAATGTCATTTGTAACATTGGAAGCAATATTGTTCATAGCCTCATAACCCTGAGGGGCGCAGGCCGTCATCATCATCCCTAATAGAAGTGTCATTCCGTAGTTTTTCATACGGAACTTATCGGCTGGGTGTCCTCGACAGATTATGGTCAGGAAGAATTTTAGACTCGACTAGACTAAAAAATAGTCACTATAATCAGAGTTCAAGAGGACACAAAAACATGGCAGAAAAGTTTATCAAAATTCAGGCACTCTACGGACTTCTGGAACTTGAGCCTTTTATACTTTTAGGCTGTCTTATTGCCATCACCTGGGTGTTTTATAAGTTCTTCCTGAAGGAAGCTTCCGACGAACGCCACCGCAGTATCCGCAATCACTTCCGCACTTTACTGCGCCACTACATTATTCTGGCCTTTCTATTTTTGACCTTCATCTTCCTGCAGACTTCAGAACCACAACTGGGGCGCCTGGGTAAGTTTATGCCCTATATTGCCTTCCTCACCTTCTTGTGGGGCAATATCGTCTTTGTTAAGACATCCCGTCTGATCGTCCTGCAGTATCTGTTTTTAGGTTCCATGAAGCACGGTGTTCCCCTGCTTCTGGTGAACATTTTCTCGCTGATTCTTTCTATCGTTTTGTTGTTCTGGGGCATCACCCACGTCTTTGGTTTAGAGTTGGGACCTTTGCTGGCCACATCCGCAGCCGCCTCCGTCATTCTGGGTTTGGCTTTGCAGGACACGCTGGGAAATCTGTTTGCCGGAATCTCGTTACAGCTGGATCGCAACTTTGAAATTGGTGACTGGTTGGAAATTACGAGCGGTATTCAGAAAGCCACGGGTCAGGTACGAGAGATCACTTGGCGCTCCACCACGCTGGTGGGTTTTTCTGACGAACTGATCACATTCCCCAACCGCTTTATGGCCAATGCGCAGATTTCCAATTTCTCGCCGCCAGAAAATCCCATTGTCCGCCGCCAGATCTTCCGCCTGGCTTACGGAGAAAACATTGAACTGGCCAAGCAGACTCTGGAACGCACGGTCGCTGGCATTGGTGAAATTAGAGGCATCCCGGCTCCGTGGGCCTATGTCAGTGATGCCAATGAAAATTGGGTGGAGCTGAAAATTATCTACTTTATTGATAATTACGGTTCTCAGTTCAATATCGGCGACAAGGTCTATGTGCGCGGTATCGAGGCGTTGAAGGGTCAGGGCTTGAAATTAGCTCGACAAGTCATTGAGCTATCGGATAAAACTGCGGGCCATGACAACACAACCAGTCAACTTTGAACATCCCTTAGCGATTAAAATCCGCAAGCAGATCGTGCAGGCGCTGAACGACTTCAACATGATTGAAGACGGCGACAAAATCATGGTCTGCGTTTCTGGTGGCAAGGATTCCAGCGTTCTTTTGGCTCTTTTGACCGAGATCCAAAGACGCTCTGAGCGTAAATTTCAAATTGAAGCTGGCATTCTGGATCAAAAACAACCAGGATTCGATGCCACTCAGTTCAAGCTGTGGGTGGAAAGCCTGGGCGTGAAGTTGCATGTCATTGAAAAAGACACCTATTCAATTGTGAAAGAAAAAGTTCAGGGTGGGACCTTCTGTTCTTTGTGCTCGCGTCTGCGCCGAGCGATTCTTTATGATTTTGCCCATAACAATGACTTTACCAAACTGGCTTTGGGGCATCACCGCGATGATGTCGTTCATACAGCTTTATTGAACTTGTTCTACGTGGGAACGACGGCCAGTATGCCGCCCAAACTGAAATCCGATGACGAACGCAATATTCTTCTGCGTCCCCTGTGCTATGTTTCCGAAAGAGACATCGAAGAGCTGGCTGCGGCCTGGGCCTTCCCGGTAATTCCGTGCAACCTGTGTGGATCTCAGGACGGACTTAAACGTCAGCGCGTGAAGCGTCTGGTTCGGGATCTTGAAAAAGAAATCCCGAACATCTATGCATCTATTCAGACAGCGATGTCGAATGTGAAGCCCAGTCAGTTGATGGATCAAGAACTCTGGGACTTCAAAAATCTGAAAACTTAAACCATGGCCTTTTGAATGGCTGGGCGGTCTGCCAAGCGTGCTGCCCAGGCCTTGATCCCCTTTTTATCCTCGAACCATTTTGGCTGACCGTGAATAAAGCCCGCAATCCATGGGTAGGTGGCAATGTCGGCAATGGTGTATTCAGATCCCGCCAGATAGTCACTGTCAGTGAGCTGAATTTCCATAACACTCAAGAGCCTTAGAGCCTCTTTTTCAAAACGCTCAATAAACCCCGGGTTGTGCGGTTTTAGAGTGTGCAAACCATAATAGTAATTTCCAAAGATAGGTCCGATGGCTGACATCTGGAACATCACCCATTGCATGGCATGAGTCTTTTCGGTCAGATTTTTTCCTATAAATTTTCCGTACTTTTCGGCCAGATAAAACAGGATCGCGCCACTTTCAAAAACAGTGGTCTTACCTTCAGGACCTTCCGTGTCCACGATCGTGGGGATTTTTCCATTCGGATTCATCGCCAGGAACTCAGGGCGCTTTTGTTCAAGATCTTTCAAATTGATTTTGTGTTCGTTGTACTTAAGCCCCAATTCTTCAAGCATGATTGCGACTTTTCGGCCATTCGGAGTGGAGGCGGTATAAAATTCGATCATTCGGGTCTCCTTTGCGGACTGAACCCCAGAGCATAGGCCCATATTTCAGAAAACGGGACCCTTGACCATGCGCATCCTTGATTGCCGCATCCGCACAATTCAGATAGATTTTTTGAATCGTGCGGATATAGCGTAGTTGGTAGCGCGCTTCCTTGACATGGAAGAGGTCACTGGTTCAAGTCCAGTTATTCGCACCATTTTTTTCTCTTCTTTTTTATTGGCTCTCTTACTCAGCGACTAAACTTCCAAATACATTGTCAGATTATCAGAGACTTCCCCCGACGGCAGAATAAAAGCGTTTGGAAATACCCCCGCTTTTTTGAAGCCCAGTTTCTCATAAAGCTTCAACGCCGAGTGGTTATTCAACATCACATCCAGTTCGATGATCTGAATTCCAGCAAAGCTCTTCATGTTATCCAGCAAAACTTCCATCAGCTTTTGCCCCAAACCACAGCCCCGGAACTCGCTCAGAATAGAAATGCCCAAGCCTGCTCGATGCCGCCGCTTCACATCCTTGTAACTGCGCCCATCACACAAACCAATCATGCGTCCCTCGCTAAAGACAGCCAAAATTACTGCCGCATCACTGGCAGCACTTTCCTGGAACCATTTGATTTGCCCATCCACAGTCTTTTGTCTGACACTTTCAGGAGTCATAAGAATATAGGGGCTCTCAGCCGAAAGAACGAGCATCATATCCAAAGTTGCCTGAGCCTCGTCTTCACGTGGCGTTCTGATTTCAAACTGCAGATTGTTCTTAGATATAAATGTGACTGATGACTGTATCATTGATGACCTCTTGACTGCTTTTAAGTTTACACCAGCAAAAGCAGCCAGGTCATATCCAATATAATTATCCATGATATAAGGAAGACTCCAGTTCCAGAACGGAACTGGAGAATTTGAAAGAAATGAAACTATTTGCAGGAGACCTGGAAAACCACATTCTGTGCAGCGAACAGAACATCATAACGATCTTCTTGAGAGTTATAATTCATCGTTAGACGACCGGCATTCAGATAAGCTCCACCAAAAACAGCTTCCAGGTCGCTGACAGAGACAATCGCATCAACCTGTCCCGCAGCCAACTTCTTGGACAAAAGACCTTCCGAGAAATGAGAGTTCACGTAAGTCGTCGAAGTTTCTCCATCCATTGCATAGACGATAACGGATAATTTTTCCTGGCCGTTATCTAAAGACTCCACCTTGATGTCCATGTCAGCAATATCACCCATACGACAGATCAGGGTCTTGCTGCTGGCATTGGCAGCTACAGACATCAAACTCATCACAACCAGGATCAGGGCCTTTTTCATCATAAAGTCTCCGTTTCAAATGATAAACGCGACTACAATAAACCAGCCTCTGGGGGTTCTCCGAATTATTTGATTTTAAGGTGTCACGACTGTGTAAGAACTGCCTAAGGTGTAAAGGAACTCAACACTCCGAATGCAGGCTATTTCGAAATAAACTCGGCGACTTTACCAGTGACAACCGCGTCTTTCAGGATACGCCGATGCCCCAATCCTTGAGTCGCCAAAAGTTCCGCCTGAGGCCAGGCTTCCTGTATCTCTAAAGCGGCTTTATAACGAACCTCTTTGTCGCCCTCATCGTGAACAACAAGAACAGGAATATTCAACTCGCTGCCGATACGCCCGACGTTCATTTCTGAAGCCGGCATTCCGACCTTCATCTCCAAACTGCGCAAAAAGTGTCTTTGCGATAGCGAGGTTAAGCCGATGAATTTCAGATAATTGTTCACCACGATCTCATAGCGCGAAGGCCCCGCCACCAGCACCAGCTTTTCTGCCTTCATTCCTCTGCGAACAGCCAACACAGAGCATCCCGCGCCAAAGGAATGAGCCACCACAGCTTTAAACGGCCCCAAAGCCTGCTGGGCCTCAATCATAAAGCGGGCATAGTCCCCAACATTGGTTCGGATCCCTTCCGAAGCCCCATGAGCTGGTCCATCCACCGCAACAACGCGGAAGCCTTTTTCAACCAAGGGTTGCGCAAAAGCCCCCATCTGAGTTCCCCGCCCACTCCAGCCATGCACAAGCAAGACTATGGGGCGATCAGATTGCCCCCATGTGTAGGCGGCAATTCCCCCAGGTAAAGTCATTTTCTGTGACGACTGATAGAACCCCTCTTCAGAAGGCGGACGTGGCACTCGGGACGGAGTTAAGAATAAATCCTCCGCCCACAAAGCCGTTTGGTGTGGCAGTACCAAGGAAAGATACCGCCATGAACCGATCCACATTTTCTGCATCAGGGACATTTTCATAAATTACGGTCTTTCAACAATGGCTGTGACACCCATCCCACCTGCTGTACAGATGGAGATCAGACCACGGCCCGAGCCTTTTTCAACAAGCATTTTCGCCAAACTTGCCAGAATTCTTCCGCCCGTCGCCGCAAAAGGATGTCCTAAAGCCAAGCTTCCACCTTTGACATTCATCTTGGTGCGATCAATCGAACCCAAAGCCTTTTCTTCACCCAGTTTGCGACAGTATTCATCCGATTCCCACGCTTTGAGTGTGCAAAGAACCTGACCGGCAAAGGCCTCGTGAATTTCATAGAAATCAAAATCCTGAAGTTTCAGATTATTTCTTTTCAACATGCGAGCGACGGCATGCGCTGGCGCCATCAAAAGCCCTTCGCCATTGACATAGTCCACGGCCGCATATTCCGCGTCCACCAAATAGGCCAACACAGGCAGATCATGCTTTTTCGCAAAGTCTTCGCTGCCCAAAAGAACTGCCGAAGCCCCATCCGTCAAAGGCGTGCTATTTCCCGCTGTTAAAGTTCCTGTGCCGCTGAAATCAAATGCCGGTTTTAGTTTCGCCAGTTTCTCTATGGTTGTATCAGCACGGACAAAGGTATCCTTAGCAAGACCTTTAAAATCAAATACCAGATCTTTATAGAATCCTGCCTCATAAGCCTTCGCTGCATTTTGATGACTGTGATATGCCAGTTCATCCTGAGCTTCACGACTGATCATCCAGTCTTTCACCATCATCTCGCAATGCTGTCCCATTGAGAGTCCTGTGCGTGGCTCCTGCACATTGGGGAAGCGGGGTTTTAGGTAGCTCAGTTTTAATTCAGAGAATTTCTTCAAACGCGCTGACAGGGATTTTTCCTTCTGTGCTTCCATCATGATCCAGGAAAACTCATGCGGCAAAACACCCGCGATATCACTGTTGGTGTCCGTCCCGCCTGCAATCCCGCTTTCAATCTGACCGGCTGCGATCTTCAAAGCAATCTGAGCGGCTGTTTCCAGACCCGTACCACAAGCTCTTTGCACATCATATCCCGGAGTGTGTGGGTCCAGCCCTGCCCCTAACAAGGATTCACGGGACAAGTTCCAGTCAGAGGCGTTTTTCATCACCGCCCCCAAGGCCACATCCCCCAGACGCGCTCCGCGAAGATTGGTCTTATCCACCAGATTTTTCAGGGTAGCTGTCATCAGTTCCCGATTGGACGTGCGGGAATAGTTCGTAAAGGATTTTGTAAAGGGCGTACGAGATCCTGCCAGAATTGCCACGGGTCGAAGTGTCTTATTGCGAGTCATATCTACCTTTCCTTTTTTCTTGCTACCTACCTACCGATAGGTAGATAATAAAACGAAGTCAAATGCAAAGCAAGGACTGAGAATGGACACAAGAACACGCGCCCTGGACCTCGCCCGTCATTACCTGCAAACCCTTGGTTTTAATGGGTTTAGCTTTCAAACGGTAGCTGACGCTCTGGGTATTCGTAAAGCGAGTCTTCATTACTATTTTGCATCAAAAGAAGATCTGGGCATGGCCCTGATTCAGGATTATCGCACGCACTATGAAAACTGGGCCCGAAAAAATGCCTCACTGCCCGCCCTGGAAAAACTGGAACTGCTTTTTGTGATGTTTAATAAGATTGCCACAGATGAACACAAAATCTGCCCCGTGGGAGTTCTGACCGCAGACTTCAACAGCCTTTCCAAGCCGCTCAAGAAAAAGATTTTGGAGTTTCATCTGGGACAGCGTGCCTGGCTTATCCGAACTTTCAAAGAGGGCATCGAACAAAAAACTTTGCGTAAAGATCTGGATATCGAAGCCACCGCCGAACTGTTTCTGTCGAGCATTCAAGGCGGACTTCTTATGGCTCGATTGCGCAACGACCCCAAGGTCTTTAAAGATCTGTGCAAGAATTTGCTAAAGAATATCTCTGCACCGTAACGTCGCAGAACATTTCACACAGCTCATAGTTTCTCGAATTTTTCTGGATCTTAACTCCCTATTCTCAATTTTTCCTGCTAGGACTCCACTGGCATCAGGCTTGCTTTAAAGACTCCGTTCAATCTTTTTGGAGTCATTGTGCAACCACGAAGAATGCCGTCGTGACGACGTTTTTCGTAGCGGGAAGAGTGTGATTATGAAATACAGCTCTATATTGGTTTTTATCGGCTCAGTTCTTTCTTTTAGCTCTGGCGGGGCTGCGTCACTAAAGCCGGTCTCTGAGGTCAATACGACACTGATCCGCGAATTTCTTGCAAAAACAGAAATGCGCTTGCCACCGCAAGTTCTTAAATTCGTGGGGTCACAAAACATCGCATTCAAGGACATGAAAGGATTCCCTGACTCTTTATGCTCCAAAGATGTGGACTATAAAGAGCTGGTTAAAACGGACTTCTTAAGACTTCGCAAGCGCATCTATTTAAACAAATCCTTCCTGCCTTATTTGAATGGCTCGAACAAAAACTCCTTGTGCAGCAATCAAAGCATGCAGGATCTGGCAGCCAAAGCTCTGATCTTCCAAATCGCCCGCCTTTATGACACGTCTAACGAACACTGGGACAACTCTGCCGACAAGCAGGAAATTTCCA
The DNA here is from genome assembly GCF_041888015.1 of Bdellovibrio bacteriovorus. Classification (GTDB taxonomy): domain Bacteria; phylum Bdellovibrionota; class Bdellovibrionia; order Bdellovibrionales; family Bdellovibrionaceae; genus Bdellovibrio. Next base: position 1,891,933 of record NZ_CP168968.1, read on the forward strand.
GTTGCGATTTCCAGTACCGCGAACAGCGTAGCGGCATGTCCACGATTTGTGATTACTATCTGAACAGCTCTTATCGGGTTTCCGGATCCCCTTCTTATAAAAATCTGTCGGACTATAAGGGCAATCGCATTCGCAGTAAAAACGAACTTTCACTTCGCCTTGGCAACACACACGAACTGGATTCTCCAGACGAACATTTTGCGTATAACTTTACCCAGTTCCTGACGGACCCGAGCTATCGCTGCCGTAAGCCTTCTTTCCACACTTTCTTCCAAAGACTTTCCAACTTTACCGCCTTCAGCGATACTTCCTGCGCCCCGGTCAGTCACTTGTACACAAGTACCGGGGGATGGAAAATCGATGTGGACCCTAAAAAAGTTTACGAAGTCCATTTCCTGTTCGCCTCAAAGGGTGAAGAACTGATGAGCCGCTGGGGACATTCGATGCTGCGCCTGGTGGTCTGCGCCCCGACCCGCAAAACGGTCGGACCTGAATGCTTGGCCGACGTGGCCTTCCACGTGGTGCTGAGCTATCGTGCCAATGTGGATGACGTGATCGTCAATTACTGGGATGGACTGACCGGGAAATATCCGTCTCAGATTATGACTTTCTCAATGAATGAAGTCGTGGATGAATACACCCGTGGACAGTGGCGCGATCTAATCAGCTTGCCGCTCAAGCTGAACGATTATGAAAAGAAGATTCTGGTTGAAAATGCATTGGAACACTATTGGTCCTATGCCGGGGACTATAAGTTCTTAAGCAACAACTGTGCTTCTGAAACGGATCAACTGATGCGAGCGGCGCTGCCTAAGTCTCATCCCTATCAGGACACCTATGCAGCCAGTCCGAAGAAGGTTTATAGCAATCTTTCCCTTTATAAGTTGATTGATGTGTCTCTGCTGAAAGATGAAAAAGAAGCCCGACGGAAAAGCTACTTTTTCCCAAGTCAGAAAGAGTCCCTGGACAAAGCATTCAATCACTTGAAGCATTATTATAGGGGCTATCGTGATGTGACAGAGTGGGCGCAATACTCCCGTGCTGCAGACCGTACACGCATCTATGAAAAACTGGAATCCTTTGAAGATATTGGCAACGCTTATATTCTGGAAAAGTACGCAAATCTGACTCAGCAAATCGCTCAGGGAAAACTGATCAGCCGCCTTCTGCAGGGTGAAAACCGGGAGGCAGAATTCAATCAAGTGATTGCCGGCATCAACCAAAGCGCACAGAAGCGCCTGCCTTGGTATCTGGCGCAAGGTGGTTACGGTATCCCCGTGGCCTCGGAAGTGGTTTCTGACGAAGAAGCCCAGAACCGCCTGGAGGAAGCCATCAAGTGGGGCTCGTCCTACAAACAACTTATTTTAAGAAAGTTCCCTGACATTGATCAGGAACTAACGACTATCAAATCAAACCTAGAACTACTAACTAACCGCAGGAGGTTTTAATGAAAAAACTAGTACTGGTAGCTTTGTTGATCGCAGGCATTGGCATGGAGTCCGCAATGGCACGTCCACACCACAGACCTGAACACAGACCGGGCCATGGTGGCCACAGAAATGGCGACTTCGGTGATGGCGTCCTTGCCGGACTTTTGCTGTCCACAGCGTCTTTGTTCATGAGTGATATCACAGCCAATCATTCCCAAGCTGTGTACTTACACGCCGATCAGGATGCCGCAACCTATCTGGCTGAAGGTGGCGAACCCACTCCAGCTTTGGCGCAGGCTATGAACTATGAACGCGACTTCCTGGCGCGCGCTGAAGTTCAAGGTTCTGACAGCCTTTCTGACCAAGAAGTGGCTTACCTTGTTATGAGAAGAGCAGAGAGTCTTTAGGACTTTCTGCTTCAGATCACTTAGAGGGGACTTAATCATAGGTCCCCTTTTTTTTATCCAAACCCGAGGCCTCTTTGCATTCCACTATCTGTTTGGCGTTCCTGAAAAATGGGTCTATAATGTGCCTATGACAGATACAAAACAATTCTCCGACATCAAAATCTCTGTTTTAGATCTTGCACCTATTGCACAAGGAAAGACCATCGCTGATTCTTTTCGCAACACCTTGGATCTGGCTCAACATGCAGAAAAATGGGGTTACAACCGTTACTGGATGGCGGAACATCACAATCTTGATGGCATTGCCAGCTCTGCCACGTCCGTTTTAATCGGCTATGTCGCCGGCGGAACGAAAAGCATCCGTGTCGGTTCTGGTGGCGTGATGCTGCCCAATCATGCCCCTCTGGTTATTGCAGAACAATTTGGAACGCTGGGCACTCTCTATCCTGATCGTATTGATTTGGGCCTGGGGCGAGCCCCCGGGACAGATCGCCTGACCATGCACGCTTTACGTCGCGACATGAGTGGTGGAGGAAACAACTTCCCCGATGATGTGCGAGAACTCATGGACTATCTGGCCCCATCAGCAGGACATGAACGTGTACGAGCCATTCCTGGCGCGGGAGTCGATGTGCCCGTGTGGCTCTTGGGTTCAAGTCTTTACAGTGCTCAACTAGCAGCGGTCATGGGACTTCCCTATTCTTTTGCCGGGCATTTTGCTCCGGAACAAATGATGGAAGCGATACATGTGTATCGCTCGGGCTTTCAGGCCTCAAGATATTTGAAAAAGCCTTATGTCATGATTGGTCTGCAAGTGGTCGCTGCTGATTCTCAGGTTGAAGCCGAACTGCTGGCAACCACACTGTATCAACGCTTTCTCGGAATCATCCGCAACCAGCGGGTCAATCTGCTGCCACCCACCGATAACATGGATGCGGTCTGGAGACCCGGTGAAAAAGAGCTGGTTCTGGGGAAACTTAGCAATGCGATCATCGGCGACAAGGATCGCGTGCGACAGGGGTTGCTGGATTTTATCAACACGACTCAGGCTGATGAACTGATGATTCTTTCAGATATGTATGAACATCGCGATCGCCTGCATTCCTTTGAATTGATCTCGGAGATTCATAAAGGCTAATCGTGCGCCAAGAGGTGCCAGTCCTTCAGACTGTAGCGCCCCAGAATTTTTTCAAGTTCCCCGGTGCTTCTGGCGCGCAGAAACCAGTTGTTCAGATGCTGGGGGACAGAGCCAAATTCAGGTTCTTTGGGAATACTGACCATGACCAAAGAACTAAACCCCGCCACTGAGGTGGGAATCAGCTTTAAACTGACCCCCGCTTTACGCCCCATCGAATAACTGAGAAGGTTATAGTCCCCTAACGCCAGATCCACCCGTCGATCCGTCAGCATCTTAACCATGCGATCCACGACATCAGAACCGGTCAACTTGATCACTTTACTGGAACGACTTGCAGATAAAAAATCCGGTCCCTCGCCACTGCCGACATCCGCAAAAACCACTTTGCGTGACACGAGCTCGTCTGCATCAATCAGGGATTCTTTGAAGTTGCCCGGAACCAACGCACCTAAATAACTCATCCCCAGCGAGGGACCGACAATACGAATATCCGGCAGATAACGAACCAAATAAGACGGCACAATAACATAGTTGAATTTGCGCGCCTGCAAACTGGCCACCGCACGAGTGTTCGAAATGCTTTCTATCTGCAGAATAAATCCTTGCTCTAACGACACTTCTTTTAAAATGTCGTATATATAGCCACCCCACACGCCGGGACCTTTTTCACAAAGATAGGGACAAAGCGGGGCCGCCCCAATCTTCACAATCAAACGATTCAAAGAACTGCGAGATCCCGCAGATTTTTTTACCACAACGGACTTCGGGGAAATCTGCAGAGCTTTCTGCACTGAAGTCGGTCGTCCCATCCAACCTGGATAGTCTTTAAATGTTTGCAAGGTCACTGGAAAGGTCGGAACCAGAACTTTAGGGGCAATCCGGCTTTTTTGCAGGTAGGAGATCAATGCCCGAGCCGTTTCTCGTCCTAATTCCGCACAGAACTGAGCAGAGTCAATAATCGTCAAACGTTTGTTTTTGATATTCTCAACAGACTCAGGATCACCATCAAAGGTTGCATGCTTGATCTCAGTGCGTTTTTTTTCCCAAAGATATTTCACAATGGAAATGCCGCCGCCGTCATTCACGGTCAGGATCAGATCAACACTTCCTTTATCCGGAAAATCCTTCAGGAACTGTCTGGCTGCAACATCACCAGAACTCGGGTCAACAGCCTCATATCTTTTAAGGACTTTAAAATTGCGATCATGAGATCTTAACGCATCAAAAAAACCATCAACCCGATCCATTGTCGAAGAAACCCGCGGATATTCGAACACTACGACACGGATCATCTTCCCTTTTTCAAAGGTCTTGTCTATATAGTCGCCGTTATCCCGGCCACCTTGATAGTTATCACTGGAAAGAAAAGAAGCCAGGTTCCCATTTACGATGTACTGATCATAGGCAATAACGGGAATACCTTTGATGTTGGCCTGCTGAAGACCCCTGGCCAGGGCTGAGTTGTCAGTAGGTTGAATCACAATCACATGGGGGTTGCCTTTTAAAGCCTCGTCCATCTGTAAAGTCTGATTCAAAACTCCGCGACGACCTTCTCCGGCCACATAACTTTGCAAATTTATTTTATCAGCACCTAAAGAATTGAATTTCTGAACTTCTTCTTCAAATCCCTTGCGCATGGCCACTTGGCCCTCAATTTTCATGCTCCAATATAAAACTGGAACATTCCACGTAGTTGCTGCAACTGAAGACTGAAGGAAAAGAATAACTGAAAGAAAGGCAAAAAAATGGATTCCCACGGAATGGATTATACCCAAGTAGAACGCCGACTCCAAACAAGCAATCCAGGATTACTATCTGTTAATCTTCAATCAGCGTTCCACATTTTTCCAGGAATAATTTAGGAACAGAATAATTTAATACAACTCAACACGATCATTTTCCCGGAAACCTGAACCTGAGTGAATCACGGCAATAGCTCCGTCGTTACCAAAATAACTGATCACTTCCAAAGTCCCCTTCAAGCGCCCGGGAACACGGCCAATATGACCGCCACTTTCAGGGTCATAGATGTCGTCTCCATCCTCGGTGACCTTCAATAAATCCCCCACCTGGATACCAGAAATCCTGCCGACGTTCAGGTATATACGATCCCCGTTAATTGCCGCAACACGACCTTCCCAGGTAACCTTATCCAAAGACGCCAAAACTTGCGGAGTAAAATCCAGGAAGGCATCTTTCACGATCACTGTGATCATCTCAGGGTTGTTCGCCAGAAACTTATCTGTCTCTACACGCTCCCCAACACGCACACCTTGTTCCTCAACAGTGACAGTCTTAATCGTATTAAAAACTTCACGCCCCGCACGTCCGGTTACAACACGAACTTGCGCCACAACCTCAAAAGCCGTTGTCAGATGACGAACAACCCCGACGTTGTCTGCTTTGCGTTTAATGCGAATGTCGATGATCTTTCCTTCAAGAACAGTACTTACACCCAAGACTTGAGCCTCTTTGGCAATATCCTGAAGTTTGTACTGACCATTTTGAATATTCTTGGCCAGATCTATTTTCAACTCACGACTGTCCAAAGCAATCACTTCACCCGTGCGGTTTAAATCCGCGATGAAGGCGCTACGAGCCTGATCACGTAACTCCTGAGGTCTTTTATCCCCTGCATCCAAAAAAGGAAGAACCATAATGCGCTTACGAGGTGCCGAATCATCACGGCGGGCCTCATAGTTCACATCTTTGATTTCACGACGCATGGTCGGATTGGTGCGATCCAAAGTCGTGCAGGCACCCAAACAAAGTACAACAACTGCCAACAATAAACTCTTCACAACCAACTCCTTCTTACTGTGCCCACTTCAAAACGATTTCATTTTGTCCCTCAGAAACCCGGGACAATTTTTTACCGTCTAAATCCAAAGTTTCAAGCTTGCCGATCAATTCTGCAGCAGGAATGGACGTATCCAATTCAAAGCTGACAGAATCAGCACTGACCAAGCGTTCGCGGATGTTCTTCACTTGAGTCAACTGGGAACGGATTTTTTCCTTCACACCTTCCCATACCGGAAGTGCCTGGCGTCCTTTGATCGTCAAACGAATCACCGAGGTCCCAACCGATCCACGCTGCCAGGCTTCCATAACCTGAGCGGCCAGATCATTGGCAGTTCCTTCCAGAACCTCACGCAATTTCTTATCCACAGCGCTTTCAAAAGAACCGCTGTCCGTATCAAAACGACGGGACACATCCGCAATGGCCCGGCCATTGCTGACCTGAATGGCCGTCAAACGAAGCTCAATGCGATAGTTCTTGCGCTCACCCTTGGTCAAATTCACCTGACCATCCACAATCACCGGGGCATTGAAGTACTGAGCGAAAAACTGGGCGTCTTCACCACCAACTTTTTCATTTTGGAAGTCCGCAGGCACATTGGCAGCAAGTCCGGCTTCAATAGGTTTCACCAGATAGAAATTGTTTTTCTGGAAAGCTCCACGCAAAGCCTCTTCCAGCAGTCGGCCCTCTTTCAACAAGAATCCGGCCGGGTTTTTATCCAAAGACAACCACCAGCGATAACTGCGGCCTTCCACGCGGTCCTGCCAACTGATCATCGGAAGCACCACCGGGGCAGCATCGTTTTCATTCAACAAGGAATTATCCTGCAACATTTGCTTAAGGTCTTTCAAAGAAACCTTCATTGCCACAGACATTTTATATTCTTCCCCGGCCTGAGTCAGAGCTGTTGGCTTGGTGAAGGGAATATAACGGGCGGAATTTCTGATAATCTTATTTTGAATCAAAGATTTGTTTTTAAGAAAGCGGTCGTTACCGATCAGCTCCTGAATAATCTCCTCAGAGACCTTCTGAAAAGCCTCGTCCTGAATCACCCGTTTTGCGACCTGAGGGTTGGTTTCCTTGGAAACACCCGAATAGGTTCTATCAACCAATTCCGCCTGTTGTGCCTTTGCGCCGAAGCCCAAAGCGAAGATCATACCTGCTGCTGCCACTACACCTGCTAAACGCATTCCTAGCTCCTCAATTCGATAAAGTCTGTTCTTCCAAACAAGGAATGAACACCTTCAAAGAATTCATTATTCACACTGATTCCCTGAGCTTCTTCCATCTCCATCAAAACGCGGCGATTGAGCTCGGCCATCTCGATTTCCAGACTGACGGAAGTCGTCCCAGGGAACTCCTTCATCAAAGACTGCAATCTTGAATAGTCATCAGGATCTATCTTATCCAATCTTAAAACCATTCGCTTGGTTTTTTTAAGAATATCTTCCAATGGGGACACAGTATCGACCATAATTTTTGCGTTCCCGTCTTCCACTTCCAGACCACCACCGACCAGGACGGGTCGTTCTTCGCGCAATTGCGCTTCAAAGCGGGCATAAGAATCAGGGAAAATCACCAACTCACAGCTTCCCGTCAGGTCCTCGACCTTGCCGAAAGCCATACGCGTCCCTTTTTTCGTGATCAGCTCACGCAACTCGGTAATAAGACCTGCCACCACGACACGTTTTTTGCCCGCATCACGGTTTTTCCAGTCTTTCTTAGCCGCCTTAAGAGCTTCCGCCTCCGGACTTCCCGGGGCCGGCATCTGCGCTGGCAAGTCGATCACTTTACAGGTTGTCCAAAGCTCTGAAAGAGTGTCAAAACCCTTCAACGGGTGGTCACTCAGATAAAAGCCCAAAACTTCTTTTTCATAAGTCAAAGAAGCCGTACGAGCCCATGGCTTCACATCTTCCAAAGTCACTTTAGTCTCGGTGGATGGCCCCAGATCAAACAACGAGGATTGCCCCATCTCACGATCTTTCTGCAGACCAATGGCTCGATCCAGATACTTCTGATAGCCGGCAATTAATTGCGCACGATGGGCACCGAAACCATCAAAGGCACCAGCTTTAATCAGACATTCGATCACCTTCTTATTCACACGACGAGTGTCGATGGAATTAAAGAACTCATCCAGCGAGGTGAACTTTTTATCTGGCAGATTGTTGCGGGCCTCAATGATGGCCTCGACCGCATTCTGACCAACACCTTTGATCGCACCCAGACCGAAGTAGATCTCATCACCATGAACGTCGAATAAATAATCCGAGTAATTCACGCTTGGCGAGCGCACCGTCAATCCGCGCTTCGTGGCATCCTTGGAATATTTTACGATCTTGTCCGTATCAGAAAGCTCGGTACTGAGAAGAGCTGCGAAGAATTCTGCCGGATAGTGACACTTCAACCAGGCCGTCTGCAATGTAACAACAGAATAAGCAGCCGCGTGGGATTTATTGAATCCGTAGTCGGCAAACTTATACATCAGATCAAACAGATCATTGGAACGCTGTTTATCATGCCCGCGTTCAATCGCCCCCTTCATGAAGCGTTCGCGGTGCTGATCCATTTCCTCTTTAATCTTCTTACCCATCGCACGACGAAGCATATCCGCTTCACCCAGAGAATATCCGGCAATGCGCGAGGCAATACCCATAACCTGTTCCTGATAGACCATGATCCCGTAGGTCTCAGACAGAACCTCACGAGTGTCTTCCAAAAGATATTCCACCGGCGCTTTACCGTGCTTGCGATCGGTAAAGTCCGGAATGTTCGCCATCGGACCGGGACGGTACAGCGACGTGATCGCGGTGATATCGGCAAATGATGACGGGCGGATTTTACGGGTGGCATCCGTGATGCCCTCACCCTCGAACTGGAACACCCCGGCAGTATCTCCGCGGGACATCATCTCGAAGGTCGCCTGATCGTTCATTGGAATCATCTGCGACAGGATTTTTTTGTCGCGATTTTTCACAATCAGCTTCAATGCGTGATTGATGTGAGTCAGGGTCTTCAGACCCAGGAAGTCGAATTTGATCAAACCGATTTTCTCGGCGTGCTTCATGTCGTACTGAACGACCTGCTCACCGTCTGCACCCTTGTACAATGGAGCATGACGAACCAACTGGCCATCGGCGATGATAACCCCCGCGGCGTGGATACCGGCATGGCGAACCATCCCCTCCACACGTTGAGCCAGATCCATCAGGGTATTGACCGTCGGATTCATCTCCATCATTTCACCGATACGAGGCTCCATTTCCATGGACTCTTTCAGGTTGATGCCGAGTTTTTCCGGAATCAGCTTCGTCACGGCATCAACTTCCGGGAAGGTCATTCCCAGAACGCGTCCCACGTCTTTGATGGCGGCACGGGCTTGTAGCTTTCCATAGGTGATGATCTGGGAAACAGATTCCTGACCATACTTGCGGGTCACATACTGAATCACTTCCTGACGACGATCCTGACAGAAGTCGATATCGAAATCGGGCATCGAAATACGCTCTGGATTCAAGAAACGCTCGAACAGCAGGAAGTTTGGCAACGGATCCAAATCCGTAATACGCAAAACATAGGCGACCAAGGAGCCAGCACCGGAACCCCGCCCTGGGCCCACCGGAATGTCGTTGGTTTTGGCCCAGTTGATGAAGTCTTGAACGATCAGGAAGTAACCGTTAAAGCCCATGCGATCAATAATACCCAGCTCATATTCCAAACGTTTGTCGTAATCCGGAATTTTATCTTCAGGCACCATCTCGCCACGTGCGGCGGCTTCTTCAAAGCGCACCAACAGGCCGGCTTTGGCTTTGCGGGCGATGTCTTCCTTCAGTGACAATCCATCATCCGTCGGGAATGTCGGCAGGTGATAGATCGGTTTTCCCTGGTCATCTTTCAGTTTAAATTTAACATCACAGCGTTCAGCAATTTCCAAAGTGTTAGAAATCGCTTCAGGGATATCCGCAAAAAGTTCCTGCATTTGCTCAGGCTTTTTCAGATAGAACTCGTCCGTCCCCAGACGGAATCGGGATTCATCACTCAGGGTTTTATTCGATCCGATACAGATCAAAACTTCCTGAGCCATCTGATCGTCCTGGGTCATATAGTGAACATCGTTAGAGGCCACGACCGGAACTCCAACGATTTTGGAAGCTTCTTGCAGGAACGGATTAATACGATCCCACTCTGAAACTCCCGTACGACACATTTCCAGATACAAGCGGTCGTTGAAGATTTCCTTCAACTGGCGGATCTTGGCCAAAGCAGCATCAGGACCTTCACGCAAGAAAGCCTCAGCCACTTCGCCGCGCAAACCGCCGGTCAAACAGATCAGATTTTCGTTGTACTGCTGGATCACCTCGTAATCGATACGAGGCTTCCAATAGAAGCCCTCTTGATAGCCGATGGACGAGAGTTTACAAAGATTGCGATAGCCGTCGTTGTTTTGCGCCAACAAAACCAAGCGTCGAGGGCCGGAGTTGACTTGATCACGATCCTGTTTTTTCTCTAAGCGTGAACCCGGAGCAAGATAAGCATCCAGTCCCAAGATTGGTTTTACGTTGTTATCCTTACAGGCGAAGAAAAATTCAACAGCACCGAACATGTTGCCGTTGTCTGTAAGAGCCACCGCAGGCATCTGCATCGCCGCTGCTTTTTTAGCAATGGCTTTAACCCGGCAAGCGGCTTCCAAAAGGGAATATTCTGAATGGACGTGTAAATGAACAAAAGACATGACAATTTCATATCTTAGCCCCCTTTTTGATTCAATAAAAGGGGGTATTCCAAGGCAACTTTCACACTGCGTTACATTGTTCTGAGCTGTACGATTGGATGAACAGAAACTCCCTCAGGAATTTGTGCCGAATTCAGGTCTAATCGGTCGTTTTTCACAGGAATTTTGATGACTTTCTGACCTAGACCCGCATCCACAACGATCTTTAAAAGCACCCCGGAAATCTGAGTCGGATTGCTTGCGCCGTCGATATTCCACAGGGTCGCCTGATCCTCTCGGAACTCGATCTTATCACTATTCGGAGCCGCCGGATCTTTTTCCAAGTGAGCCTCTAAAACACTGGCGGCATAACCTTCCTGAACTTCCATATCCACCTGAATTTTCTGGCGCAGCATTTCGTTGGCATACTTGATCAGCAACGTCGCCTGCTTGCCCGCAACAGGGTCCACAAAATCACGGTCACGTGTGCTGTCCTGAGAGATCACACCAATATAGCGAACTGCCAAAGGCGAGTTAGGAACTTCCAAAGAAAACGGCTGAGTCACCTTAAAGCGACCATTGAAGTCATTAAACGACAACAACAAGCGACCTGTTTCCAAATTGAACAGGCGATAGCCCGTCATTTCCGCGCAACACCCTGCCTGCCCCGACACCAGCACTGGATAGCTGTCGTGCACATTCAACTCGGTCACAGTCTCGGTCTTACCCCAAAGCACCTGCTGCAGACGATCCCCTTTACGAACACTCCAGGAGATACTGCCGGAAATGCCCTCCGCATCCAGATACTGCTCTGTGGTCTTCGCGCTGGACACCAAGAACAACTCATCCCCACCCTCCTCGGTGAAACGACGGTACGTCTGATAATCCTGAGAAGCGCGCTGAATAACCCGCATGCCTTCTTCGGTCTGCTTCAGTTTAAAGCTGGAAATCCCCGAGCTTTCAAAAAGAATCTGTCCTGCCGCAGCCAATGCCGCCACACAGGAAAGAACAATGAACAATGTAATACCTTTAGAGATTTTTTGAAGTGCTTTTGTTTTCATTCCGACGAGGCTAACAAACCCCCTCTAACAAAAGCAGTTACAGAACAATCATTAAAAACATAAAAGGTACCTGCTCACTTTTGCAGAAGCGTCGCGCTGAATGCACTGCTTCTGCAAAAGTGAGCAGGTACCTTTTGGTTATTCCCACTCGATTGTGCCGGGGGGTTTGCTGGTTACGTCGTAGACGACTCGGTTGACGCCTTTGACTTTGTTGGTGATCAGGTTGGAAACTTCGCGCAAGAATTGGAATTCAAACGGATACCAATCTGCGGTCATCCCATCACTGGAGGTCACCGCACGCAAAGCCAGTACATGATCATAAGTTCGAGAGTCCCCTTGAACACCCACTGTTTTCACGGGCAGCAGGACGCAAAATGCCTGCCAGATTTTCTCATAAAGTCCACGACGACGAAGTTCTGAAATATAAACCTCATCTGCGTCTTGAAGTATCTTCAGTTTTTCCTTTGTCACTTCACCTAACACTCGAATAGCCAAACCCGGTCCCGGGAAAGGATGTCGCCACAACATCTCTGAAGGCAAGCCCAACTGCACCCCCAATGCCCGCACCTCGTCCTTGAACAACTCACGCACAGGCTCCACAAGCCCCAGCTTCATTTTCTCTGGCAAGCCGCCGACATTGTGATGCGATTTAATGGTCACGCTGCCACCGACAGATGAAACACTCTCAATCACGTCCGGATACAACGTTCCTTGCGCCAACCACTTAATTGGCAGACTGTGATCGTAACTCTTGTCAAAAACCTCAATGAAAACACGTCCGATCGTTTTGCGCTTATCCTCTGGATCTTCCTTGCCTTTTAGTTGCGACAGGAATTCCTCAGATGCATCCACGCCCTTCACATTCAAGCCAATGCGATGATAGGATTCCAGCACACTTTCAAATTCGTTTTTACGAAGCAGTCCGTTATCCACAAAGACACAGTGAACTCGCTCTGGTCCCAACGCCTTTGTCAGCAGCGTCGCCACCACCGTGGAATCCACGCCCCCGCTTAAGCCAACAAGAACATGATCTGTCGGCCCCACTTTTTCCTGAGCTTCCTTGATCAAAATATCTTTGATGTGAGGAGCATCCCAATCTGATGGAGCTTTACACATGCCCGATGCAAAATGCTTCAAAAGATCCAAGCCATGCTCCGTATGGGCCACCTCGGGATGAAATTGAACTGCCAAAACATCCGGCCCCTGCATCGCTGCAGGATGATTACCATCAGACATTCCGATAATGGAAAAACCTTCCGGAACCTTTTCGACCACGTCGCCGTGGCTCATCCAAACCTTCTGCTTCTGCGGGACACCCGGGATTGGACTAGACCATGTTACATAATTTAATCCGTATTCACGATGTTCAGCTTTCGTAACCTTCCCGCCCAGTTGATGAGTCAAAAGCTGCATTCCATAACAAACCCCCATCACAGGACTTATGTTACGAAGCTCGGCGACATCTCGTTGCGGAGAACCTTTTTCATAAACCGAGTTGGGACCGCCGCTCAAAATAATTCCATAAGGATTTTTTTTGCGAATCTCGTCGGTGGGATATTCGAAAGAATGAATCTCTGAATAAAAACCCAGTTCGCGCAAACGGCGGGCAATAAGTTGTGTGAACTGGGAACCAAAATCAAGGATAACAAAACCACGCATATCTTAAGACTCGCTTCTGTAGTTAGGAGCTTCTTTGGTGATGCTGACATCATGAACGTGTGATTCACGCAAGCCCATGGCCGAGATCTGCACAAACTTCGCTTTGCTTTGCAACTCATCGATATTGCGTGCGCCCACGTAACCCATGCCGGATTTCAGACCGCCCACCAATTGATGGATGACCCCGGAAGCAGAACCTTTGTAGGCCACTTTTCCTTCGATTCCTTCCGGAACCAGCTTGTCATTTTCTTCTACATCCATCTGACCATAACGATCTTTAGAACCCTTGGACATTGCACCCAAGCTGCCCATTCCACGATAGACCTTGTAAGTACGACCCTGGAACAAAATAGTTTCACCCGGAGATTCTTCCGCACCGGCCAGCAGATTCCCGATCATCACCGAGTTGGCACCCAACGCCAAGGCCTTGGTGATATCGCCCGAGAACTTGATACCGCCATCTGCGATAATGGTTTTGTTACGCGCACGCGCCACCTTGGCGCACTCAACAACTGCAGAAATTTGCGGCATCCCCACACCGGCCACGACGCGTGTGGTACAGATACTTCCTGGACCCACACCGACTTTGACGACCTCAGCACCCGCATCCAGCAAGGCTTGCGTGCCATCAGCGGTCACCACGTTGCCTGCAACGACAATGACATCTTTATGCTTTTGGGAAATATACTTCACCATCTCAATAACATTTTTGGAATGTCCGTGCGCCGTATCCACACACAACACATCCACATCCGCCGCGACCAGGGCCTCAACGCGATCGCGAGAATCTGCTCCCACTCCCACCGCAGCACCCACAAACAGACGGCCATGTTCATCCTTGGTGGCCTGGGGATAGTTTTTGGCTTTCTCAATATCCTTGATCGTGATCAGGCCTTTGAGTTTTCCTTTCGCATCCACCACCGGCAGTTTTTCGATGCGGTGTTTTTGCAAAATCTTTTTTGCTTCATCCAAAGTGGTTCCCATTTTCGCTGTAACCAGATTTTCTTTGGTCATCAAGTTGCGAATGGGCTGATTGAAATTTTCTTCAAAGCGCAAATCACGATTGGTCAAAATCCCCACCAACTCGCCATTCACCGTCACGGGAACCCCGCTGATGGAATACTTTTCCATCAAGGTTACCGCTTCCTCGACAAGATGATCCGGCCCCAAAGTGATCGGGTCCATGATCATTCCACTTTCGTATTTTTTAACTTTTTCGACTTCCAAAGCCTGCTTGTCGATATCCAGATTTTTATGAATGATCCCCAGACCACCATGTTGAGCCATCACACGCGCAATACGATTTTCAGTCACCGTATCCATCGCCGCAGAGATAATAGGCGTATTGAGGTATTTACCACGCGCAAACATCGAGCGCGGCACCACATCCGTGGGGGTGATCTCAGAATATTGGGGAAGAAGAAGAATATCGTCAAACGTCAGTGCGTAAGGGACTTCACGATCCATAACAAAGCTCCTAGAGGCAGGTTTTTGTTATTTTGAGCGGAAATCCCCTTCAGTTCAAGCAAAACCAAGACAATAATTTATTCGTACCAGGACTTATAAAGCAGATAGTTGTCGGCGGATTTTTCCAGCAAGGCGACCTCTTCGTCAGTCAGAGACCTTTTCACTTTTCCAGGACGCCCCACAACCAGACTGCGTGGAGGAATTTCAGTGCCTTCGACCAACAGAGTGCCAGCGCCAATCAAACAATGCGCACCGACCTTGCAGCCATCCATCACAATAGACCCCATACCGACCAGCGTGCCTCGACCAATTTCACAGCCGTGCAGCATCACCAAATGCCCAATAGTCACGCGATCATGAAGCGTTGTGCCCCACTTGCCGTAAGTGCCATGCACGACGCTGCCATCTTGAACGTTGACCTCTTTACCAATTCGAATGGGCATCACATCGCCACGAACCACCACGTTGTACCAGATGGAAGATCCTTCGCCGATTTCCACATCACTGATAATGCGTGCATTGTCGGCGATAAAGACTTTTTCTGCAATCACCGGGGACTTGCCGCGGGCGCGTATTAATTCACTGCTCATAGATACCTCGACCTTAAGGCTAAGGGCTTCGGACTTGGGAGGCAACTTGTACTATGCGGATCTTGACGTTTTCCTGACAGAACCTTGGTTATTCTGCGTCAGAAACTCTGTAATACGGTCTTGCTCTTTCATCCCATCCGAAAACCCGATTTCAATCAGCTGACGACAATAGTGCGGCGTAAACATCAGATAGCTGAACATTTCACTGGATTCATCCAAAGATCCCGGCCCTCGCAGAATATAACGAATGATCCGGGGAAGTTCGTTTTCCCTCTTCTGCGCCAACTCCGAAAAATCAATCGAAGGCGCAATCCATAAAGCTTCCACCTTACGCAGAGAGACTCGTTCTCTTTCCTCTGGTGACAGCTCGCGCAGGCTTTCATTGACCTGATGAATTCTTTGGATGTCCGCCTCCAGACCATCCATCATCACCGCGTTCATCAATACATTGGCCACTCGGGCCACCGTAGGAATCCCCGAACTGCCTTTGTTATGATAGCTGTAAAACGTATCCTGACGACGACGAACTCCGATGGCGATCACACGGTCCGCTCCCAAATAAATCGCCGGACCACACGGGGACTGATTGCGGATGCAACCATCACCATAATAACGCCCCTGAATTTGAATGGGTGGAAATAATAAAGGAATCGCTGAAGAGGCCATGACATGCTCCACACCCAAAATCGCTCTCTCACTTCGATGCATGCCACGCTCCCAAGGCTGCAAATCGGGCCACCCCTGAAAGAACGTCACTGTCGAAATACTGTCATAGTCCAAGGCCGAAACTGAAACAGCATGCAGTTCCCCGACATTGATCTTTTTTTGAACTTCTTGAAACCTACAGGACTCTGAAAGGAAATTATTCAAAGGATGAGTGCTTAGCAATGACCGCAAAGCGGTGGTGTCTTTACCTCGGCTCCCCAATGAAAGCTCGGTCATCCACTGCAATCCTCCACGCGAAAGAGCCATCAGATCCGCATAGAAGACATTATCACTGTCGATTTTACTCCACAGATTGACCAGATTTTTGCTGCTCTGAACGAAGCTCGCAGGATGAGCGGCCAGCAATGCGACATTGATCGCACCGGCGCTGACACCAGAATACACCTGAAAGGGATTGTCGATTTTAAGGCGCGAACAGATATGAGCTATCGCAGCCAGAACACCGGCCTGATAAGCTCCTCGGGCACCACCACCAGATAAGACAAGGCCCAGAGTTGGCATAGCCCCTCCTGCCAAAATTTTAAAAAGCAGAAGAGGCCCGAAGCAACGAAAAGTGGTTTAAACTGTCACCTGACTCTGTTTTTTATCAGAAACCAACCAGATTAGATCACCTTCATGCAACACAAAGCTGGCGCGTGGTCCTAAAATACGCTGAGGACCTCGTTCAATACCAACAACCATGCCGTGATAAGCTTCCCGAATTCCGCTGTCACGAATAGTCTTGTCTTTACACTTGGACGCCTCATTCACCACAAATGAAGACAGGCGGTAATCAGCCTGGCGAGCCAGCGCATCAGGACTCTGATGTGCGACCTTTTCCTGCTCCAGGAAGGTATGGAAGCTTTGCAGCTCTTCTTCACTACCAAAGCAGATCAGCTTATCGTAAGGCCACAACACGAACTCACCATCCGGTGCAAAATAACGTTTGGATCCACGATAAACAGCGGCAACGTTGACACCGTATTTTTCCTTGAACGACAGGCTGCGCAGATTCTGCCCCGCTAACACAGACTCTGCACTAAGATCGTAAGTCCCCAAACTTGCGTCCCAGGGAAGGAAGTTCTTGGCGACCTCGGAAGACACCAGTTCTTTACGCTCTTTTTCAGTCAGATTCTTCAGGAAGTTCTTTTCAATAAACTGATACAGGCGACGAACCCAGAACTGTCCCGCCAAAGCGGCAATCGCAATTATAGCCACAATCAGACCCAAAGCCATTTTCAGGGTCACAAACTGAATAACCACGGCGTGCAACAGCACAATCGCCAACACCACACGCCCCACAAAAATCCCAAACTGCAGGCCACGCAACTTTTCCAGTTCTTCAAATTCGCGCTGAGCCTTCAGGGAAGGAGCACTCATCACGATACCCCAGAAGAACGGCGCCATCAGGGCCAGACAGATAAACAGGGAAACACCAACGGCCCATGGGCTTTCCTCCAAATAACGTTGCACTTCCACATTCAAAAGAGCTTTGTAGGCACCGAGGATAGCAATGACCATCACCGTATTCAGCAGAACTTTGACTCCGTAGGTTTTCAGAATCAATGAACCCACGGTGTTTGAGCCCTCTCTGTTGAACGAGGCCTGGTAGCGATCCAACATTTTTTTGATACCTTCAGGAAGCTTGCCTTCCACCCAACGATATAAGGGTTCTGCCACCTTGGTCAGATAAGGCGTCGTGAAGGTTGTCACCGCAGAAACAGCAATCGCCAGCGGATAAAGAAAATCACTGGTCACTTTCAATGTCACACCCAAAGACGCGATGATGAATGAAAACTCCCCGATCTGCGCCAGACTCATTCCGGCCTGGAAAGATTTTTTACGGCTTTGACCGGAAAGAATCGCACCCAAGAATGTACTGATAAACTTACCGACAATCGTCACCAATGTCACCAGAATCACCAAATCCCAACGCTCGATTAAAATTGTTGGATCGATCATCATCCCCACGGAAACAAAGAAGATCGCGGCAAAAAGATTCTTCACCGGAGTCAGGACGTGCTCCATCTTGTGACCTTCAGGAGTTTCGGCCAGCAGGGACCCCATCACGAAAGCCCCCAGTGCCGGGGAAAAACCCACTCCCGCGGCAATCATCACCATCATAAAACACAGTCCGATAGAGACCAAAAGCAGGGTTTCATCCTCAAGAAGATTGCGGATTTTTCTTAAGAAGATCGGAATCAGGAAAATACCGACCACAAACCAAAGAGCGATATAGAACAGCAGACGCAGACCGGAGAATGCCAGCTCAGAACCGGAAACAGCTCCCGAACCGGCAATGGCCGCGAGCAACACCAAAAGCAAAATAGCCACGATATCTTCAACAACAAGAATACCAAAGACCAGCTCGACGAACTTCTGCCCCTTCATCCCCAACTCGTGGAAGGCGCGCACGATGATCGTCGTTGAGGACATCGAAAGAATCGCTCCAAAGAACAAACTGTCAATGTTGTTCCAGCCCAACATCCGCCCAACCAGATAACCAAATCCGATCATAAAGATAATTTCAAAAACAGCGGTGAAGGCCGCAGACCCACCCACTTTGAAGAGCTTCTTGAAGCTGAACTCTAAACCTAAGCTGAACAAAAGAAAGATAACACCGATCTCGGACCAGACCTGAATACTGGCCTTATCAATAACAGTCGGAAGAAAGGGAACATGCGGACTGACCAGGAAGCCCGCAATCAAATAACCTAAAACCTGAGGTTGGCCGAGCTTTTTAAACAGCAGCGTCGAAAGCGCTGCAATTATCAGAATAAAACCAAGATCCGTAATTAAATGAGGTAGATGATGCATGCCTCATAGTTACAAAAACTAGTTCAAATATCCAGAGCCTTTGTCCATCAAACCAAAATTTTGCAACTTTTGTGCAGCGCCCTCAGTCTCAGCATTCATCACGCGAGAGCGGCCAATAAAGCTTTTTGTCGCAAACAAAGGCACTTGCAAATACAAACACAAAGACATGGCCTCATCCGCACGCAACTTCACTGAGTTCGTCTGAGGATGACCGCTGATGTAAAGACGCAGATATTGATGGGCTCCTTTGATTTCCACAAAGACCGCCTGTTTGATCTCAATCCCCAAAGAGCTCAAAAGCACTCCGGTGAATTTATGCGGAGATGATTCCAGAATCATGCGATTGCTTTGCGAAAGTGCCACACCAGCATCAATGGCGCTGACCGCAACCGGCAACGTGTACTGATGCCCTTCATCTTTGAAAAGCAAAAAAGGACGTGCTGCATCCGTGGTCACAGAAAGACCATAAGGGAACAACTGCACCAATTCATTTTGATGGAAGGTCTCTTCTTCCTGGCTTTCGTTGGCAAAGACGATCTGCGCGTTGAAATTCTCAAAATCCAAAACTTCTTTCATGACTTAAACCATCTCTCCTCTAAATACCGCGGGGAAGGCTTTCGTGATTTTTACATCGACCGTTTTACCGATCAAATCCGCCGCTCCCAAAAAATGCACCAACTTATTCCCGGTGCTGCGTCCTTGAATTTTTCCGTGATCCCGATCCACATTCTCGACCAGGACCTTCATCGTCGTTCCTTCGTATCTTTTCACCGATTCAAAAGCCATGGCCTCATGCACATCAAACAGACGGTTCAAACGCTCATTCTTCACGTCTTCCGCGACCTGATCTTCGAACTTCGCCGCCTTCGTAAACGGACGCGGCGAATAGGCAAAAGCAAAGATCGTTTCAAAGCCGACTTCCGTTACCATGTTCAAGGTGTCTTGAAAATCTTCTTCTGTTTCCCCAGGGAAGCCGACAATGATATCTGTTGAAAAACAAACATCCGGAAGGCCCTTTTTGATCATGGTTATGCGATCTAAATACTCTTCACGAGTGTAGTTGCGATTCATGCGCTCCAGAACCTTGGTGCTTCCCGCCTGGAACGGCAAATGGATGTATTCCATAATCTTATTGGAATGCTCCGCCATCACATCCACCAGCTTCTGATTAAAGTCCTTTGGATGAGAGGTGGTGTAACGAATGCGTTCAACGTCGGTTTCTTTAGCAACCAGGGCCAGCAGATCCGCAAAGTCGATGCCTTCATCGCCCTTGTAGGAATTCACATTCTGCCCCAAAAGCGTGACCTCTTTCACCCCGCGTTTTACAAGATGACGAATGTCCGTCAGGATGTGCTGAACCGGACGGGATTTTTCACGCCCGCGGGTATAGGGAACGACACAGAAGGTGCAGAAATTATCGCAGCCTTTGGTGATGTTCACATAAGTAGCCACGCCGGGATTTCGTACCAGAGTTTCAATATGATAAGGCGTGCGATGTTGGAAGCGGGAATTCACCAGCTTCTTTTCACCCGCAAAAGACTGCGCCACAAGTTGCGGCAAGTTGTCGATCTGATCTGTTCCAAAAACAAAATCAATCATGGGCTGGGTCTTGATCAGATTTTCTTTTTCCTGCTGCCCCACGCAGCCACCGACACCGATTTTCAAATTCGGATTTTTGCGTTTCATGTACTTGTAAGTACCGACCTCGGAATAAACTTTATGCACCGGTTTTTCACGCACACTGCAGGAATTGATAATGATCAAAGAGGCTTCTTTAGGATCGCGGACTGGAACAAAATTCTGCATCTCCAAAAGCGCATACATTCGTTCCGTATCATTCACGTTCATCTGACAGCCATAGGTAGAAATATAGACACCTCGGCCCATGCCAATGTCGGTATTTTCATCAACGGTTTCAGGATTTTGAGTGATGTTGTCCACGAGTTCTTACCTCTTGTGTCATCAAAAGAGTTGAGTTATAGAGGAGCGTCTTAGAAATGTCAAAAAATGAAGTTCGACGGAGATCTGCTCATGAACCCAAGACTGAAAAGCTCAAAAAAATGGACCGCCTTTCCTAAAGAGTACTCAGAACAAATTTTGGGAGTTTTCAAAGAAAACTTTGCCCAATATCTTGGCAATGCAGAGTTGATTATCGAAGGTCGCATCTATCAAGAAGAAATTGCGCTGCGCGTTGGTTATCTGGAAGAAGGCCGCTTGGCTCAGGCGAATTTTGAAGTTTCCATGAACTATTCTCAGGAACAGCAAGATGCCATCACACGCATTCATAACTGCGTGGATGCCGCCGCCAGCATGATGGTGGAATATCTGGAAAACGACGGAGAAGTCGATTTCCCTTACACTTGGAAGGAAGTTCCGTTCCAAGGCAAAAAAATCTATCTGCGCTTCTCAACTGAAAACTCTTCTTTGGAAGCTGAGGCCAACAAACTTTTGGGTTTGAATGAAGATGACATGCTTCACGACGAAGAAGAAGTGGATGAAGATGCCTTGAGCCGCGCCGAACAAAGCGAAGAACTTTCCCCACCACGTGACGATGAAGACTACGCTGAAGGCGACTCCACCGACGAGGATGAGGACGGCTCTGACGACAACAAGGGCCCCAAAATGTTCAGCGGAAAGCCTAAGAAGTCTTTGCACTAAATGATTTCCAAGTTCCTTCGGAACAGAATAATAGAACTTTAATAAACAAAGTTCTTTTTCCCTTGGTTCATTCAAGCGAACGAGAGATAATGAGGATCTATCATGATTCGAATTGCTCTCGTTCTAACACTCACTTTCACAGCTCTCTGTGTTCGCGCCACCACCATCATCATCAATGGCGAGGATGACTGGGCTCCCTATTCTTCTGCATCACCGGACTATAAAGATGTGATCGGACTTGCTCCGGACATCATCAAGGCAGCCTTCAAATCACAGGGTGTTCGAGTTATCACCCGCCCAGTTCCTTTTGCCCGCTGTCTGCATGAGGTTGAAGAAGGCAAAGCTCTAGCCTGCTTTGACACTGTCATCAGTATTGAAACCGAAGGTAAATATATTTTCCATTCTACACCGCTTTTTGAGGCCGACATGGTCGTGTATGGCGCTCCGAATGAAAGCAAGCGCCCCATGACCTTCAAAGATCTGGAAGGCAAGGTCGTAGGCACCACCAATGGATACACTTACCCCACAGAGTTTTTGCAAAATAAACGCATCACCCATTCACCAGGGCCCACAGAAAAATCTCAATTGGAAAAATTAGCCAGCGGACGCGTTCACTATGCCGTACTTTGGGGATTAACGGCGTCTTATCTTCTGCAGGAAAACCCTTCTTTAAGCAGCAAGGTGAAACCCCTGGGAGTCATTTCTCGCAAGGGGCTTTATCTTAGCTTTTCAAAGAAGTACAAAGACGGCGCCAAATATGCGGGCATTCTGGAAAAGGGACTGCAGACGATTCTCAGCAACGGCACCTATGCGCGCATCACTGGAAAATTCAACGCCATTCACGTTGAAAATCCCAAACCCTAAAAACAAAAATGCCCATGCCTTCGTCAGACATGGGCGCCCCTCGACAGAGAGAATATTCTTGTGAATTAAAGAGCTCTTACGCGAGCTTCAATCGTCGGAACTTCATCCAGGTGATGCTTGGCTTGGATGATGATTTCAACCGCATCTTTCTGCCTCAAACGGCCTGCTGCCATTTTTTCGCAGATCAAAGCTTCTAACTTATCTGTGATTTCATAAACACTTTCGTGCTGTGGCCACAAATTCCTGGAATCATTGCTGCCACCCGCACAAAGTGGGATGTAGTGATCAATCTTGAAAGCCTGGCGCTTCATAGTGCGAGTTCTGTAACCGATTTGATCGTATTTTTGGAAGATAGCTGCTTTTTGAGATGTGGACACATCACGTTCACAGTATTTGATTTTTTCAGGATAACGGTATTCATCAGGACGGTTACAAAGAGCACCCGGAGTCAATGCATCATCCGGCCCTTTAGGAAACGCCTCATAAGCATGAGACAGGGTTGCAAAGAACAAAACCACAACAAACAAAGCTGCGCGCTTAAACATATCCGCTCCAAATAGACTGCCCTTTACGGTGGCAGGTAGAAACGTCAGACCCTATCTCCGACTTATATTTGAGTAACCGCGGTTAGTAGTAATGTTGAGATTTCCCATTTGCAATAAAATTTACAGCCTATAACGCATCAAACCAAACCCAAAAACCAAAAAAAAAGACCCACCCTCATCAGGCAGGTCTTTATAATTTTCCTTAAATTCATCCCCAAAACCGGGAATAAGGCCGTTCAAAAGGGTTCAGCCGCAAGGCGGAGGCCCCTTTCCGAAACGGAGGCGTGCTCCAAGCACGTCGGAGTGAAGAAAAGGGGCCGACAACGCAGTCGGATGAGCCCTTTTCAACGGCCGACCCTAGTATTCGTCGTCTTCGACGCCGGAACCGGATCCTTCGCCCATCCCACGCACTTCTTCGATAAACGCGCTATTATCCTCTTCAAACTCATTATCCACTGCTGATTCGTCGATCTCCAGCTCTTGGATAGCGGCCAGGAAGTCTTTTTCCGTGCGCAAATCGCGACGGATCATTTCCAGGAACTTATCTGGGTAACGGGAAGTCAATTCTTCCACGTAACGCTCAAGTTTGCCGTCCTGAAGGATCTTCTTACGAACTTGGATCTTCTTCCAGAACATCAAGTAGTGATAACGGCAGTAAGCATCTACGATCGCGATTTGGTCGCAATCACGGGCGCGACAATAGCGGCGACCCTCTGCGTCAGTCAGAACGACTTCCTCGTCGCTCTTCACTTTCTCTTCAGCAACCCACTCCTCATCAACTTCGACTTCCTCTTCGGATTCTTCGACAGCTTTGAGTTCTTCCTCGTACTCACCGATTTCATCGCCCATCATGTCGTCATCGGCAATAAAATCGTCTTCCAGCTCTTCTTCGTCCTTCTCCTTCTTCGCTTTGCCTTTTTTAGGGGCTTTCGCCTCTTTTTTAGGCGCCGCTTTTTCAGGAGCAGGCTGTGGAGTGGCCTTTTTTTCCAGCTTCTTGGCTTCGACCTTGGTTTCTTTAACCTCTTTGGTCTCTTTGGCAGCCTTTACCGGAGCCTTCGCAGGCTTTACTTCCGGTTTTTTCTTCGCCTCAGGCTTTTTAGCTACCTTTACAGGAGCTTTATCAGCCTTCTTTTTCACAACGGCTTTTGGAGCCGGCTTTTTGGGAGCTGGCTTAGCCGCGGCTTTTGCGGGCGATTTTTTAGCTGGTTTTGCAGCAGCCTTGGCTGCGGGCTTCTTTTTTACGATTTTTGCCATAGTTCTACCTAGATAGTGCTTTAGAGATCATTCCATCTGTCAGACATTTGAGAAAAGCTGTCAACTCATTTCACTGAAATAGTGCCTTCTTGACTGCGCACAAAAATGCTTCCTCTCGGCGCGTCGCCACGCAAACGGCCACGCGCCGTTTTCTCAGCACTCAGCTTCGTCACACGCACTTCTGCCGGGACAACAATTTCACCTTCGACCGTCATCAAGTTCAAGCTCGCCCCCGAACCTGGCGGAGTCTGAATACTCACGCGGCCCGACTTGGATTTCACATCCACTTCGGAATCCAAAGCCATTCCTATTGTCACAGCGCCATCTTGATTCTGACCTTCGATGCGCCCCTGGAACCCCTGGATATTCAAACTCCCTTTGCCACTTTCAAACTGGATCGTTCCGTTGCTTTGATTGATCTTCGCCGTGGACTGCTGCGCCGATACAGTCAGGAACCCGCGCACTTTTTCAACATTCATCTGACCAGAAAAAAGCGACGCATCAACATCTCCCTGGATGTTTTTCAAAGTCATGGAACCAGAGTAGGAATCCGCGCTAACCTTGCCCAAATGATCCGCCACAGAGACATCACCTTTTTGCACATAGACTTGCAAAGATCCTGCGCCGTTCAAAGATGACACGCGCCCTTGAGTCAGGCTCACTTTCAGATCTTTGTTCCATTTCTGAGCAACCACGGACCCACCGCGCAATTGAACATCTGCAGGAAGCGCCGGGCCGATAATCTCAATTTTTTTCATTTGTGAGGCGGCCTTGGGCAAGATGTTTAGCCAGGTTCTTTTGCCGTCGTATTCATTCATACGGACTTCAATGATATTATTTTTCTTTTCGACAATGAAAAGGCCTTCCCCACTGGATTGCTCCACCCCGGATACACGCAACGCAGTGCCAGGCTGTCCCACCATCTGAACCTGCGCCTCCAGACCTTTCAGGACCAAGCGATCACCTTCAGATACGGGAACTTCGAATGTAGCTGCCATCAGTGGCTGAAAAACGAGGTGGACAAGAATGAAACTAATCGCTGACATGCGTTGACTCCTTACATTTGACTCTGTCTTTAAAATATAAAAAAGTATCCGGGCATTTACAATAATTTGCAAGGGGCCCCGGCCCGTCAAGAAAGCTTGAACTAAAGCTAAAGAGGTAAAAATGGAAAATGTCGTAATTGTGAGCAGCGTAAGAACTCCCGTAGCCTCCTTTCAAGGTGGTTTTGCTTCCGTACCAGCACCCAAACTAGGCGCTGTAGCTATCAAAGAAGCCATCACTCGCGCGGGCGTTTCTGCTGATGAAATTGACGAATGCATCATGGGCGAAGTTTTGACTGCCGGCGTAGGCCAGGCTCCAGCTCGTCAAGCGGCTCTTTTTGCTGGACTTAAAAACTCCACTCCGTGCATGACCATCAACAAGGTTTGCGGTTCTGGCTTGAAATCTGTCATGCTGGCGGCGGATTCCATCGCTTTGGGTCACACTAAAATTGCTGTTGCTGGTGGTCAGGAAAACATGACTTTGGCACCGCACTTGCTTGAAAACTCCCGCTCTGGCTACCGCATGGGGCCAACGCAAATGACAGACTCTATGATCAAAGATGGTCTTTGGGATCCGTACAGCAATTTCCACATGGGAAGTGCGGCAGAGATCTGCGTAAAAGAACATAACTTCACTCGTGAAGAACAAGACGCGTTTGCTATTGATTCCTACAAAAAAGCTCAGGATGCATGGGCTAAAAATCTGTTCAAAAACGAAATCGCTCCAGTCACAGTTGAAGGACGCAAAGGCGCTGTCACTGTTGACAAAGACGAAGAGCCGTTCAACACGAACTTCGACAAGATCCCAGGTTTGAAACCTGCGTTCGACAAAGCGGGCACAATCACGGCGGCCAATGCTTCCAAAATCAACGACGGTGCCGCTGCACACGTTTTGATGTCTGAATCCGAAGCGAAAAAACGTGGCATCAAGCCTTTGGCAAAAGTAGTTGCTCACGGCACTTTCGCTCATGATCCAAAATACTTCACAACAGCTCCAGTGGGCGCGATCAAAGGTGCCTTGGCAAAAGCCAATCTGAAAGTCGGTGATATTGATCTTTGGGAGATCAATGAAGCCTTTGCGGTTGTCACTCAAGTTGCGATGAAAGAGCTTGAAATCCCGGCTGCCAAAGTCAACGTTCACGGTGGCGCTGTGGCTATCGGTCACCCGATCGGAGCTTCAGGCGCTCGCATCCTGACAACTTTGGTTCACGCCCTGCACACACACAACAAACGCTATGGTTTGGCGACTTTGTGCATTGGTGGCGGCGAAGCGGTGGCTTTGATCATCGAGAAGGCTTAGTCATGAGCAAAAAAGTTTTTAAAGACGCCAAGAGTGCGCTCTTTGACGTCAAAGACAATATGACTCTTGTTTTGGGCGGGTTCGGTCTTTGCGGAATTCCGGAAAACTGCATCACCGTTCTAAACGAAATGGGTGTGAAAAACCTGACCTGCGTTTCCAATAACGCAGGTGTGGATGATTTCGGCCTGGGTCTGCTTTTGCAAAAACGTCAGATCAAAAAAATGATTTCTTCCTACGTCGGTGAAAACGCTCTGTTTGAAAAGCTTTATATGAGCGGCGAACTTGAGCTGGAATTCTGCCCACAAGGAACTTTGGCAGAACGCATCCGCGCGGGTGGCGCCGGCATTGCCGGATTCTACACTCCAACAGGAGTGGGCACCCTGGTGGCGGAAGGCAAAGAAATTAAAAACTTCGACGGCCGCGACTATGTTCTGGAAAGAGGCATCGTGGGTGACTTTGCACTTGTGAAAGCCTGGAAGGGCGACAAGTTCGGAAATCTGATCTTCCGCAAAACAGCGCGCAACTTCAACCCTATGGCAGCAACGGCTGGAAAAATCACCGTGGTGGAAGTTGAAGAACTGGTTGAAATCGGCGAATTGGATCCGGACCAGATTCACACTCCGGGCGTTTATGTTCAGCGTATCTTCCAGGGTACGAACTATCAAAAACGCATTGAACAAAAAACGATTGCCAAAGGTTAGGAAGATTTATGCCATTAACAAGAGAGCAAATTGCACAACGTATCGCTCAAGAAGTTGAAGATGGTTACTGCGTAAATTTGGGAATCGGAATTCCTACACTGGTTGCCAACTACATCCCGAAAGACAAATTCGTTATGTTACAAAGCGAAAACGGTCTTTTGGGCATGGGACCTTTCCCAAAAGAAGCTGACGTTGATGCAGATCTTATCAACGCAGGGAAACAAACTGTGACCGCTTTGCCGGGCGCAAGTTTCTTTTCCAGTGCTGACAGCTTTGCCATGATCCGTGGCGGCCACGTGGATCTGACTGTTTTGGGTGCGATGGAGGTTGATGAAACCGGCAGCATCGCCAACTGGATGGTTCCAGGCAAAATGGTCAAAGGCATGGGCGGCGCGATGGACCTGGTGGCAGGTGCCCGCAATGTGATCGTGGCCATGCAACACACGGACAAGGAAGGAAATTCCAAACTGCGCAGCAAGTGCACACTTCCTTTAACGGGCGTAAAATGCATCAAGAAAATCGTCAGCGATTTCGGCGTGATCGAGATCACACCTGATGGATTTGTTTTGAAAGAATACGCCCCGGATCTAACTCCAGAAAAAGTTCTGGCAGCCACAGAGGGCAAAATGAAAATTGCTCCCGACTGCAAAGCCATGACATTCTAGTTCACATAAAAAAGGTACGGCCTTACTTATGGTACTGCATCTGCCTTAGACGCAGGTATGCTACCAAAAGTAAGGCCGCACCTACGTCGTAAGTCCAGCCTCGCATTGCCCTGCCTTAAAATCCCATAGATAATAAATATTCACGTACTTGCGAGTGGGGTTTTCGTGGCAGAGGCAAAAAAAGTAGCAAAAGACACCTATCTATTCCGAGATGGGGATGCTCCCGATGCGATGTACATCGTTAAGACTGGCGGCTTTGCCATCACCAAAAGCAAAGGCAACACTGAAGTTGTTATCGCGGAAATCCAGCCCGGCGCCATGGTCGGTGAAATGGCCTTGTTTGATAAAAAAACCCCGCAGCGCCAATGTCAAAGCCACCAAGGATTCCGAGGTCATCGCACTTCCCTACGATTCCTTGAACAAGCAGATGGATCAATTGCCCGTGTGGGTTCGTGCGATCATGAAAACGCTGAATGAAAAGCTGCGCGATGCGAATCAGAAAATCCGTCTTCTGGAAAATACCAATCCCGATGAAGAGCGTTTCCCGCCACACATCGTGAATAAATACATTTCCATTCTGAATCTGGTCGGAAACAAGTATGGCAAATCCGAAGACGGCGGCGCTTTGAGTTTTTCCTCCGTCCTGATTCGCAACTACACTATTCAGATCTTCCAGGAGGCCACGAATAAAATGCAAAGCGTGGTGAACGCTTTGAGTGATCTTGGCTATCTGACGCAGGAAGATCGTGGGGATGGAACGCAGAAGATCAGCAATCTGAAACCTCAGGAATTGTTTTCTTTCGTAGACTGGTACAATGAATGGTTGTTCAAACAGGACAAAGACCGACTTCCAGCCCTGTCTGAACAGGAAGTGACCATCCTCAATGGCATTCTGCTTTTCGCCCGTCGCGTAGAGCCAAATCACAAAGGTCTTTATAAGGTGGATCTGACTGACGTGCAAAATGAATCCATGAAAGAGCTGGGACAACTTATCCGTGCGGATGATGTGAACTCTTTGATCGAAAAGAAATATCTGACAGAAAAGATCATGGATGAAAAAGGCGTCTATATCATGGTGGAACTGCCTTACGTGGAGCCACTGGCGCGCAACTGGACAATCGTAAACAATCTCAAGCGCAAACTGCGCTAAAACAAAAAAGCCAGGAACCTTTCGGAACCTGGCTTTTTTTTTATTCTTACTTTTCAAAATACCCTATTCAATTTCCGGGATTTCCTGACAACGCAGCGGAAGCTTTTCATTGGCCAGCTTCACCACATCCTCACCACCCACGGTATGAACATAGATAGAGTTGGTTTTTGCTCCACAAGCAATAGGCTGACCCAAAGTCAAAATCACACGATCACCGGTTTTACCCAGGCCGTGAGAAACCAACAACAGATCCACTTCACGCAGAATATCTTCCATGGTCTTATACGGCTTAATAGCATGAGTTTGAATCCCCCAGCCAAGCTCCATACCATTTAAAACATCCAGATGCTGAGTCACAGAAATAATGCGCGCCTTTGGACGGAAGGCTGAAATGATATTGGCAGTCTTACCCGACGTTGTCAGACAGATGATTGCCGTGGCATTCAACTTCAAAGCACTCAAGGAAGCACTGGCCGCAATCGCAGCAGGGGTACTCAAGAATTCATTTTCCAATGAAATCTTATAGTATTCTTCCTCGTTGCGCTCAACTTCGGTGATGATTTCGTGCATGGTACGGATACAACGGAAAGGATACTTCCCACTGGCTGATTCTGCGGACAACATCAGCGCATCAGAACCATCCAAAACGGCATTAGCCACATCGGTGATTTCCGCACGGGTTGGACGAGGATTTTCAACCATGCTGTCCAACATCTGAGTCGCCGTAATAACTGGCTTCCCCAAGAGATTGCACACCTGGATAATACGCTTTTGATAACCTGGCAAACGGCTTTGCCCTACTTCCACGGCCAAATCTCCGCGTGCCACCATTACGGCGTCACTAAGGCGACAGATCTCTTCCAAGTTCTCGATAGCTTCCACCATCTCGATTTTGGCAACAATTTTTGCTGTGCAGTTTTTAGCTTCAATTCTTTCGCGCAACTGGCGAATATCGCGTGCGTGGCGAACAAAGCTCAAGGCGATATAATCAACCTTGTTTTCAAGGCCGAATTCAAGATCCTCAATATCTTTCGGAGTCATACATTCCACCGGCAGATTAACCCCCGGCAGATTCATTCCTTTGCGGTCTTTTAAAATCCCGCCATAAATAACTTCCACATCCAGCTCTTCACCGCGAACCTGCAGAACCTTGATCTCCATCAAACCGTCATCCAACAGGATGCGAGTCCCCGGAACACAGGCCAACGGAAGCTCTTTAAAGTCTGATGGAATCAATCCCGACTTTCCCATAACAGCCGCCGTGGTTACAACCAGACGATCCCCGGGTTTAATTTCAATGGATCCGTTTTCAAATTTTCCAACGCGAATCTTAGGTCCCTGCAAATCCTGCAGAATCGCCACGGGAGCCTGAAGTTCCTGAGACAGCTTACGCAAGGACTTAACTACTTTAAGATGGTCTTCATGACTGCCGTGGGAAAAGTTAAGGCGAGCCACATTCATGCCCGCCTTAATTGCTTTTTCCAGATTTTTTCGTCACGAGTCGCCGGCCCGATAGTGGCCACAATTTTTGCACGACGATCTGCTAACATGGAATCTACGCCTTCCTGCTGTATGAATTCATTTTCACAGACAAGTTTTGCATATCTTCCTGATGACGTCTATTCATTCTATCAAGTTGATCCTGATGCGACTCATTCAACTGTGCAATCTTGGCCTCGTACCTCATCTGCAAAGACTCTTTTTCCATCTTGCCGGCCTTTTCCTGTTCTCCGGTTCGTGTCGAATGCAGATTCTCCAAGCGTTTTACGTCACGCGCCTGACTATCCTGAAGAGCCGCAATGCGATCTTCATAGCGCTTCACCGTCTCCTCCAGCCTGGAGTTAAAAGTTGCCTCCATCGTCCTGAAGCGCTCCGTCATATTTTTATTCAAAGCCGCATGGTCCGCAGAGTTCTTTTCCCGAACCACATCTATACGATCCTGGTAGTTGGATTTCATCACATCCAACGAGTCCGTATAGTAACGCTCCATCTGGGCTTGATTCTTATTAGTCAAATCAATGACCTTACTAACCCGAGACTCCGCATTGTTCGCAACCTGCGTCACCTGATCTTTATGCTGAAGAATCATATTTTCACGATCTTCACGATGGCGGGTGTTCATAATGTTGACCTGAGATTTGTTCTCACGGTCCGCATTACGCAAAAGCTTCTGATTCTCGTTCAAAACACGACCGATGCGCTCGTCATTGATTTCTTTCATCTGATCCACAGCACCTTCACGCTGTTCTTCAGACAAAACCAGACGCTGTTCATAGGCTTGAGTCAGATTGCGGCGTTCAATACCACGCAATCTTTCGTTCTTGGAAATTTCATTATTAAGACGACCATTCAGACGCTGAATCTGACTGTCACGAGAACGAATCTGACTGTTGATACGACCATTTACAGAATCCCGGAAATCCTGATTCTGAGAATCCATCTGCGCGGACTTATTATCCAGTGCATTTTCATACTTACCACGAATCGACTCACGCTCCTGATCCATGATTGTCTGTTTAATATCCAGATTTTCGCCGTACTCCTGCTTGCTGTTGACGACATAATCGCCATACTTCTGAGACCAACGGGCATTATCCGCTTCACGTTGACGCTCGCTCTGCTTCAGACGAGCCTCATAGGATTTACGCATTTCTTTAACATTGCGGTCTTTCGCCCGCAATGTTTCGTCGTGACTGCTCAACAGGACATCGCGCTCCTTTTCATGAGCCTCATTCAAGCGACGTGTGTTGTTATGAATAGCTTCCTGAGATTTCTGACGATTTTCCTGAATGGCCTCAGCAAAGCGCTCGTCGCGGCCGGAAATTTCACTATTCATCTGCCCAACCAGGTTCTGTTTCTGAGCCTCGTTGATTTCTTTTTGTTTCTTTATCGTGCCTTCGTAACTCGTCCGCTGCTGCTCGCGAGCATTGTAGGAATCCTCCATCTTATTGCGAAGTGAATCACGATAAGTCTGACGGACTTCATCAATCTTTTTGCTATTTTCGTAATCACGCTGATTCAGCGTTTCGCGATTACGATCCTTGAGATCGGAGATACGACCTTCATATTCATCAGTAATATTCTTGATTTCGTCGTGATGACGCTGCTCCAAACGCTTGATTTCTGCGTTCTTTCGCTTGGCATTTTCGCTTTCACGATTCTCATACTCTTCCCGAGTTTGACGAATCTTTTCGTCCTGGCGTGCACGATCCGATGATGAAATAGAAGACATCCTATCCTCCCAGACCTCAGATTAACATGAGGACCAGGCAGAAACTGCAACTGACATGGATCGTAAATTAAAATCAGGACCTTGATCTAGCGTTCAAACACACGCTGACGATAGAGTTCTTTGACTTTGCGGTCTTCGGCCGCTTTGCGCTGCCGATGGGCTTCAGCCGCCTGTTCTTTTGCATTTATGGAGGCAATTTCACGCTCGGTCAGATGCTGATACAGACGACTGCTCTTTTGCACCAGATCACCCCAGTTTTCGCGATAATGACGGACCTCTTTAACAAAGGCGGCCTTGTCACCACGATACAGCGAATTCCACAGAACCAGATGCTCTTTCATATTGATCGGCTCAATCATACCATAGTCGGATTTACCCTGGGAATTCAGCGCAGAAATCCACACTTCAAACCCCTCGGGAATATCCAAGACCTTCCCGTCCCGCAACGTGACTTTCAAAGAAGCCGACATATTGCGCACCAGCACCTGAGATTCTTTTTGCAATATCCAGTATTCACCAAAACCGGCTTTGAAAGAGGCAAATAGAGTTTCCACTTCCAACCCCTGACCATCTTCCACCCACAAAGCGCCCTTCACCAGACGCCATTGCTGAGAACTTGCCATCACCAGGGCCGAACCGCTGGAGGCATGAAGCTTTTGTTCACCTTTTTCAAAATGAAATGCACTTCCAGTCACTTGCAAAGCGCAATTCGAAGCTTCTTTAAGACAAGCCGACGGCTGCTCGATCACGTCGCCCGCAGCGCGCACTCGAATCTCCATCTGAAAGGCCATCAAAAAGATAAGAACCCGAACGATTTTCTTCATGACTATTCAACACTTTGCGCAAGCTTGCGAGCCTGCTTCTGCAAGTTTTCGTTTTTGAAGTTTTTAGAAACAGTCTTATAGATTTCAGCCGCCTCTTCGGTCTGGCTGTTCATTTCGCTGATCTGCCCCATACGCAGAAGGATAAAACCCGTCAGATCGTGCTGGGGATATTGAGTCACCATCTCGTCGATCTGCCCCAAACTGCTGCGATAGTCCTTCTTCAGGAAGTAACTTTCAGCAATAAAGAAGCGGGCTTCCACGTTATGCTGGGACAATGGATAAGTCTCAATCAGTTTGTTAAATTCCCGAATAGCGCGGTCATACTCCTGACTATTAAAGTAACGCTTGCCCTTTTCATACAGAGCCCCGGAAAGATCCAATGAATCCGCACTCGCCGGCGCACGCACTACAGCCGCCAGGTTCTTAAGTTCATACTTTGCTTGAAGTTTTTTATTATCCGGCAGGACCTGCGCGACTGTTTGCTGGAAGTCCTTTAACTGATAACTCAGAAGAGAGTTGTTAAATCTTTCTTTTTCCACCTGTTTCTGCAAAGATGCCAGGCGCATTTCATACTCTTCATGACCATTGAAGTGCCCGACAAGGATGGCATATCCGCCCATCAATCCCACCGTCAGGCACAAACAAAAAACAACGAATAAAGAGTTCTGATTTTTCATGTCTCACTTATCGGCAAAAACCGATAAAAATTGAGACTGTCCTATTTTGAGACGGACTTCTGGTCCTTGGTATAAACCACTTCCGCGTCCAGATCTTTCCACTTGCCGTTTTGCATCTGCTTCGGAGCCACACGCCCCTTCATAAGGCGCAGGTGCTTATCAGCTTGGGAGTACCACAAATAAATAGGATCCACCAACGCCGCAATCACAAAGCTTGTGGGTTTCATACGCAGCTCCATCCACTTTTCCCCGTCTTTTTCAATCTCGCCGCGTTTTTGCAAAGTAAACCCGACAGTTTCAAGGCGATCCCAAACCGCAAAGCGCACATCCAGAGCTTTGCCTTGATTCAGCTGATCCCAGTTCTTGGCAACAAAGGCATTAAAATTGGAGGTGCTCAAAACAAAACCGCTGACTTTTTCTTCGGATGATTTTTTCTTGCCACGACCTTCGTATTCAAAAAAGATCTTCCCATTTTCAACACGGAATCGCCCCACTTCACCGGTTTGATTTTGTTGGATTTCGTAACTTTGAACATCAGCATCTTTTATATGACCCGTTTCTGTGACCGCCACTTTTCCATCAAGATCCCGATACTGCGCCTGAGTCCGAAAAGCGCCGCCCTCAGCGGGCGCCACAGCAATATCCAATGTAAAGAGTTTTTTCTGCTGATTAGATTTCAAATCATAAAGATTGGCGCTCAATGTTTGCTGCGCAAAACCAAACACCGGAAACAATAAAGTCACTAGAAGCATCATAAAAACCCCCAACGAAGGTCTATAGTATCCAATGAATTTTCAAAAATAAAAAGGATGACACTTAACAGGATGAATTTTACCGCATCACATCCTGGACCTGTCCGGCTCATTTCCCTTGACCATTTTTTCTGTGAATCTTAGGTTAATTTCCTTCGAGACAAGGATTGAAACGCAATGAATAAAGCTCAATTGGTGGAACTGGTCGCTGAAAAAACAAAGACAACCAAAACGCAATCCGAACAGATTCTCGATGCCACTCTGGAAGCCATCCAAGAGGCCCTGAAAGACGGCGAAGAAGTCAAACTTGTCGGCTTCGGCACTTTCACCCGCACATCCCGCAAAGCTCGTCAGGGACGCAATCCCAAAACTGGCGAAACGGTGAAAATTCCCAGCGCTTACATCCCTAAATTCAAACCCGGCAAAGACCTCAAAGACGCTCTTAACTAACAAACTCAGGGCGATCCTGAATTTTACACCAGCCGCTCAAACCAGTTTTCCACACATAGTTCTGCAGGGAAATTCGCTGCTCGCTTACCGATGTCTTGATATCTCGCACAGAATACGGCCCTTCCTGAACCAGTGTCTTCCCATCTTCGGAAGACACCAACAGAACCCACTCTTTTTCATCCGTTGCCACATCCGCTCCGGGGATAAACTTCTGAGTCGCCGGAAAAAGTGTCATTTCAAAAACACTCCACTCGTAAGCAGGCCGCCACTCGCCTGATTGCTCATGGCAGACTAAATCCTGCGGCCCGACCTCACCTTTGTAAATTCTCAGACGCATTTCCTCCAGAGACAGCGGCCCCTGTGGCTTCAGATTTTTGTTGTAGTACCAAGAGTCTTTTTTCATAACTTTTCCTTCTTACTCAGAAACGGAGCCGGCAAAGATTCAATCACTTCCAACACTTCATAATAAACGACATCAAAATGAGGGCTTCCCAAAGGCTTCCTTAAAAAGCTTGCCAGGGTTGTCGATTGCACAAGCTTCTTGCGATACCCACCAAACAATCTTTCCCCCATCATCCCACCAAGTAAAGCTGCGGCCATCACATAGCTCCACTTCTTTCTGGGGCGCGCCTGCAGGCGATGCCCTGGAACTCCAGTGATCACCATCAATTCATGCATTTTTTGAGCTAATGCCAACTGCAAGGCCTCTTTCCCAATATCTGAAGGCCCCCGAACCGCCAGACTTGCTTTGATATCTGCGACCGTATCAGCTTTACGCTTGTGATTGATCATTTTCGAACCAAAGTAGGCCACGGCTTCCTTCCAGATCAAACGCAAAAAGTCTGCTGGCACATCCGTGTAAAGCTGTTTTTCCCCACTGATTTGCGCGTGCACAAAGTGCATGGCCAACGACGCCGCATGATTCACGGTCCCACGCGCCAGATAAGCCGCGCCGATCTCTGGCAGATAAAACGAGCTTTCGTCAGCAATCAGCATTTCGATCCAGCGAAGTTTTTTGGCATCATAGTACTCCCGCACCTGACTCCAGAAAGCGCTATCACGCGCCGTATAGACAGAAAGCCCCGAAGCCGAAACCTCAACCCCCAGCTCGTCGGCGATAATTTTCACATAGCGACCCACGTGATCCGTGTAATCCAGAAGATCGTCGTCGTCGTCATCATCATCTAACAAACCCAAGTCATAGGTTTGTTCCAGATACATCAAGTAATTCTGCCACTTCACCCAGGGCGGGACACTCATCAGACAGAAAATATTCCTCGACAACCTGACAAGATCCGCAGAGGACTCAAGCTCCCTATTTAAAAGCTGGAAATAGATCTTTTCTGAATTCTGAAAAACCCGCAGAATCTTTTTCGCAAAAGACGGCCCCAAAATCCTGATCACCTCTGCCGGGATATGTTCCCCCGCCAGGTGCAAATCCCCATAAATCATAACCACTAAAGAATCCGGAGAGGCTTTTACAAGTTCGGCAATCTTCCGACCCGCAAAAACATCCCGAGATTTTAATGTAGCTGCATTGCGTTTTTTATAACTGCGGTTGATCCCATGGACAGGCACCTTGTGCTTCTGTGCCCACCGCAACAAAGGGCGATAGTGTTCCCAGGGGAATCCCCACTTCGTCTGCCACTGCGTGGCCTTAAGGAAGTCTTTTTCCGACATCTTGCCGGACAGATATTTATCAATCTTGTCCTGATCGGCGGCTTCAAAGAACTCTACGGCCAAAATGACTTTGCGATTTGCGGGCATATTCCGCAGGATTCGCGCCTGCGCTTTTTGAGACTGATGGAGGGCATGAAAGTCCCCAATCATCACCACTTGAGATTCCGCCATTTGCTCCCAAAGGGCCTCTTTATTGGAAACAGTCCATTTTTTCGAAAATTCTTTTTCGTAAACCTTATGATAACGCATCAACTCTGGCGTATCTTGCCCCAAACGATGGCGAACCTGCTTTTCCATTTGCAAGTAAAGGTCTTTTCTTATGCGAATCCATTTTTGTAAGTCGTTCAAGCTGTCTTCCTTGATAGCACTGCAAAGATTTTTACATAATTTCCATTGATTTCAAACACGAATCTAAGATTCAATGAAGGCATGAAAAACACAGCCAGCAAAAACACAGCCCTGCTTCTTGCAATGATCGTCACCCTGATCGGTGCCGGAGTGCATATTTACCTGACTCTTCATTACTATGACGTGAAGTTTGGTCTTTCCGGCGGCGAATCCTTCTGCAATATCAATGAAGTCCTTAATTGTGATGCTGTCAGCGCCAGCAAGTTTTCATCTCTCCTTGGCGTCCCTATCGCCCTTTGGGGAGTCATGACAAATCTGGTTCTCTTCTACTTCTTGGCTGTGACTCGCTTCAATATGGTTGAAGACAACGAGCGCACATCCCGTTATGCCCTTCTGCTTTCGGGAGGAACGGTTCTGGCTTCCATCGTCATGGGAACTATTTCTTTGACTGCGATGAGCAACCTTTGCCTCTTCTGTATGGCTGCTTACGTTCTATCCGTCTTGGGCTTCCTTTTCACTTGGCTTGGAGCCAGTGACGTTTCTGCCAAAAATATCAGCAACGACATCAAGGACATTTTCGTTTCCGAAAAGTGGGTCCTGGGATTCCTGCTGGCGGTCCCAGCTTTCTCTTTCCTTGCAAATATTATGTACCTTGAAAGCCATGGCCTTTCAGATATCGAAAAAATGGCTAAAGAGCGCGTGGCCTACTGGCAAGTGGCACCTCAACAAAACTTCGACCTGACAACAGGGCTGAGCATGCAAAAAGGTACGGGCGAGCCGGTAATGACAATTGTGGAATTCGCTGACTTCCGCTGCTCTCACTGCAAACATGCCGCTCCAGTTCTGCACAGCTTTGTTAAAAACCACCCGGATGTGCGTTTGATCTATAAGCCATTCCCTCTGGATGGAACATGCAACGAAGCCATCAAAGGCGGCGGAGATGGCATCTCTTGCGGCTTGGCGGCAGCGGCTCTGTGCTCTGAAAAGCTGGCTCAAAAAGGCTGGGAAGCTCATGATTATATCTTCGAAAATCAGGATGAGATTATCCGCACGATGAATCTGGATAAAAACCTGGAATCCATCGCTACAAAGACAGGCATCAAGCTGGATGACTTGAAAGCTTGCATTAAAGGCACTGAAATTCCTGAAATCGTAAGAAAGAACGCCAAAGAAGGCGAAGTGGCACAAATTCAAGGAACACCTGCCATCTTCATCAACGGCAAAGTTCTGAACGGCGCCCAATCCATCCCGGTACTGGAAGCCGCCTACAAAACTCTAAAAAAATAAGCGCAAGGAGAAAGGCGTACTACTAGTACGCCGCCGACGCAGCAACGCAGTTAAAAATGAATATTCCGGTGTGTGCTAGAATCCTATAGCTTCGGCCAAGAAATTGGCTAGCTTTCCAAAGCCGTCGTCGAAGACCAGAACACTGGTCTTCGCAAGGCCATTGACGATATCCATCCAGAACGCCAGGATGATCACGGCCAGACTGGCAAACCACGCTGCCTTCACGACGTAAATGGTCGAACGAACATCCTGCACGCGCAGGTCACTTTGAATTTTCTCAACAACCTTCAAGACATACTGCAATTCGCGGAAGTGTTCTTTGAATTTCTCCCGCAACTCCTGCTGCTTGGCCCGCGTCAGTGAGTTGATTCCCGGAAAACTTCTTTTCGCTTTAATTGCGTAAATCAAATCGATGGAATGATTAATGAAACGTGTGATCTTGGATTTGAAATTCGGATATTCAGAAGGTTTTTCCAGGAAGTCTTTTAACTCATCAATAGCCCGGTCATAGCACTCATCCAAAACCCAAGTCAGAATGTTGTAGCGCAACGAATCCGGACGCCCAAGATCCGCCTTATCAACGCTCATATCGAAGAAGGCACCTTCTTCCTTCTTCTTTATTTCTTCAACAACGGCGGTAGAGTCTTTAAGCGCTGGTACTGACATATTCTATCTTTTCGGCAGTTTAGCTCCGATATTGAGCCCTTTTACTATTACTTTGGTCCAGTCTTGGTGGGTTGATTTGACTAAAGTCGAATCATTCTGAGAAAATGGACCAAGGGCGACCTAGACTTCATGGAGGAGGGCTATGGAAAC
Source organism: Bdellovibrio bacteriovorus (assembly GCF_041888015.1). Classification (GTDB taxonomy): domain Bacteria; phylum Bdellovibrionota; class Bdellovibrionia; order Bdellovibrionales; family Bdellovibrionaceae; genus Bdellovibrio. The sequence continues at coordinate 1,930,964 of NZ_CP168968.1, forward strand.
CGATTTCCAGACCGCGAAATTAGGACATTTAGACTTTGACTCAACACGAGAGCAACAATCTGTGGGCCAGATTCCTTTGCCTGACGAGATGCCTCGTCAGAATGATTTCAGCCATCTCCCCAAAGAGATTCTGAAATCATCCACTGTTGAAAATTTGATCTCACAAAACGAAGATCTGATGGCTCGTCTCAAAGTGACGTTGCGCCGCCTTTCTTTGTTAGAAACGGAAAATCAGCGCTTCAGCGAAGAGGCCAACAAGGCCCGCCTGTCTCAATCCTCTGTCACAGATCAGATTCTGGTCTGGAGAGAAAAAGACAACATCTGGCGCCAGAAGGTCGATCAACTTGAACGTGAAAAAGAAGTTCAAGGTGAAAAAGTCCGCGCCCTGACTGAAAAAGTCCGTAATATGACAACGGAACTGGCTCGGCACGCGAAGTACCATGAGCGCATCAAAACGCAGGTGAAGCCTTATATCTCTCAACTGAAAGAATATTCCCGCACTCAGGATCTGCGCTTGCAGGAACTTGAGGGGGACTATGCTCACAAAGAAGCTCTGTTGCGCGACCTTCGCCACCAGATCATCGAAGTGACTAAAAATTCCCGCTATCAAGTTGAAGCTTCCGAGAAAAAAGCTCAGGAAATGGTTCAATTCTACGAAGAGCAGATTGAACGCATGAACAAAGAGCTGGCGATGCTGCATCAGACTCAAGAGGAACTTGAAGTTAAGTCTATAAAGCTTCACTCTGCCCTGGAACGTCAGGATTCTTTGGAAAACGAAGTTGTGACACTTCGCCGCACCAAAGAAGAAATCAAAGACCGTCTGGAAAAAGAGATCGAGCGCCAGCAAGAGCGCATCAGCGAGCTTTCCCGTCAGAATCAAAAACTGGGTGTTGAGCATGCAGATCTGCAAATCCGCGTGGTCGAAGATCAGGAAAAGATTCAAAAGCTGGAAAAAGACAGCTATCAGACTCAGGAACAACTGGAAAGTCTGCGCTACATGTGGACTGCGAAGAACGAGGAAAACGAAAAGCTCAAGGTTGCTGCGGCCGCTTTAGAGCGCCTGAACCTTGAGCTAAGTCAGAAACTAAACGAATTGCGCAAACAGGACGGGCCCACTGCTTAAAAGCTTTGCAGGGCCCCTTCGATGCTTTCATGAACTTCTAAACTAGAACATTCAGAAAACGAGAAAAGACGTTGGAAATCCGGGGTCAAACCCGCGATTTTCACGCTCATTTGTCTATCCACATTCAAATCATTCAAGATTCCAAAGAAAGACTGAATCCCAGAGGACCCCACAAAGTGCAGGTTTTTCATGCAAAACACGACTTTTCTATCAGAAAAGTTTTGTAGACAGGCCTTCTTAAAGGATTGTGTTTTTTCAATCTCAATACGACCACTCAAAGACACAACAGTGATATCACCGTCGAGCAGGAGTTTGACTTCCATGTGTAAACCTCTTGGATTAAGTTATGTGCCTTATCTTAACGGTCGGAATTCATGACATTTTGAGTCCAAAAAGAGGCCAGTTTCACCTCGACAAAGGCCCTAATCCATCCCTAGAATACTTTGGTGCTTCATCGCTGGATCGTCTTGATTTCATTCTTATTCCTGTCTGTGCTGACAGAGTCTCCCCTGTGGGCCGCAGAGCCTACAGCGAAGATCCATGGCATGATGATCAATGCTGATCACATGTTCCGCGACAACGAAAAAGAACTGGTAGACCTGGAAGGCAATATCCAACTGATCTATCAAGGCCAGCACATCAAAGCAGACAAAGCGCGCGTTTCACTGCGTTCCCGTCAAGTGGAGCTTTATGGCAACGTGGAAATCATGGATGCCAAGAACACCATCGCGGGTGATCAGATCTTCCTGGATTATGAAAACAACACCGGCCTGATCTACAACGGCTATGTGCAATCCGGCCCGGTCAGCTTCTCGGGCGAACTCTTGCAAAAAACTGGCGAATCCGAATTCATCGTCAGCTCTGCGGACTACACCGCCTGCACGAATTGCCCGGCAACGTGGAGTTTTTCAGGCTCTACCATTCGCGCCGAACTGGGAGGCTATGCTTATATCAAGAATGCGGTTTTGCGCCTTGGCCCCGTCCCCTTCTTCTGGTTGCCGTACCTGATTGTCCCACTCAAGAGCGACCGCCAATCCGGCCTACTGACACCCGGGTTTGAACTTTCCGACAAGGGGGGGGTTGCAATCTCCCAACCATACTTCTGGGCGATTTCACGCAGCACAGACGCCACCATTGAACTGAAAGATTACACCAAGCGAGGCCTTAAAGGATTGGTGGAATATCGCTACTTGCTAAGCGAAAACTCCAGCGGCACATTGAACTTCGGAACCATCTTCGACAAGGCCTTTGCCGAAGATGATCGCCTGAATCTTTATCGTACTCCCGATGAAAAAGATGATCCTTTGGAACGTTGGTTCCTGCGCTATGACCACTACTATGAAATGCCAGATGGGATGATTCACCGGGCTCAGCTAAACCTGGCCAGTGACCTGCAATACCCCAAGGACTTCCCCAACGAAACGATGAACCATGGTGACTCCGCCATGGAAAACCGCATGTCGTTCACGAAGAACACTTTGGATCAGCACTATAGCGTGGACACCTCCTACTATGTGAACATGCTTCAGGGAAACCCCCTGTCTGGAAATGAAGATGCCGTTCACCGTATTCCCGAACTGCGCTTCTCACAGACTCAGGAAAATATCGGCGACACGAATTTCATTTATTCCGTGAATGTGTCCTATGTGAACTTCACGCGCTCAGGCCAGGCCTATGACGATATGACTGAACAGGTGGTCGGCGGCAATAAACTGCGCTTCCCCAAAAACACCTGTAATGATCCAAAATGGCAAGACAACCCTACTTGCAAAAGAATCTATGATGGCTCTTTCGATCCGTCCGTGGATCAGATTCGTACAGGGCAACGTCTGGATGTCATGCCCGCCCTTTATTATCCGATCAAGTTCGGCGACGGCTTGGATGTCATTCCAGTTATCAGTTATCGTGAAACTCATTACGGTTTTAACGTCGACGAAGACCAATACCTTGCCCGCCGCTATGTCCGCACCGAGCTCGGAGCCCGCACCAACCTGAGCCGCATTTATGGTGACACCGTTAATTCGAAAGCCACCCGCTATAAGCACGAAATCATCCCTGAGATCGTCTATTCCCGACTGCCGTGGGTTTCCCAAGATGACAGTCCTTTCTTTGGCAGAGGCTCCATCTCCGATGCACCTTATACGGCTCGTGACAGTATCACGGATCTGGATATCGCCAGCGATTACGGCGTGCAGTTTGACTATTATGACCGGGTTTACGATCGCAACCTTATGACGTTGGCTTTGATCAACAAAATCACCGAAAAACGCTGGATCGGTGATCGTCCTGAGTACCGCCAGGTCGGCTACTTAAAGTTGGCCCAATCCTACGATGGAACCCAGGAAAACAAAGTCGGGGTGAAAGAGCCCTGGTCTGACGTAACCGCCACCTTGGACATGCGTTTGGACCGTTTCCAGACTTATTCCATCTTCAACTATTTCCCCTATCAGAACGTGACTAACGCGTCTTCGCGCGTGCGCTTGCTGAATGATATGGGTCAGTTCTTTCAGGTGCAGTTGACTCGACAATATAAGATCACTCCAGGACAAGGCGTAAATACCAGCGATCGTCAGGAAGATTATACGTTCTCTGCAGGTTTCACTTCGCGCTTCATCAACTTGATGGGGAAATTCGTGTATGACGCCAACTGGGCGGAATCCACAACTCAGGACAAGGTAAAGTCCTGGGCCTATATTGCTCAATTCAAACCGCCGGGCGATTGCATGATGATCACTTTCATCCATGACCAGGTCACAGGTGGCGATACGAACTTCAAGCTGAATTTTGAATTTACATTCGACGGAAATCCAAAACCTGCTCTGCCGCCAGAGGCTCTGGATTCTTACGGTTTCTAGAAATCGAAAATAGTTTTTGTGATGCGAACGCCTTCAACCTGGCCTTCTTTAAAAGTCGGGACGATGGCGAAGTCTGGCTGTTGATAGGTCGCGGGTTGTTTGTTCATTACGTAAAGACCGTAACCGATTCCCGCATACAACCCCAAGGAAGCACCACGAGCCACATTGTTCCAGCTTTCACTGGGTTTATCCTCAGCAGCCAGACTGACAACCCCTAAAGCTGCACCGCCAATCACTCCCCAACCACAGGTTGCCAGAAAATTTCGCAAGGACTGAGCTTGAGCACTTTGAGTTTGAACCATCAGCAGAAACAGAACTGTCAGGATTTTCTTCATACATCATTGTCCCCTGAAAACTGCAGTTTGAGTCAACCACTGATATCCTCAAAGACTGTGATCTCCCCTTCTTTCGTGACAAAGGCCCAGTGAACTTCCACCAACATATCCCAACGAGCCGCCAGGAACTGCAACGCCCGCAACAAGCGCGCTTTCTGCCTCTGTGAAATTCGAAACGACTGGAATGCTGAAAGGTTTGCGGTCTTCACTTCAACCATCAGCAGATGCCCCTGAGGCGTGCGAAACAACAGATCCACTTCGGCAAACGGCGTCTTCACCCGTTGCCCCAGAAGAGTATAATTTTTCTGCTGATAATACTTCAGAACGTGATTTTCAGACTGCAGTCCCCGCTCATGCGCCCAATGGCAAGGACTTGCTGCAGGATTAGCGGACGTATTCTTTGACTCCCGCAAAGGAGCGGCGGTGTGCAATGCACGGTCCGTGCGTAACGATGCTTTGCTTGTGGACTGGTGTGGAATAACCTTTGTGAATTTCGAAGCCATAGTGCGGATACTGCGCCCCCAGATCTTTCATCAGTCGATCTCGAGTTACTTTCGCCACAATGGAAGCTGCAGAAATCGGAGCCACACGCAGATCCCCCTTAACGACCGTGGTCTGTTCAAAACCACGCAAGTCTGGAATCTTTTTATTTCCGTCCACCAACACATGGCCACTTTTCACGCCCAGTTTTTCAACCGCTCTTTTCATCGCCAGCAATGAAGCATTCAAAATATTCAACTCGTCGATTTCCTCCACCGTTGCGAAGCCGATGCCTACGTGGTGTTCCTGCAAAATCAACTCAGCCATTTCATCCCGACGTTTTTCGGATATCAGCTTCGAATCAGTGACCATATCACTGAGTGCTTCTGATTTAAAAATCACTGCCGCTGCGTAAACAGGCCCCGCCAAACAACCACGCCCCACCTCATCCACACCAATCACAGGATTGGGAGAAAATGTGCGCCAGTCGATTTTCGGAAATTCAATTTTTTCTTTTTTAGCCAAGCTGTGCCTCGATGTAAGGCCCACGATCATAAAGAGAAAGACCAGAAAAGGTCACTGAGTACTTCATTAGGTAAGTTTTTTCCGCGTTGCTTCGTCGTCGCAGTACGATGTACGACTTCCTCCTCGCGCCTTGAAATAACTTACCCAATAAAGCACTGAGATTGAAGCGCGTCAGAAAGCAAAAAACCCGGAGTCGTTAAACTCCAGGTTTTTGTTTTTAAAGCTTTTAAAATCGCAAAAACTATTCTGCTTTGGAAGTAACCAATTCAGATTCAATTTTCGCAGCTTTACCTTTAAGGTCACGAAGGTAGTAAAGTCTTGAACGACGTACTTTACCCATGTTTACGATCTCAACTTTATCCAAAGCTGGAGATGCAAACGGGAAAGTTCTTTCAACGCCAACACCAGCAGAGATTTTACGAACTGTGAAAGACTTCGCAGCACCAGATCCTTGGATCTTAGTTACGATACCTTTGTAAAGCTGAACACGCTCTTTCTCACCCTCTTTTACTTTAACGAATACGTTAACAGTATCACCAGAGTTGAAGGACTGAATGTTTTTGTTAGCAGCTTTAACACTAACGCGACGAACGAGGTTTGTTTCTTTAGCCATTGCTTAATCCTTATAGCAGTCAATTTTCACAAAAAGTAAAACAAGGGTCTACCATGGACCCATGACACGGTCAAGACAGATACTTACGGCAGATCTTACGGAAAGATGCCTATAATCTTTGGGGGGAGCACCCCTAATGCTCTCCAGAACCCCCGAGGAGGATCTGATGAGATCTTCTGTCAAACCGAAGCCTGTTCCAAATAGCATAAAAACTGGCTTTTTGGCCACATGCATTTCATTGCGCAGCTCAGCAAAGCTGTACTTATGCTTCGCCCACTCTGTACGGGCTGTCGTAGCGATTGTCAGAGCCTCTGGCACGTTCCAGTCAGCCATCGCTTTTTCGACGCTCTCAACGGCCATAACGTTGCCTAGGGCCGTCTTTCTCATCGGGTTGAACTTCGCCCCCTGCCCGGTTCGCCAGTGATCCAAAACCCGATCCACGAACATGAGCTGCTCCTGCATCGGGTGAATGATGTAATATTTCTCCACTCCATAGACCGTCGCCGCCCGGGCGATATCATGAATATCGAAATTGGTCACATTGGTGGCGACAGTTTTTTGCAAACGATCCCGCACTGGATAGTGAACCAGACCAATTGCCAAGCGGGGCACATACGGCGTTTCTTCAGCCATGGAAGTCTTCCTCATTCAACCCCTCCAAACCCAAAACTTTGCGGTCCTGAGGGGACAGTTGCTGCCAGAACTTCAAGAGTTCCTTCAAGGGTTCGGCAGTCTTCTTCTTCTTCAGAGCGTGATACTTTTCACGTTCCACTTTAAGATATTCTTTAAATAAATCCGGACGCTTTTTCAGGGTCACCAAGGCCGAAACCTTTTCTTTCCATTCGGCGATCAACTTATGGTTTCCACTAAGCAAAGCTTCGGGAACTTCTTGATCTAAACACTGACGCGGCCTGGTGTAGTTCGGATGCTCAAGCAATCCTTGAGAGAAACTATCCTGATCTGCAGAGTCCGCATGCCCCAAAACACCCGGGATAAACCTAGAAAGCGCATCAATCACAACCAAGGCCCCCAGTTCGCCACCGGAAAGCACATAATCCCCGATAGAGATCTCTTCATCCACATAGTTATTGATGATTCTTTGATCGATCCCACCATATCGCCCACAGATCAGAACCAGATGTTCCGCCTGGGAAAGCTGTCGTGCTTTTTCATCAGTTAAAACAGAGCCCTGAGGGGAAAGATAGATCACCCTGGAAGTATTATGTTTCACCTTTTGCAGGCTTTTCTCCAAAGTTTCTGAAAGCATGATCATGCCGTCTCCGCCGCCAAAAGGACGATCATCAACGGTCTTATGCTTGTCAGTGGCAAACTCGCGCGGCGTATGGGCCTGAACAGAGAGCAAATCACCCTTTAAAGCCTGACCTAAAACGCCGTGGGTAACGGCGCCTTCAATCATCTCAGGAAAAAGCGTGATCACATCTATTTTAAGCATTTTCCAGATCGAGCAAACCTTCAGGAATATCCATCACTACTGCCTGGTGTTTGAAATCAATTTTCTTGATGAATTGATCCACGAATGGAATTTCAGCTTTTTTGCCATTCGCTGTCTCAACCACCAACAAGTCCTGAACGCCATTGGAGGAGAATCCAACGATTTCACCCAACACAGTTTGTTCCGGGTTTTTCAGTTTGAAGTTTTTGATTTCTTCCAAATAGATAGTCTCGCCCGGCTTGGACACCAGAAGTTCGTCATCAATATAGAACTCCATGTGCTCCAGGCCTTCCGCCATCGTACGATCCGTCACTTCACTGGCCTTAACAATCAGACCTTTTTTGAAGGGCTTCGTGCGCTCGACCGTGAAAGGGCGGATCTCATCAGAATCTTTCGCCTTCAGACCAAAGGTCTTCATGCGCTTTGCCCAAGCGATCTCTCCAGAAAAAACAAGAACATAAAGGTCACCTTTAAGTCCATGAGCTTCGCGAATTTTACCAACCAGTTTCATCATGCATCTCCAGAAAAAAGAAGGGGTTACCTAGCTGGCAACCCCTTCCATGAGAATTATCTCTAAATTTTATCGAACTAAATTATTCAACGATATCCAAATGATAACGTTTGTTCAACTTTGTACCAGCTGCGCGGATGATAGTTCTCATTGCCGCAGCAGTTTTACCTTGCTTACCGATCACTTTACCAAGGTCTTCTTTATCAACCTTCAAAGCAAGAAGTGTGGTTTGCTGCCCAGGGATTTCATCAACTTCGACATTCTCAGGTTTATCCACTAGGGACTTCGCCATGAATTCAACGAGGTCTTTCAAGCTATCCATATTTACCCCCAACAGATAGTACCTACCTGGTAGTTTAACAAAACCAAGTAGGAAGCCAACAACTTATTTAGCTTGAGCCAATTTGATCACGTGTTTTACGCGATCTGTAGGCTGAGCACCTTTTTTGATCCACTCTTCAACTTTAGCTAGATCAAGCTCAACTTTTTTATCGTTACCTTTTGGAGTTGGGATGTAAGTTCCAAGAATATCAAGGAATTTACCAGTAACATAACGACGAGAATCCGCCACAGTGATGCGGTATTTAGGGTCATGCTTAGCGCCCATACGAGCCAAACGAATTACAACTGCCATTTCTAAACCTCATGTATCAAAAACAGTAAGACCAAGTGTGTACTTGGTTCATGGTTAAATATCAAGCCCTAAAATGGAAACTTCATTCCGCCTCGACCCATACCCATTTTCATAAGCCCACCCATCATCTTTTTAGCGTCCTCAAACTGCTTTATTAGCTTGTTCACGTCTTGAACCTGAGTTCCGCTCCCTTGAGCGATCCTCATGCGACGCGACGCATTTAAAATCTTATGGTTTTGCCGTTCCTGGATAGTCATCGAGCGAATGATCGCTTCAATTTTCTTCATTTCTGCATCCGGAGGGGTCATGTTTTTAAGCTGTTTGCTCATCTCCCCCATGCCCGGTAAAAATTTCAAAATACTTTCAAAGCCGCCCATCTTTTTGAGCTGCTGGATCTGAGTCAGGAAGTCTTCCAGCGTGAACTCGTTCTTCATCAGCTTTTTCGCCGAATCCCGAGCCGCTTTTTCATCGATCACTTCCTGCGCTTTCTCGACCAAAGAAAGCACATCCCCCATGTCCAAAATACGTCCCGCAAGACGATCCGGATGGAAGACTTCCAAGGCGGAGACTTTTTCACCCACACCCAGGAACTTAATAGGAATCCCTGTCACTTCGCGAATGGACAAGGCCGCCCCGCCACGCGCATCCCCGTCCACCTTGGTCAACACCAGGCCCGTCAGGTTTAAACGCTTGTGGAAGCCCTCTGCGACGTTCACGGACTGCTGACCTAGCATCGCGTCCGCCACCAGAAGGATTTCCTGCGGCGTCCAGATTTCCTTCAAACGACCCAACTCACCCATCAGGTCTTCGTCAATTTGCAGGCGGCCTGCCGTATCGACAATGACCACTTCGACCATATTGTCGCGGGCCCATTGTTTGGCTTTTTCCAGAATCTCTTCCGGCTTCATGCCTACTTGGGTTGGGAAAGTTGGGATATTGTTTTGCTTACCCAAAGTCTGCAACTGATCAATCGCCGCTGGACGATAAATATCAGCAGGAACCAGACCTGGCTTTTTGTTCAACTTCTGGCGGATATACAAAGACAATTTCGCAGCAGATGTGGTTTTACCCGCCCCCTGCAAGCCCACCAGGAAGATCACGCTTGGGTTTTCACGCACGTTGATATCAACCGCACCGCCACCCAGGACATTGACCAGCTCTTCATGAACAATTTTAACGAACATCTGACCCGGATTGACGTTGGTCAGAACTTCTTGCCCCAGAGCTTTTTCTTTTACTTTGTCGATGAAGGTTTTTACGACCTTGAAGTTCACGTCAGCTTCAAGAAGGCTCAGACGGATTTCCTTGATCACTTCCTCAATATTGGCCTCGCTGATCTTGTGCTGACCGCGGACCTTCTTAAGGCTTGTCATGATTTTATCTGATAAATTCTCAAACATGTGAAACTCCTGAAGGATCTTCTTTACCCCATCCCCATCGGAATGACAAAGAGGCAGGGACTGAGAATAATATACTCCGGCGGCGCGTCAAGCCATTCTTTCTCAACACTTTCCCGGTATGAGGACTCACAAAGGGGCACTTTTATGAAAAAATTTGTACTTGTTTCTGTACTAGGGGCTGCGACTGTTGCATCTGCGCAGACAGGATTAAGAACATCTCACCCTACCACAATGGAAGGCTTGAGAGACGCTCGCAAACAAATGGAAGTCCAAACTGAAAATACAATTCTGGAAAAAATCGAAGCTCAACGTCTTGAAGACGAAAGAAGACGTTACAAGCAATTTGAATCCCTGAACTTCAGCGTGGTAAACGACGGAACGCAAACTTCCGCGAATCCAGCGCCGGCTTCTTTCTAATTTCCCGTACACAATCCAGAAACCGGCGGCATCTTCCGCCGGCACCCGAATTCCATCACTGTCGGTCCATTTTCCAAGACCGCAGAATGACCTTTTCTTTGTTCTGAGAAAAAGCCTTCCAAGATCAATTGTACTGCATCTGACATCGCCCGAGCAGGCCCCGTATTTTGCTTTAAGGTTTCGCAAACACCAAACCTAGAGCTGGCCACGCAAAAAAAATTCGCCATCTCATCTGTAAAGGAGACTTTGCAATGAAAGCCTTTCTGCAAAAAAATACTGAGTTGCCCAATCAAGTTTTCGTTATTGCCATTGCCATCAACGCGCTTGCTCCGGCTCCAGCGAAAGATTACGCCTTTATTTTAGTTCTTTTGGCCTTTGCGGACTCTTATCTGCGTCCCCAAGACGGCCCCAAGAACAGATACTCGGCGGGAGCTTCCTATGCCTTGCAGATTCTATGGGCTATCGGCTTTTTATGGAGCCTGTTTGTAAAATAAAAGGCGAAAGCCCTGATAAGAACAACAGGGCCGTTATTTTTACCAGCGCTGGAAGGAGCCTTTTTTCAGGCTGAATTTGGCAACGGCGAAGAATACCCCGAAACCGATCATAGAAATGATCGCGGCGGTCCAGACATTCACATCGCTAACACCCAAAATGCCATAGCGAAGACCATTGATCAGATACAACAAAGGATTGGCTTTGGACACCGCCTGCCAGAAAGGATGCAGGTGTTCGATAGATAAAAACACCCCACCCAAATAGGTCAACGGCAACAAAATGAATGCGGAAAAGGCCGAGAGTTGATCAAAGGTTGTGGCCCAGAAGGCAATACTGATACCGATCATACCGAAGATCAAACCGGCCATTACGACGAAGAACAAAGTCGTCAGCGGATGCGCGATCATCAGCCACTCACCTTGCTGATAGTACATAAAGAGCGCGCCCACCGTATAGGTGATCAACGCCACAATCGTTCCACGTACCAAGGACGCCAGACTCATCGCCCAAATAATTTCCTGGTCCGTTATCGGCGCTACACGCAGATCCTCCAGATCTCCAGAAAACTTTGAAGACACCACCGACGATGAAGAGTTCTGAAAGGCATTGTTAATCAACCCCATCATCATCAAGCCCGGAATCAGAAAGCTTAAATAGCTAACCCCCTGATGGGCCTGCATTTGCTCGCCCAAAGAAACCCCAAAGATCAACAGATACAGGAACGAGGAGATAAACGGAGTGATCACCGTTTGCACGATGACCTTCAAAAAACGCGCGATCTCACGCTGAAAAATCGTAATAAATCCGGTCATAGCGGCACCTGGACATCTTTCTTACTGACAAGCTTGAGGAAGGCCTCTTCCAGATTACCCTCTTCGATATGAATATCCTGAATCAAAGCCGTGGGAATCGCGACCTCATTCAGGAATTCCCCTAAGGTCTTATTCTGGGGAACGATGAACAGATACTCCTTACCAACAACCTCATGCAGGTACTCGGACTGGAGTGGATGTCTTTCCGTAAGAATCACGCGGATCTTTTTAAGTGTGTACTGGCGAATGATGGCTTTGGTATTACCCAGCTCCACCAGACTGCCCAGATTGATAATTCCAACGCGGTCACAAAGCTCTTGAGCTTCTTCAAGATAGTGAGTGGTCAGAAGAATCGACATTCCGTCATTGCGAAGCTCTTCCACAAAGCGCCACAGATCTTCGCGCAGGCGAATATCCACACCCGCAGTGGGCTCGTCCAATAAAAGCAGCTTTGGGTTATGAACCAGAGCCTTGGCGATCATCAGACGGCGCTTCATCCCGCCGGAAAGCTGTTTTACTTTTTTGTGCCGATGCTCAAACAGCGATAGCTTTTCCAAAAGGAAATGAATGCGCTCTTTGTTGTTGCGAAGTCCGTAGTAGCCGGAATGGAAAGTCAGAATTTCTTCTACATCAAAAAAGCCTGAAGTGATGACTTCTTGATGAACCACCCCGATCTGACGTTTCGTAAACAGAGGGTCCTTCTGAACATCCACGCCGAAAACCTGCACGGAACCAGATGTGGGTTTTTCCAGAGTGGTAATGGTTGAAATGATCGTGGTCTTGCCGGCGCCATTCGGCCCCAGAAGGCCGAAGATCTCGCCCGGGTTTACGGTGAAGGAAACCCCCTTCACCGCTTCGACCGTACCGCCTTTATAGGCTTTGCGCAGATTGGAAATTTCTAATGGTAAAATCATAGTTGTTACTCCAGCTTCCGCGACTTCCGTCGCTACAGCACTGTGGCTGCCGCCCGACTTCCGTCGCTACAGCACTGTGGCTGTCGCCCGACTCCCGTCGCTACAGCACTGTCCGCTAGCGGGCGCGACTGATGCTTGTGCAGAACTCCACTGTTGGATTTTCGCGCTTCAGCCAGTTCAAGTCCCATTCCTGATTCACAAGCACAACCGGATTGTCCTGCAGGTCGCGGTACATATTTGCCCCGCCCTTAAGATCAGAAACAGCTTTGCCATCCTCGGTGCGCGGCCAGCGGGCCACGCCATATGGCAAACGACTTAGCTTCACTTCCAAATTGTATTCATCCAGTAAACGACGCAACAACACTTCAAACTGAAGTTCACCGACCGCGCCAATAATCGGGTCCTGTGGACCAATCAAGGGATCAATGAACAACTGAATCGCCCCCTCTTCCGACAAGTGATTCAAGGCTTCGTTCATTTTCTGACGTTTCAAAGCATCACGAACAGAAAGCTTGCCGAACAATTCAGGGGCAAACTTCGGAATATCTTCAAAATGCACTTTGCCAGAGGCATACACGCAGTCACCAATTGCAAAGTTGCCGGTATCGCCAACTCCGACGATGTCACCCGCATACGCGTCATCCACGGTTTCTTTGTCCGCCGCAATAAATTGGCTGGCATAGGACAAACGCAGTTCTTTGTCATGACGGGAATGTTTTACTTTCATGCCGCGTTCAAATTTGCCGGAACAAATACGAATGAACGCAATACGATCGCGGTGACGCTTATCCATGTTGGCTTGGATTTTAAATACAAAGCCTGTGAAGTTCGCATCACAAGGATCCATGTCTTTATCGTCTTTCGTGTGACGAGGTTGCGGCCCCGGAGCGTACTTGGTGAAGAACTGAAGGAAGGTATCCACCCCGAAGTTTTGTTTGGCAGAACCAAACGTCACCGGCGAAATTGTGCCATTCAGGAATTCATTCACATCAAATGGCGGAAGAGCACCTTCGATCAAATTCAGCTCTTCCAGAACCTGATCAGCAGATTCCTTATCCAGATAGTCGTAAAGAATCTGATCGTCTTTACCTAGTTCAAACGGAATGATTTTATAATCTTCCACTTCTTCACGGCGTTGATCGTAGACCCAGATTTCCTTGGTCAGACGATTGTAAATACCGCGGAAGCGCTGGCCGATACCCAAAGGCCAGGTCACAGGGTAACACTGCATATTCAAAGTTTTTTCGACCTCGTCGATCAATGTCAGAGGATCTTTACCTTCACGATCGAGTTTGTTGACGAATGTGAAAATAGGAATTTTGCGCAGACGGCAGACTTCGTAAAGTTTCTTCGTACGCTCCTCCACACCCTTGGCAACGTCGATCAGCATGCACGCAGAATCCACCGCCATCAAAACGCGGTAAGTATCTTCAGAGAAGTCTTTATGCCCCGGAGTATCGAGAAGGTTCACACGCAAGCCATCGAAGTCGAAAGTCATCACAGAAGATGTGATGGAGATCCCTTTTCACGCTCCATCGCCATCCAGTCGGACGTCACCGCTTTGGAGCCCTGCTTACCCTTAACTTCCCCGGTTTCGTGAATCACTCCACCGTGGTAAAGCAGCTTTTCGGTCAAGGTCGTCTTTCCGGCATCCGGGTGCGAGATAATAGCGAACGTGCGACGACGTTGAATTTCTTTTTGAATCTGCGGAGTTGCGAGCATTTGGATCTTCCTTAGTGAAAAGATCTTTTTACGGGGAAAACCCCGGTCTTACAAGCGAATGCTGCGCCGCAATTACAATCCTGGTTTCAAATAAGCTTCCATCACATAGCCGACCGTGACTGACGGCGACTCTTTGCGACTGGCCGTCACCTGAAGGCCTAATTTATCAGCACCGTGATAGAACAAATTCCCAATGGGCTGCCCCTCTGACACCGGGAAGCTCAAAGAAATACGGCCCTCATAGCTACGCACGACAAAATACAAGTTCACTTTTTTCTTCATCAAGCGAACTGTGTCTTTCAAAAGCCACTCCTGTGTGCTGGAACCGTTGTGACTTAGCACCGGAGGCTCTTCGCCCGGATAAAACTCCACATCCACGGTTCGCATCAGGTTGGCCAAAGGGGTGCGCAGCTCTTCCAAAGGAGCATTGGGTTTTTCGGACTTGATACAACGAGCAACCTGAGGATTTTTACGACCACAGGAATGCCCCTCTTTGCGAAGCTGCTTTACTCTTGCCTTGCCTTCGGCTGCCGTATCAGGAACGTCCTCCACTCGACGAATCAAGGTCACGATGAAATCATCCTGATAGTTATACAGGCCCTCTAAACGCGGAACTGGCATCGTCTCTTCGGCCTGTGCCGAAAAAGCCGTCAAAGAGATTGCCACTAAGGAAAAAACCAAGAATTTCATACAAATTACCCCTCGTATTTAAGGCTAACTGGGTCAGGACTCTTGCCTCAAGAGAAAAAAGCCCCTATAACAGCCCCCAATACTTTTTAACTCCCCTTGGTTTGGAGCCAAGACAACTACCAAGAAATTGGTGGCGGATAATGGAAGGTGACACCATGATTGATGCGTCGAACTATTATGTTACGGCTTACTATAGATTTACAAAACTGGCAGATCTGCCAGCCATCCAAAAAGCTCTTGAAGACAAAGCTGAAGAATTGAATGTGAAGGGTCTAATCATCCTGGGCGAAGAGGGTTTTAACTCGACTTGCGCGGCCTCTTCCGTGGAATCTTTCGAGGCTTGGAAGAGCTTTATTCGTGAGTTTTTCAATTCTCCGGATCAGTTCTTCAAAGACTCCGAATCCAGCAAATCTCCGTTCCGTCGTTTCAAAGTTAAAGTTCGCAGCGAGATCGTCACTACAGGTATTCCTGGCGTGATGCCACCAGAAGGTGTGAATCACCATCTATCCCCGACCGAGTGGAACCGCGTGATGAAGGAAGAATCTGACTATGTCATGATCGACACGCGCAATTGGTATGAATACAAAATCGGCACCTTTAAAGGCGCTTTGAATCCGAACATCGAAAAATTCACGGAGTTCCCTCAGTACATCGAGGCGCAAGGCATTCCTAAAGACAAAAAGATGCTGATCTTCTGCACTGGCGGCATCCGCTGTGAAAAAGGCATTCTGGAGCTGCAAGACAAGGGCTACGACAATGTCTTCCAACTGGATGGCGGCATCCTGAACTATATGAAAGAGTATCCGAACGACCAGTTCGAAGGCGAATGCTTCGTCTTCGACCATCGAGTGGCCGTGGATCAGGATCTGAAACCCACCACAAAGTTTGGCCTGTGCCCTCATTGCGGCCAGCCTTCTACCATCAAAGTTGAGTGCAAACGCTGTGATGCTCACGAGCTGATCTGCGAAGACTGCATCAAGGTTGAATACGCCAAGGACACCTGCTCGAAGAACTGCGCCTATCAGCTTGAAAAACATCCGGCGCGCAAAGGTAAAAAACAAATGGTCCCATTTGAGATCGAAAAGATGGCCGCGGAAGGAAAAGATCTTTCCGAGCTTCCCCAGATCCGTGTGACCCGCACCAAATATATTTCTATGAACCCCAGAGGCGAAGCTGAAACCGTCTCTGAGAAAAAGAATCCCTAGAAAGGACCTCGTATGAAAAAAGCTTTTGCGGTATTTGCTCTTGTATTCTCCGCTCAATCCCTGTCCTATGCATTGACTTGCCAATCTGAAGCGGCGAAAGCAGCTTATGATCACCACCTGTACATTCACGGTGATGAGTCTTTGATTTCCCTGAATGTTGCGGGCTCTGTTGTGCAAGATGGCTCCGCCTACTATCGTGTCGAGATCAAGGATCTTGAATCTCAACGCCTGACAGAAACTTGGGTTAAAGTAGAACCCAACACTTGCAAAGTTTTGGGCGTTAACTAGCCCAAGATTGGGATCTAAGCCTGAAAGCGGGACGCCTTAGTCCCGCTTTTTTTATTTCCAAAGACTTCCGGACGAGAAATGCTTAACCTATAAGCATATGAGAAAATCCGTCTTTGTCGTTGTCAGTTTAGTATGTTTAAGTTTCCCCGCTTTGGCCTCTCAAGAATTAAAAAATCTGATTGCGTGCCACGAGGCTCTGGATGGAAAGGCCGATATTCGCTCGACGAAGCTGAGCTTGGAATCGGCCACCCCGTTTATGTTGGTCACCAAGCAAAAACTCTATTTCTATACAGATACGTCCGCTGGAGTTTTACCCAACAAGTACGCCGACAAGTCGCTGATCGTGCAACTCACAGAAAAACAAAAGCCCTTCTATCGCCTGATTCAGTTCCAAAAAAATGGAGATGTCGGGAATGTGTCCTTTCAGGATGTGACCTCCCAGCAAAAATCCGCCAGCGAAACTCCTAAAGCTCAGCTCGATGAAGGTTCCCTGAAAGTTCTTAAGAGAGAACTGGTGCGCCAAATGAACAGTGTGACCGCCGAATATCAAAATAAATATGATCCGGCAGGCACCATTGAATCCCTCAATACCTGCCGTAAGGTGGAATCGCCGGAAATGCAAAAAAGCATCGACAAGCAAGTCGCTTTCTATGAAAAGCTGCTTAAGAAAAAAGGCTCTTTGGGCGGATACAAGAAATCGCCCGGAGTAAAATAGAGATTCCCAAAAGCAAAAAAGCCCGGTTGCGTACCGGGCTTTTTTTATTCTTACACAAAACATTCTAAAGGTTATTCAGCCTCAATGTTGCCGTCGTCTTTGACTGCGGGGAAATAAACACCCTTGGCTCCGATTGCGTGGCCAGCAGGAATGCCTGTGCCCAGTTCCTCAGCGCGCAACACACTTTCTGGCAGATTCAAAGATTTACGAAGCTCGTTCACTGTTTCCGGAACAAATGGCGCCAGCATAATCATCAGATTCTTCAATACATAGAAACAGGTGAAAAGAGCATCTTTTCTTTCTGCTTCTGGCGCACGGTCATCGTGCGGTTTGTATTGCGTGAATAGCGAGTTGATTTGTCGCGCGTAGTTTTCAATCTGACCCAGCAAAATTGCATAGTCGCCTTTTTGCATAGAGCGCAGATACATCTGCACAAGTTTCACAGTTTCAGCTTCCGCTTTACCGATCAATTTACCTTCAGGTACTTTGCCGCCAAACTTAGAATTGCAGGCAGAAATTGGCTTTTCAAATGCCGCATTCATAGGTCCGGCCAGGAATTTGTTGCGTTCTGCAAAGTGTTCAAAATCAAAATTCGACGCCTTCACCGGCAAACTTAAAAGTGCCAAGAAGTAGCGAACCTGATCCGGAGAATAACCCATCTCGATCAACTGATCCCCGGTATAGAAATTCCCCTTGGATTTGCTCATCTTTTCGCCGTTCACCATCAAGTGATAACAGCTAAGGATTTCCGTCATTTGCAGATCCCCTTTTTGAGGAAGCTGCTGAGGATTTTGTTTATGACCCAACCACATCGAACCCTGCATGATCACATAGAAGAAGACGTTGTCCTGCCCCAGGAACTGCACCACGGTGGCTTCCGGATCACACCAGAAGTCTTTGTATTGTTCAGGCTTGCGACCGGACTGCGCCAAGGCCACTTGCGTGAACACGATAGGCGCAATCAGGGAGTCTGGCCAAACATACAAGGTCTTCCCCTTCATTTCCGGATCCAGCTCTGCCGGAACTGGAATCCCCCAGGAAACGTCACGGGTGATCGGACGATAACCCCACCTGTCAGTCATCGCAGACGGAATCCCCGCCGCTTCCAAAGTGGCCTGCGCTTGCGCCAGATCCGCCTTGGAACCAAACAGACATTCGACTTTTTTCCCTGCGACATAACGGGATTTATGTTTTGGCAAAGTCTCTTTGATTTCTTTATACGTGGCTTCAAACTGATTTTCGAAACGACAACCGATCAGAACTGTGTTGCTCACTTCCTGAACAACGGCAGAACGCCAAGCTTTTTGTTTCGTGTCGATCCAAGCTTTCAACGGATCAGCCACTTTCCACATATCCAACCACCAGTGAGCTGTATCCTTAAGTTCAGGCTTGGCATCACTGAGCTGGCTGCGTGGATCTTGCAAAGTGCTTGGATCAAACTGAGTACCGCAAGCATCACATTCATCGGAATAAGCTTCGGTATTGCCGCAATTCGGGCACGTGCCGCGCACAAAACGGTCTTGCAGGAAGCGATTCATCTTTGAATCATACCACTGCTTGGTGATGCGTTTTTCCAGCATTCCGTTTTCAAACAAGCGGCGCAGGAAGTCCTGAGAATACTGTTCATGCAAAGGATACGTTTCCGGGCGAGATGTGCCCGTGAAAACATCTGTCTGAACAGAATATTTCTTCAAAGTTTCTTTTTGTTTTTCATGAATGGTGTCGATGAACTCGCGGATGGTTTTCCCCGCTTGCACCGCCGCCACTTCACTGGTTGAGCCGTGATCGTCATTGCCATTCACAAACAGAACATTCTCCGCACCGATCAACATGCGCATCCAGCGCGCATAAATGTCTGCTGGTACGTGGGCCCCGGCAAGATGTCCCAGATGCAACGGGCCATTCGCATACGGCATGCCCGCCGTCACCACAACCTTCTTCGGCTTCTTGAACATGTTAAGAACGGATTTAACGTCTGTTGGAGGAGAGAATTTATTTTCTGGTTTTGATCCTGGCTGCATTTTAACCCCTAAAGACTTTAATTTATCGAAAATCAAAGAACGATGCAATCGCAGCCTGCCCCCTTAAGGGAAAATAGGACGCCGAAGGCTGCTGGCGCACCATATCAACAGCCTCTGTCAAAATCTGGATTCTTACTTATGGGATAAACGACATCACAAAATACGTCAGCAGGATCACCCCATGAACCGCCCCTTGCAACAAAGTGGCTTTTCCCGTTCCCAAAGTGATCATTCCCGCCATAAAGGTCATGATCATAAAGACCATATCCTTATTGCTAAGACCCAACATCAGAGATTGATTGGTCAGCAAACAGAAGACAATCACAGTTGGAATCGTCAGCGCAATACTGGCAATCCCGGACCCCAACGCCAGATTCAGGCTGGTTTGCAGTCTATTTGCGCGAGCCGCATTGATGGCCGCCCAAGTTTCCGGAAGAAGAACAATACCCGCGATCAAAAGCCCCACCACTGACTTCGGTGCCCCGAGATAATCCACACCTTGCTCAATCAGAGGGGAAATCATCTTTGCCAGACCAATCACCGCCACCAGACTCACACTTAAAGAGATGAAACTCAGCCAGGCATCTGCGATAGAGATCTCATGAGTAGCCTCGATCGGGGCAATATCACTGGCCTTGTCGACCGCCTCAAAGTAGGCCTTATGAGTTGTTGTCTGAAAGAAAATAAATAGAAGATACAACAGCACACAAATCGCGCCGATGAATATCATTTGTGGAGTATTATACGTTCCTACAGAAGTTGTTGTCGTATAGTTGGGAAGCACAAACACCAAAAGGGCCAGGGTCATCAACACGACCATCAAGCTTTTTGAGCCCTGAACCTGGAACTCCTGCTCTTTGTACTTCAGTCCACCCAATATCAGACACAAGGACACCATTCCATTGGTGATAATCATCACAGCTGCAAACACCGTATCGCGAGCCAACACAGAGGCTTCCGAGCCTCCTGTGGATTGATTCATCAACGAAACAATCAAGCCTACCTCGATAATGGTCACACACAATGCCAAAACCAAAGTTCCCAGTCCCTCACCGATTTTGTGGGCAATAACTTCCGCATGGTGAACTGAGGACATGACCGCAACCCCCAAAAAAATGGCTGCCGTGATGGATACCCACAAATTTCCTTCTGCAAAGAAGCTGGACATCAAAAAGACCAACAGACTTAAAGAGGAAATTAAATGCTGGGGCTCCAGTCCTTTTCGAACAAATTGGGCGGCACTCATGATCATGTATATTTCCTCCTTGCGAATGTGGCTTTAAGCCTTAGAGTGAAATGACAGTCTTGAGCAAGCTTGAAATAAAAAAAATTACACAGGGATAAAAATGGAAAAGGCCCGATGGTTTACCATCGAGCCTTTATTGGTTGCGCTCATGGACCAATAAACCACCAAGCCCAACCTCACGATATTATTGACATTTCTCTCCTTGTAAAACAAGTAGTTTCACAAAAAACAGCCGAATTATATGAAAAAGGCTACTCGACAAGCGCGATTGCCAGACAGCTAGGTATCGGGAAAACGACCGTAAACAGCCATCTCACTGCGTCTAATGTGGAATTGAGAAGCCACTCCAACAACCAACTCCGTAATAATAAAAAGCACAAAACAAGAAGTATTAAAACCGCTCCTTATGGCTTCTGTTTGGTCGATGGACTTCTTCACAAAGACCCAAAAGAACAATCAACACTGAAACTTATTTTGAAGTGGGCTGAACAAGGCAAAAGCCATTGTGAAATTGCTCGTAAACTGAATGAACAAAAATTAAAACCAAGACACGCCTTAAAATGGAGCCAACCAACGGTCGGCTATATCATCAAAAGACACAACGACAAACAGGAGAACTAAGTGAACAGCTTAATTAAAATTGCAGTTGTATTAGCCTTTGCCGCTGTTACTAGTGGCAATCTACCAAAAATCTTGATCCAAGTTCGCAAGGCTCAGATGCAATTGATAATGGAATCGAAAGCCTCGAAGTGGCCAAAGGCGATGACATTGCCAAGTAGGTAGCGAAAATCAGCCGAAGAAAATCAACGGCTGAATTTTATTAATCAATTATTTGTTTAAATGAGCACGATGTAGACTAAAATCTAGAGATTTTGTTCTTAATCACACCCTCTAGGATTTTGTCGCGTTCACTGGGAGAAAGATACTTCCTATCCTCCTTCAACTTATCAATATGCCGAACTTGTATTTTTTTATCAAGAACTGATGCATCCAGATCCTTATCAAAAGTAGTAACCGTAAAGTCTTGGGCAAAAATATTGAAACAAAACAGGATAAGCAGGACATGCATACGATGACTCCGATTGAACAGTACTTAAGTCCTATCGGAATTAAAGATGAAGTCTTTAATGAAATAAAAAGGGCCTAACAAGTAGGCCCTTATGTAAATATTTAGGAAGGATTTAACCAGCTTTAGTAAACTTAATAACTTTAACCAGACAAGCTTCTGCAGCTTCCTGAACTCTTAGACCGTCATCTAATGGAAGAAGTTCAACAGACTGTTTAGTAATTATACAAAAGCTAAAGCGATGGAACTTTCTGTTGATCAAGTTGCTCACGATTTCGTAAATGCTAAATAAGTTTTTTATCCCCTTAGCTTAAATTTCATTAAGGGGATAAAACTTTGTTCTTTCCAAGCCGATCTAGTTTTAGAACTTACCGAAAGTATAGCCTGAATTAGCCCTCGATTTTACATCTTGGAACCATGGCCCCCCCCTTTTTTAGGAAAAGGATGACCTTCGGTCTCTCTATTTAAAGGAAATCTTCACGCCTTTTTGTCGGATTCGGCTGAAATTTACGGGACGGTCTTATTTAGCCATCCGCTCAGAGAAAGAGCGCATTGATCTTCCGCTGCTGCGCTCGCTGAACCATGTGAGGCCATCGGTTCGGCGGCAGCGGGAGGACGTCCTCCTCAGAGCCGCCTCGCTGCCGCCGCTCTGAGATGTCGGACCTGCGTCTGTGGCCTTGGCGTCCCCGCCCGCAGGCCGACGAACTGCTCTCTAGTTGGCTGCGGCGGATCGCGCTCGGCAACTCCGCCAAGCTGCATAGCTTTTGTCACGCCGTCTGGCCCGGGCTGCAGATCTGGAATCGCGACATCGACGGGCTGGCGCCGCCTCGGCTCATGGAGGGGCTGGTCGCGCATACCGGGGTCGATGCGCAGGTCGCGGAGTTGACGACCTTCCGGCCCTGGGTCGGCACGTTGTTCGAAGAGGTCCGGGTCACGGGGGCGACCCAGTGGCTGCTGCCCGTGGGCATTCATCACCGCACCCGCCGGCGGCCGGGCCAGCAGTGGTGCCCCCTCTGCCTGACCGAGGACGCCGAGCCCTACTATCGGCGTCGCTGGCGCCTGGCGATCGCCAGCACCTGTCCTCGCCACGGCTTGGTGCTGGCCGACAGCTGCCATGACTGCGGCGCGCCCGCGGTCCCTCATCGGGGCGCCGATCCCTGGTGCCACATCTGCACCGCCGATCGGCGCAACCACCCGGTGATGGCGGCCGAGAGCCAGGCGCTACAGTTCGAGTTTCGGCTCAGCGAAATGCTCGCGCCCGACGTCGTCCCGCGGACCGACTTGGAGGCCATTCACCCGCTGGCCTATTTCGGCCTGGTTCGTCAGGTGATGACCGTGCTCAGCGGCGGCGAGCGGTCGCAGGGTCTGCGCGACGAGGTCGCGCGCAGTTGGGGCGGTGATCCCGCGCCCTACGCCGCCAAGCAGATCGAGACCGCTTCGGCCGCTGATCGACATCGACTATCAGGCCTCACCGCCCGGGCGATGCGCGGGTGGCCGTGGCTGTTTGTGGGCCACTGCGCCGACGCCCGGGTCTGGAAGTCCTGGGCGTTTGCGGACCGGCGCTATGGCCGATCACCGTTCGCCTATGCCGATCCAGTGATCCGTTACCTGACGCCCTGACGGCGGTCGCCTGTTCGTCGCTGGGTGTTGGATGCGTTGCCGCTGCGCCACGGTGAGTCTTCATTAACGCGACGCCTTTCATCATGAATCTCAAACAGTTGCGACGCTACTCTCGCGCGGGCTTTTTGCTACCAAATTGGCGTTTATGTTTGCCATAGTCGGCCGTTCATGCGACATTTCTTCATATAAGGTTGCCCGGAAGCCATTATCGGTTGCCGGGCTTTTCGACTCGAAGGACCGCATCATGACCAAGCCCATGCTCCAGCCGAGTTTTGTCGCCGGTCCGTTGGACGACGCTGCGGAGGCCGACGCCATGGTGACGGTGTTCGGCATTCTGAATCTCACCGAGGACTCCTTCTTCGATGAGAGCCGGCGGCTAGACCCCGCCGGCGCTGTCACCGCGGCGATCGAAATGCTGCGAGTCGGATCAGACGTCGTGGATGTCGGACCGGCCGCCAGCCATCCGGACGCGAGGCCTGTATCGCCGGCCGATGAGATCAGACGTATTGCGCCGCTCTTAGACGCCCTGTCCGATCAGATGCACCGTGTTTCAATCGACAGCTTCCAACCGGAAACCCAGCGCTATGCGCTCAAGCGCGGCGTGGGCTACCTGAACGATATCCAAGGATTTCCTGACCCTGCGCTCTATCCCGATATTGCTGAGGCGGACTGCAGGCTGGTGGTTATGCACTCAGCGCAGCGGGATGGCATCGCCACCCGCACCGGTCACCTTCGACCCGAAGACGCGCTCGACGAGATTGTGCGGTTCTTCGAGGCGCGGGTTTCCGCCTTGCGACGGAGCGGGGTCGCTGCCGACCGGCTCATCCTCGATCCGGGGATGGGATTTTTCTTGAGCCCCGCACCGGAAACATCGCTGCACGTGCTGTCGAACCTTCAAAAGCTGAAGTCGGCGTTGGGGCTTCCGCTATTGGTCTCGGTGTCGCGGAAATCCTTCTTGGGCGCCACCGTTGGCCTTCCTGTAAAGGATCTGGGTCCAGCGAGCCTTGCGGCGGAACTTCACGCGATCGGCAATGGCGCTGACTACGTCCGCACCCACGCGCCTGGAGATCTGCGAAGCGCAATCACCTTCTCGGAAACCCTCGCGAAATTTCGCAGTCGCGACGCCAGAGACCGAGGGTTAGATCATGCCTAGCATTCACCTTCCGGCCGCCCGCTAGCGGACCCTGGTCAGGTTCCGCGAAGGTGGGCGCAGACATGCTGGGCTCGTCAGGATCAAACTGCACTATGAGGCGGCGGTTCATACCGCGCCAGGGGAGCGAATGGACAGCGAGGAGCCTCCGAACGTTCGGGTCGCCTGCTCGGGTGATATCGACGAGGTTGTGCGGCTGATGCACGACGCTGCGGCGTGGATGTCCGCCAAGGGAACGCCCGCCTGGGACGTCGCGCGGATCGACCGGACATTCGCGGAGACCTTCGTCCTGAGATCCGAGCTCCTAGTCGCGAGTTGCAGCGACGGCATCGTCGGCTGTTGCACCTTGTCGGCCGAGGATCCCGAGTTTTGGCCCGACGCCCTCAAGGGGGAGGCCGCATATCTGCACAAGCTCGCGGTGCGACGGACACTGGATGCTCTCCAGATCGAACGAGGGCGACAGAAGATTGATCGCCAAGGTACTGCCCAAGCTACCGCACATTTCCATCGGATGGTTGTGCCGATCCAGATCGAACCTTCCGAACACACCGATGCGCCGCAGCGTGCATCCCGATCCCAGCGCCGTCGCGATGCCACGCACCCGCCTGCCATCGCGGAATTGCGCGATCAGTTCGGCAAGAAAGCTGCGCGGCATCAGAGCATGGATACCGACGCGCAGTCGGCCGCACTCTCCCGACGCCGCCATACCAGCAGTCTTCACCGCATGGTCGAGTTGATCGACGCCGGCGGCGACCCGCTCGACAAAGAGGCGCCCGGCCTCGGTAAGGCGGACGCCTCTGGTATTGCGCTCGAACAGAAGGATGCCGAGGTCTTGCTCCAGCGCCTTGATCCTCGCGCTGACGTTGGACTGGCTGGTGCCGAGCGCCTGAGCGGCGCGGTAGAAGCTGAGATGTTCGGCGACGGCAAGCGTCTGGATCAACGATGCAAGTGGAATGCGCCCCAAACTAAGTTGATGGCTTGGCGGATTTAACCTGCTCTTTTTCTTCAGCCTGCCCATGCCTATCCGCTACGATCTCAATCACGACGAAGTGGCGAAAGGCCTGCGGAGCATTGGCAAGCACATTACATAAAGAAACGCACCGACAATCCAAACCCAACCGTTCCATGCTCCGGCGGTGGCAGAATAGAGTGCCGTAAAGCCAAGCGGTCCCGCGATGGCGCTTAAATTGGTGAGGCTCGTAAGCGTTCCCTGCAAGGCTCCCTGCTTGTTGTTGCTGACATTATTCGAAAGCATTGCCTGCAAGGCCGGCATGCCGACACCCCCGGCGGCAAGCAGCAACAGAACCGGAAACACCATCCATCCCTGCGTGACAAAAGCCAGAAGAATGAAGCCAGTCGCATCCGCGGCCATGCCAAACAGCAGCGTGCGCCGTTCTCCAAGTCGGCTTGAAAGAGGGCCGGTAACAAACGCTTGAAAAATCGCATGTGTTGCTCCAAACGCCGCGAGCGACAAGCCGACGGTCGTGGTGTTCCACTGAAAACGATCCTCACCATATATGACCCATAGGGCCGCCGGCACTTGGCCAATCAGTTGAATAATGAAGAAAACTGCGAAAAGCGCAGTTAGCCCACGCAACGCATCGTCCAGCCGGAACAGAACCAATGGTTCGATGTGAACCGACTTTCCGGTCTTGCCATGACCGCGACGAGTCTCCCTGAGGAAAATGCAGGCAAGCAGGAACGCGATCCCGTTGAGAAGGGCAGCGGCGACAAACGGAGCATGAGCAGAAATACCGCCGAGCATACCACCAAGAGCTGGCCCGGCAATCATGCCCGTACCATAGCAGGCCCCCATGTAGCCGAACCACCGTGCGCGCGAACCTTCCCCCGTCGAATCGGCAATGGTTGAAGCAGCTACGGCTCCGGTTGCTCCCGTGACGCCGGAGACGAGTCGGCCGATATAAAGCACCCACAGGACCGGCGCAGATGCCATGATCGTGTAATCGACTGCGGCTCCCGCGAGAGAAGCCAGAAGCACCGGACGCCGACCGTAAGCATCCGAAAGTTGTCCAAGCAGGGGCGCGAAGACGACCTGCACCAACGCATAGAGCGACAGCAAGGCACCATAGTGACCAGCGACCTGCTCCGTCGGCACAAGCTCGCGCAGAAGCGCTGGAAGGACCGGCATGATGAGGCCGAGACCCATGGCGTCGAGACCCACGATCAGCAGGGCAATGATGGCAGAGCTGTGCACCTGAAACTCCAGTGCCGCTCAAGCGCGAGCGACTTTATCATCGATAAGTATATGGACATAGTACTTATCGGTGATAAATTGTCAAGCGTTGACGAAGGAGCATGAATGACCAAACTGGACAAGGGCACCGTGATCGCGACGGCGCTGGAACTGCTGAACGAGGTTGGCATGGACAACCTGACGACGCGAAAGCTCGCTGAACGCCTCAAGGTTCAGCAGCCAGCGCTTTACTGGCATTTCCAAAACAAGCGTGCGCTGCTTGACGCACTGGCCGAGGCGATGCTGACGGAACGCCACACTCGGTCCCTACCCAAGGAAAACGAGGACTGGCGGGTGTACCTGAAAGAAAACGCCCTGAGTTTCAGAATGGCGTTGCTCTCTTATCGCGACGGCGCGCGTATCCATGCGGGAACTCGACCGACAGAACCGAATTTTGGCACCGCCGAGGCACAAATACGCTTTCTCTGCACGGCGGGCTTTAGTCCGAAGCATGCCGTTTGGACGCTTTTGGCGGTCAGCAACTATGTAGTCGGTTCCGTTCTCGAACAGCAGGCATCTGATGCCGATGAGAGAATTTCGGACAGGTCAGATGTATCCGAGCAAGCACCATCGTCCTTCCTACACGGTCTGTTTCACGAGTTGGAAACAGACAGCATGGATGCTGCGTTCAACTTTGGACTCGACAGCCTCATCGCCGGTTTCGAGCGGCTGCGTTCATGTACAACAAATTAGGATCAAGACCTACTAATTTGGGTTGAGGCATGACTCACGGTCTCGCTTGATGGAGGGAGCCGATGACCGGAACCAACACGCTGGCCACATACTTTATTTCGCGAAAGCAAGAGCGTGCAACCAGGTGAAAATGCCAAGCGAACAGCAATGCCTGCCTCGGGAGAGTAGCGACGGCAATTGCGTGCAATAAGGCTTCTGACGTAAGCTCAGCATCTTCCCCTAGTCTAGCATCATATTAGCTTGGTGATGGACTTCTCAGATAGCCGATGATCAGCCTGCGGCACTGGCCGATCAGCCCATCGGCGCCGACCCTGACGGGATGCCGCTGGATCGCCCGGTGCGCGACCGTTTCCAGCACCGTCTCGATCATGGCGGCCGCATCCGCAAGGTCGAGATCGGGCGAGATTTCCTGCCGATGTCGCTCCAGTTCCGTCTCGATCACCTTCGCCATCCCCCGGCTGATGGCGCGCGTCTTTTCCTCGCGGCCGATGCGCGGTGCGAGATCGTTCAACGCGCGATGCATTTCCGGCTCATGCGGATGGGAAACGAGCGCGAACCCGATCATCGCATCCACGGTATCCACCAGCGTCTTCCCTGGCCGCGCCCGGACCATCGCGGTGAAGCGCGCGAGGACCTCGTCGCTGTAGTGATCGACGACGGCGGCCGCGAGCCCCTGCTTGTTGGGGAAATACTGGTAGAGCGAACCGATGCTCACGCCGGCGCGCTCCGCGACCCGCGCCGTCGTGAGGTTCACGAACCCCTGCTCCGCGTATAGGAAGTTCAAACGCCCTTTTCGGGCAGTCTGCTGGGTAGGCGGCGGTCGCGCAAGCCCCGTTTTGGGCACGGATCGGACGTCTGTGAGTGGGATTTCGGCATCGCGGGGCCACGCAGCGGCGTTGTCAGCAGCCATGCTTCGCTGATTCCCGACAGCGGGCCGAGCGCCGCCCTGCGGATCGTGGCCGCATCGGCTCGGATTCCGGTTTCGCCGTCGGCTGTGCAGCCGGCAGATCGTCACGCGGCTTGCACTGGCGGTGCGCGCGCTGCGGGCCTGTAGTGCGCTTCTTCCCGCGCGCCCTGCTTCACGAAGTGGCCAAGGATGGCGCGGATGGCGGCAGGTTCCTCGATGCTGGCGACGATCCGCACGGTGCCACCGCAGTGGACGCAGGCGGTGACGTCGATGGAAAAGACCCGCTTGAGGCGTTGCGCCCAGCTCATCGAACGGCGCTTCTCCTCGGGGCTGCGCGGCGCGTCGTTCGCGCTTGCGTCCGCCGGCTCCACAGCGGCGTCATGCCGCCTGCCGCGCCCCGATGGCGTCAACTGTGCGCGCAGGGCGGCGTTCGGGGCAAACACCCCGTGGAAGCGGGTCAGGTGGGCGCGCGGTGGCGGGACCAGCGCCGCCAGCTTGGCGATGAAATCCACCGGATCCCATTCCACATGCGTGGTGCCATTGCGCCACGGGGTCTTGAGCTGGTAACGCACCCTGCCCTGGAGCGCTATCGACAGCCGCTTCTCGCTGATCGCCGGGCGCGTGATGTAGCGGCACAGCTTTTCCAGCTTGTGGCTTTCGTGTGCTTCGGCCGCCACGCCGGCATGCAGTGAGAAGCCGCCGACCTTGCCGGCTTCGCCCTCCAGCGAACCGGCGTCACCGGGCAGCGTTTGCAGCGTGACGACCTTGCAGCCAGCGTCGCGGCCGGTGGCGGAGATGATTTTAATAATATTAAAAATCCATTTTCAACAATTATATCATATACTTAAGCCATTACAAAATTATCTGGATGACAAAAGTAGCACACTTCATTATTAAATTTTTTATTCCCAAACTATGCTTAACTATTCAGTTGCTCTTTCGCCGCCTGTATATGGTTATCATCTTTTGTTTTGAGAGCAAACACTCCAAACTTGAGCGGAGCGGCTAAAGTTCGTTGAATTATATGCTCTTTCATTCTCGGCCAAGTTCTTCCGCCCAATTTTTCATAGGCCAATAAAGTCTTATCTAATTGGATTTCACCCAATCCAATGTACTGACCTGCAAAGTCAATGGATGAGTCTCCAATTTGCATTTCACTCCAGTCTATAATTCCCGTTATCCGCTCTTCGGAATTAACTAAAGTGTGGCCTGCATATAAATCTCCGTGGATAATGGTAGAAAAAGATGGCCAGTAAGTATCGTCATCAATCCAAGTTCTCCATTTTTCTTCTAAATGATTAGACAGACCTAGTTGAGTTTTAACCAAATCAATTTCATCCAAAAGTTCTTTTCTAATCTTCTCGGGTGTTCTTAGTGGCAAGCCAAAATCATGAGCCTCTTGGGTAAGTTGATGTAGTTCGTATAAAACTAAGCCCAGTGATTGAGAGTATTTATAAGATTCTAAATCCACATTCCAAATAAACTCTTGGGTGGCTGGATTTACTTCTAATGCAGGTTTATCAGTCAATAGTGGATAAGCAATTAGTTCTGGATTCACAACCTTCCAATCTGGAACATCAAAACTGACTTTAGATTTTAAAAAATTGAGATGGCCCTGCTCTTTTTGAATCTGAGAAAAAATATTTTTCCTACGAGGAACTCTCAAAATCCATTTTTTGCCATCAACACTTTCGCCAATAGAAGTTTGGAAATCCAATCCAAGTTCATTGGTGCTGATAATCTTTTGTATCGGAATACCATATTTAAAAGCCAAACTTAAAATTACATTTTCCATATATTTCCCAGATTTTCTGTCTCTCTATAAATACTATATTATAGTAATATGATACTATATTAGACATGATTCACAACCAAAGACTTTCCTTAACGGGTTTTTTTCCGTCCATTATTTTCCCACTCTATCCGCTCTTGTTCCTTGATTAGTGGATAAGCCTTTATCCACACACTCAAAAAATCCACGGCCAGAATAAGAACAAATACACCGCACAGAGTTAAGAATTGTTCCCCCGTTATTGAACGGCCTAAAAGCCCCAGAACGGGGCTTAAAAAAATCACGGACAAAAACAAAAACCACGACCGCATAACAAAGCGGTAGAAAAAATAAAAGCGGTCATCATTATCAGGACGGAAATTATTTAAAAGCACTGGCAACCTCGCCAATTCCCCACAAAAGCCCCACGACCATTAAGGTCAATGGGGTAGGGATTAGGATAAGGACGAGAACGGAAATCAAGAAACAACAAAAAACCAAATCAATAAAATGAGTTATTTGTAATACCAAGTTCTGGCACATTTCTGTTTTTTGGAAGTACATCTGCATCAAACATAATAAAATCCAGCGAGAAGTGAATGAAAGGCGCCGGAATAACATCCCGGATGTTTTTACATAAAGTTGTTTTCCCTGCACTAGAAGCACCATTGAGTAAAATAATACTTCCGTCGTGATTTAAAGCATCCATGTCGTATTCCTTATTGGTTCACGTCTTTTATAAATCTACCTGCTTTTTATATCGATATCAAACTTCAGTCACAGAACCAGGCACTCGAAACCTGGATAGCTCCGAGTGCCTGGTTTTTCATATGGATTTTCTCATTAAATATTCCACGCCCATTAACATAAAAGTACACACCGGTAATACAGAGGTAAACGCGATGAGGGGCCAGGCGCTATCTCCAGGCAAAAGTAAGGTTACTGCGGTTCCTACTACAGATACAATCAGACTTTGAAGACAATAATAAAAAGCCACAGCTGTTCCCGCCATATGCGGGAACTCTTCAAGTGCACCGTTTGCGGTAACGGAAACAATAAAGATCATTCCAACAGCGATCACCCACATAGGCAAAACAAAAGAGGCGATAGAAAGATCCATCAAGTTATTACATCCGGTAAGGATAATTGATCCCATGAGGATTATTATGAGTCCCCTGATGAGACTCCCCTTTGTTCCCCACTTTGTGACGAAAGATTTGGCAAAATGTGAAACTACAATCATGACGATTGCGACCGAAGCAAATACAAAACTGAAATGCATTTGAGACAGTCCAACTTTTTCCATCAAAACCCTGGGCGCTGTAGAAAAGAAAACAAAAAAAGACCCCATTGCTGTACTAAAACCTAATGTATAAATCCAAAAGGACATACTTTTAAAAATCACTGGTACCGAGATATTTTCCTTCGTCACAGACGAAGGCTTCGTTTCACGCCATCGAAGTAGAGCATGGATAAACGCCATCAAACCAATTCCTCCAAGGAAAATAAATATCATTCTCCAGCCATATAGATAGGCAAGGATGGCTCCCAAGATTGGTCCTAGAGCTGGAACAAAAGCAAGCATTGAACTAAAGAGACTATATATGACATTTCCTTCCGGTTTATCTGCATAGACATCTCTGACTGTAGCGAAGGTTGCCACAAGAGCAGCTGAAGAACCCAATGCCTGAAAAACTCGTGCTCCTAAAAAAAGATAACCATTGCTCGTGAAAACTAGAACGAAGGAGGAAATTGTGAAAAGCAAAGCACCTATTAGCACCACTTTTCTGCGCCCGGTACGATCAGACAAAGGACCAAAGAATAACTGCCCCAGTCCAAGTGTGACCATATAGAGACTAAGAGTTAGCTGGATCACTGATGGTGATGTGTTAAGAGCTTCCGGCATTTTCGGGATAGCTGGGAGGTAAACGTCCATAGCAAGAGAAGCTAAAAGATCAAAAGGCGCCATTAACAATAGGGCCGAAGAAAGAGAATAATTCCAGTCATTAGACAATTTGCCTGACATAAGAACTCCTAAAAAAAGGAATAAACTTCGCCGGCGATATTTCCGAGAACAATGCCTGTGGGATTATCGCCGCAACAATAGAGAATATTGCTGCGGCTTACTTATCTGAGGAGGGATCACTATTCATAATTAATATAGCGTAACACCATTCCTGATTGTTTTCAAGCACTGGTAAAGTTTAAAACCAACTCTCAAACAAGTATAGCCTGAATTAGCCCTCGATTTTACATCTTGGAACCATGGCCCCCCCCTTTTTTAGGAAAAGGATGACCTTCGGTCTCTCTATTTAAAGGAAATCTTCACGCCTTTTTGTCGGATTCGGCTGAAATTTACGGGACGGTCTTATTTAAGGAAAGAGATGAAGGGATTCAGAGATTTAATTTCTTAGGTTGCTTATGATATTTGGGCCAGAAAACATCCTAAGAATTTAGGGAAGGTTTCTGGTGGAGAGAACCTGTCGCGGGGTTTATTAAACCCTCCACCAGTTTTTATATTCTACCAAATACTGAAATCCAAGCAAGTTCAAAAAAAACACATAAGATTCAGCTGCTTAAGTTGCTGAAATCCCAGCGGTTTGATTATATTTAGGGTTAAGCATATAATGAATTTCTATCCTTGAAATAAACCACTTGAAAGGGGACTCCTAGAATGTGTGCAGTAACTAATAAGTAATCATAAATTTTGTCTATTGATTATTAACTACAATTTTTGAGGTCTTATGAGACAGTTGGCCATGATTAGTCAGGTGAAGGAATCTTCTTTGCTTGATCCTAACATCCGTTCAGTTTTTATGTATGGTTCTTTTATCAAAGGTGAAGGAGACAAATATTCCGACATCGAGTTCTATATTTTTTTAACTGATACAGAAAATTTTGATGAGAAACATTGGGTTGCTCAATTGGGTAAAGTCGATTTGTTCTTTAAAAATGAGTTTGGTACTAAAGTTGCGATCTATGATGACTTGATTCGTGCCGAGTTTCATTTTCTTGATATTAAAGAAATAGGAATTATCAAAAGCTGGGAGGGATTAGTTTCTTTTGAACTCAAAGATAAAATGATTCAGGTCGATAAAGATGGATTATTGAAGAATACACTAGATTCTATTTCCGTTATTTCACCAACAAGAAATTCTAAAGAATCAATTGAGTGGTTAGCACAGTCCTTAGTGAACTCTCTGGTATACACATCACATTTGATTGGAAGAAAAGAGTGGGCCCATGCACATATGACATTCTCATATATTCAAAAATTTACTTTATGGTTAATGAGGGTAGAAGCCTTAGCATTTGATCATTGGGAGAGTCCTTCTAAGAGTATCGAAAAAGATATTCCTAAGAAGATGTATGAGAAATATGAAAAAGTTTGTCCAGCTCTCGATCCGGAAGCGGTAACTGCCAGCTTTAGAAGCTCTGTCGAAATTGCAGGAGAATTATTCTTGAATCTCGAAGTTAATCAAGAGATTACTTTGATGTTAGAGAAAATCCGTAGAAGGATAGATTACTGATTTATTGCTTAATAATAAAAAAGCCCCGTGGGTTAAACGGGGCTTAATATAATTTCACTCATTGCTGAGATCATTACCAAAATAATGGGGTCGTGTTCGTAAGCGGACACACTCATTTATAGAGCAGTATTTCTGCCCCAGCGAAAAAAGTAATTGACCTTCTTAGTGTAAAAAATCCAATGAGTCGCTACTGAGTCTATAATTACTATGAAAGTATAGCCTGAATTAGCCCTCGATTTTACATCTTGGAACCATGGCCCCCCCCTTTTTTAGGAAAAGGATGACCTTCGGTCTCTCTATTTAAAGGAAATCTTCACGCCTTTTTGTCGGATTCGGCTGAAATTTACGGGACGGTCTTATTTAAGACCGAAATTAGGCGCACCCCTGCCCTTGCTCAACTAATTTTGCTTAAAAATCGCCCACTGCTTGATCAAAGTAGTCTGCCTCAGGAGGTGCTCTCGGAGACCTGATAATCACTTCATTTGCCGGCTGGCCAAGATGATTCAATATTTTTTGGCAGATATTCTGGGAAGTTATCGTGGCTACCAAAGTTAGCTTGGTGCCACAGTGATCACAATTACTAACTTCATATTTAAAAACGTATTTTAACAATTCGCTCCATGGCGTGCGGTAAACTTTCTTCTTGGTCTTCACTTTCTTAGGACACGCCAAACTCGTTATTTTAGATCTCTTCTTATGACGGGCCCCAAAAACTCCAATATAGCGAATAAGGTTTTGTCTCGGTGGCGGTATAAGAGCAATAATCCTTTTGATGAATTGATCTGGAGTGAATTGCAGATGAGTTGTCCCGTCGGAGTAAGGTGTTTTTAGCTGTAGCCTTACTTTTCCAGATGCCTCATAAGTAATCCTCTCTTTTGCAATGGGACCTCGCAGAATGTAGCGACAAAGTCTCTCCAATTCGGCCCGTTGATGTGCCAAGATTTTTACATTCGCATGCAGACTGAACCCATCATCGTAGGAGCAACGCTTCCCTACAAATTCTCTGAATGGCGGGTCCCAGACCTTGCCGATCTTAAGTGGGAGCTGAAAATTCTCATCTCGGTTTTGTACACTCTGGGCCTGAAAGTCGGATTGATCGTTATAGTCATTTTCAACTTGCTCAAATTTTTCCAGTAGTCTCATTAAGCGTTTCTTCAATGTGCCATTGAGTTGAACGACTTCTTCATGCGTTGGAACAATTTCAAAAAAGACTTCATCGCCAAAATTATTTTCATAGAATACTCCATCGATATAGATCGTATGGAAATGCACGTTTAGATTAAGTGCTCCTCCAAAACGCTGAACGACTGTAATCGCTCCAGCTTTGGGATTTTTCAGATTGTGGATTCTGGCCTTGTATTCATAATGGCGACTAAGTGTCCGGTGAAAAATCGCCAAGGCCTTTCTTAAGAAATCAGGATTTCGCGCGAGCAAAAATCTATGAACATAGGGCATGCTTAATACCCATTGCCTTGTCGGTACTTCCGGAATCACTTCTTCAATTAAATGTTTAGCCGTATCCGACATGCGTCTGCCAGTGCAACTCGGACAAAGCGTTCTCCCTTTGCAGCTAAAGGCAACAAGCTTATCTTTTTGACATAAGGAGCAGTGAAACCTTGCCATGCCGAAGGCGAGGTTTCCGCATCGTAGGTATTTTTTGAATTCTCTCTCCAAGTGATATGGGAGATGGACTCCAATATTTTCTTTATTGAAAAAAACTTGGCGGTAATTTTCTCGAATCAAAGAATGAAGGTCAGAACTGTATGGGTCGCGGGCAATGTACATTCCGCGGTACATGCAAGAAACTGTGACTGATTAAATTTTACTAAATGATTAACATCATTTGCCTGAACGAAAAGTGCCAAAAGAATATACCGTTTGTGAGAGAAGTTTTTACCTTATGGCATTGAATGAGGATAAAGAAAGAAGTCGGCCACGTGTTGAAACTTTGCCTTCAGACATTGACATCACCGTCTATAACTGACGACTCAAAACGAATGGTTCCCAAAGGCCTTTTGATCACTTGGTCTTCGCTAATCGATCCACGCTTAAGCTAACTGCTTGAAAACCCCAAAAACGAGCCTTTGTCATCGAAAGCGAAGACTTCATATAAAGAGGGCACCCCGGAACCATTTCCTTATTGACCGCCGATCTAGAGCTGGGATATGTAGTTAGGAATTTTATTTGCATCCCCTTCTGCGAGACACTATGACTTCCGAGATCCCCGCATCCATCCAAAAACAAGTCGATGAAGCTGCTTCAATTATTCGGAAGCATCTCGGACGACACCTGATAGCTACTTATCTATATGGATCTGCTCTTGATGGAGGCCTGAAACCTGAGAGCGATATCGACCTATTCGTTGTCGTCAATAACTCGCTGTCAGAATCTAATCGCAAGCAGCTCATGACTGAAATGCTGTCAGTTTCTTCATATCCTGCTGCACATGGCATTCGACCTATTGAAGTCACGGTCGTCGATGCTCGAACTCTTAAACCTTGGGTTTACCCACCAAAACGGGAGCTTCAACTCGGAGAATGGCTCCGTAAGGACATCGAATCTGGCTCATTCGAATCTCCAAAAGCTGATCCGGACCTGGCGATCCTGATCACCAAGATTAGAAAGTCCAGCATCGCTCTTCACGGCCCATCTGCGATGGAAATCTTCGACGAGGTTCCGGAGGCGGACCTCAAAAAGGCTTTGCTAAGTACCCTCCAGCAATGGCAGTCAGTAAACGAGCTCCGGGGGGGATGAGCGAACCATCGCCTTGGCGATCGCTCGCATTTGGTTTACGGCCTTGACCGGGACCATTACTTCGAAGGACAAGGCCGCAGAATGGCTCATTCCGCAGGTGCCGATACATCATGCCAAGCTCCTCACTGAAGCCCGCAATGGATATCTAGGAATAGCGCCTGATCGTCTCGCCGAGAAGCACCAGGAATTACTCAACTTTGTCACGTATGCTCAAAGCAAACTCGAAAAAAACTCTAAGCGGCGATACGGCGAAGCGGCTCTAATTTATATTGCCGATCAGTACGAGAGCATGAGCCTTAAAACTTCAAACGTCGATATTCTCAAACTTTTCCCATCAAAATCATCCGAATAATGACACTAGGATTGTTCACAAGCAACGAGTCGAAATGTAAAAATAAAAGAAGCGGCCATTTTAAAAGATGCCCGCTTCCAATTTTATTCAGCAAGCTCTAAATGTAAATCCGAAATGTTAAGATCAAAAACTTGACCTAGATGAACGTCGCTGGTCGGCAGTTTTTCGACAACTGTAGGGTTATCTAAAACAACATTGATTTCCTTTTTCTTGGCTTCAGCTTTCATGGCCCTCATTTCTGCGCCAACTGCACCTGTTGAGCATTTTGCAATTTTTGCGATATCTCTAAATGTCATCCCACTAGCCCTTAACTTGCGAATCAAATCACTATCGCGAGTTTTCAGTCTACCGATACGAATTCCTTTTGCCTTTGCGTTTGCAAGCCCATTTCTGACCCTTTCCGCAATTAAATCTCTTTCTAGCTGGGCCACAGCCCCCAAGATTGTGAAGACGGCTGACCCTAAAGGTGTATTTGTATCAATGGATTCAGTTATTGAAACAAAGCCTACATTAATTTTTTTAAATTCTTCAAGAGCCCTAAGCAAGTGAGTTACAGATCGAGCGTATCGACTGAAAGAATAAACAATGACCTTTCCAATAAAGCCATCACGAACATCTTTCATCATCCGATCTAGTGCTGGTCGAGATTGTTTTACACCTGACTGGTTCTCGTCTTCATAAATTACACAATCAGTGATGTTATTTCTTGTGCAATAATCTCGCAATGCTCGGACCTGAGCTTCAAGCCCAGTTGCTTGATTGCCTGTACTGACTCTGCAATACAAGGCTACTTTTTTTGACATACTTGCTCCTTTTGAATATTTAGAACAAAAGGTCGCGCAGAAAATCATTTTCACGAATTTAGAATTTTGATCTCAATTTTAGATCGAATAAAATATAAGATCATCGAAACTACACAAATAGATAAATTTAACGGATTCAAAATAACCAAACCCATCTCCGAAATTGCATACCCCAAATACATCGGATGTTTGATGTAGCGATAGATGCCGGATCGAACAAGGCCACGGTTAGCTGGCGAGATACCAATTGAAGTCCCAAGTTCAATCGTAGCAAGGACAACGATTAAAAAACCAATAATAGCCAATAGATCGGAAGCTAAGAATAGCGCCTTTGATGAAACTGTAGAACCGAAATACAAAAGTGGCATTGCTGAAGAAGCATAAGCTAAAATCGTTAAAGTTCTAGGGCCCTTTGAATGAGCAGGCTTCCTTTTGAAAAAGAAATAACCTGCGGCAAAATCCCTCAAGACCAAAAGCAAGAAAAAGATGAGTTGGGTTTGTTGCCAGCGATAAAACGCCACAATCCCAAACCCAACCATCATCGCTGATCCGAAATATTTGCCGTTGTCCTTAGTCACATTAAATTCCTGGCTCGCCACGACTGCGAAGAGATTGGAACTCTGGCTGCTTGATTACTTTAATTAATGCGTCCTCAGCACCAATAGCTTGCAAGTAACGAAGTACCTGATGAGCAATAGCTTCATTGAGCTGCTCTTGGTTCGTAATCTGAGGAAACTCTTCACTTAGTGCCGTATAGGCAAAGGGAATAACTTCACCTGTAGCTGTAACTTCTTTTCTTAGTTCGATTAGCTTAGACATTCTGTGCTCTTCAACTTCTACAGAAAAGAACCCAGTCTCATCTGCATAAGCTCTGATCGTTTGAACAGTAGCACCTATCGCTAAAGCCAAAGCTAGTATCTGTATTGTCTTCTTCATAAAATCCCCCTTATCCTTGCAATAATTTTGTTTCAATTATCTTAGCAACCATCACTGGTTGATCTATCGTTACGAAATGGCTTGCGTCTTCGATTTGATTAAAATCGAATTTTCCTAGATGAGAATCCTTTTCTAAAATACTAACTGGCAATAACTTATCATCTGTACCAGCTATAAAAACTTTTTTACTTCCAATCTGTGCTAACGAAGAAAGTATCGGTTCTTTATCAAGAACATCAGAGCGATTATCCTTAAAGTATCTTGCAGACACTTTATCGTTTTGAAGAATCTCTTTACCTTTCGGGGTCTTAAAATAAAGCTCTCCATACTCGGAAAGCCATTTTGAAAAAGACGCATCATCTTGATTTGTAGACCATTCAATTTCAGCATCAGAAAGAGTAGATGTCTTATTGAAATTGTAATTATCGTTAGCTGCTGAAAGGGCTTCTTTAGTAAATGGCGTCGAAATGCAAACAAGACCAGAAACGACTTCGCGAATAAGTAATTCCGCAGCTAAAAAACCACCGAAAGAATGACCGAGAGAAAACTTTTCTCCTGATTCATCAACAACGACATCAGCTAAAGCAGAAGCTATTTCCGCGAAAGATT
Source organism: Bdellovibrio bacteriovorus (assembly GCF_041888015.1). Classification (GTDB taxonomy): domain Bacteria; phylum Bdellovibrionota; class Bdellovibrionia; order Bdellovibrionales; family Bdellovibrionaceae; genus Bdellovibrio. Next base: position 1,969,863 of record NZ_CP168968.1, read on the forward strand.
TTTTGCCTGTATAAGCAGAATCGTTTGTTCCTTGAATATCAACATACATAAGTTCAAAACTTCGTTTTAAAAGATCAAGGTCTCGAAGGGTATTTGAACTTAAGCCCGGCCCACCTGCGACAATAAAAAGCTTTGGTGCATTTTGCTTTTCTGATTGTACTCTTGTTAATTTAATCATGTGAGTACCTCAAAGCGATTTCTAAAGGCTTGAGCACTTTGCGTATTATTCAGTTTAAACTCTTTTATCCAGCGATATAGCGTTGCCTCACTTATACCAAGACTCACAGCAGCCTTTCTTTTATTACCATTAAACTCATTCAGAGTTTTGATTACTTCTTCTTTGCGTGCATTTGACTCAACAACCTCTGCTCTAGTGACGGTCACCTCATGAGGTGACCGGCCATACCCAATTGCTTCAGCAACAACAGCTTTATCAATTGACGTTTTTGTCGAAAGTACAATAATTCGTTCAATGACATTTCTTAATTCACGAATATTACCTTGCCACTGATAAGAAAGAAGCTCGGCTTCTCCATCAGAGGTTAAATGAAATCTGTCACCATCACGAGACAGATCATTGATAAATAAATTTGCGTAAAAAATAATGTCTTCAGGTCGCTCTCTTAATGATGGCAATTTCAATACAAAGGTATTTAATCGCTGAAGGAGATCGAGTCTGAATGTTCCATCTGCAACTTGCTTATTCAAATCCCTATTCGTTGCTGCTATAAAGCGAACATTTATCTTTTTGGTTCTATTTGAGCCTAGAGCTTGAACTTCTTTTTCTTGAATAACTCTAAGAAGTTTAGCTTGAACCGAAGCAGAACATTCACCAATTTCATCTAAAAAGAATAGTCCATTGTGAGCAGTCTCAATAAGACCTGCCTTGTTTGCGACAGCACCAGTAAAAGCTCCGCGCTCGTGTCCAAATAGAATGCTTTCAGCCATTTCTTTTGGGACACATCCCATGTTTGCAGTAACGGCCTTCATTTTTAAATTGAGAGCTATATGCTGGGCCAAGAACTCTTTACCTGTTCCAGTTTCACCCAAAATTAAAATGGGAGCTTCAGAATTACTTCTGATGATCGTGTCTACTTGTCGCAAAACGTTTTTTACAGCTTCTGATTGAGTTAGGTATTTAATCTGAGCTTGGGCTTTGCTAGCAACCCTTAACTGAGTTGCGCTAGTAAGAGATTTCAAAAGAGCTTGAAAGTATCCATCATCTTTTACAATAAATTGAAAATGCTTCCTTCTTGTAGCTTCAACGATACGTCGAGTGCTGGTATCACCACTTAGAACTATTAGGAATGTTCCAGCGGATTGTTTATTCATAAAATCTAAAAGATGAATGCCGTCATGTTCTTGGCCTTCAAAGTTCAAATCAATAACCGCAGCATCAAAGTCGCTATCTGCAACTAATTTCTTTGCTTTTTCAACACTATTAGCAGTCGTGACTTCAAAACTTGAGCGAAGACTTAAATTCAAAGTTTGCAAAATTTCAGAATCGTCATCGCAAATAAGAATTTTTGGTTTTAAATTCATATAACCCCCAAACGAATCTCAAAGCTTGAGCCACCAAGATCGCTTTTTCTATAAATGAGCTTTCCACCATGGGAACGAACAATATGATTTGTCGATGAAAGACCGAAAGCTTGTCTATTAGCTTTGCCTGATTGACCTCGTCCTTGAAGGTAAACAGGAACCTTCGTTTCATCCATATGCGTGGGAATGATCCTGATTCGGCTGAGTATTTCTCTAAGGTCATCGGAACGCTCACCTCTACTAAATTTACAGAACGCCAGTCCAAGACATTATTTGGGGTGAATAAAAGTGGCGAGATGTCGGTTCGTGATGTCGAGGAATTCACGATTCACCCCAATGTCTTCAAAAAAGATTTAGGTGTGGGTGAAGCTATTATGATTGTGCCGCATGAACGTGGGGCAAAAACAGTGAGGATTAAATTTAGTAAAACAGATGATCTTGAACCAGAAGTCATGCCACAGATTGCAAAAACTATAATGCCGCTGCTTGAAGAAATGGAATTGAAACCTAAAAAAAATCAATCAGACAAAGCAAATAATGCTCTTGAAAACGCCGCTTAAAAAGTTAGGAGAATGCATGGGAAAACAAAAAAATAAATTAATTTTAATCTTGAGCCTATCAATCTTGTTGCTACAGACAGGTTGCTCATCAATGGGAAAATCAATGGGTCTCGGTGGGACGATTGGCACAGGAACTGGAGCTGCATTGGGTGGGATTGTTGACCCTGGAAAAAACGGACAATATCGCACTCGCAATGTCATCATCGGTGCTGGTGTGGGTGCTATTGCAGGAACACTCGCAGCAGCTTCAATCCATGATAACAATGAACGCGACAAGGAGCTTGCTTATCTAAAAGGACAAGAGGCCCAAAGAAAATCGTCTAAAGGACAATCTGTCCCATCACTACAACAACCCAAAGTTGAAGCTGTTTGGGTTGAAAGCAAAGTTGTTGGCAACCGTTACATCGAAGGTCACTTTGAGTACATCATCACAGAGCCTACACGCTGGGAGGCTCCTTAATGAAATATACTCACGGTCGCAGGCTTTCAAAAAATACTGTTGAGGCCGTGAGGTTTGTTGCAAAGGTTGGGGCCATGAGCCGTGAAACTTGGTACGAATTGTTTGCTCAAGGAACTCTCCGCTGGCGACAAATGCAACTTCAACATTTGATTGATCGAAGAATTTTTAAGCGACATACCAGCAAGCACGGACACAATGCTGTTGTGATTGACACTTTCGGAGTTGAGCTTATCAAAGAAATGAAGTGGCAACACGTTCACTCTATCTATCCACACTTCATCGAACATGATGAAACTGTAGGAGCTGGACTTTGGAAATTAGAAAAAGCTGGCATCTGCCAAAAATGGATAACTGAAAGTGAAATGAAGATTCAGAAGTCTGCCAGCTTTAGGTTGGAAGTTAAGGAAGGTGGTTTTAAATATCCAGATGCCGTGTTCAAGCTCCAAGGAAATCTCAATACTCCAATTGTGGCGGTTGAATATGAAAGAACAGCAAAGACTAACTGGCGATATAACAAAGCTATACGCGCCTACAGTGAAGCGTACGATTTTGGTTTTGTCTTCTTCGTTGTTGAAAACCAGGCCATTGAAAAGACCATTCAAAGGGCCATGAAATACATTGGGGATGGAAGACTGAATTCACGAATCGGTTTTATCAGTATTGAGGATTGGAAAACGAATCCCGCAAGCGCAGAACTCCGAGGCCTCAAGATGTGCCAGAGTTTAAAGGAACTCGCCTCGAAAATTTGAAATGAGAAGCCTTCGTCAAAGCCTACACATGGCGAAGGCTTCTCTGATTAACTGATGAGAGAATATCTATCAAAAAGATAAAGAATAACAAGAATTTCCCCACCGCCACCTCGTTCTTAACGTCCCTTGGTCGCTGTTGACCCCTCCCACCCAACGAGTTGAGAGGAAGGGGTCAACAGCTAGGTACTAAACAGAGGTGGCGGTGGGGAAATAAAAAATAAAGGTAAGAGATATGGATAATAATAATAATAATAATAATAATATAAATACAAATACGGGAACAGAGAGAGAACTAGATCGTACTAATCAAACAGTCAGTGCCAAGTTACAAAGAATTGTGGTTTCTAATGAGTCATTGGCCGCACTGAAGGCCATCATTGATAAAGTGAATGATGGCTTCAATGGCGGCAAGGTCAACCAGACTGAAATCGCAAACTGGATAATCTTGCGTTTTCAGTCTGAGCTAGATGAATCTCAAATCAAAGAGATTCGGGCTGAGCACTTCGACGAAGTGGCCATGCTCGAAAACATTTTAAAACAAGCAAAAGAGTCTGGAAAAGTTCCTACGGATTTCAAAGTCTTACTGCAAAAACAAATCGGACTCGATGAGTCACCAAAGAAAAAGTCCTCACGAGCCTTGACTTGATTATATCATCAATGATGATATAATCAAAATAGTAACTCTTGAGGAAGTAATGAACGGAAAGAATTGGAAATCAAAAAAGAAACAGTGGGACGACTTAGTTAAGCCCGAAACAAAGGCGAAAGCAGCCAAGGCCGCTGCTCTTAAAAACAAAGGAAAATCTGTTAGTCAGATCGCCGACGAATTGGATTTAAGCATATCCAGAATTTATGAGCTGCTAAGGACTAAATCGTGAAAGGTATAGAAGTAAGAGAGATTCGGGAAAAGCTAGGATTAAATCGAGAACAGTTTGCTGATCTTCTATGTCTTTCGGGCTATCAAGCAATGATGAACATAGAAACAGATTTTCGCAAACCAAGTAAGCTCACTGTTCGCGTTCTTCGATTTCTTGATGACCAACCAAAAAAGAAAGCTTTGGAATTTATTGATAATTTTAATGGATATGAAACTGAGTAAATTATCAAATCATAGGAAATATTTTTGGAAATCAAAAAGTCAAAGTCTGCACAAGCGGCAGCACAAGATTTTTTGAGCATCGAAATGATTGGGGTTGAGCTGGATTCAGATTCTGCAAAAAGAACGAAAGAATCCGCACAAAAAATTTTAGGGATGATGTTTGCCTCTCTACATAAGAAAGGTCGCCCCTCCAAACATCACAGTGAGGAAATAAAGTATGGCATTTAATATTGGATTATATATTCGAGTTAGTACTGAAGAGCAGGCCCTTCGCATGGAAGGGTCACTTGAAAGTCAGAAGCACAGACTTTGTGGCTATGTTGATATTAAAAATATGCAACAACAAAACTGGGGTGTTGTTATTGATGAGTACATTGATGATGGGTTCTCCGCAAAGGACACCAATCGTCCCGCTCTTCAAAAGCTCATCAAAGACTTAAAGAAAGGAAGAATCAATACAGTTCTTGTGACAGACCTATCACGTCTTTCAAGAAGCATTAGAGACTTCTGTGTATTGATTGATTTCTTTAAAGAAACAAAAACTCAATTTTTATCACTCAAAGAGCAATTCGACACGACCACCGCCGCTGGTGAGATGATGCTCTTTAATATGATTAATCTAGCCCAATTCGAGCGCAGGCAGATTTCAGAAAGAGTTACTTTAAATTTTCACTCACGAGCTTTGCGTGGGTTAAGAAATGGCGGCTCAACAATCCTTGGATATAAAGTCGATCCGACCAACAAATCTACTTTGGCTGTAAATGAAGAGGAAGTCTCATTGGTTGAAAAAGTATTTAGAACATACATTGAAGAGCGATCAACTTTTGCAACCGCAACAAGACTCCGTGAGGAAAATGTTCCATTCAAGGGAGCTAATGGTGAAACGTGGAATACGCAGACTGTAAAAAATATTCTCAACAATCACAGCTATATTGGCATGAGGGAGGTCAACAAAGGTAACAAGTCGAAAGATCAAAGTGAATTGAAAACTTTTGAGCAATACCAAATCGTAACGGCTTCTTGGCCTGCAATAATTGACGAGGTAACATTTAACCTTGTTCAGAGTATGCTTTCAGACAATGCAAAGAATGAAAGACTTAGATTGAAAAATGCCAAAGCAAGAACCTTTCTTTTTACTGGGCTTGCAAGTTGCGGCGAATGTGGTCGTCCACTTGTAGGATCGACAGGTCACGGACAAAAAAGAGATATTCGTTATTATGTCCATAGACCCATTGAAGGAAAAACTGTTAGCTGCTCAATTAAAAGATATAGAGCTGATGAAATTGAGTCCGCACTAGAAAACCATCTATTGAAAGTTATCAATCAAGCTGGTTACTTGGATGGTGTTGAAAAATCTGTTAGTGCTTCCATTCTTTCGGACAAAGAGTCCGTTGTTACACAAAAGAATTCTTCATCAAAGGCACTTGGCCAAATTGATAGTGACATAAAGAGCTTGGTTCGTTTGCAAATGCAAACCGACAATATGGAACTTCAGAATCTCTATTCAGGACAAATTATCGAATTACAAGAGCAACGAAAGAAAGAACGTGAAACCTTAGATCGCTGTGAGTTGCTTTTAGCAGACATTATAGACCCAAAGAAATTTGTGAATGGACTTCAAGAAGGCTTGAAGCGGTTGCAATTGGCGTGGACCAAGGCAAATCCGAAAATGAGAAAGGCTTTGCTACGAGTTGTTGTTGATAAGCTGATTTTTAAAGAAGGTCAGGCTCAAGTTTTTTATCGTCAGATCAATCAAGGGTCTGACGATGGGAAATCAAAAAATAAGGTAGTGAATCTATCGGAAAAACGAGAATCCACGAAAATGAACGTAAAACACCAATCCCAAGCTTCAGTAGAAGCCAGTGGCGATGCGTTTCATATGTCTTTGGAATTATTTAGAAAGTCATCCCATAATCCAATGGACCAAGGGTGGTATATTGGAAAAAATGGTTGCGGGGGCAGGATTTGAACCTACGGCCTTCGGGTTATGAGCCCGACGAGCTACCAGACTGCTCCACCCCGCGACAAGTGAGATGTGACTATATGCCTCTCTGACCTGTGGGTCAACCCCTCATTATTAATAAATGTAATATAGCACCACGTATCATTGCTCAGGGACTCGATATGTGATTCAGTTCTTCTGTATTACAGGAGACATTCATGAAGTGGAAGAATACTCTTAAAATCCTCTCTATCAGCTTGGCACTTTGTCTTGTTGTTTTAACAGGCATCGGACTTTGGGGACTATCCAGACTTCCCTCGGCATATCAAATTAAGAATGCTTTAGTTCCGCCTACAGTCAGCAAAGCTGCTGAAGAAAACGGCTCAACTTCAGAGGACACAACAGCAATTTCTTCAGGCAAAATGGCCTTGCAAGTCTTGCGAGATGATTTTGCAAAGACGGATCGCCCCCTTTCCGAGGGCTGCAAATATCTGACAAAGGCCTCTGAAAGCACCTTCTTAAAAGACCCTAACAACGCCACCTTCAGATTCTTCATCACCAGCCTTTACAATAACCATGATCCCTTGGTGGAAACAGCAGCTCCTGTGTTCCGCTATCTCTTCCGCCTGCCAGGAATGGACACCGTGGTTCCCGCAGTCTTGCAGTCCACGGAAACAGAGCAAGGCCTCTTCCAAAAAGCACAGTTTTACTATTATCTTTATCAAGCCGGAGATCACCTGAGCCGCAACCCCGAAGAACTCGATGAGATTCTGCAAAAAAGCTACAACCTGCACAGTCTAGCTAAAGCAGTTTCTCAAAAAACGGAACTTGCCAACGACTCTGAAACCCAAGTTCTCTGTGACGAGTTGGAAAAAGAACTGAATTTGCAAGAACCTTTCGATGCTGACAAAGCGGCAGAAAGAATGACTCGGTTCTTTGCCAATAAAAATATCGACATCAAAGCCTTGAACTATGATCCTCAGTACAGATCGAAAACTCAGATCCAACTGTCCGGCAGCAAAATTGGTGTGCAGGACACGTGGGTAGCCAAACTTTTCGCCAAAGACATCGAAGAGCGCGAAAAAAGAAGAAAGAAAACTCACTAAGAGGTTTATTCCATGAAGACACTGTTGTTTGTTTCAATCCTTGCTTTGATTGGATGTCAGACAAACAACACTGTGGCCAGCATAGAGGCTCTTAACAAAAAAGAATTGCGTGGATATTTCACCCAAAATCTTCAAACTCTTGCCTGGAGTTCCAAAGCCCGCTCTCGCGCATTGGGAGGCATGCGGGCGCCACCCGCGCCTGTGAAAGTGCAGATTCTGGACACTCGCGAACCTAAAATCTCTTTAGCGGATAACTGGCAGCAAGAAAAACGCTTAAAATCCACCATCACCCCTTTGTATTGGAAAGAGCTGATGGATGAAGATCAACAACCTCGCCCCGACATTCGAAGCAAACTCAAGGCGGCAGGCCTGCAAAAATATGAACTGCTGCTGATTCTTTCTGACACAGCGGCACGTGCCCGACGACTGGCCGAGATCACTTTTCAGGCGGGCTATGCAAAGACAAAATATTACGATGCCTCGTATGTGGGAATTGCCGATATTTTTGCAGAATGATTTTTACTGATTTTTTAAAGAACCTGCCGCCTGCTCACCGGGGAAACGAACTTCAATAAGCTGATCGTCTTTTAAGTTAAATACCACACCCAACCAGGCACGTACAAATTCCTGGACAGATTTTCGCGCCTGTTCGCGGACCAGAGCTCTATTCTCAATAGAGCGATCCACTAACAGCCCGGACAGATCTTGTGCCAGCTTTTGCAGCGACTCTTTTTCATTGCGCAGGATGCTGCCTTTTTCAATTCCCAACTTCATTCCCGCAATATCCACCGCTGGCTTGCTGCTGGTTAAATCTGGAATATGGACAATCAAAGTCGCCTGGTCTTTCTCAAAACGCCAGCCCGCTGTCAGATTCACAAAATAATTATACTCCACAGGAATTTCGGCCTTGATGACAATCGACGGCAGATCAAACCACAGGGCCTTGGCGTGAGAAGTGCGCTCAAACACCTCGGTCTGCTGAAGCTTGGCGACGTACAGGCTTTGTTTGCCGGTGATCTTGGTGGCATAAGCATAAAAGCGGTCCGTGACCTCTTCAGTAAACAGATCCGGCATCCCCGACAAAGAGGCGCGATATGTGGTCACCAGCCTCTGGGCAATCATCAAAATCACCACAAAAACAGCCAAAGCAGGAAGAGTTTTCAGTATCAGTATCCACTTGCGCATATCAATTTATCGGCTGAAATTGACGTCTTTGCAAGTCTAGGGTATGAAACGCCCTATACGAGGACACTATGGACGACCAACGCCTAATCACGATTGAAACCAAACTGGCTCATCAGGAACATCAACTGGAAGAACTGAGTCAGGTCATCTACCAGCAACAGCAGACCATAGATAAATTAGAAGTTCTGCTGCAAGGCCTTACCAGCAGACTCAAAGAAGCTTTAGGCGATGGCGGAGACGAAATTCGCGGCAACGAAAAGCCACCGCATTACTAAATTTTCCGCGACGGAACCAAAACCTGGAAGTAGTACATTGTCCAAAAAAGCACTCCAGAGGTCACAACCGGAATCACAAAGCCTCCGTGCCCGAGCAAACTGAAGGCAAAACCTCCGATAACAGATCCCAAGCCGAAGAATCCGATGATCCCCAAGCGCATCAGATTGGCTTTCAGCTCTCCATCAAAGGCTATTTCCTTTTCCAGCTTGCGATAATTCAGAAGACGACTTAGACCAATCCCCAGATCGGTCGTGATCCCCGTCAAGTGAGTCGTGCGAATCACTGAGCGCGACACCGTCGTAATTGTCCCATTTTGAATACCACAGATCAGACACAGCAAAATCAACAGCGTGTAGTCACGAGATTGCCTTAGCGGCTCTCCAAACGTTCCAAAATATCCAAGCAGGCCACCTGCCGCCACCAGAACTGTCAGGAAGAAGATCATTCCGAAGCTGATATAGTATTTTGGTTTTTTATGAAGCTTCAAGCGCACATCCACCAGCAAACCGCTGATCATGGCGCCAAACAAAAAGAACAAAGGAACGGCCAGCATCCCCAAAGCCATCTCAAAATCAAACTGACTGACCTCATGTCCGAAGAAAGTGGCAAATCCCGTCACGTGAGAAACGAAGCGGTGACAGGCCATGAAACCACCGATATTTAAGATTCCGGCCTGCATCGCCATCAGCATCCAAATGCAGATATTACTTCTTGTATAGTGGGAAATGGATTCATTTCCGTAAAGCATGACTGGCCACCTGGTGGTAACACCACCTTAGATCTAAATTCCTTTATCTGACACCTGATACACAGACAGCTCCGGAGGTGTCACCCCCTGCTGCTTCATCGTCTGAGGATCACGCAACTCAATACGAACAGAGTTAAATCCATGACGATCAATAAAACGAATCACCGTTTCATCTCCGTTTTCACTGGCGCCGGACACAAAAAGATTCATATCAAACAACGGACGAATCGCGCGCAGACGCAAAACTCCGTCGGCAATATCCCAAGTCCCCTGTCCATCCCCTAGCTTGTCCACTTGATAGTAGAATTTACCATTGGCAAAAAGCGCCATGCGCATTGGATACTCAGCTCCGGTCTGCAACAGCTTCAGTTGATCGAGCTTTTCAGCGGCGGCACTCTCATTTTCGGAAGAATTCACAAAGCGTCCATAAAAGGCTGCTTCCCGCTTATTAGCAGTCATCGTGGACATGGGCGAACACGCCGTCACAAAAAGAGCCATGGAGACAACAGCAACAAAGACAGCCTTGAACATAGATGCAAAATCCTCTTAGAATATTGATTTAAGACTACAACTTAAAATTCATAAGTCAAATCAAGAGGATGACTTCAAGGCCTCAGCCCAGCGCAAAGCGCCGCGCATTGACGATCCCCCGTCCAGCTTTCTAAGATGGCGAACGATTTCTAAGGAGTTCTCACGATGGCATTTCGCTGGATTGGCAAATCAGAAGACGGAAAAACAGTCACCCTTCGCCGCTTGGAAGACTGCAAACTAAATACTCCCGCTTACGCCACCACAACGTGGGTTCGCGACAATGCCGATATCATCCGCTTTGGCGCTATTCTGGATGTTGAAACCACCGGGCTAAACCAGACAGAAGATCAGATCATTGAGATCGGCATCCGTCAGTTTATCTTCAATAAGAACTCAGGCGAAGTTTTGGCTGTGACCAAGTCTTATTCCAGCTTCCAAGACCCGGGCCGCCCTATCTCTGCGGAAATTCAAGACCTGACTGGAATCACCGACGAAATGGTGGCGGGTAAACAGATCGACTGGACCGAAGTGGACAAACTGCTGGGAGAATCCCAGCTGGTGATCGCTCACAACGCGAAATTCGATCGCCCGTTCATTGAGCGCAAATCCAAAACCTCTGCCGACAAAGTCTGGGCTTGTTCTTATAAGCAAATCGATTGGTCCGCCAAAGGATTTTCCAGCACCAAGCTGGAGCTTTTGAATATCTATCATGGCTTCTTTACGGATTCCCATCGCGCTATCAACGATGTGGATGCTTTGCTTTATCTGTTAAGCCTTGAAGAGGAAAAATCCAACAAGCCCTACCTGCTGGAGCTTATCACCAATGCCCGCCGCTTGATGACTCAAGTGATTGCCACCGCAGCTCCGTTCGAAGCCAAAGATCATTTAAAAACCCGCGGGTACAATTGGGACAGTATCAATCGTTTCTGGCATAAAGTCATTTTCAAGGACGAAGTCCCTCACGAAACCAAATGGCTGGAAGAAACCGTGTATGTCGGACCCTTCGGCGGCATGATCCGCGACATCGCGCTGGTGGATGCGTTTAAAAACTGACTCAAAATTTCCTAGACTGTATCGGTGACTTTTGACATAGCAATGTCTCTGAAAGATCTTTCTCTTGCTGGCGTGATAGACTAGAGATTGGCTGGAGGCAGCCTATGGAAGTCAATACGATGCAATCGTTAGAGCTCATCAAAGACATTTACAATGTCGACCAGCTTCTTTCAGGAAAGTCCTACATTCAGGAACTTGTGCATCGGTTGGCAAAAGCCTTGAACGTCAAATACGTCATGGTTGGCCACGCCATAGAGCCGGAACAAACAAGCATTCAGACTGATTTTCTCTGGGCCGGAGACGGCTTTATCCCCAACGTCATCTATGACTTGGCGGGCTCTCCCTGCACCCATGTGATCTGCGGCACCCGCGTTAACTGCTACAATTCACATGTTCGACTGGCTTTCCCCAAAGACAAAATGCTGCAGGATATGAACATCGAATCCTATATCGGCGCGCCATTTCTGCACACCGATGGCGGACTGATTGGACTTTTGGTGATTATGGATGAACATCCATTCAAAAATCCCACCATGCTTTCCTCTGTTGTCGAGTTTTTTGCCGCTCGCATTGGGACGGAGTACCGACGTCTCGCCGCAGAGGAATCTTTGTTGCGCATCAAAGACAGTCTGGAGATGTTGGCTCGAGAACGAACTTCCGAACTGCAGCAAGCCTTCGCTTCTCTCCAACAAACCCAAAAGCAATTGATATCTCAAGAGAAGCTTGCCACCATCGGGCGCATCACATTCGGCATTGCCCATGAACTGAAAAATCCCCTGAACATCATCATCAACGCTTCAGAGATTCTACAAACCGAGGAGCTGGATCAGGATTCCTTCACAAAAGCCGCCGAGATGATTCAACAGCACAGCCTGCGCGCCAACGACATTATTACCAGTATGCTGAGACAGGCCCGCCAAGAGCCCGACCAACAAGCAGAATGGACTAATCTTTCTTCCGTGCTTGATCGTGCTCTGGATATGTATCTTCGCTCCATCACGGACTCAGAGCTGCGCTCCCGACTTCTAAAAAATATTCTGGTCACCCCGAATATCAAAGCCTTTCTCTGGGATGTTCCAGGCATTGAACGTGTTTTTATTAACATTGTGGACAATGCCCTTTATGCCCTTGCCGCAAAAATGCGCCAGAACGGGACTGCATACACTCCAGAGATTCATGTTTCGCTCACACAAGAACCCGGCTTCTGCAGAATTAAAGTACGGGACAACGGCATCGGCATCCCTTTGAAACACCTTCCCAATGTTTGTGATGAGTTCTACACCACCAAACCTGCTGGCGAAGGAACCGGACTAGGACTTTGGATTGCCAAACAGAATGTCGAAAAAAATCGAGGTACTTTTAACATCACCAGCGAGGAAGGATTCTTCACAGAGGCGACCATTGACTTTCCCAACTCTGCGGAGCTGGAGGTGCGACCATGATGGCGCATGAACCTTTAAACGTCGTGGTCGTTGACGATGAAGCCAGCGTTGGGGTTCTGTGCGAGCTGCGTTTTCGAAAATCCATCCAAAAAGGCGACGTGCATTTTCATTTCTTTGAAAATGCCCAATCGTGTTTACGCTATCTGGAATCTTCAGAAAGAACACCGGGCTCCGAAGTTTTGTTGACTGACATTAATATGCCGGAAATTTCTGGCTATGACCTTTTGAAGAAAGTGAAACAACAATTTCCTGGTATAGACGTCTATATGATGAGCGCTTATGATGACGACCTGAGCATAAGTAAATCGCTAAATCTTGGCGCGAACGGCTACTTCACCAAGCCAGTAAACTATAAAGAACTCGCATCCCGTATCGAAGAAGATTATGGCGTTCACCTGACTTGACGAATCTCAGATCGACCCCATGTTTAGGGAAGCCCCTCTTTTAGGGGAGAAATGAGGTACACGTGTCTTACGTCTCTGGCTTCGTCCCAGTGATCCCTCTGAAGAATTCCGTGCTGTTTCCTGACATCAGCATGCCTTTACGGATTGGACGAGAAAAAAGTATTTCAGCGTTACAAAAAGCGCTGCGAGACAACCATTGGGTTGTTCTCTTAACCCAAAAAGATCCCAACGCGTCGGTGAATGGCATTGAAGATCTTTATCAAATCGGAACCTTGGCAAAAGTAGAGTCCTTCCGCATGGATGAAGACGGAAGCTATAATATTTTTGTTAAAGCCCATCAGCGTGTTCGCGTGGTGCAAAATCAGGAAAGCGAAGGTCATCTGGAAGTGCAAACTGAGTCTATGGAAGACTCTGACAGACTTGACAAGAAAACCGAAGAAGCCCTTCTGGCAAGTTTGCGTCAACTCAGCGATGATCTGTTGGATTTATTGCCCGGAAACACAAGGCAAATCCGTGAGATGATTGCTGAAATTGAAGACCTCTCCACACTTGTAAATATGTGTGCCGCTTATGCGGATATCAGCCTTCAGGACAAACAGGAGGTTTTGGAAATCACCTCCTTAAAAGACCGTGCCTTGAAACTTCTGGACCGCCTGCAGTCCCTGAAGGAACGTCTGAAAATTCAGCGTGGCATCCGCGATAAATTGCAGGAAAGCTTCCAGCAGAATCAAAAAGAAAGTATTCTGCGCGAACAGATGCGCGTGATCCGCGAAGAGCTTGGTGACAACGACGGAGAGGACCTTTTTGTTAAATTCAAAGAGAAGATCGAAAAATCCGGAATGCCCGCCGAAGCCATGGATCTGGCTCGCAATCAATTGAAGCGTCTGGAGACTTCAAACTCAGCGTCTCCGGAATATCAGATGATTCGCACGCATCTGGAGCTGATGACTTCTCTTCCATGGAATCAATCTTCTGCACAACAGGAGATTGATCTGGAGGCCGCAGAACGCATTCTGAATGAAGATCACTATGGTCTGGATAAGATCAAGAAAAGAATCCTGCAACACCTGGCGGTCATGAAGCTGAGAAAGTCCCATCAAGGTTCTATTCTTTTGTTCATTGGACCTCCGGGGGTAGGTAAAACTTCCCTGGGTAAAAGTATTGCGCGCGCCTTGGGTAAAAAGTATGCTCGCGTTGCCTTGGGTGGCGTCCGTGATGATGCGGAAATCCGGGGGCACCGCCGAACCTACATTGGAGCACTGCCTGGTCGAATTATTTCAGCGATCAAGAAAGCCGGAGAAAACGATCCGGTCTTTATTCTGGATGAGATCGACAAACTGACCCGTGGCTTTGGCGGAGATCCTGCCAGCGCCATGCTGGAAGTCCTGGACCCGGAACAAAACAACAGCTTCCAGGATCACTATCTGGATACGCCGTTTGATCTGTCCAAGGTGTTCTTTATCGCCACTGCGAACTCACTGGAAGGAATTCCGCTTCCACTGCTGGATCGTATGGAGGTGATTGACCTCAGCGGTTACACCATTGATGAAAAGCGCCAGATTGCGCGCAATCATCTGTGGCCGAAGCAACTCGCCGAACACGGACTGGATAAAGCTCAGCTGAGCATTACAGATGAGGCCCTGACAAAACTGCTGACGCATTACACTCGGGAAGCCGGCGTGCGGGATCTACAAAGAAAGATCGCCACGATCTGTAAACATATGAGTCTCAAGATCATCAAGGCCGCGACTTTGCCATTGCTGGTGGAAGAAAAAGATCTGGAAGATATCTTCGGCGCAGAACGATTCTCTGCCGATATGATCGGAAGCTTGCTGCCACCGGGCGTGGTGACAGGTCTTGCGTGGACTCCTGTGGGTGGCGACATCCTGTTTATTGAGTCCGCACAGATGCCAGGTCAAGGTCAGTTGCTATTGACGGGACAACTGGGTGAAGTGATGCAGGAGTCTGCGAAGATCGCATTAAGCCTTTTGAAATCCCGTTTGCCGATTTTAAATCCGCTTCTGGACTTCAGCAAAAAGGATATCCATGTCCATGTGCCAGCAGGAGCCATCCCGAAAGATGGCCCCTCTGCCGGAGTGACAATGTTGACTTCGATTGCGTCACTGCTGCTGAATAAACCAGTCGACCCGAAACTGGCCATGACCGGAGAGATCTCTTTAAGAGGAAGCGTTCTTCCCGTGGGAGGCATTAAAGAAAAGGTTATCGCCGCTCACCGCGCTGGAGTTCAAGAAGTCCTGCTGTGCCGAAGAAATGAAAAGGATCTTAGGGAGATACCGGAGGACATTCGCAAAGATCTGCGTTTCCATTTTGTGGAGGACGTCAACGAAGTCCTGAAGCTCACCCTGGGAGTGGATCTGCCAAGATGGGATCAGCCTCAACAACTGCCCCCACCGCCGCTTAGCTCCACAGACGCAGGGACATAAAGCTGGTAAGCACAGCAATAAGCGCAGTCAGGGGAAGACCGATTTTCAGAAAATCAATAAATCGGTAGTTCCCTGGCCCAAGAATCAATAGGTTCCCGTGATGACCGATCGGAGTCAAGAAAGACGCAACGGCTCCGACGGTCACACACACCACGGCCGCTGTTGGCGAAACCTCGGTTGTCTTTGCAAAAGCCACCGCAATAGGCGCAATCAGCACGGTTGTTGCGGAATCAGAAAGTATCTGGGTCAACAATCCTGCAGCAACAAAGAAGGTTAATAAAATTGCCCAAGGATCCCAGTGCGCAATCAACAAAGACAGATTCCTAGCAAACAAGGCCGCAAGACCGGTCTTTTCCATAGCCAGCCCCAAGGGAATGACCCCGGCGATCATCACAAATATCTTCACCTCGATAGCCTCATAGGCACTGCGCAAAGATACACACTTCGTCAGAACCATCGTCACCGCCCCTGCCAAAAACGCGATATGCGGAGGTAACGTTTCAGTCGCCGCTACAAATACAGAGATCAACATGATAAGACCTGCCGTCTTGGCTTTGATTCTTTTCTTTGGGCGAACCTGCAGGGGAAACAGCAACAGAAAATCGCTATTCTGATGGACCTCATCCAACTGGGCCTCATACCCCCAAAGAATTATCAGATCCCCCTCCTTAAGTCTCACTTGCGAAATCTCATGATAAATCCAACCATCTCTTCGCCAAAGGGCAATCACTAAAACCCCCAACGTCCGAAGGAAATCTATCTCTCCAATAGTTTTACCAACAAATGGAGACTGAGGGGCAATTAACCCCTGAACAATCACAGGCTCTTCCGCTTCTTTAACCGAACTGCCACTTTGCACCTCTTCCCCATATTTCTTTACCGAGCGCAATGCCAACCCCATTTTTTCATCCACTGACAGCAATTCATCCGGAGACGTTTTGACCAAAAGAATGTCGTGTTCCTGCAGCTTTACTTCCGCATCCAATGTGGAAATGCGATTTCCATAGCGCTTCAAACCCACAATCACGAAACGCTTCAGATTTTCTTTCTGAAAATCCGCAATCCCCAATCCCAGCCATTTTGATCTTTCAGTGACAATCAACTCGGTAAAAACTTCGTCGATCCTGAATTTCTCATCATGCCGATCCCGGCCCGATGTTTTCGGCAACACCCAAAGCATCAGCAAAATAAAAACAATCCCCGTCCCCACCAATGTTGCCCCCAGTGGAGTCACATCAAAAAGACGCAACCCCGGCTCTCCGGATCTTTTAAGAATGCTATTCGCCAATAAAAAAGCCGGCGCTCCGATCAAGGTCATCGTCGTCCCTAAAGAGGCTGCTGTCGCCATAGGAATCAACAGTCGCGACGAGGGCATATCGTGCTCACGACACAGGCGCATCACGATCGGAAGCATCATCGCAGTTATCATCAAATGATGGGTGAATGCTGATAGCAAGGCCACCGTCGCCATCACCAGAAGATTGGCTACCCACTGATTCTTTCCTGCAAATTTCCCCACCGCATTGCCAATAGCGTCCGTCAGCCCTGTCGCCGTCAACCCCGAAGAAAGAACAAAAACTGCCACCACAATCAGCGCAGGCTCACTGGCAAATCCGGAAAATGCTTCTTTGGGGTCCAGCACCCGAGTTATGGCCAAAGACAATATGATCAGAATTCCGATCATATCGACACTGAGTTTTTCACTGATAAAGAGATATAAAGCGCCCGCTAAAATAATCAGAAAAATGAACTGATTTAATTCCATACAACTTATTATGAGTTCACCTTGACCGAGAGCCAAATTTCATCTCGGCAAAATTCATCTCCTATTTTGTGATCACCAACACAACGACATCTGAGGAGATTGCAGACCCTACTTATGATAGGCGAACTTTCCTATGGCTTCCGACATCTTTCCCGCAAATCGAGGCGCCCCTTGCCCCCCCATTAAGGAGTCCCAATATGAGAGATTCAAGCTAACACCGTTATAAATCTCTAGACACCTGTTCAAGATTTTCCAGCCCCAGAACAGTTTAAAGCTGTTCTGGGCTGGCCGACTGTTTGCTTTAGAGACAGAAAAGCAATTAACAGGGGGCTTTCGCATGAATACACAAGTCTTTATCACTGGTCAGAGTCGCATTCCCATGACACTTAAAAAGGATCCGACGCTGACCTGCACACTGATAGAAAATCCTTACGACCTGCGTTCAGCACTAGGCAGTGACGAGAGTGATAAAATCGTTGTCGTCTTCCTACCCTTCCTGGAAGTGCGCCATTTTGACCTCTATAGCTTCCTTCAAAAAAGCATCAAAAATGTGAAGATCTTCTTTGTCGTCAATGAACTTTCCAGCAACATGAAGATCCGCTTAAAACACAACAACGACTTTGTCGTCCTATGGAAGACCGAGGAAAACAATCTTCCCAAAGATATCCATGCCTATCTGGATGGCAGACAGCTTGAGCTGCGTCAGGACAAACGCGAGACCCAGGACACACGTGCCATGCTTAGCCCGTCAATGCTGCCATTGGGCGTGGAAAACAGAGGATTTCAACCGATTCTAGGGGGCTCATTTGAAAACATATCGCTTAACGGTTCTTGCCTTAAGATTAAGGCTCCGTTTTATACGAAGAAGGACTTTATCAACCTCACTTACCAAAACAAACAAGGCGAATACGTCTCTGTAGAAGGGCAAGTCCGCTGGTCCAAATGGAACGAGACCGAGCAGTCGCAAGAACTCGGCGTGCAGTTCCTGACACAGGCCTGAAACATATTGCCTCCCCCTCTAAACTGTGCGTTGATTGAGAGGCGGAGGCTTCTTTATGAAAAATCTTATACTGCTTTCATTGACCATTTTTGTTTCTCAATCTTTTGCACAGGCAAAAACCATCACCGTGAATGGCCGTGGTTCCGTGAACTCATATTGCAATACCAACAGCGGCAGCTTTTGCTTTAATGACATCAAAAGAAGATCTGAAAGTGATGCTGAACGCGATGCCCGCTGGACATGCGAAATGACTCATCGTGGACGTTCTTTGACTTACACGATCTTTAAGAACACCTTTTGTTCTCCGAACTATCTGCCACCCAATCACGATGGCACCTGGGTAAACTGCCGTACAGATGCACGCATGCAGTGCGAGGTCCAAAACTAATTTCTATGTCAGACAATAATATTTTCAGCAAAGCTCCGAACATCATGCACACTGAGCCTGCCATCGAGTGCAACTTTGAAGAATTCAAGAAAGTGGTTGAAAGCCGACGTTCTGTCCGCAATTACACTCAGGAATCCATCCCTGACGAAGTCGTTCAGGAATGCCTGCGCCTTGGATTGCTGGCGCCGAACTCGTCCAACCTGCAACCTTGGGAGTTCTATTGGGTTCGATCCGAAGACAAACTTAAAAAGCTGAAGGCCTTTTGCCTGAATCAACCTGCCGCACGAACCGCACCGACATTGATTGCCTGTGTAGCCCGTCCCGATCTATGGAAACGCGGTCAACGCATTAATCAAGAGTACTTCGCCAATCGCCATGACACTCCAAAAAGTGTGCATGCCTATTACAACAAGCTCGTGCCTTTTGTGTATGGAAACGGTCCTTTGCATATTTTGGCCCCGTTTAAAACTCTGGCTGTCGTGATGCTGGGTCTTTTCAAAGTAATCCCCCGCGGCCCCTTTGGTCGCTCTGGAAATCTCTTGTGGGCCACCAAAACCACCGCTTTAGCTTGTGAAAATCTGATGTTGGCCTTCAGAGCTGCAGGCTACGACAGTTGCCCGATGGAGGGCTTCGATGAGGTTCGCGTAAAAGATCTTTTGGATCTGCCATCTGAGGCTGCTGTGACAATGATCATCAGCGCCGGAAAAAGATCCCCACAAGGAGTTTACAGCGAGCGTATCCGCGGGGCTCAAGACATGTTTATCAAGAAGGTATAGGCTAGTATGACTGCTTTTACGAAAAACCAATGGGTGAATCTGATTCTGCTTTTGCTTCTAGTCGGAGCCTTTGCCTTTATCAACCTACCGTTTCTGATGCCATTGATTCTTGCTGGTATTTTCGCCTTGGGATTGAATGATTTTATTGAAAAACTCAGTAAAAAACGCTGGGGTCGTAAAACCTGGACACTGATCACCCTGTTCGTGGGACTGTCTTTACTTTGGATCCCGCTGGGCCTGGCCATCTACCGCATTATTGTCTATATCAGCAAACCCCAAAATATTGAAACAGACAAGATTGTCGCTCAGGTTCACAACCTCAAAGACTACACACTGAATGGTCTGCAAAAGTTATCAGACTGGACGGGAACAGATCTGGCTGGCCCCGCCCGTGAAGTGATGGAAAACATCCTGCAAAAAGTCGGAGGCGGATTGTTACAACACTCCACCGATCTTCTGGGGCAACTTCCTTCAATTCTTCTGCTAAGTTTTGTCTTCGTCATTGCCCTGATGGTTCTATTGATGAAGTCTTCAGAGATTCGCGAGCTGACTTTAAAATACACACCGCTAAAACCCGGTGCGACAGAGCCTCTGATTGAGATATGCAAGAAGAGCTGCTCGGTCACATTGTTTTCAACCCTGGTGATCGGTCTGATTCAGGCTTGCGTGATCGGACTGGGCAGTCTGGTCTTTGGCGAAGGGGATTTCTGGCTGGTAGTCACCGTCACCTTCTTTGTTTCCTTTATTCCGGTGATTGGCGCGGCGCCTGTGGGCTATCTGCTAAGTCTTCTGGCTTTTATCGGCGATCGCACTGGATCTGCGATTGGACTTTTCATCATCGCCACTATTGCAGGCAGCATCGACAATATTCTAAAACCCTTCATGGTGGGCGGAGAGCAAAAGATATCCCCCGTCATTGGCTTTACCTGCGTGGTTGGGGCGATCATAATGATGGGTCTTCCGGGGCTGATTATCGGCCCGGTTATTATGAATCTTTTTGTGGGAATTTCGCCCTTACTTATGAAGGATCTTTAAAAAGAACGCGAGATCTTGAAAGCAAAAAGCCTCTCAATGCGAGAGGCTTTTTTTTTATTTTCTACAGGCGACGAATGACCGATTTAAAGAAGTCATTTCCTTTATCATCCACGATGATAAAGGCCGGGAAGTCTTTCACCTCGATCTTCCATACTGACTCCATTCCTAATTCCGGGAAATCCAACACTTCCACCTTGGTAATACACTCTTTACCCAAGCGCGCCGCTGGCCCCCCCAATAGATCCCAGATAGAATCCACCGTATTGCTGACAGGCTTCTGTCACCTGCGGGCTGCGATTACCCTTACCCAACATAATCATAGAACCACCCAGGCTTTGGAATGTGCCCACATAAGGGTCCATACGCTCACTGGTCGTCGGACCGAAGGATCCTGAAGCATAACCTTTTGGCGTCTTCGCCGGACCTGCGTAATAAACCGCGTATTGCTTGAAGTACTCTGGCACACCTTCACCGCGATCCACCTTTTCTTTCAGCTTCGCATGCGCAATATCGCGGGCTACGATCATTGGACCGTTCAGCATCACGCGTGTTGCTACTTTCTGCGCGGAAAGAACTTTCAAGGTTTCCGCCATCGGTTTATTCAAATCAATTTCAATCGCTTCCGCACCAGCATCCTGCAGGTGATTTGGCAGATACTGTTCCGGATGAAGCTCCAGTTGTTCCAGGAAAATACCATCGCGGGTGATCTTGCCTTTGATGTTTCGATCAGCAGAACAGCTGACGCCCACGCCAATCGGACAGCTGGCCCCGTGACGCGGCAAACGAATCACACGCACATCGTGCACGAAGTATTTACCGCCGAACTGCGCCCCGATACCGGTTTCGCGAGCCCATTGCTCGACTTGTTTTTCCATTTCCAGGTCACGATAAGCACGGCCACCTTCGCTGCCGGAAGTTGGCAGGCCATCCAGATACCCTGCGGAAGCATATTTAACGATCTTCAGAGTTTCTTCTGCGGAAGTTCCGCCAACGCAGAATGCCAGATGGTAGGGAGGACACGCGGCCGTCCCCAAAGAGTTCAAAGTTTCGCGCACGAACTTTTCAAAACCTTCCGGATTCAGAACCGCCTTGGTCTTTTGATAAAGATAAGATTTATTTGCACTACCGCCCCCTTTAGCCAGGAACAGGAAGTTATACTCTTCACCTTGCTCAGAATAGATATCAATCTGCGCGGGTAAATTGCTGCCCGTGTTTTTTTCTTCAAAGAAAGAAAGCGGAGCCATCTGAGAAAAGCGCAGGTTCCTTTTTTGATAGGTGTTGTAAATCCCTTTGGACAAGAATTCCTTGTCGTCAGCGCCAGTGAACACACGCTCACCTTTTTTACCCACCACGATGGCTGTCCCCGTGTCCTGACAGGATGGGAACTCCATTTGCGCGGCAATCACGGCATTGCGAAGCAAATCCACCGCCACGAAACGATCATTGGGGGATGCTTCGGGGTCTTGAAGGATTTTTTCCAACTTTTCCAGATGTTTGGGACGCAATAGATGGGACACATCACTCAGAGCTTCCTGAGCTAATAACTCCAAAGCTTCCGGTTCAACCACCAGAACTTCACGGTCTCCCATTTTTTCCACGCGCACATGGTCGGAAGAGATCTTTTTGTATTGAGTTGTATCTTTTTGCTTTTCGTATAGGGGGAAATATTTAAATGACATGCAAATGAAAGTAGCATCGCGTCGTGTTCGCGCGCAAGCCTCGGTAAGCTGTGTTAGGTGGGCTGTTTGATGGGACTTTGTGAGCCGCGATTGCGGCGGTTTTGGGACCGGGTCTCTCTTCGCTGGAGAGTGGTCAAGGACCTACCGAGGTTAGAAGGGATCTTTTCGATGTCTCCTTCTGAAACCCAACATATCGCCCTGGACCTATAAGCACAAAGTCATAATTTTTAGGTTCTCCATAAGTTTTGCTTATGCATAACTTCAGGCTCCAAATAAACAAGTCCTCGAGCGAAAATCGTGAAGTTTTTGCAGCGTACCAGAGAGGACGGCCGCAGAAAAAATACCGAAGCCCCGCCAGAGCACGGCTTTGCTGCATCCTAACAGAATCTTAAAATAACTTCGGCAGAAACTCGGGCTGTTTAGATTGCCAAGTGCTCATTTTTCCTTTAGCTTCCTCGAAATTTTACCGGAGGTTCCATGGCTTTACTACTCGTCAGCGCCTGTCTGTTCGCGGTTATTTTCTTGTACTTCAAGAATAATCCGCTGGGACACTCACGCAAGTTCATGATTCGTCGTTTCGTTAACTGGTTCCCTCTAGGTATGACATATGCGTTCCTTTACATGGGACGATACAATCTGAACGTTTCCAAAAACGCCCTGGGCGATATGATGACCAAAGAACAGTTTGGCCTTATCTTCGCCGCCGGGACAATCACCTACGGACTTTCCTTCCTTCTCAATGGCCCGATCGTTGATAAAATCGGCGGCAAACGTGGGATCATCATCGCAGCTCTGGGCTCCTCCATCATGAATCTTTTGATGGCGGGCGCGACCTATCTGTACATGATGGGGACATTGAAAACCAACATCGTCGTGGCGTACTCAGTTCTGTTCGCGCTGAACATGTTCTTCCAGTCCTACGGCGCGGTTTCCATCATCAAAGTCAAAGCTTACTGGTTCCACGTTCGTGAACGCGGTGTCTTCGGTGCGATCTTTGGTACCTTGATTTCCTTCGGTGTTTACTTCGCATTTGACTGGGGTCAGGCGATTGTTGAAGCTTCCAAACTGAACCTGGGCCACGAGCCAACAGCGTTCCAGGGCTTTATCCGTCACATCTTTGCGATCGACACAGGCGTGACCAATGCGACTTGGTTGGTATTTGCCATCCCAGCGTTCCTGCTTCTGTGCTGGGCTTTGATCGACTTCGTTCTTTTGAAAGACTCCCCTGCTGAAGCCAACTTCGGTGACTTCGATACAGCGGATGCTTCTTCTGACTATGACGATGCAAACGTAAAAATCACTATCGGCTTCATGCTGAAAAAGATCTTCACAAATCCAGTGATGATCACTATCGCCCTGGTGGACTTCACTTCTGGAGTTCTGCGCAACGGTATCATGCAATGGTACCTGGTCTTTGCTCACGAAATGAAAGATAAAGATGCTGTCTTCTTTGAAGGCTCTCAGTTCTTCATTAAAAACTGGGGTCTGTTGCTGTGCATGACCGGTATCTTCGGTGGCTTCATGGCCGGCATTATCTCTGACCGCCTGTTCCAGTCCCGTCGCGGGCCTCCAGCAGCGATCAACAACTTCATCATGATTCTTCTTTTGATCGTGATGGCGTTCAACCTGATGAGCAACCCGACCGTTGTGGGTATCGCAGCGATCATGATCACCCTGACTGTTATCGGCGTTCACTCTTTGATGTCCGGAACAGCAGCAGCTGACTTCGGTGGTAAGAAAATGACAGCCACAGCATCCGGCATCGTGGATGGTTGCGTTTACTTGGGAAGCGGTATCCAGTCTTTGGCCATCGGTTATCTTTCCCACAAGAGCTGGTCTTACTGGCCGTTGTTCCTGATCCCGTTTGCAATCATGGGTCTTCTTCTTTCCTTGCGCATGTGGAATGAACTTCCAAAGGCGACGAAGAAATACATCGAAGAAATCGAGAAAGCCGAAGAAAAAGCGCAAAAACGTGGCACAACAACAGCCATGTCCTCCTCTTCTTCCGACCCTGCGACTTCCACTTAGTCTGCAGATTCACACAAGCTTCAAAAAGCCCGCCATCTGGTGGGCTTTTTTCGTTTTAAAGGCCTCCCAAAGCCCCATGTTTCCCAACAAGAACCCCTGTCATACCCTTGCCGCCTCCCCACCCCACAGAGGCAAAATAAGAGCTGGGAGGTTCTATGAGAATCATCTGGGCTTTGGATGCATTTGAGGACAACAAAGAACTCAACCAAAAAATGGCGGACTATCTGACACAGATCCATAAGACCACCATGGCTGAGATCGAGCCCCTGTACCTGCTACGGGAAAATGAGATCGTTCTTCCCACCTACGAAGTCCCCGCCTGGGTGACTGATCATTCTAAAACAGCCGAATCACTTTTCCGCGAAGTTCTGACCGACTACAATCTGCCCTTCCTGAAAGATCCCAAGGTTATTCCTCACGCCTCCCAATCCCACGCAGGAGCCGCAGAAACCCTGTCTCACTATGCTGCCCGCACTGAAGCCGATCTGATTGTTGTGGGCAGCCACGGACGCCACGGGCTGCAGCGCTTTATCCTGGGAAGCTTTGCCGAAAGCCTGCTATTGCAAAGCGAAGTCCCGGTCTGTCTCATCGGTCCCCACACCGCCCACACCCAGGGCCCGAAGAACATTCTTTTCCCCACAGAGTTCGGAGAACATTCCAAAGACAACTTCCGCCATACCCTGGAGCTGGCAAAAAAACTTCGTGCTGGTATCACTTTACTGCACGCAATCCCACGACCGATTGAAAGTCTGTTTGAGATGGACACCCGTCCCCGTGTTTACAACTACAAAGGCAAAATGCTGTCCTTGGAGCAAATCGTCGAGCTCACCATAGAATCGCAGTCCCATCGCGCACAGTACTGGGTCAGTTGGGCTGAGAAAGAAGGCGTTACCGCCCAGTTTATTATCGACAGCTCTTTCAAAGCGGTTGATGAGCTGATTTTGGATGCAGTTGAAAAGACCGATGTGGATCTGATTGTCATGGAGGCACAAAGCGGCCCTTTAAGTGCGGCTTTGCTGGGAAGTTATACGCGCAATGTAGTTCGAAAAGCCAACTGTCCTGTCTATGTTCTAACCCGTCGGTTTTACGATAAACAAGAGGACCGATTCACCGAACCGGCCCCATAATCATCAGCCGCGTACCTGAGATGGTCGCATGGAAGCTGGCAATTTTTTGTAGATATTGTTCAAATGAGTTTTCAATGTGGCTTTAGAGATAAACAATTTCTCAGAGATCGAAGCATTGGTCATGCCCTGCAAAACCATTTGCATGATTCTGATTTCACTCTTGGTCAAACCACGCTCGCGGAAGTAAGCTTCCTGCTTTTGGAATTTTTCTTCGCTTTCATCCAACGGATACAACATCGTTGTGATCTTATCACCATCATTGACGATCAAAGCATCCACCTTGTGACCTTCAATCTCGGTGGCCTTGAAAAGCTTCATCCCTTCAGAAATAGCAGAGCATTCTTCAATCGTGCGGTACAACGTCATGCAAGTTTTCGTGCACTGCTGTCCCATCATATTTCCACAGGTGCGGATGCTGTTATCGTTCTGGAATAGCACGCGTTTTTCCTGATCTTTCACGCACAAACCCAGCTTCGTTCCCAGATTGGCAAAGTGTTCTAAATTTCTCTGTTCATCCATAGCATCCCCTGTTCTTGCCTTGATTGTGCAAAAAAAGCCGACGGCAATCTATGACCGCAATCATAAGTACGACAAAAAACTCACTTATCTAGAAACATACAAATGTTCGCAATCCCAAGTACTTAGGTAGCTTAATAGACCTGTTTAAAATGTGAGGAGATAGCCCTCAATGAGCATTTCGCGATGCGATGGACGACATGTTTACACCCGCGGTTTTGCCCGCCAGAAATCACGATTTGCTTATTTAATAAGCTTATTATCAAGTTCCATTTTAAATTTTATCTCTTAAATAATTAGCAAGTCCTTAGCAAAAAGCGATTTTACTTACAGGTTTTCTACATAAACACTATGATTTTCTCTGATTTATACTGAATTTTGATTGCCATAGAGTAATGATTCTATCTTTTAGGCGTAACGAACCAGAATAAGACGATGGTTTGGATTTTATGTTAAGATTTTGTAAAGACGTACTCCCCCAGAGGACTTGGGTATTATATTTTGATACTTAAGGAACCAGTATTGAATTACAGTCCCCGATGACCGAATATGAACACGAGCCAAGTTTGCAAACCTCATAAAGGAGGAAACTATGGGTGCAGCTCCACAAACTCACACAAACGCTGACAAGAAGTACATGCTTAAGATCCCCGTTCAAAAACGCTCTAAAGAAACGGTGGCAAGCATTGTTGAATCCTGCGCAAGACTTCTGGTCCAAGAGCCCTATCACGCTATCACTACCGATAAAATTGCCGAAATGGCCGGCGTGAGCATTGGTTCTCTCTACCAGTTCTTTGCCAACAAAGAAGCAATCGTCGCTGCGGTGATTGACGATCTTCTGCAAAAGGACCTGGCATATATTGAAGAAAAACTGGCTCATCTTCAATCGCCGGATCTGGATGCGAAGATTCATGCTTTCATCGACATCGGCTTTACGCGATTCCACGACAATCGCCCGCTAAGAACGGCACTTCAAGGCGTTCAAGGCATGCTGGACTACTGGGAAACACGCCGTGTGTTCTTTGAACACTACCAAAAAGCGGTCCTTGCCCACATGTCGACCTATTCAGGTCGCGATCGCGAGATGATGGCCCTGTTCGTGGTTTCTTGCTTCAACAACATTCTGCAGTTGGGACTTTTGGGTCCTCAGTCTCCAGAGCACGAAGAAGCAATCAAAAAAGAAGTCTTCACTCTATTCAGCAGATATCTGAAACCTTAAAAAAGACTTGCGTCCTTTAAGCCTCCTCGTATCCTTAATCAAGGCGAGGAGGCTTTTTTTATGCTTAAAAAGATCAGAACCAGTTTTACCGAATCCATGGGAATTGATTTCCCCATAATTGCCGCGCCCATGTTTCTGGTCAGCAATACCGACATTGTTGTTGAAGCCAGCGAAGCTGGTGGCATCGGCACATTCCCTGCTTTGAATTACCGCCCCATCGAACAATACGCCGAGGCTTTGAAAAACATCAAAAGTCGCACCAAGAAACCTATCGGCGTGAATGTCATCGTGAACAAAAGCAACACTCGCCAGACACAAGACATCAAGGTCGCTCTGGATCATGGCGTGGATCTGTTTATCACATCCCTGGGCAGCCCCAAGTCTGTCATTCAGGATGCCCACAAGAATGGCGCAAAAGTTCTTTGTGATGTCACCAACCTGGAACACGCCTTAAAAGTGCAGGATCTGGGCGCTGACGGCGTGATTGCCGTGGGCGCAGGCGCTGGCGGTCATGCTGGCCCGATTTCTCCGTTGGTTTTAATTCCGTGGCTAAAAACTGAATTGCAAATTCCCATCATTGCAGCCGGAGGAATCGCCCACGGCTCCATGATCGCAGCCTGCATGGCCTTAGGCGCCTCCGGAGTCAGCGTGGGCACCCGCTTTATCGCCAGCCGCGAAGCGCAGGTGGATGCTTCCTACAAAGAAGCTATCGTAAAATCCACCCCAGAAGACATTGTCATGACCACGCGAGTGTCTGGGACTCCCGCTGCTGTTATCAACACCCCTTATGTGCAGAAGCTGGGTACAGAACTTCCCTGGGCCATGAAGGTTCTTAAAGACAACAAAATGACCAAGAAATATATGGTGCCGCTGATTCACCTGATGGGAATGAAATCCCTGGAGGAAGCTGCCAGTAAGCCCACCTGGAAAACCGTCTGGACAGCCGGTCAATCCGTGGGCCTGGTCGATGACATCCTGAGTGTTCGCGAGATTTACGCCAAACTCATCAACGAATACGATGAGAGCGTAAAAAACCTTTCCACCTTAGGACTTCAATGATCGGTTGCGCACAGAAAGAGTGAGCTCGTAAGTCATTACGGGCTCGGTCTCACTGACCGAAGGAACAACAGCGTAGCCCTTCATTTTTCTTTCAATGCGGTCTGGGTTGGTTTTCGCCTCTTCAATCAAAGACTTCACCATCTCCACTTCGTCACATATAAAATGAACATCACCTGCGGCCCGTTTCAAGTACTGCGCCGTAAAGTCTTTGAAAACAAAATCGATCTTCAATTTGCTTTCAGCGATGGCCGCCACCGCCGCTGCGGCAATAGAAAGCTCCGCCCCAATTCCCAATGCACCAAAGTACATGGAGTTCAGGTGATTTTTCGTGCGATACCCCAGAGGAATCTTCAACACGAATCTTTTGTCGCCCGCCTCAACCACACGAGGACTTACAAACAACACCAGAGGAATTTTCATTAAACCGTAAAGATGAACGAACAATGTGAATTTGAGATTTTTTGTATTCATATTTAAA
The DNA here is from genome assembly GCF_041888015.1 of Bdellovibrio bacteriovorus. Lineage (GTDB taxonomy): Bacteria > Bdellovibrionota > Bdellovibrionia > Bdellovibrionales > Bdellovibrionaceae > Bdellovibrio. Next base: position 1,998,474 of record NZ_CP168968.1, read on the forward strand.
TCTTAGGACTGCAGACCAGAGATGGACCAGCACTTTTACCTGGCACCTCGACCTTTTGACAAAACGCGAAAGAAGGCGTGTACTGAAATCAAACAGGATGTCCGTGAATAGTTCCCATCTCTCCCACTCTCATCCCCTCCTCCTCACAGACGCCTGCCCTTTTCCTTGACCCCTTGACACTGCCCTTCAAAGGAGAGGATATAAGTGTAAGGGGTCTTTTACTTCATGGAACCAACGCCGACAAAAACGAAATTCTTGGATCGCTGGACACCGCAAGTTTTGCGTGAGGCCAAACAGGTCTTTCGCGAAGGCGGCCTCAAAGGTGTCATCCGTCGTTATGGCTGGAAATTCTTTGCAGTGTTTTTTGCGTATTATCTAATTCGAGATGTCACCATCTACATTCTGATTCCCTGGTACGTCGCCAAGAATCTAATGTAGTGCTGGCAGGTTAGAGATCAATTCCCAGCAGGAAGCTTCCGACCAAAGCAAAGAAAACGGCAAATGCCATCACAGCCAGCCCTTTATCTTTCTGCTTAATAAATAATACTCCGGTCATAAGCACCCGAAGCAAAGGCAGACAAACCAACGTCACCAATCCGAACAAGGAAATCAGCAGCGCGCGATCATTCATCACCAAGGCCCAATGAATATTTTCAACCAATGGCCGAGGCTCATAACTTGTAAAGGTTTGTAGATTATCCCCGTCACGGAACCACATCCACAACCAGCCCACCAACAGGAAAATTCCAGAGAAAAGAACTCCGCCTCGCAGGATCTGACTGATAATCAGTTCCAATTCATGAAGGGACTCTTTTTGAGGCTCTGTCTTCATTTCAACCCCTTAATGATCATTTGGATGGAAACAATACTTAGAACCACTACAAAAATCTGACGAATACGAACAGCAGGTATTTTCACCATGGCCTTCGCTCCGGCAAAAGAACCAATAATAATCCCCACAGCCACTGGAGCCGCAATCTCAGGACGAATATCTCCACGCAAAAGATATGCTCCCGCACTGGCTGAAGCTGTCACGCCGATCATAAAATTGGAAGTCGCCGAAGACACCTTGATCGGCAACTTCATGGCTCCATCCATTGCCAGAACTTTGAAGATCCCACTGCCGATCCCCAAAAGCGCTGACATCACTCCCGCACCAAACATGGCAAAAAGCCCCAGCGGAACGTTCTGCACTTTATATGGAATCATACGATGATCCTGCTCTGGATATTCGCCATCAAGTTTTAACTTTTCAGCCCATGGATGATTGACGGTGGAAATATGCTCTCCGCGCTTGCGCAACATCATCACTGCAGAAAAGAACAGGAAGCCACCAAACAACAAGAATAAAAACTGTGCTTTAATATAAGACGAGATCAGAAAACCTACGATAGCCCCACTGACCGTGCCCACTTCCAAAAATACAGCCAGACGAAGATTGGTCAAAGAGTCTTTAAGATAACTGGCAGCGGCCCCTGAGGAGGTTGCCACAATAGAGATCAAACTTGCCGCGATCGCGTACCGGATGTCGATATGATAGACCAACGTTAATACTGGCACGACAATAATCCCGCCACCGAGCCCCAGAAGGGCTCCCAGAAAACCGGCAGCGACAGACGTAAGCAGCAGCAATATTTCAGGCATCAGACGAACGAACTCCCTTTACTGGGCACACTCATACAAACGCACCAGTCGTGCACCAAAGAAAGTGTCCTTCTTGGTAAATTGCCAAGGTGGGTATGGAAGGAAAACCGCTTCTGCACACTGCCCCGGCTGCGCCACCGCCCACTGACGATCTTCAGAAGACGCCGTGTAGATTTCACCTGTTTTGGTGTCCTTAATGCCGATCGCAAAAGAGAACACTTGAGATGTGATATTGCCTTCAGCACGCGTCAACAAAGCCACTGGGATTTCCACACGCTCAACGCTTGTGATCTGCCCCACAACAGTCTTGGAGAAAATGACGCTGTAATTCGCCAGAACCACCCACAGAAGAACACCTACAATCAACAGAACCAGAACAAACTTCGTAAACTTCCAAATTGTTGCCATATCCAAGGCTTATCGGTAAGTTTGAAACACGTCAACAAAAAGGACCCTCACCGTGTTTTCCAAACAAGAAAAAGTTCTTCTCGCCATACTGGCATCCATTCAGTTCAGTTCTATCGTGGACTTCATGATCATGATGCCACTGGGACCACAGTTGATGCGAATGTTCTCAATCAACCCGCACCAATTCGGACTCCTCGTGTCATCATACACATTCTTTGCTGGATTGAGCGGCTTTGCAGCTTCCTTCTTTCTGGACAAGTTTGACCGTAAAACAAGTCTACTCTTTTTCTTTGTCGGTTTTGCACTGGGAACCATCGCCTGTGGTCTGGCGCCAACTTACGAACTACTGCTCTTTGCCCGCGGACTGACAGGAGTCTTCGGTGGCGTTCTAGGATCTTTGGTTCTTTCCATCGTCAGCGACGCGATCACCTATGAACGTCGGGGAAGCGCCATGGGAGTGATCATGACATCGTTCTCGATGGCCTCTATTCTGGGAGTTCCGTTCAGCTTATTTCTGGCCAACGAATACAACTGGCACGCTCCGTTCATTTTCCTGGGTGGAACATCTCTGCTTCTATGCGGAGTCATCTGGCTGAAGATCCCCTCTATGCGCAAACATCTGGAAGGCGTTCAAAACAAGGAACCTCTTTGGAATACACTGACCCGCATTGGCAAAAATAAGAACCAACGCCGAGCCCTGTACTTCATGTCTTCAGTTATGTTTGGACACTTTGCCATCATCCCATTCCTATCCCCGTCTCTGGTTGCCAATGCAGGTTTGACTGAAGCCCAATTGCCATTGATGTACATGATTGGCGGAGCCTTTACGATTTTCTCGTCGCCATTCATTGGACGCCTGGCAGACCGCTTTGGTAAACATCACGTCTTCCTGTGGGGGGCTCTGGTGACCCTGATCCCTTATGCGGTGATCACAAATCTGGGAAAATCCCCCTTGTGGGTTGTCTTGGGTATTTGCGCTTTCTTCTTTGTGGTCTCAGGGGGCCGCATGATCCCTGCAACCGCCTTGGTTTCAGGCACAGCCCGCCCACAGAATCGCGGAAGCTTTATGAGTATTGTCAGCTGCGTGCAGCAGTTATCTTCAGCTGTTTCCAGCTATATCGCAGGCCTGATTGTAACCACTGGGGCTGATGGAAAACTGGAGCATTATCCGATTGTGGGCTACATCGCCATTGCTTTTACGTTTGTGGCCATATTCCTGTCCCGACGAATTGAAGCCATCGAAGGTGGGCCCGAGACAGAGGCTCATTTGGCTGAGCCTGTCGTTTAGTCTTTGATCTTTTGTCGAAGCGTTTTGGTTTCTGCATGCTTGCGCTTGCTGTCCAGACGCTTGCGCACCGAACCTCGTGTCGGCTTGGTCGCCACCCGTTTTTTGGGAACGAACAAGGCCTTTCGCAAAATTGCATGCAGGCGCGCAATACATTCTGAACGATTTTGATCCTGATCCCGGTGCACATCGCTGCGAATCACCAGATCTCCCTCTTCCGTCAGCTGACCTGCCAACTTCTGCAGCAGGCGCATTTTCAGATCCTCGGAAAGAACTTGAGACGCAAACAAATTCCACCGCAGAATCGCCGCCGAATTCGTGCGGTTCACATTCTGACCACCCGGCCCGCGCGAGCGTGCATAGGTAAAGTCCAGCTCTGCAAAAGGAATCTGGATAGAAATCATTCCGAAGCACTTTCAAACTGAGACTGACCTTCACCGATCTGCAGATCGTTCAGGTACACCTGATAACGAATCGGGGATGCCTTGACGATCATGGCACTGACACCGCAATACTTGGTCATGGACAGATTCACAGCCTTCATCGCCTGCTCGGGCTTAACATCCGGACCTTGAAGGCGGAATTGTAACTCGACCGTCGTGAAGATAGAGGGATGTCCTTCGGTGGTGTCCGTTTCTGCATTCACATCGCAGGACTGAAGATTGACTCTCATTTTTTTCAGAATAGAAACCACGTCCATCCCGGTACAGCCACAGATGCCAGCCAAAACCAGTTCTTTCGGACTTGGCCCTTGGTCCTTACCGCCAAAATCACTTTTTGCGTCCATAGGAACCTTGTGGTCGCGTATCTGCGACTCAAAGCCCATATCTCCCATCCACTTCGTTTGACACGCCATATGACCCATTCTGCCTCCTTAATCATCACTGAAAGTGAGCCTACCGCCCATAACGCCAGAAGTAAAGAGCCCCCGGGGGGACGGAAAATTTGCTTTGCGCACCTTGAGAGAGTTAGAATAACGAGGTTAGGAGTACCCTTATGATTGCAATGATTGCTACAGCCATAATTGGAATTGTCGCCGGTGGTGGTTTGGGCTGGGCCTTGCACAAGTTTCTAAGAGCGCGCACGTTGCGCCTGGCCCGTGAAGAAGCCCAAGACATTATCGATGAAGCCCAAGAAGCCGTTGAGCTTCGCAACCTGGAAGAAAAAGAACGCATCCAGGAAATTGAAATGGAACTTTGGACAAAAGTGGAACCTGAAATGCTCAAGGCGGAAGGCCGCATTGAGGATCTTCAGGAGGTGGCTAATGAAAATAAAGCCAAAGCGGATTCCATTGTTCAGGAAGAAAAAAAGAAACTGCAGGAACGCGAAGCTGACGTCAAAACTCAGGAACAGGCCCTGCGCGGTCTGGAAACTGATCTGAACAAGTCCAAAGAAACGCAAAAAGGTCTGAATCAGGACTTGGTCGCCAAATTGACCGAGCGCCTGGGAACCTCGGCGGAAGAATTCAAAACCCAGCTGAAAAATCAGATGGAAGAGGAAACTCGTCGTCGTGCTGCACGCATCGCTCAGGAAACTGAGGCTGACGCCAAAGAGCACGCCGAAACGGAAGCCAAACGAGTTCTAAGTCTGATCATCGACCGTTTCGCTCGCCCGTACTGCGCAGAACGCGGCATTGGTGCTGTGAATTTCCCGGATGCGCACATCCGCAAACTTTTCTGCGATCCTGCCGGCAACAATATCAAAGCCGTTCAGGATTCCTGCGGTTGTGACATTATCGTGGAAGACGGTATGGAGATGGTCGGCGTGGCCGGCTTCGACCCTGTTCGCCGCGAACTGACTCGTCGTACTTTGGAGCGCATCTTCAAAGAAAAGAAGAATATCAATCCGGACTTCATCAAGAAAATCGCCGAGAACCAGAAAAAAGAACTTTTCAAAAACATCAAACATGATGGCGATTCTTTGGCAAAAGAACTGAAGCTGGATGGCCTGAACGCCGAGATCCGTCAGATGATGGGTTCTTTGCGCTATCGCTACTCTTTCACTCAGAACCAATACTTCCACTGCGGTGAAGTGGGTTGGCTGGCGGGCCTTATGGCTGCCGAGCTGGGCTTGGATATTAAGAAAGCCCGTCGAGTTGGTATGCTTCACGATATTGGTAAATCCATGGACCACACTGTTGAGGGTGGTCACGCCGTGATCGGCGCTGAGTTTATCGCAGCTCGTGGTGAGGCTCCAGATGTGGTTCATGCCGTCAAAGCCCATCACTTTGACGAACAGCCATCAACCGATCACGCCTTCTTAGTCATTGCGGCCGATGCAGTTTCCGGGGCTCGCCCTGGCGCACGTCGTTCTACCATTGAGTCTTACAATCAGAAAGTTTCTGAACTTCAGGACATTGCCCGCAGCTTCCCTGGGGTTACAGACTGTTTCGTTTTAAGCGGTGGACGCGAGTGCCGTGTTATGGTGAATGGCAAGAAAGTGGATGACACTCAAGCCATGGACCTTTCCCGTAAAATCGCAGCCCGTATTGAGGAAGAGTGCAACTATCCAGGATCCATTAAAGTGGTCGTGGTGCGCGAAATCCTTGTCATAGAACAGACCAGAAAAGAGCTTGCGTAACTCAAACGCGAGCTCTGTCTGCATTTCAGCAGACCTTCCATTAAAATCCCTTCATGGTAGCTCTTTTAGAAGATTCTCAGATCTACATCGGTTCAAATATTCGAAGTAGGAGCTGCCGCAAAATCGTCCCAATCTGCAATTGCCGCTCCCCGATAAACAGGGAGAATTCTCATGGTACTAGAAACAAATCTCGAAAAACAACGCACACCTCGCGTTCTAGTGATCGATGACAGCTTGGATTCCGTGAAGCTTATGTCCCACATCCTTGATCACTACAAATGCGATGTCACGATGGCTTTCGATGGTCAAGATTCCATTCCCCTTCTTGCGAATAGACACTTTGATTTGGTGATTTTGGACTGGCAAATGCCACAAATGGGTGGTCGCGATACGCTACTGCTGATGGATCGACTTCTGACGGAAAGAAAGGTCCACAAGATTCGTAAGCCAATTCCCGTGGTGATTTACACAGGACATAGCGAAGAAGAGCTGGATTTGCCCTTGGTGAGAAACTTCACCTATATGGGGTTTATCAACAAACGCCAGGCGTTCAGCTCCATGATGAGATCATTTAATTTTATTTTGCGTTCTATCTAAGAAATTTTGGGAACGCATGCAAAAGGGGCTTTCGGGCAGGATGTCCGAAAGTCCCCGAACTAATCAGTGCTTACGGCTTTGCGCAGACGCCCTGACTTTGACAGCGAAGCATATCAGAACGGTGCTGATGCATCTCTTTCAAAGTATAAGCCAACTCAACGTCAAACCCCTGGGATGCAGAGCCTTTCTGCGCAATAGAGAAGAACTCTTCAACCTCTTCAAACAGATCGCGGCCAAAAACTTCGTGGCTAGATGTGGAACGGAAATACAAAGGCTTGCTGGAGTTGTTGTACTTCATGAAGCGCGCTCTTTGATCCATGGCCTTTTGCAATCCGCCGCGGATGTCTTTCCAGCATTTTACTTCTGCGATCTTGATCACTTTATTCTGGCGAAGATCCACGATCACGATATCCAGCTCTCCGATAGTGCGAGTGCCATCACCATAAGCAATGCCGACTTCAACCTTGTACTGAGGGGCCGGAAACTCTTTTTGCATATCCAGACGAGCCACTTCCTCACAGATGGCACCGGAATCTTCATAGCTGCGAGGAATGCTTTTTAGCTCTTCAAAGTCTTGGGCCCAGTCCGCAAATGCAGAGGAAGAAGCAAGAAGAAGCAAGGACGTTAAAAGGACGAACTTTTTCATGATTAATCTCCATAGTCAGACATTTACGGCGTCCGGTAGAAACGCGACCCCATATCGGCCACTTATACGGTTTATATTGGGATCTTTAATGCCCTAGACGTGACACAAAAGGCAAACAGAATGTCCTCAAGGTTTTCGACGCATCGCATACGCAATCTCCCTTGAAGATTGGCTGCACTGCCCCTTTCCGGAGTACCTAACCGTACTGTAGATTAAATCTCTATGGACCCAGACCCTTACCCGAAAACGTTATCTCTACCCCCGATGTGCTCCCCTTTCCGTGGAGCGTCCCATGACTGAGTTTATTGTTGTTGCGGCCTGTTTGTTTGTAAACATGCTGCTTTCCGGATCGGAAATGGCCTTTGTTACGGTCAACCGCCAACAACTCAAACGACTTGCACCGACGAATAAAAACGCCCGTCGCTTGCTGCGCCTTAAAGAGAATCCTGAAAGAACTCTGTCTGTTATTCAGATTGGTATCACTTTGGTTGGTGCAATTGCTGCCGCTGTCGGCGGTGCCGGCGCCGAAGAAGCCCTCAGCCCATGGCTGATGAGCGCCTTTAAAGTTTCCGAGCAGTCCGCGGAAGCGATTGCCATCGCTATGGTAGTACTACCCATCTCTTACCTGAGCGTCGTGGTGGGCGAACTTGTTCCCAAAACGCTGGCTCTGCGCAACCCGCTGTCCATTGCTCTGTGGACTTCACAAGGACTCTATATCGGTGAAAAGCTGCTTTCTCCAGCAGTGACCGTGCTGGAGTTGTCCACCAATGTTGTTCTGAAGCTTTTCACATTTGGTCAACCTCATCCCGGACAAAAAGAAGCGCACATTGAATTTGAGGATCTGCCCCAGCAAACCAAACAATATGTGGTGAACCTGGTCAGCGCTGATAAAAAAATGGCTCGGGAAATCATGCTGCCCTGGAAAGACGTGATCTTCGTGCGCAAGTCTGATTCTTTAGAGGACGTTGAAACGATCATCATGAACTCTCGCCACACTCGCCTGCCCGTTCTGGATGCCGACGGCGAGATTGTCGGCCTGATCAACACTAAAGAATTTCTGACCGCGCGCCGCTATGGGGAATCAGAATGGCAAAATCTGATTCGTCCGATCCTGCGCTTTAAGTCCTTTGAGCCCTTGTTCCGAATTCTTTTGAAAATGCAGGAACAAAAGTCTCATATGGCAATCATCTATGATCAGACCAACCCTTCAGGCTTGGTCACCATGGAAGATATCTTTGAAGAGATCATTGGTGATGTCTTTGACGAAGACGACGATGGTCTTATGAAGAAAATACTGGCATCGAAATCACGCCGTCGCCCCATCTAGCTTTCAAATTCAGGGAACTTGAGAATCGCGCAAGTTCCCTGAGCTGTGGATTGCAACTCAAAACTCCACGCATATAGCACCACTACGGACTGCACCCAGGCCAGCCCCAGACCAGAACCTTTTTCTTTTCCAGAACGATGCGGCCCACGATTAAAAGGCGTGCCCAGTCGCTCAACCACCTCCGCGGGCATCCCATCACCCTGATCCTGAATCTTGATCGAAGAATTTGTGACTTTGATTTCCACAGAACCCGTGGTGTGTCTCAATGCATTGACCACCAGATTTTCAATTACCTGTTCCAAATGCAGTGGATTTGCCAAGATTTGAAAATCGGCAGCCGCATGAATCTGCAAACGCTCTGGAAAGGCACGCTGAATAGAACTGCACACGTCCTGCACCACAACAGAAGCTTTCAGCACGTGCAGATTTCCGGGTTTTTCGGTATTGGCCAGATCAGCCCAATCCAAGAAGTTTGTGATCGTGCGCGAGACCCGATCCAGTTGCCGCTGCACCTCCTGGTATTCCTCTGGGGCCCAACGATATTTCTCCTGCAGTTTTTCCACTTCGCGATTTAACAGTGTCAAAGGTGTTTTAATCTCGTGGACCATCTGAAACGTCCATGACTTAGTGAATTTGTTATTCAGATTCACTCGTCGAACCAGATGCGAAATACCTTCCACCAGATTCTTAAACTCATCCTGCCTTTGCGGTCCTCTGGTCGGAGCCAGCATTCGCGCCGGAACGTCCGGGATATCTTTTTTACTGGCCAGCATCTCGACAGCCTCACGCAAGAAACCTTCCAGATCCCGCACGGGTGAAAATAATTGTGCCGACAAGAACCAGGTCATGATCAACACCAGCACGACAATGGAAGCCACCAGCACCACCGAACGACTGGTCAATGTGGACCAGAAAATAAAGTTGGAATCCGTAATCACACCCACCTGCAATGTGCGATTGGGAAACTTCGGAAGGCTTAAATTCAGAACCCGAATCAGGCGCCCCTCCTGCTCAATAGTCACCCATTTTGGAGACCGGGGAATGCTGAGTTCCAGCAAGCCGACATTATCTGTCTGAAACAGGACTTCATCCTTGGTGTTCCTCACAACAAAGAACTTACCAACACGGTCTGGCCCCAGCTCTTCAGAAATCATCGCATTGGCGACCTTATAGTCGTAGGTCTTCAAATCCGACAGTTCGGAATCCACAATCGCTGTGGCGGTTTCACGAATCTGATCATCCAAAAAGAATAATCTTTCGCTTTGATAAAAATAAGCCAGCAAGAATGTGATACACAAACTGGTAAAAACCAAAGTTAACAAGGACAGTAGAAAAAACTTAAGCCTCAAGCCAGTACCCCACGTTACGAGCGTTTTTAATTTCTGATCCGGAACGATGGATTTCAAGCTTACGACGTAAGTTATTCACTGTGGCTTCCACCACCTTGGACTCAACATCGCCTTTGGTATTCCAGATTTTTTCCAACAAAACTTCCTTGGGGAAAACTTTGCCAGGATGATTGGCAAAAAGAGAAAGAAGGGAAAATTCTTTCTGGGACAAGTTCATGATCTCTCCCTGAACTTCCACCTGCCGCGTAGCCATATTGATTTCCAACTTTCCCACCTTCAGCAAATCAGAAGATGAGACCAACGTCGACCTGCGCCCCAAGGCCTTGATGCGCGCCACCAGCTCAGAGCTGGAATACGGCTTGGCCACATAGTCATCAGCCCCCAAATCCAAAAGTCGTGCTTTTTCATTGCTAGTGTCAATCGCGGACAGAACCAGGATTTTGGTGTCGATGAACTGCCTCTTTATTCTTTCAACGAAATTGGCAGAATCCTGCCCTGCAATAATTCGATCCAGCACAACAATCTGCGGATAAAAGGACTTGGCTTCCAAAACACCCTGCAGCTCGGAAATAGCCTGCACCCATTTCACCGTCCAGCCGTTGGATTCAAACGTGATCATGAGGCGCTTTGAGATTTCGTCGTCATCTTCCAGTAAAAGAATATTCATGGACCTACTATAGCCGGAACAAACGTAAGTCTCAATATGGGTATTTTTCGAGGTTAAAAGCTTTTTTATTTTCAAATATTGTGGCTTTGCAGGCTTTTGCTAGGCTCCTTCAAAAGGAGTCTTTAATGAAGTTTCAATGGATTGCACTTTCAGCCCTGGCTTTGTCTTTCACTTTCACATCCCCTGTTTTTGCAGGTGGCAAAGTTTCTAAAAAGGAAATGAAAGCGTTTCAACAGTCTTGCAAAAGCGAAAACCCAAATGCGAGCAAAAAAGAAATTCGCAAGTGTGTAAAAGAAAAAGCGAAAGCTGCTAAAGCTTAACGCCGAACAAAACTCGACTAGAAGTGTGTGGTGAATTTCCCTTCATATATACTTCGGAACGCCTGGGGCCCTTGATCCCCGGGCGTTTTTTTTATCTTTTGAAGACTCGTAAAAGCTGATCTTTTTTGGAACGAACGATCTTCTGGTTTTTATATATCCCCAGATGTCCCGTCATAAAGTAAGCTGACCAGCAGGCCAATAGCGCATAGGGCGCAATCTGCCATCCGAACAATTCGCAGGCCATGACCGCGCAGGCAATGGGAGTATTCGCCGCAGCTCCAAAAACAGCCGCAAACCCCAACGCAGCCAATAAAGGGATTCCCAAAGGCAAAACAGCGGCCAGCGCACTTCCCAGGCTGGTTCCTACAAACACCAAAGGAATAAACTCGCCCCCTTTAAATCCAGATCCAATCGTCAGCCCCGTAAAAAGAGTTTTTAAAATAGGGTCAAACCAAGACAGCGACTGGTGAAAGGCCTCTTGAATCACCGGAATCCCAAGCCCCGCGTACCGATCACTGCCTTGCCACCAAAACAAAAGAACTAAAACCATTCCCCCGAAAAAGGGGCGCCAGACCGGGTTCTTCACAAATCTTTTTTGCATAGACTCCACCAAGTGGGTAAAGCGCATAAAGATATTTGCAGCAAGTCCAAAGCACATTCCGGCCACCAACACCCAGGCAAAGGACATTGCACTATAAGACACCTCCGTCACAGACGGAAAAATAGAATGTGGCGCCCCCAACCAACGGCAGAAATAGTAGGCCACAAAAGAGGCCACCAAACATTCCCACAAAGCAAACAGCCTTAGCCGTCCTACCTGAATCACTTCCAGACCAAACAGAGCTCCCGCCCACGGCGCGCCAATCGCCGCACTGAACCCCGCTCCCGCCCCGGCAATCAGCAGTATCTTTCGATCTTCTTTACTGACCGGAAAAAGACGCGACAACTGATCCGCCAAAGAAGAACCCATCTGCACTGCCGTACCTTCGCGTCCGGCCGATCCCCCAAACAAATGCGTCAGAATAGTCCCGAGCAAAATCATCGGCGCCATTCTTAAAGGGATGATATGCTGTGGATCATGAATCTGCTCTAAAATCAGCCCTGTGCCTTTTTCAACCGAACGACCATAAAGATGATAAAAGATCCCCAAAACAAGACCTGCCACTGGCAAAAACCAGATCAACTGGGGATAAGCCTCACGCAGACGAGTCGCCCGATCCAGAGTATAGAGAAAAACAGCCGCTGCGGCCCCCGCCATCAGTCCGACCGTGGCACTTAAAGCAATCCGCTGCAAAAGGTCTTTTACACTTCGCGGACTCATTATTTTAACTGTTCCATGGATTTGCGATAACGCTCAACGACCAAGGGAGTGCTTACCGCGATCCACTTTTCCACACCGGGAATTCCATTCTTGGCAAATTGTCTATGGTGCTCGGCTAGAAGTCCCGTTTGCACACGCATCACGGATTCAAGTTCCTTCTTGGAAAGCTCTGTAATATCCAAAGAAGACTTCACCCGGCTGCGCACCAGGAAAGAATGATTCCGGACAAAGATCACATCATACATCTCTGGACTCTGGTGCCAGATATATTTCTTCACCTTCTCCATACGCTCTGTGGAATTCCAGGAAGGCTGCTCCCAAATCCCATAAGCTGTTCCTGCCTTGGCGTTCTCTTTCATCTCCAGAATATCCCGCTGCTGGCCTTTTTGAGTCAGTAACCAATACCTGCGAAGACCACCACTCCCACCTGTGGCCCGATGGATCTCAACTGCATCCAACAGCTCCACTCCTGCAAAGGTCGGCAACGCCTTTAGTTCCTGCAACAGGAATTTCTTGTCTGCTTCTGGCATGAATACATAGTCTGAAGAACCTTTAAATAAATTCCCCTGCACGTACTTGCGCAGAATCTTGTCCTGCTTCTTTTTTAAACTGGGAATCAGATCTTTCTCAAGATGCGCTGCCGACTTCTGACCGGAAAGAACTTCACTGTATTCCCTGGCCATTTTCTCGGACAGACTTGCATCACGAAATGCCAGATCCAACGATGTAAAGTAACGAAGAATATCAAACTCAATCGGACAGACACCACTGTCATCCAGATCATTGAACACATAAAGCGTTTTTCCCGAGAAGTTCATAAAGCCGAAATTTTCCGGGTGCGCATCCCCCAGACACAACACCAGATTGGAGGAAGAGACATTCTGGGATAAATCCTGATAAAACGTATTCACAAAAGAACGGAAGAACATCAGATCCTTCTCAAGTGCCCCTTGCAGCTTTTCCTGAAAAGACTTATCCGAAAGATGGCTATAGGTCTGGCGAAACTCTGCCAGGGATATCAGATCGTCCTTGAATGAGATATTCACCAGACTGGCATCAACAGATTTCGCAGGTTTGCGCACCACCAAAAAATCCGAAGAAAGCAGCCATGCATTGGGCTTGGCGCTCTTCTTGGCCCAAGACATATCCGACACAAGCCCCAGACAGAGAAAAACACTAACGGTAAATATTCTTTTCATGAGGTCAGCATAAAACAAAACCCCCAAGAAATCTTGGGGGTTTTCATATTTTTCAGAATTTTAAATCTGATTATGAGTGACGGGACATGTATTCTTCTTGAGAGAAGTCGTCCACCAGGATCGCGTCGTAACGAACAGCATCAGCCTCTTGGATCAGCTTCAACTCATCCTGACTGATAACGTTCTTCTCACGAGCTTCATCCAGCAACAGATGAACCTTTTTCTTAGGAAGAACACCTTCACGAATTGCTTTTTTAACTTTCTTTTCTGCCGCCTCCGCTTTGTTCACAACTGCAAAAGCGTGCTCCAGACGACCGATGGCTTCATTGCGATCTGTTGGCAGATAGATACCATCAGACAGACGCTCACGAATACCGCCTTCTTTCAACATTGCGGACGCAATACCATGAGACCAGCCGTCAGATGCCTGAGAACCGATGGAATTGATACGAGACCAAGCGCCGATCCAGCCTTTGAAGAACCAACGAAGACCCGGGATTTTCAGGTTGTCGAAGATACCATCGAAGCCTGTTTGGATATTCGCCATGCAACGTTTCAGATTGTAGTGTGCAAAAGCCAGATCTTCTTCACGACGACCTTCAGCCTCGAAACGACGAAGAAGAGCTGTTGCCATGTACATGTTCGCCAGAATATCCGCAAAACGACCTGTGATTTTTTGTTTGGCCTTCAACTGACCACCCAAAACACCCATTGCCACGTCAGACAACAAAGCAAACGTTGCAGAAGTCCAAGCCAGACGACGAGTGTAAACTTTCATCTGAGGATGAACATTCGGAGTGGAAGCCAGGAACCCACGAGAGCAGGACAACAAAACCGCGCGACAAGTATTTCTGACAACGTGACCGATGTGACCCCAGAAAGCTTTATCGAAGCCTTTCAAGTCACCCGCTTCTGCCGTTTTCACTTCAGCATACGCAAATGGATGGGCACGAAGAGCCCCTTGACCGAAGATCATCAAAGTACGAGTCAGGATATTTGCACCTTCAACCGTGATACCGATCGGAGTGGCGATGTAGATTTCAGCAAGAACGTTGCGAGGTCCCATAGAGATACCCGCACCACCCATGATGTCCATCGCATCATTGATCACATGACGGCCCATTTCAGTGGCATAGTATTTCTGCATCGCTGTGATAACGCCCGGCTTAATACCTTTATCAATCGCACCCAGGCAATATCTTCTCATCGCTTCCAGCTGGTAAGCAGCGGCACCGATACGAGCCAATGGCTCTTCAACACCCTCGAAACGACCAATGGACATACCGAACTGACGACGAACCAAAGAATGAGCAGAAACCACTCGTGCAGCCAATTTCGTGCCGCCGGTGGCTTGAGCTGGCAAGGAGATACCACGACCTGCTGCCAAACACTCCATCAACATCAACCAGCCCTTACCGGCATTGGCAACACCACCGATGATCGCGTCTTCCGCGTTCACGATAACGTCTTTACCTTGAGTTGGACAATTGTAGAATGGAATACCCAATGGATCATGACGACGACCCAGAACAACTCCTGGAGTTGAAGACGGGATCAGCGCACAGGTAATACCCACGTCTTCACCTTTACCCAAAAGATTTTCAGGGTCACGAAGACGGAATGCCAGACCAATCGTTGTAGAGATCGCAGCCAGTGTGATCCAACGCTTATTCCAGTTCAATTTAACTTGGAGCTTACCATCCGGACCTTTGAACAAGATCCCCGTGGAAGTGATGGAGCCCGCATCCGAACCCGCCGTTGGCTCAGTCAAACCGAAGCAAGGAATTTCCTCACCAGTTGCCAAGCGCGGAAGATATCTGTTTTTTTGCTCATCAGTTCCGTAGTGGGCCAACAACTCTGCAGGACCCAAGGAATTCGGAACCATCACAGTGATCGCTGTGGACAGGGAACGAGAAGAAATTTTCATGATCACTTCAGAGTGCGCCAGCGCGGAGAATCCAAGACCGCCGTACTCTTTAGGGATGATCATGCCCAGGAACTTTTCTTTCTTGATGATATCCCAAGCTTCTTTAGGGATGTCTTTGTCTTTATGGATTTTCCAGTGATCCAGAACTGCACACAGTCTGTTGACCGGGCCATCCATGAAAGCTTGTTCTTCCGCAGTCAATTGCGGATAGGCTTCATTCAGAAGGTTGTCAAAATTCGGGTTGCCAGAGAAAAGGTCTTTTTCGATCCAAACAGCACCGGCATCCAATGCCGCTTTTTCCGTATCAGAGATTTTTGGCAGGAACTGCATCTTCTTCATGAAGGCAAGAAGACCTGACGTTACCAACGCAGCTCGCAGCGGCGTGATAAGGAAGATGATCGCCAGCACAGCATACGCTGCCAACAACCAAACCGGCGCACCAAAGCCCGCCAGAATGGCAGCCAAGGCAATCGCCCACACGATCAGAGGGCTGCTGAAGAAGCCCACAAACAACAGAAGAACGACAGAGCCCAATACCCAAAGGCCCGTGTAGCTCTCCAAAAACATTCCATAGAATGAGCTGATAGAATCCACGATGAATCTCCTTTTATTGAAATACTCAATAATTAGAACCTTTAATGTGAGCATGCGCAAGTGATTCAGGCCTGATATCTATATGTAAGCAGAATATGAGGGGAAATATAAAAGACGCTTCGGCGACAGAAGGAAAAACTGTCGAATGTGCACCCGGAGGTGGAAATAAAAAAAGCCCTCTTTCGAGGGCTTCAATAAACTTAAGTACTAAGTCCTAAGACTAATTACTTAGTTTCGCCAGCTGGAGCTGCTTCTGTAGCTGCAGGTGCTGCTTCAGTAGCTGCTGGAGTGCCTTCAGCAGGAGCTGCTTCAGTAGCAGTTGCTTCTGCAGCAGGAGCTGTTTCAGCAGGAGCTGCTGTCTCAGGTTGATTTTTAGAGCAAGTAAAACCAGTTGTGAAAGATAGTGCAAGCAAAGCTGCTACTACGATTGCTTTCATTGTTGATCCCTTCGTTAATTTATTGCGGACCATGCTAACGTGATTGCCAGCAGCGGATCTGCATTTTTGTTTCAAAACTCGACTAAGGCCTAAATTACACAAAAACCGACCCTCTTAGCAATCGAAATTTTGCAAAATTATTTTTGGCAATGCGAACACCAGAACGTGTTTCGCCCACCGAGAACTTTCGACTTTACCTGTTGCCCGCAAGTCACACAAGGCTCTCCATCGCGACCGTAAACCCGAAACGTCGTCTGAAAATAGCCGCTTTCTCCAGTGGCTTGAGCAAAATCGCTAATGGAAGACCCACCCGCTTTGATTGACTGAGATAAAATTTTTTTAATCTCAGAGACCAAAGACGATGCTTTCTCTAAAGACAATTTCTTAGCTGCCAGCGAGGGCTTAATCCCGGCAGCAAACAGGGCTTCACTGGCATAGATATTCCCCACACCCACCACCACCTTCTGATCCATCAGAGCGACCTTCAAGGCAACCTCCTTGCCTCGCAGACTTTCCCAAAGGACCGCCCCGGTAAACTTCCTATCCAGCGGTTCAGGCCCTAACCCCGCAAGTTTAGGATGTTCCAAAGGATTCTGAACAAAGTCAAAACAGCCAAAACGGCGTGGGTCCCGATACGCCAAACGCAAGCCGCCAGAGAAATGCAGATATATATGATCATGAAGTCGTTCATCACCAGCAACAGCCACCCGCCAGGTGCCGGTCATCCCTAGATGCGACAACATCGCCCCTTTGGGGGTCCACAGCAGGAGGTATTTTGCCCGACGCTCCACAGAAGTGAGTGGCTCACCCACCAATGTGCTTATTTTTTTAGCAGGAATAGGCTCGCGCAAGTCCGGACGCTTCAACTCCACTTTTTCCAGGATAGGCTGTTCTTTTAAGATACTTTCCAGTCCGCGGCGGACAACTTCAACTTCGGGAAGTTCGGGCATGGTTCACCTCTTTGCCGGACTAAGCCTATCATATTCTGGCCAAATCCCCCACCCCCACGACCTTGGAAGTTCTAAGCTTTAAGACTTCTTCCAAGAAAACGGACTGAAAATCCGCCCCCCGGACAGTCAGAAAAAACCATAAGTGCCTATTTTTACGAACTTTTTCAAAAGCCCCCACGAACCACAAAGGTCGGCACCGGCCTTGCGATAAGGGTTCGCCAATAGCACACCCCACAAAAGGAAAGGTCCTTAATTATGAAAAAAGCCCTTATTGCCAGCTTCGCCGTTCTTCTTTCTACCCACACCGCCTTCGCCTGGAGCATCAGCATCGGTGGCACCACCATCAAAGGTGACGATCCCCAAATCGTCAAAGACGCGGAAAAAACTGTTAAACATGCCGCCAACCAGGTCGCCAACGGAGTTCGTGACGTCTTTGCCGTGGTCGGCAACGCCACAGGCCTGACGGATGTGATCGAGTCCAATACCGAAACCTTCACCACTATGGGACGTGGTTATGCGTGCATGGCCACATTCTGCTACAGCGAAGAACTTAGAAAAAAACAACTGGAAGAAGCAGAAGCCGAAGCCCAAAGAGAATACGACCGCTACGCGACAGAGAAAGTTCAGGAGTATGAAAGCTCCAGCAAACAAGAACGCCGCGAAGCCGCTCTGAATGCCTGGAAGATGGCTGAAAGTCGCTACAATATTCTGAACGAAAGATACAAATTAAGTCATTCAGAGCTGGAAGTCCTGCGCGCCTTCATGATGGGTGTTTCCAAAGAGGTCGATTTCAGACAAAAGCTGGTGGATAACAAAGTCACCGGACGTCCGCTAAAAAACCGCGACATGGTTCCAGCTTCCACTGAGTTCGTAAAAAACTACAAACAAGACTACAAAGGCGCGCTGAAAAAACTCAATGAGGACATCGCAATACTCAGTCAAACAACCCAGCGCAGTCATGCGCAATTGATGGCGGAATTCCTGCGTATCGTTGAGCTTGATGTTCTGGCCGATATGGCAAAAACCGTGGTTGCGCAAATCGAGAGCCTGCATAAAGAGTTTCAAACTTTACAACTGTCTTTTGTGGATGCCGCTGCTGACGCCCAAGCCGCCCGTCAGGCTTACGAGCAGGAGCAATACTAATGAAAACCGTGAGCGTATTTCTGCTAACTATCCTTTTTACAAATATGGCTCACGCCATTGGGGATTTTGAACGCGGCATTTTATTCTTTTCCAATGCCTACTCTTTTGGGACGATGCTGCCGGACATTGAAGGCCGCATCGCCGTTAAAAAGCTGGAATACGAAAAGAAAAAAGTCGAATTCAAGCAACAACTGGAAAAAAACCGTCAGGAGCTGCGCAAGCAGTTCCTGCAAACTGAAAAATCCCGACAACTGGAATTCCGGTCCTTTCTAGTGGAACAACAGCAATTGGTTCAAAACAAAAACGCCTCTTTCCATGAAACCGTGACACTGGTGCAGGAGCTTTTCCAAGGCATCGTATCCAAAGAAGACCTGGCTGCAGAAATAGAAATTCGCCGCACTCAAAACCCCGACTTCGCCGCTGACTGGGAGGCTCTGCTTAAAGACGCCCAAATACACATCTCGACAGAGCAACTGAGTGTCGAAGAGACAGAGCACCTGCTCTTCACTGCTCTGGATCTGCAGTCCGGCCTGGAAACGATGATTAGAAACATCCAACTGCAAATTGAAACTGTGGATTTGGATCTGCAACTGCTGGAACAAAAACTAGGAACTTTGCCATGAAACGCCTGATCTGCTTCTTCTTGTCCTTAGCCATTCCGTTGCAAAGTTTTGCTGCGCATGTGGCCCCTTACACTGTGATTGATATCGCAGAGGTCGTCGACACCCCCCTGCAGATGACATTCACCATTCCCGGGGGTGCCGCAGACACTTATGAATTTCAAAAAATGTATTATCTCTATGATGCCGGTCGCTATTACACCGCCATCTACCAGGGGAAAGATGACAACGGTAAAACTCGCTGGAGCAATGTCAATCGCAGCGCCCCTCCTGAAATGGTCGTTCCCGGCGATGATGCCACTCCTGTTCAAACAGTTGGTAAGGACGAGCCGCACCGTCATTCCGGTGGTGGCGGCAGTGCGCATGATAGCGCCATGGGATCAGCTATTCAGACCGGCATTGCTCAGGCCATCTATAAAGGCCTGATCTTCACTCCGGAATTTGAAGCGGAAATGACAAGACTGACTCAGGAGATTTCAGCCAATCAGGAAGAGACCTATAAAAACTATGAGGCGATCCGCAGTTCGTTGGCCCAATCTCAGACCAAGTTTGAACTGGCCCTTGGGGATTTTCAAAAGTCACTGTCAGAAAATGCTCTGCCGCCGACGGGCTTTCAGTACTCTTCACCAGATCCGGCTTTGGTACGTGAACTGCAAAACATTGAGGCTGTCTTGCGCTCTGTGCGCACCAGTGATCCTGCCCGCCGTGAATCCCGGGACTGGGGTCTTCGCCTGGTTCGTCAGTCCGATCAAGCGTCCACTCTAGGAGATACTGAATCGGCGGAAGCTTTCAGAAAGTATTCGGAAGTCTTTGCTGATCTGGCCATCGGCCTGGATCCGATCACGGGTCCCTTGCGCGACGTGTACGAGGCCTTCACTGGAAAAAATCTAGTGACCGGGGAAGGCCTGGATAGCTTTGACCGCACCTTTGCGGTGATGGGCGCCTTGAGTTTCGGTTTTGGATCCAAAATTGGAAAAGGCCTTAAGATCTTTAACAAAATTAAAAATCTGGATTTCGTGCGCGCGGTTGCGAAGACCGAAGCGGTGGTTCATCATATCGAGCGCAATGTTCCGCAAAGTCGCGCGGCCTATGATCGCTACATTCGTGACCTTAGAAAATCAATGGAACGCCCGGCGATCAAAGATCCCGAACTACGATCATTTGTGAATGAACGCTATTGGAAAGATGCCTCCACCGTTGGCAATGGCAGCACCGCTGCGGCCATTCGTGTGGAACGCATTGAAAATCTTCCCGTCAAAGGGCGATACCACACCCAAAAAGGACAAAACAGCCTTGTCCATTTTGAAAAATGGCTGAAGAATAATCCCGAGGCCGCAGCGAGTGATCGGGCGGCGGTTGAAAATATGATTCTGGAACTTCGCGATGCTCTGGAGGGCCATTTATGAAAACTGATAAAGAATGGGTCGAACTGATTCTATCCCGCATGAAAAAAGGCCAGGAGCCTCTGCAGCTTTTGATGGACAAAGCCGTGCAAGACCAAAGCGACATGCCAGAGCGGCTGTGGGTGTACTATGCGCTGAGCATTCTGATGAGGCATCCCGAGCAAACCCGCTGGGATCTGCTGATGGCAGAAATGGAAGCGCTGATTCAAGACGAATCCCAAGGGGACTTGTGCGAAATCGTTTACCAGGAAGTGCTGGAAACTTTCGCCAATGCCATTTCCAATCAAAGCTTTGATCATCATTGGATCACAGCCCATATCGGCCCCCTGTCCCGGGACTATATCCAAGCCTATGACAAATTCATGGGTGGCAAGACGCCGGGATTCTAAAATCCTGTCCGAATTCCAAGACTGAGGACACTCCGCCGCCCTTGGTCTTTTATCTAAATATCTGTATTTATTAAGTTTTAACCACACACTACAAACTCCTCCTTTGTGTCCGGGCCTTGCAATAAGGCCCGGACATCACAAAGGAGCTTTCCATGAACAAATATCTTATTTCCCTTTTCTGTCTGACCCTGGCCGCTTGTGGCCCGACGCCTGAAGAAATCGACGACATCAAAAAATCCCACTCCGGAACGCACATGGGGTTCTCGGGCCTCGTGACGATTCTGTACACAGAGCAGGAACAAAAACCACTGCAACTTCCCGCACAGATCTCTGTCGAGTTTGAAAAAGAATCTGAGCTGGGCAAACACTTGTTGCTGTTCAATTCCCCTTCCCGTCTTCACTCACTCAGCCCCAACGAAGACTTTGTTTCAGTGGGTTGCAATGAAAGCACCGATATCGAACAGCTTCCCGCCGATCTCAAAGTGGATATTCTTAAAGTCTGCGGTCGCCATCAGCTTTCACACCTCACTATGAACATCACTGCCAATGTGATCATTTTGGACTCTGCGAATTTGGAATTTATTCCGACGCGATCCGAGCGGGAACACAATCGTATCGAAATCGTTGCAAAAAATTTCTGGCTGGAGGGGGAAAATAAAATCACCCTTCAAGGAGCCAAAATTCCCGGTGGCCGTGCGTTGGCTCCAAATTTGAGTCTGGATGTCGGAACTGTCACAGGACAGGGACACCTGAATGTGCTTTCCAAAGCCAATATTTTTTCTGTGAGTATCAAATGAAAAAACTTTTTGCAGGGCTGATGGCCCTGCTTATTTCCGCTCAGGCCTCGGCCGCAGAAAACTCAGTTCTGCAATCTGTCCTGGAGGCCATGACCAAACAGTATCTGGAAAGCTATGTCCGCTCCGCCGTCATCAAAGAGCTGGAAGAGTATGCCGGAAAAATACTGGCGCAGGATCTTTCCGGAAGTGTTTCCACGGTACTAGCAGTCGTTAATCTGGTGGACAACGTGAAACAGTACGACGAGGCCGCATCCGAAAGTCAGCGTTACCAGGCCTTTTCTCAAGCCGTTGCCAACGCCGTAACTTTGATTCCCGCTGTGGGACCTGCCATTGGGGCCCTTGTGCAGTTGGGCGTGATGGCTCAGGGCATGAGTGCTGCCTTGATTTCAAAAACCTATGCTCTGGAAACCGCCAAACTGATCACCGAGATCACGGCCATTGAAAAAACCACTTCCGAAATGATTCTGGCAGAATACAAAAAAGAAGAGGCCGTGTTTACGACACTGATCGCGCGGTCCGAGGCCCTGACAGCTTTAATCAAGCAAAACTCTGCCCTGATCAAATCGCAGTGCTATAGTTCCGATGATATTCAGGTTCCCAATCCCAAAGAATGTCTAAAAAGCGCGCTGCTGCATAAAAATCTGCTCTACACACAAATACAAACCATGAACCGCATTGTGAATTTTCAAGGCCGTTTTATCATCACGGCCACCGGAGTTTCTCCGGAAATGCGGGAAAGTATGAAACAAATCCTTGCTGTGGCAGAGGAAGGATTTAAAAAAATTCACGGCGTGGTTCAGCAAAACATTCAATCCCTCAACGAAGACCAAATCGTTGCCTTGCGAATCAAAGCCTCCAGCCGGGCGCGTTTTTATCGCTGCGAAAGACTGATCACGAAAGAACTTTCAGGTCTTTTACAGGCCCGCGTGGAGATGGAATCCGACAGCGTGGATGCTATACTTGCGGAAATATCTTTACAGGAAAGTCAGCAAAACCTGACGGAACTGACCGAGCAGACCTGCCAGGATATTTTGCACCAAATGGACCCGGAACTTTTGCGTATTCTGAAAGAGTCCCTTGATTTTTCTATTGAGAGCCCACCCCCATTTATGTACGCACCAACAATGGCAACTTGACCACGACCCGGGTTCCGGCAGGAGTATTGGCTTCAAAACTCAATATGCCATCCATTTGCTGCACGAAGTCCCGTGTGAACTTCAAGCCCACGCCAAAACCATCTGCCGAGGAAATAGACTTATTGGAATCCAGAAGCCGCGCCAGCAGATCCGAAGATATTCCCGCCCCCTCATCCTGAATCATCAAAACAGCAAAGGCCCCTTCCGTTCGGGCGGCTATTAAAACCTGCGCGCCTTCCGGACTAAACTTAATTGCATTGGACAGTAGATTGCGGATGATCGCATCCACCACAAGCGCTGTTCCCCAAAGCCAAACCTCCTGCTCTGGTAGCTGAACTCCCAGATCCACATTTCGCTGCAACGTCTGCGGCACAAGATGGCGAACAACGGCTTTGATACGAGCACTCAATTCCAACCCGCCCTTATTTTCCTCTTCATGGCTCCAAGTCAGAATATTTCGCAAAAGTTCCAGCGAAACCCCGTGGGCCTCATGAACCTTCCCCAAGGGCGACTGGGATCTTTCAGACTCTGTTCCGGGCATCTGCCGGACAACATCTTTAAGCAGCATCTGCGTCCCTACCAGCGCTCCGGTCAGATCATGCGCCAGCACCGTTTGAACTCGCTTATTAAAGCGGTGCATTCTCAGAATTTCTTCATTCAAGTCACGCAGAACTTTATTGCTTTCCTCCAACTCAGTCACATCATTGAGCTGAAGAATCTGCGCGCGGTTTTCACCATGCTGAGAGTCCAGGGTGTGTTTTAAAACCTGATAGTTAAAACCTTCGACCTGATACTTTCCGTTACCAGCCAAAATTTCCGCCAAGACTGGAATATCTTGTGCCGGACGCCCACGCCACCGTCTTTGCAAACCCAGGACTTTTTCTGCCGCCGTGTTCCCACCCCAATATTCATTGCGCGTGTTCAGAATCACAACCGGGCCCGGCAGGCCTTCGAACACTCTTTGCTGTGCCAAAGACGTGATTTCAAAAACATCGACCCGACTGGCTGCATAGTGAATGCCGATGATAAAAGGCCATAAGCCCATCACCTTCAACTGACGCCACGGAAGATCCGACGAGGTCATAAGGATACCGATTTCCAAAATCACCGGCCACAAACTTACCGCCACCAGTGCTGTGGCGTACTTGCGACGAGAACCACGCAGAACAATGGCCGCATAGACACTGATGGCAAAAGCCATGATCACGCACAGGGCACTGTACACAAAGGTGGCGCGAATCACAGGCCCTCGACTGAACCCTACCAGTCCGCCCAGGTTCGGGATCTCATGAAAGTCACTGTAAAATAACGGGGCCAATCCCGGAACACCCATCATAGCTGCCGCATTGACAACAATAACAACGACGGGGAACAGGAATATCCAATGCCAGAAGCGACGAAGTCTTGCGGAAAGGTCCGGCAAGAACAAAGCGGCGGCAAGCAAGACCCAAGCCGGGAACATCAACGGCAGAACCAGCGTCCGTAAATGCGTCATAAACATCTTAAACTGCATGTCATCGACAGCCATAATGCTGATCAAAGAAAATGCCCACAGGGCATAACCCGCCTCGATAACAAAAACCAACCGGTGCAGATAGGAGCGCCGGTAGGACCAACTCCCCACCGCATACAAGGCACTGACAAGAAAGCTGATCGCAGTAGAAAGATATATTAAAATCAAAGGCATTTAGAAATTGTCCCTGCTCCTTGAATGAAGAGCAACGCTTCTTTGTGCGCAGCGCCGACTTGCCTTTTTATCAGAAGCCGACAAGGATGCTATGCATGTCAAAACAGGAACCACCTAAAGAGAACGGCCTTTTAAATATCATTTTCAACATCGTACTGCCTGTCTTGATTTTAAATAAATTAAGCAAATTCATTGGCCCATTCTGGGCCCTGATTCTGGCTCTGGCTTTCCCCTTGGGATATGGCGCTTACGATCTGATCAAAAGAAAGAAATTCAACGCCTTTTCAGCCCTGGGACTTCTCAATGTTCTTTTAACTGGAGGCTTGGCGTTGCTGGGCTTGAGTGGTTTCTGGTTCGCTGTCAAGGAAGCCGCCTTCCCTGCGTTGGTGGGGCTATTTGTGGTGGGCTCCGCCTTTACGAAAAAACCCTTCATTGAAACTCTGTTCCTGAATCCGGCTTTGATGAAAGTGGATCTGCTGGAAGAACGCCTGAAAGAAAACGGCAAACAAAAAGAATTCCATGACCACATGAAAAAGGCCACAATTTGGCTGTCGCTGTCATTCGTATTCAGCGCCATCTGCAACTTCGTTCTGGCCCGCCAGATTTTCACTGAAATTGATCCGACATTGACAGCGGATGTTCAATCCACCGTCCTGAATGAACAGATCGCAAAAATGACCACCTGGTCTATGGCCATCATCATGGTTCCATCCATGATCTTTCTGCTGGGAATCTTCTGGTATCTGATGAGAGGTATTAAGCAGCACTCCGGCCTAAGCACCGAAGAACTTCTTAAAGAAAACTAAAAGTCCGTTCCGCCCTCAAATGGCGGAGGAGGTGGTGGCGGTGGGAAATCCCCGTCTCCTCCAAAGCCGCCGCCAAAGTCATCACTAAATGGTGGAGGAGGCGGTGGCGGTGGAATATCGCCACCAAAATCATCGACGTTAGGTGCAGGAACATAGCCGCCATCCCCCCCGAAATCATCAAAGGTCGGTGGTGGCGGGAAAGAAGATCCCCCACCATAAGATGGTGATGACGAACCCGAAGAACTGGAACTGCCGGGACTGGATTTTCCGTATTTAGGCTTGGCCCCATACATCGCACGCTTGCGGTAATCGTAGCGAGGGCGATCCTCCAAAAGACCCAACTCCTGAGCCTCCGTAGGAAGATTTCCTCCGCGGGTGACAACCTCTTGTTTGTTTTTTTTCTCTATATATTTAAGACGCTCCTGTTCATAAGCGTCATCGAACTTTTCCTTAGCAACCGCATCAGCCTTAGCTTCAGGGCCCTCTTCCGACATTTTCTCTGCCGTTTTCGTTTTCTTATATTCGTTCAAAGCACGGTCTTTTTGATTTTCCCATTGCTCTTCCTCCTCCAAATACGCTCTTTCTCCCTGCTGACGGGCTTTTTCAAAGCGATCCTGAGAATTTTGATGCTGAGCAAAACCTTTAAGACGCGTCTCTTCAACACCCTCACCATAGGCGGTGGAGCTTAAAAGGAGTAAAACCAAAAGAAAGGTCTGACGAGCTGAAGAGTTCATTCCAGCCGCCAGTCTATCAGGGTCCCCGCTTTTTTTGAGCAAACAAAAAAGATGCTCGACCTTTGGCTAAATCATGAATAACGTACACCTTTGTCTCTAAGGAGTACTATGGACGCATTGCAGAGCATCGGGGTTTTCGCAGCACAGACATTTCTGATTCTATTCGCCATCCTGGCGGTGATTCTGGTGATTGCTTTGCTTGCCGCCAAAGCCAGCCACAAATCTGAAATCCAGATCGAGCTTCTGCACAAGCGCTATAAAAACTTCCGCCACATGTTAAAAGCTCACACGGTCACCAAATCCGAACGTAAAGAGCTTAAGAAAAAGTTGAAGGAAGAACGCAAAGCCCTTGAATCCAAAACCAGCGATGGTGACAAAAAAATCTTTGTGATCGACTTCGAAGGCGATGTGAAGGCTTCCGCTGTTGAAAACCTGCGCGAGGAAGTCACTGCCGTTTTGACTTTGGCTACACCTCAGGATGAAGTCGTTGTCCGCGTGGAAAGTCCCGGCGGCGTGGTTCATGGCTACGGTCTGGCGGCGTCTCAGTTACTGCGTATTCGCGAAAAGAACATTCCTTTGACAGTTTGCGTGGATAAAGTAGCTGCCAGTGGTGGTTACCTGATGTCCGTGACTGCCAACAAAATCCTGTGCGCTCCGTTTGCCATCGTGGGCTCTATCGGGGTTGTCGCTCAACTTCCTAACCTTCACCGCCTGCTGAAAAAGCACGATGTGGACTACAAGGAATATACTGCTGGTGAATTCAAGAGAACTGTCAGCCTTTTGGGTGAAGTCACTGAAAAAGGTGAAGAAAAATTCAAACAACAGCTTGAAGACACGCACACACTATTTAAAAGCTTTGTCGGTCGCTTCCGTCCCCAATTGAACCTGCCTGAAGTTGCCACTGGCGAATACTGGTATGGCGAGCAAGCTTTGGGTAAAGGCCTGGTGGATGAAATCCGCACCAGCGACGACTACCTTTTGACCCTGTCTGAAAAACACCAGGTGGTTAAAGTAAAATTTGAACATCACGAAAGCCTGAGCGACAAACTGACTGGCGTACTAGGCAAAGCCTTGCGTAAAGGCGCCTTGTCTGCCATCGAAGAACTAGAAGCAAGACGCTTTCTTTAAGAGGACTTAAGCAGTGTCAATTCAACCATTACTTGAAGTAAAAAACCTCGAAACTACTTTCAGCACCAAGGCCGGCCCGGTCCGTGCGGTGAATAATGTCAGCTACGATATCTTCAAAGGACAGACTTTGGGTATCGTGGGCGAATCCGGCTGTGGCAAATCTGTCACATCTTATTCCCTGATGCGTTTGATTGAACATCCGGGACGCGTGACCGGGGGGCAGGTTCTTTTGAACGGCCGTGATATCCTGAAAATTTCTGAGACAGACATGGCGGAAGTTCGTGGCGGCGAAATGGCCATGATCTTCCAGGAACCCATGACGGCCCTGAATCCTGTTTTGACCATCGGCTTCCAGATGGACGAGCAGATCATGAAGCACAAAAAGTGCGGCCCAAAGGAATCCAAAGAACGCGCCATCGAAATGCTTCGCTTGGTCGGCATCCCATCCCCGGAAGAGCGCTACACCTCATACCCTCACCAACTTTCTGGGGGGATGAGACAAAGAGCCATGATTGCCATGGCCCTTTCTTGCGACCCCACTTTCTTGATTGCGGACGAACCAACAACAGCTTTGGACGTAACGATCCAGGCTCAGATTTTGGAGCTCATCCAAAATCTGCAGGAAAAGCTCAACATGACAGTTCAATTCATCACCCACGATCTGGGCGTGATCTCTGAGATCTCAGACCGCGTAATGGTGATGTACGGTGGTCAAACCTGTGAACAGGCTGACACGTCTGAATTGTTCCTGAACCCAAGTCATCCTTACACCGCGGCCCTGATCGCGTCCCGCCCTAAGTTTGGCGAACGTGTTCAACGTCTGACGACAATTGAAGGCAGCGTTCCAGCTCCGTTTGAACTTCCCAAAGGATGCCCGTTCGTGAATCGCTGCTCTCGCGTGAAGAGCGAATGTGCCGGCACCAAACCGCCTTTGATTGAAATCAGACCAGGTCACAAAGTGGCTTGCTTTAATCCTCTTTAATATTGGGAATTCAGACGATGGATAATATCATTCTTGAAGCCAAAAATATTAAGAAGCATTTCCCAATTAAAAAAGGGCTTTTGCTGCGCGAAGTGGCCAGCGTCAAGGCCGTTGATGATGTGTCTTTAGTGGTACATAAAGGAGAAACGCTGGGTCTTGTCGGCGAATCCGGCTGTGGAAAATCCACACTGGGTCGCACTTTGATTCGTCTTTACGAGCCCACCGCAGGGGACATCAACTTTGATGGCCAGGACTTCCTGAAACTCAAAGGCGAAGAGCTGCGTAAAAAACGCAAAAACATGCAGATGATCTTCCAGGACCCCTATGCGTCTTTAGATCCGCGCATGACCGTGGGCCAGATTATCCGCCAACCTATGGACATTCATAACTCCGGAAGCGCTGCTGAACGCGATCAGCGCGTGCTTGAGCTGATCGAGCTGGTTGGGTTACGCAAAGCTCACGTGAATCGTTACCCGCATGAATTTTCTGGCGGTCAACGTCAGCGCATCAGTATCGCACGTGCGATTGCCCTGAACCCAGAACTGATTATCTGCGACGAGCCCGTGAGCGCCCTGGACGTTTCCATCCAGGCTCAGATTCTGAATCTGTTAAAAGACCTTCAGGAAAAATTGAAACTGACTTACGTCTTCATTTCTCACGACCTTTCCGTGATTGAGCACACCTGTGATCGTATTGCCGTTATGTATTTGGGAAAGATCGTTGAGATCGCCAGCCGTGACGAGCTGTTCAAGAATCCGCAACATCCCTACACTCAGGCTTTGATCGGCGCCATCCCGCGCGTGGGTCAGGGTAAAAAGAAAATGAAGAAGTCATTGGGGGGCGAAGTTCCAAGCCCGATCAATCCTCCTTCCGGCTGCACCTTCCATCCGCGTTGTCCTTATAAAATGGACATCTGTTCACAGAAAACGCCGGTTCTGGAAGGCACTGGAACTCATAAAAAATCCTGCTGGCTGGAAAAAGCCCCGCAGGTTTAGGTTTTGTTTTTAATCAACAAGGAGAAAGTAATGTTGAAGAAATTTGCCAAAGGACTGTGTCTGGTTGCGGGTTTAGGCCTCAGCATTCAGGCCGTTGCAGCACCGACGAATGCCGAACTTAAAATCGGTATTTCTCAAGAATTCGAAACAATGAATCCTTTAATTATGTCCATGTCGGCTTCTGCTTACATGTACCGCATGGTGGGCCGTTCTCTGGTGGTTTTGACTCCAGAAGGCAAATGGGTCACTCAACTTGCCAAAGAAATCCCGTCTTTGGAAAAAGGCACTGCGAAGATCATCGAAGAAGGCGGCAAGAAGAAGATTGTTGCTAACTGGGAGATCATCGAGAGCGCTAAATGGGGCGATGGCAAACCAGTTATCTGCCAGGACTTCATCACATCTCACACTATCGCAACCAGCCCGACTGTGAGCGTGGGTGAGAAAGAACAGTGGACTCAAGTGGAAAAGATCGACATCGATCCTAAAAATCCAAAGAAGTGCACTTTCAAATACGAAAAAGCCAAATGGGATTTCTTCACTCTGGCGCAATTCTTCCCGGTTCCAACTCATTTGGAAAAACCTGTCTTTGACAAGTACTCCAAACAAAAAGAAGGCTACGAGAAGAACTCCAACTACGTTCGTAACCCGACCAACCCAGGTCTTTACAATGGTCCTTATGTGATCAGCGACGTAAAATTGGGTTCTCACGTGACATTTGCACCAAATCCAAATTTTTACGGCAAACAACCTAATATCAAAAAAGTGATTGTTAAGTTGATCCCGAACACCGGCACCATGGAAGCCAATCTGCGTTCTGGCACGATTGACATGATTTCCACTTTGGGTCTGGACCTGGATCAAGCCTTGGCGTTCGATAAAAAAGCCAAAGCTGAAAAACTGGCTTTCGACACCCACTTTGTGCCGTCTGTGACTTACGAGCACATTGATCTTCGTTTGGACAACCCCATCCTGAAGGATGTAAACGTTCGTAAAGCGTTGTTGTATTCCATCAACCGCGAAGACCTGGTAAAAGCCTTGTTTGAAAACAAACAACAAGTGGCTTTGCACAACGTATCCCCAAAAGATCCTTGGTTCACGGCGGATCCAAAAATCATCACTGTTTACCGTTATTCCAAACGTGAAGCAGGAAAACTCTTGGATGCTGCTGGCTGGACAATGGGTAAAGATGGCTACCGTTATAAAGACGGCAAGAAGCTTTCCGTGGTTTTCCAAACAACTGCGGGTAACAAAACTCGTGAGTTGGTTCAGGTTTACCTGCAAAACCAATGGAAACAAGCTGGTATCGAAGTTCTAATCAAGAATGAACCGGCACGTGTTTTCTTCGGCGACACTATGTCTAAGAGAAAATTCGACGGCTTGGCTTTGTTTGCCTGGGTTTCTTCTCCGGAAAACAGTCCGCGTTCTACAGTTTATTCCAAGGCTATCCCAAACAACAGCAACGGCTGGTCTGGACAGAATTATCATGGCTGGACAAACGCCACTGTTGATAAAAACCTGGAGGCTTTGGATCTGGAGTTCAACGCAAAAAAACGTGCGGACCTGGTTCACGAAATCCTGAAGCTTTACACTGCGGAAGTACCGGTATTGCCTCTTTACTACCGCTCAGACATTTCTGTAACTCCTAAAAATCTTAAGAATTACAAAATGGCTGGCCACCAGTTCTACGAAACTAACAATATCGAAGACTGGAATTTGAACTAGATCCTGGATTCCTGGAGGACCCTGTTATGACGACATTTATCACCCGCCGCATTTTGCAGACACTTGCTGTGATAGTGATCCTATCCTACGTGTGTTTCTATTTGATGAGCTTAATGCCCGGTGATCCGGTGGACATGATGGTGGCCTCCAACCCCAAGATCACGGCTGAGGACGTAGCCCGTTTGAAGTCCCTATATGGACTGGATCAACCCGTTTACAAGCGTTATGCAAGCTGGATGGGCTCCATTCTTCAGGGAGATCTGGGCTACAGCCGTACCTATCGTGTTCCAGTTCAGGAACTGATGGGTCCTCGTCTTTGGAATACTTTCCTACTTTCTGCTATTTCTTTGATTCTTTCTATCGCCATTGCTGTCCCACTGGGGGTCCTGTCGGCACTCAAGCCCGGCAGTCGAACTGACTATGTGGTGAATCTGTTCTCGTTCGGGGGGATCTCCATTCCTTCGTTCTGGCTGGCGATTGTTTTGATTATTCTCTTTGCCGTAAAGTTCCCTCTTCTGCCCGCAGGAGGAACTCAAACCATTGGCGCTGAAAACATGGGTTTCTGGGCGGACCTTAAAGACCGCTCCATCTATCTGATTCTTCCGGTGTTGAGCTTGTCGATCCAGCAGATCGGCCGATTCTCCCGTTACACCCGCTCCACCATGCTCGAGGCCATGCGCAATGACTTTATCCGTACGGCGCGCGCCAAAGGTCTTTCCCGCTCCACGGTGATCTGGCAGCACGGTTTCCGGAATGCATTGATTCCTCTGATTACCATTCTGGCATTGAGCTTCTCTGGTTTATTCTCGGGAGCCATCCTGACTGAAACTGTCTTTGCTTACCAAGGCGTTGGAAAGCTGGTTTATGATTCCATCATCGGCAATGACTACAATGTGGCGATGATTTCATTTGTAATCTCTGTAAGTATGGTTCTGCTAATGAACCTGGTTGCAGATATTCTTTACGGTTTTGCGGATCCACGCATCTCTTACCAATAGGATCTGTTGCATATGAGCGAAATGACAATGAACGAAGTTGAAATCGAAACCAATCAACTGTCCTCCAAAGATCGTGCAGAGCTGGAAAAAGCTCAACCGATGTGGAAAATGGTCCTGACTCAGTTTATGGATCATAAGCTGGCGGTAACAGGTGCTGTGATCATCACTATATTTATGTTGATCGCCATTTTCGCAGGGACCATCCAAAGCATCACGGACATTGATCCGGATGCGCAAAACGTGGGGAATCGCTATCTGGCTCCGCTCACCACGGCTCAGGTGGGGCAGGACGTTCGCGAAACTGAGATTGAAAGATTCATCACCGAAAATCCTGAAGCCGCTGATGCTGTTCAAAAAGCTCTAGTGACAAAAGAGATCGTGGCTGTTGCTGAAGCCGACGCAATCTATGAGTTGGGCGCCAAAGAAACCACGGAAGCTATCTCTGCTTTGCAATCTTTGTCTTTAAAGGAAGCCGCCGGACTGATCTCGTTGTTTAAATCCTTTGAGACCTTCCATCTATTCGGCACCGATGAACTGGGACGCGATGTTTTCATCCGTCTGGTCTATGGAACCCGTGTTTCCATGGGTGTTGGTGTCCTTGTGGCAATTGCTTCGGCATTGATCGGCCTTTTGATTGGCAGTATCGCGGGCTTCTATGGCGGCCTTGTAGATACAGTTCTAATGCGTGTGACGGATGCTTTGTTATCCCTGCCTCACATTCCAGTTCTGATTGTCATTGCGGCAATTGATATGTCCAAGATTCCTTGGCTGAAAGCGATCATCAGCACATCCAATGAAAGTATCTTTAAGATGATTATCATCTTGTGCTTGTTCTCGTGGATGTCAGTGGCTCGTCTGGTACGCGGAAGTATCTTGTCCATTCGTGAACGCGAGTTCGTTTTGGCGGCGCGCACTTTAGGCGCCAAAGACAGCACCATCATTGTGCGCCATATGTTCCCGAACGTAATTGCACCGATGCTAGTGGCCATTACA
This sequence comes from Bdellovibrio bacteriovorus, assembly GCF_041888015.1. Lineage (GTDB taxonomy): Bacteria > Bdellovibrionota > Bdellovibrionia > Bdellovibrionales > Bdellovibrionaceae > Bdellovibrio. Next base: position 2,031,258 of record NZ_CP168968.1, read on the forward strand.
CTGGGTGTGGGTGAATCTATTTTGTTTGAAGCTGCCTTGAGCTTCCTGGGCCTGGGCATCATGCCTCCAACACCAAGCTGGGGGAATATGCTGAACAATGCCCAAGAGCTAATTTATCAGGCTCCGTTCCTGGCAATTCTGCCCGGCTTGTTGATCTTCCTGACCACAGTCAGCTTCAACTATCTTGGGGACGGCTTGCAGGATGCTATTGATCCGAAGGCAATTCGCCGCTAGAAGCTTTTTCAGGGACCGTAGTCCACGGTCCCTTGGCTCTTTTCTGATAAAATTCATCTAGAATTTTTCGGCTGTTTTTCAAGGTCTCACCATCCAGCCACGACTCCACCGCACTTTGATATTCCTTGGTTCCAGCCAGACTCTGTAAAACCTGATCGGCCTTTAGAACCACATTCCGGCCCCATTCATTTTTAGTGCAAGCCAGATAAAAGACCACCGCTGATGACGACTCTTTCATGCCTTTGATCAACAATGGTTTAGCAGGGTAGTTCTTTTCATTAAAAGCCCGGACTACAGATTCATATTCGATGGTATAATCATAACGACCTTTTGCAATCATCTGAAGCAAAGCCATATACCCCTCACTGGTGTTTTTTATGAAGACCGGGGTCCTCTTCTCCGCCTGTTTCAGTATCTGATCGATTTCCTCTCCATAAGAACGATCCCGAACGAAAACGCCTTTCCATTTTTTTTGATTCAACAAAGTCTTCAGAGATGGCTCCTGCGGAAGCCCCATTATAAAGTCAGAATGTGCGGTCACCACCATATAACGATGAGGCACCTGATATGAAAAGGCTGTGAAGTAAGCCCACGATTCTCTCTCGGGAGTTTTTAAAGCGGCTCCCGAGCAGACATTTCTCTTTTGCTTCCACAGTTCCAGGGTGCGCGGCATATCCGCATACAGATCCGTGAACTGATAGCGCACCATGCGTTCCTCCAAGGCTTTTTTCAGGCGATCCATGCGCCCCCTCTGAGTATTGGGGCCCTTCAGAATATAAAATGGCTCCCAGTCGGTAACCGCCCAGGGCACAGGCACCCGATTCGCCTCAGAACTTACACTCAATGGCTCTGCTCGAAGATCGGTGCAGCAACACAAAAGGCATAAAAGCATCACTCTTGAATTCATCACAGTGGCACCCTTTACCTTCAATTTACTCCTGTTGCTGACCATCCCCCACTATGTAATTTGCCGTTTATCCCAACTAAGGGAGCCGACAAAAGGCTGTTCAAGGCTGTAAAAAACACAAGGCCCCCCAGGCCAAACCCTATTAGAGGGCACTCCGGGACGGCACAGATCTTGTTATATGTGAGTCTGTTAAATGGGGTTGATATGAAAACGATATTATCTTTCTTCGCTACAGTCTTCTTCTCACTTTCTGCCTTGCCGCAAACTTCTGCGGAGCTGACTTGCCGCGCTCAAGCCAAAGAGGCCGCTTTGCAGACGTACTCCTCCTGCATCACAGAAGCTCGTAATAGTCAGGTGGATGAAATCCGAAAAAATTATCAAAAGGAGCTCTCTGACCTAAAGGCCAAATACGACCATGAGCTTAAAAAGATGGGTTCTGGAGCTTCCAAAAAGGCCCGCACTGCTCCTACAGCAAAGGTTCAAAAGGCCCCTGTTGCTACCAAAGGGATCGCCAAACAGCTTCCTGCCAAGGCGCCTGTAGCCTCTGACGACGCAATGCCGGTTCAAACCATCTCAGAAGGAACTAAGGTTGTTGCGGTAGGTACTGAGGAAAGCTCTGATGCCTTGGAAAAAGAGGCCTCCGATGCCGACCAGGTGGAAATTATCGAAATGCCGGTAGAATAACTCTAGACAGGCGTTGATTTTCCTCCCAGACAGGTCTAAAAAGTGTACACTTTAAGACATTCGGGAGGACCCCCATGGGTGAGTTTAGCCTTACACACATTCTTCTTCTTGCTGTTATCTTTTTGATCTTTTTCGGCCCAAGTCGTTTGCCTCAATTAGGCCAATCTATGGGTAAAGCCATCCGCGGGTTCAAACAAGGTTTGAACGAGATCGACGTTGATGCCAAAGACATCCACGACAACCAGCAAGTGTCCCACCAAAATAAACAAAACGTGGGTCAGACACAAAAACAAAACGAAACACATAATTCTTAATTGAGTTTTGACGTTCGTCTTTGAAGCCTTCACGGAGCTAAGCTTTTACTTAGAACCATGAAGGCTTTGGTGTTTTTTAGAATTATGAATCTACTTTTGCCACAGAGTCAGAAATAATACTGAATGCTCCGGCTTGGAGATAATCTCGCGCCTGAACAGGATCATTCACCGTCCACAGCGCGACTGGCACCTGACGCTTTTTCCAGTGCTGAACCTCCTCGGGCTTTACATAGCTTTGATCCAGATGGAGTGCATGAACGCCGATGTAGGGCGCCAACCACATCTGACGAAGGTAGATCTTATTTTCAGGCTCATCCTCTTGGGTCGCCAATAAAGCTCGTGGCACTGAGGGAAGCAACTGTCCCATCCGCCACACCGACAAAGGATTAAAGCTGGACAAAATCACGCGGGATTCGCAAGCGTGTTTGCGAATCAATGCTGCCACTGATTTCTCCAAAGTCCCATTCCAGATCCGATTGGATTTGATTTCGATATTGATAAAGCGTGGGACATCCGGCGAAGTAAGAACCTCTTCCAGAGTACAAACCTGAGCCCAGGCCTTGAGATTTTCCACTGTAGTACGAGCCACAAGATCTTTGTGCTGCCCGCCCAAACGCTGCAGATCCGCATCGTGGAACACCACGGGAATTCCTTCAACCGAAAGACGCACATCAAGTTCAAACATTTCAAACCCGCGAGCTTTTGCTGACTCAAAGGCAGCCAAAGTGTTTTCCTGTGCTCCCGCTTTCCAATAGCCGCGATGTGCCTGCAGAGGCGGCGGTCGCAAAGCGGTCTGAGGCCACGGCAAGGCCTTCCAGGTTTTATGGCGATAAACAAGCCCCACCAAGAAGAGCGCGCTCAGGATCAGTGCTGTCATTTTTCTTCCACGAACACAGGCTGTTCACGACTTCCCTGTATCTGCCAGCGACGCTGAATTCTGCCATCTTTCACTGTCACAGCGCCCTTCAACTGAGCGTTGTCATCCCAGGCCCCATCAGTCATCAGGCGGCCGGTTTTACCAACCTGCCCATGGAAGTGCTTCCATGAAAGATGCTGGAAGTTATCAGACTGCATAACACCACTGACAGACTGCAAAGACAGATCTCCGGATTTCCACCACGAGTTCAGCGTCACCTGTTTTAAGACCTGCGCTGTCGGAGAGAGCGGACTCACTTTCATGGATTGAATTTGGGTGTTCAACACCACCTCATCACGGACCCAGTCGAAGTTGGCTTTGGTCTTTCCAAAACTGACCCCTTCCACATCCATAGAATGCAAACGAACAAGACCTTTCAAAAGCTGAACCTTGCCCTCTTTCAAACGCAAATCCCCATCCATACTAAGCAGGCCAATACTTCCACCATGGGTCATCAGCTTTTGTACGGGCAATGCCAAAGACAGTTCATCAATATGGGACTTCACTTCCAGTTCTTTAAAATCCCTGTCCGCACGGAAGCGCACATCGCCAACGAAGACACCGCCTCTGGGTTCCACTCGCTTGATTTGGAAAGTCCATAAATCCTTTTCCAGATTCACGTCGCCAGTCATGGTTTCAATCACCTGAAGCTCACGCTGACCTTTGTTTGAAAATACAAACTCCAGCCCCGTATGCTCGCCCGTCATGCGCATTTTTTGATCCGAAATTATTTCGGCCCGCCCAGAGAAAGTCCCCAGATTTCCCAAGATCCCGGTTTCCTTCGGGCGATTCAGCAACACCATTAGTTTTTCAACATCGAGTTTTTTTACATCGATGCGGATAGGGTCGTATTTCAGAGGCTCTAAAGAGGAGATGTTGATTCTTTCAACATACATTTCCCCCAAATCCCCTTCCATTTTCAAATCACGCACTTCCAAAGGGGAAGTACGTATCTCATCCAGCGGTGCTGAGAAACGGGCCTTGGTGGACAGCCACACCTGGCGGCCGTTGAGCTCCTTGGAAGCCAGATCATACTTCTGCAAAATAGCCAGAATCTGACTGAGAGGAATATGTTTCAGGTCGGTTTCCATCGCCAGCAGTTGATCACCCAAATTATAATTGGCAATCACACTGTAGTGCCCCTCACGCCAATTCCCGAAAAAGTGCGCCTGCACGGTCGCATCTGGAGATTCCTTGTACTGCAGATACAGGTTTGCATGAGACAAATAGTCTCCAACCTGACGATCTTTCAGCAGATGGCTTTTGGCAGTGACCTCGATAACCTTAGGTTCAAAAGACTTCACCTTCACCGCGAAGTTCATCAGTTCGGTGGAATATTGAGGATGTTTTTCAGAAGAAATGCGCAAAGTGCGAATGAACACACCGCGAATGTCATTGCGATATTTATTACTTTGCTCTGACGGAGACAACGTCACTGCAGGACGCGAAGTCGGAACCGCCTTTACTTGTTCAGACTCTTCCGGAGAACAATGAGTGGGGTCCGAACGCAGAGTCAATGCCATGGTGTTGGCTTCAATCGTGCGCACAGGAGCCCCTCCGCGCAACAGACTCATGATCGAAAGAGGAAGGCGAAGCTCGTCAATTTCCATCACGGGCGAACCCCAGCATGCTTCTGTCGCTTCCATTTTTACGTTGGAAATGATCACTGCAAAACGTGGCAGGATGCCGTTGTTTAAGCTAAGTTGAGCGGAGGAAAAACTGACTTTGACGTCTTTGTGAATATGGCTGGCTGCTTTTTCGATGCGTGCGGCGATTCGCGAAGGCGACAGCAGGGATTTGGTGGTGTACCCAAGAAAAAAAGCCATGATTAAACCAATCAACAGAATGGTCATTCCCGGCTGTTCAGCAATAAGATGTCGATCGGATAAACGTCTGCGCGAGTCCATGTCTCATTCTCACAGGAAGGACATGGACCGACAAGAGATTACTTATATTCGAAAGAGATGACTTCGAATTCTTTATCGCCCTTCGGGCTTTGTACGGTTACAGAGTCGCTGTCTTTTTTGCCGATCAGCGCGCGCGCCAACGGAGACAGAATGGAGATCATGCCTTTTTTAACATCTGCTTCATCCACGCCTACGATTTGGTACGCGAACTCTTCCTCAGTTTCAGTATCAACGATCTTTACGAAAGCACCAAATACGATGCGATCTGCTTTGATCGCAGAGGTGTCGATAACGTCAGCGCCGGCAAGTTTGCCCTGAATTTCAGCAATACGACCTTCGATCATCGCCTGACGCTCTTTAGCAGCTTCGTATTCTGCATTCTCAGAGATATCCCCTTGAGCACGAGCTTCCTCAATGGCCAAGATCACAGAAGGCCTTTCCTCCAACAACAACTTCTTAAGCTCAGCATCAAGCAAAGCTTTTCCGCGGATAGTCATAGGAAGTTTATCAAGAGTACCATTAGCCATTTCAGCTCCAGTGTTAGAAGGACACATGTTGTACCGGATTCTTGGGCTCTTTTCAATGTATCTATGACGCTTAGCAATACTAGGGATCTCGGGTACCTTTTTCAGATGCGGGGCATTACAATTGATTCATGGGCGCCAAAAAGAAAACCGAAATCATTTGCCGATGCAACAATGTCAGTCGTGAGACCATTGAGCAGGCCATCCGTGATGGCGCGACCACTCTGAATGATATTTTCGATACCACTTCCGCAGGGGTAGGCCCCTGTGGTGGGTCCTGCCGCAGGAAATTAGGCCCCCTGCTGGAGCATTACCTAAAGACCGGCACCTTCCCCGAGAAAATTGTCGAGGATCTGACCGGCAAAGCTCCCCCACCCAAGAAGGATGAATAAGTTTTAAGCTGTTTTTTTACCTAGACGGAAATCGATGATCTTTTGCACTTCCGGACGACAAGTGCCGCAATTGGTGCTGGCATTCGTCTGACGACTGACCACATCCGTAGTGTGAGCCCCGGCGATAATCGCCTGGTCCACAGTGTGTGCCGCCACAGAACGACAATGACAAAGCTCTTCTTCGCCATAAGGAAAAACCCATTCCCCACGCAGCTTCAAAATCATTTCCCGCAATAGCAAACTGGAGTGATCCTGCGCTTCTGGCAGCGGCCACTTTTTCAGATCAGCACCGAAATGCTTTCTCATCGTCTGCATCATATCCATAAACTGCGAGCAACCCATGATTGAAACTTTCTCAACGGCACCGGGCGCCTGAGGGTCATCCCCCTGGCATTGCACTTCAATAAAATCCCGTCCGTCCAACTCAACTTTAATCTTCATATAAACGTCTATGATATAAGATTTTGCGCTGGCCCCCAAGACCAGTTATGCAGGAACTCAAAACACACCTTGGTCTTGTCGCAGGCCTTCGAAGCTGGGACACTGTCCCTGACAGGGGGATATCTATGAATAAAAACCAATATGTCGAACTTCTTCCCATCTTTGAGGATAACTATGTCTTTGTTTTGGTGGACAGAGCCTCAAGCTCGGCCCTTGTTGTTGACCCGGGAGAAAGTTCTGCCGCCATAGACTTTCTGACTTCGCACGACCTGAAACTTAAAGGCATTCTTCTGACTCATCATCACCCAGATCACATTGGCGGAGTTCAGGAGCTGAAAGCACGCTTCTCGTGCCCGGTTTATGCGCCTTTAAAAAACAAGACTCAAATTCCCTTTGCGGATCACTATGTGCAAGAAGCCGATTCTATCCACCTTGCGCCGTTTTCTTTTCAAATCATGGAGCTGCCCGGTCATACTCTGGGGCATGTTGCTTATTGGGAGCCCCAGCACCAGTGGCTTTTCTCTGGCGATGTCCTGTTCGGATTGGGATGCGGGCGACTGTTCGAAGGCAGCTTTGCCCAAGCCTATACCAGCCTGCAACGAATCAAGAATCTGCCGCCAGAGAGCTTAGTTTTCTGCACCCACGAATACACCGAGCGCAACCTCCAGTTTTGCCGCATCCTTTCTTCAGAAGACAACACGCCCCTTCTTGGCAATGCCGAGGCCCTGGATCAATACGCCAGCGATCTTCGCACTAAACGAAGCCAACAACGGCCCAGTGTGCCATTGGTCTTGTCGACTGAAATATCTACAAACCCATTTCTGATGGCGCAGGACGAAGAGCAGTTCCGCTATCTGCGTGAACTGCGCAACCGCCAGTAAAATTTCGACGAAATCAGATGTGACTGTGAAAGCTTTCTGAAGCGATAAATTTACGACGAAACGCAAAGATATTTTCCACGTCTTTTCGGACAAAATGACTGGCCATCAGCCACCCCAGATACCCCATCGGCATACGATAGCGCACTCGATCCACTAAAAGAGTTCCCCCACAAAACGGACGGAATTCATGCGTGTGATGCCATAGTCGATAGGGACCTTTGAGTTGATTGTCCACGAACTTGAATGGCGGTTGCCACTCATCAATTTCCGTCTTCCACTTGGCAGGCACACCATGGATCTTCAGGCGATAGTCAATCCTGGTTCCTTGGCCGATCTCCGGCGTCGACATATTTTCAATTTCAAAATTCAAGGTAGGAGGCGTGATCTTTTCAAGATTGTGCGCTTCTTTAAAAAACGGGAAAAGCTTTTCTGGAGGGACTGACACAAACTGCTCGGCAACAAAAACTTCCTCGCCCTGTTTAAAGGGCGCGCAAATTTCACCTAACGCCTCTTTCAGCTCGTCATAGTGAAACTTATACCCCCACTCCCGGGATTTATCTGCACAACCTCGATTGGATGTCACCAGCACCTGAGCCAACTCTCCAAAAAGCAGATTCAATGCGAACATCGGAATTGCCGGTCCCAAACGAGACCCGACAGCATAAGCCAGGGATTCTGAGAATTCACGATTGGTCACCGGAAACGGCGCCACCCCATTCATCGGCCCATGAGCCTGAGGATTTTCCAGAGCCAAAAGAAACAAACCTACAATGTCTTTGAGGTGAATCCAGCTCATCCACTGTTCACCATTGCCAAGAACTCCTCCCACCCCACTGCGGAACGGGAAAAGCATCTGATCCAAGGCTCCACCCTGGCGAGCGAGAACCACGCCGGTCCGAACGAAGACCGTGCGCCCTGGGGCCCTGGCCGCCGCAGCTTCCCACTCTTTACAAAGCTTGGCCAGGAAATCCTGCCCGGCAACTCCGTCTTCAGTCAGCACCTCGGCTCCGCTATTGCCGTAAAAACCAATCGCCGAACCCGACACCAACACCTTCAGGTTTTTTGGTAAAGACTGCACCAGGTTTTTAGTGGCGGTCACTCGTGAGTCATAAATCTTTTTCTTTTTCTCTTCCGTCCAGCGACTGCCGGCAATAGGCTCACCCATCAGATTTATTGCCGCCTCAATGTTTTCAAGACGAGAGTCCATCAAAGGAGAATGACTCAGGTCCCCCTCGATAACCTGACATGGGAATGGCAATAATTCTTTGGCTTTCTTTTCATTGCGACTGACTACAAAAAGGTCATGCCCTTTTTCCGCAAGAACTTTTCCAATCTCTCGTCCAATCAAACCCGTGGCTCCGGTTATCAGAATGCGCATGTCGTCCCCTATTTTTTTAAAACTTTCGTGAACGCCTGCAGGCAACGCCCCCGGGCTTCGTTGTGATCCACCATCGGTTCCGGATATTCATCAGTTTCCCACTCTGGAACCCACTTCTTCACATACTCCCCTTTTGGATCAAACTTGTCCAGCTGGGCTGATGGATTGAAAATACGGAAGTAAGGAGCTGCATCACAGCCTGAGCCCGCAGCCCATTGCCAGTTGCCATTATTCGCGGCCAGATCATAATCCAAAAGTTTTTTGGCAAAATACCTTTCACCTTCCCGCCAGTGAATCAGCAGGTGCTTACACAGAAAGCTGGCCACCACCATTCGCACTCGATTGTGCATATAACCAGTGGCATTCAATTCTCGCATGCCCGCATCCACCAAGGGGTATCCGGTATTTCCCTCGCACCAGCGCTGAAAATCCTTGGGCGCTCGACGCCAGGCAATTTTATCGTATTCCGGACGGAAGCTTTGAGTTTCAACTTGTGGATAATGCCATAAGATCTGCATAAAGAAGTCGCGCCAAATAAGTTCGCTCAACCAGACTTCGGAATATTTCATTCCTTCCCGAGCCAGTTCTCGCACACTGACTGTCCCAAAACGCAAATGCAATCCCAAGTGGGAAGTTCCTTTGCCGTTCGCAGGAAAGTCCCGTTCTTTGGCATAAGACTTCAGCATTTTGGTGGAAAGATCCAGAGCAGGAAACTCCAGCTTGCTTCTAACAAATCCCAGCTCTTGCAATTTCAACATCGGCTCGCCCTTGCGAACTTTCAGATAGCTGCTTTCGTACAGATCGTTGGGATAGGACTTCAGGTAAAATCCATTCAAGTGTTTTAAAACTTTGTTTTTATAGGGCGTAAAGACGGTATAGGGCTTCCCGCTGTCCGTAAGAATCTCGTCCTTTTCAAACAGGGTTTGATCCTTGAAGGTTCTAAAATCAATCTTCTGCCGTCGGGCCCAGGTCGCGATTTTCTCATCTCGTTTTCGGGCGACAGGCTCATAATCGTGGTTCGTGTAGATGGCCTGCACGGAAAAGCGATCGGCCAGCTCCTGCAAGACCTCCAAAGGATTCCCATGGCGCACCAACAAATCCGAAGATTTCTTCTGTAACTGTTCCTTCAGTTCGGACACAGTGTCATAAATAAAGGTCACACGAGCGTCAGTGGTGTCTTCGAGCTTACTCAGAATCTCTGTGTCGAATATAAAGAGGGGGAGCACGTCTTGATGCTCTTTAAGGGCATGATAGAGACCTGCATTATCATCAAGACGAAGATCCCTGCGGAACCAAAACAATGTGATTTTTGACATAACAATAAAAGTTTAACATTTCAGAGACTTAAGGTAAATTAGCAACCTATGGACGACAAAAAGTCTGCCAAAAAACAAAATAAACAGATCGACAAGATCAAGTCCTCTGTTTTTTCCCGCAGTCTTTCCTTGGCGAAACTCACGCTTCAGGCCGGGGCCTCTATTGCGCAACATGGTGTTACAACTGCCCTAAAAAACAAAGAGAGCAAAGAAGAAACCTGGAAGCAGCTTCTGCAAAATCAAGCCCTGAACATCAGCTCAGAACTGGGCGAACTTAAAGGCAGCCTGATGAAGGCCGGCCAGATGCTTTCCATGTATGGAGAGCACTTTCTTCCGCCAGAAGCCAATCAGCTTTTGAAGTCGCTGCAACACGACTCGCCGCCTCTTTCATGGGAGGCTATTGAACCGAGTCTGATTAAGAATCTTCCACCCGAAAAAAGAGAGCTTTTGGAAATCGAGAAAGAGGCCTTGGCTTCAGCCTCGATGGGGCAAGTCCACCGGGCCCGTATCAAAGCGACTGGCGAAAGCATTGTTCTGAAAATCCAGTATCCCAATGTGGATCGGGCCATCGACAGTGATTTGCGGGCGATTCGTACGTTGCTGAGCACATTGAAGCTTCTCCCTAAAGACTTCAACATGGACCCGATCTTTGCGGAAGTTCGCGAAATGCTGGTTCAGGAAACCGACTATGAGCTGGAAGCACAACTGACCGAGCAGTTCCATGAACGCTTGGCGGGTGACTCCCGTTATGTGGTCCCTAAAGTTCTGCGCGAGTTCTCGGGCCCCAAAATCCTGGCGACCTCCTTTGAGCGCGGCCTGCGCGCCGATGATACGTTAATTCAAAGTCTGCCCCAGGAGCGCCGCAATCGGCTGGCGTTGAACTTTCTGGATCTCTATTTCAAGGAGGTTTTTGAATGGGGTGTCGTTCAAACCGACCCTCACGCGGGGAACTATCGTATTCGCATTGATCCTCAAGGTCGGGACCAACTGGTTCTTTTTGATTTTGGAGCCACACGCGCTTATGACCTGGCTTTCCTGACTCCTTACCGTCGTATGGTGAAAGGGTCCCTGCTAAATGATCGCGATCTTTTCCTGCAGGCTGCGCACGACCTGCGCTTTATTCGCGACAACGATGATCCGGAACTGAAAAAACTTTTTGAAGAGTTCTGCTTTGAAACTGTCGAGCCTTTTATCGAGTATTCTGATCCGCGCAACAGCGCCGGCCAGATTGATGTTGATGGCACGTATGACTGGAAGAACACGACTTTGCCACAAAGACTTTCCAAAAAAGTCTTCCAGATTATCCGCGGTTTCCACTTCAGATCTCCTCCACGAGAGATGATTTTTCTGGATCGAAAAACCGGCGGGGTCTTTATCTTTCTGTCCGTTTTACGGGCCAAAATTCGCGGACGTGATCTGTTACTGAAATACACTGAGAGGATATCATAGCTTTATGAAAACATTCATCCTGACTGTTTCTTTACTTCTGGGCGGCATTCCGGTTTTTGCTAAGAACGCTGTGCCTGCTATTGAATTTAAAAAACTGCCTGCAGTTAAACTGAACACCCACAGCCTTTCAGGCATCAAGGATCTGCAAGGAAAAGTTGTTCTGGTGGACTTCTGGGCATCCTGGTGCAGCCCGTGCAAAGAAGCCCTGCCCCACTACAACAAGCTTTACGAGAAATACAAAGATAAGGGGCTGGTGGTTATTGGAATCAACGAAGACGATGACATCGCGGAACGGGATGCATTTCTAAAAAGCATGCCGATTCAATTTCCACTTTTCTTTGATCAGGATAAGTCGGCAGTCGGAGATTTTCAGGTGAAGGCACTTCCCACCTTGTACGTCTTTGACAAAAAACTAAAGCCTGTGGCCATGCATCGGGGGTTTGATGCCAAGGACACACAGGCTTTGGAAAAACAGATTCAGGAACTTCTAAAGTGATTCCTACTTCTGGCTGAGGCGCATTTCCACGGGCGCCAGCCAGATATCCACGATCTGACCTTTTTTAATTTTGCCTTTTTCCTTAAACCAGAAATCAGCAGTTTCACGACCTTCCGCGTGAGGTCCCAGCGGCGTCACAATGTTCTCTTTGTATTTCAAAGAGATCTTAACGATGCGCTTATGAAGCTTTTCAACTTCTTCTTTCTGGGAAATACCGTCACCGTTTTTGTCGTTCCAGATCACCAGCTTTTTGAAGTCCTTATCACGGTGATCAATCACCCCATCACGGTTGGTATCCATCTTTTTCAAGACCTCAAAACCATTCTGGGCATGAGCATTGTCACCGAAGAGTTCATCCTTCTTGTCGATCAGGCCCGACTTATCGCGATCCAGAGCCACGAACCAACCTGGGGAACCCGCATCCGGCCAATGTGTTTTGCCAAACGGATTCAAAGGGAAATTGCTGGTGTTTTTAAACTCTGGACGTCCATCGTCGAAGAACACCATCAGTGGAGACCAATAACCACCGCAGAACCCGGTTTCACCTGGGAAAGCGATATTAATTTCCACATTGGATTTGTCCGAGGACACTGAGATCCCGCCAAATGAAGCCGAGACAGGCCCGGATTTACCCATGTAGTCACCACAAGGATATGTCGGGGTATAAGAAGAATAGCCATAGCCACCGTAAACAGCGCCGCCATTGCAGCTCTGAACTGTCTGACTGAAGCTGTAGCTTTTCAAATAAACATCTTCGTTCGGAGGAATAGTGATATTCCCTGCCGCATCGACCGTCACTCCTGTCGGAATCGGAGTATTCAGGATCACGGAGTTACCGAAGATCGCAGCCTTACCGCCGTTGGGAATGGAATAGTTAGACGCAGCGATCTCTTGAATCTTACCGGACATCGCCATTCCTTCAGGGCGAACCACCAGCGCCGGGTAGCTGACCGAGATTGGATAGTCTTTGCCACCGATAGCCACAACCAGATTTGCATTCACAATAGCACTGGCCGCCAACGGATTCCCCACCCCGCGCAGATTGGTCCCGAAGCAAGAGTTATTGATTTTGACAACAGTCGAGGTCTTCCCCGAACGTGTCACCATCCCGGATGCTGGTGCGGAAGTCACAGTATCACCGGAGCTCACGCTGTTCACGGCCATGGGGAAATCTTTATCAGCTGCCTGCACAGATAAACTTAGCGCAGAGATTGCCAGAATCCCCCAGAAATTTACGTACCTCATAATCCCCCCTCACTCCCCGGACTACAGACCTGCGGTCTGCTGTCCCTGGTTTTCTTTTTTCTTCGCCTTATTAACTTTGAAATAAATCATGCGCTTTAGAACCGAATCGCGCTTTAACTGTAAAGACTCCACTCGATCCGCCAACAACATTGGCGGGGACCAGCGTCCACCTTCATAGGTTTGCTTGTATAAAAATGATGGCGTTCCTGTAAGAGTCTCGTCTTTCTGCGGCTCTACGTAATAGCGGATCATGCGCACCGGGCGCAGACGAACAATAGCCTGCCCACCACCAATAGAAGGTGCACGTCGCAAGAACGTATCCACACTATCCATCAAAACATTTGTCTGCGGATTGCGCATATCAATCATCTCGCGAATAGTCGAATCGTTCACAACGGCATCGCCATTAATCAGCCCGACATAGACCGGGCTGCGAGGTGCTACCTTCATATCCACAGCTCCGGATGCATCTACTGGACGCAAGCGTGCTGGCGTGTCCAGCATCAACATTCGACCATTTGTCCAGAACTCAGGATTCGATGCTTGGTACAAATTAGAGACCCAACGATTTCTATTCAGCCCCTGGAACTGCAAAGTTGCCGGGGTATTAAAGTCATCCGGCGCTTTTCCAACCTCATAAGCTGCCACCGGATCATAATTGGCAAGAGGGCCTGCCTTTAAATCCTGGACCAGCACCACCATTTCCTTACGCGTACTGCCCGCCCCTAAACCAAGTTGAATATTTCTATCCAACTTTCCGGGTACACTGTTCGCAGGAAGATCCGGATAGTAGTCAAAGAATAGAAGCTTATTATCGTCCCGCAAGGTCAGGTTATTGTAAGAAGGATCAATGCCGTTGAAATCCATAAACAGGATTCGCTCCGCCAAGTTGGTGTCGATGGAATCTTCAAGTTGATCCTTCAGCTTCAACTGATCCTTGGTTACAAAGAGCTGAGTCGAAACCATAATGGTTGTCAACATGGCCACCAGCCCGACCCCGATCATCATTTCTATGGCGGTCACACCGCGATTGTTATTAAATTTAATCATTTTGCACTCACCACGAAAATATAGTCACGGAAAGCTTCGTTCTTTTCTTTCCATGAGGTATGAGTCATCCGCAAAGTCACCTTATACAAACCACGATAGTTTTCATAAGGCTGAATCGTAAAACCGTATCTCCCGGCACAAGCATCACACTCTTCCTTCGGAACTGAGATCCCGTTGTCCCAAGCCATCGGTAAAGACTCTGGCGCCAGCGCCGAGGAAGCTCCTTCTTTATAGTCAAAATTGACCTGATAGTTCTCGACCCCAGATTTGATATTCTCGGCAATATCATTAATCTGCTTATCCGTGGAGGACAACTCGATGGTACTTCGCGTGGTATTTCGCAACGACACCATACCACTGGTGAAAGCAAAGCCGACGATGACAATCAGCCCAAACCCTACCAGGGCTTCAACCAACGTCTGACCTCGATTGTTCGTGATCACTCCTGTCATTTTTCTCATAGACCTGCCTCCCGCGACTGCTCAACAACGAAGAAGCGGACCAAACGGCGCTTACAGGTTGTATTTGAAGCATTCGGCATCAAACCACAATCAGGATCCACGGACGTCCACTGGAACGGGTCGGCTTTCGCCCGCAAACTGATGGTATTGCAACCCCGACGGTCAGCAACCTCCTGCACCGATGGAATCGGATGCCAGATGGGCTCTGCACTTTCATCATTACAGTTCTTGCCTGAGAACGATTTAAGAATGTTGGCAGCACGAAGTTCGCGCGTTGCCTGTGGATGATAGATCGCACTCCAGACGATACCGGACTTCAAAGCGGTAGGATGTATTTTCATACTGCCGACGATAAAGGTCCCGATAATTCTCAATGGCGAGTTACGGGCTTCAATTATCAACTCATCACAAGTATAGAACCCAGTCACAAAGCTGGAATTCGCCTTGATCGTACACTTACCCACGATAGAGCGAACATTAAAGACAGCATTGCTTCTGTTGGCGTTATCGAAAACGATCTCGTTCAGAATAGGGTCAGTACCCAATTTTGATGAGGACAAACCAGCAAAGTTCCAGGAACTGCGAGTTCCCGCTGCAAAACTCACGTCCCAACCTGCACTTCCGAAAGACTGAGATGGCTGGGAGTTACGAGCGCTTTCACACTGTTCATCCAGAGAATCGAAATCAACATCACTTTCTTTAAAATCCAGAACTGCCGATGAATTCGCCGTTTTCGAAACTCGGTTCGGAGGCTCAATCTGCGTGCGATTGGAGGCTACCTTAAAGTTCAGATAGCGCACAAGGTCCCCGTTTCCTCCGTCATTCGACACCGGCTTACTGTTATAGAAAGTATTATCATAAGCCTGGATACGCACCACTGGATCAACATAGTTTCCGTTAGCATCAATGAGGCTTTTTACGTTGGAGAATTTCACATTGAGGCTCAAACGGTCACTCTGCAAACGCCCCGACAGACTATAAACAGGGTCAACATCGATAACCACTGTTGGAGGGTTCGCCACCAAGGTCTCATAGGCATTCTTTTCAGAACGGGCTTTATCGTAGGCGGAAGAAGCCGTATCAATTTTAGTTTGCTGATTGGGCAAAGTCGTATTGTTGTAGGTCTTAATAATCCCCTTCAACTCTACGATTTCCTTTTCAAGACTATCGATCTTTTTCGGGTCTTGATAGCTAATAGTCGTTGAAGAGCCCGAGCCGGATCCAGAATCCGTCACAGAGGTTTCCGCATCCACGGTTTTTTCTACCGTCGTCCCACTTGAGCTCGTACCCGTACCCGAGGTTTCCGTGCTTGCCGGAGCTTTCGTCGGTTTAATCGGCTTACTCTCTTCCGCTGCCAAGGCCGTTTCTGCTGTTTTCAAGTCGGCACGATAGCCATCCAATTCAGACTGATACGCATCGTAAGCTTTCAAAGCCTGATCATAAACTTTTTTAGTATCAGTGACTGCTGCGATAAATTTATTGTAGTATTCTTGGGATCCGACCGGAGCCTTCATAGTCAACTTACCATCTCTGTCCAATTGACCCTCAACAGCTCTGTTACCCAAGATCAAAGACACTTTCACAACACCATCCGCTTTCTTTGCGTCGGCTGTTGCGGTCCCATTACCCCAGTTAAAATACTCAATGGTGGAAGCATTATCCTGTCGAACAAATTTATTACCATCCGACAAAGCCATGCGGTAATCAAAGTTATTGGTCCATTGTGAATCCAGACGACCTGTCAATTCCGATTCATAAAGCATATCTTTCGACGCAAGCTTGATTCCGCGATCAATACATTTTTTCATAAAGCTAGGGTCCGGAGGATTTCCTGTCATAAGCTTTGCAAAATAAGAAAGCCCCAGGTCCAAACCACCATCGTTCTCGATACCCTTCAGGAATCCGCCGAAGGTACGCGCATCAGACCAGAAACGGTCCAGATTGCCACCTGAAGAACGTGGCGAATACATCTTATTATTCGAGTAAACCCATCCGTTGCCCAGATAGACCCGATCCGCAAAGGTCACAGGACTGTAGCGAATCGTATCAGGCGAAGCCTTTTCTGAGGCATCATCCACGGGCAGATGGATATTGCGATTCACGAAGACCGGACTTTGAAACACCAATCCCTGACTACCCGACAGTTCAGCACGATTACTGAAGACATGAAGGGCCGCATCTCCTCGCGGTACGCCATAGTCCCAGGACTTATCCAAATGCAGGTCATTCGGCACCAACAGTGCGAACGACCCTACTTCGCGAGGATAGATCACAACCGACGACGACAGAACCAGAGGTATCGACCCGACTCGGATCGGCTCGGTGGCTTTTGGACCGGTTTTTAAGGCCACAGTAATACGCATATAAACTTCACGACCGGAGCGCGGAAGATATGGACTGTCATCGCGCTTCAAAGTTACCGAAACACCATCCACTTTCACCACAGCACCGTCTGTTTTCACATCCTTCAGTGAACTCAGAACCGGAAACAGGGGATGGCTGGCGGTAACGGCATTAACCTGCACATAGCGATTGATCTGCGGCAGACGGATATTGTTTTTATCAACAGGTCCCACCTTCGTGCCGTTGGCAATCAGCTGACGAATGAAGTTTTCCTGCTCTACCGACATAATCAGGCGTTCAACGCTTCCCTGGTGAGCCAGGTTGCATTGATCCACCGGGCTATTAAGAAGAAGATTATCATCAGTGAAGCAATATTTCTGACGAACACCAAAGATCACATAATCCAATGTACTGTTCATAGCAAAGCGAAGCTTTACCATGTTATTGGTTTTCACAACCTGCTGCTTCTGCCCAATGACGTAGCTAGTAAGGAAGTAAAACGACGTACTCATCACAGCAGTGGCTGCCAGAATTTGCAAAAGGACATTACCCTTCGAATTACGTACCGCATTTACCATAAATGATTCCTTATTTTTTCCTAGACTACTTATCGGCAAATACCCGGGATTTTTAAGTTATCCGACGCTGCATATTGAATTTGAAATGTTCAACGTTTCGAGATGAAACGACAAAATAGGACCCCCAGAGCCTGTTCGATCTGAGCGTTCCATTTTTAGAAATAAAAAATCACGGCTCGAAAAGAGACGTGATTCATCATGAGACAGTAATTAAGTTTACTTGCAGATTTAAACCAGGGTACTTAGTGATGTTCCGGATCCACACACTGAGATCCGGAAATCTCAGTTTCGATAGTCGCTTCGACAATGCCAAAATCTTTCACCAGCTTTTTGATCTGAACTTTGATTTTTTCAATCTCAGCAAGCCCCACATCTGGAGAAAGCACAACGTGTCCGGTGAAAACATGGCGTTCCCCATCCAAAGACCACAAGTGGCCGTGATGCACACCCTCAACCTTCTCAACTTTCAGAAGTGCCGCCTCAACATCCTCAACCTTGACTTGACTGGGTGATGCCATCAAAAACACCTTCATCGCCTCGCGAAGGTTGCGAACAACATTGTACAGAATCCAGCAAGCCAGCGCGATCGCCATACCAGCGTCAAGCTGAGGCACATCGAAGAATTTCATCACAATGGCCCCAACCAGAACCATCACCCATCCCAGAACATCCTCGATCATATGCCACATCAGCATCTTTTCATTCAGCGAAGTTCCCTGGGACACACGGTACGCAGCAAAGCCATTCACACTCACACCCAGAATAGCCAACAGGATCATGCCGTCGGCATGCGGCTGCTGAGGTGCAAAGAGTCTGGGCACCGCCTCAATCAAAATAAAGATGGACCCCACCACAAGAATCATTCCGGTAATCACCGCACCCAAAGTGGAAAAACGTCGATAGCCATAAGAGAAATGTCCATCACTCTGCTTGTGCGATATTTTCTCTAAAATGATCGCCAGCAACATCGCCACGGCATCACCGAAATCATGAAGGGCGTCGCTGAGAATTGCCACGCTGTTCGTCCAAAGTCCCCCGATCAGCTCGATCACAGCAAAACTCAAGTTCAATACCAGGGCAAAACTCATTCTGCCAACAACGGCGCCATGAGAATGATGGTGGTGATGACCGTGGCTGTGGGAATGATGATGATGAGCACTTTTGGAATCAGACATAGCTCATTTAACGCCCTTCAGACCGTTGAAGTCAATGCCACCCCTCTATAGATTTGACCGATCCCAAGGCCCGTGTTAATTCCAAAAGCCTATGACACGCTCTCAATACAAGAAATTTGCATTTAGCCTTCTTATATACACTGTCCTCGTCATTCTTTGGGGGGCATGGGTGCGTATTTCTCACTCCGGAGATGGTTGCGGCGACACCTGGCCCCTGTGCCATGGACGCCTGATTCCAGAGGCCGAGCGTGGCAAGACTTGGGTTGAATACGGTCATCGCCTGATGTCAGGCATCTATGGTCTGGTTGTGATTTACTTCTGGTGGGTGGCTCGCAAAATCTATCAACCCGGACACTTCGCCCGCAAAGCCGCTCTGGCAACATTGATATTCACCATCACCGAAGCTCTGCTGGGTGCGAAGCTGGTTCTTTTTAAACTGGTGACCACCAACGACACTCCTTATCGCGCCTTTGTGATGGCCCTGCATCAAGTGAATTCTTTCATGCTGACGGGCGCAGTCGCTCTGGTGGCAGTCGCGGCTCTCTCTCAGGCCGAAACACAACAACCGTCTTCTTCCAAGCAAGTCTATCGCTTCTTCCCTTGGATCATTGTTGTCATCGGCATCACGGGAGCCTGGGCCTCCCTTTCCAACTCCCTTTTCCCGACAGAGAATCTGTGGGACGGCTTTATGGCCGACTTTTCCAGCGATTCGCACTTTCTGATTCGCATCCGGGGCTTGCACCCGGTACTGGCTTTACTTGGCGGAGGTGGACTGGCGCTTTACTTCTGGCTTAAGGCTCAGACAGCGGAATTGCAGGTCATCCAAAAACGATCCCTGCAAATGAGTCTGCTGCTGATTTTCGGAATTATGTTCGGCATTGGAACTTTGCTTTTGCACGCCCCAGTGTGGATGAAGATCGTGCACCTAGCACTCGCCCACAGCATCTGGGTCGTGATGCTACAGTGGGTCTATTTCGCCCGCACCACCAAAAACTAAGGCTGTTCAAGTTGTGAGTTCGTTGGATTCCATCAGGCGATGCAGGAAGTGAACCTTTTCGTTAAGGTCATCATACTCTAAAACCATCTGCTGCAAGTCGTAATCGCGCACCAGGTAGGAAGCAAAGCTTCCTACAATTTCCTCTGGGTGAGTCAGGTTTCGCATAAAAATATCCCGTTGCGCGGGATCAGGAATATGGGTCTGAATCCAACGAGTCAGGATTTTATGCAAAGAATTCAGTTCCGAACGAAGACCTGGCTCCAGCACGGTCTTTTCAGGAATAATCTGTCCCTCACACACCATATAGGGCGTACCCCGATCCAAGACCTTGCCCAGCCGTAACTTGCCTTGCCCCTGAATAAAGACCAAAAGAGTTCCATTCAGTCGTTCTTCAATGATTTGGACATAGCCGTAACCAGCCACCTCGCGCACGAAAGGCACCTTCTCACCCGGGCGAACCGGGACCACTTTGGAGGGGTCTTCAATATAACCAACAGCCACAGGTGTCTGGGTCGCAACAGCTTCTTTGATCATGGAGAGATAACGAGGCTCAAAGATATTCAAAGGCTTCGTTGTTCTTGGGAATAATGTCACGTTGACAAGTGGAAAAAGAAATACTTCCATGTGAACAAGACTCCTCGGCTTGATAATCTATTATAAGGACTGTAGGCTGTAATTGCTATGGAAAAGGTAGAGCTCACAAAGCGAAATGTGGTCTTTTTTGATGGCGTCTGCCATCTTTGTAACGGTTTTGTCGATGCCGTGATCACTCGCGACCAAAAGCATACGTTCTTATTTGCCCCACTCCAAGGGAGCACTGCTATTGACCTTCTTCCCCCTGAGGATCGCTCTAAACTTGATACAGTGATCTACTTTGAGGCAGGAAAACTGCACCACCGTTCTGCTGCTATTTTAAAAATTCTCACCAACTTGGGTGGAATCTATAAACTCTTCGCATTGGCTTGGGTGATCCCTGGACCTCTACGTGACTTCCTTTATAAAATAGTCGCAAAAAATCGTTATGCCTGGTTCGGCGAGCGCGAGTTCTGTCGCCTCCCTACCTCCTCGGAAAGATCCTATCTGCTTCCCTAAAGAAGACCGCGAAGTTTGGCCACAAAAGGCCGATCGGCAGCGGAAAGCTCCTCGACCTGAACTTCATCCAGGGTCTGCCACTTGAAGGCATCATGTTCTGTCAGTTGTAACTCTTCATCCCCACGCACCAGCGCCCGATAGACGCGCAAACGGATCAACTTGGTTGGGTAAGCATAGTCTTCCTCCCCAACAAGCTCCTTCACCCGGATAGACAGGGACAGTTCTTCCTGGATCTCTCGAATCAAGGCCTGCTCTGGTGACTCTGACGGCTCGACCTTTCCCCCTGGAAACTCCCAAAAACCCGCCCCGGACTGATCAGGCCCTCTTCGAACCACCAAAATCCGACCTGCGGGATCTCCGTCTCGCTGAATGACTGCCGCCACCACAAGGGTGGGCTCCTGCTTTCTGGTCATGAGTATTCCTTCTGTAGGACTTAAGTATATAGCTGCATTTTGAGTTTTTTAAAGAATTGTTTTAATCTAAGAAGGTTCACGCACAGTATTGGGGCTTCCTAATTTCAGACAGTGTTGTTAGAGTAAGAGCTTTTGGAGCCCCTACAGCTCACACGACTTACGGAAATACGCAGCATGATCGATTCGGGCAATTCATATTTTATACTTCTGATCAGCGGGGTCGCCTTATTCCTTTACGGAATGACCATGGCCTCCTCCTCGCTGGAAAAAATCATGGCCGGAAAAATCACCGGTCTTTTAAATCATCTTTCTCAAAGTAAATTCCTCGCCATCCTGACCGGAGTGGTCTTGACAACACTGATGCAAAGCTCTGGCGCCGTCACCACGATGCTGGTGGGCTTGGGTTCTGCCCGCGTGGTGAATCTGCGCCAGGTGATGGGCGTAATTATCGGTACGGCGGTCGGCACCACCTTGACGGTGCAATTGATCTCTTTGGATCTGACCCAATACGCGCTGCCGGTCTTTGCGATCGCGTTTGCATTCTATTTCAAGGCCAAAAAGACGATCTTCAAAAATCTGTCTTTGGTCTTCATGGGCTTTGGATTGCTGTTCTTCGGAATGAAGCTGATCTCCATTTCATCTCATCACTTCGCAGAAAATCCGATGATGACCGAGATCTTCCAAAATGTTCGTGATAATCCCGGTTACTCATTGCTGATCTCGGTCGTGTTCTGTGCCTTCGTGCAAAGTAGCGCCGTGACCATCGGTCTTGCGATGAGTTTGGCAATGGTAAAAGCGATTACTTTCTATGATGCGATGTTGTGGGTGTATGGCGCCAATATCGGCACCACTTCTGTAGCCCTGATCGCTGCGGCTGGCGGAAATTACATCGGTCGCCAGGTGGCTTGGGCGCACTTCTTTTACAAAACCATCAGCGTGGTGATCTTCTATCCGTTCACTCAGATCTTTATTGATTTCATGCTGACCTTCGACACGACCATTGCGCGCTCTATCGCCAATGCTCATCTGATCTTCAATGTTCTGTCCTCGATCATCTTCTTCCCGTTCATCAACAAAGGGGCAGAACTGATTGAAAAGATGTTCCCAAAAGCGGCTTCCGAGGAGTTCGGCACCGAGTTTGTGAATATGAACAACTACCAAAGCTCTGCTTTGGCCGTTTCTTATGCCAACCGCGAAATCATGAGAACTGCCGACATTGTTCTGGGCATGATCAAAGATTCCATTCGTCTGTTTGAAACGAATGACCCCAAAGACTTTGACTCCATCAAAGATCGCGACAACAAAGTGGACTTCCTGTATCGGGAAACCAAAATGTTCCTGCTGGATCATGCCAATAAGTCCACCACGGTCGTACATCAAAACGTCATGAGCATGATTATGTTCCTGAGCGATCTTGAGCGCGCCGCCGATGCCATCGACATCAATATTCTGGCCCTGGCAATCAAGAAGAACGCCTTGAAGCTTGAGTTCTCAGACGAAGGCTGGACGGAAATCCGTCAGATGCATGAGCAGGTTGTCAAAGTGGCATCCATGGCTATCAATGCCTATCAAAATAGAGATTTGGCCGAAGCTGCCATCCAACTGAAGCGGGACCTTGCAAAGACAGAGATTTCATTACGCGAAAACCACATCAGCCGCCTGAACAGAGGTTTGAATACCTCAATCAATACCAGCTCCATTCATTTGGACCTGCTTAGTGAGTATCGTCGTATCGCCAGCCTTCTTTGCAACCACGCCTATAATCAGAGGTCTCAGTCATGATGAATAATGCTTACGCCCCTCTTGGTCTTTTGTTTATCTCCAATGTTTTCATGACATTTGCCTGGTACGGGCACTTAAAAACACTGAAGTCCTCGGCATTGTGGCTGGTTATTCTTATCAGCTGGGGGGTGGCATTTTTTGAGTATGTCTTTCAGGTTCCAGCCAATCGCTTGGGTTCCAACTACTACTCCCTGCCACAATTGAAAATCATCCAAGAGGTCATTACGATGGTGGTGTTCGCGGGGTTCTCCGTTCTCTATATGAAACAATCCTTGAAGCTGGACTACCTGTGGGCGGGGCTGTGCTTGATCGGGGCCGTTTATTTTATATTTCGGTCACCTTAAAAAACTGCTTCCCCTTTTTGGCTCATTTCAGGATATAATAAAAGTATGAAGTTCATTTATATCCTGGAAGATGATGAACGCACCCAGAAAGATCTATTTGAAACTCTAAAAAATATAGATCCAAAGCTTGCTATTCGCTTTTTTCACAGCCTGGCCGAATTCCATGAGTGGTTAAAAATTTCTGTCTCAGAAGGGGCCATGGCATTGGCAACTGGGGGCAAACCCTATAGAGAAGACACTGGCCCACCGATAGAACCATCGAGTTCTCATGAACTGCGTCTGGTTATTGCCAAGAATGAGTTCATGGGAATTCAAAATATCGGCCTTATCAAGCGTGCCCGCGACTTCTTCCTGCGCAAGAAAATGTGCTCTGCCCAAGAACCTACCGCCTTAATTCTGACCGCCTTTGACAGTCCCGATTTCGATATCAGCCTGGCCGAAGAACGCATTATTAACAACGTCATCTTTAAGCCCTTCGACAAGCTGATTCTTAGACAGCACCTGGAGTACGCTCTGACCGGCCATCATCCGGTCACCTCTACCGCAGTTGCTTCCATGCAGATCAATTCAACCATCGAAATGCTGAAGGAAGTCAGTTTGAATAGCATTTCCGAAGTCGGATTCACAACCGTGAACAATCACGCCATCCGCATTGGCGCCTTGACCAAGTACTATAGCGATTCATTCACCACAGACAGTAAAAAGTCCTTACTTGCCTATTGCCATTCCTGCAAAGAACTCGGGCCTGAGCAGTATCTTTGCGAATTTCTGTTCTTTGGCGCCGACAATCAGCAAGTCAGCCAGATCCGCCGCAATATCTTACAAAATAAAAGCCACACCACAGAGGCCATCCAACAGTCATCGGATCTAAGAAAACGCATCCTGATTATGGATGAAGACGTTCCGCTTTCTCTGGACCAAAAAACCTTCCTAAGCGAACGGTTTTCCAACTCCGAGGTCTATACTTACTCGAACTATGGACAACTCTTGGCGGACCTTGCAGATAAGGACACTCCAAATCGTCAGATGCTGCCTGTCGAGTTTGACATCATCTTCACCAACTATGAGCTGTTCGAGATCGAAAAACAAAAGAAGTGGGAACAACTGCAGCAATACCTTAAGGACCGCTGCAAAGCCCACCAGACCGAAATGACCGTGCCCCCAGAGCTGTACTTCATCAGCAAAAAACGTCTGCAGATTGATGAAGTAAAAAGCCTATCCTCCTGGGTTAAGGAAATCTTCTTCACTCCTTTGGATAAAACTTATATCAGTAAAAAACTTTTAAAAACTCATGCTGACCTGGGTAACAAAGCTGAGGTTGCGATTGCACACCAGAAGGACAACAATCCACTTAAGGTCGCCAACCCGGTTGAAATAACCCAAATCTCTGAAGCCGGATTGATATTGAAATATTATCGCCAAATGAGCATCGGGGCCTTCCGGGAATTCATCCTATGGCGCCCAGAAGAGCTGGAAACACCGGAAATTATTGGCACCGTGAATTACACCGAAAAGGACAAAGGGGGCGGCGATCACTACCTGAACCACTTTGTCTTCTTCGGCATGAAAGACTACTACTTAAAACATATCCGCCTGTGGCTGCGGGAAGCCTACATTAAGAATAAATCCTCTTAAAGTTTCTTACGCTTCAACAACAACGAGTTACTAACCACAGACACCGAGCTCATGGCCATCGCAGCACCTGCGATCACCGGATTGAGCATTCCCAAAGATGCCAGCGGAATTCCCAGCACGTTATAGATAAAGGCAAAGAACAAGTTCTGGCGAATCTTTTTAAGCGTCAAATGAGACAACTCAATCGCATGCGCCACCGACATCAGATCATTCTTCATCAGTGTGACATCGGCTGTCTCAATGGCAATATCAGTACCAGAGGACATTGAGAAACTGACATCCGCCATCGCCAGGGCTGGAGCATCGTTGATGCCGTCTCCGACCATCGCCACACGCTTTTTCTGACGCTTCAAAGTTACAATTACATTGGCCTTGTCAGCAGGTTTCACACTGTGCTTAAAATCGGTGATTCCAGCCTGACGGGAGATCTCGCGAGCCGTGCCCTCGTTATCCCCGGTCAACATCATCACCTTCACACCGCGTTTTTGAATTTCGGCAATTGCCGCCTTGGAGCTTTCACGAATGCGATCCGCAACCGCAATATACCCCAGAACTCGCTCGTCATCGGCCAGAGCCATCAAGGTCTGTCCTTTGCTTTCCAGCTCAGTCAGCAGTTTTTGATCCAGAGAAAATGGAGCTGCCACCCAGTTGGTTTTCCCCAGCTTCAAATTGCGGTTTTCAATGCGCCCTTCAACTCCCTGACCGACCACGTTGTTGAAGTTCTGAACGGTCACCAACTCAAGCTTCTCTTTTTTAGCCTCTTCAACAATGGCATGAGCCAGCGGATGCGAAGACCCCATTTCGAGACTGGCGGCCCAGCGCAGAACTTGGGCTCTGTCCTGACCGGAGGTCACATGAACCTCAGTCACCACAGGTTTTCCTTCTGTGATGGTGCCAGTCTTATCCAGAACCAGAATGTCAATTTTTTCAGCCAATTCCAAAGCTTTGGCATCACGGAATAAAACCCCGGCCTGAGCCCCCTTGCCGATCCCCACAACCACCGCTGTCGGCGTCGCAAGCCCCAAAGCACAAGGACACGCAATCACCAGAACCGAAACGGACGATATAAAGGCCGCCGTCAGGTCTCCGCCCCACAGCCAGATCCCCACAAAGGTCAGGATACTGATCACAACAACGACCGGGACAAAGATGCCGGAAATTTTATCCGCCAGACGTTGAATTGGAGCTTTCGATCCCTGTGCCGTTGTCACAATTTTAATGATTTGCGCCAACTGAGTTTTCGCCCCCACGCCTGTGGCTTTAACTCGCAAACTTCCATCCTGATTCAATGTTGCCGCATAGACCCGATCATCCACGATTTTCTGAACGGGCAGACTTTCCCCAGTGAGCATGGATTCATCCACCATTGAAACACCCTCAACCACCAAACCGTCCACAGGAATGGATTCGCCACTCTTGACGATGACGATATCACCAGCGACCAGATCCGAAATTTCGATCTGAACCACCTGACCATCCCGCTCTACAAACGCCAGCTTGGGTTGCAAACGCAAAAGTCCTTCCACCGCTTCCGAGGTTTTTCCCTTGGCCCGACTCTCCATCAGCTTCCCCAGAAGAATCAACGTAATGATGGCCGTGCTGGCCTCAAAATAAACGTGATGGTGATGCCAGTTCAGGAATGTGATCACAGCACTCAGGCCATAAGCCATCGAGGTGCCCAATGCGACCAGGACATCCATATTAGCGCTTCCGGATTTTAAAGAAAAATAAGATCCACGATAGAAGCGCCAGCCGATCCAGAACTGCACCGGGGTCGCCAGAGCCCACTGCAACCAGCGCGGCATGATCTCGTGATAACCTGAGAACATCGCAATCATCTCAACAATGAACGGAGCTGTCAGAATAACTGAAATAACAAAAAGACGAAGCTCTTTGCGATACTCCGCTGCCGCTTCCTCTTTGGCTTTTTGTGTATCCACTTCTGAATTGACCTCGAATGCCTGATACCCCAGCTCTTGAATCGTCTTAATCAGATTTTCAATCTTCAACGGGCTGTCACCGAAGTCCACATGAGCTTTTTCCGTAGCAAAGTTCACAGAGGCTTTCACCCCAGGAAGAGCATTCAGGCTCTTTTCAATTTTACCGGCGCAGTTTACACAGGACATGCCAATAAGTTGCAACTCGGTGGATTCCTGAACAATTTCTTTTTCCATAACAACCTACTACTTACTGACGAGATTCATGATCTCGTCGATTTTCTTTGCCACTTCTTTTTCGTCTCGGGACTTGATAGCCGTTTTGACGCAACCATGCACATGAGTCTTCATAATCTCATTTTCCACTGCCTGCAGGGCCTTTGCTGCGGCCCGAATCTGAAAAACGATATCAGGACAATAGCGGCGTTCTTCAATCATCTTCTGCACACCATCCAACTGACCACGAACGCGATTCAGACGCTTTAAGTGTTCACTGTGATCTGGATGCTGGGGGGGAATCTTTTTTCATGACACACCTCGATTTCGATTCCAGTATATACCCCCCCTGGGGTATGTATTTCAAGGGGGTTGTCCTAAAAATATTTTTCCTCATTTTGTCACAAACCCCGAAACCGCCCCCTAGTACGCCGTAGCAAGAGGATTTATGCTGGATAGAATTATTAAGTATTCCCTGACTCATCGTCTCATTGTGGTCGCCTTGGCGGCCCTGGCTATTGCTTATGGTGGCTGGGCTCTGGTCCACTTGCCAGTCGATGTGTTCCCTGATTTGAATCGACCGACAGTTAACATCATGACCGAAGCCCATGGTCTGGCTCCGGAAGAGGTCGAAACCCTGGTGACCTTCCCCTTAGAAACCGCGCTCAATGGGCTGCCTGGAGTCGAACGGGTCCGATCCTCCTCAGGAGTGGGCTTAAGTGTTATTTATGTGGAGTTCGCGTGGGATACTGATATCTACCGCAACCGTCAGATGGTTCAGGAAAAGATCGCCCTGGCCAAGGAAAAGTTGCCTAAGAACCTCTCCCCGGTTTTGGGTCCTATTTCTTCCATCATGGGTGAGATTCAATTCGTCGGACTAAGTTCTCCAGACAATAAAGTTTCTGGAATGGAACTGCGAACCTTGGCCGATTGGACCCTGCGTCCGCGTCTTATGAGCATTCCAGGTGTTTCGCAAGTGATCGCCATTGGCGGTGGCGTTCGCCAATTCCAGATTCTGATTTCTGCAGAAAAGATTCAAAAGCTGCAACTGACCATGGATGAAATCGAACACAACTTGTCCGACGTCAGCGTGAACTCAACCGGGGGCTTCATTGATCTGGAAGGTCAGGAATTCCTGATCCGCAATATCGGCGGAGTTAAAGAAAAAGAAGAAATCATGAACTCGGTCGTCGGCATGCATTTGGGCCGCCCGGTTCTGGTAAAAGAAATTGCGGAAGTTGTTGAAGGCCCCCAAACCAAACGCGGTGATGGCAGCATCAACGGCAAACCCGGCGTTATCCTCAGCGTGCAAAAACAGCCCGGCGCCAGCACCCTGGACCTGACCGAGAAAGTTGACGAAGCCCTGAAGCAGTTCCAGGCTTCACTTCCTGCTGGCGTCGAACTGCAGCCCAACTTATTCAAACAATCCCTGTTCATTGAAAACGCCATCGACAATGTAAAGATGGCCTTGCGTGACGGTGTTTTACTGGTCTTAGTGGTCCTGTTCCTTTTCTTGATGAACTTCAGAACCACCGCCATCACCATGACAGCAATTCCGCTTTCCTTTGTTCTGACAGCGATTGTCTTTAAAATATTCGGTCTTTCTGTTAACACCATGACCTTAGGTGGTTTGGCCATCGCCATTGGTGAATTGGTGGATGATGCCATTGTCGACGTTGAAAACGTCTATCGCCGCTTGCGTGAAAACAAGACCCTGCCCAATCCTCGCAATTCCTTAGTGGTCATTTACGAGGCCTCCTCCGAGGTGCGTAACTCAATCGTTATTGCCACTTTGATTGTGGTGCTGGTCTTTGTCCCTCTATTCAGCATGAGTGGTATCGAAGGGCGTTTATTTGTTCCGCTCGGAATTTCTTATATCGTGTCTTTGTTGGCCTCCATGGTGGTTTCTTTGACCGTCACCCCGGCCCTTTGTTCCTACTTCCTTTCCAAAGGGGAGCTGCTTGAACATAAAGATGGCGCCATTGTTCGCTTCTTAAAAAAGCATCAGGCCCGCCTTTTGGAAAAGACTTTGGAGCGTCCAAAGCCAATTCTTATTTTCTCTTCACTTCTTCTCGTGGCTGCCTTGGCCCTATCAGCAATCCTTGGCCGAGACTTCCTGCCTCACTTCAACGAAGGCTCGGCGATGATCACTGTCGTTGCCAAGCCCGGCATTTCCCTTGATGAATCCAACAAACTTGGATCTCAGGCCGAACTGATCATCCTGAAAACTCCGGAAGTCATGACTGTCTCCCGCCGCACGGGTCGCGCCGAGCTGGATGAACATGCTGAAGGCGTTAACACTTCCGAAATCGAAGTGGATTTCAAAGAAGAAGGCCGCCCGCGCGGCGCAGTTCTGGAAGAGATTCGTAAAAATCTGGAAGTGATCCCGGATGTCGGCATCAATATTGGTCAGCCGATCTCCCATCGTCTGGATCACCTGCTTTCCGGCGTGCGCGCCCAGATCGCCATCAAAGTTTTTGGACCGGAGCTACCAACCTTGAGAGCTAAAGGCGCTGAAGTCTATCAGGCCATCAAAGATGTTCCCGGACTGGTGGATTTACAGGTTGAACAGCAAGTTTTGATTCCTCAGGTAAAAATCCATTTGATGCGTGAAGAAGCGTCCCGCTATGGCATCACCGTCGGGGATCTGGCTCAACTTCTGGAAAAAGCCCTACAAGGTGAAGTTGTCGGACAGATTCTTGAGGGCCATAAGACCGTTGACGTCTTTATGCGTTTTGATGACAAGTCCCGCACAGATTTGGAGCTGATCAAAAAGACGCCGGTAAAAATCATGCCTGATGGCAGTCGCATCACTGTGGAAAAGGTCGCTGACGTCTATGAATCAACTGGACCCAACATCATTCAAAGGGAAAATGCGCAACGACGCATTGTTGTTCAGGCAAACTCGGCAGACCGATCTTTGGATGCCATCATGGCCGATATCAAAAAGAACATCGATGAAAAGGTGAAGCTTCCGCCAGGATATTATGTGGTTTATGGCGGACAATTTGAAAGCCAACAGCAGGCTTCGCAATTGATGGTTCTGTTGGGCGCTCTGTCCATTATCACCATCTTCCTGATTCTGTTTGCGCACTTTAAATCCACGTTCATTTCCATTCAGATCATGCTGAATATCCCGATGGCCTTTATCGGCGGGATCTTTGCCATCTATCTCACAGGCGGAACCTTAAGTATCGCCAGCCTTGTGGCCTTTATCACCTTGTGTGGTATCGCTTCCCGCAACGGGATCATGATGCTGTCACACTATCTGCACCTGATGAAGCACGAAGGGGAATCTTTTACCAAAGCCATGGTTATCCGAGGATCTTTGGAGCGCCTGGTTCCGGTTCTAATGACCGCCTTGACCGCGATTCTGGGACTTTTGCCTTTGGCAATGTCACCGGATGCTCCGGGCCGCGAGATCCTGCATCCTGTCGCCATCGTAATCGTGGGCGGTTTGCTAAGCAGCACCCTGCTTGACATGTACGTCACACCGGCGATCTTCTATCACTTTGGTAAGAAGTCCGCTTTGAAATCCATTGAAGAAAGCAATAAAGAAGGAGTCCTTTTATGAAACTAACATCCTTGGCAGCCGCGTTGGTTCTGTCTCTATTTACATCCTTGTCCCTAGCCCACGAAGGTCACGATCAAGTTCCCGGCAACCTGAAGGCTATGCATGGTGGTATTCCTAAAGCTGGCAAGCTGATGAATATGGAAATGCTGGCGATTGAAAATAAAGTGCAATTTTTCCCGCGTGCTCACGAAGATGAAACTCTGGATGTATCCAAAGTTAAAATCAGCGGCACCGCGAAGTCGCCCAAAGGAAAATCACAAACTCTGAAATTCACCAAAGAAGAGAACACTTTCAATACGGAAGTGGACTTGCAAGGTTCTCACCGTGTGAATCTGGAGATCAAAGCTGAATACGAAGGCAAAACAGACACCTTCAAATTCTTGGTTGAAAAATAAGGAGTTCCCATGTCTTTCCGGTCCTGGGCTTTCGCAAGTCTATTGATTTCCTTCTCGGCCGTGGCACAAACCTCGCCGGGCCTTTCTCAGCTGCAAAAACAGCTCGCAGAAAGCAACAACGAGCTGCGCGCAAGCCAAGCCAAAATGGAAGCACAAAAAGCTCAGGCCCAAAGCACCTGGGGAGCTCTTTTGCCAGAGCTTTCCGCCTCCGCAGGTTACGCCAAAGAAAAGACCTTGCATGACAATGATGACGGCTATGTTGGCTACCTCAATGGAAGCTGGAATATCTTCCGTGGTGGACAGGACTGGCAGAATCGCAAGATCTCTCAAGGTGAATACACTATCGCAGAACTGGATCACGACATCACTTCTCGCCGCCTGCATCGCGAGCTGGGTGAGGCTTATTACAAAGCCTTGCTGAACAGCCAGTTTATTTCTTTTGATACGGAAAAATTGCAGTTCCTAAAAAATCAGCGGGCCATGGCGGCAAAAAAGATTAACGCCGGCCTGACTTCCAATGTGGATGCCATCGAACTGGATCTGGAGGAAAGCACTCTTTCCGCAGAAATCGAAGCCCACAAAACGGATTTGCAGATCTCTTTGGATGAGCTAAAAACGCTAGTCAATTCCCAGGACCCAGTGGCAGTTTCGCCAAAAGAAGCTTTCCCGCGCCTGAGCAAGTCCGACTTCAATGTGGCAGACCTTTCCCGCAATCCAAGTATTATGAAACAGAACTCTTTGGAGGAAGGTGCACGTCTGCGTCGACGCCAGGCTGTGGCCGACTTCTTGCCGACGGTGGATTTGAACGCCCAATACGGGCGAATCATTCCGCAGTATGATGATCCTTTGCAGGGAAATGAATCCCGCCTTTCTCTTTTGATGACATGGAAATTCTTCTCGGGCTTTGAGTCCTGGAATAAATCCAAAGCAGCCAACTCACTGGAAAAATCCGAAGCCTTTACCAAGTCCAATCTTGCACAACAACTGCAAACTCAAGTGCACAGCCTCAGCAACAAGGCTTCCGAGCTTTTGCAACTGCAACAGCTGCTTGAAAAACGTCAGGTGCTGACTCAGAAATACTATGACCTGACTTTGTCCGAGTATCGCCGTGGAGTGAAAAACTCTTCGGATCTGGCCAGCGCCACCAACAGTCTTTTTGACAACAAAACCCGCCTGATCGAAGTCCAGAAAGAACTGGCTGTTTTAAAACTTAAATTTGATGAACTGACTAAGTAAGGAGTCTGCAATGAAACTATTGGCAACACTAATAATGCTTCCAGCCCTATCCTGGGCCCATGGCGAAGACAAACCAGGTCCTCACGGTGGTCACATCCAAATGCCAGGGGCTTTTCATACTGAGTTGATAGTTGGTAAAGACCAGAGCGCGCACATTTATCTCTTGGATATGAACTTCGAGAATCCCACGGCTCAAAATTCCGAAATCAAAGTCACAGCTAAAAACAAAAAGGCCGAAGTGAAATACACTTGCAGCGTGATGGACGGAAACCACTTCCACTGCATCCCAGACGGCAAAGTCCCAGCCAAAACAACTTTGATTGTCCAAGCGACAAGAGAAAAAGCCGTTGGCAACGAAGCTGTTTACAAACTTCCGCTAAAACCTTTCAAAGAAGGCAGCAAAAAATCCGAAGGCCACGATCATCACTAAGGAACTGGTCGGACTTTTTGGGTGGCGGTGACTATGGAGATGAATTCTTTTTTAAAATGAGTCATCAGGTCTTCCGCCACTCGGCGTGGATCTAGCTGCAGATCCTCGAAACACAAAGTTTCAACCGGAGTTCCCTTATTAGTGACATTCATGGCGAAGTGAACCATCACAGACACCGGGGACTTTGTGGCAATACTGATACTCAGTTTTTTCTCTCCCAGATAAATGTCATCACCAGAACGATGCAGTTCTTTTCCGGTCAGCAGGCCTTTTCCATGATCCTGTACATAGTCTTTCGCAATCGCTGCGAAAAGTCTTTGCAACGAAACTCCTGAGAACAAATCGCGATCAAAGACCTCGATGATAAAATGTAGCATTTCATCACCCTGAATAACCGCATTGGCCAGCAGATCTTCACCATCCACCATGTGACTGAATGGGATCGAACACGGTCCCACCCAGGAAACAATCGAAGGCCCCAGCACTCCATGGTCCAAATACGCAAACAAGGAGTGCAACTGAGATCCATCGTAAGCAAATTTCTTTTCAATGAAATGGGTTTCCACTAGGGCTCCTTAAAAAGATGTTTCACATCAATATTGGCAGAAGCAAAGGCTCGTTTGGAGCGCAGGCAGGATTCACACTGCCCACACCATTGATCCCCCGAAAAGTAGCAAGGCCAAATCAGATCCCACGGAACTTTCAACCCTTGCCCCAGACGAACAATCGCAGGCTTTGTCAGATGAGCGGTATAACACCCCACCGTCACATGATTGGAGGTGGAATAACGAAGAGCCTTGGTCGCCTGTTCCAAAAATTCACGGGAATTATCCGGGAAAGTCGCAGCTTCTTCAGCATTAAACCCTGGAATAACCGCATCTGCCCCCATAGCTTCCGCATAGGCCGCCGCAATGTTCAAGAAAATCCCATTGCGGTTTGGCACCCACACGGACTTCGCCGTTTCTTCCGATTTTTTCTGATCATCGATTGAAACAGCGGCACCTGTCGGGACCTCCTGGCTTTCCACCAGCAACGACGACTTATTGAAATCCTTAAACCACGGCAGTTCGACAACCTTATGAGGAATCCCCAAATGCTTGGCCAGTTTTGCCGAGCATTCAATTTCCTTTTGTGCAGCCCTTTGGCCATAATTAAAGGTCAAAGCCAAAACGACTTCATGATGATGCTTGATAGCCTCGTAGACATTCACCGTCGAGTCCAACCCCGCCGACAAAAGTACTACGACCTTTTTTGTCTTTTTCATGTCGCTGCCTTTAAATCACGAATAAGAATCTGTACTGTTTTTTGTCCCGCAAAATAGTTCCACTGAAGCTCTCCCAAAATATGGTAGAAGCCCGGAACCACGGTCAAAGAAGCCAATTGTCTTGGGGTCGGCGTGAACAGCAGAGCTTCCGCAGAAGTTCCCCCATCCGCATCCGCGATCTTCAAGCGAAGATGACCACCCTTAAGTTCACGTTTTGATAAAACCTGAATATTGGTAAAATGAATCAACGGAATCGCAAAGCCTGCGCCGAAAGGACCCACGAAGTCATACCACTTCATCAATCCTTCGCTGACCTCACTTAAACCCGCCTCGACATCATAAAAAATCTCTAAAGGCTTTGGTTTTTCACGCAGATCCGCGAAGTGATCCGCAAGCTTTCCGATAAAGCCAGAAACACGGGACTCTGCCACCTCAAACCCGGCCGCCGCCGAATGTCCCCCGAAACGACTTAAAAGCTCTTGTGCCGAAGACATAGCTTGAACCAAACAAGCTTCCTGGCCTTGTGGCAGTCTGGCACTGCCGACGATCATGCCGTCATCACCGACTGAACCGACAAAAGCTGGCTTGTTATAAACTTGCGTCAGCTTGGTTGCGATCAAGCCCAGCACCCCACGATGGAAGTTCTTAGATGCCACAAACACGAAGTCCTGATGAGGCCACACTTTAAGTATTTCTTGAGCTTCCGCCTCTGCGTCGCCTTGAAGCTGAACTCGCGTGGAGTTGTTCTTCATAACTTGTCGAACCATATCACGGGCCTGGCTAGGATCGTCCAACAAGAATATATCGATGGGAAGAATGCCGGATTCCATACGAGAAAGAGCATTCAATTTCGGAGCGAAACGAATTGCCACATCCTGACTGGTTAAAGGACGATTCACCAAATCCAACTCTTCAAGCAACGCTCGAAGTCCGGCGCGCTTGGTTTCCGCAAGCTTTACCAACCCATGCTTTACCAGAACGCGATTATCATCCACCAACGGCACCATGTCCGTCAGAGTACCAATGGTAAAGTAATCCAAGACTTCTTTTAAATCCCAATTATTTTTAGGCAGTTGCGGATGATCGTGGAAGTAACGTTTCAAGCCACGCACCAGATAAAAGGCAACACCCGCTCCACACAAATAACCCAAACCCGAAGGGCAATCCCCTTGATTCGGATTTACAACCACAAAGGCATTGGGAATGGTATCCGCTGGCAAGTGATGATCCGTCAGGATGACATCGACGCCCAGCTCATTGGCTTTATCAATCGCCGCGTGAGCAGTAATCCCGACATCCACGGTGATAATAAGACTGACTCCCTGCTTTTGCAGTTCTTCCACCGCATGAGCATGAAAACCATAACCTTCAGCCAGGCGCTTTGGCTGGTAGTGCAAAACATCAGGGAAACCCAAGGCCAGCATACCGGTCTTAAGCAACGCCAACCCGGATGTTCCATCCAGGTCAAAGTCAGCGTAGATACAGATTTTTTCTTTATTGAGATAGGCATGCCCCAGACGCTCAAGAGCTTGAGACATCCCCTTTAAGACAAGAGGATCTTTCAAATCAACGAGCTTGGGAAAAAGAAGTTTATCAACTTCCGACGAGGACGCGAACCCTCGCGCCGCAAGAACCTTTCCAATGAGTTCAGGCCATTGCCCTTCGATTTTCGAAGGGTTCTGAACCTCGTTCTCTGATTCTCGCAGCGTCCATAAAGGGTTCATCAAAATCCCTTAAGCAGCTTTGGCTTTTTTGAACTGGAATTTATCCATCAAAAGAACGAAAGGAGCTGCTACATAGATAGAGGAATACGTACCGAAGAAGATACCCACACAGATAGAGAAGGCAATGTCTTCAACCGTTCCATCAGCAAAGATATACAGGCACAACGCGGAAATGAAAGTCGTTCCGGAAGTGATCAAAGTACGCACCAACATCTCGTTGATAGACTTATTAATAACGAACTTGAAGCCCTTGTCGTGGCTTCTGCTGTCAATCTCACGAATACGGTCAAACACGACGATGGTATCATTCAGAGAGAAACCAATCAGTGTCATGATCGCAGCCAAGATAGATACGTTCACTTCTTTACCCACCAATACAAAGATCGCCAAAGTGATCACCGCATCGTGGAACAAACAAAGAACTGCGC
Source organism: Bdellovibrio bacteriovorus (assembly GCF_041888015.1). Taxonomy (GTDB): domain Bacteria; phylum Bdellovibrionota; class Bdellovibrionia; order Bdellovibrionales; family Bdellovibrionaceae; genus Bdellovibrio. The sequence goes on from NZ_CP168968.1 coordinate 2,067,416, forward strand.
CCGGAGCAAACTTGTAATCAAAACGAAGCGCCACGTAGATCAAAATCACCAGCAAGCAATAGAATACCGCCAGCAAACCATTACGCTTCAACTCCGCACCGACCTGAGGTCCGACTGTATCGATACGACGGATGTCCGGATTGGACGCTACAAATTTCTCGGTGATGAGACCGCGAACTTTTGTAAGGTCTGCATTCAGGATTTCATTTGTTTCCTTGTCCGTTTTACCTTCACGGCCCTGGAAACGGATGATGAATTCATCCCCTTCACCGAAGGACTGAACACCCACTTCACCCAGATCCAAGCCCGCGACAGAGTCACGAACCTGATCAATAGTCACACCCTGGTCAAACTTAACCTGGATCTCGGTACCACCTTTAAAGTCAATACCATAGCTGATTCCGTGAACCGCCAGATAAATCAAAGAAGCGACCACCAGGATCAATGAGACCCCACCGAAGAACCAAGCCTTACCTACGAAATCAAAACGGCCAAAAGATTCTGTTTTATTGTTAGCCATATTCACCTACTAAACCGACAACTTCTTGAAGTTGAATTTATTCACCAAGGTATCCACGATCACTTTAGACACGAACACGTTCGCGAACATGGAAGTGACGATACCGATCAACAATGTCACAGCGAAACCACGTACTGGACCTGTACCGAAGTACAAAAGAACCACAGCTGTTGCCGCCGTTGTCACGTTGGCATCGATGATCGCAGACATTGCCCGGTGATAGCCCTCTTGAACGGCAACCTTGATACTGTGCCCAAGTCGCAGTTCTTCCCGGATTCGTTCATTAATCAGCACGTTGGCGTCAACCGCAAAGCCGACAGTCAAAGCGATACCCGCAATACCCGGCAACGTCAGAGTCGCACCAAAAGTGGTCAACAAGGCGAAGATACCCAGAATGTTCAAGCCCAACGCAAAGGATGCCACAACACCCATGGATTTGTAGTAAAGTATCATGAAGATCACGATGATCGCCGCACCCACGTATGAGCCCAATTTTGCCTTGTTAATGGCATCAGCACCCAAAGTCGGACCCACGCGGCGTTCTTCAAGCTGCTCCAAAGAAGCAGGCAAAGCACCGGCACGAAGAGATGTGGAGATCATTTTAGCTTCGTCCATCATCCCGTTACGGTCACGACCACCACCCAAAGTGATAACCGCAGAACCGCCGGAAATACGATCACGCACGCTTGGTGCGGATTTAACGATCTTATCCAAAACGATAGCCATTTGCTTACCGACGTTGTTACCAGTCAGATCAGCAAATTTCGCAGCACCTGCAGTATTGAACTGCAAGGACACTTGCGGAGAACCATACTGGTCATAACCCACAAACGCGTCATCCAAAGCGCCACCGCCCAGATCTGTGTCTGTTCTTAGCAGATAAGGAATTGCGCCCGCATCGATGGTTGTCGCGTTAGGAGCTTTTTCAAAGTACACAACCGTTTTTTCCGGAAGTTTGCCTTTCAAAGCCTCATTCACGCGAGTCACGTAATCAGAGTACTTGGTGTTTTCCATAGTAAAGTTGCCGGCTTTTTCAGCCTCTGCAACCAGCACCTGAAGCTGTTGAGAGTTCATTTCGGAGGACACGATCATGAAATCAAGTTTCGCAGTTGTATTGATCAACTGCTTGGCTTTTTCCGCATCAGCCATCCCCGGAAGCTGGATCAAGATACGATTCGCGCCTTGTTGAGAGATGGAAGGCTCTGCCACCCCGAACTCATCAATACGGTTACGAATTGTTTCGATAGACTGCTGAATAACGCGGTTTTTATAGTCATTCAAGTAGCTGTCGAAGTAACGAGCCGTTACACCTGTGTCTGTTGTACCCACCACTTGCAATACCGTGGAATACTTATCAGCCAGGAACTTTTCGACTTTGGCCTTGTCCGCCGCATTGGCCACGACGATCTCTACAGATCCTGTTTCCGGCTTCTCAGATTTTACATCTGCGAAAGGAATAGTCTCTTTAGTCATTTCAGACTTCATGGACGCGATCAAACGAGTTGTGGATTCTCTCACCACCCCATCAACATCGACACCCATAACCAGGTGCAAACCACCCTGAATATCCAAACCATAGTTCAATTTTTGCTTAGATGGCCACCAGGACATTTTGTCCATGTTCACCAAGTTAGGAAGTACCCACACGATAGATGCGGCCACACCCAGCACTGCTACAAATGTTCTCCAGCGAAGACCTTCCATTATTTCTTTTCCTCTTGAGTTGCTGCTTTCTGAGATGTCGCGATTTGGCTGCGAAGCATTTTAACTTTCACGCCGTCTGCAATTTCCAAAGTCACGAACTGTTCAGTGATACCTTCTACACGACCCAAGATGCCGGAAGAAGTGACAACTTCGTCACCTCTTTTAACTTCATTCAAGAACTTCTGATGTTCTTTCTGACGCTTGGACTGAGGACGAATGATAAGGAAGTAGAAGATTACGAAGATAAAGATAAACGGCACAAACATTTCAAAGGCTGAGGGCTGACCGCCGCCAGAAGCTGCTGTTTGGGCATGAGCTGTGGATACTAGAAGTCCGTATAACATTGATTCCTCCATAAACTTTCATTTCAAGCTGACGTTAAAATTCAGCATTATTCTTGGGAAGAATCAATAGTTTAGTGGAAAGTCGCTCAAAAAGGTTCGGATGCAAGGCGGAGGGACTTCCCACAGCGCAGGCGTGCTCCAAGCACGTCGAAGCGAGGACAAGGCCCGACAACGCAGCAGGCGAGCCTTTTTCAGCGAGTTTACGAATCCTTCTTTGCGAAGCGTGTCAAACAGAAGTCACGATACTCTGCCCAACGTCCTTCTGCGATAGCCTCACGCGCTTTTTCCATCACCTTCATATAGAAATGAATATTGTGAATGGTATTCAGACGAGAACCCAGGATCTCCCCGCTCATGAACATGTGACGCAAGTAAGACTTGGTATAGTTCTTACACGTGTAGCAATCACATTCTGGATCCAGCGCTGAAGGATCTTCCTTGTACTCACTGCGCTTGATACTGACCTTCCCATTCCAGGTGTAGATCGTCCCATTGCGTGCCACTCTTGTAGGCATGACGCAGTCAAACATATCAATACCCGAATCAATAGCCATAATCAGATCCGTTGGAGTCCCCACGCCCATCAGGTAACGCGGCTTATTAGCCGGCATCTTTGGTGCTACTTCAGGCAACAAGGCGTGCATCAGGTGCATTGGCTCCCCGACGCTGAACCCACCCAAGGCATAGCCCGGCAAGTCCACAGAACAGATCTGCTCCATGCTCTTTAGACGGTGCTTCAGACTCAAACCACCCTGAACAATCCCGAACAGCAAACTTTCTTTGCGAGTCATTGCAGCTTTAGAGCGCAACAACCAGCGATAAGTCAAAGCCATGGACTTTTCGATCTCTTCATCCGTCGCCGGATACTTCAAACATTCATCAAAGGCCATGATGATATCAGAGCCCAGATCCATTTGGATTTCCATGCTCTTTTCCGGAGAGATAAAGTGCTTTGCCCCATCAAGGTGAGAACGGAATTCCACACCCTCTTCGGTCATATTGCGAAGCTGAGACAAGGAAAACACCTGGAAGCCGCCGGAGTCCGTCAGGATCGGGCCATGCCAGTTCATAAACTTATGCAATCCTCCCATGCGCGCGATGGTCTTTTCACCAGGACGCAAGTGCAAGTGGTAGGTGTTGCCCAAAACGACCTGCGTGCCGCATTCTTTCAGCTCCTCCGGAGTCATCGCCTTCACCGTGGCTTTGGTTCCCACCGCCATAAACACCGGCGTTTGCACCGGACCGTGAGCCGTCATCAAAGTCGCACGACGGGCGTTCCCCTCGGTCGCGTGAACCTTGAATTCACCAAGACTCATTGCTGCATCTGTCGGAGTGCTGTTTGCACCCACGCTTGTCTTACTTCCATCCAACATAACTTCATCCTTCATCATTATTTCCAAACTTTATCGACCGACGGTGAAGTCCATACCGTCAAATCGCCATAGGAAAAGAGCCGGAACTTTCGCTCAATGGCCCATTGATAGCAAGCTTTTACTCTTTCCAAGGAGGCAAATCCCGCCACCAGCGCCACCAACGTGGACTGCGGCTGATGGAAGTTCGTCAGAAGACCATCCACCACCTTGAACTCATATCCGGGTTGAATCAAAAGCTTCGTAAAACCTTTGTATCCTTCACTTGTCGCAGATCCCAGAAGCCCTAACGCCGCACTTTCCAAAGATCTTGTTGTGGTGGTCCCCAAAGACCAGATGTGACGACCCTGCGCCTTCGCTTTTTGTACGACGTTCCAGGTCTCGTTACTGACCTCAACATATTCTTCATGCATATCATGATCGTTCAGATCTTCAGCGGTGACTGGCAAGAAGGTTCCCAGCCCCACATGCAAGGTGACTTCCACCACCTGCACACCGCGATCGCGCAACCCCTGAATGTCGCTTTGAGAAAAATGCAAACTGGCCGTGGGTGCGGCAAAACTGCCCGGAGTTTTATTCCAAGCCGTTTGATACCAGGATTCATCCGCATCCACCGTGTGGCGCTGTTCGCGGGCTTTTTGAATGTACGGAGGCAGCGGCAATTCCGCGACCTTCTGAAAATACTCTTCGCTGACTTCCTGACTTAAAGCGACCTTTTGCGGGCGGCCTTTCTCCAGCAAAGTCATTTGCACACCCAAGGGAAGCTCCAGACTTGCGCCAACTTTAAACTTTTTGGAAGGGAATAAAACCTCCCAGTCGGTCGCGTTGAGTTGTTTTAGAAACAAAATCTCAACATCACCCGAAAACACACGGCGCTTGAGCACCCGGGTGTTGTTCACCACCAACACATCTCCGGCCGGAATGCGCACCAAAAGATCCTGAATTGAGATCTCTTCAGGTTCGCCTGCACCGGCTGCCACCCACATCACGCGAGACGGTCTTTGCGGAGCCGTGGCAATCAGCTCTTCTGGAAAAGTGAAGTCCAAATCCGTTAATTTCATAGGTGGCCGTGATACCATAGTCTGGCGCACCACGGCAGTTTTTTCTGGCACTTTTCCATGGATTGGAGCTAAAACAGCCCTATGACTCTTGGACCCTTGTTGCTTTTACTCTCTGCCCTGCTTCACGCCGCCTGGAATGCCCTGGCCAAAGCTTCTAAAGACAAGGAAAGCTTTCTTTTCCTCACAATCCTTCTCAGTGGGATCTTAACTGCTTCAACCATGGTGATTTCCGGGCAAAAGTTCATTTTCCCAGGCCCGCAAATTTTTGGAATCGCCGTGCTCTCGGGACTTTTTGAGGGCCTTTATTTTCTGACCCTATCCAAGGCCTTGCGCGCTTCGGGCTTGGGAAAGTCCTATGCTATTATGCGCGGCGGAGCCATGGTTTTGGTATGGGCCTATTCCAGTTTGTTACTGGGCGAGCACGCAAGTCATATCCAAATCATGGGAGCTATTTTGGTTCTAGCCGGAATTCTGGCCATCAACTTCAAAGACCTGCTTCAAAGTGGAATAGCCAGCCTTAAAGCCGACATCTGGTCCTTCTTAAGCGCGCTCTTTATCGCAGGCTACCACCTTTGTTATCACGAAGCCTTAAGCCAGGAGGCCGAACCCATGCCGCTGTTCCTGGTTGCCATGGTGGTCTCTTTGCCGTTCCTGCTTTTCGGAATCCGCTCTGAGCCTTTAAAGCGCGTTTCCGGCACACTCAAAACACACCCCTACCGCGTGCTGATAACGGGGACATTCGCCACTTCTTCTTTTTTGATTTTCCTGTACGGCTTAAGAATCTCTGCGCCGGGTTTTGCTATCTCCCTGCGAAACTCCTCGATTTTCTTTGCGGTGATGTTTTCCTTCTTCCTGAAAGAATCCCTAAGCCGGATGCAATTGATTGGCGCCTGCACAATTGGCCTGGGTGCACTGCTGCTAAGCCTGTGATTTATTCTGGACTGCACAGCATTTTGGATATTTCCTACAATCGATGCTGTTCAACATAAAGGAAATATTATGAATCATACATATCTTCGTTTGGGACTTGCTTCTATGGCCACTCTTTTCGTCGCTGCTTGTGCGCACCATCCCGATGTTCGTGCCAGCGCTGATGGCATCCATCGTGTGGTGATTGCCACTGACGACAAAGAAGAAGGTTCTCGCGAAGCCATTCGCCAGGCCAACAGCTTCTGCAAAGAACGCAACATGACAGCTGCTTTCGTAAATGAGAACTCTCAGTACCAGGGCGACCTTGACGAAAAAGATTATAAAATGGCGAAAAAAGCCAGCACCGCTGCGAAGATTTTGGGCGGCACCACTTATGTTATGGGTGGAAAAAATGAATCCAATGTCGGCGGCATCGTCGGACTGGGCGGCGCCGTGGCTGATGGTGTTTTAGGTAAAGGCTATAACGTCGAAATGAAGTTCAAGTGCATGTAAGACCCACAGGTCTTTAAAACAAAAAAGGAGAAGCTTGACGCTTCTCCTTTTTTTTTACCCTTCACTGCCCGGGTAAATTTCCGCATAAGTGCGGATTCGATCCTCTTCCACACGTTTATGCAACAAACTGCGATCCAAGTCAGAATGTTTCGCAACCCCCATGGCTCCGATCATATGGGCCACGGTTTCCAAAGTTTCCTGGTGGAAATTCTTCACACGGACACGCTTGGTCGGAATATGAAGCCCTTTGACCAAGGCTGGATCTTGAGTCGCAACACCGGTTGGACACTTATTGTTATTGCAACGAAGTGCCTGAATACAGCCTAGCGCCAACAGCATCGAACGAGCGGCATAGGTCACATCCGCACCAATACAAAGCAACTTGATGATATCAAATGCCGTCGTGATTTTACCGGTGGCAATAACTTTGATTTTGCCCTTCAGACCCGCTTTTTTCAGCGTATCCACGACAATCACCAAAGCATCCATACCCGGCATCCCGATATAGTTGGTGAATTCCAAAGGCGCCGCTCCCGTTCCGCCTTCAGCGCCATCAACGACGATAAAGTCAGGATAACTCTTCTTCTCAACCATCAGGTTAACCAGCTCTTGGAACTCATGACGATGCCCCAAACAGAACTTGATCCCGACAGGCTTGCCACCTGAAAGCTCACGCAACTGAGTCACAAAATCCAACATCCCCTGACTGTCAGAGAATGCTTTGTGTCCCGGAGGAGAGATCACGTCTTTCCCCAACGGCACGTTACGAATATCAGCAATTTCCTGAGTGACCTTTTTACCTGAAAGCATCCCCCCGTGACCCGGCTTGGCCCCTTGAGACAGCTTCAGCTCAATCATCTTTACTTGAGGATGAGCGGAGTTTTTTCTGAAAAGTTCCGGATCAAAAGCCCCATCATGGGTACGGCAACCAAAATAACCCGTTCCGATCTGCCAGATCAAATCCCCACCCGGTTCCAAGTGATAAGGGGAAATCCCCCCTTCGCCTGTATTATGGGCAAAGTTTCCATCCTTAGCGCCGCCATTCAAAGCCAAAATACTGGCTTTAGAAAGAGAGCCAAAGCTCATTGCGGAAATATTCAGCAATGACATGGAGTAAGGCTGTTTACAAAGATCCCCACCGATCGTCACACGCAGTTCTTTGCGATCCACGTGTTTTGGATAAAGGGAGTGCGTGACGAATTCATAGCCTTGCTCGTACACGTTGTGCTGAGTTCCAAACGGAACCGTATCGAGAACCTTCTTAGCACGCTGATACACCACGGAACGCTGTTCACGACTGAACGGTTTACCATCGGTATTAGATTCGATAAAATACTGATTTATTTCAGGTCGAATGGATTCCAGAATATAACGGAAATGACCAAACACAGGGAAGTTGGATTTGATCGCATGGCGTTTTTGAATAATGTCGCGGAAGCCCAAAAGGAAGAACGGAATAAAGAAACACAGCGAATACAGCCCTGGCGGCCAATACAAATAAAACACCATGTTTATAATCAAGCAGACCACAAAGGCCGTATAAAACTCTCTTCTCATCTCAGTTCCTCTAAAAACCCTGTTTGCCGACAATTATCGACTCGATCAAACAGCGAATCTAGTCCAACTGGACTTAAAAGGCAAAAGAGAAAAACCCGGGGCGTCCCGGGTCCTGTTCGGTTAGAACGTCAGAGGAAAGCTCATACTTAACACCCCCCTTATAAAAATGTTGTTAGCGACTTCCCAAGGGGAGATCTTTGAAGACCCCAGGAGGTTTTACTATGGACACCCCTAAAACACCGGAAAAGAAGCCACCTCGCCCACCCCAAACACAACCGACAGAACCCCCTGTTGAAGAACCTTCCCAACCCGAACCCGTGCCGGAAATCGAACCCAATATACCGCCCGAAGATCCGACTCAGGACCCGGGAACTCCCCCGCAGCCCGAAGGCTAGAAAAGACGCTGTTTTTATGCAAAGACTTTTACCTTTCACCTACGTTTGAAGGACTCAATAATAAGAGTGAGGTCTTTCATGACGAAAGTTCGAAACTTCGTAGTCACCTTTGCAGATCGATTTACCGAATGCCACACCATGACCTGGGCGGCGTCGGTAGCGTTCTATACCTGTTTTTCACTCGCACCTTTGATAATGATTTCTTTGACTCTGGTGGCCAACATCGGCTTGGAACTGCAGCAGGCCTTTCTGCGCGAGGTGAATAACCTTGTCGGTCCGGTAGCGGCCGAAGCTGTGCAGGCCATCGTTCAAAATGCCAAAGAAAGAACGGACCTTATTTCCATGGCGGGAGTTGTGGGCTCTGTCACCCTGATCCTTTCCGCGGGATTGATCTTTGGCGAAATGCGCTCGGCCCTGACGGTGATTATGGGGAACAAAGAACAGCCGGAAGATCTCAGCATCCTGAAGGCCACCCTGGCCTATCTTAAAAACCGCCTTTTCCACATTGGGCTGGCGTTCGGTTTTATCTTCGCCATGATGGTGTCCCTGATTGTCTCAACAGTGCTGACAACCATTGTGCGTATCGGGCTGATAGACAATGGCGAAGGGGCCTTCCTTCTGAATATCGCTATCTCGCTGGTCTTGTACATTGTGTTGTTCACCGGCATCTTTCATTTTCTTCCGGTGCCTCGTTTCCCGCTGCGAGCTGCAACATTTGCCGGTCTAATCACAGCTCTATTATTTGTCATCGGCAAGGAACTGGTGGGCTTGTATCTGGGCAGCAGTTCTATCACCTCTTCCTATGGTGCAGCTGGCTCCATCGTCGTTCTGCTGGCCTGGGTTTATTATTCAACACTGATTGTTTTTATTGGCGGACACACGATCTATGTATGGCGAAAGGAGATCTCCCATGCAGTTGCATCACCAAATTAATCCTTCCTACTGGCAATCACACCCCTTGCCGCCTTTGCCTCAACTGCGCAAGGATTGTTCAACCGATGTCTGCATTGTCGGTGCTGGGATCACCGGCCTGACCACAGCCTATCTGCTATTAAAGAACGGATTCAAGGTCGTGCTTTTAGAGCGGGACACCTTAGGCAACAACGAAACCGCCCGCACCAGCGGTCACCTTTCCAATATTCTGGATGAAGGCTTGGCCCACCTTATAGATTCGCTCGGTGAAGACGCTGCGAAAAAAGCTGTGGCCAGCCACTCCGACGCCATCGATCTGATCGAAAAGATCATTCAGGAAGAACATATCTCCTGCGACTTTAAAAGACTGGACGGGTATCTCTATCTCAGCCCTGAAACCAACAAAGATTATCTCAAACAGGAAGGCCAGGCGGCCCATAAGCTGGGGTTGCGTGACGTGGAATTGCAAGTCTCGCCCACTCACTTTTCAGATTTCGGTCCGGCTTTGCGCTTTTCCCAGCAAGCCCGCATCGACAGTCAAAAATATCTTTTGGGTTTGCTTCAGGCCATTCAAAAAATGGGTGGCGAAGTCTATACGGAATCTCCGGCCGTCGAATTCAAGGACACCCCCCTGACTTACGCCAAAACAACAGCGGGATATTGCGTCTATGCAAAAAAAATAGTCGTTGCCACCAATGTCCCCGTTAACGACCGACTTCAGATCCACAACAAGGAAAAGGCTTTCCGCAGCTATGTGATTGGAATCGAAGTCCCCAGCGACAGCTTCCCCGACATTCTGATGTGGGACACCTCTAAACCTTATCACTACATTCGTAAAGTACCGGATATCCACGAGGGCATGGACCTTCTGCTCATTGGCGGCGAAGATCACCGGGTCGGACAGGAGGATCATCCGGAAAGCAAGTTTGAAACCCTGCACGATTGGGCTCTTTTTAACTTAGGCATCTCCGGGCCTATCGCCTTTAAATGGTCCGGGCAGATCATTGAACCTCTGGATGGCCTGGCTTATATCGGAAAGAATCCGGGGGACCGAAACACCTATATCGCCTGCGGTGATTCAGGCCACGGCCTGACCCACGGAGCACTAAGCGCCATGATTCTGCGCGATCTGATTCAGGAAACTCCAAACGAATGGACCGACATCTATTCCCCTTCACGCTTCCGCATGCGCAGTCTGGGTAAAGCCCTGCGGGACAATATGAATGCCCTGGTTCAATACAAAGATCGAATTCATTTGCGCCAGGAATTAAAATTCAGCACCAGCCAACCCGGCGAAGGACGCCTGCTGCATCAGGGGCCAAAAACTTTTGCCATCTACACCGACCTGCAGAATAGAACCTATACGATGAACGCAGTCTGCCCGCATCTGGGAGGCATCGTTCACTGGAATGCTGCGGAAAAAACCTGGGACTGCCCCTGCCATGGCTCACGCTTCAGCTGCACCGGTGAAGTACTTAACGGCCCGGCCATCTCTAGCCTGAAAAGCACCGTTCTGAAATCTTCCTCAAAACCCGAAGCTTCGGAAACCACGACCGAAGAAAGGACAGACTATGAAGACCGCAAAGAAAGTGACTCCTCGATTTAAAAACAAGCGCCCAACGCAGGAAAAAAGTGTTCACTGCTACAACGACATGGATTCACAAAAAGAACTTCGTTCCAGTGAGCTTGATGTCGCCCGACTGCAACAGGAAAAACCTGGCTGCGCCGAAAGCTATCGCCCGGCCTTTGACGATGCGCGATTTGTCTCCACCTCTTCCAAGGATGAAGAAAAAAGTGACCGGCTTATTGAAAACGAGCTGCATGATAAACTGAATCTTGAAATTGAAATTAACACCGCTGATGTCGAAGTCATGGTGGTCAACGGCGAAGTCACTTTGCGAGGAGAGGTCCAATCGCGAAAAATGAAACGCTTCCTCGAAGAACAAGTCGCCCGGTGCGCCGGGGTTAAAGACATTCACAACGACCTGCACTTCAAACGAAAGTAGAGACCGGGACCTACCAAGGTCCTATCTGTTTTGTGGTCTCTAACAACTTCAAAAGCAAGACATAGGCTTTACCCTTTGACAGAGCGACAATGAGACCAAATAAAAAGGAGGACCCCATGGCCAACTATCGTGAAAATGTGCCCACTTATATTGGCACACCCAAACAAAGAAGCCCCTCTTCTGAAGTGCCTTCGACCATTCAATCCCGTGCAACGTCACTGTTTAATAGCGGCAAAGACTACGCCATTCAGCATCCCTATCAAGTGATTCTGGGAGCCGTGGGCATTGCCGGCATTGGGGCTCTGACTGCCTATCTGGTGAACAAGGCCAGACACTAACAAACAACTCAAAGGGGGCGATATGAAACTCACCATGATCATTCTTACTGCGGGTCTGTTGCTGCCTCTAAGCAGCCTTCAGGCACAACCCCGAGGTCCACATGAACGGCGTCCCGCCGGTCCTCCTCCACGCACGTCTCAAAATACTTTATTGGAGGGACAAAACGACATCGAACGCCGCCAGGAAAGAATCCTCAGGGAGCACCGCAGACAGATGAACGAACAACGACAACGCGAAGAACAAATGCGACGGGACATGCAAATCATGCCCGATGGTCGCACTTGGGATTAAGAGCGGCCTAAAGCACTCGTCACCGCGAGTGCTTTTGCCCAGAAGACCAGAATCCAGCTCGAATCATAAAATGTGTTGCTAGAAAGCACCACAGAGTCCGTAAAAAAAGATACAGTCTTTGGATGCACGGCAAACAAATATTCCGCGTAGTTGCAACTTGCCATGACCTATTGGATAATTTCCTCATCGACTAAACACTTTCTTCGAGAGAGATATTATGAGCATCCAACAAGTTCCATTTATCACACTGAATCGTTTCGAGCCTGGTTTCCGCGATGAGTTCCTGAGCGGCGTTGCAAATCTTTTCGATAAAACCCAATTCGTGGGCGGCCCTATTGTTGGCGAGATGGAAGCCAACCTAGCCACTTACACAAAATCCAAACATGCTATCGGCTGTGCCAACGGAACAGACGCCATTCAGATTGCTTTGCGCGCTGTTGGCGTTGATAAAAACGACAAGGTTCTTGTTCCTGATATGACTTTCTGGGCGACTTTTGAAGCCGTTGTCAACGTAGGCGCAAATCCTGTGACTGTGGATGTGAACCGCGAAACATGCCACTGGGATCTTGCCACATTCAAACAGGCGGTTGAACAATTCAAACCTAAAGCAGCGGTGATGGTTCACCTTTACGGCTGGGCTTCCGCGGATACTCTGGAAATCCGCAAATTTGCAAAGGACGCTGGCGTTCTTCTGATCGAGGACGGCGCTCAGTGCTTTGGCACTGAAATCGACGGCCAGTCCATCTTGGGCTCGGCTTTGATCTCCACCACTAGCTTCTATCCAGCAAAAGTTCTGGGTGCTTCTGGTGATGCGGGCGCGATCTTCACGTCCAATGACGAATACGCAAAAAACTGTCGCACACTGATTAATCACGGCAGAACCGATCACTACTCTCACGGCATGATTGGTTGGAATTCCCGCATTGGGGCTTATGAATCCCTGTTCCTGAACATGTCTTTAAAGCACATTGATGCTCGCATCCAGAGCCGCATGAACGCCGTCAAATTCTACGAAGAATCCCTCAAAGGACTTCCATTGAAACCGGCTCGTGCAACTTCAAAAGTAAAAGAAAACGGTTACTGCGCAGTTGCCATGATCGAGCCTTCTTTGCGTGGATCTTTGATTGATTCCCTGAAGAAAGCCAATGTTGGCTACGGCACTATCTATCCAGGGGCGATGAGCCATCAGTCCGGTTCTGCAGGTCACCTGGCCGGCAAGATCGACAACGGCAATGCTCACCATATCTCTCAAGCAGTTTTGAACCTTCCGTGCTTTGCTTATATCACACAGGAAGAACTTCAGTACGTTTGCGACACTGTTAAGAAGCACTTCTAAACAGGCAAAATCGGGGCCCGGGCAAAGTAATTTGCCCAAGGGTCCCTTCCGCTTCTCAAAAGCTGCAAAGCTTTCTTCAGACTTACCGAATCCCCGCCAGAATATTTTCCCAACTGAGTCCAAGCCACTGGCCAGGCCACAGAGCTTTTATCTCGTGCCCGAAGTGAATAAGGCAAAACACTGGTGGAACCTTTTGAATTACGAAAATAGTCTATAAAAATTTTTCCTGGACGAATTCTTTTGGTCATCTTGGCAACAAATCTGTCGGGGAAACGCTGCTCCCAATTAATGGCCAGATGCTGGGTAAAACGCTTCACTTCGTCCCAACTGGGGCCAGACTTAAAAGGTACGTGGATATGCAACCCCTTACCGCCACTTAGCTTCACAAAACTTTGCAGTCCCAACGCCTCCAGGTCTTTCTTGATCAGCAAGGCTGCCGATATCATCTCTTTCCACTCAACCCCCTCACCAGGATCCAGATCCAGAACAAACTGATCCGGCTTTGCAGGCGCTTCCGCACGACTGTTGCGGGCATGAATTTCATACGCTCCCATTTGCACAAGTTCCAGCAGCCCCCGCGCATCGCGCACATACAAGGCCGAATCCTTTTCAAAAACAGCCACCGCATCCGCTCTTGCATGCAGGTGTTTTTGAAAGAAGCACTTCCCCGCTGCTCCATCAGGACAGCGAAGCAATGCCAACAAGCGATTTTCAATGTAAGGCTGCAATCGTTCCGCCATCGCAATATAGTATTCCGCCACCTGAAGTTTTGTGATTTGCTCTGCAGGATAAAGGATTTTATCGGGATTCGTCAGCAACAGTGAATCTGATGTCACCTCCGGGGCGGGTTTGTCATTTCTTAGCTCGACAAAGACAGGCGCACGCAAATGCGCACCTTTAGTCCAATTCGCGAAACTCACTTCTGCCAGCAGCTTAGGCTTTACCCATACCGCCTCTTTCTTCGGCGGATCCCCCGCCTGAAACGGACTCTGCACGCTCTTGATTTTGACCATTTGCCGTAATAGCGAATCAATTCTTTTTTGATCAAATCCAGTTCCAACCTTGCCTACAAAACGCAACAAGCCTTTTTCATACACCCCCAACAGCAAAGCTCCAAAATCCTGGCGATGCCCTTTTCCCGGAACATATCCTCCGATCACAAACTCCTGTCGATGCAGGAACTTGCTTTTCACCCACTCACCCTTACGACCCGAGACATAAGTGCTCTCGAGTTTTTTTGAGATCACGCCTTCCAATCCTTGCGTCTGAAGTTTTCTCCAGTGTTGCGATGGAAGTTTCTTTATTTCCCGGCTAAGGCGAATTCCTCCACGCTGACCTTTCAGGATTTGCTTAAGCCTGCGACGGCGCTCTTTCAAAGGAAGATCACGCAGATCTTCGCCATTGAGATTTAAAAGATCAAAAATGATATACGTCAGTTTTTGAGAAGGATCTGATTCGAAATAGTTTTGCAGATCCTGAAAATGACTGCGCCCTTTTGCATCCAACACGACCACTTCCCCGTCAAACACGGCAGACTGCACAGCAAGTTCGTTCAAATCTTGAACCACCGAAGAAAGCTTTCCCGCCCAGTCGTGCCCCGCGCGAGTGTAAAGCCTCACCTTCCGTCCCTCGACATGGGCTTGAATGCGATATCCGTCCCACTTCACCTCGTGCAACCATTCAGATCCACGAGGCGGCTCATCCACCAGCAACGCCAGCATGGGTTTCACAAAATTGAAGTTTTTTTTATTGTGCGCTCTGCGTGCAGTGATTTTTGCACCAATCACTGAAGCCTCGTCTCCGGCACGCGCGAAAGAGTCTTCTCTTTTTACCAAAAGCCATTGGGGACTTTTCCCATCAAAGCGTGTTCGGATCAAATCCCAATTTCCCTTGAGGCGATGTCCTTTGAGTTCAAACTCCAAGTGGCCCTTCTTAAAACCCGCCACCGGAGATGACTTCGGAATCCAAACCCCCGAGTCCCAGATATACACCTCACCAGCACCGTATTCGCCCTTGGGAATACGACCCTCGAAGTGCCCATAGTCCAAAGGATGATCTTCAACCTGCACCGCCAGACGCTTCAGATGCGGATCCAAAGAAGGTCCCTTGGGGACCGCCCAGCTTTTTAGGACTCCCTCCCACTCCAGGCGAAAATCGTAATGCAAATGAGAAGCATGATGCTCTTGCACGACAAACATCAAAGACGACACCGGCTTTTTCCTGCGCTTCTTATGCGAAGGTTCGGGCGTTTTGCGAAAGTCCCGCTTTTGTCCATAAGTCCTCAGCGACATAACTAAGCTCGCAGCCGGGTTTTACGTTTGGTTTTCTTGCGCGCCTGCAGACTTTTTTGCAGAAGCGGCATCAGGTCGATGACATTGTCAGTGGCTTCAATTTTTTCAGCCTTGGCCTCAAGAACTTTGTGGCCTTTGCCCCCGCGCACTTTACGTTGAATGGTCTTCATCACATCCTGATAGTAGGTATCGCGGTACTGATCCGGATTCCACTTGGAAGTCATCCCATCCACAAGGTCCTCAGCCATCTTGAGCTCTTTGGGGCTGTAAGAGCGTTTCTTCACACTCGCATTTAGAAAATGCATCTGTTTTTCGTTTTTCACCTCGTGGGAAAAACGTAAAAGCTCCAAGACCAGATAGGGCCCCCGGGCCATCACTAGTGCCAAATGCTGTTTGATTCGGATCACCAGCTTGGCAACGGCCACTTTTTTAGTTTCCTCCAAAGCATCCCGTAAAAGAAAATATCCTTTTTCCGCGCCCTTCTGAGGAGCCAGATAGTATGGTCGATCAAAGAACATAGGGTCCACCTCATCCAGAAGAACAAAGTCCTCAATGTCGATGGTCTGCGTGGCTTTTATATTAGCTTTCTTTAACTCAGCCTCAGTAAGGATCACATAGCGCCCTGATTGGTATTCGTACCCTTTGACAATGCGGTCACTGGGCACTTCCTGGCCAGTTTTTGCGCTGACCTTCATGTACTTAATCCGTGACATGTCCTTCTTGTCGAGCAAAGAAAAATGAACCTCTTTTTCGCTCTGCGCGCTTTGCAAGGTGACGGGAATATTTAAAAGACCGAAACTAATAGAGCCCTTCCAAATACTCGCGGCCATGATGACCTCCTCACTTTAGAAGAAACCATCCCCGGCCCATTGAAAAGGCGCCATTGCCCTTTTTGCCAAGAAGCGCCGTCCCCTTCCCAAGGCCCAGTGGCGCTACACATGACAGGCTTTAAAAATCCATGTCAAAACCCGCAGAACGATGTTATCCTTTCTGGCATTGAAACGGATGGTCTTATGCAAAATAAAACAGTCAAAATCGGAAATATCGAGGTCGCCAACAACAAGCCTTTCGTGCTTTTTGCCGGACTGAACGTTCTGGAATCCCGCGACTTAGCCATGCAGGTCTGCGAGCACTTTGTGAAAGTAACGGACAAGCTGAAGATCCCTTATGTTTTCAAATCCTCTTTTGATAAAGCCAATCGCTCTTCCATTCATTCCTATCGCGGACCAGGCATGGAAGAAGGTCTTAAGATTTTTGCTGAACTTAAAAAAACATTCGGTGTGCAGGTCATTACAGATGTCCACGAAATCCATCAGGCCAAACCTGTTGCCGAAGTTGTGGATGTGATCCAGCTTCCAGCCTTCCTGGCTCGCCAGACTGATCTGGTCGAGGCGATGGCGCGTACCGGGGCTGTTATCAACGTCAAGAAGCCCCAGTTCCTGAGCCCCGGCCAAATGGGAAATATCGTTGAAAAGATCGAAGAGTGCGGCAATGACAAGATCATTCTTTGTGATCGTGGCACCAACTTCGGTTATGACAATCTGGTTGTCGATATGCTGGGCTTTAATATCATGAAAAAGGTCTCCAAGGGCAGTCCGGTGATTTTGGATGCAACCCATGCATTGCAATGCCGTGATCCATTTGGCTCTGCTTCCGGCGGTCGCCGCGGACAGGTGGCTGAACTTTCCCGCGCAGGCCTGGCAGTCGGGATTGCTGGCTTGTTCATCGAAAGCCATCCAGATCCGGATAAAGCCAAATGTGACGGCCCTTCCGCGTTGCCACTTTCCAAGGTGGAACCATTCCTGCAACAGATGAAAGCACTGGATGAGCTGGTGAAATCGTTCCCGGAACTGAATACTGAATCTTAAAAAACAAAAAGCCCCGGCAAACGGGGCTTTTTCGTATCAGCTTAAAGGCTTTGAATCCTAAAGACTTTTGGCTCTTTTTAAAGCTTTGATGATAAATGAAATATCGGTGACATCTTCCCCACGACAGTCATCGTCCTGACAACGATAACTCATGTTGCAAGATCTCGTGCTGTCGTAATCAAAATCCATTTCACCGCGCACTAAAATACCCACAACTTCATTTGTTCGCGCATTGAACACCGCAGAGCCCGAATTGCCGCCATAGGTGTCCAAATTCGCTGTGAAATAACCTTTCGACACTGAACGCACAGTCGCTCCATCTGCCACCTTTGTCGGCAATCCCGCAGGGTGACCAATCACGAACAACTCATCCCCTGGCTGCACAGGCTGCTGCTGCAATCGAACCGGCGGCCTATTCAGAACCGGACGATCCAGGCGAATCAGGGCGTAATCCTGCTTGGATGAGTACTCACGATACACCAGCTCTTTGCAGGCATAGACATCGTCATACATAGACGTTAATGGTGCCGTGGCGGCATCTGTCATACGGTAACCGAAAACGTAAAGATAGTTCTGGCAATCAGCCGTGTTTTTCACGCAGTGACCAGCTGTTGCAATCAGATCAGCCCCCACCAAAGACCCTGAACAATTCGCCGAAGTCGGCTGCTCAAAAAAGGCTTCGTCGGAACACAACTCACGCTCCCAACCATACTTGGTGGGCTTGTGAGCAAAACCATCTTTGCCGTTATTATAAAGATCTTGCTTGGGAATCAGCGCCAGCGTGGAATCGGCCAAAGTGCGAATGTCTTCACGTTGCACTTGATAGACATCCACGCGATTGTCTTCACCGTAAATAACTTTTGGAGTAACAGACACAAATCCCACAGACAAGGTGGCAGCAAAAGCGACTGACAAAGCCGCGACGAATGAATTCCTTTTCATTACGCTTCCTTTGGTTTCCTTCATGGAAACTTCTTGTTTTAATTTTGCAGGGAAAGATTTTTGATTTCAAACACTGATATTAAAGAGGTCCAGCTCTTTAACGTGTTACTTCATATCCAAAACATCATAAACCACGAAGCCCGCTTCGGTGATTTCATACTTTACGTCGTTACCCAGAATTTCAATTCCAAAGCGCAAACCCCAGGATTTTTCCTCTGTGGCAGGCGATTGTCGTTTTTGAAATGCCGGGCGCGGATCAAGCTCCATCACCTCAATGATCAACGCCTTTAAGTTCTTGCTTCCGCCCGGATCGCGCTGACTAATTTCCGTTTCGGCTTTTTCAGAGAACATCACCGGGTATCTTGGAATCGGCTCTGACGCCCACCCCGCCCCCGCCTCTGGAATGGAATCCGCATAGGCTATATATGGCTTGATATCCAAAACCGGCGTTCCATCAATCAAGTCGACACCGCCAACGTGGATTTCAGGTCCCCCTGCGGCCTCAAGATCAATTTTTTCAATAGTGACTGCTGACAGACCAATCGGATTCGGCCGATGCGGAGAACGCGAAGCCAGCACGCCGACTTTGCGATTTCCCCCTAAACGTGGCGGCCGAATGCTGGGCTTCCAGCTTTTACCGCCGTGATCATGAAAAACAAAAACGATCCAAAGATGGGTGAACTCTTCAAGACTGCGCAGCGAGGTTTTCAAATCCGGATCAGGGTGAAGTTTAATCACCCCTTTCGCCGTAGAAGCCAATCCTGGCTGGCGCGGAACCCCGAATCTGTCACGAAACGGCGTCTTCACCAGACCGATGGCTGAAAACTCGAAAACCTCACCCCACTTGTTCATGAGCGCGGAAGATTGGTCACGCCGATTTTGATCACCTGACCATCAATATCCGAAGTCTCGGTGTGTTTACCGGTAGGCTCTGCCGCCAGATTGATGATGTTCAGATTCTTCGTCAAAGTTTCAGAAGTGATCATTTCTTTATGAGCTTCCAAAGCCTCTAACAAGACCCCCGCACAAGCGATATCCAACGTGATCTTGTCATCCATTTGGAAGTCCGCTGTTTTACGCGCAACTTGAATCTTACGCATGATCTCACGAGCCAAACCTTCACGTTCCTGCTCTGGAGTCACTGTCGGATCCACCTCGATGGACACGATCTGATGCACAGAAAGATTCGCGTTATCGCCTTTTGGAGCACGACGGATTTCAACGTCGGAAAGCTGAATCTCTTCACCTTCCACAACCACGATCTCACCGTTTTCAAGCTTCAACAGACTTTCCAAAGACAATTTCTGAATGCCTGCCCCTACAGCCTTCATCTTAGGCCCCAGACGCTTCCCCAAAACCGGGAAGTTTGCCTTGGCCGTGACCTGAACAAACTGGTCTTCATTGGCATTATAGACAACTTTACGGAAGTTCAGCTCGTCCACGAAGAACGGTTCAAACTTCTTCAAAGTTTCCAGCAGCTCAGCACTTCTGTGGATGATCTTAACTTCATTCAGCGGAATCTTGGCTTTCACACCGATCTTTTCACGGTGATTACGGCCCAAGGTCACCAAGGTATCCATGGCCTTCACCGCCTCTTCCAACTCAGGACGAAGCATGGAAAGATCCGCCTCAGGGAAACTTTCCAGGTGAACAGAATCCTTCTTGTTCGGAAGAACCTGTGCCAGATTTTTATATGTCACTTCGGCCATAAATGGCGCAAATGGAGCCATCAGGCGGGACAATGTTGTCAGGACCTCATGCAAAGTTTCATAAGCATAACGTTTTGTTTCCGGCATACCTTCTTGCCAGAACAAACTGCGGTTGAAACGGATGTAGGTGTTCGTCAAATCTTCGATGAATTGAAGCAAGTGAGGAACCACGTTGTACAAACGATACGCATCCATCTCTTTGTGAGTGTTGGCAATCAAAGCGTTCAGTCGGGACAAAACCCACTGGTCAAGAATGTTTGGTGATTTCTTTGCATCCCCTTTGGGAACGAAGCCATCGATATTGGCATAGTTTGCAAAGAAGGAATATGAATTCCACCATCTCAGCAAGATCTTACGAACGATGTCGTACACACCTTTTTCAGAGAATTTTAGCTCCTGAGCCTTCACCACCGGAGAGTCAATCAAATACAGGCGAAGCGCATCGGCCCCGTGTTGATTCAGAACCTCCATAGGATCCGGGTAGTTCTTAAGGCTCTTGGACATCTTACGACCATCTTCAGCCAAGACCAAACCGTTCACTACGACATTTTTAAATGGTGCCTGATTGAACAGGGCTGTTCCAATGATCGACAATGTATAGAACCAACCACGAGTCTGATCCAGACCTTCCGCGATGAAGTCGGCCGGGAAGGCTTTTTTGAAATCTTCCACAGAAGTTTCCGGATAACCCCATTGCGCGTATGGCATGGAGCCGGACTCAAACCAGCAATCCAAAACGCCATCGACACGTTTTAACGGGGATTTGCCCGTTGGCGACGGGATGGTGATCTGATCCACAAACTCAATATGCAAATCATCG
The DNA here is from genome assembly GCF_041888015.1 of Bdellovibrio bacteriovorus. Classification (GTDB taxonomy): domain Bacteria; phylum Bdellovibrionota; class Bdellovibrionia; order Bdellovibrionales; family Bdellovibrionaceae; genus Bdellovibrio. The sequence goes on from NZ_CP168968.1 coordinate 2,088,303, forward strand.
ATCTTCTGACCGGAAAGTTTCTCCAGCTCAGCGCGAGAACCCACACAGATCATTTCACCTTCAGTATTTCTCCAGATCGGCAGTGGTGTTCCCCAGAAACGATTGCGCGAGATCGCCCAGTCACGGGCACCTTCCAACCAATTACCGAAACGACCATCACGAAGATGATCCGGTACCCACGAAGTCTGCTTGTTGTTGGCGATCAATTCTTCCTTGATCTTTTCAACAGCCACAAACCACGAAGAAACAGCACGATAGATCAGTGGAGTATCCGAACGATAACAGAACGGATAACTATGCTGGATCGTGTCCTGCTTAAACAGGCTGCCACGTTTTTTCAAATCAGCGATGATGTCTTTATCAGCATCTTTCACGCGCTTCCCAACATAGTCAGGAACTTCCGCAGTAAACATGCCGTCGTCATCCACTGGATTCACCATCGGGATGCCCGCTTTCGCACAGGCGTAGTAATCGTCTTCACCAAAAGCCGGTGCCATATGCACCACACCCGTACCACTTTCAGTGGTCACGTGGTCAGATGAAATAATGCGGAAAGCACCCTTGTCCGCGCGATCAGCGAAGTACGGCAGAAGGGGCTCGTAAGTCAGACCCACAAGTTCTTTGCCCTTCATCATCTGAAGAACTTCCACTTCCTCGTCCGCTTTTTTGAAGATGGACGACAGCAGCGCCTGAGCCAGGATCAATTTGCGACCCGTGGCTTTTTCAAGAACCTTCACATAATCGATATCAAGGCCTACTGCCAAAGCCAGATTGGATGGCAGTGTCCAAGGCGTGGTCGTCCAGGCCATGATCGCCGTGTCTGGCTGATTAATCAGCTTAAACATCACCGTGATCGCAGGATCCTGAACCATCTTGTAGTTCTGATTGGCTTCAAAGTTGGAAAGCGATGTTGAGATCCCTACAGAATAAGGAACCACTTTATAACCTTCGTAGATCAGACCTTTATTAAACAACTGTTGGAACACCCACCAGACGGACTGCATGAAGGAAACGTCCATAGTGAAGTATGGATTTTCCATATCCACCCAACGGCCCACTCTGCGCACCGTTGTTTTCCACTCTGTGGAATAACGTTTTACGATAGAACGGCAAGCGTCGTTGTAGTTCGCTACACCCATTTTCAAAACGTCTTTACGACTTTCAATTTTGTGAGTCTTGTTGATCTCATATTCCACTGGCAAACCATGACAGTCCCAACCAAAACGACGAGGAACTGTATAACCCTTCATTGTCCAGTAGCGTGGAACGACGTCTTTCAACACGCCTGCAAGCAAGTGACCATAGTGCGGAAGACCGGTCGCAAAGGGAGGACCATCATAGAAGCTGTAAGTCTTCTTGCCTTGTGGATCTAAAGACCTGGCAAAAATCTTTTCCTGATCCCAAAAATCCAAAATTGATTCTTCCTGCTTCGCGAGCTGGACATCAGGTTTTACGGAGGAATAGGGATTGTTGCGGGTGTTGTTTGCATTTGTCATAGGTCCTTAATAACTATCAGCTTTTTAAGGAACTTGCACGTCTAGAAGACCCCTTTCCTGCCCTTCCTTTGCATTTTGGCATTGCGTCAAGGGGGCCTCCCCCTTCCGCCAGAGGAAAAGTCACCTTTCACCCTTATCTGTGACACTACAGGGAGCCCTGTCTAGAGAGTAAACAGAACTCCTTTCCCCTTGTGGCAGTTAATCCGCTTTAGTCTCTGGAATACTTTCTGCACCCCTGCTACCGATGGCAAAAGTCCTATTCCTAATAACCCTTTTCTTAAGTGCAACAGGCTGGAGCAAATCCACACCCGTCACCTATAATGAGTTACGTCCACGCCTGCTTCTTCAGGCGAAGGCGGATCTCTATGAGGTCGAGGCTTATCCTGAAATCGCCATGCCCCCAAAAGGTTCGGCGGTGGACCTGAGCTTTACTGAATACAATCAGCCGAAGATTCGCAAAGGGCATTTCTATCGTATCAGCTACCTTCGCTCCTACGACGTTTATGGTTTAAAAGACTCTAAAAAAGTGGATACGGTCTACTCCCTTTCCCTTATTGAGCTTGGCCAGAGTCTGCAGCCCACCGGTGTTAAGTTTGATGTGGGTGCCAAGGCCGACCCTGAAACTGTGGTTGGCAATTTTATTCAAATCCCGGATCAACTTTCTTCAAGTCCTACTCTGCAAACAGGCCGCGCCCAAGTTGGCGACCATATTGTAAACTCCTCTGCCGTGCGACTGGGAGGCCTGCAGGTGGCTGCATACAACAAGTTTGAAGTTGTCAGTATTCGCAAGGAATACATCCCCTTCACACTGGCTTATAACTACATCCTAAGTCTGCGTGAGGTCCGATCCAAAAAAATGTATGAGCTCAAAGCACCCGGCCTGCAAAAGCTCCCGGTATGGGCCCTCGTCGTTGCTCCTGGCAACGAGCGTGTTATTAAGTTTCCAGGTGGAGAACTACACTACTAAACCCATGCCTCTCGTCTGATTGTGCCGCTTCACAAACAACCGGGGCCGGCACTTTTGTTTCGCACAATAAACCCATTTACTTGGTGCCCCCCGTCTCCCCGCTCTCTAAAATAAACTCCAACAGCAAAACAGCCCGACTGGAGAATATGAATATGGCGGAACTAGTTACCTGCGTTTGGTTTGACCATGGAGAAGCCGGCAAAGCTGCAAACTTCTATGCAAAAACATTCCCCGACAGCAGCGTCGGACGCGTGAATAAAGCCCCGAGCGATTTCCCCGGAGGCAAAGCCGATGCCGAACTCACCGTTGAGTTTACAGTGCTGGGACGCAAGTTTGTCGGTCTTAATGGCGGCCCCTTGTTCAAACCCAACGAGTCTGTCAGTTTCATGGTTCTGACTGAAACCCAGGAAGAAACGGATCAGTACTGGAATGCCATCGTCCACAACGGTGGTGCGGAAAGCGAGTGCGGTTGGTGCAAGGATCGCTGGGGCTTTTCCTGGCAGATCACACCAAGAATACTGCTCGAACTGACCACCAGTTCAGATCCCATCAAGGCCAAGCGAGCCTTTGATGCAATGATGACGATGAAAAAGATTGATATCGCCGCACTCAAAGCCGCCGCCCTTTAATACATAGACTGAACATAAAGCGCGGACGCCGCAATCCGCCCGCGCGATCAGTCGCTCCCCATCGAAGATACTGAGGGAGCAGAAATGTTCATGTGCAACGACGTCATCGGTCGATACTTATAGACATGACAAGTCACCTCCCTTACGAAATTCTATGGAGGTAATCATGAAAGTCGTACTTCTTTTCTCATTGATAGCTTTCGCGCTGACGACTCACGCCGAGGATTCATTTTTCATTGGCGATCCTTTGAGCTTAAAACAAGAAGCCTACAGTGTCGTATCGAGCAAATTTCCCGACGCGGAACTATGGCTTATTCAAAATTATTCACGGGAACAGTGGGCCCAGGGCTGCTCTCAATTTGGCTGGATCTATCTCTTTATCGGCTCTGAAAATGGTTTGGAAAAAGATGTTCGCATCAAATTTGACCATGCCAGACAAGCAGACGGAACCTGCAAATACACGGCAAGAAAAGAATTTGAAGTCGAACCCAGCCAAGTCGTGGGGATTCAGAGACTGGAACTAGCTAAGGTTCACACTGAATACCAGGAAGCTCAGGCTACCGCTGAAAAAACTCTCAACGTTCCTTTCAAGATTTGGTGGGCCAAACTGATAACCCCTTTACATCCCGCCGCGAATGGCCGGGTGTTTTGGAACTTCAAGGGTCCCGTAGAATGCAACAAAGGGGCTGAAATCAGCATCGACGCCTCAACGGGTCAGTTTGAAAAAGCCTTTTCCACCTTACCAAGCTGCCCGTAAACCACTTGGGCTGTGAAAGAAGCTTACGGCCGCCGGCTGGCTAAGATATCTCGGGCAAATTCCAGGACCTGACTTTGAGGTCGGGCTTTGAGGCTGTGCAAGTAAATCCCATAGGGACAATCAAACCACGCTGCTTTCAACACTCGAAAAGAACCCGCCTTCCAATTGCTCACTAAAATATCAGGCAGCAGTCCCACGCCCAAACCTCTTTGCACCTGCTGCGCAATCACTTCCCAACTGCTGATCTCAAACAAAGTGGGAAGAGTCTTGCCGAATTGTTTTCTATATCCCGCTCTTAGCTTTTCCGTCTCAAAACGTGGTTCGGTCAAAATAAAGGACTTCGACTCTATTCTTTTGTCGCTGTCACTTTTTGACGTGCTCTCGACCAGAAGAAACTGTCCTTTCTTCACAACTGTTTGCTTCAGCGTGGCCAAGCTTTGACTGCCAATGGTCATCCCCAGATCAACTGAGCCACTGGCGACCGCCTCAATAATCTCGTTCGTTGTTCCAAAACGAACCTGAACAGTCGAAAGAGGGAACTTCCTTTTTATTTCCTGCAAAAGTGGATTCAGGTACGCCGTCGATAGCGTCCGCGAAAGGCCTATCTTGATTACCACCGTCTCTTCCGCCGGGAGCTTCAAACTTAAGGTCTCAAACTCAGAAGCCGCAGCTAGAAGGACTTTCGCCTGCTCCACCACAACATAGCCAGCTTCGGTCACCTTAAAGGACTTTTTTCGATGATCAAGAAGCGGGGTTCCCAAATGCTTTTCAAGAGCCGAAATAGCCCGGCTAATTGCCGGATGAGTGACTAAATTCTTTTGAGCGGCCCCGCTAATGCTGCCAAGAGCGACAGCATCCACAAAATACTTAAGATGATAGAGATTTGGATATGTAATCATATATCACATTTTAAGTAATTTTTATGTAATTTACAATTACTTATAGGGATGCCAAAACAGCCCCCATGAATGCAATAAAATTTAACTTCGATGATTTTAAGGGCGCTGGCGAGGCGTTTATGAAGACCCTGTGTGCAAAATTGGCCGACGTGGGCATACCTGCCAGGTCCCTCCAAAGCGATCACCTTTGCTTCAGAGTCGGAACTTTGGAAGAATATATCTTTTATAAGTCCGCCCTTTCCAGTCACGGTACAATCTTAACCGAAGTCCCTGTGAACGGAAGACCCATATCCACATTCCGACTGAACTCACCTTTTCAAACAGAGAGCCACGAAATTCCCCTCGTGGAACTCCCTTCCCCCAAACCGGGGACCTCCTACCCTACCGGCTTTGAGCATGCTGAGTTTGTGGTCAAAGAATGCTTCACGTCTTTTCGTTCGAAGTATCCAAATCTCGATTTCATCGAGGCTGGCAATCAAGCCCTTAATCCTGAGCTTTGCCTGAAGCTTGGCCCGGGAATGCAAGCCAAGTTCCATCATCTTTCACTTGAGCGCGTCATCGAACTTGAAGAGGCCAAGATTAAAGACATTATCTTTGATTTTGACGGCACTCTGATCAAATCTCGAGAAAACATTTATGAGATCAATCGAATTGTCTTCTCTCACGCTTTGGGCCGAGACGTGCCACTGCAAGAATCGATTGAGAAATTTCACCCCGAATTTTCAAGACTGTTCGAGGCCTTTGCAATCACCTGCCCTGACAAGCAAAGCGAAGCCCTTTCAAGCTGGGGCCTGGTCGCATCGCGGTTTTCGTATGAACTATTTGACGGAGTTGTAGAGACCCTGGACGGATTGAAAAATCGTGGCTTCCGCCTGCACTTATGGACAGCAAGGGATGAACATTCGGCTCGAAAGATTTTACAAGAACACCGCCTCGAAGAATACTTTTCAACACTGAGCTTCGCTACGGCCATTGACTCAAAACCTCATGCAAACAGCCTTCGTTTTGATTGGCGGCTTGCTGACAAAAACCAAGTCATCATCATTGGCGACAGCACTTCCGATATAATAGGAGCCAAAAACATAGCCGCCATCAGCGGAGCCGCATTGTGGGACCCCTACTCAAAAAGGAGCTCTCTCGTAGCGACAGGCGCCGATCTCTTTTTTGACAAAGTAACCGACTTTAAAGACTGGATTGTGAAATCTACGCAGGAAGAGCACAGATTGTCACCGTAAAGTCCGTATGCGGGCCAGACTGCCCTAAAACGAAATTGTCTAAAAAATAAAACCCGCTGTCTTTTTTAAGGCAGCGGGTTTTTCTTTCTGAGGAAAGCAAGTCCGAAGGTTCTTTGATTTACTGAGGAATACAATCCAAGTTCAGATCAAAACTAAGCGCCTCGGGAAGAGGCTGATCTAGAATGAATTTATGCGTCTTCAGATCAGTGCAAGAGCGGTTGGGTTTGGAGGGCTTAGTCTCCGTGTAAACTGTGGCCCAGCCTCCAAGCTCCACCATTTTGACTGTAGAAGGCAGACTCATAAACTTTCTGGCGTAACCAACCGAAGCCTTGAGGTTTTCTTCCGGAAGAGAGTATGCATTGTTCAAACTGGGCTCCCATTCAAAATGGTGTGCCTTAGACCCATATATTGCGACAGGCGAATAAGTAAAAATTGTCTGTGGGAAGGGAGTTCCCAGAGAGGCCTTATTGAGGTTCAACTCGATTGCTGGAGTCATCACAAGAGTCAAATTGGCATTTAGAAACTTCTTAATCGTGGCTAAGGAGAGACTTTCTAAAGTTGAACCGGAATTGGAGATGTACTTACCGTAGTACAACGAACTGTTGGTTAAGTATCTATCCACAATTTGCAGATCATTACTAAGTTCATCGGTGATCGCCTTGTTTTTTACTCCAATGTTCACCGTCCAGCATTCATCTTGAGACCACTTCGCGTCCCCACCAAACGGTTTATCCAGGAAGACCTGACCGTCCCGATTGATATTCAGTAGGATTGCTTTTTTATCGACTTCACTGCTTGCATTGCCACAGCGAGTTCCCTGAAGCTTGCTGCTTTTTCCATAGGTAATAAGCACATAGCCCTGGTAGGAAGGATCCTGCACCAGATTTTTGAACTGAGCAATTTTCCCGGGTTTTAAATATTCCGCCTGGGCTGAAATAGAAATGAAGAATCCCGCCGCTAAAATAAGTCCTAAGCTTTTCATGAGTCCCCCGTCATGTCATTTGAAGAACATTCTTCGTTTGTGCGGCAGAACCGTAACTGGCACGTGAAAGCGAAGTCAAATTTTACACAGAAAGCCATGTTCTTTGAGTGTCCCCATAAAGTTGCGAAAAAAATGGGACACTTTTTGAATGGGCAAAGCAGCAACAGCTTGGCAAGATCGAGTAAATGCTTCGAAATGCTGGCGCAAAGGACTGATGTGCGCCTGAGGTCTTTGGGATCAGAAAGCCAATGCGAACCTATTCGTTTTAAGTATTAGAGGCATTAGTTTTGTTGTCAGTGTAATTACAAATTGCAATAGTGAGCTATGACCTTAAAAGATTCAGTAAAGCAAATGTGGATAGCGTATCATTCATCGCTTGGTCTGGCAGCTCCAGGTGAACCAATAGCAGATCTATTCTGTGACAACGAAAAAGATGCGAATGAACTGGCCGATCTTGTTAATAAAGGTATCAAGAGAGCAACTGCCAGCGCTCTTTGGTTTTTTGAAAAAACAGGAAGTAAAATACCGAAGTCAGGTGAAATTTTTGTTGTAACGGATTGGGCTGGTAATGCCGTTTGTATTGTAAAAACAATTAAAGTTTCAATTATACCATTTAATGAGATAACTGAAGAGCATGCCTATATTGAAGGTGAAGGAGATCGTTCTCTTGCTTATTGGCGCCGGGTTCACATTATATTTTATAATAATCAGTTTGAAAAAATAGGGCTCAATTTTAACGAGTCGATGCCAATAGTATTCGAGGAATTCGAAAGAGTATTTCCGTAGTTGTAATCAGCTTTTTTATCAAAAATGGTGCGCCGGGGGGGACTTGAACCCCCACGCTCGCGCATACGCCCCTCAAACGTACGTGTCTACCAATTCCACCACCGGCGCGCACCTATAAGAAAATCTAATAGAGGGAAGAAATAATTAATCATTTTCACCCCTCAGAGTCAATAGAATGCACTTAGACCCGGGGTCAGCACCTAGACCTTTTCGTGCCCACATTTTTAGCAAAATTCTTTAACCCGAATATCACCTACCCCTGTCATACCAATAAGAGCACGGACGCTCTTACTAACGGAACAAGAGGACGCTAGGATGGCACCTCGAAGATCCGAGGCCAAGGAAGGCCGAATAAAGTAAAAGGAGAGAACATGACAGACTTACATGACGTAGCAATGTTCTGCCTCTTCTACTCGGGAGTTGTGATGTACGCTCTCTGGATAACGGTGGCAAGAAGCCCCGCCCGAGTTGAGGCAAGAAAACGAAATTACTAAAATTTGATTTGGGCGACTCAGTGAAGGTTTGGTGGTTCCCTTCACACGAGTCCGGGGGGCCGATAAGGCCCCCCCATTTTATTTTTAAATGCTATTTGAGCGCAGCAAGTCATGAAAATCCGACATTTTCACCATTAAAATTTGCCCCACTGGTCATAACTCCCTATGGTGATTTTATGACTAATAAGCCTCAACCCATTCCGTTTGGAAAATCCGACTTATTCTCGCTGGGTGTCGAAGTTGAGCTTCAAATTATACACCCGCAAACTCGCAACCTTTATCCCATCTCTCCGGACATTCTGGAAGAATGGTCGCTGCAAAGCCCTCACCTGAAACCCGAGATCTTCCAGAGCATGCTGGAAATCGACACACCGATCTGCAAAAACGTTCAGGAAGTTGAGCAGGAACTACTGCTGACCAGCCGCGAACTGCTGCGCATCTGCAAAAAACACAACGCCCGCCTGGCGTCCAATGGTACTCACCCGTTCGCGCAATGGCATGATCGTCTTTTTTACCCATCAGATCGCTATGAGTATCTGATTGAACGCAATCAACACATTGCCCGGCGCTTGATGATCTACGGCCTGCATGTGCATCTGGGTATGAAAAATGGCGACCACTGCATCGCCATGATGAACGAATTCCTTTATTACCTGCCTCACATGCTGGCGATGTCAGCAAGCTCTCCCTTCTGGACTGGGCGCGAGACAGGCCTGGCTTCATCACGTATCACCGTCTTTGAGGCGCACCCAGCTGGGGGAACTCCGTGCCGAGTTGAAAACTGGGCCGACTTCGAAACGATTGTGCAGAAGTTAACCCGCAGTAAATCCATCGGGAGCTTCAAGGATATCTGGTGGGACATTCGTCCAAGCCCTAATTATGGCACCCTGGAAATCCGCATCTGTGACGGTGTTCCGGGCATTCTTCAGACCACCCACCTGGTCGCATTTATTCATTTGCTGGCAAGACATATCCAGAAACGTCTGGACATGGGCTACCGCCGTCAGACTCCCGATGACTGGATGATCCGCGAAAATAAATGGCGTGCCTCTCGTCACGGACTGGATTGCGAAGTGCTGATTGATAATGACGGCATGACGAAAAATCTGCGTGAAGATATCAACGATCTTCTCGTCGCGATGAAAGACGATGCCACGGAAATGGGTTATACAGAGTACCTGAAGGACCTTGAGAAAGACCTGCAGAATCCCAGCTATGAAATCCAACGCCAGCTCTATGAGAAAACAGGCGCCCTGGAGGACGTGGTTGACTCACTTTGCGACACTTTCGAAAAGGATCTCGAACTCACCTAATGGCGTGGGCCTTGCTTTTATAAAGCCATATGCAGGGCCCATTTGTCAGATTCTCTATAACGCTTCTTAAGACCGCTCTTGTCACTTTTGTGATCAGTGTGATGCCGTTCAGGGCCTCTGCAGAAAACTTTGACAGCTGTATGGCTCACTCTCTGACGACCTCGTTCCCGCGCATTGCAGAAGGGGAAAAGTCGCAGCTTTTCGTTAAATGCACCACAGAGAAGGCCGCACCTCAACCAGGACAGGCCCGCCCTCGCTATAGCACTGGCGAAATCAAGGCTCTGAGCCAGGCTTTTTCCGCTATCACCGATTGCCTTGAAATTGATCCGCAGTGGCTCTTCCCAAAGTTGATGATGGAAAGTGGATTCCATACTCTGATTCAAAATCCCAACGGAGACGCTGGTATCGGGCAACTGACCGGCAAAGCCATCGCTGATGTGGATCAGGTTCTGCCGACCTATAAAACCATGATCTATCAAAGTTCACGCAAATCCTGCCAATGGCTGAAGGCTCGTACCCAAGCCCGCACAAACTTCTGGAAGCCCCTGCTGAACGAAAGCAAATGCACTTTGATGAACAAGACTTCAAACCCTTTGCGCAATTTGCTGTATGCCGGAATCTTCCACAAACTGAATGAAAAATATGTCGCCGCAGAGTTTGAAAAACGCGGTATTCCGGCCCTTTTGAAGGAAGCCGGCTATCTCTACAATGATCACACGCAAATCAAACGCGTACTAGTGACCTTGGGCTATAATACCGGCGGAGCGGTGGCCGTTAAAAATCTGGAGCAGTTCCTTTTTAGCCGCGTCGACTTCATCCGTCGCAAAAGCCAGGAATTTAATCTGCAACTTTTAGGCAGCCTCGGTTCTGCCGATCGTGCCGCAGCTTTGTCCTATGTGTCCCCTAAAGATTTTGATTTTAAAAAAGGTCTGAAGGACTTCCAGAATCATAAAAAGAATCTGAAAGAACAACTGCAACAGCAGAACCGTCAGTTGACGGACAAACAGGTGGACATTGCGGTTTCAAGGCTGCTTAGAAATGTTTCCGCCTCCCTTTACACCTTCCCTGAATGGCTGCAAGTCTGGCAAAGCCACGGCGGTCCGGGCTATGTTTCCAGCTTAGCCCAAACATCAGTGCAACTTGAAAAGAAATTCGGACGTGCCTGTTCAAACTCTGACAACTATCGGGTGATTGAATCCGCGGAAAGGCAATAACACATGAAAAAATCTTTTTTCCTGTCAATGCTTGCAACATTCATCTTCCACACTGCCGGAGCCAGCACTGAGCTGGTTCGCCTGTATGAATGGTCTCCGGGAAACACGCTGGCTCCCCTGATTCTGCCCGTAAAAACAGGCGAAACACCAGAACAGGCCGCACAAAGATATTTACAGAATCTGGATCGCAATCCTGAATTGATGGAGCTTTTCGAAGGCCGTTTGCCCCAAGTTCGCATGTCCGGCTTTAAGCCTTTGGAGGAAAGCAACCGCGAGGCACGCGCGCTTTTAATTGCCAACCTGCCAAAAGACTACACTCGCAATTCGCAACGTGTGGAGAACTTCCAGAAGATTTTCGCTAAAGGAAAACACAGTTCTTACATTCTGCCGATCAACGCCAATCTGGGGCTTTCGCAAAGTGAAACCCGCGATCTGCTGACCCAGATTTCAGAAAAATTTCCTTTCATGGTGGCGATGGGTGGAGATGACGTCGAACCCTCCACTTACAAGAAACAAAACACTCATTCCCGCAACACCATTCCCGCTCGCGATTTGTTTGAGATCGAACTGATCAAGTCTTATGTTACCCGCGAAAAAGGCTTCCTGCTGGGGGTCTGCCGCGGCTCGCAGATTTCATCTGTGGCGTTGGGCTATAAACTGATTCAGGATGTTCCCTTCCATGTCGGCACCGAAGTCAGCCACGGTAATGACTGGCACGAGATCGAACTGAAGCCGACCAAAAACAACATCCTGGCATCTTTACTGGGGCAAGGTCAGACCAGGATGACGGTGAATTCCCTGCATCATCAGTCCGTAGTATTCAAAGAAGGCGGCCCCTTGCAACTGGCAGCCCATGGCCATGATGGCGTCACCGAAGCCACTGAGTTTAAAAATGGCCGAGGCTTGCTGTTACAATTCCATCCCGAACTTATGAATAACGAGTTGGGGTCCAAGATCCTGTGGCGCGTGCTTAAACAAAAGAACGTGGTTATGCCGGGCCGCTGTGGGAAGGTCTTCTCTTTCTAGGACCTGGAAACGTCCCTAGAGGTTTTCTGAGCCATTGCCAACATAAACATTGCCTCCTTTTCACAGTGTTCTAACATAGGGCTATGTTGGAACAGATCTTTCTTCATCAAAAGCAGTTCGCACTGAAGCTTCGCAGTGAATCCATTGAGACCCGCATCCAAAGCCTGGATGCGCTGGAAAAGGCCATCGAAAGCCATCAGGCTGACATCATCGATTCCCTGAAAAAAGACTTCAACAAACCTGAAGCTGAAACTTTGCTTTCTGAAATTTATCCGGTTCTAAAGGAACTCCATTTTACTCGCAAAAACCTTAAAAAATGGTCCCGCCCCCGCAAGGTAAAAACACCCCTGACCTTGTGTGGCAGTCAAAGTTTTATCCAGTCGGAAGCCCGTGGCGTCTGCCTTTTGGTTGGCCCCTGGAACTATCCCTTCCAACTGGTCTTTCTGCCTTTGATTTCCGCCATTGCGGCAGGAAACTGCGCCATCGTGAAACCGTCCGAACTGACTCGGCATACAAGTTCTGTGATCAAGAAAATTGCTGAAGCTGCTTTTTCCACTGAACACGTCTTTGTAGCGGAAGGTGGTGCGGAAACAACTCAGGAACTTTTGAAGTTCCCATTTGATCATATCTTCTTCACAGGCAGCACCCGTGTGGGAAAAATCATCATGGAAGCAGCCGCCAAACACCTTAGCAGCGTGACTCTGGAACTGGGTGGAAAGTCTCCAACCATCATTGATGCCACTGCCGATCTGCCGTTGGCCGCCGAAAAAGTCGCCTGGGCTAAATTCATCAATGCAGGACAGACCTGCGTGGCTCCGGATTATTTGTTCGTGCATGAAACAGTGGCTTCCGCATTCAGGAAACATCTTATCAATGCCATTCAGAGCTTTTACGGCTCCACACATGAACAGATCCAAGGCAGTCCGGATCTGGCGCGTATGGTATCTTTAAATCACACTCAACGCCTGAAAGACCTGATTGATGATGCCGTTTCCAAAAAAGCGGAAATCTCTTTCGGAGGTCTTTGTCTGCCGGAAAAGCATTACTGCAGTCCCACTTTATTGGAAAAAGTCGACCCTCATGCTTTGGTGATGCAAGAGGAAATCTTTGGCCCCATTCTTCCCATGATGACGTTTAAAGAGATCTCGGAAGTTATTCATTTCATCAATGAACGCCCTAAACCTTTGGCTTTGTATTTCTACTCTCACAGTCAGATGAACACCGAAAGAATTCTGAAAGAAACCAGTTCGGGTGGTCTGGTCTTTAATGATTCTGTGATCCATTTCGTGAATCCCCACCTGCCGTTTGGTGGCGTGAATCACAGCGGGCTGGGACACTATCACGGCCTGCATGGCTTCCAGGCCTTTTCACACGCCAAGGCCGTCCTTAAACAATCCTTCTTTGGAAAGATGCTTAAGATTATGTACCCGCCTTATACAAACTTTAAAATGGCGGCACTAAAGAAACTATTGCACTGGCGTCTTTAGTTCAGTTCCAGAATCTTATCGCGATCACCAACGATCCATAGAATGTCTCCACGACATAATGTTTCGCTGGAGTCTGGATTTAATATACGGCCCCCTTCGCGCTCAATGCCCACAACAAGACCGTGGGTCATTTCACGCAGGCCGCATTCCCGAATAGTTTTATTCAAGAACGGAGATTTTTCCGTCAGCAGGTACTGCTCAAGACTGTATTCCGCCTCGGCATCAGCCGACTGCACAGGCAACTCGGCCTCGACAAAACCTTTAAACTGAATCAACTGGGCATCGGTCCCAATCACGAAAACGTGATCGTGCGGCATCAAACATTCCGTCCGCCCTGGAGCGGTTACCCGCCTACGGCCCCGCTCAATCAAAGCAATCGTCACTCCGTACTTTTCTCTTATAGAAAGTTGATGCAAGGGAACTCCCACATAAGGAGCCTCCGGAGGAATCTGGAATTCAGTAATATGCGCATCCCATGGCGCCAGTGCCCGGTCGTTTTTTCGGGCATGATTTTTTTGAACCTCGTCGTTGAGGTTTGTCAGGAATCGGCGTTCAAACCACAGATAGATATCCTGAAGCTTTTGCGACAGGACGTATCCAACAACGACAACCATCCAAAGGGTGATCGCGATGGCCCACATAAGCGGCACAAACTGCGCGACCATGGCCCCCAAGAGCCCCACTGCCAACATGATCCGAGACACCAGGAAGACATAGTTATGACTGCCCTTCCCCTGCCCGACCATCAAAGCTTCAAACTGCTTGGTGCGTCCGAAGGCCAGCGCCCATAAAAACGGCGCGCTGAGAATCAGAGTCGCACTTAAAGTGATAAACTTTGCCGGACCTTCAGCAATCTGACGTTCCAAAAGAAACGGCAAGAATACGCGGGCCATGGTCAGAAAGACCGCAACAACAACAACTGCATTCAAAAGAACTTTCAGAATATAAGCGCGAACCTGATCCCGCCATTCCCTGTTCGCTGCCATGGAAAACGAGATCACACTGTAGCTGTCCAAAGACTGAATCACTTTTGGAGGCAGGACCTTTTCCAGCCAACCATAAACCTTTTCAGCAGAGCGAGCCATGTAAGGCGTCGTAAAGGCCGTCATCACAGAAACTGCCACAGCAATCGGATAGATCTTTTCACTGATCACTTTAAGACTTAGCCCCAAAGTGGCAATAATGAACGAAAACTCCCCGATCTGCGCCAGACTCATTCCCGACTGAACAGAGGACTTCAACGTCTGTCCGGATAAGACCGACCCTAAAGTGACACTTAAGGTTTTACCCACAACCACGACTGCAGACAGCAGCAGAACTTCTTTCCAGTAAGTGGAAATAATCACCGGATCAATCAACATCCCAACAGAAATAAAGAACACGGCCGAGAAAAGATTTTTGATCGGCGCAATCAGATGGTGAATGCGCTCACCTTCAATGGTTTCCGCAAGGATAGATCCGGTGATGAAGGCCCCTAATGCGGAAGAAAACCCAACATTGCTGGCAAAGACCACCATCATCAGGCAAAGCCCGACGGCCACGACCAAAACAGTTTCTTCAGACAACAACTTTTGCGTCCGCTTTAAGAAACTTGGTAACAGGAAGATCCCGGCCACAAACCAGATCGACAGGAAGAAGGCCAACTTCAAAACGGCCCCTAACATCTCGCCCCCCGAGAAGTCCCGGGTCAAGGCCACCGTGGTCAGCAAAACCATCAAAAGAACGGCCACAAGATCTTCGATGACCAGAACCCCGAAGACCATGCCGACGAATTTCATATTTTTGAAACCCAGCTCTTCCACCGTGCGGATAATAATGGACGTCGAAGAAATGGATAAGATCCCCCCCAGGAACAAACTGTCCATCGTGGACCAGCCCAAAATCTGACCGGTTGTGTATCCGAATAAAATCATCAGCGAGACTTCAAATAAAGCCGTAAAGCTGGCCGATCCCCCCACGCGAAGCAGCTTTTTAAAGCTGAACTCCAAACCCAATGCAAAAAGAAGGAAGATCACCCCGATCTCGGCCCACAGATTGATGCTTGCGACCCCAATAACAGTCGGGAAAATGGAAGTTTTAGGCCCCACCAGAAAACCTGCGACCAAGTATCCAAGAACAATAGGTTGATTAAGTCTTTTAAAAAGAAGAGTGACTAAGCCCGCTGTTCCAAGGATCAGGGCAAGGTCATGAATCATGGCGGGTAAATGCTGCATACATTAACTATGCGCCTACTTCCCACCAAAAGGTACCTGCTTACTTTTGCAGAAGCAGTGCGTTGGCGCGGCGTTTCTGCAAAAGTAAGCAGGTACCTTTTTCGGGTGTGGCTCCAAAACAAAACGGCCTCCTGTTTCCAGGAAGCCGTTTCTTTTAAGTCACATTTTTTCGAGCGAATTACTTCGCGTCGATGGCAGCTTGAACAGCCGCTTCTGCATTTACGATACCAGCGCCAAGCTCGTTAGCAGAGTTTGGAGAAAGTGGCGTTGCAGTACGCTTCAAGATTTCTTTTACTTGAGCGCCAGTCAAAGCTTTGTTCGCAGCTTTCATCAAAGCAACCACACCAGATACGTGAGGAGTCGCCATGGAAGTACCGTCGAACGCAGAGTAGTCAGTTGCTACAGTTTGCAGAGTCGCAGTTACTTGTTTGCCCGTGCCGATAACACGCAACAACTCTTGACCAACAGTTTGTTCAATCATGAACACGCCGATTGGAAGAACAGAACCATCATCAGTCAAAGCACCTTGGATCAAACCAGGAGCGTTGTTGTAGATGATCGCGCCCGCTGCACCCGCTTTGATAGCGTTTTCAACTTTTTCAGAGAAGTTGATTTCGCCACGAGAGATCAAAGCGTATTTGCCTTTAACATCCACTTTCGCGAAGTCTTCAACTTTACCCAAACCAGCTGGAACCAATACGTTCGTCTCTGGAGTCAAAATTTCTTTCGCGCCTTGGAATGTAGAAGAAGCTACTTTTACATCTTTCTGACCGTTAGAAACCGCAACAGAAGACTCACGACCTGTGCCCATTGGTACGGAAGAAACAACCGCAACACCCGGAGCAACTACAGCCAATTCTGGACCGTATTGAGAGAAGTCAGCTTTTTCAAGCTGCTGTCAACTGCACCAACTGCGATAACAGTTGGAAGAGCCGCTGGGTAAGAAACACGGTTAGTACCGTTGTTACCAGAAGCTGCTACAACAGTGATACCTGCACGGTCAGCTGCTGCTACTGCGTTTCTTTCAGCCGGAGTGGACCAAGCACCACCCAAAGACATGGAGATCACATCCACTTTTTCCTGGATACCCCAGTTGATACCTTGAGCGATCGCTACGTTAGAGCAACCTTGCTCAGAGCACACGCGACCTGCAAGGATCTTAGCTTTTGGAGCAACACCAGTGAAACCAGTTTTATCCAAAGCACCTGCGATTGTACCAGCTACGTGGGTACCGTGACCAACGTGGTCAGTGTAATCAGAACCATCACTTGCGTCAGTGAAGTCTTTACCTGCTTCGAAGTTAGCTTTCAAAGATGGGTGAGCTGCATCGATACCAGTGTCCAAAACTAGAACACGTGCACCGAAACCGCGCTTAGCTTTAGACCAAGCTTCAGTCGCTTTAACTGCATGGATACCCCATGGAGTTTTTTGACCCAATTTTTGGGATTGTTGTCTTTGACCCAGGAAACCTTTAACTGGAGCTGGTGCATCGTGGAAGATTTCCTTCTCAACGTATGCCACTGCAGGATTTGCTTTCAGTTTTTCAACTTGAGCATCGCTGGAAGTGTTAACAATAAGTGTATTCAAGTTAGCAAGACTGTCTTCCAATTGACCTACAGCTTGAGACTGAACACCCAAGTCGATCCCTTTAGCTGCATAAGACCCCTTCATCTTATAAGCCATGTGGGCTTTGTTGAAAGACGCTTGGTCCTTCATGATCACGAGTACGCGCTCTGCTTGAGCTGATGTCGCGAACAACACCGAAACGATGAGTGCAAACACGTTGAGTTTCATTAAAATCCCCCCATATCCATGGACTTCAACTATTGAAGTCCTCTATGGGTAGGCACTTCATTTCAGCTTGAAAGATTTATCAAGTACTCTTTTGGAACCACTTGCACTTTTTTTTCGAGCCGAAAAAGTGAAAAAATCTGTCATGGCACCCGTAGTTCCAAAGTGGAACCCCAGTTCAATTTTAGGACCACAGCAGCCTTTACTATTAGTTTAGCTTATAGATGCCATCATTTATTTGCAGATGAGCTGCCTAATATTAAATCAGAGTAAATGACTCGTAGCGCCGTCATTTTTTTGCTCCTGAGCAGTTATTGAGCATAAAAGCAGAAAAGACTTATCTGATGTTCCGCAAATTTCGGCGCATTTTCCGTACGGCAAAAAGCATTTCCAAGCTGTCTCGCACGATGTGAACGCGCGAAGAGTCCTTGTGCTGCCAGCGAATCGGCACTTCCAGCACCTTTCTGCGAAATCTCTCCGTGTAAAGAATCAACTCCACATCCCAGGCAAATCGTTCTACCGACAAATGAGGCAGAATTTTCTGACGAAAGCCTTCGTCATTGCGAACAAACTTAAAACCACATTGCGTGTCTTTATAAGGCAGTCCCACAAACAAGCGCAGGATCTTATTAAAGGTCTTCCCCATTGTCTGACGAAGCCAATGTTGCCGAACCTCGATCTGACTTTGCGGCAGGGCTCGCGAACCCATGATCAAATCCGCCTGATCCATAAATGTCTGGAACTTTCGCAGCTCTTCCCACGGCGTCGCCATATCCGCATCCGCCACCAACACCCACGGCGCCCGAGCCTCAATCAGACCTTTTTTTACTGCGGCGCCTTTGCCTCTGTTTTCAGAAAATCCGAGAACTTTCAGCAAACTCCAGTCTTGAGAGATCTCTTCCACCACACGTCGTGTGTCATCACCAGAACCATCGTCCACCACCAGTACTTCAACAACATTCACAGGCAGGGCTTCGGTCAGACAAAGACTCTTCAAAGCCTGCAAGGTTTCCGGCAGGCGAAGAGCTTCATTATAAGCGGGAATAACAACAGAAATATCCATCATCAGTGACCGTGGCCTCCACTGGATGATTTGGGAACATTTGCCCCGACCGGAAGGAAGAAGCTAAGAGGGCTTGAGAAGAAACGTTTCACCACCGCCTGACGAATCGCTTTTCGTTGCGGAGGCTGAACCCCACGGGCCTTGATTGCCACCCATAAAGCCAGACCAAAACTGATCAGAACGTTGAAGGCTCCGATAAAGAAGATACCAATCGCAGATCTCCAGAAATCCCACGTCTTCATGAAATCAAGCCCCAGAACCGGCAATGCGCCCCCCAAAGTTCCGGACGATAAGGTCACGTGGCGAACATCCAAGGGAATACCCATGAATTTCAAAATCTCAGGTGTCATACCCAGCATGACCCCCAAAGAGATATTCCCCGCCAAACCTGAAATATTGTTCTCAAAGAAGACGGCAATGCGGCGAGCCCCAGGTTTGCCAAAAACAGCTCTGAGAGTCGGACTGCGGGACAGGGTTTTACGCAGAGAATTCAAAGCAAACCAGTTATCACTCCAACCGGAAACCAAACTGGACAGCCATAATAAGACTCCGGTGAAGCCCGCATAAAAGACTGCGGGCCCCAGAATATCCACGGACTTAAAGGCATACTGCGCCTTTTCCACCGACATCAGATGACCGCCAAAAAGAAGATTGAAAATAGCATCAATCAGAATCACACAAGGAACCACAAACATCACGTTACCGGCAATAGCCGCCACCTGAGATCTGATCAGATGAGTGATATCCGTCACCAGTTCATTCATCCCCTTCTCACTGTCCACATCCTGCATCTTGGCCGCCAAAGCCGGAGCCGTCATCGCCGGCTGCTTGGTGCCCAGAGTGAATCCCGCAAGGTGGATCGCCACGAAGCTCAGCGAATAATTCAAAGAGGCCAGGAACCCCTCCATAAAGCCCGAAAGCCCCAGTGCCAGAATTCCGATTTTGAGATAAACCGTCAATGCCGTCAGAGCTCCGCCGCCACCGGCTGCCTGAAGCATGCGTCGATACTCGTCTTTGGTGCGCGTAATGTAATGCTCACCCGTTTCCGCCGCACGCTCGACCACTTTGCGCGCCAGCAAGGAAATGTTCTGGGACAACAAGGAAGAAATACTGCGCAGATCCTGATTTTCCTCAACCAGCTTGGACAGGAAACTTGTCACCTTCTTGGCGTCCAGGCGCTCATTCAAAAGAATTTCAAGCAGACTGTCGATACGCTGCAAATAGGTTCGCAAGCGTGCCATCTGGAAGACCAGATCCACGCTGACTCCGTACTCGTCCAGATGCTTGTGGACCTGCGCCAGCTCCCGACGACACTCCCACACGATCATGCGGAAGCGGGAAGCCTTTTCCAGCGTCAGGTTGCGATCACCGGTATGATAGGCATTCACGAACTCTTCCAGACCTCGTACCAGCGCAAAGAATGCAGAATCACGGAAGTTCGGTTTATCCAAACGATAGCGAATGGCCGGCCCCAAGCCAATGGCCCGGACCTGAATCACCAGATATACCAACGCATCTTCCAGATCGATATTAAAGCGGTTCCAATCCTGCTCATCGCTGCCCACTTCGTAGTGGAAAAGTTCAACCAGCTTATCAAATGTCACATTGTCGATGGAAGAAATCCAAAGAGGGTCTTCTTTCTCAGGAAACAAAGCCCAGAATAAATATCCCAACTCATGATCTAACGGTGGTGTCGGAAGAACTTTCATCATCAAACGATCCGATAGTTCACTCCACAAACCCAACTCGCGCGGAAGTCCGGTTTCAGTGTAAAGCTCCAGACCACTGACCTCACGAACCACGGTTCGCAAAATTATGGCGACTTCTTTTTTCCAGCTTGGGTTGCGATCCAGAACCATCAAAAGATAACGCAAGCGCGCCACTGGCAGACGCCCGGTTTCTTTTTCGATATGGGCGTCCACCGCCCCTTCATAGCGGACCCATTGCAGCAAGCGCACCAACCACTGCAGACGATCCTCAAGCTGCTTCTGTTCCTGAGCCGAGCCCAACAGGACATCCAGGTCACTATGAACCTGGCCACTTTTCTTGTATTGAACGAACCGATTTCTGAACTCTCTAAGTTTTCTAAACATGTAAAAAGTTTATAGAAATCCATTAAAAAATGGCACGATCGATTCCATTTAAAACGCAACGCGCAATCAGATAAACCGCCCCAGTCCCGCAACTTTTTGTGGCATATATCCGCGGATTCCTCTGTGTTAAAAAACCTCATGAGCAAAATTCTAGTTTCCATTTTTCTAAGCCTGATCGCCCTCAACGCCTCTTCTGCGGAGAAGTTCACGGCACTCACAGGGAAGAATGTCCTCACCGAAGAAGCTCAGGAACTCCCTTTTGCTTCCTCCCCTGCCACCGTCGCAATTTTCATGTCCGCGAAGTGCCCCTGCTCTGCCAGCCATGAAGGACTTTTGAAAGAGCTCAGTCAGCAGTTCAAGAATTTCAACTTCGTGGCGATCCATTCCAATGCGGATGAAGACGCTGAAACGACAAAAGCTCACTTCCAGCAATCACAGCTGTCTTTCCCCGTGATTGCCGATGCCCGCAGTCACTGGGCCGATAAGTTGGGGGCTCTTAAGACCCCACATGTATATGTTTTTAATTCCTCCGGCGAGATCGTTTATCAAGGTGGGGTCACCGACAGTCATGTTGGCCCCTCTGCGAAAAAACATTTCCTGAAGGAAGTGCTTGAAGATCTTCAAGCTGGCAAAACGCCCCGCCATAAAGAAGGGCGTGCCCTTGGTTGTTATATTCAAAGAGCGGAGAACTCATGAAAAAACTAGTTCCATTGATCCTTTTGTTCAGTCTGTCTGCGTGCGCGCAACCTCACTATATTTCTGCAAACGATCTGCGTGAACCGCAAGGATCGCAATCCGAAGATACTTGTTCATTGAAATTCACCAAGGCCGGCATTTGCGCCGAAATGCAGTGGCTGAAGGCTCCCAGCAGTTCAGACTATTCTGAATTCACATTGAAATTTAATTCTCCACAAATCACCGCGGCAAACTTGTCTGTGGTTTTGTGGATGCCATCCATGGGACACGGATCTGCCCCGGTCAAAATTGAAGACTTAGGCCAGGGTCAGTTCCGTGTTTACAACGTGTACTTCGTCATGCCTGGTGAATGGGAAGTGCGTGTGAATCTGAAGAACCAATCTGCGACTGTGGATCAAGTCTTTGTTCCATTGATGGTACCATGATTAAAGCATTGTCTCTTTTCATCGTTGTTTCCTGGGGCGCAATAGCCCAGGCAGCAAGCTGCTGCGGGGGAAGTTTTTCTTTTCCCGCATTGATTCTGGGGGATGATAAGGCGCAGGTGACCTCCACCTATTCCTATTCTGAAATCACCGATGATGTCCTCAGCAGCGGCCAATGGATGAAACGAGACGATGGCAATCAGTCCCAGACCCTGAAAGTTGAAGGCGCCCTTCTGCTGGCTGACTCCTGGCAAGCCGGGATCTCTGTGCCCGTGATTTCCAAAAAAGATCAAAGTCACAGCGCTACTTCCGGTGTTGGCGATCTCTCTCTGTATCTGGGTCATGAAACCTTTCCGGAACTGCAGTACTCACGCTGGAAGCCCCGGGGAGTGACTTTTTTGCAGGTAACATTGCCGACAGCCCCCTCCATCTACGATGAAGACGCCACCAATTCTAACAAAATCCGCGGACGTGGTTTTACTTCGTTAGGCGCCGGCTTGGCTTTAGTTAAAACCTGGCGCGTGTGGGATGCCAATTTCAGCTCCGAGATTCACAAATCTTTTGAACGCTCTGCCGAAGGCGCTGCCTATAATGGCAAAGCCACCGTGACTCCCGGCTGGGGAACAACACAAACTCTCGGTGTTGGCTGGAACAAAGGGGACCTGCGCTTGGGCAGCAATGTTTCTTTTCTGTATGAGGACGCCATTCAAATTCGCGGCGACACTCATTCCACAGGTCAAAACCAAAAACATTTTACTTGGGGTTTTTCGGGAAGCTATATGCTTTCCCAAGAATCAGCGCTGACGGTGGGCTACAGTGATCAGAGTCTACTGGGCAATCCCGTCAACTCAACCCTGTCGAACACCTTCAGCCTCAGCTACCAACAACGCTGGCAGCGCTAGAAACTATTTATTATACGTCTACGCAGAAGTATGGAATTTCAACAATGGCACGGATGCCCTTGCGAGCCAGTGTAGCCGCCATCACGGAGCGCACACCTGTGATGTTCTTGCCTTTGGCACCGATAATTTGCCCCAGGCATTTTTGATCGCATTCAACTTTGTAAACTGTCGTCTTATCGCCGACCTCAAAGCTGACTTCGATTGTCTCAGGAAAGTCGACCATGCCTTTTAACAAGGTCTCAAGAAGTTGCCGCCCATGCTCGCGGTCTTGACCTTGATCCGGACTTGTTCTTACTTCGGGTCTCTTCTTGATCACTTTAAGCTCTTTCACTGCTGACATACTTAGCTTCTCCAGTAAGTCTTTTGATACTAAACATTTCGGCGCTGTAATGAACTAGCTAAAGTGCAAAACCAAACTTTTGGTTTATTTATTTTAAGTTTTATTTTGAGATTTTATCGGCTTACCATCGTATTGCAGCTATTTCTATTTGGAGCTCATTTTTTCCAAAGGAGCGCTCATGTTGAGAGTCATCAAATCTTCAGAGTTTGTATCCATGCCATGGAAAAATGGACTGGGCATGACGGATCAAATTGATCTGCTTCCAGGCCAGGACGTGCCTTATCTGTGGCGTCTGAGTTCAGCCCGTGTCGAGGCGGAAAGTCCATTTTCCCTCTTCCCTGGTTATGAACGTTTGCTGGCTGTATTCCAAGGCGAAGGCTTGCTTCTGAATGAACGCCCACTGCTGCGACATATGCCGACAGCTTTTGCGGGCGAAGAAAACATCAACTGCAAACTGCTGGCAGGCCCGGTACGGGATCTGGGTTTGATCTATCACCGTGACAGCTTCCTCGCAACGATGGTCCATGAACATGTCCCTGCGGGGGACGAACTGACTGTGCAGGCAGTCGCTCAAACCACGTTCTTTTTTGTTTCGCGCGGAACACTGACCACAGAACATATCACCGTCTCAAGCGGAGATGTTCTGAAAGTGGAAGACAGCATCTCTTTACAAATAAAAAACAACGGAGCAGAACCGCTGGATTTCCTGCAAGTCTCCATCACCCCCCGCCAAAAAACCCACTAACCCCCTCTTCGCCGGTCGGTACGCAGTCAGGTGGGTCTTTTTCACCGACCGTCGGTTTCGAAATCGTTTCTTTGGGTCTGCAGAGGATACTTCCTGGCCGTGCGTAAACGCAACCGACTGAGCAAATGGGATGATACCGGAATTCCCATAAACAGAACCAAAGCCGCCAAGACCAGAAGGACTGTCAAAGAGATCCTCTGAAAATGCAAAGCCGCCGCCAGACAAAAAATCACACTACCCAACGTCGAGGCTTTAGAGACCGCTGCCATACGAGTCAACGTGTCCGGTAATTTCAAACTGCCCACCGATGCCAGCAGAATCAACAAACAGCCGATCAAAAGCAGGGACATCACAAGTACACTCATCAGGGTTCCTTTCGTCTTTCCAGATAAAACGCCATGATGGCATTAGAGATAAAAGACATCGGGGCCAAGACCAACACCAGCGTCACCACATCCGCATTGTTATTATAAATGGCATACAAGGCGGCCGCCGCCACCAGGATGTTATTCAAAAGATCAAAGGTCATGATCCGGTCTGTCCAGTCCGGCCCCCGCAGACACCGAAGCATTGAAAAGACAGAAGCCAAAGCTAAAAGGGCCACCAAAACCACGATCATGGTGCCACCTCAATTTCGCCAAAGATCATCTGCAACTTTCGCTCAAAGCGCTGCTTCAAATGACTTACCGACTGATCCGGATCTTCGGTATGAAAGAAATGAACGTACATCAGCTTCTTCTCGCGGGACATTTCCACGATCATCGAACCCGGCACCAAAAAAATAATCAACGATAAAATCCAAAGACCCCATTCACTTTCAATATCAATCTTCATGCGCACAATCGCAGGTTTCAATTTGCGGTTCGGCCTAAAGATCCACGAGGCCACATGAATGACCGCGATCACAAAGTCGAACATAAACTTCAAAAGCACTTCAAAGCTTAAGATCATCCTTTTCATGGAGCTCCCTTACCAGGTAAAAGTTCCTGGGCCACTTTTTCTGCTGCCAACCTCACTTGTGGATACCCCAGTCCGATAGCCAAAATGCTGATATTTAAAATCACCAATGGCACCACCAGCCAGCGAACCCGGGCTGAATCCTTTTCAGGCAAATCCCGCGGAGCCCTTTTCCAGAAGACTCCATTCCAGATCTTCAACATCGACATCAACGTGAACAAACTCACCCCCAGGCACAGCAAAACCCCAGCCCAGCGTTGCTCCCCCAGAGCCGCCTGCAACGTCAGCACCTTGGCCCAAAAACCTGAAAACGGTGGCACACCAATCAAAGACAAAGCCGACATCGCGAACAGCCCTGCCAGCCACGGCCGAGCCGCCCAAAGTCCCCCGGACTCTGAAACCATGCTGGTACCACCAACTTTTTCCATATATGCGACCGACAAAAACAAATTGGTCTTCACCATCATGTGATGCAAAAGATAAAAAACACAGGCCACAATACCCGCCTGACCACCTAAAGACAGACCCAGCAGAATGTATCCCATCTGCGAAGTTCCGTGAAATGCCAGAATACCTTTCATGTTATCTCGCGACAGGGCACCCAAAACTCCCAATACCATCGAAGCCAAAGCCAAACCATACATGACTGGCAAAAGCTTGGTGCTGTCCCCAAAAGCAACGACCGGACTTAGAATACGTAACAAGGAATAAAGGCCCACCTTCGTCAGAAAACCAGAAAACACCGCTGCCACCGGAGTCAACGTCACCGGATAAGAAGCCGGCAACCAGAAGAAGAACGGAAACACAGCCGCTTTCACCAAGAATGCAAGCACCAAAAATGACAACCCCATGATCATCGACAGACTTTGCCCATGAAGTTGCTGCTGTTGAATAATGTCGCTCAGATCCAAACTGCCGACGGAGGCATAGACAAACGAGATCCCAAATAAAAATGCCACCGACGACAGTATACTGATCACTGCGTACTTGAAACTTCCCGTTGCCGAAGTGCGATGGCGACTTAAAGCCACCAAGAAAAAGGAAGCCGCTAACAACACCTCAAACCAAACATACAGATTAAATAAATCTCCTGTGGCAAAAGATCCGTAAACACCCATCATCAAAAAATGATACAGCGAATAGATGCCAAGAATCTCCCACCGACGCCCTAACAGGGACTGCATCGCCCATTGACCGCAGAAAGCCACCAAAGCACTTCCCGCTATCATCAAGGCCCCCAGCATTCCAACGTCGAAAGAAATTCCAAATGGAGCCGGCCAGTTTCCAATTTGCATCCGCTGCGGCCCCTGCTCCCACACGGTGATCAGAATCCACACAGCAATCATCAGACTCAAGGCCGTTCCCAGCAAAGACACCGCCCGGAGTCCCACTGAATGGCGACGCAGCAGCAATGTGATCAAAGCAAACACAAAGGAGATCAGCACCGGAGCTGCAATCATTCTGTCTCCTCCGGCAGGAAATCAGCATCGCGCGATTTGGACATCTTCAATCCGCGGCTGGCCAATGCCAACAACACGGCTGTCATTCCCAAGCCAATCACGATGGCAGTCAGAATCAATGCCTGCGGCAACGGATCAGGGCTCGCCGCCTCTCCGCTCTTCAAGATAAATAAATTCACACCGTGCCCCAGAACACTCAACCCCAGAATGATCTGCAACCAATCCCGGGATAACAGCAGCCAGACTCCGGCAGCGACAAGGGCGGCAATGCTTAAAGACAAAAAATCAATCACACGTCCCTCCGGAAAAACGACAAGAACAGGCTTGTGCCCATACCCAGGACCAAAAGATAAACTCCCAAATCAAAGATCAATGGGGTTCCCATCCATGCCACACGGTCCGACCACTGCGCCTTAAACAGCGCTTCGCTCTGCAAAGTCGGAAAGATGGCAGCACTAAAGGCAAATGCCAGGCCTAAGATCATCCAAGTCATAGGTTTAAATACCAGCCAGCGGCGCATCCACACTTCCCCCATAACCAATGCGGCAAAAGCGTAAGAGATCGCCAAAAGCAGGCCCCCAATAAACCCTCCTCCGGGAGCATTGTGACCGCGAAAAAGCACCATCAATGAAATCAAAGCAAAGAGCGGAGCGAAAACTTTCATCGAAGTCGACAGGATCGCGGATTCCTTAAATGTCATTGCCAGCTTCTGCTTGCGCAGGAACAAGAAATGAATACCTATGGCAACAATCCCCAGAACAGTGATTTCACCAAACGTATCCAAAGCGCGGAAGTCCACCAAAATAACATTCACCACGTTCAAGCCTTTTCCCAAAGGCAGAGCATTTTCATTAAAGAACTCTGCCACTCGGGAGGCGTTCTTACCCTCACGTAAAAGCGCACACAAAAGCAGTGTTCCCAGAAATGCCGCAGCGGTGATAACTGTGCGCACAATTTTATAGAACCAGCTAAAACCCGACGGATTGGTGCGCAGGAAAACCAAGCTCAGCGTCAGCACCAGAACCGATAACGCCTCGACCGCCATCTGGGTCATCGCCAAGTCCGTGGCGCCCGCGCTCAGATAGAACAAGCTGACTCCAAACCCCAGAACCCCAAGACCGATAATTTTCATTAAAGGCCTGGCGCTAAGAAGCATCGGCATCAACCCCATCAGGACAATCACAAAAGGAATCATCTGCAGGTACGACAGCCCCTGAGGCTGAAAGGCAAAAATTTCCGCCGGTGGTGGAACCCACAAAGAAAACCCCAGAAAAGAAGGTACCAGCAGCCACAAAATATAATAACTTAATCGTCCGTTTTGCAGACGATCCATCAGCTTTTTGGAAAGACTTCCGACGATCCCCACCCGTGGCGATGGCTTTAAGAGCCTCTTCAGCCACATTGCCACTTTGGTCATGGTTCCTGAATAGCGAAGAGCCAGAAAGGTCCCAGACATCAACGACACCACACTCAGCACCAAGGCCAGATTCACTCCGGTCCACATCTCAAGATTCAAATCCACAGGTTGCAATACAATCGACGAAACCACCGGACTTAGGAAATACTTGTTGATATCATCCAAAAAGAACCCGGAAATCCAACCCGCAGAAGCCAACAACAACGGCGGTAACCACATGCTGGGAGGTGCTTCCTTCAAACGACGACTGTCCGTGGGGCGACGGAAAATCAATAGGATCAAACGATATCCCACAACGATGGACAAGATACTGGCCCCAAGCAATGCTACAACCAACAAAGACGCCGACCCCTCAAGCTGCAAAGCGGATTTTAACAGATACTCTTTCCCCAGGAACCCCATGCTGAAAGGCAGACCCATCATAGAACCCAAAGCCATAAGAAAAGCCAATGATGTCACCGGCATTCTTCGAATGAGTCCCGAAACATGCTCCATGCTCCGTCCGCCAAGCTGCTTATCAATATTACCTACGCATAGGAACAGGCTGGCCTTGTAAAAGGAGTGTGCCAGCACATAAGAAAAAAAGGCTTTCCATGAATAAGACACATGCAATCCCACCAGGATGCACATGCCCCCCAATGAACTCACTGTCGTCCACGCAAAAAGCTGCTTCAGATCATTCTTCGTCAAAGACACGATCATGCCCCAGATCAAAGTAACAGCCCCGACAAGACTCAGGATAAATATCCAATCCACATTCAATTCAAAGATCGGACTAAAGCGTGCAAGCAAAAAAACGCCCAACTTCACCATCGTGGCCGAATGCAAAAAGGCACTCGCTGGGGTCGGAGCCACCATTGCTCCTGGCAACCAAAAATGAAATGGGAACTGTGCCGACTTGATCATGGCCGCCAGCAATATCATCAACATCAACAGGTTGTTGTCCTGCATCAGCTTTCTTTTGTCGTAAAGAATCTCCAGCAAGGAGTGACTGCCAGACACTTGGGCCATAATCAACAAGGCCAGCAATAAACAAAGGCCCCCGGCCACATTCACGATCAACGCTTGGGTTGCACCTTTGCGCACCTCAAAGTCTGTAAATTTAAAGCCGATCAAAAGAAACGAGCAGATTCCCGTGGCTTCCCAGAAACCATAAAACACAAAGATATTATCTGCCCACAGAACACCCAGCATGGAACCGGTGAAGGCAAAGAATAATGGAAAGAATCTCTTTTTTTCGTGGGATTTAAAAT
This sequence comes from Bdellovibrio bacteriovorus, assembly GCF_041888015.1. GTDB lineage: Bacteria > Bdellovibrionota > Bdellovibrionia > Bdellovibrionales > Bdellovibrionaceae > Bdellovibrio. The sequence goes on from NZ_CP168968.1 coordinate 2,116,940, forward strand.
ACGTCCCCGCATAGATACAAACACACAGCCCGATTACCGCCACAATACTGGCAAAGAAGTCACTCAGGCCATCTCGAGGAAATGGCCAGGACTGCTGTATAAATGGTTTTAGACTTTCATTAAGAGCGCCAAGAAAAGGCAGAGCAAACAAGACTCGCCACAGCGCTGGAGGCAAGTTCAATAACAACCGAGAAGTCAGAGCTAGAATAAAGAACAGTACAACCCAGTACATCAACATATGGCACCACTTGAAGGTTGAGGTGAAGCAACATGGAAGTCGCCATAATCGTTTTCAAGCCTCAAGTGTCGTCTGTTAAGGGACTGAGATCAACCAAGTATTTCGCTTTTACGCGATAGGCAGAAACAAGTGTTTCTGCCCTCTGACTATAACATCACGTCAATAATATGATTGCTGCCATTGACCTTCAATTTCAAAGGCACGCGGCTTTCCTGACTCTCAACCAAAACCTGCAGTTTGGCTTCGGGGAAGCTCATCAAGTTTTTAATGATCAAAAGCTTTTGAACACCTGAAACCTTGACCATTGCCTCATTTTCAATGGCTTCAACATGCTCCACCACACCAGTCACAAAGAACTGAGAAGCTGCTCCTGTGCTAGCAGATGCCACTGCGGTTGCAGAGAAGGAACCCATGAATACACAAAGACTTAGAGTTAAAAGATACTTTCCCATAGTTACCGTCCCAATCCTTTCACTTGTGATAAAATCAACTGATTATGCCCATACACATCTTCAACAAAACGAATAACACCATCCGAGTTCATTTGTGAAGTTACAGGTACCAAATAAACCGGCATCGGATCTTTCAGATCCACTCGCGTTTCGCGATCCACGATCTGACCCTCTTTAACAACGAAGTTTTCAATCTGCGGGCGAGACCATTGCGTACCAGCAAGCAAGTACTCCGCCAGATCCAGCGGCTTTTCCAAGCGAACACAACCGGAACTGCGCAGGCGCTGAGCTTCACCAAACAGGTCTCTCTGATTGGTGTCATGCAGATAGATCGCGTAAGGATTGGTCATCATGAACTTCACCACACCCAAGGCATTGTTATAGCTTGGTTTCTGACGGATATAGAAGTTCACGCTGGAAGACTTGATCGACTTCCAGTCAATCGTGGTCGGATCAATGGTTCTTGTAAAGTCCGAAGTAAAGACTTCAAATCTGTTGTCATTGAAATACTTACGAATGCCCTTGGCATCAAGCTTCTTCAGAATTTCAACCTTGTCATTCAAAAACACCGTCGGAGGAATCGTCCACGTCGGGTTCATCACCAGATACGTGATGCGGTCACGCATCGTTGGGGTTTTTCTTTCAGAGGTTCCATTAATAGACTTAAAACTCATGGAAACATTGTTCTTTTTGTCGATCATCATGAAATGTGAAAACGCCGTATTCACAAAGATATGACGATCTTCCAAAGATTGCGGCAACCAACGCAGTTGTTCCATGTCTGCCTGAAGCTGGCGAAGGCGATCCACAAGCGACACACCAAAGAACTTCCACGTCCGGCCGCCTGGTGAAATCACCCCATCCGGTTTCATTTTCAAGTTCAACTGAATATCATTGATGGCAATCAGCATATCCTGATCGAAAGTATCATTCATACTGTCAATGCGATAACCCAGAAGGCGCAAACGCTCTTTAAGCTTGATGATCACCGGATCTTTGCGGCCCAAGGACAACGCCTTCTTGGCTGGAGTGATACTTTCCCACTGCCCCGTATGCAGCAACGGATAAAGTCTCTGCAAAGCAGTTCTCAAAGATTGATAAACTGGAATCTGAGGCGCCAGCTTTTCGATCACAGAGCGAGCATTCCCCTGACTACTTAACACAACCGCACGTAATTGTTCTGGCGTCAGAAAGTCTTTCTTTTTCAACTTGATATCGGAAGCCAGACCCACCGGATTCACACTGCCACCGTGCACGTCACGCAGGGCTTTTACGTACATCGCCAAAATCTGGCGATGATCAAAGTCCGACTCCAAAGTTCCACGCAGGAAAGACTGTTCAAACTCCTCGCCCCAATAAGCCGAAGGATTCAAGCCATGCTCCCATGCACCCAGCAGAGCATCACGGATTGAAGCCGCATTTAAGCCGTCAACAGCCATCAGATAATCGATCGAGCTTTGACCTTGAACCACCGCCGCCATACCGGGGCGAGGTGGCACCTGAGCTTTCGCCGTCGAAGCTCCTGCCAAGATCAAGGCTGTGATCGCAAATAACAAACGAACAGGTTGCGTATCCATCAATTCACCTCGTCGGCGAATGCAAATACAAGATCCTTGCCAGTATTTACATCAACAGGCTTTGGCTTAGGGGCCTTTTTGGGAAATAACTTCACTTAAGACCGTCACCCGGTGACATTTTTAGCCAGGCTAAACCCGCCAACAAGCCTATAGCTCACCTCGTGGTCACTTCCTTAGGCACAAGTATCGCATCTCCAGAAAAGGGCTCTGGAGCCCAGAAAAATTATGAAAAGACTATTAGTGTTGCTCTCACTTCTGCTGATCAATTGCCAGGAAAGCCCACAAAGCTTGAATGACGGCCCGGAATTGAACTTATCCGATTCCCAAGGGGTTATCGGAGGCACGATCACGCCTCCTGCCAACAGGCTGTCCCAGATGGTCGTCAGCATTCGCACCTACTACAACACCCGAACTGAATTTATCAACGGTCAGTCTGTGGAAATGAACGACGTGTTTCAGTGCACCGGAATTCCCCTGAGTCGCCAACTGATTCTGACCGCCGCGCACTGCCTGATGACCCCTGAAAAGTATCTGCGCACGGTGGAATATAAAAATAAAGACGGAAAACACCTAGCCTTTGCCGAAGACAGCTTTGTGACCCACGAACTTTATAAAAGTGGCGATCAGGATTATGACTTTGGGGTCTTAAAGCTTAAAAAACAGCTTCCAGAAGATATCGTAATAACCCCGTTACTGGATGTATCTGTGGGATCATTGCAAAGTATTCTTGCGGCGGGATATGGTCGCACCAATGGTGTGTGGGCGGACGTCTCCGGAGATGGTGGAAATAGACTGCGTTCGGTAAAACTTCAGATCGCTGAATATTCCAAATCTGAAAACCGATTCCGCGTTGATCAAACCCAAGGGCAAGGCATTTGCCAGGGTGACTCTGGCGGCCCGGCGTTTGCCAAAATTAATGGCCGCGACTATGTCGTTGGAATCGCCTCCAAGACCACACGCAACTCCAACGAACCTGCTGATAACCATACGGTCCGTTGTAACGCCCAAAGCATCTATATCAACGTGCAAAAACAGTTTGGCGAGATCGTCAAGTTGGTTCGCCATATTCAGAGCAGGTGACGTTCAAGACAGTCGCCAGGGGGTTAGCCTCAGCGACCGTCAGTGATTCAAATACTATTTACCGGAAAGATCAAATGGGAAGCTCAAAGACAAACTCACGGCGGAAGAGTCAAACTTAGAGAAAATCGTAGAAATATCACCCTCCATGCCACCGGACTCAAACTTATCAAACTTAGGTATGATATATTCCAGGTTTATAGAAAGCTTGTTCAGAGCCTTGTACCCAGCGCCCACTTTCAACATTGTTCCAGTAAAATCCGTTTCCCCGCTGTCATCTTTCACCGTGCTCTTTGCAGAGAATCCGTAACCGCCCCAGAAACGGAAGCGATTCACGTCATACCCGATCACCGCGCCAGCGATACTTTTACTGTAGGTCGAAGACGAGGAGCCCGCCTGACTGCTTTCCGAATCACCACTTCCCAGAGTATATTCACCTGCCAACCACAATCCCTGATTGAAGCGATACCCAAGACGAGCTCCGTAATTGAAACCCTTGTTGGTAACCGTAAAACCCGTTCCGGCTGTGGGTTCGGCTTCGATTTTTTCCTGATCATAACCAACAAACGGCTCAACCAAAACGCCTGCCTGACTTTGCCAACTTATCAACATGCCGACGACCAAAGTCCCCAGTCCGCCAAATACTTTTACTAATTTATTCATAAAAACCTCCAGATTGTTTGCTTCGATTCTCGAGCTCAATCGGTCCACCTTAGACCGACGTCATTTCAGGAAACACTTCGTCTCCTTTCCTTTATTACTTTAGGAAAGAAAAATGTGAGAGCATGAGAGGTAAAAAACAACTCGCGCCTCAACTCAAGAAACAAGCCTTATTCCAACAATGTAGTCTGATAAATAAACAACTGATTTTGAGACAAAATATCTCTGCACAAACTTTGCAACATATGCGAGGCTAGTTTGAAACAGCCGCAAAAACGAAAAAACCCGCATAAAGCGGGTTTAATTGGAGGTGACGAGCGGATTTGAACCGCTGTAGCAGCTTTTGCAGAGCTGAGCCTAACCCCTCGGCCACATCACCGTCGAAGGAAGATTGAAATTAATCTTTCCCCCCTTTTCTGTCAACGCCAAACATGACACCTTAACGTCTCTTTATAAATCCTCGCTTTAGAAGCGCCTCTTCAATTTTATCCATATCTGGAGGCTCTGCGCCAAACAGACTGTCCCTCAGAAGACGGTTCATCAAAGTCTGGTATTTAGTACTCTCTCTCACAGCCCGCTTCTTAAGAGCATCCAATACGTCACCATCCACCATTGCGGTGACCCTGACTTTGACGTTCTCAGGAGAAAACTCTCCTTCATCTATTTCGACACTGCCGTAGGTAATTTTAGCTTTCTGTGATTTCATACCAATCCCTCAACAAAATACTTCTGTAAGGCTCCAGCTCCTTAAGCAAAACTCTGACAGCTCTTTCGCTAAAGCCAGAACATTCCATCACTGAAAAATCCAACAGATTCAGCTTCAGATGAGCCTCATAGGACGATGGCTTTCCTTTGTATATCTCCACATGCGGAAAACCATGGTCTTTATAATAGATCCATACAGAAACCCCACCGCGAATGGACTCAAGGTACTTTATTCGCGGCATACATACTCACATAATACATATAATATGCATATTAATCCAGATTGCATTTTAACATCCCAGCCGTTTTAGGGCCTCAAACGGCAGGTGGGTGATCTTCAACGCCTCTTCCACATGCAAGGGATGCAGCTTTTCGGCCTTCATCAGATCAGCAAGACTTCTTGCGACTCGAAGCGTCGCAAGCTCGCGACGGCGTGAGGATAGCTCTTTTGGGAAAAGTTCTCGCATATAGAAGCTGGGCAGGTCCTGAGTCAGCTCTTCCCAATTCCAACGGGCTGCGACCTTACGGAAACGCGCATCTTTATCGGCCATGGCCTGACGGAACTGCCGGGCGTCTTCTAGTTCCTGCAACAGACTTTGCCCAGCCACGGTGCCGCCCTCTTCCCGCTTACGAGTAAAGAACGTCACTTGGAAACGATCCACCAAGGGGCCAGACAATCGCTCCATATAGGACTGACACTTCTTGATCGAACGTCCGCAGATCACTCGCGAATTCGGCACCCAATCACCACAGGGACATAAGTTCGTGGTGGCAATCACCAGAGCTTCCGCCGGATGTTCTTCCACGTAACGCCCTCGACGAATGCGAATCCGGAAGTCTTCCATCGGTTCTCGCAACGCCTCCTGGGCCCGCGTGTGAAACTCCAACAATTCATCAAGCACCATCATTCCCTTATGAGCCCGTGTGATATCGCCCTTAAAAGGAGGAACACCCCCACCAATCAAGCCGAGGGGACTCGTTGAGTGATGGGGATGCACCATAGGACGCCAGCTTAACGGAGCCTCGCTGCCGCCCTTATTATTCTGTCTGATTTCATGCATTTCTTTTTGTGTTGGCGCCTGCAAAAGTGAATGAAGGCTTTTGGCAATCGTACTTTTTCCTGAGCCCGCAGGCCCGGCCAGTAAAACGGAGTGCTCACCCAACGCCACCAGCTTTAATAGCTTTGCCTGCCGCTCAGGAAACTCCAGATCAAGACCGAAAGACGGACGCTCAACCACATATTCCCGTGGGGACAGGGGCACAATCTCGGGCTGACTGACATCTTTTAACTCCTGCAAACGCCATCTTGTGAACGGAGCCTTATTATCCAGCCCTGTCCCGGTCCAAACTTGCAAAGTCTCTTCAGGATCGAAGTCCTCCATCAAGTCCTCAGGCTCAAAGACTTCCCCACCCAAAGAAAGCTCACCGTACACAAAAGCCTCTTCTCCGTCGGGCTTGGGGATCTGTTCTGTTTCCCACAAAATCCCCAAAGCGACAGCCAGCTCCAGACCTCGAGAGGTTTTCTTTAAATGCGAAGGCCGCAGGTTCACCAAAATCTGCTGCGCTTTCGGAAACTCAAAACCTTGATTGCGAATGGCGCTTTTGATCCGGTGAATACTTTCTTTGATCGCCTGATCCGGAAGCCCTAAGAATTGAATCTGTGGCAGCCCCGCGACGAAACTCAGTTCCACCTCAACAGGCACCAAACGATCTTGATTACGAATAAGAGATTTGATTTTCATAGTGACGGGCACAAAGCAAAAAGGGTCCCGTCATCCAAGGGCAATAAAAAAGGCCTTCACTGGGAAGGCCTCTCGAGTTCCGGACGATTATTTATCCGCGTCCACCATCTGCGACAGCGGATGATGTTCTTCGATGGTTTTGGTCATCGTATTAGTGGTCACATTGGTATAAATCTGTGTTGTCTGAATGCTCGCATGCCCCAACAACATCTGGATGGAGCGCAAGTCGGCCCCGCTTTCCAGCAAGGCAGTGGCGCAACCATGACGGAATCTGTGCGGATTCACTGGCTCCTCGAAACCTGCTCGCGCAGACCACGCCGCCAGCCATCTCCACACGTCCACCCGTGAAGGTCTGTGCCCACGGTCATTGATCAGGATAGACGGACCATTTTCTTTCATCAGGGAAGGACGATGCTCTTTCAGATAAGCCGTCAGATTTTCGGTCAGTTTTTCTGTCAAAGGCACCAGACGCTCTTTATTACCCTTACCCAGAACCTTGATCCAACGATCCGTCTGGTTGAAGTCCACCACGTTCAAAGAAATCAATTCAGAAACACGGCAACCCAAACCATACAGGAACAACAAAGTCAGTTGATTACGAGCCGTTTTAACCGGGTCGTTGACCTCTGCTGCATCAAAAAGCTGCTGGAACTCTTGCGGAGTCAGAACCTTTGGCAGACCCACTTTGACTTTCGGTGGACGAAGCTCACGCAGCTCCGGGCACTTCATTCCGCGAGTTTCACAGAACTTGAAATAGGTGCGCAAAGAAGAGATCACACGCGCCTGAGAGCGAGTAGAGAGATTCTGCTTTTTCATGAATTCGTAAAAACCAGGCACTGTTTTATTGTTTTTACGGTACTCGACATAAAGTTCCAGGTCGCGGCGATAAGCCATCACCGTATTCTGGGAGCGTCCTCGTACATTTTGCAGTTCATCAAAGAAGTCGATCCAAAGAGGTAGTTCCATATCCCCATTAGACCCAGACTTTCATCCAAGAGCAAGAAATAAAAAACCCCAGGATAAACCCGGGGCTTGGTGATTCAACTTGAAAACAGAGACTAGTTGAAGATTTCGTTAAAGTTAGAGGAACAAACGACTCCGTTGACTTTTAAGATAGACACCTTGGAATAAAGCCGCAGCTCACCTGAGCCGTTGCTCAATTGTCCACCCGACATTGTAGACAGAGGAGACTCAATTCGCATTTCTAAAGTCGCAGGTCCTTGCGCAATAATTACCGGCATCACGAAATCGCCGCCCGCATATCCCATGCTGCCCACCGATTGTGTGGACACATTATATCGTCCCACAGGCACAGAGCATTGGGGAGAGTAAAGATCCTGTCCTGGCACCACAAAATCCAAGAAGCCTTGGACAGCAACCGGGCCGGAGTATGTTCTATAAATTTCTCCAGATCCGCTCAACTGCACATTTGTCGACTGGGCAATTATACTCATATTAGAAAAAACAATGTCTTTTCTGTAATTCTCGGATTTATAGACCCCGAGAACCGTCGGCGAATTTATTCCACCACAAGTCTGCTGCAAACAGTTCGGCCCCACAACCGTGGTTCCGCCGCCGCCGCCCTTTCCGCAAGCCGCCAAAGCCAATACCATTCCCAGCGCTGCGAAAGCTCGTGTGAAACTCATTGCTGGAAAACTTAAAGTTTTTTTGTTAAGTCTTTCCATATTCTCTCTCCTGTTTTTCCGGTTTAAAATCTCTCTTTATTAAAATCTAAATCTACTTCAGCTTCCGCGCCCGTAGGTGCTCCAGCACTGTCGGCAGGGGCCGACTATTTAAACGCTGCGGATACTACCAAGCCCGAGAATGTTCCAAGCTTTCTGTAACCGTCTGCTGGGTATGGACTTGTTTTGTTCATTACAGCAGAAGCGCGGCAGTTGTATGGACCAGAGCGGATGTACCAGCATTTTCTGTATGGAGACTGCTGTACATAAGACTGACCAAAGTTCTTGTAGTAAACCGAGCCAGACACTGTACTGGAACCCTGACCATCACCTTGGTTTACAACTTTATCGATAACCACAACAATCGCACCGTACTGATCCTGGAAGAAGCCGTTGAAGACTGTCTTACCGTTGTAAGTGAACCATCTGTTGTATTCAGCTTCCAACATATTGTTGTCCTGCAAGCCGCTCATCTTTGCGTTAGTGCCCAGACCAGAATCAAAACTACCTGTGTATGTGTAACCAGTATCCACATAAGACAGCTTCACAGTGCCACCGTAGCGGTTGCTGCCTACGTTTTCCAAATCAATCGTCAACTTATAGTTGCTTGGATTGTTCAGCGGACGAATACCTACATAAGAGTTCATCTCAGCGAAAGACACTGGTACGAAATCAACCACGTTACCACCAGATGTAGAGCCTGAAGAAGTTCCGCCTCCATCTGGAGCTACAGGAGCTTCGCCACCAACACCGCCATCATAAATAGGCTGATTCGTATTATTAGATCCAGTCTGGAACTGATTGCTCTTACCGCAACCTACGCCCATCAAAGAGAACGCCGCCAGCAGGAAGATCAGTTTAGAGTTGAATGTTTTCATATCAGCCTCACTTAAAAGGTCCGGTTGATTGATGGACCTCTCACAGAGACTCTATTGCGACGCCTGTGCCAACGTGCCAACCTCCGAAAAATCACCACAACTACATGATATAACTAGGGATATTCACCCATCCCGGAGTGATACAAATTCACCGGAGCGTCTAATGTCTGTGGAGGGTGCGCAAAAGGGGCACCACTGTCACATCTTGATATGCACAAAACTTCGACGAAAAAACGAAAATTTAAGATTTTTCCTCATCTTACCGAAATGGGATGTATCAATTTTGAAAAAGGATTTTACGATGACAGTCACAGCGACAAATGCATTGATTCTGGGTGCGGTTTTCATGTTCGCAGCCCGCGTTTTCCTGGCTTTCTAATTTTGAGGCCTTGAAATTTTTCCTGAAAGAGACTCTCTTGCGGAGCTCTTTTTCTTTCTATCTCTCCTGCAAAGTCTCTCAGCCCACCTTCTTCGGTTGAATTGTAATTTCCAAACCAACAGACGATAGCCATTTTGCTTAAACGATACTTACTGAAGTTTCGCCAGCGGATAATAGTGATTCAGGATTTGTTTGTAGGTGTACCCCTTTTGCCCCAGTGAGCGGCTGCCCCACTGACAAAGGCCAACACCGTGCCCGAAACCACGGCCCTGGAAAAGAAATTCTTCACCTTGTTTTTTCATCTCAAACAAAGCGCTGCGCAGATCCTGGAATCCCAAAGACTGACGGAAGTCATTGGCGGACAAAACTTTTTCGGGGCTGCCGTTAAACGCCAAGCGCACGGACTTAACCCGCTGATCCAGTGGATTTCTTTCGAACTCAATACTTTCAAAATCAGCCACACGCAGACGTTTTTTCAGATCTTCTTTGCTTAAAGTCAGCTTCCATTGTCCACGCGGATTCGTGGGGCATGAACTATCCACCACGATCCCCGTGTTGACTCCGTAGTTCCAGACATTTTTGGATGTGGTCGTCTTGCCCCCACAGTCAGAATGATAAAAGGCTTTCAGAACACGACTTTTCGGGCCCCACAATTTAAGGCCTTTGGTCTCTTCCACGGCCTGCATGGCCTTTTGAATCAAAGGACTTGTGCGGTCCTCAGCCACCACATGGCGGAAGACCTGATCCAGAACACTGCTTTCCAGATGATAGGCTTTGTCTTTGCGTTCATTGATCACGGCCAAGGCATAAGATCTTGCCGCCACCGCCTGCGCTTTTAGTGTTTCCAGCGGCCAGGACAACGGCATTTCGCTGGCAAGAACTCCAACCACATATTCATCCAGGGGCATCACACCCACGACATCGACCATCCCGGCATTCATACTTAGCAGCACCCGCGACGGCAGTGCTTGCGAACCAATGCGGATGTTGTGACCTTGGATCAAAAGATACTTGTCAGTGAAAAGGTGCTCGTTGGCTTTGTTGTTCGTGCGCAAGGCCCAGATTTTTTTTCCATCTTTTTGCAGAACACGCACTTCAGCCTGCGCATCTTGAGGCAAGGCCACAGGGCGGAAGTTCTGGGACAAATTCTGAAAACGCAGCCCCAACCCGGTGAGTTGGATTTTGGAGGAAAGAGATTTCAGTCGAACTCGCACCAACGGAGTCGTCGTTTCTGAAACCACACTGGAGTGAGCGTCAGATACAAAGCTGACGAAGACCAAGATGAAAGTCAAAGATGCCCATACTAGCTTCACTGCCAAACTCCGTCCGTAGAGTTTTGAAAATAAAAAAGGGACAAAGCATCCGGCTTTGTCCCCTTTATTTAACCAACAATGGTCCAGCGATAAAAGTCTAGTTTTCCTTTTTCGCCATCTCCATGAACGGTTTAATGATGTCCAGCGGCATAGGGAACAGGATCGTATTGGTTTTATCCCCCGCGATCTCAGTCAAAGCCTGCAAATACGCCAACTGCAAAGCCGATGGAGAACCCGCCAAAGTGTTAGAGGCCTCCTGAAGCTTCTGAGCACGCTGAACCTCCCCATCGGCAGAAATAACTTTAGCACGACGTTCACGCTCAGCTTCCGCTTCACGCGCCATCGCTCTTTGCATTTCTTTAGGAAGATCGATCTGCTTCACTTCAACCATGGTGACTTTGATACCCCAGGATTCCGTCGCCTTGTCCAGAATCACCTGCAAAGCGGCGTTGATCTTATCACGGTGCTCAAGCACATCATCCAGATAGTATTGCCCCATCACAGAACGCAAAGTTGTTTGCGCCAACTGACTGGTGGCGAAATAGTAGTCTTCAATTTTAGTGATCGCCTCCATCGGAGAAACCACTTTAAAGTAAACAACCGCATTCACCTGCATGGATACGTTGTCCTTCGTGATAACATCCTGAGGCTGCACATCCATAGTGATAGTACGGGTGTCGAGCTTGATCATACGCTCGACAAAAGGAATCAATAAAATCAAACCAGGTCCACGCACACCCACAGCTTTACCCAGGCGCAGGACAACACCACGCTCCCAGTCGTTCAAAATTTTGATCATCGAGCTGCCGACGATACCGCCGATCACAATCAGGCCAATTAAAAATTCCATTTCTCTCTCCTTATTTAATTTTCTTTACATTTAAAGTCAGACCCTGACGTCCAGTGACGTGCACACGGTCCTTCACTTGCAGCGGATCTTCAGAAACAAAATTCCAGATCTCGCCAATAATCTCCACCTGACCGCGATGACCGTTGCCCTCAACCGTCATCACCACGCCGTCAGTACTTTGCATCTGCGCATCGGCATCCTTGGTTTTTAAGCGAATGGTTTTCAATGCCAGATAACCAATCCCCAGGAAGACAATCCCCAGAACACCCACAACAGAAATAATCAAAGATAGCGGCAGGCTATAGCCTGTTGTCTGCGCATCAAACAAGAATACACTCCCCACGAAAACAGCAATCAAACCACCAATTCCCAAAGCTCCAAAACTTGGGATGAACATCTCTGCAATCAGGAAGGCAATCCCCAAAAGGATCAAGGCCAAACCACCCCACGTGACATCCAGCTTATGGAACGCCACCATGGAAAGCACCAAGCCAATCCCACCGATAACACCCGGAGCAATCAAGCCCGGATGCGTGATTTCCACATACAACAAGGCCAGACTTCCCATGAATAACAAGTAAGCAAACTCAGGATCTGCGACAAAGCTTAAAACTTTATAGCGCAAGTCCGGAGCAAACTCCTGCAGATCATGAACAGCCACAATGGAAGGTTCTTTCTTTTCACCAATAAGCACCTTACGCCCCTGGGCCTTTTCCAGGAAATCAAGCTCGGAGGTTGCCAGAATATCCAACGCCCCCTCCTGATGCGCCACTTCGCTACTTAAGGATTTGGCTTCGGTGATAATCTCTTTGGAAAACTTCAGACTGCGCCCACGAAGTTTTGTGACTCCTTCCATCCAACTCACAGTATCGTTGATCAGTTTTTTGCGCAGATCTTCAGGTGTTTCACCCCCTGAACCTAAGATAGGTGTTGCCGCGCCAATGTTGGTCGCCGTCAGGCCGCCGTTCACATGACACGCTTGCAGAATGATCGCGCCCGCACTGCCAGCGTGACCACCCCGCGGAGCAATCAGACACAGGTAAGGCACAGGGGAGGCCAAGATGCGCTCGACAATCAGGCGCGTGCTTTGCAAACTGCCGCCCGGCGTATTGATACGCAAATACAAAGAACTGCATTTATTTTCCACCGATCGGCGCTCAGCCCGTTCCAAATAATCCGAGGTGGAGGCAGAAATGGCCTCGTTGATAGTGATCGAGGTGGTGCAATCAGCCTGCGCAGCTGCCCCGACAAAGAAAGCCATGAACAGCAGCATCAGGAACTTCATACTCCCAACTCCTTCATCACTTTTTGCAGATCATTCCAAACCACTTTTTTAGCACCCGGATCTTCCAGCAGATAAGCCGGACTGTAAGTTTCAATCCATTTACCGGGACCTTTGAAAATCAACTCGCCAATGTCTTTAGGGAAAGAACTATAGACCACAACCACTTTGCTTTCGCAGACCTTGGCCAGCTCGGACGGCAGTTGCGAACGATCATCCACAGTGCAATCCAGCTCCAGCACCTGCAGATTGCGAAGTTTCATGGCCGCTTTCATCTTTGCCGCCAGATCCTGAACCTCAGGCAAAAACAGACTTTCTTTTTTTTGAGTCAGGATATTTAAGAACACCAGTTCATAGTGACGCAGCTCCGACGGGTTGAAGGGCCCACCAGAGGTGAAAAACCTTGTCTTGATCGCTTCACTTTCTGAAGCCTGATCTTGAGAGAGCATGACATTTTGAAGACCAAGGACGTCTTGAAGATACTGGATGTAGTCTTTCATGGCGCCGATTGTATCTGGACCTAGATCTAGAGACTATAAAAACCGGCCTTAATGCACTGCCTAAACCCTATGTCATGGTGCATTTTCGTCTCAAGTTGAAACAAGTTTTACCGATAAGAAAGATATCGTAGCACAGACGGCCTTTAAGGAGGTTCCCATGGAAGTTTTCAGATTCAATATCATCCCTACTGAAGAGTTCACAAAACGCGAATCTTTCCGTCAGGCGATCAACAACTGCGAACAATGCGGGACTGCTTTGGAGTTCAGCTATAAGCAAATGACCGAACACGCCGTGCTTTCTGAAGAAGCTTCCTGTCCTTGCTGTGAACAAAAAAAGGAAGCTCGTCATCATCGCATTCACTAAGAAATGACTTCTAAAGACTGACTAATTTTTCCACTGAAAATAAGCCATTTCATACACAAACTGAAGCATGCGCTCGTAAAGATAAAGTGACTCAGACATGCGCGCCGAACCACCGCTGGCACTCATATAAGACAAACCATGGGCGTAAGCCGCAATTGCCTCAAGCCCCGCTGCCATAGCCTTCGGATGCATTCCCTGTAACTCTCGGGCTCTTTTTTCACATTGTCTCTGAATACAATTCAGATGATCTGCCATCGAATTCGTCGATGCACATTTGGTTTCGGAATAATTGGAAAAGCCGCTCGTCACCGGGAAGTAGTCCTCGGTCTCCTGAGCCATCATCCGCATCAGCAAATAGGACATCATATCCAGCTGATATTTCTCACAAGAACTCAACTGACGCCCGCCTCTTTGGCAGATATAAGCAGAATACTTCACCCATTCGTTTTTGAAGGTTTCCATGGAGGCAATCACCTCTTGAGCGACTTCCGGTTCGCCACTAAAATGAGCGCGCATAAACACTGGAATTTGCTGATTCACTCTTTGGAAAAAGTCCCGGCTGTCTTGCAAAGACTCACTCTTAGGTGGCGGGATTTGAGTCTTAGGCGCTTGTTCTTTCGGAGGTGCCTCAGGAATTGGCGGCCCCTTAGGACGCGTAGGTGGAACCGGAGGTTTACCATCATTTTCTTTCGCCGTCTTCAACTGGCGGCAAGAACTATCAGCGGCACAGTCTTCAGCAGAGATCTGATATCCGCCCACTTCAGCATAGCCCTCGTACTGAACCTGTCCCTGGGTGGTCATTCGAGCATAATAGAATTCATTCGCCAGCGAACCACCATCAAGATTCAGGAATACTTCCAGTTTGGTGTCCTTGAATCCTTCCGCAGCCAAATCAAAGCGGTACCAGCCGAACCCGGCCGCTGCACCAGAAACACACGTCCCGCTCCAAGCCGCCTGTGCAGGAGCTTTCCAAGGCAGGTCCGGATGAAAAACGGAACACCCTTCCACGGTCCGAACCGAAGAATTCCCAAAAGCCACACAAGCCACAAATAACAGCAGAAAAACAGCACATCTTTTCATCAGAACCTCAAAAGTTTTCATTAAACAGGCAGAGGTTGATAAAGGATCAATACAAATAAGCCAAGCAAATTTGTAAGATCCAAAAGGTCTGTCATTTTTGTAATCTTGAAGCTCTTTAAGAATGAAAAATTTGACCGGAATTACCGCAGATTTCTAGTTTTTTCCCGGAACAAGCTCTTTAAGGCCTTTGTAAAATCCAATCAGCGACAACCCTGTCGCAGCGACGATCAATGCCAAAGAGGTCGAACCAATTCTAGCAACCGCCCCCCATGTGATTGCTCCAAGCGCCATCCCCGCATAGAACACCGCCATAAAGACCCCCAGCATAGTGGCCTTCAGCTGAGAAGCGCCCGTGATCTGGCGGGAACTCATGTTCATCAGGGTCGATAGTACCAACCACCCGATCCCCGCAAAGAACATCGCTGCACACACATAAAGATATCCCGGCGCCAGGCCCAACAACAAAATGCCCACAGCGTAAATCACATAGGATCCGGCCAAAGACTTTTGCGTTCGGTGAGGCTGCATGATTTTTTCAGATAAAATCGCACTGATACAAGCACCCAACCCCAGGAAACCCAGCAAAGAGCCATATTGCAACGATGACAACTGCATCTCAATACGGCCTCGGGTCGGATACAACGCCCACAAGGAGGAGGCAAAGAAGGTGACACAGAAAATCTCAACCCATAATTTCATGTTGTGCAAAGACAGCAGCGGCTTCCAATCCGACTCGGCAATTTTGATATTCTTTTTCTCGGTCAGATTTTCTTTTACTGGCCATTTCCAGAAAAACAGAATCAATCCCAAAAAAGAAAAGCTGTTCACCAGAAAGGCGGCGCTCGGACCAAAGCCACTCAGAATCCCGCCACCTAACGTGGGCCCCAGGACTCGCGTAATATTAATACCCATGTAGTAAACCAGAACGGCCTGCGCCTGCATCGGTGTCGGTACCAAATCAGTCAGCACCGACTGGAACGCTGGATTTGTCAGCGCAAACCCAATTCCCATCACCAAGGACAACCCCAGCAGACTGACCTCGGTCACCTTTTCCTGCCAGACCAAATAAGCCAACAAGCCTGCCGCACTGAACATCAGGCCCTGCGCAAACAGCAGCACCTTGCGCCGATGCCCCAAATCAGAAACATAACCCGAGGGGATACTGAGGAACAACACTGGCAAACTGCCCGTGAACGACAGCAAGGATACAATCAATGGCGACATCGACAAATGTGTCATCACCCAGCTTGCCGCCACATCCTGGATCCAAGTACCTAGATTTGATAAGAATGCACAGATCCAAAAGGACCTATAAATGGAGATTTTTAACGGAGACCAAACAGATTCATTCATAGAGAACTTTCGCCATCCTTAATCTGCAAAACAACTCAACCTCGCTAGATAATATTGCAGCGACGTTCAAATTCAGAATTGGTCATACCGGACGCCAATGGGAACTGCGTCGCAAATCTCTCTGCAAGGGCGCTGATGGTAAGACTTGGATTGACACCCAAATTAGAGGGGATAACACTGCCATCACAAACATAGAGGCCGGGATAGCTTTGAAGCTCGTGCCATTGATTTATGACCGAGTCCACACCGATGTCTGATAAAGAACAGCCTCCAAGCATGTGTGCTGTTGCCGGCGTTCCCATAACCACCTCAGAAACAACATTCTGCGGAACTCCACCCACTATTTTTGCAAGCAAAGTCGAAGCCTTCTGCGCAATTGGCATATAGCTAGGAACATTCTGCCCCTTCAAGTCCGTCGTTAAATGCTTTTGAAAAAGTCGCATCCAAGTACGTCTCCACTTTATTTCAAGTGTCTGGTCTATGGACTTCATAACCAAAAGGATAATCCCCTTTTTTGACCAATCAGAAAAAAAGTAAATCTTTATAAAAGTCGGCGCCTTAAAAACTAAGTTACACAACATCTTTATTGGGCGAACAACGCGATTTCCCGGGCCCGTCAGGGGAACTGCTAAAAACTTCATCGCGTCGGACCCGGCTGGATAGCGCACCGGCTCGATCTTTGTGTCCTTATCTGGATGTATTGCAGAACCGATTGCAATACCCACCGAAAGATCTTCATGCGTCCCTGTTTGCGTGGCACCACACAGGCTTTCACCATTTGTTCGTACCATCTTACCAAGCTTTTCTGAAATCTTGCTAAGATGACCGTAAGAATACTTGTTTTTAAAAAGAATCTCTAACGTTCCCAACACACCGGCCGCGAAAATAACCCTATCTGCAGTAAAAACAGTTTTTTCCGAAAAAATCCTATCTGTTCGTTTCGCAGTAACTTTGTAGCGCCCCCCTTCGGGAAGAACCTGATCTACATGCAATGAATCTAAAATCTTCGCGCCCCACTTTTCCGCAAAGTATAAATAGTTTTTATCCAATGTGTTCTTAGCTCCCACACGGCAGCCCACCATACAGGCTCCACAGGCATTGCAGCCCGTCCGCGCAGGGCCTTCCCCTGCGAAGTAGGGGTCAGGAACTGTTTCACCTGGAGTTCCAAAATACACTCCGACCTCAGTCAAGTGATAGGTGTCTGCAATTCCAAGCTCATGCCCCAACTTTTGAAGATATTTATCAGAGATACTTTCGAAACGATTCACCGTAACACCCAGAATCTTTTTTGCTTTTTCATAGCCGGGTGCCAATTCATCTTTCCAATTCACCCCTTTTGGCCACTGCAAAAAAACTTCGTCTTGAGGCTTCATCAACGTATTTGCATATACCAAACTGCCTCCGCCAACCCCAACACCATGCAGCGCCATAACGCCTTTTAAAAAAGTAATCTGTTGAATTCCAAACAACCGTAACGAGGGCGCCCACAGAAACTTCCTTAGGTTCCAGTTGGTTTTCGCAAAATCCGACGGCGCATATCTGCGACCTTTTTCCAGGACTGCCACCTTGTAGCCTTTTTGGGCCAATCTTAATGCGGAAACGGAACCACCAAAACCCGAGCCGATAATAATAAAATCAAAGTTGTTTTCCATGCTTGCCATTTAATTACTTTCAATAAAATGAAGCGTATCTTTGGCGACGGCCTGTGCTGAAGCACTTACACTGCTAACCATCAGATGATGCGGAATGGACGAAGGTAGCGCCACTAGTTGCCTCTTATTAAAAACTCGTGTCATGTATTCCGAGTTACTAAAGTTCAACACCCGATCGCCATGCGCCAGAAATAGCATCAACGGCGAAGCTATTGATCGAAGATTCTTTACCTGCAAATCTTGAAGTTCATGGCCTAACTCAAAAACTTGGTTTGCCGCAGCCAGAGGTATGTCTTGTAAATATGCCTCCGGCTCTTTAAGCAACACCACAAGATCTGGATGTTTTGAAAGCTTATACATGGTCTTGACCGACACCCCAACAGGGATATCACCAGTTAAAGATCCCAATATCTTCAAAAAGAACGAATTAGGATCGTAGAAAGGAGAATAAAGCGTTACCGAGAATTTTTTTGCCAACTCAGGATGATCATACAAAAACCGATGAATCAACAACCCACCTGTGGAAAAACCAACCAAGTGAACTTTGTCATAACATGATGCCAGTTGCAGCAATCTGCGCCTGGTATGATCCAACCACTGCTGACGATTAAATTGATTTGCAATCAAAGCAGTGCCGCCAAAACCAGGAATTGTGTCGCTAAACACATCGTAGCCAGCCCTAAACGCCAACTCCCCAATCATGCGCATTTCCGCCGGGCTTCCCATAAAGCCGTGCAACGTGTACACGGCCTCAGTGCTTGAATTTCGAGTCTGAACTGAGGCACTGGGAAAATTATCATCCAAAATATCTATTGTGGGATCAATTTCTTCGTAGATGCGCTTTAGGTCATGTCTTTGCACATCCCACTGAGCTTGAATTTTATTTGAACACTCAGCCGTGGAGCCCCGCGCCCATAAGTTACTGTACGCCAAGAGAAAAAATATAAAAACAAAAGTACGCGCCATGGTTAATTCTCGCTGGAAAACCAACCTGGATCAAGGGCGAATATCCACTAACGAATACGGCGCAGAATTTTCTGCAAAAGACTGTGAGCCTGTTCGACTTTGAACATATACCCCAGGAGGAAATAAAGAACTCCATAAATTCCAAGTGCAATCACCGCACGAATGATCACATGCACCGCTGGGTCGACAAGAAGACGCACCACAACTGCACCCGCCCCAGCCCCAACCAAGGCCATAAACCAAACCTTACCTTGGAAGATCAAAGGCAGACCGGTTTTGCCGATTTTTTTATTCAACGCCTGTCGCAGCAGATAGAACTCAATCCATCCGGCCGTTCCGGCCGCCACCGTTAAGCCCACCGTACCCCATTGCTTATCAAAACCCAAAGCCTCAGGCAGATAGAAACCGCCCAATACACCCAATACCGTCGCGAAGATCACGCGCACAATCGCGAACTGCAAAGGGGTTCTTGTGTCTTTCAAAGAATAAAACGTTGAGGAATACAAGCGCCCCAGCGTGGAAGCCAGAAGTCCCACGGTATACCCGACCAAGACCAGCCATACATAGCGAGTGTTTTCGGCCTGAAATTGTCCCGTCTGAAACACAGCTCCGACAATCAGGTCCCCCAAAATCAGAAAACCCACGACGGACGGAATAATAAAGAAGGCAATTTGCTGCAAGCCCCGATTCAGACGACCTTGCAGATAATGCCGAATATCCTCGTCACTGCCCGTGGCCTGGGACATTGCCGGAAGCTCGGCCGCAGAAACACTCATGCCAAAAAGGCTGACCGGCAGAAGATACAAGGTCTGCGCGTAAGCTAAAGCCGAAACCGCCCCGGTCGGAAGCAAGCTGGCCAAGACGTTATCAATATAAGCACTGATCTGCACCACACCACGGGAGAAAACCACGGGCACAAAGTTGCGAACCACCGTGCGTACCGAGGACAGTTGCAAATTCAATGAAGGAGAAATTTTTTTCCCCAAACGAAGGGCCGAGGGCAGCTGAATAAAGAACTGCAGGAAACTTCCCGCAACAAGCCCCCAGGCCACTGTGACCGCCAGATCAAACTGTCCCTGCTTACCGCCCCATAAAACCAATGCCGCAATGATCGACAGGTTCCAGATCACCGGAGCGACATAGGAAAGGAAGAAGCGACGGTGGGAGTTCAAAATCCCCAAACACCACGCCGACATCACCAGGAATCCCGTTCCCGGGAAAAGGATCTGAACAATTTGAATGGTCAAAGTGCGTTTTTCACCGGTGAATCCAGGTGCGATCAAGTCAATCAGGAAGGGCGTTGCAAACACACCGCCTAAAACCAGAAACGATGTCAGCAAAAACAGCAGGCTGCCAACAACTGACGCGACCTTAGCCGCTTCTTCATCATGTTTTTTTGCTAAAAGCTGAGCATAGACCGGAATGAAACTGGCGGAAAGAACGCCCTCACCAAAAAGATTTTGCAGAAAATTGGGAATCTTTAAGGCGGCCTTAAAAGCGTCCCCGGCGTCGGAGTTCCCGAAAAAGTGGGCAAACACCCGTTCACGGACCAAGCCCGCAATACGGCTTAAAAATATCCCCAGTCCCACTAAGAGCGCATGACTCTTCACTCTTCAACCTCAGTTTCTTCTTCTTCGCCTTCATTGAGCTGAAGCAAAATACGTTCTGCCAAAACTCGATTGAACGTTTTCAGCTTCGCGATTTCTTCAGGATCGGCCATTTTAATTTCATCAATAGACTGGAATCGAGTCAAAAGAAGTTTCTTTCTTTTTTCCCCCAGCCCCACAACGTAATCCAGTTCACTTTCCAGCGACGTACCTTCGCGCAACTTACGGTGATAAGTGATCGCAAAACGATGGGCCTCATCCCGAATGCCCGCCAAAATATACAGAGCCTCAGCATTGTGTTTGAAAATCACCGGATTGGATCGGCCCGGCAGGAAGAAGCGTTCTTCCGTGGACTCGACTTCCTGCTTCTGGAAATCACTTTCCGTACGGGCTTTTGCCAACCCCACCACCGGAATGTCTTTGCGCCCGATTTCTTCCAAAATCTTCATCGCCTGCGCCAGTTGCCCCTTACCCCCGTCGATCACAATCAACTGTGGATCTTCGTATTCAGTGTGCTTAAAACGGCGATTCAAGACTTCATACATAGAAGCAAAGTCGTTGATCCCCTGAACTGTTCTGATTTTATAGCGACGATAGTGCTCTTTTGCAGGAACACCATCTTCAAAGACCACTTGGGAAGCAACGGTTTCAGCACCTTGGAAGGTCGAAATGTCGTAACACTCAATGCGGCGCGGGCGCTCTGATAGACCAAAGCGTTCTTTGATCTCGTCCAGGCCTCGCAATTTTTCTTCGGATTTGGAAACGTACTTCAGGAAGTGCGACTTGGCATTGTCATGGGCCATTTCAACCAGATTGCGCCCTCGTTCATCCGTGGCAAACCTCACCACTGTCTTGCTGCCCGAACGTTCTTTAAGCACTTCTTCCATCAATTTGGTCAGGTCGTTGCCAATATCCAACGGCAAAAGAACTTCGTCTGGGATGAAGTTATCGTCATAGTACTGATTCAGGAAGTCCACCAACCATTCGCGTGGGTCTTCAACAGCATCATTCGGATCAAAGTGCGGCAGATAATGCGATCTAGTTCCGATCACCCGGCCGGCCCGCACGTGGACGGTTTCAATAAGGCATCCGCGCTCGTCCCCAAAGAAGCCCACGGCATCCTGATCTTTTTCCGAGGTGTCGTTGATGACGGCTTGTTTTTGCAGAATCGCCTTGATGGACTCCACGGAGTCCCGCAGTCTGGCAGCGACTTCAAACTTTTCCTCATCGGCAGCTGCTCGCATTTTTTCAGTCATGGCTTTGACCACTTTGCGGTTTTGGCCTTTTAAAAACAACTTCGCCCCTTCGACTTCGCCACGATAGTCGTCTTTGTTGATGTACTCCACACATGGAGCCGTACAACGACCGATCTGATAAGTCATGCAAGGACGTTTGCGGGTTTTAAAAACCGCATCCGTACAGTCACGGATCTTGAAGGTTCTATTTAGAAAGCGAATAGTTCCCTGTACCGCCAGACCCGAAGTGTAAGGACCAAAGTAAAGAGAGCCGTCTTTCTTCACCTTTCGCGCCAGATAAAGACGTGGAAATTCATCGCCCCAGCTAAGGCGGATATAAGGATAAGCCTTATCATCCCGCAGGCGGATATTGTACTTCGGACGATGTTTTTTAATTAGCGAGGCTTCAAGCAGGAAGGCTTCCACTTCCGTCTTAGTCAGAATGTACTCAACCTCGTTGATATTCGAAACCAGAAGTCGGGTTTTTGGAGAATGATCCTTGCTGTCGGTGAAGTAACTGCGAACACGGCTGCGAAGGTTCTTGGCTTTACCGACATAGATGATCTTGTCGGCGGTGTTTTTCATAAGATAAACACCACTCTGCGTGGGGAATTCCTTCACCTTATCGCGAACCTCTTCAAACCGAGAGCTACTTGAGGCCATCCTTGACGACCTCCGCGCTTTCAGACTCTACTTCGCCACTGCGAACATTCAGTTCAACAATCTGCAGACGTTTAATTTCGTCCCGGATCTTGGCGGCTTCTTCAAATTCCAGATTTGCTGAAAGCTCTTTCATGCGCACACGCAGCTTTTCAATTTCCTGCTGAATTTTATCCGGCTGTTGCGCAAACTTATTCATAATAGCTGCGGACTTGGTTTCCCCCGCCAACGGCGTCGAAACGGTTCCGTCAAACAGCTCACCCAGACCGTCTTTGATTTTCTTTTTGACCGATTGTGGCGTGATCCCATGAACCTCATTGTATTCAGCCTGAATACGACGACGACGCTCGGTCTCGTTGATCGCCTTTTGCATACTTTCAGTGACTATATCCCCGTACAAGATCACCCGGCCGTTCAAATTACGAGCGGCGCGACCAATCGTCTGCACCAGGGACCTTTCTGAGCGCAAGAAGCCCTCTTTATCGGCGTCGGTGATTCCGACCAAGCTGACCTCCGGAATATCCAATCCCTCTCTCAGCAAGTTGATCCCGACCAAAACGTCAAAGACTCCCAAACGCAAATCACGCAGGATCTCCATACGTTCCATGGTGTCAATTTCACTGTGCAGGTACTTCACTTTAATGCCCAGATTTTCATAATACTCTGTCAGATCTTCTGCCGAACGCTTGGTCAGTGTGGTGATCAGAACACGCTCTTGCTTTTTCACGCGGTCTCGGATTTCTTTAAGCAAGTCATCCACCTGATGTTTGACCGGTCGAACTTCAACGACAGGATCAATCAGGCCCGTCGGACGGATGATCTGTTCAACGATCACGCCTTCTGACTTTTGCAGTTCATACACACCTGGGGTCGCCGATACATAGACGACCTTATCCATCATCTTTTCAAATTCCTGAAAGTTCAAAGGACGGTTGTCCAAAGCCGAAGGCAAACGGAATCCGTGTTCAACCAGATTCATCTTGCGCGCCCGGTCCCCCCGATACATGCCCCCGATCTGAGGAATGGTGACGTGGGACTCATCCACAAAGGTCACAAAATCCTTCGGGAAGTATTCCAGCAGTGTTGGAGGTGGCTCGCCCGGCCCTCGACCCGTCATGTGACGAGAGTAGTTTTCAATCCCCTGACAGAAGCCCATCTGTTCCATCATTTCGATGTCATAATAAGTTCTTTGCTCCAAACGCTGGGCTTCCAGAAGCTTCATTTCCTGATTGAGCTGCACCAGTCGATCACGCAGCTCGTCCTGAATGGTTTTAATCGCCCGTTTCAAACTGTCATCACTGGTGACGTGGTGGCTTCCCGGATAAATACCGATCTGATCTATCTCTTCGAGCACCTGTCCCGTCAAAGGATCAACCCACGAAAGACGTTCGATAAAGTCCCCAAAGAATTCAACCCGCACTGCGCGTTCTTCCTCGTAAGGAGGGAAGATCTCAACATTATCTCCGCGCACACGCACGGTTCCACGCGAGAAGTCCACATTATTTCTTTGATACTGAATGCGAATCAATTCCCGCAACAAATGATCCCGTTTCATCTCGGTATTGGAAACAATCTGGATCATCATGCCTTCATAGGCCTCCGGGGAACCCAAACCATAAATACAAGACACAGAGCTGACGATGATCACGTCCCGGCGATCAAACAAGGATCTTGTGGCCGAGTGGCGCATGCGATCGATCTGCTCATTGATGGCCGAATCTTTTTCGATGTAGGTATCGGTGGAAGGAATATAGGCTTCCGGCTGGTAGTAATCATAGTAACTCACAAAGTACTCTACGGCGTTGTGAGGAAATAGTTCTTTAAACTCTGCATACAACTGGGCGGCCAGAGTTTTATTCGGTGCCAGCACCAGAGCGGGCTGATTCAAGTTGGCAATCGTGTGTGCCATGGTGAAGGTTTTTCCAGACCCGGTCACCCCTAGTAAAGTCTGATGTTTAAGACCTGCAGAAAAGTTCTCAGCAATCTGCTCAATGGCTTTTGGCTGATCACCAGAAGGTTTGAATTCGGACACCAATTGGAAGTTCTTTTTATAGGATGAGCCCATCCCTCCAAGAATAGCACGCCCCCTAAAAAGTACCCGCACTTTTTTACCCCTAGCCCCGCGTTATATGCGAGGTGGCATTAAAGGTCCTTGCCTGAGTGCCGCCGCCAGTTGAGAGTTCTGGAATGAAAATATTCAAGCGAAGCCTTCTCGTATTTACTGTATTGGTTTTAGTCCTGGCTGTGGGCAGCTATTTCTTTATGCAAAAGTCCTTGCCGCCAATGGAAGGAAAACTCGCGCTCTCGGGCCTTAAATCTCCGGTCTCTGTCATTCGCGATCAATACGGAATTCCTCATATCAAAGCCACGACCAAAGTGGACGCCCTGCGGGCCCTAGGGTTTGTCATGGCCAGCGAACGGTTGTTTCAGATGGAGCTTTCCCGTCGCATGACTCAAGGAACTTTAAGTGAAGTCTTTGGTGATCTGGCCTTAAAAAGTGACAAGCTCTATCGCAGCCTGATGCTTAGACGGGCTGTTGAGCGCATGATTGAAAAGGAAAAACAAGAAGGCCGCTTTGATCAAAAAATGTGGGATGAAATGCAGGCTTACTTTGATGGTGTCAACGAGTACATCAAAACCCAGCCGCTTCCCTACGACCTGCAAATTGTCGGGATCAAACCTGAACCTTTCACCCCTTGGGATGCCTATATCATGACCGGCCACATGGCCTACAGCTTTGGCATTGCCCTGAAGGCAGACCCTTTGATGACTGAATTTGCAAAACAATTACCGGAAGAAGCCTTTCAGGCTTTGCGCAACGACCCTTTGAAGGCTCCCCTTAAAATTTCCTCCTGGTCTGAAATGGTGGCTCCTTTTGTTCTGCCGACAGAAGACCTTTTTGCCGGAAGCTTTGAAGGCAGCAACGCCTGGCTGATCTCTTCTGAGCGCTCGCAGTCCGGAAAAAGTCTTTTCGCCAATGACCCGCATATTGGCTTTTCTCACCCGGCAACATGGGTGGAAGCCCATCTGCAAACTCCGGACTTTGAGCTTTATGGGCACTATCTTCCACTGGTTCCCTTCGCCGTCCTAGGACACAACCGCCATCATGCCTGGGGTTTCACCATGTCACTGGCTGACGATATGGATCTGTATGCTGAAACTCTGAACAAAGAAAAAAAGACCGTTGTCTTTGCCGGCAAAGAAGTCCCCTATCAAGAATGGACCGAGGTCATTAAAATCAAGGGCGAAAGCGACCTGACCTTGAATATGATTGAAACCCCCCACGGCCCGATCATGGATGAAACTCTGGAACGCAAAGATTTAGCACTAAAGTGGGCCTATCACCGTCCTGAAAACAATCCCATGAAAGCGCTCTATGAGATGGCCGAATCCCACGATCTCGCAGCCTTTGAAAAGGCCTTGCAATATGGCACAGCTCCGGGGCTGAACGTGATGTATGCCGACGCCGACAACATCGCGTGGTGGATCTTTGGCGACATCGCCGTGAAACAGAATCCCAATTCAGATATGATCCTGGATGGCGCGTCCGGTAAGGATGAATACATCCGCACCTTGCCCTGGCAGGAAAAACCCCATCAGGTCAACCCACCATCGGGCATTATTGTCACCGCCAACTCTCGCCCCCAAGGTTTGGACTCTTTGATTCGCGGCGACTGGCAGTCGGATGACCGCTTTCAAACTCTGACTCGCGCCTTGAACGAAAAAGACCTGTGGAGTGTCGAAGACGTCAAAGCACTGCAAACTGAAAACTACAACTACCAGACACGTGCGTTGCTGGATAAACTTCTGGAGAATTTGCAACTGGACGAAGCCAGCAAGCAGCGCTTTGACAAAGAGCTGACGGCACTAAAATCCTGGAATCTTCATTCTGAAATTGATTCCACCGAAGCCAGTCTTTATCACCAGTGGAACAATGAGATTGTTCTGCTGCTACTTGAAAAAATGCCCGCAGAGCAAAAAGCCACTTATCTGACCACGCCTTATGCATGGGCGTTCTATGAGCGCACTCTTTTGGATGACCAGTCCCCTTGGTGGAAAGAGAGCGATAAATCGAAAATCATTTCTACGACCTTCCTAAGCGCCATCGAAAAGGTTCGCAATGTCCCATGGGGCGATCTTCACACCGTGGAGTACACCCATCCCCTGGGTCGCAGCTTCCCACTGAATAAGATCTTCAATATCGGCCCCCACCCGATGCCGGGCGCCTATAATGAGATTAACAACAACAAAATGCGTGGCTTGGGTGGTGACTTCAAAGTCGTTGCAGGCCCATCCACTCGCCGTGTGATTGATTTTGCGCAGCCACAGACAAGCTGGGGTATTAATCCGATTGGAGTTTCTGGACACATTTTGTCACCCTTCTACAAAGATCAGGTGCAAATGTTTCTGGATGGAAAATACCGTCCTCAGCACATGAGTGACGACGGCATCCAAAAGAGCACCCGTTATGAAATGACGTTGGTACCTTGACTGGGGAGCCTCATCTACGCGTAAAATAGGCTAAACAAATTTGACTTGGAGTTTCCCTATGCGATATCTACTTTTTGCAACAGCTCTTCTGACAACCGTCTCTTCGGCCCAGGCTTTCGATATCAAACCGGGTCTGTGGGAAGCCAAGATGACTTTGACTTTGGACGGAAAGACTTTTGATCCCATGGCTGAAATGAATAAAGCTCTGGCGCAAGTTCCCCCTGAGCAACGCAAACAAATGGAAGAAATGATGGCTAAATCCGGCTCTCATATGCCCATCACAAAAGATGGCTATCGTATATGCTATACAGCGGACATGCTTAAAAATCCAAGCTCAGTGATGGATGCCACCAAATCCTGCAAAACAAAAATCACGACTCAAACTGCGAAGAAGATCTCGGGCACTTTTGACTGCCCAAAAGAAGACGCCAAAGGCACTTTCGACTGGACTGCCAAGTCCGACACTCAATATGAAGGCGTGATGACTGGCAAAACCAGCAAAGGCAAAGACACTGTCATTCGCTATGAGGGCAAGTTTGTGTCCGTCGATTGCGGTAAAGTGAAGCCTGTAAAATAGCACCTCGACCTCGATTTTCTTAGAGCTTCCTTGGGTCCCATGCAAGATGGGTCAAAAGGAGGCTCTTATGTTTTTGGCAAAGACTCTTTTTGCCGCCGTAACTTTCCTTTCTGCCCTGCAGACCTGGGCATACCCCAATGTCGGCGACAAGGTTTCCTGGACAGGCGAAATCACGACCCAAAAAGGCGATACATTGGCCGTAAAAATCACCAAAGAAATTCTTTCCCGGGACTACAAAAACAGTCTATGGAAGGTGCGCGTGGATGCTTCTATCGGAGACGATCACAGCAGCCACATCATTGAAACCCCGGACATGTACACACCAGAAAGCTACAAGAAGATCATTGGGGATTGCGTAAAAAATGGCGGCTTTTTGGAAAAACTGAATGCTCCGGCTGGAACCTATGACACTTGCAAGATAAGCACGACCCTGGCCGATGGAACTCTGATCGAACGTTGGTGGGGTAACATTCCCTTTGGCGTCGTCAGCAAAAGCACCCGAGACTCGGGGAAACTTCCCATTTCCAAGCCAGATTTAGATTCTATCATTGCGGGACTTTAAATACCTCCCGCGGAGCGATGGACTACATCTCCACTTTGGCACCCAAGGCCTCGACTAACACCAGAACTTCCGGAAATGAAAACGCTGCGTCTTTGATTTTCGAAAACTTGGGGTCAATGAAATATCCCCGTGCAGATCGAAAGTCCGCTTTTTCAAGATTGGCATTTACAAAAGATGTCCCGGACAACGTCGCCCCTGAAAAGCTTGCTTTGGCCAGATTCGCACCAGAAAAATCAGCCTCGCGGATCACGCTATGATCGAATTTCAATCCGCGAAGATCGACAGACTGAAAGCAGGCGTAATCCAGCTTGCAGCCGAAAAAAGAATAGTCGCCCCCCTTACGAACCTCGGTCCAATTGGTCCCCATCAAGTTGCAGTCTTCAAAAACAACTTCACGGAAAACAACATTCAACAGTGAAGAATTGGCTAAATTGCAGCTCACGAATTTACAATCTATGAAAATGGAGCTTTTCAGATTCAATTCGCTAAAGTTAATCTTATTAAACTCATAACCCGAGATCTCGCTTCGCTCTTCATTAAAGACGGTAGAAATATTATCTTCAGAAATTACAGTATGTTTCATCCATGCCTCCCGAAGAAAACTTAGCAGCTAAAGAATCTCTGGCCATGCTTTTTTTTGATCGCAAGTATTCCGGTATACAAACACACCCGTTAACGCGAAAGAGTCCTCCCTGACGACTCGCAGGAAGTCCCGGATTCTCCAGCAAATCACTTTTTCAGACCCGGGTATTGATGCCCGAACGTTGAGGATTTTTAAACCCAAAGAACACCCCTTGGCATTCGCATAAAGGGCGAAAAATTAACTTCACCGGACCATCTTATTAACGCCAAGCAAAAAGAAAAAGCCCTCTTGCGAGGGCTTTTTAGAAATCTATTTTGTCACTTCCCAGAAACTGCCTTCCGGCGTGTCGCTGACGGAAATCCCCAGCGCCGTAATCTTCGCACGAAGCTCATCGGACTTCGCGAAGTCTTTTGCCGCCCGAGCCTCCCCGCGCTCTGCCACCAAGGCATCCACAGCAGATCTTTCCAGATTCATTTTTTTCAGCAACATATCATCCAGTTTGATCAGGAATTCGTGAGCTGGTTCCTGGAACAAACTCATTGTGGACCCCATTTTACGAACGAAATTGCGGAAGGCCAAGGCCTTACCCTGAATCGCCGGATTGGCTTTCATACCGCGACGAACCTGGGCATTGAACTGACGAACCACTTCGAACATCGCCGCAAAAGCGTCCGGCGTTCCAAAGTCGTGATTCAAAGACTCTTCCACCTTCTTCCAAGCATCCAGAGTGATCTTGGCGAACGCGGCATCTTCCTGAGTCACTTCTGCCGTCAGATAAGATTCAGCCATGGAAAGCGCTGAATACACACGAGACAAACCGCCTACGGCACGTTCAACAGCTTCATCACCGAAGTCACTCAAGGTGCGATAGTGCGCAGACAGGATCATCCACTTGTAGATCTCGGCATTGTACATCTCCAGGAATTCTCGCATGGTCACGATGTTCCCCAAAGACTTGGACATTTTCTGCCCGCCGAAGTTCAGCATGTTATTGTGCATCCAGTATTTCACGAAAGCCTTGCCAGTGCAGCCTTCACTTTGCGCAATTTCATTTTCATGGTGCGGGAAGATCAAGTCCATTCCCCCACCGTGAATGTCGATCTGATCGCCGAACAGATTTTTAATCATCGCCGAGCACTCAATGTGCCATCCCGGACGCCCCGGTCCCCATGGGGATGGCCAGGACACTTCACCCGGCTTTGCGGCTTTCCAAAGGGCAAAGTCCATGGGATTTCTTTTCTTTTCATCGACTTCAACCCGAGCACCTGCCATTAGGTCATCCGTGTTGCGACCGCTCAGTTTTCCATAGTCCTTAAAGGATTCGATGGAATAAAGAACGTCCCCTTGCGCCTCATAAGCTTTCTTCTGAGTCACCAGACTTTCCACCATGGAGCGAATATCATCCATGTGTTCCGTCACCTTCGGGTTCATATCGTGGGGACGGAGCCCCAGCATCGAAAAATCTTTTTTGTATTCGGCAATGTATTTTTCCGACAGCTCGGTCGGAGTCATTCCTAACTCATGGGCGCGGTTGATGATCTTATCATCCACGTCCGTGAAGTTCAGCGCATAGGTCACCTTGTAACCTAAATGCTCCAACCAGTTACGAACCATATTGAAGACCACCGGCCCGCGGAAGTTTCCGACGTGAAGGAAGTTATAAACCGTCGGACCACACACATACATTTTCACCTGACCTGCGGTCAGCGGTACGAATTCTTCAAGCTGTTTACTTTGTGAGTTGTGGATCTTCAAAGACATTTCAGTTCACCTATGCTTTTGCCAGTGCTTGCTCTGCGCGAGACACCAACGATGATTTTTTCATCAAAGGAACCAGAGTTTTTAGCTCTGCACCATGAGGCTTCCCGATCACGGCCACACGAATTGGCATGAACAGGTGTTTACCTTTGGCGCCGGTCTGGTTTTTCACTTCGTCCTGCAACTTCAGGAATTCTTCTTCCGTCATATAGTCGGAAGGATGAGCCTGAACCAGATTTTTCCAGGAAGCTAAAACCGCTTTCGTAGGTTCCCACTTCAAGGTCTCTTCGGCCTCGGGAAGGATGACGTAAGCCTTGTCGTTGAGCGGGCGATACAGTTCAATCGCATCAGCCAAAGTTTCCATGTAGGGCTTGAACAAATCCAAGGACTTGCCTTGCCATGCCGGATCCTGTGGAAGCTCCATGTGCTCGCGCGCCAGGAATGGCTGAATTGCTTTCCAAAGATCTGCATTCGGAAGCGCACGCAAGTGCATCGTGTGCATCCATTTGAATTTCACACGATCAAAGATCGCACCAGATGGATTCAAACGGGAGATATCAAAGACCTGCTTCATGTCTTCCACGGACAAAAGCTCGCGCCCCTGAGGATCTGACCAACCCAACAAGGCGATGAAATTCAATACCGCACTTGCCAGATAACCTTCGTCTTTCAACTGACCACAAGCCACAGCACCTTTACGTTTGGAAAGCTTTTGGCGGTCTTCATCCAGAATCAAAGCCATATGACCAAACTCTGGAACGGCCCAATTCATAGCCTCATAGATCATCAATTGGCGCAAAGTGTTCGGCAGATGTTCTTCCGCACGGAAGACATGCGTGATCTTCATCAAGTGGTCATCCACCACACAGCAGAAGTTGTAAACAGGCATGCCGTCAGAACGAAGCAAAACAAAGTCCCCTACCATGTCGGATGGGAACTTCACTTCGCCACGAACCAAGTCAGTGAAGATATAGTCTTTTTCAAGACCTTTGGTTTTATAACGAACCACTGCTTTGTCGCCAGTTTTCAGTCTTTCCAGCGCTTTTTCCAAAGGCCAGTCCTGATACGGGGACTGCAAATGTGCAAAGCTACCGTTGGCTTTGGCTTCTTCTTTTTGTTTTTCAATTTCTGCTTCGGTCATGAAGCAGTAGTAGGCCTTGCCGTCTTTCAAAAGTTTGTCGGCAATCTCTTTGTAGATACCCAAACGTTCACTTTGACGATAAGGACCATTTGGGCCGACATCTTTCAACGTCACCGGATCAACGCCCTCATCCCACATCAAACCCAACCAAACCAGGTCGTCCACGACACCACGCAAAGATTCTTGAGTGGAACGGGCCTCATCCGTGTCTTCGATACGCAGAATGAATTCACCGCCGTTTTTCTTAGCATAAAGGTAGTTGTAAAGAGCGGTACGCGCACCACCCACGTGCAAATAACCCGTTGGGGATGGAGCAAAACGAACACGAGGATGCGAAGAGATTTTTGAGGACATAAGAAACTCCAAAGCTGGGAAAGGCCTTAAAAAACAAAAAGGGCCTGGTCGTTAAACCAAGCCCTGAATTTATTATGTTTTTTGGAAATCGTCTAGCCAGTAATACCGAAGATGGCCTTAACTTCTTCCTCTTTGAAAAGCTCTTCTTGGCTGGTCGCCAAAGTGAGTTCTTTTAGAAGAAGTGTACGCGCAGAGTCCAACATTTTGCGCTCACCGAAGGAAAGCTCTTTGTCCGCTTTTAGAAGGAACAAATCGCGTAAAACTTCAGCAATCTCAAACACGGAACCTGTTTTGATCTTTTCCATGTACTCGCGGTAACGGCGGTTCCAGGTCTGATTGTCGATCTTGATGTCTTTTTCTTTAAGGATTCCAACAACTCTGGAAGCTTCTGATTTGGAAATGATCGGACGAAGACCCGCGGACTTCACATTCGTCGTTGGGATCATGATCTTCAAACCTGTATCTACCAACTGCATGTTGTAGAACGTGGTTTTAGCTCCCAGCATTTCCTTGGTTTCAATAGAAACCACTTTAACAACGCCATAGCCTGGATAAACTGCATTATCGCCGACATCAAACGTCTGCATTCACGAACCTCCCCAAGGATAAAAGGGACACATCCATCGGCCTAGACCTTTGGACAGACTTACAACCTCGACAGTTCTATCAAATTTGACACGAGTTATCAAACGAGAGCGGTGCATTGGAAAGAATTTCAGAGTGTTTATCAAACTTTATACACTTCTGCCAAACGACAAAAGGCCCGGCTGCAACCGAGCCTTTTATCAGTATTTTCATATAGTTATGAAGCTATATTCGACTACTTTGCCGTATACACTAGAGCATAAGCTTGAGCACCATTTTTGCCCTGAGGAACCTTATTGCCCTTAACTGTCAGCTTGTAGGCACCCGCTGCCAAGCCAGATTTTTCGATCATCTCAAGATTGTTGATGTGATCGTTCATGCTCAGAGTTTGACCATTTGGCAAAGTCAGAACCAGATCCAAGTCGTTCACCAACGCCTGAGCCGCATTCGCAGAGCCCGGAGCATCCGTCCACACAAGGTTTGCATAAAGGCTACCTGGGTTCGCCAATGTGAATTCGTAAGTCACCTCAGCACCTTGAGCAACACCTTGGCGGTTGTCGATGAAGACCGTACCTGCACCCAAGTTTGCGATATTGGAAACATCCACACGACCATACCCTTCATCAGAGTTTGGACGACGAGTCAAAATCTCCTGCCCACGAGATGCACCCACTTCACCGTACTGGCCTGGGAACATGTCCACCGCCGTGTGAAGCATAGTCGCTTTCATCAACGCCGCAGATGGAGTCGCAATGCCGATTTTTTCAACAAGCACCTGACGCGCAATCGCCGCAGCCCCTGCCGTCAAAGGTGTCGCCATAGAAGTACCACCGGACCAGACATAGTCTTTGTTGTAAGCACCCCACAATGGAGAAGCGTCTTTTTCCTGAGAGAATACGCTCAAGATATTTGTGCCCGGAGCCACGATGTCTGGCTTCGTACGACCATCTTGAGTCGGCCCACGAGAAGAGAACATCGCAATACCATCACCCTTATCAGAAATATAAGAGCTGTAGATCGGCTCTGCTGGCCATTCATCTTTGGCTGCACGAAGTTGCTTAATAGGAACTTGGATACCACCGGAAGCCGTGACATTTTCAGAAGCGCCCACAGTCAGGACGTTCTTCGCTGTGCCTGGAGAAGCCATGGAGTTCGCATCAATGCGACCGTCTTTGTTCTTATCCGCACCGCTGTTACCAGCCGCGAACAAGATCAACATGTCTGGATTTGCGTAAGACCATTCATCCACCTGAATCGCGAAGTTGTCATAAGCACCGAAAGTACGCGCGCCACCCCAAGAGTTCGTGTGGATACGAGCGCCATCGGCGAATGCTTTTTCAAACAAATCACCCAGTTTGGATGGAACACTCAAGTTCTTCATCATCGGAGACCACATGCCCTCAGCCACCATGTTAGCCTCGTAAGCTCCACCTTTCAGCAGACCTTTGGAAGCTGTTCCGCGGCCCATCACTGATCCGGCAACGTGAGTTCCGTGACCCATCGGATCAGACCAGGATTTAGACCACAAACCAAATGGGTAACCAGAGATCACACCACCTGCGAAATCCTGATGGATCGCGCCTACGTTGCCAGAATCCAAACCTGTATCCGCCATGGAAACAGTCTGACCACGACCTGTGTAGCCCATCGCCCATGCCGTATCGAAATTCATCAAACGCGTACCAGACTCATCACCTTTTAGATCTGTATAATCACCCGCCGCTGCGACAGAAACGTCATCAGCCAGATCCTGATCCATCGCAAAGTGGAAGGATTCAATCACTGGAGCCGGCTGCACGTGCTCAACACCGGTCAAAGTCGCCACTGCCGGAACAAGTCCGCGAGGAATCAAAGCAGTGATATGCTTTCCATCAACAACTTGAATAGATACTTTAACATCCATTTTTTCAATTTTGGATGCGACAACTTCCACTTCATTGGCTTTGAACGTGTTCACCAACACGGCCACCATAGCGTCTTTATTAAAGACACTGGCCGGAGCGAAGTCTTTGCTGACTTTATATGTATTAGCGTACTTCACCACCGCCTGAACACCAGCGTGGGAGTTTTTGAATTTCATCAAATCAGAATAAGCACCACGAACCACCAAAGCATCGTCCGGAAGGTAACCGAAGATCTCGAACTGAGCTTTCAAGGCTGACTTGTCTTTTTCAGTGACAGCTTTTTTAAACTGCACGATGTACTCAGTCGCACGGACTTCCATCGCCCAAGTGGCAGCATAACTGCTAGAAAGTTTATTTGTATCAACAGCCCCGGAATTGAGTTTCAAAACCGTGCCCGCTTGCGCTGCGCTGACAGAAAGAACCACAGTCGAAACTGCAAGACCCTTCACAAGATGTTTCATAATACCCCCTCTGAACTCAAAATCAGATCACGACCGAAGTCCAGTCGCAAGGGGTACTTAGTATATTGATGCGGCGGGTGATTAAAGTTGGTGAGCCATCACTGCTAACGACAGATTTCCAGCAGTGCGCCCTTTGGAATTCATGCCAAATTCCATTTCCTGATTTTCAGGAGCAAACACCTGAGCTCGTTCCGTCAGTTTCTGCTGACCACGCACACGCTTGGTCACAGTCACATCCAGGTACAATCCGTCTTTTTTGTTCACTTGGGATTTACGGGCGAAAACTTCAACCAGAGTTTCATTCTGTCCGTCATCAGAAATCTCGCTAACGAAACTTTTTTTGCCGGATTTTGCAACCGTATTAACAGAAATAGGAGCCGAACCCTTCAAACCGACGCGCATATTCACCTTGTATGCCGGTGCTGCCGCCCAAGAGTTCAATGAAAAGAAAAATGTTGCCGTAACTAAGCTGAAAATCTTCATAAGATCACATCCTTGTGGTCTGTAAAAAGCATGACAAACAAAAATCGCAGATGCAACAGTTAAATCACTTCGTATCGATCACCCTTAGGACTGTTCGCGCTCCAAGGTACGCATCATTATAGGTGTAGTTCAGCAAAACCTCTGAACTCCCCAGGGTAATAAATTTTTCTTCCACCAATTCGGTTTCATACTCACCACCGGCATCTCCGGCCTGCACTCGCTGCTTCAGACTTTCAATGACCACCCAGTCTCCTGGATTCGCACCGGCCGTCACCACCGCATAGTCATGGGCAGGGTCCGAAATCATGAAATAAGCTTGCCCGCCCACCCAACTCACATCAAACGCACCGGCAGGAGCAGAGCCGACAGAACTCCACGTCAGTCCATGATCCGATGAACTGAAGAAGCCCGCCCCGTCATAAATCCAAATATCTCCTGACGGATTTATTCTGAAAGTAAATTTTAAAGACCAATAATTTATATTCCCAGGCCCACGCAAAACCTCGGACCAAGTCGCCCCTCCGTCCGAAGAACGATAGACGACCAGAGCTCCGTTCGAGCCCACCCGCTCCATCATCAGGATATAGATATTTCCCACACTGTCGACAGACAGTTGTTTTGCCCGAATCTCCGTCACCCCACCCGGCAACGCAAAGGTCTTTAACAGATTCCACGAAGCCCCATCTGAGGTCTTTCTGAAAAACACATTGGAGCCATCATCCGAAGTCATATAGGTTTCGGAGGTTTTATTGGTCGCTAAATTCACCCATCCACCACCATTGGCAGCAGAGTAAACGTCCGCCCAGGAAATGCCATCGACAGAACGTCGCACGATTCTATTGCCATCCCGTTCGCCCGCAGCATAGAGGGCTCCATCATGCCCCTGAATCAGGTCATCCACGTTTTGATAGCCACTGGATACAAATCGGTCTGAATCCTGCCAGGTGACGCCATTGTCAGAGCTTTTGGAAATCAGCCAAGGCCATTTGCCGTCCATATCTCCGGTATCAATGATGGCAAACAATTCTGTGGGTGAAGTACGAATGACTTTTTCCATGGTACTCCAAAACGCCCATTGAAACCGAACCTCGCCCACAAGGCTCCAGGTCGCACCGGCATCGGCAGAGTAAGCCACCGATGACTGATATCCTTTGTCGTTGTATGAGAAAGCCAAGACTTTGTTGTTGGAAGGATGGGCCACCACAGTCAACCCATAGGGGTCCTTGCTATTCCCGAGCAAGGCATCCAGGTCCACAGGGGTCCATGTCACACCATCCGCAGAGGTAACCACTTTCCAATCGTTGGGAGTTGAGCTGCGACTACCTCCCGCGGCGATAAGTGCTCCGGATGATGTCACGACCAGCCCCTGCAAATGACTCAGCCCCGAATACGCCTGCGCCCAGGTCACACCACCGTCCGTAGTTTTATAAATCTTCCCGCCACTGGCCTCACAGGAATAGTATGCCGTATTGTCATCAACAACCCGCAGATTCCCCCGCAATTCATAATCACCATAATTCGTCACTGCGGGAAGTGTTGTTGCCGGGGTCCAACCCCAGGCTCCTGCATTAAAAGTTCCCTTCAAGAAGTACATTCTGTTCGCAGCCCCAGACCGTCCCATGACAAACAGACTTCCCGACGGAGAGCCCCCCACCTGATAGGCTACAATCTCGTTACCTCCCGCCACTGGAGCGTTCTGGTATATTGTCTGCCACGTGAGTCCATCATCCTTACTTTCGCGAATGACCCAGCCCCGGTTCGCGAAAGCACCTGCATAACCGACGGCATAAATAAATCCAGTTACAGGCGAGACCGCGACATCATAACAAACATGGTCCTCTCCGGCTGTTTCCACCAGGAATCCGAAGTGACCCAGGTGGAACCTCCGTTTGTAGATTTTCGAATGAACCAAACCGAATTAGGGTCTTGAGCTGTGCTGTCGTAAGAGTACCCATAGCCACAGGTAAAAACCGTATTTCCTTTAGCCGCAATTGCTAAAGGATGAGACTCTCCATAATAGTGAATACCCATAAATTGATCGACCCGGCTCCAGCTTACGCCATCATCCGTACTGCGAAAGGTAGCCCAGCGTTCTCCGGAATTATCACTGGCGGTAGCGGTTGCCAGCACCGCACCAGACCCCAACCAAACTGCATCTGTAATATAGTTTTGATCTTGCGCCGACTGAGGCATTTCGACTCGGCGAAACTCGCGAAAGCCTTTGCGATGAACTGTCACTGCGAACTTCTTCCCAACACTGTCTGTGATTTCCAGAACCTCGGCAGTCACCTGCGCATTTGGGGGAACCGTATAAAGACCCGTTGTTGTATCAAGATATCCTGATGTCGAAGCACTATAAATATATGGCGGAGTTCCACCTACAGGCTCAATGGCTTTGGAAGATCCCACATCTATAGTTAAAGAGACGGCAATCCGCCCATCTTCACCACCCACGCCCGTGGATAACTGATCTTTAATCAAAGACGCATCCAAAGAGCAGCCAAGACAGAGTAGAGTACCAAACGCTAACAAAATCCGAGACGTACTAGAATATTGACGAAGCATATTCTAATTTATCGGTGTTTTTGAGTGCCTATTTAAGAGGCCAAAACAGTAAATACTCGTAATCTAATATCTCAGAATGAGACACCTAATCTGCGAATAACACTCCCGTGGAGTTCCCACCCAAACCAGCATCTCCCCAAGTAACAACTGTGCCATTGTCCTTAAGAGCGGCAAAGGCTCCTTCAGTGGCATAGACAGCCTTCACCCCCGAGGCCACTTTAGAAGCATTTGCTCCGGAGCTGCCCCCGTAGGCACTGTCGCCCCAAGTGATCACGGCACCATTTGATTTCAATGCAGCAAAAGCGCGCGCCGAAGATACGACCTCTTTGACATAGCTCAACGAAGAGCTGACGGATGATACGTCAGCTCCAGCAGCATTGTCGCCTGCCGTCTGTATCGAGCCATTATCCAGCAGGAATGCTGTGGCGGCCACGTTTGTAAAGGCACGTATGAAGCGATTTGAAAAACTCGTATTAAGAGTCGCGCTGCCAGCACCCGTGGCGTTTTCACCCCAGCTCACCACACTGCCGTCGGCCTTGTTGGCAAAGAAGCCTTTCCCAGTTGAGGTCACCCTTAAAACATTCGACGCTAAGGAGGCAGCCACTGAAGAACTATCCCCACCAAAAAGAGAATCCCCCCACGAAACAACAGCCCCCAGAGGCTTCACGACGGCAAAAGCTCTGTCTGATGGAATCACACTGACGATGCCACTGGCCAATGATGCGAAGACAGAAGAAGAATTCCCGCCAGCAGAAGCATCACCCCACGTGACAAGACTGCCGTCATCCTGCAAAGCTGCGAATGCTCTTTTGTTGGAATAAATTTGGACCGTTTTTGACGACAACGCCCCAAGAACTGCGGCACCATCCCCACCCGCACCCGCATCACCCCAAGTAACAACACTTCCGTTATCTTTTAATGCAGCAAAGGCCGTATCAGTGGAATAAATCCGCACAACACCTGTTAACTGAGCTGCGACCGATAAACTGTCGCCCCCTGAGGATGAATGCCCCCAGGTCACAACAGTACCATTCGCTTTTAAGGCCGCAAAACTTCGACTATTCGAATAGATGGTCTTAACTCCTGAAGCCAGCAATGCACTTGCCGCCCCCACATCCCCACCATAATCACTGGCTCCCCATGAAACAACAGAGCCATTGGATTTAAGAGCCGCAAAAGCTCGCTCTGTCGAGAAAAGATCTTTCACCCCTGCTGCGACCGAAGCACTTGAGAAGTTGGCGATATCGCCTCCCCAACTCACCACCGAGCCATCAGTTCTTAAAGCAGCAAAGGCTTTTTTAGAGGCAATAACTTTTTTCGTCGACTTATAAGGACCATTGAGTGAAGAAGATATCGTGCTGGTATCGGCATCCAATCCCCAGGACACTAGAGTTCCGTCGTCTTTTAAAACATTAAAAGTCCCGTAGTTAGAGGTTAGCTTTACGACTCCGGACCCAAGGGAGGATATCACAGTCGATGCATCTCCTCCATAAGAAGCTGAGCCAGACGCCACCACTGAACCATCGGACTTGAGAACGGCATAGCCGCCGCTGGTCGTGGCATTAAATGCAATACCATCAGCCGCCGTGCGCTCTGTCACCACCCCCGAGCCATTGATGGTGTAGATAGCTCCGTTGGTTTTATAAGCAACGACCCCACCTCGCACCACTTCAATGTCAGAAACGCCTGAAGCCAATTCCGGTGGTGCTGCTGAAAATGGAGTATATCCGCCCCAGACAAAAACAGCCCCGCTAGAACTTAACGTTACAAAAATACTTCCCGTACAAGCAATTTTGCGATTTTTTGCTAGTTGAGCAAGGAACGCTGACGGATCACCTCCGGCAGTGGCCATACCCCAGGAAATCACCGAACCGTCTGCTTTACGTCCGGCAAAGGCCCCTCCATTGTTAGCACAAAGCAACTCAATCACTCCCGGCGGAGCCACTGCACTACCACCATAACTAGCCGAACCCCAGTGATAGATAGAGCCATCTACACGCATCGCCGACCAGGAGTTTCTCATCCCCGCCGCCGCAATAACTCCAGAGCCCGGAGTCGTAACAGCACCTGGGGCGGAACCCTCACTAGAGTATCCTCCCCAAACCACAGCAGTTCCATTGGCCCTCAGGGCCAGAACACTCTCCCTTGCCGCCATAAGTTTATAGACTCCACTGTTCGCTGCGGTTGCTGAAGCCGGAGGATTTCCTCCCGACCACACGTATCCCCAGCCAAACACGGTCCCATCGCTTTTAAGACCAGAGAAAGCCTCATCGTTGGATACCATAGAGACAATATGCTGAGCCGAGGTGACACTTGAAACCGCTCTTGAACTTCCCCAGTTCACCAGAGTTCCATTTGTCTTCAGCACAGTGAATGCATCCTCATAAGCGGCCCCAAGAACCGTACTAATGCCTGATTTCACCGCATTCTGCGTCGCCGAATCCATATTCGTTACAGCAGTGCTATACCCCCAAGGAACAAAAGAGCCATCCCCAAGTAAAACTCCTGAAGTTCGTCTCGTGTTGAAAATATCAGCGACTTTATAAACCTTCACCGGAACGACAACGGAGCGCGCGTCCGCGCTGCTATTTCCCGCGGCATCTTCGTAAGTAACCTCAACGTTAATATTTCCCGACCCAGCGCCTGACAAATCAAGGTCGGCACTCCAGACCCCAGCGCTGCACTGAGTGGCACTATTCACTGGATGGTTAAACTGAATATCCGTCCCAGTGCCATCACAAATGCCACTGACAACAAAGCTGCTATTATTTGCAACCGTGCTTCCGGCGGCTGGAGCAGTGATTTCAAGAGCAGGAGCAATATTATCCACGGCAATCAAAAAAGGTGAAGCCGTTTGAACACTCGATTTTCCGTCATTGCTTCTTGCAACCCCGGGGGCGATGCCAACACTCAATGCCCCATCGCCCGTGCAGTTATACAGCTCGACGTAATAATCCCCCTCCGAATCATCAAAATAGACCTCGCAAGTCGCAGAGCTTCCGCTTACAACAATGTCGGACTGGTCAATCTCAATGATATCTGCATTTTCAAACTGCAACTCGAACCAAACGTAATTGTCATAATTCAAGCTGAGCCGCGAAGGCGAAGTAAAGGTGACGATAGGAGCCCCAGGCACAGCGTCCCCATGATCGGGGTTCACACCGTCCAAAAACTGAGAAGCGGACTCTTGAACCAGTGATGCGTCCAAAGAGCATCCTACTGAAAACAAGACCACCATAGCCAGAATCAAAATGCGAAACGTTCTAGAAATTACCAGAGCCATGCCTCACTTATCGGTGTTTCGCTCGGTCTTTTTAAGAGATCAAAACAGTAAATACTCGCAATTCAGTCTTAGAGTGAGACAATTAAGCGATTCCCGCCAATGCTGCCGGGCCATGCTCGCGCAGAAGCTCTTCTTTCAAGCCCTGATTCTCGAGATAGGATAATTTTGGATCCTTCCTTAAAACCTCGAAGGCAGCTTCGCGGGCCT
Organism: Bdellovibrio bacteriovorus; assembly: GCF_041888015.1. Lineage (GTDB taxonomy): Bacteria > Bdellovibrionota > Bdellovibrionia > Bdellovibrionales > Bdellovibrionaceae > Bdellovibrio. The sequence goes on from NZ_CP168968.1 coordinate 2,158,146, forward strand.
CCTGCAAGATAGCCATATCACGCACCAGATTGGCCAATTTAAATCCAGAAAGGCCGGATTGTTTGGTACCCATGAATTCGCCGGGGCCGCGCATTTCAAGATCGAATTCGGCAATTTTGAAACCGTCGGAAGTTTTCTCCATCATCTCGGTGCGCTGCTTGCCCTCTTCTGAAACGGCATAACCCATGATCAGAATACAGAAACTTTTATGTTCACCCCGTCCAACACGTCCTCGTAATTGGTGAAGCTGAGACAGACCAAAGCGCTCCGCATGTTCAATGATCATGATATTGGCATTCGGCACATCCACGCCGACTTCGATCACCGTCGTGGATACCAAAACCTGAATTTCCTGACGACGGAACTGGTCCATGACCTGATCCTTTTCGTCCGGCTTCATTTTTCCATGCAACAACCCAAACTTCACCTGCGGATACAATGTTTTGAGCTTTTCATACTCCGACACGGCATCCTTAAGATCGATCTTTTCACTTTCCTCCACCAGAGGATAAACGATATAGGCCTGTCTGCCTTTTTGCAGTTGTTCCAGCATGAACTGCAGCGCCTGCGGACGCTTGCTTTCAAAAGTCGCACGAGTTTGAATCGGACTGCGGCCGGCCGGCATCTCGTCGATGATAGAAACATCCAAATCACCATACACCGTCATCGCCAAAGTTCTTGGAATCGGTGTTGCTGTCATTACCAGGAAATGTGGAGAGTTGCCTTTGTTCTTTAAGACTCCGCGCTGTTCAACCCCGAAGCGATGCTGCTCGTCGATGATAACCAAACCCAAATTGCTAAACTGCACGTCATCCTCGATCAAGGCATGAGTGCCAATAACCAGGTCAATCTCACCTGCGTGCAGAGCCGCTAAAAGCTGCTTCTTTTCAGAAGCTTTCGTCTTACCAACCAACATCCCCAGACGAATTCCCAAAGGTTCAAGGACCTTTTTTGCGTTCTTAAAATGCTGCTCGGCCAGAATTTCTGTCGGCGCCATCAAGCAGGACTGATAACCGCTTTCCGCAACGTACAGTGCCGCCATGAAGCTGACCAAAGTTTTCCCGCTTCCCACATCCCCTTGAACCATTCGGTGCATGGGATGGCCGCGCTCCAGATCTTTTTTGATTTCGGTAAAGACACGTTTTTGCGCTCCGGTCATTTCAAATGGCAAAGCCTGTGCCAGCGTCTTTAGCTTTTCCCCGCTGTTTTTGATTTGCGGTGCGCCCTCTTTTTGAAAACCTGCTTTTTTTGAAGCCAGATAAAGCTCCAGCCAGAAGAACTCATCAAAGATGATTCTTTTTTGTGCCGCCGTCTTAAATTCAGCGTACTCTTTGGCATTATTCGGATTTGGGAAGTGAATATCCTTCAGAGCATCCTTGCGGGGAATCAGATTGTACTTTTCACGCATCCACTTGGGTAAAGCTTCTTCCGGCCATTCCTCAATCTGTGCAAACGCCGAACGCACCAGCTTCATGATCTTCGCCGTCGCAAGACCTTCGATCTCAGTGTAAAGCGGAATCAAAGCGTCCTGGGTTTCCTCGTCCGGCTCAACGTCTTTAATATCGGGATGATGGAACTCGATACGCCCCCGGTATTCAGTTACTTTGCCAACAACACGAACCTCAGTAAAAGGCTTAAAGCGTTCAAAGTAACCTTTGTAGGGAACACGGAAGTATTTGCAGTGAATTTGTCCAGAGGCATCCCGCAGAACCACATCATACATTTTGCGAGCAGAGCGGCCCATATTAATGCTATGAACCGCCACAACAGTGGCTTTGATACTGACAATGTCATCCGGACGAAGGCTGGCGATATTACGAGCAGCACGTTGATCTTCGTATGCACGAGGATAAAACTCAAAAAGATCCGCCAGGGTTTTTAGCCCCTTACGAGAAAACAGGTCCCCCAGTTTGGGACCCACTCCTTTTAAATATTGAATCTCTGTCGTTAATCGCAGTGCCATGGCTTCCGATTATTTCTGATTCCTATGACAAGTCAATGAATGCCATGGATATGAAAACGGTCGTTTTCGGTCTCCGATTGGCACGTTGTGAGAGAGTCTCAATCACCCTTATTCCGGACCAAAGACCATGGCTGTTGTTTATTGCGGATTTAGTTCCATCACCCCTCGTTCCGTGGCAGAATTTTTCTATGGATTCAACGACTTACTTTCGCATCCGTCTAAGCACGATACGCCCTGATAAAGTCACTTCTTTTGATATTTTCATCTATGTGGATGGCAAACATATCCTGTACCTCCGGGCTGGAGACAGACTGGGCTCTGGCAAAATCAAAACTCTGCACAACCGTGATACGGGGGATTCGTTTTTTGTGCGCCTGGAAGACAAGCAGATCTATCGTGACTGGGTGAAAGAGGAAATGAATTCCGATCTTCTGAACCCATTCGACAAAGCCAAAATCCTGCGTGAATCTTCTGTGGCTTTGATGGAAGACCTTTTTGAAAATCCGGATGTCAATCGTGCCTTGGATGAATCCCGTCCGATCATCACCGACTTTATTGAATTGATGGAAAATGCGCCGGAAGCCATGGGCTTTATGATCTCTTTATCCGGACATGACTTCTATACTTACAATCATTCTTTGGATGTCAGCATCTATTCCCTGGGCTTGGGAAAAGCTCTGGGGTACGACGCAAAAACCCTGGAAGAACTGGGTGTCGGGGCTCTTTTCCACGATATCGGAAAACGCAATGTCAGCCTGGATATTCTGTGCAAAAAAGGCGGTCTCAGTGATGCCGAGTGGGAGCAGATGAAAATGCATCCACAGTATGGCCTGGTCATCCTGAATAATCATCCCAACATCAGTGATGAGATTAAAGCCGCTTGCTTTGAGCACCATGAATCCTGGGCAGGTAACGGTTATCCGCAACAGTTGGTCGCCGAAGAAATCCACCCGTTTGCGCGTATCGTGGCCATCACAGACACCTATGATGCGATGACCACACAAAGATCTTACAACGTGCCGATGACTCCGGTGGATGCCGTGACGATGATGAAAGAAAAGCTGGCGGGCCGCTATGATCCCGACATGCTTAAAGCCATGTATTCAGTACTTTTCAAAATAAAGGTCGCCTAGATGAAGCTTCTTGTGAATTCCGTGTTCCTGATTGCCAGCATTCCCCTGATTGCCCTTGCCCTGGAACCCACCAACCCTGCGGGACTTTGCGATCGCTTTACCGGCGAAAAAGACATCGCCACTTGCCAACAAAAGACAGAAAAAGAAAATGCCGATTGGTATGCCACCACGGTGTGCAACCTGCAACAGGATGACAAGGCCTTCTGGGCGTGCTGGGACAGCATCCAGGGACAAAGCTTTGTGCCACAGGCCTTGGAAAAGTGCGGAGAAGAGCAAGACATGAGCGACTCTCAAAGACAGGCTTGCCTGAATTCATCCAAGACCAGCCGCAAACCCGCTTCCTCTGAAAACGCAGCAGGCTTCCAACCTCTGAAAGTAAAGGGCAAATAGGCCCTTTACTTCGCTAGGGCTTCTGACCATCCCCTGGACATTCCTGTATTTTATACTTCGCCACTAAATCGCTTCCCCCTGCCTTCGATTTTTTGATAAAACATCGCCCATTATGAAAAAGAACCTTTTGTCAGTATTGGTTGTGGGACTTTCTTTGGCGGGCTGTAGCTATCCTATGGAAGAGCTGGGCCTGTTCAAGAACAGTGGCACAGAGCTGAGCTTTGCCAAGGCTTTCCAAAACAAAGAGCTGTCCTTTGAGATCGTAAAACAGACATCCCTACGCACGTGTCTGGAGTGTCATGCCTCTGGCGCTAGAGCTATGGGCACGGCGACTCAGGTTCTTGCGCAAAAGGCTGAAATTCTGGATGTGATCCAATCTGGCGCAATGCCACCACGCTCTGGCGGATACAGCCCTCTGAGCTCGTGTGAAAAGCAGATTCTGGAAACCTGGCTGGAGGATCAACTGCACAACCGCGTTTCCACACAAAAGGTGGGTGATCTGTCGGCCTGCGCTGGTGCGGAGGCTCCGAAAGAAAAAGTCAAAACAGACCTCAAGAAGCTTGAGCTGAGTTACACCAATCTGAAAAAAGAGATTCTGCAACCAAAGTGCATGGTCTGCCATACTGCCGAAACTGCCAAACGCACAGTTTTAGATGAAGTCGAAAATCTGCATGACCGCAACCTTTTGGCGGAAACAGCCGAAGACAGCATCCTTTATCAAGTGACCGTCCCAGGTATGAACAAACGCTTTATGCCTCCGCAAAGAGGCAAGACAATTCTTCCACCTTTGACTGCGGAAGAACTGGATTACATGAAACGCTGGATTGAAGCTGGCGCCCCGAAGTAGTTTTAACGAATAGACATCAGGATCTTGGAGGTGTCCTTGATCCAGGGCATGTAGGCGTCCACGCGGGAATAGATCGAGAACTTGTCACACTTCGGACTGATAAGCATGACGGCAGCATCCCCGCGACTGGCGACCCCGGCAAGATACAACTGACCATTCTTTTCAACATACGCAGGTCCGCCCGAGTCCCCACTGCACACGCCCTTTTTCAGGGACTGGTTCAGCATCAACTCAGACTTGGCATAACGAGCCTGACCTAATTTTAGTTTTGTTGTGCGAAGAACACCGGCACCTTTTTTAACAGCCAAAGCCCAGTTTAAACCATAGCCCGCAACCACGACCTCGCCGCCGTCTTTAAGGCTGCCAAAGTCTTCCAAAATCTTGGCTGGCTGATACCCCGCAGGCAGATAAGTCCCACGAATACGCACCAAGGCAATGTCTGCTGTGTCCGTCTTGCGATTGCGATCATAGTCTTCATGTCGCAAAGCTTTGATCGCGTATTGGGAGTTGTAGGCATTCATGTTTTTGATGTCGTTGGTGAAGAACACCATCAGCCCCATAGAGCCCGGAGTCACACAGTGGGCGGCCGTAAGAACCAGCTCTTTTGAAATCAAAGTCCCCGTGCAAAGAGATCCCGTGGCCTCATCATAAAGGCCCACCGTGGAAGTCATCACGGCACTGCCAAGCTCCACCTTATCGCCACCGACCACGCCGGATAAAGAATCGCCATCCAGAACTTCCGCTGTATTTTGCTGAGCACAGGCCGCCAGCATTGCCGCCGCCATCAATGTCACAGAGAGCTTTTTGAACATGACATACCTCTTGATTTTGAAGACTTAGTTTTACCAAAATTTCAGAGGGAATTGGGAAAAAATATACAAGGTGACGTTTATTGTTCGCTGTCTGAAAGTTCGTCAGCCCGCAGGTGGGCTATTGCGTTTATGGGACTATTCCAACTCGCCCAGCAGGAACTTCATCTGCTGGTAATCTTGTGCCGCCACCAAGGAACCTTGGGATTTTACAGAAGCGGTCTTTTTGATTTCGGTGGATTTGGACTTTTTCGGTTCGGTTTTTTTAGCTTTTGGTGCCGCCGCTGCCGTTGCCGTTGCCGCCGCGACAGGAGCCCATTTCTCAGAAATGACGACCCCTGTGACCGACATCTTCTCAACAGAAGAACACAGCTCCGCTCCGGCAGAAACCAGGATGAATCTGTATTTGATCTCTTCATTCTGGCTCAACCAAAGCTCCGCACAATAGCGCACGGACTTCTTCGTTGAGATCAGCTTCAGCGCATGCTTTTGCACAAAGCCGAAGCTGTCTGTCACTTCGATGTAAAGAGCTTCCCCGGCTGCCAGACTTGCCTCCAACAGTTCCACGTTGGTGATAACTTTATCACCAACGGGCTGAGTTGAGTCTAAGAACAAGGGATTGTGTTTTTTCAAGCCCACATTTCCTGAGCCAGATTTGCCAACGCCAAACCAGCAGGATTTTTTGGAGAAAACTCGTTCACTGGCAAATGCTTGTGATGCGCTTCTTCGACCGCGATGGATTCCGGAATGTAATTGTTAAAGACCGGGATCGTGTAGTTCGTGCGAAGGTCGCTGATGACTTTTTCAACAATACGACGGTTGCGGTATTTGGAAATAATAATACCACGCACATTGATGTGATGCCCCAGGCCGGTTTTGATGTTTTTCAAAGTATCCAGAATCAGATCAATGCCCTTCAAAGAGAAGTACTCTGGACAGATCGGAATCACAATATCCTTGGAGGCAATCAATGCATTCACCGTCAAAAGTCCCAAAGACGGAGAACAGTCGATCACAACGATGTCGTATTCTTCTTTGATTTCCGCAAGAGCTCTTTTCAGGATGCTTTCGCGGCCAAACTTAGAGGAAAGAATGATTTCGATACCGCTCAGCATAATTTCTGAAGGAATCACATCAATGCCGAAGGACGGAGAGTGAACTACGGCACTTTGAGCTTCCACTTCGCCGGTAATGACGTCGTAAATGGTATCTTCGAAATCTTCGTCACCGAAGATCGCACGTGTGGCGGAAGATTGCGGGTCCAAGTCGATCAGAAGAACTTTCTTGCCTTCCTTAGCCCATTGAGATGCCACATTGATCGCGGTAGTGGTCTTTGCCACGCCACCTTTTTGATTGATGAATGATACTACGCTGCCCATGCACTATTCCCTTCGTGGAATGATAGATATTCAATACGTAAGTCTAGCTATTTTTAGCAATATGGGAAGCGTGATCTCAAATCACGACGCACGCAGAAAAAAAGAAGAGGTTCTATGTTCGTCGAATGGTTCCTCTGTGACTGATAAGTCTTTGCCCTCGGCGCCCCAGACAGTAGCTGTCTGTTTTCAATCCGCCGTTTAAAACTTCAGACTTCATGATCATAAAATTATGTTTCCACGTATGCACTTCTCGCCGAGGATTGCGCATGTACCAACTGGTCGGATAATTCAGGCTGTGCATGGCGCTGGAGGTGAATTCATACGTCCGATACCCCAGAAGCTCGGGCTCGATTCGCAGAACTTCACTAAAGTGCACATCGCCAGACGCAAACACCACAGGGGCCTCGGTCTTGCGCAATTTACCTGTAAGATCCGCCAGATTTCTCATGTATTCTTTTTGAAAGGATTCATTTCCCACATAGGACGAAAAATACTGACTGCCGTTCATCAACCATGATGGTTTGCTATTTTCCTTTAAGCTTGCCAACAACCATTCTTGTTGGGCGCTTCCCCACATCATCCCGCCACTATGGGGATCATCACGGAAAAAGCGGTCGTCCATCAAAAAGAACCGCTGCCCAAATCCGGTCAGCACAGATCCAACCCCATGCCCCTTTTGATATCCGGCCACGGGCATGGAACCGAAAAAGCATTCGAATATCCGTTGGGATTGCGTCTTTAAAGAATAATATTTATTCTGATTGTTTTCGCCGTAATCGTGATCATCCCAAGTGGCTAAGGTCGGGATCAGGCGAGGTTGTCTGAAGTGCGCCAAGGTCATGCGGGTTTCGCAGTGCCTACGCCAAAGGTCCCTTTCGCTGCCGTCACTGCCTAAGTCCACATAACAAGAATCCCCCAGGACAAAGACCATCTCGGGCAGCTCGGCGAACAAATGATCCCACATATTGCTGTTCTGATGGTGATAGAAGTCGCAGGAACAACTGATGATCGCAAAACGCAGGTTCTTTTTTCGATTCAGTGGCAGACTTTTAAAAATCCTTTCGTCCAATACAGTGCCACTGTCCTTGTCGATCACCTGCAAATGATAAAGCCGATCCGCCTGCAGTTTTTCCACAATCAACTTATCAATGCCGTACCAGGAATCCTTGCGATGTTCTTCGTCCCATTTTCTGACCGGCAAATCCTTACCTTGGACATCCTTCACCCGATAAGCATAGGGATTCTTGCCTTCTGTCAGCACGGTGAACTGAGCTGAAATTTCGTTGGTCATATTCTGACAAAGGGGTATGACCCCGGAATAAAGATCGGACTGGTACTCATTACCAGCCACAGCAAGCCCCGCCGGGAAACTTGTGTATATCAGCATGGATTTGGTGGCATTTCCCAAGAACTCGCGCCGTGACGTGCTCATCGCACTATCATCGCGGCAAACATCACACCTTGGGCAGATGCTTGTCTAAAAAACAGAAACGGCAGAATCGTAAACTTCTGCCGTTCGTCGGACTCTGTTGGCAGTCAAGCCAATAGGAAATGGAATCCCCTAGAACAAATAACTCGCCGTCAAGCGCACATCGCGACCCGGTTCAAAGATCGGATTCACCGCTCCTTGAACTTGGTAAGGCGTTCCCTGCGCCACATACTTTTTGTCAAAGATGTTCAGCACAGAAATCCCCACACGAGTTCTTTCATTCGGCATCCAGCTTACGGCGATGTCGTGAACATCGTAACCCGGTTGTTCAACAGCTCCCGATGGCACATCGGTCAACTTCATTGTCACAAGGCTGTCCCAGGTCAAAAGAACATTGTACTGGCTAAGCTTGTAGTCGACTCCAAACACGAAACGATCCCCGAATGCACTGCCTTTGGTGGAAACAGCATAGCCCAATGGTTCACTGCCGAATTCGGATTTGTTATGGGAATACCCCCCACGGATCACATAATCACCAGCTTCGTAGTTCGCATTCAGATTGACCCCTTGGAATTTCAAATCCTCTGCAGCGTTCGAGCGAGTCATAATCCCCGTCGTGCGATTGGTGCTGACTTGGATCACATCGCGCAGAACAGTTTGATAGATAGCAGTATTGACCGTCAGCCCCAGCACCTGAGCTGTCACCCCCAGTTCAGACGTGTCAGCGGTTGTGCCTTTCAGATTGCCAACCGGAGCCACACCTTTCACACTGCTCATCACAAAAGCTTCCATCGGAGTCGCCCCCTTAAAGGCTTGAGACCAGGACGCATAGGCCGACCACACCGGATTAAACTGATAACCCACGCGCGCGTTCGGACTGAGATGGTGAGAATTAAGCATTTCACTGGCAACATCTTCCAGATCATAGTTGTCGTAACGAAGACCCGCCGTCAGAGTCCACGCAGGTGCTGGACGGTAAACCCCTTGAGTGAACAAACCAAAGATGCGACCGGTTTCAGATTCAGTGCCGGTTGCACGATGCCCCTCGGAACGGTCCACGTTATAGTCCGTTCCCACCGTGACCGAGTTCAAAGAACCCAGATCCATTTTATTGGAAATCTGTCCGCCGAAGCTTTGAGCTTCCGCTTCAGATTTGGCCGTGGTTGTTTCCTGACTCATCTTGGTTGATGTCGTATAGACTTCAGATCGCAAATTCACCCAAGGGGTCGCCGGATTGTAAGTGTGTTGCAAAGTATAGGTCTGATTACCGAACTCCTGATCGTTCGGCGGGTTGAATGGCAAATCACCAAAATGATTGCGCAGGGAACGACGAGCATTGTCTTCACGAACGTTGGCCGACAAGGTCAGCTTTTGCTCGTTGCTGGGAGTAAATACAATTTTACCCAGACCACTTTTTGGTTTACCAGCAGTGTAAGCAACGCCATCACCTTCACCTGCGTGATAGTTACCGGATTCAGCGAAATTCCCATAAAGAAGGAAGCTGACTTTATCCAAGGGCTTGCCAAAAAAACCAAGGCTCGCCCCTTTTTCATCAGCATTCGTTGCATAGCGAGCCTTCACTAAAGCCCCGTAACGCTGCCCCGGCAGCAAAAGATCTTCGGCGTCTTTGGTTTCAAAGCGGACTGCCCCGCCCAAAGCTCCCGGTCCGGAAAGCGCATTGCCTGTTCCGGCATCCACATCAATTTTTTTGAGCAATTCTGTATCAACACTTAAGCGGCCTTGGTGATGGAATAGGTAACCACTTTGGCGGGCGCCATCGACAGTGATGTTCAATTGAGTATCCTCGATACCGCGAACATAAACTTTTTGGGCGTTTTTCTGCCCACCACCCACCATCACTTCTGAAACCCCCTTCAAGGATTCCTTGATATCTTCGGCTTGCGTTTGTTCAATTCTTTCCGCGCGCAAGGTGGTGCGGGTTTTAAGCTCCTGATCGTCTTTAATAACCACGGCATCCAGCTCAGATGAAGCGGGTTCTTCACTCGCGGCCTCTTGAGCCCAGGCCATCCCGGACAGACTTAAAGCAAATACAAGAGTAAGGCTCTTAAAAGCCATTGTTGTTTTCATTCGTAAAACTCCTCGATAATAGGTTTTCTTTAGTGGCTAAATACCCCCACTGACAAGGATTCACCGGTCGATCTGGAAGAATGAAAAAGAACAGAAATCCAAGGGAAAACAAGATGATAAAGCGAGCGCCTGTCAGATAATGGACACCCTTGGAAAGTTTTGCCTTTCGCTGACTGAATTCCCCGGATTATCTGCTTTTTTGTTAAATTGGCGCCTTATGAAAACTGCCTTTTCTGCTTTAATTTTGTTGATAGCCTTTGCAACCTCCAGCGCCTTTGCCAAGGGGCTACCCGCCTGCTTTGATCGCAAGGACCGTATCGACTTCAATGAAAGCCAAGTCCTTGCCTGGAAAGAGTTCACCGAAAACAAATTTCTGGCCCGAGCCTTTGTGCGCGGGATTGCAGTGCGCCTGATTGAAGATCGTCAAAAGCACATTCACATCGAAGTGGATCTGGACAAAGACATGAACACCACCGACGACCGAGTGGAGATCATCTACAACACCAAATTCGGCACCCTGCCTGACTTCCGTTACGGTGATGAAGTCATTGCCTGCGGAGATTTTATTAAAGATACATATTCCCCCGTTGGAGCCGTTATTCACTGGCTGCATCTGAATCCGAAAAAAGGTCCCCACGAAGATGGTTTTATTGCCATCAATGGACAGGTGGCGGGTTTAAGCCCGGAAAAGAAATAATATGAAGAGGACTATCAAGGTCTCTTTACTGCTTTCTTTCAGCTTGTGGGGGTGTACTCCAAAGACCGCCCCTTCAATGGTCGATAGTACCAAGTCTGCTGCTGTGATTTATAAAGGCGACAGTCGTCAGGAAATCTCAACGCAAAATCCTTCCGAAGCCACGGTTGCCAAAGCCATCGCTGTCATGTTCAGTCCCGACAAGCTGAAAAACCTTTCCCCGTCTCGATACACACTTAAAACCTATCGCCTTTCTGAAGGCTATCCGCTTTGTCCAAACGAGCGATTTTTAGAGCAGCCCCTGCTGGGTCACTGTACAGCCAGCTTGATTGCTCCGAATAAAGTCCTGACGGCTGCTCATTGCATGGATTCTAAAAATAGCTGTGACGAAGCACGCTTGATCTTTGGATGGAACAAGGACAAGGCTGCCACACTTGAGGTTTCTGAATCTGAAATCTACAAATGCAAAAGTATCCTGAAAATGGAGCAAACCCTTAAAGGTATCGACTATAGCATCATCGAACTGGATCGCCCCGTCACGGGTGTCACGCCTTTGATTGTGGCGAAAAACACAGACGCTTTGGTTCCGGGAACAAAGCTGCTAAGCCTGTCTTATCCCTTGGGTCTTCCGCTAAAGAAAGACATGGCCGTCGTACTTTCAAATGACAAAGCTCGCACGAATTTCAAGGTGGAAGTGGACACATTCAAGGGCAGCTCGGGGTCCCCGTTATTAAATGCTCAAGGCGAGATTGTCGGAATCCTATCTACTGGAATGGACGATATTCTAGAAGACGATATCTACCGCGTTCAGCGTGAAGGCGGCTGCATTAACTTTAACACCTGCGCAACGGGCACTTGCTTCGGCGAAACTTTCTTTAAAGTTGACCGCATTGACCTTTAACATTTTCTGCGCTCCGTTTTAGCCTCCTCCTTAGAAATACCTCTAAAATAGAACCATGAAAGAGAAGCATTTGCCCGGGTGGACGTGGTTCGTCCCGTTTTTCATTTTACTTGCAGGCACTCTTTTGAGCCTCTCCTTCAAATCCACGAATGGAGTCTATTGGATCTATTTTCCAGTTAATCTAGGTGTGGTCATGGCGCTTTGGTGGGGCCCCCGGGTCCTTGCCGCTGTCTTTGTCAACGCACTGATTGCGGTGACTTTGTTTAATCTTCCCAATAAGGCCCTTTATCCCATATACGCACTACCCGAAACACTGGAAGTCCTTTTTTCGTGGATTCTGGTGCGCGAGCGCTTTAAAGATTCTCGGGGCTGGAAGCCCAGCCCTAAAAATATCAGTCTTTACTTTGTCTATGGTCTTTTCATTCCGTCGATCATCTGCTCGATTGCCATTCAGGGCATTTTCACACTAAGCGGCTTCCAGGACAGATCTTTGTTCTTCTGGAATGCACTGACCACTTCTGTCGGAGACCTTTTAGGCGCTGTCTTCATCAGTATTCCGGCACTGATTCTGGTTTCCCCGTGGCTTAGTCATAGGCATCTGTCGTTGTTTCCTTTTAAATCTCTGCCGCCCCTACATTGGGATCGCCTGGTAAAAAGAGAAAAAGTGACCTTTGCCATCATCCTTAGTTCGATGTTCATCCTGGCCGTCGCCACAGACTTGCCCAAGATTTGGTATATCTATGGCATCGTGATGCTGGCATCAGCAGCTTGGTATGGGCTTTACGCAGCGTTGTCAGTAAACACCTTCGTAGTTTTCCTGACGGTGATTCTGCCCAAGGTTCTTAATCTGCCCTGGTCATCAACGCTGACAGAAATACAGAACCCCGCAACCCTGCTGACATTGTGTTTTTGCTCATTGATCACGGGATCGGCAGTCACAACCTTGACCGGAAAAATTCATGAACTCAGCGAAACCGAAGGACAACTGAAAGCCGCCAAAGAACAAGCCGAAGAAGCCAGCAGAGCGAAATCTGAATTTCTGGCGCGAATGAGTCACGAAATCCGCACCCCGCTAAATTCGGTTCTGGGGATGCTGGAGCTTTTGCGTGAAACCCAGCTTTCCAAAGATCAGGAACGCTATTTGACTTTATTCAGTCACGCCGGGGAAAACCTGAAAGCCCTGATCAACGACCTTTTGGATTTTTCAAAAATCGAAGCCAAAGCCCTGACCGTCGAGGATGTCAGTTACAACATTCACAGCACCGTTCGCAGCGTCTTTGAAATCCTGCAAATCAAGGCCGAAGAAAAAGGTCTGCATTTTGAGCTGTTCCTTTCCAAAGAAGTCCCGCCCCTGCAATGGGGCGATCCCACACGCTTGCGACAAGTGCTGTTTAACCTGATCGGCAACGCTTTGAAGTTCACCAATGAAGGCTCCGTCACGGTCAAGGTCGATCTGACCAAAGACAGCACGGAAAAGCTTCTTATCGAAGTTCAAGACACCGGCATTGGCATCCCTCGTGACAAACAGTCCAAACTTTTTTCACCATTTTTTCAAGGCGATCCCACGATCACACGCAAGTACGGCGGCACCGGCCTAGGACTGGTCATTTCAAAAAATCTGGTCGAGATCATGGGTGGCAGCATGGAGATGAAAAGTCTTGCCGGACGCGGGACCACCTTCCGCATCACTCTGCCCCATCGTCCGGACTTTTCCAGCAATATCGAAAAACAGAACAAACCTTCACAGGTATGGACGCAGATTAAAACCGGACAACGCTTTCGCATCCTGCTGGTGGATGATTCCGAAGACAATCGGGTCCTGATGATTCACTATCTAAAAAGTCTGCCCTTTGACTGCGATGAAGCCGTGAACGGACAAGAGGCCGTGGATAAATTTAAAGAGAAAAAATACGATCTGGTCTTTATGGACATGCAAATGCCGATTATGACGGGCTATAAAGCCACGGAAATGATCCGCCACTATGAGGCAGAGAAAAAACTGCCACACACACCCATCATTGCCCTGACTGCCACAGCGGTTGTTGAGGACCTGCAAAGAGCTCTGACCAGTGGCTGTGATTCGTATGCAGTGAAACCTGTCAAGAAGGCCGAGATTCTAGATATTCTGGCTCACAATTTAACGACAAAATCACCCAGCAAAGAAGCTTTCAAGGAACCACCTTCACCCAGTATCTGAGTGCGGATCATGCCACGGACACGGCCCGTGGCATTTAAAGTCTTATAAAAGTCTTCTTGTTCTTGAGCTGATCTGAATTCACTGACCACTTCAAAATCCGTATCCACGGGGCGCAGATACTGGATCTCGCCCTTGGCAATCACGATGTTTTCCGTGGGAATTTGATGAGCCTTGAGCCCCGCCAACGCCAAAGCATAGGCGGCCAGGACCCCGCTAGCATAAAGACTGCCCCCAAAGGCCGTCCCCTTGTGATTGCGGTTTTTCTCTAAGGACACCTTAAAGCGAACACGCGAAGCACTGATTTCCGCGACAGTGATGCCAAGATGCTCATACAAGGCAATCTTGTCCTGAAGAATGGCAATCAGCTCCTGCGGGTTTACTTCCATTGCTCGTAGCCTCCGGCATAGTTGGTGGCCTTCTTGTATCCCAGATAATTCAAAGCATACACCACAGCCCCGGAACGTACACCGTGATTGCTAAGAACCAAGATACGGCTGTCTTTGGCAATATTCTTCTCATAAAGAAGACGTTCGATTTTCTTCTCTGGCAGACCTTTAGCGCCAAAGAACTCGCGCCATTCGATATTGATCACAGGTGCTTTTACAGATTTTTCCATGGAAAGGTTGCGAAGTGCAAATTCCTGGCTGGAGCGCACATCCAAAACTACCACCGGCTTCAAATCCTGAGAAATGTCGAACTTGAAGGTCTTAAGATCCACCGTAAGTCCTTCAGCCACTTCCGGCTTCCAGTAAGGCTTATTCTTCACTGCAGGCACTTCACGATTGGGATTGGTATTCATCTCGCGATAGGACGTATGCAAAAGCGTATAGACGTTTTTTACACCCAGAACTTTCAGAGTCCAGGCGATGCGCCCTTCTTCACCTGTCCCTTGAGCACCTTTGCCTAACACCACAATCGGCGTTTCAGGATCTACACCCACCAAAGACAAACGCCTTGCCAAAGCAAACAGGTCCGGCTGCAACAACCCACGAGCGCGCGGATTCTGTTGAGAGAAGTCCTCCCAGCGAACATTGACAGAACCCGGCACGTGCGCCAAATTGAATTCAAACGCTGATCTTGCATCCAGAATCACTGGATTTTGCGTCATCAAGCGTTCAGCCGTGACGTTTTCACCCATCAAAGGTTCTTCAACGATCACCTTCGTCGGCTTCACCTGACAGGCCGTCAGACCCACAATCGTCAAAAGGAAAAGGAACTTTTTCATACACACCCTCTTAAAGCACAAAGGGAGCTTCACGCTCCCCTAAAGACAAAACCAAGGTCGATCAAAATGGTTCAGGTGCAAGGCGGAGGATTCCATCCGAAACGCAGGCGTACTCAAAGTACGCCGAAGAGAAGGAGGGAGTCCGACAACGCAGCAGATGAGCCGTTTTCATCGGCCGACTATTTTGTGATTCTCATCGTCGGGAAGAAGATGATATCGCGAATGCTTGGACGGTCGGTCAGAAGCATCACGATACGCTCCATACCGATACCCACACCACCTGTTGGCGGCATACCAGCGTCGATCGCCAACAAGAAGTCTTCATCCATTGGATGAGCTTCTTCGTCTTTGGCACGATTGGCTTCCTGCTCTTTCAAGCGCGCCAACTGATCTTCTGGATCATTCAGCTCGGAGTAAGCATTGCCGATTTCCATACAAGCCGCAAACGGCTCAAAACGCTCTACCAGACGGTTGTCGCGACGGTGAATCTTCGTCAATGGAGAAATCTCCACGGGATGATCCATCACGAACGTCGGCTGCCACAAATGCTGTTCAGCTGTCAGTTCGAACAACTCCATGATCATTTCGCCGCGCTTGCCGGGTTCATCAATATCCCCGCCATTCTTGCGAATAGCCTGGAAGATTTCATCATCAGAAGCCTTATCCGGATCAATCCCTGCGTATTCTTTCACGCCGTCATGAACTGTCAGACGTCTCCATGGCGGAGTGAAGTCGATTTCTTTACCTTGATAAGACACTTTCATGCTGCCAGTGATTTTCAAAGCCAAAGAAGAAATCAATTCTTCGAACTGTTTCATCTGATAGTTGTAATCCGTATAAGCTTCGTAGAACTCAAGCAAAGCGAACTCAGGATTGTGAGTGCGGTCGATACCTTCGTTACGGAAGTTTTTGCTGATCTCGTAAACTTT
This sequence comes from Bdellovibrio bacteriovorus, assembly GCF_041888015.1. GTDB lineage: Bacteria > Bdellovibrionota > Bdellovibrionia > Bdellovibrionales > Bdellovibrionaceae > Bdellovibrio. The sequence goes on from NZ_CP168968.1 coordinate 2,174,130, forward strand.
TTCAAAACCACCCACGATCAGGCGCTTCAAGTAAAGCTCCGGGGAAATTCTCATGTAAAGCTTCATATCCAAAGCTTTGTGGTGAGTTGTAAACGGCGTCGCCGCTGCACCACCATAAACTGGCTGCAACGTCGGTGTTTCAACTTCCATAAAACCGCGATCATCCAGGAAGCGACGAACTTCTTTAATGATCTTGGAGCGAGTTTCAAACACTTTGCGAGAATCCGCATCTGTCATCAAATCCAAGTGTCTGTGACGATACTTGATCTCGATATCCTGAACCCCGTGGAATTTTTCCGGCAATGGCTCGATGGTTTTCGTCAGGATCTGGAAGCTCTTCACGTAGATGGAGAACTCACCTTTTTGAGATTTGAAGACATACCCGTCAACCCCGACGATATCGCCCAAGTCCACCAGTTCGAACGCCGCGCGGTCTTGTTCAGAAAGCTCTTCCACTTTCACGTACACTTGCACCGTGCCGGTCTGATCCTGGATATTGAAGAAGGACGCCTTACCCATCATACGCAAAGTCATCAAACGACCCGCAATACGGTAAGAAAATTCCGGCTTCTTTTCACCCGCCTGCAAGGTCGCCGCGTGCTCTGCGACGACTTCAGAAATCTTCACCTTGTTTTCAAAGACGTAGGGATACGGGTTGATACCTTTCTCGCGAAGGGCATGAAGTTTTTTGCGTTTCTCCGCTCTTAGCGGATTTTCATTAATACTCATAGTTTTTTACCTGCGAAAGCTTCCATTACGTTGTGCAATAGCTCCAACGCTTCTTTCTTAGGACGTTGGAAAGCATTACGGCCCATGATGGAACCAAAAGCGCCACCTTGTGCCAGCTCGCCAACTTCTTTCAAAAGGTCCTCTGTGCTTTTCGCTTCACCACCAGAGAAGATCACGATGCGTTTTCCTGCAAAGCAAGATTGAACAATGTGACGAGTGCGATCCACCTGGGAAGTCACTTTGATACCTTGTTCTTGGTAAACTTTCGCAGCAGCCGCTTGTTCAATGTGAGCAGTGGACGGTTTTACTTTGATGATGTGCGCGCCCAATTGAGCCGCGATGTGAGCTGCGTATGCAACCACGTCAATCGCCGTTTCACCTTCTTTGGAGATCTGCTCACCACGAGGGTAAGACCAGATCACCACAACCAGACCCGCTTCTTTCGCCGCGCGCGCTGCTTGAGCGATTTCTTCGTACTGTTGTTTGCGGTCTGCAGAACCTGGATAGATTGTGAAACCAATACCCACGCAACCCAGTCTCAAAGCATCGTCCACGTAAGACGTCAAAGCAGAGATAGGTGCTTTATTGGAGTAAAGAGAATCAGAATTGTTGATTTTAAGAATCAAAGGAATTTCACCCGCATAGTCACGAGCAATGGCTTCAATCGCACCCAGTGGAGCCGCGTAAGCATTGCAACCAGATTCAATCGCAAGTTCTACGTGGTACGCCGGGTCGTAACCATCTGGATTTTTCGCGAAAGAGCGAGCCGGGCCATGTTCAAACCCCTGATCCACTGGCAAAATAACGAGCTTTCCAGTCCCCTTCAGCTTACCGTGATTCATCATGCGCGCCAGGTTCGTCAAAACTCCTGGGTTGTCAGCTCCGTACCAGTTCAAAATCTCTCTAACTCTTGGCGTCATCTAGATCTCCTATAACCTATGAAGAAAACTCAAATTCACGAGCCTCTTGTCTACTGGACTCGCATTAGCGGGGTAAATTTATTGAGTTTTCTGGATATAATCAAGCGCGTCTCGTGGATTAACACGCTTGGCAGAAAACACCCTGTGGTATAATGTTCCTTGTCCCTAAAGAGGTCTGTATGAGTGCAAACGCAAAAAGCCAGGTTAGTTTTGAATCCACCCCAAATCCAGCAACGATGAAGTTCCTGCTTCACCGCAAGGTAACGGACGAGGGCTTCGACTGCCCAACCGTTCAAGAGGCCGACCGCTCCCCATTGGCTGCTAAGATCTTTGGCTTCCCGTGGACCAGCTCTGTTTACGTCGGCCCTGACTTTATCACCGTCACCAAGCAGGACTGGGTGGACTGGGAGCTTTTGGCACACCCTTTAAGTGGCCTGATTCAAGAACACCTGGATCGCGATGAGCCTATTGTCGTTTCTTTCATCCAAACCGAAGAGAACGATGAAAACGACAGCCCGATGGTTCGCAACATCAAATCCGTTCTGAATCGCGAAATCCGCCCGGTAGTGGCATTGGATGGCGGCGATATCGTTTTCCACAAGTATGAAAACAGCGTTCTTTATATTCACATGAAAGGCGCTTGCTCCGGCTGTCCAAGTTCCACGATCACCCTGAAAGAGGGTATCGAAACTCGCATGAGAGAACTTTTCCCGGAGATTTCAGAAGTTGTCTCAGTCTAAATTTGTTCACGAAAGTAAGCTTCTTGCCAAACTTTCAGGTCCTATCGTCGTCGGTCAAGTCGGCCAAAACCTGATCACTTTGGCAGACACCATTATGGTGGGCGCCCTGGGCTCTGTCGCTTTGGGGGCTTCCGCCTTTGCTGGCAGTGTCTTTATTGTCTTCCTGCTTTTTGGGTTGGGAATGCTGGCTCCGATCACGGCCCTTTTTGCGCGTATGCAGGGGCAGGAAAACTATCCTTATGGTGGCGTACTGCTTCGCCACAGCGTGGCCGTGGCTGCAGGACTGAGTGCGGTGATGATTGCCAGCTTGTATGCCCTTTTGCCGAACTTGAAGATCTTCGGACAAACCCCCGAAGTTCTGAAAATGGGGGCCGCTTTTTTTGAAATCACAATCTGGTCGGTCTTCCCAAGCTTGCTCTATCAATCCTACAAACAGTTCACGGACGGCATTGGCAAAACCAAAGTAGCCATGTCTGTGATGATCTTCGGCGTCGTCTTCAATATTGCCGGAAATTATGTCCTGATCAATGGCTACTACGGATTCCCTAAATTGGGTCTGAATGGTGCGGCCTATGCAACATTGTTTGCTCGCACACTGATGGCTCTTATCATGGTGGTTTACGTTCATGTTCATCCTCACTTTAAAAAGTATCTTGCAGAACGCTGGACTCACCGCTTCGACCATCATCTTTTAAAAAGCATCATCCGTCTGGGTATCCCTAACGGCATGACTTACATCTTTGAGGTCGGCGCATTTTCTTCCGCAGCCGTGATGATGGGATGGTTTGGCGCAACCCCTTTGGCAGCCCACCAAATCACCATCAGTCTGGCCAGTACCAGCTTCCTGATCACTTTGGGGATCGGCATCGCTGGCACTATTCGCGTGGGCTACGAACTGGGTCGCGGCGACTATCCATCCGCACGTTTTGCCGGCTTCACCGCTATCAAGCTGGGCGCGGCTTACATGGGGCTTTGCGCCTTGGGCTTTTTCTTCCTGCGTGAATGGTTCCCGACTTTCTATGTGAAGGATGTAGACGTCATCGCCTGGGCGGCAAAATTCTTTATTATTGTAGCCATCTTTCAAATCTTTGATGGTGTTCAGGCTGTGGCCATCGGCGCACTTCGCGGTATGAGCGATACCCAGTGGCCCAGCATCATTGCCTTCTTCGCCTATTGGGTGATGGGTCTGCCTGCAGGCTATATGCTAGCCTTCCATCTAGGTGTGGGGCCCGTGGGAATTTGGATTGGCCTATTGATGGGATTGATCTTTGCTTCAATACTGCTGACGTGGAGATTCCACATCCTCAGCAAAAGATTTCTAAAATCTTAAGGGTGATAAACGCAGCGGAAGCCGCCGTTGGTCAGAGTCGCAGTTACATCTGTCGCTCGCTTGGCAGCAAAAATACCGGCAGAGTTTCCGTCATAGGCTGCGCCCCCACGCCAGATCGTATTCACCCCTACAGTTGCAAAGTCGATCTTACCAAAACCACAATAATCAGGGCTGCTGATGCCTGTACAAGTCAGCGTCGTTCCATACTTGGTATCCAACTGATAAGCCGTCTGAGTGGCCGCATACAGCCAGTTTGCATCGGCATAGGTCACCGAATCCGAATCCTTAATGACCTCAGCGGCGTTACCTGCAAAATCCCAAATCGCCTGATCGTAAGGAAGATAGTGCATCCGACGAAGAGCATTGCTGGTACACAGAGTCCCTGTGTTCGGAGCACATGAATCACCCACATTGGCCGCCGTCGGCGACGAGGATTGACTGTCTCCACGATGTAAAAGGCCAGACCCCATAGTGCCCGTTGTCCAGTTCGCGCCCTGGCGAGCAATAAGATCCGCGATCACATTCCATTCTTTATTGGAGATCAGATCGTAGCCAGCCCCTTTCCCGGTACAGGCACCGGTTGCACTCATCATGCTCATTGGCGAAGGAATGTTGGCAGCAATAAAGCGAGGAACCCCACTGACCATCTTGGCTTCAAACTGCCCCACACAGAACGGTGTAACATCAGTGAATTCCGGGTTATGAATATAGACAAACTCACTTGGACAGGAAAATGCTGTAAACGTTGTTTCCGCCACTGTGCTTACGTTATTCAGGGGATCGCGCGCCCGAAGCTGATATTTGTATGTCCCGCCGGAGTTCATGGTCGCATTAAAGAAGAACCCCTGATTGATCAGTCCCCACGGCATCACTTCTGCGCTATTTGCCGTATTCACGATGCGAGCTTCAATCGTCAAAAGATCTGGGTCTGCTGGCACAGTAAAGTTGATCGCGGCAGTCCGGTTTAAATAAGTCGTCGCCGTGGTCGTCAGACTGTGTGGCGGATTGGGCGGCAAAGCATCGACTTTAACATTGGAGGCTTTCAAGGCACTGGGATTGGAACCGGTTTCCGCCGGCAAAGTCAGGTCAGCAACGACAACCGAATTATACTTGTCCACGATACAACCCGTACAGTTTCCAAGAGTTGACCCTGTCATAGCCAGAATCGCTACATAGTCTCCGTTTTGCACACTCAATGAAAAACCAAGAGCCTTGTTCGACCCACTGACCGAGGTCTGATTGACGGATCGCCCCACATTCAACGCCAAGGAAGGCGTTCCCGTCTTGGTGATTTCGCGATCAAACTCAACCCAGATTGTTATCGTATTACCCAGGCCATAGGCGCCGTTAGGTGTTTGCGCATAGACTTTGATGATCTTCGGCACAGGGAAGGCCGTCGTGAATTTGAAACCTGTGTTACTTGCTGATGTCATATTGCCATGAGCGTCCTTGGCCTGAGCATAAATCCGATAGGAGGTATTCTGCGCCAATACGCACGATGAAAAGTTTGTAGCCCCTGAAGCGGATTCTTTTCGTAGCGGACAGGCCGTGGTCACACCGTCGTCGGACTTCACAATAATCTCATACTCAACAGCATCTGCCGCCGCTGAATAATAAATCATCGGCCCACCTTCAGTCAGTTGATTGTCGATCACCGTGTCGGCTCCGGAAAGTGAGCGAATACCTGAGATCGTGAAGGACCCAGGACCCACGGTGTCTTTCGTAATTATCGTTTCATTTGAATCAATGACATTGCCAGCCGCATCTTTGTGTTCGACTTGCAAAGCCGTATCGCCTTCGGAAGCCACAAGAACTTCCCCTTGGAATTTATTATCCGCAGAACAAAACACTTCAACAATACCAAGGCCATTGGTTTTAATTCTGACCATCTGTTGTGGCTCCGAACAGGTTCCACTGACTGTGACTGTATCCTTACCGGCAAAGTCACTGGCCACGAACACGGTCCCCGCTGCCGGGGCTAGAAGCTCAACTGTCGGTGGAACTACATCGACCTTCACAGTTTTTTTGATTTCTGAATACGTGCGATACGCACCACTCTTCGAGTGGGTTACGCGCACATCGGTCCCGGCCACTAAAGCAGGACCCGAGTAAGAAGTGATTACAGAGAAACCCTTATTAGAATCACAGTTCACCGGAATTGGAGCCCCTGCGAAAGGACCGGAAATAGTCACAACACCATCGGTGACACCACAAGTCCCTGAGATCTTATACTGTCCGCCCCCGGAATGACTGAGGTTGATGTCTCCCGCCTCGGTAATACTGACTTCCGGAGCTTTGAATTTCACTGTCAGAGTGCGATAGAAGACATGGGTTTCGCCTTCAAGATTCTTGACGTACCAGCGAATTTTGAAATCCTGACCAATATCCCCCGGTTTACTAGGGGCTTGATAAGGAGCAATATGCTCCAAAGGCAATTCTAGTTTGGCCTCGCCAGCAGAGGCGCAATTGAATTCTGTCCCAGAAGCAAGTTCAGTGACATTTCGCCACTGTCCTGTTTGCGGATTTTCGACTTCGATTTCATCAATCGCCTTGTCACAGGTGATGTCGACAGAAACGGAATCTCCACCTTCAGAAGCAAGCTCTCCGCCATTTTCCGTGTTGCCGATGACGAATTCACCTTTGTGACCTTTTGTGGTGCTGTTCAGAAAAGCCATCTGCAGATCGCGCTCGGTACAAGCGCTTAACAACAGCACAAATGTGAACAGAGGAATAAATCCCCCCAAAACTGACAAAAGTTTCTTAAGTCCCCATCTGCACATGTGCATAGTGAACTTATCGGCTAAATCCTGGTCATGTTTAGTTTCAGACTGAGACTTTCGGCAGGATATAATTCATTGTAATATGAATGGGGAACACATCGTTCCCCATTTGAGTTCTCATTACGATACTAGTGCCACCGCACATTGCGGTCTTCGCGAATATACAGGCTTCCGATCACAAAAGTCATCAACGCCACCCCGATGGGATAAATCAAACCGGCAAAATGATTCCCCGTCGCTGCCACAATTGCCGTCCCAATAAAAGGCACCAATCCCCCAAAAACTCCGTTCCCAATATGATAAGGTAACGACATGGACGTATAGCGAATTTGGGTCGGGAAAAGTTCAACCAGGAAAGCTGCGATCGGCCCGTAGACCATAGTCACAAAAAGAACCTGAACAAAAACCAACACCGTCAGCATCACAACATTTGGATTCACAGCTGCCGCCAGAGGTTCTGCCGGATTCCATCCCGAATAAGTTTCCATCGCTTTATAGATTGGATAATAGCAAAGAGCTGCGATCAAACAGCCAGCCATCATAATTCTTTTGCGGCCGATACGATCTGACAAAGCCCCAAACACCACGAAAAACGGTGTTGCAAACAACAAAGCCACAGCGATGATCTGATTGGCGACCACGAAATCGACCTTTAAAACGGTCTGCAAATAATAAAGAGCATAGAACTGCCCGGTGTACCACACCACCCCTTGTCCCGCCGTCGCCCCAAAGAGCGCCAAAATCACCAGACGGCGATTTTCCGGATGCAGAAAACTGTCGCGCAACGGACTTGTTGACCCCTTACCTTCCGCTTTCATTTGCTTAAAGACCGGGGATTCCTCCATCTTTCTGCGAATCAGATAGGACACCAAGACCAAAACCACTGACAGAAGAAATGGAACTCGCCATCCCCAGTTGCTGAATGCCTCTTCTCCCAGACCCAACCGGGTTGCCAGAATAACCCCTAAAGAAACAAACAACCCCAGGGTCGCCGTCGTTTGAATATAACTGGTATAATATCCACGTTTGCCATCAGGACTGTGCTCGGCCACATAGGTCGCAGCCCCACCGTACTCGCCCCCAAGAGCCAGCCCCTGCAAAAGCCTTAGCAACAGCAACAGAATCGGCGCCATGATTCCAATACTTTCATACCCCGGCAGCAAACCGATGGCCGTCGTCGCCAAGCCCATAATCAGTAACGTCACCATAAAGGCATACTTACGCCCAACAACATCACCCACGCGACCAAACACCAACGCTCCGAAAGGACGGACAATAAATCCCGTGGCAAAGGTGGCCAATGTACTAAGCAGCGCCACAGTTTCATGTCCTTTGGGGAAAAACTGCGAGGAAATAATGGTCGCCAAACTTCCAAAAATATAGAAGTCATACCACTCAATCAAAGTCCCGGCACTTGAGGCTCCGATCACTTTCCAAATTTTACTTTTTTCGGAATTGGCAACACCCGTTGCCTGGGCTGCGGTGGCTGTCATAGGTCCCCTCCTGATTTAACTCATTTTGATCAGGAGGTTTCACCAACAACAAACAAATTTGAACACGATTTCAAAGACTTAATTTGCCCATGTCACAAGACAATCTTAGTTAAAGACCATTTCGCAGCGAACAGCCTGAACCTTCACCGCCACCTCAGGAACCTTAAAGCCCAAAGTCTTTTTGGCTTCAGCCCAGCCAAGTTTGATCAGATCCTTGTGAGACATCTTTTCCTCAAGCACCAACGCACGATAGACGACCTGGGGATTTTGTTTGGCCATATTTTTCATCAGCTCAGTGACCGTCAGGTTACTGCCCGCATCCGCCAGCAGCTTGTTCACGATCACCAAACCACGGTTCAGGCTGACAAATTCATAAGGCAGGCGCACCCCTAAATCCATGGCAAAGGCGGTCCACTTTTCCATACTCAACGACTCATCATAGCCGATACGAATGTTATGCATCTTCGCAGCGATCAATTGATGGAAATAGGATTCTGTAATCGTATTCTTGCTTTTATCACTGAGCTTCCAGAAGGCTCGTGCGACCATCTCTTCATTTAATAACTCTGTCCCGGCACCCAACAGCATAACCTGTCTTTGCATTTCCTTGGAAATCACGCCGCCCATTCCGTAATCCAGGATATTCACGACGATCTTCGGTTCCGTCACCTGAATCATGAAGTTTCCTTGGTGCAAATCAGAATGATAGAATCCACCACCAAACATCACTTCATGCGACCAAATGCGGGCCATTTCCTCGACAATCAACTTTTTCATATCAGGAGCAATGTCCTTATAAGGAGCAATCTCTTTATCAAGCTTTTTGCCGATCACCAGTTCCTGCACCATCAGGTCCGAACCTTTTGGACCTTCATAAATCTTTGGAACATGAAAATGCAGCTCGTTCTTATATTGAGCGGACTTCAGGAAAGACGCCTTTTCGTAGCGGGTTGACGCAAGCTTTTGGCGAAGCACCGTATCGGCCTGGTTTAACTCCGCCACCACCGTGTCTGTGATGTCCTGAACAACCGGGCTGAGCTTTGGGGCTCCTGTTTTACGGAATTCCTCGTTGGAATCAAGGATCTGTGCAACCTCTTGAAGGATACGTTTATCCTCCTCCACGCGAGCACCAATGCCTGGCTTAATAAAGCGCACCACTACATCATGGCGTTGACCATCAATCATCACTTTGGCCCGATGAACCTGCGCCATCGTTCCCACACCCAGCGGTTTTCTTTCAAAATAAGTGAAATCAAATTTATTGTTTTTACCCTTCAGGATCTTTTCAACCTGCTCCCACGCCACCGGGCGGACTGAGTTTTCCAATCCCTTGAACACTTCCAACATTTCCGGGCCCAAGTCTGCTTGCCGAGCAACCACCTGCAAAAGCTTCTGCAACTGAGGTCCACTGTTTTGCACCATCAGTTCAAACTTCTTCATCTCCGGGATATGCAAATCCCCACCAAGATATGAAGACACAATCAGCTTTTTGGAAGCCGGACTTAAACGCGCAAAGTATTCTGTAAACATTGTCTGCAGGAAGATCTTCATTGTGGCATCCTGCTGAGCTGCCAAGTTGGACTGGGCGATCTTTTCACCGACGTGATCCAGTTCCGCCATCTTGGTGCTTAACAATCCCTCACTGGCCTGCATAAGGGTTTTTCCCATCTCCAGACGCCCGGACTCTGTCTGCAGAACCGCCTGTGCCTGAGCCACCAACTGTTCTGGATTCAGATTCTTTAAATCGCCATCCATCATTTTCAACAGCTCGGCCTGCTTCCACTCTTGATAAAGATCGATTTGTTTTTGAACCCGAACCGAGCTGGACGTGAAAACCCGCATCGGCTTTGGACCGCGAGCTTCGATGGATTCCAGATCCAGCGCCAGACTGTGGGTGCTTGGCCAAGCACCTTTATAAAGGTTCAAGAACTCTTTAAAGTTGCGGACCTCGACTGTTTGGACCGGCATATTATAGGTGGCTTTCAGATAGTTTGAAGCCCGCTTTAAGATAGCGTCCTTGGCCTCGGGTGTCTCACCATGAGACAGAAGCGCATAACTCAACGCCAGACGCTCTTCAAAAGACAGGTGCAGCCCTGCTTTCTCTGGCGAAGTCGCCTGAGCCCAGGAACTGATAACAAGCACGAATATTAATAGAAAACCAAAATAGCGTGACATGACCAGCAGACCTGCAGGGACTGCGCCCGGGGCTCTGGCCATTTTAGTTGAATTGACTGCGTAAGGACTGAACAGCGCGCAAGAACTGTCAGTTCCGAGATCTACTCCAGAACCTCGACAGCATCGCCTTTACGAATAATACCAGTATTTTCCGGAATCCACAGAGTTCCAAAGAATACATCCTTACCATCACGACGATAGCCCGCCAATGTTTTCAAAGGCTCCGCTCCAGCTCTTTCGCCGCTCAGTTGATCAATGGTTGTGATCGTGCAGCGACTGCAACGCTTTGGTTGTGAGAAAATCACTGCCCCCACACGGATTCTTTTCCATTGCTCTTCTTCAAAGGGCTGCTCTCCGGAATAGATCAAATTACCACGGAAACGATCCACGCCGACTGGTTCTGCCAAGCGCGAGTTAAGGTCTTCCAGGCTTTTAAGGTTGATCAGTTGAACCGGGCGCCCGTCGGCAAAACGAACCTCTGGCTTCCATTCCATTGAGTGCGAACGCACCCGACGTTGTGAAAAAGGAGCGTAACGGACCAGACGCAGGTTCACGCCCAGGTACTGAGACAGAGCTTGAGAATATAAATCCGGTTCCAGGGCCGCATCGACCGTGTCATTCCAGATTTGCACTTTCACCTGACGCTGAAAGGAGTTCTTCGTCGATATTTTAAAGAACATTTTTTGAAAACCGACGGTCAAAGCGGTGTCATCATAAAAGACCTCCACCGTCGCCAACTTTGGAAGTGTTCTTTGCGTGACGAACTTCCCGGCTTCATCCACAAGCATCCACTGACGATCCCCCACCGGACCTTCATGATTGATGGTCATCTGATTTATTTTTTGAGCACGTGCGGACTTGATAGGATAAATGCAAAGTTCTTCGATTTTCATGGGCACTATGCTTTCCCGTACCAGGGACGAAATCAAGTAATGACTGATTACGTCGCTGCACACAGGCTGGTGATCCTGTGTTCATATACATTGAAAGAACAATACCTAAAACACCAAATGAGGTGAAAGATAATTCAAATCTTATCAAGGGTGGAACTATGCCTAAGTATGTCATCGAAAGAAAGGTGCCCGGAGTGGGTCACAGCACACAGGAAGAAATGGAAAAAATGGCGCAAGTTTCAAATGATGCTCTCAGAAAACTAGGCGGCGAGGTTCAGTGGCTGGAAAGCTTTGTGACTGACGATTCAATCTTCTGCATTTATGTGGCACCAAACGAAGAAGCCGTAAAAAAACACGCTCAAATGGCAGGTTTTCCTGCGGACCGAATACTCAAGGTCGAAACTGTCATGGATCCGGCCTTCAGCGAACCGTCGATACCAGCCAGCATGGCAAGTAAAGACAAAAAATACGACAAAAGCATCCGACAGTAACAACTCAGCAAATGAAAAGGGCTCCATTTCTGGAGCCCTTTTAACGAACCTATATGTAATATTCCGCTACTACATGCCTAGTACGTAAGCAAAGATCAGAGGCGCACAGATGGTCGCATCGGATTCAACGATGTAGCTTGGAGTCGATGGGGCCAATTTACCCCAAGTGATTTTCTCGTTCGGGATCGCACCAGAGTACGAACCGTAAGAAGTTGTGGAATCAGAGATCTGAGCGAAGTAGCTCCACAAAGGAACATCTTCGTGGCCCAAATCCTGTTCAAGCATTGGAACCACGCAAATTGGGAAGTCACCAGCGATACCACCACCGATTTGGAAGAAGCCCACTGGAGCTTTTTAGAAGCGCCCATGTACCACTCTGCCCAAGTCTTCATGTACTCGATACCACCTTTAACAGTCGTGGATTTCTTGATGTCGCCTTTAATGCAGTGACCAGCAAAGATGTTACCCAAAGTCGAGTCTTCCCAACCCGGAACAACCATTGGAAGGTTCTTTTCAGCCGCAGCCAACAACCAAGAGTTTTTTGGATCGATTTGGTAGTACTGATTCAATTTGCCGGAAAGAAGGATTTTGTACATGAACTCATGCGGGAAGTAAGATTCACCTTTAGAGTCCGCCTCCTGCCAGTACTCAAGAACGACGTTCTCGATACGACGGATGGCTTCTTCTTCAGGGATGCACGTGTCAGTAACACGGTTCAAGTGCTTTTCTAGAAGCTTTTGTTCATCAGCCGGAGTCAAATCACGGTAGTTTGGAATACGCTCGTAGTGATTGTGAGCAACCAAGTTGAATACGTCTTCTTCAAGGTTCGCACCTGTGCAAGAGATCGCGTGAACTTTACCTTGGCGGATCATTTCAGCCAAAGAAAGACCCAGTTCTGCTGTAGACATGGCACCTGCCAATGTCACAAGCATCTGGCCACCGTTATCCATGTGAAGTTTGTAGCCTTTAGCAGCATCTTTCAATGCAGCGGCGTTGAAATGACGGTAGTGATGTTCGATAAACTGAGTAATAGGACCCATGATTTCTCCTTGTTATTAATAAAAGCTGAAAAGCTTCAAGGAGGAACTGCGTCCCCGTTTAAAGATTTCTAGCTTTCATCAAGTGCAATGGAAACTACCAGAAAAGATCGAAAACTCAAGCACAGAATGACTTTTGAAAAAGAACACCCTTCCCAGAAAAATCCAATCCTTTAAAGCCCTTATCCCGCCTCCCCGAATCGCAAAATCCCACACTACTCTGCGGGTTTACGAGCCAACAAGGCCTTGGCAAAAAAGCCCTGATCCTTCAGTAAATCCTCAAAGCCTGCCGCAGCAAGAAGGCCTTCCATCGGATTTTGCGTGTAGTTCTTGTAAAAAGGCTCGTGAAAATCTACCGGAAACTGCTCCAGGGCCCATTCAAAATCCTTCGTGTCTTCTTTTTGAAGTGAATCCACCAGTCCATAACATCCGCCAGCCTTCAACACACGATACCCTTCAGCAATCGCCTTGCGGCGGATTTCGTGAGGCAATTCATGAAACAGGAAGCAAGAATAAACCAAATCAAACCTTCCATCCTGAAAAGGCAGCTCTTCTGCCGCCCCTTGCACAAAATCCAGCCGATCGAAGTCATGCAAATTATCCTGTGCCTTCTTCAGGTAGGGGTAACTCAAGTCCAAAACCGTGACCTTAGCTTTGGGATAAGCCATCTTCATAAATCGCGTCAGCCGGCCGGTTCCGGCCCCCACTTCCAAAAAGTGCAGCCCCGTGCCGTCTCCGGGCAATTTTTCTTTAGCCAGCGGGATCACCAACCGGCGCATGGCATCGGCGGATCCCGAGAAAAGAATTTCGACCTGGTGCTCGTACAAATCCGCAGATTCCTTGGTCAGATAGCCGCCGGTTTGAAAATGAAAATTGCGTTGATAGTATTCAGGAAGATCCTTCAAAAAACTTTCGGCCTCTTCGTTGAAATCGCGGGAGTCCTTGCCCAAGCGCCTTTTTGAAATCGCATAGCCGTCATAGATAATGCGTGGATAGCGCAGAAAATGCTGTGCCACTTTTTCTGGTTTAAGAACATCAACGGGGTAATGCCCTTTGGCGATGTTCTCGCTATCCTTCTTTAACAGATTAAAAAGCTCCGTGTAAGCCGCCCGCATCTTCTGTGGCTCCAGGGCATGATGGGATTTACGACGTCCGGTGGTGATGAACTCAAAGAAAGGCAGAGACAACTGTTGAGCGGCGAAACTGGCCGACCTCGCCAAAGAATACCCCAGGGTGATTTTATCCTGATAAGGAATCTTGATCTTCATAGGCCACCTCCACTCTTCAATTCTACTGCCGCTTTGAAAGAAAACTCAAGTGGTGTCACTTCGACTTGGCACATCCTTTGTAATGACCAGAAACGCTCCTGAAAGGGAGTGTTTTCGGGAGGGGAATCCATGAATCTAAAAACCACTGCTTTAACTTTAGGAATTTTATCACAACTCTGTAGCCCGCTGACTTGGGCCGCTGATGATGCGAAGGTTTCGCGCAGCCTGGAAGAGGTCACCATTGCCAAAGAACAAACTCAGCTTGTAATGAGGCAGGTCATTTCCAATGAACAAAAAGAACGCCTTCGCTATGTCTCTGACCGCCTGACTAGCGCCGAAGAACTTCTTCGCCAGGCCTTAAATGGTGGTGGCGGCAACAATCCCCGCCCTCCTCAATATCCAAGCTCCGTTGAACTTTATCATTCTGACAGCTGCTCAGGAAACCTGATCGCCCGTGTGAATGCCTACACATCCTGCCAAAGCTTTTCACAAGCTCAGGCCACTTGGGGAGTTAAAATTGACGGCCAATGCCTAAATATCGACGATATGCCGACCGTTCAAGCTTGTGAGGCCTTCAAAGTTGGCAACTCACCAGCCTCTGTAAGTATTCACCATTCCGATTCTTGCAGCGGACAGGAAATCGCTCTGATCTCACCAGAAACCCAGTGCAGCGGCCTTGAAACAACCGGGACTGCGGCATGGGGAATCAAAGTAGGAGGCCAGTGCATCAACATCACCGACACGGCTCCTGCCAAAGCTTGCGAAGCCTTCAAAAGCGCACGCAGCCCCCAAGCCGTGAAGATCTATCATTCCGATAGCTGCAGCGGAAACCTGACGGCTGTGGTGGACTACACCACACGCTGTGAAAATTTGCGCGGGCTTCCCGATGCCTGGGGTGTCGAGATCAACGGTCGCTGCGAAAACATCAGCGACGTCGACATCGTCCAAGCCTGCGAAAGATTCAAACTCTAGTGAAATTTGGGCCCACCTTGAATTCACAAACGTTTCAAGTTGGGCCATTCCCATGCGAAGAAAAAACACATTTTTCAAAATTTTAAAGGCTTTATTAAGGAGGATCCACTAGAAAACCGAAAAGTTATTCGGAGGCCCCATGAAGACTTTGTACGTTTTGTTCTGCCTAGTCCCTTTGGTATTTTCAACGGGCTGTGCTCTGCAAGCTCAGCTAACCCCTGCTGAAGCCAACTCCGCTGAAGGTGACACAAATCTTGGTTCTTCACAAAGTGGATTCACCGCTGTTTTCAAAGCCAACAACACCCATTTACTGGGCGTTTATGATGAGAATACAACTGCGGCTACTATCAGCGGTTCCTGTAAACCCGGCGATCTCATCACAATTCTTAGCGGGGAAGATCTTATTAAAAACAAGTCCGTCTTCTGCTCGAGCGACGGAACCTGGTCCGCCATTGTGAACCTCAGCAACTATCCGGGATACAGCACGATCGATGCTAATGCTATCACAGCCAGCACCCGTGGCAGCACAAACGCTTCCGCAAGCGTTCTCTTTACTTACTCCCCCACGGCTCTTCCCAGTCTTGGAGCCGGAACCGATATCTCCACTTATGGTGGCAAAACAACGCTATCATTCGTCGTGGGTGGACAAGCCGGCACGATAGGTCTGTCCAACAGCATTTCTCACATCGGTCTGACCCAGAAAAGGCAATATAAATATCGTATTGAAATCTATCGTTCGGGATCTTCGCTTTTGAATCTGGGAGAATTGACAGAGCTGTCAACACGGATAGAAATCACATCACCCTACACATGGCAAAATGGCGACACCATCAAGGTGACGCCATTTGATTCTTCCGGAGACCAGCCGAGTATCAGCATTTCAATCCCGGATCCACAGGGTGTTGCCGCTTAAAAAAGGTAAACTTAACTGTTCGTCGAGGCCGCAGCCACAGAAGCTGCCGCTTTTCTTTTGGCTTTACCTTCTTTGTACCAATGCCAGAAAGTCGCTCCGACAAAGATAAAGCTAAAAAGAATAATAAACGCTAATAAAGTGAACCAGGCAAAGACGATCATTTCTTTTCTGCCTCTCCCCATACTTGCGCATGGATTTCTTGAACAATGTGGGAAGCCAGATGCAGGCCGAATGCCCCCGTAACAAAGCTTGCCGTCCCCCAGATCACGTTACGGCTGTCACAGTTGTGCAGATCGTTCTGACCTTTCGGGCACACGCATTTGAAACCCTGGCCGTGGTCGTAATTCAGCTCTACCGGCTGAATCGGAGTTTCGTCAGAGAAGAAGCATGGAATGCCAAAGTTCTTTTCAGGGAAATCAAACTTCTGACGCAGAATCTTACGCACCTGAGACGCCATCGGATCCCCGTGGGTCGCGGACAGATCCGCTTTTTTAATGCGTAATGGATCCATCTTCGCAGCCGTTCCACCCGTGGTGACAACTTTGATTCCGCGTGCGCGGCAAGTTGCCAGCAAGTGAGTTTTCGCCGTCAAATTGTCGATCGCATCCACGATATAGTCCGGCTTGTGCGCCAACATCGCTTCAGAGTTTGTTTCGTTGTAAAATTCCGGAATCACATTCACGGTGTTCTGTGGATTGATCTTACGCAGACGCTCGCCCATAACTTCGGCTTTTTTCTTACCGACCAAACCTTGCAAAGCATGCATCTGGCGGTTGGCGTTGGTAATACAGATTTCATCGAAATCCACGACAGTCAGCTTACCCACTCCAGAACGCGCCAAAGATTCCGCAGCCCATGAGCCCACGCCGCCCAAACCAATCACCATGACATGAGTATTAAACAGACGCTTCATCACTTCATCACCCACTAAACGACCCATACGGTCGAAGCGGCGGTGAAGCACGTACTCCGTTTCTGGTGGTTGAGGCAGATTGTCAGTTTGTGTGGTTTCCATAAAGTCTCCGAAAGTTTGCAGTAGTGATATCTAATATTTCCATAGGATCAAGGGATTTTAGCTCCCCTATAGTTCTTGCCACCTCCCAGATGCTTTCTGGAGGATTTAAGCCGCCTTTATAGGCAGGTGGAGCCTGATCCGGGCTGTCGCTTTCAATTAAAAGCTGTTCCAGCGGTATTTCCCGCACTGCTTGGTGCAACTTTTGGTTGTCCGGGCGACATACCGGCCCCCCAACAGACAGGAAAAGCCCCCGTTTCAAGAACTCCAGAGCTTTGCCGGCACTGCCATTAAAAGAATGCACCATGCCTTTTTGCTTTGGAAGGCCCCAGACGTCCATAATTCGCAAGCTTTCCTCGTGCGCCTGCACCAGATGCAGCACCAGTGGCTTCCCGGTCATGTGCCCCAATTCCAACTGTTGCTCAAATACGTCAATCTGTCGTTCCCGGGAATCCTTCATGATGTGAGGTCGGAAATCCAATCCCAGCTCCCCCAAGCCTTGCGCTTGCGGCAACAGCCCCGCCAATGCATCCAGAGCGGCTTCGCACTCGTCGTCGTCATGATCTACAACCCAGTAAGGGTGCAGGCCAAAACACAATCCGATGTGAGTGGGATATCTCTTTTTCAGCTCGATCTGTCGGGCCCAATCCTCAGGCCCCACGCCCCCTTGCATAAAGAAGGCAATCCCGCGTGTGCGAGCACTTTCAATCACTTCATCAACTTGACCGTCCCAACGTGAGTCAGCCAGGTGTCCGTGGGCATCGACCCAACATCCAAATCCAACCATAGGTCCAGGTTATATCGTGAAATCCCAGACTCGAACAAGGGCGAAGTTCCACCGATATATGAACGGTATAGGAGTATGTATGAAGCATAAATTACGCCTGGGTTTTGACGTTACTATGGAAAAGGGTGCCACTTGGAAGCCTCTCAAAGTGCAATTCTGGAATCAGGAAGCTGCTTATGAGAAATTCAAGGCTTCGGAGCCCTTCAAGTACATGTCAGATGCTTTGGTGGGTTTGTCATTGATCAAACTCAATCACTACATCAAAAGCCCGGTGGCAACTCCCCATCTGGATTACAACTTTGCGACGGAAGCTTGGAAAGGCTTGGACCCGCACACAGAGTTGTACGACAGATCTTCTCCTCGCGTGCGCGCTTTACAATCCCACATTGCCGTTGTGAACCCAGAAATTTGTGCTGAATTTGAAAATCACTTCACCGAGCACTTTGAAACTGCTTTGAAGCCCTGGGGCGTTGATTTAACGGCCTTGTGGCCACTGCTCGACAGCTTCTCTTGGTTTGAAAACAAAATGGGTCAGCCTTTGATGTACAACTTTGGCCTGAATTTCTCTAAGCCCTTCGTGGACAAACTTCAGTATTTGTATTCCTTCCTTTATAACCTGCGCAGCCTGGTGGCGGTAGACCACAATGCTCATGTGGAAGATCCTTCCCACGAGGGTGTTAAAGTCGATGCAATCACAGACTATTTGCCGCGTGCTGAGTACGTCGTGAATGATGCTTTGTTGTACTGGAACTTTAAAAAGTTCTCTCAGCCGTTCAGCGGTCCTAAAACTCCGGACACACGCGTAGACAATTTGTTTGTGAACCCGATGGAAAAGGCCTTCCAAAAGTACTCCCACAATGCCTGCCATTTGGTGAATAACCTGCCAAGCAACTTCATCAACTCCTTGAATCCCATGGAACTGGAAGAAGCCTTCTATCTGGTGCAAATGGATTGGCTGTTGGGCTCCCCGGCTGGTTTGCTGTTCAAAATCCGCGAAGAGATCTTTGCTCTGCAAAGTGGTTACGAAAAGATCTTCTGGAAAGATGTGGAACCGAAGTTCCACTCAAAACCTGTAAGCCTGCACTTGTGCTGCGAAATCACACCAGAGGTCGTTTACGGCGAAAGTGCTGCCTAATCAGATTGCTTAAATATAGGAACAAAAAAGCCCAGCTTCGCGCTGGGCTTTTTTGTTTCTAGTACGCTGTAACATTCATTTTATACAAGGCGCGGCCGACGAAGGCGTACTCCCAGTACGTCGAGGAGGTCGTAACGCAGTAGAAATGAATGTTACAGTGTGCTAGCGGCTGGCGGCTTTGGCGATCCAACGCTCGCGGATCTTTTTGATGACGAAATACACCAACAGAACAGCGATGATTCCGAAAACCACCAGCTTGAACTGACGAAGATACTTCAAGATAGGCTCCCCGTAGTGCGCCAACAGATAAATCTGCGTCGGCACACTGATCAATGCGGCAATACCGTCGATCACCAGGAACTTCCATACAGGGTATCTCAACATCCCGCAAGCCAGATGACCTGGGAAACGGAGACCTGGCGTGAAACGGAAAATTCCGCACGCATAGGCGCCGTATTTATGAGTCCACTCTTCCACACGTTTCATCATGTGCTCTGGGAAGAATTTATGAACACGCGGATGATACAGAAGCTTTCGCCCGAAAACCCGTCCTATAAAATAAATTAAGGTGTCACTGGCAACAACGGCGGTGAATGCAATAATCGAAGCGGTGTGAACATTAATAACAGGGGCCCCCTCAAAGGGCGGCGGGAAATGTGCAGGATGCGCCCCCATAAAGGCCAAGATACCGACACTGATCAGTGTCACTTCCTCAGGCAGCGGGAAACCAACGGCAGACAATGCCATCATCGCAATCAGTCCGGCGTAAACCATGCCCGGCTGATAGGCGAACTGAGACATCCATTGAAATATTGGCTCGTTAGCAAACTCCAAACTGCATTCTCCTGAGGTCCTTACTATGAATTAAACAGTCCCACTTGAACACCATTACCACACCGTGCTATGTGTCTTTCTCACAAGAAGATTTAAGTATGCAGAGTGCCAGAGGATTTGAATACGGAGTCAGACATATTTTAAGCCCTCAGTCTGGTGGGCTTTGTGATGTATTATTAGGCAATCTGGAACTAGATCGCGATCAAATCCTGTTTCTGCTTCAGCTCGGCGCGATCTATCACAATCATCAGCGAGTTACGGAGAATTCCTCGGTTTCAACTGGTGACTATATTAGGGTCCATACAAAGCCCCGACGCTTTCCCGCAAATGATGGACATTGGTCCTCGCGTATCATTTTCCAAAACGAACACTTTGTCGTCGTGAACAAAATCTCGGGCCTGCCCGTTCATGCCAGTGTCGATAATCTGCACGAAAATCTGCAATCCTATCTGCAACAAACCCTGAAGCATCCTGTTTATGTCACGCACCGCCTGGACGTGCCCACTCGAGGCTTGATTGTGTATGCGAAAACCCCTGAATTCCAAACCGAGTTCAATAAGCTCTTGATCCAACGAGAAATGCACAAGATCTATCGCGCTCGCGTGCAAGGACAGAATCTGACCACGGGACCGCTTCGTCATTATATGGAGCCTTCTCCACGTGCACCTAAGGTGGTCAGCAAAGAAGTCCAGCAGAAGTGGCAGGAATGTCTTCTTGAGATTCTTGATTTTTCTAAACTGGAAAACAATCAGGGACTGGCAAAGATTAAACTGCACACCGGGCGCACCCATCAGATTCGCGCACAGTTAGGGGCTGAAGGACATCCTATCGTCGGTGATTTTGCGTATGGAGCAGAAAAGCTGTGGGATGAAGAGCGGATCGAGCTTGAGGCCTGCGAGCTGGCATTTACCAACCCGCTCACAGGTGAATCTCACGAATTTAAAATCTAAACTAGAACAAGAAGGCGTTGGTCATCAGGAAGTACTGAGTGTTCTCTGGCTGACCGAAAGCGATATCTTTACCGCGATATGAATTTAGGATCGTCGTATTTGTTGCACCCACCAGGAAGTTCAAACCACGCATTGGCGGACGGATAGCGAAAGCCACTTGGTAAAATGCTTTCGTCACGTGACGGGCTTCCAACTGCTCCACTGCAGAGGAATGATACCAGTCTTCTTCCAGGCCGATACGCGGCTTGAAAGAGAAGTACTTGTTAATGTCAGCCGCGATCTCCAGATATTGTTCCAAAGAAGCTTGTTTGTTGGTCTGACGTGGGTCTGTCACATAGTTGCCATCCGGGAACTGTGGAATATCGTTGTTGAAGCTGGCTGTGCGGCTCTGCCAGAAGAAGTCAGGCTTGATACCGTAAGAGATGTAAGAGAAACGACCGATGGAATAATCGAAGAACATTTCCAAACGCAATTTTGCAATCATCCCGGAGTTTTCAGCGTACTTGCTTGTCGGTAGATACAATTTCGCGTTACCCGCCAAATCCACATCACCAATATAGCCCAAGTCATAGTTGGCATAAGCGATGTGAATGTCGGACAACTGAGCTTCTTGTTTTACTTGGTCGCCGTAAGCATTCTGACCGGCGGTATTGAATGTGAACGGAACACGCAGGGAAACTTTTTGGTCAGCGTTAATTTTGTAGTTGGCGCTGAGGTAAGTGTAAGAATCCTGAGAGCGGCCATCGGTCTGCTTTTTACCTGGTTTCATGTTGGATTGGGAAGCCACCGAGAACAGTGTGAAGTTCCAGTTTCTGCGCAGAGAATCTCCGACTGACATCACCATGCTTTCTTCACGCTCTTGAGCTAAAGCGACGGTTCCAATACAAGAGAAAACAAGGGATAGGGCCAGGGCCTTTTTCAGCATGAACGCTCCTCAGTGACAAAATTCGGGTGAAATATGCCATATCGCACCACGTTACACAAGGGCCAAAATTTAGACGGCGTGAGTCTCAATGAATTCCTAAAACTCTTTCAACTTGAGTCCCCCTCCCCCATCCCTTACAACTGAGGCATGAAAAAATTACTGCAACTTAAGAACCTGACCCTTGCCCTTCTTTTGTCCCTGCTTGTCGGCTGTGCCGTCACCTTTAAAAAGGCGGAGTTTAGTCTTCCTCCAAAAGCCGCTGACGAGATCGCTGTGATGTCTTTCAACGTCGAGAACTTGTTCGACACGACTCACGATGCGGATCGCAATGACTATACCTATATGCCTTTGTCTGCGAAGCAGGACCCTGCCGTTCGCCAAGCCTGCAAAGATAATAATGACAGCGGCTATCGTCTTTCTGAGTGTCTTTCCACTGACTGGAGCGAGACTCAGCTTGATAAGAAGTTGCAAAACCTTTCCAAAGTTGTTCTGGGTGTGGACGGCAACGGTCCGGATGTCTTGATGTTGATCGAAGTTGAGAATGAAAACGTACTGAACATCTGGAACAAAAAGTATCTGCAAAAAGCCAACTACGGCACCGTGGTACTGATCGAGGGCCCAGATAAACGCGGTATCGACGTCGGTTTGATGTCTCGTCTGCCAGTTGTGGGCAAACCAGTTCTGCACAAAATCCCTTGGAAACCTAAGAACGATGAAGACAAAAAATGGATGGAAGCATCCCGTGGTGTTCTGGAAGTGACTTTGAAAGCTCCAAACGGAGACCCTATCACATTCCTGACTGCCCACTTCCCATCCCAGGCCAATCCCACTTACTGGCGTCAACAGGCGGCTGAATTTGTCGCTCAATTGATCAAGGACAAAGGCCCTAACACCATGGTGATCGCCGGTGGCGATTTGAACATCACTCACGACGAAGAAGACAAAGAAAAGATCTTTGCGAATACATTCTCTCCGGTCGGTGCAGTTTCCCACTTCGTGGGTTGCAAAGAATGTCCGGGCACTCACAATTATCGCAAATCCTGGTCTTTCCTGGATGCCCATATTTATTCCAAAGCTTTGTTGGCTGACGGAACTGGCAGCTACAAAATGGAGCCAGGCACGATCGATGTGATTCGTTACGATGACGTTCACCTGAAAAAAGGCAAATACCCACTACGTTGGGACTATGACCGCATGATCGGGGTGGCCGATCACTTCCCTCTTTATGTACGTTTAAAACAGCGTGGCGAGGCGAAGACGCCGGTGAAGGATGAAGCTCCTGCCAAGGATGCGAAGCCTGCTAAAGACGCTAAGAAGACGAAAAAGAAATAAGCTTTAAAAGCACCAAATAAAAAAGCCGCGAGAGATCGCGGCTTTTTTCGTTTCTGCCGAATCACGCCCTCTATTAGACTCCAAATCCAACCTATTGCCGTTCAGCCACCCTACCAATCTTGCAAGCTCTTCTATTGAAAAAGTATATACAATGTATTACAATAAGGAGGTTGCTTTGGAGTTCGAGTGGAACTCATCCAAAGACAAAGTCAATTTCAGAAAGCATGGCATTTGGTTCGACGAAGCCAAAACCTGCTGGGCGGACTTACACTCATTGGAGTTCTTCGATGAACCTCACAGTGAGCAGGAAGAGCGATATTTGAAGCTGGGGTTTTCCCTTAAAGGACGCCTGCTCATCACGGTCTTTTGTGAACGCAAGGACGGAATTACAATCCGTCTAATCTCTTCACGAAAAGCCACCGACAAGGAGAAAAGATTTTATGAAGAAAGATTATGATCTTAAAAATCTAAAGCAGAAGAAAAGTCGAACCACTTCCAAAGAGGACGTGAGCAAAACGCTGATCAGTCTGCGGATAAACACCAATGATCTGGTCGATATTAAGTCGGAGGCCGAACGTCTGGGCATCCCCTATCAAACCCTGATGGGAAGCATCTTACATCGCTATATTACAGGAGAGCTGCTGGACAAAAAAGGCGCTGAGATACTCAAGATGATCAAAGATGTGTCTTAAAATAAGAAGCTGCGAGAGATCGCGGCTTCTTATCGTTATTAATTTTGACGAACTAATCAGAAGGAAACTACTTCCAACGAACGATGCTATCTAATTCCTTTATAGCATCGTTGACTGCGACCTGCAAATTCACCGGAAGAGTGTTGATATCAAGTCCTTTCAAGACGACCTGCGCATCACCAATCAGCTCTCCTCCTGTGGCAGCCCCTTCAATAGCTTCTTTGAGAGACAGTGCATTTTCTGACAGTCCAGCCTGCTCCAAAAGATCCACTAACACGTAAAGGTTCTTAATGTGCTGCATACATCTCCTTATAGAAAGTCATGTCTGTCCAAATAAGCCTCCTTTGGATAACCACTTCAAGACCTCGTCCAAAAAAAGAAGCAACACACTCGACTCCACAGCCATTCTTTCTCCACATTATCCGAAATCCGCCCTTCAAAACAAAAAAGCCGCGATCTCTCGCGGCTTTTTTTGTGTCTTCTTTTTAAAGTGCTAACTAGTAGATCAGCAGCAAAGAAAGATCGATAGTTGGGCGGGAACCACAAGCTGCGTAGGTAGACTTGAAGCTTGATTGAGTCACTTCAATGCCTTCAGAAGTGGAGATCATGTTTTTAGGGGTTTTACCTTTCAACGCTGACTCAAAAATCGCCACATTGCAAAGCCCTTGAAGTTCAACAGTCATCTTATTGGCTTTCAAGGTTGTTGACCAAGGCTTGCCGTTTTCCTTCATATAATCCAACTTCGCATCCAACTTAAGAGCAGAAGCTTTTCCAGCCAGAAGCTCGTCCAAAGACACTTCCAGTTTTTCAGAGAATTCATACTGCTCACGAGTCGCAGCATTCTTCAAACGACCGTTGATAACACCTTTTGCTGTGATGCTGACTTTCAGAACTCCGCCTTCATTCAGCGCTTCAACAACCGCTTCGTCCTCGTTCATGTTCACAAAAGTCTTTTCAAGATTCTTCTGATCCAAAGAGGCGCGGGATTTTGTGGAAACAGCCTTCACTGTCGCAACCTGTCCATCCACGTAAGTCACGTCGATCTTCCAAGTTTTGCTAAGTGTGTTGCTGAATTCACCTTTGCTTGTGGTGTAGTTCGTAACCACCTTGTCCGCCACCAAAGTCACAGAGTCACTGCCATCATCACGTTTCTTCACATCGGCTTTATAAACAGACTTGTGAACATCCTGAGAATCCAAAGCGTAGCGAAGAACTTCCAGGGCCTCGAGCTGTTTACCAACGACAAGCGTGGTGCTCGCAAAAGAACCAAACTGGAATTTGAATCCGGTCTGACCTGGCTTGGAAGCTTTACCGCTCTTACGGTTGTTCTGAGCAATAATACGATCGCGGGTGGCTTTGTCAGTGATGGCTTCGTCCTTCGGCGTACAAGCTGTCGTCAGAAGGGCAGAACTCAAAAATACGGTGGAAAGTAATTTGGCTGTTTTCATGGAAAAGGAATGTAGCCGGAATCCTGCCAAACTTCCAGAGGGACCATTCACTGTGCCGTAAATTCTAACCATTTCCTGAAAATTTACAGGCGTGTCAAAATAGTAAACAGGCAGCGCAGGCCACCGTTATTGACCCTAACCTCTTTAAATAGCTTATAGCCCGCCGGGACCACCGAAAGACGCTCTTTTTCCGGATACAAAACCCCTAGCTTTTGTGGCTTATGACGCAGGCAGAGTTCCCGAACAAGGGCCTTCAAGCCCCCCTGCTCAGCCACCGGAAGCCTTTCCCCATAAGGAGGGTTGACCACCAGCCACACCGGGCCGTCCTCGGAGGTTTCCAGCTTCAGGGCATCTCCGTGGATAAACTTATGTGGGGCCGGTGCAAATCCTGCTCTTTGAACCACCTTCATTTGGCGTTCGACCTCGGCAAAGTTCTTCTCTGCCGCCGGGATCATATCTGCGTCGATGTCATAGCCAATATAGGATTTAAAAGGCACACGCACAGGCAAAGTGTAATTCAAAGCAAAGCTCGCAGACGCAAAAAGCTTCGGCGCCCGCTTCCATTTTTTAAAGGCATAATCACGCGCGAACTGCCCGGCCCACAGTGCACGAGCTTCCGCCAAGAAAGTGCCAGAACCCATCATCGGGTCAAGAAGAGCAATCCCCGCCAACTCTGCTGGAGTCGTGTTGCCGATCATTTCTTCCAATAAAAAGGCTGCGATGGTTTCCCGAAGCGGAGCCTCGCCCTTTAGAACCGACCATCCACGTTTATGTAAGTGCTCGCCAGTGGAATCCAAACTGATCGTACAAAGGTCATCGTCCATACGAATATAAATACTCGCACAGGACTCGGGTCCCATTTGGCCTTTGAAGATTTCTGTCAGCGCTGCTTCGGCACTTTCCTGCAGGCGCTTTTCGTTGTTCAGGCGACTTTTCTGCGCAGCCACTTCCCAGGTCACATTCGCATGCGGCAGGAAATCCAGCCAAGGCAGGCTTTTAAACTTTTGATAGAACTTCGGAAGATCTTTCGCTTTGAAAGAAGTCATTCGCAGCAACACACGATTGGCGGTCTTTAAGAAGAAATTCAACTGCAAGCCCGTGAAAAGCTCGGCCTCAAACTCCAGCCCGCCCTCAAGCACGGCGACCTCAGGAAATGGCAGTGTATGAGGCTTGGCATCCTTACCCAAAAGATACGGCCAGATTTCTTTCATCTCTGCCAAAGCCCGTTTTTCAAAATCCAAAGGTGTCGCAACAAAAAACTTATTCAAGAGGTACCTGCTTACTTCTGCCGAAGAGCCACAAAAAGAATCGGCGTTCCTTTTTGTAACACACCATAGCCAGAAAAAACAACCAGGCACCTTTTAGGTATTTTTTTCTGAGTGCAGCCAAGGTCCCAGATGCAAGGCGGAGGAGACCCGCGCAGCGCAGGCGTGCTAACTGCACGTCGAAGCGAGCAGGTCGAACGACAACGCAGTCAGATGGGGCCTTGGATGCGCTCAGAATCTCCAGTAGGCGTCGAAGAGGATGTAGTATCCATCTTCCGGAGCAAACTTGACAGAGGTGATATTGGTGGAGTTCAGGGATAAACTGAAATGGAACTGATCCCAGATTTTAACGTAGCTGAGATAGCCCCCGACCGCTTTGGATTCGAAGTTATAACTCGGGCCCAGCAGCACGCGGTTCCAGTCATCAAGAATGAACTCATAACCGGTCTGGAAGGAGCTGGTTCCCAGGGATTTGATCGCCGTGGCGTTCTGGGCATCTTCAAAACTAAATAGCGCTACGGATAATAGCGTGTGCGAGATCACACTTTCTGACGAGATGGAATCCCAGTAGATATTCAAATTCAACGTCGATCGGGTCTCAGAGGGGATGCGCGCGAAGTTCAAACCAGCGGCAAAGTTGTTCGAGGCGGATTGATACACCCGCATCTTTCCCGTGGCATTGTAAGCACCCAACAAATCTGCCGGGATGATCGTGGAAACAGTCAACCACTCTTTCCAGCCATAGTTGACCTGACCAAACCAAGTGATTAGATACTCGCCTTCCCATAATGTTTCGGCCGTCTCGCCCACAGCAATACCTTGAGTGAACAAGGGCTTGTATTTGGAGGAGGTCTCTTTGGTGCCTTTTTTAATGATCAGGTCGGTGGTGCCTTTGTATTTGTGATTTTCTGAGCTCAGATCCAAGTGCATGATCTGATCGCCGATCTGGATGAAGTTCATGCGGGACTGGCGGAGTAATTCACATGTCAGCTCGTAAGTGCCGTCTTGCTTGTTTTCAATCCCCGTCACTTCGACAAAGCCCACAATTCCCACCGCTGGGGTTTGCGACTCGATGGCCACGATTTCACCGATAAACCAATCACTGGCGGTACTGATGACCCTCAGAGTTTTATTATCGACGAAGGAGTCAATACGGCCTCGCGCTTCGTATTGAAGCTTGGGCAGATCAGAGGCTGGCTCGCGAATAATGATCGGCACTTCCTCGTCCATGGACGAAAAGGCCTGTGCCGAAAAAGACACGAACAAAGCTGTGAAAACCGCAAGGGACCGCCAAAGCATGTCCCGAAGCCTAGCTTACTTTCCAGCCTTGTTCAATTGATCCTTCAATGTGCCAAAAAGACGGGCGATTTCCATGCGCTGGGCATCGTCAAGACCCCAGAGTTTACTGAACTGGAAGCCCAGAATGCCACCAGCCCCCGGGATTTCGCCATAGAACACCAGATGGGCAAAGCCCTCTTTGATCAGGAACTCAAAGGAGGTCGGGCTGACTTTCTTAAAGAACGACATAAAGCGTGGCGCCGAAGAATAAACCTCATCCAAGGAAAGTCCTTGGTTGTTGTCGGCATCATAGATCACCATCACGGTTTCGATATAATGCAGAATCGTAACCATGGTTCTGACGTTGGCCGTTTCAATCAGGCCCGGCTTCTGATTCGTTGTCACCGAAGCATTCAGAAGGAATGCAAAGAACTGATTCCACTGCGTGTCGTTCAAGCCGCGCACATAGTTCACCATACCTGGAAGGTTGTTGAAATAAACCCCGATATGCTTGCGCAACTGTGTTTTGAAGCAGGCCTCTTTCATATAGGCGAAACCAAAGACGTCCGTTTCAGCCACGTTACACTGAGCCAGCTCCATGTGCTTGGAAACCGCATTGGACGTGGAAAGACCGGCAGAGAATAAAATGCTCACGAACTCGAAGGTTTCCTTTTGATCCATGCCATTGTCACCGTTCCCGCTGAACGTGAAGAAGTTGGCTTCCAGGAAACTGCGTGAACCGGAATTGGCTGAGCGTGGATCAAAAGCCTTTAACAACAATCCTAATTCTTGGAAGTCCTCATACCACTGCACCAAACCTTTTTCGCTCATTGCTGCCTGATTCAAACGCCCCGACACACGATCGCCGTAGCCCAACAGCAGCATGCGCGACAAAGCCCGCATCAGATTGAACTTGGTCAAAGCTTTCCAACTTTGCTTTGCATCGCCAGAAGCAATCACCATGCGTCCGTCGGCATTAAAGCTCACCATACGAGGATTTTTTAGCAAATCCCCGAGGTCGAGCCATGAGTCCTGCAAAGCTTTCTGTTCAAACACATCCTCACTCAGACCCTTTTCGATAACCGTCATCTTATCGAATTTTTCATAGGATTGAATCAGTTGCTTCTGAGTGACACTGCCACCGAAGTCCTTAAATGGCAGGAAGTCGATAAAGCTTTGATGCAAGCGCCAGATATTCAGTTCACGCTGCACACTGAGCAAATGCTTTTTCTCCAGCCCCAAAAGACCACGGGAATCCTGCAGGCGCGCCGGGTCCAGGATCTTCATCAAGACCACTTTGTAGGTTTTGGTGATGGCTTTATAGTAGCTTTCCTGACGAGCTTGTTTTTGGACCTCATTCAAAGTCGCATCCACAGGCAAAAGAGATGGAAGCACCTGACGAATCAAGTTGTCGATGTCCTCAACCGGAATACGGCCCGCAGTCTTCATCTGATGCGAGTTCAGCAGCAGATCCAGGCCCTGCTTGATAAACTGACTGGTCTGACGCAATTTCGCGGGGTCGTTAAACTCCAGATCCCCGATTACATAGTAATATTTCAATGCCAATTCATAAAGATCCAGCAGCGTATCCAGACTTTCGCTCCACTGATAAAGTCCTGCGAAGTTGGCACGCTTCCCCATCAGCACAACTTTGACGGATTCTACCATCGGAACCCAACTGCTGTATTTCTGATAAGGAGCAAAAGGCTCCTGCCCTCGGATAAATTCCGCAAAACCACTTAAAGCCCGTTTGGCGTCCTCAAAGCTGTAATCGGATTTCGCGATCTGAGTTTTTTCCAGCAAGCGCTGCAAGGATTTACGCAACTGCCCGATGGCCGCTGAAATTTGCTCCCACTCGGCTTTATTTTCCAGGTTCTGATCCAGCAAAACCTTCACATGCGGAGACAACTGAATGGATTCATCGCGCAGCAACTGCAGAATTTCCACCAGACGCACGATTTCGTCTTTGGTGATATGCCCTGCCGAACCACCCAGAAGAGCTTTTTTGATTTTCATTAATTCGGCAGCAAATTCCGGGGAAACATTGTTCTTTTTCAGGAAGTATTTCCCGAAGAACTTACGCATTTCCTCGACCGTATAGGCATCCTGCAAAGAACCAAAGGTTTTTTTATTAAAGTACGTCAAAGCCTCGGTCATGCAGTTGAAGCCCTCTGTGATTTCAGAAGACTTGGCTTCACCGATAGAGAATTTTTCCAGATGCGATGGGATTTCCTGCAAACAGGCAAAGCGCTTGTCCGAAAACTCGATCACTTCAGGTTCGATTTTTTTGCCATTCAGGAACTCACTGCAGCCGACGGTGCCTGCCGATATTGAAACCGCCAACAAACAACCCAAAGATTTGCGCCATAACTTGAGAGCTTTAGAAGACATACGCGGCCCCCAACATCAGTCGGTCGTTATTCACAAACTGAGCAATTTCATTTTGATTGTCTTTATCTGCCGGGTCCGCTTTCACCAACTGGGCTTCACCGATAAAGGACCACAATCCCGACACACGGAATCTGGCACTGACACGAATCAAATCAAACTTATTCTTCTCAGAATGAGTATAGCTAAGCTTCGTCATCAGGCGTTTGGTTTTGCGGAAACTGAAGTTCCCCATCACTGACACCTGAGTGGCCTCCTGATAAGGATAGCGGGTCATCAAAGCGGCACGCTTGTCACTGGCAAGCTCGCCTTCTTCCTTCACTTGGCCACCGACGATATCAAGATGTTGCACGGCCACGCCAAAGGCCCCTGTCGCCCACTCAATAAATGGACTGACCAGAACGGCGTCTTCAAAGACGGGATGGGTCCATTTTTCCTCGAAGATGTCATCTTTGCTGGGCTTGTCATAAAGACCGCTCACGCCGAAGCGGAAACGTTCGTACTTGTAACTGATATCGCCACCCACCAAGGAGTGATAGAAGACCTGCGGCTGCAGATTCACAGCCCCTTTAAGTTCGGCGACATTCAGGTTGCCCTCATAGCCGACCGCCAGTTGGTTGGCCGGTTTATAAGTATAAGCCACCTGCCCACGCAGCCCTTGTGGATCACCAAAAGACAGCTTCAAACCAAAGGAGTTTTGCAAGACCACCTGGCTTTCACTGGGCTTTTCAAATTTATAGTCGATGGCCGTGGCTTCCTGCCAAATACGAATACTTTCTGGAGGGCGGCGGAACCACGGGTTGCCTTTTACGAAGGTCCCGTCCTCGATCTCAAAGCTCGGGCCCTG
This sequence comes from Bdellovibrio bacteriovorus, assembly GCF_041888015.1. Lineage (GTDB taxonomy): Bacteria > Bdellovibrionota > Bdellovibrionia > Bdellovibrionales > Bdellovibrionaceae > Bdellovibrio. The sequence continues at coordinate 2,204,764 of NZ_CP168968.1, forward strand.
ATCCGGGATGTACAGAGGAGATGCGAACAAAACCAGAGTATAATACGGTTTATCCACCTGCCAGAAAAGACCGGTCAAACCCTGATTTTCAGCATTTAAAGGATTCCACTTAAAGAGTGGTTCCCACACACCCAAGTCCCAGCGGGTGTCGAGTTCATTCCAGAGCATTTTCTTACGCCCCAGATAGAAGGTCTCGGTTTCGCTTTGGCGGCTTTGCACATAGAATTCAGAGATATTTAAATAATTTAAAAGCGGAGCTCCAATAGCGACCCCTCCGGCCACGTCCATTTTCAGACTGTCTTCAGAGAAAGGATCGGTTTTGATCTGGGCACCAACAAATTGATAGTTGGTCTTTTCGGCTGACTCAAACGTCGGGCTGATAAAGGAATCTGAGAATAAACGCATCTCGGTCTGCACCTGAGCAGATGCACACAACGGGGTCAAAAGCAGTGCTATCGACCCTATCCAAGATGCTAAATAGGCCCCCAAAACGGGGACTTGTTTGAAAGCCATGGGCCTCCTATCCTAGGACTTTTACTTCAATGCCCATGCCCGGCCAGATCGCCTATACGCGGAATCCTCTTAAAAGCTTTTAAACAAGTGACCTTTTTCGGCGCCTTTGCTAGTCTTAACCCCATGTTAGTACGGGACCCTAAAAATGCTAAATTTTTAATCATCCGCTTTTCCAGCTTCGGAGATGTCGTTCAAACCCTGAGCGTTCCTTCGGCTATTAAAGCTTCTTTCCCGGAAGCGGAGATTCACTGGATCACCCGTAAAGATATGGCCCCCTTACTGACGAGCCACCCCAACATTGATAAGATCTGGGCGTTCGATCGCAAAGAGGGCCTCAAAGGCCTGATTCACCTGTGTGTACAGATGCGCCGTGAAGGTTTCACGCATATCTATGATGCCCACAACAATATGCGTTCGCGCGTGATCACCTGGGTTTTGCGGCCTTTGGGAGTTTTGGGAGTCGGACCGAAATTCATTCGTCGCTCCATCCGCCGGTGGAAAAGATTTTTGCTTTTCAAATTCCGCATCAATACTTTTGAAATGCCCTTCTCAGGCCAGCGCGATTTGTTAGAGCCTCTTCAGCCATGGGGCATTTCCAAGTCGTCTCCTCCTGCACCGCAGATCTTTCCGAGTGAAGAAAGCCATAAAAAGGCCCAGGAAGCTCTGGGGCATTTTGCAGACTCTGTGGCACTGGCGCCCTCTGCCGCCTTCTTCCTGAAGCGCTGGCCGAAGGAATATTGGAAAGAGTTGATTCTGCTGAATCCCGATCAGCGTTTTGTATTACTGGGTGGCCCGGAAGATTCGTTCATTGAAGATATTCGCGATGTCGCTCCGGAAAGAGTTCTGAATCTGGCAGGCAAATGTTCTTTGCAAGTCAGCTCCAGCGTGGTGGCTTTATCTCGAGTGCTGATCAGTAACGACACCGGTCTGTTGCATGTGGCGGAACAACTGGGACAAAGAACGATTGCGCTGATGGGGCCGGCTCCGTTTGGTTTTCCATCACGATCCAGCACAAAAGTTCTGGAGATTGAGCTTCCCTGCCGCCCCTGCAGCAAGCATGGCCAAGGCCCTTGTGTGAACAAAGAAAGATACCATCAGTGCCTGGTGGACATCACTCCTGAACAGGTGACTCTAGAGCTGAAGCAGCTCTTAAGGACATCTCACCGATGAACACCCTGGTGTTTTTCCTTTATAAGTTCGCCATCGTGCCGCTGGCATTTATGCTGCTGCAACTGGTGCGTCCTTTTTTAAAGGGCAAGCTTCGCGAGATGATCGAAGACAAAAATACCGGGCTTTATCGCATCAAAATCAAAAACAGTGAAGTTGAGCTGGCAGCGGCCCGTCCGATCTGGATTCACGCGGCCAGCGGGGAAATCGAATACGCCCGCCCGGTGATTCGCGAACTGAAGAAGCAATATCCCTATTTGCCGATCATGGTGACTTATTCGTCCCCGTCCGCAAAAAAGATTCTGGAAAGCCTGCATGAGGTGGATCTGTGGTGTGCTCTTCCTTGGGACATTGATTTCCTGATGAAACGATTCATCAAAAAATGGAATCCACGCGTTTTGCTTTTCTCGCGCACAGATGTGTGGCCGGTTCTGGTGGAGGTCGCAAAAAAAGAACGCCTTACGGCAGCGCTTTTCTCGGCCACATTTGCGGATAATTCATCCCGCCTTAAGGGGCTGACTCGTTACTTGACGAAGTATTCCCTGGATCATCTGTCCGAGATCCACTGTGTGTCTGCTGAGGACATTCAGAATCTGGATGGTTTGAAGCTGCACGTTCCTTTGAAAGTCAGCGGTGACACCCGCTTTGATCAGGTCTTTCACCGACTGGAAAATCCAAAGGCGCTGAAAAGCAATCTGATGCCCAGCCTGGAAGATTTTATTTTCATCGCAGGATCGACCTGGCCCGAAGATGAATTGGTGCTGCTGCCTGCGCTGGAAAAGTTGCAAGGCATGTACCTGCGCACGATTCTGGCACCACACGAAACAACCGCCGGTCATCTGGAGCATTTGGAAAATCAGATTCGCGCGCTCGGCATGAAGTCTGTGCGCTATTCTCAAGCCGACGCTTGGAATGCCGGAGATATTCTGATTATTGATCAGGTCGGCATTCTGGCAGAGCTTTACACCTGGGCAGACATCGCCTTCATCGGTGGCTCTTTCAAAAAACAAGTTCACAGTGTGATGGAAGCTCTGGCTGCCGGACTGCCGGTGATGGTGGGCCCGTTCCATCGCAACAACCGTGAGGCGCTTTTCTATCAGAAAAAGAACTATTCTTCGGGTATGGTTGTACAAGTGGTTCACACCTCTGCTGACATTGCAGTTCTGCTGCAAAGAATGAAAAAGCAACAAGATCAGGTTCCTCATATTAAAGAAGAAATTCGCGCCGAGATCGGAAAGAATCGCCACTCCACTCAACGAGTGCTTTCCTCCATCGAAAAAGTTTTAAGTGAGTGCTAAGATCGAACTTCCCCGCTCACATTGACGCGGCGTTTCGATGCAAGGCCACATCCATTGACGACATTCATAACTAAAGAGACTCCTAAGACAACTGCATAGGAGCCCATGTGTCGTCTCAAGAACTCAGCCGTCGCCGTCGTATTCTTCTTATCTGTACTTTGAGTTGCGCGGTCGCAATCGCTAGCGTGGGCGTGGCGCACTTGCTTTTGCTGGCGATCAACTTCTGCACCAATCTGTTTTACTTTCAGACCTTCTCACTGCAAGAAAGCTCTCCAGCACAAAACACTTTGGGCTTTGCTGCCGTTCTGGTCCCGGCTTTGGGTGGGCTGATTGTCGGAATCATGGCCAGATACGGATCTGCCAGCATTCGCGGCCACGGCATCCCTGAAGCGATGGAAAACATTCTTCTGAAAGAAAGCCGCATCCCTCGCCGTATCACCTTCTTAAAGCCCCTCTCTTCCGCCATCGCCATTGGCTCGGGAGGTCCATTTGGTGCGGAAGGCCCGATTATTGCCACCGGCGGAGCTTTAGGATCGTGGCTGGGACAGATCGTTCCTGTCAGTCCCTATGAACGAAAAATCATTCTTGCCTCTGGCGCCGCCGCAGGCATGACTGCGATCTTCGGGACCCCGCTGGCCGCCGTACTCTTGGCTATTGAACTGCTACTTTTTGAATATCGTCCAAAATCTTTTGTGCCGGTCGCCTTGGCCACTGTGGTTGCCGCCACTTTACGAAATGTTTTTACTGATACGACTGCATTCTTTGTCATGCCGAATCTGGTAATGCCGGACATGCGCAGTCTGTTTGTCTATCTGGTCTTTGGAGCTCTGGCAGGTATTCTGGCAGTGGCTGTAACCAAGTCGATCTATTGGGTGGAGGATATGTTTGAGCACATTCCCGTGCACTGGATGTGGTGGCCCGCTTTAGGTGGCCTGACCGTCGGTCTTATCGGACTGGTGGAACCACGAGCTTTGGGAGTGGGCTATGACAATATTACGCTCAGCCTTGCCGGAAGTCTGACTGTCGGTGCCGCCTGCAGTATCTTCTTCTGGAAATTTTTGGCGTGGTCTTTAGCTTTGGGCAGCGGCACTTCCGGGGGGACACTGGCGCCGATTCTGACTTTGGGGTCCGCGTTTGGTTTTCTGACGGGCACTTTTTTAGCAGCCTATTTTCCGGAACTGCATACTGACACCAGCACCATGGCCCTGATTGGAATGGCGGCCTTGTTTGCGGGCTCTTCACGCGCCCTGCTGGCCTCGGTGCTCTTTGCTCTGGAAGGCACTAAACAGCCTGTGGGCCTTGTCCCCTTGCTGGGGTGTTGTTCTATCGCGTATCTTATATCCATGGTCACAATGAAAAATTCAATCATGACGGAAAAAATTGTCCGCCGCGGTTTGAAGGTTCCCCATGAATACTACGGAGGCACTCTTTCATGAGCACGACAAAAATTCAGGCCATCGCCAACAGCAACTTTGACAAAATCGAATACGGACTGGCAGAAATCCGCAACTTTTCCCCACGCGAGATTTTGCAAAAATCCATCAAACAACTGGTGATGTTTTGGGGGCTGGCCATCGTCAGCGTGTTGTTGCCGGTCGTGCATTTTATCCTGGTGCCTTTGTTCTTTGTGATGGGGGCCTATCTGGCCGTGCGGGCCAGGAAGTTCAAACAAGAAATTATTTCTGGAAGCGTGAACTGCCCGCAATGCAAACAGCCCGTCACAATTAAAAAATCCCCCTTCCTGGAAGAACACACAGAGATCTGTCAAAACTGCACCTCGGTGGTGAAGATTTCACTGCCGTAAAAAGGCACCTCTTTGGAAAATTCTTTCCTTGCGAAAGTTTCACGGGAACCATCCCCGGACGTTCTGTTATGGTCTTGCCTTATGCAAAAAATTTTCTTCCTTCTGATTCTAGGTTTCTCAAGTCTGGCGCAAGCCCAGGACCCGCTGTGCTATCAGCAGGAAAAAAATCCTTCCACCCATCAGGTTTTTCAAAGTGAAGATGAATACAACTCCGTTCGTGAAGCCTGGGCTCAACGCAACCCCGGAACAGGGAATCCATTTTCTTTGATCAAGGCCTACAAAATCTATAAGAATGAAAAAAGCAAAGCCGAACGCATGGGCACTGACAAACTGGCTCATTGCTATATGGGTTGCCGCATCTCTCAGGAAACCAGTTTTACCACGGCCGACTATGTGGGCTGGCTGAAGGAAGATCGCGATATCACTGACTGCAATGTGAAAACTCACTTTGACGAAGACGACTATGAAGCCACTCGTCGTGGAGCCCAATTCGGAGAATCCCAAAGAGACACACAAGGGTGTGAACAGGCCTGCAAACAGGTCTATCGCTAATTTTCCCCTCTTAAAATGAAAAAACCTCGCAGGTGACAATTGAGGGCACACTGTCGAAGGCCTTTCTATTAAGTCTTATATCTTTGAAATGGTCAGACCAAAACCGCGCACGGAACTTGAAATGATTCCCTGTAGGTAATGGGGTTGGCATGAGAAGAACTGCGATTTCAACACTTTGTCTCACTTTGATACTGACTGCGCAAACATGGGCGCAAGGTCAGATCAGCACTGTATTGCCTGAGACGAAAGAGCAAAGCCGCTTCTCTGCGGAATGGAGACTGCGCCTGCAGGGCTCTGACATCCACGACGAGCGCAGCCAGGCTAAGCTTGTGGATATCCGTACAGATATCAAAGCCAAGTACCTTCTTCACCGCACCTTGCAACTAGACATTCAACCTTCCCTGCGCCTGCAATCCGGTCAGACCCAATCTGTGGATGGCGCTGACAAAGCCGAAAACAAGATCCTTTTGAACCAAGCGGCAGCTCACTATCTGCCCGTCTCTGCTTTGCGCCTGTCGGCGGGAGCTTTAAATCAGCGCCATATGCACACCGACATTCTGGTTGATAGCATTGCCTTCCCCGCAGCCCGCATGGAGGGCTTGCTGAAGTTGGGTAATACCAAAACGACATTGGGTGTGGAAACAGCTATTCCAACTTCCACGTCTTTAAGCACAAACACCAAGGACCTTGAAGCAACACCGTCCCTGAATACTGCCTCCTTGAAGTTCCAATGGCAGGCGGCTCGCAATCTGTACTGGAAAGCTTCTGCAGGGTATTTCATTTACAACAACCTTCCTTCTGCAGTGGCGCAAAAATCCAATCTGCTGGGGAACGACGTGGAAAAGATCTCTGAAGCTCAATATGCCTTTATGTATAAATACGAGGGTATCGAAGCCTCCACTGAGATTGAATTCCCGGTATTCAGCCTTTTGGACCTCAAAGCTGGTGCTGAATATTTGCAGAATCAAAAAGCTCCTTCTGATCAAAACACAGCTACACGCTACTTCCTGGCTGCGGAAATTCACTTCAGCAAGGACTTGGACCTGGTCGTGGAAGGCAGCTATTTCTCTATCGCGCCAGAGTCTGCGGTGGCTTACTTCAACGCTTCCAGCTTTGAAACCAACCGCGTTGGTTACTCTGCGGAAAGCTATCTGGTATTTAAAAAAGAAGGCTTCAATGTCGGTATGAAATATACAGACGCGGAAGTCATGTTCCAACGTGAACCTCAATCTCGCGAAAAGACTTTGATGATTAAGCTGGAGACATCCTATGCAAATCTCTAAGACCGCCCTACTTAAAGCTCTTCTAGGTCTTTACGCCCTGTCTTTAGCGGGATGTAATCTGCCAGCACCACAGGAAAAAGAAAGCCTGGGCAACAGCGCTGCGACTTTCACGGCACAACCAATGGCAGACAAATCCAAAGCGTTGGAAGTTTCCGTGAACGGAAACTTCGCTTTGCCAAATTCCAAAGTTTTTAATCTTCAGGCATGTATCAAAGACGTCGCTTTCGACAAGATCGTCGCAGGCCACACTTTCATCGTTGAAGAGATGGAAAAACAAGTTACCACAGACAAGGCCGGTTGCTTGACTTGGGCCGAACGCGTCGGCTTCAACTTCCTGGCCGAATCTCAATACATCCGTATCGAAAGAACCATCAAAGGCACTGGCATGCACAGAGGCACTCAGAAAGTGGCCTTTGCGATCAACCCATGGTCTCATGGGGAAAGCCTGACCCCAGTTCTGAATCCTGACGATGGCAACAGCATCCCGCGCCTGGTGGACAACCAGGAACAAGGCAAGATGGCTTTGAAAGGTTTCTCCAATGATGGCAAAAGCGAAGCCCGCCGCCCTCTTTGGGTGGAAGATGGTCGTTTGTTCGTCACAGAACAAAAGATGACCACTGATGGCGTGACTTTGATCGTGGAAATGCGCCCGAATGTTTCCATCCAAATGACCAAAATGAATGGCGAAATGTTCCTGCGCCCTCTGACTGCAGGCTCTTTCAAAGCCAAAATGCAATTGATCCATATCTATCAGCACGACAACAAAGAAGTACGCCGCCTGATGACGGTTTCTGAAGCACAGGACATCAAGATGGAAAACGGTTCCTTGGCGATCAAGGCACCGATGCATCTTCCGGCTTTGCCAACACGTGGTCAGATCATGCTGGGCGTGAATCTGGAGCCGACAAATGGCCCCGAGGGCCTGATGTCCTTTGAAGGTCTTTATTTCCTGGGTGAATACGACCAGATCAAAGGTGCTTCCTTCCTGAAGATCAATACCATCGTGGCGCAAACCAAAGACTTTAAACTGTCCCAGTACGTGAACGCCCAGATGAATGAAGTGTCTCAAGTTAGCAAGAACGGCACCATGGATCAGGACACTTATCAGAAACCAAAAATCGAAGTTTCCCAGATGGAGTTCCGCTATATCCGCGTGGGTAAGGAAACAACCTCCACTCGCGAGATCGTGTATAACGTCCGTGCCTGTGTCAGAAATGGTCTGGACCAGAAAAACACCCGTGCTCACACCTTCACGGTCACCAAGTTCCGTCAGTCCGAAACTGAGGCCGCCCGCACTGTGACGTTGAAAACGGACAATAACTCCTGCTTGAACTGGGATGAAAGCATCACCTTCAACTATTTCGATTGTCAGCACTATCTCAAAGGTCAGGTACAGATCGAAAACAGCGACTTGGGTATGAATGAAAAATTCGACCTGATCGTCAACCCTTGGGAAGCTTCCAGCGCCGTGGCTCGTGACATGCGCTATGTCGATGCCACTGAAAAGCTGGTTCTAAGCTGCTCTCAAGAAAGCCGTCCGCGTTCGCAAGTGATGCTGGACAGCTTCACTTACAACACCTTGTCTTACAAATACTCTATTGACGATCAATTGAACCTGACAGTTACCAAAAAAGTTCAGTTCAAAATGGACCCACGCCTGCTGATCTACTCCAGCTTGTCCAACGGTCGTTCTGAAACTCAAAGACTGCGTGACGGTGTTTATCTGATGAAAATCGCCATCGTACAAAACCGCGATTACGATCAACAGAACACTTATGTGGCGTCTGCGGATCGCTTTGTCAACGTCATGAACGGTTTGATCAACACTGATATTACTTTCCAAACTCAGGACCTGAAATCTCTGGGGAACCGTAACAATATTCTGGTGGAAATTCATCCGGTGGACGAAACCAAAGTGATCGCCGACAAAGAAGAGATCCGCCTGAAGGATGCTTCCCAGTCCATGGACTCTGCAATTGAGACAGCTTCCACTTTGGAAAATCCGACCTATATCGGCCCTATCACTCTGAATATTGACGAATCCACTCGTCCGTTGAGAATTATGGACGCCTCTGCGATCAGCGCTTTCCTTTTAAAGGGTCAGGGCGAAAACAACACGTCTCAGAAGAACATCATTGCTCGCGTTGTAGCTGATGGCCTGAAAGTAAAAGCAGCTATCAAACAGAAGATCCAAGCTCGTGCGCAAAAAGAAATCTTTGCGAAGGAAAACAACCTGAATCTGATCAACCTGAATCAGGCTGATGCGTCCCGTCCCTTGTTGAAGGCCCTAGGCATCACTTCCACAATTACAGAGCGCCTGCAAATCACCAAGGCCGACCTGCAGGGCCTGTTGGCGACGGGAACTCTTTCCCCAGCCACAGCAGAAAAGCTTTGTGCTTTCTGGTCCACAGACTATCTGGGTAAAACGATGTTCGCCAGCAAAGGTGGCGCTGTCAGTGAAAACACGAAAACCGCTTTCGGTCTGGATTGTATGGGCATGACTCGCAAGAATCCGTCCAAGTTCTTCCACGTCGAAAAGCAAATGATCACCAAAGAAGTCGGTGGCATGCAGTACCTGAAAGGTCTGAATCAGGGGCTGTCTGTGGGCACAAGCTTCTCTTTGAGCGCTTCAACATCCAACTATTCCAGCCGCTCAACCAGCATCACGGCTAAAGTGGGTCTTTCCAAGAAGTTCCTGGATTTGGTCTCTTTGGGCGTGGATCTGGGTTACACCATGCAATGGGGTGTTTCTGAGAATAAAACCTCTGGGAATTCGATTTCCGTGAATGGTTCGACATCTATGACTGTACAGCAGAGCATCTTCAAAGTGCGTGTGAACAAACACGAACAGTGTGTGGTAGTTCGTATGAATCCGACTTTGTTCATCAAGGACAGCAAGTCCTGGTTCGGTCGCCGTGACTATGTCAATGTTCTGAATCACCGCCTGACGGACGAAGAAAAAGGACAAGCGGTCACTCGCGGTATCATGCTCTGTGAAGGTGTGGTCAGCAGCAAACCTGTTGATATCACCGAGAACTACTACCTGGTCGCTCAAGAGACTGGCTCCAGCCAAATGCAGGATTCCGGTGACGCACGCAACAGAAACTTCTTCCTGGCTTTGCGTTCCACTCAGGACTTCAACCGCTTTGTTCTGGCTATGAAAGGCAGCTTTGGAATGCCAACAGGTTCTGAGAAAGAAGAAGATCCTCAGACTCAAGCCACCAAAATGATGGAACAACTGTTCCAGATGCCAGCCCCGTCTTACCCGGGCATGCACCTGATGAAGTAATGAAAAAGCCCACTGAAAAGTGGGCTTTTTGTTTTTAAAGATTCAAGTTCAGAGATTCGATAGCCTGATTATTTTCATCCATCAGTTTCAGCTTCACAGCCTTCTTTTTCCAGTCCCACTCAATCAAACCAAAGTTAACGGCGGAAACCGCTTTACCCACATAATGGAAATCTTCTTCGCGATTTTCGGTTGCACCATTCAAAGGCCCTACCGTCATATCATACAAAGGACCGTAATCTTCCAACAGTTCAACCTTGGCCAAAGATCCAAAACCACGATTGCCACTGACAATCACAACCTTGTGAGCTTTGGTTGCACGCAAAGTATCAAAGAATTTTTGACGATCCAGCGGGAACAATCCCCAGCGTTCCCAGCCGCCCGAATTTGCTGCCATCTGCAGTGGCGACACAATCACGCGGTACTCGGCCTCTTTACGCAGTTCCGACTCCAGCCATGCCCATTGCCCTGGCCCCAGCAAAGAGTCCGACTTGTTCCAGTTCTTCTTAAACTCCCCATCCACGCCGGCATCCAACCACGGAGTCGCATAGAATCGCGTATCCAGCATAATAAACTGCACGCGTTTTCCAGGAGCACCCAGAATTACAGAATGCTCCACACCCTTGGCAGATGAGGGCTGAAGTTTACCGATGTATTTCCAGTAATCCAAAAAAGCCTGACGGTTTTCATTCTTACTTTGGAAACTGGAATCCCCATTACGAATTCCGAAATCCAACTCATCCCACACGGCCAGGAAAGGAACATTGTTGCGAAGGTCGCGATATTCCGAAATCTGATCCAATTTCTTGTATTGAGCTGACAGAGGTTTTTCATCGAAACGAACAGAGCTGACTGAATTTCCAGTGAACACCACGACATCCGGTTTGTTTGCTGCCACTTGAGACCAGAGCTTTTGTTCCTGATCCTGCAAAGCACAGCAGACGAAGGCCACACGGTGAACATCTTTAACCTGACGAAGATCTTTTTGTGGAAGCTCTGACTGATAGTTCGCCTCAGCCTGCATGCGCATCATCTTCAGCGTCAGGGATTCCGGTGCCTGACTTTTTTCAGCGCAAGAGGTTGTCAAAAGAGTCGTTAAAACAGCCAAAGAAAGACGAGATGCCCAAGACGACATTTCCATAACGTGCAGATCCTTCCACTAAAAATTCATTCCATGAAATCGTGAATTTTTATTGTATCTTAACAGCAAGATCTGTCTATGAATTCTTCGCGTAAGCTTCTTTTAGAAACTCCAAACTGCGGACGCCAAACCAGGAATAAGATTCCCCATTTACGACAGCCCCGTCGATATCCATGGCCTTCAAATCCAAGATTTTTTTTTGAAACGGAAATGGCTCAGAGGAAAATAAGGCGAAAGCGTCTTTAAAATCCTCGATTTCAATCACGGGATACTTGTCGCCCTCAGGAAAGCTGACCACTTTGGCACCTAGCTTTTCCAGAACCGAACCAATATAGGTTTCCCGACTGACCGTCATCCAGGGCTTTTTCCAGATCAGGTACAGAACTTCCTCATAGTTGCGGGAAGGCGGACGAACCCACTCTAAAAAACCCGGGATCTTTTGCATATCCCATTTCAACGGCGGAGCCTCGACAATATCCAAGGCTTCCACTGACATTTCTATCAGAGCCGGATTTTCGAAGTGCTCCCCCAGACGTGCCAGTTCTTTTTGCAATGTTGGCAATGAAGACACATGCGTTGCGAGGTAAGGAACCGGACACTCCTCGGCCATCTCGATCGGATTTTCCTCCTGATCCAGAATAACCAGATCCGGCTTCAAATCCATGACCAGATCCCAGGACACTTCCTTCGTGCCGCCAACAATAGGAATATTGGTGATCATTTTAGGTGGATGAATGCAAAAGCGCGTGCGGCCAACAACCTGCACCCCCGCTTTTAATAGTGTTTCGGTCCACGACGGAACCATACTTACAACTCGCACCGCATCCTCCTGAAGCACTTAATTTGTACCTCGGGGTCTTCGTTTTTACAAGGTGCGAGGACCAAGGCCTACTTGCCATCAGCTGCCGACGAAGCAACGCAGCTAAACTTGACCCATCCTGGGGGTCGGACAAGTATGTCTGCTTATATTGTGAGGTATTTATGACGCAACTGTTCCCTCTTCATGAAAAACCGGCTTTGAGCCCCTACAAAAAAGGCGATGTCCTTGTTTTGTTCGGCGAGCTTTTCACGCGCGGATACGCCAACGGTTTGGTTGAAGAAGCTGAACGCCGTGGCATGACAATCGTTCGCGCCACTGTGGGCCGCCGTGAAAAAGACGGAAGCCTGCGCCCTTTGACTGCTGAAGAATCTGCAAACATCCCGGCACCATTTATCAATATTCCCCTTGAAGCAGGCTTCGATATGGAGCCAGACTCCAAAGGTGTCACTCCCTGCGCCCAACTTGAAGGTATCAAAATTGGAGAATGGGACCAGGTCAACTTGAACTGGGCCTCTATTGAAGAGTCTCAGCAAAATGGCATTACCAGATTCAGAAAAAACACCGACCTATTCCTCAAAGAGCTGGAAAAACACATCCCGACAGGCGCCAATGTTCTGTTCGCGCACTTGATGGCCGGTGGCGTTCCACGCACCAAAATCCTGATGCCGATTCTAAATCGCGTTTGCAAAGGAACTGGCGATCGCCATATTTCCTCCAAGACCCTGATGGATTCACAAATCGGTCAGCTTTGCCTGACAAGCTTTAAGGAAGTGACTGCTGAAACCTTCCGCCATCTGGTTGAGCTTTCCACACCCCTTCGCCAAAAACTTGAAGCTCAAGGCGGCCACGTTTCTTACACGGCGTACGGCTATCACGGCACCGAAATCATGATCCGTGGCGAGTACAAATGGCAAACTTACACTTGCTACTTCCAAGGCTGGGCGAAAATGGCTTTGGAACAGCACTCTGAAAAATTCGCAAAACAGGGCATCAACTGCTGCGTTTACAACTGCCCGGAAATCCTGACGAACTCCAGCAACGTCTTCCAAGGTGTTGAAGTACCACTTTACCCTCTGCTTGCAGCTATTCAAAAAGACGCCGGAGACAAGAAACATGCTGAGCAGGTTTTGAACGCCTGCAAGGACCTTCTCAAAGATGATGTCACACTTGAACAAATCATCACACTGATCAACGACTATATGACCAGCGATTTGACTTTGGAGTTCTGTAAGTTTGAGCAGTGGCCTCAACATTCCCGCCTGGATCAAATGGAAACTATGCTGGCCTGCTCGGATAAGCTTTTCGACATGCACAAAGATTCCAAAAATCTGATCACGGCCATCTTGAGCGAAGTGGTCTTTAAGTCCTGTGGCTATGTCATGCTTCATGACTCTTGGAAGCCGAAGAATCCTGTTGCCTGGATCGGCCACGATATCGTGGCGCGCTGCATGTAGCTATGTCAGTTCAAGCCGGAGAGAGTTGGAATTATCAAAAGTATAAATTCCATGGCCTGTCGCTGTCGGGCATTCGCACAGCGATTGCCATGCCCGAACTCTCTTTGAGCTTTGATGTGGCTCAAGGCTATCCGTTTCTTTTAAACTTAAAGCAGTTCTTTATCTCTCACGGCCATCTAGATCATGCGGCTGGGATTCCTTACATCATCTCGCAAAAGGCAATGACCTCTCAGCCCCCAGGCAAGTTCTATATGCCGGGGTCTTTAGTGGAGCCCTTGGATCAGATCATGAAGATCTGGGAAAAGATCGAAGGCCATCAGTACAACTATGAATTCGTTCCCGTTCAGGCGGATGATGAGATTCCCCTGAACGCCCAGTGCTATATCAAGGTCTTCCCGACCACTCATCGCATCGAGTCCTATGGTTACACTCTGTTTGAGATCCATAAAAAACTGAAGAAAGAGTACTTGGGTTATACCCAGGAAGAAATCGTGGATCTGCGCCGCAAAGGCATTGAGGTCAATGAAACAACTCATATCCCAGTGGTCAGCTTTACAGGAGACACTCAAATTGAGTTCCTGGATTCCCGCCCGTGGATTCGCCATTCTAAAATCTTATTTTTGGAAGCCACTTATCTGGACGAGAAAAAAAGCATTGAACATGCGCGTACTTGGGGACACACCCACATTGACGAAATCGTCCCACGTCTGAAAGATATCGAGAGCGAACAGATTGTTTTAATTCATGCTTCCAGCAGATATTCGGACAGGGAGGCTTTACACCTCCTGAAACAAAAAATCCCGGCAGAATTCCGGGATCGTGTGGTCCTGTTTCCAGGACGCTAATTTTTAGAACAAATCACCCAAATCCAACCACAACTTGCGGGTTTTCATTTTCTTCATGCGGAAGTGTTCAACCCATTCAGAAGAAGAACGCTTCTGCCAATTACTGGCCAGATTCGCAGTAAAGATCAACGGGCTGTAACCTTGCCCCACCAAATCTCGTGGTGCGCGCAAAGCTGTTAGCATCTCCGGCCCATAGAATCCAATCACCGGGAACAAGCGGTCTCTTTCACCCAACTCACCAATGATTAAAGCTCCATGAATCTGCCCCAAGATCGTACGGCTCAATGGACTGGACGCCTCAGAGGCACGAGGTCCTCCGGCAGCACCAACAATCACCATGCCTGAATCTGCTTTTTTATTCAGAACATCCACCAGTTCTTTATTGGTGTCGTTGGCCTTCATGTTAAAATCAAAAAACACAAAGCTGGTACTGTCTGGCAAAGACTCCACGCGCTCTTGCAGGGACTCCATGTCCACATCGCCATTTTTTGTATAAGGCGTATAGTTCAGAATTTCACAGCCCTTGCAGGACTTCACAAAGTCAGCAAAAACAGGCTTTATCTTCAACTCAAAGTCTTCGGCCTTATTTTGTCCAAAATAGATCACGGTTGTTTTAGAAGAAGGAAGTGCCGCCTGAGCCCATGTTGCTCCGCAGAACCCCAAAGTCAAAAGACCACCCGCCAGAACTCTCTTCAGATTCTTTATGTTGCTTAATACCATAAAGTGAGTGTGCCCTTCCCCCCGCTTTGCTGTCGACTTTTTTAATAAATTATTGAACAATCGACATATGGAGTCATGGAGCCAATCTGAAATATTCTATAACGGTGACGACTACTTCCATAGTCTCATCCAAGATATAAGACAGGCTCGTCGTAGCGTCACCATTGAATCCTATATCTTTACAGAAGACAAACTGACCAAGACCATCCTTGCAGAATTGAAAAACGCCCGGGAGCGAGGTTGCACCGTCAAGCTGGTGGTGGATGGTTTTGGCTCCTATACATCCATTCCATTTCTGGATCGCTTCTGCACCGAAACCGGTCTGGAGCTGCGGGTTTTTCACCCACTCCCTTATCCTTTACTGTGGGCTCACCAATTTGTTCTGAAGTATTCCTTGCGAGGCTCTTTGCTGTTTCGCCGTGTGAATCGCCGAACCCATCGCAAAATTACAATCATCGATGAAACCCGTGCCTATCTTGGCAGTTTGAACTTCACGCAAGTCCACTGTGCAAGCTTTGTTGGCGATGAAGCTTGGCGTGACACCGGCGTTTGGGTGGAGGGTGCGCCTGTCAAACGCCTGGTACTGGCCTTCCAAATATCTTATCTGCGCACCTTCATGAAAGGCCTGCTCGGCTGGGTTGGCCGCTGGAAGCTGAACGAGGACCCGGCGCGGGAAGTCCTGCGCTTAAACACCACTCAGCGTCTGCGTCGCAAATTGTATCGCGACCTGCTTCGCCGCCTGACTCAGGCGCAGTCACGCATTTACCTGACCACGGCCTATTTTCTGCCACGAAGATCACTGCTACGGGCCCTGATGAAAGCCGCCCGCCGTGGAGTCGATGTGCAACTGCTGATTCCCGGAAAATCCGATGTCCCTTTGGTGAAATGGGCCGCATTCTATATAGTGCGTTTTTTATTGCAGCGACGAATTCCGATCTTTGAATATCAGAGGTCCATCCTGCATGCCAAAACCATGATTATCGATGACGAGGTCTTTATCGGCTCTTTCAATCTCAATCATCGCAGCATCCTGCATGATCTTGAGGTCGAAGCCATTCTGAATGACAGTCACAGCCTGCAGAGCATGCTCCAGCAATGGCAGCAGGATATCTCTCACTCTAAAGCCGTCTCAGAAAAAGACTTTTCCGCCCCATCCTGGTTTACAAGAATCCTTTACAAAATTGCCTTCAGGCTGCGTTACATGCTCTGAACCCGTTTTTTGTTTTGACCTCCTGCCGGGTTATTGAGGACCATAGAGAAATGGATTCATCAGTCAAAGTCGCGATCACCGGAGGCCCGTCAGGGGGAAAAACAACACTTATCGAAGCTCTCAAAAAAGAGCTCGGCCAACGCTGTGCTATCGTCCCTGAAGCTGCCAGTATTTTGTACCGCGGTGGTTTTCCCCGCTACAAAGATCCACAAACTGTGGTCCATGCCCAACGGGCCATTTATGCCACTCAGTTTGAACTGGAAGCGATGATTTCTTACGTCAGTCAGAAAAACCTGATTGTGTGCGACCGTGGTTCTCTGGACAGTGCCGCCTACTGGCCCAGCTCCGCACCGGTGGATTTCTTCACCGCTCTGAGCACCACCAAAGAAAAAGAGCTGGCGCGCTACGACTGGGTGATCCATCTCGACACGGCTTCAGCGGACTACTACGACGCCTCCAACCCCATTCGCACCGAAACCTTCCAGGAAGCCTGGGATCTGAATAGCCGTATCAAAGACGCATGGAGCGGACACCCCCGCCGTGTGGTTATCTCCCACAACGAAGATTTCCTGTCCAAGATGACAACTTCGCTGGCGGTGATCCGTGCGATCATGGCGCATAAAAGTGCGGAAGAAATTAAAAAGGAGCTTTTGTAATGAGATTGTTTTTGCTCTCTCTGCTTTGCCTGCTCTCTGTTTCCCCGTCATGGGCACAAACCCGCTCCGCCAAATTAAAGCCTCTTTATTTCCAGGCTGACAAAAACAACCTTCAGGTTTTGCCGCAGCGTTTTGAGTACACCTTAATGGACGAAGATCGCCTGAAGGTCGGTGATATTCTGATCGACACTACCGAGGTCACGTTCCAAATCGAACCCTCCCCGGCCAAAAAAGGCTCCTACCGCATCCGCTTCACCTGGCCTGCTGGCCTGATTAAAGAAGGCGAACTGGCGATCAAAAACAATTCCGGCAAAGCCATCTTCAATGCCGCCTTGAATAGAGACAACGTCAAGATCTCCGCGGAAAACACCACCAACGACGAAGAAGGTCTGCGCTCAGAAAAAGCGGACTTCGTTGTCGAAGAAGTGGAAACCAGTTTGGTCGATGACATGAAGTACCTGCCGTTCATGGTTTTCTGCATTTACCGTGAAAGCGAAGAAACGCGTTTGTACTTGTGTTCCAACGAACTGTACCTGAGCTCTCAACAAGGTCAGATGACGGTCAAAGCCCGTTCCAGCACTAAAAAACCAGCCCAGATTGAAATCAACGGCAAAGTCGTGGGCAACCAAGGGATCATTTACCTGAATGATCGCAGTGAAAATGTCGCCTTCCGTGCCGCCACCCGCAGTGGGGCCTTCCTTGAAATCGAAACACGCAAAAAGGATGTAGATTTCAAAGATGCAGTGGTTTCTGATGATGGCGAGCGCCTGATCCTGACAGCTTCGGGTGCGGAACCCGTGGACGAAAAGAAGGTCAAAAAAATCTCGGACACTGAATGGCAGATCTCATTGCCTAAATCCCGCCCGGTCTTGTTCCTGAAAGGTGACGGCGATATTCCGATGAGACAGGAATTCTACATCCGGGGGCAACTGCCTCGCGAAAAAAATCGCCCTTATCTTTCTGCCCGTTCAGCGGTACGCACTTATTCTTCTTCCTTGAGCTTTACAGGCATTGCACCCGCCGGAATCGCCGTCAAAGTTCCCGAGAGTGACAAGGAAGCTCGCCTGGAGATGTCGAAGAAAAATCAGTTCGTCTGGACTGTTCAGGACATCCCTGCGGGCGTAGAGAATCGCCGCTATCTGAACGTTTCGGCAGATGGACACAATTTTGTTGTCGGCAATGACGTCTTCCGCGGGCAGCCCTTCGGACTGGGCTTGGGCGGCCGTTATCAAACCCCCTCCGGGGTTGCCTATGGCACAGTGGAGTTCCAATGGTGGATTGAAAACTTCCTGTGGATCAATGCCGACTGGTCCCGTTTCCACTGGGGTCTGGCGATTGAACGTCAGCAGCAACTGATCGAAAAAGATGATTATGCAAAAGCGGACCTGACCACCGTAGAGCTTTTATGGCGCGCCCATGAGGGCTTTAATTTGGTTGATGCCTCTTGGGGACTGTCCGTGCCGCTTCAGATGATCCAAGGTGAAAGTGCCAGCGCCACAGCGTTTGGACTGGGTGCCTTTATGATCAACAAACCTCACCGTTGGTTACGCTCCATGATGGACTGGTCCGAGTTAAAGCTGCAGTACTACGCGGGTTCTTCCGGCAGTGATTTTAAAATCAAATCTGCTTACACTCTTAAAGCACAGGCTTATGTTCAACTCTCCAATGAGTGGTTCTGGCGCTACGGACTGGATCTGAATGATTACAAATTCGATCCCGCTGCCGCCAAGGAAGAAATGCAGATCGGCGTCGGCACAAGCTTGTTCTGGAAGTTTTAAAATGATGTCCCCAGTGAAAAGCTTTTTGATCCTTGGTCTTCTGTTCTTTAATACAGCGCAAGCAGCTCCGGAAAAGTCTCTGGACCGCGTCCTGCTGCTGGGTGACTCCCATGCCTATGGAAAATATGGCGAAGTTCTGGATGCTCACTTCCGCACCAGTGCCAAGCAAGTGACCTCTTATTCAAGCTGCGGATCATCTCCATCCACTTGGACGACCACGACGGCCAACTTCAAATCCACCAACTGTGGTTTCTGGAAAAAAAGTGCCGCTGATCGTGAAACCCGGGTGAAAAGCCACAAACTCCCCTCTTTCAATAGCGAACTAAGAAACCTGCGTCCCCAACTGACAGTCATCACTCTGGGCACCAACATTCTGGCAAGCCCTGGGAATATCTCTTCTGAGAAAAAACATATCGAAAGCATGATGAAGGCTATCCGCGCTCAGGGTTCTGAATGCGTGTGGGTCGGACCGCCAGATCTGGCAAAAGCACCCTTTAGCAAGAATCTGCAAAGTGGGGTGGAAACCATCAAGGCATTGGCAGAAAAAAATCAATGCCACTTTATCGATTCGACAAAACTGACTCAGTATCCGTCTGGAAAATCTGATGGGATTCATTATGGACCGAATGACTCGGCCAAATGGGGTCAGGCTGTTGTTGAAAAAATCAAAGGACTCAAATTGAAATCAGCTCAAGGGACACCATCACCTGCCGCGACCAAAACGGATACACCAGCAGGAGTTCGATAGGGATTACTGCTGTGATGCCTGCAGCATCGCGGATTCACCAAGATTGCTTTCCTGCTGCTTTTTGACGTTAACCCAAATTTTCTCGCTGACCGGCCCGGGCAAAAGACCGTTGATACTTCTTTCTGCCGACGGGTCCACGGCCGACCACTGATACAGTGCTTCGGCTTTGACTCCAGCCAGGACTTTTCGATCCATTTCATTCACTCCCGTATTTTCCACCGTCGGATCTGCCACGACATTCTTAAGAATTTCAATAGCCACCTGGCGCATATCTGTATTCAAGGATTCAAATATAAAATCCAGGGCCGAGTTCTGCATGGATTGAGATTGTTCATCCACGGGGGCTGTTTTGACCAAAGCTTCCAGACTGCGCAGGAAGTTTTCGTCCTTCAGCAAGCGGCGCTTTACCAGTTTATCCGGTTCCAGCAGAATGGCCTTTTTACCAAGATCCGCATACTTCTGCAGGTCATGTGTGTATTTATAGTCTTTCCAGAGCGCAGCGACCTCTGGGGCTACAGAGCTTGCCGCAGGAATTTGTATTGCTCCCGCGGCCACAGCTTGTTCTTTTTCATTTGCAATCGGATTTACTGCCGGCGCCTCTTCACGAACCGGAGTCATCTGGGACTCCGATTCATGAGACTTTTGTGATTTCAAGTACAGGCTCAAGCCGATACCAACACACGTCAGGGACACAGACAGGATAACCAGCGTTCTCATTCTCATTTGCCAAACACTCCGCGAGTCATGTTGTTACGGAAGATCGTTCTGTTCATCTCTTTCGCTCCGGCATTCTGGAAGAATGCGGAACCGTTCAGATAGCCATTGATCAGAACCACGTTCTTGTGAGGCGCATTGGACTGTACGAAGACATTGTACACCTTACCGAAGTAGCTGATCTCGTTGATGGACACGATCGGATCCAGAGTGCCGCCACTTTGCACAAGCGCTTCACCGACTTTGAACTCCTCGGCCACCTTCATAGAACCATCCTTGTCCAGGATCGGGTGATTCTTGGTCACACGCAACTCACGACCGGACTTCATTTTGAACACCAGAATCTCGTGATTTCCATCCACCAGCTCTGATACCCACTGGTCCACTTTTGTTTTCACAACCGCATTTTTATTCAAGGAATCTGCGGATTGCATAGTTCCAACATTGGCTGTCTGCTGAGTAAAGGCATCAATGAAGGACATGTATTTCAACTTCTTACTGACAACATCTTCAGCCAGGATCTGCTGTTCTGGTGTCGCACAAGAAGATACGCAGACCGTCGCCACATAAGCTGTTGCTGGCATTGTACAAGCGGCATTAGCCTTCTTCGGAGCAATCCAGGCTTTTTCAGGATTGTAAGCGCGATCCATAAAGGTCGCATACAGCTCCTGACCCGCAGATCCCAAACCGACTTTTTTGCCACCCACAGAAACTGTCACATCCGCAAAGCTTGCCAGGAATTCCTTGATCACCGGCAACTGATCCTGACACTTCACCATCCAGTCATAGCGACCTTTAGCTTCCGTGTTGCTCAAGCTGTCATGTGAACAACGACGCGCCACATAGTCACGGCAGTATTTCTCTTCAACCCAAGCACCAGGCACCGCCACTTCACTTTCCAACTGAACGGAATGGTCGATACAAGCAAATGTTTTTGTTGTCACGACCTCACGAGTTTTCACAATCACACCAATCTGATTGGCTGGACATTTGGAAGAACTGTTAGCTTCTTCCAAAGTGGTCGCAGAACTTTGACTGCGCACAGCCTCTGGATTGGCGTCACACAGACGCTCTTCCACTGGCATGACCTGGTCCGCACAACGAATGTTATCCACTTTCGTACCTTTATCGTCCACACAGATAAAGATGCGATTCTGTTTACCACCACAATCCGCCGTACAAGCTGTGAATTCTTCAGTTGAAACGTATTTATAGACCGGACATTTACCGGCTTCTGTCATGGTGCCTTGACGAGTATTTGAGCTCACGATGCTGCCGTCAGTACAAGTTTGGTCCGAAATCTCAGTATAGAGATCAAAGAACCCTTCTTCGCCGAAGGAACATTTCAATGGAACTTTCACTTCGCCAGTCACCACACCCGTTTTCACAGTGCCGTGAGAGCCAAAGTTACCGCAACCTTCATGACAAGTAACTTGCGTATGAGTCGCGGAACCGGATAAAACACCATTGTTACATGTACGAGTTTCACTGACGGAAGAACAAGAGTTCACCGGAGTGGAAGTGGAGTACATCACCTTGCTGCCACCATCCGGCAACAAGCTGCCATCCGGAAGTTGACAGGACTGTCCTTGGCATTCCCCTTCATTTGTCACTTCTTTGTTGCGGGAAACTTCAACCCAAGTCAGTTTTTCCACCACAAGTTTACATTCTTCCTTGATGCGCTCGCGATAAGAAACTGTCTTTTTACCATTCAGACCGCAGGCCACTTCTTCAGAAGAAAGCTCGCCCTGGGATTCACGGGTTGCCCCTTGTACCGTACAAGCCATCGGATCCACAGGAACTTCCGGTTCCGGATCAATAACAAGATCCTCGATCACGCGGATATCGTGGTCCAAGGTCACCCAAGGTTCCTGACTGGTACCCAAATAAAGAGTCGCCGTCACATGATAGTTCCCCACAGCCATATAAGCATGAGTCACCGATTGATTAGAGGCCGTGCCACCATCGCCAAAGTTCCAACGAACTGCACCCACCTTGTCAACCAGACAAGAAGGCAGGAAGACGTGCATTGCTGTTGAAACCTTCACCTTCGCCTCACTGGCGCCCGAGATTGCCAACTGCTCAACGCAAGAAGCCCCGTCCATATACATAAGAACATTCACCCGGTGATTCAGACTGCTGACTTTGCCGTCAGCTTGAGTCACAGTGACTTTCACTTGATAAGTGCCTTCATTGGAAAAGGCATGCTCCACTGCGTGAGAAGTCGCCGGAGCTGAACCGTCACCAAAGTCCCAGGACACTGTCTGCACCGTAACATCAGATGGCACAATCAATTCAAAACGAAGTGGATTATATACGAATCCCGCCTGCGGCCCTGCCACTTTCAGTTCTTCCTTAACAACCGTTGTGACCATAGAGGCCAGCTGCACACTGGAGGAAGAATCCGTGGTCTTTTCCTGAGCTGTCACCACATAGGTCCCGGCCCGTTTAAAGACTGAGGTCAATCCTGAAGAATTTGAACGAAGACTGTTGGCACCCGCGGCCTTCCAAGTGACGTTCTGACTATTGATGCAATTTCCAGCCTGATTTAAGGAGTAGTTAACCTGAGTACCGGCATCAGCCGCAGACTCGCCGACGATCACCAACTCATCCGAAGTTGATTTGGAAACTGTCCCTGCACAGTAGGAAGCGGCTTCCATCGTATCTGAACCTTCACCTAACGAATTTTTCTGACATCCTGCTAGAACCAGTAAACCCAGGGGCAGTAAGATTCTTCCGTAGTTCATCGGCGACTCCTTGCTTGCTTACCAATAATGTTGACAAGCACAAGCAGAAATCTCCATCCATTTAACACAATCGGGTCAATATGATTAAGTCGACTCCCTAACAGTTCGACACTTTAAAAAACACTTTTCAAATGTCCAATTTTTCGTAAAAAATTTGATCAATCCCCTCTGAGGAATCAGCTCTTGGCACAAAAACCCTCGAAGAGAAAAAAGCGATCAAAACGGTTCAGCCGAATGGGCCGTTTTCATCGCTTTTTGAAGAAACCCGATATGGCTTGCTTTAGGTCCATATTGAAGACATCCTGCTTTTTATTCTGAGAGCCCAGCATCGAGATCTCACGTCGCGCAGGAATAAAGGAAGGATCCAAGGCCACGCTCTTCTCGAAAGACTTGCGGGCAGCGACAACGTCGCCTTTGGTTTTATTGAATAGACCGATGACGAATGGGAAGAGCGGATCGTAACGTTCGTCAGGTGGAACCTGCAAAAGCTCCAGTTCCACTTCTTTAAGGACAAACTGCTTCTTGGCCATATCAACAGAGCCCAGCTTGGCCCAGGCGCTGTACAAGTGAAGCTGGTGCATTTGTGGATTGAGTGTCGCCACCTCACTCAATACTTCCAAAGCCTTGGCATATTGAGTGTATTGCAGGGCCTTCTTCACTTCTTCCATTAAAGAAGTGGCTTTCAATTTGGCTTCAGCTTCAGAACGTTGGCTGGCCTGACGGAACTGATCAATCTTATTACTGTCTTTGGAGGCATTAATTGCCTCTTCAGCCAGAGCGCGCACCTTGTGCCAGTAGGAATAGATCTCAGAAGAACTGTCGGAGGGTTCATCCCCCAACAGACTCATAAAGTCAGACAGAATGGATTCCGCAGATCCCCCACCAGTTCCCGTTTCCATGTAGGCCACGATCTCGTAGGAGTTCTTGTGTTCCAGCTCTGCGTGGATCTTACGAATAACCTTAAGCTGTTCTACCGGATTGGAGAACGCCGCACGCTGAGCAAAGACCACAAGTCCTTTGGTCAAAAGGAAATGAATGGCTTTATAAACCGCCACCTCGCTGTAGCCTTTGATTTCCAGAAGCTGAGTCAGCGTGATTTGATTGTTCAATTTGACTGTAAGACCTTCTAAAGACTTCACCAAAGACATGGTCAAAGCCGGATGGTCATCCCGGAAGGTCGGACTTTTCACAATGATATTACCCGCCCACATCACATAAAGGGACTTCAGCCAATTGACCGAGATCTTAGAGGCAATCCAGTCATGCAGATAATAGGATAAAGTATCAGCATCGATGCTGGGATTGCTCATCTCTACTTCCGCAGAGGCAAAGTTCACCCGGATCTTTTGATCCACAATCGTGCGTACCAGACGGATATTCATTTGTTCCATCAGGATTAAATCAAAGGCATGAGGACTTAGCTGATTGTTTTGAATCAGATAGTTCCCGATTTTACGGTTGTTCTTGTCGCGCAAGGCTTCCTGAACATCCTTCGGGGTTGCGTAGCCGCTTTGAATCAGCATCTCACCCAGGAAGGTGGTGCGATCATCCACGTCCACACCCACGATATTACCATTGCAGAAGGAAATACCGGAAACAGAACCGTCGGCGTTATAGATATTCAAGTAACCGCTGCTTTTGGTTTCCACCAAAAGAGAATACAAGAATGGCAGGTCAAAACCGCTGACTTCTTCAATGGACTCGATGACTTTGCGCTTCTGACGGTTGGTCACCGTTGGATTGGCAAACATCTGATAAAGCTTTTTCCGAGCGGTGGCTTCCTCACGACGAGGAGCCTCTTCCTTCTTCACGATTTTAAGCACCTGCTCCATATCGAAGGGCTTTTTCATGAAGGCCACAGCCTGAGTGCTTTGAGTGGCTTCCTGGATAAATGATTTATCCGTGTAAATACCACTCATCAAAACCACTTTGAATTTGGCGTTGGGATAGTTGGCGCGAGCCTGCTTGATAAAATCAAGGCCCGTCATCTGAGGCAGAAGGCAATCACAGAACAAGAATTCAAGATCGCTATTGCTAGCCAAAATCCCATTGGCTTCATCCGGCCGACTGGCGGCGAAGACGGAATGACCTGCACGGCTCAGAATCTCTTTCAAAGAGTTCCTGACCGTCTCGTCATCTTCCAAAATAAGGATTTTTGATTTTCCTTGCTCCACGTTTCCTTTTCGGCTCACTCTTAGGTTCAATTTAGAACAAAAAGCAAAAAGCGGGACTGTTGTTCAGTACCCGCCCTTAGAACTGGACTTTCGTCGACTGCTTTCTATTTTTTCAGGAACTTAAAGTACTTTGATTCAATGACATCCATCTCCATCTCGTTGCCTTCTTCATCCTTCACGGATGCAGGAGGGTTCACCCCACCCTCACTGAACTCTGTCCCATAACGGAACAGGACGTTCTTTTCAGAGCCGGAATCATCATTATAATAAGGGACAAAGAAAGAAGCCACTTTGCCTGTTGCAGGCAGAAATCCATCCACCATGTTGATCTGATCCACAATCACCTTGGGGCAATTGCTAAAACTGATCTGCGCCGGACCGGCAGTGCCCATCCATTTGATCCATTCACGGATACCGCAAGAGTTGATGCTTTTCAGTCCGCTCAGCTCCACTTCAATCTGTGGATTGCCGCCAAGGCCGAACTGAGAAAAATCAACATCCTCATCGATGGTTCCTGCCATTTGGACAGTCAGCTTATCGGCGGCTTTGTTCATTTTTACATCGAGTTTACCCATAATGTTCAATCTCCTCGTTCAGATACCAATTTTAACTAAGACCTTCATTTTTAACTACAAAAAACGTGACGTCATCGATTAAGGGCGCGCCTTGACGATGGGCTTGGAAGCTGTGAGCAAATCGTTCGACAGACTCGTTGACGCCCGGGAAATCCTTATTCGCCGCAATCAGAGCTTTAATAAATTCACGCTCGCCCCACGCCGCCTTTGCAGGATCCTGAATATCAGGAATTCCGTCCGTATAAAAGAAAACAAGATCCCCTGTTTCAACCTGAATGGTTGTCTGCTCATAAACCGAATCACGAGCCTGCCCCAATCTGGGATTATTCACTTCATTCAGAGGTATCAGATCTTTTTTCTTTAAGGCCCCCTCACCTTTCTTCATCAGGAACGGAGCTTCGTGCGAAGCATTGCAATAGGCCAGTTCTCCGGTTTCCAGATCGAAAGATGCCAGGAAGAACGTCATCATGATGCGCCCTTTGGAAACATCATAGATGGATCGATTCAGCAGCTCCAGCGCTTTGGCCGGAGTGATATTCAGTCTTTCAATGATCGTGGATGCCGATTTCGCCGCACTGGTGATCAACGCTGCTGGGGCCCCGTGCCCTGTCGCATCCCCGATCCACAGGAAGATCTTGTTGCCGATCTGACAGTAATGCCACCAGTCCCCACCGCACTCACTGGCCGGCTCATAGTAACCTGCAATTGCCAAAGGACCGATCTTGGCCTGCGTTTCCGGGAACAGGGTTTCCTGCACAGTTTTCGCGGTTTGCAACTCGGATTCCATACGCGCTTTTTCAGCGGTCTGATCCAGCAAACGCGACACTTCCGCCGCCATGATATTGAAATTATCAGCCAGACTTCCGACTTCGTCGTTGGACTTCACATCCACACGAATATTGAAATCCCCTTCGGCCACCTTCTTGGTCGCATCAAAAAGCTGGGTCAACGCCTGAGTAAGACCACTGGAGGCAAACAGGCTCAGGATCACCGTGACGGAAATCAGAAGTCCGAAGAAGATCAAAGATTTCCTGATCAAAATCTGAACCGCCCCCAGAGCTTTTTCTTTTTCCACGGTCGTTACAACGATCAGATCACCAAAGCCCGCTCGCGAGTATGAAACCAAAAGCTCTTTACCATCAGCTCCTTGGTCGGTTTCAGCTCCTTGAGCGATTTGTTTGTTGGCGTGGGCTAAGAACTGG
Source organism: Bdellovibrio bacteriovorus (assembly GCF_041888015.1). Taxonomy (GTDB): domain Bacteria; phylum Bdellovibrionota; class Bdellovibrionia; order Bdellovibrionales; family Bdellovibrionaceae; genus Bdellovibrio. The sequence continues at coordinate 2,231,451 of NZ_CP168968.1, forward strand.
GGACTGACGGTGCCTTGCAGCTTCTGTCCCGGAGTCCCATCCGGCCCAAACAGAATAGTTCCATCCGTCGAGATCAAATAAAGTTTCTGAGACATTGCCGCACGGAACATCTCGGAAGCCTCACTCATTTTAACAATGACCAAAAACACTGTATTGCGGGTGTTGGTTTCGTCACTGACTTTTTCCAGAATAAAAACACGATCATCACTGAAAGGAACCTTCACCACTCGACGGGAAGCTTCCACTTCCGCAAAGTAGGACGGCATCTGGCTTTGCAGCTGAGCCAGAACACCGGCGGTTTGATCAGGAACTTTTTCCAGAATCGCAGATTTTTCATAACTGCCTGTGGCCGATGGTTTGAAAACCACGAGTGCTTCCAGATTAAATTCATTCTGAAAAATGGATTCTCCGACAGAGGAAAACTTTTGCTGACTTAGATAATCCTGAAAGATCGGCTTGGTCGTTCCCAACACACCATTAAGCTGTGTCTTAATTTGAGCCGCCATGGTTCCTGACATTCTGCTGGAAGAATCAAAGACGTAGGCGATCTTGTCTTCTTCAAAGATTCGCAAAGCCAGGATTAAATACACAGTCAGTGTAATTAAAGGCAGTGAAGTGAGGAGCAAAAGAATTTTGTATCTTATTGATAATCCACGTTTTTTCACGAGTTCATTATGCCCTTTCACAAAGGGTCCGAAAACAAAATCTCATATAACTTAGCCCAAGGTCCGTAAATCTCTTGTCTTTTCCGACCGATAAGCTTTGAGCAGGAGTCTTATGTCGCGTTTTGGACGAACAGAAAAAATGATTTTCACCGGAGCCCTGCTTGTGCTCATGGTCTTCTCGTACTTCTTGTACGACGACTCATTGCTATTCCCAAAAGCCAACAACAGTGAATTAGAACTTATTGGTGCCGTGGCGATTTCACAAAACGACGTGCGCCGTAAAAATCTGGACACCTTCAGCTGGCTGCCCGCCTCCAGACAGGACAGTGTCTATCAGAACGACTCTATCTTCACGGGCGATCGTTCAGAAGCCACTATCCAACTTCAGGACGGAACACAAATTCGCATCGAACCGAATTCTTTAATCACACTGAACCTTAAAAACGGCCAGATGAATCTGGATCTGCGTTACGGTAACTTGACCGGGGAACTGGCTCAAGGTGCCTCCCTGACGATCACTTCCGGCCAAGAAGAATTCAAACTGGAAAGTACGCCAACGAACACCCAGGAAAAGCCTAAAATCAGATTCAACAAAGCCCACAGCGGCACGGTTGATTTAAAGCTGCTTTCCGGTGACATAAAATACATCGATAAGAAAAACCAAGCCGTCAAAGAATTGCCAAAAAACGCAGTTGTGGCGGTAAAAAAAGATGGCGACATCAAGCCTGTGGAAAAACCGCAGTTAGTGCTTAAAACCGCTGACAATATCAACTGGCTGCGTATCAATCCTGATGATCCACTGCCTTTTGAATGGTATGGCAAAGGCGATATCGCGCGCTATGAAATGGAAATCTCTCCAACGGAAGACTTCAGTTCCGTGGCCCTATCCAAAACCACCAATGAACAGCATGCTGCTGTGACGGAACCTTTGCAGCCAGGTCCTTACTTCTGGCGTGTAAAAACCTTTGATCGCAATGGCGAAGCAGGCATTACATCGGCTCCGCATCGCATGAACATCTCTCACTTGGCGGGACCGGAAATCACCACACCTTTGCCAGCCGCCCAAATCAATCTGGAACTGAAAGTCAAACCTCAGGAAGAACTTGCCACCAGCACGGAAGTTCAGTGGAAAGCTTCGGCTCAACTGAAAAACTTCACCTGGCAGATTTCTCAGGACCCGGAATTCCAAACTGTTCTGAAAGAAGGTCAAACGGCCACTTTGGCGGCACTGACTCCTCGCCTGTCCAGCGGAACTTACTGGGTGCGTGTTCAAGGTCAAACGGAAAACAAAAATCTTTCGCCTTGGTCTGAGCCCGTGTCCTTCACCCTGAATCTGGCCGCGCATAAAGAAGAGCGCCCAAATCGTCCGGTGCTTGTGACCAAGAAGGTGGACTTCAAGGCTCCGACAGGTCAGGACCGCAACCCGGCTTCACCGGAAGCTCCGAAGCTTGCGTGGAAACCTGTGCTGCAGGTGAAGGCTTATCAACTGCAAATTGCCAAAGATGTCAGCTTTGCCGAGACTGAAAAATACGAGATAACGCAAAACCAAGTGGCTTGGTCTCAGTTCAAACCAGGCAAGCACTATTACCGCGTCTTTGCCAAGGGCCTCAATGGCCTGCTCAGCGAACCCAGTGAGGTTGGCACCATCGACGTCAGCGTTGGTGGCCTGACTTTAAATCCATTAAAAACAATCAACGCTGTCGGCCAGGCTCCGGGACCAAAAGAAACCCCGATCAGCTGGAGCGACGTTCCGTTTGCCAAGTCCTATCTGGTTCAGGTGGATAAGTCGAAGGACTTCTCTCACCCACAACAGATGGAATATTCCACAAGCTCTGGTGCTTTGGTGCTGAACGATCCGGGCAACTATGCCGTGCGTGTGCAGGCCTTGGATGAAGCCAACAAACCTCTGACGGAGTTTTCAAATATCCAGGAAGTTCTTTACACCTTCCGCACGCCGTTGATTGCCCCGGCCCTGATGGAACCCTTCAACAATGCCTCGATCTTCCTGCAAACCGAGATGGAACCCTTCATCTGGCTGGAATGGAAAAAGGTCGAGGGTGCGACTTCTTATCGCATCGAGATTTCCGACAAGCCGGACTTCTCCCGCACGTTGATTTCCAAATCTTTGGCGGGCAATCGTTATTTGATTAAAGAAAAAGTTCCTCTCGGAAAAATCTACTGGCGCGTCCGTGCTGAAGCCAAAGGTGATGTTGAGCTTTCAGAATGGGCGGAAAAACGCGAGTTCACCCTTTATCACCAGAGAAATGAGACGTTCGTAAAATGAAGATTCAATACTCTCTTTTTGACACCCTTTTGGAGCCTGTTTTTGTTCTCAATGCAGAACAAAAGGTTGTCTATTGCAATGAAACAGCGGCCATTGTCGCCGGACTGTCCATCCGCAAGATCACAAAAGGGATGAAATTCAACGAACTCTTCCAATTCAGCGAGCCGATCGAAGCACTGGACAATTTGCTTTCTATTTGTGATGCCACTCCCTATAAGGAAGTGAACTTCAAAGCCCTGCATGCTGACGAGGGCAAGGTGCAAATCACTTTGCAGCCGATTTTTGATTCCATGGGTGATAAAAACTGGATTGTCTTTGTGCGTGACGTGACTTTGGAAGAACGTCTGCAAAAGAAGTACAGAGCCGAACTGGAGCAAAAAGAAGACGTCATCAAGGCCTTGGAAGATGCCAAGTCCCAGCTTGAAGATTACAGTAAAAATTTGGAACAAATGGTCGCGGATCGCACGCGTGAATTATCTCGCTTAAATCAGACCATGTCCGCCCTGCTGGACAGCTTGGGTCAGGGATTCTTTATCTTCAACTCTGACGGAAAGATTCTGGATGTTTCCTCCAAAGCCTGTGAAGCCACCGTGGAATGCAAACCCGATGGCCAACTGATCTGGGATGTATTAAAACTTCCAGAAAATAAAGTCGAAGGTTTCAAAAAATGGATGCAGACCCTGTTTATGGAGATGCTGCCATTTGAAGACCTGTCCTGTCTGGGCCCGGTCACCTACCCACACACCAAAGAACGCAATATCTCTTTGGAGTACCATCCTTTGCGCAGCAATGAAGGCGCAATGGAAGGCGTGGTTGTGGTCGCCTCCGACATCACTTCACTGGTCGAAGCTCAGAAACAAGCCGAGCGCGAAAAAGAACACGCCAAACTTATCATTCACATGATCAAGTCCAAGCGTGAAATTCATCGCTTCATTCAGGAAGCACAAGGCTTGCTGCTGCACATTCGTGAGGAAGTCAGCAAAGACGACGGTCCTTACAACACTGAAGAGCTTTTCCGCCATCTGCACACCCTGAAGGGTGGCGCAGCCCTGTTTTCAATCAAAGATGTCGCGGAAGCCTGTCATCAGGCCGAAGGGCTTTTGGCTGAACTGAACGAGTCGTGGACTTATCCGGGCTTCATTGCCCTGCGAGGCAAATGCTTCGAGGTCGACGAATACTTTGAAAAGTTCCTGAATCAAACCAAAGAAATTCTTGGCAGCTCTGGAGTTCCCGATGAACGCCAGATCGAGGTTGCCATCAGTAAACTGAATCACATTGCCCGCAAAGTCGGCAGTCTTCCCGGTGGAGGCGCCGTGGCTCAGGAACTGCTGCTGGAACTGGCGATGGAACCAGTGGCTCGTTTCATCGAACCTTATGGTGATGTCATGACCCATGTGGCGGGACAGATCGACAAGATGGTCTCTCCGCTAAAAATCACCAATGGCAATATCATGGTGATTCCGGAAATTTACAGCAGTCTGTTTGCGACCTTTGTGCATGCCTTCCGCAATGCCGTAGATCACGGGATCGAATTGCCGGACCTGCGCGTGGATCAAGGCAAACCTGCCGAGGGCCATGTGGAAGTTGCCTTCAATCTGGCGCACAACACCCAGGGAACTTACCTTTTGGTGCAAATCAAAGACGATGGTGGTGGCATCAATCCCGAGCGCATCCGTGAAAAGCTCACGCAAAAAGGCATGGATGTCGCCAAGGAAAGTGATCAGGAGATCATCCAACATATCTTCGACAGCCAGTTCTCGACACGAGACCAAGTCACAGACATCTCGGGCCGTGGTGTGGGTATGGATGCCATCAAAAAGGCCGCCGAAGACCTGCAAGGTCGCGTTTGGGTCGAATCCACTCTTGGCCAGGGCAGCACCCTGTTCGTGGAAATCCCTTACATCACCGAATTCCACAAAGAAAAATCCCTCAAACCCGCCGCCTAAAAAGGTGCCATGTTGTTTTTTCTGGCTACAGCGCAGAAAAATACGACAATATATCAGCAGCAGCGCCAATATACCGTCCTTTTGCCAATATAAGGACCGACATCTTCCCAGCGCACCGTCCCCGCCATATCCTGAGCTTGGATTTTCAACCTGAACAAGCAAGGAGACTCTTATGTCCTTTCAACTTCCTCCCCTTCCCTATGCCCAAGACGCTTTGGTTCCCCACATGTCGGCAGAGACTTTGGAATACCATCACGGCAAACATCACAAGACCTACGTGGACAACCTGAACAAACTTGTTCCCGGAACTGAGTTTGAAGGCAAGTCTTTGGAAGAGATCATCATGAAAAGTTCTGGAGGTGTTTTCAACAACGCCGCTCAGATCTGGAATCACACATTCTTCTGGAACTGCCTGTCCCCGCAAGGTGGTAGCGAACCCACTGGTGAATTGGCAGCGGCCTTGACCCGGGACTTCGGCTCTATCGAGAAGTTCAAAGAGCTGTTCGCTGACGCCTCTGTCAAACAATTCGGCTCTGGTTGGGGCTGGCTGGTAAAAAACTCTGCTGGCAAATTAGAAATCCTCAGCACGAGCAATGCTGAAACACCGATGACCAAAGGTCACAAAGCACTGTTAACATGTGATGTGTGGGAACATGCGTACTATATTGATTATCGCAACAGCCGCCCGAATTTCCTGGCTGCTTTCTGGAAGATCGTGAATTGGTCTTTCGTTGAAAAAAACTTCCGCGCTTAAAGCTTCGGTGTCAGCGTGACCACGCTCAGGCCGATCGCACGGCCTGAGCCGGTATTGACATAGTTGTGCGCCGAATCCCCAGGGAAAGCCAGAACATCCCCGGCTTTTAACGTAAAGCTCTCTCCACTAACCACGACGGTCAGCTCCCCCTGCACACAGTGCAGATACTCTTTCGTCCCTGCGGAATGCGGCACTCCCCCCAAACGCGCTCCCACTTCGAACTCCATACGATCAATGGCCATCCCGGGAATCGGGTCCGGCAAAAGTTTATAAACAACGACATTGCCTTTGGCTTTCTTCGTCGCCGGAATTTCATTTTTAGGAATCAGTTGGGTCTGAGATCTTGGCGTCGCCAGCAGTTCTTCAAAAGACACCTGCAAAGCTGAACAGACACTGGCCAGATTCACCAGCGAAGGATTCCCCATGCCGCTTTCCATATTTGCCAAAGTCGAACGCGGAATTCCTGCAAGCTTGGCAAGCGCCGCCTGAGTCAGGCCCCGCTTTTTACGAAGCTCTGTGGTTTGCGCCGCCAAATTCTTTGCCAAAACATCATAGGAAACAGTCATGGCTCAATGGTACGGACTTACTTTTGGTAGTGCAACAGCGTTAAACGCATTACCGCTACCAAAAGTACCTTTTAGTTATTTATTGTGTTTGGTGTAGGCACCTTTGAGTTTGTCTTCAAAGATTTTTGCAGAGAAGGGCTTCACGATATACTGAGAAACTCCGGCCAGGACCGCTTCGGTCACTTGATCGCGCTCGGATTCGGAAGTCAGAAGAACAAAGGGAAGATTGGCAAATTCTGCCGTCGCACGAACTTGTTTTAAAAGTTCCAGCCCCTTCATTTTCGGCATGTTCCAGTCCGAAATCACCAACTGAATCGCACTTCCCGCTGTATTATTCTGAAGAAGAAGCTTCAGCCCCTGTTCACCGTCTTCCGCTTCCTGAATATTTTTATAGCCCATAGCCTTGAGCGTGTTCTTAACCAGATCACGGATAGAAGGCATGTCGTCGATAACCAAGATGCGTGTTTCCAAGGGGAACATAGATGGAGTCTCCTCTACATCCCCCTATTCTAGAAAACCTCGGGTGAATCTCAAAGAATCTTTACAAGCCTGGACTTTTCGCCGGGGCCAACCACAGGATGTCGGCACGAGGGCCATCCACCTCTGACGGCTTGATCTCAGTGGCAATTTCGGACTCAGTCAGGTCCAGAGTATTGACCTGCGAGAACGTCAGGACCGGAAACTCCGGCCCGCGAGTGCGCAGACGATCCGGCAGACCGCCACCGAACTGCACATGGAAGTCACCAACCACGATCACCAGCACCTGATTTGGATGAGAACGCAAGAAATCCGTCGCCTGCCACGCCATAGTGTCGTCCCAAATGGACTGGGCAGCAAAGTAACGCTCACCCGCCTCGGGGCTTGGCAAATGCGGCATCATAGAAAGGAAGCGACGCTTGTAGGAATCTCGTCCCAAAGAAAACTGCGGAGGCAGCAACGCCATATCTTCTGGCGTCAATGCGGCAAGCCCCTGCTTGGAGACCTTCCCCGTTAAAGACCGAGGCGCATTCAAAGCGACGGTCGCCGCCCCTTGGGTCAGATCCGGAAAAACTGCCTGATCGCGGTAGAAGCTATAAGAAGGGCTGCCCCATTTGATCTGCTGAAGAAACTCCGGCTCGGATAATGTCCCCTGCCGATAGGCTTCCACGAGTGGCTGATCTGTATATGTAAAAAATTCCATTCCGACAGAGACAACAAGTCCCTGATCGCGCAGCGCCTGCATAATGGCGACCTGCTGAGTTTGATGTTCTGTGAATCCGTGATTTTCGCCGATGACTACGATAGAGCCTGGTCTGACATTTTGAACTGCCTCGGCCAGGGAGACCGGTTGAAGGCTGTTTCCGGCCAAAATGCCACTTGTTTGGGCATGAGCGCAGGCCAACATGAGCAAAGAACTAAAAAAAAGTCCAAAACCCTTCATGATTCTCCTCCTAGACACGAAATTGCCTGTTGAAGTTTCCTATTTCCTTTGATACCTTGAGCCCCTTTGAAAAGGTATTGTCATTTTTTCTATACAACGCATGGCAATACAAACGGTTCAATTTAAGGGGTACCGCAATGGCTAAAAAGTCAGGAAGAATCATCATCACTCTTGAGTGCACTGAAGCTCGCGCTGAAGGCAAACCTGTTTCTCGTTACACTACGACTAAGAACAAAACTAAGACTCCAAGCCGTCTTGAGAAGAAGAAATACAATCCAAATCTTAAGCGCCACACAGTTCACAGAGAAACTAAGTAATGATTCTTACGGATCAGCAGATTCTCGAGTGCATGGAACAAGGTTCAATCAAGGTTGAACCTTTCCGCCGGGAGTGCCTAGGTACGAACTCTTACGATGTTCACTTGGGTAAAACCTTGGCTGTGTACGAAGATAAAGTGCTGGACGCTAAGAAGCATAACCAGATTCGCACCTTCGAAGTCCCAGAAGAGGGCTTCGTGCTTATGCCGGACACTCTCTATTTGGGCGTGACTTTCGAGTACACTGAGACTCTGAAGCATGTCCCATTTTTAGAAGGTAAATCAAGCGTAGGTCGTCTCGGAATCGACATCCATGCCACAGCGGGCAAAGGTGATGTCGGTTTCTGCAACTATTGGACTCTGGAAATTTCCGTAAAACAGCCTGTGCGTGTTTATACTGGAATGCCGATCGGTCAGTTGATATACTTTGAAGTGAAAGGTGACATTTTAACTCCTTATAATGTCAAACCTTCCGCGAAGTATAACTCTAAACAACCGATACCGGTAGAGTCTATGATGTGGAAAAATCAATTCTAAAGTCTCTCTTTATATTAGTTGTTTTGGCTTCGGCAGGCTGTGCGCCTGGCGAAGTTGAATCTATTTCTGGTCTTGATAGCTACACGATCACAGGTGGCTCATTTTCTCAGGCCGACTCTACTGCCGTTCACGGCACGGGGTCTATCACGTTCACAAGCACTGTTCCAAATCTGAGCAGTCGCTCACTGGCCCTTAAAGCTTCCTTGAATAATATCACCTTGGGTACAGTCACTGCTGTGATGTATTCCAATAGCACGGTTTTACCGCCCTCTTCCGGGGTTATGGTGAAGTTTATCCGTAACGGTGCCAGTGTCGGCATGCAGATTGGCGTCAATGGTTCTGTTCAGACAGTCACTGGTGGAAATATCGGCTTTTTCTTCCCCACAGCCTTGGACGTCGTGATTGATGTTCACAATGTCGGCACCAAAACACGGGTTTACGTGTGGCGTCGGGATGTGACGATTTATTCTCCAGAAACCGCCGACATTGATTCCAACACCGACCTTTCAGGCCCTTTACCAACAGCTTTGGGCAATGGAACCATCAACGGCTTGATTCTGGAAAATGCCACCGTCACAGCTGCACAAGTGTCCACTTCCAAGGTTCTGGATTAATTAACAAAGATGCATCCGAAATAAAAAAGGCCCCGGTGAATCACCGAGGCCTTTTTTATTTTCTAATCGTACAATTTCTTACTGTTGAGGCTTCGGCATCACTTGCGGAGACTTCGCCACCTGCTCGGCAATATAACCCAGAATCTGCGCCAACTGCACACGGTCGGCCCAAACATCCCATTTTTCAGGTTTCCCCTTCCACTTCAACACAAAGCGGGCTTTTTCAGTCAGCGTCGTTGGCGGTTTTCCATAACGCAGAATAAACGTGAACACATCCAGCAGATCTTTTTCTTTGATCGAGCCGCTGTCCAACTGATCTTTAGCCAGCTCTTTCAACAACCCTTTAAACGCCGGGAAGGCCTTGATCGCTTCCGGAGTGGAAATAATGGCGTCTTTGTTTCGGTCAAAGCGGGCAAAGATCATCTCCACATACTGAATCACGTGTGGCGTCAGAGCGATATCTCCCATCATAGCCATGCTCTGATTGTTCGGAACATAGCCTGCCGCCATAAAGATGTTATTCATGTAATAAGCCCAGTCATCCGCACTGGCTGCCTTCATGAATCTCACATATTCTGGAGTCGCAGCCATAATATCAGCCATCACCGTTTTGTAAGCACTGCGCACACAGCTTAGACTCACACGGCTCTGGTCATTCACGACCTCACCCGGCTTAAAACACTTCTTCACCAGTTCTTCACGCAGCTCATAGTTGATGCCCACACCCGACCAGATCATTCCGATCAGATCCGTGATCTCGGCCTGAGATGCCAGGCTGTTGCCATCAGAATGAGGCACAAAGATATTTGCTTCACGGAAGCGCGAAGAGGCAAAGCTGACGTTCTTTGGATCCAACAAACCCATCTCAACAAAGATGGAGCGCAAGCTATTAAAGCCACCTTCAACCTCAGGCAAGGTCGCACCCTGATAAGTTTCAATGCGCTTCATATCTGTGGCAAAAGAACGAATCAGCAAACGGGCCACCGCCCTGTTGCGATTCAGATCCCGCAAGCTCTTATGCGTGTAAAGCTGTTCAAACTTATTCGAAATGATCACAAAGCCCTTATGATTCGTTGTCATGGGAACAGGGCTATCCACCGACAGCAGCAATTCCTTCATCGCAGCCAACAAAGGACCATTCGATGCATCCAAGGAGCGGCTTGTGCTCTTTAAGGCGTCCAGCAGATCTTTGCCACTGATGCCATCATCCGCTTTCCAGCCGTCAGCCATCTGCGCAAACATCAATTCAGCATCAAGCCAGATCTGCATTTCTTGACGGGCGACTTCCACGGACGTCAAAGTCAAAGCATCAGGCTGATGGCCCGCGATGCGCACTTCCGGCGGCGTCAGAATGTTATTCAAAACCACCTTCACCAGTTGGTCCGCAGATTGTTCATTGATCGCTTTCGGGATCAACTCCAGGCGAATCATGTGTTTCACAAGTTTGCCAAGCTCAACACGGCTGAATTGATTTTCCTTCTTCACCAAAAGAAGATCACGCAGGATATTCAAACTTTGATTGGCAAAAACTGACAGGTAACTCAAAATCAGTGGCTGCTGGAAGGACTGTTCTTTCAGGAAGTAGTCATAGTACAGATAATCGGAATATGCGCGCGCCGCAAAGCCCAGCAACACACTCCAGTTGGATTTGCGCAAAGACGAATCGTTTCCACCCAGCACGATGTTTTTCGCATCAATGATCAACGGCAGATACTCTTTCACCTTCCCGGTCAGGCTGCGCCCTTCTTGCGGAGGATAAAGGATCTCGATTTCACGCACGATATTGTACAGATCATTCAGATCATACGAGCCTTCAAACAGAACCCCGGCTTCACGCACTGTTGCTTCCAGGACGAATTGGGATTCCATATACAGCTTTTGCGATTCTTCCGGACCATACATATCCGGGTCCCACTCGCGACCATAAATGGAATAATAAGGCATGAATCGTTCAATCAACGTTTTGATACGGCTGACCTTCAGACGAGCCGTTTCAAAATCCGTGGTCGTCAATGAATCCACACTGCCGCCAAAGAACAGTTGTTTGAACTTCATGCCCTCAAAGACCAGACCGGAGGAAACACGGAATTCCGGCCACACGACTTCCAAAGTTTTCAGAAGCTCAAAGATCTCATCACGGGAAACCACGCCTTCTGGCTTTTCGGCCACCAGATCCTGGAAGACCGACAAAACGTCCTCGACCGTGCGAGCCAGATAGGAAAGACGATATCCCGTTCCTGTTTCCGGGACCGATTTAATAAAGTAATGATAGCGCAGGAACTGCACATAACCGCGCGCGCCCAGCAAACTGAAACGGCGCCATTCATTCGGAGTGATGGAATTTTCATCCCCACCGGCCAGAGCCTTTTTCACTTTTTTGATGATCGGCATATACTTGCTGATCACGTCAGGGAATTCCCAGGTTTCCCCGAAGAGCTGGGACATCTCGCGCATCAAGACAACAAAGTCCTGCAGGTAATAGCTCTGACCATTTTTTTCGATCAGCGACGCCAACGTGCGGGCCGCATCCTGAATCTCTTTATTGGCTTCCTCGAAGTAACGAACATCACGCTGCATGCTTGGGGTTTCTGAAACCTCCCAGCGCAAAGCAATGACTTTCATATAAGGATTCAGATTCACCGTGATTTCACGCAGACTTCGAATCAAAGAAATGGTTTTATCCAACTCTGCACGAGTCAAATAGTCACGACTGCCGCCCACGAACACCTGCTTCAGCTTCATGAACTCCACTTGCAGTGCCGGAGTGATCGTGATTTTTTCCTTCGGATCAAGGAAGTTTCTTTCCAGAAAAGTCGCCAGCTCCTGAGATGTATAGCGATCAGCATTGCTTCCGCGCACATAGCGTTTGAACTTTTCAACCGCGCTGCCAATACAGTCCCAAGTGGTCTCTAGCTCGTCGGTCTTTGCATCACCGACAATGAACGCCTTTACAACAGGCTTGGCATCACTCAAACACTGGGTGCCGCCGAACTCCTGAGCGTCCGGCGGAGGTGGTTCTTCACCGACTTTCGAGTCACAGGCAGCAAGTCCTGCCGTCAGGCTCAAAAGCAAAAGGGCCTTGGTCAGACCCGATGTTAAATTCGCGGAAATTTTAGAAAACATAAGTCATGCCCCCGTAGAACCGGTCGTTCGCACGGTATTGATTGAGGAAACCTGACGGATCATGATTTTCATCCTGAACCCCCAGCACGTCGCCTCCAACGACCAAAGCCCACTTTTGACTTGGATAATAAAGGAACTCCGTACTTAACAAAGAGCCCCGCTGATCATAGTCATATAAATATTTAAAACGAGTGACAAAAGGACGGCGGAAGAAGCTTGCCAACTGTCCTTCCACGCGGATCGACAGTGCATTGGTGAATTTCAAACGTTCATCGAACATCGTGAAGTCATCCGGTTTTCCATCAGAAAGAATATCCTGGATACCGCCACCTTCGATTTTCAGGTACTCCAATTGGAAGGCCAAGGTCTTGGTGAAAATATCAGACAATGAAAAATCCACGGCCGCCGCATAGGCTTTGATCGGCATCAGCTTCTGAATAGACCACTCCGGGTCCGGGCGCTTTTCCTTCGGATCATCCTCAAGGTAAGACAACGACGCTTTCACACGTCCCAAGGTATAACCAACATCCACCGATTTGATCAGGTGATGAGTCACATCCGGCGACACCGTCACATCCACTTTTTCCTCGGAAGCGGCCTTGAAGTTTTTGCGACGAAGAATCAATTCATTCACCGGCAAATAGCCACCACTGACCACAACCCAAGGCCCCTGCTCCTTATTGCCAAGGCGACCCATGATGGCCGCGCCGCCATTGTCGACCAATTTCGCGGTTTCAGGAATATCGAGTTGGTACTGAATCCTATTGATGTTGTTGTTGAAGTCGTAATTGCGCGAAGGAGCGCGATACCAACGACTGTCAGAAACCAAGCCGCCGCCCTCTTCACGGATATCCGGGCCCATGCTTGGAATGAACACGGGTGTGGCCATCCCCACGATTTCCCAGCCACTGGTGTTGTAATCAGCAAAGACACCTGTCAGACCTTGTTCTTCCGGACGAAGAGCATCAATAGCGAACTTCGGCTGCCACAGACCCAGTTGCCAGCGGCGATCCAGTTCACTCCAGTCCTTTTTCTTACGGCCGGCAAAAACCCGGAAGTTCTGCCCCTTGGAGGCCACATAGGCCTCGGCCACAACAAGATGAGACTGCCCCCGACTGAAGAAAGTTCCCCCAGAGAAATCCCCGGCAAAGTCAGCCCAGGAGGTCTCTTTAAGACCGGTCAGGCGTGCAGAAAGAAGTTGGCTGTAGGTCAATTGAGGCGATTCCGGAATGACAGACAGATATTGCATGCCTTCCATACGGATTTGACCATAAACGGTCGCAGGTTTTGACGTGGATGGAGGTGCATGGATAGAGCTCACCCCTGCGGCTTGAGGTAATTTCAAGCTCGTGGATTGGGCCATTGCCTTTGGGGCTGCCGCTGTACTCAAAAAAGCCGCGACAATATAGGTCCTTACTCTCACATCCGCCTCTGGATAAAAGTCTAGAGGATAGAAAATAAGAAAAGCCCTCTGGAGTCAACGGAGCCACGCGTTGATATGTCTCAAATCAAATATAGAGGACTTGGTGGTAAAAAAACCTCGATATGTTTGAAAAATCTACCCCTAAAAAAGTCCCTAAAAAAAGGCCTTTTAGAGTAACTGCTCGAGCAACCATTGCGGGTCGTCAATCGGCACATCGTGCCCTGCCCAGGGATGCATCTGGGCCTTCACCCCCCACTGCTCGGCAATTTTCAGCGTACACTTGTCCGATACCAAACGGTCCCCATGACTTCCCAGCAACTTCACGTCACCCGGAGGCTGTTCAGGAAAACGATATTGGGAGGCCGCCAATAGCTGGCGAAACACGTTGGTGGGATTCATAGGATACTTTTTCGAGTACTCAACCATCGCCGGCATTTCAGCTTCACGACGCTCTTGATTGTTCACAATCATACCCAGCACGGTTTGCTCCCACAGCTCGGCATTTTCCTGCTTTCCCAAAAGCTTCAATCCGCGCGGCACATTGGCCAGATAAAAGCGATGATAGAACGGTGAAAACCCTGCGGAGCTGGTACAAGTCAAAAAGGCCTTTTTAACTTCGTGGGGATATTCGCGCATCCATTCCACGGTGATCATGGAGCCCAAAGACACCGACAAAATCTGGAAGGACTCTCCATTTTTCACATAGCTGCAACGCGAACGCAAATCCTTGACGTAATCGGAGATGCGCAAAGGACTGCTTTCCAGATGACGAGTGCCGTTGCCCGGCAAATCCAAAAACTCAAAATGATCTTCAGGAAAATGTTTTTGAATGCTTTCCGCAAACGAACCCCAGTGCCCCACTCCGCGAGCAAGCCCGCGCAACAAAAGCCAGTTTCTACCTTTCGCCATACCAAAGCTCCTTTGCTTTCTGTTCAAGCTGCTGCACTTGCTGCGGCTCCGCCCCGGCCCAAGCTTGTGGCGAACTCAAGGCGCGAATCAAAAATTCCATCAGGGTGTTGTGTCGACGCAACGTGCGTTTGTGCCGATGTCCTTTGAGCGGATTGAACGGCCCTTCGGCACTGAAAATCTGCCACGGATTTTTCTTCACCCACAACCACGAGCCCATTTCCAGACACAATGGAACATAGACCTGCCCTTGTGCACGCCCCGCATGATTGTCATACAAGTAATCCCACAAGTCGCCGTGAGTTGTGTAGTTCTGTGCTTGCGGTTCAACACGATAGAAATGATGAGGATAGGTATGATCCAAAAGTTCTTTCAAAGCATAACACAGGTGCAGGTCCGGATACGGTTTCACTGTTTTGGCATAAGGGAACCACAGACGATCTTGCAGACCAAAACCTGAATGCAGATCCAAAGTGATGGCCAAGGGACTTTGTGCGATTTCTTTCTGAACCGTGTCCACCAGGGTTTGCGCTTCCAGTTGCATCGGCGCACCCAGCTCCCCCCGATACCAGGGAAGCTTATTGCTGTAACGATGTCCTCCCAGAAGAAACTGCGGATTATCTGCATCAACAGGAGCATTGCGCATCAAATCGACACCATTGGGATTGCAGCGGGTCTTGCGATGAATTCCGACGGGGTTGACGGTAGGAATAAAGAAAATGCGAATGTTCTGCAAGGTCTGCTGAATGGTGGTGTCCCATTGGGAAAGCTCTGCCAAAGAATTCATCAAAGCGACACAGACTTGTGCACCGATACGCTCCAGTCCATGCACCCCACCGACAAAACCCAACACCGGCGCCTTGGGGTCCTGACTGCCGAAACTGACTTTGTAGATGGGGAAACGCAGATCATCGAGCTGGCTGTAGGCCAGCACCTCGGCACGTCCGGTGGAACCCAAAGCTTCGATCTTTTTTTCAATTTGTTGGATCTCAGGCAACGTTGTCATTTTTTCCCCACAGAGGCCCTATTCTCAGTGATATTTTTCCCACCTCCAACGCTTAACGCTCGCAGCCATTGAAGGAGCGTTGCGCCTCTGTGCCAAGCGGAGTAATCTCGCAGCATACAGGAGAGAAGATATGATGAGTCTGGATACCCTATTGCAAAAAATGTGGGCTGATTATTGCCAACTAAACCCTGCTGCCAAACGCATTTATGACATTTTCACTGCAGAGGGTGAAACTGTGCTTAACGACCACATCGCGCTTCGCACCTTCAATCATCCTCGTCTGGGTCTGGAATCCCTGGCTAAGCACTTCAAAAAATTGGGCTACGTCGAAAAAGGCGAATACACGTTCGTGGAAAAAAAGCTCTACGCAAAACACTATGAGCACCCCAACATGGACAATCCAAAAATCTTCATCAGTGAACTGGAGCTGGAAAAGGTTTCTCCATTCGTTCGTGAGACGGTTAACAAGCTTGTTGCGGAAATTCCAGACTCTTTGATCGAAAGCGAAACCTTTGCCATGGCGGGACGCCCTTGGAAAATCAACTGGGATGTCTATGCTGCTTTGGCCAAGGAAAGTGAATATGCCAGCTGGGTTGCGGCCTATGGCTTCCGCCCGAATCATTTCACTGTGAACATCAACAAGCTTAAAAAATTCAGCGACATCACCGTCCTGAACAAGTTTATCCAGGACAAGGGCTACACCCTGAATAAGTCCGGTGGCGAAATCAAAGGCACTCCGGAAGACTTCCTGGAGCAAAGCTCCACGATGGCCTCTGAGATCCCGGTGAAGTTTGACGATGGCAGCACTCACAACATTCCAGGTTGTTACTATGAGTTTGCCAAGCGTTATCCTTTGGCCAACGGTCACCTGTATCAGGGCTTTGTCGCCAAATCCGCCGACAAGATCTTTGAAAGTACGAACAAACAATAAGAAACTAAAAAGCCCTCTTACGAGGGCTTTTTTCTTTTTAGGCAATTTTCTTAATTAAATACTGAAGGGTGTCCTGATCCGGCGCCTGATCCTTCCAGTGCCCGTGGGCCTGCAGGAAGATCTTCACAAGCTGCGGATCGAACTGCGTGCCGGAACAGCGTTTGAGTTCTTCATAGACCACTTCCATCGGCAGGCCTTTGCGATACGCACGTGTTTCTGACATGGCATCGCATGTATCCACCACCAGAATAATACGGGCAATCAACGGAATCTCATCACCATTCTTTTTATCAGGATAACCACGACCATCCACACGTTCATGGTGACCGCGAATGCCCGGCAAAATTTCCGCAAAGAAATCGTGCTGTGCCAGCGGTTTGATGATTTCCTCACTCAGAACCGGATGACATTTCATCAGTTCATATTCTTGGTCTGTCAGTTTGCCAGGCTTGGCAATGATTTCCTGTGGAACTCCGATCTTGCCAATATCATGGAAAAGACCTGCGAACTCCGCCAGTTTTTGTTGATACTCATTCAAACCGGCATCGCGTGCCAGCTTACGGGACATTTCGCCCACACGACAGCAATGCGCGTAGGTCAATGGGTCCACAATCTTCAACGACTGCATCAATGCTTGGGCAGCATCATACGCCCAAGTTGGAATGTTTCCCCAGGAAGAAGACATGGCACTCCCTTTGTTCCCCTGTTACCCTTCTTAATTCGGCCGAAACACAGGAATACTTAAACAGAAGAAACAGTAGAGTCTCATTCTGGGACAACTTCTCATTGACAGCCCCACTGGGGATTGGAAGACTTTAGCCTGGTACTTCGTCATGGAAAGGATAACATGAGAAAGTTCTTAATTCTGTGTGCTCTATTGGCTTTTTCGTCCTCGGCCTTCGCACAAAAAATCAAAGTTCGTAAAGTCAAAGGCAGCCAGGCCATTATTGATTTTTCTGGTGGAAGCCTGGCTCCAGGCCAGGTCTATGAGCTTGCTCCGGATGAATTCGGCGACACGACCATGAGCCAGTCGATGCGCAAATATCTGGTCTCTGTCAGCTTCAGTCTGATGAATACAAAATCAGATGCCGCCGGTGCCTCGAATGAAACTGACATCTCCATTTCCGGACGCTTTGGCTGGAACTTTGCTTCCTACGAATTTGGACCGCTGGGATCTTACTCTTCAGATGCAACCGGCAGCAATACCGCCACTACTTTAGCTGTGGGTGGCTGGGCTGACTACAATATGATTTCCAACACCCCTGGCGAAATTTTCGTCTATGGCCTGGGCGGCTTGGGGTCCTTTGGACAACATGACAACGGCGCGGGAGCAAAGAGTGATTTGATGACCGTCTTTGCCGGGCCTTTTGTAAAATGGTTCCCCACTGGCAGCAACGTCGGCTTCCGCATGGATGGCGGCTATATCTATCAGAAAAAATCCGGCGGCGTCGGGTCTGACACCACCGTTACCGGCCTGTCCCTGCAAGCCGGCCTGATCGGTTACTTCTAAAAACTATCAGAACAGATAGACCAGAGTTCCTGTGGTTCGCTGGTCTATTCCTCTGTCTGTCTTCCTGCCGTTGGCAGAACCTTCTCTTTGCACAATCTCGTGGGCCAGCTGGAAGCTCAAATTCTTGGTGATCTTAAAGCGAATATAAATTTTGTGGGCCACCAAAGAATCCCGGAAGTCCGCTGGATCCGCAGCATCAGCGCCACTGCGATGACGACTCTTCATGTCGTGAGCCGAAGACACCTGCGCCTCATATCCGGCCTTCATACGGCCCTTTTCAACTGACAAGGCCGCCAACGTCGTGGTGCCAAGCCCCCAATAATAGCCGCGCTTGCGGATGACTCCGTATTGATCGTTCAGATGGCCACCGTTGGACGCTTTGAAGTCGTTCAGAGCCCAAGCCTTCACCATCGCAAAGTCGCCATAGAAGCCGAATTCCGCCTGAACGTTATAACCCTTATAGTAAATATTCGCCCTGGCAGTCGCACCCAAAATGTTAATAGTTCCGTAGAAATCCTCGGTGTTGGATTTGGTCTCGCCACCACGATCCCGCCAAGTGCTGGCCGAGCCGACACCTAAAATCAGATCATAGCCCCGTAGTTGCCCTTGCGGATCCAAGTCCAATTTCTTTTCATGATAAGCGGCCATCACCACCTGAGCGATCACTTTGATATCGCCCGCACCATCGCCACCGCTTTTTTCCAAAATCGCTTTAACCAAGGCAGTGTCATAGACCAGTTTGGAACTGGTTCCCGGTTTTTGATAATCCTCGATATTCACCACATCCGCTTCAAGGCCCAAAACATACGATGTGTCCTTGCTGCCCTCGTAAGCTTTCTGACCCCGCTCCAGTCCCATGTACATGGAAATCTCAGACCAGCGAGGCTTCTTACAGTCTGGCTGGGAAGCATACTTGTCACCACGAGTGTGTTTGTCGATAAGATGATTCATCGCCAGTCCCGGATTGATGGTATAACCCACGGTCTTGGCCATCTTGCCGCCCTTTTGTAAAAGCGCACAGGATATCTGATAAGAGGCCTCACCGATCACATATCCTCCGATAGGAGTCAGGATCTGATCATTCAGGGAAAAGACCTCGTGGTACTCCATAAATTCCCACGCCGCGGAAGAGGCGAAGCCCACCAGGAAAGATTCTAAGGAATTAAATCCATTTGCCCGGGCCACCTGATAATACAAAACACCCGCATAGACGTGGCCATAGTTAGCGAACTTGTCGTTGTCGTCATATAAAATAGCTTCACCATTAAGTTTCTTTCTCAAACCATCGCGGAAGCCATAGTCAAAGTCCTGCCTGTTATAGACCAGATTTTTATAATAAACGGCCATCCCCGCCGAAAGCAGAACTCCCAGCTCTACACCGGTGCGCAGGTAATTTTTTTTGCGTTCGCTTTCACTCTCGTACAAAGAATAAGCCTGATTGACTGTCAGTTCCTGGCGCATTTGCTTGTCCACAAAAACGCCTTTCTTCTGATCGTATTCAACACGGTCAGATTCATGCACACCGTTCACCAGCAAGCCCGCTTTAAACGCCTCTTCATTGGAAACATAGAAGAAGAAATTAGCCAAAGCCTTGGCCATGGCCTCTTGCTTCTTATTTTTTTCCAGAAGATTTTCGCGGAAGTTCCAGCCCAGATTGATAAAGTCAGTTTGATGCAGGCGACTCCAGTTGGTGACATCCACCTTCACTTCGTCTTGGAAGGTGCGGGTGATACGCAAATGATAGCTAAACTGCCCCTGGGCAGTTTTCAGATAGGGATCGACAAAACTGGATGTATCAAATGATCGACAAGTCACATCCACGGCACTGTCGCTGGCCTGGTTGGCCAGAGCATGAACCAAAACACAGGTTTCTTTCTTCCACAGGCTGTGGGAGTTTTCCTTCAGGTCACCGACCGAAACCAGAATCTTTTTTGTGGGAGTAGCAGCTTTTGCTGCCACAGGCAGCGCTAGACACAAAAATGTCAGAGCCGTAATAAGACAGAACTTCATAGCCGTTCCTTTCACAAAAAGAATCAAAACCTAACAGAATGCAAAGGCTTCGCCAGAATATGAAGACCTCTTAAGCTTTATAAGCCGACTGAGGCTCCACCCCCGAGACAATGCCGAAATTTGCTATCCAATTCCCGACCCTTTTTGTCTGCTGTCAAAAAACTGCACACCTCAAACATGTTACTTTTCAGCTAAGGTCTCGGCACACTTTGCATAATTGTGCCAATCGGATAAGTGTACCTACATGGAATGTAAAAGGAGTAACCATGAAAACGATCCTTGCAGCAGCCCTGCTTTTGCTAAGCGCCTCGAACAGCTTTGCATCACAGAGCGAGACCGCCAAAAAGGCGACCGAAGTTTTACTGAATCAAGCCGCCTCGACATCGGTAAAGATTCAAGATGGTTCCAGTATTGTTGAAAAAAAGTTGTCTGCGGTTCTGGCCGAAGCCTTGATCTCCAGTGATGGTTCTTCCTCAATGACCTCCTCCTATTGCACGGGCAACAGCTATGATGGCACTGATGACTGCACCCTTTCCATCACCAGCAAAAATGCTGACGGAAAAACCCAGATCCTGACCGTGTCCTTTGAGACCTTCAGGGATAAGAAGGGTCTGCCAGATGCTTTGGTGACGGTCCCTTCCGTGTTCCTTTCCAAATAATTTACCCACCTTGACAGGGCCTCCAACGAACTCATCTTTGTTGCCGGAGGTCCTCTATGCAACCCACGCCCCCTTTGGCGAATTCCACCATGTTTTCGGTGGTTCGCCGTACTTGGCTCAGTCGCCGCCCCCGCTTCCGTGCCAGTCTGATTGCCGCCTGGTCGGTTTTTATTCTTATCGTCACGGCTGTGATCTATTGGAAGGACATTGCCGGAGCGGCCTCCCTGATGCCCGCCTCGGGTGAAAGTGTTTTACAAAAGCATGAATACTGGCGCCTTTGGTCCGCCCTTTTTGCCCACGCCGACCTAGGTCATTTGGCTTCCAATTCACTGGGCATATTTGTTCTGGGTTATCTGCTGACGGGATATTTCAGCCTATGGCTTTTCCCGACTGCGGCCTTGGCTGTTGGCGGCCTTACGAACCTGCTGACGTTGCTAAGTTATGAACCACAAACCCGATTGGTGGGAATTTCCGGCGTGGTTTACTGGATGGGTGGTGCGTGGCTGGTCTTGTATCTGCTGCTGGATCAACAGCGAAGTCTGACGCAAAGAATATTGCGGGCCCTGGGAGTCGCACTGGGGATATTTATGCCCGCCTCGGCCTTTGACCCGACCATCAGCTACCTCTGTCATTTCTATGGATTTATTCTGGGTCTGATCAGTGGAGGAATCTATTATGCCTTTAACCGAAAGACTTTCCTGAAGGCTCTTATTATTGAGCAGGTTGTTGAGGAATCCCCCTCCGAAGACAATCTCCCCGAGAAGGTTCCCCCACTTTCTTAGGCAAAAAAAAGAGGCTCCCACAATGGGAGCCTCTTTGAATATCTAAGCCATGTAAGCCCGACAATTACCAGTTGAAGCTGGATTCGTCGTAACCCCAGTTAGCAAGAGCTTTTTTGTACATGCCCTTCATGAACTTCTGAGCTTGGTGAGGTTTCAAACCCAACGCAGCAGCAGATCTGTTCGTCAAATCTTGCATGCCACCTTTGTCACCCAAGGAAAGATCTTTAGCAGCAGCCAAAGCGTCAGAGAACTGAACACCGAATACAGCTTTGAAAGTTTTGTCCATGTCTTTTTCAGAAGTAGTACCGCGTTCAGCAGCAGCTACTGCCCAAGAGTTCAATGCAGAAGCAACTGCAACTGCTTTGTCTTGTTTGAAGCCGTATTCTTTCATCAAACGATCAGAAGCCATTTTAACAAGCGCTTTGTTCGCGTCAGAATTCAAAGCAGCGAAGTTTGTATCTGAAGCAGAAGAAGCTGTTTTATCGTTGATAGCTTGACCGTAGTTAGATTCACCGGAGTTTGCATTGTACAATACGCCGTTTTTACCCAACCAGTAAGTACCGTTAGCGATATCTTCCCAGTAGAAACCAGTTGTACCAACACCGATAGTAGTACCACCAACATAACCAGCGAATTCGCTTACGTCAGCGTAGTACTGGAAACGACCCAAATCGTCATAAACCGCAGCATCACCGTTGCCATCGAATTTAACATACCAAAGATCGTCAGAACCGTAGCCACCTTTGTTGTAGTGTGGGTCGTTAGTAACTTTGATACGCTGACCAGTGGACTTCAAGAATGTACAACCAGGAGAAGCTTCCTGAGTTTGACATACGTCTCCGTAAACAGTTTCGTATGGGTAGTAGATCACTTGGCCGCCACCGCCGCCACCACCACCGCCTCCGCCACCGCAGGCAGCAAAGCCAGTAACAACAACAGTCGCCAGAATTCCACGCAATACATTTTTCATGATGGTTTCCCCCTTATAGGTTTTTAAAATTGCGATCCTTAAAAATCGTCTTTTGTTTAATATGTCAAGTTAACCCGTAGCAATTTATCGCCACAATAGTAGTCAAACGAGTGTGCCCCCTTGGCTCCATCAAACACAGGCGTTTCCAAAGGACGACAGCCTGTTCCTGACTTCAATCTCAAGCGAGCTGGTGACACCAGTTCAACCGCAGATCCATCCCTTGCAAAAACCGGTACCAACATTCTGACACCACGGCTGAGGCCCGAACCTTCTGTTGTAAATAGTGCAGGAATCTTCGTTGCTGCGTCGCGCGCATCCCGTAAAGTCAGCGGATAATAGGAATTAGACATAAATAGGTCAGGGAAGAACGTGTAACGCTCATAACTGCGGCTGATCACGCGTTGCGTATTCAGGTCATGATACTGAATTTCAGAGTTTGTCAGAACGAACGCGCCCTTGCGTTGAAGCCCTGAGTAAACCGCACGAACCCACAAAGCGGAGTCAAATTGGGACCGCTCGGCCTTCAACTGTTGGTCCACGAGGTCCCAATTTTTATTGTCGAACACGGACAAGCGCTGCTGACGATCCAAGCCTTCACTGAACCAGAAGCTGCCTGCAAATTCATCTTTTTGATAATCCAATGAGTGAACTCTATCGACGCGCGTATCTAAAATATTTCGGTACGTGTTCTGGTTGGCGAACAGATCCAGCTCCATAAAGTTCTCAACACGGCCATCAATCACTTCCGCGATCGCAAAGTTATAGAGGTAAGAAGGCTTGGCTTCTGTCCCCTGATTTTTTGCCAATAACACAGGAACACGGCCAGCCACCACTTGTTCACGGCGCGGTTCGATGACGTCAATGATCTTGTAGCCGTTGTGCTCTTCCAGGGACTTCAGCTCGTTCTTTTCATTAATATAGTAGAAGCGAGTCTGGGATCTTTCGATGTTATCCGGGTTTTCCCAACGATCCTTCAGGCTGCGCTTCTTAGCCGGGTCTTTACCCGCGCCCACCCACGCCGGACGTTTCGTACCGCCCACTTTTTGCCAGTACATCGCAAAAGGAATCTGCGCCACTTCGCTGGAGTATTTGAAACTATCCAGAAGCTTCATGGATTTATCAAAGAAGAAGAAGTTCATTGGTGATGGACCAGGTTCAGTCGCTTCACTGCGGTCTTCAAACACACCCAGGGCATATTCACTTTGACCATCATTGTTCAGATCCAGACGAACCAGGATCTGTGCACGCAGCTTTTCTTCAGCTTCCATGCGAATTTTCGTGCCGCCTACAACAGTATATGTATCAGACCCGTTGTTCGCAGCCACCCACAACTGCCAGTTTTTCTCATCCCCGGCCTGGACGAAGTAATGACGTTCTTCCGGATGGTTATCCAGATTCTCATCAATTGGCAGGAAGGACGTACGGGTTCTTGGCATTCCAGAAAGCTTGAAGGTGTTCACATCAGCACCCACGGCATCTGAATTGATCGGAACAATGATCTCGCTTTCCAGGACATAACGGCGAGCTTCCTGACCGGAAACACTGACGTCCACGGTCAAATCCAGTTCACTTGGAATACGGGACTTGGACGGATCGCTGTGATCCACGATGCTCATGAGCACCACGTACTTGCGCACTTCCCCCTGCTTCCAGACACCAGGGTAAGGAGCAGATTCTTGAACTGCTGTGATCCATGGGCGAGCCGCATCTGTGTGGGGCTTCAGGAACTGGGCATTCATTTTCACTTTGCCGATTTCCACGTCCTGCCATTTATTGACGAAGGACACCTCATAGCTCAGGTCTTTGCTTTTACGATCCCAAAGGATTTCAGGCTTTTCTTTATCAGCGGGAACGATCAACGGCTGTGCTGCCACTTTCAAGGAACGTTCTACGTCCATATTTCCAGCAACGGCAAATTTACGATAAATTTCCCTTTCCGGGCTCAAGGTTTGTCCATTCTGATGAGACCCGCCTTCCACTAAAGAAAGGTTACTTTTCACAGGACGGGCTCCCAAAACAAGTCGGGCATAAACATCTTTAGCCGGAACTCCGCGCGCCAACAGCTCTGCCACAGCAGCAGCCACATACGGTGACGCTTGGGATGTTCCAGAAAGGAATTCATAACCCAAAGTAGAACGGAAACGCACCGGACGCTTGCTTTCAGGGTACGTGCTCAGGATGTTCACACCTGGCGCAACGATATCAACACCAGAACCAAAATTTGAAAAGTGCGCAAACGCTCCATCCGGACCGGAAGCGCCAACACAAATCACGTTCGGATAAGCACATGGACGCAACAATGCCCGAGTGGAATCATTTCCTGCCGCAGCGACAATGATCACACCGCGCGCTTGCGCTTCCAGAATGACTTTTCTCATAAAGTCAGAGTCCGCAGCCTGAGGCCAGCCCATCGAGAAGTTGATGACCTGAGCACCAGAGCGCATCGCATAGATCACACCACGGCCAACCATATCACCCAAGCTTTCCTTGATGTGAGTACGGCCCTCTTCCAGCGGAGAGTCATAAATAGACAAAGGCTTCATCGGCTCGCTCGGCTGCACGCCGATCACCTGCACGGGCAGGATCGACACGTTTTCGCTTAATCCCCGCACGCCGATATTGTTATCCACTTCGGCCGCCACGATGCCAGCCACATGCGTTCCGTGACCTTGGTCGTCGCCAAAATCAGGACGACCCATGATGCCAGCAGCATTCACACCACCCAGCAAGCTCCAACCCTGACAATCCAGAGGATAGCCGTTCTTGTCCTGATCCACTTCAGGATTGTTCAAGTCCATCCATTTCTTTTCGCAAGTCACGCGGTCAGCGTCCTTCACGCAAGCTTCAAACTTGGCCAGCGCACGACATTCAGATTCATTGCGATGGATGACATTTTTCAGGTCCGGGTGACCTTTTTGAATGCCTGTATCCAAAACGGCGACGATCACTTTTTTGGATGCTTTCACAGGACTAGGCAGACGCACGTCTTCCTGGGCGCGAGCCGGGATTTTATATGTATGCAAAGGATCCAAGTCGATCATCTGGGACACGCCCTGATTGTTCAGACCCCATTGCATCGAAGAAAACGGATCGGCGGCCTGCACTTGTGCCACACTGAAAGATAACAATGCAAGAATCAAGTGTCTCATCGGAAGCTCCCCAAGCTCTTATCCAGTTCGATTGGAGAAACACGGGTTTTCGTCGCAAACATCTGGATCAGACCGTTGGCATATTCAATATGCTGTTTCGGATCACCCAAGGTGTTTGAGAAGTATTCAATATCCCCGTCCTCGTCACCCATACGGAAACCGTTGATGCGCACGAAGTAGATGTAATTTTCCTTACCCAGGAACTTCAGCAATTGCGGCAATGGGATTTCCTCTTCCAGGATATAGATCACATTGGTCATCCACTGAGTCTGAGCTTTCTTGTCTTTTGGATACGCCGCTGACAACTTCATCAGACGCTCCAACCAAGGAAGCATGCAATCAAAGTAAGTTCCATTCACCCACGTGCCCGTGTAGTTCATGGTTTTTTCTTTTTTGTGACGGTCTTGTTCTTCCTGACAGGCATCAACGAACTTACGTTCCCCCGCCTTGAAGTCACCGTTACCCAGAACCGTCAGCATGTCTTTATAGATCTCTTTGTCATGGGGACGAGCCTCACGACCCAGTTTTTCACTGATCTTCTGGAAGAAGCGCCCAATAAACTTGGCCTTCGGCACACTCTTGCCATCCTGATCCGGAGCCAATACCAGCTCTTTCAACTTATCCAACCCCGCAGGCAGAATCGAAAGATTCGCAGTAATGCGATAGAAATCCACCGCGGTCACGTTAGCGAAAGCCTCTGGTTCAATCAGGCGGTAGGACGCCACTGGAGAGTTTTTCAGTTCACCTTGAACTTCATCAATCAGTTTCATGAACTTCTTACGGTTCAAGTGCCAGCCACCCCAGACGTGCTGAACAACGCCCACGGATGGATACTGCTTGCCTGTGGTGGTGAGGTCTGCCTCGGTGTTGACAGTTCTCCAGTAAGCTTTACCGAACGGCGTATTGGCCGGATTCGGGTCATCACTGCGCGCCAGATCCACACGGCCTTTAGGTGCCCACTTATTTAGCAAACCCTCCACCCAGTCAAAGGCGAAGCCCAGAAGATCGCGACCTTTCAGTTCCCCACGTTTGTTAGAGAACAAAGTCACTTCTTCGTCTTTTGGATTCAGCTCAGGAGCTTCTTCACTGCGCGGGTAGCGGATTTTCAACAAATGGTCTTCGTTGAATGAGTTCACACGCATGGCAAAGAACTTGGAACGCACCTCGCGAGTTTTCAGATTGTGATCAATCTCGAACTTGCGGTGCTGGAATTTTGCGTACAACAATTCCGGATCGTTGCTCTTAAACAAGGCACGCAAAGCTGGTTTCAGGTTGTCGCGGGTTCTTTTGAAGTCCTGCACGAACTTCGCGTCAGAATTTTCTGAATCAATGTATTCCGCATACTCGGGATTGTAATCGATCACGAAGGCATCTGTATTCAGATCCGCCCACGTGGTGTTGGAACGAACACGCAGAATATTGATGAAGTAGTTCATATCCAAAGTCATTCCCAAAGCCTTGCTGGTTTGAGAACGCACATAGACCTGAACACCTTCTTTAGTGCGCATGAAGCTGGTCTGGCGCAGGATCGCGCGGCTGGCATCCACACCGACAGTAACAGTATTCAGGAAATTCAATGGAGAAATACCCATCAGGACATCCAAAGACGACGAGGTCTGAGCATAAGCCGACAACGCAATGGAATCTGTGATCGTGAAGACTTCGCCCTCACGCAGGTCGGCCAGGAACGCATCCAAGGGCTGACGAGTCGGAGCATCCGGTGTTGCCCCCTTAATTGGGTCTTTTTCATCCAAAACACTGGAAAGTTTCGTCATGAAACGTGGGATCAACATGTCTTTCCAGGAGACCTTGGTGCCTTCCTGAATGGACGTCAAAGGGCGCACGTGCGTATAGTCACGCATCACCATAATGTTGGCACCTGCCATTGGTGTGACTTTAGGAACTCCATCCAGAGTCATAAAGTAACCCAGACGTCCTGCCACACTGACGTTATCCACCAACTGGATCGGCGCAGAACTTCCGAAGTAAGTTCCCGTCGTCACATGGCGAGTGGCGCCAAGGTTGAACCCACCCACTGGACCACCCCAAGCTTCCACCTTTTGGTAAAGGGGTTCGTAAGGGCGTTGACGGATGTGTTCGATCACTCTTTGAGTCATCTCGTCGCGACGGTTTTGATACAGATCACCGACAGATAAAAGATCCAATTTTTCATTGATATGATTCAGCACAGTCCCGATAGCCGCGGATTTTGCGCGGATACCCATGTACCGTTCCAAATCCCCATCCTGGAACGGAGACTGACGATCCCCGTGGGCAAAACGCTGAGGGTAACCGGGAACGAATTCCTGAGTCACCTTCCCGTCTTTAACCAAACCGGAACGAGAGCTGATATTCAGATCCGGCTTTGGCCAGCCGGAAACATTCTTAAGATTGAAGAGCTCCAGGGCGTTGTGTGCGCGATGAACCAGTTTTGCCACGATCAGGTCTTCAAGTTCCTGCGGGTAAGCACCGGCGCGAACGATTTCAACGAAGTCATTATAGCGAAGTTCAGAAAGACGACGCACCAACCAGCGTACGTCCTCATAACTGGCTGCAGAGAAAGACTCTGCCGACGGGTGATTAATAATCACGTGACCGGAAAGCACGGAACCGAATTTCGCAGAGAAACGATTCACACTCTCTGGCAAGTCCACCAAAGAAAACGGCAGGATCAACGCACGGTAAGCGCGATAGCGAGAGTAACGCTGAACTGCGGGTAATTGATTTGGATTGTTTGGATCTGGAGCATAGCCCCACTGGATATCAAAATACTCGGCAACGGCTGGTTCCAGCATTGCATCGGCAAAGACCACAGAATGGTTTTGCGTATTGCTTTCAGTCACCCAGCCACGACTGTCAAAGTCAGAGATCATGGATTCCTGGGCATTCTTCAGGAAGGATTTCTTTTCTTCTTCAGACTTAAAGAACACACGCAGGTTGCGGTAGTATTTTGGTGACGGAACATAGTAGCCGAGCTTTCGAAGCAATGCCGCACGCATCAAAGTTGTATGGGTCAGACGGCTTAAGCTTAAACGATAGAACAAGTTTGGATTTTCGTTCGACTGAACGCGGGACATATAGGTGAATGGCAATGCGGCTTCTTCGGACAGGAACTGCACGCCATTGGCGCCCGTTGGATAGCTGCCCGGCACGTCCTCAACACCCGGATAGACACGGTTTTGCCACATCTTGTTTTCAGCAGGATTCAGAATACTCAGGTCTTGCCCCTGATTCGCCAACGCCGCGGCCTGCCCTACATCCAAAGCACTGCCGCTTTGACTGATAAGGTCCTGAGCAGGCTTCTTCACCGAGTTCAACGGCAATGAAACGCTCTCTGCACTCGCTATCGACAGTGCCATCAGGCATAACGCGCAGACTATGACTATTCTGAGGGACATGGCGTATCCTTTTTTAGTGGTGTCAAAGAGACCTTACAAAGATCCCCGTCACCGGTTGAGCAAATACCGCGCCAGAAAACGGCCATCGTTTTGAAACAATTACCCGTTCATTTGGACCTGAGTCGCAAAGACCGCAGGGGGCTGCGGTCTTTGTGAAGCATTTATAGCTTCGCTCAGTTTTTAATCATTAATCGACCCACACCAGCTTCGTGGTCATGCGCTTGAAGGTCTTACTGTCCACCCAGTAAGAACCCGTGTCTTTGTCACAGATAACACCTGGTTTGTAGTTGCAGCTTGTGCCCCAAGAGTTGCGCACCAAATAGTGACACTTGTTATTGATCACTTTGCGGCCCACGACGGAAGAGGCATGCCAGCCGCCGAAGATACCACCGACTCCGGTGATGTGTTTGGCGTTGTATTCAAAGCCCACAACTTTATTGTTGTTCAATTGACGGTTCAGTTTTGCGATCAAAGTTTGCTCCGAGTCGTAACTGTCGGAAATATGCTCGTCACCAGATCTGCTCTGACGACTTGTATCGCCGCCCGTGCGAACCTTCAAATTGCCAGACACGGCAACCTTGGAGGAACCACATCCGGAATCCATCAATTTAAACAACACATCCTCAAGACGAGAGCTTTTGGAATTGATAATGTAGCGTTTTACATCAATCACACTCAGCTTACCGAAGAAGTAGTCGAACAGATGATCGGCGCGCTTTTCACACATGCTGTCGCAGACTTCATTATTGCGAAGCTTTTCCATATATCTGACAAGGTCGCCCGTCCCGGCCATGGAAACATAGTTAGGCACCAGTTCGAAATTGAAAGAACCATTTTGAGGAAGTGCTTGAACACTGCAGGCATAACCGTTCTTTTTGATGTCCTTCAAGGCCCCGGCAATGAATCCGCCTTCAGCCACCGCGGTGTCCCCATTGAGAATGCTGCGGAAGAAACGACCTGCGCCCGTAATACGGCTGGTGTAATAAGAAGATGTATAAATAGCGGAAAGAGGAGTCCCCATCTTCTGACTCAAAATATCGTTAGCGGCATAACCATAACACCAACCGATATTTCCCTGATCGGAAGGGGTCATAAAGTACTTCTTCATTTGAGGCGACATATACTCGCGGACATCTCGTGGAGAGCAGGCCGCCAAGTCTTCAGCGTCTGTGGAGGTGGCATAACCCTTTTCGGGCATAAAAACCAATGCCGATGCAAAGGTGCATAAAAACAGAAGAGCTACCTTGATATATCTCATTCTCGACGTCCTTTCTTTTATGACGTCGAAGGCTAGAGCAATTCACAATCCAGGGTGTATGGGTGTTTAAATCCTGCTCAGGTGTCAAAGGCCTAAACAGGTGACTTTAAATGGTAGGCCTTAAAACTCCATATTAAAGGTCAGTAAAGTCGCGTCGCCTGAAACCATGGGTAAGATGGTATAGCTTTCTTTCCCGGGATATAGAGCACTGGCGCGGCCCCAGTATATCCCCAAGGCAGCACCGGCAACCACATCGGACAACCAGTGAATGTTCTCATTCACACGGGATAACGCCACGAAGCTTGCCGCCGCATAAGCTGGAATCCCCGCTTTGTATCCATAGGCATAAGCCAAAGAACTGGCTGTAGCAAAAGCAGAAGAAGCATGACCTGAAGGGAACGAGAGCTTGTTGCGCTTGCTGGGACGTTCTCGTCGCACCAAAGTCGCCATCGTGATATGGCTGACGGATGTTAACGCAATGGCCTTGCCATGACGAACTCCATTGGGCGTATCCAAGAATAGCTGAGTCACGGCAATCGCAATCCCCGGAGCCCCACTTCCCAACCAACCACCAAAGTCGGCAGTTCGATGTTCGAGCCAACGATCCGATTCAATCTGATTGTGATTAAAAACAGTCTGGTCATACTGGCGAGCCACAATCGTGGTAACGGCTCCGGTCAAAAAGACCATCCTTCCACCCTCATCAAATGAATTGACCACAGTGGGTTTAATCTCCTGCTCCCAAAAACCCGTGAAAGCATTGCTGTCACCAACAGGAGCCACCTCTTCCGCCAATCCGCAAGAACCAACCATCCCCAACAACATAAATAGAAAAACAGAAAATATTCTCACCGAAAAACTCCCACTTAGAATGCCAGGATTCCTATTGTCCAGGTGAAGCTGTAGATGTTGGAATTATCATCCATCTTCGTCGATGCCACCACTACCGGCACATCCCCGTCCATGCGCACTCCTTCTTCTTGTTCCAAAGCCTGAATTGAGAAGGACAACTCGGTAAACCAAATCTGCCCCTTGGTATTTTTCTTCAAAGCACCCCAGCCAAATCCGGCAACAGGTCCGTCAAAATGCAGACGACTGACATTGGGGTCAGAGATTTGATCCACTTGCCCGCCATTCAAGAACAACACCGTCGGGGCACGCCCAATAAAGAAGCGCGCATAAGGCGCCCCTAGATCCCACGGGGAAATACGCGGAACCTGACGACGCACCCCCAGGGTCAGCAAGGTGTCCCACAGCAAATAACTTCGAACCTGATTGAACTTAACATTGGCGCTCCACTCCAGCGCCCAGTTCGAATCCAGAACATAAAGCAGATCCGTTTTAATATTAAGTCCCAAACCGCCATCAACGCGTTCTTCACTGGCCGAATACACGGACGAGTTCACGCCACCACCGGCGAGCAAATGCAAACCTTTGCTCCAGTGATCGGGTTCAAATGGCTTGGCAGCAGGGGCCGAGAAGGAAATAAACAAGAGCGAGATACAAAGCAGAATCCCCTTTTTCATGCTAGTACCTCCATAAGACAGAAACACCCATCGTTTCGTCTTTGATCACAGGCGTGGCTGCCACATCACTCTGTGGCAACAGAGTGAATGGATTTAGCATGATCCCCACGGCGCGAACGAAAACCGATTCGCTGCTGCGGAAGTAAGTGCTAAGTCGCTCAAATCCCATCCCGACCAGAGTTCCGTAAATGGGTGTTTGGTAAATATCCTGAATGCTGGGTTTTTCTGTGTAGGTTTCCACGGCAAACTCGAAGGCCAAAGACGAAAGAAAGGTCCAAGTGAAGGCTTCTGTTTCTGTGTACCCACGATAGCGATAGAATAAATAATAGTATTGTCCCGACCACGCATGCTTAAACAGGTTGTAGTCAAAACTGTCTTTGTCAAAACCAGGATGGAATGGATAGTGGGTAAAGTTATCCCACGAGCCGTGATCGCGAATGGTTTCTTCCTGAGTCACCAAATATACCGCCCACTGAGTGGCATAGACTGCAGAAAAATTCAGTGTGTATTCCCACGTGCTGCGCTCTTTGACTGGGGCTTCCAAGGAGGAATCTCCCTCTTGGGCCTTCCCAACCTGAGGACTTAACACGATCAGCATCAATGACATGAACAGCTTGAACCACGACGGCATAGAAGTTAACTACGATGTTCGCGATAAGTAATCAAGCAATTACCTATGATTATGTATAGGCCCACGAATAAAAAAACGGAAGCACAAAGGCTTCCGTTTTCAATCTGATTTTGCATCTCAGGATCTTAGAAGTTAATCCCCAACCCGACTGTTCCATAGAACGTGTTCAGCTCTGCTTTCTGGTTCAGAGATGAGTCTTTGAAACTGTATCGTTTCATACCAAAGCCCGCTTCCCCGAAGTAACGCTCTGACCACAGAACCTTACCGTGGAAGTTCAAAGACATTGGCGCATTCAGCGTCACGTTTGAATCCATGGAGTTGATGTAGTAGATAAACTCCATGTCCACCCATTTCGGATAGCGCATGAATGGAACCAGGTTAAAGAAATCATCAAACACCTTCGGCATAGAACGCGCCCAGAACGCGCCCACGCCCAACATCGGTGCTTTCAACTTATCAAAAGTCACACTCTGATAAGACAACATGGCACCCACGGATTCATCACGTCCCCACAGGCCCGGAGTCGCACGGTATTTCAAATCCACGGTCATCACACTCAGTGGAGCCGTGTTCCCGGCAGAATCCACTTTCAACTGATTGAAGGATTGGAAGTACTTCGCACTCACACCCCAGCGCTGACGGGACATCCAGTAGTTGGTCCAACCAAACAGATCTTCAAACCACTGATTGTACGCCACTTCACCCATGATGATGAATTCACTCTTGGCCTGAACACCTGTGAAGCGTCCAGAAACCTCGCGCGGGTAACCTTTATAGATTTCATAGTAAGACTTGTACGTCTTGCCATCCATTTCCACTGTCAGATAAGAGCGATTGATCTGCCCTCTTTCCGTCGCACGGAAGTTCCATACAAAAGAAGCCGGATCTTTAGGATTTTCTTGCGCTGAGTTCTGATCACTGGTGATTTGCGCCACAGGCTGCTTACGCCCTTCCAGTTTGATGCCATCGATGTAAGTTCCGGTTGGAGCACGTTTGCTCAGGTAAACGCGAGACTGCGCACGAGGGATTTCAGACAGTTCAAATCTTTGCTTGAACACGCCCCCACCCTGACCCGGAAGATAGATTTTCGGATCTTCTTTTTTTACAGCTGCAGCCCAGAATTTACGAGGGTCCCCGATAGTTGATTCGAAGCCCAAAATCTTGGTCAAAGAACTGTACTGATCCGGATTCAGAATCACAGAGCGGCCGACAGGTCTGGTATCATAGCCCACGATACGCAAAGTGCCCGGCTTCTTGGTGTCTGAAATATCCATCAGCTCCAGCTTGTTCGGCAAAGTCACAAACTCATAAGACTCGCCCGTACCCAATTCCGCGAAGAAGGAACTTGGCATATCCGCAGCAACAGGTACTGATTTTTTCAGTGCCGCATCTTCGTTGTTCACAAGGACACGTGGAGTAACAGCATCCGAACGAACTTTCCCCATAACAACATTTTTGCCAGAGGACTTTGTTCCATAACGCTGAGAACACATTTTAGTCGAATTACGACCGTCCGTCTGAGTCACACAGAAACGGAAAGATTCTTTCTGACCCCAGAATGGAGCTTTGGTACTTTCCACATCAGTAATCGCAAATTGCGACCCAAAGATACCGGAACGGGTTACGTCTTTGGCGGCAACACCTTTTTCGACCAGAGCTTTTCTCCAGCCATCCAGTTGTTTTTGCCATTTTGCGCGATCTTCGGCTGTGAAAGAATAACTCCACAAAACCGTTCCCGTGCGAGAAATCATTTCGATGGTTCCGTGACTCATCAGTTTGTCCGGCCATCCCATCACCAAAGCGGCCTTACCCGCTTCACTGCCGCCCAGAACCTGGGACAACTGTGAATGAGTTTTCCCTAATGGCAACAAAGCAAAGAAGAAGTTCTTTTCATTGAACTGCAGATTTCCAATTTTTAGGTCTTTTCCACCCGACAGGTCGTATTCCAATTCCAATGGTGGCAAGATCACCCCATTGTCGATTTGGTCAAAATACAGGGCTTTATTAAAATCTCGCGTCGCTGCTGTTTTTAGCAAGGAGCGTTGAGGCGCCGGAACTTCTTCGGAAGCCTCTGCTGGCTCGGAGGCTTCGGAGGCCTGAGCTGCTGGAGCACTTTGCTGAGGTGTTCCCTCAGGCGTCTGTGCGTGTACAAGAGACGCAAAAGCCAATAAAACGATCAAAACCAGATGCTGCGCACTATTCACGGTTGTACCTCTCTGCTGAGCCTTAATTTTATTGAATACGAGGTTTTGTAACAAGCTAAAACGTTGGACTGTCTGGCTTTTTCGGATTATTAAGACCTCTCGAAATATGAAGGAGCCCTATGTCAGCCGCTCGTACGATCTATCACATGAGAGTCTCAGAGATCATCGACCACACCCCTACAGTCCGGGAACTGGTCCTGAAAACAGAGACTCCCAACGAATTTGGCTTCAAAGCCGGCCAATTCGTCATGCTTCACGTCCCTCAAGGGGAAGCTAAACCCGCTTTGCGTGCATATTCTATCGCATCCGATGACCGCACGAAGGACGGCTTCCGTCTTTTGTTCAAGTTCGTTGAAAACGGCTTGGCCTCGACTTTTGTTTGGCAATTGAAAGGTGGAGAGCTGTTGAACTTCACCGGCCCATTTGGAAAGGTGTTCTTCCAGGAACCACCGACAGAGCAGATTGTTTTCCTGAACACTGGCACAGGTCTGTCCCAGCACATCTGTTATCTGCTTTCCAAGAAAGAACAGTATCCAAATCTGCGCTATCGTATGCTGTTTGGCGTGCGCACCGAGAAGGACATGTACTATCAGAAAGAAATCGAAGTTCTGGAAAAAGAACTGCCTGATTTCAAATTTGAATTCGTGCTGAGCCGTCCCCAAGACGACTGGAAGGGTAAAAAAGGTTATGTTCAGAACTTTATTGCTGAATTTGACTATAAGAACATCCCGACCACGTTCTATCTGTGCGGCAATGGCGGCATGATCAAGGAAGTAAAGCATCAGCTTCTTGAAGTTGACGGTTTCGATAAAACAAAAATCTGGGCAGAGGCTTTTGACTAAAAATCGCGCTGCCTTAGAATTGATATTTGCCGGAGTCCTTTGGGGCTTCGGCTTTGTTGCCACTGTGTGGGCTTTGGAAGCCTTCACTCCCGTTGAAACCCTTTTCCTGCGCTTTGTAATTGCCGGAATTGTCGGAGAGATTCTTTATCTTATTGTCAGAGGACCCAACTTCACCAGCTTGCGCGAAGAACTGACCCGCGCCCTGCCTGCCGGACTCCTGTTAGGCGGAATGCTATTGCTGCAAACCATCGGCTTGAAATACACCACAGCCACGAAGAGCGGTTTTTTGACAGCCCTGTATGTGATTCTGGTGCCATTGTTCAATGCGTGGTTCTTCAAAACAGCCAGTTCCTGGCGTCAGTATATTTTGACCTTTTTAGCTTTAGTGGGAACTTTTATTCTGGTCGGTGGAAAGATCGACAACATCAACACCGGCGATCTATGGACCTTGGGATGTGCGGTGTTTGCGACGTTTCATATTATCTACATCGGGCGCATTTCCAACCGCGTGGGCAATGCCTTTCGCTTTAACAACTTCCAATCGTTGTGGTGCCTGCTGGCCTTGACGCCTCTTTTACTATCACAAGATCAAATGTTTGTGGGGACACCCACAGCCAAGCCCTGGCTGGGAATTCTGTGCCTGGGGCTGGGCTCCAGTATCATTGCCTTTTACCTGCAAATTCGGACTCAGAAGATTCTATCTGATTCCACCGCCAGCATGATCTTCTTACTGGAGTCTCCGTTTGCGGCGATGTTTGGATTCTTAATCTTGAACGAACGACTGTCCCCCCTACAGATTTCAGGCGCCGTCCTGATCATGGCAGCCTCAGTCCTGCAGATCCTCTGGGACCCCTCCAAAAAAGAAGCATAAAAAAAGGCCACTTTGAAAGTGGCCTTTTTCACCGACCGACTAATGAGAAGCTTGGATATCGCCTTTTTTCAGGGACCAAATGAAAGACGTCAGGATGATAATCCCGCCACTCAATCCCGTGAACCATTCAGGGATATGCAGGAACGGATCTGCCAGCATGATCATGGACAGCAAACCGATGGCATAAAAGGCCCCGTGCTCCAGGAAAGCAAACTTGGTCAAAGCTTCCTTTTCCACGAACATGATTGTCAGACTTCGCACGAAGAACGCTCCGATACTGAGACCGATCATGATAATGAACAAGTTGTGCGTGATCGCAAACGCTCCCACCACCCCGTCAAAGCTGAAGGACGCATCCAAAACTTCCAGATACAGGAACATTCCGGCGCTGGCTTTGTGCACATCATGCATTTGTTCATCAGAAGCTTCCAACCAAGAACCGATACCGTCCACGATCACATAAGTGATCAAACCGGCCATACCGGCCATCAAGAACGGCAAGGCTTCTTCTTTTTGCAGGAAGTTCGTGATCAAAATCAAAATGATCAAAGACAAACACACTTCGATCGCTTCGACTTTGCTGCCCAGATAACGAGTCGGTCGTTCGATGAACGGAATCCAATGCAGTTCTTTGCTGCCGTCATAGAAGTACTTCAGCGCCACCATCAAAAGGAACGTTCCACCGAACGCAGCCACCTGAAGATGAGCATCCAACATCATTTTCGCATAATCATCCGGCTTGGTCGCCGCGATCACCAAGGCTTCCCACGGATTCACATCCGCCATGAAGGTCACGATCAATAACGGGAAGACCAAACGCATACCGAAGACGGCAATGAGCATCCCCCAAGTCAGGAAGCGATGACGCCAGACCGGAGTCATTTCTTTAAGAACAACGGCGTTCACGATCGCATTATCGAAAGACAATGAGACTTCAAGAATCGCCAGAATAGTTGCAATGAAAAGAGCCTGAAGGCCCGCCGTCACCGTGCCGCCATAATAATGACCCACGAAATAAGACGCAATCAGACCGATGAATGTAAAAACAAAGGAACCTGTAAAGTATTTCATCCTGACAGATTTCCCCGATTCCGCCCTAAGAATCAAGGGCAGCCGCCTAAGACATGGCTTGTCAAAACAGAAGTGACTTCTATTTCAACAAGGGCTTCAGGAATTTGCCTGTTTCACTGGCAGCGACCTTGGCCACTTTTTCAGGAGTTCCGGTCGCGACGATATAACCGCCCCCTTTGCCTCCATCCGGTCCCAAATCAATAACATGGTCTGAGGTCTTCACGACCTCCATATTGTGCTCGATCACAAGAACGGTGTTCCCCTGATCTGCCAGTTCCTGAATCAGCTCCACAAGTTTGCGAACGTCATCAAAGTGCAAACCCGTGGTCGGTTCATCTAAGATGTACAAAGTCTTGCCAGTTCCGCGGCGGGACAGTTCTTTGGACAACTTCACGCGCTGGGCTTCTCCCCCGGATAGAGTCGTCGAACTTTGTCCCAACGTCATGTAATCCAAACCCACGCGGTGCAAAGTTTCAAGCTTGCGGTAAATCTGCGTGTGATTGCGGAAGAATTCCAACGCCTCGCCCACGCTCATTTCCAGGACATCGGCGATGGACTTATTTTTGTACTTTACATTCAAAGTCTCGCGGTTGTATCGACGTCCCTGACAAGTATCGCAAGTGACAAACACGTCGCTGAGGAAGTGCATTTCCATACGGATCTGACCATGGCCCATGCATGTTTCACAACGGCCGCCTTTGACGTTAAAGCTAAAGCGCCCCGGTTCATAACCACGCAGTTTGGAATCCGGCAAGTTCGCAAACAGATCACGAATCATCGGGAACAAGCCCACATAAGTCGCCGGAGTCGAACGTGGTGTTCGTCCGATGGGTTTTTGATTGATATCAATAACTTTATCGATGTGCTCAAGACCGTGGATTTTTTTATATGGCGATGGCTGAGCCAAGGCCTTATAAAAGTGCTGCGCCAAAATCTTATAAAGAGTGTCAATGATCAGCGTACTTTTTCCAGAGCCGGAAACACCCGTCACGGTCGTGAACGTCCCTAGCGGAATTTCCAGATCCACATCGTGCAGATTGTTCCCCGAAGCGCCGGTCAGTTTTAAAAGATGACCATTCCCCTTCCTGCGCTCTTTCGGCATGGGAATACGGATCTCACCGCTCAGGTATTTGCCCGTCAAAGAATTCGGGTTGGCCGCCAATTCATCGGGCGTGCCTTGAGCCATTTTTTCTCCACCCAAAATCCCGGCGCGTGGCCCCAAGTCCACAACAAAGTCCGCGTAGCGAATGGTGTCCTCATCATGCTCTACCAGCAAAATGGTGTTCCCGCGGTCCTTCAGCTCACCGATGATATCCAGCAACCGGTGATGGTCACGGGGATGCAGACCGATACTGGGTTCGTCCATCACATAAAGGCAACCAATCAAGGCTGACCCCACCTGCGTGGCCAGACGAATGCGCTGGGCCTCCCCGCCGGACAGGGTTCGCGACGGACGACTGAGTGAAAGATATCCCGTGCCCACGCGGATCAGATAATCCAAACGGGCCAGAATTTGTTTTACGATTTTTTCAGCGATCAGTTGGTCTTTGGCTTTCCATTCCAGCTCTGCGATCCAGTCACGCAGTTCAACGGCACCCAAATCGGACAATTCGGCAATGGTTTTTCCACCCAGACGAATATTCAAGGCCTCTTGCTTCAGACGACTGCCATGACAATCCGGGCAGTCGTTCAGAACCATTTCTTCCCCTTCGTCATCGTCCTCGTCGGAAGTTTTTTTACCTTTGTATTTGTAAACAACTTTGTCGAGTTTCTTCCCGCCGACTTCACCGTCAGAAAACTGCTCTTCTTCCTCTAGATCAATCGTGCCCAGGCCATTGCAGGTTGGGCAGGCGCCACGAGGATTATTGAAACTGAAAAGTCTTGGCTCGATTTCCGGGAAACTGAAACCACACTCTGGACACGCCGAATGCAAAGAGTAAGACACGCGCTCGCCATCCAGGGTTTCAATCATCACACGGCCATTGGCCATGGAAAGCGCGGTGTTGATGCTTTCTGCAAGACGCAGCTTCATGCTGTCTTTCAGAATCAACTGATCAATCACCAAATCGATATCATGGCTTTTGGTTTTGGCAAGTTTCGTGGCTTTATCCAGATCAATCATCTTGCCGTCGACTTTAGCTTTCACAAAACCTTTTTTCGCCCAGCGCTGGAACTCTGCTAAGAACTCCCCTTTTTTCCCTGAGGCCATGGGAGCCAGGACATAAAACTTGGTGCCCTGACTTTTCTTGAAGACTTCCTCAATGATCTGCTGAGGCGTCTGACTGGTCACCGGAATATGGTGAGTCGGACATTCGGGGATGCCAAGCTTTGCATAAAGCAGGCGCAGGTAATCGTAGATCTCGGTGACAGTTCCCACGGTTGAACGAGGATTGGTCCCGACCGATTTCTGATCAATTGCAATCGCCGGAGAAAGCCCGGTGATGGAATCCACTTCCGGTTTTTTAAGTTGTTCGAGGAAGTTTCGCGCATAGGCGGAAAGACTTTCCACATAACGTCTTTGCCCTTCGGCATAGACAGTGTCAAAAGCCAGCGAGGACTTCCCACTGCCACTCAATCCTGTAAACACAGTGATCTTGTTGCGAGGGATAGTGACACTCACATCCTTGAGGTTGTGCTCTTTTGCGCCCTTAACTACGATTCCATCTTCAGCATGCGACATAAGCCATCATTCTATGCCCACCCCCGAAAGAAGAAAAGGTGCCTGGTTGTTTTTTCTGGCTACAGCGCAGCAGTCCGTGAAAAAACACAAAGACCTCACGATAGCTTGCCCAGTGGGCTGTTTAATTAGCTTGGGACGTCGGCTGATGCATTGTAGCCAGAAAAAACAACCAGGCACCTTTTAAAGGCCGAAGCCGCATTTGGATTTTAGGTAGGTGTCGAAATCGGAATCTGAGAAGTACTTGAAGTGAGCGGCGGACGACTGCCGTTGGTCCGGCCAAAGATCTTTGGTGGAGACCTTGCATGTGCGGCCTTGTTTGGTGATCGTTGCCGTTCCGTTTTTCTGCAGGCGCGGTTCATCGCCGCGAGCATCCACACGCACCACGACGCCAGAACCACGGTATGTCACTTTTGGAGGGTCCAGCTTCGTGCCTCCGCCGGTGATGGGACCATCTTCGGTCATAACGCCGCCAATCACTTCACGTGTTTGAGCGTTGAAAGTTACGGTTTCACCCGTTGGCAAGGTCACGATTTGTTTATTTCCTTCAACACGGATATGCGGCAGAGTTTTGCGCGGAAACACCATCATGTAAGTTTCCTGAATCTGACTCAGCGTCGAGTTTGGCGAATCACTGATATAGAACCCCAAGTCCTGACGAGCCCCGCCTTCGTATTCAAAAGTCCAAATACGGTCGCGATTTTCAGCTTTGGTTGGAACTATGCGATTGGGACCGCGATTAAAAAGCTTGAACTTGCTTTCCGAGGTTGCTCCTTGATTCGTGCAGGAATCGTAAGTGCCCACAGTGCGACAGGTCACCGGAAGAACCCCAAAAGGATTCACGGTCCGCGTCGGCGTACGCAAAGTTGGAGCATCGGCAGACGATTTCCCAACGAACTGACTGATTTTCGGCACGACAGCATCCGACTGCTGCACGTCGCGGGAATAGAGTTTTGAAACTTCACAATCACGACAAGGCCCACCGGGCTGAACTTGCTCTTTAACAGCTCTGTTACCCTTTTCAATTTGGCGCGCCACCTCGGCAGCTTCTTCTTTCTTTTCTTTTTCGTCTGCACCAGCAGGAACTCTTAAAGCTTCCGTTTTGCGAGTCGTACGCACACGATCGGCTTTATCCACTTCCTTGGTGGTTTTATCCTGAGTCGCGGTCTGCTCGCTTTCATAAAGCTTCATACCGGGATTGGAAGGATTGTAATAGACCCAGGCCTTTTCACCCTTTTGTTTGCCATCAAGCACTTCAACACTCAGACCGTATTTTCCAGAACTGAATTTTTTGACTTCCTGAATTTTAGCTTTAGTACCCGGAGGCAAAACAAAGCGCACATTGCGCGTGGATTTTAGAAAGTTTGCTGAATAGCGGGCATTAAAGTAGCCTTCAAGCTCAACAAGCCCGCCACTGCTAATACCCAAAAAAAGAGGTGCGAGGATAATGACTCCCCACCTTTTTAAAGCCAACTTCATATAAGTCCTATCGGTCGTGCCAAAACAAGACTTAATGAATTCCCAAAGACATTCTCGATTTGTAGCAGATTAAAAGGATCGAACACTCCACTCAAACAAGACCAAGGACGGTCAAAAAGGCTCCAATGCGAGGCGGAGGGTTTTCTCCGCAACGGAGGCGTGCTCCAAGCACGTCGGAGAGAAGGAGAAGGCCCTTCAACGAAGTCAGTGGGGCCTTTTTCACCGTCCGACTAAAGGCTTTTAGCTTGGCAGGCGGGGCAGATGCCGTACAGCTCTAAAATATGATGAGTCAGTTTAAACCCAAACTGATTAGCGACTTTTTCCTGAAGACCTTCGATAGCTTTATTTTCAAATTCGCAGATCTTACCGCACTTCACACAAGTCAAATGGTCGTGGTGACCTTTGGGCGTCAGCTCATAGCGGGCTGGCAATCCACCCATGCGCACTTCCGTGACAAAAGCGCCTTCGGTCAGAGTGCGCAGGAAGCGATACACTGTCGCAAAACCAATATCCGGATGCTCTTTGCTCAGCTTCTCATAAAGCTCTTGAGCCGTGACGTGACGACGGCCCTCATGCAACGCCTTCAAAATCGCCATACGCTGGCTGGTAACCTTAAGATTCAAAGCACGAATGATGCGCTTTAGTTCCGACTCGTCAAACTCATCAGAGTGAACGATGATATCATCATCATGTTGGCGTGGAAGGAATGGCACAGAATCTTTACCCATAAATGGTCACCTCAGGTCCCTAGTTATAGGTGAGCCCACCATATAAGTCTACAGAATTAAGAATCATTATCAGTTGATTTGCGCTAGCCTTGCTAAAACTAAAAACTGCGTAGTTTCAAGCCCTTAGAAATGTGAGAAACCGCATTGTGGGGGTGCAGGCTTTCCACATGGCTGAACTCAGCCACATAGTCCAAAATCGCAAGTTTGGAATCCAAAGCATCCTTCACCCGGCGAGCAGCGTCTTCACAGAACATCAGGTTCTGACCATTGCGAAGAGCAAACTCCTGCTCGTCTTCACGTTTGACCGCACCCTGAACCGCCGTCTGCAAAGCTTCTTCGACCACGTCAATCAAGTCCCCGTACTGGAAATCAGGACCCACTTCCGCCTTCACGCGGGCAAAACTGCGCTGAGCGTGCGGCGTTGCCATAATCCCTTGCGGAGTTCCCAACCACGCATGCACAATATCAAAATCCAATGTCTGATCGGAAGAGAACTGCTGCTTGAATCCATCCTGAATCAACTGACGGGACAAAGCCGCAGAGGCAGGACAAGTGCTGGAATAAGTCACAATCACTTCAACAAAATAACTGACTTTGCCTTCTTCATTGAATGCCGACAA
The DNA here is from genome assembly GCF_041888015.1 of Bdellovibrio bacteriovorus. GTDB lineage: Bacteria > Bdellovibrionota > Bdellovibrionia > Bdellovibrionales > Bdellovibrionaceae > Bdellovibrio. The sequence continues at coordinate 2,274,327 of NZ_CP168968.1, forward strand.
AACCACCGGATACGAGCGCCAAGCCTGATTGTTGCTTTTTAAGGCCTTACGAACCAGCGGAGCCTCAAACTGAACCTGAACCAGAGCGCGAGAGGAAAGATCTTCGTGAGTATGCAAAAACTCGGAAGTCACAGTGCCCAAAAGCCCCAGAGTCAACTCGGACTTGGTCATCATCTCCTGAGACAACAAGTACAGGCGGGACATGTGAATGCCACGAGAAGGTTTTTTATCCAGACTGACTTTGGCATCCACGCGTGCCGGGATACGATACTGGCCATCGGCCTGTTTCAGGATAACCGGAAGCTCGATCGCTCCCATCCCTACCCAATCGATGGGGGCAAATCGTTCGGCATGAGTTTCTTTGGCTACGTCAGGAAGAGTTTGTTTCGTCATAAGCTTATATCCAATTCCCCCTCTTCTTAGCGCAATTTCCTGCAAATGGCTCTCACTTTTACCATGGAGCGAAGCTTTTTCAGTCAGATGCACCGCAAGAGTGTGGCGAAAGTGATGCCGCTGCCTGCAAGAACGGATATATTGAGCCCTATGCCAAAAAAGCAACTGATCCTCGCAAGTACATCGAAATATCGCCAAGAGCTTCTTTCTCGTTTGGCTTACGCTTACACCGCCCAAGCTCCCCTTATCGACGAAGAAAAGGAAAAAGACCCGGCCCTGTCCCCACAGGCCTTGGCTGAAAAGCTGGCGGACCTGAAGGCGGCCAGTCTGAAAAGTGCTGATGCGGTTGTGATCGGCGGGGATCAATTGGTGTCCTTTGAAGGCCGCATTATCGGCAAAGCCCACACCACAGAAAAGGCCGTTGAACAGTTGCTCAGTATGCAGGGAAAAGCTCATGAGCTGATCACTGCGATCTGTATCTATGACGGTGAGAAAAAGATCCCCTACACCGACATCACGCGTATGCACATGAAGAAGATGTCGCGCGAGCAGATCGAAAAATATGTTGGTCTGGATAACCCCATCGACTGCGCCGGAAGTTATAAAATTGAAAAACACGGAATCATGCTGTTTGATAAAATCGAAAGCCAGGATTTCACCGCCATTCAAGGATTGCCCTTGATCGCACTGAACAAAATATTAGAGAATCTAGATCTATGAATGAAACACAGAAAAAACTTTTTGAAGCCGCCTGCCATGTTCAACGCAAAGCCCATGCTCCGTATTCGGATGCGCTGATTGGTGCCGCTGTTCTGATGGGTGATGGTCAGATCTTTACCGGCTGCAATGTGGAAAACGCGTCCTATGGTGGCACTGTTTGCGCCGAACGTGTTGCTATTTTCAAAGCCGTCAGCGAGGGCGCACAAAAATTGATCAAGGAAATTTTGGTTGTCAGTGACGCTGAAAAACCTTGGCCACCATGTGGTTTTTGCCGTCAGGTGATTGCTGAGTTTGCTAACGAACACACAATTATTCATACCGCAAATCTTCAAGGTAAGGTGAAATCATTCCAGTTCCCGGAAATTTTCCCGGAAGCTTTCACTCCAAAACATCTTGATTAACTCGCGCAAGGGGAAAAGACATGCCACTGCTCTGGGTGATATTTCTTTTTTCCCCTTCTGCTGAAGCCCAAAAGATCCGCTTCGCCTCGGACCCCTATCCTCCCTTCATCTATGAGGAACGCGGGGTTCCCAAGGGAACTTCCCTGCCCCTGCTGGCGAAAATGCTGGGGGTCAAAGAGTCGGACCTGGATGTCAAAATCATCCCTTGGAAAAGGGCCTTAAAAGAGGCTGAAGATGGATCCGTGGATATCATCGGTCCGATGCAAGTGGACCCCAAGAAGACCTACCTGACCTACACCAAACAAGTGATCAAAACCGAGGAAGCCCTGTGGGCGCTGGCCAACAATCAGTACCTTTCACAAATGCACTGGCAAACCACTCAGGATCTGCGTCACTACAGTATTGGATATGTTCTGGGTTACGAGTACGGAGAGCCCCTGGGGAGCTATCTTAAGTTGCCTCATAGCAAGAAGGTGGAAGTCCAGAGTGTCACCCAAGGACTGCGTAAACTCCATTCCGGGGAAATTCAGCTCTTCGTTTGCAACACGGATGTTTTGACGTTCTATACCCAACAGGAAGGCATTCCTCTAAAAGCCTTCAAGCGCGTAGGACGCCCGATCATTGAAGATTTTGGTGTTTTTGGGATCTCGAAAAAATCCCGGCTGAGCCAGGACGTGCAAAAAATCAATTCGCGCGCCCCATCTCCTTAACGGAAGTTCACAAAATACTTATAGAACTCGCCGGACTTGTTCTGAAGTTGCGACTGAAGCTCTTTCAGAAGCTCCACATAAGACCTGAACTCAGGCTCTTCCTGTGCCGCCAAGACACGCTCGGCCTTCGCCAGATTCTGCAAAGCATAGGACTTGCGAAGTTCCAAACCCAGCTCGTTCGTGGAAGAACGTTTCGGGTCCACCGAGAATTGCACGCGCACACCATAGTGATCTGACAGTGGCTCACGGCGTGTCCCACGCATATTCACTTCACCGGACTCCACACGTAAGGTCGTGGAAGAATCGCCAATATTGGAATAGAAGATATAATCAAAGACCTGATCCGTCAGCATCCAGCCACGAGGATTGCCCGCGCAGTAAGTGCAGTAACCTTTTTTGGGGTATCCGCCCATGGCATCTTCCATGGCATCACGCGCACCCAAAGTTGCCAATACCAAAGCCCGCTCCAGACTGCCGACATTGGCGTTAAAATCGCCGGACAAAAGCATCTTCATATCCTGATGCTTCAGTCGCCACTTCAGGATATCCAATACTTGAGTCACCCGCACCGCCGGAGACGATGGATGCAAATGGGTATTGATAAAATAAAAATCCTCATCAATTCCGAAGAAGCCCGCTTTCACAACGTGAAAAGCCTTGCGCACATCCAATACTTCACGCACAGAATCCAGGACGCCACCTTCGTTGTTCACATCGAAAGCCTGCGTTTCTGTCCCTTTGATATCCCCCATGAATAAGGACATCACGCCAATACGGGCTTCGCGGTTTGGGGCGCTGATACTGTACTGTCTTTTAAGATTGTTTTCGATCAGATTGATTTGTGGTTCGTTCCAGACTTCCTGCAAGTGAACCACATCGCATTTGGGAATAGCCTGCAGCAGACCGGTCATGCGCTCGGTGCGACCTTCAATATCTTTGGCATAGATAGGACCATAGGCATTGAAGTTCTGCAGGCAGAAACGTGGCGGACGAGGATCTGGAGCCCAATAGCTTTCAGCAAAAGCCTGAGCCGACATCAATAAGGCGCTCCCCAGAATCCATGCTTTCAGTTTCATACGACACCCTCAAAAAATAGGTTGTGCTGCAATTAAAGGAATCCACGTATTTCAGAGCAAACCCAGTGCCTACCTAAAAATCACCAAGGCATAGCTCAGGCCACAGTCAGCGTCTAAAAGATCGACACCGGAACACTTTCCGCATCACACCCCAGGCATTGCGACTTGGTAATTGGAGTTCTCCAACGTGCTCAAATACAATTTTGACTGAAAGCCAAAGAGGTTCGAACGTGCCCGCTGTCCTGCAGGTGTTGCAGAAAAACGAGATTTCCGGCTTCTTCCCGGTGACCGAGGTCAATGTCACAGCGGACTTCCGCATGTCCAATGTTATGTATGTTACGCCCTGGTTTTTTGCTGAAAGAAAAGATCATCCAATTGTCTGGCAGGAAGCCAAAGATTTGACCGCCTATAAAATTGGAAACGTTATGGGTTACGATCTGGCCAAGATGGTCGCCCCTTTGCAAAAGAAGAAAAAGCTGCACATTGAAAATGCCTCCAGTGATGAACTCAATCTGCTGAAGCTGGCACGCAAACGTGTGGATCTGGCGTTTATTGATGCGACCATGTTTGAATATCTGACCCGCACCAGTCCCCGACTGCGCCCGTTCCAGAATCAGTTGCAGATCAATGCCAAAATCATTCATATGGACGAATACGCTGTGGCCTTCAAAAAAACTCCACGCAGCCTGAGGCATCTGGAGATCTTCAATAAAAGCATCACAAAAGAAAGCTTCACGCACTATGTGGAGCTCTATTTTAAGAACAACCTATCCCCCACAGACAAAGTATCGACTACAAAGTCAAAAGAATGTCCTGAGAACTTAGGCGAAGACGGATGTCCTCCAAGAGACATCCCGAAGCCAGAGTCATCCCTTTAAAAGGTATTAGCTTTTCCAATAACTCTTCCAAGCCCGAAGTGTTTTGCAAGGACTTCATAATTTTAAAACCTTCATGCTGAAGGTCCGCTTCGCAAGACGAGGGGCGAAGCCACGTCAAGCCCACGCGCACAAGCTCAAAACGCCCCGCCAAAGGCAGCAGCTCCAGATAGTGTGCATAAGTCCAGCGAACCCCGCTGAGAGTTTCGACCAGGCTCCAAGACAAACTCCAGCCGCGCTCTTCCCGCAAGACCAGGCTGCACAACTGTGCGCCTTGAGATGTCGCTTTGCCTGAAAGCGTGGCTCGGAAGTTTTCAAGTAGATCGTTTAAACTGGTGCATGGATTTTGCTCGGCTTGAGTTTTTAATTCGGCCAGCCAGCTATCGACGTGCATCAGGTTCACACTCATCCCTGAAAGAGGATCAATCTGCCCATCCTGACGGGCAAACCCTGCAGCCACATGAAATAAGAAACCCCGTCGTAAGGACGGGGTTTCTTGCAAGACGATTCGAATAGGAATCTCTCGTACGAATTGCAGCATTAGTTCAACTGCAACGCCTGAGTATTCATGGTCACGTGAGATTTGGAGCGGAACTGATTGATCCAAGCTTCAAACATACCGTCGCCACGACGTTTTTGAACCATTTCAACAGACATTGGTTCAAGCGCAGTTTTAACTTCTTCAATCTTGGTTTCTTTCAGCTTCAAAACGTACTTCGCATTGCCGTCACGAACCAAACGCTTCAAAAGAGGCTCGGTTTTAGTCAACTCGAAGACCGCCTCTGTCGCCACAGAGCTTGTGATCTTAGGGAATGTTTCAGAATCCAAACCAACAAGGCCGGTTTCTTCCCAAGTTGCTTTCAGTTCTTTCAACTGTGCGTTAACCGCAGCTTCGTCACCTTTAACCAAAGCTTCATCCAAAGCTTTGATCGCCGCTTCCGCTTTTTCTTTCGTCATAGCTTTGCTGGCAGCTTCGGAATCAATTTTCACGAAAGTCACGTTGATCTTAGAACCACGGATATCATGAAGCTTCTTAAGCTCCACCGCTGTTGGCTGGGTCACAAGCTCAAACAAAGAGCGCGTGCGCACATTAGCGATGTCCTTACGCACCTTATTTTCGAAATTGCCTGGGTTGGTGCGTGTGGACTCCAAGTAGCGGGAATAGAATTCTCTCTGGAATTGACCATTTTGCTGGAAGAACGGGATGTCCTTCACGATAAAGTCGCGAACTTCCGCGTCTGTCGCCAAAATGCCGTTCTTTTCAGCAGCCTGGGACACCAGTTCCATACGAACCAGATTTTCCAACGCCTGCTGACGCAAAAGTTGACGCTGAGAGCTAAAGTCCATCTGACTTCCAAACAGGTTTTGATAGTACTGTTGGATACGGTTTTCTTCATTTTGGAAGTCCGCCACAGAGATCAACGTGTTATTCACACGTGCTACGGAACCAACTCCTGCCCCCATCTGGCCGGGCATGCCGAAGAAGACAAAAACCATAATGATAGCTCCGAAAACCACCATCGCAGTGATGCTCTTTGTGGAGAGTTTTCTCTTCAACTTATCTGCCATACTGTCGCTCATAACTTCATCCTTCCTGAAACGAACTTCAAAAACGCCGATTCATTACCCAACTATTTTTATTTTTTTTCAAGGGGAAATTGTTGAATTCCCTGAAGCTTTTGACTAGCGTTGGAAATATTAGACAGGGACGCGCCCAAAAACCGTCCCCATCCATATTGCAACAAAGAGGAACCGGTTTTGAATTTCTTCAACTTTGATCTCAAGAAACTTGTGATGATAGGGATTGTTTTGGCTTTGCCGCTTATTTCTATCAACATGCAGCAGCGTCCGCAGGAATCCAACTGGTTGGCCAAACCCTTCAGCCTTCTTGGCAGTGTCGTGTCAGAGACCTTCTACGGATTTAGTTCCGGCGTCAAAGGCACCACGGCCATGTACCTTGACCTGATCAACATCAAAAAGCACAGCGAGCATTTGACCAGCACAAATAATGAGCTGCAAGCCCGTCTGGAGAAAATGAACGAGCTTTTGATCGAAAATGACCGCCTGCGCGGACTTTTGGCGTTCAAAGAACAAACCAAGATGTCCCTGACCGCAGCCCAAGTGATCGGACGCGATCTGGTGATTGACCACAATACCATCACCATCAACAAAGGAACTCAGGATGGCCTGAAGGCCGGCCAAGCCGTCATCACAACCGGCGGGGTTTTGGGTTACATCTTCAAGCCAGATACTTTTACCGCCCATGTCATGCTAATTACAGACCGCTATGCCGTAGTTGATGGGATCGTACAAAGAACCCGTGCCCACGGGATTGTCGAAGGCAAAAGCCAGTACAGCAGCACCTTGCAGTTGAAATACGTGGAAAGAACCGAAGATGTTCAGGAAGGTGACTTGGTTGTCACTGGTGGCTTGGACAATATCTTCCCGAAAGGTTTCCCGGTCGCCGTGGTTGAATCCGTGGAAAAGAAAACCTTCAGCGTGTCCTTGAAAGTGGATCTGCGCCCGGTCGTGGACCCTTACAAAGTGGAAGAAGTGTTTATCGTTCTGCAAGGCAACAACGAAGACTTTGGTGACAAGTTCGCTCCGAAAGCTGCGGAAAGCGCCGAGACTGGCGCGACGGCATCAGCGACTCCGACAGTTCCCGCCCCTGCAGCCAGCCCAACTCCAGCAGCCACACCAAAACCTCAGGAGAAGAGACAGTGAAAATCCGCTGGAACGTCCTTCTGAATTTTTTGGTTTTCTTTGCCGTGCTGATGCTTTTGGCCGGCTTCCAAACCACGTTCTGGTTTCAGCTTTTCGGGAATGTGCCTTCCCCACTGCTGTGGCTGAACCTGGTCGTGTATGTGATCCTTTATCGTAAACCGTTCCCGGCCATCTTCATGATTTACGCCATGGGCTTCATTTTGCTCACATTTACGGCCATGCCACTGAAGATGATGTGGATCAGTCTTATCATTCTCTTTACCTTGGTCTATGGAATCAAGACACGCGTCTTTTGGTCCGGCTCAGGATATTATACGATTATGTGTGCCTTCTCTGCTGTGGCTTATCACCTGATCTTTTTCTTTACTTCGATGGTGATAGAGAAGAACCCTGCAAGCTTTGAAATTGTAGATCGACTGGTACAAATTGTTCTGACTCCTTCGTTCGCGTTCCCGATGTACTGGCTGCTGGCCAAGATCGACAAGATCACACAGGACGAATTAATGCATGAGCCCGGAGGATTGGAGCTATGAGTACCTACGTCAGTAATCCGGACGAGGCAAAAGAGTATCAGAGCCGGTACAAGATCTTTTATATCGCCATCGGCTTTGCCCTGACCATCTTCACGATGCGTCTGTGGTATCTGCAGATCATTTCTGGTAATGAGCTGCGCGAGTTCTCGGAAAAAAACCGTATCAAGCAAAACAAAATCACTTCTCCGCGCGGACTGATGCTGGATCGTGATGGCAAAGTGCTGGTGGAAAATCTGCCGGGCTTTGAGGCCATCCTGTCCCCGCAATATATTGAGAGCCTTGATGAGCTGGCTAAAACCGTCGGTCCGGTGCTGAGCATGGAACCAGACAAAGTCATCTTGAAGGTTCAAAAAAGCCGCCGTCAAAACGGGCCGTTTGCACAAATCCGTCTGAAAGAAAATTTGAGCCGTGAAGAAGTCTTCCGCTTAAAGCGCATGCGCCTGGACACTCCGGGCCTGGAGATTCGTGAATCCATCGTGCGCTTCTATCCTTTGCGTGACAACGGGGCTCAGCTCTTTGGTTACGTGGGAGAGATCTCAAAACGTCAGTTGCCGCTTTTGAACGAACAATATAAAGGTGCCTTAAAGTTCGACCAGGGTGACATCATCGGGAAAAGCGGTCTGGAAGAAACACTGGAAAAAGACATCCGTGGTTCTGATGGCGTAAGCTTTATCCAGGTTGATGCCCACGGTCGTGAGGCCGTGACTCAAACTCCGAACATTTACGGTGAGCAAATCAAAGACATGATCCCGGTTCACGGGAACAATGCCATCCTGACCATCGATCGCGACATTCAGGAAGCGGCCTTCAAGTCCTTCATGAGTCTGAATCGCATCGGGGCGGTTGTGGCAATGAGAACCAACGGCGAGATTCTGGCCTGGGTCAGCACCCCGTCTTTTGATCCGAATGAGTTCTCTACTGGTATCTCGGCACAGACCTGGTCCAAGCTGATCAATGATCCGTTCAAACCTTTGCGTAACAAAGTCATCCAGGATCACAATGCTCCGGGTTCGACTTTCAAACCTTTGGTGGCGGTTCCGGCTTTGCAGGAAAAAGTGATCACACCAACCACGATTGTTTCTGCACCGGGTGTATTCTACTTCGGACGCCGTCCTTATCATGACCACTTAAAAGGCGGTCACGGTAACATCACTGTTTTTGACGCCTTGGAAAGATCTTCCAACGTGTTCTTCTATAAGATGGGTATCGCGTTGGGCGTCGATAAAATGTTCGACTATATCAGTCTGCTGGGTATCGGCCAAAAAACCGGTATTGAGCTTTCCCGTGAAGTGTCCGGCACCATGCCGAACTCCGCTTGGAAGAAAGCAACGGTGGGCGAAGAATGGCAGCCGGGGGAAAACCTTTCCACGGCGATTGGTCAGGGTTTCGTGAACGTCACACCTCTGTCCATGGCCATTGCTTACAACGCCATCGGTACAGAAGGAAAAGTTGTAAAACCCTTCCTGCTTAGAAAGATCATCGATCAAGACGGAAAAGTCCTGCGTGAAAACTTCCCGCAAGTGGTTCGCGATCTGCAACAGACCCAGCCTAACGGTGTGCATATTTCCCCGGAAACCTTTAAGACGGTTAAAGAGGGCATGAGACGCGTGGCCAACGGGGCTCGCGGAACCGCGAAGCACTGGAAAGTTCCAGGGGTTGAAATGGCCGGAAAAACCGGAACCGCACAGGTTATGGGATTCTCGGCCGATCAGATCTATGCAAAGTGTGAAAGCCGTCCGATTCATATGCGTCACCACGGTTGGTTCATTGCCTTCGCACCGGCTGACAATCCGGAAATCACCATCGCGGCTTTGGCCGAACACTCCTGCCACGGCAGCACCGGGGCCGCCCCGATTGTTCGTGACATTGTTCAGGCTTATTTCATGAAGTATCACCCTGAAGTGATCGAAGCAGCATTGAAAGCCAAGGGCGGCAAAAGAGCACAAGCTCCGGTGACTGCGCCAGAAACTGTTGAAGGAGAATAAGAGTGTTTACCTCTTTGCATGTTGAAGAAAGAACTCTCTTCAAAAAGTTAGATATTAATTTGATCATCGTCATTCTGGCGTTGAATGTGATTGGACTTATCAATCTGTGGAGTGCCACACACGGCCCCACAACCCAGGATGTGGCCTCGCTGTTCATCTCTCAAATCATGTGGCTGATTGTGGGCTGGACCGTCTTCCTGGTGGTGACAATCGTTGATTATTCCATTGTTATGAGAATCGCCCTCGCCGCTTACATCCTGAATCTGGGTGCGATTTTGTATGTGACCTTCTTCGGGAAGGTGGCCCTGGGGGCGCAGCGCTGGATTGATCTGGGCTTTTTCCGCTATCAGCCTTCTGAAACCATGAAATTGGCGTTGATTATGCTGATGGCAAAGATCCTTTCCACCCGCACCACATTTGGGCGCGGCATGGGCTTGAAAGAACTGGCCATGCCTTTGATTGCCCTGCTGATTCCTTTTGGTCTGGTCGTTGAACAGCCGGACTTGGGAACCGCCATGATGTTGGCAGCCATCGGTGGCTCCATGATGATCTTTGCCAAGATCAGAAAATCCATTCTGGCGACGATCATCGCCTTGGGTATTATCGCAATTCCGATCGCCTGGAAGTTCGTTCTGCACGATTATCAGAAAAACCGTGTTTTGACGTTCCTTTCCCCGACCAGCGATCCGCGCGGAACCGGATACAACAGTATTCAATCCAAGATTGCAGTGGGCTCGGGCCGCTTCTTCGGCAAAGGATTTATGAAAGGGACCCAGTCCCAGTTGGAATTCCTGCCGGAACGTCACACGGACTTTATTTATTCCGTGCTAAGTGAAGAGCACGGCTTTGTTGGTTCTATCGCCGTGATTGGTTTGTTCTGTTTCTTATTTATCACCGGAATCCGCATTGCCTCCAATGCTCGCGATAAATTCGGGGCCCTGCTGACGGTCGGAGTACTGTGTTACATCTTCTGGCATATGTTCGTGAATATCGGGATGGTTATCGGCTTGCTGCCGATCGTCGGGGTTCCGCTGCCACTGCTGTCCTACGGTGGATCAAGCATGCTGACCACCATGGCAGGCCTGGGTCTGATATCGAGTGTGGCGTACCGTCGCTATCTGTTCTAGAATCGTTTTTAGATACAATTCATCAAGCGCTGAGCCTGCAACTCAGCGCTTTTTTTATTCCCTCGATCAAGCCTTTTTATCCTTGGATTCATCACAAAACAGAGTGTCTTATCTCGAGTGTCTCAGAGTAAGAATTCATCCCATATCGACTAACCACTGATCAGACAGTGTTCATACATTGGTTGACACCCCCCTTGGTCAATTCAAATTCATCGCATCTGATACCTGCTTCATTCCAAGACCTGATTCATTCCACGCACTTAGCTTCTCGGCACGACCCTTGAACTATTCCTCTGTAACAGGAGGACGCGGATATGAAAACGAAACATCTCAAAATCGGAATCGCCTTTGTCACCGCTTCGCTCACGTCGGTTCTATTTAACAACTTCTCTTTCTCTAACTGGCACCACGAGGTACCAGCGATTGAGAGCGTGAACGAGGCTTCCCGCATCGCTCACGCGAAAGAACTGCTGGGTCGCGACTATAAAGGCAGCGACGCTCAGGCATTGGAAGGTCAAAAGGCTTTGAATGAAGTCATCTATAAAAAGGTGCAAAGCCAGCTTCCGGCTAAATTCAAATATCAAGCTCGCGCCATTGCCCGCACAGTTATTTCTGAAAGTGCAAAATATGAACTGGACCCGGTGTTTGTTCTGGCGGTGATCAAAACCGAAAGCAAGTTCAACCCTTTGGTTGTTGGTCGCCACGGTGAAATCGGTTTGATGCAAATCAAGCCTGACACTGCGGAATGGATTGCTAAAAAGTTCGATCTTCCCTGGAACGGCAAAAAGACTTTGCAAAGCCCGGGCGCCAACATCAAGATCGGCCTGGCCTATATGAACTATCTGCGCGACAAGTTCGACAACAAGGCGATGAAGTATGTCAGTGCCTACAACATGGGCCCAACGAACGTACGCCGCCTGCTGGCTAAAAATGTAAAGCCTGCGGAATACAACTCTCGCGTAATGAAAAACTACGGCGAGCTGTATGCGAAAATGAATGCCCAGGAACCAGGTCACCATCGCATCGCCGCTTTCTAACAAAATGGTCATAAAGAGTTTTAATCGGCCTCAGGGATCTCCTTGAGGCCATATTCTTTTGGGGTGTCCACTTCTTTGACAGGAGCCCAAAGCCGTCGCTCCCTCAGGATTTTATACATCGTTTTTATCTGTTCTCGATTTTAACCCATCACCGGTTTGGAATAGGATTCGCAAAGCAGTCCATCATAAGGAGATCGCAGGCTTTTTTGGAGATAGTTCCAAAAAGACTTTCGAACAAAACACTTTTATGAAAAAGACACTGGCGACACTACTTTCATTGATGATGTTGGGAAGCATTGCTCATGCGGCCCCTTACTATACCGGCATCGGCTGTAATGAGGCCGGTGACAGATGCACCTTCGGCAAACCGTCCAAACGCGTCTTACAGTGGTCCCGCAAAGGCACAACTCAGGAGTTGGGCGAACGCTGCGAAAAGTTCATTCAGAATATCGATACACGTAAAAAGGACATCGCTTCTAAGCGTGCTTTAGAGCTGGAATACAAGAAGTTCACATATAGCTGGTCCAGCGATATCGATGCCAATGGCCGTGCGCAGATCATCTGTAACGTTGAGCTGCACTCTGAACTGGAAAACGTAAAAATCGTAGGTTACAAAGTGAAAAGTCTTTTCTGGGTTTGTGAAAGCCAAGACAGCGCTGGCATCTGTAAGAACTACGCAAGTGATTGCGAACAGATCCGCCAAGAAGCATTGAAGGGCGAGAACGTTCTGGATGCGACAATCTACCGCGGAGGCTCTCTGCTTCAGGGCAATATCTGTGACATCGTCACTGCCACAGTAAAATAGCTCATACCAACGGAAACAAACCGCAGACGTCTGGGGCATCAAACCCTAGACGTCTTTTTACGGACCAACAGCGATGTTCGTAAACCACTTATTCATCAAGACAGGACGTTTCCAACTCAAAGAAACCGCTCCAGCCGCATATCCTCCAGAACAACGATACTTACCATCAGTCGTAATCCCACAGGAAGCCGATACAATCTGCGAATAAAGATGTCCTGAATCCACTACCGCATAGGCTCCGTTTCTGGTTCCGCATTTTAAAGTTCCAGCCGTTGTGATACCACAAACTTCATTATCCCAATAACCATTCTGTGGAGCCAAAACTTTTGCATACTGAACACCAGGATCTTGAACCGTAAATACAACGGGGTCCGCAGAGTAATTCCAATTATTATCCCAACACTTGATCTCACCACTTGTCGCAGAAACCCCGCAACCTCTTTGATAGTCACCTGAAATCTGGGTGTATGTGTCGGTGTTATCGACAACCGTTGGGCTTGGAAGGGAGTTATAGTAGTTGTCCCAACAAGACAGAACTCCCGCCGAACTCAGATAGCAGCCCTGACTTGGAGATCCCGTATAGTCTTTGATGGCTGCGCCCGAATACAGGTACTCAAAAGTTCCATCGCTTTTCCTACAGCGAATTTTTTGGTCTTGAGTAAAGCCACAGAACTCATAACTCCACCCGCCAGCTGAATTAAAGGCCGTGTACTTTTCCGCATCAATCTGCAAGTAGGAGCCCATCGTATTCAAAAGAACATAGCCATCCGAATTCAGAACATACAAATTGTTCAACATATCTTTGACACTATGACTGGTCAGATTTACCTGCTCCACAGGAGTTGATCTATAAAAACCCAGGATTGTGCCATCAAAACACTGAACCCGTCCGTCGGCTTGAATCGCACAAGTCGCTCCGGCAATATTGCGACGGACTTTCACCACATTCCCTAGGCCCTGCACTTCCGTTCGCAGCGTGCTGCTGGCGACAACATCCACACCTTTCCAGCCGCCCCAATTATAGTCTGATGTATTCCAGCAGAGCATTTCACCAGCTACCGTCACACCGCATGCCTTTTGATAGTTCCCGCCGGACCCCGTGGTGTAAATATGCTTGAAGTTGTAATTCAACTCCACCGAGGAGTTGTCACACTTCGCATTTCCATTGGCTTTGATGGCACATTGGCGATGGATACTTGTGTATGTGTTTCCGGCATCGAGCACGGTTGTAGTGCATCCGATATAGGTACAAATGAGCTTCCACTCGCCCGTGAAACTCAGGCCATAAGTGCTCCCTTGTCCATTGCCGGAAATATCTGAATACTGAACTCCAGCGTCGAAATCTTCAAACGCCCCCGGCGCACCAAATGTAGCTAATGAGGCACAGCGAAGAAGATTTCCCGTCGTGAGACCACAGATCTTGTTATACGACAAAACAACTTTTTTATAGGAAACCCCAGCATCGACCACCTGCATGGATCCAGAGACCTCGCACTTAAGCTCGTTTGTATCCGTAACTCCGCATAGGGCATACTCCGAATCAAAATCCAAATAGCTGACCGCGCCATCAACAACCGTCATCGTACGATCTGAACCGTTATTGCACTTAATCTTTTGGGTTGTCGTAAGCCCACAGAATGACTGATTGTCGCCATTCCCCTGCTGACTGTCTTCCAGCCTTATGTACTTCACGCCAGCATCAACTTCTGTCGGTATTGAATCAAATTGAGCGCCCGCACAGAAAAGACTGCCATCCCCCCAAAGGGCACAAGTGATCTGCGAGCCGATCACAAAAGCTTTATCAATGCTCGGATTAAATCCGCCGTCATCATCGCGCAAGAACAAACGCGCCTGATAGTGCTCGCCCAGAGTCACCATCGGACGATTTGTACCGACAAGATTAAGCTGCATCAAGCGCTCGATCTGTCCAATTCCATTATTGAGCACCTGAAAGCTCACAACTTTTGTCGTTTCATTGGGAGCAAAGGTCACCGAGCCCGCAGGGTTTAAGTCGGCGTCAAGCATATAAACATAATCGCCCGAAACGTAGTAACTGACATTGACGGCATAAGGTTTTGCTTCTGAAAGCTTCAGAGTAAAAGATTTTACTCCAACCGTTTCACTGACCCGTTCTTCAAACTCTTCGACCGTTACAAGTGCCGCCCCATCTGCACCGGCAGAACAACTTGCAAACGATGCCGAACCCGAAAGAACTCCATTAGAACAAAGCCGTGACTCCGAAACACTTGCGCAGGTTTCCCCGGCTAAAACCGCTGCACTCGTATAAGCCACGACACTCTGCCCATCTGGAATTATTTGATTGTCGAAAATGCAGGACAATTTCTTTGTCAACTTCACTGAAGTGCTCGCGTCTTTGCTGCCCGTTTTACTGACCCCGACCAGCTTAACTGTGATGATCTGCTCTGAGAGAGCGGAAAGATCTAAATTGATACTCCAAGCATCATCTATACACGGTGTATTCACGCTAAAAGAGGCCGTAGATATAACGACCTCGGAGAGGTCCTTACAAAGCCCCTGCATTAAAAAGGAATTCTGATTGGCGTCATTAACGATTCCGGAGTTATCAACCTTTTGCACAGATAAAGTTGCGCTTTTTTTTGATATCAATGTCGCGTCTATTCCACAACCAAGCAGTGTAAAGCATGTATATATCAATGCAGCTTTAAGAAGTTGCCCGCAGAACACGTTCCCTCCAGCCTCACTTTGGGTTACCTAACTTTTCGGTTAAGATTTGGATAAAGGAGAGTTTCAAAGCGATTCTGTATCATGTTTTCAAAAATGTAATGCAAACCTTCACAGCAAAGCGACCCAAAGTGAGACACCGTCTCAAGGAGCGTCCACAGAGATCTTCATGACAATAAAGAAGCTGTGACACCAATGAAAATGCCCCTGGCAATGTGCCAGAGGCATTTTTAACACTAGCCTGATTCTTACTTCCACCCGCCTAAGCCGCGTTACGGGCGCGACTGCGGCCATAAGCAACGCACTCATCCAGCATTTGAATATAGTACGTCAACGACTGGCGCAGATTGCTCAGAACCAATTGCTGCTGATCCGGTGGCAGATGGTTGATCTTTTCCATTGCCTCTTCAACGTGACCAATATCCTCTTCGGCGTGAACACGAAGGAAGTGAGCGGCTTTAGGACCAAAGCTTGCTTCAACTTTTTTCCCAATATCACCCCCGAAACGGGCGGCTAAAGCTTCCAACGCCAGAATGTAACCAAAGAACGCCATCGGAGAAGAGTGTTCAATATGATAATACTGAGTCTGATACATCGCCGATGCCGCCGCCATTTCCGGCCATTCAGACATTTTTCCACCCAGCCCCTTCATATCGTTGACCAGAAGCTTCTCATGGCCTTTTTCCTCGGTGGTATGGGCTAGGAAGCGCACATGGTAATCCTGAGCCGCCAAGGGCGTACGGGCGGCCGATAGCGCCAAAAGACGTGTGGAGTGACTGACAAAGTAATAAGTCTGTGCCACCCACGCGGAATAGCAAGCCCGGTCATGCCAAGGGAAACTGTCGATTTTGGTTTTGCATTCCTGCATCAGTTTATTAAGTTCATCCGAAACATTCATTTTCATAATGCCTTCTTTCGCAGCTCTTAGACTGCTTTCTTGTTGTATTTGGTTTCTTGATTCAAAAAAGGAATATGGCAGTTTTTCTCTGCCCAAAGACGATCTACCAGAGCCGCAGCCTTGGGATCTTCAAACGGTGTGATCTTCCCTTTCTGCGCCAGCAGAATTTCACACACATAGTTCATCTTCATCACGTCGCCAAAGAACTCAAGCCCACTATGGGCGGCCTTCCTGCGAACATGTAAGTCCTTACGACCCGTCCCAATCACCGCATCCCAACTGGAAACGTCCATCACCCGGCTGCCCAGCGCGATGATGATTTCTGACCAGTTTACGTCAGAGTTACGTGAACGGTATTCCGGCAACACCGTCAGATATTCCATACTCATTAAAGTGGTGATTCCGCGTGTACGAAAGCGGGCTAGAGTGACTTCGTCAAAAGCCTTCATGTAATGGTGATCCAAATGGGCCTTTGAGCGCAGATCGAACACGCTGTACAAATGAAAGCCCACAATTCTATCGTCTTTATCGCCGTCAGTGACACACACAATGATGTCATTGCGGTGAAAATCATCGGCGTTCAATGGCTCATTAACAGACCCCAAAACCTCACTGTAGACCGCACGCCAAGCCTCATAAATCTTGTTGCTGAGTACAGATGTTTCCGGGGTCAAATCTCTCGGATTAAATAAATGGTACTTGAAGTTCCCCATGCAGCTTCTCCTTGCATGGGGAATCCTTTCGGAGTCTCGGGGGTGAACTTAATGGTGTTTATCAAAGCAAAACGTTTGAATTTGAGAAGTTGAAATTATTTTGAGTTTTCAGTTTTGTAACATTTCAACTTTTTCGAGGACAATAACTGCGGCCACTTTTCTATTTCGATACAATGGACTCATACGACGGATTTCCATCGTCTGGCATAGCCTATCTGCCGAACGGATCTCCCGCAGGATATGCTTAGGAATATCCGGAGTGAAGGTTTCACGAACTTCCTCCGCAAACACCCTGCGCACTTCTTCGATGATCTTCGTGGTGATTTCTTCGTCTCTTTCAAAAAGAGCCCACCATTCATTTGTATGAAGCTCTTCCAATGTGTAGGAACAGAAATCAAAGAACGTGAAATTTCTGAACAACTGAATATGGTCCTCAGAATAAATCTCAACGATATCTTCGTTGCGCATATGATTGAACAACTCAGCGCGAGGAACCAGACCCAACCTTCGGAATGCACGCCAGGTGAACGACAGACTGTCGTTAATACGGTATCCTTCAGCTAACTGGGAATGACATAGCTCCTGGTAAAAGCGCAGAGTTTCAACAACACTCTTTTTACCCGTGGATGGCAAGCGGGAGAAAAACGGCAGACCTGGAAGATAGGGAACGATCTCTTTCCCCTCAGTTGCCAACATTCGACAAATATCTTCTGATATTACTTTGAACTCTTCGCTCAAAATTTCATCAAGATTGCCACTTACCAATGAATCTAACTGCATTACGCCCTCGACCAAACATCTCAAAATAATACAGCAAAATCATATTCAAGGTCCCAACCAATGTCCAATTCAAAGAATTTTTTGCCCCCTCGAATTAGCAATCCTTACAAACTCCTCATGTTACTAAACAAGAACTGCAGGAAATAAAAAAAGAGACCTCATCGAGGTCTCTTTCTAAATTTTCGCTTGTTGTTCTAAGCCCTGGGGAACTAAACGTTCTTGTTCAAAAACTCAAGAATAGCGTCTTTAGGGTGGTTACCAACCAATTGCCCCACTTCGCTGCCACCTTTGAACAACAACATCGCAGGAATACCGCGAATGCCATACTTACCAGGAACACTTGGGTTCTCATCCACGTTTACTTTTACGATCTTAACTTTAGCACCCAATTCTTGAGCCACTTCTTCCAATTTTGGAGCCAAAGCACGGCATGGTCCGCACCACTCAGCCCAGAAATCAACCAGGACCGGAGTTGTAGAGTTAAGAACTTCAGAGTCAAAAGATGTGTCGGTAACTGCCTTCGTAAATGTGCCCATGAATGGCCTCCATTATCTAAACTAAATGTGATCACGAAAACTCTATCGTCAAGACCGCTGAGGATCAATTACTTTTTAAAGAGGGCTTTTGTGAATTCCTGTCTTAACCTATCAATTTCACTGACATTTTCTTTATCCCACGTCTCTTCCAGGATCTTCTGGCGACGACGCGCTTCAACTCGGGTCACCGTGCTTTTCGGAGCGACCTTCACATCCTCAACCATTTTTGCATATTTATTCATCTTGTCGCGCAGGCTGCCTTCCGCCTTTTTGAGGCTTTCCAGCGCCCTTACGCTGACTTCTTCCAGGCTTTCTTCGGCGGGAGACGACTGTGTCGACAAAACTTCATCCACCACTTGAGGTGTTGCTTCTTCGATTCTTTCCACCTCGGACACTCCGCCACCGAACAGCTCGCGCTCAAAGGCTTTCATGTCCACATCAGGAAAAGCACTCTCAGAAGACTCTGTCGACACCTGCTCTGAGTCTGCGGACTGCATTCGATCGCCAAAACGGAAGGCGATCTTTTCACCCTGCTCTTCATCACTTAATGCCACATCTTCAGAATTCTCATGAACTCTTTCTGTGCGCAAAGAGGCGTCCTCTGAGGCTTCCTCAGGCGTGGTTCCCTTAACATAAATAGCTTCGCCCTCTGGGGAATACTTTCCAGAAACGGTTGTCGCTGTTTTTTGCGGGCTTTCCACGTGCATCGCTTTATTCAGGCGATCCAACAGCATTGCCTCGTCATGGCCCAACATACGACCAATCACCTGCACCAGCCGCAGCGGAGGCACAGGAGCCTCCAAAACCATATCAACGCGGATCTTGATCAAATCCTGCGGGTTGGGCTTGAAGTTCGCCGGAAAAATCAAAATCGCTTTTCCCTGCCAGCGGGTCATGTCCTTCAGGCGCTTTCCAACCCCTAAGGAACTGACCTTCCCCCCTTTACCCGCTCCAATAACAAGATCCGGATTGAACGCCAGCATCTGCTCTGCCACGGAATATTCGCTGGTCAGACCGATCACGTCAAAACCCACTTTTTTCAAAGTGCCTTCAACCGACATCAGGTCTGCATAGTCCTCATAAACCAAAAGAATCTTGTTCATATCACTATTGTCAGATAAGGAATCTAAAGGGTCAATAAGGCTTCTTCTGGACAATGGACGCGATGACGTCGTCCTTAGGGCAGTCTAGAATGGGAACAACACGGAGACCACTTTTGAGCATCTTTAACGGAAAAAAAGCCGCGCAGTACATCTTCTTTGAAATGCTTCCCAGTTTTATTTTGGGGCTTTTGGTATTTATCTCAATCATCCTCATGTTTCAGGTGCTACGCCTGACCGAGTTCGCCCTGGTCCACGGGGTGGCTCTTAAAACCATTGCCGAAATCATTGGCTATGTCGTGATCTCCATGCTTCCGATTCTGTTCCCTATGGCACTGTTATTTTCAGTCCTGCTGACCTATGGCCGCCTCAGCCAGGACTCAGAGATTGTCGCTATGAAAGCCAGCGGCCTTCCCATGGGAACTCTGCTGCTACCAGCCCTGATCCTGGCAACCTTGGTGGGCATCATCTCGGCCCAAATGTCCTTCAACATCGCCCCGTGGGGAAATCGCCAGTTTGAAGTTTTATACTCGCGCCTGGCCAATACAAAAGCGGCCGCCGTGATCAAAGAGGGCACCTTCTCTGAAGGGTTCTTTGATATGGTCATCTATGCCAACGAAGTGAACACCGACAAGGGACTGCTGAAGAAAGTCTTTATCTATGACGAAAAAAGCGGTGACGTTCCCCTGACTATCATCGCCAAGGCCGGAGAAATCGTTCCTGACCCGGACCGCCCCGGCCACGAAATCCTGCTTCGCCTGAACCAAGGTGAAATTCACCGTCAGGCCAAAACTCACACCAAAATCAGTTTTGACAACTATGACGTGCGCTTTTCTGAACCTTTGAATCTGGAAGAAAAAGCCAAGTCCCCGCCATCCCTGACTTTGCAGGAAGTGCGCAATCGCCTGAATGAAAAGATCGAGGACAAGGAGCTGCTGCGCACGCTGCAGACCGAGTATCATAAACGCTGGGCGATCTCTGCCCTGTGCATCGTGTTTGCGATGATCGGTGTGGGCTTGGGCACCACCACCAACCGCCGAGCAGCCAAAGCCGGTGGTATGATCCTGTGTATTGGTATTATCATTTTCTATTGGATTTTGTACGTCGCTGCAGAGGGAGCAGCTCGTAGTGGCGCATTGCCTGCGGCTTTCGCGATTTGGACGCCGAACGTGATCTTTGCATTTTTGGGTCTGGAAACTTTAAGAAGAAACTGGAACTAAGCTAGAACAGCTGTGCGGACTAAAAATAGAGCGATGCAGTAGCATCCTTACTACCACGGTCGTCCCTGACCACATCGCCCCTCCCTTAACTCAAATGGTAGGGGCAATATGCAGAGCTTGCAAAAGGTTTTTTCAGAAGCTTTCATTTTTTTCCTAAGCATTTTCATTACTTATGATACCCACTACAGGTAGCGCGATGACTCTAGAATGTCGCTACCCCTGCTGGGGACATTTGCGCACCAACATTTTCTTCGCCGAAAAACATGAACAAATCTTGAGCATCGCGGACCATCTGCGCACCGTCCAATAACAAATCCAATCCCCCCAGAAAATGCGGATCCAAAGGATGACCCGGCACCACCCACACCGGGCGCCCCAGCTGCACCGCTTGGGACGCAGTGATCAGAGTTCCACTGCGTCGGCGCGCCTCCACCAGCAAACTTGCCTGTCCCAAAGCTGCGATAAGACGATTGCGATGATGGAATAAATGTTTGTGCATTCTTTGGCGATAATCATATTCACTCAAAAAACAACCGCCCTGCTCGGTGACCAAGGCGATCCATTCTTGCAAAGACGACGGATAAATTTCCCCCAGACCAGACGGCAGAACGACAATAGTGGCACAGCCTTTTCGCAAGGCCACACTATGCGCCTTTTGATCTATTCCCCGAGCACCCCCACTGACGATACACGGCTGAACCTGCTCGCAAAAATTCGCCAGCTCTTTTTCCATCCACAACAATGAGTCCGCTGCGGGCTCACGGCTTCCCACCACCGACAAAGTCCTGTCATTCAACCACGCTGGCGCCCCGATATAACTTAAAGTCAAAGGAGGATCAGACATGCGATAACACATAGAGGGATAAAGGATCTCGCCATAGACAACAAACTGCACTCCCTGCAACTGCAGTTTCAGAGTTTCTTCACAGTGTTTTTTGAACAAAGAATGATTCTTGAGCAAGGCCTCATGCAGCTCCGGCCATTTCTCACGGACGGTCACCATGACTTCGGAAGCCTGCAAGCGGCCTTCACGTGCCAGCATAAGATATGACTGATGAATTTCATCTCGGGCCAGAGCATAGGCCGGATGGTTCTTAATAATTTGTGATAGAGAATAAAGGTCATTCATGCACAAAGGGCCCTGCAATCTGCAGAGCCCTTTGTGATGTCTTTAAAAGTCCAATTCAGAGTCTTCAGATCCGGCGTCCGGCGCCGGCGTTGCACTTGGCGTGTCGGCAGGCATGTCATCAAACTCTTTTTCAAAGTCCGAATCCACTTTGGCTGGTGTTTCCACCACCGGAGCCGCGTTCATCGCCTGAGTCATCGGTTTTCCTACGTAATCCCCGACCACCACATTGTCGGAAGCTTTCACCACATAACCTGTGGCAAAGTTTGCAGACACGCGCACAATTTTTACCGTACCGATCACTCGGTCATTCATCACGGCGCCGCTTTTTTTGTTGCGCACGCGCTCGTCAGCAAAAATGGCCAGTGACTGACCTTCCTGCAAACCTTGACCGGATCCACCATCCAGGAACACCAAAGTGCTGTTGCCAAAGATATTGCGCTTACGATCAAACTGACCTCCGATGATTCGAGCCCCGACTCCCGAGGTCAAACCCGCAGACGATGGATCAATCATCGGCAGACGGCCCGGCGTCAGCAAAGCCCCGACCTCTATCGGCTGCAGGGATTTCTTCACGATCGCACGATAGATGTTCTGCTGATCGTTTACTTTCTCAAGGACTTCAATCTGACCTTGCAACTCAACCATCTGACCTTCACGGTTTTTCACCTGAGGATCAGCCACTTTTGTCAGATTTTTCTGAGCCACAAACTCTTTGCTGGCAGAATCATCCAACTGCACATAAATGAACTGATATTCCCCCGCCGTTTTCATATCCATTTCGGTAGAGGTCACGCGTCCCACACCCGTGATCGGCGTGTCCGTCATATAGTATTCCAGAAACTCTGGCGCCGTCGGGAACTGATTCTTAGGCAGCTCCACCTGAAGTTCGACCTTGGCGTCTCTTAATACACCCATGCGATACTGAGGCAGACTGTTTGGCAAAGTCTTCAACAACGGGGCTCTTTTCTTCGGACGCGGAATATTAGCCCCCGCCACCGGCGCCTTGCCTGCATCTGTGGCAGTTACAGGAGCTGTCGCATCCTTTTCCACAGTCCCGGCTGCTGCAAGATCCAACGTCGGAGCTTCATCCGCCGTTCCCGGGAAGAATTGAATATTCATCAGCGGATCAATTTCGTGCGGGTTTGCCACCGCGCCATTATTCAAAGACCAAATTTTGGGCCAGAAGTTGGGATCACCAAAGAACGTGGTGGAGATGCCCCACAAGGTGTCACCCTTTTGAACCCGATACATTTCAGATTCACGTGCGCCTACCGCCTTTTCCCAAAGCTCCACAGACGTTGGCTGTTCATTATAGTTCTTATAGATACGGTGAAATTCAGCTTCCTGAGAATAATCAGGTTCAGATCCCACAGCCGCACTGGGTGCCGGAGCCGGGGAAGATTCCACCGTCTGAGATGGCGGAGGCGCCACTTCAACCGGAGTCCCTGGAGACACGTCTTCAAAGCTGTTTTCAGGTGCTGCCACTTCCGGAGCCGGAGGGGCTGGAGCTGCGGCCCCGTCCTCAGGGATTTCCTGGAACTCAGGCACCGTGGGTTCAACCACATCCTTTTGCTGGCTTTCCAGAACGTCCAAAGGATCGGACTCCCAGTTTGCATCCGGGGGATTGTCTTGGGCTTTTGCCACAAGCGCCGTCAGAATCAGTGCCATCATTAGAGAGAACTTCTTGTTCATCACTCTTGCATCCTTGCCGTGATAATTACTTCAGAACCTTCAACTCAGCGTCCGCGCGGAAAGACTCGGGGCTGCCTGGGTATTTAGAGCGCACTTCTGCAAGAGCTTTACGAGAAAATTCTGGCAGATTCATTTTTTTGTAAGTCATCGCCTTGGCATACTTGGCTGCGGCCACTTTATTGCTGCGAGGATACTGTTTTTCGATCTGAGAAAAGTACTTGATCGCCTGCGCGTAGTTGGAGTTATCCACCGCCATACGCCCCGCCAGGAACAAAGCATTGTCAGCGTAAGCACTTTGTGGGAAGCGGCCCAGAAGGCTTTGCAGACGGCTCTTTAAAGCGATTTCATCATTGCCGTCATAAGCGCTCACCATTTCAGCATACAGAGTGATGTCACTTTCTTTCGAAAGGTCTTTCCCCGTCAGCTCCACCAGCAAAGCTTCTTGAGCTACGTCGCGATTTTTTGCTTTGGAGCTTGCTTCCACTGTTTTTGCTGTGGACGCCAAAGGCAGGCTTAAAAGGACCGTTGCTGCTAATAGTCTAAGTTGCTTCATCTCTCGACACCTCGTGATCTTTCTCAAGTATGACACGCATTGAGAAGTGCAAACAAGCAGGAGTTATCCACATAAAATGTTGAGTTATTGTAATCCTAGACCTTAGACCTATTTGTTTTCAAGGGTTTCAGCGATTTGCTTGAATCATAAGCACATCTTAAACATCTAATTTTACTAAGATAAATCATATTAATGCCGTGTAATTATGCGCCTGAATTTCAGATCTTAAAATCCGACCCTCGAAGACGCACGGACCCAATGACAGACTATTTTAGAAATCCAGTGCGTTATGAAATTTGCTAAGTGCCTATAACCATGATCATTCTTGCCACCCTTGCTCTTTGCTTAAGCATCGCCTGCCCACCGGCTTTGCTGATAAACACATCACTGCTCTCTCAGAAATTTCAGCAAAAATGTGTTCAGATTCTACCGAGGAATTCACAGGAACAGCAGTCACTCTCCTCACTTCTCTGTGGAGAAAAAATCACAGAGTCAGAATTGCAGAAAAATCTGCAGCGAACTTCTCTGATTCACATCTTTGTTATTTCCGGTTCTCACCTGATTTTGCTTGATGAACTCTTAGGCATATTACGAATTCCACTCTTTGTAAGATTCATTGTTCTGGGACTCTACTCGCTCGCAGTAGGATGGCAGGCCCCGGCCGTTCGAGCCCTTTTAGGCCTTTTCACTCGCAGCTTTCTGCAACACTGGCGCTGGTCTTTCCCCGCGGATCTGACTGTCCTGATCACGGGGCTTCTGACACTGATATTATTTCCAGCTTGGTGGAATTCATTGTCGCTCGTGATGAGCTGGTGTGCCGCCCTGGCTTTGTGCTGGCCATCGCTGCTGCGAATTCGTGCTCCGGTCGTCCGGGTTTTTCTGGCGCAAATCTCGATTTTCTTATTTATGTGTGCTCCCCTGTGGGGACTGGGCAGCCTGCATCCATTGAGTTTGGTCTACAATCTGATTCTGGCGCCCGTGGTATCTTATGTTCTGCTGCCCTTGGCTTTTTTGACAGCCTTGGTGCCGCCACTGGCCAGCGTCTTTGATCAGGTCATGGCGTTCTTTAAAGACATGCTGAGCATAGTGGCCGAACCTATCGTCATCACCAAAGGAACACTGCCCAGGATCGAAATTTTGTGGCTGTGGATTTTATTCTGGCATGTATTCATGCACTTTCTGCGCTTGCGCCTTTGGCAAGGACGGGACTCGCGATGAATGTGTTGCTATTTTTTATTATCACTCTCAGCGCGACACCACTGCATGATTTCTTTGCTCGGTCGTACTTTGTGATTTGGAATGTGGGGCAAGGTCAATGGCTGACGCAAATCACAGCGGACCATTGTCAGCACTTTGACATGGGCGGCGAGTTCTTTCCCTGGAAAAAGCTGCACCAGGTCTGCGGCGACAAACCCAATGAAATCCATCTGTCCCACTGGGATTGGGATCATGTGGGCGCCCTTTCCAAACCAGCTCTTAAAAGATCTTTGCCACGGGTGTGCCTGGCCTTGGCTCCGCTGGGCAAGTCCTCGCGCTATAAGGAATCATTAGTCAGCAAACTTCCCCCCTGCGCGCTCGACAGAAAAGAAGTTCGCGTATGGACCCCTCAACAGAGGTCTAAAAAGGATAGCAATGCCCAAAGCCATATTGTCAGCCACCGTCAGATCCTGATTCCCGGGGATTCCACGGCGGCCGCCGAAAAAGTCTGGTGCCAAATTTCGTGGGTGCGCCCAAGCCGCATTTTAATTCTGGGCCATCATGGCAGCCGCACCAGCAGCTCAGAGGAGCTGCTGCAAGCCGTGCCAGACTTGAAATTGAGCGTGGCTTCGGCGCGCTGGGCCCGCTACAAACATCCCCATCCTCAGGTTCTGGCAAGACTGCGCCAGCATCAAGTCCCTGTCTTGCGCACCGAAGACTGGGGAAATATTTGGATTGAGGGCCCCTAAAGACGAGGGCGCTGAATCTGGAAACAAAAAAAAGCCCGCACTCTTTCCAGATGCGGGCTTTTTTTTATTTTAGATCAAATTAAGGAACTAAGCTTTGTAAGGCTTGTATTCCATGTGCAGATCACGAGCTACTGGCTCGTACACCACATGACCACCATAGACATTCAGACCTTTCAACAAAGCTGGAGATTTAGCCACGGCGTCTTCAACACCCATAGCTGCAATCATAGAGCCGTACTTCAAAGTCACGTTCGTCAATGCATAAGTGGAGGTTCTAGGAACCACGCCCGGCATGTTTGGAACGCAATAATGAATGACGCCATCAACTTCATAAGTTGGGTTGGTGTGAGAAGTTGGGCGGCAAGTTTCAATACAACCACCTTGGTCAACGGCAACATCCACAACCACCGAGCCCTTGCTCATGCTGGCAACCATTTCTTTGGAAACCAGAGTTGGTGCTTTATGACCCGTGATCAGAACACCACCGACCACCAGATCAGATTCTTTGACAGAGTCTTCGATGTTTTTCGCGTTCGAGAACAGCGTCATGCAACGACCTTGGAAGATATCATCCAGATACTCAAGACGTGCTGTGTTCACATCAAGGATCGTTACAGAAGCGCCAAGACCTACGGCCATTTTCGCGGCGTTCGTACCAACAACACCACCACCGATGATTGTTACTTTGCCAGGTTTAACCCCAGTAACACCGCCCATAAGGATGCCTTTACCACCGTGATCTTTTTGCAGGTAGAAAGCACCGATTTGAGTCGCCATACGACCGGCAACTTCAGACATTGGAGTCAACAATGGCAAAGAGCCGTTGTCCAGCTGGATCGTTTCGTAAGCAATCGCCTTTACTTTACGCTCGCAAAGTACTTTCGTCAGTTTCGCTTCAGCAGCCAGGTGAAGATAAGTGTAAAGGATTTGGTTTTCCTTCATCAATTCGTATTCGTCAGGAAGTGGTTCTTTCACTTTTTGGATCATGTCTGCTTTCGCGTACACTTCTTTTTTAGTGTCGATGATTTTCGCGCCCGCTTTTTCGTACTGTTCGTTGGTAATGCCAGAGCCCACGCCCGCATCTTTTTCAACGATCACAGTGTGACCTTCATTCACGTACTGACGAACACCCGCCTCAGTCAAACCCACGCGGTTTTCAGAAATTTTAATCTCCTTAGGAACACCGATAATCATGATCTTCTCCTGTCAGGCGCGAAGCACCTTCAATATTCAATTTTCAGGTTATGATACTCAGAAAATAACCAGATCGGTAACAAAATGAAAAGCCGTCGGGTTGTTTTTTCTGACTACGGCGCATCAGCCCCAGGGACATTTTTCGGCCCCTATCGGGGTGGAACAGGTACTTTCTACTGTCTAAAATCCTGACAGGGGAAATTCAGCGCGAAATCGTTTACTCTCCTCCAGATTTTAATAGCTGGAGAAAAATATGAAAATTGTTGGACGTCTATCGCTTATGCTCCTTCTTACCTCAGGAGCCTATGCCCAGAACAACGCCGCAGCAACTCAGTGGCGCATCACTCAACCCGCTTGGACAGAAGTCCATGAACAACAGTTCGGTCAATTCGTTGCCCGTCTGGGAGACGCCGTAGAGCGCCGCCAATGCGGTAAAGTCGACACCTGCCTGCAAAGCACTGCCAACATGTACTATGGAACCGACGCTGCCGGGTTGAAGTACTATGCTGACTGTGCGGATCTTCCTTATTATCTGCGCGGCTATTTTGCGTGGAAAAATGGACTGCCCTTCTCTGTATCCGCTGAGATCAAACCCAGCGTTTTAAATACCGAAAAAGTGAAGGACGTCCGCTACACCCCCCAAGGCAATATGGTGACAAAACGTTACGACGTTTTGACCAAGAACGGGATCTTCAAAAATACGTACCCCAACGCACTGGAAATCCTGAACAATATCGTTCCGGGCCTGACCTTCTCGGCGTCCCTGCGTATGGCGGGCAACGAAGATACAGAGCTTTTCACGGACTTCTATCCTACCCGCATCAGTCGTCAAGCCATCCGCCCGGGTACAGTTATCTATGATCCAAATGGACACGTTGCGATTATTTATAAGATTTCGGATGATGGACGCGTCTTCTATATTGATGCCCACCCGGACAATTCTTTGACGATGGGAATGTTCACGCCGAAATTCGTACGCAGCAATCCGAATCAGGGGGCAGGCTTCAAAAACTTCCGTCCTTTGACTTTGGTTGATGCCAAAGTGGATTCCTCTGGCGCTTATGCTGGCGGTAAAATCGTGGCGGCTCGCAATTCTGAATTGCCACTCTACGGCCAGGAACAGTTCTATGGCACTCATCCGGATTCTGCCGGCTGGAGCAAAGGCAAATTCATCTTCAACGGTCAACAGGTCAACTTCTATGACTATGTCCGCCTAAGCCTGACAGAAGGTGAAGCGCACATTGATCCGCTTAAAGACATGGCGCAACTGACCGATGATATCTGTGTCAGTTTGAAGGACCGTGTTGATGCGGTCGATACCGCCCGCACTTCCGGAGTTTCATTCAAAGCCCATCCGGAAAGACTGCCGGTGAATATCTTCGGCACCGAAGGTGAGTGGGAAAACTATGCAACCCCTTCTCGCGATGCCCGCTTGAAAGTGGCCTTCTTGGATCTTTTGACTTCCACGAAAGCCAACATCGAGCGCTACAAACGTCGCGATCCGGCGATCCGCTATAACGGTGGCAACCTGGCTCAGGACCTGTTCAACGTTTACGCGCAAAAAGCCCAGGCCTGCCAGTTCTCTTACACAACCTCCAGTGGTCGCACTGTGATGTTGAATCTTGAGGCCGCTCGTCAAAGATTGTTTGCGATGAGCTTTGACCCTTATCATTGTATCGAACTTCGTTGGGGAGCACGCATTTCTCAAGAGCTGGCATCCTGCCAGGACGATGCGAACAAGCGTCAATGGTACGAGCGCGAACAATGGTTGCGCAATCAGTGGGAACGTCGCTATGACGCTCGCATGGATTACTCTCTAAACGAATTGACCGGCCCGCTTCCAGGTGTCGGCATCGCGAATCCTCCGGACATCGACATCGTGGGATACTTGAAGTCCCAAAAATAGTTTTCCATAAAAAAAGGGCTCTGATTTCAGAGCCCTTTTTCGTTTATCCCCACAGAGTTTAGAAAGTTCGAGTTGTTTCGACACCGCACCGATTGTATCCGGTGATCGTCAGACTGCGAGAATTCCAATCCGACGGCCACGAGCCGGTCGCCAGGCAATCCACAGAGGTTCCGCCGAAGTTGCACTCCAAAGCCCCGACGCCCGCCCCATTATCAAAGACAATCAGAGCATCCGCCGCCGCTTTGCTTTCATCATAGATAAATGTCGGCACATAGGTACTGCGCACATCACACATTTCAGAAGCCATATCCGCAGAATAGTGGGAACCATAGGCCGACGCATCCACCTTAAGACCAAGACCCGTCGTATCCGCATAGGTGTTCGAGGCAATTTTCAAAATATACAAACGCATGTTCTTAACAGAAGCATAAGAAGATTTCACCGTCAGCGACACATACAAATAGCCATTCACCTCAGTGAATAAGCCGTAATAAGATGCCAGTGCATAATCATCTGAAGGCACAATCCACAGATAGTCTGCGGCATTGCTCATATAAGCAGGCTTGGTCAGCTTCAGCGTGATGCTTTGACCTGGAATCAAAGTCACCGGCGTGCCTGCGTTCGGGTAAGTCAGAATATTGGTGCTGGTACTGGAGCTGTCACCAGAGCTTGTGGTTCCATCGGTGGAGGTTGAAGCTGATTCGGTGGAGCTTGGCGCACAGTTTTGAAAAGTCAGCGTACACACAGTCAGAACAGCAAAGATAATAGCACTGCCCCAGATTTTATTTTTATTCTGCATACATCCCCCACCAGAAATACAGTTCTACCCTCATTGTGTTGGCTAAATGTTGAGAAAGCATGGAAAACCCATTCCATGTCTCACATCGACACAGCTCTTACATGCAGCCAAAGGAGCTTTCCAATAAGTTGAGCCCCTGATGCAGCGGAGCCAGATACTTGTGATTCTTAAGAACAAATTCCTGCTTCTCTTCGATCGTTCCCGAACAATATCCTACAAAGGAGTCCAAATAATCCCCTGTTTCAGGATCCAAAATGGCATAGGATTCCTTACCTGTATTCGGATTTTCGTAATAGGCCACCAGGTAGTTTCCATCACGTTCCAGCCCAGTGAGCTTAGACACGGGGATAGACCGGGCCGCCAGCTTCGCGCCCAAGTCTGTTTCAATCGCCATCGCCTTAGTCACCGTATCGACAGATTCGATCACTCGATCAGCCTCAGGAACAGTTTTATTGACGAAATAGATTTTCTTCTGCTGTTCGTTGGCAATAGTTAAAACATCAAAGCTGCCAACATCGCTGATGATCGTCTGACAGCCTCCATCAATGTCACAGGCGATAAAGTCCTGTGGCTCACCGAACACCCACGGAGTGTTGAAATAAACTCTGTTATTGGCGATATTAAAAGAGCCATTACTGGAGATGCTTAAATCCACCAAGCCGGAGCCGCTTCGATAAGCCTTCAAAGTGCCACTTACATCCAAGATCAAAGCCCCATCCATCACACCCTGCAAGCTAAACCAATCTGTCCCCGCAAAAAAACGGGTCAGTGATATTGCTGCCGGATTTGACACGTCAATGAACAGAATATTGTGCTCCTGAGTGGACGCCTTAAATGAAGTCATTACCAACACATCAGAGATTCTCTTCCATACATCTCCAACATTGGCCCCTTCGATCGCGGTCAGGTCCGAAGCTCCAATGGCAATCTTTCGGTAGGAATCATTCATATGTATATAAAGATCCACCAATTTACTGTCGGAACTGTCCGCCCGCGCGATCTTGCGAACCTCAATCAGATCCCGGGACTCATCCTGGGATCTGATCAATTCGATCTTAAACCGGTAATTGCTGTCATCGACATAACCAAGCTTCGACAACAAGGGAGTAATCACCTTGCTGTTCTTCGCTATCTGATAAGAAACGGGTTCATAATCAACATCCCTACAATGAAGATTGATCGACGACTTGTGAGGAAAGACTTTGCAATACTGCAACCCCGCAGGAAGATCCACATAGTGCTGAACCCCTTCAGCTTTGGCTGTCACGGTCCATAAAGACTTGTCAGCCCACGATGCCGGAGAAGATGGATTTTTTAGAACCATCACATAGCCCCGCCCCGCAAAGTCCGGATCTGCGGCAAACGCTTCTGCGTATCCCTCAATACTCGTCATGAAATCAAATTGGGTCTTATCTTTACTTAGGTAGATCTCAGAGATCTCGCTATTGTCGGCTTTGGCTCTAAAGTCCACGGACAGAACTTCCGTGATGATTTCATCTTCAGGAGCAAGGTTGCTTGATAAATCGCCCCCGCGCACAGACAAATCCAACGTGCATGCAGAAAGCATAAAAAAACACAGATAAAGTGCCAGAACATTCAGTTTCATAATATGAAATATCGGCAATTCTTTACTGGGCCTTAACAAGAAAGGGCCTTACATAAGGCCCTAAGTAGGTATTCAGTTCGATATGAACCTGGAAACAACGGATTTGTCTTAAACTGGGACAGTCCACCCGGTGTATCTTCGAACTTCTTCTGAAACATCCGCGCCCAGCTCGACATGGCGATAGCTGTTGGGGGAATCCCAGATCTTGCGCACAAGCTTGTTCATCACATCATGGCCGGCCTTATACAACACCACGTGCCCCATCAAAGGCATTTCCAAGGTCACCAGATCTCCCAGCGCATCCAAAGCCTTGTGTCGCACAAACTCATCGGCCCAACGCAGGCCATCCGGATTCACCACGGTTTCACCATCCAAAACCACGCAGTTGTCCAAGCTTCCGCCTTTGGCCAGTCCGCGAGACTTCAACGCCTCCACGTCTTTCATAAATCCAAAAGTACGAGCATTGGCAACATCGCGTCCGAAAGACTGTTCATTGATATCCAGATCAATTGTCTGTTTACCAATTGTTGGATTCGGGAAATCAATTGTGACCGTCAAACGCAAGCCATGATAAGGAACCACATAGGCGTGCTTGTCCCCTTCACTGAAATAAATCGGCTCTGTGATATAGCAGTACTTGCGTGGCTGATCTTGTTCGACAATACCCACGGCCAATAAAGCCTCAAGGAAAACTTTGGCACTGCCATCACCAATAGGAATTTCCGGCCCGTCCAATTCAATAAACAGATTATCAATACGAAGTGCAGAAAGAGCCGAAACGCAGTGCTCAATCGTCGCCACTGAAAACTCCGGACCGCCGATGGTGGTTTGATGCGAAGTGGCCTGTACATTGCGAGCAGTGACTTTCAACGAAGGACTGCCCGGCAAGTCTGTCCGGATAAAATAAACACCCGTATCAGCCGGCGCCGGACGGAAGGTAAGCGTACAAGGATCGCCAGAGTGAATCCCGATCCCCTGAACCATAGTCTTTTTACGAATCGTTTTCTGTAAGAACATCTTGTCTAGACTGTATCGTAACCGTCAGCCCTTCGCAATGCGGATTTGCCCGACCACATCGCCACGCCAGTTGGTGATGGTCGGCATCGTGTATTGCGAAAGAGCCTTAAATTCAACTTCCGTAAGCCCCCCAAGATTCAACAACAACGAAGCTGTTGCCACTTGAGCTGCACGGCCCGCACCGTCAGCGGCCTTCACGGCAAAGGCCACTTTCTTCTCGGGAAGAACTCCGCAAAAAACCCCTTCAGCTCCGCCTTTGATGACTGCTCGCCCCTGTGACTTTTCAATCACAGCTGTGGCAAAATTGTCACTGCCGGAAATGTAAAATGGCTGTGTTTTTACCGCATGCAGGATGCGCGCTGCCGAGGCCTTCCGCGCCGGAGCTTCCTTCGGATTGATGAACGTGGACATCCCCACCGCCATGGACTGCAACGGCACCGCATAAGTCGGAATGCCACAACCATCCACTCCGTAAGGAAGTTTGGCGTGATCCACTTTCATGGTTTCAGTCAGGATCTTACGCAATCTTTTCTGCGCATTGTGCTCGTACTTTTCATAGCCCGCAGGGTCTTCACCCAAATGCAAACAGGTGGTGATAATTCCAGAATGTTTTCCTGCACAGTTGTTACAGAACACCGTGGGCTTGTGATGATGTCGAATCATCTCGTGCGCACTTTCTTCGTGATAGGGTAAATGCGGTCCACAAACGAATTGAGATTCCTTCAACCCGGCTTTTTCCGCCCACTGAGCCAACGCTGCCAGATGTTCTTTTTCCCCACGATGAGATGAACATGCCAGGGCAATATGTTTGTCTTCAAGATTGAACTTATCTGCGGCACCAGATTCGATCAAAGGCAGAGCCTGCAACATCTTGATCGCACTTCGAGGCATGGTTAAAAACTGGGGATGCCCCCAATACTGGATCACACTACCCAGTTCATTCACGACTACAATCATCACTTGGTGAAGGCTTTCCACGACGGGCCCACGTAACACTTCAATGACCAACGGCTGTTTCGATGCCATATATTTTCTCCCCAAAAAGCAGACCAGGATTCTCAAAACAGCACGATTCCGAGAGAGAATACTGCAAAACATCGCCCGAATGTCATAGGCGAACCGCTGACTATTCTATCAGGATGCTGGGGGCCCCAACATAAAAACTTACAAAAGACTCAAAATACGACAAACGACAAAGCCGGCTTCACACCGGCTTTGCTAAGAAATCATGCTTTAAAAAATACTCCGGAGCCGGAAGCCTACTTATCTGCAAGCACCGAGTTTTTAGCAAACTCCGTGACCACACGACCACGCTGGGTTTTCTGAATGAAGCCTTCCTGAATCAAGAACGGTTCATACACCTCTTCCAACGTGTCACGCTCTTCACTCAAGGCCGCGGCAATCGTATCGATACCCACCGGACCACCGGCATATTTATCCTGGATCAAACTGAGAATACGGCGATCCATCAGGTCCAGACCATATTGATCCACACCTAATTGATTGAGCGCATAGACGGCGATATCCTTGGTAACAATACCGTTGCCTTTGACCTGCGCATAGTCACGCACACGCTTCAACAAACGATTCGCCACACGCGGAGTCCCGCGCGAACGTCGGGCCACTTCCTCGGCACCGGCTTCATCAATTTCCACCTTCAGGATTTCCGCTGAACGCATCAGGATCTGACGAAGAGCATCCTTATCATAGAACTGCAAACGCTCAACAATGCCGAAGCGATCGCGGAACGGAGGATTCAAAAGACCCGCACGCGTCGTCGCCCCCACCAATGTGAACGGCGCCAAAGTAAACTTCATCGAACGCGCGCCCAAGCCTTCACCTGTGACGATGTCGATGTAATAGTCTTCCATCGCGGTATAGAGATATTCTTCCACATGCCGACTGAGACGATGAATTTCATCAATGAACAAAACCGTGTGCGGTTTCAAAGAGGTCAAAATCGCCGCCAGATCCCCTTTTTTGTCGATCGCCGGAGCGGAGGTCATTTTAATTTCCGCGCCCATGTCGTTGGCAATGATTTTGGACAATGTGGTTTTACCCAAACCCGGAGGGCCTGCCAAAAGCACGTGATCCAAAGATTCTCCACGGTGCTTAGCTGCCGCCACAAACACTTTCAGCTTTTCTTTAACATCGTCCTGTCCGGGGAAATCCTCAAAGCGCTGCGGGCGCAGCTCGTTTTCCCATGACTTTTCACCTTCAACCGGATCACCTTCCAGAATACGACTCATGACAAGCCTCCGGATAAGGTCTGAAGGCCTTTACGAACACCGTCTTCAACACTGATATCCCCTGGCAAAGTGGAAACAAACTGATCCACCATCTGGGATTTATAACCCAGGTTCAACAATGCAGAGGTGATTTGTGTGTGTCCTTGGGATTTCTTCTTCACCGGGCCGGATTCCTCGATAGTCACCAGCTTGCCCTTTAAGGTCAGAATGATTTGTTCAGCGGTTTTTTTACCAACTTTAGGAAGACCAGACAGAGCTTTGGCATTCCCGGCCTCGATCATTTCATGAATTTGTGCCGGACGGCCGCCGGAAAGAATGCTCAAAGCCATCTTCGGACCGACACCGTTTACCTTCAACAGGGACAGAAACAGGTTTTTTTCTTCCTTGTCGTGGAACCCAAACAACTGCAAAGCGTCTTCGCGCACATGAGTGTGAATCCAAACGATGATTTCATTCCCCAAAAGGGTCTGCAAATCACCCAGTGTGTGAGCCGAAGCCAAAATTTCGTAACCAACCCCATGCACATCAATCAAAGCGGAGTCATTCATCACTTCAATAATTTTACCGCGCAGATATCCAATCATAAACTCACCGCTCTTTGCATAATCGCTTTTTTCTTTATTTCAAAGGCATGGTAACAGGCCATGGCCAAGGCGTCGGAGGCATCAATGCGGCTGATGGTTTTCAAGCTCAGCATCATCTTGAGGACCGCTTGAACGTCCTCTTTGGAGGCCCCGCCATTTCCAGTGACACCCTTTTTTACAGAACGCGTGGCATACTCCTGCACTTCCGCGCCGCCCAAACCGGCTTCATACATGATGACTCCGCGGGCATGACCTAATTTAAAGGCACTGTCGGCATTCTTGCCCAGGAAGATTTTTTCGATGACCACCTGTTGGGGTTTGTATTTTTCCATAACCTCGCGGAATGCGGACCCCAGCTCCTTCATACGCAGCGGGAATGCATCATCGCCGTCCATCACAATCACGCCGTGATTGATATGTTCAATCTTTCCGTTCTGAACACGGACGACACCAAAACCTGTAATGCGAGAACCGGGATCGACCCCAAGAATGATCAAAGAATGTTCCTTTTTTATATTTCCACTATGGCGTCGTAGATATTGCTTAGTCAATAAATCTGCTTTAGTATCAGTCTATGCCCAAAATTGAAGCAAGCACCATCGAAAAGTACCAGAGTCTCCTCGAGAAAGATCCGAATTCTCAGGTTTTCGCACCTCTGGCAGAAGCTTATCGAGAAATGGGAATGCTGCAAGAAGCCCGCAAAACGGTGACTTTGGGCGTTCAACGCCATCCGCTATTTGTTGGCGGCTTGGTCACTTTCGCTAAAGTGATGCGCGATCTGGGGGAACTTGGAAAAGCCCAGGAAGCCTTGAAAAAAGCCACCTCTCTGTCGGCAGAAAATATTCTCGCACATCAACTGACGGCTGAAGTTTATCTGGCTCAGAAAAATCCGAAAGATGCTTTAAAAGCCTTTAAAATGGTGCTGTTCCTGAATCCCAATTCCAAAAGCGCCCAAAAAGCCGTGCAGAAACTGGAATCCCTGACGGCAGATGAGTACGACGAAGACGTCTTTTCCATGACTAAACTTCCGGAAGTGAATCTTCATACAGCGCCCGTTTCCAATGAGCGCCCGCCTGATTTTGCCCCTGAAGAGGTCGTGATCCGCCCAACCCCGGTGACTACCAACAAGGCCTTGGAGCGCATGCTTTCCCTGATTGACGCCTTTATTGTGCGCAATGACTTGGAAAAAGCGCATGCTCTTTTAAAGGACACCCGCATTGAGTTTGGCGACCATCCGGAAATCCAACGCCGCATGAACACCCTTCAGGTACGTTATAATGATTCTGATGAGGCCATTCCGTTGAAGCCACTTCTACCCCGCGAACAGCTGATTCGCGAAAGGAAGCTGGAAGTCCTTGAGATGATGCTTCGCAAAATCGAAGACTACCGCGCCCAAGGTTGACCGCCTACGCCCCTTTAAGACATGATAGCCCTTCTTCAAGCTGTTGAAAAAGCCCCGCCCCTTTTACTGGCTGCCTAGCTGGTTTTGTGTTGCTGTGTCTTTTTGAAAAGCTTTGAGTCTTATTATTAGGAAGGATTTTGAAATGTACGAAACGTCGGACTTTAGAAAAGGTCTTAAAATCATGCTGGAAGGAAAACCCTACGTCATTGTAGATTTCCAACACGTCAAACCAGGCAAGGGGAATCAGTTCACCCGTACTAAACTTAGAAACATGCTGACTGGCCAAAACTTGGAATCCACTTTCAAGTCCGGTGAGAAATTCGAAGTTCCGAACGTGGAAAACAAAGAGATGTCTTTCCTTTACAAAGATGACTCTGGTTATAACTTCATGTCTCAAGAGACCTTCGAGCAAATCGCAATGTCTGAAGAGGACCTGGGTGAATCCAAGTACTATCTGACAGAAAACCTGAAAGTGGTTATCTTGTTCTACAACGAAAAAGCCGTTGCTTGTGACGTTCCAAAAGCTGTGAACCTGACTGTGGCTCAAACAGACCCAGGCATCAAAGGGGACCGTGTAACTGGCGCGACGAAGCCAGCTACTATGGAAACTGGCCTGACTGTAGGTGTTCCATTACACATCTCCGAAGGCGATGTTCTTCGTATTGACACCTCCACAGGTGAATACGTAGAGCGCGTCAGCCAAAAATAAGTAACGCTCAGTATTAAGTCTCCGCAACCACTCAATTTTATCGCAAAATAAATGAGTTAAGCTGCGGAGGCTTTTTTTGTCCACGTATATTGAGCTAGAAATTCAAAGTCTTCTCAGACACACCGAAGATCTCACTGGGGTTGCCACGCAACTTATCAGCAGTATCGAGTCTTCTCCAGATCACTTCACACTGGACAACATCAACGCCCTTTCTCGTTTCCTGATCCAGTCACGCCATGAACACATGTTGATCGAGTTTGTTCTTCGTCATATCGAAAACGAATCCTTCCACACACCCTGGCCTTACTTTCTTGAAGCTTTGAGTTCTTACTCCGACAAGCTGGAAGAAAAAGTCGTGCGCGCTTTGCAAGACGGTATCGAAGAGGACAATGCGCAATCTGAAGCCTCGCGCTCTCTGGCCTTGCGACAAACTTTGCAAACCTTGGGTGAATGGCGCAGCAACCGCAAATATAAAATTCACAAAGACTATCTGAACAACAAACGCTCTTTGCTGGAGCAACTTATCACATTGCGCACGCAGCAGTTGTACGAGCAGGAAAAATCCCTGCTGCAACGTCTGCAAAAACTTTATCCGGGCGACAGCGACATCCGCCGCGAAGTGAATGAACACAAACAACGCTATGCTTTGGAGATTCTGTCACGCCGAACTCCCCGCTCGCGCAAAGTCAACCTCAACACCGAAGAGTATTCCCCGCGCGATCCTGAAGTAGAACAGGCACTGCAGGTGCTGATGCAAAGTATGCATGAGCATGCCGAACAGCATCCGGACATGGCCTTTGATTTTGCCGTAGCCGCCTACATGCTGGAAAGTTTCGAGGATGCGCTGTCATTGCTTTCCTTCAGTGAAGAAACTGAATCTTTGATCTGGTTCCGCATGGAAGTCCTGCTGAAGTGCCGCCGCTTTGTTGAACTTCTGACCGACCTTGCGAAAATCGAGATTCTCTTTGCCCATGATCCGGAAACTTTCTTTGCCACAGCTTACTTGCGAGCGCAGGCAATGTGGGGCTTGGGACAAAAACACACAGCGATCGAAGTTCTTGAAGGCCTTCTCGCGGCCCGTCCTCACTACCGTGCAGCCAGCGCGTTGCTTAGTATTTGGAGCGGACAGTGAAGCGTGTCTTTTGGATTCTTATCACTCCACTGGCTGTGATCCTGGCGCTCTGGGCTTTGATGGCTCAGGTGTTTGCCCCAAAAATCGAAGCCTGGACGCTGGAAAAAATCCAAAGTTATTCCGCTGCAAATCTGCCGGTTAAAATTCGCGCCGAAAAACTTTCTCTGCGCTTCCTGCGCCCATCAGCCGCTCTTGAAGGTGTGACCATTGAAGGACAAGGTGAACTTGCCGAAGCTCTGCCCGCCATCAAGATCGGAAGCGTTCGTGCTTTTGTGGACCCATTCCATCTTCTGGGAGGCCGCCTGACTTTATCCGCTGTGGTTGTGGACTCTCCGCAAGCGCAGATCAATCTGGACCCTTTCCTGAAAGATGAGTCTCCGTCCAAAGAACTGCCGATGGATCAGATCTTTGCAATTCTGGAGCAATTGCCACTGCAAAGAATTTTCCTGCAGAACATCCAAACACAAGTAACCTCTAAGCAGCTGAAGCTGGATGTCATCGTACAAAGCGGCGATTTGCTGCTGACGAATATGGGCAAGAATCTGACGGCGAAAGCCAACTTGCCAGAGCTGCAAGTCAAGCTGACGGGCTTTGGGGATTTTGCAGGCTCTTTGGATACACATCTCTATCTGACCCGCCAATCTTTGAAAATCATCCAACTGGGTGTGCGTCTGGGACAATCCGAAGTTCTGGCGCGCGGTGAGCTGACAAACTTTGCACGCATCGCCATCAAGCCTTCCGGTGTCTTGGATCTGACAGGCAAAATAAACCTCAGCGATATTTACACCGAGATGAAACGCCTGCGCCCGGACATCAAACTTCCGGTGATTGGTGGCGAGCTGATCACCGAAGTGGACACCAAGTTCAACGGTTTTGATGACATCAAGGCCAACGCCGAAATTAACACCCGCTCTGTCACTTTGGAAAAGCTGGAGCTGGGCGATGCGCGTATTCAAGGTGAATATCACAACGGCGTCATTGGACTTTCAGAGATGGAAGTACACCACCCGGCGGGCGAAGCCACACTGACCAAATCCCAACTGCAACTGGATGGAAAGTACGGTTTCAAATCTTTGGTGACTGTTCACAATCTGGATCTTTACAAACTTTTCCAAAGTCTGGATCTGGCCAATATTCCGGTCGGACTGGAATTGGAAGGCCAGCTTCCTTGTGAAGGTCAGATTCGCCCCAGCTTCCAAGTGACTTGCTCCAATGCCTCTATCAGCGGAAAAAATCTTTGGGTTAAGACCGACATCAAACCCAAAACCCCGGATCTGGTGAACATTGATGCCATGTCCGCCAAGGGTCAGGTTCAAGTGACCCTGGATCAGGTTTCTTATGCGGCGGCTGTAACCATGGGCGACAGCAGCGGACGTTCTGACGGTGTGATTGATTTCCACAAGGGCTTTAAGATCAACTACAAGACCGACAAACTGGATCTTAAAAATGTGCGCAACCTGGCTCATTTAAAATTGGTTGGCACAACAAGCATCGAAGGTTCAACATCTGGCGACTCGCATTCTGCCATCTTTAACATGAAACTCAATGCGCGCAATTTCGTCTTTGAAGATTTCACGTTGGGAAATCTTCTGACCAATCTGCGCTACAGCAAAGGCATCTTGTTCTTTGAAGATATTGCCGGAGCGTTGAATCGCACCCAATATCTGGGCGAACTCGATGTAAATCTGAATAACGACACTCTGGAGGGTGACTTCAGCATCCCGACGGCAGAGCTAGGCGACGTGGCCACGGTCTTTGAAAAGATCTATAAATTCCCGCTTCCGGTCTCTGGCGTGGGGGCTGCGAAAGCCCGGGTTGATGGGCCTTTGAACTTCTGGAAGCTGAACTATAAACTGGAATCCGCCTTTAAAGATGTCACCATCGGTCCGGAAGGATTCAATCAGTTGCAGTTCAATGCTTCTGCGACAAACGGGAATATCAACGCTGACAAAGTGGTTCTGCAAAAAGCCAATTCCACTCTGACCCTGCAAGGTGGCATCAGCTCTGAACGCATCATGAATCTGTATGCGGATGGCAAGAACTGGCATCTGGAAGAATCCGACATCATCAGTAAGATCAACTCCAATATCACCGGCAATGTGAACTTTGCGGCGGAACTTAAAGACTCTGTCAACAACCCGCAGGTTCTGCTCAAGGGCGCGATCACCGACACTTTGTTTGAGGATCAGGAAATCCCCAACTCCAACTTCATCGCCAGAGTCAACCGCAACAGCCTGGGCGGACAGTTTACCTTCTTCGGCGATAAAGTTCGCGCCGACTTCCAGATCCCCATGGAAAAAGGCCGCTCTCCGCTGGTCTTGAAGATCAATACCAACAAATGGAACTATTCGACTGTTCTGGGATTGATCGGCGGTGCGAATCTGGCCAGCGAATACGATTCAACACTGACATCAATGGTGGACTTGCGTTCAGAACAAGGTGACATCCTAAAAGCCAGCGGCAAGATTCACATTGAGACCTTCAATCTGAAACGCGGCAATCTGAGCTTTACCAACAACGGTCCCATTGACATCACCGCAGACAATGGCTTGGTCAATATCCGCAACTTCACGCTGTCCGGCCCCAACCACCTGCTCCAGGTGCGAGGCTCCAATTTTTCTGCCGAAAAGCTGAATCTGGGAATTGCGGGTCACACCGATCTGCGCTTACTGCAAATCTTCACTCCTTTCCTGGAAGATATGGGTGGAACTGTGCATATCTCTTCCAATATTTCCGGAGCGCTCATGAAGCCGGAAATTCTGGGAAATGCCAATGCTCAGAACACCTTTATCAAAATCAAAGGATTCCCCCATCCGTTTGAACGCCTTTCCACCGAAGTGGTCTTTTCTCAAAACCGCATCCTGATCAATTCTATCAAAGGTCAAATCGCCGGGGGCACCCTGACCGGAGATGGCGGTATCATGATCAATGGAATCAAAGATATTCCCACCACCATTCGTGCTCACCTGGAAGGCGTGACCTTCAATGTTCCGGACAAAGTCCGCAGCAGTGGTAACGCGGACTTGCTATTCTCTGGCCGCTGGTTCCCCTTCACCTTGTCTGGCACGTTCCATGTTTCCAGTGCTCTGGTTGAAAAAGAATTCACAGAGGACGCGGGTACAGTCGCGGGCGTTCGCCAAAGTCAGTACTTGCCAAAGCGCCTGCGTGAAGGACAGTTCGAACCGATTCTGTTAGATCTGCAGGTTCTTTTGAATCGCAATATCGTGGTTAAGAACTCGTTGATTGATGGCTCTGTGACCGGACAATTGCAAGTCAAGGGAGCCCCCACAGATCCCGTACTGCTGGGTAAAATCAGCATGGAACGCAAATCCAAAATCATCTTTAAAGACAAAGTCTTTGATATTCAAAGTGGTGTGATTGACTTCAACGATCCGGATGAGATCAACCCGAATCTTTATATCTCGGCAATTTCGCGTATCAATGAATACGACATCACCCTGCTGGCGCAAGGGCCGTCGAAGAATCTGACGATCCATCTGAACAGCGTGCCGCCGTTGTCAGAGCAGGACATTATTTCCCTGATTGCCCTGGGGGTTACGTCCTCGGCGATGGATCAGAACCTGCAGTCCCGACAACAGGCCGAACAACTGGGCGTGGAAATTGGTGGCGCCGTTTTGGCAAAACCAATCAATAAACAACTGGAAAGCACGCTGGGGCTGAATCTGGCGGTGACTTCCCAGTACGATTCCACCCGCAATATCAGCGTGCCTAAAATCACCTTGAGCCGTCGCCTGTCAGAGAAAATGAAAGTTTCCGGCAGCCGTCCTGTGGGCGATACACAGTCTTATGACATCAAGCTTGAATACCTTCTGAACAGCAATATCACTGCGATCGGCTCATTTGAAAGTCGCGGATCGACAGAGGAAAGTACGAATGTTCAATCCACCTCAAAAGAGTCCCAAAGCATTTTCGGCTTGGATCTAGAGTTTAAGCGGGAGTTTAAATGATACCTTCGCGCCTGCGATCCCCTGCCGTATTACTGCTGATGACGCTGACCCTGGGATGGGGTTCCGCGTCCTGGGCTTTGAAGAAGCCCTTGAACATTTCCAATCTTCCGCAGGAACTTCAGGAAGAGTTGAGCAAAAGATTTCCCGACCTTCGCAAAGAGCGCCTGACCCAGGATCAAGTGGATGACGTCATTCGCCACTTGCAACTGAAACCGCAAATCAAACGCGTGCGGGTTCTGGATGATGGCAACAGCTCCCCTCTGCGTTTGGACTATGAACTGACCCGCCGGATTTCCAATGTCAAAGTTGTGGGAAATAAGAATTTTTCCACATCCGAAGCCGAAGGTCTTTTTGGTGTCAAATCCGGCGATGTCTTTGATCAGCAGACTCTGATTGAGGGCGGTGAAAAATTGCGCCAGGCTTATCGCGATCTGGGATACTACAATGCCGTGATCGACATTGAAATGCCGCCGGAAAGCGCGGACTCGGTCGGCGTCCTTGTGCGCGTGAATGAAAACAAACGCTCTTTGGTGCGCAATATTGTTCTGATCAGCCCCAACGAAGAGCTGAACAAAAAAATCATGAAGGAAATTGATGATTCCCTGAATGACCCTTACACCGACACCACTCTGGCGCAGATTCAGAAAGCAGCCCGGGAATATCTGACCAAAAACCGCTATATCCGGGCCGATCTGGTGGGCCCAACCACCGAGTTCAGTGAAGATGACAGCGAAGTCGTCCTGACGTACCGCCTGGAGAAAACCGATAAATACAA
Source organism: Bdellovibrio bacteriovorus (assembly GCF_041888015.1). Classification (GTDB taxonomy): domain Bacteria; phylum Bdellovibrionota; class Bdellovibrionia; order Bdellovibrionales; family Bdellovibrionaceae; genus Bdellovibrio. Next base: position 2,317,324 of record NZ_CP168968.1, read on the forward strand.
CTTCGACTATCAAGGTGTCCGCTTCCTGGCAATCCGGGAAATTGAGAATGCTCTGGATCTGGATAACTATTATTCCGCCAGCCCCTCAATCGGAACCGAGCTGGCTCAGAAAATCCGCACCTATTATCTGGCCAAAGGCTATGCCCGTGCCGAAGTGAAGGTGGACGAATCGGAATCCCGCAAATTCCAAAGAAAAGTAACCTTTCATATTGATGAAGGTCCACGAGTCAAGATTCAGAAATACAATCTAACGGGGCGCTATAACAAGAAAGACAAATACTATATCAACTTTATCGAAGCTCACAGCTCTCGCACCGTGGAAAGTGGCTACTACAATAAAGAAGATATTGATACCGGTCTTAAAAATCTGATTCTGGAACTGCAGAATAACGGTTACCTGCAGGCTAAAATTCTGTCCACGCGCACGCAATACAACAAAGAACGAGACGCGGTCACAATCCATATCAATCTGGATGAAGGACCTTTGACGATTGTTGAATCAGTGACCTTTGAAGGAAACAGTTCTTTCGGTGAAGAGGAACTGCTGCGGGCCACTCGTCTGCGTGCCGGGCCTTTGCGCCTGACGCAGATTGAAGACTCCATCGCCCGCCTTAAGAGCTTCTATAAAGAGCGCGGCTATATCGAAATGCTGCTGCTGAATGAACGCGGTGACGTCGTGACGTATGACGAGACCAACACCAAGGCCAATCTGAACTTTAAAATCTTTGAAGGTCCGCAGGTCCGCGTGGCTTCGATCATTTTGGAAGGCAACACCTTCACCTCGGACTATGTTATCAATAAAGAGCTGGAATTCAAAAACGGTGATCTGCTGACACCATCAAATCTTGAAGAATCCGTGGCACGTCTGCAGCGTACAGGCTTCTTTGGCTCTGTGGAGATCCGCACTCTGGAGGAAAAAACCAACGTCGCCAACCGCACCGTCCTGGTCAAGGTGAGCGAACGCGATCCCGGGGTTTTCAACCTGGGTGCCGGTGCCACCAACGAACGAACGCTGACCTTGCGCGGATACACCGGCGTGGCTTATCGCAATCTTTGGGGTACCGGGCGCGGAGTTTCCCTGCGTCTTGAAGGAAACTACAACGTCGCCGACATCAAGTATCTGGAAAGCCGTGTGGTCCTTGGGTATCTGGAGCCATATATATTTGACTCTCGCGTGCGTGGTCGTATCAATCTCACCCGCTCCAGCACAGTCACAGACTTCGACATCAAACAGGTCTCCGACGTGCGTTCAACGACCTATTCTTTGGAGAAAGATTTTACCTCCCGTATTTTGGGTATCTGGGATGTCTGGTCCCTGGCAACCATCCGTGACTTCGGTTTAGATGATTCCTACCCTTACGATACTGTTGAGCAGAACATCGCCACCACCGGTCCGCAAGTGGATCTGGACTTCCGCGACAACCCGTTCAATCCGACCAAGGGGACCTTTACGCGCTGGAACGCCGAATACGCATCACCTGAAATCGGTGCCAGCCCCACAATTGAATACTGGCGCACCACTTTAAGTTTTACGCACTATTGGACTGTGGGACATCTTTCAAAGCAGCCTGTTGTCTGGGCCAATCAAGGACGTGCCGGATACATGAAAAATCTAAGTCATGGCGGCGGCGTGCCTTGGGATAAGAAAGGTTTCACGTTGGGGGGCCAATCCACCGTGCGTGGTTATGAGGCTGGAACTCAGGAAGTCTTCCCGAACCGTCAGGATCTGGGACTGGCCGATACAGATCCGACCTACTATCTGACTTCAGATTCCACCATGTATCTGATCAAGTCGGAACTGCGCTTCCCGGTATATGAAAGTTTAGGTGGAGCTATCTTCTATGACGGCGGCTCAGTGAAAATCGAGGACCTGAAGTTCACAGATCCTTATCGCGATTCGGCTGGCTTTGGAATTCGCTATAACACGCCCGTCGGTCCATTGAGCCTGGAGTGGGCTTGGAAGCTTGATGCCCGCCCGGGAGAAGAACCTTGGCGCTTCCATCTTTCCATCGGAACCTTCTAAAGGGACCAAGTACAGTCTGCCACGGCCATGATTCCATCCACATGGCCGTTTTTCTTTAAAGGTTCTAACTGCAGGTTCTGCATACGCACCTGCAGCCTTTCCAATGACAGTCTTTCTTTGATCACGTGAGCTTCCGGCACGATGATTGGCTTTTGGCTCTGATCCGCCAGCACAGCATTGGCCTCGCTCAAAATTCGCATCGTCATGGCCTCTTCACGATCATAAAGATGCACCCACTGACGACAATACAGATCCTCGATGGTGTAACTGGTGAACTCAAAAAAATTCAACGACCGGAAAAACTGAGTGTGTTTGGTGGAATAGAATTCAACCATTTTTGCAGGTTCTGCGCGCAAGTGCACCAAAGTATCAGGAAAGATTTTGTAGTCGTAGTATTCCAGCGCCGTCTCCACAAAAAAAGGCATGTCCTTCAAACGACGTCCCCGTGAATAAACCCGCTGACAAATTTCCAAATACTGTCGAAGAAGCTCGACAGCTCCTGCGCGCTCAACATCATTCAACTGCAAAAAAAATGGCAAGGACTCATGGTGATAGGGCCGAACAGCCCACCCCTCTTGCTCAATAAAAGTACACAGTTCCTCTGCAGATTTTTTAAAACTATGGGCCACAGATGGGGTCTTAGGAGTCATGATGCACCGCAAACCTGATATAAAACAATATATTATTTATACTTTTAACATAAAAAGAGCCCCGAAAGGAGCTCTTTTTTTCTTATTCCGGCAGTTTAAACCCGAATTAACGAGCTTTGCTGCTTGCAAATTTACGTCGCAAATCCTGAGTTACTTCATGGATTGTTGCATTCAACGTCACTTCAAACAAATCATCAGCAGAGACTTTATAAAGCTCTCCCAATTTTTTCAAAGCGTTGATTGGAGGATGAGATACGCCTCTTTCCCAGTTTGAAATAAACTGCGGAGTGGAGTATCCCAATTTGTCAGCCACGTCTCTTTGAGAAAGACCTGCAGACACACGTTTTTGCTTCAAGAAATCAGCTAGCATATTTTTTTGTCTCATGCGTTTCCACCTAACGATGATTTATTTATACATAACAAGGCGTTTGTGACAAGCCTTTGCTTTCAAAAATAATCTCATCAATATAAATACATTATAGCTTATTTGATCTAAATTACTTCCTGTTTTTTTGCAATTCCTAATCTTTTCTGCATTTAAGATATGAGTATTTTCTTGTTTTCTTACAGAACAGATATGAGAGGATGTGAGCATGCCAAACATTACCAACACCCCTTGGGTCGAGCACTTCCACATTACCAGTCTTTTAGTCAACCCCATGGGGCGCTTAGGACTTTATGGTTTATTGAATCTGCTCCAGGAAACAGCGTGGATGCACGCGGAAAATTTGGGCTTTGGCATGCAGGATATGGAAAAAGATGGTTTGTTCTGGGTGCTGACCCGTCAGACTTTAAGCATGCAACAGTGGCCACCTTTTGGTGAGGATATTCAGGTTCAAACCTGGCTTCGTCCGCCAGAAGGGGCTTTCGTCAGTCGGGAATTCACCGTCCTAAACCAACAAGGCCAGGAGATCGGCCTCTGCTCTACCAGTTGGCTGGCTTTGGATCGACAGAGTAAAAAAATACTTCCAGCCCAAAACCTGCGCCCGTGGGAAAGATTAACCAACTCACGATCCACTGGCCTGACCCCGGGAAAAATTCCGGTTCAGGGTACTTACGAAAAAATCGCCAAGTACCGAGTGCGCAATTCAGATCTTGATATCAACCAACATGTGAATAACACCAAGTACGCTCAGTGGATTTTGGATGCCGTGCCTTACGATCTTCACAAGACTCTTAAACTGAACAGTTATTCCGTCAACTTTTTATCCGAAACCCATCTCGGAGACGAGGTGGAAGTTCATCGCAGTTGCCAGGCGCCAACCCCAGAAACCTCCAGCGCCGGAACAACCAGTTATCAAGGCCTCAGAGTCGGAGACGGCAAAGTCCTCTTCACGGCAGAACTTGGATGGGAGAAGAATGCATGAAATCACTAAAGCCCTTTAATAAAACACCGCAAACAGAAAGCATCACACTCCAGGGCGAGATCACGCCACTGTCCAACAATCGTCTTCTGGTAAAGTTCAAACTCTCTGGGCAGTTAAACAAAATCCTTTGGCCCAAGCCCACAGCGCAGATCCATCGGGAGGACGGCCTGTGGAAGCATACATGTTTGGAAGCCTTTCTGGGAACAGGCGCCACGCCACGCTCCCCTTATCTTGAAGTCAACTGCGCTCCGAACGGAAACTGGAATGCTTACTCTTTTAGCAGCTATCGCGAAGGTATGATTCCATCCGCGGAAACCCGGGTCCGTCTTCAACACCATGAGCCGGAGCAACAGGAAGCTCTGTTTGAGATCGAAATCGACAGCAAAAAGCCGTTTGATTTCACCTGCCTTGGCCTGACCGCCGTGATCGAGTTCACAGATGGCTCGCTGAGCTACTGGTCCCTGTCCCATCCGGGCTCGGATCCCGATTTTCACAATAAGGACGGCTGGATCGCGCTTTCGACGCATTGAGCGAAGCTGTCCGCAGATATGCCGGTCCCTTGACCCTTTCTGGAGCCCAAGATAGCTTGGGCTGTTTCATTTTTCTAAATCCAGAAAGGACCTTCCCATGAAGAAACATACAGTTCGTGTGTACCCATCTAAAGAAAAGTTGGATCGTAAAGACCAACTGGCTTGGAAAATTGCAGAGATCGCTTCTGACAACGCACCGATCAAAGCTGACGTTGTAGACATGGTTATCAACCGTATCATCGACAATGCCTCTGTTGCTATCGCAGCTGCCAACCGCCGTCCGGTCGCTTCTGCTCGTGCAATGGCGATTGCTCACCCTCGCAATGGTGGTGCGACTGTATTCGGTATGCCGAATGATCAAAAATTTGACTGTGAATGGGCAACATGGGCGAACGGCACTGCGGTTCGTGAGTTGGATTTCCATGATACTTACCTGGCGGCTGACTACTCTCACCCTGGCGATAACATCCCAGCGATCTTGGCGGTGGCGCAACAAATGGGTAAAAACGGTAAAGAACTTCTAAAAGGTATCGTGACTGGTTACGAAGTTCACGTTGATCTAGTTAAAGCGATCTGCCTGCACATGCACAAAAAAGATCACATCGCGCACTTGTGCCCGGCTCAAGCAGCAGGTATCGGGACTTTGTTGTCTCTTCCAACTGAAACTATTTTCCAAGCGGTTCAACAAGCGGTTCACGTGTCCTTCACGACTCGTCAATCTCGCAAAGGTGAAATCTCTTCCTGGAAAGCTTACGCTCCGGCACACGCTGGTAAACTGGCTGTAGAAGCTGTTGACCGTGTTATGCGTGGCGAAGGTGCTCCATCCCCGATCTATGAAGGTGAAGACTCTGTTATCGCTTACATGCTTGATGGTAAAAACGGTAAATACGAAGTTCCACTTCCAGAAGTTGGCGAAGAAAAACGCGCCATCCTTGAGACCTACACGAAAGAACACTCTGCAGAGTATCAATCTCAAGCTTTGATCGACTTGGCTCGCAAAATGAAACCAATGATCAAAAACTTCGACGACATCAAAGACATCGTGATCCACACGTCTCACCACACTCACTACGTGATTGGTACTGGCGCAAACGATCCACAAAAAATGGATCCAAATGCATCTCGCGAAACTCTTGATCACTCGATCATGTACATCTTCGCAGTGGCTCTTCAAGACGGAACTTGGCACCACGTTAATTCGTACGCTCCAGAGCGCGCGAAACGCCCTGACACTGTGGCTTTGTGGCACAAGATTTCAACTATCGAAGACAAACAATGGACTGCTTGGTACCACGAGACAGATCCAGACAAAAAACGCTTCGGTGGCCGCGTAGAAATCACAATGAAAGACGGTTCTAAAATCGTTGACGAGCTTGGCGTAGCTGATGCTCACCCAGCAGGTGCTCGTCCATTCAAACGTGCAGACTACATCCGTAAGTTTGACACATTGACTGAAGGAATCATCACAAAAGCAGAACGCGATCGTTTCATCGGCCTTTGCGAAAATCTGGAAAACCTGACTGCAGAACAAGTTCAGCAGTTGAACGTTCAGATTCCAATCGAAAAGCTTGTGAACAACAAACGCGACAACAAAGGGATCTTCTAGAACGAAGGTCCGCTGGAGCTGAGGGGTTAGGGCTGTTCTTTCCGAGACACGGTCCTCCAGGCCTCGCGGAGGTCTCTCCAAGATCATCCCTAACCCCTCAGCTCCAGCTCATTGCTCTAGAAGATCACTTTGTTGAGCCCTTACTTGAGATAGCCTTGGATTGATTTGTGGTAGGATAGCTACTGAAACGGCGTTTGCCGGGATTGAGAGATAGGCACTCTAAAAACTTGGTGTGTTTAGCTCTGAATCGATGAACATATAGATTGATGAGGCTTGTATGTTGTTTCCAGAAATTACTGCTGCACAAAAACGTAAAAATTTCCGCGAAGCTTTGAAGTCTGGGAAGCTTTTGCAGTTTCCTGGTTCTTGGTCTCCACTGGTAAGCATGGGGATTGAGAAAGAGGGCTTTGATGGGGTTTATATCTCGGGATCTGTGCTTTCCAATGATCTTGGGTATCCTGATATTGGTCTGACTTCTTTGACGGAAGTGGCTCAGCGTGGTCGTCAGATTGCGCGCACAACCAAGCTTCCTACTATTATTGATATCGACACTGGTTTTGGTGAACCGATGTCTGCGACTCGCACGGTTCAGGAAATGATCGAAATGGGCCTGGCGGGTTGCCATATCGAAGATCAGGTAAATCCAAAACGCTGTGGTCATCTTGATGGCAAGTCTCTTGTGACTCGCGATGAGGCTTCCCGCAAAGTGGCGGCGGCGGCTCGTGGTAAAAAACTGGATGAAAATTTCCTTTTGATTGCTCGTACAGACGCTCGTGCTTCTGAAGGTTTGGATGCGGCGATTGATCGCGCGAAAGCCTACATCGATGCGGGTGCGGATTGCATCTTCACGGAAGCTTTAGAAAATGAAAAAGAATTTGAAGCTTTCCGTAAGGCTGTGAATGTTCCGTTACTGGCGAACATGACAGAATTTGGCAAAGGACGTCTGTTCACTTACGAAGAACTTTCCAACTTGGGTTACAACATCGTGATCTATCCTGTGACGACATTCCGTCTGGCGATGGGTGCAACGATTTCCGGTCTTAAAGAGATCAAAGCCAAAGGCACTCAGGAAGGTCTTTTGGACAAAATGCAGACTCGCAAAGACTTGTATGCGCTTTCTCGTTATGACGAGTACAACTCTTTCGACACCAGCATCTTCAACTTCACTTTGAAGTAAGAATGAAAAAGGGAGGCTCAAACCTCCCTTTTTTTATTGTTCCATCTGTTTCTACAAACAACAGATTCAAGAACTCCTCGCAATCTGCAACAAACTTGTCCTTGGGCTCAATAGCGCGGACACCTTCAACGACGGAATCAAGACGCAAATTCCGACCAGAGTCTTAATTGTTTTTTCGGCGAAGTCAGACTTCACAAACTCTTCTAAGATATTTCAATGAAGAAAGAGTTCTCACTACAGACCAAAATCGCCTTGCCCATTCTTACTATCACATTCATTGCTCTGGGACTTCTAACCTATTTTTCCGCTTCAAGAAGTTTTCAAACCGCACAAAGCGATGCTGAATTCAAAGTCAGTAAATCGGCCGAGTCCTTTGCCAATGCCTTTAAAGCCGAATTGGACACAAGCCTCATGGTGGCTCAGCAAGTGGAAGCCTATCTGGAGACCCTTCGCAAACAAGGCAGCAAACAACGATCAGACGTCAATGCAGTTTTAAAAACCATGTTGGAACAAGCGCCCTCTGTCTTTGGCGTATGGGCCACTTTTGAACCCAATGCCTTCGATGGACAAGACGCCCATTTCCTGGGACAGCCCGGCTATGAAAAAGTCGGTGGCTTTGGACCTTACTGGAATCGTTCTGGAGAAAATGGCTCTCTGGCTTGGGAAAATGACATCAACTATGACGGTGAATTCTATCTGGCACCGAAGAAAGCCGGACATCGCATTCTGACTGAGCCCTACTATGATGAAGTCAACGGCCAGAATCTGTTGATGACTTCCGCCGCTGCACCACTTTATGAAAATGGAAAAATGCAGGGCGTGGTCGGCGTCGACCTGCTGCTTTCCCAACTGGAAAAACAAATCGCGGCGGTAAAACCCTATGAGACCTCTGTGGGTTTCCTGATCTCAGACCAATTCAACTATGTCACCAATCCTCAGGCCAATCTTGTTGGCAAACCCGTCACACTGCCTTTCGCCCATGACGAATTCAAACAAGCCCTGAAAGAAGGCCGCCTGCTGCTGAAGTCCGGCACAGACTCGCACTCTGGCGAAGAAACTATGAGTATTCTGGTGCCCGTCGCAATCCCTTATTCAAAAGTTTTCTGGGGCGTTCTGATTTCCACACCTGTCAAAACAGTTTTGGCCAGTGCTTATTCCCTGCTGTGGAATCAGCTTCTGGTTTTCGTGATCTGTCTGCTGGTCATGGGGATCGCAGTGTTTGTGATCTCGCGCCGGATCTCGCAACGCTTCACCCGCTTAACGAACAGCCTGGATCAGGCGGAAAATGTGGTGACAGCGGCCATTGATCAACTCAGTCGTGCCGGGCAAAACCTGGCCCAGTCGGCCACCGAATCCGCCGCTTCCATTGAAGAAACCGTCGCCAGCCTTGAAGAGCTGACGTCGATGGTACAGATGAATGCGGGCAATGCCAAGGAAGCCGCCCGCCTGTCTTCAGACTCCAACCACAGCGCGGAACGCGGTAACACCGAGATGAGTGCTTTGGTGGGAGCTATGGATGAAATTTCCGGTTCTTCCAAAAAAATTGCAGAGATCAATGGGGTGATTGACGATCTGGCTTTCCAGACCAATCTGCTAGCCCTGAATGCATCTGTTGAAGCGGCGCGGGCTGGTGAACACGGTAAAGGATTTGCCGTTGTCGCTGAAGCCGTCAGAACTCTGGCCCAAAGATCCGCCTCTGCCGCCAAGGATATCAACGGCCTGATCAATGATTCCATCGAAAAAGTACAACGTGGCAGCCTGAAGGCCGAAAGCTCCAATTCCAATCTGAAGGAAATTGTCGAGTCTGTTCGCAAAGTCAGTCATCTGAACGTCGAAATCTCTTCCGCCAGTGACGAGCAATCCACGGGCATTCAACAGATCAGCAAAGCCATGAACTCTTTGGATCAGGCGATTCAAACCAACGCGGCTTCTGCGGAAGAAATTTCCGCCACGGTTCAGGAAATTCTGAACCAGGCCCATGTGATGAAGAATGTGGTGACAGAAATGAACTCGGTCGTTCACGGCAACTAGGCGGCGCTGAGCACCTTCACGGTCGAGTTCATCACTTCCGATTTTTCGCTGATATTAGCAGCGGCAGTCACGATTTCGCCCGCTTCAGAAGCATTGCGCTGAATGACTTGATCCAGTTGATTGATGGAAACATTGATTTGTTCAATCCCCGCGGACTGCTGCTGACTGGCTCCGGCGATTTCCTGATTCAGTGTCGCCACTTTGTCGATACTGGCTGACATCTGCTTCAACACCTCGCCATTTTCGCGAACCATCACAGTCCCCTGCTTAACCTGAGTCACACTGACAGAGATCAGCTGATTGATATCTTTCGCCGCCGACGCCGAACGCTGTGCCAAAGAACGCACAGCCTCAGCCACCACCGCGAAGCCCTTGCCATGCTCACCCGCCCGAGCGGCTTCAACAGACGCATTCAGGGCCAACAAATTGGTTTGGAAGGCAATATCATCAATAATGTTAATGATCTCTTCAATTTTCTGCGACGAAGATTCAATTGCCGCCATCGTCTGCACCAGTTCCAGAATTTTCGTTTCTCCGGTTTTCGCCAGCTTCGCAGATTCGCCGGAAAGTACGGCGGCATTCTGGGCATTGCCCGTATTCAGTCGCACCATGGACGTGATTTCCTCCAAAGAGGCCACCGTTTCCTCAATAGAAGCCGCTGCTCGCGTGGAGGCTTCGGCCAATTGACCACCCGTTGTGTTCAGATGCTGTAAGTCTTCAGAGATCCCCAGAGAGGACTCCGTCAGGCCCGAGGACAGCGTAGAGATTTTTTTCTCGGATCTTTTGGCACCCAAGTACACCACGGACATCAACAAAAGCAGACCCACCAAAGAAAAGCCCAATTGCCTCCACAAAGACGCATAGGCGGCCGCCAGAATTGTTTTTTCCGGAGTGCGAATCACTAATGTCCAATTCTGTTCAAGATCGTAAATCGGTACTGGCACCACTAAAACCATCTCTTTGCCGCGGGTGCTTTTCACTTCCAGGCTGCCAATCTCATGACGCTGAATCAATGCCTGCAGGTCCGCATCAGCCTGATAAGGCTGCATCACCGCCGTCTGATCAGGTCCTGCCACCACCATCATCTTATCTGAAATCAACAGGGATTGAGAATCAGCAAAGGGACGAACCTCTGTCACCAGATTTTTGATACTATCCAGACTGATATCAACTCCCACCAGCCCCTTGGCCTCGCCCTTTTGCACAATCGTATAAACCGCCGAGGTCATGACAAGCTCCTTGCCGTTGACCGTGTCCTTGTATGGTTCCACCAGCATGCTCTGCTTGCTTTGCATGGGCTGGAAGTACCAGTCTCCCAGATCCGGAGTTTCCTCGTTGAGCAAAGTTTTATAGACAATCTTATCGCCCTGGCGCACCCACCATGGATACACCCGGCCCGTTTTCTCGTGCATTTCAGAATTCATGTATTGAGTATCTTTGCCGTCATAGGCATTGGGCTCCCAAGCCGACCAGGTCGCCAAATACTGCGAATCACTGTTCAGAACCTCACGCAAAGTCAGATAGGCCCTGTTGCGATCCTGAAGATGATTCTGCACATCCATGGAAAGACTGCGCCCCACCACTTCGGCCTGAGAAAAAGCTTTATCCAGATAAGTTTTGATTTGCTGCGAATACGTTCTGCCCATTTCCAGAGTCAGTGTCTGCGCCGTTCGTTTGGCGTCCCTAAAGGAATCCTGAACGGAAAGCGCCGCAATCCCTCCCAGAACCAGGGTGCCGACCACGGCGATCGGCAAGGTTAATTGTTGAGTGAATGAAAGTCTTTTAAAGCCACGAAACAACATGCTAAAACTCCGGCGTTGTTTGAACCTTAACAGCTTCGGACAAAAGCCAAAGAACAGAGAGAGGACCTATGTCCAGATCCTCTCTCGTAGTAAAATGTTTCCAATATATACTCCCCCAATGGGGCGAGCTTTTTAGTGACCGCCGGCTGTGACTTTCAAGCCGATGATAGAGATCAACAAAAGACCTAGGAAGAACAGACGAGCCGGGGTTGCGGCCTCATTAAACAGAAAGATCCCCAAAATCGCCGCGCCTAAGGCACCGATGCCGACCCACACGCCATAAGCGGTTCCAATCGGCAACACGGTGGCCGCTCGAGCCAGCAAAAACATACTGCCTGCCAACGCCACAAGAGTTAAAAGACTGGGAACGAGTTTTGTGAAGCCTTCGGTGTATTTAAGGCCGATGGCCCAACCGACTTCAAGAAGACCTGCGATTGCCAAAATGATCCATGCTACTGTGTTAGACATACCAACACTCCTTTCGTTAGAAAAAAGCGTCGTCTTGTCCTGACCGGGTACGTCGCACATCGTCCGGGCACATCAGTCGCAGAACTGAAATACGGCTCCATTTAAGCGTAAAACCCGCAAAAAGTAAAGAAGGCCTTTTTATTCTTTCCCTCTCATTTTGCCCGGCAAAGTCCAGAGTTCCCGCCAATTCGCCCATGGACAAGCCCTCTTGTCCTATACTCTTTCTTGACCCGTCGTTCATGGCGGACTAGGTTGGGCCCATGCAAAAGCTTAAAGTGTTTCTTTCCGACAGTTTGAATCCGCATCTGAATCTTGCCACCGAAGAATGGATCTTCCACAATCTGGATCCATCTCAGCAGATTCTGTTCTTGTGGCGCAATGAAGAAACCGTCGTGATCGGTCGCAACCAAAACCCTTGGTCGGAATGCAACCTGGCCAAAATGAAGGAAGATAAAGTTCATCTGGCACGCAGAACCACCGGCGGCGGCGCGGTCTTCCATGATCTGGGTAACACCAACTTCACCTTTCTTTCTCCGAAAGAATCCTACAAACGTGAAAACAATGTTCAGGTGATCTTCAACGCACTTAAAAACTTTGGCATTCAAGGTGAAGCCTCTGGCCGCAATGATTTGCTGATCCCGTTTCATGATGGCCCTCGCAAATTCAGCGGAAGTGCTTATCGTGAAAAGAAAGACCGGGCCTTCCACCACGGCACTCTGTTGATGCATACGGATCTGGCCCGACTGGGGAATTATCTGACTCCGAACCCGAAGAAGCTTCAAGCCAAGGGGAAAGAATCCGTTCGCGCCCGTGTTGCCAATCTGAATGAGGTTGCTGCCTCGATCAACCACGACAACCTTGTTTCCCCCATGATCAAGGCCTTTGAAGATTTCTATGGTGCCAAGGCTGAAATTGAATCTTTGACGATGCAAAGTTTGCAGCAGATTCCAGAACTGAAGAGTCAATACGATCAACTCAGTTCCTGGGAGTGGCTGTACGGAAACACTCTGGAATTCAATCACAAAATGGATGACTATCTGTCTTTGGGTTTCTTTGACGTTCACTTCAAAGTGGAGGACGGTCAGATCAAGGATTTGAAGTTCTACACGGACTGTCTGTACCCGACAGTGATTGATGAAATCACCGAGGCTTTGCGCGACAAGCCCTACAAGGGCGAAACCGTCAACGCGGAGATGGCCGCGGTCATCGCCGCATATCCAGATCTGCAGGCGGGCCTCAGCGAACTGCGTGACTGGCTTTGCAAAAATATCGAAATCTAAACAAGAAGATCCTGACGGACTCACATCTTTCGTCAGGATCTGTCCTTCATCCTGTTTATTACAATCCCCCGAAGTTCTTTTTTAATTTTTCATAAACTGTCAAAAGCTCCAGCAAGAAATTCAACTTAGACCTGAGTCCATTTTACATACCCACTTTCTATATTAATTCGACTTAATGTTTTCGACCTTTGTTACGATACAAACTGTATGAAAACAAAAGCCACCGCCTCCTTACAAATCCTTGCGGCCTTTTTTCTCGTTTCTCAACTTGCCGCGTGTATGCCCCAAACCTCTGACATCCTGAGCACAGAACCGCCAGGCACGGACTCGGAAAACTCCTTCACCGATCCCGGCAACACTGAAGAGCCCTCAACACCCCCAGCACCGACAACACCACCAGATCAAAGTGGCGACTTCGAGGAAAGTGCAAAGTCTTTAAAGATCCACGCTTTTGCGGATATGAACATCGACACCAGCGGCACTTACACCAGCAGCACGATCTCGATTGTGAAGTCCATGATCTCCCGACAGCCTGCCGCTATTCTGGGCGTGGGTGACTATATCGACGGGGAAAAAAAGAGCCTTTCAGACAGCACCTACGTGAATATGTGGAATTCATTTTCCAAAAAAGTGCTTTCCTTGATGCGCACAGCGGGCCTGCCATTTTTGCCGACTCCGGGGAATCACGACGCCTACTACAGCCAGGAACGAAAGATCTATGACAGTTTCTGGAGCTCCAACAAGCCCAACGTGGAATACGTCGATGACGACAACTTCCCGTTCTATTATTCCTTCATCAAGGAAGACGTGTTCTTTGTCTCGTTGGATGACGCCAATTATTCCAAACTTTCCAACCGCACGGCTCAACTGAACTGGCTCAAGGAACAACTTTCTTCAGCTCGTGCTCAGGGAGCCCGCGCCCGTGTGGTCTATGGCCACATCCCGCTGTATTCGATCGTCAGCAGCAAAGCCAACAGCTCCACGGTCTATGAAAACGGCGTTCTGGCTGGTGAACGCAGAACCGGCGGATCTTTCACGCTGGAATCCATCCTGCTTTCACACAAGGTCGATCTGGTGATCTTTGGCCATTCTCACGGCTTCTACTCCGGACACTACACCTATCCGGACGGGAAAAAACTTCAGGTGGTGTCCATGCCTTGCGCCGGAAGTTCACCACGTTATTTGGTCGGCACCAGCATTAGAACTCCGCAAGGTTACGTGGAACTTGTTTTCTCGGAAACAAATCAACTGGCGATCCGCTATTACAATTCATCAGGTACTTTGCAAAGCCTGAGCTCGCTTCCCGCCTCTCTGACTTTGGATTCAAAGAATGGTGTGAAGTACGTCCGCTAAAGACCCTTGCAATAAAGTAACTTGGTTTTTGACAGTCTCGGAAATAGTCTCCGTTCACACAAAACGGAGACAGTTCCATGTTTGCCTCTCTAATTTCTTTTGTTCTTTTAAGCTCTAATGCCTATAGCTATCTGGACCCTCAATTTGAAAAACACGCTGTTAAAACCTACAACATTGAAGTGCCGGGCAAAGCCCTGCGTGAGAAATGTTATCTGCTGCAAAGATTCCCTGGCCTGGAAAACAAAATCAATAAAGACGAAGACAGCCTGTGCGCGATGAATCTGTATGCCTCTTATGGTGATCATCCCAAGCTGAAGACTTTCTATGGCTGCCCGAAAGTGAACAGCACCTCCGTGGCAGTGGAATACTATGAAGTCCCCGCAGGAATGAGCGAAGCCCAATTCCAAAAGACCATCTGTCCTCTGACCCGTTCAGAAAAGAAAAAGATGAAAGATCGTTTGGGATATCCGGATAAGGAGGCGAAGTTCAAGTTCGCAGCTCCGGGAGTTTCCGTGGGAAGTATTTTGGGATATTCCCGCCTGACTCAACTTTTCAAATCTGTCGATGTTCCGCCAAGTGTTCTGCGCACGGTGGATCTGGACACCGTCCTGAATCACTCCCTGGCCGGACGCTATCTGGGCTTGCAAATGGGAAACTCATATTTGAATCAATACTGGTACGATCAGATCGGCCACTTGGTTCGCGCCAAACACGGCAATGTGTCGCAACTGCCGGATGTCTATACCAAGCCTCCCTACGGCCTGGGTATTGTGCCGACTTCTTTTTATAAAGATGGCAAGCGCCGAGGACTGTCAGCCAATAGCACGGCCTACTGGACAACACGCATCCTGACTGAGGACAAGCAACAGGTCTTTGGAGTGCTGGCGGAGAACCCCAGCAATGAAGAATTGTATACAGAAGCTTTCGGCTTGAAAGGGGATAAAACCCGTATTGATCAGTTCCGCAACAGCAGTGTCTTCTGGCCGCTATTAAAAGATCCCCGCCCGATCTCGCAAGTTCTGGGTAGCACTGAACTGCCCAAAGCCGGTCAGAAAATGCTGGGTATGCAGGATTCTTCCGACATGCTGGTGATGGACTTCCTGCTGGATCAAGCTGATCGCATCGGAAACATCCACTACAAGCGCCGCCAGTTCTTCAAAACTGCACAGGGAAAAGTGGATGACATCTCGGACAAAAAATACAAAGAACTTCTGGCGAAGCCTGCGAATACTTTGACTCCAGCCGAAGTGGAAGTCCTTGGAGCCATCAAGCAAACCGGTGTTTCTTTGAAGGTCATGCTTTTAAAAGATAACGACGGCGGCTTTGACATGAACACCGCCAAGAAATATGCCCTGATTGCTGATGTCAAAAAAACATCCGCCACTTATGATAGCTGGAAGGACAATGCCGATCTGTTCCTGAATGCGACCATGGTGGTGAAACATTTCAGCCCTCAGACTTACAAAGGTGTGATGCGCTTGTATGGACAGGTCTTTGGAACGCCAGAAACTCAGGTTGCGATGGAAACCTACTTCCGCAATTCTTTGCAGTTCACGGCTCCAGAATACAAGATCTTCAAAAACAATTTGTTGAGTTTGTACCGCGCTCTTTACAAGAACTGCAAAAATGGAACTCTATTCCTGGATCTGGATCTGAAGGATTACTTCTCGAACAATCCGAATCCGGTGCTGACGACAACACCGGGCGTGTGTGAAGGGCAGTTCTAGATAAGGAAGGGTCCCAGGGCGATGGCAGCCGGTACGATCTGCACCAGCGCTGCCCGCCACAAGCGACGTGACGACAGAATCAGCACCAAGCCAGCGGCAATAATGGACACCAGGCCATAGATCACCAGCGTGGTTCCGGCAGCGCGGGTGACGTCCCCTGTTCGCAAATGCAGGCCGAGCAAAATCGCCACTGCCAAAAATAAGTTATAAAAGCCCTGATTAAAGGCCATCAGTTTGGTGGTCGCGGCTTCGGCTTCTGTGACGCCGAAAGTCTTATTGGTTCTTTTACGCCCCCAAAGCAGGCTTTCCAGAACAAAAATGTACACATGAATAAGTGCCGGAACGAGAGCGAATGATATTTCCATAGCCTCAGTGTGCGGAGCCCTCCACCCGCCGTCAACCCCGCCGCTGCGCAAAGTAGAGCCCCAGTACAACTCTTGACCGCTTTCAGTCGCCGCGCTAGTTTTGGTCGTTAATCATTAGCAATGTAACGCGATGAGTCTTTCAAAGACATCACGCAGTGATTTCGCCGGAGGAAAAATGGCTGAGTATATCAATCCAGATTATGTTCCAGAACCAGAAAAAATGAACGTTAAAAAGGGTCTTGATGGCGTTGTTATGGATACGTCTTCAGTATCTAAAGTAAACCCTCACACAAACTCTTTGATCTACCGTGGTTACCCAGTTCAAGACTTGGCTGAAAACTGCTCTTTCGAAGAAGTGGCTTTCTTGATGTACAATGGCGAGTTGCCAAATGCAGGTCAACTTGCTGAGTTCTCCAAAAAAGAACGCGCTTCCCGTGAGATCTCCACAACTTTGTTGAACGTGATCAAAGCTCTTCCACAAAAATGTCATCCAATGGATTCTATCCGCACGGCGGTTTCATTCTTGGGCGCTGAAGATGCACGTATCTGGGACGCATCCCCTGCAACAAACATGGACAAAGCCATGAACTTGCTTGCGAAAATCCCGACAATGGTTGCAGCGGACTACCGCTTCAAAAAAGGTTTGGATTTCATCCCACCTAAGTCTGATTTGTCCATCGCTGAAAACTTCTTCCACATGTGCTTCGGTAAAGTTCCACAAAAAGAAGTTGTGAAAGCTTTCGACGTTTCTTTGATCCTTTACGCTGAACACAGCTTCAACGCTTCCACTTTCACTGCACGTGTTGTGACTTCAACTCAATCTGACATCTACTCTGCAACTGTTGCAGGTATCGGTGCCCTGAAAGGTCCTTTGCACGGTGGCGCGAACGAAATGGTTATGCACATGATGAAAGAGATCGCTGATCCTGCGAAAGCAGAACAGTGGATGCTGGATGCTTTAGCTCAGAAGAAAAAAGTCATGGGCTTCGGTCACCGCGTTTACCGCTCTGGCGACTCTCGCGTTCCAACCATGAAAAAGTACGCTCAAGTGATGGCTGACGTGACTGGCGAACAAAAATGGATGCAGATGTACACGGCTTTGGAAAAAGTCATGGTTGATAAGAAAAAGATCTACCCGAATCTGGATTTCCCAGCGGGTCCTGCTTACTACATGATGGGCTTCGAGATCGACTTCTTCACACCGATCTTCGTTATGGCTCGTACAACAGGCTGGTCTGCTCACATCATGGAGCAAGCTGCTGACAACCGTATCATCCGTCCTCTTTCTGAGTACGTGGGTGCTGAACAGCGCAAAGTGACTCCAATCAGCGAGCGCAAATAGTTTTTAGCTTAAAGTTAAAACTAAAAAAGGGAGCCTTCCGGCTCCCTTTTTCATTCTGAGAACTTAATTATTAAAGGCAATCATCTTGGCGTCAAAATGCAGACGCTCCTGATTGTACTCGGCCAGAGCTTTTTCCGCCTGAGCGGCAAACTCACTGTCCTGAGCAGAGGCGTACTCCAAAGCCGTGCGGGTTGTATTTACCGCCAGCACATAGTCACTCTTACGCATTAGATTCTGAAAGTCGAACTCATACAGTTTCTTGAACTTGTTGCCAGAGGACCTGCGCATCTTCATCAAATTGGTCATTGAATTCAAATGTCCCAAAACACGCTGGGAATATTCGACCTTCACCAGATCCAGATCAATACCCTTCTGCCAGCGCTCCAGACGCCCCATAGAGGCCACTTCCAAATACCTTACGATCTGCTGATCCAACCCCTCTGCCGAGGTGTTAGCTCGCTTAAGCCCCAGGCGCACAGCCTGCTGCCGTTTTTCCTGCGCCATTCTTTGAACACCTGCGCCCTTTGTCGGCTGTCTCAATCTGAGATTCACCCGATCAAGTGAAGCTAATGAAAGCTCACCGCAAAAAATAGTCAGTGCCACAAAGAAAGTTGCCAGTATTCTGCCTAAGAGGATCGTTTTACTTGTCATACCTAAGAATCAATACAAGCTCCATGCCGTGGATAATTTTGAGACAAAAAGGGTTGCCAAAAGCGACTCGGTTGCATGAAATAAAAAATCTCAATTCCATCAGGAGACTCGATGACAAGATTCATATTGTTACTGGCATTACTGGTCACTGCTTGCGCGCAAAACCCCAAAGCTCCGGGGGCCGGCGGAACTCAGGTTTCCCAAGTTGCCACGACCTATATTTCCACTTTACCCTCTCGAGGCATTGATTACTCCGCAACTCTGCAGCGAATTGCGTTCAGTTCCTGCGCCAATCAGGATGAACCCCAACCCCTTTGGAAAACCATCAGCGCAACCCAACCGGATCTTTTCCTTTTCGCCGGTGACAATGTCTATGCCAGCAGTCCTTACCAGCAACCTATTGCCGAACAATACCGTAAGCTGGATCTGATTTCAGAGTACCGCTCTTTGCGTGAGAAGGTCCCTTTCATGGCAACATGGGACGATCACGATTTTGGAATGCGTGACGGCGGCAATGACTGGGCAGGAAAAGATGCGGCTCGCAAAGACTTTGTGAATTATTGGACTTACACCCGCAACAGCATGCCTCTGGAGCAAGGTGGGGTTTATCACAGCAAAATCATCGGTCCAAAAAAGCACATGGTTCAGGTGATCATGCTCGATACTCGCTATTATCGCAGTTCACTAAAAGAAAAAACCGGCTTTGAAGGCAAAGCCATGAATTACGAACCCAGCAACGAGGGCACGGTTCTGGGCGAGCATCAATGGGAATGGCTGGAAACACAGCTAAAGCGCCCGGCGGATGTGCGACTGATCGTCAGCAGCATTCAAGTTATCGCCGAAGATCCCCCGTTTGAAAAATGGGGAAATTTCCCGAAAGAACGTCAGCGTCTTTTTGATCTGATCAAAAAAACCAAAGCTAAAAATGTCGTTATCCTTAGTGGTGATCGTCATATGGCTTCCATTTCGAAAATGGATCTTCCAGGGTATGGCGCCCTTTATGATATCACGGGAAGCTCTATCAATCGCGCCAACAACTATAAGGATGCGGATCGCCACTATGTCGGTGCCGTTTATAATAAAGAAAACTTCGGACTGGCCGAAATCGACTGGAAACGAAAATCCATCAAAGTGGACATTCGCGATATGCAGAATGAAGTTGTCAACTCGGTCACTATCAAGCTCAAGTAGCTATTTGTCCGTCAGATTCCAATTTATATCAGGGCCATGCTCTTCACGATGACTGCTGAAGAGCGTGCGTGCCCAAAGAACGATTTCATCCACCGCTGTTTCCAGATGCGCCTCATCCACCACAATGCTGGGAATATCCAGTCTGGCGATCCGATTGCGCGTGTCATCCGTGGGGCTTTCCACAAAGATCAGACCTTTCAAAATGTCAGTCCGGCGACTGGCTTCGGCCAGAAACTCGCCTCCGACACTGACGCCGACACCAAAAATTCGATTCTTGTCGACCTCGCCATAGTCTTCCAGAAAATGCAAAGCAGCTAAAATGTCCTGCAGGCGCTTAAAGGGAGACTCCCAGGGTTGCGGGGCGGTTTCGTCATCACCAAAATAGTTGTGATCCATAATCAAAGTCACAAATCCCTGATGACTGACTTCCCGAGCCAGATAATCCACCACCTGCACGGTGGCGCCGGTCATGGCCCCTTCAAAAAGGCACCCGGCCATAACCTCGTCGGTCGTGTCAGGCAGATAAAGAGTTCCTTCAAGAAGACGACCTTGCGATGCAAAGTTCACTGTGAGTTTCATAAAGAACCTCCGCGGCTTTCTTCATTTAAGCACTCCCTGCAGAGTCCTCTAAATATCAGACGCGGGCTGTGCTGCAATACAAGCTCGCGGCAGATATCCACTGCACTTCTGCACAAGCTGATTGTCCAGCGAATCTAATCCAGACTGATAAGGTTCAAATTAATCATGAAGTTGCGGGCAATACGATAGGCCCGGTGCTTGGCTTCGTCAGCTTTCAGGCCCACGAAATGTTCGTCCACCGTTGCCACAAACAAACGCAGCCATTGTTCAAAATGGCCCTGCTGCAAGTTCAGCTTCATATGCGGAGGAAAAGGTCGTCCCCGATAGGAGTCCTCGCCCAAAAGAAGGTCTGCCCAGAAATTGTATAACTTAGGAAGATGCTCGTCCCAATCAACCTGGGCAACATCCGTAAAGATAGGTCCGATATACCCATCGGCGCGAACCTTGGAATAAAAGCCATCGACCAAAAGCTGGATGTCTTCGCGGGATTCAAGGGGTTTGCGTTTCCTGTCCATATTTGCTCATTTCTCAGAAATGTCACTATCTCAGCAGTTTACTACGCAAATTGAATCATTCATATAATTTTAATTTTCTCATTTTCTATCAGGCTGGCCAGCCCTCCCCGCAGAGAAAACGCCCTATATCCTTGCTCTCTTAGATTCATACAGTGCTGCAGGGACTTCACCCCCATGTTGCAATAGACGTATATCTCCTGATCTGGAGAAAGACCTTTAAGACATTCCAGCCCCCATTGTGCCTCTGGAAGATGATGCTTTTCATATTCCTCTTCAGAGCGGACATCCAAAAGAAGGGGCTTGGGATTGCTTTGAAAATAATCCTGCCACATTTTCTCGGGCAAAGTCTGACAGACATCCTCAATAAAGTCTTTGGAAAGACTCCGGACCTCTTTGGAGCACAGACACTCCGGGCGGGAAAACAACGATAACGTATGAAAATGCATGGATTTGAAGTCTGCGATCCAAAGCTTCCCTATAAGGGGGCGTAGACTCTCCTGATCATTTTTGGTGAACAAAATCCACTTCAAAGCTTCCAGTGCCTGCATGGAGCCCACCACCCCTGGCACCGCGCCGAAAACACCTTGCTCTGCACAGCTTCCGATTTGAGATTGAGGAGGATCCGGATAGAGACAACGGTAGCAAGGCCCTTGAGTTCCCTCAAACACCGCCACTTGCCCCTCAAATCGGCTGATGGAGCCATAGACTAAAGGTTTTCTCAAAACCAAAGAAACTTCATTCAATAAATACTTAGTCTTAAAGTTGTCTGTCCCATCCACAATAATATCGAAAGGAGAACAGATCTCCAGCGCATTTTCTCCGCTCAAACGCTCTTGAAAGGCAGCCAGCTTGATTTGCGGATTCAAAGCTGCAAGCCGGGCTTTGGCTAGGACCGCCTTTGACTTACCAATATCCTCTGTTGAAAACAAAATCTGTCTTTGCAGATTTGAGCTATCCACGACATCATCGTCGACAAACCCCAAAGTTCCCACTCCCGCCGCCGCCAAATACTGAAGACAAGGACTCCCCAGGCCTCCGGCTCCAACAACCAAGACTTTTGCCTCATGTAAAACACGCTGCCCTTCTTCGCCCACTTCAGGAAGCACCATCTGTCGAAGATAACGATTTTCCATTAACGTTTCTCCTCGGGAATAATATCCACATCCAAGCTAAATCGAACCCCCGCATCGCTCACATAGCTCCAATACGGATCCTTTTTTCTCGTGGGTTTTTGCAAAGACTCTTTCGCAATACATACCTGAACTTCAAAGCTCTCGATGCAATAAGAGTTGCAGTCAGATAAAACAATATTTACAGTCAGGTCATTCCTAAAACCCAATTGCATTTTCTGACGAACCTGCCCTGTCTCATTAAAAATCGCCCATTCCTTTTCACTGAGGCGAATCCGAATATCTCTGTCTTCCAAACGCAGATTCATTTTATAATCTCCTGCCATTCTTCGGGAGTATTGGCGTTATAAAGGACTTCTGGACAGGGACACCTTATTTCCTCCCCGCGAAGACGAGAAAATAAGCTCTTGAATGAACGAAGCCGAGACGGCATCAAGGGAGCACACAATTCATCCAGGCTCGCCTTCATCTTCCTTGACACCACAAGAGCGCACGGCAACTCCGAATCCGTAAATCGCACAAAATCCTGACCGGCGACCCTCGTCTTTAAAAGAACCATCAGACACTCAGCGGTCAATCGCGGCATATCCACGGGAACAACGACAACAATGTCTTCCTCTGGGAGGAGCTTAAGAACGCAACGCAGACCTTCCAAGGGGCCTCGTCCGGCAAATTCGTCTTCTGTGCAAACATAGCCATCGACCCGGCCACTGATCCATACTCTGGATGAATCCCCCGTGGCCGCAGCAAGAAGATTGACCATGGAGTCAATCAGTCGTCCCCCATTAAAGGGAAGCAAGGCCTTGCTTTGCCCCATTCGCGAAGACTTTCCCCCTGCCAAAACCAAACCCCAGATTTCACCCATTCAACGAGTTCCCCCGAAGCCAAGCCTGCGCTCCGCTGGCGTAGTGCTCTTTTTTCCAAATTGGAAGGCGCAATTTGACTTGTTCAATAATGTACCTGGAGGCCTCATAAGCCGCCACCCGGTGCGAAGACGCCACTCCAATAATAATACTGGTTTCTCCGACCCCCAAAGTCCCCACGCGATGAGAGACCAGAAGCCCCAAATCCGCACCCCATTTTTCGTGGCACTCTTCGCAAATCTTGCGAAGAACATTCTCCCCCAAAGAGTGGACTCCCTCGTACGTCACTGCCGTGACTTTTTGTCCTTCGTTGTGGTCACGCACATTGCCTAAGAACCAGATAATGGCTCCCTGAGTATTATTCTGCAGCAACTCCCAGCTTTTTGCCGGAGTCAAAACATCGTCAGTAATTTCACAATGAACAAATCCCATCCACTAACCTCCGCAAACGGGGGGCAAGACAAAGAGGACCCCTTGGCTGATGACTTCTTGGCTTTGCAAAACACGAGTATCCGTGGCCAAGGCCGAATCTTGAATCAATGCCCTTGACCTCTCAGGACAAAGAGCCTGACTGGTCAACCAGGCTTTCATTTCCTCTACTGTGATGGAATCCTTTTCCATCACAAACTCAAGTTGCTGAGTCGGAAAATAGTCTTTGACCTGTCCAAAAAGCTTTATGTCGATCTTCATAGAGTTCGTCCCTCCCATGGGTGCACTTCGACAGTTGTTCCCTCTGCCACCCGATCACCCTCCTCAGAAACAACGGCCCAGCAATTCGCCTCCAACAAGGAATGAAGCATATAGCTGCCTTGTCCCGGCAAAATCCGCACACGGGAAACTCCGTCGTTCTGTTCGATGCGAGCCTTAAAGAAGCTCCGCAACCCTTGAGGTTTTTTGATGGAACCAATAACCGGCAACTGAAGACTTTGCTCACATCCCTGTCCGCGAAGCGCTTTTAAATAGGACGTGACAAAGAAACTTGCACCAATCGCAGTAGAAACAGGATTTCCGGGAAGACCAAAAACAGCTGCGCCAGTCTTTTCATGCACTCCAAACAATAGAGGTTTCCCGGGACGAATCGCGACCTTATGAAACTCTGTTTTGACTCCCAATTTCTGCAACGAATTCGTGACATAGTCCCAGTTCCCCATGGAAACTCCACCTGTCGTCAATACCAGATCATAGTTTTCAGACATCAAGTGAGCGAACTTTTCACCAAATCCGGAGGCATTGTCTTCGCTTTGCTCAAACACGTCCACATCACATCCCAAAGAACAAAAATAGGACCGTAAAAATGGCGCCGAAGAATTTCTAACCTGCTCCACGGCAATATCCTGAGTTGCAAAAGGTACAATTTCCTTACCCGTTGAAATCACTCCCACTCTCAATTTTTTAAAAGCCGGAATCTCTGTATATCCCAAAGCTGCCAAAGCCATGACATCCTCATGACCCAACCGATGACCTCGCTTAAGTATCCTCGTTCCTTTGGTAAAATCGGAGCCTTGAGGACGGATGTTATTGCCCACTGGAACCGGGGCTTTGATGCGAATACTGGATACTCCACCGTCACAAAAGACTTCAACGTCTTCGACCTTAACGACAGCATCAAAATCACCTTCGGGAATGAGCGCCCCCGTCATGATACCGTAAACACCGCCTGCCGAGTTCTTCTGCAGGGGTAACGCATCACCGGCCGCGATATATCCCATCACTGGTAACAGACAAGGACTTTCGGCCGTTGCCAACAAAGTCACCTCCGACTTGACAGCAAATCCATCCATGGCGGAATTATCCTGCGCAGGCAGGTCTTCCCGAGAATATAAGTCTTCCGTCAGAATTCTGCCCACAGCCTGCAGCAAAGAAACTTTTTCCTCTTGAAGAGATCTCTTTCCGGCCGCGGCTTGAATTATTTCAATGGCTTTCTGGTAAGTGATCATGGACATGAACCCCTCCGTGATTTTTTCCTTGAGAGATATGAACGGCATGCGGCAAGAGGCTCTCAAGACTCTGCAATCCTTGCACAACAGCCTTAGCGCTACCAGGAAGACAGACCACCAGAGTTGCTCCCACAAGGACCGTCACAGAGCGACTTAGGTAAGACATGGGGGTGTGTTTAGCACCTGCGGCTCTTAGGAGTTCTCCGAATCCAGGAACTTCCCGGTCCGCAATTTCAAGCAAAGCTTCGGGCGTGTTGTCTCTTGGAGAAAGACCTGTTCCGCCAGTCAAAATCACCAATCCAACACCGCATTCCTTCCATTCCAATATTTTTCTTTTCATACTTTCTTTCTCGTCGGGAAGGACACAGTGCTCACGAACATGGGCGTTTCTATCTTTCAACCAGTTCACAATGATCGGACCGGATGCGTCCGTCGCCGATCCAGCAAAACAACGGTCCGACAAAGTCAACACCGCAGCGAAAACTCCCTCCAAAGAAGCTTTCACTCCACAAGAATCCACCTTGTGATCGCCTTTGGGCTCCCACACTCCCGACTTTCCGCCCTCTTTTCTGAGCAGGCGGATCTCACCGAGAGTCATCTCGGGTTCCACGATTTTTGTAAGATCGTAAATACAGAGCAAAGCTGCATTCACAGCACAAAGTGCTTCCATTTCAACGCCGGTCTTACCTTGGCACTTCACCTGCGCGGTCACTTCGATATATTCTTCAGAGGGCAGGCATCGAACCTTCACAGACTCCAAAAGCAAGGGGTGACAAAGCGGCAAAATCTGCGACGTATTTTTTGCCGCCATAATTCCCGCAACTTCCGCCAACGCCAAAACATCCCCTTTGGGCATGTCTTTATCGACAATTCGCTGAATGATCGCCGGTGGGATATATATCTTTCCCGACGCCAGAGCCATTCGCTCTGTCGTGTTTTTTTCCGAGACATCAATCATGTTATACGAGCTGGACACATTATCCTCCATAGGTCGAAAGAGTTCGCATATCGCCATAGTCGCCCTCATGCAAAGCGTGAGAAACAGGTTTTAATCGCAAAGTACTTTGTATAAACGAGACCAATTTTGGCAGATCCCCATCATTTTGAAGATAGGAGCGCAGAGAAACCTCGCCCTTACCAAACAAACACAAACGTAAATCCCCCCGAGCAGAGACCCGAAGGCGATTGCATTGAACACAAAAGTTTTTTGCGTAAGGAGAAATAAAGCCGATCTTTCCTTCAAAATCCGGGTGATGAAATTCCTGAGCTGGCCCTGATTCGGAGTCCCGAGAGCTTTCTTGCCACCCTTGCTGTTTTAGATCTTGAATGTAGACATCGGCACGGGTGTGATGTTTTTCAAAAAAATCCTTATTCTGCTCCGTGGGCATAAGTTCAATAAACCGCACAGTGATAGGACGATTTTTGATATAATCAAGAAACTGCGGAAACTCACTGTCATTTAAATCTTTCAGCAGAACGGCATTGATTTTGACTCTATGAAACCCCAAGGAAATCGCCTCATCAAGGCCCTGCTGAAGATTCAGGAACTCATCTTTCCCCGTAATCTCTTTAAACTTTTTCGAATTCATCGAATCCAAACTGAGGTTTAGCAACGAAAGGCCAGAATCTTTATAAACACGGATATTTTTCTTTAATCCAAATCCATTTGTCGTCATTCCCACTTGAAAACCGTTTGTCGCAGCCTCACGAATGATCTCCGGCAGGTCCTTGCGTAAAGTGGGTTCTCCCCCAGTCAGGCGCAGCTTTTTGAACGACAGATTTGAAAATGCACGCAACAGACGGGAAATTTCTGGCAACGACAACTCTTCAGTGCTCTGACATTTTTTATAGCCTTGCGGCAGACAGTAAGTGCATCGGAAGTTGCACACATCGGTGACCGATAGTCGCAGATAGCGAAACTGACGACCTTGCGGGTCGTTTAGTACAAGAGACATATTTCTCCTTTCCAAATACGGGAGGCTGCTTCGTTTCCCAAACAGCCCATTGGCTCCTGAACCATAGAGTTCTTTAGGTTCAAGAGCTCGGAGTCTTTTCTATTTACAAGTCGCCCCGCAGTTTGCGGTTTCTTCATTCTTTTGAGCTTCAATCCAGTCAGTTTTCTCGGGCTGGATGTTCAAACGTGCACACTCCGCATCCACCAGACCACTCACCCATTCATAAACTTCATTGTAATAGGGATTTTCCATGACCCCTGGGCGACGCCCAATGGCACACACAAAACGTCCCAGATGCGCCATCAAAAATTTCTTACGACCATCCAGGACAATCTCGGCGGCCTCTGTATTCACAGTTTCGGCAAAGTAGTTTTGTTTAATCAAAAGCAAAGAGTAAAACTCCAACTCAACGGAAACGTGATCCAAAATCTCTCGTCCCTGTCCTTCAGTTTCCAGCTCAAATCCGAAGGCCTTATAGAAACCGGCGATGTCCCCCAACTCCTGTCCCTTCGCCATGGCACGATGGCGACCATACTCGGTTTCGTAGGGAGAATTTACCGCCTGCCCTCGCTCAAAGATATCAATGTACAACGAACGTAGATCATCAGTGCTGCCTTCCTGGACAACTTGGGAGACCCTGCCCTTTAAACTTTCAGGCAGAATCACCGCCTCATCCTTCATCAGAAGAGTCGCATAATTCTCAAAATTTTGATCTGGATAAGAGGTCAACAGAGACGCCAAAACAAATGGCGCCGGATTAGTGTTATGTGTTTCCATATTAGGGCCCTTCCACTTTAAATGGAGTCCAGAACAAAGTCAGCGCCTTGCGTGAGCCCACTTCGTCTTTCCCTCCCTGCCATACTGCAAATGCCACAGAACTGTTTTTTCCTTCTTCCAAAACAGATCCTTTTTCTCTTTTTAAAGCTCGCGAAATCACCACTGTCCATTCGCCATTCTTCCATTCGCCCTTCGCGAAAGAATCGCTATCTTCGCGAACAGCAGAACTTCCAAAGCCTTCTGCCATAATTTCATCAACGGCTTTTTTAGCAAAGGACTGGGGATTGCCCGCCGCCATACCATGCATATAGGCTTCCTTCTGATCTTTGCTGGCCCCCTTCCACTTTCCGGCGTCTGGATAGTCCATGTGATATGTGTCCACTGCCAAATTTGGATAGATGTCTTTCACATCCTTTTTGCCATACACCTCATCGTATTGATATTGCGCGCGCCAATGAAACATGTGAACAGGGTTGCCCGGCTCCCCCATAATAACGGAAGGGAGATTTTCGTTGCTCTTCACCGGGAACTCCAATGCCACTGCGTCGGAAAACTGACCAAGCTTTCCAGCTTCAGACTTTTCCGTGTCTTTCCAGCGCAATCGGAAGGCGACATAGCTCCCGTTATGCAAAGCCTGCACCTTCAGTAAAGAGGTCTCGGGCTTTTCCGGTTTCGGCTTCATCATGGGTTGCGCCATCAAAGACAACTCCACCTCTGGGGCCTGAGACCAGTAGGCCGCATAAGGATCCAAAGCTTTGGTGAAGTCCTCTTTCACTTTCTTCACCGCGATGTCCGCGGCCTGCACAAGGCCGGGAACCATGAATATCAAAAAAACCAATTTGCGTTTCATGTCATTCTCCTTAAGGAGTGTTATTGCGAAGCGACTTCAGATTCGCATCGTAAGCAGTTCGTTCAATGAATGGCTCCGTCACCGGGACACGAACAACCTCATCCCCTTTTTCATCAAAGCCGTAAGCAATTCCATCCTTCACATCGAAGCTGTGCATGATGCGATCCGTACTTCCCATTAAAACCAACAAACCTTGAGTCACAGGATCGTCCTTCAACTTTTTGTAACGTTCGATAGCCTGATCTACATTGGGACCGAACATTTGAGTCAAATACGCTCGATCGGCATGAATCGGCGGAATGTAGTAGATGTTGGGCTCAAGGCCCAACTGTGGATAGTAAGGTAAGGCAATTTGCTGATCGTGGATCAGATAGTCAATCGGATTATTTTTCCGCATCTTCCATGGGGGATTCACAAAACCCATGATGCGGATTTTACCGATACAGTTTTGCACGCACATCGGTTGTAAACCTTGCTCAACTGCCGGGAAACAACCAATACACTTTTCACTCACGCGAGTGTGGGTGTTGTACATTGACTTTTTATAAGGACAAGCACGGACGCACTCGCCATACCCCTTACAGCGGGATTGATCAATCAACACAATACCATCTTCTTCACGCTTATAGATCGCCTTACGGGGGCACGACGCCAGACACGCAGGGTAAGTGCAATGCGCACAGGTGCGCGGCAGATAGAAGAACCATTTATCGTGAGGAAGCGTAATATGGTCCCCATGAGGCACATTACCGGCACAATCATCTTCGCCGACATTTGGATACATCCAGTCCTCATCTTTAGGATGAAAATGGGCTACCACTTCCGTCGGTTTCGCCGCCTCGAAAATGGTTTTTCCATAATAAGGTTCTTTGGCTTTCCAAGCCTGCTGGCCCAACTGCTCTAGAATCTTGACGTCCCATGCTAACGGATAGCTTCCGTATGGCTTCGTCTCAACGTTATTCCAGAACATGTACTCTTGCCCCTTACCACTCGTCCATGTGGTTTTGCAGGCCAAAGAGCACGTCTGACATGCGATACATTTATTCAAGTCAAAAATAATGGACCATTGCTTTTTAGGGCGACTTTCATTGTATGGATAGTCCATCTCTCTGTTAATCTGCCAATTCTTCACGCGCGCCATCAATTATCCCTTTCCCTTCATGAAACGGCCCTTGAGATACTCTTTCATGGCCTGATTCTCGTATGTCGGTCTGAAGCCCAAAGACGCCGGTCTCCAGCGCCCTTGCCCCCCAAGGCCACCACCTTCAGCTTTGGTGATTTTTACGAAGGCCTCACGAGGTGCTCCGACTGGACAGTGAATGTCCGAAGCAAAACCTTTTTCAAGTCCCTGACCGAACATCGTTTTGTGAACCAAAGTTTCAGTCATCAAAGTCGGGCGAAGCCAAGCGCGAGTCGCACTTTGGTGACTTCCCGAACGGTACATCGCCTGATAATTCGTCTCTGCAGATTTCGCCAATCCATCTGGTCGTGTCTCTTGCCCCTTCACGCTGCCGAAGGTTGCACCGTACATATTGTGCCATGTTCGGGCAATACCTCGCGGAGTGCCGGGATAATAGCGGGCCCGCAACATCAAGCGAGAAATCTTGTACTCTTCAGTTCCCTTTTTCCAATTACGATATGGACGATCCGAAGGATCCGCATCAATATAGACATAGTCGCCATCCTCGATACCCATCGCCTTCGCATCCAAAGGGTTAATATCCACGTACCCTTCCACGACTGCCGGCATCCGCTTGTCATGACGATAAACGTCTCCGAAAGGACCGAACCACACGGCATTCATGTCTGTATCCACAGGGGTCGTGTGTGCTCCATGACGATATTTTGGAGTATGATAAACGTGAGTATAAAGCTTCATTTTCAGTGGATGTTTGGACTGCACCAGTTCTTCCGCAGTTTTGACGACATTACGGACTTGGCGGGTTTCCACACTGGTGTCTGAATCACTTAGACCGTAATCCTTTGGAGCTTTCGGGCGAATAGCCTCATGCCCCTGGGCCACGATCACATTCGGCTCATACGGAGTCGAATCCACCGGTTCGCGATAGATCACCATATTCTCACCATGCTCGATAAACTCAGGTTCGTGTCGATAGAACTCCAAACGTCCTGACTTCGTATGCCATGGCATTTCTGATTTCGCCTGTTCGTAGGAAGAAACACGCGGGTACGTGCGATTGTTCATCAATGCCGGGATACCCTCTTTGGCCTTCTTCTCAAGATCATGGATGTTGTAACCCTTCAATGTGAAGGACGCATCGATGATGCGCTGTAGATATTCATGCGTGTCGTTGTCGTAAACGAACTTCCACATGTCGGTCATACGAGAATCGCCATTCACCTTTGCCAAGGACTTCGCGACACCCGCAATGATCTCGATATCCGCTTTGGTATCGAAAACACGTGGCATGGGGGTTTCTGGATAAAGCTGCAAGAACGGATTGGTACAAGATCCACACATGTCCGGATGCTTAAATTCGGCCCAAGAATCACAGGCGAAGACAATGTCCGCGTATTCACACGAGCCTGTCCACCACCAATCACTGTAGGCAATAAACTCGATCTTCGGCAGTGTATTATGAACGACGTCGTAATGCCACTTGACGTTCCCGATCACTGAGTTGGAGTTATTCAACCACATTGCTTTGGTTGGAACCGGCATGTGACCGCTTCCGGTAAAGAGCTTATCACCCACCCGCAGCGGACGATCCCCATAATTGTAATAGTGCAAAGATTCATAGTGAGAGTACTTGCCAACCTTCACTTTACCGCCTTTAGAAAGCTGCAAGTTGAATGGATCTTCAGCCGCGTAAACCGGTTCGCCCCCAATCAAAGCCGCCCGGTAATTTCCGGCATAACTGCCGACGTTCCCGCCAGGGAAGCCGACATTTCTTGTTAATGCCGCAACCAGGAAGATCGCGCGGTCCTTAAGATCCGCATTGAAGAACTGATTGGGGCCCATTCCACAGGCAAACAGAGTGTGCTCTTTGTTGGCTGCAATTTCTTTTGCCAAAGAAACAATGGCTTTGGCCGGAGCACCTGTGATCAACTCCACTTTTTCGGGAGTCATATTTTCGTTCAAGTATTCCTCGGTCAAGTTGAAGATCGAACGAACCTTGACAGTCTTACCATTCAAAAGCTTCACCGACCCACGGTAGCCAAGATCAGGCTCCACACCTTTAAAGTGCGTGCCATATTCATCGCGCGAAACTGCGCGAAGCCTTTTTGTTTTCCTGTCAAAGACCACCAGTGACTTAAAATCATCTTTCATGGACTCTGGTGCGAACTGATCTCTTTGTTCCGGTCCGGGTAGAGGCTTTTCTCCCTTTTTTAGGAACTTCATCGAATGTAAATCAGGCTCTTTGAAGTCTGCTATGAATTCTTCCGGGTGCAGAGGCTTCAAAGTATCCAACCGAACCAAGAATGGCAGATCGGTTTTGGTTTCAACAAACTCCTTATCGTAAATTTTTTTAGAAATAATTTGCTGTGCCAGTCCCAATGCAAACGCCGGGTCCGTCCCTGGGCGGATCACCACGACATCGTCAGCCTTTGAAGCTGTGGCACTGTACTCGACTGTAATCGCCACAGTTTTGGTCCCCTTCAGACGAGCCTCCGTCATCCAGTGTGAATCCGGCATCTTCGTTGTGATCCAGTTCATCCCCCAAACCAAAAGGAGCTTGGATCTTTCTGCTGCAAACAGGTCAAAGTCATTGGTCTGAGATCCCGTCACCATTGGATGGCCTGGCGGAAGATCCGTATGCCAGCTGTATGAATCCCAGCCCCGAGCTCCCACAGCCTTGGTGGAATCCACATTACGGATCTTTGAATCCATCAGTGCAAGCATGTTGGCGAACCGATAAAGACCAAAAATACGAGTCGCTCCCAGGAAGGCCATGCCTCCGCGCAATTTGATCGTTTGCGTCCCGGACTTCTCAAGGGCTTCAATCATCGCTGGGTCATAGCCCTGTTTATGAAGATAGTGTTCTCCCTGCTCGCCGGAATAATGTCGTGCGATGTTCTCAAACGCCTTTGCCGAGTAATCGTAGGCTTGTTGCCAATCCGCTCTGAGCCACTTGTCTTTACCACGCTGGAAATACTTCGCGTCCGGACTTCCCGTAACGGGGTCTCGCGGGAATCCCGCATCTGCCCACTCTTTGAATCCTCGACGAATCATTGGAGCCTTCACACGACGATCACCATAGAAGCGGCGAACCAATGCCAAACCTTTTTGACAGATACGCGGATCCCAACGATGGGACGACTGATTACCGTAAAGATCGGTTGCTTTTCCATAGCCGTAGCTGGGGCCAATACGAGTCACCACACCGTTTTTAACGTAAGCCTTCAGCAGACAGTTGTGCGTGTCATTCGGCGCACACAAAAACACGAAACTTGAATCATGGGCAAAAATATTACGATAAATTTTTTCCCAATCACGGTCCGGGTATTGCGCCAAGGGGTTTTCGATATTTTGGGGATTAAAGAAGCGCAAAGGGACTGCATTCGCCCAGCTGGACGCCGCTAAAAGCCCTCCTGACGCCGTCAACGCCTTCACAAAGGAACGTCGACTTATATGACCCTTCTTCTCTTCGCTCATTGATGATCCTCCAATTTCCCTTTCACGATTCAACTCCCAGAACCGCTCGAGGTGAAATGTCTTGTAGTTGTATATAGGGATGTTTAGTTTGAATTTTACTTAAAAGGGCTGAGGTGTAGATCGCGCCACTGCCGCAAGAGGTGCCCTTGGGAAAATGAAAATAAAGTGTGCCCGCACTGTAGCCCACAAACTCCACTTCCGTTTTCATACTCGTGGTAAATTGCTCTTTAATTTGTTCGAGATCCTCCACTAACATGGGAGGAATAGCTCCGTAACGAACTGACTTCCCTGGTGCCGGATTAGCCTCAACAAAAAGGACATCCACACAGGCACCGCCATCGACCCGTGAACACCCATGACGGGCACTGCGCTCTTCCTCGCCCAGTCCCATGACAAGTCCATCCAGAGCTTCGCGCCAATAAGTGCAAGCGAAATCCCGGGCTTCAGAGGCATACGAGCAAGCGCCCCGGGTCAATACCAGCGCATTGTTGCGGGACTCCCAAAGCCCCTGAAAGCAAGGGATTCCTGACTGCTGAACAAGAAGTTGAAAGTCCTGGATCTCAAATAAAAGTCCCTGATGCTGAGAAAAGCTCTGAGCCAGCTTTCGACTGTTCAAAAACACTGCACGAAGAACTTCATCTTTTTTCTCAGCGGGAGTGCTCCCCAAAAGATGCTCTTCCCGCAATGCCAAAGGAAGAACCCTGGTCATTCCACTCTGCTCTGGATTTTGCAGCACTTGCTCAATGGCACTAAGTCGTGCCTTTTGCCAACGATCATTAAAATCTTTTAAGTCCATGCCAATGATCTAAACAGAGACTGGAATCCAATACATGAAGGAAATCATGATCACGGCAAAGGCAGGAGTCGTGATTTATGTGAAAGCCAATTGAAAACAAGAAGATAGCTATACGGACTAATGTTCCCATCCCCTAGGGGGATAACAAAAATTTCCTGATATATATCAGCGTATACGATTTTGCCCTCGGGCCAAAACAACGTCGCCCAAGGCCAACTTGGGGACAACCTCAGAAATGATTTTTTCCAACGCTGCCTGATCCAGCACTTCAATATGCTTGTGACAAGTGGTGATCCAGCCATCTCGAGTCCATGCCGTCAGCAAACGAATCACTGTTTCTTCCTGAGTGACAATTTTTCGAGCCAGGTCCACTCTTGTTAAGGGGATGGCGATCCGCGCTCCACACGACAACGATGGCCTTTTCAAAGTGCGCAACAAAAAGTCTGCTAACTTCTGCGACACCATCAAGCGCGACATCTTTCGATCATGTACGATTTCATTAAAGCGTTGTGCGATCTGATTCTGCAGCAGATCACAAAAGTCCGAATGATTTGTGAGAAGTTCATTAAAGTCCGACAAGGGCACTGCTAAAACCGCACTGTCTTCATTCGCAACCGCCGAAAAAGGGTAGGTTGGCACTCGCAAAATAGAATGTATCATGCCGAAAAACTCGCCTCGTCCCGCGAAATCATAGATCACAATATCTTTTAGAGATTCACCATCTTGCAACTTGAAGGATCCGTAGAGCACAAAATAGACATTTTCCGCACCCTGATTACTGTGAAAAAGAAAGCAGCCCTTTGCAACATCAACATATCGGCAACGAGATGCCAGGACCTGAATTGCCGCATCGGACACGCTATAAAAGCTCTCTAAGGATTTGATCTTTTTAACGACATCAAAGCTTTCTCTCATAGATCTACACCGAATCTTCTTTGCAATTCCACCAAACTGGAAAAGCCCTCACGCAACACCCGATCTTTGGCAAAGATCTTTTCTGCGATCCCAAACTCCTGACAACGACCATTCTCCATCAGCAAAATATAGTCACCAATGCGAGAAGCCTCTAAAAGAGAATGAGTCACATAGATGGTGGGCACCCCAAACTCTGACTTCATCTTTTCTATAAAAGGCATGACATCGGCCTTACTCGCCATATCCAGAGCGCTCAGTGGCTCGTCCATTAGCAGCAGTGCGGGCGAGGACAACAGGGCCCGAGCCATCGCCACTCTTTGCTTCTCACCTCCGGAAAGCGAGGTGGAAGTTCGATCTAAAAGTTTTTTAAGGACAAAAACATCAATCACATGGTTCCACTCAAACAGTGACTGCTGTTTGCCCCCCATCCCCAA
Organism: Bdellovibrio bacteriovorus; assembly: GCF_041888015.1. GTDB lineage: Bacteria > Bdellovibrionota > Bdellovibrionia > Bdellovibrionales > Bdellovibrionaceae > Bdellovibrio. The sequence goes on from NZ_CP168968.1 coordinate 2,352,256, forward strand.
ACGCAAGTTTCCTTCGACAGAAAGATGGGGAAAGAGATTTCCGTCCTGAAAAACAAATCCCAGATTTCTTTGATGAGTCGGAGTAAACCCCTGCCCGCCTAGCCAGTGTTTTTCCCCGAAGAACAACTCGCCACGAGGCTTTTCAAGCCCCGCAAGACATCTTAAAAATGTCGATTTTCCTGACCCCGAAGGCCCCATCACGATGGTCACAGCGGATCCTGGAAGATTGAAATCAATCTCCAAAGAAAATCCCGGATAACTTAAAGCAAACGATCCAACTATCGCGCCCACGGCCGCCCATCCCAGCGTTGAAAGGTATAAAGACTGACCATGATAACAAACGAAAATACCAACAGACCTGCGGCAAGAATATGAGCTTTGTCGTATTGAAGCATCTCCACATAATCATAAATAGCTGTGGATATCACCTTCGTTCGCCCCGGAATATTTCCGCCAATCATAAGAATGACCCCGAACTCGCCAAGAGTGTGCGCAAACACCAAGACAGCCGCAGCGATGTATCCCGGTTTTGCCAAGGGCAAGGCCACTTTCGAAAACCGCTGCCATGGACTCAACCCCAAAGTGGAGGCGACTTCCAATGGCCGCGACCCCATGGCTTCGAAACTATTCTGCAAAGGTTGAACGGCAAAGGGAAGACTGTAGATGATGGAACCAAACAACAAGCCAGAAAAAGTAAATGCCCGGGGGCCAAAATCTAGCTGATGCGTCCACATCCCGATCCAGCCATCAGGCGCCAATAAGATCAGAATATAAAAACCCAGCACAGTCGGTGGCAATACGATCGGCAAAGTCACAATTGCGGAAATGGGTATCTTCAGCCAGGAACGACTTCGCGCCAACCACCATGCCAGCGGGGTTGCCAAAACCACAAGACTCAGCGTCGTGAAAAGAGCTAATTTGAATGTGAGCAGAACGATCTCCAACATCACACGCCCTAGTTCCTTTCATATCCAAAGTCTTGAATAATACCTCGCGCTTTCTCGGACTTGAGAAACTCCAGAAATGCCTCTGCCGCTTTCTTTTCCTGACCGGCCTTCAGCAAAACCGCCTTCTGCCTTAACGGTCGGTAGAGGTTCTGAGGAACAATCCACAGACTGCCTTTGGCTGACTTCACCTGCGACAGACTGAGCATGCCAATCTCGGCATTGCCAGAAACAACAAACTGATGCGCCTGGGAAATACTGTCTCCATAAATCAACTTTTCTTCCAGCTTTTTCCAAAGACCCAAATTCTGTAAAGCCTCTTCGGCGGCAGCCCCGTAGGGCGCAAGTTTCGGAGAAGCAATCGAAAGGTGCTTGAAGTTCTTTGCGCTTAAAACCTCTCCCTGTGAATCAACAAAATTGCTTTTAGGGCTCCACAAAACGAGTTTTCCAATAGCATAGATAAAGTCGGTTTTACTTTGAGCAAAACCTGCGGACAAAAGTTTATCAGGATGCTCTTCATCGGCAGCTAAGAGAACCTCAAAAGGAGCACCGTTGACAATTTGAGTATAGAATTTGCCGGTCGAACCATAACTGGCAGAAACCGTATGGCCGGTGTCCCGCTTAAACTCGATGGCGATTTTTTCCATGGGAGAGGTGAAGTTTGCGGCCACGGCCACCAAAACCTCTTCGGCTCTGGCTGCCACGGGAAGTAGCATCAACGCGATCATAAAAAAAACATTCATTGCCTCTTCCTTCTCAGCGGATAATTAGGCTTCTTATCTCACCAGGCCTATCACACTTCAAGAGACAAATTTTCAACACCACTCCATCTGCGGGGTGGGTATTTTCGCCAGATCATCTAGGCAATAGGCAGAACATCCAAATCTTTAGGTCGGATACGTCGCAATTCATCTGGAATGGCTTTCAAAATCGCATCACCCAGGGCTTCAATCAGTTCACTCTTGTAGTGTTCACGACGATACACCAGTCCGATCTCTCGGGCCGGAATAGGTCTTTCAAACTGCACAATCTGACTGCGGTCCCCGATCTGCTCGGTCGCCAGATACGGCAGCAAGGTATAGCCACCATACAAATCCACCAGATTCTTTAAGGTTTCCAAACTGCCGCTTTCGAACTTATAACGTCGTCCGCCGACCCCTTTGTTCTTTTTCACAGAGCACAAATCCAGCACCTGATTGCGCAAACAATGACCTTCTTCCAACAGCCAAATATCTTCCATGCTCAAACTTTGATATTTGATCTTTTTCATGTGCGCGTACTCATGGTCTTTTTCACAGAGCACATAAAAGGGTTCATAATAAAGAGGATACTCAAACATCTTGGCCACCTGAGTGGGCGTTGCCAAAATCCCAACATCAATTTCGTCATCATCCAGAGCTTTTAAGATCTGCTCGGTCTGAAGTTCCTTGATATTTAAATCCACTTCCGGGAAAAGCTCTTCGCACATCGGCAGAAGTCGCGGCAACAGATACGGTGCCACAGTTGGAATGACACCAATCGCCAAAGATCCTTGTTTAGCTCCTTTAGTTTCCTGCTGAATAATGCTGCCAATTTTCTTGGCCTCAAACAGGACTGTCTGCATTTGAGAAATCAGTTTCTTACCCATTTGAGTCAAAAGAATCGGCTTTTTAGAGCGGTCGAAGATCACAATCCCCAGATCCTCTTCCAGCTTCTGTATTTGCATGCTGAGCGTGGGTTGAGTTACGAAGCAGGCCTGAGCCGCCTTGGCAAAATGTCCGTACTTATGGACAGCCATGACGTATTCCAACTGCGTCAGAGAAAAGTTCACTTTAGGGCCCATAAAGCCTCCCAGAGCCCATTATGCCGCAATAGACAAAATCTATCAATAGATACTTTTAATTGATTTCCTTAAAAGTGGTTGATCCCTTAGTCTCAAAGACGAAAGATGTCTGCTAGCAATTAACAAACACCATTATTCTAAGGAGAATAAATGCAAACTCTGATCAACACGCAAGTGCCAGAATTTAAAGTTCAAGCTTATCACCACAATGACTTTAAGACTGTGACTCACAACGATCTTAAAGGTAAATGGTCCATCTTCTTCTTCTACCCTGCGGATTTCACATTCGTATGCCCTACTGAGTTGGGTGATATGGCTGACAAATACGCTGATTTCCAAAAATTGGGCGTGGAAGTTTACGGTGTTTCCACAGACACTCACTTCACACACAAAGCATGGCATGATGCTTCTGAAACAATCAAAAAAATCAAGTACCCAATGCTTGCTGACCCAACCTTCCAATTGACTCGTCCTTTCGGCGTGCACATTGAAGAAGAAGGTCTTGCTTACCGCGGTACTTTCCTGGTGAACCCTGCTGGTAAAATCGTACTTGCAGAAGTTCAAGACAACGGTATCGGCCGTAACGCTGATGAGTTGTTCCGTAAAGTTCAAGCTGCTCAATACATCGCTGCAAATCCAGGCGAAGTGTGCCCAGCTAAATGGACTCCAGGCAAATCCACATTGAAACCAGGTTTGGACCTAGTAGGTAAAATCTAATTTAGATTCTACCCAGAAGCGAGTCCCCGCCGACGGCGGGGACAAGCCCACAAAGTCCCCAGCAAAACAGAAATTAGCTGAAAGCATCAAATGCAAGGCGGAAGGAGGAAGGCGTACTCCTCGTACGCCGACGACGACCAACGCAGTCAGTTGATGCTTTCAGGTAATTTCCCCCGAACGGAGGCAACATGTTAGATCAAAGTCTTAAAGAACAGCTTCAGTCTGTCTTCGCAGCTCTTGAAAACACCGTCGAACTTGTTTACGCAGACAGCTCTCATGAAGACAACAAAGAACTTGTCGAAATGCTGGAAGATGTTGCGAGCACTTCAGATAAGATTGTGGTTCGCAAAGGCAGCACAACCTCTCCGTCTCCATTGTTCCATATCGAGTACAGAGGAAAAGCAAACGGTATTTCTTTCAAAGGAATTCCCGGCGGTCATGAGTTCACCACCTTGATTCTGGCCATTCTGAACACTGACGGAAAAGGCAAGCCTTTGGACAGCGTGATTGCAGCTCGTGCAAAGCGCCTGAAAAAGAACATCACTATTCAGTCCTACATTTCTTTGACCTGTGAAAACTGCCCTGACGTGGTTCAGGCCATCAATCAGATTACACTGGCCCACGGAAGCATCAAGCACGAGATCATTGATGGTGGTTATGTGCAGGATGATGTTCAAAAATTGGGAATCCAAGGGGTTCCAAGCTTGGTGGCCAATTCAAAAATGTTCCACTCAGGCCGTATTCAACTGATGGATCTGATTGCCAAACTGGAAGCCACTTTTGGTGTGGATGAAAATGCAGCTCCGACTGAGCCTGTGAATGCTAACTTAGGTCACTTCGACGTCTTGGTCGTGGGTGGCGGCCCTGCGGGGGCTTCTGCTGCGATCTATACGGTTCGTAAGGGCTTGAGCACAGCGATGATCACTGAAAAAATCGGTGGTCAGGTGCAGGAAACCAAAGGAATCGAGAATCTGATCTCTGTAACCTACACAGAAGGCCCTCAACTGGCAGCACAACTGAATCAGCACGTGGCCAGCTATCCGATCAAAGTTTTTGAAAACCGTCGCGTGAAGAAAATTCTGACCGAAGGCAAAACTAAAACGATCGAGCTGGAAAGTGGCGAGCACATGACTGCAGATTCCATCATCATCACAACCGGTGCCAAATGGCGCGAACTGGGTGTGGAAGGTGAAAAAGAATATCTGGGTCGTGGCGTGGCCTACTGCCCTCACTGTGACGGTCCTTTCTATAAAGACAAAAAGGTCGCCGTTATCGGCGGAGGCAATTCGGGCGTTGAGGCAGCGATTGATTTGGCTGGCATCGTGCGCGAGGTTGTGGTCTTTGAATATAACGACCAACTGAAAGCCGATAAAATTTTGGTGGATAAGCTAAAATCCCTGCCGAATGCTTCCATCGTCACCAATGCGAAGACTGAAAAAGTCATCGGTGATGGCCAGAAGGTTCAGCAGATTCAGTATCTGGATCGCGGCTTGAACAAGACGGAAAAAATGGACTTGGACGGCATCTTTGTACAAATCGGTCTTGTGCCTAACAGCCAGTTCCTGAAAGAAACGATTGAATTGACTAAGTTCGGCGAAATCATCGTCGATGAAAAAGGTCGCACCTCGGCCAAAGGAATTTACGCTGCCGGCGACGTCACCACGACGCCGTACAAGCAGATCGTCATTGCCATGGGCGAAGGCGCCAAAGCCGCCCTGGCAGCTTTTGAAGACCGTATGTACCATTCTTAAGAACCAAGGGACGGACTTACTTTGGGCAGCTCAACTGCGTCTAACGCGTGCGTGCTACCCAAAGTAAGTCCGTACCTTTTCCCTCTCTGGCCTCTTGACTCCAATAGTGGCTGACCTACGATAAAGGTCCAAAACAGGAGTCCATTTAATGAAGACAGTATTGAAAATGCCTTTCTTGGCAGCTCTGGTTTTCGCCATGAGTGCCTGCCAATCTTTAAACAAAAAGGAAACTGTGAACGCCGAATATATTCCGCGTGAGGTTCTTTTTGGCAATCCAGATATCACGGGTATCAAAATCAGCCCCGATGGAAAATATGTGGCTTATCTTTCTGAGCACAAAGGTGTTTTGAACATCTGGGCTCAGGAATTTGGCAAGCCGGAAACAGCAAAACCTGTCACCCACGATACCAAACGCGGTATCTTCCGTTACAATTGGACTTACACACCCGGCACCTTGATCTTCAGTCAGGATACGGCCGGTGATGAAAACTATGGCCTGTACACTTTGAATGTGGCCACTGGCGACACCACCGAAATCACAAAACCTGGCAATGCCACGTCTCAGATTGCGGAAACCAGTCATCTTCGCCCGAATGAAGTTGTGATTATTTCCAACGAGGGCGATCCCAAGTTCTTCGATTATAAGATCCTGAATCTGACCACCAAAGCGACAACAGATCTGTTTACAAATACAGAGAACTTTGCTGGCATCCTGTTTGATAAAAACTTCCACCCGATTCTGGCCAGCAAATCCAATAAAGATGGCTCCGCCACACTTTTCCTATGGAATACAAAGACCAAGAAGTTTTCCAAGAAAAGTGTCATCCCATTTGAAGACAGCATGACGTCCTCGGCCGTGGACACGTCTCATGATGGCAGCAAAGTCTATCTGGTCGACAGCCGCAAGCGCGACAAAGCCGCTTTGGTGGAATGGGATCTGAAGTCTGATAAAATGAAAGTGCTGGCAGCGGATGACCGCTCTGACATCCAAAATCTGCAAATGCATCCACAAACCGGAAAGCTTTTGTGGGCGTCTTCCTATTATCTAAAACGCGACATCCAGTTCTTCGACAAAGACTTCCAAAAGCACTTTGAAAACATCGAGAAAAAGCTCAACACCGAAATCTCTGTGACTTCCATGAGCCTGGATGGAAATCAGTGGGTGTTATTTGCAGAATCCACAGACAAACCCGTGGCTTTCTACTTCTATGACGTCAAGACTCAGACCTTGAGCAAGCCGTTATACTACACCCAGGCCATGATTCCTTATGGAGATCGCCTAAGCCCGATGGAAGCCGTCGAAATCCCGTCCCGTGACGGATTCCAGCTGGTGTCCTATCTGACACAAGCTCGCAAACCAGCGGGCAAGTCCTTGGTTCTACTTGTTCACGGCGGCCCGTGGGGCCGGGATGACTATGGCTACAACCCATATCATCAATGGCTGGCAGATCGCGGATACAACGTATTGAGTGTCAACTTCCGTTCTTCGACAGGGTTTGGGAAGAAGTTCTTAAATGCCGGCGACAAACAATGGGGGCGCAAAATGCACGACGATCTGATTGATGCTGTCAACTGGGCGGTAAAAAACGGTTACGCCGATCCAAATCAGGTGGCCATCATGGGGGGCTCTTACGGTGGCTATGCCGCCTTGGCTGGCGTGACCTTCACACCGGATACTTTCGCAGCGGCGGTGGATATCGTCGGCCCTTCTAACTTGGAGACTTTGCTCAATACGGTCCCACCTTACTGGGAAAGCTTCCGTGCGAACCTGTACAAACGGGTCGGCGATCCGACAACAACCGCAGGCAAAAAACTTTTGAAAGAGCGCTCCCCGCTGACTCACGTGGATAAGATCAAAAAGCCGCTTTTGATTCTTCAAGGCGCAAACGATCCACGCGTGAAAAAAGCGGAAGCTGATCAGATCTACAATGCCATGGTCGCAAAAAAGATCCCGGTGGAATATGTTCTCTTCCCAGATGAAGGACATGGATTTGCCAAAGCCGCCAACAACATGGGGGCCAACGCGATCACCGAGGAGTTCCTGCAAAAGTATCTGAAAGGACGTCTGGAGCCGATCGAGGCTCAGGTTAAGGCCTCTTCAGCGCAGTTCATCACCACGCCTCAGTAGAGGCCCAAAGAAAAAGCCCCGGTTGTCCGGGGCTTTTTTGTTTTATAGTTCGCAAAGTTCGATGGAATGCCCGTCGGGGTCCAAGACAATGGCTTTCTTGCCATCAGGCATATCCGTGGGGTCTAAAATACACATCGCCCCAGGAACCTTCACAAGCTCCTGCACGGTTTTCTCCAGATCTGTGATCTTAAATCCCAACTGCAGACTCGGAATCTGAGATCTCTGCGGATTCTGGATATTATACAAAGAAAATTCGACGCCATTGTGAACGGCTCTATGGACTTCACTCCCCTTATCAACTTTTGACGCTGTAAATTGAAAGCCGATAATTCGATAAAAACCCAGCATGTCCTGTAGATGCGGGGTGTTTATTGTGATAGAAGTGAAAAGTAAACTCATCTGCCCATTATCCGAATCGAGGCCTTATGAAACAAGAGAAAATTTATCTGAAAGACTATAAAGCCCCCGCTTTTACGGTGGATTCTGTAAACCTCGACTTCAATCTAAATGAAGACTTTTGTCGAGTTGTGGCAAAAAGCCAGCTTCGCCGCACCGAAGCCGGGGCCGCCCTGCACCTGAATGGTGAGGATTTGAAGCTGATCAGCATCAAAATCAACGACAAAGCTCTGACTGCCGACCAATACCAGATCACGGCAGAGGAACTGATTGTTCCATCAGTTCCCGACAGCTTCACTTTAGAAATCGAAACCGAACTGCAGCCTCAGAACAACACGTCTTTGGAAGGCCTTTACAAATCCAACGGGATTTTCTGTACTCAGTGTGAGGCGCAAGGGTTCCGCAAAATCACGTTCTTCTTTGATCGTCCTGACGTGATGACTTCTTATTCTGTGACTATTGAAGCGGACAAACTGAAATATCCAGTTCTGCTTTCTAACGGCGATCGTATCAAAATTGAAGACCTGGGCAATGGCCGCCACAAAGCTTTCTGGAAAGATCCACACAAGAAGCCCTGCTACCTGTTTGCCTTGGTTGCTGGTGACCTGGGCGTGATTCGCGACACTTTCACCACCGTCAACGGCCGCAAGGTCAATCTGGAAGTCTATGCGGCTCACGGCAAACAAGAGCGCTGCTGGCACGCCATGGATTCTCTGAAAAAGTCCATGAAGTGGGACGAAGAGGTTTTCGGGCTTGAATACGATCTGAACGATTACATGATTGTGGCGATTGATGACTTCAATGCCGGTGCGATGGAAAACAAAGGCTTGAACATCTTCAACTCCCGTCTGGTACTGGCTGATTCCAATTCTGCCACGGACGTGGACTTCCACAGCATTGAATCTGTGGTCGCGCACGAATACTTCCACAACTGGACCGGCAACCGCGTGACATTGCGCGACTGGTTCCAATTGTCCCTGAAGGAAGGTTTGACCGTTTTCCGTGATCAGGAATTTTCTGCTGACATGACAGATCGTGGTGTTCAACGTATCGAGGACGTGGACGCTTTGCGCGCTGGTCAGTTCGCTGAAGACGCGGGTCCGAATGCTCACCCGGTTCGCCCGGAGTCGTGCATGGCCGTGGACAACTTCTTCACTATGACGATTTACGAAAAAGGTTCTGAAGTGATCCGCATGATGCAAAAAATCGTGGGTCGCAAAGGTTTCCGTAAAGGCATGGACGAGTACTTCCTGCGCCATGACGGTCAGGCTGTAACCACTGAAGATTTCGCTTCTGCTATTGCCACTCCGAACGGCAAGGACTTCACGCAGTTCCGTCGCTGGTATCATCAGGCCGGAACTCCGATTGTGGCGATCCAGGAAAGCTATGACGCCGCCAAGGGTGAGCTGAATGTCACTCTGGAACAAAGCTGTCCGGCAACTCCGGGCCAACCCCAGAAAGAGCCCTTCCATATTCCATTGATGATGGGTCTTTTGGATAAATCCGGCAGCGACCTGAAATTGGATTGTGACAAAATCACCGTGAACAGCGATGGCAAAAACCTGATCGAACTCAAAGAGCAAAAGGAAGTTTACACTTTCAAAGGCTTGAAGGATCGCCCGGTGCTGTCTGTTCTTCGCGAGTTCTCTGCCCCTATTAATTTGAAATGGGCCGCGTCTGAAGAAGATTTGTACTTCCTAATGGAAAAAGACACGGACTCTTTCAACCGTCGTGAGATGGCCCAGAAGATTTCTTTGCGCCTGTTGCACAAGTTGATCGCTCAGGCCCGCGCCAAGCAGGCTTTGACCGTAGAACCGCGCTTTGTAAAAGCCATCAGTGCTATCATCGCGGATGAGTCGATGGACCCGTCTTTCAAAGCCAAGATGTTGCAACTGCCAAGCTATGCGGTCCTGGCCCAGGAAGAAGCTGTGCTGGATGCAGAAGCTTTCTATCAAGCCCGTACAGCGCTTCGTCAGGCTATTGCCAAAGAAAACCGTGGTGCCTTGTTGAATATCTATCGCAAGTTCCACAACGTAGAGCCAAAAAGCCGAGACACCAAGGTCTTTGGCCACCGTTCTTTGAAAAATCAGGCGCTGGCATATTTGGCAGAACTGCATGATCCGGAAATCATGGAAGTTGTGAACAAACAATACTGGGAAGCTCAGAACATGACCGACCGTATGACGGCGATGATGATTCTGGCTGATTCCGAATCTGCCCACCGTGAAAAAGCTCTTCAGAACTTCTATGAGGACTGGAAGAACGACTCTGTGGTGCTGAACAAGTGGTTCACGGCGCAAGCGACAACCAACCGCAAGCAGGTTCTGGAAGACGTCAAAGCTTTGACGAAACATCCGGCGTTTAACATCACCAATCCGAACAACGTGTATTCGTTGCTTCGCGCCTTTGGGGCAAACCTGGTGCGCTTCAACGATCCAAACACCAACGCTTACGAGTTCTATGCGGATAAGATCCTTGAGATCGACACCAAGAACCCGCAAGTCGCGGCCCGTCTGTGTGCGGCTTTCAATTTTGTTCAGAAGTTGGAACCTGCCATGAAAGAAAAGGCGCTGACTCAGATCAAGCGCATGGTCGCTGTGGAGTCCTTGTCCAAAAACTCAAGAGAACTGCTACAATCAGCATTATCTTAAAAAAAAGGGAGGCCACAAGCCTCCCTTTTTTTCGCAACGCTTCTGCAAAAGTAAGCAGGTACCCTTTTCACCAGCCGCTAGTATTTTGTGCGGCAGTGTTGCAGGAACTCTTCGCGTGTTTCCATGCGGGTTTTAAAATGACCACGCAGATCCGCCGTTGATGTCGTACTGGAAGTATCTTCAATACCTCTCATCATCACACAGTAGTGTTTGGCATTGATATGAACCGCCACGTGCTCAGTTCCCAGAATATACTGCAAGCAGTCTGCAATTTGTTTTGTCAAACGCTCCTGAACCTGAGGACGTCTTGAGAAGTACTGCACAATACGGTTGATCTTGGAAAGACCGATGACTTTCTTATTGGGAATATAGGCCACTGTCGCAAAACCATCGATTGGCAGGAAGTGGTGTTCACAGAAAGACAGGCAGCCGATGCTTTGAACCACGATCATTTGATCATAGTTCATCTTATTTTCGATCACCGTCATTTTCGGGAATTTCTTCGGGTCCAATCCACCAAAGACTTCGTTCACGTACATTTTTGCGACTCGATGAGGCGTCTCACTCAGACTGTCGTCCCCCAGATCCAACCCCAAAGTTTGCATAATATCAGTGAATTTTTCAGTGATACGCGCGATCTTTTCTTCGTTTGTCAGACCATTGTGAACCATTGGTGTCGGACGCACATTATCCAGAATTTGCTTCACCGTCGGCGATACGTCAGAAAGCAAAGCTTCCTCTTTGATTTTGGCCTCTTTCTTGGATGTGTGCTTAGAAGTCTTCTTTGTTGTTTTCGCCATGCGATCCACCTTGTTGGAAAAGCCCACTTATGCCCTAAAAATGACAGAGACGAAAGAGGATTCTATGTTTTTTGCAGATTTTGACTGGAAAGCCACTGACGAAGCAGCTCTTTTTCATTGGAATTCAGGCCCGCAAAGTGAACTCGCAGGATGCCCCCGTGCATATCAATCACTTTACCGGAACATTGAATATCGTTAATTTCCGAAAGCTGAATCGAAACGGCCTGCCCTTTTTCATAGGTAGCCCCTTCGGGTACAGAAATTCGGGCTCCGGTATAGGACAAATCCACTGTCTGTGCTTCGGTCTTACCATCAAGCATCACAGAGGTCATCACCACATAGCGATCGCCCGTAGGTGCAAACCAATTCTGACGACGATCCAGATACGGATAGCGGAAGAAAGAAAACACCGTCACGACAATAAATACAACGATAAGACAATCCAACAGGCGCGCAGAGCTGACAATCGGATCAACGACACTGAGCTCCTGGACCAGGTGATACGACGTGTTCAAAACAAACGCTGCACACAACGCAATCCCGATGATCCATGAGGATTTATGACGAATCATCAACGTCACGCCAGCACCAAAAACGAAAATCCAACTTAGCCAATTCAGGATGGAAACGCCAGATCGCTGCATCATCATCAAATCCAACACGGGCGTGAGGATTAGCACGGCGGCAGCCATCTCAACAGTCCTAGGGCGTTCGAGTGTGGTGATTTTTGCTTCCATGGGAAACTTATCGGCCAGTATCCATGCCAGATATAGATTTTTATTGATTATCTCGTCTCCTCACTTAGAATTTCTCATTGTGAGACACATTAAATATCTTCTGGCAGTTTTCATCTTTGCAACAATCCTTCAGACCGAAACGGCAGAGGCCTACCCTGACTTTATCGGCTACTCTTATTCTTCATGTATTACCTGCCATTACAATGGTCTGGGCGGCGGTGCTCTGAACGACTACGGTCGTGCCCTGTTTGCCGGTGAAATCACCTCGCGTGCGGTCTTCCCGAAAAAAATGGAAGATGAAGAAATCTCAATGATGTCGGGTTTCTTGGGAACCAAACAGCTTCCCTGGTGGTTCCGTCCCGGCCTGAAATACCGTGGACTGTGGCTAAAAACATCCCCTGGTTCCAAAAACACCATCGAGAAGTTCTACAACATGCAGAACGACGTGAATGTGAACTTCTTCCTGGATAAAAAACAGACCTATGCCCTGATCAGCACCGTCGGCTATACAGGTCAGGAAGCCTATTACGGAAAAACCAACACCTGGTTCATGCGCGAATACTATCTGCGCTGGAAACAAAGCAACAACCTGTGGATCTATCTAGGTCAGATGGACAAAGCTTTCGGTATTCGCAATGTGGATCACTCGGCGGTGAATCGGAAAGTCATCACTCTAGGTCAGTTTGATCAGTCGCAAGGAGCTATTGCCCACTTCACTTATCCAGACTGGGATATCGCCCTCAATGCCTTCTTTGGGAATGCCGCTCAAGAAGACAATGCCAAACAAAAAGGTTTTTCCATCGCCGGTGAATATCAGGTTTATGAAAAATTCAAAGTGGGCGGATCTTTCCTGACCTCTGAAAGTGATCTGGAAAAATGGAAGCTGGCCGCATTCACCACGCGCATGGGTCTTTCCAAAGGGTCTGCAATCATGGCCGAAGTCGGCTTGAAAGAACGCACACCACAGATTGGTGTGACAGATCCAGAACTGGGAACTTATGCCCTCGTACAGACACTGGTCAGCCTGGAGCGCGGATACAATCTTCTTTCTGTCATTGAACACTCCAAAAGAACGATCACGGAATCATCCGATGAAAGTATGAAGTGGGCTGTGGGGGCTTTGATGTTCCCTCTGCCTCGCACGGAACTGCGCGTGATGGGTGTTAATAATAAGACCTACCCGTCTTCCGGCGGCGCAGAAGATCAATGGTCCCTGCAAGGTCAAGTGCACGTTTCCTACTAGGAGAACTCATGAAAAAAACACTTCTGCTTCTTCTCACAATGAGTTTACTGGCTCACACCGCTTACGCCCAGGAAGAGTCTGACGATTCCTCAAGCGAAACACCCGCGGCTGAAACCACAGCCAAAAAATCCCCGGGCACCCGTTCGCAAGAAAGCTGGGGCATCAGTCTTTCAACTGTGCAGTGGAATGAAACTTTGCGCGTGCAAGATGGCATCAACATGAGCCGCCAACCCGCCAACTACAACGCTATCATCGTCACGCTGATGAAAGAGATCACCTATTATCGCTGGGGCTGGAGTGCCGGAGTCTTTATCGGATCAGGCCGTGCCAATGGCGGAGTCGCCGGAGAAGGCTATCTGCAAGACAAGGTCGCTTTCACCACGTATGGAGCTTCCCCAAGAGGTTTCTATCGTTTTTCCGGGCGTATTAATGCAGGCATAACCCTGATGGGCATGTATAAGAATATCGACTGGCCCCGCGAAACTTCCACGCAAATTGTCGATGCCGGACGCAATCTTTACGTTGGCGGCCTTTTGGATCTGAATATTCGACTGTTTAAGAAGTGGGATTTTTATTCTGGCGTTGGCCCCCTCACTGAAGGGACCACGCTTTGGAAAATCGGTGCTAACTACCGATTTTAGGACTTAACTGGCACATTCACATTCAGAGTGATCTCGTCTTCAACGCCCACACCCATATAGTTGATGTCGCTGATACCGAAGTCACTCAGTTTAAGCTTGAATACAGCTTTCAGCACCTTGCCTTCAACTTTGTAAGTTCCTGCGATATCTTTTTCAACACCACGGATTTTAATCTTACCAGTCCCCTTGCCGCCTTTACCCGTGGCAGAAACCAAAACCGCTTCTGGAAATTTGCTGGTCTCCAGATACTTTTGTGTGTGCTTATCCCGCACTTCCACGCCGGTTTTCAGATTCTTCAGATTGACCACGATATTCTGAGCAGAGACTTCATCCCCTTTTACAATCGCTTCACCTTTAAGATCAGATGTCTTGCCTTTAAAATCCCCCATCGGATTCAAAACGACATCCACGACCACGCTTTGTGCCATCGCTGCGGTTGAAATCCCCATCATGACAATCAATGCTGTCAAAAATTTCATATGTAACCCCTCCACCCTTTTGGTGATTGTTGCTTCAACGTACTTTGTTGTTATTAATTTTCAATGCTGTTAATCCAGTCAGCCACCGCCTGCACTTCCGCCGCACTCAAAGTGCCATCGGTAGGCATGTTACCGCTTGAATTGACTGAATTTCCCTTCAGATAGGTATACAACTTCGAACCCGCCAGATTCTTTGCACGAACCAGGTCATTCGCCAAAGCCTTGGTCTCAGTCATATTTCGTAAATTCGACGAGTGCTGATGGCAAGTCACACATTTCGCATCCAACAAGGCCTTCACTGGAGCGAACTTAGGATTCACCGTAGTTCCGCCATCCTTGCCTTCGTTTGCCAGGCTTGGATCATAGACCACATTCTCAATCAGATTGTTGGTGGCAACATAGCGAGACATCACATTCAACTCGCTCTTGGTCAAAGCCTTGGCATCATCCACGTGACCGCCGTAAACGACATACTCATACATCTGCCCACCGACCGGCGCTGTTATCACACTTTTTGCTGTATAGGAGAAATCGTCCGGTATACCGACTTTTTGAATCTGCGCGACCTGAACCACTCCATTGATCAACAAAGAGATCTCCGTGGTTTTCAAACCGAAGCTGGCGGCAATTACCATTTTTTCACCTGCAGAAGGCAGATTGGCTTCGATGAAGGTGTAATTGGCAGCGTTGATAGCTGCATGAGTCGCACGGACCTTACCGTTGGCAATTGATATGAAGGCGTCTTCCTGATTGGCGCCAGAGGTCACTGATATCACCTTGCCAGTGACGGAGCGATCCACCGCCACAACAACAGAAATCTGATTGGCCATAAAAAGGGACTTGTTAACAAACGATGGATTGCCTGGTTTGGACCAGAATGACAGCTCTTCCGCACTGAGCAGCTTGGGCAGAGCCTTCTGATCCAACGCCGTTTGAGAATCAAACAAACCCTGTTCGTACAAAACCTGGTCCTGCAACGCAAAGTCACTGCAATTCTGGAAACCCAGAACCATTGCCAATACGGCAACACCTGCAAATGTCTTCTTGAATCCCCCAAGTTTCATTCTTACGCTCCCCACGAATACTTATCGGACACTTGGACCATCTCCAAAGCCGTTTTGTCTGATTTTCCCCTGTCTCAGACTGAAACAGCCTATTTTTCCGGCGCTCCTAGTTCAATCCACTTCTGAACAATCGCTCTCATTGATGAAGACATCAATCCCGAGCGTGGCATTGGAGCATTCGTATCGTTGATACGCTTTCCAATCTCTGCCGCCGCAACTTTGGACTTCGCATAGCTGCTCATGTCCAAGCCACCGCTTGCAGAGGCCCCGGTATGACAGCTCAAGCACTGAGTTTTAAAGATATTCAGCTTTGGATCGCTTCCTGTCAGATCAGCGTAAGTCACCTTTGCCGGAGCTTCATCCACTGGCACCACGACGTCAGATCCGATACCACATTCCGCAGTCGGCTCTGCCTTTTCAATCGAAGAGAACTGCAACGCAAACTTGTCCGTTGTCTTGGTTGTCGACTGGACCAATAGCTGAGCATTTCCAACCGGCGCCAGATTCAGATTCACATTCGGACAGACCACGGCATTGATGCTGCGATACACTGTTGCAGAATCAAAAAGTTTATTATTCACATAGACATACAGACCACGGACCCGATACTTCGCGGTCCCACTGGTCAAAGACATGGTCGGATTTTTAATCGCATAGCCGACTTCATTTCCACTCACTTTAGCGACTTGAGCTTCCACTGAAATTTTCAGCGGTAACAGAACGGCCTTGGCTGGCATATCGGCCGCCACATTCAAACGCCATTCAAGTTTTGTCCAAATAGCAGGCGTCGCCTTGCTATTGACGATCGCGGCGTTTTCTTTGTTGCCGGTGATGATAGACTCATCTTCCCCATCCACACCTTTACAACTTAAGAACGCGGTTTGAGCACTTTCCCAACCCTGCTTCAAACTGGAGATCGTACCGTTATGCGTAGATCCCGTGTATGGAGGATTATGGGTTTCACTGACTGCGTTGGAAGAAATCACCTGATAGCCCTTGTCTTTGAAAACCTGATAGGACATCAAAGAGTTCTTTGAAGCAAAGGCCGGCGCTTCGTGTTCACCATTATGGCAACCCGCACAGTTCTGCTTCAGGAACAGGTAATAGCCTGAACCAAACTTAGCATAAAGCTGATCTTCACACACATCCCCAGTGCTGCCACCGGAACCATCAAAATCATTTTCTGGCGGAGCTACCGTATCACCATTGCTGCTGCCTTGGCTGATAAGTTTCACCGACTGAGCGTCGATCTCAAAACCTTCCCCCAGGCTTTGCGCACAGTTTTGGAAGCTCACCACAAGAATGAGTCCTCCGGACAGCGCGCCCAACATCTTCAAGGCTTGAAGTTTCTTCATTCGCTTCCCCTTAAGCTACGTGAAGTTTAACAACTTTTTCCACGTCATCGGCTTGCAATGTCGCCGGTGCGAGTTGCTTGAACATCCCCATTTTATAATTCAAATTCAAATAATTCGCCAAAATCGCGGCCGCCACATAGTCAGGGCGTGATCCCACCAAAGTGGTGTTGTCCACTGACTGAGTTGTCATGTAGTGACCAATTTGATTCCCGCTGGAAGTAATCTTACCTGCCGGATCAAAGGCAATAATGAACTGCAAAGAAGACTGATAGTCACTGGACCAGATCGCCGTCGCAGATTCTGACACCTCAGAAACACACGAACCGTCGGTGGTGATCATTAAAAACAAGGGCTTCTTCATTTGATTGGCAAGTTCCAACATTCTGCCGATCTGAACTCCCGCTTCGAAGTCTTTCGTATCTGCCGCGGTTCTTACCCCTGGCGAGTGGTAGTCATAGCCAGACAGCGTAATACGTCCGTGAGCAATATTGCCATTCAGGGCGTTGTACACAATCCCTGCGGTGATCGCTGTTGCATTGTTTGCGGCGACATCGGGTGCTAGCTGATAGACGTTACGAACGATTGCATCTTTACGCGGATCCACACCACTGGCGCCGCCAGCTTTGATGATATCGGCCGACTTCACGCCCGCCTCCTGTAAAGCCAGCTTCAGTCCGTCGTCTTTGGAGTTCAAACGAGCAATCTGTGTCTGAGTCATTTTACCAATGAAAGAACTCAGAGTTCTTTTCTGGCTGGCATTCAAAACACCACCATCACGCAAAGTGCTTGAGTAATTCAAGGCCCCGAACATATTGTCCAGACTTGCCAGCTCCAGCATTGTATTTGGAGAAGTGAAAACCGGGCGAAGGTTCTCGGCTCCTGCGCCCTGATGCACACCCGGCAAAACTTTTCCGATCAACCCAGCTCTTTCCAAGGGTCCGGACAAATCATAGAAAGGACGTAGAGCCGCCTGTCCATTGGTGTCGTTTGCCGTATCAGTACACAATGCAACCAAACGCGCCTTCCCCAATGTTGCAGGCGAAGCCACGGATTTAATTCCCTGATGCAATCGTGAGCTGACTGCGAAATCGGCCCCCATCAGTTTCTCGATACCGAAGCCTGTCGTTCCCAAGCCCAGCTTATTGTAAGAAGGCAGAAGACTGCCGCCTTTGTCTTTGACAACGAAATTTCCATGAAGAGCCGCGCCACCACTCAGACCCAATGTTACAAATGGAACCATTGAGGATGGTTCGTCCGCCGCCTGAGCCCGACTGGTCATACCAAGAATAGAGGTCACAGCACCAGGCACCGCCACTTGCGCTGCAAAGGACAAAATTCCAGTTTCCAACAATTCCCGACGGGAAAGTTTAAGGCTGGAGACATCAGATTTGTTGTCCAGAACTTTTTTTAATTTATCGTTTTTCATCTTTCCCCCAAAAATCCCCTAAAGCCCAAATACTAAAGCATGTATGAATCAGGTACGGACAACATACCCGTGCAGATAAAGATCGCCAGCTTCTCTGACTCAACGGCCTTGGTCATCGCTGCAGAGTCCAACGTGCTGAAGTACTCATCCACCGCCTGAGAGATCAAAGACAGCTCTTCTTTCGATGGTGAGCGCATCCAAAAACGGTCCACCATGGAAATATAAGTGTTGATAGCCCCTAATTTTCCATAACTTGACGGCCCCTTGGCAAAATCCAGATACTTGAAGAGATCCTTAGTCCCCTTCTTCTCCTTCGCCACAGCCTGCTGGCAAACAACACCTGCCAAAGAGGTGATGGCAATGATCGCAGGCGAATTCACCATGGACAGATCATTCTGTGCGACCAAAAGATTTCGGCGGTAGTTGATCTCTGAATTAACCGCCGTCATGTTAATATCAGCTCGGGAAAGTCCCAAAAGAGACATCATGGACTCAAGTGTCTGTTTCGCATCCACTGGAGCGCCATCGATATCCGTCTGTGCTTTACTGCTGTTGTTGGAGGAGCTGCTTTCGCCTCCGCCCCCATTTACCGTAATTTCTTCCAGGCTGGCAAAATCAGCCTGCTTCGCACAGTTCTGAAAAGACGCCACCACAAACAAGAAAGAGAATGTCACACCAATCACAGCACCAATTTTATTTCTAGCTTTCATGGTTTACTCCGCTTTCACAACGCCACAAACAGGATCCAGGGCGACTTCGGTGTAAAGGTTTTTTAAGTTGTACCCGACTGCTTCAAAACGGTCCCCCAAACGAACCAGCGTCGAATACTGTGTCGAGTCCAACTTCTTCAAACAAACACTCTCATAGACACGTTTAGCCATACATTGACTGAAGCGACGCGAGTCAGAAAGCATTCGACCGAAGTCTTTCACCCCATTGCCACCAGCCGCAGCCGGACCACGCCAGCCAAAGAAGGCGGACTTACTGCCCAAGGTCGCGTTATTCACGAACTGGTCCCCAGTCACAATAAATCCATAAGGATAACTGCCTTTGTTCATTTTCAAAGACACACCGGTGTTGGAATCAAAATTATTTCTGGAGAAAAGACGACGCTGTCCGATGGCCTCAAGATAGGGCGTAACCAGATTGATATCTGCCGGACGACCTTTATTAATCAGCTTACCCAAAAGACGGGTTTTCTCATCATTGCCGACATTGGTTGCGGTCAGCCGTGCACCGTAAAACGCATAAAGCAAAGAAAGATCTTTCTTATTGTCCAAGTTACAGATCAGGAAACTATCCTGGCGCGTTTGATCCGTGCCAGCAGTGGCAGCCAGTCTATTCAGACAGTTTGCCGTGTATTCAGCGATATAGTTGGCTGCTTTATAATTGGCTTTAAGTGTCGCCAACAGAGTCTGATTGGCCGAAACAGAACGATAATCCGCCGCCAATGCCACTGCCACCGCTGGGTCACGGATGGTATTCAACGTACCCATAGTTGTTGTTCTTGCTTGATCCGCAGTTCTTCCCGTACTGATAAGATAATCCACGCGGGCCGTGAACCAAGTCGACTTCTCTTGACGGGTCACCAGATCCGGAAGGATGTCCTTTGTCGTGGGATCAATATAGTCCGTCTTGTACTTGCTGAAATCTTCCCCAATCTTATGGGTATTATAGAAATCCCCATTCATCTGAGAATAGATGCCTGTCGCTCCCCCATGATAGAAATTGACGTATTCCATCTTTGCAAATGCACCACGCATCCCATCCATCACGGAATGGCAGCTTTTACAGCTGGTTAGATACTTATTGTGATCCCCTGCGGGGAAGCGCTCAACGTCACGACCCACATACTGGTCCGATGCACTGGCATCAGCGGCTTCAGCCATAGAAACACAAAGAAACTGTTTCAACGAGAACTCTACCGCACGACGGTTGGTACCACCGCTCAGATTTCTTTCTGCAAATGTGCGCGTGGTGAAAACCCCGGCTGGCAAAGGATTATTGGCAAGACTCACAACATCCTTGCTGAAGTTGGCCTGAGCCATGATTGTATCCCAAGAGCTTGTCACCAGCTTCTGCTTACTGTTCAAAACCAAGGTGTTTTGATTCATCAAATCCAAATAGTTTGTTTCAACTGGCGTATAGTTAGACTGATTGTAATAGCGGGTTCTTTCATCTTTATCCGCTGCCACCCCGCGAACTTCATAGGAATAGTCCGACGTCAAAACTTCACGAAAGTCGCGATTGTCGCGAACCACCCCGACAATCAATGCCGAGAAGTCGTTAAATGGAACCTTCACAGATTCATCTTTATTTGAAAGACGCAGAGACAGGTTTTTCACCTGAGTATTCAAAAAATCCGGGGTTGTCGTGATGTAGTTGGCTGCACCACGGTCGTCGTTCTTAGAGATAAAATCAACAACCTTCTTCAGCTCCGGTTTTGTCGAAGACACTTTAACGCCCGTCATTCTCTCGTAGAGTCTTTTGGCCTTTAACATGTCTTTATCAGCTGCGTGCGCATTTGCCATAGACAATGCCGACGCAACTACAACCAGATATTTGTAGCCCCTCATACTCAATTCCCCCTGAGTGTTTACATTATCGTCTAATTCACTCCAAATTGTGATGCCCGCGCCAAAGAATTTTAACAACAACGCTTGGTCAAAAGCTTCGACAGCAGCTCACTCTGAGACACTTTTTTACTCTGCTAAAAGCTAAGTGCTTGATCTCTGGTCGCGCCCAGATTCAGAGTGAGACGCCCACTCGACCGCAGAGGTGGGTAAAAAGTGTTCCATCACCTTATGCAGAGACATTTTGCGCACGATTTTCGTTTCACTCTGAGACCTGCAAACCCTGCCTGCAAGAGTGCGCCGATAATTCTTGAGGTTTTTTCAGTAAATAGCGTCTTTCCGAAATTGGAAGACCAAGGATCTTGCCTTTAGTTCCAAGTTAAATTGTCGATAAGATCAATATGAGATTCTTGATTGCAACACTATTGATATCATCTTTGGTTTCACCAGCTTGGGCACTTAAAACAGTCGTTGTTAAGAATGACCGGGCATTGATTGACCTTGAAGGCGAAGACCTGCAAGTCGGAGACAAAGTCGGCGCCCGTGATGGCGACGGTAAGGCTCGTGCCCTTTTGGAAATCAAGCAAATCAAAAATGGCAAAGCCGTTGCCGCCATTCTTAAAGGTAAAATGAGTCAGGAATATTCTTTGAGTAAAATTGGGGGCAACAAAGCATCCGCTTCAGCTCCCACGACAAAGTCCTCTGCCGAAAAGTCTTCACGCAGTAAAACTGCGTGGGGTGTGACCGCAGGCTATGCCATGAATACCATGACCGTGAAACCAAGCCCCAGCTCTTCAGTTTCTCTGTCCGGCAGCAGTATCAATGCCTCCGGTTTCTATCAGATGAACCTGGATGGAAACATCAGCGCCCGCTTCTTGGGTGGCTATGAAACTTTGGTTGCTAAAGGCACATCCTCCAACGTCAGTTGTTCGGGTTCGGAGTGCTCCGTCGATATCAGCTATCTAGGGGTTGAAGCTCTGGTACGCTACTCATACCTTCGCAACGCCAAGTTTGACGCCTGGGTTGGTGGCGGATTGGGCTTCCTGTTTGCCATCAGCAAATCCAGTAACGTTCTGAACACCAGTAAGATCAGCACCAACCAAACCTTTGTGGGCTCTTTGGGGCTGGACTATCACCTTAGCAAAAAGAACTTTATCCCGGTGCAACTGGACTATGCCATGTACCCGGACAATAACACCTCCTCTGCAAACCAAATCATCCTTCGTGCGGGCTGGGGTATTAACTTCTAATTTCCATTCGGAGTTTTTGGGATGAATAAGGTTCTGTTCTTTCTTCTTTTGGCTTTCATTGCCACTTCTGCGTATTACAACAACAAAGAAGGAAGTTCGGAACTGGCATCCACGTCTCCCCGTCAATTCACACCTCTGCGCCTGCCTCTGTTACCTAAAACAGGGTTGAACAATTTTAACACGGCGGCAGAAGCGTACAATTATCAGGAAAGTCAGCACGAACGAGCCGCCTTTGAATGGAACCCGGGATACCCGGTGTACATTCCCACATTCGATAGTCAGAACCGAGCGTATCTGCGCAAGCATGACCGCAGTCAAACGACCGACCTGGGAAATGGTTTTGTTCGCTATGACAGCGGCAGTTGGACAAGCCTTCCCCTGAATCTGGAATCGCTGCAAGAGCTGGCGCCGGAAAACACTTTAGATGAACTTGCACGCGGTAACCGTCAGGATATTCTGTGGGACCCCAAAATGGCGGTCTTTGATCGTGATGACATCATGTACACGATCCTGCGCCTTAAATCCGGAACCCCCACTGAAAAAAGCTATGTCGTTCTGTATTCCAAGGACTATGGCCGAAACTGGAAAAGTCTGACCTTGCAGAAATCCGCAAACCTTCCGGAATGGTACGATCTTGAACGCCCCTATTCTTCGACAGCTCTGCAGGGGCCACCGGCATTTCTGTATTATCAAGCCACGGGAAAAGCTCCAGGCTATGAAAAAGGTTTTGAATACTGGCAAGGAACGACCGGAAAACTGACATTCCAGGCATCTCACTTTAACGATGATGGTGAACTGGTCACAGATCTGCCCGTGGTCTTAAGTGAAACGGCCCAGCCTATTGGCTATCGCAGCGGCAGCGCTGTAAAAATCCTGCGCTCCAAAGACAAGTACTTTATCACCTGGCTGGAAGCGACTCTGGATCACAAGCTGGAAAAGAACGAGCGAGGTCGCCCGACCAATACCAAGCCCGACAAACTTGGCAATCCGTACTCGGGAATCTGGATCGCGGAATACGACATCAAAACCAGAAATTTCAAAAAAACTGAGATCCTGAAAAGCTGGCCACTGAATGACAGCCACAATCAACCCGGCATCGTCCGCAGCCAAGATGGACGCCTGCATGTGATTGGCGGAGCTCATGGGGCTCATTTTGCCTACACCCACTCATTGCACGCAGATTCTATCAACCACTGGCAAGAGCCGATGTATGTGAACACCACTGACAGCGGGTATTCTGCAAACTTCAACATTCCCACCATCCAGGGAGGCAGTCAGACTTATGTGTCACTGGTGATTGATTCCAAAAACCGTCTGCACCTGGCTTACCGCCTGTGGGCTCATGACAAATCAATTTTTGATTTTGAGTATTTCGGAGCCCTAGCCTATCAGTCTGCGGATCTTGATGCCGCTGGAAAAAGCTGGAAGTGGTCCGAACCCAAGATTCTGGTTTATCCCAATGCCCAGGAGTACACACACTACTATCAGGTATTAACCTTGGACCGAAAGGATCAGCTTTATCTGGAATACTCCCAGATGCGCCCGTACGCCCCTTATTATTTCAAGGCGCCTAATGAAGAGCAGATCAACACTTCTCCCATGCTGAACTCGGCCCTGCTAAAATCTGAGGATGGCGGCAAAAACTGGTTCCTGGTGAATGACCAGGACTTTGCCAAATAAAAAAGGCGGCCTTGCAGCCGCCTTTTTCGTTTCAGATTTTTTTGAAATTCCTTATTTGATGGACATCAGCAATTCTGCTGTTTCCTGAATCCAAGGAACGTAAGCATCCACTCTTGTGAAGATAGACATGATGAAGCAGTCTGGAGTCAGTGGAATTGGAATAGAGTCACCACGGCTGGCAACACCCATCAGATAAAGCTTGCCGTTTTTCTCTACGTAAGCCGGACCACCGGAATCACCACTGCAGATCCCTTTTTTCAAGGACTGATCAATCATGATTTCAGTGCTGCCGTACAAAGGCTTTTTCACTTTCAGATCTGTTGTGCGCAAAGTGCCTGCACCCTTCTTGATCCCCCAAGCCCAGTTCAAACCGTAACCGGCAACCACGATGCGGGAACCTTTTTGCAGTTCATTGAATTCCTTATACAAAGGAGCTGGTGCATAACCGGCCGGAATCTCGCCTTCGAAACGAACCAATGCGATATCTGCGGTATCTTCAGTGCGCTCTGGATTGTAAAGCTTGTGTTGCACAGCTTTGATGGTTTTGCGAGACTTGGCTTTATCAAGGCCTTTCATCTCCTGACCGAAGAACACGATCAGTTCACTGGAGTTGGGGTCCACACAGTGTGCAGCCGTCAAAACCAACTGTGGAGCGATCAAAGTACCAGAGCACAAAGCTCCCACCTTTGCATCGTAAAGACCTACTGTGGAACGAGCCACAATACTGCCAGCGGAAACAACATCGCCGCCAATCACACCATTCTGAGACTCAGTGGCTTGTACCTGAGCAGAATTCTGCTGACCGCACGCTGCCAGCATTGCAGTAGCCATCATAGTCATCGTTATCTTTTTGAGCATGTATTACCCCTTTTGATTTTTCGATGACCCGTTTCTATCAAAGCCCGATAAAAAAAGGTGAACTAAGAACCCGCCCTGATCTTTTTTCCCGAACCTTCCCTATTTACATTGGCTGCCACAAAAGGGCCCCTGTATCAATTTTAGACACCCGACAATACTTCAAAGCCCAATATAAACGGTGCTGAGACTGTCTCAAAATGGACCCGCCTTTGCATCTAGGGGCATCGGACCATAGCCCCTAATAAAGAGGACTACAAAATGCCAAGTCGGTTACCTACATCCAAGATGCTGATCCCGCTTTTGCTGACCCTGCAAGCGATGACTGCCCATGCGGTCACCGATGCAAATCCGCAAATCGCCAACAAGCATCTGTTGAAAAATGCTGTACGTGTCCAGATCACCCAACGCGGTATGAAGTACTTCGACACCCGTCTTAGTGAAATCCTGGGCAACCTCGGGGTTAAGCTGGATGAAGGTTACTTCCCGGCAATGACCTATACATTTGAAAAGCCTTTAAAACCTGAAGACATCATGGCTTCCAATCCCGAAATGGTGAAGATGTACAATCAGGTGCGTGGCCTTCTGACTCAGTGGCTGGTCGGGTTCTCTATGAACGATCACCAACCACAAATCGAGATCGGTGAGTCCGGTTATCTTGCGCAGTTCTCCCGCTTTGGTTTGGTGACTGACGAGCGTCTGATGGACTCTTTGGGTAAACGCGATGGAGCTATTTTGGCCATCGAATTGGAAGTCAAAAAAATGACTTTGGCAACGAAGTCCGTGGTCGCCTGGGACATACAAAACGAATTCCTTGGCAAAATCGGCTTTGAAGACGTTTCTCTGGAAGCCGGTGATCAGGAAATCCCTTTGCGCATCCGCATTCCTTTCTATATCCGCATGAATGCCAATGGCACTCTGGATTTTGAAGCTTTGGAAATCGACAACAACTTCGATAAAACCTCTTTGGCTTTGCAGTACAAGAAGCTGTTGGTCCCAACTTTTGCCATTGAAGTGAACGGCAAAAAGTTCTATTTGAACAACGCCGAAATTGAAAAACTCTTTGCCGCCCAAGCTCCGATGATTCTGGAAAAGGTCCGTGAAAATATCGGTGAGTTCGCGCGCAAACAGTTGCCTGAAATGCTGAACCAAAAAGCCAAGGAATTCCTGCAAGGTCCTTTGGAGCAGGTTCAGGATATGGCAGCTCCGGGTCAGGAGCCTACTGATACCCGTCCGGCATTCAAATGGGGTTTGCAGCTTCAAAACATCAATCTTAAGAAGTCCTTGAACATTGATCTGACCACCTATGTGGAAGATCCCGTCAACAGCCGCAGTGCTCCTCTTAGCACGCACGCATCCCGCGGGGCGCCGTCCTTCAATGCTGTGCCTCAGGAAAACTATGATATCGGCTTGAGCGTGGACCGCTCCCTGATCAATCGCGTTTTGCAACTGGCGTTTGAGCGCAAAAACTTCGAGCAGATCAAACAAACCGATGGTTCCGTTTTGAAACTGGTGGCGACGCCGCTGATTGACTATGTAAAAACTCCAGCTGGTGTGGCTTTGAAGCCTACAGAAACCTTCGTCAAATTGAGAGTTTCCGTCGAAATCAAGCCTGGCTCGATGTTCCTGAAAAACATCATCGTGGTGGACTTCGATATCATTGCAAAACTGCGCCAGTTAGAGGATAAGAGCGGCATGCAACTGCTGTTGTACTCGATCGACACAGATTCCCTGTTCCTCGATGACAAGTACATCTCCATAGCTGGTAAGCTCTTTAAGGGCAAAGTCCGTGATGGTGTCAAAGACGAGTTGAAAAAACGCAGTGCTAATTGGAGTAAAACTGAAGAGTCTCTGCCTGGTGGTTTGCCTCTTCCTCCTCAGATTTTAGGAATTAAACTGGATATTAATCGCGTGATGATGGATGCCAACGGCCACCTGGTCATGTATCTGGATTACGCGAAAACAGGAGCGAAATAACATGCGATCCTTCAAACTTATCATCATCAATGCTTTGACTCTGATTATCGGTCTGGGTCTTATGAGCGGTTCGGTTTCTCAAAGAAGTGCGGAAGCTGCGCGTTTTGAGTCTATCCCGGCTCTGCAGGTCAACCGTCTGGGCAACTATCGCGGCCAATACCTGACAGTGCTTTATGCTGTTGGCTCCCGCCCGTTTATTTCCACGGACTCTTCCCAGATTTCCATATCTCAGGTGAAAGAGGCCCGCACAGTTTATATCTCTGCGGACGCTATGAGCCTGCCTTCTGTGCAAGTTGAAAAAGAAGGTTTCCGCCCTTCCTACAATATCGTGGTGTTTGTGGTTTCCCCACAAGCTAACTATAGCTGGGTGAATGCCGATGGGTCCGTCCCACAAGGCATGACTGCCACAGGCAACCGCCTGAGTTCTTTGATCAATGCGATCAATAAAACAGATGTGGACAGCTTCATCACTTCTCAGGGTGAAGCCAGTATCCTGCAAGTGAATCTGGTAAAATAATTTTTCTTTCCGGAGCGTATTTGAAAACAAAAAGGCGTCACTTGTGTGACGCCTTTTTTATTTTCTATCGCAAAATATCCACCGCTGCTCTTTGCCCACTTTCAATCGCCCCTTGCAGGGTTCCGGCAAATCGCAGGCTGGTGTGCTCTCCGGCAAAATGAAGATGTCCCGCCAACTCGGGCTCTGCTGCGGCTCCACGATACTTCATGTACTGCCCCGGCTTGAAGACGGCCATGGACCCCAACGACCACTTGCGCTGGCGCCAGTTGATCATCTGCTGAATCGAGCCGATACGCGCTGGCACTTCGCCATAGAATCGTTCCAGATCCTTACGGGCTTCGTCCGTGGCCGCAGCCCCGGCTTGCAAACCAGAACCCCCGCCTCTTTGCCAAGTCAGCAGCCCCTGTGTGCCCGGCTGCGAGCGCCCCGAATCCCATATTTTCTCGGAAATAAAATCTCCGGTGAAGTTGCCCAGATTCGCCGGTGTCGAAGCCACTTGATTGCGCCAGAACGGAGTTGCAAACCCGACAACGCCTTTGCTGTGAGTGGCGTATTCCTGATTACGAATGGCTTCCTTTTTCAATTCAGAAAACTCCAGACCCATCAGCCCTTTGACTTCGCGCAATTTTGAAAATGGCAGTGTGCAAATGACATTGCGAGCCCGGAAGGTTTCTTTTCCGTGAGGCCCCTGGAAAGTCAGCTTGAAGACTTCTTTTTCATACTCCACTTCCACCAAAGCCATGTTCATTTTCATGATGTGATCCGGAATAACGCCACCAGCCCGATCCGCCAGAACCTGCATCAATGAGGACAGTCCGCCTTCCATGCGATAGATCGTCGAGGAGCTTAGCAGCGAACTGCCTTCTGCATCCACCGTCGACAGAAAATGCAACGCCGACTGGTCCTTGGCATCCACACCAAAGCGGCTGACCGCCTGAACTTCAATGAGTTCCCGCCAGACCGGATCCACCTCGCTGGCCCAGGAATCCAACAGATCTTTCAATGACAGACTGTCATAGTAAGCGGAACGCTCAAACTGAAAGGCATTTTTGTAACTCAGCAAAACATCCTGATCGCGGTACAAATCCAACCGCACACGGCGCAATGGATTCTGCAGCGTCTTCATGCGCGGAATCAGATCTTTCACACGATATTGACGTCCCTGAAATGAAAACAAGTGAGCCTCAGCTCCGGCAGAAGTGCGGATTTCCCTAAGAGGCAGATTCAATTCTTTGGCCAAAGCGATCACATGAGAGTGAGAGCCGTCGATAAATTCCGCCCCCAGCTCTGCCACCGGGCCTTCTTCAGAAAACACTGAAACAGACTGAACGCGGCCCCCGACACGTGAGGATGCCTCAAAGATCCGGAATGGAACTTTGCGTTTTTTCAGTTCAAAGGCAGCCGACAATCCTGCCGCACCGGCCCCTAAAATAACCACCTCGTCGCGCAAATCCCGGGTGTCGCCCATAAAGAAGCGTTCGGTGCTGGCGCAGGCCCCTAAAGCCATTGCGCCGGAACCCAAAGCCGAGATTTTCAAAAACTCACGACGGGTAAAAGAACTTTTTGCCATTGCTCCCCTCACCTGAATAGAATGGCAACACTTTGGAACAGAATCAAATCAATCTCTTAAATCTGGATAGAATGTTGGAGTCTCTGGCCCAGAATAACTGGGCCACAGCAAACGACATTTTTCCCTCTGAATTCTGCCTGGCGCTCGCCCAAGAGTGTCATCGCCTGCACCACCAAGGAGAGCTGACCAAAGCCTCCATTGGGCATGCAGGCAGCAAAACCATCAACTCTGAAATTCGCAGCGATTTCACTCTGTGGCTGGAGGAAAACACCGCCTCGGAGCTGCAACAAAGCTTCCTCGATCAGATGGAGCTTCTAAAACAGACCCTCAATCAGTTCTTTTATTTAGGCCTCAAAAGATTTGAATCTCACTTTGCACTGTATCCTCCGGGCGGAGGTTATGATAAGCATATTGACAACCATCGCGGCTCGGGTGCGAGAAGAATAACCTTTGTTCTTTATCTCAACTCCGACTGGAAAAAGGGAGATGGTGGCGAACTCAGCTTGTATGAGCCTGAAAATGAAAATCAGCTTATCAAACAGATTGAACCTCGCCTTGGCACCTTTGTTTTATTCCGCAGCGAACTTTTCCCGCACCAAGTGGAGAAAAGTCATTCACACCGGCTTAGCTTGACCGGTTGGTTTAGGAACGATGCATCATGAAGTCTCTTTTTGCTGAAGTTGTTTTCACCCGCCCCTATGCCCGATTCACAGTTCTGGCGTGTTCTTTGATCGCGGCGGTACTGGGGTTGTTGGGACCCTTCTTTCAGAAAGAGTTCATCGATCAGCTGACAGGGGTTGAAAGTCGGCTTCATTTCTTCCAGTTTGATCACACACTGGCCTACGTCGTCGGCGCCTTTCTTTGTGTTCTGCTGGCTCAAGCATTCACTCAACTGACAAACTTTCTGAGCGTGCGCGAAGCGCTTTACATGCAAAAGATCTTTGCCAAAAGACTTTACGACAAAACCCTGCATTTGCAGGTGGACACGATGAGTGGCCGCCCCGTGGGCGAAATTGTATCTTTGTACGCCACTGACGTGCAGGGCGCCACTGTATTTCTGGATCAGACGCTCCCAGCTGGCGCCTCTATGCTGTTCCCGCTGATTCTGTCACCTTTTGCAATTTCCCTGCTTTTTGATGTTCCACTTTGGCCAACCATTCTTCTGATGCTGGCAATTTCATGTTTGAATACTTTCCTGGCGTTCCGTCAGTCCAAATTCTTTTTCAACTTCAAACAACTGGCAGCAGAGCGTATTGGCCTGGTGAATGAGTGGATTCAGAATATCCGCACCATCCGTATCTTGAGCTGGACCCAACACTTTGAAAAAAATATTTTCGCCAAGCGTATCGTGGAAACCCGCAATCGCGTTTCCATGGTGACCAATGGCCAAATGATGAACTCGATCTCAACCTCCATCACCTTCTTTCTGAATGCTGTGGCCCTGGCGACATTGGTGTTTTACTCCAAGCACCAACTGACCAGCGGTGAGCTTCTGGCTTTGCTATGGATTGTCGGGGTCTTTCTGACCCGTCCTTTCCGTCAGATGCCGTGGTTCTTCACCTTTGCCTTTGACTCATGGACTTCATTGCGTCGCCTGGAAGACTATTTCTCGACCAAAAACAACATGACCGAAGACAGCTCTGCCAGCCCTCAACTTCCACAAGGTCAGGAAGAATATGCACTGCAAGTTCGCGGTTTGAATCTGACCGTTTCCCAGCGTCGCATTCTGCGCAATGTTTCTTTGGACGTAAGACATGGAGAATTCGTGGCGGTCGTTGGCGAAGTGGGCGCGGGAAAATCCATGCTGCTGCTGTCTTTGCTGAAAGAAACCGGCGCGCGCTTTGACTTCTATCATCTGACAGGAAAAGACACTGAAAAGATTTCCGTGGACGAAGTCCGATCCCACTTTGCATATGTGCCGCAAGAGGGCTTTATCATGAACGCCACTTTACGCGAAAACGTGGCCTTCATCTATGACATCGAAGCCGAACGCGACCCCATGGTGGAAGAATCCTTGCGGTTGGCGCAGTTTGATCTCAGTACCGAGCGTGTTGAAAAAGGCCTGAACACCGAAATCGGCGAACGCGGCGTGAATCTTTCCGGAGGCCAAAGACAACGTGTCGGTCTGGCACGTGTTCACTATCACGAAGCTCCGATCATGCTGTTGGATGATTGTTTAAGTGCGGTTGATGTCGATACCGAACAAAAGCTGTTTGAACAGTTATTGCTGGGGGCCTGGGTGGATCGCACCCGCATTCTGGTGACTCACCGCCTGAGCGCTCTGAACCGCGTGGATCGTATCTTGTTCATGGAAGAAGGACAGATTATTGATTCCGGTACATTCGAGGAACTGCTGGCACGCAACGAAAAGTTCCGGGCCTACACCACCAGTGTTGCCAAAGAGGCCGCAGAGAAAAAAGCGGAGGCGACTCATGTCTAATGCACCGATCAAACCCAAATATCTTTCTGACGGCGACACGAAAAAAGATGGTGGCTACAACAAGACCATCTATGCCACTTTGAAATCCGCCTACCAACCCTTCCTGGCCCGTATCATTCTGTGCTTGTGCTTGGGTATTATCGGCCGCGGGTTGCTGCTGGCCAATACCAATATCATCGGGTACTGGGTGGATACGATCACCGGCAAAGAGAATATTCTGACAGGACTGACCCCGGGACAGATCATCGCCTTGCTTGCGGGCATGGCGCTGGTGGGTTTCATCATGACCCTGTCGTTCCGGGTGAGTTTTTCCCGCTTGTCGGCGCAGGCAATTTCGTCTTTTTATGATGAAGTGACCTTGCGCACGTCACGCCTGCCGATGAGTTTTTTTGATAACACTCCAGCAGGTCGGATTATCACGCGTTTTTCCAGTGACTATGGCAACGTCTTCCGTTTGTTCGGCGGTCCCTTGGCTGAATTTATCTCCATCATTTTCGACCTGACCATGATGGTGGCCCTGATCACTTTGGCCAACCCGATTTATCTGATCTTTGTCGTCTTTATCGCGGTCATGAACTATCTGGTTTACAAAATAAATCAGGAAAAACTGCGCACGGCCCGCCGGGAGCTTTCCGCCAGCCGATCCCCAAGCATCGCGCACTTTGCTGAAACCACTCAAGGTGCCAGCACGATCCGATCCTTCCGCCGTCAGCAATCCTTTGGCGAGCGCTTTGAACGCCTGGACCGTTATTTCCTGACACAGAAAATGAACACCACCAAAAGCCTTTTGAGTTTTTCCTTGCAGATGAACAGCCTGACCGCGTTTCTGCTTTTGATCACAGGTGTGTCGGCCTATTTCATGGTGGAAAAAGGCTGGGCCACAGTGGGCTCTGTCGGGGTGGCCTTTGCCTTCATCGCCCTTTCTGGAAATACAGTGCAGATGTTCTTTGAATGGTTGACACAATTTGAAGAGGCCATGATTGGTGTGGAGCGACTGGATCAATACATGCGCATGGACATCGAGCGCGGCTCGCTGCTGCCCTCCACCGCCGCCTTCGCAACAGGGCACCCGACTTATTCTGCTTCTGTGGAAAAGTATCTGGCGAACCGCCGTCTGACTGAAGAGCGCAATGCCTCGGTGCAGGTCCAAGATGTCTGGTTCCGCTATCGCGAAGATTTGCCCTGGGTCCTTAAGGGCGTTAACTTTGAGGTCAAAGCCGGAGAGCGTCTGGGGATCGTGGGGCGTACAGGGTCTGGAAAATCCAGTTTGATTCAGGCGCTGTTTTATCTTTATCCGATCGACAAAGGAAAGATTTCAATCAACACTCACCTGCCGAAGCTGTCAGAGCAGATGTCGGGCGTGGATCTGAGTTTGTATCGTAAGTCCATGGCCTTTATCGCGCAGGAACCAATCCTTTTCCAAGGAAGCCTGCGCTTTAATCTGGATATCGACGACCAGATTGCCGAGGAAAAACTTCTTTCTGTTTTGGAACAGGTCGGCTTGCGCGAGTGGGTTCTGGCTCAACCCGGCGGGCTAGATATGAGAATCGAAGAACGCGGCAAAAATCTGTCCTTGGGGGAGCGTCAACTGTTGTGTATGGCGCGCTGCCTGCTGCAACAAGCCCCGATAGTGATCATGGACGAAGCGACAAGCTCCGTAGACCCACAGTCTGAAGAAATCATGGTTCGCGCCACAGAAGAGTTCTTCTCTGACAGGACGCAGATTATCATCGCGCACCGCCTGTCCACGCTGGCAAAGTGTGATCGAATTTTATGGTTACAGAACGGCGAAATTGTCGCATTGGGACCGACCGAAGAAGTCCTTCCCCGCTTCAAAAACACCGAGTTAGTCTAAAGAATAAGTTTGCGCCGGCCGATATTAGAGGGTATTTCATCGGGAAATCGATATCCGTTTTTCAACTAGGTGGGGCCCATGGACAACAACGAAAACCACAGCCTTGACGAAGTCCAAAATCAAGACACGCTGATGTCTCTTTCGGATGGTTGGTCCGCCCTTAGTCCTGCTGAACGCCGCGAAAAATTCAAAGAACTTCCACGCACCGAAGCTGAAGAACTTTTTCTGAGCCTTAAAACCCACGACCAGGCCGAACTGATCGAAGAAGCCAGCCATCTTGAAAAAAGATCCTGGATTCGCCTGCTCGCGCCCGATGACGTGGCCGATTTAATTCAGGAAATGGGTCCGGACAGCCGCGAAGATATTCTGTCTCTACTTGATCCACAGACCAAACGTGAGGTCACCGCCCTGCTGGCCTATTCTGAAGACGCCGCCGGGGGCTTGATGAGTTCCCGCTTCGTGCGCCTGCGCCCAGACATGAGCGTGGATGAAGCCATCAGCTATATCCGCATTCAGGCCAAGACCCACGTTGAAACAATTTATTATGCTTACGTTCTGGACTCAGAACAAAAACTTCTGGGCGTGGTTTCCTTCCGTGAATTGTTCCAGTCTTCTCCAGAAAAGAAGATCGCCGAGATCATGCACACTGACGTTCTGAAAGTTCCGGTTGAAATGGACCAGGAGCAAATCGGTCGCATTTTCTCGCAACAAGATCTGATGGCCGTTCCGGTTGTCGATGAAAACGGGATCATGAAAGGTATCGTCACCTTCGATGACGTGGCGACAGCAATTCAGGAAGAAGCCACCGAAGATATCCATAAAATCGGGGGTGTTGAGTCCCTGGATGCGCCTTATTTAAAGATATCCATGCTGGAGATGTTAAAAAAGCGCGGCGGCTGGCTGATGATCCTCTTCCTGGGGGAAATGTTCACCGCCACAGCCATGGCCTTCTTTGAAGATGAGCTCTCCAAAGCTGTGGTTCTTTCCATGTTTATTCCTTTGATTATCAGCTCGGGTGGTAACTCGGGTTCTCAGGCCTCGACGTTGATTATTCGTGCCATTGCCTTGCGCGAGGTGCGTTTGCGTGACTGGTGGCGTGTTCTGGGGCGCGAGATCCTGACAGGAGCTTGCCTGGGGCTAGTGCTGGGTATGATCGGATTTATCCGTATCATGCTGTGGCCTAACCGTGAAAGCCTGTACACCGTTCACTATATGCAAGTTGGTATGACCGTCGCAGCCAGCGTCGTGGGCGTTGTCTTGTGGGGTACGATCTCGGGCTCTATGTTGCCATTCATTCTGAAGAAGGTCGGCTTTGACCCTGCCTCGGCTTCTGCTCCTGCAGTTGCCACACTGGTGGATGTGACAGGGCTTGTGATCTACTTCTCAGTGGCGTCCTTCTTCCTCAGCGGCATTTTGCTATAAGGTTTCATTGATATGAAGAAAAGTTCTCCTGTGCAGAAGTATCTGAAAAATATCTCTTTGCTTTTTGATCTTCCAATTTCAAAGAAATACAACTCAATGGTGCTGGAGGAGTCCCCTTTTGATGGCCAGCTTCTGAATGCCAGCAGCCTGTACCGCCAAAGCCGCAAACTGTATCGGTCACTGGAAGGAACTTATGCTGCGCGCGTGTGTTCAACCATGCGTTCTCTCAGCGCGCAGGATCTGTTTAAAGATCATATTGAATACAGTCCCATTTTAAGTGAAATGCTATGGTTTAAAGATCACTCGGCGGAGGTCGCTGATCCTGAAACAGCCGTGAAGTCCCTGCTGGCTTACAGCGAGATTTCCCTTTTTCACGAACAGAATCACCGCATTTTATGGCGTCTGTTACCCCCTGCCCCGAAAGAGCAGCGGGCTTTCTGTCGTTATTTGAATTTCGCGGAAAGTTTGGTCGTGACCTTAGATCTTGCCCTGGGAGACGAACTTGGAACCACTGTTTCCAACGCATTTGAACAAGTGCGTGCGATCTATCGCCCCGGCGGTGTGGACAAATGGTCCCAGCTTCCCAAAAAAGAATACCGCCAATATTTGCATGCCCTTCTGACCGCGACCTATCTGCTTTTGGAAATGGTCCATCCCGACGATATTGAGTCGGCTGTGAATTATATCGTCCCAGGCAATAAGCCTATGGCAAAGGCCGCCACGAAGCGTGCGCTGGAGCTGAGTGAACTTTTCACTCACAATACCAACCAACAATGGCAGCAGCGCTTCTGGAAGCAGGCACAAACAAGATTATCCTTGCTGCATAAAGGCTCCAAGACAGAACCTTGGTATCTGCCCGAAGACCCCCTGGATCTGGAGCACGAGTTCCAACTGGCAGACAGGGTCTTTGATATCTTCGGCCTTTAATCGCAGGAACTCGTTTCCTGTCAAATTAATTTACTTCATCGTAAGAGATCAAAAGGCAGCCCTTGGCTGCCACGCTGATAAGATAGGTCGCATCCCAGGTGTCGCCTTCATCATTGCTGCCACTCACAACCACTTTGTAATCAATTGAACTGTCGGCATTATTCACCGTGAAAGACGCGACGGAGCTTTCCCACTCATGTCCCTGAATGCCCGGCGTGTTTGCAGAGTAAACCCCTTCAGCAAAACCCGTTGCGAACATCTGGCACTTGGATACGTCCTTCGCAGTCACCGCTGCAAAACCAGTTGATGTCATCACCATCATCAATAAACCACACAAGACAGCTTTCATCGGCATCTCCTTTTGGAATTAACAACGGGCTCCTCTTACCAAGAAGGACTGCGGGGCTCCAAAACTATGTCTGGGGATGTAATTATTCTGTTCCGGCACATACGATGAAAATAAAATGGCCGTGAGTTTTTTAGTCTCACGGCCTCGGAATTTTAAGGATCTATCAATTTATCGTCAGGATTTGATCATCCCGGTGGTCCAATCGCGGATCATCGCCAAAGTTCCCTGTCGGGCATTGGCGAACTGAACCCCGTAAGACTTGTTGGCCTCGCACCAGACCACCTGTCCTTGGACCTCGATAATCTCGTGACCATCCGGACTTTGGATTCGCATTGTCACCAATCCGCCTTTTTCCAGAGCTTGATCTGTATTGAAGGACAGACCACCCTCGGAAATCGTATTCACGGCACCTACCAGCTCGCGATCGCCGACTTGAACACGGATCTCAGAACTCATTTTAAAGCGTTCAAACTTTCTGCGTGATTTCGGATCACGAACACGCAGCACTTGCCACAAGATCAATGGAATCATCAGAAGACCGACAACGACTCCCGCCGTGCCTCCGCCGGAAGAACCACCCGAGCCACTGCCCGGACCTTGCTTGATTACACTCTGAACCAAGCCGCAACCACCTGCGGCGGAAGCCCCGTCATCTGCTGGTGAACGATCTGCCGCCTTGTAAACCGGTTGCGAAGCCGCAGCCGTCGACATGTTTTGCGCAGCACTCGTCAAGGTCACAGCATCCACACGAGCTTTGGAGGACACCACACCTTCAAGGCTATACACCTGATCTGCCGAACTCATGACCAATTGTTTAACCTGATAGCCCGACAGGCCCGGAGCTTCGCGCATCGCCAGTGCTGCCATACCAGCAACCAAAGGAGCTGCCATACTGGTGCCGGACATCTTCATTGTCTTGTTACCAGGAACAGTACTTTCAATGTACTCTCCCGGGCTGCCAATGTGCACCGAGTAGCTTCCGTAATTCGAGAAACCCGAACGGTCATCCCAACGACTTGTCGAGGCCACTGCCAGATTGCTTGGTACATCGTAGCTGGCAGGATACATCGGACTGGAGTCGTTGTTACTGCCATAGTTGCCCGCCGCGGAAACCACCAATACGTGGCGATCATAAGCAAAAGCAATCGCATCCTGCAACGAACGGCTGTAGCCCGAACCGCCCCAGGAATTATTGATCACACGGGCCCCATTGTTGACCGCATAATAGATCGCACGAATGGCGTTGGCCGTGGAACCGGCACCGCCTTTAGCCAGAAACTTCAAAGGCATGACTTCGATTTTTGATTCGTCCAAAGGACGGGCAAAGATATTCAAGCCTGCGCCCACAACGATCCCGGCCACGTGAGTTCCGTGATCGTCATCGTCATAGAAGTTGGCCGTATTGCTGATAAAGTTCCAACCGTTGATGTCATCGACATAGCCGTTTTGGTCGTCGTCAACCCCAGGCACACCGTTAGCTTCAATTTCATTTCGCCAAAGAGCGCCTGTACCGCCCTGATTGACCGGTTTAAAAACATCATGATTCTTGTCCAGGCCCGTATCCACCACCGCAACAATAATCTTGCCGCTGGATGCAGAAAGAGGCTTCTGATAAGACCAAGACTCAGATACGCGGGTGTCTGCCGCAGATTGTGAATACATTGTGGGATTGCTGGAAGCGTAACCGGAAGCGATGGCGTCTTCATAGGAAAGACGTTCTACCGGCCCATTGGGTTCAATCTCGTTCTTTTCCAGAATATAGTTCGGTTCAATATATTCAACATCAGGATCGTTTTTGAGCTCTTCTACATCCGCCACGGCCTTCATAGAGATCTGGAAGACCCCCAGCCCTGGGAATGTGGACTTCAGATTGGCTTTTCCCTGCAGCTTGCTTTGTGCCAGCGCAGGCCCCCCTGAAGAAGCCTTAAACTTAATGAGATATTCGCCAGGGACAGCTTTAGGAGCTTCCTGAGCCCCTGCCGTCCAGCCAACCAAACTCACTGTCAGAAATAGAGATCTTAGAATCGGCGTCACCGGTTCTCCTTTTCCATTCAAAGAACTCTTCGGCCAGAAGTCGGGGTCGATTTAGACAAATTATTTTTTATTGTTCGTCTCACAGTGAGACAGCGTCAGAACTTGATGCGTTTTGACTTAGCTGATATCTATTTGTTGCCGATAGGTTTTAAAGGACAGGACATCTAGCTATGAAACAACTCCAGAAGATCTTCTTGCAGGGCCTCGTTACATTTTTACCGATTGCACTGACGATCTATATTATCTATGCCGGCGTCGCAATTGTGGACAGCTTCCTGGGCGATGCCCTTCGCCAGATTCTTCCGGTTTACATCCCAGGCCTGGGCTTCCTGATCACTATTGTTCTGATTCTTTTGCTGGGTCTTATGCTTAACAACCTTCTGGCAGGTGGTATTTTCCAAAAGCTGGAACAAAAGCTGACGAAAGTTCCCTTTATCAAAGCCATCTACAGTCCTTTGCGTGACTTGATGAATCTTTTCTCAAAAGGTGGCGGCCCGGGCGGCTTGCAAAAAGTTGTGCTGGTGGATTTGGGTGAAGGCGAAACCACCATTCGCGCCATGGGTTTGGTGACCCGTGAAAACTTCAAGGATGTTCCTGCCATTGAACAAAATGCCGGGGACCGTATCGCCGTTTACATTCCCATGAGTTATGGTTTAGGGGGCTTCACATTGATGGTTCCCCGTTCGCGCATCACACCTTTGGATATGCCGATTGAAAAAGCGATGAGCCTTGCCATCACCGGCTGGGTGAAGGCCGATAAAAATGAAGGTGAGACCAAATAATGTCCGACTCCATTGAAAACACCCTGAGCAAAGCCCGCAGAATCAACCAGGACATCAGTCGCTATGGTGTGTTTGCGGAAATTGGAGCCGGTCAGGAAGTGGCCCGTCACTTCTTTCAGGCGGGAAAAGCTTCTCAGACGATTGCCAAAACCATTTCCGCCTATGACATGATTGTCAGCGACGATATCTATGGCCGCGAAAAGAACGGCCGCTATGTCTGCGAATCGCGTCTGAATAAGATGCTGACTCACGAATACGATCTGCTGGTGGACCGACTGAGCCCCACTCGCGGTGCGCAGTCGCGCTTCTTTGCCATTGCCAATACAGTCGCGACAGCGTCTTCGGGCAGCAACAAACAATCCCACGGCTGGATGGGCGTGCGGTTTCAAAGTGAACCCGGCGGCCCGCCCAATGACATCGTTCTGCATGTGCGCATGCTGGACCGCCATCGCCTGCAACAGCAGGAAGCTTTGGGTATTTTAGGTGTCAATCTTTTGAATTGCGCCTTTTATCACCTTCCGGAAACAGAATCCTTTGTCACGCAGTTGGTGGATGGGCTTAAAGACGACCAGATCGTGATTGATGTGATCAAGTTCAGTGGTCCGAATGTACAGCACTTTGATGTGCGCCTGATGAATCTGGAGCTGGTTCGTCGTGGTTTGGCAGAGGCTATTTTGTTCTCTCCACAAAACGAGATCCTGAATATTTCCGACGCCGTTTATGGCAAGTCGCTGTTAATTCAGCGCGGAACCTTCCGTCCGGTTACAGTCACCCACCTGGATGTTCTGCAAAAAGGTTTGCAGCAGATCAAAGATGATGTATTGAAATCTGAAGGCAAAGAACTGGAAGTTCTGCCAATCATGGAACTAACCATGCACAACCTGACCGCCGACGGACATGTGAATGAAAAAGACTTCCTGGCACGCGTCGAAACCCTGACCAGTCAGGGACTGCATGTTTTGATTTCCAACTTCTTCCTGTTCTATGGGCTGAAGCGTTTTATCCGCCGTTACAACCCGCATTTTATGGCCTTGGTTGTCGGCGCCAGCCACCTGAACAAACTTTTTACGGAAGAACACTACGGCGATCTACAAGGTGGACTGTTAGAAGGCCTGGGAAAACTTCTGGAGCAAAAGACCAAGCTTTATATTTATCCGCATAAGACGCCGAACTTGTGCCTGACGGCGAA
The DNA here is from genome assembly GCF_041888015.1 of Bdellovibrio bacteriovorus. GTDB lineage: Bacteria > Bdellovibrionota > Bdellovibrionia > Bdellovibrionales > Bdellovibrionaceae > Bdellovibrio. Next base: position 2,391,830 of record NZ_CP168968.1, read on the forward strand.
AAGCTTCTTCCCGTCCCCGCACCTACGTCATATTTATGCTCACTTTATCGAAAATCAGCAGATCGTGGATATTTCCGGCTGCGATGAAACCGGCGAATATCTGCACTCTATTGATGTGATGAAGATGATTGAAAAAGGCGACCCGCAATGGGAACAACTGGTTCCCGAAGGGGTCCGCGAACTGATCAAGAAACAAAAGCTTTTTGGCTTAAAATAACAAAGCCCCGGGGAACCGGGGCTTTGTCGCTTTTATTTAGTGAATCCATCCCAACAAGATAGCACCCAGAGTAGCACTGCCGACCAGCACCCACAGAATCACACCCTGCAGGAACGGTTTGATGCCGACACTCTTCACCGTTTCGCGTGTCAGACTGGCCCCGATCAGGAACAAGGTCACAACCAGCAAACGTTTGGAAATGGAGTTCACCACTTCCCCTGCGGGCTTTAATAACGGAATCCACGTCACGATGGCCGCGGCAATCAGGAACCCCAGAATAAACCAGGGGCGCTTGGCTTTGGCCTTTTCCCCTGTGGCACTTGAGTTTTTTGCATACACATAGCCGATAAGGAAGGCGACAGGCACAATCCACAGCGCACGCGCCAGCTTCACCGTCGTTCCCACTTGCAAAGCTTCAGCCCCATACTGCATGGAAGCTCCGACTACGGAACTGGTGTCGTGAATAGCCAGGGCACTCCACAGACCGAATTGATGTTCTGTCAAACCAAAGAAATGTCCCAACGGAGGGAACACAAACAAGGCCACGGCATTGAGTAAAAACACCGTCCCCAAAGCCACCGACACTTCGTGGTGCTTGGCGCGAATCACTGGCGACACGGCCGCAATGGCGCTGCCTCCGCAGATCGCGGTTCCAACAGAAATCAAAACCGACGTGTCTTTTTCAGTCTTAAGCAGACGCCCCAGCAAAATCCCCAGCCCCAAAGACAAAGAAATTCCCACAACGGTGTAACCCACCCCTTGCAAACCCACCCGTCCGATCACGTGCAGGTCCATACCAGCCCCCATCCCCATAACAGCGATGCCCAGCAAAGAGTGAGTGATTTTACGTGTGTGATCCAGATAGGGATTTCCGAAGGCCAAGGCCACAGCTACGCCTGCAAAAAGGGCCACGCCCGAAGAAACAAAAGGAGCCAAACTTACCAGTGCCACCAACGGAATCAGGATTCTCGCCAACATATTCAACCTCGCGAGTCCCTACTATGCGGCTATTTTGCAGAGGGTACAAACAAAAAGACACGCACCCATTGGCGCGTGTCTTTGCAAAAAAATATTTTAAAAAGTTTTAGAAAGTCTCGCAGCGAGGACTTGCCATGCAGTAAACGGCATTCACGGAGCTTCCGCAAGCACTGCGGGCCGCGAACTCCGCTTCGATCAATGAACGGCCTTCGCCTTTGAAAGTCTTATTGTAACCTGTATCAGTCAGCACACAAATGGCACCGCGAATGTTCGCGTCTTTCTGAGGATCACTGCACTTGGCCGTCGCATTACAGTAAACGCTGTTCACCGCTTTGCCACAGGCCTCGCGAGCGGCGGCTTCAGCTTCCAGTTTTATACGTCCCTTCCCCAGGAAGACTTTGTTATAGCCGGTATCTGTGACCATGCAGGCCACCTCCCGTGCGGGTTCCGGGAACGGTTGAGGGCGTTGGCCGTATTCCAGATTGGCCAGACGTTGATTGATTTGCGAAAGATTGCTTTCAAGCTGATAGACCCGGGTTTCCAGAATACGGATGCGTTCCTGAGAATTACGATCCTGTGCGCCCGCATTGTGCGCAAAGAAGAAACATGTTGCGGATAGCAGAAGAACCAAAGAATTTCTTATAGCAGACATCACGAAAACCCCCGAAGTTTGACTTCTTCGCCCCATCGAAGAAGCAAAAACTTCCAGAGCAATTTCAAGGCCAATTCTTTCAGTGTCAGAATGACTCTAAGGAAAGATCCATGTCGTAACGTCAACAGGGGTACCCCACATGCGGAAGACGCTATCGTTGGCCAAGCCGCCATAGCGATTGCTTCCCCAACATTTAAGAACCTGACTGGTCGTCACTCCACACATCGATACTCCCGGAGAACCCAGAGAAACATACGAATCACTGTCTGAGATCGCCTGAGGTGTGGTCGCCGCGACGTTATTATTTCCCAAGACTCCCGTCAGCACTCCATAAGGACTGTTCGTCCCCCAACACATCACGCGCTTATCAGAAGAGCGAATCGCACAACCCGCGTTGCCGCCAGCCATTACTGAATCAAACTTAGTCCCTGAAGCCACTAACTGAGGTGCATTGTAGTTGTTGGTGTTACCCAAGCCCAATCTGTAGTAATCTCCCTTACCCCAACAGTATAGATCCTGGTCTTCGCTGAGGGCGCAGGCAGAATCCCCGCCCAAGGAAATATCTATAAATTTTGTCCCATCCATCACTACTTGTGGCAGATTATAGCTATTCACGTTATTTCCCACTCCCACAGCACCGTAGTAATTATATCCCCAGCATTTAAGAGTGCCACCAACAGTAATCGCGCAGCTATTCCAGCCTGCAACAGATACTTTCTTATAAGCCACACCAGAGTCAATCACCACCGGAGTCGCATAACTCGACGTCGCAGACCCTGTACCCATGGAACCATTGGTGTTCGTTCCCCAACATTTTAGAACATCCGATGTCGTGATCCCGCAGGAATGCGAGCCCCCTGCTGAAACGGCCTTGTAAGTCACGGTCCCGTCCACTTTAAGCGGGCGGATATAATTTGCTCCATTGTTGATTTTACCCCAGCAATACAGGAAGCCCGTATCGCGGATTCCACAGCTGTGTGAACCGGAAGATGAAACGTCTGTATAGATGCGTCCCCGATCAATAACCACCGGTGATGTTCGTAAAATATTTGTGCCATCACCGATAGAGCGTGTTCTTGACGATGGGTCATATCCATCCCAACCTGCCCAGCACTTCAGCAAACCAGCCGAGGTGATTCCACATCCACCGCCGGCACCTGTGGACATACTGGAGTAGGTTTCTCCCAGATCTGAAACCGCAGGCACCAGACGAATGTGCCCCGCCGGATCAGCCATAAAGCCACGATTTAAATCTCCCCAGCATTTCACACGTCCGACAGAATTCACACCGCAAGTGGCGTTCCATCCCGCGCTCATCGAAGTGAAGGTGTCGCCGCCTAAAACCAGTTCCGGCTTATTGGTGGTGGTGCCGGTGATATAAACACCATTCCCCAATCCACCCAAAGAATTCCAGTTATAAGAGTTCGATCCCCAACAACGAAGACCTCCACCCGTTAATTTTCCGCAGACGTGCAAGGTCCCCACGGAAACATCGTCAAATTCATAACCGCCAAAGGTTGCGGTCGGCACCAGTCTTTCTGTGGTGGTGCCATCGCCTACCAGCCCATTGCCATTACTTCCCCAGCAATAGATAAATTTATCGTCCTTCAAAGCACATGTTGTTTTATTGACGTAGGACACAGCCTGAGCGCGCACCTTTACAAAACCCGTTCCGATCAACACCGGCAGAGTCTTTGCGGTCTGGGTTCCGTCACCCAATTGACCATTCAGATTTTGCCCCCAGCAATACAGTTCCTTATCCGTATTAATCGCACAGGCGTAGTCACTGCCGGTCGATACCTCGACAAAGTCCGCCGCCTGATCCAGCGTCAGGCCCGGCACTGTGCGAGTACCACCCGTGGTGCCGACACCCATTTGTCCGCCCCAATTTTTACCCCAGCAATAGACATCACCATTTTTAATTCCACAGGTAAAATCATCCCCGGCGGAAACCTGAGAATAGCCACTGTCCACCGTAAAGGGAAGTGAGCGGGAGGCCGTCAAACCATCACCCAGTTGAGACGATCCATTGCCACCCCAACATTTAACATCGCCATCCACAGTCAAACCGCAGACGTGGCGATATCCCAAAGAAATATCACTGTAAGTCGTTGTCGCATCCACATCCACGGGGAAATCCCGCACTTCCGTGGTTCCATCACCGACTTGGCCGTTACTGTTGGCTCCCCAGCATCTTAACTTGCCCGCTGAGGTCAGCACACAGCGGTTTTCATTGCTGACCACCACCTTTGCGGCTGTGGCCCGCGTGACATTATCAACATCCTGAATCAGCACACGGCTTTGATACTGATTCGAGAACGTGGCGGCCGGGGTGTTCGCATAGTATAAGTTTAACTGCGCGTACTTGTTTTCATTGGAACCGCCATTCGCAGACACCTGGAAAGGCAAATTAACACTGGTGGCACCTGCCGGAATATGCACAGAACCGGAAGCCGGAATATCGTGATCCATCCCTGACACCGCAGTTCCCAACGTGCGATAGAAAACGTCAACATCATAAGGTTTGGCGATGCTCAGATTCACAGTGATATTCTTCACAGCGCCGTCTGTTTCTTCAATCACCTGTTCCTTTTGAGCCAGGGAAATCGTCACAGGTGTATTGTCGTAATAAAATTCTGCCGTTGGAGACACCACTGTGTTCAGGTTTTCTGCCAGGTCATACACTGCGGAGGCTTTCAGAAAGACCGTCTTCACTCCCGTTGCTGGCGCCCCATTCGGGGTAAAAGTCATGGTATAAATAGCCCCACTGCCTGTAAATCCCGACAAGGTTCCGCCCGTAACAGTGAAATCCCCGGTTCCAGCTCCCGTCACAGGTTCACTGAACGTCACGGTCAAAGGAATTGGAGAGTCAAAATTGTAATAACCTGCATCAGCCACGATCACAGCGGTGGGTGGAGTTATATCATAATTATTAGAGAGGGTATTGGAAGCCTGGGATGTATTTCCGGCAGCATCCTGAGCCGCATGTTCGGGAAGAGTGACACTGAAAAGACCTTCTGCGGAAGGAGTCACGGTCAAGGTGTAGCTGCTGCCACTGCCGGTCAATGTCGCTGTGGCATTTACAAACACAAAATCTGACAACGTCACGCCCGTCACATTTTCACTGAACGTGGCGGTGACAGTCAGGGGTACGGTATTCGTGTAACCCCAGCCCCCGGCCAGCACCACCGTCGGACGAACGCTGTCAAAAAGAACAGTCAATGAAGAGGCTGTGTTGTCTTTTCCCGCACCGTCCGTAAAGCTTCCTGCCGCAATGGAGATCGTGACATTTCCCTGTGCGGCCGGAGTCACCTCCGCCGTCCAGTGGGTTCCATCCACACTGACAAAATTAGCCAGCGTGCCGTTAGTCACTGCCACATCCGAGGCCGTGAACCCACCGATGGCTTCACTGGCTTCAAACTCCACGGCGAAAGGAGAAGTTCCTGTCGTGGTTCCCTGTACGGACGTGATGGTCATACTGGGAGCAAACAGATCATAATACCAAGTCAAAGTATTGGAGGCCGCATTCCCATTGCCTGCCACATCCGTTTTCGCGGATGCTGGCAATTGCACACTCACAGCTCCCTCGTCGGTGGCTGTGACGGTGAAAGAATAACTGGTCCCGCCACCTGTCAGCCCCGTGATGGTTCCATTGGTGACCGTAAAGTCACTGGCCGATAGCGAGCTTGAGAAAATCTCACTGGACGTCAATGTTACAACCACACTGGCCTGAGTGGTCGGACTGGTCTCGGTTTTTGTGAGCGTCACCGTCGGGCCGGTTATATCATAAACACGATAAAGAACATTGGAGGCCAGAGAGGGATTCGATGATCCATCCACGGCGGCACTGTCTTTCACCTTAACGGAAAAAGTCCCAGGGGAAAGCGCCGTCAAGGTAAAGCTATAGCTGTCACCACTGCCGGAAAGACCGGACACCACCGCATTTGTCAGTTCTAAATCAGAAGCATCAAAACCCGTGACAGAAGCGCTGAACAATACCGTCACTGTGATATCCGTCGTATTCACAGACGACAGTGCCGTACTGCCTAAGGTGACCGTGGGGCGATTGCTGTTGAAGGCGACCGTCACATCATTGGAAACCAGATTTAAATTTCCAGCCAGATCGTGAACGCGATCCGCCTGATACACCAACCCCACCGTGGCACTGGAAGAACTGGGAACAACTTCCACAGTATAAACCTTCCCACTACCCGTCAGATTTGTGGCGGTTCCGTTGACGACCAAGAAATCACTTAAGTCCGGCACTTCCGCCAAATCTTCGTCAAAGATCACATCCACCAAGATTGGAGAAACATTGGTGGGATTCGCCCCCAGATATCCCAGCGTCACCTGAGGTGGGGTTCGGTCGCTGATAAAAGAAAGACTGTTAGAGGCTTTATTGGGAACTGCAGAAAAACGACCTTCACCTTTATCTTCCGGCAGAACGACCGTGACCGCTCCATCCGCAGTGGGAGTGATTTGCAACGTCCAGGTTTTCGCATCGACTTGTACTAAACTTGAAGGAGTTCCATTAGTGATTTCAAAATCACTGATTTCAAGCCCCAGAAGTTCTTCTGACAATTGAACAGAGACTTCCCACGAAGAGACACTGGAATGTGCTTGGATCACAGAGGTCAGAACCACCTGAGGAGGTGTCTGGGAAATTAAAGAAGCCAATTTTCCTTTGAGTTCGGCGGACAAAGTACAGCCCGATAAAAAGAACGCTAACAGTCCGAATAGGACCGTGGACTGGAGACTTAAAAAGGTGCCGTGGACGTGCCGAGATTTTGTCATTACTTACTTTACGGACAACCTTAAGGGCCCCTAAAGCTGATTCACGGAATGTGATGGTTTTTCTGCTCCAAAAAAGTGCAAAATCTCAGAACGGGAACAGAAGGCGCCCTCGTTATTCGAGGGCGCACCTGCTAAAAAACTACTTGGCAAGACGAGCGTTCAGGAACTCGATCAGACACTGGACCGGCTGGCCACTGCCACCACTGGAAAGCAAGGCCCCTTGCGCCTTATCCGTCCAGGCATAAACATCCAGATGCGCCCATTTTTTACCGCGCACGAATCTTTGCAGGAACAACGCTGCCGTGATGGCTCCGCCGAAACCGCCACCGGAGTTCTTACAGTCCGCAAATGGGGATGCCAGATCGCCCCAGTACTTTTCAAACAACGGCATACGCCAGTTTAAATCCCCGGCACGCTGACCGGCTTTGGTCAAGGCCGTCGCCAGTTCATCATCGTTTGAAAACAGACCGGCAATTTCAGCACCCAGGCCGACTTTGATAGCGCCCGTCAAGGTTGCCACGTCGATCACCACTTCTGCTTCATCGGCGGCTTTTTGCGTGCAGGCCACATCCAAAACATCCGCCAGAACCAAACGGCCTTCCGCATCGGTGTTGTCGATTTCCACTTTCATGCCGTTACGAGCCGTGATGACATCACTTGGACGGAATGATTTTCCGTCCACCGCATTTTCCGCCAGTGCCAGATAGAAATCCAAAGGACCCGGATAATTGCTGTCCGCCGCCCATTGTGCCAAAGCGATCACGCTGGCGGCCCCGCCCATGTCTTTTTTCATCAGGCGCATTGCCGAAGAAGGCTTGATATCCAACGCCCCCCGTGTCGAAAGTGATCCCTTTACCAACAAAGGCCACAGGTTTTAAAGACGACTTTTTCGTCGGACGGTATTTCAGGTGAACCATGCAAGGTCCATTTTCAGCCCCCTGGCCGACCGCTACATGCAGACCCATTTTTTCCTGAACCAGTTTTTTAGTGTCCCATACAGTCACTTTGGTGTTTTTCGGGAACCCCAAACGCTTGGTCGCCATTTCTGCGAAAGATTTTGGATTCAGATCATTCGGAGGCAGATTCACCATGTGACGAGCCACATTCACCGCGCGGGCACGAAGCATGGCCTCTTTCACAACAGCCTTGTCCCAAGCTCCCAAAGATTTCTTTGCTGCCACTTTTGGCAGATCCGCCAACTGTTTACCGTCAACAAATTGGCGGAAGCTGTAGGCCGCCATATCCATCCCCGTCAGGGCTCCCAAATCCTGAACACCTTCGGTGCCATGGAATTCGATTTGCACGGCTTTAAGTTGTTGAGCTTTGAACTGAGTCACCAGTGAGCCGAACTGATCGCGGGCCCAGGTATAAGCCGCTTCGTCGATCAAACCGTCATGTCCCACCGTGTTTTTTTTGCGCGGACGTAAAATCCAAACAGGCCCCTGAGCGCCGACGAAGGAAACCACTTCCTTCTCGCTTTGTTTCAAGGATTTCGCCTGCCACTCTAACGCGTGTTCTTGCACCAACGAAGAAAACTTCGCGGAATCATCCACACCCAGGAAATAAACGTATCCTGTGATCTCATTTTTTACTTTAAGTTCTTTACCGAAGTCGAAAGTTTCAATCCAGGATTGGAATTGAAGTTTGTTGGATGCCTTTGCTGCCGGAGCCGCTTTTTTTGCCACTGTATGCCTACCTTTTAAATAAGTGCGAAAGAAGCCCCTCGGATTCTACTCACATACGAAGCGATGCGGCAGAGTATGTTTTGAGGTGGCTTCTAGGGCGGTATGTTCCGTAAAATCATAATATGACGTGGACCGAGACCACAAACCTAAAATTTTGCTTACTCAATGCAGAGAACCTGTTTTTGATGTTTGATGGAACGCCATCCAAGGACGTCTTGAATCTGAAGGAAGCTCAATGGCAACGCCTGTCCACTTCCGTTTATGAAAATAAGCCTCTAAAAAAGACTCAGGAAATCGCCAAAGCCCTTAAAGACATCAATGCTGACATTGTCATGCTGTGTGAAGTGGGTGGTTTGGAGTCACTGAATAACTTCAACCTTCTCTTTATGGATGATGCCTATTCACCTTGTCTTATTGAGGGAAACTCGGAACGCAACATTGATGTCGGCTTTCTGATTCGCAAAGGCCTGCCGTTTTATTTCGATCTTCAATCCAACAAAAACCGCCTGATCAACTATCTCTATCCTCACGAACGCGACAGTCTGAACAACGGCTATCCGGTCAAGGGCGGCAAGATCACCACCAGCCATAAGTTTTCCAGAGACGTTGTTGAGCTGAAGCTTTTCAAGAACGATCAGGATAAACCTTTCATGATCATCCTTCTGACGCACCTGAAGTCCCGCTTGGATCCTGAGCGCATTGATCCCAATGGATTCGAACGCCGCCAAGCCGAGCTCAAAACCCTGCTGGATATTTACGAGGAACTGGAAAAGAACCACCCGCAGGTCCCTGTTGTGGTGGCTGGTGATTTCAATGGCAATGCCAGCTCCCAGGGTACTGATGAAGAGTTCAAAGATCTCTACAGTCGCACCCAGCTTCGGGATATCTTGGAAGCCGCAGGCTTATCTCTGGAAGATCGTGCCACTTTTTATCAGGTGCGCAATGGCTCCCGGGCTGATGGGCGACAAATTGATTTCGTTTTTGCTCCACCACTGCTGCAAGCCCTGGTCAAACCGGGCTCTTGCAAGGTGTATCGTTATAAGGATGAGTTCGGAATGGATCACGACATCCCACGAAACATGGATGCCAAACTCAATCTTCCATCGGACCACTATCCATTGGTTTTCGAATTGGAACAGTTGCCACTTCGGTAATATTGGCGTCCCCTTTTGCAACACACCGCACTCCAAAAAGGAACACCCCTCGTGCTTGCTCTTGCCGGAAATCAGGGAAAGATTTATTCTGAGGTCCTTATGAGCATGCAGAAAACATCAGTCCCGGATTTTCAGATCTCGGCAAAAGTCGTTTACGTCCCTTCAGAATCAAAGCCTGAAAAGGGTTATCACTTTTTTGCATACAAAATTTCGATCACAAATACCGGATCTTCCCCGGCGCAACTGATGAGCCGTCACTGGGTCATTACAGATGCTGCCGGAAACAAAGAAGAAGTCCGCGGCCCCGGGGTTGTTGGATTACAGCCCAAAATCCACCCAGGGCAAACCTTCGAATACGACAGTGCCTGCCCGCTGAACACCTCCACTGGCAGTATGCTGGGACGCTATTTCTTCGTGGCTGAGAATGGCGAAAGCTTCAGCGTGGAAGTCCCGGAATTCTACCTTGTGGCACCTTTGGCGCTGCATTAATTTCCCTCATAATCCCCTTATTTCTTCGGAACATTTTTAAGGTCCAGTTTTATGCTTTTCACTGGAGTTAAAACAAAGCTGTGCTAAACCCTGTGCCAGTTTACGGGAGGCTGTCATGGCATGGTTTAAAAGCTTGCGAGAACTCTTGGGTCTGGAAAAACCAGAAATGTGCCTGTGCATGGTAATTTCAGAACAAGAAGGCGCCGAGATTTGGGTGGAAGACCATAAGACCAATTATGTGACCCCAAAACTGGTTGCCATTAAAAAAGACCATCCGGTCAAGATCACAGTCAAGATGGTGGGACATGAAGAGCACACCTCTGTGGTGCGCAGCTCTCACAATTTGACCTATTTCTATTGCAACTTAAAACGCATCCCTCTTAGACTTGTCAGCAATGAAGTCTATAGATCTGCCTCTTTATAAAAAAACCGCCCGCCTGATCCTGCGCCCTTTGGAAGAAACTGATTATGAAAACTGGGTGCAGGCTTATTCCAGCATGAAACCGCCCCAAAATGAATGGGACGAAACCAACTGGGCGGACAGTGAGCTGACCAAGAAGAAATTCAAAGAGCTTCTAAAAAAAGAAAAACAGCAAAAAAATTCCGATCACTTTTATTCTTTCGGAATTTTCCTGAAGGACGATGGTCTTCTGATCGGCAACGTCAGCCTGATGGATATTTCCCGTGCGGTTTTTCAGAATGCGTACCTTGGCTACCGCATTTTCAATCCTTATTGGGGATATGGCTTTGCTCAAGAAGCAAGTCACGGAGCTTTGAATATCGCATTTAAAAAACTAAAGCTTCATCGCGTGGAAGCCGGCATTGCTCCCACCAATAAAAAATCCATCAAGGTCGCAAAGGCTTTGAAAATGCGTAAGGAAGGCGTTAGCAAACGTCGTCTGCTGGTGAATAAAAAGTGGATGGATATGGAAATCTACGCCATCACCAAAGAAGAATATAATTAAGGACTTCGCATCAGGCGGTTCCAGGAACCGTCTGCACCACGCTGATAGATATAGCGTTCGTGCAAGCGACCACCCAAGCCGAACCAGAATTCAATTTCAGTGGGAATGACTCTCCAGCCGCCCCAGTGTGGCGGACGTGGCACGACTTGACCGTCGAATTGCTTTTCGTATTCCTGAACTCGGCGGGACAGCCAGTCGATATCAGGAATCTCTGCACTTTGATGGCTGGCCCATGCGCCGACCTGACTTAGACGTGCACGCGTGGCGAAGTAAGCGTCGCTTTCAGCCCCAGAGATTTTTTCAGCCTTACCCGTAATGCGGATTTGTTGCCAGATAGCTGGCCAGTGGAAGTTGAGGCACACCATCGGATTGGCCTCGATATCGTGTCCTTTATGGGAATTGTAGTTGCCATAAAAAACAAAGCCCCCTGCGACACCTCTTTAAGATAGACGACGCGTACGGAGGGCACACCCTCTTCATCCACCGTCGCCACCGACATTGCGTTGGCTTCGGGGATTTGCTTAGCGACCGCCTCTTTCATCAGGCGGTCGAAATGCTGAAAAGGGTCTTTGTTAAAGTCGATCATTACTTCTTCTTCTTAGTATCTTGTTTAACGATGTCGATCAACTCAACGTCGAAAACAAGAACTGAGTTTGGTGGGATACCTGGACGACCAGATGGACCGTAAGCCAACTCAGGTGGGATGAAAAGTTTAGCTTTGCCGCCAACTTTCATCAATTGAAGAGCTTCTGTCCAACCTGGGATAACGCCACCAACTGGGAATTCAGCAGGTTGACCACGGTCGTAAGAAGAATCGAATTGTTCGCCGTTCGTCAAAGTTCCTTTGTAGTGAACTTTTACTACGTCTTCTTTCTTAGGAGATGCGCCAGTGCCTTCTTTTTCAACGATGTATTGAAGACCGGAAGCAGTTGTTTTCACGCCAGCAGCAGATTTGTTTTTCTCCAAGAATTCTTTACCAGCTTTAGCATTGCCTTCAGCCGCTTCTTGTTGTTTTTTCATCGCCATTTCTTGAAGCTTCATCATAGCTGCTTGCATGTCTTCTTTAGACATTTCGTTTTTACCAGCAGATGCATCTTTCAAAGCTTGCGCCAAAGCGTCAGCATCGAAATCGATGTTTTGTTGTTTCAAGTTGCCACCGATTTGTTGTCCGATAGCGTAGCTCGCTTTTTTCATATCAGTATCGAGCTTCACTTTCTTTTGGCAAGCTGTTGTGAATGCCATAGCAGCTACAACAAGACCACCAAGGACCAATTTATTCATGCTGTCTCCTCTTAAGGGGTTTTGTTTTTAAATACTAAAGGCTATATCTTGCGCCCGTTTCTTATATTTTCATATAGATAACGCACAGAGAAAATAAGGCCATCACCCGATGCGGCGACGCTCTGGGCGGTCATTTCCCGACAAGCTCCAGAAGGTATTTTTCGGCATCAGCAAGGTTTCCTTTAAAAAGAATATTCACCTGCCGGCGCTCCAAAGACCCCAGATAAAGAGGGTCGTAGTAATAAGAAAGCAGCTTTTCTATCCACACTTTGTTACTGGAAAGCTCCTGATGATTCAGATAGTCTTGCTGAGCCCTATCCAGGTCCGCGATTACTTCCTGACACCGCAAACCACCCAATTTACGATGGATGGTCATAACGGACCGGCGGTACTTTTCAAACACCTGCACAGCTTCGCTTCTTAGAATGTCTTCTTCTTCCTGACAGCGGGGCAAGGACTGAACACTCAACCCAATCGGAGTCTGCAAGACATAGTCCCCAAAAACATTCTCAACCCGAACGTGCATGGGTTCATCAATCCACACCACAGAAGACGCGCGCAGACGGATAAAGAAGGTTGCAGGCTGATAAATCCGACCGATCAGACGACTTTCATCCTCCACCACAGGTTTAATTCCGCCGACAATTTTGTCCTCAAGAAGCATCAGTTCTCGGGCCAACTGGTTTTCGTAGTCAATTTGCGTGGGCTGTTCCAAATCCATCGCACCGAAGGCCGAGCCGCGATGACGAGCCAAATGCTCCAGATCAATCACTGGATACTGATCTCGCAAGCGATGCAACAGATGAGTTTTCCCACTGCCCGTCGGCCCCGACAAAGCAATCATCTCATGGCGGACTGAAAACTCTTCGATTTGTTTCATCAGATAGGACCGAACAGCCTTGTAGCCCCCGGTGATCAACGGCACAGAAAGGCCAGCTTCCCGCAACCATTGCTGGGTGATCTGCGATCGTTTGCCTCCGCGGAAACAATACAAAATCGCCTGTGGGTGCTGTTCAAAAAAGGCCTTCCAGGCTTCCACCCGCTCCTCTTTGACAGCGCCTGAAACCAGTTCATGACCCAGCTTTACAGCTGCTTCCTGGCCTTCCCGCTTGTAGGTGCTCCCGACACTGGCACGCTCTTCATCATTCATGATGGGCATGTTCACAGCACCCGGCAAACTGCCCTGGTGAAATTCCACGGGAGCCCGCACATCCACAAACGGAATGTTCCGGGCAAAAAGTTCTTTGATTTGATCAGGTTTGATATTCTTAAGACTCAAAAATCACCGCTTTATCCTGCAGAGGCAAAACCTCTCCAATGATCTCAGCAGATTTAAACTTGGCACGCAAGGCCTGAACCATTTCCCCACTCACCGCTGCGGACACAGACAACAACAGCCCCCCGCTTGTCTGAGGGTCATGGGTCAAAAGTTTATGAAGGTCATCGACCTGGATAAAACTCACATCTTTTTCGGTGTACTGGGCGTTGGATCGGTGTGCTTTGGTCAGAAAGCCTTTTTCCAGGAAGGACAAGGCCTTGGCAAACCGAGGCAGCTTACCAACAGAAATACGCAGGCTGACTTCGCTCGCTTTTGCCAGTTGCATCGAGTGCCCGGACAGGCCAAAGCCCGTGATATCCGTTGCGGCATGAACCTCTTTTTGCAAATGCGGAGTCATATAGTCCACAGCATTATTGACTGTGGCCATGCTGACTAAAGCTTCCATGATGTCTTCTTCTTTGACTTCCTGGCGCTTTAATCCCGCCGTCAAAGTCCCGGTTCCCAGGGGCTTGGTCAGAATCAGATGATCCCCGGGACGTGCCCCGGCATTGGACCAAACATATTGCGGATTCACGAAGCCGGTCACAGACAAGCCGAACTTCAAGGTGTCATCATCAATGGAATGCCCACCAACAAAGTTGGCATCGGCTTCGGCGATTTTGTCGCTGGCCCCTTGCATGACATCAACAATGACTTCCGAAGGCATTGTCGCAATCGGAAACGCCAAAATCCCCATGGCCGTCTTGGGTTTTCCGCCCATGGCATACACATCGCTCAAAGCATTTGCCGCGGCAATTTCACCAAAAAGTTTCGGGGTGTCGACAATAGGAGTGAAGAAATCAAGAGTTTGAACGAGAGCGATCTCATCGTTCACTTTGTAAATCGCAGCATCGTCAAACAGCCCGCCATCAACCATTAAGGCTGGGTGGGCTGCAGGAAACTTCACCTGTTGCAAAATACTTCTAAGCTCGGAAGCGGCCACTTTCGCAGCACAGCCTCCCTTTTGCACAGTCTGAGTCAGAGCGATTTTGGAAGAGCTCATGACTGCTTGTGAGAGTCTTTTTTCTCTTCAGTCTGAGTCTGAGCCTGCTCATTCATCGGCTTTTGCTGATTCTGAGAGATCTGTTGTTTTGCTTCGCGCTCTTCGCTTGGGTCTTCATTCAGACCTTTTTTGAAGCCGCGAATGGATTCACCCAAAGAACGTCCCAAATTGGGAAGTTTGCTTGGCCCAAAAAGAAGCAAGGCGATACCGCCAATAAGAAGAATTTCAGTCCAACCCAAATTCATAAGGTCTCCTCGTTAGATGCCACAAACCCTAGCATAAGGCCTATTGCGCGGCAACAAAAGGAGGTGCATTATATTGAGAAAGGGGAAATACAATGCTGAGTTTCATCATGATTCTGTTTCTCACGGGTGATGCACAGGCCCAAAGTAAGAAGATCAACACCTCGATCTATGAGCAAGAGGCCGAATCCGAAAAGTCAGAGAGCTTTTCCGCCAAAGTACGCGTCGTGCGTGAAATCTCTGAAGAAGTTGAAGTCTTTTTTGATGGCGACAAGGCCAAGGGAGCCTACACTTTACCCCGCTCTTTGCCGCAATATGGCGCAACCTTGAAGCTGCTGGAAAAGTCCCGCAAACCCGGTGGCCCGCCGGTTTCCATCACCGCCGATGGTGAAAAACGGATTAAATCTGTTGAAGCCGCTCAAGGTGGCAAGGGTGGCGACTTCCAGCCCCCTGCAGACCCTAATCAAAAATGGGATTTCGGTACAATTCCAGATTGATCCTAAGCCCGGGAAGTGAGACTTTCACTTCCTCAATGAAAAACGTTCGTGCTCAATGGTTCAATCAGTCGTGGCTTTATCTTAAACGCATTCTGATCGTGAATGTCGTTTTCCTTTTCATTGGTTTCCTGTGGCGCTGGGCTTTTATGCTGACTTTCGGGGATTCCCGCGAGCTGTCCCAGCTTTCCGGGGATGTTTTTAAAGCCTTCATCCTGGGTTCACGCTTTGATGGCACCATCTTGTTTTATATCAATGCCATTCCCCTGCTGCTGTTGTTGGTGTTCAGTCTCTTCGCCTTCTGGAAGGGCTTTACCCCAGTCCTGAACCCCCTGTTTTCCCGTTTTTCGCGCTTTCTGATCCCGTACTACACCGTGATGCTTTTCATCGTGATGTTTTTTTCTGCAGTGGATTTCGGTTTTTACAGCTTCTATCAGGATCGCATCAACGTCTTGATCTTTGGATACTTTGAAGACGACACCTGGGCGCTGACAAAAACCATGTGGAGCAACTATCCGGTGATCTGGATCTTCCTGGGATTGGGCCTTTTCACCTATCTGCTGTGGAAAGGGCTTAAGATCAATTTCACTCAAGGGCGAGAGTGGCTCCCGTCCAGAGTGAAGACAATTTCGTACCCCGTTTTTGTTCTGTTCTTTTTTGTGCTGTTCGTCCTTAACGGCATCGGTGCCCGTGGTTCCTTGGCACTGTTCCCGTTAAGCGAAATGGACACCGGAATTTCCAAAAGCATTTTCGTCAATCACCTGAGCTTCAACGGTGTGCGCGCTTTGACCCGGGCGATTGAATTAAAATCCCAACAAAGCTCCAAGTGGGACAGCAACCTTCGTCATTACGGCTATGGTGAAAACTATCGCAAGGCCTTTGCGGACTTCTATCAAATTTCTGAAGATCAAGTTCCGGCAGATCCCCTGCAACTGATGAAAAAAGTGACTCCGAAAAATGTCTGGGCCGAAAAAACGCGCCCGCATGTTTTGCTTTTGGTGATGGAGTCCATGGGGGCGTACTGGTTTAACTACAATCAGCCGGAGTTCAATCTGCTTGGCGATTTTGAAAAACATCTTCAGCAAGACACCTACCTGACCCACTTCCTGTCCAGCACCAATGCCACAATCGGCAGTCTCAGCTGCCTGATGATTGGTTCGCCGCAAAGACCGATCAGCGAGTTCCTGACTGAAAGTAGTTACCTGCAGGTGCCTTTCCGCTCAAGCCCCGCAAGAGTGTTTAAACGTGCCGGTTACAAAGCCCGCTTCCTTTATGGTGGCAATCCCGGCTGGCGCGAGGTGAACAAGTTCGCCTTCCAACAGGGCTTCGATGCCGTAGATGGTGAAAATGAAATCGCCGAAGGCCTCGGCGGAATCAAGGAAAAGCATGACTGGGGCATCTATGATGAAGACCTTTTCGACTATGTGCTAAAGACCTTGTCTGAAGCCAAAGATCCGCAGTTCCTGCTGACCATGACCACCACAAACCATCCGCCGTATCAGTTGCCGAGCACTTACCAGGCCCCCTCCTTGAATGCACCGGCAGAACTCAAAAGCCGGTTGATTGGCGATGCTTCGTTGGCCGAAAAGCGTTTTAAGACATATCGCTATTCCTCGGACAAGCTGGCCGAATTCATGACCAAGCTGAAGAGTTCCCCGCTGAAAGATAAAGTGATCGTGGCCGTCACCGGAGATCACACCTTCTGGATTGTGAATTTCACCGAGCAGGAGCTGCTGCAAAAAGGCTCTGTGCCCTTCTATCTATACCTGCCAGACGCCATCAGAAAGAAAATGGCCCCTGAAGCCTTTGGCTCACAATCAGACATTCCCCCAACCCTGTACAATCTGGCCTTGTCAGAAACACCGTACTATTCGCTGGGCCGTGACCTATTTGACAAGACTGATGACTTCGCCGTCAATAACTCGGGCCTGATTGTGGATCGCACAGGCGGCGTCCTGACGTCCGGCAAAGCAGAAAATGATCAACCTCTGGATTGGGAAGGCAACTACCAACGCCTTGTTCGCGGCGAAAGCACCGAGCACAAAAAACAATTGGCCATGAAATACAAATCCTTGATGAGTATTCTGGATTATTATTTCATGAAGGAAAAACAAGATCAGAAAGGGCCCGTAGAACATGCGGATTCTAGTCGTTGAAGATCAAGTAAAGATGGCGAACTTCCTGAAGCAGGGCTTGAATGAGGTCGGCTATGCTGTTGATCTTGCCGAAAGCGGATCTGCGGCTGAATCCTATCTGGCCCAGGGCGATTATGATCTGGTGATTCTGGATGTGATGCTGCCGGATCAAAGTGGCATCGATACTGCCCGCCATATTCGCCGCGATGGGTTTGAAGGCCCCATCCTGATGCTGACCGCTCTTTCCACCACCAAAGACAAAGTTCACGGTCTTGACGCCGGGGCTGACGACTATCTGACGAAACCGTATTCTTTTGACGAACTTCACGCCCGCGTGCGCGCTCTTTTACGCCGTAAAACCCCGGCCAATGGAGGCAGCGCCACTAATATTTTAAAATATGCCGATCTGGAACTGGATCTGATTCAGCGCAAAGCCCGCAGAGCATCCCAGGATATTTCTTTGACCTCAAAAGAGTTCGCGCTGTTGGAATACTTCATGAGAAATCCCGAGCGTCCTTTGGGTCGTGTTTCCATCGCTGAACATGTTTGGGATATTCATTTTGATTCTGAAAGCAACGTGATTGATGTGTACATCAATCTGTTGCGCAAAAAAATCGATGCTCCTTTCCCAAAACGTCTGATTCACACTGTGGTGGGCACCGGCTATGTTCTTAAAGAAAATTCGTAATTTTCTTTCCAGTTTCAGTATTCGTCTGCGCCTGTCGTTGATCTTTGTTCTGATCTTCGGGACGACGACGGTGTTCTTTAATATGTTCCTGTTCCAAATGATGATTGATAATCTTCAGCAGGACTTTGACGATGCACTCTTTAACTACTGCGTGGACGTGTCCGACGGGATCGAGATCGGCATCAAAGGGGATTTAAGCTTCCCGCCGTTGCGACTGGATCATGGAAAGATTTTACCCTTCCCCTTGGGAACGGCGCTGATTCAGGTCCGCCATAGTTCGGGCGCGGTGCTGGCCCGGGTTGGAAACTTTGGCGAATTCAACCCACCTTACAAAAAGGACTTTGAACGGATCTGGAAAGGCGAAGAAGCCACCTATCGCACCATCGAGCATATTCGCAACATCCCGTCCGCCGAAGCAGATTCCTATCGCCTGATTTCGTTCCCCTTGGACAATGCCGCCAAACCGCAGTTGCTGTTGCAAATCGCTGTACCCATGACCCTGCTGGAAACACAGATCCAAAAACGACTGACCCTGATGCAGTTGGGTATTCCGATGGTTTTGATTGTCGCCACCTTTGGCGGCTTGTTTCTATCTGCGCGGGCCTTAAAGCCGGTGAACAACATCATTCACATCACCAAAGAGATCAAAGCCAGCGAGCTGTCCAAAAGAGTTCCGGTGCCTCACGCCAATGACGAGATCAAGCAACTGTCCCTGACCTTGAATGAAATGCTGGATCGTATTCAACAGGCGTTTATGAGCCAGGAACGCTTCGTCGCGGATGCTTCTCATCAGTTGCTGACTCCGCTAACCATCATACGGGGCGAGCTGGAACTGCTGCAAAAAACCGAACATCGTGATGTCGATCAGTTCATTAAAAGTGCTTTGCAGGAAGTGGACAGTCTTTCCAGCATCGTTCAGGAAATGCTGCTGCTAGCACGCGTGGATGCCGGGATTGGGGCCATGAATCTGCAGGACCTGAATTTTGACGAGTTGGTCTTCGGAGCTCTGGCTCGTTGTGAGAAACTGGCTAAATCCAAAAACATCAAACTGAAAGTCACCATCAACAATGAGCCCGGTGAAGACCACCGCCTGATTCGCGGGGACAATGATCTGCTGGAAAATCTCATCGTGAACATCGTGGAAAATGCCATCAAGTATTCACCCAATAACGAAGTGGTTTCCATCACGCTTCACCACACCACAGAGACCTCCGCACTGATTGTCGAAGACAACGGCCCCGGTATTCCCGTTGAACAACTGCCGCTGATTTTCGAGCGCTTCTCGCGCGGGTCTAATATGGAAACCCGGGTTAAGGGCTTTGGTCTGGGACTGGCGATTGCACAAAAAATCGCCATCCTCCACAACGCCCGCCTAAGTGCTGAAAATCACTCGGGGTCCGGCGCGAAATTTATGTTTGAAATTAAAAACATTTAATCTGTTTTTAATTAGGGTTTTAACCTCCTTTGTTAGGCTTTCTTTGTTCCGCAATTGAAGCTCACAAAGAACCATTAGGAGGTTACTATGAAATTTGCTTCTATCTTGATGTCTATCGCTTTTGCTGGTGTTGTTGCTCACGCTAACGAAACAGCTCCTGCTACAACAACTGCTCCAGCCGCTCCTGCTGCTGAAACTGCTAAAGTTGAGAAAAAAGCTGCTAAGAAAAAACACACTAAAGAAGCTGCTCCTGCAGCGGCTGCAGCTCCTGCTGCACCTGCAACAGCTCCTGCTGGTCACTAATTCCTGCTTCACCGCAAGAATGTGATAAAGGGAACCTTCGGGTTCCCTTTTTTTATTTCTGAATTTGGTATTGAATTATTTTACCCAAAGTTCCACACGAGGAACACCAATGACTCCCGCTCCGGTCACAGTTTCACATGCGGGAATCCCTGCCGGAGTTCCGTAACCTGCAGCCGCCATCATCCCCACCGCATAGAACCAATTCGAATGGCTGACCGACCCATCAGACAGTGCCATATTGGAAGCGCCATTGTATTCAAGTCCACCCCAGTAATTTGTCGTACATTCCACAGCCACCGCCGTGTAACCCGCAATCGGATCTGCGGTAAAGTTACTGGTTTGAGTCCACCAGTTGCGAAGTGTACTGCCTGAACCCGGCCAGTTGATTCTTAGCTCTAACTTTCCTGAACGATAAAAACCACCCACTCGTCCCATGATGGAATACCGGGCTGCCAACGGAGCGGAGGAGTTGTAGTTCAATGCCTCGGCCACACTGGCAAAGACCCCGTCAGAAAAGTTATGATTCAAAATGCGCGTCCAGCCGCCGCCATCCGTGGTCATATCACAATAGACCGGAACACTGCCGCCACCACCGGGGTTAATCATATAAAGACCTGAACCAATGGACGCCCCGCTATCAAGAATATGCTTACAGGAATTATAGGTTGCCACAGTATCGTCCTCTTTAATCCACAGATTCACTTCCGCGACGCCTGCCCCTGTGCCCAGCATCGAGCTTGCCGCCGGAATCCCCGCTGGAGTTCCATAGGCCACTGTTGAACCCACGGCATACCACCAATCCGTGAACTGTATTGAACCATCCAATAAAGACTGATTACTATTCGTCGGTCCGTGAGTTCCGTTCCCCAGTTCCAGCCCCCCCCAACGATCCGTGATCGCCGTTGCCATAATCGGTGTCCATCCGCTGACTACAACGTCACTAAGAGGATTCGTGGACTGCAACCAGATATTTTTTTGTGAATACCCGGGCCAGGTCTGTCGGAAGCGATATTTACCACCGGCGACAAAGTCAGGAATCTTGTTCAACACAGAATAAAGATTCCCGGTCGGAGCTGCCGTATTCTTGCTAAGCGCATCGGCAGTACTTGCAAAATATCCCCCGGCCGTATTGTGGCGAAAGATCCGGGTCCATCCCCCACCGTCTGTGGTCATGTCACAATAGGCTTGATAAGAGGCATTTCCCGTAAGTCCGTCTGAATCAATAGTATAAACGCCATCTGCCGGACTGCTTAAAGTTTCTTTGATTTCCTTGCAGGATTTTGGATAGCACTGGGTCGCGACAATAAAAGCAGGCTTACTGGCACCCGTAAACGCGGTCCATTCCGTGCTGGTTTTTGTGGGGACGAATAAGTCACTGGAGGCATGATTGTTCTGAATATTATAGCAAGACCCCTGCGCTCCATAAGGAAGATACAAACGCAGAGAGCTTCCCTTGGGAATGCGGTACCCGTCGCTGAGGGTGTTTATTCCCAGCAGAAACGGTGTCAGCAAAGATGTCCAAAGCAGTTTTCTTTTCACAAGCTGTTTCCTTCACATCTTTATCGTAAGAAGAACTTAAAGTTACACGAACCCTTGCCACTGTAGCAGACTTCCGTGGCTTTATACGCAGGCACAATCCCCTCGTTACCGGAATTAAATGCGATATTCAATGCATCGGAACTATCAAAGTGATCATTCGCAGTTTGCCCGGCACACCCGGCAGTACGACTGGTGTGGCGTAAATTACCGGTGCATTTCGTGGTGTTATAATTCCAGTTGCCTCCGGCCAGATCAATGATCGGGGCACCGCTATTATACGACGGCGATACAAACATCGCATCCGTGGTGTTGACTGCAATCGAAAAGGCTTCCGCGTTGATCGAGGATTGCTGATTCAAAATATGTCTTCCCGACAGGGCCAGATTATAAGTGTTCACAAAAAAGTCATTGGGCGTGCTTGCCGTCACAGAGCCATTGGAATAAGCCACCAGTGTCCAGCCTCCGCCGGAAGTCGTCATGTCACAGAAGACCTCATAAGGGGCTGTGGCACCGGCGCCATCAATGTCAATCGTATAAATCCCATCTCCTTTGGAAGCGCCCGCCGCCAGAATCGCTTTGCAGGATTGATAAACCGTGTGTGTATTATCCTCGCGAATCCACAGGTTCACTTCGGGAACCCCGTGACTGGAACCCAGAACATCTGATGCCGGAATTCCTGACGGAGTCGTACCCCAACTGGCGTAGGTTCCTACTCCATAATACCAGTTGCCATGATTGACCGATCCATCCAGAAACGCGGATGTGGAAGCCGGACCGTGAGTTCCATTAGACAACTCCAAACCGCTCCAATAGTTGGAATACCCTTGCACAAATTCAGATGCATATCCTGCCACATTCACATCCGCTGTGGGATTGGTTGTCTGGAACCAGATATTTTTAAGCGGTTCGCCCGGCCAGGTTAAACGGAAGTGATAACGATTGCCGGAAGTTTTAAAATTATCAATACGGTTTAAAATCGAATGCAAATTCGCCGTCGGTGTTGTGGCATTCTTAGTCAATGCATCGGCAGCATCAGCGAAATATCCGCCCGCGATATTATGACGGAACAGCCGCGTCCAGCCACCTCCATCGGTGGTCATATCACAATAGACTGGAAACGGCGAACTGCCCGTGGGGTCCACATAGTAAACGCCATCACCTTCAGAACCGTTGCTGTTAAGAATATCCAGGCACGAGGTGCAGCTTCCCAAGGTCACACTGGCTGGCAGGTTCGAGCGAAAAGAAGTCCATTCTGCCGCTGTTTTCGTCGGGACGAAAAAGTCCTTTGCGACGTTGGCATTAATCACTTTCTTACAGACATTGTGAGCGTTGATAGCTTTGGTTGTGGAACGATTCACCCTGTGCCCGGTGTCCTGGGTGTTCAACGCCAAAAGCAATGGCGCCGTGATCAGAATGAAAAAAATCTTCCCTAAATACCTCACAGGTTTATTTCCCCTTCAAAAGGGCCTGTTCCAAACGTTCCAAGCGCTGCTTCAGATCCTGGTTTTCTTTCTCAAGCTGCTGCATGCGAACCTCAGAGTTTTGCTGAACACTGGCCAGTCCGCGAGACACCGTGGCAATCTGGCTTTGACAAAGTTCTTTGTCCGCCAGGCGCTCGGCATGTTCCTGCTTAAGAGCTTCAACCAAAATGGCCGTGATATTGCCGTACTGAACTGATTTATAGCCAGAAACCTTGTCCGTCTTCACAAGATCCGGATACACAGCTTCGACTTCCTGTGCGATGAAACCGACGGTTTTTTCTTCGTTGTTCTTCCAAACGAAGTTCACCCCACGAAGTTTCAGAAGTTTTTCCAGGGCCTGAGGCAGGGTCACTACGTCTTTTTTCAGACGAGCGTCTGAGGTGTAAAGATAGGACGCGGCCTTGATATTGCCAGTGACTTCTAAAGCCTCGCTGGGTGCCGCATTGCCAATACCCACTTTTCCATCATAAGTGACCACCATGCGATCAACACTGTTGTGCTTAATTTCTAACAAGTTTGAAGTGTTGCCGGTCTTGCCATTCAAAACCAACAACCGACCCCCGAAGTTTCCATTTCCGATAGTCAGCATTGGCACTGTTGAGTTGGAATTTGTATCCATCGTGATTCGTCCCGCCCAGTCCACCGACATAATATCGGTCCCATCAGCTTTGGAGACTTTAAATGGAGCCTCTGACACCTTCTGACGAACGTGCAGAGTAGAGCCTGGGGCATTTGTCCCAACACCCAAGTAACCTGTGGCAGAGATTCTGACTTTTTCGACATTATTGGTATCAAAGATGATGGCTCCGTTGACACCGTTGCTGACGAACAGGTCATTGGATCCGCCGCTGCTATACCCCAGCGTTCCCATCCAACTGCCGTTGCGAAGCATATCTATCGAAGGGATTCCGGAGGCAACACTATCCAATTTTAGAGAAGCCACCGTCGTCGCATCTGCTTTGATCGTCAACATCCCGTCAGTCGTCGGGCTTTGACCAATGCCAATCCGGCCCGCGCTATCCACTGTCATTCTTGCGGCGCCATTCGTTTCCAAAATCAACGAGTTGGCGGAGTTGGTCCCCAAGGTGGCGTCCGCACCAAAGTTGTTTCCACCATTCACAAAGACATCCGTAAGTCCATACCCTGCAGCCGTTGTGGGATTTGTTCCCGCCGTCACACGACCATAGGCATCCGTCGTAACCGAACGATAAGTTCCTGCCGTGCCGACAGTTGGCAGATCTGCCGAGGCAATCGCACGGAACGCCGGAGCGCCCGCACCACCCGACGCCGGTCCCGCAAAGAATGAGTTCTGCGCCTGGTTGGCAAAGTTAGCCGCGGTCACAGAGATCGACTGACACAGGAACGTGTCGGTCGCGGCATTATAATACATCGTCTGAGAAGCTGAGCACGCCGTGCTGGCAAACACACCACCAAAAGGGGTGATCGTTGAACGCAAATCCCCCAGTTGCAGGAAGGACGGTGCATATTGGGTCGTGCCGTTATAGCGAAGCACCTGCCCTGCTGCCGTAGGCGCTGTGGCACTGACCGCCGTTCCTTGAACTTTGGTCACCGTGAACGCGCCCGCATTGGTCATGCTCACATCACCTGAAGGCGCCACAGCTGTGGCCACGCTGGATGCATTACCCACACGGATATTGCCCGGAGCCAGTGTCGCAGAAAGTTTATTATTGAAAGTCGTCCAGTCCGCAGAGGACAGATAGCCGTTCTGAGTCCCGTTAGCCACCTGAATGCCGATGTTCGGTGCGCTGGCTGTTCCGGAATTCACAATCGGAGACGTCACGGCCACACCGGAGGTCACAGCCGGAGTTGTCCATGATAAGTTGCCACTGGCATCCGTCATCAGAACTTGATTGGCACCGCCCACGGCGGCCGGGAACTTAAGAACATAAGAAGTCGTCACGGTCGTCGGAGCCTGCAAGGTCACCGTGTTAGAACCTGAATCACGCAACACCACAGATCCCGCGCTTATAGCGCCGGCGGCAAAATTACCGGAAACATCCCGTTTCACGATCGTGCTGGCCGTATTCAAATTTGTCGCGGCATTTGCCGCCAGTGTCGCCGTATTCACATTGGCCGCGGAAGAACCACCCACGGAATTCACCGTCGCACTGACAGCTCCGTTACCAGAGGCGGTCACATCCCCGGTTAAAGAAGTGATCGTCCCACCTGCCCCTGCCGAAGAAGCAATGGCCACCCAGGCCCCTGAGTTGTACTGATAGATAATCTTTGTGTCCGAAGCAAAATAGATCGCCCCTGCTGCCGGAGAAGCCGGTTTGGCCGCATCCGTGCCTGACTGAATACTTGGTGAACCTCCGGCATTGGAAACCAATGCGTCCGTGATTCCATAACCCGAAAGCGTGGTGGGTTTGCCGGAAGTGATTTTTGACCAATCCAGATTAGGAATGTCACCTGCCGCTAGTCCCGTCGCTGCCGTCACACGTCCTTTGGTGTCGTAAGTGATCTTAGTGCCCGTACCACCGGCACCAATCGCTGCCAACGTAGGACTTGGATAAGTGCCACTCAAATCCCCACCAGCGGCTCCGGAGGGAGCACGGGAATTTGTTAAACGAGTGTCATTGCCCAAGACCACTTCCGTGGCCGCAGCATCACCAGCCGCCGGGGCGTTTTTCACCGCCGCAGTTCCCAGCCCCAAGTTGGTTCGCGCCGTTGCTGCCGTCGCGGTCAATTCGCTCAGATTATTTGCGGGATTTAGCGGAGTGAAACCCAGAGCATTTTGTTTTCCGTTAAAGACAATCCAGTCACTGGCTGACAAATAACCGTCGGTGGAGTTATCCGCTTTGGTGATAGAAATCTGCGGTGTCGTTCCACCATTGGTAACAGACAAAGGTGCGGTGGCAGAAACATTCGTCACCGTACCGCCGGCATTACTGTCATTGGAAGGAACCCATTTCCCCGAGGCATTGAACTTCAACACCTGACCTGTGGTTGGCGCTGCTGTGAAGTCCAGATCATAGCCTTTGATTTTTTCAACCACCGTGGCACCTTGTGTGCCCGTGACATCCCCCACAAGACTTCCTGTGAAGTTGGCTGACACAGAAGCAGACCCCACCGCCAACGAGGTTTGATTGGCACAAGTCCAGCCTGTTCCGGCATTCCAGACCATCACCTGGCCCGCAGAACAATAGAACGGCTCCAGTGTATCACCCGTCGCAGAATCGGTTTTCACAAGACGGTTGATGCCCGGATTTGCAAAAAGTTTTGCCGTCGAAATCGCCTGATCGGCAATCTTTGCTGTGGTCACTGCATTGTCGGCCAAACCCGGATTAGGATAAGTGCCGGACAAAGCACCACCCGCGGTTCCTGACGGAGTCCGGGCATTCGTAAATCGCGCATCATCCCCGGCTGCCACTGTTCCTGAAGTTGTGCCGACATTCAAAGTGATCATAGGATTCACGGTGTCTGCTGAGACCGTCAAATACGGATTGCTTCCCGCGGAGGCAGTCACAGTTTTGACGGTGCCGCCGCTGGCTCCCGCCACGGCCGCACAACCAAATTCCTTGTTGATCGCATCCCAGGTCAGGAAGCTGCCTGAGTCACAACTCAAGTTTCCGTTCACTTCGGTTTTCATGACAAAGTCAGAAGCGACATTAGAGCCCAACTTCGCCGCGGAAGCCGCGAAACCAGAAAAAGGAACGGTGCGAATCTCACTGTCAGGTGAAATCGTGTTCCACTGAGCGCCATCATAGAAACGTACACGCAGGAAGCGGCCATCGGTCAGGCCTGGGTTGTAAGGAGAATTCCCATCACACACCAAAGGCAAAGCATTGTTGAACGCATCTAAAATGGTGAAACTCGGATTATTTCCCCCGGGATAGTTGTGCGCACTTCCGATTTTGACGTCGAAGACCCCGCCTGAATTCACCATGTTGACGTTATTGAGCTGCTCTCGATACAAAACGCAGGTCTTGTTCGGAGCCAAAACCGTAAACTCGAACGCGACAGCCGCATATTCCAGCGGTTGCCCGTTACTTTTGACGATACGGCCTTGATAGGTTAAGGCTGCAGGTGCCGCGTGGGCTGCCTCGAAGCCGAAAATGATAAGGAGTGCAGTAAACGTTCCTTTTAGTCCCATGTACTAAGTATCGGAACATTTTAATGGTTTTTTAATTACACTCCCCAAATGGAAGATAAAAAATCGCGTATTGTTACTGCCATCTCACTTATCCGTCTCAACTTGAGACTTCAAAAGTACCATGCAGGGATTTAGGTCCTGCATGGCCTTCTGATTTACACAAGACTTTCTTCAATTTCCTCTTTGGAAAACTCGGTGGGTCGGCGAATGGACTTCACCTCCCCGGCCAGAATTTCCACGATCTGATCACAGTCCTCGATTGTTCCCAGACGATGGGCGATGATCAACATCGTCACCCCGGCAAAAGAGGATCGTATCACCTTCTGCAACAACGCATCGGTTTGCACATCGACGCTGGCTGTGGCCTCATCCATCACAATCACTCGGGCCTTCGTCAAAAGAGCCCGGGCCAGACACAGCAGTTGGCGTTGCCCCTGGCTCAGATTTAAACCACCCTCTGAAACTTCGGAAGCCAGTCCCTTCGGCAAGCTGGAAACATATCCCCACATAGAGGCATGTTTCAAAGCGCCGATGACTTCCTCATCCGTGTACTCGTTATAACGATCCAAGTTGTTGCGGATCGTGCCCATGAACAAGGTCGGATCCTGCGGAATGATGGCCAGGCTTCGGCGCAACCTTTCCAACGGCACGCTGGCAATGTCCACTCCGTCAATCGCTATAAGCCCTTCTTCCGCTTCAATGAAGCGGAACAACGACTGGAAGAAGGTGCTTTTTCCCGAGCCCGTGCGACCGATAATACCCACGCGACTTCCCGCTTCGACCTTGAAAGTGATGCCCTTCAAAACCAACGGCAGATGGGACGCGTAACGCACTTTCAGATTCTGGACCACGATTTCTCCACGCTCTGGCCAGGTCGGACGCAAAGGTTCTGACGGAGCTTTCAGCACGGACTGCTCCGCCGGAAGATTTGAGAAGTACTTCAAGCGTTCAATCGAAGTCATACGCGACTCAATATCCGCAAACACTCGGACCCCCCAGTTCAGGAATCCCCAGAATGAAAGTGAATACAACGTCACCAGACCTGCCGTTCCCGCGTCCATCACCCCAGCATAAGCGGACAAGCTGACGCCAATCGTGGTGCTCATTGAAATCACCCCACCAATCAGCGGAATGCGTGATGAGAACCAGCGATTGATCAGGTAGTGGGCATGGAACATGCGATTGCTGTGCGCTAGCTTCGCATAGAAATTATCCATGAACCACGGAGCTTTATTAAAGCTGCGAATCACCACCAAGCCCTGTAAGCTTTCTTTGAAATGGGCATAACGAGGGGACCTGGCCACACTGTCAAAACGCTTCACTTCACGGGCCGGACGACGATAGTCTTTTTGCAGCACATAGTACAAAACCATCACTGGCAGAATCACCACGACCATCAAAGGCATCAAAGTCAGAATCAGTACCATGGACACAATCACCTGCAAGGCACAGTGAACAGCCGAATCGAAACTCCATTGCAAATACACATCCACCGATTCCACATCACGAGAGAACCGCTGGATGATACGCCCGACCGGCGTCGAATCAAAGAAGCGAACCGGCGACGACAAAACGCTTTTAAGCATCTTATCATGCATGTTCTTACCAGCCCGAATTCCACGATCCAGCCAGAACAAGTGATTCACCAACGAACCCACCAGAACAGCGACACCAATCAAACCATAAATTCCAATCGCGGTCAGAGCCACCCATTCATTCTGACGATCTGAGAAATAGGAAAGCCAAGCCTTTTGGGCCAATGGCAACAAAGTGGCGGCCACCGCACCCGCCAACAGCAATCCCAGGATCAACGGTTTGGTGTATTTCCCATCGCCCCCCAAAGAGCTGATGTAATCCCAATAAACCGAACCCTTCACGGCACCGACCTCGCGATCCTCGTCCTCAGTCACGCGCACATTTTTGGATTCTACGGCTTCCTGCAAATTAGAGATATCCTGCGCCATTTCGCTGGAGGTGACGGATTCGCCTTCACCTTGCGACTTGCCATGTTCTTTATAGAACTCTGCAAATGCCGGGTTCTGCAAAAGTTGCTCGTAAGTTCCCTGCCCCTGAATCTTGCCGTTCTGAATAAAGATCACCTGATCAAAGCTCGGCAAGAACTCAAGACGATGGGTCACCACGATACGTGTTGTGCCCTTCCAAGCGCCAAAAATCAGACGTTCACACAAAAGCTTTTCAGTTTCTGCATCCACCGCTGACAAAGGATCATCCAAAAGCACCACTTGCGGCTTACGCAAGAACGCGCGCGCCAAAGCCACACGCTGCTTTTGTCCCCCGGACAGATTGACACCTTTTTCGCCGATCTCTGTGCGCAAGCCCCCGGACCACTCTTTCAAGTCACGGCTTAAGCAGCTGTTATGTAAAGCCCGGCGCAAGTCTTCCTTGGAAACCTCTTCACCGAATTGCAAGTTTTCCAACAAAGAGCTGTTGATGATGTAGGCCTCTTGCGGAACATAGGCCATACGCGGACGGCCAGGCATTTCCGGAGTGAACTGCACCTGACCTTCACGAGGATACAGCTCCCCCAGAAGACTCATCAGCAACGAACTTTTCCCGGCACCCACAGGACCCACGACGGCCAAGGAACTTCCCGCTGGCACATTCAGATTCAAATCTGAAAGCACGTCCTGTGAATTCCCATCAAAGCGCAGGCTGACATTTTGCAACTGCACACCGACAGCGCTTCCGGCATCGGATCTTTCCTGAGTGGAAATCTCCACCTGATCTTCATTCAGGTACTCCAAAATACGTCGAGCCCCCACCATCGCGTTCGTCGCGCGGGAAATCAATCGGGACAAGTCCCCAAAAGGACCTTCCAACAAACCGAACAAGGAAATACAAGTGAAGATGATCGCGGCATCCAGTTTTTCACCACGCCAGGCATGGACCGCCAAGGCCACAAATAAAACCAGTGTCGAAACCGCCAGATACCCAAGACTTGAAATCACTTCGGCCCTGGCCAGGCGACGTCGACTGTTCAGTTCTTTTTCGCGCACTTCCGTGACTTCCCTGGAAACACTTTTTTCCCAGGCAAAGTACTTAACTACACGGATGGCATTCATCGCCTGAGTCATCAGGGTCACCCGATGATCCCGGTGCGCCATCATTTCTTCATCCAAACGAGTGAATTTTTTGGCAACATAGTTGGTCAATGGCGCCAGCGTGAAAAGCACCACCAAAGCGGCCAACGCAGACCAGCCAATATAATAGAAGAGCATGATCACCACGCCCACAATCAGGAAGGTCGCTGAAACAAAGTCGCCCAGAACCATGGCAAAGTCTGAAGCGTTCTCAGAGTCTGTGCTCATGTGATTGACGATATCGCCGACCTGATTCTTCTGACGGGCCTTCTGACTGAGCTTCAAGCTGTGACGGAACAACTTTTCATTCAAAATATTCGTCATCACCTGATAGGCCTTAAGCCCATTGAAGAAGTAATGCTGCATGCAAAGGCCGGACAGGAACCCGCATAACCCCAGCAACACCCCGTAAACAAGAGCCGTCGGCAAAGTTTCCTGGGTCACGCCTGCGGAAATAATGCCCACAAAGCGGTTCACCAGAACGGGTGATAACAAGGCCAGCATGGAAGCGGACAGATACCACAAATAAGAAGGTTGCGTGTACTTGCGCAGCGCCCGAATCATGGAGAACAACAGAGCCCTTGGGCTGCTCCACTGGATCTTGGCCAGATCAACCTGAACATGTTGTGGGTGCAGCTCTGCTGGCAGCGCCAAAAGATCACTTTCATCGATGTGCTTGGTCTTAGCCAGCTTCACCAGAGGAGTGACCTCGGCGAATAACAAACGTCGGAACAAATTCATAAAGAATCCATAACTGCTCTTTTTAAGAGCTTAAAAACTTAAGAGCGTAAAAACTAAAACTAATTTTTCAGAAGAATAAGATGCCTAAAGAGGTGTCTTAGAACTGTGACAGAAGAAGGCTTTGCATTGCATTCAACTTATTCATCGAATTAATGATAAAATTGATCATCATAATGTGCCTCCTCCCTTTTGTGAGATGATTCAGCGTAACCCGGAAAAAAGGGGCTTGTCTAGCCCCCTTCAAAAATAATTTAAAAAGAATCTTATTATAAAGCCCGAAGTACTATTTTGACGGACCTTTTACAGCAACCACAAACAACTGATAGCAACACCCGTAGGAACCAACGCCGCTATCAGCAGATTCAAAGGCTTGATCCCGCCCGGGAATTTATGACTCAAAATCGAATACCCCGCTGCATTGGGAGCATTGGCAATAATAGTCAAACCACCGCCAGCGATGGCACCGGCCACCAGAGCATATTTGCTGGGATCACTTAAACCTTCAACTTGCGATCCCAAATATGTCAAAGCGGCATTATCAGTAATGGCTGTCAATCCCACCGCTCCTTTAAAGAGCAGCAAGTCACTCATACTGCCCAGAAGCGGCGCCAGCCACCACTTTTGGAAGGCACCAAACTGAATGATCCCCCCTAGGAACATGGCAACTAACAAGCTTTCCTTCAAACGCAAAGTATCCTGATATCGCTGGGTCACCGCCGCCACACCCAAGAACAAAAGGAAGATACCCATAAAGGCATTTTGATAGTGAGCCGTCACTACGATCCCGGTCAGGAACAACAAATGCACCATTGTAACTGGGAATGGAATCGCCGCCTGAGCCCCCGCCAGACGGGTTTCAACTTCGCGTAAAGTGATACAACCATCTTTAAGTTCTTTGCGGAAGATCGCCAGCAACAAACAGGTATTGATAACCACGGCAATCGCACTTTTCCAACCAAAGTGCGTGAAGACAAACGCAAAATCCCAATTCCACTTCCCTGCCACCATTAAAATTGGCGGTGCCGCAAACGGCGTCAAAGCTCCACCAATAGAGATATTCACAAACAGCACTGCGATCAACGCATAGATCAGCTTGTTGGTTTCTTTCTGCAGCATGGAATTAAGCATAAATGCCGTAACTGTCATGGCTGCAGGCTCAGTGATAAAGCTACCACTTAAAGGCCCTAAAATCAGCACGACAAAAATATCCGTTAAAACAGCTGGCGTTTTAAAGATCTTTTGAATCAAAGAGCTGACGAACAAAATCCCCTTGCGTCCCGCCGCCAACACCGGGCGTGTGGAGCAAACCACCATAATGGCAAAAATAAAGAACGGTTCAATGAAGTTCAGGCCTGTTTGATACTCCATAGCGCTTTGCCAACCTTCAAGGCCGATAAAGATCGCCATAAACAAAGCCGCCCAAATCGCAAAGACCGCTTCAATTTCTCCAAGCAAATGTAAGACATTGCTCCATAAAGAGTCTTTGGGGAAGTGATGAGACCAGGCCAGAATTTTTCCCACCATAAATGTGTGAATGACGGCCAAAGCAAAGAGGATTGTTCCGATAAGTTCAACTGTTGTGTATGTCATACAAACATACTAAACAGACTCGAAAAGCTCTGCCAAACAGAACCGGAAATCATCATGTCGATTTTGCGTTGAGTCCACTAGCCGCTATTTCTTGACACAGGCGCCTTTGCGGCACACCTGGCCTGCCGAACACAGAATTTCTTTTTCGAGCACTTCTCCGTTTTGACAGGCGAACTCCAGCAGTTTTTGCGAATCCAGACAACGGTCAAACTCTTTGATCATTTGTGAATAACAACTGTCACCAAGACAATTGTCATCCCCCAACGAATAAACAATTTTTCCCGCGGTCTCGGGAATCAAGCCCTTGTCAGAGTCCTCACACACTTTTGCAAAGGCCATCGAGGAAACACAAAGAATTGCGACGACTAGAATTTTTCTCATGGTGCCACCTCACAACGGAAGGCTTTGGTCAAAGAGGCATTGGTTTTCCACTCACGATCTTTTTTCGGAGGCCCACATTGCACAGAAAGCTCCAGCACAACCGCACATTCCGCTTTACCCAGCTTTTCGGTTTTCATGCGAATGACTGAGGCATACGAACATGGCGACTGGCACTTGCGATCTTCCAGAAAGCTGCCGAATTCATTTTTACCCATTAAAGTTTCCTGGGCAAATGTGCTGGCTTTTTCCTGACAGGCCTTTTCATCCCCCACCAAGCGGAAGGCTTTTTGGAAAGATTTTTCCAGTTGCTTTACGCCATATTTGGAAGCCTCGCCCGCTGACACTTGTAAAACTGTATAAGAGGCCGGACAAGATGCGTCCGCCACCGTTGCCGTGGGCTCTGTCTTGATTTCCACCACAGGTGAGTTCACTTTGGAACAACCGCCGGGACATCCGCCCGGATCTTTCAGGAAAGCCTGCTGAAGACCATTGAGCTTTTCAAAAAGCCCCTTCATCTTGCTGGAAGCACCCAAAAGGCCATAAGTAATTTCCGGCATTTTTTCAGTTTTCGCCGGCACCTTCACCTGGCAATGGGCTTCATTCTTTTTATCAAGCTCCTGACAAAGGCTTTTTAAATCCTGCACCGTGGACTTGGAACTGGCACCGCAGGATTCCTGGGAATGCGCAGCTCCTGGGCCGAACACCAAAAATGTAAGAAGAAGAACTGTTTTCATGAGAATCTTATCGGCAAAACAGCTCCTGGAATTGAGGCAAAACAGGACCTATTTCCAGTCCTTTTTTTATTGGCACAGGGACAGATTGTCGGCGATGAACTGACGCTGCCCTGCCAACTCAGCCGCGCTATAGACGAACTGATTCACATCACAGTGATTTTCCTGAGCCAGCTCCAGTACGCGGTCTTTTTCTGGCGGCGTAAGTCCCAAGGTCCAGATCATTTTCACCTTCAACCACTGCACCAGATACTGGCAGCGATAGGCGGGATTCGGCGGCATATAACCTTCAGGAGTCTTGTCGCTTTTGGAGGCGTTTTCTTTGCCATACACCGCCAGCAGATGGAATTCATTCCCCAGGAAGTTACCATAAAGACAGCGTTTGGTTTTGTTCCATTTATAGGCGCCGCTGATATACGCGTTTTTCAAAGGGACGAAGTGGTCAATCTGAATGTCGCTGGCTCGTGTATAAGAACGATCACCATAAGGATCTTGCCACTTTCCGGCAGACACCGAGCATCCATTTGAAGAAAAATCCACCGTACCTTCAGAATCCCGAATCAACACCTTTGCACGAGTGTTGTAACAAACATCATCACGGCGATCATTCAGCCAGCCACCAAAATGCTTTGCGCGATTGTAGGGCTCCGTCACGTCGCCATAGTTTTCATTATGATGATCAAATTGCAAAAGCGAGTACAAACGGTTGCGAAGTTCATTGAAAAATTCTTCAGAATCAGAAAGCAGCTGGTGGGCTGCGGCCAAAGGATCAGAAAACGATGCTGACGGGTTTTGTAACGACTCCCCTTCCTTGACTGTGTAGTAGTCATCAAATCGGGGGTTGGCGATTTTATTTTCAGCCAGGGCCTGAGATTTTCCGAAAGTGGCCACCAACATCATCACAAGAAGCGATTTCTTCATGAAGTCTCCAAATCCTTTTAGAGCATCGTTGTTTTCTTATTAAAAAAAGAAATCTGCGTATTTGCAAAGAATAATTCGTGCGACCGCAAATAAAAACGGAATCTCAACAAAAAGGGCGAACAAACCCACCGCCAGCCTATCAATACACTGAAAAGTCAAAGTACATACTTTTTGGGAAGGCTTGGGTGTTCACCTCGCCATTATTTAAAAGAGCTCTGATGATTTCACATCTTTCAGGCTCCTTATCAAAGTTGCAGACCTTCAGTTCGTTTTTAAATTTTTGTAGATCGACCAGGGTTTCTTTGTCCGGCTGATAGGCCCAGGAATCAAACAGAGGAATACCATCAACGCTTCCCACCTGCTTCTCGGCCCGATGACAGGATCGGCAATTTGTGCCCGAGTTAAAAAGAACATTGCTGTAGGGCTTTCCTTTTGCAATCCGGTCCAGGATCGGAAACTCAATTTCAGCCTTGATAGATGTTGTTGCCGAAGTCTGATAGCTCAGCTCAAGAAAGTCCTTTCCCCGTCCCTCTGGCACGACGGACATGAAAAGTTTTTCGTTTAAAATAAAAATGCGTGGACTGCGATTGCCAACTGCAGGCTGGCCACTGATCTGACTGTTCGTCAGAGTGACATTCAAAGGACGCTCCAAGCTTTCCAAAAAGCAGCGCACCGTGACTGGCTTAGGCAATGAGTTCAGCAGGACAACAACGTCTTCAATTGTGGCGGGCTTTCCCGACACGCCCTGGGGAGCCGTGCATTTGGCGGAAGACTGCGAAATTGGCGCTGCAGAACTGGACACCGCAACAGTATCAAAAGTTGCAGCCGGAGAGCACCCCACACCCCACCAGGATGTCATCAATAAGGACAGAACAACGGCACTATGAGTCTTGGCAATGTTCATATCCCGTAGGGTATCAACCCACAAAATATCGAAGAAAGGTGGATATTTCAGTTTTTGACGTGGAGCTATAGGTTCGACATAAAAACGAAATTTTCCAATGGAGCGTCTTAACTTAAGACAATCACTCGGGGCGGCGGGCAAAGAGCAATTTGTTAGACTTCCGTGAAAGGATTGCCTACAACAGGGATTATGTTACGCGTCGGTCGATTCCGCCATCGCCTTCTGGATGATGGTTTTTTGAAAAATCAAAGTGCTCTGGCACACCAATGTCTGCAGCCGTTTCTGAATCTTTGGCGCAGCAATGCCTTGTCCGATACGGAAATCGCGGCCGTATATATTGCTGTTTTCTCGTTTTTGCGCCGACCTACTGATTTCCTTGGTGGCCCCCACAATCAGCCTTTGGCAGTTCCCACTCGCCAGTCCTCTTTCCGGGCACGCGACTTTTTGGATCTTCTGCGCCGCGAGCTTCCAGAAACGCTTTGCAACGTCAAATCCTTGCGTCGTTTTGATCACGACGGGGATTTTTTAACATACTTTTGTTCGCAAAGCTGGCGCTCCATTCCCCTGTCCGTGGCTCAGTCGCTGATGGCCTGGCAGGCCGGGAAATATCCTCTGCAGCTTCTTGACTATGTTCCCACCCCTTTTGAAGTTTTGTCGTTACAAACTCAGGGGCAGCGCTGCGTCTCGATGCTACAAACTCAAGATGAAATGCAGAATTTTGTCGAAGAAGGACGAGATGTTTTAGGGTTCATTGTGCACGACTTGATCCATGCAGATCATTTCTTTGCAGATCCAGCGAAAGCCGCCGCGCAGGTGCACTTCAGCCAGCGCCTGGCTGTCATCTTTGCCCTGCCAAAAATTCAAGAAATGTTGAAGGCAGATGCTGTTTTCAAGTCCGAGTTTGAGTACCTGATGTCGGATATGAACTCATTTCCTCTGCATTTGCTTAAAACGCTGAAAGCCGTCCTTTTGGGCTATTTCAAGCGCCGGGAGGGTTTGGACATGAAAAGCCCCCTGCCAGCTGTCGCAGAACAGGAGTTCCAGGATCTCTATGGGGCCAGCCTCAAGCCCTGGAATTTCCGTATGGACGCATTAAATGCAGCTCAGCGTCTCAATACGCCTCTGTTCGAAAGTCCAAATGACGAACATTTGCTACACCACGCTCTCTCAATAAACTTTCATGACGGCCCCGCAATTTTCTGCTAAGCTGGGGGTCTATGTCCTTGAAAAAAGATTGCGGTCAAACGCCAACAAGTCTCGACTCGTGCAAAAACTGCGAAACGCGTTTTGACAGTCTTCTGTGCTCGTCTCCAGACGTGTTGCTGATGATGGAAAAAGCTCGTGTTACCTGCCACTTTAAAAGTGGTCAGGTGATTTTCTATTCCGGCAACGATCCCCTGGGAATTTTCACCATCCAAAAAGGACTGGTGAAGTTGGAAGTCACTTCGCCTGCAGGCGCTGCACACACACTGCGTTTGATCGGTCCGGGCGGCACTTTGGGGTATCGCTCTTTGTTTGCCAGTGAGCCCTACCATGCCTCCGCCGTCGCGGTGGAGGACTGTGAACTTTGCTTTGTTCCCAAAGCAGAAATTATGAGTATCTTTAAAACTCACCCTGACCTGGCCATGAAACTGCTTTCGCACATCTCAAAAGATCTGCGTATGGCGGAAGAAAAATGGATGGGTCAGATGGACAAAGGTGCTTCTGAGCGCATTGCTGAGGCGCTGTTGTTCTTGCAAGAGCACTTCATCCATCAAAGCTGGACACGCCGGGAAATCGCGCAGTGGGCAGGAACCACGCCTGAAACCGTGATTCGCACCCTTTCACAGTTTGAAAAAGATGGCATCATCGATCAAACTGACGGGCGCAATATTCGCATTCTTTCCAAAGACAAATTGCGCGAACGCGCCGATATCCAGTAAGCGGCCTCCCGCCGCCTACTGCCAACTTTTCTTCTTAGACATCAAAAAGCATCGCATGGGCTTGACGGCTTAGCTCTTCACGCACTTCCGGAGCAGCAATCGCAATCAAGGCCTCGGCTCTTTCTTTCAGTGTTTTTCCAAACAATGGTGCCACACCGTATTCGGTCACCACGTAATGCACGTGGGCTCGGGTGGTCGTCACACCTGCACCTTGTTTCAACGTCGGAACAATCTTGGAAACACCCTTCTTAGAGCTGGATCGCAAAGCAATGATGGGCTTGCCTCCCGGGGACAAAGCGGCTCCCCTCATGAAGTCCATCTGCCCGCCAATACCTGAATAGATCCGACTGCCAATGGAGTCGGCACAGATCTGCCCGGTCAAATCCACTTCGATGGCACTGTTAATAGCGATCATCTTGGGGTTCTGGCGAATCACATGCGTATCATTCGTATAGCAGGCATCCATCATCATGACATCCGGGTTGTCATCGATAAAGTCATACACCTTGCGCGAACCAATCACGAAGCTGGAAACCACTTTCCCGGTCAGGCGCGGCTTCAGGCGGTTGGTGATGGCTCCGGCTTTGTATAAATCAATCAAGCCATCTGAAAACATCTCAGTATGAATGCCCAGATCACGATGACCATGCAAAGATCTTAAAGTGGCATCTGGAATGGCTCCAATTCCCATTTGCAAAGTAGCACCGTCTTCGATCAGACTTGCGACATTCCGACCGATTTGCAGCTCTATATCGCCGGGATTGGCTGGCGCCACAACGTGCAGCTCTTCATCCACCTGAACAACACAATCGATTTTATTGAACTCGAACTGGGATTCTCCGAAAGTGCGAGGCATGCGCGGGTTGACCTGGGCAATGATCTTCTTCGCCGTTCGTACCGCGGCAATGGAAACATCCACTGAAGGCCCCAAACTGCACATACCATGACGGTCCGGAGGAGACACCTGAATCAACGCCACATCCAAAGGTACAATACCGCGATAAAATAACTGCGGAACTTCGCTCAGAAAAATCGGTACGAAACTAGAGTTGATATTGGGCCGGGCCTTACGAAGATTGGCCCCGTTAAAGAAGCTATGAACCTCAAAGCTCTTCTCATATCCGGGAAGTGCGTAGGAACAATCCCCTTCCGTATGAATGGCATAGATCTTCACATTTTCAAGTTCCGGAGCCCGACGTACCAGCGCTTTTACCAATTGTTGCGGTGTTGCCGCCGCAGTATGAATAAATACATGCTGGCCTGACTGAACATCCCTGAGAGCTTCGTCTGCAGATACAAACTTAGGCACGAATTCCTCCGTATCATCTGGTTTGCATCCTATCCGTTTAGGTGGGTACATCAAGCTTTAACATGACGTCCGCCCTATTTCCTGCTAAATTGATAACGAGGTGAATATGAAAAAGAATCCCGTGGACAGCTGCCCAATCTGTTCCACCCAGGAAGAAAAAGTCACAGAACAAATTCTGGGTGTGATCCAAAAAAAATCCTATCCAAAAAACACGGTCATCTTTGAACAGGAAGAAGAAGCCAAGGGCCTTTACCTGATCATCAAGGGCACAGTGAAAATTTCAAAAATCTCCCCTACGGGCAAAGAGGTGGTCCTGGGCCTTCTCGGCCCTGGAAAAACATTTGGCGAAGGCAGCCTGCTGGGGCAGCCGAAACAAGCCGATACAGCTTCGGCTTCTGAAAACTGCGAAATCTTCTATCTTCCTAAAAAAGACCTGCAGGATATCCTGACCAAACATCCTCTTCTGTATCAGTCGGTGGTTTCGTCCTTGGTGCGCTGGATGGCGAATCTGAATCAGGTCATAGAAAATATCAGCAACCCATCCGCACAAGACCGTGTCTTGAATTATCTGGAACGCTTGCAGTCTGAACAACAAACTCCAGTGGTTCACCTGGAAGGCAAGAAGCACGAAGTGGCGTTGATGCTGGGACTGCGTCCCGAGACTTTTTCACGCACCTTGGCAGAACTGGAACAGCAGGACGTCATTAAAATGAATCACAAGCAGATTCAAATACTGAAATCCGTTCGATAACACTAGACCACTACCGCTAGTGATCTACATCATGCTTTTCACGGATTTGTAGTGTTCAAATAAAAGTTCTCGTTATCCTTTTATCAGGAGCGGGGCATGAACATCTACAAGTACGACATCGTTTTCCAGGAAGTTCCACATCACATTTCTTTGGCCCTTTATGTCTGCGGCTGCCCGCTTAAATGTCCGGGCTGCCATTCGCCAGAACTGTGGACCGAAAAAACTGGCACTCCACTGACCACCCCCCTCTTACAATCATTGATCGAAAAGTATCGTCACAGAATTTCCTGCCTGCTGTTTTTGGGCGGCGAATGGCATGAATCCGAGCTTTGCGAGTTCCTGCAACTGGGGCGGAGTCACGGCCTGAAGACGGCCCTTTACACCGGGTTGGAGAAAGTTCCACTTCGTCTGGAAGAAAATCTTGATTACCTGAAAACCGGCCCGTGGATTCAAGCCCGGGGTGGCCTGGCGTCACCCACGACCAATCAGATCTTCAAAGATCTGAACACTCAACAGATTCTAAACCACCTCTTTCAACACAACACAAAGGAGACCTCCCTATGATCCGACTTACACCGGAACAGATCCAGAAGAAGATTGAATTCGTTCAACAATATAAAGCCGCCTCGAATGCCGCCGAAGGTTCTAAGTTGGATGCCAATGCCAATGTCACATTGAAAAATATTGCGACCTTGGAAGCCGAGATCAATAAAGACATCAATATCCAGATCAACCGCACTTTGGTGACGAATAAGATTTCCGAACTCTTCGGCCCCGAGCTGGGCCAGGAATACGTGCGCCAGATTGAAAGCCATGAAATCTATGTTCATGACGAAACATCCCTGAAACCTTATTGCGCCTCCATTTCCATGTATCCTCTGTTGCTGCAAGGCCTGAAAGATCTGGGGGGCGAATCCCAAGCGCCGCAACATTTGGAAAGCTTCTGTGGCTGTTTCGTCAATCTGGTGTTTGCAATTTCCGCCCAGTTTGCCGGGGCTGTCGCCACGGTAGAATGGCTGATGTACTTTGATCATTTCGCCCGCAAAGACTATGGCGACGACTATCTGCAAACCCACACCCGCCTGATCAACAATCACCTGCAGCACGTGGTCTATGCCCTGAATCAGCCGGCAGCGGCGCGTGGTTATCAGTCCGTGTTCTGGAATATTTCGGCCTATGACGAATACTACTTCAAATCCCTTTTCGGAGACTTCGTTTTCCCTAGTGGCGATAAACCACAATGGGACAGCGTCAAAAAACTGCAGGCGCACTTTATGTCCTGGTTCAATGAAGAACGCAAGAAAGCCATCCTGACCTTCCCAGTCGTCACAGCCGCAATGCTGATTGATGACAAAGGTCCCCGCGACAACGACTTTGCCGCGATGTGTGCCAGCGAACTGAGTGAGGGCAACAGCTTCTTCATGTATATGAGTGACTCGGCGGACAGTCTGGCCAGTTGCTGTCGCCTGCGCAACGAAATCTCGGATAACACCTTCAGCTATTCCTTAGGTGCGGGCGGAGTTGCCACAGGTTCCATCAACGTCATTACCATCAATATGAACCGTCTGGTTCAGAAAAAAATGGACCTTTTGACCACTGTCGAAAAAGTTCAGAAATACCAGGTTGCCTATCGCAAACTCATGCAGGAATACTTTGAGGCCGGACTGCTCAGCGCCTATACCGCGGGATTTATTTCTCTGGAAAAGCAATTCTTGACCATTGGGATCAACGGCATGGTGGAAGCAGCGGAATATTCGGGCTTAAGCATCGCCAACGAGGCCCCTTACAAAGACTTCGTGCGCGAAAAGCTGAAAGTCATCTATGATGCCAACAAAGCCGCCCGCCAAAAATTTGGCTATATGTTCAACACCGAGTTTGTTCCGGCAGAAAATCTGGGCGTCAAAAATGCCCAGTGGGACCGCAAGGAAGGACTGTATGTTCCCCGCGACTGCTACAATTCCTATTTCTATATTGTGGAAAACGACGATGTGAACTCGCTGGACAAAATGGACCTGCATGGAAAAGAAATGATGCAGTATCTGGATGGCGGATCCGCTCTGCACCTGAATCTGGAAGAAAAGCTGAGCGCCGACGGATTCCTGAAACTGATTCGTGCTGCGGCCCTTTCCGGATGCAACTACTGGTGTGTGAATATCAAAATCACCATTTGCAATGACTGCGAACATATCGACAAAAGAACGCTATACAAATGCAGCAGTTGTAACAGCGCCGATGTGGATCATGCCACACGTGTGATCGGTTACCTGAAGCGCATTTCCGCCTTCAGTAAATCCCGCCAGATCGAAGCCGCCCAGCGTTTCTATCACCCTACGACTTCACACGGATCATCTTCGGCAGGAAAATCCAGCCCCAGATCAACAGCCCCAGAATCCATGTATAAGACGCATAGACCAGGTGAGACTGATAGATATGCGGAGCAAAGCCCGCTGACAACCTAGTCAGCCCGGCAAAGCCCATCAAAAGGGCTCCAAGGAACAACCCCTTGGAGCTCTTTTCCAGCTCCATATCGTGTTTGCCATGGGACAAACTCACGCGGGTGGCGATCATAAATGTCATCAGCCCTAATCCGGAAACCAAAATCACATGTAACAAATGAATGCGGAACTCCGGAACGATCACCGTCGCCCATTGTCCCAGTATAATCATCCACGCAGCCCCCAATAAGAACCAGCTTTGAAAAGCCTTGCGCTGAGGTTTGCGGTGAATCTTCCAAAAACAGAGCCCGATAAAAGTCATCACCAGCGCACGCAGCAAGAATCCACTGCGAGCATGCACTAATATTTCAACGACAAAACTTCCCAGGAACAACACGGCAAGCAGCGAAAACAAACCGATGCGAGATTTGGTTTTTTTGGCAGCCTCTGTCGGCAGTGGTGCCCATCCCAGCAATGCCGGAATCAAACGACTTCCCACCCCCATCACCAGACACAGAACATAAGCCTGAAGCAGAAAAGTGCGGGCCAAAGAATATAAATTTCCCGGAACATCCAAAGTCTGTCCCAACAGCAGAGTCACGCTGCCGAACAATCCTGCCGCCAATCCCACGCCGACAAACAGAAATGAATCCGGCGGATTGCTTTTGCGATTAAAGAAACGACGGAACATGTAAACCATCAGGAAAACAAACAGCGCCGTCACAACGGCATAGAAATAGGTCTTGCTCTGAGGCAGAAGGCTTGCGAACAAAGACAGGATTAAAACCATCGACAGGTTTTGTTCCCAACGGGCGGGTTCAAAGCTGGATGTGAACTTGGGGGCAGCGGTCATCAGAAAGCCCGCTACGAAACAAAGGAAAAATCCACCCGACATGATTTCAGGATGATGCAATCCCGGGTAAGATACCAGATTCCAGGGGAACAGAATCCACAGCAAAACGCCCCAGACTCCCATTACCCAGCCAGCTGGAAAGAAATAGCGATAAGCATCCATTGAAGTCGTACTCATATTAGGCCTCACTTTGCCCTTTTCAGGGTCACCATGAACCTAACATGTGTCAATAGATGGAGCCTTGATTCCAATCAAGAAAGGGGGCTCTCAACCCCCTTTTTAGCCTCCGGCGATCCACATCCCAACCATAGCGGCGCCACACATACCCATAGTCGCTCCGAAAATCCCGATACAGGCTCCGGACACCATAAGAGTTCCAATCGCCCCACTGACAACAATATGCTTCACTGTCTCCATAATCTCCTCGCTTTCATGCTGGAAGATTACGGTGTGCCCGGCTGGCAAAACATGATTCACATCAAGTCGTCACAGATTCCCGAACTCAATCTGCTTATTCAATGATCCCGGTCATGCCCCCAGAACCATCACGTTCAGCTCGACCGTCAGTTGTTGAGTGGTTTCAGCCAGCCCGCCGATCTCTCCGCTGGTGGCGGCAATCTCTTCAGCCGAAGCGGCATTACTTTGCGATGCCTGATCCAGTTGATTCATGGCTTTGCCAATCTGCTGGATACCCGCACTTTGTTCGGCGGATGCGGCTGCGATCTCGTTGTTTAAATCCGCAACTTTCTTGACGGACTCCACGATCCCCCCCAGCACCACGCCGCTATTGGAGGCAATCTTGCTGCCCCTTTCGATCTGCTCTACAGACGTGCCGATCAATACGGCAATGTCCTTTGCCGCCACGGCACTTCGCTGCGCCAGACTGCGCACGGCTTCGGCCACAACTGCAAAACCTTTTCCCTGCTCTCCGGCCCGGGCCGCTTCCACCGCCGCATTCAATGCCAGAAGATTCGTTTGGAAGGCGATATCATCAATCACTGAAATGATCTCTTCGATCTTTTTAGAGGATTGAGAGATCTCTGTCATAGATTGAATCAAGCCCCGGATTTCACTTTCACCAGCTTCAGCGGCACTGCGCGAAGACGCCGAAACAGCAGCTGCCTGTCTGGCATTATCAGAATTGACCTGCACCATGGAAGTCAGCTCTTCCAAAGAAGCGACAGTTTCCTCCAAAGACGCGGCCGCCTCTGTGGAAGACTGAGACAGCGTTGTCCCCGCCTCGCTGAGCTGGGCCACGGAAGATGTCACATTGCCGCTGGCACCGGAAAGACGATTGGCGATAGTGGAAATACCCGTCGCCATACGCGAAGAAATCACCAGAATAATTGCGATGATGATCAAACTGGCCGAAGTGTTGATGATTCCAGTCCACCAGTAAACACTGCTTTGCACCCGTTCGGACTCGTGTCCTTCTTCTTCAGCGCGTTTTTCATAGGTCTTGGAAATTGCAATATTGTTCTTACCAATTTCACTGCCGATTTTCCAGATCTCCCCAAGAAGAAGATTGCGGGCTTCCATCATTTCAGCCGCGCTGCCTTTATCAACAAGTGCGACCACTTTTTCCAGCATCCCCAGATAGTGATCCTTGTTTTCGGTGATATACTGACGACTTTTCTGCTCCGTCTCAGAGCGCGCCGGGAACTTGGAATAAAGCGCAAAGTTGGTTTTCCATTCGTCAATGGACTCCCGGGCAATGGTAAGACGTTCTTTTTTTAACGTGGGATCATCCACCGTCATCGCCACAAAGATATTGTAACCATATCTGTTACGAGCAATGATCAGGTGATTTAACGCCGTTGTAGCAGGAATGATCTCGTCGTGAGCGGCTTCTAAAA
The DNA here is from genome assembly GCF_041888015.1 of Bdellovibrio bacteriovorus. GTDB lineage: Bacteria > Bdellovibrionota > Bdellovibrionia > Bdellovibrionales > Bdellovibrionaceae > Bdellovibrio. The sequence goes on from NZ_CP168968.1 coordinate 2,436,292, forward strand.
AACCTCCAACTCGACTGATGCCATCAAAGGCCACCCAGGAAGAAATCGAAAAACCGATTACTGGTAAAATGGCCACCGCCAAAAGTCTTCCACGAATTCCCTTAAACCAAGACCAAAAATGCACCACAAACCTCCTGATGTAGCGCTTTAGGTCGGCTCATTTCCGAGGGATCTTTAGGATTATCTCCCCCCACCCGGCTGGATAATCACCACCACTCCCCACGAATGTTCGGCAGGAGGCAACGCCGCCTCGACGTTCAGCTCGATATTCTGATCCCAACGCCAGTTCACGCCGGCCTTCCAGGCGTGATCCTCTTGCAGGTATCTTTCCGCAATCACATCCAAATGGGCCCCACTCCACCGTACACCTGCTATCAATTCCGAATGCGCATCTTGGACTTCGGTCGACTCCCAACTGAAACGACCATACGGGGTCCATCTTGGGTGAATATCAAAAGAAGCCTCACCGCACAGATGTATGGTCTCGTCTCCGGACTCCTGAAAATATCCAGGCGAAAAAGCGACATGAGTAAAATCCGAAGACCAGGCTGAAATACTGCCGATACCGGTCCGAACACGCGTTTCACTTCCAGCATGTATCTGAGTCACGTTCAATGAGGGATTCAGCCACGACGAAACACCATAGCCTATCAGTGCTCCTTGAGACACTTCTTCGATTTCGTGCTGTCGTTGAAGTTCAACCTGCGCTCCGCCTTCGGGGTAGGCTCCGGCCAGTCCCAGCGCCAATGCCTGCATAGATGTCATCAATAAAAAGAAAATAACGAACCACTTCATCGGAAAGCTCCTTAGCTTGTGGTTCTGCCATAAATCTATCTTGAAAATGAAACAACGAATTCGAGCTAAATCATCCTGTCTGAAAACCGGATGAAAGCGCCACCTGACGGGGATCATCCCCTAACGTCGCAAGCGAGCCAATGTTTGAATCAGACTTTCGGGCAAGCAGGTTGGATCAGATAAAATTTCGTAAGAATAAAACATCTGCGGGAAATAATGTTTAGCGGCCTTTTCAATAGCAAAAGCCTTGGTGCTGATCTGCAAAGTTTCAGCCTCCTGACAAGCTTTGCGCATATCCTCAATTCCATAACGACCTTCATAGCCATCATAGTCCGTGGGCTTTCCATCCGTCAGAATCAAAAGAACTTTCTGACGAGCTGAACACTGGCGCAACAAACTTGTCGCATGTCGTATGGCTGGCCCCAGACGCGTGTATCCACGAGGCACCACATTCTGGGCCCGGGCAAAATAACGATCCCAGCTTTCATCCTGTTTTTTTAAAAATTCAAAGGCACAGTGATGCCGGGTTTCTGAAAAAGTCCCCGCAACAATGGTGTTTTCCTGAGCTTGAGTCTGCAACAAGCCCCACAACCCCACCGACTCCATTTCAATATCCAGGACACGACGGTTGGCCACATAGGAATCTGTTGAAAGACTGAAATCCAGAAGGATCAAAATCTGCAGTTCGCGATGACGCAAGAACTGACTTTGATAAAGATGCCCTGTGGAAGACACCTTGTTGCGCAGATCACTGAGGTGACGAACATATGCATCCAGATCCACCTCGGTGCCATCCAACTGTCCGCCCCGCCATTTTCTTTGATTTCTCACTTCATCCAGTTGGCGTCGGCAGCGCTCGATCAAAGGACCTTGCTTTTCCAGCAGATCGGCTTTGAGTTTTCCCTCAAGCCCCAGTTCCGGTGTGCTCACCTTCAAGCGACAAAAATCTGGCAACAACTGTTTTCTTTTAAAATGCCATTCCGGATAAAAAAAGAACTCATCCCCTTTTTCCAGTTTATGTCCGGCAGTATCCCGCGCTGGCCCTTGGGCAGAATCAGACTTAAAGAAAGACTCCGCCTCTTCTCCAGACCGGGTCACGTGCCGGGGTTGAATCTCTTGCAAAGCATCGCTGTGCTCCTGCAATTGATCCGAGCCGTCGGCCACCCGACTGCCCCCCTGATACTCGTCCACCGTTTCCATTTTTTCAAAAGAGTGCGTCACCGGATTGTGCTCTTCTTTTTCCAGATCCACCTCTTCTTTTTCAAAGTGGGTCTGCATGGTCATTTCAGATTCTTTTTTTTGAGGTGATTTCGGCGGTGGCATTTTTTCGGGCAAAGATGCCGTGGTGTTAGACACAGAACTTAGTCCGCCCCATAACAGCCACAAGTCCTCGGGAAAAGGTTCATTGCGCTTCAGTTTGGCCGGGTCAAGTCCGGCACCGGTGACTGATTCCGCCGAGGATAGCAGGTGTATCATCTTGCGCGCTGGCCCTGTCTTAGGCATTTTCAGTCTTTCAAAAAAATCCTGCAACAGTCCTTGATGAAAATCCGGGAACGAGGGATACACTGCCGATATCTGGGAATGCAATGCTGATTTATTCTGGGCAAAATGCAAAGCCCGGGTGTAAGAATTTTTTCCCAACTCGGGCCAGTGAATTTTCAATTTTTGAGCTGCGGCCAGATAGAGCGCCTGATGGATGTATAAATCCCGATTGCGATGACGCTCTCCAAAGAAATGAATTGATTCTGGAAGATAAACCACCCGGCCCATCACGCCGGATTGCCGGGCTGCATGAATCTCTATCGTATCGTCAAAGAAAGGCTGCAGCACCAAAGCCAGGGCCTTGTCACAGTCCTGCAGGTGATAGCGGCAGGATTCCAGCTCATTTTCCTGGCGGCGCTTTTTCCAGCGCACTGCTGCTTCGTAAATCTTCTCTGTGATATCCATAGCTTTACAAACTCAGATGAATTAAATCTCGCAGTCCTTCCTGCACTTGATTGTCATCAGAAAGACACTGCCCTACACCAAAAAGACAAGCCTGCCGCAAAGGCAACCCGGACTTGAACAGACGCGCGGCATGAACCAGAAGTCTGGTTGATACGGTCTCTTTCAACTCCAGATGTCTTTGCCCGCGGATCTTATTTCCCACTTCAACCAGACGCTGACAGGTTTTTAGATCAACTTCGGTCACCCGATGCAGAATCTCAGTCTCCAACTCTGCTGCCGGATAAGACAGGCTTATTGTTACAAATCTTTGCCGTGTTGAAGGTTTAAGTTCCTTGAAACCTCTTTGGTAGCCGGGATTAAAACTGGCCACACACATGAAACCCGGTGGCGCCATCAGCTCCTCATTCGTGCGATCGACATAAAGTTCGCGGCGATGATCCGTTAACGGATGCAAGGCCACGATCACGTCTTCGCGCGCTTCGGCGACTTCGTCCAGATACAAGATGGCACCTTCACGGACCGCCCGTGTGACCGGACCATCCTGCCACACAGTTTCAGAACCCTTGATCAGGAAACGCCCCAAAAGATCCGCACTGCTAGTGTCTTCATTGCAGGCCACCTTCACCAAAGGACGTCCCAGCTTTTCAGCCATATAGGACACCAGCTGACTTTTCCCACACCCTGTCGGCCCTTTAATCAGAAGCGGCAGTTGTTGTTCAAAGCACTTGGTAAAGACGTCGACTTCATTGGCGACCTCCCGATAGTAGGTGCTCATTACTTCACCTCACCCACAGGTTTTCCGAAACGGATGAAGTTCCAAACATAGGCACCAATTCCAAGCGAGAACAGCGATGCCGCCAGAACCAAGCCCAGGAAGTGCACTTCCACTTCTTTTTGCACTGCCAGGAAGTCCATTCCCATTTTTCTTTCCAGATACACCTGCGCAATTCCCGCAATACCAAATGCCACAGTCATCGCGGTCATGCCGATATTGGATGTCCAGAAGGCAAAAACATTCATCGGGGAATCCTGCAGATTACGGCCCGTCAACTTAGGCATCGCATACGCGATCAAAGCCAACACCAGACACGCATAGGCACCCCAGAAGGCCATGTGACCGTGCATTGCTGTCACCAGAGTTCCGTGTGTCCAGATATTCACTTGCGGGAGTGTATGTGCAAAGCCCAAGAACCCGGCGCCGACGAAGGACAGGATAGCCGTTGCCATCGTCCAGGCCATCGCCATCTTGTTTTCCGGATTTTTGCCACCCTTACGTGCCATCACTACGGCATAGATCGCAAACCCCAAGAAGGCCAGCGGCTCTAAAGCACCGAACAGACCGCCCACCAACAACCAGTAGCGTGGTGTGCCGATGTAGTAGTAGTGATGTCCTGTTCCCAGGATACCAGAAAGGAATGTGAAACCGACGATGATATAAAGCCATTTTTCAATGATCTCACGATCCACACCTGTCATTTTAATCAACAGGAAGGACATGATCGCACCCATGATAAGTTCCCACACACCTTCAACCCAAAGATGCACGACCCACCAGCGCCAGTAAGAATCCATTGTCTGGTGATCCGTATTGATCATGCCCGGCAAATACAATAATGCCGCCATCAAAAGCCCCAGGAACAACACGATACTTGTTGTAGTATAACGGCGGCCTTTCCAGATGGTGCCGCCAATCAGGAAGATGAACAGCAGAACGTCAATCACCACCAGATAATCCAACGGACGAGGGATTTCCAGGAACTTGCGCCCTTCCCACCAATTCATGTGGAAACCAATAATCGCCACGACTCCCACGGTAACCAGTGCACCTAATTGAACATAGGCCAACTTCGGGAAAATCAATTCGCGTTCGGTTTCTTCAGGGATTATGTAATAGGCGGCGCCCATAAATCCTGTCAGTAACCACACCACCAAAAGATTGGTGTGCGTCGCCCGGGCCGCATTGAATGGAATGATGTCATGCAAGCCATCCATCCCCATGTGCGCAAAGCCCATGATAAAACCATAAATCAACTGCAGGGTAAACAGCAGCATGCAAGTGGCAAAAAACCAGTATGATATTCTTTGTGTTTGATATTTCATGATGTCCTCACTTCACCTGGGAAAGATATGCAACCAATTCCTGGATCTGTTCATCCGTTAATGGCAGCTTTGGCATTTTTGAATCGCTCTTAAGCGCGAATGGATCTTTCAACCAGCCGGTCAAAAACTCACTGTCACGACGATTTCCGATACCGTCCAAAGCCGGACCAACCGTTCCACCTGTGCCATTCATGGTGTGACATGCCACGCATACCTGACCATAAATCGCGGGCTGACTGGTCGCCAAATGAACATCCGTCGCACTGACCGGCTTGACTAGATCTGGTTTCGGCGGGAAGCCGTTAAGATCCATTGTGCCGATCCATTTTAAAAAAGCGGTCAGGTCATTGATCTCTTCATCGCTGAAGTGATAGTTCGTCATCTGGCGATCATTGGGATACATCGCCTGTGGGTCCCGCAGCATGGCCTTAATAAAGATCTCGCCGCGTCTTTCCCACACCTTCGTCAGTTCAGGTGCATAATAGGCACCTTCACCCAGAATGGTGTGACAACCCATGCAGTTATTGCGATCAAAAAGATGCTTGCCACGAATCACGTCAGGGGTCATTTCCGCCTGATTGGTTTGTTTTGGAATGCGTTTGAAGGTATCAATGGTCAGCAACACAAAGGCTGCCGAACAGAGAACCGTTCCGATCACGAAAAAGTTTTTTGCCTGTGATTTTGTTAACATGATGCTCCCGACCTGTAAGTAGTCTTTATCAGTTAGTTAACATCCAACTGAGGAAGCTTCTTTGATCCAAATCAAGAATCCCCTATTAAAAACACCTTTTTTTGATCCCGATCATATCAGCCGCAAATTTCCCCGGGCATTCTGGCTATGAGGTCACTATGTCGAACATCGTCAATATACTCAAAAAACAGGATTTCCTTCGCAAATTCAGCGAACGGGATCTGCGTGAAATTTCTCCCTATTTCGAACTGGTGCACACCATGACCCGTCAGGTTCTTTTCGAAAAAGGGCAGCCTATTGAGCATATTTATCTGGTCCTGTATGGCTCATTTAAAATTCAAGAAACCATTGATCGCGACACGATCAAAATCTTCAATTTCCTGAGCCGGGACGAGTTTCTGGGGGTCGCAATGGCGGGGCTGCCCAATCCTCGATACCCCACCTCCGCAATCTCCAACGAGGAGGGAACTTTGCTTAAGATCCCGGTGGGCTTTTTCTTCGATACTCTGATGCAGATCCCGGATCTGCGCCGCCGCGTCAGCCGTCAGATCTCAGAACGTTTTCTGGAGTTTCAGAACGATGTCTGCAAATCTCACAAGCTGGCCCCCTTGCGCATCGCGGATTTTTTGTTGCGCCTGCTGGATCGGCAGGGCCCTGATCAAACCTACATTCAGATCCCTCTGACCCGGGCGGATATTGCCGATCGCGTTGGCAGCCAAAGCGAGACAGTGATACGCATTTTAAGTCAATGGACCAAAAGTGGTTGGATACGAACTGAAGGCCGGCACATCGAAATTCTGGATCGACAAGCTCTTACGGAGGTGCAAGGTGAAAGACCTTCTAAAAAAATTGCGCGAGGAACATCAGCAAATCCTGAAAATGTTTGATGAAAAGGTCAGCATTCTGGACATCATTCACTTCGTTGAAGAGGTTCATCACCCCTTGGAAGAGCAAGAGCTTTTCCCTGCGGTTTCCCAGAACCCCCTGCTTTGTCAGGGAGGCCCCTTATGCACCTATTTCCGGGGACTGGAATTGGATCTGAATCCCCAACAGGCCTCTCGCGAATATCTTTGTCGACTTTACACAAAAGGATTCCCGAGGCCGCGCCCCTATGCGAGCTTCGACTGGCTGACCCCGCAAAATCCGCTGAGTCTTCCCATGGATGAACACGTCCTTGGACATGAAATTGCCGAAGCACTCAAACTGCTTTCTTTTCCCAAATATCAGACGGACTTTCCGGATGCCTTCGAGCGACTCAGTCGCGACTATGAAAAACTGCTCAGGCAGCATATTGCCAAGGAAGACCAGTGTCTTTTCATTCTGTGTGAACGCATTCTGCCCTGACAGGCATCAGAAATAAAAAAAGAGAGAACTGTGTTCTCTCTTTCCCAGATTGTTCCGTTATTCGCAAAAACCGCAGCAACCTTCTTTTTTCTTTTTGGTCAGGCGCAGCTTCCACACTTGCGGGCCCTTTTCCAAATACTCGTCCACGAACTGATTCGGACGGGATTCGCCAAACTGGCGCAGCAATGGAATGGGGTCATGGTTGTTTACAATAACAATGCTGTCCCCGCCTTCAAGATTGTCAAAGCTCTCAAAAATAAAAGAATGCCGGTTCCGGGGATCGATTTTCTGGGCTTCAATAACGAACTCTTTCATGAAAAGTTCCTCCTGTTGTTTGAAACCACTTTATGAAAAACAATCCCCTTTGGCCTTGATCCAGATCAAGGGATGAACTTTATCAAATCTTTCGGGTCTCCGCTTGCACCGACCTGACGACCGCTCGGCACACCTTCGGCATCAAGTACGGTGATTATGTAGGAGTGATCATAGTCCCCACCTTCAACCTTGCTGTACTTGATTCCCAAAACACTGGCAATTTCACGAGGCACCTTGTCAGACTTTGCAGTCAACAGGTCCCACTGACTGCTCAGGTTTCTTTTTTTGGCATAGGCCTTTAAAACTTCTGGCGTATCCTTTTCCGGATCAAAGCTGACCAGAACAAACCGCACATCTTTCTTGCCCATTTCAGCCAGCTTCTTTTCCACCTGTTGCATTTGCGCCAGAATCATCGGACATGTATAGGCACAACTAGTATAGGCCATGGAGATCACCACGGGCTTGCCACGCAGCTTTTCCAGCTTGATAGTTTTCCCTTCGGCATCCAACAGGACCGAATTTAAATTATAAATCGATTCATCACTCAACGGGGCCGTTTCAGCCTTTTTGGCCGCCGGTGCCGCATGATGCTGATGGTGATCTTCTTTCGCTCCTGCCTGCGAAACCACAGCCGCACAGGCTGCCATTGCAATGATCGAGGAAACTTTAAAAGACTTCATATCTACTCCTTATTCTTAGCGATTCTTAGCGCAGCGAAAGCCCAGATTCTGCACTGTGTATTTGGCTTGCAAACTGCTTCTAAATGCAAATCTCATAAATGCTGCGTAATCGGCTGGATCCGCAGCTCCCGAGGCTCCAGCACCGCAGAACAGATCCTTATCCAGACCGCCATCTGCGCGGGATTCCCCAGTCACCAGTGAAGTGTTGAAATCCTCCACCCATTCCCAGATCAATCCGTGCATGTCATGCACGCCCAGATTGTTAGGACTGCTTTTGTTAACATTGTTCAAAGGCCACTCGGCCCCACGCCCATACCATTCCAAAATCAAGGTCTTGATCTCAGTTTCGTTATTGATGGGTCTTAATGCGACATATTCCCACTCATTTGTGGAAGGCAGTCGTTGACCTTTCCAGGCGCAGTATTCGCGCGCGGCAAACCAGCTGACCCGCACCACCGGTGAGGCCGCCATAACTTTATCGCCAAACTTCAGGTCCGAGACCCAGTAATTCAGATAGCTTTTGTCAGCGAATAATTTTTTTACTTTGGATTTTTGCCATTCCGGATTCTGACGGACAAACTCCAGGAATTCAGCGTTCGTAACAGGATGACTGTCGATATAAAAGGAGGCGACCTTCAGATTCTTCTGGTTCAGTTTTGCCGGCATCTTAAACTCGCCGGCAGGAACCAGAATATCCTGGGCCGCCCATGTTGGTTCGGTGCAAAGGACGGCCGCCAAAAGTAAACACCTTATTAGACCGCCCATTTCACTTCTCCTTTGTACTTTCCTTAAGTCCTACTTCTTACCAGCAGCGCGAACTGCTTTAACGTCTTCTGGAGTCACAACCTTTTTGGAGTTACCCCACATGCTGTAAACATAAGTCAGCACGTTCGCCGCATCTTCATCAGACAGAATCTGAGCTGGCATGATGGAGTTGAACTCTTTGCCGTTAACTTTGATCGGACCTTCCAAACCATGGATCACTGCAGAAATGGACTTGTCCTTGTTGTTCAGGAAGTCTGATTTTGCCAGCGGAGGGAATGCGCCGGGCAATCCTTTACCATCGCTTTGGTGACATGCGAAGCAAGAGGATTCGTAGATGCGCTTACCACCAGCAAGCTTCTGTTCCAATGTCTTGGCTGGTATCTGCTTCGGAGCTTCAGCACCGATCTCCTGGATCACACCGCCTTCAGGCAGATAGATACCGTCTTTAGTTTTACCGGAATATACTTCGTGGTCTTCCTTGCCTTCCACTTTCAGCATACCAATCGCACCCTTATTGAAGGCACGGAAGATGGAGTGGTCAACCAGGATGAATGTCCCAGTAGTATCCAGCTTGAATTCCACAATCGCAGATCCACCAGCAGGAACCAGTGTTGTCTGCACGTTGTTATTGATAAGTTTTCCACCTTCAACGTAGACCTTATCAAAGATCTCACCGATCACGTGGAATGAAGACACCAGGTTCGGTCCGCCGTTACCAACAAACATACGAACTGTTTCACCAGTTTTGGCTTTCATCGCATTGTCGCCAACCAAAGAGCCGACACTGCCGTTGAAGACCACATAGTCTGCGTTTTCTTCAACTGCTTTTGTCATGCTGAATGGTTGCAAGCCTGGAGCACCGTATTTACCCTTAGTGTAGAACTCACTTTGGAATACATAGAATTCGCGATCCACTTTCGGCAGACCTTCTTTAGGTTCCACCAAAATCAAACCGTACATCCCGTTGGCAATATGCATCCCTACTGGCGCTGTCGCACAGTGGTAAACATACAAGCCCGGGTTCAACGCCTTGAAGTTGAAAGTCGAACTGTGTCCCGGAGCTGTGAAGGAGCCTTCCGCGCCCCCACCTTGACCAGTCACAGCATGAAGGTCAATATTGTGCGGCAGTTTGCTGGAAGGGTGATTGTGCAGATGGAATTCCACCTGATCCCCTTCGCGGATACGGATGAACTTACCAGGAACGCTGCCCCCGAAAGTCCAGAAAGTGTAATCAACACCATCCGCCAAACGCTTTTTAACTTCTTTTGTTTCCAGATTAACAATCACTTTCGTTGCGTGTTTACGAGTGATTTGTGGTGGTACATTGGGCGCATCAGTCAGCACTGCGACCTCTTCACCCTTGATTGAATCCGCCATCGCCATGCCCGGCGGCAGCATAGCTATCGTCGCCAGTAGCATTAGTCTCTTGTAGTTCCAGTATTTCATCTTTTCTCTCCTTGATGAATGCTTTCGCAACTTCATATTCAACAACTTCCACATTTAAAAACATGACGGCCATCAATAGCCTGCAAAATTATGCATTTTTCCGCATGACTTGGTCCACCATTATTTGTTTGTTTTAATAAAAACCTGCCAAAGTTGATCAGAATCAATGATGATTCATACGAATGCTCTATACACTAGGAAGATTGTAGAAATGGAATTTCCGCTCGGATTCCCTGAAAAAACGGGTCAAGCCGAACTATTGCAACATTTTATGGCACCCAAAGGCCTTGGCAAAGGTCTTTATAAGTGCTTTTTTGTGGGGACATGATGCCGATCATATTCACCCGCAAAGAGCGGGGGCATATTTTCTGTATAAACGGAGCTATTATGGACCCTAAATCCTTACAGGTATGTGCGTACTGTGGCACCTCGACTCAAGAGGCACGCTACTGCTGCAACGCTTGTGAGATCCTGGACCAGCAGGTTCGTCCTTTGCCTGTTTTGAGCGAGCAGGAAAACACCTACGGCTATCTGGATAAAGATGAGTTCCGTCGTTTATATCTGCACCCCCAGCAGGAAGACTTCAATTATCTGTTCTTTGCTGAGGGCCTGCACTGCTCTTCCTGTGTCCATCTGTTGGAAAAGCTGCCTCAGTTTTATGAAGGCATCGCCAACGCCCGCGTGAATTTTGGGCAGTCCACTGTCGCGGTTCAACTGGCCCCCGATGCTTCTTTGGCGCAAGCGGCCCACGTGATTGCCGAACTCGGCTATAAACCCACACCTTTGGCGGCCCAGGACAACCTGGCCGAGCGCTATAAAAAAGAAAACCGCGCCTTCCTGATGCGAATCGCTGTGGCCGGCTTCTGCGCCGGCAACACCATGCTTTTTGTTATCCCGGTTTATGCGGGCCTGGCGGGAACTTGGGCTACTGTTTTCAACTGGATCAGTTTTGCGCTCTTCCTGCCGATTCTGTTTTTCTCGGCGGTACCATTTTATCGTGGTGCCTGGAATTCTTTAAAATACAAAGTCATCAATGTCGATCTGCCGATTGCGATTGCAATGCTGTCTGGCTTTGCTCTTTCCACTTACAATCTGATCCGCGATGATGGCGCTATCTATTATGACAGCACTGCCAGCTTCATATTCTTTATTCTTTCCGCCCGCTATCTGCTAAAGCGTGTGCAGCAGAACTATCTGTCTCCGTCTCGCATGAAGTCGTTCTTCCAGACAGAAAAATATTTGCGTCTGAACGGCGAAGAATCTGAAACTATTCCCTGGAGCTCCGTCAAAACCGGCGACGTCCTGAAAATTCATCAAAACCAAACTTTGCCGGCGGACTGCGAGTTGATTTCAGACCAGGCCACCTTGGACATGTCCCTGTTTAACGGCGAATCCCTGCCCAAGGTCTTTTCTTCAGGCATGATTCTGTTCGCCGGGACACGCAGCCTGGATCACAATGTTCTGGTGCGCGTGGAAAGATCCTTCGCACAAAGCAAACTGGGTCTGCTGTTTGCGCAGCTGGATCAGGGCGCCCTGCAAAAAAGTCAGTTCATTGCGCTGACAGACAAGCTGGCGCAAAAACTGATCATGGTGGTCTTCTCTATCGCGATTCTGTTCTTCCTTATTTATATGAACGTGAACACCACCGAGGCCTTCAACCGCTCCTTGGCGTTGATCGTTTTGGCCTGCCCGTGTGCTTTGGCATTTGGTTCGCCACTGACTTTCGGTCTGGCATTGAAGAAAGCGCAAAAAAATGGTGTGCTGCTGAAAGACGCCACCACTTTGGAGCGCATCCTGAAAGTAAAAAACATCTTCTTTGATAAAACCGGCACACTGACTGAGGGCAGTCTCAGCCTGTCCCACTCGGAACCTCCCGTGATTTCCTCACGCACTCAAGGCATCATCCTGAGTCTGGAGGCCGCGTCTTATCATCCGATCGCCTTTGCCCTGCGCCACGCCTGGCCGTCAGCGCAACGCCCGGACAAAGTTGAATCCATTCAAGAGATCCTGGGTCACGGTGTGCGCGGCCGTATTGATGGCAAGAACTACGAAATCCGTCACCTTTCCGAAAGCACTCATGAAGACGAAACCGCGATTGAAGTTCTGGAAGATGGCAAAAGTCTTTGTCGCCTTTACTTCCTGGACGCTTTACGCGAGGCCTCCCCGTCCGCAGTGACCCGTTTGCAAAAACAGGGTTATCACTGTCATCTTCTTTCCGGCGATAAAAAATCCCGGGTGCACCAGGCGGCTTTGGCCTGCGGCATTTCCCGCGATAATGCTCACGGTGAACTTTTCCCTGAAGATAAAAAAGAGATTCTGGCGCTTTACAAGGACACCTGCATGATTGGCGATGGTGCCAATGACTCTTTAAGCCTGCAGGCTGCGGACGTGGGTATTGCCGTCAAAGGCAGTGTGGATCTGAGCCTGAACAGTGCTGATGTCTATTTCACTCGTGGTGGCCTGGCTCCTCTGTTTGACCTGTTCAATCTGGCTCATCAGACACGTCAGGTGCTGATCCGCAATCTGTCTATTTCCTTGATCTATAATTCTATCGGCGGAATCCTGGCGTTGACTGGATTCATCAATCCGATGATGGCGGCCATTCTTATGCCTATCAGTTCGATCATCATCATTCTGTCATCTCTGTGGGGTTTGCGATGAATATCATCCTGCTTATGATCCCGATGGCCTTGCTTTTGGGGGTTGGCTTTGTCTCCGCCTTCCTCTGGGCCACCTCCAAAGGTCAATTTGATGACCTTGAGACACCTGCACACCGAATTTTAAGTGAAGAAAACGAAAGGAAAAAATCGTGAACACAACTGGGAATCTCATCGAAAAAATTTATTACGATGACGATATCGTCAAAAAATTCACCCTCGCGACAATGATCTGGGCGGCTGCGGCCTTCCTGTTTGGTTTGGTGGCGGCATTGCAGCTGGCTTACTGGCCGATCAATGCGAATCTGGAATGGATTACCTTTGGACGACTTCGTCCGCTGCACACCAATGCGGCGATCTTTGCCTTTGCGGGGAATGCCATCTTCGCCGGGATCTATCATTCATCTCAGCGCCTGCTGAAAACCCGTATGTTCTCGGATCTTTTGTCACGCATCCACTTCTGGGGCTGGCAGTTGATCATTGTGTCTGCAGCCATCACCCTGCCTCTGGGTTATTCCCAGTCCAAAGAATACGCAGAGCTGGAATGGCCGATTGATATCGCTATCACCCTGATCTGGGTTGTCTTTGCTGTGAACTTCTTCGGAACTATCAAACAGCGCCGCGAAAAACACATGTATGTGGCGATCTGGTTCTATATTTCCACGATTATCACAGTCGCAACACTGCACATTGTGAACTCTATTGAGATTCCGGTGACCTTGTTCCAGTCCTATCCTGTGTATGCAGGTATTCAGGATGCCTTGGTTCAATGGTGGTACGGTCACAATGCCGTGGCGTTCTTCCTGACAACTCCGTTCCTGGGCTTGATGTACTACTACGTACCAAAAGCGGCGAACCGTCCGGTTTATTCTTACCGTCTAAGTATCGTGCATTTCTGGGCCTTGGTATTCATCTATATCTGGGCGGGTCCGCACCACTTGCTTTACACTTCCCTTCCTGAATGGGCGCAAACACTGGGCATGGTTTTCTCTGTCATGCTATGGGCGCCTTCCTGGGGTGGTATGATCAATGGTCTTTTGACTTTGAAAGGCTCTTGGCACTTGCTAAGAACTGAGCCTCTGATCAAGTTCTTCGTGGCGGCCTTGACCTTCTATGGTATGTCCACTTTCGAAGGACCACTTCTGTCCATCAAATCTGTATCCGCCTTGGGTCACTACACGGACTGGATCGTGGGCCACGTTCACTCTGGCGCCCTGGGTTGGAACGGAATGCTGTCCTTCGGTATGATTTACTATCTAGTTCCGCGCTTGTGGAGAACCGAGCTTTATTCCAAGAAGCTTTTGGAAAATCACTTCTGGCTGGCTTTGACCGGTGTGCTTCTTTACTACATCTCTATGGTTGTAGCGGGTATCACTCAAGGCTTGATGTGGCTGGCTGTCGATAAAGAGGGCGCTTTGGCTTACCCTGACTTTATCGAAACTGTCGTTCGCATCGTACCACTGTACTGGGTTCGTGCCTTGGGTGGTCTGTTGTTCCTGATTGGTTTCATCATGATGTGTTACAACATCTTCAAAACCATCAAGCTGGCTCCACAAAATCAGGAAGACTCTTCTGCCGAAGTTCAGCGCACTGGCTTCAACGAAGTGACCAAAGAAACTCACCGTAAACTGGAAGGTATGGGGTTCACGTTCTCTGTTCTGGCATTCCTGGCAATTGCTGTGGGATCTGTGATTGAGATCTACCCGACTCTGTCCCTGCATAAATATGTGAATCCGAATAATATCATAGATCCGTACACTCCACTGGAACTAGCAGGTCGTGATATCTACGTGAAGGAAGGCTGTTACGTCTGCCACTCACAACAGATTCGCCCGATTGCTGCGGAAGTTATGCGCTATGGACCGGCATCCACTGTGGAAGAATCCATGTATGATCGTCCTTTCCAATGGGGCTCCAAACGTACAGGTCCGGATCTTTCCCGTCTGGGGAAAAAGTATCCAAATCTATGGCACTATAGCCACATGATTGATCCACGCGCTGTGACTCCAAAAAGTATCATGCCAAACTATCCTTGGCTGGCCGAGAAGAAAACCGACTTCCTGGTTCTGCGCAAGAAAATGTCTGTCATGAAAAAGCTGGATGTTCCTTATGACGAAGACGTGATCGCCAACGCTGATATTCACGCGCAAAAACAGGCGCAGCAAATTGCTGCCGACCTGGAATCCAATGGCGCTCCGAAGGGTCTTGCTGATAAAGAGATCGTTGCGTTGATCGCTTACCTTCAGTCGCTGGGACAGAAAGGAAAAGTACAATGAAACAGGAAGCTTTGAAGTATTTCACAGACACGCACTTAACGGCGATGGGACTATTGATTTTCTTCCTGTTCTTTGTCGGCGTCCTATTCTGGGTTTACCGCAAATCGAGCAAGGAAATTTACTCTCACATGGAACAAATTCCATTGAAGGATGGAGAATAAAATGAGCAGCGACAACAAGGACAAATTCCACGAATACGACGGGATTATCGAACACGATAATCCCATGCCAACCTGGTGGCTGTGGACCTTCTTCCTGACCATCATCTTTGCGTTCCTCTATTATATTCACTATGAATTGGGTGGCGGACCAACGTTGCAGGATGAGCTCAAAGTGGCTATGCAGGAAATCGAGAAGACTCAAGCCTCTGCCTCTGCAACAACTCCGATGGAAACTGAGGAATCTTTGCAAGCCGCCTTCGAAAAGGACGGTCTGGTGGCTTTGGGAGCGGATCAGTACATGGCCAAATGTGCCTCTTGTCACGGTCCGGAGCTTCAAGGCTTGATCGGTCCTAATCTGACAGATAAATATTGGTTACACGGTAAAGCGACACGCATGGATATCGTAAAAGTTATTCGTGATGGGGTTCCAGAAAAAGGCATGCCGCCTTGGGGTCCTGTGATGAAAAAAGACGAGATCTATGCCGTAAGTGCATTTATTCTATCTAAGAAAGGCAGTAATCCCGCGGGTGCAAAAGAACCCCAAGGAGAGGCTGTAGAGTGATTTTATGGCAGGTCTGGATCCAAGCAAACTGACAAGTGTTGACGTTCACGGCGATCACATCAATATCATCCCCGCAGAAGTGCGGGGATTCTACCGAAAGCACCGGACTTGGACCCAGATCATTCTGCTGATCATTTTCCTGATCCTGCCCTGGACAACCTTGAATGGGCACCAGACTATTCTGATCGACATTCCCAAACGTGAATTTGCTCTGTTTGGAATTCTGTTTAAATCCCATGATGCTCCTCTGTTATTTTTTATTCTGGGCACTTTGACCCTGGGACTGGCCTTTGTCACTTCCATCTGGGGCCGCGTGTGGTGCGGTTGGGCCTGCCCCCAAACTGTTTTTATTGATGCCGTTTATCGCCGTATCGAACAATGGGTTGAAGGAAGTTATATTCAACGCCGCCAACTGCGTGATGGTCCGATGACCTTCACCAAATTCCGCAAAGTGGGACTGAAGTGGTTCTTATTCTTTGTAGTTTCCTCTTTGATCGCTCACAGCTTTATTGCTTATTTTGTTGGCGCCAAAGATCTTCTGGCCATGACTCAAGGCTCGCCTTCTGAGCACATGACCTATTTTATTCTGGTTCTATTCTTTACCGCTGTAATCCTGTTTGATTTTGGCTGGTTCCGCGAACAATTCTGTGTGATCATGTGCCCGTATGGACGTATTCAATCCGTCCTGCTGGATTCCAAATCCCTGGCGGTCGTGTATGACGTCAAACGCGGCGAACCGCGCAAAGGCACTGCCCCGGCTGGTGAAAAAGTGGGCGATTGCGTCGCCTGCAATCGCTGCGTGCAAGTCTGCCCGACCGGCATCGATATTCGCAATGGTCTGCAAATGGAATGCATTGCCTGCACCGCTTGCGTGGACGCCTGCGATGAAATCATGGAAAAAGTGAAAAAGCCCAAAGGCCTTATTCGCTATGACACCTTGGATGGCAGCAAGATCTCTTTAAAAAAACCTCGATCTATTCTTTATATTCTGGCTATCACCGGACTGATCGGCGGCCTGGCTTATGCCATTTCAACCCGCGAACCGGTGCATATTGCCGTCCTCAGAGGCGCGGGCCTTCCGTATTCGTATGTTAAAAATGTGGGTGGCCACGAAGCTCTGTTAAATCAATTCCGCCTGCATATTCAAAATCAGGGCGCTTTGCGAGCGCGCTATATCCTGACTCTGCCGCAGGAAATCCTGGACAAAGGCATCACATTGCAAGTGGCGGAAAACCCGATCAACTTGGCACCCGGAGAATCCCGAGAGTGGTACTTCTTTGTCAGAATTCCACCTGATGTTATGCCCGGCAATGGCCAGATCAAAACAGAGGTGCTGGTGCAAGATGAACTGGCTCTCGAAGAATTCAAAACAAAACGTGAACTGATTTTAGTTGGACCGAAAGCTCAATGACCTCTTCGGTGATTTTGGCCTTGGGCATTCTTTCTTCAAGTTTTTTCGGCAGCTGGCACTGCGCAGGTATGTGCGGTCCGGTGGCCACCTTGATGAGCGCCCGCCAAAGTCTGTTGAGTTACCATCTGGGCCGTTTGATCTCGTATGTTCTGCTCGGCACTTTGGCTGGCAGCTTGGGACAGTTTTTTTTGAACAGTGACTTCATCTTGCTGCGCTGGGTTTCTGCGGTCCTTTTGGCTTTGGTCCTGATTCTTTCCGGGGCCAATCTCGTGGCCCCAGCCTCTTTCCGCCAAAAAATAGCTGCTTGGAAAGGCGCTCACTCTCTCTTGGGAATCATCAAACGTCTGCAAGCCTTCCATATTGGCAAATCCGGCTTTGTCGTCGGGTTGCTGACAGCTCTTTTGCCTTGTGGCTGGCTTTACACATACGTCACGGCTGCTATTGCCACGCAAAGCCCCTGGGCTGGTGCTTTGACTTTGGCTTTGTTCTGGCTGGGTGGGCTTCCTGCCTTGAGTGCCGTCCCGATGATGGTGCGTAAAGGGATCCAACATGCGGGTCTGAAGCAGCAGCGAATCGCAGGTCTGGTTCTGATAACGGCTGGACTGTACTCGCTGGCGAGCTTTATGTTTTTGCATTGAAACTAAATCCGCTTTATCTCAAAATGTGGGTTATGACAAAATCCACACACATCGCAATTCTTTCCGTCCTTCTTTCAACAACAACTGCTTTTGCACAAGGTACTGAAACTGTACCCGCTGAAAAGCCCACACCTATTTCTGCGGAAGCTCCGGCGACTCAGGAAGAATCTGCAGAACCCGGCAAAACAGAATGGCCGCGCAGCTTGTGGGGTGTTTACGGTGGCCTGGGGATTCCCCATGTGCTTTCCGGTGGTATCGAATATCTGGATCAATCTCAAACCTGGTCCGTGGCTGTTGAAATCGGCGGCGGCGGTTACAAACCCAAAGATGAGGAAAACGACAAGGAAGAATTCAGCATCGGCAATCTGGAAGTGGCCGGACGCTATCACCCGACTGCGGGCTCTTTCTATCTGGCGGCAGCCTTGGGATCTCAAGGTGTCTCTGCCAAGAAAACTCTGACTGTCGGCGCAGAAAAAGCCGAGCCGGAAGTTAAAATATCCAGCACTTACGTTACTCCAAAAGTGGGCTGGTTCTGGCAATTCAATTCAGGTTTGAATTTCGGTGTGGAACTGGGCGCGCAGATTCCTCTGTCCAACAAAACAGAGATTGAAGATGGTACGACCAACACGACGGTGCTGAATGATCCTGAATATATCAAGGCCCGCCAGGATGCGGAAGATCTGGCCGATAAAGCCGGTAAAATGGTTCTGCCTCACGCCATGGTTCGTCTGGGTTACGCGTTCTAATTTATTTCTTTTCCTGTCGAGGGACACGAGGCTAGCCTCGCCCTCGATAGAGATCTCTTGCCCCTTTCCTGTTAAGTCACACCAAAACAAACACATCCTTCTGTTTTCCTTGTCTGCTTTCGCAGCCCGGGATTAGCGTTGAAAGACGATAAATAATAATATTTTCGTTTTTGCGACGAAGGAGGAGTTTATGGTTTTCCGGACTCAGAAGATTATTGCATCGTTGGCTCTGGCGGGTGTAGTCGCAGGCTGCGCAAGCACTCCACCAAATGTACAATCCATTTCATCCACAGCCAACCCCACCACCGAAATTGAAAAAACCGAGATGATGCTGAACGACGCCCGCAGCAAGCAGGTCGATGTCTTGTCACCGGAAAACTTCACTGACGCCTCCAAAGCCTTGCAGAAAGCCAAGGAGAAGAAAGAAAAAAACAAATCCAACGAAGATATT
The DNA here is from genome assembly GCF_041888015.1 of Bdellovibrio bacteriovorus. Lineage (GTDB taxonomy): Bacteria > Bdellovibrionota > Bdellovibrionia > Bdellovibrionales > Bdellovibrionaceae > Bdellovibrio. The sequence goes on from NZ_CP168968.1 coordinate 2,455,277, forward strand.
CTGGAGCAGGTCTCTTACTCTCGAGCTTGGCTGGAACAAGCCAATGCCAAGGCTGAGATCGCCAAGATGTCCGTGGGTAGTGATATCACAGATGCCCGCGAAGGTGCCATGAAGGCCGGGGCTCCAAAATTCTTCCCGAAAGAATGGGATAAGAATGGCAAAGAACTGGAAAAAATCACCCACGCGGCAGAGAAAGGCAACCTGAAGCCGTCTGACAAGCGCGGTGAAGATATCGTGAAACGCTATCGTGAACTGGAGCGCATGTCGGTCAGCCAGGCTTATCTGGGCACAGCCAAAGACAATCTTGATGTGGCTAAAAAAGATGGTGCAGATAAGAACGCCCCTAAATCTTACAGCATGGCTCTGATGAAGTATGAGAACGCAGAAAAGATGATCATGGCCGATCCCCGCAACACCAACGCCATTGCTCGCGCTTCTCAGGATGCCACCCGCGAATCGCAGCATCTGATGGATGTCACTCGCAAAGTAAATGCCGGGAATTCGGAAGACCTGGTGCTGATGGCCGAGCGTCAACAGCGGCAAATCTCGAATCTGCGCAGCGAATATTCCTCCACCGAACAGGAACTGCAACAGGTGCAAACCGAAGCCGAGCGCCGCCGTATGGAACTGGAAAAACAACAAGCTCTGCTAAACCGGGCCCAGGTTCTGCGCAGTCAACTAAAGCCCAACGAGGCTGAAGTCTTCACCGAAAATGGCAAGCTGATGGTACGCCTGAAAGGGCTGCAATTCCCAAGTGCCCAGTCCACGCTGGGTCCGAAGAATCAGGCTCTTCTGAATAAGGTTGAATCTGCACTACCGGGAGTCACTCCATCCAAAATCATTATCGAAGGACACACAGACAGCACCGGCAATCCGGCTGCCAATCAACTGCTATCTGAAAAACGTGCGCAGGCTGTAGAAAACTATCTGGTCTCTCGCGGCACTATTTCTGTCGATAAAGTGGAGGCGATCGGACGAGGCGATGCCGAGCCTGTCAGTGACAATAGCACTCAACATGGCCGCGCTCAGAACCGTCGTATTGATCTGGTCATTGAAACCGAGTAAGGAGGTGCCTATGGCATCAGACCTCAACGGCCCACGCTGGCAGGAACTAAAACGGGAGCTCATGCAAAGATGGCGTGAGCTCTCAGAGCACGACCTGGAAAACACCAAGGGGGACGCTCAATCCATTGTCGACCTGCTGGAACGCAAGGTCGGCATGGCGATCGAAGAGGCCAGCGAGCGATTTGAAGAAATCGCCTCGCACTATCATCTTTATGATGAACCCGAGGAAAAACCAGTGGCGCCAGAAAAAGAAAAACCGGAAAGGGTGATGGAGCTTAAACCCAAAAACCCCAATCCGAAAGATCGAAAACCCAAAGACGATTATACAGGCTGAGAGAGTCCCTGCTCACTCACCAAGGCTTGGTTCAGGGATGGGAATCCTTTGAATCAAGCCCCCCTTTCTGGCGGACCACAGAGACAAAAGAACAAGGCACTGAAGTCACCACATGAGGCTGCCCATTCAGTTTATGAATGAGTTCCAGCGTATCGTGTATGCCGGGCGTTTTACGCACAAAAACCATCCACCCGTCTTCTTTTAACTGTGTAAAAACTCTGAAGGGAAACTCGTGCGACCCGGCGGTGAATATCACGCGATCAAACGGAGCTTTATCCGGAGCTCCTTCAAAGCCATCTCCCGCCCGGACGATCACATTCGTCAGTTCCCGAAGCTGCAAAATTTCTGCGGCTCTTTGCGCTAGCTCAGGAATGACTTCAACGGAAACCACACGCCCCGTGGGCCCTACCAGAAAAGCCATCATAGCCGTATTCCACCCACTGCCCGTTCCCAGTTCGAAGACCTTCTGGCCTTCTGCCAACTTCAACAGATCCAGAATACGCAACACGAAACTGGGTTGCGAAATTGTTGATGTAAAAGGGGGCTGATTGTACAGAACCAAAGGATGATCCGCATAAGCTTCTTCCAATGTGTATTCTGGCACAAACAGATGGCGGGGATGTTGATAAAAGGCTTCAACCACTTTCTCTGACAGAGGAAGTGCCTTCAGCAAAACGCTCTTTTGATAGTACTCTAAAGAGTTGCCCATGATTAAGCTTGCAAGCTTTTTCACGGAACGGCAAGCTTGTATCATGACACTGACTCAACTCGAATATATTCTTGCCGTCGCCGACACAGGCAGCTTCAGCCACGCTGCCCGCCAATGTTTTGTCACTCAACCCACATTAAGCATGCAGATTCAAAAGTTGGAAGATGAGTTGGGTGTTATCTTGTTTGACCGAACGAAACAACCCATTCGGGCAACATCTGTGGGCGAGGAAGTTTTGCAACAAGCCCGCCTGGTCGTCAAAGGCTCTCAACACATCAAGGAAATCGTCGATGATGCCAAAGGTTCCCTGCGCGGAGAACTGCGCATCGGAATCATCCCGACACTGGCGCCCTATCTGCTGCCTCTTTTCCTCAAGCGCGTCAAGGAAGCTCACAGCGAACTGCATCTGACCTTCGAGGAACTGCAAACCGAGGTGATGGTTGAAAAAATCCGCAATCACAGTCTGGATCTGGGCATCGTCGTCACGCCGATTGATGATTTGAATATTGCCAATCATGTCTTGTTCTATGAACCCTTCAACGTCTATCTGTCCAAGGGACATTCCCTGCTGGCGCAAAAATACGTGGATGAAAAAGACCTGTCTTCTGACGATGTCCTGTTATTGAATGAAGGGCACTGTTTCCGCGAACAAAGCCTTTCTCTGTGCCGCAATAAAAAAGCGGCCCTGCCTGCGGACCGCAATTTCACCTTTGAAAGTGGCAGCTTGGAAACGCTGAAGAAACTGGTGGATCAGGGGGAAAGCTTCACCCTGCTTCCGTGGCTGGCCGCGATGGATGTCCAGGACAAAAAACGTCTGCGACCTTTCTCCGAGCCAGTTCCCACCCGCGAAGTCAGTCTGATTCACGGACCTCACTTTCAAAGGAAAGCTTTACTGAAAGCCCTTATTGAAAACATAAAGAGAAATCTGCCCGAAGGTGTGTCTGTAACCAAGACTAAAAACCTTCTGAAGGTAGATAACCCCCTAGGCTATCTCAAATAGTTTTCATCTATGTCTATGGACAGGCTATAGTTTTTATCTATATACCCCATAGAAAAAGAGAACTGTTCAAATATCCCCTGCGAAACTATCCTGTTATCAGGCAAGAGCAACTCGCAAGGAGGATATTATGAGATCACAATCTTCACATTCTATCGGCGAAAGCAAATCTGTCAGCAATTTGAAAGCTGTTGAAGCCAATACCGATTCCGTTGTCGAAACTTTGAAAAAATCGCTGGCGGAAGAATATTTACTGCAATTAAAAACCCAAAACTTCCACTGGAACGTGGAAGGCCCGCTATTCTTCTCTCTGCACAAGCTGTTTGAAGAACAGTACAACCAACTGGCGGATTTCGTGGATCGCACCGCTGAGGTTCTGCGTGCTTTGAAAACCAAAGCTCCAGGCAGCTTCAAGGAGTTCAAGGAACTTTCTTCTATCCAAGAGGCTCCGGACCGACTGAATGCCAATCAAATGATTGAAACCCTAAGTCAGGACCATACGAACATGGCCATCGCACTAAAATCACGCTTGGAAACCGCTGAAGATGCGGAAGAAACCAGTGCGGTAACGCTGTACGAAGACTTGATCGGCTTCCATGAAAAAGCCGCGTGGATGATTCGCAGTCACAGATCGTAATGAGGGACCATCAAAGGAGTTGAACATGGGCAGTGCATTGATGGGTTTACTTGCAGGCGGAATCACAGGGCTTTCAACCATGTTGGGAGCCCTTCCGATCCTGAAAGAGAAAACCACGGGCTGGAATCCTTGGCGCAGTCTGAATCTGGATTTCGCAATTGGGATGATGCTGGCTGCGGCTGCCTTCAATCTTATTGGTCCTGCCTATTCCAGTTCCCACAGTGCCTTCGGGGTGTCTCTTGCCCTGGCGCTCGGTGTGGCTTCCATCTATGGTCTCAGTCATCTGATCCATAGAGTGTCGCCCTCCGAATGGTCGGTTCACCGACGAGCCTGGCTCTTCGTAACGGCCATGATGCTGCACAATCTCCCTGAAGGTTTAGCTTCGGGAGCTGCGCTGAGCGCTGACTCTATCTCTCAAGCCAACGGCTGGACCGTGGTTGGCGCCATCGTCTTTCAAAACTTCCCGGAAGGCCTGGCGACAGCTGCTGCGTTCCTTTCCATTGGCATGTCCCGCAAAGTGTCCTTCTTTGGAGCCGTCCTAACGGGTGTCATGGAAGTTCTTGGCGGCACACTGGGAGGAGTTTTCACCTCCATCACATCATCATCCCTTCCCTACATTCTGGCCTTTGCCGGAGGCGCGATGATCAGTGTGACTCTGGAAGAGATTTTCGCAAAAATGAAAGAGACACAAATGCGATATCTTCTTCAAAAACACTTCGTCGCCGGAGCCTTGTCGGTAATCGTAATGAACTGGATTGTGAGTTAACTGACATTCGTCTCAGAACGAATCATCACGCCAAAATAATAGTTCCTGTTTTATGATTGCCATCATCTTTGTGGCAACAATCTGCTCGTATCCTGAACGTACAACTGGAGGTTGTACGTGAAGCTCATCACAAAAATTCTGGGAATTGTCACCCTGGCCGCCGCACTGGCCGTAGTCACCGCCACGCAGGTATCTCGAAACGAAGTTCATGATCAAGGAGAGAAAAATCTGGCTGACAAAAGCCGCGCGATTCTGGATCAACTGGAAGGCACGCGGGACTATGTGGCCTCTCAAGGCGGACTTCCCGAATATATTGAATCCATCCGCAGTAAATATCCGGATGGCAATATTCCCAAAGATATCAAACAGAATATTCTTCGCCGTGTTCCAATTTTTGCCTCCATCAAAGTCGGCCAGGAACAGGCCGAACGCAGCGGCTATCAGTTCCGGGTGTTTTCTCCGGAACCCCGTCGTGAAGCCAACATGGCCAGCACTGTGGAAATGGAAATCTACAATCGCTTCCTCAAAGATCCTGCACTGAAGGAAATTGTCGACACTCAGGAATCGGCCATCGTCGTCTATCGCCCCGTCCGCCTTTCCGAACAGCAAGGCTGCCTGCTTTGTCACGGCAACCCCAGCCAAAGCCCCTTTGGAAATGGCAACGACATTCTGGGACACAAAATGGAAAGCTGGGCTGATGGACGCCTGCACGGTGTCTTTGCCATCACCAGCAGTCTGGCCAGCACCGATGCAGTCAGCGAAGCTTCCACCAACAAAATTCTGCTGCTCTCAGCGCTGGGTTTATTCGCAAGCATTCTTATTGCCTGGCTGATCCTGAAAAAACCTTTGTCACATCTTCATCAGGCCGTGGACTCAATCAAGTCCTCCAGCTCTCACCTGTCATCAACAAGCACTGAGATCTCGGATGCATCGCAAAGTCTGAGCTCCGCTTCGACACAAGCCGCGGCGGCCTTGGAAGAAACCTCCGCCTCTATCGAAGAGCTTAGCAGCATGGTGAAACTAAACACCGGCAATGCCCAAAGCGCCAAAGATCTGTCACTGGTGGCGATGAAGGCTGCCGAAACCGGTGAAGAACAAATGCGCACTCTGATCCAATCCATGAAAGATGTTTCCTCCACCGCGAAAAAAGTAGAGGAGATTACCGGCGTGATTGATGACATCGCCTTCCAGACCAACCTTTTGGCTCTGAATGCCTCTGTGGAGGCCGCCCGTGCCGGTGAAAATGGCCGGGGCTTCGCCGTTGTCGCGGAAGCCGTCCGCCAACTGGCGCAAAAATCAGCAGCTTCCGCCAAAGAAATCTCTTCATTGATCACTCAAAGTGTTCATCAGGTGGATCAGAGCTATGACTTCGCAATTAAAAGCGGTCAGTCCTTAGAAACCATTGTGCGGGAAGCCCAGAAAGTTTCAGCGTTGAACAATGAAATCGCAACCGCAAGCCAGGAACAAACCACCGGTATCGAGCAGATTTCACGCGCCTTGCAGGATTTGGACAAAGTCACGCAAAACAATGCGGCTTCTTCAGAGGAAACTGCAGCGGCCTCCGTAGAATTATCAAATCAATCGCATCATCTCGATCAACTCGTCGGAGCTGTCGAGGGGGTTTTAAAAGGCTCTGCCAAAGCCAGCTAAAACGAGGAGTTTTCTAGACAGCGCCGGGATGTCACGTTAGGCTTAAACGCATGACGTTGACATCCTTTCAAACAGTTGCCCTCGCCGCGCTGGTCGTTTATTTCGGCCGCTATCTTAAAAGCAAGATTCACTTCATTGAGAAGTACAATCTTCCCTCACCTGTGATTGGTGGCTTTGTTGTCGCCATTGTTATTTCATTTCTGAAAAGTCAGGGACTCTTTGAGATTCATTTCAACAAAGCTTTTGAAGAAAGCCTGATGATCGCTTTCTTTGCCTCTGTCGGCTACTCCGCTTCTTTGCGTTTATTGAAAGAAGGGGGCCGTGCGGTGGTCTTCTTCCTGCTGCTGACGATTTGCGGTCTGATCTTGCAGATCCTGGCCGGCATTGGTGCCGCCAAAATGATGGGCCTGCACCCGCTGATGGGTGTTCTGACCGGCGCAGTTTCATTGACCGGGGGTCCGGGAACCGCTTTGGCTTTTGGACCTTCCTTTGAAGCCGCTGGTGTAGAAGGCGCTTCCGCCATCGGTCTGACTACAGCCATGGGAGGCATCGTCTTAGGTGGCCTGGTCGGCACCCCATTGGCGACCTATTTGATCAACAAAAGACGCCTGAAAGAAACGCATCTGCATACACAACAACAGCATGACGACTCCCATTTCCTGAAATCATTCCCGGGTCGTGATCTGCTGCTGCATGTATTGGCTCTGGTCTTTATCATGGGAATCGGAACCACTTTGAGTTCCTGGATCAGTTCTTTACAGATCACTCTGCCCGTTTACATTGGCTCGATGATTATTGCGGCGGTCGTTCGCAATATCGAAGACGTTAAACCCGTATTTAAGATCAAATCTGAATGGATCGAGGAAATCGGCGGCGTGGCTTTGACCTTGTTCATTGCCATGGCGATTATGTCGTTGCGGCTGGAAGAGTTGCGCCATGCCGCTTTACCGATCATCGTCTTCCTCGTTCTTCAGGCTATTTTGGTGGCGGTCACGGCTATCGGACCCGCATTTTGGGTGGCGGGTAAAGACTATGAAGCTTCAGTGATGAGCGCCGGCTACGTCGGCTTCATGATGGGCACAACGGCGAATGCGATGGCCAATATGTCATCGCTGGCACAAAGATACGGTCCGGCTCCGAAAGCCTTCCTGGTCATACCGTTGGTTGGTTCTTGTTTTATTGATTTCTTTAACGCTGCTTTAGTAACGTTTTGTCTGAACCTGTTTGGCAGGTAAATAAGAGATTCAAAAGCCGCACCCGCTGTATCTCCAGCGGGTGTCACTCTCAGTATGCCTTCTGACGAGGCAACAGCTTCATATCAACTATGCGTCCCACGACATCAAAATAGATATCGTTTTTCTCAAGCTCCACCAAGGTTCGCCCTTCGCCCCCATCCACACGAATCCAACTCGTGTTGGAATCAGCAAACTGATGCCCGATATACATCCGACGAACCTCCCCGGTAGGGAAGAACTCAACCCGTCCACCGATTTTACTCGCACGCAGATGGTAGTTTGGATGCTTCAATTCAAACTGTAACGGCGATGCCCAGCTGATATTCCCGTCGGCATCGTACTGCACATCAAAAGCCGTCATTTGGCCATAAGACTCTTCACTGTAAAGGACAAACCCCAGGCTTGTGCATTGTGGACGAATACGCTGAATCACGCCAGTGGGATAAAACTGGATCTCGGCCGGTGGACCTTTCGCCTCAGTTCCGCAGATAAAAGGAGCCTTTTTTCCATGCGGCCCCGGGGCCTCAAATGACCGGGCCAAAATAGCATTTTTGACAGTCCCGGAATCATAAAACTCAACCGCATAGCTCCCGTCGCCTGATTGTCCCAGACCCCCGCCATGCAGAATGACCGGGAACCCCTGAATGTCGATAGCCTGCAAGCCCGAGCGCTGAATCACATCGACATAATTTCGCAAAGACACATTACGCATATATTCGGAATGCAAGTATCCATTCAGCAAGCGCACGCCATTGGAACTCTGAAATCCATTTTCCGGCAACAGGCCTTCACGATAGATGATCTCGTGCAAAGCCAACGCCGCACGCTGGGTGTTATCCATCGAATCCCAGACATCCTTATTGATAAAGTATCTATAGCCAGCAATGCTAGGGCGCTTGTATTGCACAGCCCCTTGTACCAACTGACAGCCTTTCGGCAAAGCACCCCAGCCACGATCCGGGACATCCGTAAATTCAGCATCCGCAATCATGCGAGCTTCCTGTTCAAAGGTCTTCGCATAAGACTGGTACAATTTGGCTCGGGTCGGATTGACTCCTGCCAGCCTGTCAATCATCTTACCCAGGACTTCCTGATAAGAATAACCTTCTATAAGCTTAAGACGGAATGTCTGAACCGCACGCGCTTCATAAAGATCCAAAACTTCGTAACGTTCCCAAGGCTGATTATGAGGACAGTAAATAACACTGCCCCCATTCCCTTTTTCATCACCGCCCATACGAGCCTGTGCAGGGCCTCCAACAGACAATACCAATAGAGCCAACAAACAGGACACTCTTAGCATAAAGGCTTTTTCTCTCTTTTCTGAACAGTCAATGGGAAGAACTGAATATTCAAGTTGTACACTTCCGTCATATCACCCTCTTCCACCAGCATGGACAGTTTACGACGGAATTTTTTAATAAGACTTTTGGCTTCATCAAACTTTTCAGGATTGATCGCCATGGTGATGGATGAAAAATCACGCACATCCGGAGTGGTGGTCTGCAAGACCTCCATCGCTTTGCTCATATCTGACAGATGGGCATTTACAATCGCCTGACTTGGGATATCTTCCGTTGTCGCAAGACTTCCCACCGAACGCGCAATGGAATTGCCTTTGCGCTTGATAAAGCCCAGCTCCATCAACAGCTCCAAGCTTTTCTGCACTCGCTCCACCGGCAGCGCCAATCGCTCGGCAATCCATTCGGGTTCAGATTGGAACGTCTTCATACGAATCATGTTCAAGATCGCGTAATGCTCCCAACTGGAAAGCATCGACATCTCTTTTTCCATCAAAACTTTTTGAGCTGCAAATTTACGCGAACGCGTGGAAATCAAAGAATAAACTTCATTACGCTCTTCAGATCCAAGTTCCAAACCCAAGACAATCTTGTTGGCATAAAACTCACTCAAAGGGCGCTTGCCGTGCATCAACTCATTCAGGCAACCGGGAGAAATCCCCACTTTTTTGGCCAATGATCTAAAAGAAAACCGCGGGTTCTTCTTTTGAATCTCCTCGAGTTTAGTTTTTAACAGGGCTCCGAATTTATTAGACATTATACCCTCAGCTGACATGAGGGAATTTTTACATTTAATGACGAAGTTGCAAGGTTAAAATGACATAAGGGTTCCCTTTGCCAAAGCAAGGGAACGCTCGCCTTTTAAATAACAAGCTCAATAATCGCTCTAAATCCGTGGTTGCCACTCATTGCGCCGATAATATTTCTCAATGACATGATGTTCTTTCCTTGGGCACCAATCAATTTTCCACGCACCTCTTCAGGAACAACCACTCTATACACTGTTGTTTTATCGCCTTCCGTGAAACTCACCTCTACCTTGTCGTAACAAGATGTCATCTCTTCAATTACACTCTGTAGAACCTCTGCAAGGCGTTTGCGAATATCTGCCATTGTGCCCTCATCTTCTGCTGCCACTAGCTCCTCCATAAACATCATTGTGTGGGGTTTCATTCAGGAAGGGCAATCCTCTGCGTCTTATTTAGGCTCTAAAGTGTTCCACCAATATTCTAGGAGCATCTATCCCCAGAATAGGGACAGCACACATCTGCCTAAGGGTTAATCACACAACACCGAGTGTCGAAATCGCCTCCCTCCACTGCATGCCATTCATCATGGAAGCCTCTGAAACTCTTCTCTCTGCAAATATTTACGGCTTCAATATGGTATGGCGTCATCTCCGACTTGGAATAAACTTGGTCTTGTAGAAAAGCTAAAGCAAAAAGAACTTCAACAACTCGAAGTTCACCGCACCAAAGTGGCTTTGATCTACAAAAACAATCACTTCACGGCTATTTCCGGAGTCTGCAATCATGTCGGCGGCCCCTTGGGTGATGGTCACTTGGAAGGCGACTATGTCGTGTGTCCTTGGCACTACTACAAGTTCCACTACAAAACCGGTGAAGGCGAACCCGGATTTGAAGCCGATCGCGTTCCCAGCTATCCACTCAAAATTGAAAATGGAGAACTGTGGATTGATCTTGGCAATGCCACCACACGAAATAAGCTGGCTCATGCTCCGCACCCATTGACACGAAAGCCCGAGCGCAAAGACGGACCTCTGCGTGTGGTCGGGATTTCAACAACTGTGATGGACTCTTTGCACCCACGCATTTCGACTTCGGAATTGCTGCTGCAAGAAACATTAAATTATGCCCAAGATAAAGGCTATGAGACTCATCTGCAGAAGGTGCGCGACCTGAAGTTTCGGCACTGCGAAGGGTTTTATTCCAAAAGTGCCCATGCCTGCACCTGGCCGTGTTCACTTACGCAGTTGGACGAACACGATCAATTGGACCGCATCTATGAAGATCTGATTCATTGGGCTGATATTATGATTTTGGCGACACCTATTCGCTGGGGTTCGGCCAGCTCTTTATACTATAAAATGGCCGAGCGCTTTAACTGCATTCAAAACCAGATCACCACCCACAACAATCAGCTTATTCACAATAAAGTTGCCGGCTTCATCATCACCGGAGGCCAGGACAACGTGCAGTCCGTCGCCGGACACCTGATGGGATTTTTCTCTGAGTTGGGATTTCACCTTCCCCCTTTTCCCTTCATCGCTCATTCTCTTGGCTGGAACTCTGAGAACATGGAGCACAATGTCCGCTATGTTCAACATAGCCATGCCCTGGTGGAAGCGTCCAAAGAACTGCTGGATCGCTGTGCCAGTTTATCCAGCGCGCTGCTGGCCAACAACGAGTTGCCATTGCAACACCGCGCAGGGCGCAAGGCTTACAACGCACAAAAACACCGGGACACCTAAACAACAAATCTGGGCACTGTCGAAGCTTTGGACACTCTAAGCCTCACGGGGATGCTTCCTGCTCTGGAGTCTGGTTTGCAGTTCTTAACAGCAAATGAAAAACCGCTTATTCCTTCTTCTCGCCTTTGCCTTCATCCTGCCACTAGGCTCCCCCCTTAAGGCAGAGGCCTGCAACTGCATTGCCGATCCTTTCAGCAAAAAATATCTGCTCTATCAAAAAACCTGGTATGGAACCAAACGAAAGTGGACCTGCGTTTACACCTGTCAGGACTCACAACAAAATCGCAGTGAAATCATCGGCACCCACGAAGACTGGTACATGACGGACAAGGGCTTGGAAGGGATCTGTGAAGGCCTGCATTACGTCAACACTTACAGCACCTTCAAAATGGACTTCGTCTGGGTCTTCGAGGAAGCCCGTTGGTTTAGCGCCAGTCAATCCAAGGCCCCGGAAGTTGCTCAATGGAGCAAGGAACGCTGCCGCTAAATGACCGTCAAAACAGACTCATCAAAAGCAAAAACCCCGGGATTGCCCCAGGGTTTTTAAGTTTTAGCTTTTTGAAGCAGAATTACTGAGCAGTTTCAGTGATCCAGCTGTAAGCGTTGCTAACTTTAGCGTAAACGCCGTAGTAATTAGCACGTGCACAACCTTGACCCCAGCTCACAACACCAACAAGGTATGTTTGGTTGTTTTGATCTTGAGCCACAAGTGGACCACCAGAGTCACCTTGGCAAGAATCTTTACCACCGGACTCATAACCAGCACAGATCATGCTGTCTTTGATTTCGTTTTTATAAGACTTGTTACAAGCCTCAGTGGAAACCAATGGCACACTTACTTTTTGCAACAAAGTTGGCAAAGAGTAAGAACCTTCACGAGTTGTACCCCAACCAGCAACTGTCGTCATGATTTGGGAACCGTCTTCTGGAAGAGCAATTTCAGATGGATTCAAAGCCACTGGAGCGTAAGAAGAATCCTGAGAAAGCTCGATCAATGCAAAGTCGTTTTCCATTGTGCGGCTGTTGTAGCCAGGGTGAGCGATAATTCTTTTTGGAGCGATAGATTCGGCATTCACCGCGTTTGTACGATCGTGAAGACCGATAACAACTTTCTTCACAGTGCCACCGCGAACGCAGTGAGCTGCTGTCAATACCCAGTTCTTCTTGATAAGAGATCCACCGCAGAAGTGGCTGCTGCTCTGTAGAGAAACGATGTATGGGAATTCACCGATGGACGCCTCAACGCCGCCAACGATTTTACCTTCTACAGGACCAGACTTCGCAAATACCGGAGCAGACATCATCATGAGGCCTGCGATTACAAGATGGTTCATTTTCATTTTTTATCCCCTCTGAACGCGAATCCTTCGCGATCTGATATCAATCGTTGTCTGTTTTCCTGCAATGCTCAAAGAGTAGGTCGTGTCCCAGTTTGGAACTGGCCCTCTTTTAGACCTTTGCAGAGGGGAAAATTTTGCCCCCAAACATTCCTTCCTCGACTTACAACTCGTGAATTTCATGAAATGCTCTTTCTTTCTTTTGGAGGTTGCCTGCAAGCTCGTTGCGCCGGTTCGGGGCTTCAAGCGGCCCCAGCGCCGTGTCATTGGGGCCATTCCGCTTGGCCCCGTAAAATCTATTGAAATGGGGTCCCTTTTATGAGAACCAATTTAGATGGCTGATTCAAAAATTCGCAACGAAATCCATGTCTTTATCAACGGTGTCGAACATCGCATCGGTGGTGAAAAAGCATTCCTTCCTTTAGCTCAATATCTTCGCAACCACTCCCTACCTGGGACCAAAGTCGTTTGCGCCGAAGGTGACTGCGGGGCCTGCACGGTTCTTGCCTCAAAATTGCAGCAAAACCCGGAAAAAGAAATTCAGTGGTCTTCATTCCAGACCATCAACTCTTGTATCGCTCCGATGTACTTGTTCGACCTGGGCTCACTGGTCACGGTGGAAGGTTTGGAGACGCAAGAAGAGCTGAATGAAGTTCAGGAAAAAATGCGTGCCTTTCATGGTGGCCAATGTGGTTACTGCACCCCGGGCATGGTATGTGCCCTTTCTGCGTTGGCCGAAAACAGTCAATGTGCTGGCAAGAGTATTTCCGAGAAAAAGGCCCGCAATCATCTGACCGGGAATCTGTGCCGTTGCACGGGCTATGAGCCCATTTTGCAAGCCGCAACCAATCTGGATCTGTCCAAATGGAAGTCCTTGAAAGATCGCTATCTGACGGCTGAACAAGGAAACACCTTTGCCTCAATGCTTAAGGACTCTTTGGCTATTGAAGCCGGCACCCGCCGCTTCCTCGCCCCTGCCAGTTTGGCTGTTGCTGTGGACCAGAAGAATCAATCGCCTGAAATGCGACTGGTGGCGGGGGCCACGGACCTCGGCGTTCTTCACAATAAAGGAAAGTCTTTCCTGGACAATGTGATGAGTCTGCATAAAATTTCCGACACTGAAAAAATTGAACGCCGGGCGGATGGCGTTTGGGTGGGGGCTCGCGTAACCCTGACTCAACTTGAAAACTTTGTAGAAAGCACCCTGCCAGAGCTTTCCCGTCTGTTACGTATTTTTGCTTCACCGCAAATTAAAAATCAGGGGACTTTGGTGGGCAACGTCATGAATGGCTCCCCAATTGGTGACAGCATCCCGGCGCTGTTGGCTTTGGATGCGATAGTTCACTTGCAGTCAGTCAGTGGAACTCGCGAAGTCCCTCTAAGTCAGTTCTATAAAGCCTATAAAGTCTTTGATGTAAAACCCAATGAAATTGCCACCGGAATTCTGATCCCGGTTTTGGGATCAGAATGGAAGAGTCGTTTCTTCAAGGTGTCTTTGCGTAAGGATCTGGATATCTCGGCAGTGACCTTTGCTGCCACCTTAAAACTGGACGGCCAAAAAATCACCGAGGCCCGTTTTGCTATGGGTGGTGTTGGTCCGACGGTGGTACGCCTGCCTGAACTAGAGAAAAAAGCTCAAGGCCAAAATTTCAGTGAAGCCCTTTTTGCTGATCTGGGAAAACAGGTTCGCACTTTGATCAAGCCCATCTCGGATCTGCGCGCTTCTGACGAATACCGCCTGAAGGTCGCAGAAAATTTATTTAAAAAATGCCACTTGGAACTTGAACAGGAAATCCCATGTCCGTAGGCCAAAACATCCCCCATGATTCATCCCGAGGCCATGTCACTGGCGGCAGTGTCTTTATCGATGACCGCCCCCTGATGACCGGCGAAGTGCAGGTTCTTCCCATCGGAGTTCCTGCCGCTGCAGGAACTCTTAAATCCATTGATTTCTCTGAAGCCTTGAAAGCTTCGGGAGTTCTGGCCGCTTTTACAGCCCAGGACCTTTATCATAACTCCTGGGGCACGATTGTTCCGGAACAACCCATTCTGGTGGCTGACAAGATCGGATACTATGACGAACCTGCCGTTCTTTTGGTGGGAACAGACATGGAATCCCTTCTGCGCGCCAAAAAATTCGTGCGCTTTGAAGTGGAAAAAGGACCGGCGATTTTTACCATTGATGAAGCTATCGCCAAGCAAAGCTTTATCTACAAAGCCAATGCCTTCAAAGTCGGCGATGCGGATGCCGCTCTGGCAAAAGCTCCGCACCGTCTTAAAGGGGCTTTTGAATGCGGAGGTCAGGAACATTTCTATCTGGAATCCAATGCGTGTATTGCCTACCCGCTGGAAGATGGACAAATGGAGATTCACGCCAGTTCCCAGCACCCGACGGAAACTCAGCACGTCGTTGCTGAAGCCTTGGGTTTAAGTCTGCATGAAGTCGTCTGCGTGGTAAAACGCATGGGTGGAGGCTTTGGTGGAAAAGAAAGTCAGGCCGCCCCGTTTGCCGCCATGGCGGCCTTGGTTGCGCAAAAAATGAAACGCCCGGCACGACTGTGCCTGTCCAAAGACGACGACATGATGATGACCGGGAAACGCCATCCTTTTAAAAACTATTATGAAGTGGGCTTTGATGGTGACGGAAAAATCCTGGCGCTGAAAGCACATCTTTACGCCGATGGCGGGGCTTATGCCGATCTTTCCAGTTCGATTCTGGACCGGGCCATGTTCCACGTCGATGGCGCTTACTATTTGTCTGACGCTTTTATCGAAGGCTCGGTCGTGCGCACGAACTTGTATTCGAACACGGCCTTCCGGGGTTTCGGTGGCCCTCAAGGGACGATGACCATTGAAAGCATCATCGAAGACATTGCGCTTTATCTAAAGAAAGATTCCTTGCACATTCGGGAACTGAATTGCTATCAAAAAGACGTCAGAAATGTAACCCACTATGGTCAAAACCTCGGGCACAATCCCCTGCCGGATCTTTTCACTGAACTGAAGAAGTCATCCGACTATGTGACACGCCGACAGGAAATTGACGCCTTCAATGCCCGCAGCAAAACGCATGTCAAAGGCCTGTCGATGACCGCGACCAAGTTTGGCATCGCCTTCACAGCCCGCTTCCTGAATCAAGGTAATGCCTCCGTCAATGTTCATAAAGACGGCACGGTGCAAGTTTCCACAGGGGCCACTGAAATGGGTCAGGGTGTGAACACCAAGATCCAACAGGTCGTAGCACATGCTTTTGGCATCCCGGCTCAGGCCGTCAAAGTGATGGCGACCTCGACTGAAAAAAATCACAACACATCCCCGACGGCTGCTTCCAGTGGCTCTGATATCAACTGTGCCGCAGCGATGAAGGCGGCATTGGGAATTCAAAAACGTCTGGCGTGGCTTTTCCAGAATATTTTGGCAGGCACTCCGATGAATGATATCGCCGAATGCCCCACGTTGGATGAGGCTCAACTGCGTTTTGACGAATTCCATTTTGAAGACAAGATGTTGACACATCTGCCTTCTGGAAAATCTCTTTCCTGGGAAGATATCGTCAAACAAGCTTACTTCAACCGTATGTCCTTGGGTGAATACGCCCACTTTAAAACCGAAGGCCTGGGGTTTGATAAAAAGACCAGCCAGGGAACTCCGTTTAAGTATTTCACCAACGGTGTTGCGGTCAGCGAAGTGCAAGTCGATCTTTTGACTGGCGAGTATAAGATTTTACGCTCGGATATCCTGATGGACCTGGGCCGCCGAATCAATCCGGGCATTGACCGAGGTCAGGTGACCGGCGCCTTTGTGCAAGGCATGGGCTGGGTGACTTCCGAAAAGCTTTTCCACAACAAAGATGGAAAACTTCTCAGTCATTCTCCGACCACTTACAAGATCCCGAATGTGCAGGACACTCCTCGGGTCTTTAATGTGGAGTTTATCGAAAATCATGAGAATCGCGAGAACGTCCATCGCTCCAAGGCCGTGGGGGAACCTCCATTCCTGCTCGGAATCAGTGTTTGGACCGCTCTTAAAGATGCTGCCAATGCCAAAAGCAAAGGCTTGATTTCGACTCTTAAATCTCCGGCAACCCCGGAAGACATGCTGCTGGAGCTTGCCCGTCATGAGTAGATTGAATTTTGAAGACTATCTTTCTGCCGTCAAAACCCTGCAAGAAGCCGGAAAAACTTTTGTCAGTGTGACATTGGTCAACCAACAGGGATCATCGCCTCAGGAAGTCGGCGCTCGTGCTTTGATTTCAGCTCAAGGGCTGGAGTTCGGCACTGTCGGCGGTGGTAAAGTTGAAAAGCGCGCCATTGAAGAAGCCCAAAAAATGATCCAAGCGCAAACTCCGCACCTTTATGCTGACTGGAATCTGCAAAAAGATATCGGGATGACTTGCGGGGGTGTGGTCAGCTTCTTCTTTGAACTGCATGAACAGAATCACCCCTTCAGCATTTACGTTTTCGGTGCAGGCCATATCGCCCAGGAATTCGTGCGTATGCTGACCTTGCTGGATTGCCGCATCACCTGCATTGATCCCCGTCAGGAATGGGTTGATCGCCTGCCAAAATCATCAAAGCTAAAAACCTTCTGCACTGATAATATGCCGGCCCTGGTTTCTTCGATCCCCGACAAGGCTTATATCACTTTGATGACCATGGGACATGGAACAGACCTGCCAGTATTGGTTGAAGTGATGAAACAACGCGATCGTTTCACTTATGTGGGCAATGTCGGCAGCGACCAAAAAGCCCGCCGCTTGAAGCAGGATCTTTTGAATGCGGGCCTGCCCCAGGAATCTTTGACTCGCTTCTTCTGCCCGATGGGGGAAAACTTCGGCACCAATTCCCCGGTGGAAATTGCCTTTAGCATCGTGGCGCAAATCCTTAAAACCCGAGATCAGAACAATGAGCCTGCATAATAAGAAAACGCAAAAAATTTCCTCTCAAGACATGCCCAACCGCCTGGCTCAGGCCCGGGGTGATAGCGAACTGGATCTGCTTATCACCAACGTCAATCTTCTGGATGTCATCACCGGGGAAATCTATCCCACTTGCATCGCCATCGGGGGCCAGCATATCGTGGGTGTCGGCCTGGATTATGCGGATCAAAAGTCTGCACGCGTTTTTGATGCCCAAGGGGCCTTTGTCACCCCGGGCTTCATTGACAGCCATTTACACATTGAATCTTCCATGATGTCGCCTTTTGAATTTGAAAAAGCCACGCTGCCTTTGGGAACCACCACGGCCATCTGTGATCCTCATGAAATCACCAACGTTCTGGGTGGCCGGGGTTTTAGCTGGTTTTTGCGTTCCTCGGAACAGATGCATCAGAATTTATTTGTGCAGATGTCTTCCTGTGTTCCGGCGCTGCCGGGATTTGAAACCACGGGCAGCGACTTCCCGCTGGAAGAAATGAAAAGCTTCAAGGATCATCCGTCCGTTTTAGGACTGGCCGAAATGATGAACTTCCCAGGCGTGATTTATGCCGACAAAGACGTTCACGCCAAGATCGAGGCCTTTGACGACCTCAATATGGACGGACACGCTCCCCTCTTGCGCGGTAAACCTTTGAATGCATATCTGCTGGCCGGCATCCAGAACTGTCATGAAACGGTCACTTTGGAAGAAGGCCGTGAAAAGCTGCAAAAGGGCATGGGCCTTATCATCCGCGAAGGCAGCGTCGCAAAAAATCTGAAAACTTTAGCGCCGCTGGTGAATGATTTTTCCTCCCCACAGTGCCTGCTTTGCACCGACGACCGCAATCCATTTGAAATCGCCCACGAAGGCCATATCAACTATCTGATCAAAGAGCTGATCAACAAGCACGGTGTAGCGATTCACGTCGCTTATCGTCTGGCGACTTATTCCGCGGCGAAACACTTTGGTCTGAAACGACTGGGGCTGGTGGCCCCGGGCAAGAAGGCGGATCTGGTGTTCTTAAAAGATCTAAAGCAGGTGGATATTCAGGATGTGATGATCGGCGGACAGTTTGTTTCGGAATTGCATTTGGAAAAGTCTTTGCAGGAAAAGCTCACAGCCTCACAGCCGCCTTTGGAAAACACGATGAAACGGGTGCCTTTGATGGAAAAAGATCTGACCGTCAATCTGCTTCCGGGTGTGTATAACGTGATTGAAATCGTGCCTCATGAAATTATCACCAAACACTTGGTCTTAAATTTTGATGGACAAAGATTTGAGCAAGAAGATGTTTTGTATATGGCGAATATTGAACGCTATGGCAAAGGTCTTCCCCCGGCGTTGGGCCTGGTGAAAGGCTTAGGCCTTAAGCAGGGTGCCCTGGCAAGTTCTGTGGCCCATGATTCCCATAACATTATGGTGATCGGCACCAATGCGAAGGACATGGCACTGGCGGTAAACACATTGATTGAAAAAGGTGGCGGCTTTGTCGTCGTTGATCAGGAAAAGATCCAAGCATTGGTGGAACTGCCCATCGCGGGTCTTTTAAGTTTAAAGAGTGCCGAGGAAATCAAGGACGGTATTGCCGATCTGAAGAAAGCCTTCCGCAACTTGGGCGTCACACTGGATGAGCCTTTTATTCAGATGGCGTTTTTGGCCCTGCCCGTGATTCCGACATTGAAGCTCACGGATCGAGGCCTGGTGAATGTCACGAACTTCAGCTTTATACCCCTGGAGGCTTATTCC
Organism: Bdellovibrio bacteriovorus; assembly: GCF_041888015.1. GTDB lineage: Bacteria > Bdellovibrionota > Bdellovibrionia > Bdellovibrionales > Bdellovibrionaceae > Bdellovibrio. The sequence continues at coordinate 2,474,461 of NZ_CP168968.1, forward strand.
ACGATGTGTCCCACTGTCTGAAGATTCAGGGTTCTTTCGACCTGCCCTTGAGTGTTAAACACATTCAAAGTGCTAACGTCAGAGCCCCGGAACCCCAGCATTTTTCCATCATACGTCGTTAACGGAAAACCAAATTCACCTCTATCATAGACGATTTTGGTATGAGTCCCTGTTGTCAGGTTAAACTGCCACCAGTCGTCAGCGACAAAAGTATAAAAAGTGTTTTCATCGCCTAGGAAGGCGCTGTCCTCCCAAATATTCAGACTGTCGTCCACAGCCATAACAAGCCCGCCATTCTTATCAAGAACTGCCAGATCTGTATTAACCGTCTCGTCCGGCAACCCAACGTCACCCCATACAATAAGATGATCCTTATTTGCATGGAAGACACGTCCCGCAAAGTCGAGCGCCTGTTCTTCCCCTGTTTCCAAGTTTAGTTTTATCGGCAACATATCCGAACCCGACAAATAAAGCACGTTATCCAGTATGGCCATCGTATGAATCAAGTCTCCCGAAACACTAACTTCCAGAATTTTCTTCTCTGCCGTTCTAAGATTAAAGGCCACAAGGCCATCGGCCTCAGTTCCATTGATTTCGTGGATCAATCCCGCCATATAAACCCAGTCGCCGTCAAAAGCCCAAGCTGAAATCCAATCGGCCTGAATCTCTGGCGCCTGCCAATCCAGCACCTTCCCGCTTTCCAAATCATATCCCAGCATACCCAACTTCTCTGTGACTTTACTGCCAAGCACGAACCGTCCTTGCAGATAAATTTCGTCACCTTCTGAAAAAACAGAGTACACGTCCCTACGTCCTGAACTGTCCGTTACCGAATAAGTATGTTCAACGGATAAATCTGTTTTACTCAGTCTGTAAATATCTATCATTCTTCCATTTGAATATGGTTTGGGAGCATAGATCAGTGAAGTGCCATCGTCGTAAATAGAAATTTTTTGCAGGTCGCCTTTGTTAAGATTTAAACTGTCTTGAACTGCCAAAGTATTTGCATTCAAAGAAAAAATTCCCGATACGGTGTCCGCCCCCAGTCTGGTAAACCTTCCCGCGACGACCAGTAGATCTTCAGCAATCACCAGATGTTGGATTTCATCATATGAATTATTTGATACTGCCAGTTCCGCGGTCACTGCCGCAGCGGAAGTCATCGTTGTCAGATCCAGACGGACCAAACGAGGATAGTTACTGGTATCCAAGGCACTAACAAAAAGATAAGTCTTATAAAATGCCATGCGGAAATAACTGGCGGAGTTTTTAAATCCTGTGATATTGGGGCTGCTGACGGTTCCGTCCTGCTGTTTTATCAGGGTAACCTTACCCATAATATTGGTGCCATTCACGCTGACAAGATCCGCAGCTATCGCAATATAGTCATCTGACACATCCAGATCGGCAATCGAATAGTAAGGAGATGTATAGACCAGGCTGATATTTGTATTACTCACAATACCCGTTTCGGTATTCACAATGGCAAAATTGTTGCGAGCCGAACCGTTGACCGTGCTGAAAGCACCCAGCAGGTAAATTTGACCTTTATATATCTTAGCCTTATATACCGGCCCGTTAACCTGTATCAAATCGACCTTGATGCCGGTCTTCAAATCATACGAACTGATGACATACGCCCCAAGGTCTTCATTCGCCTGACCGGAGAAGACCTTGGGACCAACCTTCCCGAAGAACTCGCCACGGACCGGATTCTCTGCAAACTCATTAGTGACCGGGGAATACTTCGCCGCATCAGCAACATAGCCTCCAATGCCCCAAATCGCGCCGTACAGGAACATTTTGGACCCGAAGGTTTTGGCTCCGTGAATATCTCCATGAACGAAGTAGTCCTGAATGGACTTGTCCGTGGGAGCGGTGAAAAAGTTCTTTTTATTAAGAGGAGTAGTTTCAGTACCAATATCAGACAGGCTTTCTTCAAGAGAAGCTGAAAGAGTGCATCCCATCATGGCAGAAAAAAACATCAAACAAAGAAGGGGCCGAAGCACCGTCTTAAAGTGAGACAGATTAGTATCGTACATAGCCCCCCAAGAAAACGTTCAAGCTATGCTGTTCTCTTCGGTGGAATCACAAGTATGTTTAAGGGGATTTTATTCAAGCCCCCGGTAAAATCGTTCTGAGCGAAACATTCTATTCTTGAGTTTCCTCAAGATTTCTCATGTGATCGGCCAAATGCAAAAGTGAATGCAAAAGCTCACTGCGCAGTGGTTCGGCAATTTCAAGTTCATCAAAGGCCTGCACCATACAGAGCATCCATTGATCTCTTTCCGACTTTCCGATTTTGAAGGGAAAGTGGCGCATACGCAGTCGTGGGTGTCCATAGCGCTCAATAAAAAGATTCGGTCCACCCAACCAGCCCGACAGAAACATAAATAACTTTTCTTCCGAACCCCGCAGATTTTCTGGGTGCATTTGGCGAACGCCCTGCACTTCCGGAAGCGCGGCCATGATCTCATAAAACCTTTGGGTCAGACGGCGCAGGACCGGCTCACCACCTAGCAATTCGTAGGGCTTTTTTTCTTCAGACATCACAAAAAAATACTCTTGAATCCCGAAGAAAGGCAACCTTCTTTCCCTGTGTCTCAAGTTAAGACAAGAACATTTCAAGATTCATTCAAGCCGTCTTTTCTCCTTCAGAAGAAACCCCAAAAATCCGACTAATCCTCTATATATGGAGTTCATTTACATGAAAAGACGCATACACCAGTACGTTATCTCCTTCCTTTTCCTCTTCACCATGGGGTGCGACCGTCTGAAAGTGGATAGCAGTAAAATCTCTTTGCAGGTGCCAAAAAATCTCTCTGGCAAAATGAACTCCTCTTCTGCCACCTTGAGCTTGAAACATCTGGCCGTTCAAGTCACCGCCTCAGACATGAGTCACCCCGTCATCCTGTTACAGGACGCTGGCGACTCTTCTTCACTGGGATCAGAAATCACTTTGGAAATCCCTTCTGGCTCTAATCGTCTGGTACAGGTTCTGGCGGCTTATGCCCCGGCAGGTTCTGATGATGGCGCGATTTTGTACTATGGTGATGTCAGCAAGTCCCTGACTGGCACTACAGAAACACTCGATGTTCCATTGCAAAAACTGGGCAGCGAAAACACCGTTGAAGGCCGTCTGCATGGACGTTATTTAACGGCAGTTAATGCAGGCCCCAGCGGAGAGCTGAAGCTCTTCTACCGCCCCACAGGCAAACCTGCTCTTTTGGTTGATCGGAAAATGATGTTTGGTGGCTGGTTTGAAATGGTCGCCTTCAGTGATATTCCCATGGACTATGTCCTGCCTGATGGCAGCTATATGGGCGAACAATGGACCACGAACACGCTCCCCACCGGGCCTCATCTGATCAAAGTTATTGAGCCATCTTCGTTCCGCGATCGCTGGACAAGCGCCGGCTCTTCCACTTGGGAGCCACGGTCGCCTGAAAATAAATTCTATGGCTTCTTTGCCAAGAACTCCTCTTACCTTGCTAATAAAACCGTGTGCGTGCAGTCCTCTCTCAGTAACGGCGGGACTCTTTACTCCAGTTCGCACTTCGTCACCGAAAGCCGCAATCACCTGATGCCGATAAAACATTTTGCAGCGGGCACAACCCCCACGACAACACCGCAGGCCATCGCCTTTGTCGGCGGACGCACTTTTGCCGAATGTGCTTCCTTGCCAGCTGCCGAAGAATTTGTATCTTACTTGAAATTCAACGGTACTAACTGGGACAACCGTATTTACGATATCGGTGAAAACTTCGGTATCATCGGTCTGCAAACAATGTTCACCCGACTTGGGGAAAATCCCGTGAACCGCACCAGCGACAAGTTTGGTCTTGATGCGGGTGGTGCTTATGTGGAAATCCGCCCCCTACCTGGAGCCCTTGAAGGCTTCAATGGCCTTCAGATCTATGAAAACTCAAGTACAAGTTCAAGCGTTTATACCGATAGCTGCGAACCCAGCCGCCTTATAAATCTCGGCTGGACCTTACACAGCTCTGCGCCCCTGCCTGTCGCTACCAATGGCAACTTAAAAATTTACTTAAAAACTCTCGGCTGGAAGCCACAGCGCGACTTCCAATATCAAATCTGCTTAAGTAAAGATGGGCAACCCTATGGCAAGGCAACTTACGTATGGGCTGACAGCGCGGACATAGCCCCTCCGAACACGCTGAGTATCAATACCAGCTCAACTAGCGGAGCTCCCTTCCACAGTTCGCCTGTGTCCGGGGAGTGCCGGCCTGTCTCAATAAATCTGTCTGGTCCCACAATGCCCGTCAATCCTTTCCCATCCTTGGGCTATTCAGTGGCAGCAACTGACGGTGCTGCCACTCCGGCAGCCATACTGTACAGTTCAAAGGACTGCACCGGCACTCCGGCGATCTCCATTTCCAAGACATTCGCCCCTCAAGTGACAGACTCTACAATCTATATGAAGTCTGCCTCCCCGGGCTCTTTCTCCTTGGCTGTAACAAATGCTTCAGGGCTCACAAATCCAGCCCCGCTCTACGTCAACGTCATGGACACCACCAACACACCGAATAGTGTCGCCTTAGCTCTTGATATGGCGACTAGCCCCATCGGCAATTTCCCCACGCTGACCGGAGTCTATCCGCAAGGCTGTCATCCTGTCGTCGCCTTCTTCAGTGAAGGGGGCAGAATAGTCAACAACTCAGGCTCTGCCACGTTCTCCTGGACCGAGCTGGACGGTACAACCACTTACACACCACCTTCCGATATTAAAATTGTAGATAACTGTATTTCCAAGTCACCACAAAGCTCGATCAACGTGGTCAATGGTGTGGGACGCTTTGCCGTGACTGCTGGCACCAGCTTGTTGGCGAATATCAGTTTGACTGTCGCAGGTTTTGGGGCCTTAGGAAAAACGGACGTAAACATCGGCCCCATAGCCCATCATCTTTCGCTGACTCTGCCAGCAGGCTCCAGCACCTCTCCTGTGGTCTATCAATGTCAGGCGGTGAAGGTTGAAGCCCGTGACGCCACCGGCAATCTAGTGACTGTTCCGACAAACAAAAAAATAAGATTCTCATTGCAAGCCCGCTCTGAAGTTATGGAGCAACCGACATCTGTCTCCTTCTATTCCGACAGCAGTTGCATGATCCAACAACACGAATACGACGTGGTCTCAGGCACCTCTTCAACTTTGGTTTATATGAAAACCAATGACCTGGGTGTTTTCTTTGTGGGCTATAGCTCTCAATTCACTCAAAACTATGGCTCCATGGATAGCGAAATCCGCATGACTCCCCTTCCGGCTCCGCTCTCTGTGGATCTGGGTGGCTATTCCAACATCCCAAATACGGTGTATCACGGCTTTGGCATCTTCGGCGGGACACCACCTTATACGGCAACAGTGACTCAAGGAGCCGCCGTCGTGAATGTTGCACAACCTTATCCGCCGCTGTGGCAACTGCAGTTGACTCCAAGCGCGACTGGTCCTCTGACAATTCAGGTGATCGACAGCAAAGGGCAAACGACACAGGTTAATTTAACAGTGTACTAAAATAGAAAAACACCATGAAGACAGAAAAAATCAGCATCTTGATCGGCATCGTAATCTCGGCTTTTTTTGCGTGGTTTAGCAACTACTACTTCACCTATTCGCGCACTCCAGCCATCCAGCGCCCGTACAGTCCACTTCTGGAAAGTACGGAAGTGCTGGATCTGCGCATCAATGACTTCAAATACAAACTGCGCCCGTCCGTTCAAAGCCAGGCCCCGGTCGCGCTGATCGCCATTGACGACGCTTCAGTTCGAGAAATCGGTCGCTGGCCCTGGAGTCGCGAGATGATTGCGGAAATGACCGACAAAGTTCTGCAGCACGGAGCCACATCCATTTCCTTTGACGTGATCTTTGCTGAACCAGAAGCCGCCAATCCTGCCGCTGACCAGGCCTTGGCTCAAGTGATTGAAAAGAATCCAGACAAAGTGGTCTTAGGAACTTTCAGCGAAAACCTGATCGACTTTCAGCCCCATCAGGATCTTTGCGTCGCCGAAGCTTTTCTGGCCACCGGCGGGGAACAGCTTGTTAAAATCAACCCCAGTTTTTCCATCGACGAAGAAACCCATGCCATTGATGATCTGAACTGGGCACCTCTATTTAAAACCTTCTTTGACAGCATTCAGGAACGCGAAGAGGAAGATCTTTTAAAGAGCTTGGGAAAATCATCCAGAGATGATCTTTCCACTTTCCAGAAGAACAATTTAAAAGCTCGTCAGTCTTTGGCCCTCTTTGACTATTGCAAATCCTGGCTGACCAAAGAAGACGTCTTCCTCAAAGGGGAAAACCGCGCCCAAGTGGCTTTGCTTTATGCCGAAGTCACCAAAGACTCTCCTGAACTCAAAGGCCTAAGTTTTGATAATCTGTTAGCACGCATTCGCAGTTCCTACAAAACACATCCGATTCCTCAGTATGGTGAATGGACTCCGAATATCCCGGGACTGCAAACACCGGCGACTTACACTGCCAGCTTTATCGCGCAACTGGATACCGATGGCTACGTCCGTCGTTATCCCCTGTTCTTCCGCTCAGGTCACAAACTTGGAACCAGTTTCATCCCGTCCATGGCCCTGCAAAGCTTCCTGCTGTCCGGCCCTTACCGTGCAGAACTGAAAATGAACACGGGTAAAAAAGGTGAAAAGTCTTTGGAGTCGTTTAATATCTACGACACGTCCAAAGATCCCGAGGTCAAAATCACCAGCTATCCGGTGGATGGTTCTGGACAACTGCTGATCAACTTCTATGGTCGTCAGATGTCCCTCCCCTATGTTTCAGCCAAAGAACTTTTCAATGACAGCCCGATGGTCAAAGTCACCACCAGTGTTTTAAACCAGCAGTCCAAACAACTGGTCTATGAAACCAAAGAGTACGACAAAAAAGAATTCTTCAAAGGTCGCAGCCTGATCGTCGGCGCCACCGCGGTGGGCCTCTATGATCTTCGTAATACTCCCTTAGAGGCTAACTACCCGGGACCCGAACTGCATCTAACCATGCTGGCCAACCTTTTTGACAAAAACTTCCTGAAACCCTGGAATGCCGAATCGGCCATGATGCCGTGGATTCTTTTGGTCGGAGGCACTTTGTTGGCTACAGCCTGGGCAATGATGGGGCCTTTGGCATCCATTGCAGGCTTTGCTGTAGTTCTCGCTGCTTTGGCAGGATTGGATTTGTGGCTCTTCATGCACAAACAGATCCTTCTGCACTCGTTCCTGATCTATATCAGTGCGCTGGCAGGGTTTGCCGCCATTCAGTTGTTCAAGTACTTCACCGAAGAAAAGAAAAAGAAAGAACTGAAATCCACCTTCTCAAAATACGTCTCCCCAGCCGTGGTTGACGAACTGTTGAAGGATGCCGCAAATCTGAAACTGGGCGGTCGCCGTGAACGCATGACGGCCTTCTTCTCGGACGTCCGGGGCTTTACGACCATTTCAGAAAAACTTCCTCCCGAAGAGCTGTCGCGAGTGCTAAATCTTTACCTGACGCCGATGACGGATATTGTTTTCAAAAACCAAGGCACGCTGGATAAATACATGGGCGACGCCATCATGGCTTTCTTTGGGGCTCCGGTGAAAGACTCTCAGCACGCCGCTCATGCCTGCCGTTGTGCTTTGCAAAGTCTGGTTAAACTCAAAGAGTTGCAAAAAGAATTTTCTGACAAGGGTCTGCCGCACATTGATATCGGAATTGGCATCAATACCGGCGAAATGAGTGTCGGAAACATGGGTTCGAACATCGTTCAGAACTACACTGTCATGGGGGATTCCGTAAACTTGGCTTCACGCCTGGAAGGAATCAACAAAGAATATGGCACCCGGATCGTCATCAGCGAGTTCACCTATAACGACATTCAAGGCAAATTCACAGCTCGTGAAATTGACCGCGTACGCGTCAAAGGAAAGCTGGAACCCGTGCGCATCTTTGAACTGATCTGTGAAGGAAGCTCTTCGGGCAAAGAGGCCGAGATGCTGACGCTGTTCCAGCAGGGTTATGAGACCTACCACGCGCGAAAGTTTGCCGAGGCTCAAAGTTTGTTTAAAAAAGGATTGGATCTTTACGAAGGCCAGGAACCCGTTTGTGAACTTTACATCGAACGATGTCAGGACTACATAGACTCCCCACCGCCAGAAGGATGGGATGGAGTCTATGTCATGAAAACCAAGTAGAACTACTTACCCAGGATACTGTGGGTGAAGGTGAAAAGACTGGTCACAACAAATTTGTTGTAATCATAAGAGTCTTCATCAGAATCCCCCACATTGTACTGAACACTCATCAACCAATTCACATTGCGCTTTAAGTCCTTATTAAAGGCCGCAGTCACAATCGGGTTGGAGTCAATACGTGTGGTCACCGCTTCATCATAGTTCTGACTGGAGTACTCTGCACGCAAGCTGGCGTTACTTTTCCACCAAGCCGCAAAAGCGTAGGTCAGCCCCAGCGAGGATCTTTTATAGCGGTAATTACGGCCCTCGGCCTGATTCATCAGATAACCGGCATCGAGGGTTAAAGACTTCTCCCCTTTTAGATCCAGAATCCAAGTCGGCAGCAAGGTCACCCCATAACGAAGAGCGCTTTGATCATCATCACCGACAGAAGAATCCAGCAGGGTTTCTTCCTTTGAGACTTCCAGGCGAGCCGCCATCAGCATGTCACTTTGTACCGGGGCTGCCAAAGTGGTGTTAACGCCCAAAGATCGAATCACCTCAGAACGTGTGCCCCCAGTCGGGCTCATGTAGATACTGCGATAAGTGGGCACAAGCTCCCAGTTCAGGGAGCGCTTGGAAAATTCAAACTCCTTATGGAATGGAAGACTCAGATCTAACTGCAATGGATCAGCGGTTTGCAAAACTGCATCGCCTTGGAAGCTGGTGTTCGTGCTGTAATAGTCCGACACACCAATTTGCGTCCCAAAGTCAGAGGTCGGAGTACGACGCCAGATGGCCAAGGCACTGGCACCGTAATTCAAACGGAAGGCCTTCACATCGGTGGTCACGTTATTTTCAGCCACATTCAAAACGTTGCCGTCATAAACAGCCCCGACAAACCCAGTGAAACGGAATTTTTCTTTCTTACTTTCATAGAAGGCCTGCATTTTATCAATTTGATTAAGCAGGTCTTCAGCAGAACGATCCAACTGCGGGTCCTTGGAGTTATCCAGCACATATTCCATGCTAGAGCGAGCCTCCAGGAACTTCTGCTGCTGCATTTCAATGTTTCCGGCAAAGAACGAAGCCATAGGACTTAAAGTCGCATCGTTCTCGCCACGGATCTCGACAAACTCTTTGCGGGCTTTGTCATAATCACGCAGCTTCAGGTGATTCAAAGCAATATAATAATCTTTTTCCAATGACAGATCCGCTGGCACATCCGCCATGGACAAAGTCGCAAGAGATTTATTGTAGTTTTCAACTTTGTACAAGGTCACGCCATAGCGGTAGTAGTAAGAATCCTCTTCCGGGTCCATGTCGACAGCCATCGCGTATTTTCTTTCGGCTCCGGCATAGTCCTGTTTAGCGTAAAGCTTATCCGCCTCTTTCACCATATTGGCGGCTGTGTTTTTTTTACGGTTCTTTTCAGCCAGGGATAACGCCGCCTGCTGTTCCAGCATCAAAGCTCGTTGCTTGGCCTGCTCTTCCTCCAGAACCAACTGGGTCTTTTCCTGCTGGCGCTTTTCCTCACGCGCCTGTCTTTCCAGACGGCGCACCGCTTGCGGCGAAAGCACCTTGGCGGCCGGAGCCGCGACAACCGGTTTGGCTTTTTGTTTTTGCTCCTGAACAGCGACAAACTTGGCTAGTTCATCGGCAGACTTAAACAAGACAATTCGTTGGACCGTCTGACCGGGAATAGCATAGGCATAAAATGGAGCTTGACCGGGATCAGAAAATTCAAGAATCCGCGGACGGTTATCACCAATAAAGAACTGAATAATAAAGAATCCACTCCAGGGGCCGTTGGGGCCACCTCGGCGGTGCAACATCACTTGCGCGACCTTGCCGGATTCACTGTCCCGCACACGTAAAGGGCGGGAATCCCCTTGAATGGAATTATCCTGAAGCTCTAACTCTAATGATTGTGTCTGAGAAATCTTTGCATCCAACGCATAGGCTGAATTCGCAATAAAAACACCCGCAATACCCAAAGCTGCCAATTTCATAGATGTGTCTTCTTCTTGGTTTGATTATTGAGGAGTCGGACGAATGATGACCTTGGTTTTACCACCCGAACGCAGAACGTCCTTCACCGCCGTATCCGTATTAGGAGCCCGAACGGCAGTAGTTGGCGGCGCCACCACTGTCGTGCCAACAGGCTTGATATCTTGTGCCATCCCCATATCCATATCTTTGCTATCGATCATGGATGTGGTCGGCGCTTTCTCGGGACTGACTGTTGCTGGAGCTTCAGAAGCGATCTCACGGCTGGCGCCCGTTTCTGCCATCGGGGCTGCCGGTGGAAGGTTTGCTGCCAACGAGTCGTTTTCAATTTGTTTCATTTCTTCTTTAGGTAGTGCTTTTGGAGCTTCCGGAGCACTCGCATTCGGAGCCGTCGTTGTCATCTGGCCTTTTTTAACAATGACGGGATTTCCCATCGGGCGTCCTTGAGGATTGACGGCCATCACCGCCACAGATCCCTTAAAGGTCACAATCGAGGTCATGCTGGTCTTAGGATCGAAGCCCGTTTGGAATTGAGTCCCACGCACACCGGCAACGGCTGTTGGAGTTTTCACCTGGAACTTGTTCTTTTCCCCGTCATAGTTCTGCTCGACATTCGCACGCAGCTTACCGGCACCCAGTTTGATTTCGACATTCTTTTTCCCGGTCGTCGGGTCATTTTGATAAGTGGCAATTTCAATTGTTGTTTCAGGATTCAAATTCAAAACGTTGCGATCCGACATGACAATCTTGGCGCGAGAATCCGCGGCGGTGATCACCTTGTCCCCTTCATAAACCTTGGCACCCACTTTGGCTGCTGACTCAGGCTTACCCGGCGACTGGATTTGCACCCCACCCTTTACTACCATAAAGACACCGTACATTTTTTCTGCGGCAGAGGCCTGCACCGCAAGCCCCAGAACAAATAAACCCACAACCGTTTTAAAAGACGCCGTCTTTACGTTCATATCCATCCCTGTTGTTAACTATGATTTCATTTTAGATGAGAAATTCTTGGATTAAAAAAATACTTTGTCAGTTGTCTCGCTTTTGGACCGAGGTCTCAGTGCCTCGACTGGACTTTTATTGAGACAAAGTCCAATCATGTCGAACATGAAATCTTTCAGCTCTATTTCGGTACAGGGGCTTAGTTCAAGGATTCTTCAAGATCCCCCCTTCTATTTAGAAGGCCTATCAAAAAGCCGACAAGTAAAACATGAAAAATTATTCCGTTCTTCTGTTGTCGGGGCTTTTTGTCGGCCTTACAGGTTGTGATCGTTTGTCTTTGAAGGACTCCTCCAAAGTTCGTATTCAATTTCCCTCTGCACAGTCTTTAGCATCCAAAGCCGAAGCTTTTAGCACAACTGGTGGTACGACCAATGACGGTCGCCCGATCCCAACAGGGTTCACGGGCTCCACACCGATCAACTGTTATCTCGTGACAGTCACAGGCCCTGAAGAGGCTCTTCGTAAAAACACGTGCACGCGCGATGACAACTCGATGACTCCACGAAAAGTGGGCCCTTGGACTGGTGGCGTTCCGGCGGGCGGAGAACTTACCATGGAGGTTCCTTCCGGTGATGGACGCGAGTTCTCTATCATTGGTTTCCATGCTCCTGATGGACAATGCAAAGACTTTAAAGCTGCGGGCTTCGGCGATGGCTTGTCCCGCCCCTATATGCTAGGAGCAAAGCCAGGGCTTAAACTGCGCGCTGGCGAAACCATCGTCGTGGATGTTCCGATCACCTATGATCCTGACAAATGGTTTGATAGCTGTGACGGCCCGGACTTCCCTGAAGACTCCTCCGGCCCGGGCGGCACCACCACACCGACCAAACTGGTTTTGGAAAAAGAATGGTTCCCGGCCAACACTCTGGTTTCGGAGGCGTGTTCGTCCGTGGGGGTCAGCTTGCGTGACAACTCCGATCGCTCTGCCTCTATGCCTATCTCATTCACCTTCACCATGGCTGTGAATGGAACTGCAACACCGACTTACGGTTCCTACTCCGAATGCTCTCAGAACGTCGCTTCCTATCCGCATCAGTATGTGGCTCCAAATCAAAACTATGTTCAGGTGTACTTTAAAATGCCAGCCTACACCGGCCCGGTGACTTTTGATATTTCTCCAAGTCTGCCATTGCAGACTGTGGTGAATCCGATGGTGGCCGTGACTGACGGTCTGCATGGACTGGAGCTGGCGGGGCCACGCGATATCCTGCCGGGTATTTGCTATTCATACTCTTTGATGCGAAACCCTCTGGGTACCGGATCAAATTATTATATGTCTCCAGCGTCAGTATCGATCGCGCCGTCGGCCAACCTGACAGTATATTCAGATGTCGGCTGTACGACGCCTGTCACAACCATGACCATTCCGGCCCATTACAACAAAACCGATGTCTGGGTAAAAACAACTGCCACAACCGCAAGCTTCCACACGGTTCAACTATCAGCTTCCGGATTCTATACAGCCACACAAAAAGTTTACCGTGGATCTGGCAGCCCGGCCCCGATAGGTCTTGAGATCAATGGCCCCAATAGTGGCTTAATGCGTGGTGCCTGCTCTAGCTCCTACACCGCCCGCCTGGTAAATCAGTATCACACCACCGTTCCGGCCATTGCCGCCACAACGGTCAACTTTGCAAATCTGGGGTCGTTCGATTATTACGCCAACTCAACTTGCACCAACGGCTCTGAAATCACTTCGGTTTCGATTCCGTCAGGTCAGCACTCGGCCGTGTTTTATGCACGCCCAAAAACAAGTGGTTCACAAACACTCGCTATCAGTGGCGACACACTGTCGCCAAGATCTTATCAGGTTTACGTTTTGGGCGCTTTGGCCAACAGGACTCTGACCAAGCTCAGTATAAAAAGCGCAACTGTTTGTGCTGGCGACTATGACAAAAGCTATTGCTGGGGCAATGAAACCGCTGGCATGCTAGGTGCGGTCGCTGATACGACAATCCCTCAACAGGTTCAAAATGGATTCACCGGCCAGACCATGTTTGCCGGCTCCCAACATCTTTGTGCCATCCTTCCTGCGGGCACTATCCAATGCTGGGGAAAAAACGATTCCGGCCAAGTGGGCGATGGAACGACAGCAACAACTTCAGCCCCCGTGAATGTGGATGCCTCCACCTTCTATCAAACCCTCGATTTGGGCATGGCGCACTCTTGTGGTATCACCCAACCTGGAGAATTAAAATGCTGGGGCAATAACAACAACGGACAAGTGGGAGATGGGACCTCGACAACTCGGTTGACTCCAACCATTGTTGATCCAGGTGTCTACTACAGCAAAATTTCCGTCAGGTTTAACCATACCTGCGGTATCACCACCAGTGGCACACTGAAATGCTGGGGCTTTAATATGACCGGCCAATTGGGTGACGGGACCACAACAAATCGTTTCTCTCCGACTGTCATCGATGCTGGAACCACGTACAAGGACATCTCAACCGGTCTTTTCCACACCTGTGGGATCACGACGGCAAATCAGCTTAAGTGCTGGGGACGCAACACCTCGGGTGAATTAGGACTGGGAACCACGGTCAACCAAACTACGCCGATGTTTATTGATACCGGAGTTTCATACAACTCCATCAGTGCCGGCGAATCGTTCACCTGCGGAATCACGGCTGATCAAAAGCTGAAGTGCTGGGGGGCCAACCAATTCGGAATGCTGGGCCTTGGCAACACGGACAACCAACTATCACCCACTGAAGTTCTCTTCTTCTCCGCTTCGGGCGTGGCGCAGGTCGCAACAGGTGTCGGCTCCGCCTGTGCGATTAAAGCGGGCTCTTCTCAGCTCTTCTGCTGGGGGGATTCTTCCTACGGAGCTTTGGGTAACGGTCAGACAGCCGGACACTTCCCAAGTCCGATGATCGTGGATAAATAAATCGTCTGTTTTTTTGACAGCCCTGCAAAGACTGCAAACTCGACAAACCCCTATTGAAAAATGCAGCTAAAATATCGAAACTGCAAAGGTTCAACAGGGGTTTTGTCATGATTCAAAGACCACATATCATCGGTGTCGCAGGCGGCAGCGGTTCCGGAAAAACCTACTTCGCCAAAGAGCTGCAGCAGACTCTGGGCGAAGAAAACTGCACGATTCTTTATCAGGACAATTACTACATCGATCAATCCGCCAAGTTTGACGGCGATGGTGGCTCTGTGAACTTTGACCATCCTGCGGCCCTGGATTTCAGCCTCCTGGCTCAGGGCCTTCGTATTCTTAAAGCCGGTATCGCTCTGAATGTACCTATTTATGATTTTGTCTCCCATTCACGCAAAAAGGAAACACTGCTCAGCCAGCCTAAAAAAGTGATTATCGTCGATGGGATTTTGATTCTGCACTCTCACGAAGTCCGTGCGGAACTGGATGAGGCCATCTTCTTTGACACCCCCGAACACCTTCGATTTGAGCGCCGCCTAAATCGTGATGTACACGAGCGCGGTCGTACTCCTGAAGGAGTTCGCAAGCAGTTTGAACTGCAAGTTCGTCCCATGCATAATACATTCGTGGAACCGTCTAAAGAACATGCGCAATTGATCGTCAAGGATCTGGGCGACTACAGCCAAGCACTGGCGCAGGTTCAAGCCCGATTGACGCAAAAGTACTTGCTTTAACGTACGCGCCCCGAAAAAATAAGTGAACAGCAAAGGATCGGCATCATGCGCGTAACGACGGCTCTTCTTTCACTTTTGTTCCCCCTTTCGGCGATGGCCAATGTTCTGGGGGATATGCAAACTTTCTCTCCGAACACCGACGGCCTGGACTTTATTTCAGTTCACTCCGCCCGTCCGTTGCCACAAGGCTACTTTGTTTTCAGTAACTATCTGAATTTCGCCAAAGATCATCTTCTGGTTTATAAGACTTTGGGTGCTCAAGATCGCATTGACTATGAAGACTCCTTGTTTGAATACGATTTCGGTGTGGCCTATGGTTTTTCCGAAAACCTGCAGTTCAGTTTGCAGATGCCGGTTCTTCTTAGCCACTCTACCAAGGAACAAGATGGCGTCCGCGTCAACTTGACTGAAGGCATTCACAGTTTCCGTCCCGGCTTCAAGTGGACTTCCGCAGCAGGCAAAGACACCCACTGGGCCCTTTTGGGTTCCGTGGATTTCCCATTCCTGGAAAACAGTCCTTACACGGGCACAGACTCTCTTCCCATTTTCAATCTGGAAGGTGCCTACAGTTGGTCCAAAGCCACGCGCATTCAATCCATCAACGTCGGGGCCCGCGTAAGAAATCCGACCGACACGCCAGCGGATGCGCACATGTTCCCTCTGAAAAGCCAATTGACGGTGTCCTATGGTATTTCCGACAAGTTTTCATCCACAGCCCGCTGGGTGTTTGAAGCCTTTTCCAGTTATCCGCTAGATAAGGAACCCTACAAGGATGCCGTGGATGCGTCTTCCTTGGATTTATTGCTGGGCTTAAAACACCGCTGGTATAAAAATTTGAATTTTGACTGGGGCGCCACTGTAGAGCCCGGAGTCAAAACCCTGGCACCAGCGTATCGCGTATTTGCAGGTTTGGTTTACTACTGGAAGCCTGGTTCCAACAGCACTCCGTCCGGCGAAAAAACGGTCGAAAAGGCCTTTGTCATCGTTCCTGATGATAAAACCATCAACACTTTTGAGTGGGTTCAGTACTATGCTGAAGGCGACGTGCAAATTGAAAGCTGCCAAGTTATTGAAGGTCCGGGAAGCTTGAACAGTGCTTGCGAGTTCACATCAGACCAGCCGGGTTTCAGCCGTCTTGAGTTCCGCGACAGCTTTGGCCGTACCGTCACCCGCATGGTCACAATCCGCGAAACCACCGTTCGCAGCCCACTGCGCTTCACACAGAAAAGTTATGAAGTCTATACAGGCTCTTCCTTGCAGGTCGAAGCCGAAGGTGGTGAATCCCCTTACCGCTTTGGTATCGTGCGAGGCCAAGGCACTGGCCAAGGTACTATGGAAGAAACAGGCTTCTATGAAGCGCCTCTGCGTAAGCAGACTGTTTATATTCAGGTTACCGACCATCAAGGTCGCACAGCCAAGTCCACGATCAAAGTAATTGAACCACCGAAAGAGGATAAAGCCATTGACCTGTCCAATTTGGAATTTGTGTCTGGCAAAGCCCAACTGACGGATGCCTCCTTGGCCCAATTGCGCAAGAATTTGGAAAACTTGCGCCAGGTGCAGATCAAGAAATTGATTGTTGAAGGTCACACTGACTCTGTCGGCAGTGATGAGTACAATCAACGTCTAAGCCGCAATCGTGCTGAAACTGTGAAGGACATCCTAAGTAAGGAATTGGGCCTGGACAGAAAGAACATCGAGGCTATCGGATATGGGGAATCTCGCCCCGTCGCTTCGAATGACAACGCCACTGGACGCCAAAGAAACCGTCGAGTGGTCCTTAAAGTCTATTACAACAAATAAGAGCCTTTGTCTTAAAATGAGCTTACAAAGCCGGTGGACCTCCACCGGCTTTTTTTATAAAATAGCCTCAACGGGAGGCTTGTTTGAAAACGAAAAAATCGGACGTTTCCAAAGTTGCAAGCACACTTTATGATCTGGTGACAACCTCACCGACGTCCCATTTTCCCCCGGCTCTTGATCCGCACCAAGCATCGCAAGACATTATCAAGAAGGCCGCCTGGAAATCCGCCGGGGTCTCGGGCGCATTGGCCATCCCCCCCGGCCCGCTGGGCATGCTGACCATTTTACCGGACCTGTTGGCAATTTGGCGTATTCAAGCACAAATGGTGGCCGATATCGCCGCTGTTCATGGCAAGTCCGGATATCTGACTCAAGAAGCGATGCTTTTTTGCCTATTTAAGCATGGGGCCAGTCAGTTGCTGCGCGACGTGGTCGTGCGAGTGGGTGAACGTTACATTCTACGACGAACCAGTTTACGTATGATTGAGCGCATGTGTGAACGTCTGGGCCTGCGGGTCACTCAACGCATGCTGGGGGCCAGTATCTCCAGATGGATTCCTATTGCGGGTGCTGTTGCCGTTGGCTGGTACACGCGCTATGATACCAAACAAGTCGGTCAATCTGCCCTGGATCTTTTTTCCCGGGATATTGACACCGAAACCACGGAATTAAAGGATGTCGGCGACGATCTGACAGAAAGGAATCTTCCTTGAAAAAAGTCCTCTGCTTATTGCCCTTAGTCTTATTGTCCATTTTCGGCTGCGCAACCACAGATAAAGACACGGAGGTCGCTGCGATGACTCAAGAATCTTCCTCTGCCACTTTTAAAGATATCCGCTGGGAACTTGTCGAGCTGATGGGGCAACCTGTAAAATATGCCTCTGCGGATTCACAAAAAGTTTATATTCAGTTCAACAGCGGCGACAGTCGTGTGAATGGCAACGACGGATGCAATGCCTTTACCGGCGCTTTCGAGGCGAAAGAAGGTCAACGTCTTTATATCTCAAAATTGGCTTCAACAAAAAAACTCTGCATGCAAATGCCGACAGAGGAAAACTTCGCCGAGATTTTGCAAAGTATCGACAACTACACCGTCAGCGAGGGCATGCTGATTTTAACCAAAGCGCGCATGGCACCGATGGCCCGCTTTAAGGCAGTTGAACTATGAAACTGCGCTCTAGGATCTTACTTGGCTTTCTGCCCGTCTTTTGCTTCTGCGGGAATGCTCAGGCGAAATGGAAAAATCAGTCCTCACCAGACATTGTCTATCAGGGTATGACCGAAGACTTTGTTCCCTTCAACTATCTTGAAAACAATGAGATTCAGGGCTATGCCACCGAAGTGGTGCGCGAAGCCTTTAAAAGAGCGGACTTAAAAACACAATTGACCCTATGGCCCTGGGCCCGCGCTTACAGTGCTGCTCTAAATAAGAAAAAGCACTACGTCTTTTCCACTTCCCGCTCGGAAGATCGTGAAAAACTTTTTAAATGGGTGGGACCGATTGCCAAAGACTCGGTATACCTGGCAGCCCTCAGCACTTCAAAGCTTTCTGCCGCTAATGATTATCGCAGCTTTAAAAAACATTCTGTAGGCGGTCAGTTCGACGATTATCCGATTCAAGTTTTGCAAAAAGAAGGATTCAAAATCAGCATTTACCGCAACGAAGACGAACGCATGGAGACCTTTAAAAAAGGCCGTATCGACCTGGACATCGTCACCGATGGCAGCCAAAGAACCTATGAAAAGCGTTGGAACATCAAATACAAAAGACTGTCGTTCATGTACGCCACGGACTATTGGATGGCTTTTCATATCAGCACGCCAGATGTGGTGATTGACGCTTTAAATAGGTCTCTGCAAGAAATGAAGAAGGATGGCAGCACTCAGAAGATTGCCGATAAATATCTTCCCGCTCGATAGTTTCTTAAGGTTTACGGAATCTTTTGCGCACCAGACGGTCCACAAAATAAATGGCAGAACTTGAAACAAAGGCCGCAGCCCCCAGCCCACCACCAATGCCCTTCGCCAAAGGGACCAAGAACACGAAAATTAAGCCAAACAGCAAACTTGCCAGAAGCACTCTTTTCCATCCCATGCGGGAAGAGTCCGTCATCCCGACAAAAGTGGCACCAAAAAAGGACGCCTGCAAAGCCCCCACAAAAGGCACCGGCAACAAGCTCACCAGCAGAGAAAAGATCAGACTGACCCCGCTGGAAGCTCGCACGGTGGAAACCCGGGCCCGATGAACTAAAAAGAAGGTTGCCAGGCCTCCCAGCACGGACGCCAGCAAAATTCCAAAGATCATCATGTCCAGTACCTCATCGCGATGCCTAGCAAGGACGAGATAAAGGCAATCAACCCCATTCGTCCGCCCAAGCCCTTAAAGTAAGGACTGATAACGACATAAATTGTACTGCCCATCAAAGACACCAGAAGAATTTGCGCCGCCCCCGCATCAACGGTCTTCGACCCCATGGCGACGAAGGCGCCTGTGTGCCTCCGACCCCAGCAAGAGTTGATCAAAACGTCCATAAACAAAAACACTCCGCTGGACTGATAGAAATGAGAAGGGCTCCAAAAAGCCAATCTTCCGACTGAACAGCTGTCCAGATTTCAACCCTGGTCTGCGAATTCTACAAAAGATGCGCGTCTCCACTTTAAACTGTGAGTCAGCACAAAGGGAGACAAAGACATGATGCAGACTCTGGCCAATCTTAAAAATCGTCTTATCAAAGCTTACGAATTCATCAAGGAACTGGATCAAATCCCGATGCGTAACTTCCACGGGGATTTCTACGAAGAAAAACCGAAGACTCCACCTGCGCGCAGACAGAATAATGTCAAAGTCGAAGACCTGCGCCCCGAACCTCCTCAAGACTAGTCTCTTGTTTCTATGCATGCTGCGCGGGCTTCAGCTTCTCCTTAGAATAAGAACATAAAGGAGGAACTATGAAAGCACTCGCAGCCTTTCTCTTAACAAGCTTATTGGTTCTGCCCGGCTATGCCCTTAACAGAATCAATATATCACCCACTGATATCGACTATCTCAGTCTGGAATATGGAGAGGTCGAACTCAACAAGACCGCCATGGCCGAGATTGGTATCAATGCCCCCCTTGATCGCGCGTTGAATATCAGTGAGCTTCTGATCTATGGTGACATGTACGCCGCCACCACCGACTGCGGTGACACTGTCGAGGCCGGAGAATACTGTGTGATCGACATCTATTTCACCCCCACCGCCACCGGTGAACACTATGGAGAAATGTCCATCAAGACCAGTGAAGGCAATATTCTTCTGAAGCTCTACGGCACCGGAATCTAGTATTCACAAAATCCGGGTGAGGCGTATTGCCTCACCTTCTCTGAGGTCATACTGTCCTTTGCTTGGACATTCTTAAACAACTCGACCTTTCTTCGTGACTTTATACAGTCAGATCATTTTCGATTCTCGGGCCTGCGCTTTTTCCTAAAAATAGAGACTCAGCAAAAAAAAGGAGACCCACCATGTTCACAGCACGGCTTTCCGCGACCCTGGCTTTCCTTCTTTCCACTTTTTCCTTCAGCTGGGCGCTGTCCGAAACGGTTCGTTCAGCGCTGCATCCTCAGGCAGCAGCTGACTATAATGCTTTACTGAACCAGATGGATTTGCGCAGTCTTCGTGAGGCCAGCCTCAATGCCTGGCGCCATGGCGTAAATCCAAAAATCTATTGGACTGATTCCATGGAGTCGCTGCTCAATACAGGAAACACCACGAAGCTTCGTCCCCTGGCCAATCAATCCTTCCTGCGCCTTCTAAAGGAAATCCATCTAGGCAGCGTCAATCCACAAAGCGCCGGCCGGGATATCAAATTTATTCAGAAAGATTTTTTGACGCCGAAACAGCTGCAAGTCGTGATCTTGACTGCCGCCGAAGATCCCAGTCGTTTACTGGATCTTATTTCCCCACAAAATGCCCCGTATTTGGCCGTCAAGTCTGCGATGGAAAAAGTCTATCCTTCTTGCCTCTCTGGTCAGTGGCAACCGATCATTCCCGTGAACACCACCCTCAGATTGTTTTCGCAACATGCGGTGATTCGTGAAATCAAACAAAGGCTGGCCCTTCTGGGATATGACTTTAAGATGATAGACGATCGCTTTGATGGCGATCTTCTGAATGCGATCAGCGATATCCAGTGGAATATGCGGATCAATCCTGATGGGGCTATTTCACCGAATGGAAAAGTGTGGGCTTTCCTTTCCGTGTCTTGCATGGAACGTGTGCGCCAACTGCAAATCGACATGGAAAAAATGCGCTGGTTCCCCCAATACTTTGAAAACCGCTATGTCTTTGTCAATCTGGCTATGTCCTATTTCATCTTGATGGATCAATCCACCGAGTGGACCCGGGTCATGAGCTTCCGCACCGTCAATGGCCGTCCCGCCCGCAAGTCGCCAACCATGCGGGATGAAATTGTCAAAGTGATCATCAATCCGTACTGGGTGGTGCCACCGACTATTTTCTATGAAGACAAAGTCAACGATCTGGCAAATCTGACCAGCGAACAGATTCGCGAATACTTTAACTCGCACCACTATGAAGCGTGGTCCAAGGATTTTCGACGCAAGATGGATCCGACTGAGATCGACTGGAAAGGCATCGCGGAAGGTCGCGTGGAGCCGGACGTAAATATTCGACAACTTCCTCATCTGGGAAATGCTTTAGGTGTTTTAAAGTTTGATCTGACAAATTCCTTTGCCATTTACCTGCATGACACCAATCAAAGGGAGTTGTTCGACACACCCAGCAGGCAACTGAGCTCGGGCTGCATTCGTCTGGAAAAACCGTTGGACCTGGCAGAGTTTCTGCTGGAAGACACACCTTGGGATCGAAAACTGATTGCTGCCATGATGGCGCGACCTGGAGAGATCGTCACAAAATCCACAGAGATCTCTGTCCCCAGCTATAAAAAGACAATTGTCTATACGGCGTATCTGACTTCGATGATGAGCTCTGACGGGGTTGTACGTTTTGTGACAGATCTCTATGGGCAGAACAAGGCCATCGCGGGCAGTCTGCGCGGTTTGTTCCAAGGTGAATAATCTGTAAATTGAATAGGATCAACAAACGAAGTACGAATTTGGAATGCAATAAATTCGAAAGGAGTTCGAACATGTATTTACGTTCTGCTGTTCTCGCCCTGCTCGTTCATGGACAAATAGCTTTCGCGGCACCGGAGCCGCCAAAGTCCGATCTACCCAAACCACCAGCGCCCCCGACCCGCCCTACCGAGCCGCCACAAGCTCCTCAGTATGAAGGTGTCGGTCGCATTGATCAAATCACTCGCGATCGCGGGGGGGACCTGTATCGCCTGGATCTGATCAAATCCCTGCCGTTAGTTCGCCTGGAAGCAAAGTCCAAACTAGGCCGTATGAAAATCTATTCAGTGGCTCTTGTCACCGACAAGAGTGAGAAGATTCAAGTACGTCAGTTTGTTGGCCTTACTCTGGATGAAGCACAGGCTCCGCTAAGTTCAGAGATGTTCCAGACATCCGTCAACATCACTGGTATCGAAGTCTTGGCTGAGGCCATGGGCGGTGAAGCAGCTTTGGAAATCAAAGCTTTCTCGACCAAGGAAGCGCCAAGGCTAACGTTAGGCAGCCGCATCCCTTCATTCTCGTGCAAACGCAACATTGATGCACTTCTGAAAGACAAACTTGATCCCGTGCAACTGTGGGTGAAACGTGCAGAATCCAGCGCTCCTGGCTCGGTTCAGGAAAAGTTTGCTGGAAATCAACTTAAGGAACAAGTGAAAGACTTCGTCGCCACCATGAACACAGCGGGCAGCTATACGTCTCACACTTACCTGGTGACGCTGATGAATTTCTTCGCGGATCAGTACAATGCAGTCCGAGCTGGTGGCGTCTCAGAACCCGCCTACAAAGACCTGCTGATGGCGACATACGATGTGTTGGTGATTGCGATCCAAAATGAGCTGCCTTGCCGTCGATATCCAAGTGACGTCCTCTTGGGCGTAGCCATGGACTTCAACAAAAAGGTAAAGTCCATGCCGGCCGATGGACGAGCACGCCCTCTGTTCACAAACATTATGAACAAAGTCCGCGACTTTGCGCCAGAACAATATCGCAAAGAAATCGCGGCCGCTAATCTGAGCTTCCGGGAATCTGACAACGAAGGCAGCAAGTACTTCAAAATGTATATGACTGCTCCAGACGGCGATTTCCTGAAGGACACCAACAAAAACATGAGCGCTTATGCCTTTGTGATGGCAGAGCAGGCTCTGAAACGTGAAGTCAAAATGATGGACATTGAGCAGCGCTTCCAGCTGATCGTTGAATATCAAGGTAAAATGAACAGTGGCACAGAGATCCCACAAGCTGTGGCCGCCAGATATCTGAATATTCTGGCCGAAGAAACCTACGGATTCCCGTTATTCTTTGAATAAACGAAGATCCCATCAGGCCGGGGCTTTCCCCGGCCTTTTCTTTTATGGAGTCCCTTACTTAACCTTTTCCTGACAGACAATTTTCTCGACATCCTCGGCCATTCCATGATTTGTTAAACCTGCCTTGGAGATCGTCATGATTGAAAGCCTTTGCACACTTCTACTTCCTTTATGCATGCAACTTGCCAGTCCACTGCCGGCTCCACCGCTGAAATCTTATAATATTGATCCCCAAGGCATCACGATTTCTGGAGTTTCCTCTGGAGCCTTTATGGCGGTACAAATGGACGTTGCCTATTCTGCCACGTTCCAAGGGGTGGCCAGTGTTGCCGGTGGTATTTATTGGTGCGCAGAACAAGATGCCGAAAAAGCCACTGAAAACTGCATGAAGAATCCTGCCGCCATCGATAGTTCGATCATGATCAACAAAGCCCGTGATCTGTCAGCCCGACAAAAAATTGACGATCTTCATCATCTGAAAAATCACAAAGTTTTGATCTATGCCAGCCCCAAAGATGAAGTGGTGAAAATGGACGGCGGTCTCAAGCTGCAAGACTTCTACCGGGCCTTTACCCCGGATTCCCGCATTGAATTTCTTAGCACACCTGAAACAGCTCATGGTTTTCCGACGCTGGATCGTGGTGGCCCTTGCCACACCGGGCGCCTTCCGTGGATCTTGAATTGTGACTTCGACATGGCCGGAAAAATCCTAAGCACCTTCTATGGACCACTGAATGAACGAGGCTCTCAGGACCTGCGCAACCTTCATCGCTTTCATCAGCATGAATTCGGCGATGCCGAAACCCCTTTGTATCGCGATGGATGGGTGTATGTCCCAACGGCCTGCGCTGCGGGTGCTCCGTGCCGATTGCATGTGGCTTTGCATGGCTGCCAAATGAACCCTGACTTTATCCAGCAGCGCTTCGTCTCAGAGGCCGGTTACAACGAATGGGCCGAACGAAACTTTATCATCGTTCTTTACCCTCAGTCGGCCCGCGATCAGCGCGGCAATCCCTATGCCTGCTGGGATTGGTATGGTTTTACTGGTGAAGACTACATCACCCAACAAGGCAGCCAACCCCAAGCCCTGATGAAAATGATCCATCGTCTGAGAGGCCTTTGATGTCCGCCGGTGACTGGAAGGAAATGTATCAGGCGGCGCTAGAACAAAAAAACCGTGGCTATCCTAACCACGGTTTTTTTGTTTTTTGGTTTTGCCGACCCTTTATTGACCCAGTGTACTTCTTAAGAAATTACTATGATCGGACAAGATCACAAGATACTTCATCATGGTTTCTTGTGGATAATTGGCCGGGTCATTATATTTTCCCTGGAACTCTACAATCAGCTGGTAAGTCTTTTCATTGTCCAGAGTTTTCACTTCTTTCATCAGGGCCTGTTCTGCCAAGGCATATGCCGTTGAGCTCATTTCCTGATAAGTCCCCTTCAGGGCACTGTCCGCCTTGCTGGCCACAAATTGCTTATAGAACTTATAGCCTTCATTGTCGGCCTGACGGAACGCCAAATTCTTTGTCGCAAGCTCTTTACGGTATTGAGTCGGGATGAACTTCCCAAGTTTTCCGATCATCATCTCATACATCTTACGAGCACGGCTGTCGGGCTTACTGGCTTCCTGCTTCTTCTGGAAATCAAGTGTGATCTCTATTAAAGCATCACTGGAAACCACACGGCAGGTTTGCTGGATCTGGAAAGATGCCAGGAAGATGTCGAAGGTCTCTGTAGCCATGGCCTTATAACCTTGTTCAGATGCACTGCCAACTCGACTTGCATTATGACGGTCCGTAAAGAAGTTTAGAAGTGTGAGCGTATATTCGGTCGATGCGTAGGAATCCTTTGACTCTTTCAACGTGGTGATAAAGTCCGCCACATACTTGGTGAATTCTTTGCTGGCGTATTTTTCTTGCCAAGAATCCGCGGCACTGGATTCGGCACGCCCTGCCCACAACTGCACCACATCTAGTTTTTCTTTTAATATGGCGTCAAATTTTTTACTGCATGAAAGTTCATCACGAGGCACAAATTGTGGAGCTTCCTGATTAGAAACCGCGGTGACCTCCAAACCAGCGGATCCCCCCATGGCTTCTGCCTGAATTTCAATCATAGCTATCCCTCCCGGCATAGTGAGGGCTTCTGATACCACTGGCTGATCCGTTTCCGACATGGTGATATTGGCAAAGGCTTTGATTGGAATACGTTCTTGTTTATCCGTTATCAAAGTCATTGACGTGATTTTCAATTTCCCCTTGGACTTCGCCTTCACCGAAGTCAATGGCAGAGGTTTGGCCAGATCCAGTCTGTACATGGCTCCACCCGTTTTCCGAGTGATATCGCTGATGCGGCCTACGCCTTCAAATGAAGCATAGGGGTCTGCTGCCGCTACCCGATCGGCACCGCTGGTGTAAGTTTCCACTTCGGCCTGAACAAGTCCCGGAGCCTGAAGCACTAAAACAGAAGCTAAAATTCGCTGCGCCCAATGACGTTCCATCTTGATTCCTTTCCATTAAGTTCAATCGACTTTTGTCTGAATAAAGATTGGAAACGCTAAATTCAAAAATCTCGAACAAAGAATGAAGCCGCTGCTTAAAATCAGTGGAAGACGGTGTTAACTCACAGCCTCCCCCGTTGGAGAACAAATTAAAATACAATATTTTGTTTGCGATCTCTTCATGGAGGTTATGTAATAGTCCTCGATATCATGGAGGTTTTATGTCCGTTCGTTTTCTTATCGCTCTTCTTTCGGCTCTGTCCATTCAAGCTCAAGCCGATGTTAAACCCTATATGGATCAAATGCTTCAGGAGATCTACACGCTGAAACCGTTCATCGTTTCAGAGGTGGACTACCGCGATCCTAAAAATGCCCCGGTCATTCAAAAATCTTTGCAAAATATGGTCGTGCTTAGCGAAAAGATTTCCCATGAAGGTAAAATCAAAAACTCCGGGTTTGCGATTTCCGGCCGTGCCATGAACCAGCAACTGAAGGAAGCCGAAGTTGTTTATCGTGTTGGAAACAAGGACTACTCGCTTTGGATGCTGCGATCCACACTGAGTGTTTGCATGTCCTGCCACACCCAGCTTCCCAGCACTTCGACAAAATTTGATTTTGCAAATAAAGACCACTTCCTGAAAAAACCATTCGATGAAGCTGAGTTCTTGTTCATCGTACGCAACTTTGACAAGGCCCTGCCTCTTTACAACGAGGTTCTGACTGGGTTCCCGAAAAAGGATCCTTCCGTTGAGCATGTGGAACAAGCTCTATCCCGCAAGGTTTACTATTACGTCCGAGTCCAACGGGACATCCCGGGATTCATTCAAAGTCTGCAAAAAGACCTGACCAACAAAGAACTTCCTACGTTCCTTCAGGCTCGCATCCAAGGATTGATTAAGGCGGCGAACAAAATCAAGTCCCAGCCTTATCCTGACTTCAACGAAAAACAAAGCCAGGATCTGCGCAGCTTTGCCCAGAGCAATCTAAAAAAAGAACTTGCGGGCGACTTTGAAATGAGCGCGGAACGTGAACTGACATATCTGAAGGTCTCAAGCGTTCTGTACAAGTATCTTGATCAGCATCCTCAAACCTCCCTGAAGCCGGATATTCTGTACTGGCTTTCCTTCTGCGAAAGACGTTATGAGGAAAAGGCGCTTTATTCCATGCCGGAACTTTATCTTAAGCAATGCGTGCTAGAACATCCCGAATCCCAAGTCGCTCCATCCTGCCTAAAAGAGTATCAAGATCTGATTCAGATGGCCTACACGGGGTCTTCCGGCACACACATTCCTGAGGATGTGCAGAGAGAAATTGAAAGTATGAAAGAGCTGATCAAAAAAATGACAGCTAAAAAGAGCCGCCCTTAATTGGGGCGCTCTTGCCTCAATATCCTGCATTTCTCGAAATCCCATGATAATTCCACCACTTAGGAAGATTATCGTGGGATCAAAGCCCTCCTCACACCCTCAGCCATTTTCCTCAGTGTTTCTAAGGCCAAATTCCCCTTGTGCAGAGAGCGGGCCTTAGCTAAAAACACGCCATGGAAAAACAAAATTTGAAACGTCCCGAACTGCTACTTCCCGTAGGTACCAAAGAGATGGCCATGGCCGCCATCCACAATGGTGCTGATGCTATCTTCATGGGAGTACCCGGCTTCAATGCCCGTGGTCGCAGCTATGACTTTCAAATCGAAGAGGTCAAAGAGATCATCGACACCTGCCATCTGTATGGCGTGAAAGTAAACTTGGCCTTCAATATTCTGGTCTTCCAAAACGAGCTGCACAAAGCCGTCGAAGTTCTGGAAAAGATTCTTCCTCTAAAACCCGATGCCTTTATCATCCAGGATCTGGGCTTGGTGCGTCTGCTTCGTCAAATGGCGCCCAACCAACGTGTGCATGCCTCTACGCAGATGAGTATCAGCAACGCCGAAGCCATTCAGTGGTTGGACGATTTGGGTATTCAGCGTTTCGTTTTGGCGCGGGAAAACTCGATCAAAGAAATCCAGGCAATTAAACAAAATACCAGCAAAGAGATCGAAGTCTTCGTGCATGGCGCTTTGTGTGTAAGCTACTCAGGCCAGTGCTTCACCTCGGAAGGTATCGGTGGACGATCCGCCAACCGCGGTCAGTGCGCGCAAAGCTGCCGTTTTAATTATGAAATGCACGTTGATGGTGAAAAACGTGATCTGGGTGGCAAGTCCTTCCTGGTGTCTCCGCAAGATCTGTGCGGCATCAACGAAGTTCCAAGTCTTTTGGAAGCTGGTGTGGATTGCTTTAAGATCGAAGGCCGCCTGAAGACGCCTGAATATGTGGCAACAGCGGCTCGCAGTTTTGATGAGGCCATCGGCTCCTATCAACGCGACCAAGCTTTGGCGAATCCGATTCTATTGAAAAAACAAATGGCCACCGCATTTTCTCGCGGCTTTTACAGCGGCTGGTTCCACGGCGTGAATCACCAGGAACTGGTGGAGGGCACCTTCAGTGCGCACCGTGGGTTTGAGTTTGGAAAAATCCTGCGCGTGAATGGCAGCTCATTGGAAGTGGAGATCACTGAAGACAAAGCGCAACAGGGTCTGAAAGCTGACTTCATTCAAGCCGGTGACGGGATTCTTTGGGTTTACAAAGACCGCAACGGACAAAATGCAGAAAAAGGCGGCTTCGTCTTTGCGGTGAAAACCTTGTCGCCAAGACGCTTTGAATTGGAATTCTCGCGCGAGATTTCCATGGATGGCATGTATGTGGGCGCTCGTGTCTTCTACAACCATGACAAAGACCTAAAACGTGACGTGGCTTTGAGTGTGGAAGACAAACAAAGAAAAAAACGCGTGCCGGTTTCTATCCGCGCCGAAGCTTCTTTGGGTCACCCCTTGAAAGTCGAATATTCTGACGGGAAAAATACGGTCACGGCTTATTCTGAAAATATCTGCGAAGCGGCTAAAAACAAGGGCCTGAATTCTTTGGACCTGCGTGAAGAGCTGTATGCTTTGATGGGTAGCCCCTTCCGCGGCGAAGGCTTCGCGTGTGAGCTGGACTCCACAACACCACTGTTTATCCCGAACAAACAAGTCAAAGAACTTCGCCAGAAGCTGGTCAAAGAATTGACCGATCTGCGCATCAAGAACGGCGCGGATGCCGAGATGGCTCCGCAGGGTCAGGTTTTGCACTGGATTGACGCCAATAAAGTGGCGGCCAAAGCCAAGCCGGGCCTGAAGCTGAACCTTCTTTTGCGTGACAAAGAACAAGTGGAAGATGTAGCAAAAGCTATTGCCACGGGCGAGCTTGCAACGGCTGGTATCAACCTTGTGATCTTGGATTTTGAGTTCGGTTTGGACTTTGAACCCAGCTTGAAAGTTCTGCGTGAACAAGGCATGAAGGTCGCGATTGCCACAACTCGTATTTTAAAACCCAACGAACACCGCAACGTCAAACACCTCTTGAATTTGAATCCAGACGCGATCCTGGCCCGAAACCTTGGCGCTGTTCAGTACTTACAGGCTAACTCTTACGCCGGTCAAATTCTTGGCGACTTCAGTTTGAACGTCGCCAATCACCTGACGGCGCAATACCTGTTGGACAAGGGCCTTTCCAGCGTGTGTTTGGGCTATGACTTAAACCATGTGCAAGTGGCTGAACTGATTCAAGCCGGCCAAGCTGAACGCTTTGAAGTCACCGCTTACCAATACATGCCAAGTTTCCATATGGAGCACTGTGTGTTTGCGGCGTTCCTTTCCAAAGGCACCAGCTTCAAAGACTGCGGCAAGCCTTGTGAAAAGCATGAAGTAAAACTGAAAGACCAGTTCGGCAACTGGCACCAGATCAAGCCAGATCAAGAATGCCGTAATACCATGTACAACGGCACCTCACAGTCGGCCGCCCGTTATATCAAGGAATGGGAATCCCATGGCCTGGGTTATGTGCGCTATGAAGCTTTGAAAGAGCGTGGTGCCGAGCTGATCTCGAAAATCCAAGGACACTTGGACTTTATCAGCGGTGAAAAAGATCTGGATTCTTTGATCAAGGATCTGGGGAACGTGGAAAGCTACGGACTTTCAGAAAGCCACTTCCAACGCGAAAAAGAATATCAAAGCCGTAAGAAGTAAGTATTTAAGAACAGCTCTGAAGACCTCAGAGCTGTTTTATTTTGTAGGGTATTTGGACTTTAGATACTTCTCGTATTCACGCAAAATAGAATTCATCGTGCCTTTAAGAAGCTCGGCAAACTGAGGATCTTGAGCAACTTGAGCCGGATCAAGATTAACAAAACTCTCCAGGATCTGTTCTTCCCGTTCCTGATTATAAAACGGCAAGCCCTGCTCTTGTTTGATCTTCCAGACCGCCATGGTCAATTCACGACGGCGCACCAGCAAAGCATGAAGCTCTTTATGAACCTGATCAATTTCCTGACGAAGACTGGCGATGCTGTCCACTTTTAAACCTCTTTAAATCAAACTTAAGAAATAACTAATCCAAACGGAACAACGCGAACTTCAAATAACGAAGCTCTTCCATCGCCATCGGATACGGGTGATCCACCGGCTGCCCGCCTTGATATACCAGCGTCGCCTTCTTGCGCGCACGAGAAAACGCTTCCTGACAGATTTCCATAAAATCTTTAGTCGAGATATGGCTGGAACAAGAACTTGCCGCAAACAGCCCCTCAGGGTTTACCAGCTTGATGGAATTGGAGAAAACCTTGGTGTAAGCGGCCTTGGCCTGCTCTACAGATTTTTCGTTCGGAGCAAAGCTTGGTGGATCCGTGATCACGAGGTCGTATTTTTTCTTTTCGGTGTTCTGCTTTTCCAGATACTCGAAGGCATCAGTGGCGATGTCATGGTGAACCGTCGTGAGCCCATTGATTTCAAAGTTTCTGGCGACAGCTTGAATGGCCACTTTTGCGATGTCCACGCTGGTGACTTCTTTGGCTCCGCCTTTAGCGGCGAAGATCGAAAAACCACCCGTGTAGCTAAACAGGTTCAAAACTGTTTTTCCAGCCGCAAAGTGCTGAATCATCTTGCGGTTATCACGTTGATCCAGGAAGAAGCCCGTCTTGGCAGCATCACGGATGTTAGAGGCAAAAAGCACTCCATTTTCCAGGAACTGTACTTCAGGAGCGAGTGTGCCCACGATGTTCGTGCCTTTTTCATCGGCATCATTACGGCGTTTCAGATAAACACACGTGATTTGCGGGAAGGCGGCTTGGATCTTTTCAGCAATGGCTGTGGCGTTCCAGGTTTTTTCCATGATGGCGTGATCGTGTTTAATCACGGCGGTGTTGTTATAAATGTCGATCACAAGACCTGGGAAGCCATCGCCTTCGCCATTGATCAGGCGGAAAGAGTTGGTGACAGAAAGATCGAAGGTCTTACGAATCTCGAGCGCCTTTCGCCACTGGCTTTCAAAATAAAGCTCTAGTGTGCGTTTCATGTTGTTACGGCGGAAGATAGGCTCATCAGCCAAGACCAGAACGCGGAAACGCAACTGCGTGTCCCCTTGCCAGATTCCCAGGGCCAAGGCTTCCCCCTTGAAGGTCAGTAAATGAATGCCGGACTTAATCGAACGACGTTCTTCGAAGCAATTGGCAAAAATCCAGCGGTGGCCCTGTTTCAGGTGCTTGGTGACGTCCCGCTTGAGCTCAATGGTCAAAATCGGGTCTTCAAATGTAACAGGGGCTGCGTTCATGAGGGGGTTTCTCCAGAGGGGCCTTTTTATGATAAATCCTAGGTAATCACAAGGGGTTATGCGGCCCATTCCGGCTCGTGGGTCAAATTTACAAGGCCTCTCAAGGGGCTGATTTTTTTAGGGTGCTTTATTTGACTCTCAAGGCGATCTCAACGAATCTCCGGTCCTATCTTTTCTTGTCCTTGTATTGGAGTTCCCTTGGCTAAACCTCCCCCGTCCCCTGCGACCCCGGCTTTGCTTGATCAAAAGTTTTGGCGAAATTTTGCCAAGAATGTGTGGGAGAAAAAGGCTCTGGTCTTAAAGAGCGTAAAATCCGGTTTACTGGAGATGACTGATGCCGAGATCTTTGAGCTGTTGGTCCTGTACGCCGATCGCTGCCGTGAACTGAATGACCCGACCGGGTTTAAATTTTTCATTGATGGCTTTAAAGCGGAAGAAGGCGATGTTCTGCAGGTGTTGCCTGAAAAAGAGGATAAGTCCCTTTTGGGCTATCATACCCGCATGAAAGCCATGTTCCCGGATTATTGCCTGGTCTGCGATGAGCTTTTGCAAGTGAATCTCAAAAAGCAACCTCTGCTGACTGAATTCACCGACGAGCTTTATCGTCATGTCGGCTTCCCGAATCGTTTTTCTGAAATGGGTTTGTACTTGGGGAATTACCGTAAAACTCCGTTCGGTGTTCATGTGGATTCTTGCGGGGTCTTTAGTTTCCCAGTCGCTGGCGTGAAGCGCTTCCGTCTTTGGGAACCAGAATATGTGAAAAAGAATCCATCTTTGGATCGAGCGTTTAAATACGATAAGCACAAAAAAGCATCCCAGCTTTTAGAAGTAAAGCCTGGGGATATGGCCTATTGGCCGTCGTCGGCGTGGCATATTGCTGAATCCGATGGTTCCTTCAGCGCCACCTGGAGCCTGGGAGTTTGGGTGGATCAGCCGCACAAAGAAATGGTTTCTAATTCCCTCAAAAATCTGCTGAATAAAAAAATCGGAGCTGCGGGGAACAAGGTGACAACGGCGTTTAAAAACCTGCACAGCGGTTCCGGCGAAGTCAGCGAGCTTCCTGAAGCTTACCGTCAGTCGATGGAGCTCTTGAAGAATCTGACCGCCGAAGAATTGCAAGAGACTTTCTTGAAGTCTTGGATGCAACATATTTCCATGCAAGGGTTTAAGACGATTCCTTCGACAGCGAAAAAGATCACGGCCAAATCCGAAGTGCGCCTGCGCAGCGAGCGTTCATTGATCTTGTGGCAACAAAGTCTGACATCCAAAAATAAGATCTATTTCTGTTTCGGCGGAGTCTTGGTGGAGAGCAAAAAATCCGGTGGCTTGATGAAGCTGGTGAAAGCTTTAAATGCGGGGGAAACTTGCTTGGTTGGTGCATTCTTAAAAAGCTCTTCTCTGACAGAGGAGCTAGACTCTTTGCAGGCATTGACTAATGCGGGAGCTCTTGCGAATTCGTAGCCTATCTTAGGTCCGTCTATGAATTATGGGAGCCCTTGTTTTTTTCTTCACAACAAGTCTTGGTCTCCATCCCCCAGGTCGTGTTTTTTCCCTCAAGTTTTGTTGTCCACAACAGGTTGTGTTCAAATATTACGGTGAGGCAATAAATGAGACGACCGACTCCCAACCAAAATGAAAGCCCTTTTGGCTTTGATGAATTGTTCTTCAGTACCACCAACGAACGTGGTGTGATCACCTTCGGCAATGACGTTTTCGTTCGTGTCAGTGGGTATCATCGTGAAACCTTAAAAGGTGCTCCTCACAGTATCATTCGCCATCCCGATGTTCCCCGTGCGGTCTTCAAACTTCTGTGGGACACGTTGCAGGCAGGCCGTCCTATCGCCGCTTATGTTAAGAATCTTTCGGCCAATGGCAGCTTCTACTGGGTTTATGCTTTTGTATTTCCAATTCAGGATGGATATCTGTCCATTCGCCTCAAGCCTTCTTCACCGATCTTTTCTGTTGTGAAGAACCTTTATACCGCCACCCTGGCCGTGGAGGAAAAAGACGGCATGGAGGGTTCCGTCCCGTTTATCCTAGAGCAAGTGCAAAAAGCCGGGTTCCGTGACTATACGGATTTTATGATTCAAGCGGCCTTTGCCGAAATCAATGCCCTGCCTGAAAAAGATCAGTCCACCAAGACAAGCCGTGCCGGTGGTATCAGTGAGATTTCAGATATCAGCTCTAAAACATCGCAAGACCTAAAAGATTGCTTTAAACGAGTTCAGGACTTTCAGAATATCAATAAGTCCTTCGTTGCCACTTTAGAAAACCTTACCAGTGGCTTCACTCAACTGAAGTTCAATGCCTTGAACATGACTGTTGCTGCTGCGAAGTTTGGCGAGGTGGCTTCTTCTTTGGGAGTGGTTGCCAAAGAGTTCTCAGATCTTGCGGAACAAATCAGATCCCACCTGTCGGGCCTTGAGCATTTCGAACAAAATCTGACGGAAACCATCCAAAAATGCACTTTGAAGATTGTTTCCATGGACGTTCAGATGATGATGGTGGACTTCTTCATCAAAGAATCCATTGAAAAAAGCCAACATGCTGAAAATGCCTTTTCAGATATGATGATCGTCCGCGACAGCTTCGCCAATCTGTTCCGTGGCAACTCTGCAGATCTGGCTATTGAAATCAAGGCCCTGGCGGATCAACTTTCAAAAATTTCTTCTCAGCTTGCGGATGTAAAAAGATTTACGACGGGACTGGAAGTCATTCGCCAAATTGGAGCCGTGGAATCTGCACGCGTGAACGAAGTCAAAGTGACCTTTGTTCATTATCTTGAAGAGATGCACCGATTCATCACGCTGCTGCAAACTTCCAACGCCTCTATTCAAAAAAGTGTTCATGACCTGGACTCTCACTGCGATGTCATTGGCCAAATAGCCTCTTCCGTCGCCGGTCATGTGGACACTCTTTTTGAAAAAGCCGCCAGCTTCTCTCCGGATGCGACGGCTCAGGCAGTTTAACAGTTCGAGCTTTTCTGTATTTCTCCCCCCAGTATTGTCACACGCGGCCTCCCAGAAAATAATTCCGTTGGGAGGCATTCATGAAAGCACTTATCTACCGAGGACCAGGAAAAAAGGAATGGGCTGAAGCACCCATGCCGAAGATTGAAAAATCCACGGACGCTCTTGTAAGAATCCTGCACACAACAATTTGCGGAACAGATCTTCACATTCTTAAAGGAGACGTCCCTGCCGTGACCGACGGGCGCATCCTGGGGCACGAAGGTGTCGGAGTGATTGAAGAAACCGGAGACGGAGTCACCAACTTCAAAAAGGGCGATCGCGTTCTGATTTCTTGCATCACTTCCTGCGGACGCTGCTCTTACTGCAAGCAACAGCTCTATGCCCACTGCAAGGATGGTGGCTGGATCTTGGGTCACAAAATCAACGGAACCCAAGCGGAATATGTGCGCATACCCCATGCTGACAACAGTCTCTACCCCGCCCCCAAAGGCGTCGATGATGGGGCTTTGCTTATGCTGAGCGATATTCTTCCTACCGGTTTTGAGATCGGTGTTCTTTCTGGAAAAATCAAACCTGGCGACACGGTGGCCATTGTCGGCGCTGGGCCTATCGGTATGGCCACTTTGTTAACGTCGAAGTTTTATTCTCCATCAAGATTGATCATGGTCGATTTGGATGACAGCCGCTTAGAAACCTCGCGACGTTTTGGTGCCACCGACATGGTGAACTCGGCCCGAGAGAATGCCGTTCAATCCATCTTAAAGCTCACCGACGGCGTCGGCGTGGATGTTGCCATTGAGGCCGTAGGAATTCCCGCCACCTTTGATTTATGTCAAAAAATTGTAGCCCCGGGGGGACACGTCGCCAATATCGGTGTGCATGGTAAAAGTGTCGAGCTGCATCTTGAAGACCTGTGGATCAAAAATATCACTCTTACCACGGGCCTGGTGTCGACTTACAGCACACCGATGCTTTTACAGACGGTCAAATCCGGCACCATTGCGCCAGATCAGCTTATCACTCATCGGTTTAAAATGGATGAGATACTAAAGGCCTACGAGGTTTTTGCCAATGCCGGTAAGGAAAAGACTTTGAAAGTAATGATCTCAGCCCAACTGTAGTTGGGCTGTTGTAATAGTCATTTTCGCCCGCACTTTCTAACATTCATGGGAATTACTACGTCATTGTAATTATTCAATTCATCCCTTTTGACTTAGAGTTTCTGCTTCATTTTTATAAAGAGGTAGAAATTCATGAGCGTAAAAATTCCGACCACTCCCATCCCCTGCCAAAACTTTGTCGCCGGGAAATTCCAAACAGGTTCCGGCCCCGCGATGGATATTGTCAGTCCTTACAATGGTCAAATCATCGGCGGTCTGCATGCCTCCACCACAAAAGACATTGATCTGGCCGTCAAGGAAGCTCACGAAGCGCAAAAAGCCTGGGCCGATGTCCCCTTGAAAGAACGCACCAAAATCATGTTTAACTTCCGTCAAATCCTGATGCGCGATCTGGATGAGATCGCCCACTTAAAAAGTTCTGAATCCGGAAAAACTTTCGCCGAAGGTAAAGCCGGCCTGATGAAAGGCATCGAAGTTCTGGAATATGCCCTGTCCCTGCAGAATATGGATCTGGGTGGCAAGATGGAAGTCTCTCGCGGAGTCACCTGTGAATACCGTCGCGAACCTCTGGGCGTTGTCGCCAATATCACTCCATTTAACTTCCCGGCCATGGTTCCTATGTGGACGATTCCTATTGCTCTGACCTTGGGGAATGCTTATATCTGGAAACCCTCTGAAAAGACACCGCTGACCTCGATGAAAATCGCAGCAGCCCTTCAAGAAGCCGGTCTGCCGGATGGTTTGCTCCAGATCCTTCATGGCGGCAAAGACACTGTGGAGGCCATCATTGATCACCCTCAAGTCAAAGCCGTGGGTTTTGTTGGTTCCACAAAAGTGGCGCAACATGTTTATCAACGTGGCACCGCTTTGGGAAAGCGAGTGCTGGCATTGGGCGGCGCTAAAAATCACATCGTGCTTTTACCGGATGCAAATCCTGAACTGACCGGACCTGGCATCAGTGATTCCTTCACCGGATGTGCCGGTCAGCGCTGTATGGCTGCCGCTGTAGTACTTGCGGTGGGTGACGTTGATCACCACATCCAAAAGATCATTCAGCGCGCACAGTCCCTGGTGCTGGGAAAAGACATGGGCGCGATCATCACCAAGTCCCAGGTGCAATTCCTGAAAGACGCCATCACCCGCGCTGAAAAAGAAGGCGCCAAGATCCTGCTCGATGGTCGCAAC
Source organism: Bdellovibrio bacteriovorus (assembly GCF_041888015.1). GTDB lineage: Bacteria > Bdellovibrionota > Bdellovibrionia > Bdellovibrionales > Bdellovibrionaceae > Bdellovibrio. The sequence continues at coordinate 2,510,976 of NZ_CP168968.1, forward strand.
TCTCCGGCTCCGGCGGGTCTGGATCAGGGGCACTGGATTGGTCCGACCATCCTGGACAATATTGCTCCGAACAGCGAAGCCGCGACATTGGAATATTTTGGTCCGGTTCTTAGCATCATCCGCTGCCGTGACATCACTCACGCCATGCAAATTGAAAACAGCAATCCTTATGGCAATGCCTGCTCGGTGTTCACCTCCAGCGGCAGTCTGGCTGAAAAAGTCATTCGTCAGGCGTCCACTGGCATGGTCGGCGTGAATGTGGGTGTTCCAGTACCGCGCGAGCCGTTTTCTTTCGGTGGTGTGAACGCCTCCAAATTTGGACACGGTGATATCACCGGCGAGCAATCCCTGGATTTCTGGTCCAACACCAAAAAAGTAACAATGAAATGGGAAAAACAAGAAGACAGCAACTGGATGTCTTAAAAAAGGATTTATAAGATGAAAAGAGCAGCCCACGTTATTCTGACCTCTCACTCAAGCCAGGTGTTTAAGGACAGCCTTCCGATTCACTGGGGCGTGAGAAACCCCATGCAACGCGGACCCGTCATTGGTTCTTTGACCGACGTTAAGCAAAGAAACGCCATCGGAACCCACAGTGGTTCTTATGCTGTGTATCGTGCGCTGTCCATTGCACAAGGGTCTTATTCGACAACGCATAAACCCGACCTGCACAACACCGACAGTCCGGTGCGCATGGGACCATTCCCGTCCTGGTCTGACCCGGACAAAATCGTGTCCATCGATCCTTGGGGCTTGGATATTCCCATTCACTTCAAAGATCTTTATGAAGCCGGTTACGACATCCGCCCCACAATCGCGGTGACACAAGCGCATTTGCAGATTCCAGAGATCCATCAGGCCATTGATGCCGGCCGCCTGAAAGTCGACGGCAAAATCATTCTGGCAAACAAAGACATCAAAATCACGAAGGTCGCCCTTGAACCCGTCTGGTATCTTCCGGGTATCGCCAAGCGCCTGAACGTGGACGAAGGTGACCTGCGCAAGATCCTGTTCCAAGAAACTGGAGGCATGTTCCCTGAACTCGTAACCCGTCCTGATTTAAAAGTGATGCTGCCACCGATCGGCAGTACGACAGTGTATATTTTCGGAAACCCTCAGGATCTGTCCAACGAGCAAGTGGAACTGACTTGCCGGGTGCATGACGAATGCAACGGATCCGACGTGTTTGGTTCAGACATCTGCACCTGCCGCCCTTATCTGATCTATGGCATTGAAGATGCCGCCAGAACTGCTCAGCGTAAAGGCGTGGGTCTGATTGCCTACTATCGCAAAGAAGGCCGGGCCTTGGGTGAGGTCACCAAGTTCCTGGTTTACAATGCCCGTAAACGTCAGGTCGGTGGCGATTCCGCTTCCACTTACTTCCACCGCACTGAATGTGTGGCCGGGGTTGAAGACGCCAGATTCCAGGAATTAATGCCGGACATCCTGCATTTCTTTGGTATCACCAAAATCCACAACCTGCATTCGATGAGCAATATGAAATACAACGCCATTGTAAAAAGCGGCATTGAAGTCATCAACCGCATTTCCATCCCGGCGGAACTGATTCCCGCCGATGCACAAGTTGAAATCGAAGCCAAGAAAGCTGCGGGCTATTTCAACCCGGGCGAAACAAAAACCACCAAAGAACTGGAAACAGTTCTGGGGAGACCCATTGATGAATAACTCTCACACCTATTCAGCCCAGGACCTGGATTTCTTGCTGTCGCCCTTGGCCATCCGTCAAAGCGCAGAAAAGATTCTGGAGCTGACCAAATCAGGCCAGACTCACTTCCACTATCACGACGACCAGCTTGAACCGATTGTGGACTATGTCATTGAAGTGATCCGTCAGAACTACCCGGCCCTGGAAATCCCTTTCCATTCGCGCTGGGGACACTTCCGCGCAGGCGGCATTGATCGCGTAAAGATTCTGCAAGAGCAGATTCAGAATTTTGACGCTCTGGAAAAAGCCCGCATCAAGCTGGATCTGGTGATCACCTCCGTGTTGCTGGATGCAGGGGCCGGGAATGTCTGGTCCTTCCACGAACAGAGCACTCAAAAAGATTTTGCCCGTTCTGAGGGCTTGGGTGTTGCAAGCTTCTATCTGTTCATGGAAGGCGTTCTGTCTGACGATGCTGATAAACCACTGCAGGCGACGGCCAAGGGCCTGCAAAACCTGACAGCACAAAAAATCTCTGAAGTCTTTCAGGTCAGCGCGCAAAATCCACTGATCGGCGTTGAGGGTCGTCTGGCCCTGCTCCGCAATTTGGGAAAAACCATCACCGAGAAAAAGGACCTGTTCCCCGGCGGCCGTCCCGGCTGCCTGGTGGATTATTTGAATTTACGCTATGGAAAGCGCGTGACCGGACCGCAGTTGCTGCGCGCGGTGCTTGATGGCCTGGGCGAAATCTGGCCGGGCCGCGTGAAAGTGGCAGGCGTGAATCTGGGGGATATCTGGAACTATTCAAAAGTTCCCGGGGGCCTTGCGGCCTTCCACAAGCTTTCCCAGTGGATGACCTATTCCTTGATTGAACCGCTGTTGGAATCCGGCTTTGAAATCACCGAAGTCGAAAAACTGACGGGTCTGGCTGAATACCGCAACGGCGGCCTGCTGCTGGATCGCGGTCTGATTTCTTTGAAGGACCCCGGCATGGCCGAACAAAGCCATCGTCCGGATTCGGAGCTGATCATTGAATGGCGTGGTCTGACAGTGTCTTTGCTGGATCGTATCGGGCAGCAGGTTCAGACCAAACTGAACAAATCCCCGTCGGAATTCCCGCTGGCAAAAGTTCTTGAAGGCGGCACTTGGTGGGCGGGCCGCAAGGCTGCGAAAGCTTTGCGTGCGGATAGTTCTCCGCCACTGAAAATTGAAAGCGACGGCACTGTTTTCTAAGGTTTATTTTTAAGGAGTATTTTTGTGAATTCAAAAGTCAAAGTCATCGATCACCCCCTGCTTCGTCATAAGCTGGGTTATCTGCGCGACAAAAACACGTATTCCCAGGATTTCCGCGAGATCGTCAAAGAAATCTCCAAGGTTCTGGTTTACGAGGCCATGCGCGACTGGCAACACATGGAACGCATTGCGATTGAAACCCCGATTGCCAAAACCGAAGCCCAGCGTATTGTGCGCGCGCCCATCGTGGTGTCCATCATGCGGGCCGGAAATGGCATGCTGGATGGCGCTCTTTCCATGCTGCCTTTTGCCAGCACGGGTTTCATCGGCATCTATCGCGACAAATTCATCCACAACACAGTGGAATACTATTTCAAAATGCCCCAGGACATCAAAGGCAAAGACGTGCTTTTGTGTGATCCGTTGATCGCCACTGCCGACACCATGATTGCCGCCATTGATCGTTTGAAAAATTACGGCGTCGGTCAAATTAAAGTGATCAGCATTCTGTCCAGCCAAATGGGCCTTAACAAGGTCCATCACTATCATCCGGATGTTGAAGTCTATACGGTCAACATCGAAACCGAGATGAATGACATGGGCTATCTGGTGCCGGGCCTGGGTGATGCCGGCGACCGTCTGTTCCAAACCAAGTAGGTGTTATGAGCCGTCCCCATATTATCGGAGTCGCTGGCGGCAGCGGCTCTGGAAAAACATATTTCGCCAAAGAACTGCAAAAGATGCTGGGTTCCGACAACTGCAGCATCCTTTATCAGGACAACTATTACATCGACCAGTCCGCCCGCTTTGACGGCGACGGCGGTTCGGTGAACTTTGATCATCCTCTCGCCTTAGACTTCACGTTATTGGCCCGGGGGCTTCAGACATTGAAAATGGGTCAGCCCCTGCACGTGCCGATCTATGACTTTGTCACCCACTCGCGCAAAAGTGATACACTGCTTGAGCGTCCCAAGAAGGTCATCATTGTGGATGGCATTTTAATTCTGCACTCGCACGAAGTCCGGTCCGAGCTGGACGAAGCCGTCTTTTTTGACACCCCCGAACACGTACGCTTTCAACGCCGCTTACATCGCGACGTTCATGAACGCGGGCGCACCCCTGAAGGAGTCAAAAAGCAGTTCGAGCTGCAGGTTCGTCCCATGCATGACGAGTTCGTGGAGCCATCCAAACAGCATGCCCAAACCGTTGTGACGGACTGCGGGGACTATCACGCAATCCTTTTAAAAATTTCACAGCGTCTGCAAAACACTCTATGCCAGTAACAAAAAAACTGCCTAGGTCAGTACCGCAAGGTCTGCAGGGTTAAACCCCTTCAGTTCGCCCGTGCGCGCTTCTTTCACTTTCTTCACCCACTGGGGATCGGTTAAAAGCGCACGACCGACAGCAACCAGGTCAAAGTCCCCGCGCTCAAGGCGGCGGGTCAGTTCTTCAAGGCCACCAGCTTCGGCCCCCTGCCCTCGGAAGCTGTTGATAAAGTCACCACCACTCAGACCAATCGACCCCACCGTAATAGTCGGCTTGCCCGTGATCTTTTTAGCCCAGCCTGCGAAGTTCAAATCCGAGTCCGCGAATTCAGGTTCCCAGAAACGTCTTTGCGAGCAGTGGAAGATATCCACGCCGGCTTCGGACAAAGGCAACAGCCACTGTTCCATCTCCTGCGGAGTCGTTGCGACCTTGGCGTTATAGTCTTGCTGTTTCCACTGCGACAGACGCAAAATCACCGGGAAGTCCGGGCCCACTTTGGCGCGGACGGCTTTCACCACTTCCACGGCAAAACGATTTCTTTCCGTGATCGTCGTGCCACCAAAGTCATCCGTGCGCGTGTTCATACCCGGCCAGAAGAATTGATCAATCAGGTAACCGTGCGCCCCATGAAGTTCGACGGTGTCAAACCCCAGATTCTTGGCATCAAGAGCAGCTTGTGCGTAGGCATTGATGGTATTTTGAATGTCTTCCAAGGACATTTCAGCCGGGCCTTCAAACGCCGTCGATGGCAGCCAGCCCGAAGCGCTGGGTTTCATTTTTCCCATGTGCCAGATTTGTGGTGCCATCTTACCGCCAGCTTGATGAACGGCTTCGATCACGGTTTTCCATTTATTCAGGGATTTTTCGCCGTGAAAGTGCGGAACGTCTTTTTCATTCGACGACGCCGGCCGATTGATCACGGTGCCTTCTGAAAGGATCAGACCCACCTCCCCTTCAGCGCGACGCTGGTAGTACTTGGCTACGTCTTCGGTTGGTATTCCATCTGGAGATTTTTGGCGCGTCATTGGCGCCATGACGATGCGGTTTTTAAGGTTCAGGCCTTTGAATTGGAAGGGCTGAAAAAGGGCGTGGTTGTTCATCGAAGCTCCTTAAGAGAAAATCCTTGAAGACTTAATGTTACTATTATAGTTGCATTAAGGGAAGACTTATTTCCCCTTAACGAAAAACAGAAGTCGGACTCAGATTATTTATCCAACTGGAACTTTTCAAAACGATGCAGTTCTTGCTCGATCAAGGTTTTATTGGCTTTGGATTTGTGCTTACCCAGCCAGCTCCACTGTTGGATCAGCAGTTCCTGCTTTTGACGGTCGGTTTTTAAATCCAAAACAGCCACGGCTTGATCGCCGATGATCACCGGCAACGTGAAGTAGCCGTACTTGCGCTTTTCCTTTGGCACATAGGCTTCAAAGCGATGGTCGTAATCGAAGAACATATGAAAGCGTTTTCGCTGAATCACCAACGGATCAAAGGGTGACAGAATGTGCGTCAGATGATTGACGTCTTCGGGGATGCTTTCTAAAAGCTCCGGTTCTGCCCAGAAATGAACTCGCTCCAATTCTTTGACTTGAACTGGGATCAAGGTGCATTTACGCACGCGGGTCTCAATGGCTTTTAAGATCTCTTTTTTGGGCTCTGCTTTTTCCATATACGCCGCAGAATCCAGGCTGATCACACCTTGAGCTTTTAAGGCCCGATCCAGTTTGTATTCGGTGACTTCTTTAGAAGTCGCGGCTTTGGGTCTTTTGGACCAATTGAAATGGCGCTCGGTCAGGTCGTACTTTTTTAGCATCCCCAAACGTTCGGCGATGACTAGCTCCCCACCATTGAAACCGCATTGCAGGAATTTCTTGGACGGTTTCTTACTTCCCCATGGGTGTTTCTTTTCTTCCAAGACATCGTCAGTTACATCGCGAATAGAAATCGGCCCCTGCTTTTTAACTGTCGCTAGCATCTTTTTGACATCGGCCTCGGTGACGGAGGAATACCATTGGGATGGGTTCTTCTGTCGGCGTTTCATATCGTTGATGAAGTATTTAAAATCATCAGTGGCGACATAGGCCAAAGCGTGGGTCCAATATTCAAAGACCGTCTTATCTTTGCTTTGCGCCTTGTGCAGGTGGGATCGTTTATAATCCGGGATACGGGAATACAAAATATGATGGTGTGACCGTTCAATCACGTTGATGGTGTCGATCTGAACATAGCCCAAGTGTTGGATGGCTTTCACGGTGGCTTTGGGGCCGCTGCCGAAGGGGTTGGATTCAGACAGGCCTTGGGATTTTAGCCAGAGGGTGCGGGTTTGTTCTTTGGAGAGGGATGCTTTCGACATAGATAACTTTTATCATCTCGGGAGTTGGAAAATGTACTGTTGGCTCAACGCAATACTGAGTTTTACCTGTCAATAGGGGCTCGTCATTCCGGCCATGGGTGTTGCTCCCCATTGCTAAAAGTGATAGTCCTTTTGCCTAAAGGATACATTTATGGAAGCGGAACTTGCGGCGTTTCAGGATATTCGTAATGCCACGGCCTCAGAAATTAAGTTGATGGGCGGTAAGGCAGCAACCCTTGCCCATTTGCTGCAAAAAGACTTCCCAGTTCCTTCTGGCTCTGTTGTGTTTCACGAACCCCAGACGGCGGCAGAATTCGCCCCGTTACTGAAGTGGTGGCATGACATGGGCTCTTATCCTGTGGCCGCACGAAGCTCGGCATCTGGAGAAGACAGTGGCGATTTTAGTTATGCCGGCCAGTTTGTAACACTCTTGCACCTTCAAAGCGCAGAAGAATTGCAGTCGGCTGTCAAAACTTGCTTTCAGGCCGTTCATCGCACCGCCAGCAAAGCTTATGCTTCCCACTTTGAACAGCCGCAAATTCCCATGCACGTTCTTGTGCAACGTATGATTGATTCACAGTACTCAGGAGTCTTCTTTTCGGTGGACCCCCGAAATCCCGAGGGCTCATGGCTGGTGGAAGTCGTTGAAGGCCAGGGCGAACAGCTCGTTTCCGGCCAGGTGACCCCTTACCGCTTTGATGACAAAGGTCATTCAACTTTGCCAAAAAAATGGCGATCCGAGTACTTACAAACGATTGTTCAATGGGGCCTGAAGGTTGAAAAAGAATTTGGCTATAAAGTGGATATGGAGTGGGCCATTGACCAGGAAGGACACTTCTGGATTCTGCAATCCCGCCCGATCACTGCCATGGCGGCTCCCTCCAGCAATCGCAAGATTTTAGATCAAGAGTGGCAAAGACTTTCCGAACAGCACACCTTGGATACCACTTGGGACGGACATACCTTTGCCGAATGGACGGGTCTGCCGACCGAGCTGACTTTCGATCTTTGGCAGCGAACTTTTGCAGAAAACCAAGCCTATGACCTGGCTCTGAAATCTATCGGGTACGAGGGCCTTGGAAACAGAGCTGAGAAATTCAGCCTCTTGGATCGGGTTTACGGCCGGGCATTTCTTAACCTGAACTCTTTGGAGCCGGTGTATTTTGGAAAGTCCCCATACCGTGTGGCCCCCCACCCTCGCCCACATCTTGAATTTGCCTGGAGCAAGCTGTCTTTGCCAATCTTGGCGCGGGCACCCTATGGCATTTTCAAAATGATCACCGTTGCCTGGAATGTTCAAACCGGACGCCGTGAACTTGCGAAAAAAGTTCTAGCTTCGACCCAATCCATTTCACAAGTAAATCAGGATGCGTTTTCTCTCAAAGCGGAATGTCAGACTGAATCGTTGCAGTCCCAGCAGCAGAAACTAAAGGCTCTCTGTGATTTGTTTTCATCCACGGCTATGCAGGGAACCTTTTTACTGACTCTGCTGATTGAATCCACCACTCAAGGTCTTTTGGCTCTTATTCAAAAAGACCTAGGGAAGGAAGAAGCCGAAAGTTCATTGCAACTCCTAACCGGCACCAGTCTGCAAACGCTGGCTAGTGAAATGAATCAGGAACTAAAGGCTGTCGTAGACTCGGACGACAAATGGAATTCATTCCTGTCGCGCTATGGCCACCGCGGCGTTGGGGAGCTGGAACTTTCCCATCCACGCTGGATTGAAACCCAGCGTCCACAATACAAGCCTAGCGCCAACAAAGCACAGGCGCCCAAAACCAATGCCCTTCTTGATGAAGTCCTGCAAAAGATTTCAAGCCTGCGAAGACCCGTTTTCAAACAGGAATTCCAAGAGCTTCAGAAACTTTTGCAGATTCGTGAAGAAAACAAAATGGCAGTCATGAAACCTTATGCGCAGATTCGCTGGCTAGCATTGGCAATTGCCGAAAAGATAAATCTGGGGAATGACATCTTCTGGCTCAACCTGAATGAGATCCTTTCATTGACGCCGAACCAGGACCTGTCAGAGCTTCAAGCACTGATACAAAAAAGAAAGCAGTTAGCCAAAGCACTCAAAGCGGTGGATCTGCCGATGACTTTCTCCTTGGGGGAACTCAAAAAAGTTCTTACCGAGGATGCCAGTGCCAGTTCCTCAGCTCCCCTGATCAAAGGTGTTTCTTTGTCCTCGGGTATTGCCTCTGGTGTTATCCACATTGTAAACAACCCCGAAGACGAAGATTTGAATTCCTGGCCGGACAACTACATCCTGGTCGCCGAAGCTACCGATCCGGGGTGGACGCCCCTTTTTGAGCGGGCTAAAGGCATCATCGTTGCGCGTGGCGGAGTGCTATCTCACTGTGCCATTGTTGCACGTGAAATGAGTCTTCCTGCGGTTGGGGAAATTCTCAGAGCAAGTCATTTATTTAAAGAAGGTGAACGTGTTTGGATTGATGGAAATCACGGGACAATTAGACGAAGCAACTAAATTAGCCATTATTCCCACGGTCGTATTACCGTTTACAATCATTGGAATGATCTTAACCAGCGTGGCGACTTGGCTTGCAGCACTCTTCGGTTTTGAATTGAAAGCCGAAGGACCCAAAAGACTTTTTGAGGTTCTGATGAAGCCAAAGGTTCTGGCCTTGGCACTGGTGTCGAACTTGATTGTCTATGGCGCTATCAAAGGGGCCCAGCACCTTTCAAACGGGCCTTACCCGCTTTGGTGGGTTCAACTGCAAAACGCGTCGCCACAGCCTTCGGACCGAAACTATGAACATACAAACCAGCCTTCGCTCGCGACGACAGCCACTGCCGTGACGTCTTCCAACGATCTGGAAGTAGTTTGGGAGCTTCCTTTAAAAAGTGTCGTATTTGGTTTACCTTTGGTGACTGGTGACTCTTTATTCGCCGGACTGGAAAAAGGCCGCTTGATTGAGGTGGATCTAAAAAGCGGACAGCTCTTGCGAAAATTCGAAATCGGCCAACCTGTCATGGCATCCCCTGTGATTGCCAATAACAAGATCTATGTTGGCGAAGGAATACACCTAACCTACAATGCCCGTATCTATTCTTTCGATCTTACGTCTGGAGCATTCGTCGGAGCTTTCCAAACGGCCGGCCATATTGAAAGAGCCGCGGTTTACACAAAAACCCCGGATCAATCCTTGTTGCTTTTTCCTGCGGGTAAGGACGGCTTGTATGCGATCAATCCCGAAACAATGCAAAAAGTCTGGCAAGCTCCGTTTGGACATTTTGACACGTTTCCCGCCGTGGATGATGAACAGGCTTACATCGGATCGGGTCTGGAGGCGGGATTTGAAGAAGCTCCCACCAAGGCCTTCGCGATCAATTTGCAGACTGGAAAAGTTGTCTGGGAAAAACCTTTACCCACGTCCGTTTGGGGGATTCCCGTTCTTTGGAACAACGTCGTCTGCCTTCCTACCGGGGACGTTTATAAGAACTTAAAATTTGGCCAACTGTCCTGTTACGAAAAGGCCAGTGGGAAGGATTACTGTATATTCAACACCACGGGGTCTTTGATCAGCCAACCGATTGTGCGCGGTGATCATTTGGTTGTTTCAGACATTTACGGGAAAATTTATCAATTCAATTTAAAGACTCGCCAACTTGAATGGACCCTCCAGGTGCCAACCAAGGGTCTCAGCTATGCTTCCGTTTCGATTGATTCCCAGGATCGAATCCTGCTTCCTGGGGAAGAGGGGCTGTATGTGTATTCCAGAGCAAACCAAGCCCTGCTGTCCGTCTGGAAACCTGAAGGTAAATGGCCTGGGACTTTCAACAACATCGTTGCTTATAAAGATTTGATGATTTTGGCTGATCAAGCAGGCGTGCTGAGAGCTCTGCGTTTTAAGAATTAGGCCGACAGTGAGGAGTACCTATGTCTCGAATCCTAAAGAAGCTCGAAGAATGGAACAGCAATAAGCTGATTTCGGACGAGCAGCTTGTGCACATTCAAAATTATGAAAGTAATCAGCCCAAAGTTCGTTGGGGGCAACTGAGCCTTTTGATTCTGGGGATTGCCACGATTGTTTTGGGAGTCATCGCCATCGTCGCCTCCAACTGGGAAAATATCCCTGCGGGGCTAAAATTGATCGGTGGATTTGCTGTACTGATTATTGCAGGCAGCGCCATTGTTATTCGAAGAAATGACTCACCTACTATCAAGGACAGCCTGATTGCCTTCTTCAGCCTTTTCTGTTTTGCGATGATCGGGCTGATTGCTCAGATTTACAACTTACAAGGTGACGGCTACAAAACCGGTCTTCTGTGGTCTGCCATGACTCTGATGATCCTTACCTATGCTCGGCATATCTTCGTTCCGCTTTTATGGAGCTGTGTCTTTGGGTTTTCACTTCTAAGCGCCTGCTATTCCTGGCCCCCGCTAAAACAAGTACTGGCGGAGCCCTCATCATTTTTTATTTACTCTCTGACTCTTGTTGTCCTTTGCATCAATAGAGTTCTTGCACCGAGCCCCATTCGCAAATCCCTGACCTACTATACTGTTGCTATGTGGCTTGGGCTTCTTTGCCTTTCTTCATTCAATAGTTCAATTAGCACTAGCACCAATGAGCTTGTCTTGTATGCTCCCCAATACGCGCTAAGCTTGCTACTAGGTATCGTCCTATGGAGTGATTCAGCCTTTAAAAAGGCAGAAAAAATAGCACTCACTTCCGGCTTGATCGTCAGCAATATCCTCGTCTTCATTTCGGCCAATGATTCCATTTCAGACATCCCTACTATTGCTTTGTCGATCTATTGTCTGCTTGTGTGGGCCTTCTTCTTTTTCAGCCGGGGATATGCTTCTGTCTATAATTTCGTACTTATTTTGGTCGGGTTCAAAATTTTTGAAATCTACACCCGCACGATGGTAGATCTTCTGCAAACAGGGATGGGACTTATTCTCACAGGCCTAGCCGCCATTTTATTAGTTTTTGCTTGGACCAAGAATCGTAAAAAGATCGAAACTCTCCTACAAGGTCTTATTAAATGAAAAAACAGATCATTGCGGTATCAATACCCATAGCCATCCTACTTGCCCTGACTACTTACAATGAGTATCTGTCGCGAACTTTGCCTGAAGTTGTCCTGCCTATCGAAGGCTACGACCCCAGAGATCTTCTTGCGGGTCACTATCTCACCTTCAAGATTAAGTATGAAGCGAGCACTCAATGTACCGTTAAGGAGCACTCTCAAGCCGATATGTGTGTCAGTCCTAAGCAAGAGCTTATGGAAGATGGACCTAATCCTAGCTGCGAGCAATGGATTCGTGGACACTGTGTCGGCGGAACATTTCAGAGTGATTTAAACCGCTACTATGTTCCGCAAGAGAAAGCACGGGATCTGGAAAAAGCTCTTCTGAATGGAGAAGCTTCAGTGCGGATTTCTGTTGGGTCTGGTAATGCCATCATTAAAGATCTGTTGATTAAGGGGCGGAGCTGGAAGGACTATTAGCCCTTAGGAGTTTTTCAAATGACGAAGCTAAGCCATCTTGATTTGAATGTATCAGACTATCGAAAAAGCCTGTTATTCTACGATCTGATCCTACTAAATCTGGGATGGACAAGAACAGTCTGCCGCACCACCTATACGAACTATACCGACGGTACGATGAAAATCTGCATCTGCCCTACCGAAGAAAAGTATATTTCCGCGGGACTTCATCGCAAAAGAACAGGCCTTAACCATCTCGCGTTTTATGCATCCTCTAAAAAAGAGGTCGATAGATTTCACAAAGATGTGTTAGTTAAAAATGGTATTTCCTGCCTGTATGAAAATGGACCCTCCGGAGATGACGACTATTATGCCGTCTTTTTTGAAGACCCTGATCGTATAAAGTTGGAAGTAGTCTATGCCCCAAGGTACTGTGATCCGAATGATTGGACCAATCAGTTTGAAAGTGATTATGATCCCTATGCCTGAGGAGTCGGATCAGACACTGATCTCGAAGTCACCTCTCCGACTTAAGCAACTACACATCTGCAATTCCAACACTATCATCAATCTGTATACGATCCCAGTCTGACAAGTCCGTCGACTTACTCCGGACCCATAACTTCGCAAGAACATCTTGGATATCCAGGTCTTCATCTTTAACATCCGTCGCAAAAAGTTCGGATTCTGGCAAGGCCCTTAAAATCACCTCCCTAGACAGCCCTAGACTCAACAATGCTCTGTGCTCACCCCTATAGCATCCGGCCTCTAAATAAGTCAGAATCTTATTCTCCGAATCTTGGCATTCAACTAAAGGCTTAAGCAGCTTCGTTAATCCAAATGGAATACTGCCCGCTATGGTCGCTATTCGATCTTCAACATCTTTAGCCGTTCGAATAGGCCAATTGCTAGGCTCAATGATATCTCGCAAAGAGGCTCCTCGAGCCCAATTGGCTGCAAATGAACAAATAGAGCCCAGCCGTCCCGAATCACTAACATCAAAGTACTTCTTTGCATAGTACGGAAAATGCAGATTCATAAACGATGCAGCTGCTTCAATATCTTTTTTCAATGTGCCTAAAGGATTTCTGGTGATCTTTTTTACCGCCCCAGAGGTAGCCATCTCAAATAGGAGCTGTAAATCATGAGGATCCCAAAAAGGATTTGATAACACAACTTCACGCGGAACAGTCAAACTCGTCAATTCATCTTTTATCTTACGAAGTTGAGACCCCGAAAGAAAAATACCGTGCTTCGCCAATCTTCTTTCAGCTTCCTGAGTTGAGCTTCTATAAGCCAAATGTTTAATATATATTGCGAGTTCTGCTGAAGCGCCTTCTGCTGCCACCAACTCTGTTGAACCGTCAACGATATCTAATATTTCGTTTCTAAATGACTCAAATTTACTTCTATACGTATAATCCAATTCTTTTACAGTTGAGATCTCCAAAGAAATTTCTTCATCTGAAAAGGACTCTTCATCGACCATAATGGCTCTACCCACAAAGTCCTTCATAAGGCGTCCGGCACGACCTCTCAAATTAGTGAACTCATAGCCGCTCAATTTCCTCGTTGAGGTTAAATCGGGATTTCGGACTATTATATTTTTTGCAGGCAAATTCACACCTTGCATCAATGTTGTAGTACATACTAGTCTTTTTACCAGCCCAGAAGAAAATGCAGATTCTACAGCATTCCTGATATGTGTTGGCACCTTACCATGATGGTAAGCCACCCCTCTTTCCAAACAAGATGCCAAACCGTACATGGGATGGACTGTTTCCTTCGCATATGCAATAAGAGAACTATTGTGGTCTGATACATCAAGAGCTTGCCTAGATATCTCTGAAGCCGTTTTGAATGCCTGAGTGCTAGACTTTGCAAAAATCAAACTTCCACCATCTGACTCGAGACTGGATACTAAATGACCCAAAAAATTGTAAGTAGACTCATTATACTTGGTTCTCATCAGTACCTGCGAACGAAGTTGAAATTTATCAGCAACCTCCATGGTAACTGTTTTAAAGCCTTCGACATACTGAGATATGACAATATTCTTCCTGTCTTTCGATTTCCCATTAAAGGCATAGCTAACATTTACAACAGTTGGAACTTTTTCACTCTCACAGCGCCCCTGTCCATCCTCCACCCAAGATGATAGCACTGCCTCTAAGTTAGCAATTCTCGGTCCCGAAACAATAAAGCGATCAGGTTTTACCTCCTCAATAAACTTACGAATGACCTCCAAAAGCAACATAGACCTTTCATTAGAGTCACTACCTGATTGCTCGATATTCTGGACCTCGTCGACAATAACTGTGAGTGGCCGAAGGACACGATCTAAACTCTTCTCCTGGAAAAATGCCGAAGCCCTTTCTTGGGTCACGACAAAAACATTTCTGCTCTGAGTCTGATCCCGAGCGACCGTGCTCTTAGAGAACGATTTGAAAACCCTAACCCCACTTATTCCGTACTGCTTAGTCATCCGAGAAATATCCCTGCTGACTTGATTCACCAGACTAATTGTCGGCACTATAAATATCACTGAACCGGACTTACCTACGAAGTTAGCTACTATCTTCGAACAGATCACAAAGCTTTTTCCGGCAGATGTTGGGGCTGAAATGCCAACATGGGAATTTAAATCAACAGCATCCCATATCCTCTTCTGAAACTCTGTAAGATTTAGAATATACCCATTTACGCTTACTTGATTTGACGCAACACCCACAGCGGCAATAGCGTTATCTACGTAACTTCCAAGATCGTTAAGGTAGTAACTACTGTTCTTTTCCTCATCGAAACAATACTTCAATTGGGATTGCACCATTTTGGCAGTGGGTGCTAACCCAACCCTCAATAGAATTCTGGAAATATATGCCGCAGCCCCCTCCGCCTCTGGAGGCACAATCTCAGATATCAGGCCACATAAAGAAATAGCTTTTGAATGAGCAAGTCGATCGCCTTCTACCATAGATAAAGAATCTGCCTCGTTGAGTAGCTGCGCAATCTCCTCTAAAGTTAGCTTAGGGGGAACTTGAGTCAGACCAACTTTTGAGGCAAACAGTTCGAGTGTATTCTTCAATAGTTTTTCAATCAATGGCTCCCCTACTGACGACATCAGAACCTCTCTTGGAATGCCAGAACTAACTTCTCTAAATCTGCAAAAGGTAACAAAATATAGTTGATCCTTGAAACTGGAAGGTTACCAAAGTGAGGATAGTCCTCTTGGGAAATCTTAGAGCACTCTTTTTTTACATCTTCTAAAATCTGCTGAAGAATCTCTTCTCTTGAAGCTTTACCGTCAATTTTTGTTCTTTCATAAGAAATTAGTGCAACCAAATGAATTTCTGCACTTTTAAGATCCCCATTTACAAAAGACTTTGCTATCTGGCGCACTTCGGGTGCCACAAACTCGCTATAGAAATAAAGATTGAGCTCACTTCTGTAATTGTTGTAACTGTCAATAAGACTAGTTAAAGAGCTCTTAAATGCCGCCTTAAAACTAGAGGTATATGTTTTTGCCTCGCCGAGGAATAATGTCACCTTCTCTTCACTAATAGAAACATGAATTGCGTCAGCCCCATTGCGCTCCAAAGAAGGATTTGTCGTGATTTTCATTTTTCGTACCAGCGGCACAGCCTTAAAGTGATGTTGAAGAAGATTAAACAATAACAGTTCAGAGAACTGCCCTTTAATATTCTTCGTACGAAATGTTTTGACTGCGTCCTGGTGTATTAAAATATGAGCATCCGTTTCTTCAGCTCTATCGGCAAGTTCTCTCAACCTTTTCTGCACTTCTGCCTTCGAATATACATAGCGAGTCGTACTGGCGAATAAAGCAGTCAAAAACTCGCTCCTCAATTCTTGAAGATCTTGAAAGTCAATGAAGTTTACTTGATGGTCCTTTGCAGGATTCAAACCAAGATCCATAGAAACACAACACAACGTGCTAAGAATACTATTTATCTTTTCGAGAAGACCTGAAGTACCCGTTCCCACTAAATCCGACATTTATTGATAGTAAATTATCCGTGCCTATAATTAAATAATTGTATGTTTTATTTTCTATTTCAGTCCTAAAGGATAGTTTTTGGCATCTACAAACAGGCCTTGGTAGTGCCGAATTCGTATTAAATAAAGGATGCCCAGAAAAATCAACTCGTAGAGAAGACTACCAAAACTTTGACGGGTGACAGGCAATAAACATATGTAATTTCAATTTTTATAAGATTTTACTGGGAGTTTCTAATGCAATAATTTTTCACCGAGCTCCCCCTATTTTTCGGTTAATTTTGAGTCAATTCCAGAGTTCTAAAGGAGTCCAGAGGTAGAATAAATTTCCCCTTGAACACCACGAGTTGTGTTCCAAGCCCCCCTGCTTTATTCTCAATCACTTTTCTTTATAAATACCCTTAAGTGTCTTTACCCCAATTTCTGTCACCGTCACCTTTTGGGGGATTAGTTGCCATAACTACACCGCCACCGAAACCTGATAGAATGAAACTCCAACCGAATCACTTTTTTGCCGATTTTTTCCACTGCAAGGCCTGAAGATTTCAAACATAGCCAGAACCACCAAGCGATGCCATATAGATATGATCAATTTCCCATCCATACTGCGAGCTTGTGTTTTCTTACTCAGCAAAATACAGCATTACAACCTGGAACAATTTGAGCCTTATACCAGACATTAATTTTGTCTTGCTCCGAAAATGATCTCCAAAAATATTCGTACTATGATTTCGAAAGAGAGAAACGAACAAGATTTGCCTCCTGAGCACTAGACTCACGAAATCGAGCTTGCCCCAGGAAGATTTGGAGATTTACCTTGAACAAAATAAGCTGCGGCTTAATCCAAACTGAGGGGGTCTCCCTCTTTGGTTTAAGTTTTTTCAAAGCAACAAGTCTGACCACTTGGTGCTTTTTTATTTCAACTTCAATATCCACCGAGACACGACAGAAGCAGCAGACAACGTAAAATTGACGTTTTTTGGGGTGCTAAAATTATCCCAAGAAGTCATAAAACCAATCTGTAGATATCTTGATGTTCAAAATTCAGAACACCCCCTCCTTCTTCCGCAAGCCACAGGATACCGCGCCGCAACTAAACACAAATATGTGGCCACAGTTCTTGCACGACTTCTCCCCTTTTCCTATGCTAATTAGCTAATACAACATTGTTTTTGCTCATGATGAGCGGGACGACCCATGGAGGGTAGATGGCGAGATCTGAAGCACGGACTCGTAAAGAGCTTATTGATCCCAAGCTCAAGAATGCCGGCTGGTGCAACCAAGACTGGCAGATTGAGTGGGAATATCAAATCACTGACGGACGAATTCATTTCGACGGCAAAGTCGGTCGCCGTGGTACGCCCAGAAAAGCTGATTACCTTCTTCGCTTTGCCCCATCAAAAGCCATCGCCGTTGTTGAAGCCAAAAAAGAGTCCGAACACCATCTCGAAGGTGCCGCCCAAGCTAAGGAGTATGCAAATAAGCTTGGCCTGTGGTTTGCCTATTCAACGAACGGAATTGAAATTGAGTTCTTTGACCTAAAAAAGAACACTCAAAAGACCGTTCCGAATTTCCACTCACCGGACGAGTTATGGCAGATGTATCTTGAATATTCGGGGATTAAACCAAGTAAAGAAAAGCTTAATGCTATTCTTCATGACTTCTATGATGAATCCCAGTTGGGGAAACGTCGTAAGCCTCGCTACTATCAAGAAATGGCCGTAAACCGTGCCGTTGAAGCCGTAGTTAAAGGAAAAGACCGTATCCTGATTACTCAGGCAACGGGCACAGGAAAGACCTTCACTTCCCTACAGCTAGTTTACAAACTTTGGAAATCTGGAATCTCGAAACGAATCCTCTTCATCGTTGATCGCAATCTATTGGCAGATCAGGCCTTCCAAGACTTTAATAATGCCTTCGACAAAGACTCTTGCTATCGCATGAGCCCCGATGACGATAAATTCCCACAAGGTCGCGCGGTTTATTTCGGAATCTATCAAACTCTTGTGGGTATGGATGACGAAGGCAACCCTACGGGAAAACCAAGTCGCTTTAAAGAATTCGACAAAGACTTCTTTGACCTTATCGTAATTGACGAAGCCCATCGCGGTGGCGCCAAAGAAGACGGCACCTGGAGCGAGCTTTTAAAATACTTCTCAAGCGCCGTACAAGTTGGCCTGACTGCGACCCCAAAAAGAACTGAAAACAACAATACCTATGATTACTTCGGGGAACCTGTTGTTAATTATTCGCTCAAGGATGGGATCGAAGACGGATTCCTAAGTCCGTACATCATCAAACGTGTAACTTCCAATATCGATGCCCTGGGATATCGCCCAGAGCATTCAGACATCAAAGACGTCGCGGGCAAAAAAATTGAGGTGAAAGACTATTTCACTCCAAACTTTGAGCGAGACCTCTCCATCCCAGAAAGAACACGAGCATTTGCGTACCATTTGCTCCGTCATCTTTGGGAAACAGACATCACTGGCAAAACCATCGTATTCTGCCTTGATCAACGCCATGCCTTGGATATGGCAAAGTACTGCCAAGAAGCTTTTGATAAATACAACCAAAAGTACACCCTTGGCTTTAATCATGAATTTGCAGTTCGTATCACTGGAAATGACAAAGACAACAGCGGAAAGTACCCACATCTTGAGGACTTCCAAAATCTTGAGAACCACTACCCTGTTATCGTCACGACCTCAAAGCTTCTCACAACTGGCGTAGATGTAAGAACCGTCAAAAATGTGGTGATCTTCAGAAACATCGGCTCCATCGTAGAATTCAAACAGATCATTGGACGAGGTACTCGAGTTTATCCGCATCCAGATAAACGCAAAGAAAAGCTTGGTTTCTATATTCTAGAATACGCCAATCACTCTACGGCCCTGTTTAATGACCCTGAATGGGATGATAATCCCGTAGAAGTCATCGAAGAGGGGTCCATTGAGATTGATTCCGAGGCAAAAGCCTATAATTCTGCTGAGGAAGAAATCACGCTCGATGCGGATGCGCCAGTTCCAGCAGCTGAAGATGAGAAAGATGTTCCTTCAACTGGAATCTTTGAAGAACCAGATCCAGAAACTATCGAGCAAATTCGCTACCGAATGTCTGAAGACTTCATGCGCGGTCGGATCAAAATGGCAGCGGAGTCCCTGCAATTTACTGGTGCCGATGGCAAGCCACTGACTGCCGAGCAATTTACATTGTTCCAATCAAAGCTCTTCCTTCAAAAATACAAAAATGTCGAACAGTTTAATCAAATTTGGAAAGACATTAAAACCCGCCGCCACTTTCTAGAAAATGAGGCGATTGAGTTAGGTATTCAGGTTCAGTCACTGGAAGCTATTTTTGAAAGTAAATATCAGCTAAAAGAAGTCGATCTATACGACGTGATCGCCAATATGATTTTTGGATCTGGTTTCTTAACAAAACTGGATCGCACTAAAAAAGCTATGACCATCAGTCCCGATAAATTCAACGGATCGAGTGAACAGCAAGCAGCTTTAATTCGCGATATGATGCAGGTTTATCAAGACTCTACCTTTGATTCATTCAGCGTCAGCCAGGAGTTTTGGCAGACCGCCACTATGAGAAAATATGGATCATTTAAAGACATTCAGCAATATGTTGGTGGGCCAGATAATTTGAAAAACATAGTAAATGGAATTCAAGAAGCCCTTTATGATTCTCGGGTGGTCGCGTGAGTATGGAAAAAGACAAATCAAACATTCGCAGAATCAATAATAAGGCACCTAAAGTTGAGATTGTTCCACATCCGGAAGAAATCTTGGAACTTGATGAGGAAACGGTTGCGATTGCTCGGGCTAAACTTGCGGGCCTTGATTTTGATGAGATTTATGGGGATGAGGATCGTACTAGCCCTGAGTTGATAGTAAAAATTCAAGCACAGAAGATTCGGGATCTTTTTCAGACACCTGAGGGATTGAAATTGGCATTCTCTTCGGAAGAGAAGATTCGTGGGGCGTATAAAGATATGATTATTGATGGGATTGATTTAGAGTTTGTAAAAAACTACTGCAATAAAAAACATCTCCCTACTAACAATGAATTAGACACTTTAATGAATATTGCTTTCAATTCGAGCGATCATGGGGGCTTGAATGTCTGATTCAGTTTTACCTGCAAACTGGGCAGAGGCGCAATTTGATGACGTTATTACATTTCGAACTGGTTACGCATTTAAATCTTCAGAGTTTAAACCAAATGGAGTCTTTGTCTTAAGGGTCACCAATATTTCACCATCGGGCGATATCGACCTGGATAATCCAATTTTTATCTCACAGAAAGATTATGAAGCTAAGTATAGAGATTTTTCATTAAATGATGGTGACGTTGTCATTGTAATGGTTGGCGCAACTACTGGAAAACTAGGTAGGATTAAACAAGAAATTCTGCCGGCGGTACTAAATCAAAATATGTGGAAGCTTTCACCTAAATATTCTGACGAAGTAGGTCGTAAATTTCTATATTATTATTTAAGACACATCCAACCCGAGGTACTAAAAGGTGCAGGCGGCTCGGCGACAGGATTTATTAAGCAAGGCGACTTTAAACAGCGTAAATACCCATTACCTCCTGTAGGAGAACAAAATCGAATCGTCGCAAAAATTGAATCCACACAAGAAAAAATCAAAACTATCGAAGAAAGTGTTTCAAAAGCTGAAGAGTTGATCGGCAAATACCGCGAATCACTTTTACAAAAAGCCTTCCGTGGCCAACTCGTTCCACAGGACCCAAATGACGAACCAGCTTCAGAACTACTAAAACGCATCCGCGCCGAACGAGCCCAAGCAACCGACAGCAAAAAAAAGGAAAAAGAAGACCTTCCCCCAATTTCCGATGATGAAATTCCATTCGAAATTCCTAAGTCTTGGGAGTGGGTTTCTTTAAAGTTAATTCTAGAAAAGTTGACAGACGGCACACATCACTCACCCCCAAATCACGATAAAGGGGATTTTAAATATATTTCAGCTAAGAACATTAAAGACTGGGGCATTGATTTGACAAAAATCACATACGTCTCAAAATCTGTTCATAAGGAAATATATTCGAGGTGCGATCCAAAGTTTGGCGATGTCCTTTTAATTAAAGATGGCGCTACCACTGGCATTGCAACAATAAATACTTTAGATGAGCCTTTTAGTATGTTGTCTAGTGTCGCACTTCTAAGACCATCTATTGGACTTACATCTGACTATTTACTGTGGTTTTTAAAAAGCAATGAATTCCAGGCACAAATTCTTGGCGACATGGCTGGTGCCGCAATTAAACGGGTAACACTGAGCAAGCTCGCAAATATGCTTATACCGCTCCCGCCTTTAAAGGAACAAGGCAGAATTATCGCGGAAATTAATATGAGTATTGGGAAACTAGAAGAAAGTAAGAAAGCATTGAACGATATAGCTGAAAATGCCAAATCACTTAGCCAATCAATTCTCTCATCGGCCTTCTCTGGCAAACTAGTTCCACAAAATCCATCAGAAGGAACTGGTCACGAATTACTTAAAAAAATTGAATCTGAAGAATCGCCAGCAGCTGAAACTAAAGCTTTAAAAAAACCTTAGCACCAGCAAAGAAGAAACGAGTTAAGAAATGACATCCAAATCCCAACTAACCTCAATTATCAACCAGTGTTGCGACATTTTGCGAACAGACGACGGAATCACCGGCGCATGGCAATACACTGAAGCACTTTCCTGGATTCTTTATCTCAAATTCTTCGAAGACAAAGAAAACGAACGCAAGGCACAAGCCGAACTCAATGGCGATGAATATCACCCACTCATTAAAAAAGAATATCAATGGTCGGTCTGGACAGAGCCCAAAAAGGGAAAAACTGGTAATGATTTGACCAAATGGATTAATGAAAGCCTGATTCCTTATTTAGCCTCGTTAAAAGGAACTAAAGAGGGTGATCCACGTGACATCGTTGCTGCCATTTTTAAGAACGTTCAGAATCGTGTGAACTCTGGATTTTTACTTCATCAAGTGATTGAGAAAATCCAAGCAATCCATTTTGACGTGGGTGAAGAAGCTTTTGCGCTATCTCATATCTACGAGGATCTTCTTAGAAACATGGGCGAAGGTGGCGGTAATGCTGGAGAATACTATACTCCCCGCCCACTCATTAAAACCATCGTACAACTGATTGATCCCAAAATTGGTGAAACAATTTACGATCCAGCTTGCGGAACTTGTGGATTCTTGGTCCAAGCGCATCTGTATTTGGAATCTAAAGCAAAGACAGCAGAGGCCCGTAAGATACTCAACAACAAGACTTTTTATGGTAAAGAGAAAACTCCACTTCCTTATGTCTTGGGTCTAATGAATATGACTCTTCACGAGGTGGACTATCCGCGTATCGCCAAAGAAAATACTCTTCAAACTGATATTCGCCAAATCGACGACAGAGATAAGTACAATATCATTTTAGCAAATCCTCCTTTCGGCGGCAAAGAGCAGGAACTTATTCAGAAGAACTTCCCTGTAGAGTCCACCGCTACGGAGCTTCTCTTCCTTCAACACATTGAAAAGTCCCTAAAGACAGATGGCCGTGCGGCAGTCGTCGTTCCTGAGGGAGTTTTGTTCCAAACCAATGCAGCATACCAAGCCGTTAAAAAGAAACTATTAACCGAAGCCAACCTTCATACAGTAGTAAGTCTTCCAGCGGGCGTGTTCTTACCTTATTCAGCTGTCAAAACTTCTGTATTGTTCTTTGATAAAACTAAGACAACTAAGGATGTCTGGTTTTACGAAGTTAAACTTCTTGAAGATAAAAAGCTCACCAAGAAGGCTGGCATCACAGAAGGGCATTTTGCTGAGCTACTGAAGCTGTATAAGAAACGCGACAACACAGAGCGCAGTTGGCTTGTACCTTTAGCTAAAGTTCTTGAGGCTGGCTGTAACCTTTCTGCTGGCCATTATAATCCACATGGCCCCGAGGAAGTTGAACTTCTTGAGCCAGAAGCATACGCGCAGGAGATTAAAGGTCTTTTGTCGCAAGCGATGAAGAGTGTTGATGAGTTGATAAGCGATCTTAATCCAAAGAAATAGTAAAAACTTAGCCCGCTTTGGGAGTAAAATTGGAAACTTGTTTTATCATTTCAGCCTTTGGCGACACAAATTGCGATAAAGTTTATGAAGAAGTATACGTCCCTATTTGTGCTAGTTTAAATCTAAAGCCAGTAAGGCTCGACAAGGTCAACGACGGCTCACTGGTTATGAATCAGATCATTACCAATATTAATGATTCAGAAATTATTATTGCTGATCTCACTCTCGCAAGACCAAATTGTTATTTTGAAATCGGGTATGCAATGGGAGCAAAAAGAGAATCAAGAGTCTTTCTAACTTGCAGAGAAGACCATAACTCTGCATCCCCTAATTACAAAGCAGAGGCACATCGGATTCATTTTGATGTTTCTGGCTATGATATAAATTTTTGGGAAATAGACGATTTAAAGAAACTTCATGAGCAATTAGAGGAGAAAATCAAGGCTCGCAGAACAAGCTGGACTAAAATAGATGCTACTCAGCACACTACTCCAAAGAAACCTCATAGCAAGCGATTTGATCAAATCGCTAACTCGGCCAATAAGGACTAACCATGACAGATTTAAATCAAATAAAACAAAACCTACCTGGCTATTTTGAGGTAATCGCATATTGCGCCGAGGAGGTTAAATTTGAACCCACGACACTCATTCCCGCCATGCAGGTTAGCGCTATACATTCATTTGGATGGCCTATTGGTGTGGTCTTAGAGAATCGAGACGGCTTTAAGCCAATCCACACACAAAATGGCGTACGCGCGACAATTGACTCAAAAGAAGGAATACTAGGTCCTAGTTATGACTTTTGGGAACTAACCAAGACCGGCGATTTTTATCTTTTAAAAAGCCTTTTTGAGGATCGACGAGGAAAAGCACTTTTCTTTTTTGATGTGAGAATTAAAAGAGTTGCCGAGACGCTTTTAAGGATCGGACGACTGTATAAAGCCTTAAAAATGGAAGAGACCAAATCAGTGGCCATTAAGCTGTCATATGGTGGCTTGAAAGACCGTCAATTATCCCCAGCAAGTTCTGACTTTTTTATTGCACTTCCTAAAACTTGTTCAGTCCCTAAATTTGAATATGAGCTACAAGCAAGTATTTACGAATTAAATGATTATACCTATATATCTAATAAAACTACTGAGATATGTAGTGAGTTATTTATACTTTTTGACGGCACTATTTTGAGTGAGGAAGTTTATAAAAAAATAATCTCGCAGTTTTTAATGAAAGTTTAAACTACCGCATCTAGGCATAAAAAATCCAACATTTAATTTACTCTTCGGTATCAAATAAAATCTATGATACCGAACTCATATCCTTCTCTAACTCTCTAATATCTCTGTATGCACGTTTTTTAAATTCATAGGCAATACTTTCATCAGACATCAGATCCACTTCCTCTTGGGAAAGTCCGCAAACATTAAGTAAAAATATTTTCTTCTTTTCCAACGAATAGCTATCCAAGTTTGGGATGTACTTTGTATTCTTCAAATTCTTACGAATTTCCCAAAAAGCACGAATGTGCTTTTTAATCCCCAAATTGTCCCGGGACAAGCCATTCTTTTTTAGCATACTATCAATAAAACTATCTAAAGCATAAAGCTGCTTAGAATCTTCATCTATCTGAGAGAAAAAGAACAGCCATCCATATCGTTCGCCATCTAGTATCGCACCCGTTACCTTTAGGTTTAAATCCCATGCCAACCTATCCAAACTTGGGCTATGGCCTTTCTTTTTCTTATTCGAAAAAGATGAAAATATTTTTAATATCGCTAAATAGTGTTTTTCATAAGAAGATCGTCGAATACCAACTGCAGGAAACCCGTTTTTCTCACTAAAACTATACCCAAGATAGTCAAAACCTTCTGATAGAATACCGTATCGACTCTTTTCTTCATTAACCTCAAGACCACAAGATCTAATTTTATCAATCAACTCTTCATTTGCTTTAGACAAGTCCTTCTGGCTCGAAGATAACAAAAGTATATCATCAACATATCTAGTAAATGTAACAGAAGTATCTGCAACAACGTGGTCTATTCGTCTCCCAAAGAAGTTCGCTAAATAATTTGATATTGGAATTCCTTGAGGAACACCCTTACTATTTAATTCCTTTGCTTTTTGATTAACAGGTGTTGTTGGATTCTTTATTGCTAACCTAATTAACGCTAGCAAATTCTGATCAGCTATTTGCGTTTTGAGATCACTCTCTAGGAGTTCATGATTAATATTGTCGTAGAATCCAGAAATATCAATTTTTCTATAGTAAATCTTGCCATCACGCAGGTCGCATGTAATTTTTGATATAATTTCATATACAAACTGCCTTTTTGCTAGAAAAGTTTCGTTTAGCTGTTCCAACACCCAGCTCAAAACCAATTTATCCCTAACGGTTGGTATCGATATCACACGCGGAAATTTCGATCTGCCTTTTAAAACTAACATTTCCTTATACGGACTGAATCTGTATTTTCCAGATTCAATATTTTCCACTATCTTACTAACCTCTTGATCCAGATTTGACTCAAATTTTTCTGGACGAATTCTGTCGATTCCAGCAGCAGAACTGTATTTTAATCTACTAATAAAAATTCTCTTCATCTTTTCATTCATAAAATCACAAATATTTGATTAGATAGTTTAAAAAAATGAAGATGGGCAATAGGAACATACTAATCCCCATCAACCACACTATTAAAAAGATTAACACATGTTTAGCATGGCGGGAAATCACCATGAGGTCAGTCTCATTCGAATCTATTTTCCTCAACAAAAAGATCCTCTCAAAATCCCAGCCCAAGTGATTATCTGATCTCTTCAAAATTTCCGAGTACTTCGCCGCCGCCTCATTTAATGGTTTTCCAAAACTGACTTGATATTCTAAGTCCGTAAGATCTAAATATGACGATTTCATTCGCTCAGCTTGAAGCTTAAAATTATACCCAGCGACAACCAAAGAAAAAACCAAGATAAAAAGTGAAAAAGTTGTACTTATCCAATCAAGTTTATGAGCTTCCACCGAGTTCATATCAATAAATTTCGAAAACAACTGAAATGCAGCGAACGCCACACTGTAATAAACCAATAGGAAAGAAAATATATTGTCAGTTTTAATTAGCCGACTCTCTGCATTTTGCCGTGCCTTTTTTGTTATCCAAATTCTATTTGAAAGTTGCTCTTTAGTCATAACTACGTCTCCAAAAAAATGAGTGACGAGCTTGCTATTTGCAAGATGAAATACCTTTCGGCATGAGGTTACCCTTAGTGAATAAATTCACTCTTCATTAGACACTTTTACCAGTGGGCAAAATTTACTTTCGAAAAACAAAAGTAAAAGCTCGTCACTCACTAAATATATCGGTATTTGTTTTTATTTTATAAAGGGCTTCGAATTTTATTTTTGAAGCATACGCTTCAGCATCGCAACCGTACCTTCGGTATGACCATAACCCGTGTAGTACTTCACACACACTTTGATATCATTACGAAGATTTTGCGCAACCTGGGTCATCGGTACACCTTTTTCCAAAAGATGTACCGCATGCGAATGCCGAAGATCATGGGGACCAACCCAGACTCGATTAGGCCCTTTTGGAAAAGCCTTTCTCGTAGCATCATAAAGTGCATCATAAAGGCTGTAGCGATACTGCACTTTATCCTCGAGCTCCACCCATCGTTCGACATACCGCTCAAAACCGGGAACGACGACGACCTGCCCTGCCGACCCCTTCTTAGGAGGAACTAGCTCCCCTTTTTTATCTATCTGATATTCGACGTTGATAATTCCTTTATTAAAACTGTCGATATCCAAAGCCAGGGCCTCACCAATGCGTAGGCCTGTTCCAAAAATAACATTGGCAAATAGTTTAAGGTTTTCCTCTTCAATGTAGCCAAGGATCTTTTGAAACTCATCTTCGCGACAAAATTGAATTTTCTTCTTTGGAACTTCAGGCGCTTCAAGTTTAAGCCTGCCCCCGGAGCCATTTTTTCGCTCCATCCAGCGCAGCATTTCATTCAGTCGTGCAATAGCCCGAGCGGCCTTCGCCGGCGAAGCCGCATTTTTAATAACGGCACTTTCAAGTTCATGCTTTTCAGCGGTAAAAATTGAAAGCGGCTCAATCAGACTCAACGCTTTTTTGATATCATGCCTAGGAGAGGATTTATCTTTTGTTTTAGTCTTCACCTCGTAGTGACCGACCCAATAAGCGTTGAATGCTTTATTGTTAATTTCAGACAAACGCGCATCCCTTACTGCTCTGGACTGTACTTCGAATTTGTCGTATTGCTTCTGAATTAGGTTTTCAAGGAGCGTCTGCACATCATTTTCGGTTATAGCGCCCTTTTGAAGTCTCTGATTGATAGAGACGACCTTTTCCTTCAGCTCGTCTGCCAAAGGCACGTAAACGCGTTTCTTACGATTTCCATCCTTCAAGTAATAGCTAACCAGCACCCAAGATTTTTTACCTTTTTGAGGAGCCTTTACGAAGTAACGTTTCTCCTCTTCTCGGGGAGAGTATGTATTGGATTCAGATGTTGCTTTGGCCTTTGCTGGCATGGACAGACCTCTTATTACTATCGGCGGAACTACGCTCGAAATTAAGAAGAGTCTGATATACGTTTTGCGCCTGGGTGACAACTTGATCAGTATGCCCCATTGCCTTGGCAAGGGACGAAAGTGCCTTGGCTCTACGATATAGAGTTAAGTTATTGATTTCACTAGGTTTAGCCTGTTCTAACCCATATTCCATCTGCTCTAACCCCAAAAAAAATCCCGACATACATTTCGTATTCGGGATTTTTAAAAATTCCTAAGTAAAAATAAATACTTAAGACTAAACAAAATTTGGTAGTGAGAGGCGGTGATGCCCTCGCCGCTTCTAACTACCGGATTTAAATAGCCTTTTCAGTTATATCAATAACTTAGGCCAAACCGCTTATGCACAGACATATACGGAAATAGTCCGATATTCAATGAGGCTGTTTGCATTTGTTTGCAAATCTCCAGAATCAGCTCCTAGTTGCTCGACAAAGACTCGTCGCATTATAACATCAAAAACCAACTTGAGATCCAATGCTTTACTTAATGCGACAATTACATTCAACCTTTACACCGATATCAAAGCCGATATCCTACTCCACCATATATGCGTGAGAACCGCTGTGGTCAAAGGTTCCGCGCCCAACCCTCTCGAGATAAGGAAGTGTGCGTGGACCCAGTAACAACTACGGTTGCAGTTATGACCGGCGTGACCCAAGCAATCAACATCACAAAAACCCTCAAAGAGTTAGATCTAAAGCTCAACGAAGCCGAAGGCAAACTAAAGCTCGCAGATCTGTATATTGCTCTTTCAGATGTCAAAATGAATGTTGCCGACCTAAAGGCGGCGATCCTCGATAAAGATGACGAAATCAAACAGTTGAAAGAGCAATTACAGCTTCAAGACGAGATGCAATACAATGGTGTCTTTTACTTCAGAGCCCTCGGCGAAAAGAAAGATGGACCATTTTGTGCTCAATGCTTTGATAGCGAAAAAAAGCTCATCCGCCTTCACAATTACATGTCCGGATGGTGGGAATGTAAAACTTGTGATTCAAGATACGAAGAAGATGTTAACTCTGGCGCACAGAGAAGAGCCAATACAAGAGTAGCCATTGATTACGACCCTCTAGACTACTAAGATACTCCATCGAAGAATCACCACCTTAGAAAAGCACCCCTCAATTTAAAAATTAAAGAAAGAACAGGATGTCAGAAGCCAAAGCGACTGCCACGTCAGTCGAAGACCTTCAAAAGCGACTGCAGGAAAAATTCAATCAGCTTAACCAAGACGTTGAAAAGATCCTTGATACCGCAATGGAGGGTTACAAACCAGATGGCCTAGGCCTTATTTATTTCCACATGGAAGGATCTGCAAAGCGCGCATCCGTTTTTCTTCCAGAGGACGAGATCGCCTTCGACAGCTTTCTTAGAAAATACAAATCGCTTCCGGAATATCAGCATCCTAAGATTACCGTAAGAGGCAGCTCTGCAATACTTGCGAATGAAGCAAATTACCGGGCAAAACTTTCTGAACTTAGACCAATTTTTTCCAATCAAAATGATCCAATTTTTTACACAAAAATTCATGGAAAGCTTTCCCAGATTTTCCTGGGAACTTACGACGGTGGCAGTCTAAAAATGAAAATCATTTCTCAAGGACCCACGGGCGAGATTGATCGTACTCCCGAATATTTAGCGGCGATTAACGCACGCAAAAAAATTATCTCGCGAGCTATTCAACTATCTGATCTAGATTTCTTATATAACGGAGTTCTTCAGCACTCTGATGCACGCTTTAGTGAGCGTTACGAACGCGAGTATAGGTCAGGCGAACTTAGCCTTACTATCGCGAAGAATGCGCTTCTAGCCGAAAATATGGTCCAGTGGTTAGACCTACACGTACCACCGATGGAAATACTCTGGCTCAATGGATATCCTGCTCCCGGATCACTCCTATAGAGAAGAGGGCCCTAATTAGTGCCTCTTCTCTATACTTATCTACTCGCTATCATCGCCGTTACTTAGGTTCAAACGTATTTTTTGAACATCTATTAAGGAATGCGCGCGTCAAAACGCTTAATAAAATATCCCATAACGTTTACTGTATCCACACGCTGATTCTTCTTCGATTCAAGAACTATGGAGTCACCATTATAAAAAATCGACACACTATCCACTACGATATTGTCTTCGATTATTTCAAAGCCAGTATCATCGCCTTTCATTTTTAAACCCAATGACGGTGTGCCACTGCCGTACGCAAGCGTAAAATGGTTGCCTTGCTGATGAAGACTTACAATCTTCCCAATTCTTCCGAAAAGGGATTGGGCCTTTTGAAGCTCATTACAAGCGACCCCAAATTCTCTTGCTAGGTCTCCAAGCAAAATTCTACGTTTTTCCTCCGACTCTCGCTGCTCCTGAGCTTTATTAAGTCCATGCTTTTTTGATAGATCATCTTCCCAACTCATGGTGACCTCCTAAGCATCCAACATCGCTGCTGAAGCCAACATACTTGCGGTTTTCAAATTCTTCTTTGCCGATGCCTGACTCCCGTCGAGAATCGCATTCAAGCGCTCAAAAAGCGCATTGGCACTCTGTAAGGTCGCAGTATTAATTTTATTTAGCAAATTACCTTGTTCACGGAAAAGATACTCTGCCGGTAAGTAGTGATTAAACTTACCGCCGCTAATGTTGTGATCGACAAAATATTTCTCAACTCTCTTAACAATACGGGGTCCCTGTGAAAGGCTTTCAATCGTTAGAGCTTTGGTTAGTTTGTCTGCGTAAACAGCATTCACTAATTCCAAATAAAAGCTAGGATCGAAAACATCTTCAATATCAGCCTCCTGCTTATCTGAAATGAAATCGGTAATCTCGATTACGCTCGATTCACTAAGATGTTTATGTTGCTTTAATTGCTGAACACGCTGTTTTTCATTATTACTAATATCCAGCAAAACAGCTAAGTTTAGGCGGTTTCCACCAAACAATGTGACGAAAGTGCCGACGCGATCAACTCCACCGCACGGAGTGACAGTCCATCTCGCATCAATTCCAGATTGTCCCTTGGCTCGCAATGCGTTTCCCAGCGCCTGCAGATACAGCAGATCAGATGGACCTTCGACCAATAGGATATTGGGACCAATAAATAAAGATTGGGTAATTTCGTAACCAAGTGCCGCCTGAAGAGGAAAAAGAGTCTCTGAATCACACTTGAAGATATCCTTCGAAATGACCGTTCCGATCCCATCAAGATCTTGAACAGTTCTAACTCGTTCCCAGTTTTTTGACGGCACTAAAGATGGCGAATGGGTCGTGAATAACACTTGATACTTCGGGGCAAGCCGCTCATCGATAAATCTCAAGAAATCAGTCTGAGCTGTTCCGTGCAAGTTCAATGCTGGCTCATCCAGTAGAAGGATAAGGCTTCCCGAAGTTCCGTCGAGCTGAGAAAAGTACGCCAGGAATGAGAAGAACCAGACGAAGCCACGCGATCTTTCATCAAAAGGAACTGAAACTCTGTGACGATCGTTCCAAATTCGCACATGTAAGTTTGTTCCTTGATTGAAAGGGGGTACTTCGCCAGAGTGGCCAGGAGAAATATCGAACTCCACTCTCAAATGTTTGTTCTGGCTCCAGTACTCAAAAACCTCATCAGAAATGCTTGCAGATGCTGCCTCAAGCTCCGCCTTCAATGGTTCGTACTTTTGGTTATTTTGAAACTCAGATAGCTCAGTACCCGCATTCGCAAGGAGAGCTAAAAAAGTTCTATCTGAGTCAGTTAGCGTACTAGGGTTATTTGATAATTTCTGAGATAAATTTTGAACGTTTACCGTGCCTTTAAGAACACTGTAGTCTCCGAAGTACACGAACTTGGGAATAAACTTAACCAGATATTCATTAATCACACGATGCGAACAATCACTATAGTTCTTCTTCAAGTTCTCAAGAAGTTCTGTGGTAGCCGGAGTTCTATCAGTTAATTTTTCTAAGCTTTCAATTGCAGCCTCTAATGATTTTGCAGTCTTTCCAATATCCTTGACCTCGGAAGGAAGACTTTTTTCAGAAAACAAATGGGCCAGAATTTTGCCCTCATTTAAATCAACGATCCATGTACGCTTATTTGCATAATTCTTTTCTACAGTTACAGTATTCTTTTTTAGAGAACTGACACCGAATTCTTTTTCAATTTCAGAGATTTCTTCTTGAGTTAATTCAAACTCAGCTTTGACTACCGTCGCAGGGTTTGCTTCGTGTTCCTTTTTATACTTGGTGTATTCACGACGAGGATAGTCCTTTACGGGATCAAAATTTCCTCTCGAAGCTTCAACGGGATTAAGCTTCTCCAAAGCTTGAATAAATGTAGTTTTGCCGGACTCGTTTTTACCAACCAAGGCAAGAACGTTCTCTGCATCAACCCATGTAGAATCATCAATACTTCTAAACTTCGTAACACGTGCGCGCTTAAGCTTCATGATACCCCTCATAGTGAATGAATAAACTTAGCCCAATGTGAGCTTTTCCCCAGGTCTGTCAAGGTAACTAGATTCAATTATTTGCGCCGCAACGAATAAAAGTGGCAATTTCGTTTAAGAACATCATGGCAAAGGTTTGCGCACCGCTTAGATACACAGCAGCATCACCTCCTCAGCTGCAGCCTGCGATTAAAATCATACTGTGGCGAATGACCTTGGTCCTAGTCAGGATTTTGAAGGGTATAGAGGATAGTTCCGTGAACCTCTTCTTTTTTAATTTTTGAATTAAATATTTCAGCGCTCTTTGACAATAAATCACCCGGATTTACGCAACCCATTTCCAGTCCGCGATAAGCAAACCCTTGAACCCTAGGGCAAGCCAGCATAGTAAGTCTGTTAAAGTCTTCAAGGTTCTTCTTGGAAAGATCCTGTGGCCTAAACCCATTGTGCACAGTTTTGTTTCTAAACACCTTAATCTCACGAAGCCACAATTCAATCTTCCCCTTCCAGCTTGAATACGTTGGGTGCGCGCTCAGTTCCGTAATCAAATTCCTACTAACCATCACCGCTTGAGGGCCGTTAGGGAACCCCAGGCTCCACATAATCCTTGGTGTTATGTCCTCATCTTTTCCAGATAACCATATTGCTTCCATCGCGAACCAGCGATAAAGCAGTCGCATTTGCCCTTCTGGCTCCCATCTCGCTTTTCGAGACCAATAAAACGACCTCAAGAGTCCCATTTTTAATTCACTATCAGAAAGGTTAATAAAGTATTGTGCTCCCCCAACTGAGGGAAAGAGATCTTCGACTCTTTCGAATGTGGGAAATATCTTGGGTGCGTTTGTGCCAACCGGGAATCTTGGCTTGGTAATTCCGCCGTCAATATCAGTTATGCACCCACAGTCCATTAAAGAAAATTTTGACATACCAAAACTAGAGTTATCCAATATGTCTTGAGTTTCTTCAAAGATCTCGATTGCATAGTGATCCGCCTCTTCTTCCGACTCAGCCTGCACTAGTGCGGAAATTCTCATAGCCGTACCATCTAAATTTACTTCTAAGCTGTAGTGCTGTTTGGAAGCTTCCAGACAACTACGTTCTTCTTTGGAGTCTGAGCTTGGCGGGCGAATCTCCACATTTCCTAAACCGAGAGCAACCCCGCGGAAAGTACCAGTTTCACTCATAACCCTAGTTACAATATAATTTCTTTTCACACCGCGCTCATTTCAGCCCTATCTTTTAGTAGCGTTAGAAGCTTTACCCTAAGAGTTTCCACCACAACTCTATTTTGCCAAGGCGTGAGGGACGGAACGCGTGCCATGCGCACCAAGGTCTCAAATAATAGATCACCGTTTTTAGTTCTTATCGCCACCTCCAATGCAACTGCCAAACTTAGTGCATCCAAAGGTGGTGGGGAAAGAAGCATGTTGGCGGCATATGCCTCAGCTTGATGGCAGTTCTCAAACACCAACGAAAAGATCGTACGAGCTAACCATATTAAATTTTCAGGAGCATTTGCCGCTCTTAGACGATCATAAAATGCATGGGCACGTCGATAGCTACCTCTTTTTGTAGCGATAATAAATCCCACCCTTAATGCATCTATTGAGTTCGGTGACGAGTCTAGCCAAAGATCACAGAAATACTGAGCTTCTAGCCATCTCTCTTCTAGAAGAAATGCATCCGTGAGATGCTTGTTACGCAATCTATACTCTTGGCCATATTTAACTTCATAGATGACGGAAACTAACTGAAAGTTCTCTATCTTTTGTGCTTCTTGATGCAAAAGATAGAAGTTTTTATCGGTGGGATTTCTTCGATAGCTCTTCTCTAGCCGAGCCAACACAGTATTTGTCAAAGTAAACTACCCCACTAAGCTCTTCCTTCGGTAGCTTCAATCCAGTCCCTCAGAAGCTCTCGAAGATTTTCAGGGTTATCCCACTTTCTATACATGATCTGCTGAATATCGAAGTGTATACGCGTCCCATTTAAATCATCTTTGGGGTCAGAACTCGTAAAACCTTCTCTTACAACGTGAAAGACATTTTTCCCAAGGCCTCTCGCAAGCCCAGCCTCAAAGTAGACTCCTCTATTATGATAAGTCAGCTCTGCAACCACAAATCTAGCTTGGCGAATATCTGAAATGATTTTATTGGTAATATAATCAGAATGATTTTGGGTGACTGTGTCCGCTTCATATCCGAGATCTTTGCAAGCGTCCACTATAGCTTGTATAGCTCTAGGACGAAGATCATCATCTTTAATCCATGAAAAAGCGGTCGCTATAAAAACTTTTTTCGATAAAACATTTGATCGCTGCCTGATTTGATGCCAACCATCGACAGTGAAATTATATTTGTTTGAAAAAACCGTATCAAGAGGACCATCCGATGGGGGTGGCTCTTCTGAGCCTTGATATTCCTCGATATATTTTTGATCTATAAGATATGAAACTATAGAGCCAAGTTCTCCTATGTCTACAATTTGAGATAAAACTTGATCCTTATAGTTAAAGTAAAAAGGTGCAAAGGCCCTGCTTCTACCTAAATTTCGCGCCACCCTGGAGAGCAGAGCTATGGGCTTCTCGGAGTGGTCAACTAAATCATTTTGCACGTCTTCAATAAGGAAGATTTGATGCGCGCCCCTCAATCTCTGCAAGAGATCTTTTTCACTTCGCACGCACCATATTGGCGCAAATCTCATATCAGGGTTCGATTCATGGTAATCCATCGTAATTTTAGCACAATTTATTCGAACTTGGTTGGGAGCAGACCCTACGTACTGAAGCTCTCTGATCGCGCTTTCAGTGATATTATATTTACCGCAAACCCGAGAATCGCAGCCGCGTAAGATGGTCATCCCTAAACTTCCCTGAGGAGCGACCCATGTCGCGTATTCGTTGGTAAAAATACACTTGTCATTTTGTGACATTACTTCCTCCAAGAAATGCATTGGCTCAAAATATCTACTTAAACTGACATCGATTTGCACGTTAAAAGCATCGGGCATCCTATCCCGACTGCTAAAAATAAAAAGGCCCTTTGAAAAGTCAAAAGGCCTCGTAAGAACTTATATTTCAGAAAGGAATTAAAGATCTAAATCTCTAGAAATAGCCACCCTGCCAGCACTGGCGAAAGACTTCACCACTTCCTGGGTTTTCTCAGTCGAAAAATTTCCTTCGTCTTGAACTGCGCTCATCTCAAACTGATAGATCTTTGCACCCTCTTTGATGCTTGGATTCCCCACCTGGAAAACTTGGCATTTTAACCAGCCGTTTTCTAAAGCGCGTTGATCCGCGATATCGAGTGCTCTTTCTTTGATTTCTTCAAAGGAAAGGTCCAAACGATCTTCGATATAAAAAATATCTTGTTTAGTATTCTGAGTCATACCTTGTCTATATGCGAACGGAGTGCCAAAATCAACGCGTAAAGGAAGGATCTAGATGCCGGGGGCAGGTAATTTTTTCCAAAATAGAGCTGATCTGTCTCAGTTTTTAGTACATTTGACGAAGGACGGTAGCTATGAAAATTGGGTGCCTAAAACCGTTCCGGGAGGCCCACCCGGATATGACATTGCTACTTATCCCGCCGTCAGGGCCAAAAATTCACTCATAGACATTTTAAACACCCGAACCATTTTGGCTAGGTCACCATTCGGATACTTTAAGCTTAAAATCAACAGATACCGGGCCCAATTCAATCAGGTATTTGTAAATGGACATGCCGATCCAAATTGGCTTATGTCTGTTTGTTTTTCGGAAGCACCATTGAGAGAGCTTCGATCATTTTATCAGGCGACTATTCGTAAACGTAACCGCTACAAAAAATATGGGTTAGCTTTTTGGCAAGAACATGTGAGAGCTGCGGGTGGAAATCCTATCTTCTACGTGGACAGCAGAAATACGAACTTACTTAATTCTCTTAACACCTCTTTGACAAACAATAATCCAGCATTCATCCCTATGATGCACCTATGTGAAACTTTCGGCCCTCAAATTGTAAATCCGAGTAGCATGTCAGACTTTAGATGGGAACGAGAGTGGCGGAAGCTCAACGATTACACCTTCGTTTGGGAGAATGTCGCATTTGGAATTTGCCCTGCAGAAGAAATAACCTATTTTGAAGCCCTTGCGCAAAACCAAGTAATTTTTATTGATCCAGATTGGGATGAGCCTACCTTAAGGGCTTACCTTCAAGGCAAAGCCCCACGACTCTTGTCTCACCTATAGAATTCAGCAAATATTTCTACACACAAACTCGCGCATGAACTAATCGAACATCAACCATATAGTGAAGTTCGTATTCACTGAGAGGCATACCGGCTTTCAGCTTGACCGCAATCCCATCAAAAAATTGATCACCTGTTGAGCTTCCGCCAATAAGATCAAGAGCAAGATTTAAGCTCTTTCCCTTTAATGGTTGGTTTTTGTTCAAACGCCGCGTAACATGGCTAATGCTTGCGCCTCGCGCCTTCCGTATTTTTCGCACTTCTTCATAAGTTTTAAATTCAACTTCCATTTCATCTACGATTTCCAAACCTCTTTTGTAAGTTCTTCCATCATGAACAACCTTTACAGCTTCAAGCTCGGTTATGTAGCTGGGCCATGCCTCGGGATTTTCAAGTTTCTCGACATAAACGAAGTCGGTGACTCCACGGATAAAATAATAACCTTCTGGCAATTCCTTAAACTTCATGAGTTCCTCCCTCTCTCTAAAAAAGATGTATCGATCAGCCCCAGGTTTTCAAGTGAATTTGCTAACAAGGGAAATTTGCCGTAATTAGGCCCACTGACACCTATATGCCGTACTGACACAAAAATGGGGCATCGCCCCATCAAAACTTATCTACAGGCCTCCATAGCCATGACCGCGGCCACCAAAAATTGAACTTTAGACATTCGCCGAAATACACGACGGTAACTAAAGCTAAAAATAAATTGCTGCAATTTTGGAAAACCTTCCCACTGCTCTTGAATATGTGGCAAGAGTCTGACCCGGATGTACTGAAAATAAAATTGCTCAATTTCCTCAAGAGACATTCCTTCCGAGCTATAAAAATCTTTTGATATACTCTGCTCCAGAGATTCAATCACGGTAATCAAATCCCGAAGCACTCGTTTGTCGTTCGTGAAAAATGATGCCTTTGACAGTACTCGACCCCTTACTGTTATTAGATCGACCTCTTCAACAAACATAAATCCCCCAAAATAAAAAGCGCCGGATAAATCCAGCGCCACTTTGCCATTACGTTGAACGCACTTTATAAAATTACTGATACTTAGATGAAAGCGGATACTTCAAGTTGGCTGTCGGAAATCCCGTATTGGTAACTTCCTGCAGTACACGATATCTAGGATCTGTGCCAACGGTGCTAGTACTAAAATCCGTGCGGCACAATTGATTTAGCTCGTCCCAAAACGACTGAACAAACTGCGGAGCCGAGGTCCCTGTTGTAATGTACTGCTTCCCGTTCAGATGTTTGTACACCATGTTTCCTTCCATTACAGAAAGAGCCATGAGGCGATACGTGGTTCCTGTGCAATTGGAGTTGGAATAGAAGATAAAAAAGCTATCAACCACTCTTGCCCCGACAGAAACGCTCGAATCATAGTTCCATCCAGGCGCTGCAAACGTACTGATGTATCCATTTTGCGTATTCTGAAGTTGAACCGTCGCAGATCCACCACTTCCAGATTTCGCGTAAAATACTAGGTTATTCAGAAGCGTATTATCAGCATCATAAAGCTTGTAAGCCGGTCCAGCCCCAGTTCCGGCAACGCCTTGGTCTCCTTGATCGCCCTTATCGCCCTTATCACCTTTGTCACCTTTATCTCCCTTGTCGCCTTTGGTTCCGCTTGCACCAATAGCTCCCGTCGCGCCAACAGCACCATTCATTCCTCCACATGCCACGTCATCAATATTTCCATTGGCATCTACCACACGCAATCCCTTAGTTCCATTATCACATGTGACGATCGCGACACTTTGCAATGCATTTAAAGCTTGCACTGTTTTTTCGAGCTTCGCCTCTGGCGGCTCTTGCGACGGTGAATCTGTATCTTTAGGTATGGTAAAGCCACCGCCATTCGTACAGCCCGTCAAATACACCACAACACCAAGAAATAAAAAGACACTTGTTTTGGAGAATACGTACATATAGCCCCCATCTCTTATTTATTTTTTTGAATTTCTTTTTTTAAATAATCTGAAAACTTTGAATTTTTAGAAGGCAGAACAGTCGGATAAACCATTCCACCGATTGGCTTGCTTAAAAGATCTTTTACAGACGGAGTTGCGCCATATGGGCGACTCATTAGTTCTTCAAAGCCGCCATTTTCACATGATTTACCTTCGACGATTATGTAAAGGCCATTTAAGAGCCCCATGCGGTCTTTATTCATGTAGTAGCCATTGAGAAGACATCCCTTCTTTTCTTTGATTGTACCCTGACCGACAATACCGTTACTGACGCAATAAACTCGATCGCCGGGAAGACAATCTGTCTTACAGTCCATGTACCTTTTGTCTTCAGCGCGAATCACATGAGCAACCGCAAGATCACAAGGCATCTTCTTGCCTATGAACTCCTCAACTTTTGCGATTGGGAATACGTCAGCCGCATTCGTGACCGCGGGAACTACTAAAAGTAATGCAATTAAGAAATTCATGATGGTTCCTTTTCTTTCTTTTCTTTATGAAGTCGATGAATACTGATACGAACATCACCGGAAAACAGTTCTTCTAAAAACTCAGTTCCAACTCCCACATGAGGATCAGGTTCACCATAGGCCAACTCATGCACGCTAACCCCAAGAGCGAGTGCCACAGCACGAAGCTGCTTAAGGTTTACGGACTTCTGATCACTCCAAGAATAAATTGTGGATTTAGGCACCTGAGCCACTTTAGAAACCTGATTCAGGTTCATTCCCTTCTTCTTTAAAATTGCTTCAAGATTTTTTTTCATATCACCTATTTTTCGGACAAAGGTGTAAACAGATTCAACTATTTCCATAATCCCGGAAGAGTTTCCAAGATCTCGAAATGCGCCTCCGGTGGCGGCTACGAAAAGCCCTCCTTGGCTTCAGAATTTATCCGATCTTAGAAATTGGCGTAACCTTCGCCGACGGTGATGATTGGGTATCCGCACCGCTATTTGCGATTCGCGCAATCACAATCGCACCTAGTGCTGAGATTGCTCCATTTAAGAACGCAACAGCCGCTTGATTTCCGACCTTTTTCCAATTGATATTGGCTTTCTTTTTGATCAGCTTCTTCTCTTCCATTTTTTGCTCCTTTTGCCTATTGGCGGTTATCGACCTTCGGGTCGTTTATTAATTGAACGATAAATTGTGCCTCTTGATACTGCGAAGCTCTTTGCTATTTCGTCTACAGTCATCTGACGTTCGTTAAATAGCTGATAGGCGATAAGCTCTTGTTGCTCTGTAAGTTTGCTGGGCCTTCCGCCAACTCTTCCGCGCGCTCTTGCAGCAGCTAGGCCGCTATTGGTTCTAGAAATAATCAGCTCCCTCTCAAACTCCCCTAGCGCTGCAAATACATGCATTGAAAATCGACCCGCCGCTGAATTTGTATCGATGGACTCAGATAAACTTTGAAATCCCATTCCGCGAGCATTTAGGGTCGAAACAATCTCTATTAGATGTCGAAGGCTTCGTGCTGCTCGATCCATTTTATAGACCACAAGCGTATCCCCTGCTTTCATTGATTCAAGCGCGTCCCGAAGGCCTTCTCGATTATCGATAGCGCCGCTTGCGATATCCTGAAATATTCGTTGGCAACCCGCCGCCTTCAAAGCATCGATCTGCATAATAAGGTTTTGATCTCGAGTCGAAATCCTTGCATATCCAAACTTCATGACTCCCCTTTCTGAGCATTGATTTAGCTACAGCGTTTTGAAATAGAAAAGGCCACTCTTTTAGTGGCCTTCTTAAAAAATTGTTCAATGTGTATAAAACGACGGTTTATGAAATTAGCGCGCAAGCCATAAGCTGCGATCTTTTTCCTCTTCAATCTTTAAACGACCATCCTCAGCTAGCCGAACAATCGCGGCCGTTGCGAACGCAAATGTCGCTAAGCTCGATAAAATATGTGCGGCTAAATTAATATGGTCAGAAAGTGACTTTTGCTTTCTACTAAGTTCATTCATGATGCCTCCATTGATGTGACGGATAAGTCCGACAACTCTCTTATACCCGTAAAAGGGACATGTAGGCCTATTAAACCGGGAAAACCGGGAATTACGGTTTCCCGCTTTTCCCGGTTATTTCGATATACCTAGTCTGCGACAATGAGGGCGCGGGTCGTAATAATCACCACTTTGCGAGAAACACTTTCCACGATTCTTTTAAAACGATTTTTATTTTCGTTTTCATTCTTTAGCAAATGTCCCGCTTCAGCAATTCGCTTTAGAAGCGTCTGGCTAGAAGTTTTTATGGTTTCTCCTGTACTTGAAGCTGCCTTTTGAGCTTGGCGATAGGCAACATCCCAATCCAAATAAACCCCCTCATCAGAAGACCATCCAATCTTAGTGGCATTAGCAATAGTTTCCCAATCTACAACCGAAGACTTTGTTTCCGCTACCTTGCGCCATCCAAGCTGTTGAAAATTCACCGGGCGTCCGCCATCTTTATCAACAATATATGAATGTCCCGTAGACAACGAGTACCTCAAATGTGCAAAGAATTCCTCTACTGAATCTGCTTGCTTAACATATTGGCTTTGTTCCATTCCAACCATGCGCATGATCTCTATCACCTCATTCATTCTTCTTTCTGCATCTGCCTCAGAAATTACAGACTCAAAAACCAAGAATTTGAAAAAAAATGACCAACCTAAAGCGTAATTAGCCAAATTTTCAGGACCGCGACTATGACCACCTATTCCCATAAACTTTGATGCTAATGATGATCTCAATTCTCTAACAGCCATCTTAGAAGGAGGGGTGCGCGATAAATAAGAAATATATCGTCTTTGGAGTGAGACAAAATATCCTTTGCGGCCAGCCTCCTGAACAAGAGTAAGATTCTCGGGAATTACCTCGCCAGGCTTCACTTCATTTATTACCATTCTTCCTAAAATTGAATGACCGCGTGGAATTTCCTCTGCCGTTCCAATTGGC
Source organism: Bdellovibrio bacteriovorus (assembly GCF_041888015.1). Taxonomy (GTDB): domain Bacteria; phylum Bdellovibrionota; class Bdellovibrionia; order Bdellovibrionales; family Bdellovibrionaceae; genus Bdellovibrio. Next base: position 2,552,188 of record NZ_CP168968.1, read on the forward strand.
GTTGCGCGAGGTCTAACTGTTCTTTGCATTTTAAAATCGCCGTTAAGACGACTGCGGCTACTGTTGTTCCCCACAGCTCTTATCACTCTTTCAGCTTTTGCATATAACTCTTCAGGGTTAGATCCGGCGGCATTGGGCGCATAGTCATCAATGGTACAAACGACGTCCTTGCACATGTTTAGCATTGTTTGGATTGAGTTGGTTGTGGACTCCCAACTAATCGGCAGATTGTTATAGTCAAATGACTTGCCGTAAGAGCTTTGCAAAACTCCTGCATAGCATGATTTGTATGTTCCTGTGCCACCTGTAAAAAACAACGTCGTATCACACGGCAGAAAATGATTAAGCGGAGCTCTATATACTGCGCCTCTACCGAACACGTTTAATCGCGACGGCATTAACTCATATCTTTTTTCACAATAGTCATAGAGATCAGAAAGAGACAAATCAGAATGATATTCTGAAAGATCAAATGACTCGAGGGATTCCTCAACGTCAATGATCTGCTCCGAACCTGATTCTTTTCCTACAATGCCCGACGCATGATAAAAGCCCAAAGTAGATTCATCATCGCTCCAACCAATTTCACTCTTTAATACACTATTCTTTACTGCCTTACTGTTGTCTGAAATAGCCACTTTAATAGCAAGGATGTTCTTCGCGTCTGGGACATACTGTACGTGATATGACCCATACAGCCTCAACCAGGACATCTCATCAAACTGCTTGGTGGTCATGCGTTCTGTCAAAAATGTTTCCCCTGAAGACAATGTTAATTTCACAATAAAAAAAGTTGTCTTCTGACCGTTTGAGCATTCTGTAATTGCCTCTACAATCTCACCGGAAAAATTTGTGATGGAGTACCACTTTCCACCCTTGTCGTTCTCGTGATACTTTTGAATTTTATTATTATATGTTCTAAGCCAGCCAGAGATATCAAATTCGCCTCCATCAGAAGGAGACGATTCTTTGATTAAATCATGCGTATTTTTTATTGTTTCGACGAGCTCATCAGCATTATCACCACCGACAGCTTCAGCAGTTCCACCTGCTGCTAACAAATCGTCAATTCCTGTTTTAGTTTTGACGCTTTTCTTGGCCGATTTGCCCTTGTTTTTCGCTACCATTTTTCAATCTCAACTTTAATGATTTTTTTTAGATTTTCGTACGCTTCCACAAACGCTCTTGCGACATTTTTATTATCGTAAATATCGGAGTCGAATGCCAGTAGTGCACGTTTGTAGTTATATTCCTTAATAAACGGAATTGCAGACCTCCATGAGGATACCCCAGGGATACCAATCGTCTTAACTGAACTGAGTACGGTAGCAATGTCAGCTTTTAATTCGCCTTCAGTAACGCGTATGACATCATGATTCTCAGATGAAAAAATCGGAATATGAAGCTCGTTACCCGCGCTTACACCATTTTTATGTGAGAAAAGAAGAAATCTATTTTCTCCCTGCGGAACATTATCTCGACGAACTTTAAATGCTGTAATTCGCCCCTTAACGTCGCGTACGGGAATCATCATTCCAAAGATTTGCGAAGCTCTGATTTTTTGATCTTGGTCTTTCCAAAAACCCGGAACCTTAAGTAAGGTTTCTACGGGGTATTTACCTGACAGTTTTCCTAACAAGAGGTTAAGTGTCTGAGGATTAATAGAACGATATTCGCCCTGGATAATATGTTCATCTCTTAAGCCACGATTATATAGATTACCCCAGTGAGCCTTTTCTAACCCCAAAATCTGTGTAATTTCTTGATTTACAACAGATGAAGCTTGAATGCATTTAAGCGGTCTCTTGGGAACATTCGATCGACTCTGGTGGCAGTTACTTGCCGGAGAATCCCCATTCCTATAAACCCAATATGCGTCGCCATTGCGGTCTGACTTTTCTTTACCATGACCTGTGTTTGTGCGGCGGCAAAGTGAGTAGGTATTTGAATAAGTACACCAGTCACTTTTACCGCAGATTTCACAGGGTCTTTGCCTTGATACTTTTTGAAACATGTCGCCTCCTGCGACGGTTCTAGAGTATCCAACCAAGAAGCCAATGGAATCTTAGCCAAACGGCGAATTTTCCGCCGGTAACTTCGAGTAAGGATCAACGAAAGCAAGTAGCTCTGGGAGGCGCTTTCGATTTCTTTCTTCAACTAAAGCGTGATAGTCCGTATCGGAAGCCCGGAGCGAAGTGGCTAAAACACGGGCCACCTTATCCATTGGCATTCCATTAATAGAGGCAATAAATAGCATCAAATCGGCATCATCAATGTCCAACCCTCTGAGGCCACCGATTGGCTTGGGTCGTCGTTTTACATACTCGGATCTGATATTTCTAATGCTATGAATAATTTCGTCAATGCTTCGCTCTAGATTGATCAAGCACAAAAGTCGATTAGGATCTTGGGCTAAATCGAACTCTTTAGCATCTAAATCAGCGAATGATTTTGGCGATTCAAAATCTGCTTCTGTAGCATTGAATTCGCCATCTACAAGAAAGCCATCGTTCAGCACCAGAATAGCGGGATTTAAAATTAAATCTGTAGGCGTGTAGTAATCACTGAATTCTCTTAATTTACCCTGCTCTTCATCGTAACTCTTTTCTCTATAACCGAATGTCCTTGGACGAAACTTACCCGTAATAAAATCACCGCCCCAACGATTAGCTAGTTGATCCAGATCACCCACTTTGGCATTTTCAAAGTCTTTAAGAAATGGCGGATAGGCAGAAAGGAGTAGCTGCCTAGCGAAGAGTCGAGTCAGGTTTCCAGAAAGTGAAGCCTCAATCCATTCAGATACGATCCACCCATATGAGTCATCACATCCACCAGCGCATTCTTCCCAAAAATTTGCGTAGAGGCTCAATAGCTCTTCGCGTTTCTTAACCAGCTCAATGACCTTCTTTTCTTCTCTATTCATATGGAAAAATCCTCGTTTGCCTAATCTTCCCTTAACTTTTGAAAACGAAACCTTCATAAGCGTCACAGTTGATTACGGCGGCGCTGGTAGCACGGATATAAGATTAAACTCGGACAGTTTCAAGGTTGTTATGAAACTGTGGGGAATATTTTCCGAGAGTACCACACCGCCTGGTAGCTCTATTAAGTAAAACTGGAAGAAATATGGGTATGAGGGATCAAACTAGCTCCGAGACAATCTGGGGCACGAGAAAGGAGTTCGCAAAAAATGAATCCCTCAACCTAATAACGAAAAAGATATTAGCTGCGAAGCTTAATCTTTCAGTGAGTATGGTGGATAAATTAATGTTGCATGGTCTTCCCTATAAAAAAATCGGAAGATCAGTCCGTTTCAATCTTGTGCACGTCGAGGAGTTTCTTACTAGAGAGGAACCATCGATGTCGAAAAAAGACTTAGAAACATTTCGAGGGAAGCGGATCTTATCTGCGGTGCCGAACGCTCCAGGGATTAGTCGCGCGCACACCTGGAATGAAAAGAACAAAAGATACGAATCGCCAAAACAAGGCAAGGCCTATTGTGCTAGAAGATATTTGCCTTTAGGAGGCTCAAAGAAGCGAGAATTTGAATACTTCGCCACGCTCGAGGAAGCTCGTCATTGGCAAAATGCCATTGATAAAACACTTCATTCTTCCGTTACTGAGCCAGCGGACGCTAACCGTAAATCATCACCAACAATTGAAGCCGTTTTGCAAAAATGGCAAAGGGATACCTGGCCGAGTCTTGCACTTAACACCGCGATACAGTACGAAAAATGCTCCAAGACGTTTCAGTCAATTTTAAGAAGGGAAATTGAATCTATTAAACCCTCTGACATTGATAATCTAATCACAGATTGGAAACAGAACTACATTAAGAGTTCAATCAGAACATCATTTGAAAAAGAGTTTCAGACTTTAAAAGTCTTATTCAGTTGGTATCAAAATAATTATGATGATGCGGCGATCATCTTACCCTTCAAGAAAAGACATAGTGAACAAATTAAAGTTAAAGCAAAAAAGATTATCGCCAAAAAATATATGACTGACGACGAAACTACACTATTTCTGGATCAACTTCGGAAGGACAGTTACTTATTTTACGTGCTAGCATTTGTACAACTCAAGCAAATGCTTAGAGTATCAGAAGTAACGGCCATGAAGTGGCGCAACCTTAACGTGAACGAAAAGGTCTATGATCTTTGCGAACATATCACTTGGCCGAGAATCAAGGAGATGTTGAGCGAAGTTACTCCAGGCACGAAGAACTTACGCGCAGGAAGTATTTATACTTTAAATCTGTTCACAGATGTTGCGGAATTGATATCCACGCTACCCACAAAGAAGGGGTGTGAACTTATCTTTCACATTGATGGAGAAATGTTAACGTATAGACAGGTTCAATACAGATACGACAAAGCATTTGCCGCAGCGGGACTGCCGTATAGATCCACGCACGTCCTAAGGCACACAGGCGCAACCTCGTTCTACAACGAAACTGGCGATCTGTTAGCTTTACAACAAATGGGCACTTGGTCGGACGTAAGAATGCCTCAACACTACGCCAAGGTGAAATCTTCTAGAGCTCAGAATGCTATTCGTGATCTTGAGTCTAAGCGGAAGAATGTGAAGAAAAATAATCGCGATTGAGCGAACTGTTCGCAAAGTGTTCGCAACTGTTCGCACTCCAGCAGGAGATGCGAAACTAAAAGCTAGGCGCTGCGAGTTTCTGGAAGGCTTTGAGCATAAAAAAACCCGCATTTCTGCAGGTTTAGGTGTTTCGCCAAGAGGCTCATTTCTTGCGAAACTTCCTTCGATACACGATCGAAGAACAAAATTGGTAGTGAGAGGCGGACTTGAACCGCCGACCTACGGATTATGATTCCGTTGCTCTAACCAGCTGAGCTACCCCACCACACAGTAACACACCCGACAAGGACGAAGCCCCGTTGGAAGTGCGTGAAGCAAGATTTTTAGTTGTGAACGCGCAGGAAGTCAATAATGGGCTTTGCGTTAAATTAGATTCCTTAAATTTTACCCAATTCCTCGCCTTAGGTCTTGACCCTGTGACTTTTCCGCAATGCAATTACAGGTCATGACAGATTATTCGGACTCCAACGAAGGGGACCGAGCGAGCAGTGCGAGAAAGAACCTGTCACTAGTACCGCTGCTCTAGAAAAGAAAATGAAAAAAGGGCCCCAAAGCCCACCACGGAGGGATAAACAATGAAAAAACTCATGATGGCCATGGCCGTCCCGGCACTTCTTGCGGGTTGTTCGGACCACAAAGGCACTCAAAAAAACGACACTAATGGTTTTGCCGGTCTGTTCTGGCAGCAATCCACCAACGTCATCTCTATCCGCACTTTTGACGACAAACCTGTAAAAGGCGCGCAAATCCTGATCGGTGACGCTTTAAACTCCCCGTTTGCTGGCAACTTCCTGACCACAGACGACAACGGCCAAGTTGAAATCCCAGCGGCTTGGAACACGGGCCTTCCTGTGACAGTTCAAGCCCCAGGCTTCCTGCGCAGCACTTATATGAATCAAGAGCCGGGCGCATTGACGATCAAACTTCGCGCTCAAGCGACCAAGACTCAGTATGAAGTTAAAGGTGTGACCTCCGGTCTTCCGATCCAAAACAAAGATGGCTATGTCGACTTCGGTTTGGTGATGCCAGCGTTCTCTAAAATGGACCTTCTGGCTTTTGACATCAATAATGTCATCAGCCCGCAGTTTGACCGTATCTCTGCCATGGGTCAGGACATCGACATCCCGGCCAACATCTCCGTACCTGATCAAAGCGAAAAGTACGGCCTGTTCACTATCAACCTGGATAAACCGACTTACCGTATTTACTACGGAAACAGTGGTGTTAACCGCGTCTTCGCAGCTCGCGGCCGATTCCCGTTCAAATCCACAGTGGACGCTCTTCGTGGCGGGGCCGAATTCTATGAGCTGATCAATTCCTTCACCATCAACGGTGGCGCCGTTCGCGACATCGAAGTGAAATCCGGCAGCACACGCTTGGACATGCCAACTCGTGAAATGAACTTCACCGAGAAAAAAGACGTCGGAGCCCCAGGCTTCCGTTCAGACGAAACCTTTATCGCTGTCGGCGTAGCGAACCAATCCGGCTACCTGATCCCGACAGACGTGAAGTCCATCCAAAACGGCAAGAAAATGGGCCTGAACACCCTTCCAGGTTCTGACCCTATGGTTCTGGGTGTGCTTAAGAAAACAGCAGACCTTAAATCTGGCGGCGACCGCATGAGTGCGACTCTGCTTCCGTTTGCTGCGGGCACGACTCCTCAGATGTTGCCTCTGATCCCAGATCCAACTTTGCAGGCGGGCGAGCTTTTGATGCCTAAATTCAACACAATCGACGGAGTCAGCCCAATTGCGACTTATTCTGTTCTTTCCAAGGAAGAAGAAGTGGTTCAAGGCTCTGCGAAGGTGAAAATCCTGAACCCACAATGGGAAGTTTACTCACCAAACTGGGCTGAGCGCGTGAAATTGCCTCAATGGCCGAATGATTCCGCAATCGCTGGTAAAAAACGTTGGGAAGTGAACTTCGTGGGCAGCCAAACTACTTCACAAGCGGCCCTGGGTCCTGCTATGATTGAAGCCGCAACACATGTCACACACAGTTCCGTCTCTTTCTAGAAAAATCCTTCTTGGACTTGTGATTATCACAGGCTGCTCCTTATTTGGGTGCAGCCTGTTCGATAAAAAGCCTTCCGCCCACCAACGCATGGGCCAAATCAACAAACAAAAAGTCTTCTTCGCTCCTTACGACAACGTCTGGAGAGCCGCCCACGCGGTCCTGAAGTACCCGATCGCCCAAGAAAACCAAGACACCGGCGTGATTGAAACTGAATACATCAAAGGCATTGATGGCTGGCAACCGCCAGGCCAGACCGAGCGCCCATCCGGTGGCATCCGCTATAAACTGACCCTGATCTTTGCCCGCGGCAAAACCGAGGGGCGCGAATCCACGCGTGTGACTATTGAAAAGCGTATGGAGATTTTAAAAGACTTCTTCTCGGAGCCTGAAACAATGGAAACCGACGGTTTGGAAGAAAAAATCATCTTCTATCGCATTGAGCGTGAGTTGATCATTAACGAAGCCCTGAAAAAGGCCGGATTCTAAATCCGTAGGATTTTATCTATGAATAGCAAATTTAAAAGAATCGTGATCTTTGCCAGCGTCTTACTTCTTCAGCCCATGATGAACCCTGGCTCCTTGGCTTTGGCGAAAAGAAAAACTCCTCCAAAGGCTTTTAGTTTTATTGCCGAAGGTGGCAAAGCCTCTCAAGGCGAATGTGATGGCGAACGCAAAATCCCTCGCCTGAAACGCCTTAAGGAATTTGGCAACACCAGCTCTTACATGGGCTCTGAACTGCAAAGCCCCGAGATCAAAGGAAAAATTGACGGCGAGATGTGGAAGCACTTCTTCCGAGTTAAAGCCTCCTGTAATACGGTTTTGGCAAAAACCCCGTCTTCTGTGAATGAAGCCCTGACAAGTGCTAAGCCCGATCTTCCAGAGGAAGAGGACATCGAAGATACCGACGCCCCCGAACAGACCGAAGGGTCCACAGAGAGCCCTACTGACGGCGCCGCCGCTTCTGAATAAGTTCACTAAAAAAGCCGGGTCTCCCCGGCTTTTCTTTTAATTGTTCTTCTTAATATAGTCTTTCCAAAGATCGACCAAGGCGGTCTGCTTCATCGGCTTATCGTTCAGCCGAACTCCCGTCAGCTTTTCCAACCCCCGCACAGCGGGCAGATGAACCCGGGCGTCTTTATCCGTCAATAAGCCCGCGAAAGAGGACATCTCTCGATCCATCGGTTTTTTTGCCAAGGCTTCGACGATTTGATGACGGATCCAAAGGCTTTGGCGGTTTTTGAAGTTATAATCCTGATTCAACTCTTCCCATAAAAGCTCGCGATCCAAAGAACCGCTTTTTTCCAAAGTGTCCACCGCAGCGGAACGAACCACCAAGGCTTTGTCTTTGATCAGCTTTTTAGCAAGCTTTTCAGCTTCCGCCGGATTTACATCAGCCAATGCAATCAACGCAGCATTGCGCATGAACCACTGACTGTTAGATCCCGCTTTCACCAGATCCGGCGTCGACTTGGCTCCACGAGCCTCGGCCGCTGCCATCAAAGCGCGCCAACGAAGCCCCATAGGTTGGGCCTCACTAAATGCCAATGAAACAAAGTTTTGATAGTATTTTTCGCCCTGAACCTGGACCACCATCCGGCGGTTTTCACCAGGAAGTTTCAACAACTCCAAAGCAGAAGTTAAAGTGCTGGATGAAGGTTTAGATCCTGCCGCCAAAGCACTTGAAGAAAGTCCCGCAAACAAAACAGAGGCCATAAGAAACTTGTTCATAGCTTTTAACTCTTTTTGGAAACGAAGTTTTCAAACTCACTCATCAACTGATTAGTTTCATCGCCGGACTTCGCAGCTTCTTCACTGCCATCCCCGGCTTTTTCAGCAGCTTTGTCCAAGGCTCTTTGACCTTCCACTGCCGCTGCAAACTCTTTCATCAAATCATCATCAATCAGATCTGAACCACCTTCAGCCGGTGCGGGTTCTGCGGCAACCTCGACAGCAGGTTCTTCAACTGCTGGGGCTGCAGCCGGGGTTGGCGCTGGTTCCTCAACCGCTGGCGATGCCGCAGGTGCTGCTGCGCCTCCGGCTTTCAAAGATTCCAACTGCTTTTTCAGATCTTCATTTTCATCGCGGTAACGGGACAGATCCGCGATGTCTTCGCTGATGATTTCGTATTCAGCCAAACGAGCTTCCAGATCGCGAAGCTTGCCATTCAGTTCTTCTTTTTCAGCGGAAGACATTCCGCCCTCGGCTGAAGAAGCCCCACCCTCACCCGCTTGGCCAGATGCCTGGGCTGCTTGCAATTGAGTTTGCAGTTCTACGATTTTTTGGTGTCCTTCAGACAAAGACAAACGAAGCTGGGCCACTTCCGCCGCAGACTCCTTCGCCGCTTCAATTTCAGCAGAACTCACGGAAGCAGCCGCTGCCGGAGCCGCCGCTTGCACACGCACCGGAGCCGGAGATTCATCCATCTCCACATCCACCCCGAAATCCTCTGACGCAGCAGCACTGCGCGGGGATTTCCCGGAGGCTTGTTGATTGTCTAAAATCTTTTGCAGAGTTTTTTCAAGCTGAGCGGCATCCAACGAGCCGTTCCCCATCTCGCCTGCGCCTTTGTCTTTTTTCGCAAAAAAGGCGCGATAGGCCAGAAGCAATGAAATAAGAATAATGAGTGCTACGAGGCCCTCAATGATGGCGGTATTGTGCTGGTCCCAGAAGGAGAGAAATTTTTCAACTGTCACAATTCAAATTCTCACCTATCCCAGAGGCCTCGTCAACGCTGGACCTTCGAAGGTATCTAATGATAGGTTTGAAGGCATTCCGAGGTGATACATGTCTCAGCAACGTCCCTACGATCTGATCATTCAAGGCGGCACCTGCCTGCTGCCTCATCCTTCTGAAACTGGCCTGATTGAGCAGCAGGCCGACATTGCCATCCTAGATGGACGCATCGAAAAGATCCGAGAATCCATCAATGAACCGACCCTGAAAATCATCAAAGCTCACGGACTGCACGTCCTGCCCGGAGTGATCGACAGCCAAGTTCACTTCCGCGAACCGGGTCTGGTTCACAAAGAAGACCTTGAAACCGGCACCCGCGCCGCGATCTTGGGTGGAGTTACGAGTATTTTCGAAATGCCGAACACCAACCCCTCGACCACCACGAAAGAGGCCTTCGAAGACAAACTGAACCGCGCCAAAAACCGCTGTCACGCCAACTATGCCTTCTTTATCGGTGGAGCTCATGACAACGTCGATAAAATCGCTGAGCTGGAGCTTCTGCCCCACTGTTCGGGGATTAAGATCTTTATGGGAAGTTCGACCGGGAATCTGCTGGTCGAGGACGACGAAACCTTGGAAAAGATCCTGATGCAGGGGCATCGTCGTATTATCTTCCACAGCGAAGATGAAATGCGCCTGCGTGAAAGACGTCACATTGCCGTGGATATGGCAGATCCTCACTATCACCCGGTTTGGAGAGACGTCGAAACCGCCGTCAACTCGACCACCCGACTGCTGCGTTTGGCTCGTAAAACTGGTCGTAAGATTCACGTACTGCACGTATCCACGGGCGAAGAAATGGATCTTTTAAAAGACGCCAAAGACATCGCCACAGTTGAAGTCCTGCCACAGCATCTGACTTTGTATGCGCCAGACTGCTACGACAAACTGGGCACCTATGCCCAACAAAATCCGCCGATTCGTGAAAAGCGCCATTTAGATCGCATTTGGAAAGCCCTGCAAGATGGAACCGTGGATGTGATCGGGTCCGATCACGCCCCCCACACGCGTGAAGAAAAAGAAAAACCGTACCCCCAAAGTCCTTCCGGCGTTCCAGGCGTGCAAACCCTGGTGCCGATTATGCTGAATCATGTGAACGACGGCCGTTTAAGTCTGCGCAAGTTCACCGAGCTTGTGACTGAAAATCCTTGCCGAGTCTTTGGAGTTAAAAACAAAGGCCGCCTGCGCCAAGGTTATGACGCTGACATCACGATCGTGGATCTGAAAAAAGAAATGACGATTGATAATTCCTGGATCGCCAGCCGCTGCGGATGGACGCCATTCCATGGCATGAAGGTCACCGGATGGCCCACCCACACGATTGTCAGCGGGAAACTTGTGATGGAAAGCGATCAAGTCGTTTTGCCATCGCAAGGTCAGCCGGTGGATTTTCTGGACAAAACCCCATGAACCCGGCCCCTAAAAAAACGGCCGCTGGTCTTTTCTTCGGCGGCCTTCTTCCGGTTATCGCCTTTACGTTTATTGAAGAATATTACGGGATCATTCCGGGCCTGATTGCCGGGATGATCTTCGGTTTGGGTGAAATCATCTGGGAACTTTACCGCCACAAGAAAGTTCAAAAGATCACCTGGATCGGCAATGGAATGTTGCTGGTATTGGGTGGTGTTTCCCTGATTTCATCCGAAGGCATTTGGTTTAAGCTTCAGCCGGCTTTGATGGAGGGCGCTTTCACCCTTGTGCTGTGGGGCTCGTTGATTATGAAAAAACCTTTGCTGGTCTATCTTGCAGAACAACAAGGCCAGACATTTCCGGAAGAAATCAAATCCCGGATGAACGGCATCACCTTCCGTGTCGGCGTCTTTTTTGCCATCCATGCGGCGCTGGCAACCTGGGCGGCCCTTTATTGGAGCACCACCAACTGGGCCTTGTTAAAAGGCGTCGGTTTGACTGTCAGTTTTATCCTGTATCTTGTCATTGAGGCTTTGCTGTTACGACGGGCCATTTTAAAACAAAGATAGGATGAAAAAGATTTTTCTATTCTTCACGATCTTGATGTCCCTGGGGTGCAGCCGCCTGGATATGGTGGCTCGCTGGGCTGATGTCACGGCGGTTTCCCGCGCCGATAAATATTTTGATCTGACCAGTCAGCAGGAAAAAGAACTTAAACAAGATTTACAAAAAGACATCACTCGGTTACGCAAAGAACTGCTGCCTGAAGTCGCCCAATCTCTGCGCGAACTGGAGCCTGAAATCAAAAAAGGCCACATGAATCCGGCCCTGCTGGCAAAGAACTTTATGCTGGTGCAGGATTATTTCAAAAAAGGCGCAGGCTATTTCAAAAACACAGCCGCCAAAATAGCCACGCAGTTAAAAAAGAATCAGTTTGATCACTTCGCCGTAAAAGTCCGCGCTGATATTGAAGAGTCCAAACAAGACAATGACACGGCAGAAAAGGCTCAGCGCACGGCCTATAAACGCTATCGCCGTTCGGTGGAGTTCTGGATCGGCGGGATTTCCGCCAAACAACAAGATGAATTGGAAGACTTCCTCAAAACCCATCCCTATCCGTGGGCGCTTCAAAACAAAAGCCGCGAACACAGCTTAAAGCTGTTCCTGAATTCCAGTCAAAATCCAGAAGCTTTGAAAAAATTTGTCCTGGATTATTACACCGACTATGAATCCAGTCGTCTGCCCGAATTCACCGAAGCTTTAAACGCCCACAAATATGCCTTTCAAATCTTTCTGGCTGAAAAATTCTGGAAAGGCCTCAGCCCCGAACAAAAAGAAAATCTTCAAGAAAACCTGATCGCTCGGGCCGAGGATCTGGAAAAGATCGCTCAACGCCCTTGATAGTCCGCTGACTTCTTTTCTCTCATCGCTTCCAATGCCCGGAAGTGATCTTCCGTGCGTTGAGTAATACCCTGATAAGCCGCTGAAATATCCAAAATGGTCGAAAGATCATTCAAGTAAGCCATCTTCATCGCCTTTTTGGTCATCTGCACCGCCACCGGAGGATTCGCCGCAAGCTTAGTCGCCAACTTCTCAGCTTCGGCTTCCAAGGTCGCTTCCTCTACCAGATAGTTTAGAAGTCCCCACTTCAAGGCCTCTTCGCCGGAAACTAGATCCCCGGTCAAAGACATCTGCATGGCTTTGCTATACCCGATCACTCGCTGCAAGAAGAACGTCCCACCATCCCCGGGCACCAACCCCAGCTTGACAAAGGTTTCACCAAACTTGGATTTGGCAGTTCCGATACGCAAATCACACATCATCGCCAAATCACATCCCGCGCCAATCGCAGGCCCATTGACCATCGCAATCACCGGGGTCGAAAGCTCTTCAATGCATTTAGGGATCTGCTGAATACCATGAATATAGCGCATGCGAAGCTCGTTACTTTCACCGGCAAACATCCCGGTTTTGTTCTGCATAGCCTTCACATCGCCCCCCGCGCAGAACGAAGCCCCTTCGCCTTTCAGAACGATCACCCGAACTTCCGGATCAAAATCCGCAAACTTCAAAACCCGAGTCAAAGAATCCACCATCTCCAGCGAAATAGCATTGCTCTGCTCTGGATTATTCAAAGTCACCCAAAGTGTATAAGATTTTTTAGAAACCGAAAGATGCGTAAAAGCCTGAGAATAAAAAGACACTGATGCCCCCTAAAACAAAACTACCGAAGCGGTCTAGGAGATGTCAAATGCAAGGCGGAAGAAGGAGGCGTACCACTGGTACGTCGACGACGCCCAACGCAGCAGTTGGCGTTTCAAGGGCGCCTTCGGGTAGAAACGAAAAAAGGCTCCCTTATCGGGAGCCTTCTTAATTACTGACAGAATGGAAGATCTGGTTTGATTTGGCAGATGATCTGACAAATCGCTGGATCACCCAGTGGGCACTCGCCCGGCTGACCTGGATCAGGTTGACCTGGGTTTGGAGGCGTTGGGTTGTTACCGCCACCAGAAGAAGCACCTACGTGCATGTTCAAAGTGGAAGCTGTTTTACCAGTTGCATCAGTTACTGTGATAACAGTGGAACCGTTTGCTACTGCAGTCATTGTACCGTTGTCAGATACAGTTGCTACAGAAGTGTTGCTGGAAGCGAATTTGAATGGAGCTTTACCATTCAATACAGAAAGCGGCAAAGTCTCAGAAGTTTTGATTGTCGCCGCAGATGGAACAACAACCATTTTCTTGGACATAACAGCTTCTACAGCCTCAAAAGCATCAACGCGGCAGTTACATGCAGTTTCGATGGAAACTTTAGCACCTGTCGTCTGAAGGATAGCGCGGATTTGCGCACCAGTCAGAGAAGGATCTTGAGCTTTCATCAAAGCCACCAAACCAGACACTAGCGGAGTCGCCATAGAAGTACCAGAAAGGTTTCCGTACTTATTGTTTGGCAAAGTACTCATGATGTTTTCACCTGGAGCTGATACGTGAACTGTTGCAGTTCCGTAGTTAGACCAAGATGGTTTTGCATCAGAAGGACCAGAAGCCGCAACTGTGATAGAGTTAGGATAACCGTTGTTCGCTGGGAACATTTCAGTTTTATCGTTGTTTTTACCATCGTTCGCAGCAGCTGCGATGAAGATAACACCTTTATCATCAGCACGTTTCACTGCCTCAAGAAGCGGAGCTGCTTGATTACGAGGAACTGCCGCACCCCAAGATGCAGAGATGATGTGTGCACCTTTTTCGATAGCGTAGTCGATAGACTTGATCGCGTTGTTCAAGTCACCAGAACCGTCAGCACCCAAGAAGCGAAGTGGCATCATGGAAACTTCCGGAGAAAGACCTACGATACCACCGTCGATCAAACCAGTTGCCCCAACCGCACCCGCACAGTGTGTACCGTGACCTGGGTTTTGGAAACCAGTGATATCCATTGGATCAGCATCGTTGTCACGGAAGTCATAACCCGTGATCATGTTTGGAGCCAAAGCTGGGTGAGTGTAATCAACGCCCGTATCGATAACCGCTACGATAACGTTTTTGCTACCTTTGTTACCCGCGCGCTGCCAAGCTTTCTCGGCTTGAACTTTCGCGATAGACCATTGTTCTTTCAAAGCTGCTGCATCAACAGGCGCTTCGAAAGCTCTGATTTTGAAGTTAGGAACGATGTACTCAACTCCTGGCTGTCCCAAAAGAGAAGCCAAAGCCTGAGCTTCGTGATTCTTCGCGATGTCTACAAGAACTAAGCTTGCAGTGTCGTTGTGATCCATCATTTGGACCGTGGACACCTTAGATGTCGTCATTGTATTCAGCATGTTGAAAGCGCGTGTGTTCGTGTACTTTACTAGGTATTCGCCTGCGAACGCCTGAGAACCGAACAAAACCGCACCAACTAGTAATGCACGTTTCATATTAAACCCCCTCCGTGGTAAAAAAATCATATTCACCTTTCTTGAGCATTGCATACCAAAATCTTAAACAAATCTTAAAATCTTTTGACACAACCCATCGAATATTGAACCCACAACGCTTCTTTTCAATGATGTGGGCGACTGTTTTTATGCAGCGAAAGAGAGTTTCATCATGAGTTTTCTCCACGCCATCATCCTCGGCATTGTCGAAGGTATCACCGAGTTTCTGCCCATTTCCTCCACCGGGCATATGATTATTGCCAGCTCCATGATGGGAATCGAAGACAACTCTTTCACCAAAGCTTTTGAAGTGATCATTCAGTTTGGCGCTATCATGTCGGTTCTGGTTTTGTACTGGAAACGTTTCCTTCCCCAATGGGGATTCTACAAAAAGCTCTTCGTGGCGTTCCTGCCTACCGCGATCATCGGCTTCATTATTAAAGATGTCGTCGAGCACCTTTTAGGCAGCGTGCATGTCGTGGCCTGGTCGCTGATTGTCGGTGGAGTGATCCTGATTTGGTCCGACAAAATATTTGCACACCTGACAATGATGGGCCGAAAAACCGACGATCTGACATATAAAGACTCAGTCAAACTGGGACTGTTTCAATCCATCGCCATGATCCCGGGAGTTTCCCGGTCCGCAGCCACCATCATGGGTGGATTGACACTTGGCATGAATAAAAAAGAGGCAGCTGAGTTTTCATTTTTCTTGGCGGTCCCAACAATGGCCGCAGCAACCTTATATAAATTGTTGAAAATCTATAAGACGATTGAGCCCGCACAAATCAATGTTTTGCTGGTGGGTTGCGTAGTGGCGTTCCTTGTCGCGATGCTTGCGATCAAGTTCTTTATCGGTATAGTGTCTCGCTACGGCTTCCGAGGCTTTGGATACTATCGTATCGTCCTTGGAGTCATTTTACTTGTACTACTTTATTCCGGTCACAATCTGCAGGTGATGTAATATGAAAGAATTGTCCAGCATGGAAAAGTTTCTGTTTGAGGACTCTCAGTGGTTCTCGGCTGAAATGAGTGAGTTCCTGAAATCTACCGTCTTTATTATGTCCACATGGAAATGGGCTTTTCTGGGGCTGGCTTTTGCCGTGGGTATTTTCGTCCTACGCCCCCTGTTCCACTTCATCCTTAAAGAACTTAAAAAACACAATCCCATCGTCAAAAAGTATCCAAAAACGTTCTGGGGTTACTATTTACAATCCAATACCGATCGTCCTTTGGCTTGGATCTTGGTGATTCTGTTGTGGTTCGCGGCCGGTGACGCCGCTGAGCTTTCTGGGAAGTTTGCCAAATACTATGATCACTTCCTTCGTGGTTTGATTGCGATCTTTATCATTCGCTTGATTTACTATCTGGTCGACGCCGCTTGCTCGGTTCTGGCGGACTACACTTCCAAAACCCCCAGCACCTTCGACGATCAAATAGTGCCCTTTGCTTCCAAAGCGGCAAAGATCTTTGTCGTGGTCATGGGTTTCCTGATTGTCCTGCAAAGTTTCGGTCTGAATGTCATGTCTCTGTTGGCCGGCCTGGGACTAGGGGGCTTGGCTTTGGCCTTGGCCGCTCAAGATACCGCTGCGAACTTGTTTGGTTCGATCACTATCTTGTTTGATCGTCCTTTCCAAGTGGGCGACTGGGTGAAGATCAAGGACATGGAAGGCACTGTGGAAGAAATCGGTTTCCGCTCGACTCGCGTCCGTACTTTCTACAATTCTTTGATTACCATCCCCAATGCGATGATGGCCAAAGAAACCGTGGATAATATGGGTGTTCGACCAGCCCGCCGTGTGCGCCAAATCCTTGGACTGACGTATGAAACTTCACCGGCAAAAATTGAAGAATTCTGTGATCGCGTTCGCTACTATATCAAGTCCGATGAAAAGGTCATTGCGGACACGGTCACAGTTCACTTTAACAATTACAATGCCTCTTCGCTGGATGTGCTCGTCAATTTCCATTTAAAGGTATACACTGGGCCTGAAGAGCTGGCACATCAACAACGAATCTTTATTGAGATTTTGAAGATTGCCGCCGATATGAAGGTCGATTTCGCGTACCCAACGCAGACCGTATATCACATGAACCCCGCACCTCAATAGGACTCGACCGCGATGGCTGTAAAATTGGATTTCGTTGTTTTGAAAGAGCAGAATGTTGCCAAGGTCAGCTTGGGCGGTCTGCTTGAAAATGACGAAAAGGTCTTTTCTACCCTGCAAGTTCCAGAAAACTTGGAACTTCACCTGCATTTGGATCAGTTGCGCGGGATCAATTCCTTGGGTGTGCGTGCTTTCGTCAACTGGGCTTCGCCGCTTAAAAATGCAAAGATCCTGATTTACGATGCGCCCAAATGTTTTATTGATCAGGTTAATATGGTTGATGGTTTTTTGCCAAAGCAGGCCCGCGTGCGCAGCTTCTCGGTGCCCTACTATTCAGAATCTACGGGCGAAGAAACTCCGGTTCAGTTTTCTATCGGGATCAATTTTTATCTGTACGAAGGCCATTGGAAGTTTTCCTTCCCTGAAGTCCACGACAGCAACGGTCATTTAATGTCTCTGGATATTCAACCCGAGCGCTATTTCCGTTTCTTAGAGAAAATGAAGTAATTCTATATATACAGGCAATCCTAGTTCGGATTGCCGTTTTCTTTGATTCGCACCAAACCATTGCGGTTGAGCGTATTGTAAGTCGAGAAGTCCCCTAACAAGAAGATATCCCCCGAACCATCGTCCGCCATTTTCACGCCATAGCCTGTGGTGTTGACGCCGGCACCAAGGCCGAAAGACATATCCATACTGCCGT
Source organism: Bdellovibrio bacteriovorus (assembly GCF_041888015.1). GTDB lineage: Bacteria > Bdellovibrionota > Bdellovibrionia > Bdellovibrionales > Bdellovibrionaceae > Bdellovibrio. Next base: position 2,569,679 of record NZ_CP168968.1, read on the forward strand.
CCGTGTTCAGACAAATAATGCGTGGAACCGTGATCGGATATGACGATGTCCCATACGGCGAGAAGTAGCCATAGAACGCCCCTGTTGCATACACGCGCCCGTCTTTTGCTAGAGTGATGCTGGTAACATATCCACGATCAACCGTCGTGGAACTGGCCGTGTAGCGATACATGAGACCAGAACCCACGTTGAAGGTATTATCCAAAGCTCCACTAGGCTTTAACTTCACCAACCCCATGCGTACTTGAGCCTGAAAGCGCTGATAGATTCCAGCGACGTACAATCCTCCGTCCGGCGCCACCGCCAAATCCTGCACGTCGGCGCCTGTCGCCGGTGAAGCGTAACTAGGTCCACTTCCGACGTTAAAGGCGGAGTTGATCTGTCCTGAGTCTCGCAAACGCACGATATAATTTCTGGCCGTTCCATTGTAAGTGCTAAACTGTCCCGCCATATAAATATCATTGGTCCCGTCGCCCACAGGCTTGGCCACCTGGATGTAACTGCTGAATCCAGATCCGATATTGAAGCTGTTATCAATACTTCCATCCGCATTTAAACGAATCGCGCGGTTCGAGTTGACCCCTTTATAAGTTGTAAAGCTGCCTCCAACATACACCTTACCGGCATGTCCCGGAGCTGGAATAATTTCGCGAACAACATCATTAAAGCCCGTGCCGATGTTAAACGTGGAATCCAACGAGCCGTCCATATTCAAACGCACCATCCGCGTGGCCGCGACCCCTTTGTAAGTCGTAAAGGCGCCTCCGACATAGAGCTTCTGATTGGCTTTATCGTAATACAACGTGCGCACGTAGCTATTAAACCCCGTCCCCACATTGAAGCTGGTGTCCACGGAACCGTCCTGATTGATACGAACCAGATTGGCCGAAGCAGCCCCCCGGTAAGTGCCGAAACTTCCCGCGACAAACAGACGATCCGAACCATCATTGAGTTCTGCGATCTCGTAAACCAACCCCGAGCCCCCGGCAATCCCCGCTCCGATATTGATTCCCACATCCGGAGTTCCATCCTTATTGAGTCGCACCAAGCGGGCAAAACCGAACGAATCGTAAGTGGTAAAGTTGCCGCCGACATAAACATCATCATACGGATTCGATGCTGACGGCGGCATTAACAAAGCATAGACATAAGAACCAAAACCACGATTCCCAAAACCAGCACTCAAGGTTCCGTTGGATTGCACTCTGGCGAAATAGTTCTGCGTCGTCCCCTTAAAGGCCGTGAACTCTCCCCCCACATAGATGTCATTGGTTCCATCGCGAGCCACCACAATGTCACGAACAACACCACTAAAGGCATTCGTCGCCCCGGCTGCGGCATTGAAGGTCGCACTCAAGGTTCCGTTGGGCGCCAACCTCGCAATACGCAGGGCATTGCTTGCGGTGGCTCCATATTGCGTGAAAGATCCACCGATATAAATTTCATTCGTATCTTCTGGGGCAAGCTCAATATCATAGACATAGTTATTTACACCCACACCAGTCCACCCTGCAGCCAACGCTCCATTGCTGACGTTCACCTTCATGATACGGTTGACTGTCGTGCCTCGATACGTCGTAAACAGACCACCCACGAACAAAGAATTCTCGTCTGCGGAAAGGCGCAACGCCCGCACTTCCGTGGTCAGAGCTCCCCCTGTTGCCACGTCAAAGCTTGTCACCGTCGTCCCATTGGCAGCCAGCTGCACCAAGCGCGGAGTTGTCGCCGAACCATTGACCGTCGTGAAGGCACCACCAACAAAGATGGTGTCCCCCGGCCCATATTCTAAGGCATAAACAACACCGACAATAACCGGAGCAAAAGTATTATCCCAACTGCCATCCGCATTCAGGCGCACCAGATAATCGGCTGTGGTGTTACCATCAAAATCGGTGAAAAGTCCTGCCACGTACATCTGACCACTGCCATCGCGAGTCGGCAAAATGGCCTGCACAGTGTTGTTAAAACCTGTTCCGATGCTGAAAGATTCAATCCGATCACCATTGTATTTCAGTCGCGCCAGACGATTGATGGTGATATCCCCCAACTGAGTAAACGTTCCGCCGACCAAAATATCACGACTGCCATCATTGGCGTGAGCCATGGCCCACACCTGTGCATTCAAACCGTCTCCCAACATAGAGAACGTGGGCTTGTACAAAACATTTCGTACAATCGCGCCGGAGTTATTCCCGGCCAAATCCGTCTGACTGACCGTCACAGAACGAGCGCCCTCCACCCCTTCCATCACGACATCAACACTGAACTCCCCGGCGGAGCTGCAGGGAACGGACACGGGTCCTAAAATTCCCATTCCATAAGTAAGCTGAATATCAAGCCCCGCTTCGCAAACACCCACCATCGTTCGTTTTTCAGTGATAATGGTGTCATTTTCAAAAGGCATGGTGAAATTCAAAGAAGGTCCCAATGTATCGATGATCCAGCCATCCCCGACGGTCACGGCTGAAATATTTCCGACGTTATCCACGGATCGCACCTTGGCATAATAGCGCGTGTTCGCAACCAGACTTAGCCCTGTCACTGTCACAGAAACACTCGAGCCTGCCGAGGTCCACGCCACAACATCTTCAAACATCGGACTGGTACCGATGGCATATTCAAAACGATTAAATCCACTGCCACCATCAGTCCCGCCGCCAACCCAGGAAATCAAAGGCGACGCCGCCGTAGTGGTCGAGAACTGACCATCATCCACGCTGACCGAGGCGATAGGTCCCTGAGTATCATGAATATAGCTGGTCATAAAGGCACAGACACTGTCTTTGCTAATGGCTGTATCCCGAGCGCGAGCATAAATGGTCGTCACAGAGTTGGCATTAACAGCGACAGATACACCCGTTGATTCGAAGGTCGCGCGGCTTCCCGTCCCGATGACAGTGGTGCACGCTGCGTTTGAATACAAGGTCACGATATCGGCCACGACATCCATGTATCCCTTCACCAATGGCGCACTGGAAGCTCCAGAGGGGCTTTGCGGAAAGGTGGCAAAGAAGGTTGGTGCCGGAACATTGACACTGACCAGGAATCCCGCATTGATCGGTGACAACACAAAATTCCCGGCACTGTCCAACGCACGCATTCGCACATAGTATGTGACTCCATCACTAAGAGCCAAACCGCCAATAGTAAAAGAGGCCGACGTCACACCAGTCCAATCCACCACATTGTTAATTGCACCACCCACGGTCCCAGTTCCCAAGGCATACTGATACACAAACGGAGATCCCGTATCACTGGCAGTTTGCGAATAGCTCACTGCTGGTGAACTTGTTGAAGACGGATGCGTTGAAAGATAGCTCACCCCAGGGCTGGCCCACATTGGTGAGACCGTATCCAAGGTCACCGTGTTGGAATCCACCCGCGATGATAAGTTCCCAGCACCATCCCGAACAAAGGCAGAAACCACCTTCGCGCCATCCCCGCCACTCAAGGTCGCATGTGTCGGGAAGGGCAAGTTCTGCCAACTGCAAGAGGCTGAGTTGGTGCTATTAACCAAAAGACAGTATTGCGTCGGTTCCCCCGTCATCGCCCCGACACTTAAGGGCACCGTCAAACTGTTGACGAAAGCACCGACGACAAGACTGACTCCCGACAGAGTCGGCGCCAGGTTATCATGACGATAGTTGCCAAGATAAGCACACACTGAACCATTTTCGGCAGCATCAAAAGCTTTTCCATAAACGGAGGTTTCGGAATTCGCCAGTAAGTTGAGTTGAACACCCGTCCCTGCAAACTCTGCCTTGGTCCCCGAAGACAACAACGATGCACAGCCCGCATCTGAATAAAGACGAACAGTTTCAGTATCGGCAGTGCTTGTTCCGATCACCCGGGGATTATTGTTTGTTGCCGACGGCGACGCCGGACTAAAAGAAGACAGAACCGGTGCTGCTGCGGGCCCTACGGTATCCACGGTCCACCCAGTCGAAGACAGTACGGCTGAAGCATTCAGGGCTTTATCCGTGCTTTTAAAATTCACGTAATAGGTGTTTCCATGAACCAGAGTGAGCCCTGTGAACACCGCTGGCGACGTGACATTCACAGGAGTCCACCCACGAACATCGGTGGCTCCGGCCGCAGAGCCTAGTGAATACTCCACTTTTAAGATTCCCGCCCCGGCATCAGCAAAGCTGGACACCCAGGAAATTGCTGGAGAACTGCTGGAGGAGTTGTGCGACGTTTTATGAGTCAAGCCCGAGACATTGCTTGGAGCAATGTCATCGTGCAGATAGGTCGACATCAGATTACACGCCGTCGGATTCATGGAGCCATCAAAGCCTTTGGCATAAATGGCTGAATTGGCATTGTGATTCACGGACACAGTAATACCCGTGGTTTCAAAGGTCGTGCGATTCCCAGTTCCAATCACCGTTCCAGCGCAAGATGAATCCGCAAAGAAATTAATCAGAGCAATATCTGAAGATGAATATCCGACCACTCGAGGTGATGCATTCGAGGATGGTGAGCCCGGAGACATTGCAAAAAAGCCGACCGTCAAAGGTGTCACAGCTCCGCTTTGATGAACATAATCCATCAAATATACACAAGCGGACTTGTTCCCGGCCCTGTCCCGCGATTCACCATAAAGTGATACTGTTGCACCGAGTGGCACGGTGATCTGTATCCCTGTGGTGACAAACGTATCCCGGCTTCCCTGCCCCAGGACCTGACTGCAGAGATTGTCCGAATAGACCGCGACAGCCGTTGCCTCGGAAGACACAGAGCCCTTCACCAAGGGCGCCATAACGCTGGAAGGAGTTGGTGGCACCGTCGCCGGGCTGACAGGAGCATCTGGGTTCACAACATCAACGTGCACTGTATTTGAATACAGGCGGTTGGAAATATTTCCGGCAGAGTCTTTTAAAAACAAAGTGTAGGTCTTAAAACCATGAGGCGGCGTTGAAGCCAAAGTCACAGGCAACGGAAGATTCTGCCACTGACAAGATGAAATCAGATTGTCATTTTCAAGCACGCAGTACTCGGTGGCATCTGCAAGCTCTCCAAGCACCGTATAGGACAACGCTGTTTTGTTCGTGTATTCACTTTCATCAATTCGGAAGCTGTGCAAATTCGGCCCTAGGGTGTCGCTGGTATAAGTGGCCAGCAGCGTGCAAGGACCATAGTTTCCATCACTGTCGACAGCGCGCCCATGAATCAGGGTGCTCAGATTAGGCAGCACCAGGGCCACAATGCCGGGATCTGCGAAATTCGCCACAGATCCAGCACCTACGGGAACGGCACAGGCCGCATCTGAAAACAGAGTCACAGACGTGGCATCCCCCGTAACGGTTCCCTTGATAGCGGGAGTTACTGAACTAGAAACTGTGGAAGGATCAATAGAGGTAAAAGAGATCTGCAACTCCGGGCGCAGCACCGTGCCCCCCGGTTTTGTTGGCGGAGCATCCAACGGGATACTACTGACATTCCAATCCCCACATCCCGCGAGGAAAAATGTCATCCCGACCGCTCCCAACATGCGATACCATAACGTCCAAGTCATACATACATATCGGGATCTTAAACAAAATTTGTGATACTAGACCGTATCAAGATGAGCCCAAATCTGAACCAACAAAGAAATTTATCAATGTAAAATCACGGGCTTGTGCCCGTGATTACAACTTCGTAAGAGATGGCTCTGTTATGGTATTACTTCTTTTTCTTGGTTTTCAATCCCGCATCTAGGCGGATCTTAACAGCTTCCAAGCGGGACTCTTCAGCTTCGAAGTTCGCCTTGGCGGTCGCAACTTTGATGCGAGCTTCTTCGACTTCATTTTTTGCAGAGTCCAAACGACTCTCTAGCTTCTCTCGTTCTTTTTTTGCTTTTTCGGTTTCGTCAGTCAAGCGTTTCAGCTCACCTTCAGAACGTGCGATTTCAGCTTCGTACTCGGCAATGGCCTTCTTTGAACGGGCAATTTCCAGATTCGCTGTCGCCTGCTCTTTACGAAGATTGTTGCGGTTGCCTTCCAGCTCCTGACGGGCTTTCGCCGCCGTTTGCTTCAACTTCTCTTCCTGAGATTTTGTTTCAGCAACTTTCTTGCGCTCAACTTCCGCATCGTCTTTGGCTTTCTTGGAAGCCTCCAGGGCCGCCTTTAGTTCCGCGTCCACCTTTTCAGTCATCGCCTTGGACTGCTCGTCTTGAGCCTTCAAGCGAGCCATCTCGGCTTCTGCACGGGCGCGATCCGCCTCAGCTCGAGCAATCTCCTGCTTGGCTTTGGCTTCGCGAGCCTTGGCTTCAGCCACCGCTTTTTGAGTTAACAGCTTGGCCTTGGAAAGATTTTGCTCCGCCTTCATTGTCTCGGCTTTCGCGACTTCCGCTTCCTGAGAAGCCTTCATGCCCTCTTCAGTGGCTTTAGCAGCCTGCTTTTCCTGATCCTTGGCTTCATCGCCCAGTTCTTTGGCTTTGGCTTCAGCTTGCTTACGTTTGCCGTTGGCCTCATCGCGAGCTTGTTGGGACTTTTGAGTTTTTTCCTGAGCTGCTTTGATGCGAGCTTGCGCTGAAGCTTGCTCTTTCTCTGCCGCTTTCTGAGAGCGTTCGTGCTCGGCCGATTCAGCTTTTAGTTTGGCTGATTCACGCTCGGACTCGGCCTGTTCTTTTTTGGCGTCATTTTCCAATGAACGAGCTTTATTAATCGCCGACTGAGATTCCGCACGCACCTTATCGCGGCGCTTGCGATCCTCTTCGGCCCGTTTCTTTGCTTCGTTTGCTTCGGCCTTTGCCGCCTCGGCATCCGCAGTCGCTTCTTCAGCTTCAATCTGCGAGCTGTCCACCTGTGCTTTTGCTGTCAGTGGCATAGTAGAGGTCATCAGAGCTGCCAAGAGAAGAATCCCAAGGGGTTTTACCTGCATTGAATGTCTCCTTCGATGTTTCATCGATGTTCAATAGCACTTAGGATAAAGGGATTTTGGGCAAAAAAAAAGCGACCAGGATTTGGGGGGGAGGGGTCCTGGCCGCCATGGGGGGTTGACTTGTACTAAAGCAACGGCGGTGCCACGCCTACTAGTTCGTCAAATCCGATTAAACTCGCAGCGGACCCAAATCCAATGTCGAGGTTTTTGACAGAAAACGACAATTGTCGGACGGAAGTTTCGCATAAACGTGTCTTTGTGGGAGGTTGAAGCTCGACGTTGGGCCTCTCCGCATCACCCATTTTTTTTAGTCCATATGTCTCAAAGTGAGCGCACTCCTTCCGACGGAGGTCCGGAACTGAGACAAAACCCCACTGGATCGCTTATCTGAGCGATCCCCAAGCTCAGCACTTTGCCCCACAGTAAGGCAACAACCCCAGTTTTGAAAGGATATCAAAACAAGTGAAGAACTTAAGAATGAGTTTAAACATCGTGCTTGCCGCATCTCTTATGACCGCGATTTCATGCTCTGACAGCAAGAAATCAACTCCAGGATCCGCCGAACCAGATCTGGCTGGATACTGGAAAACAGAATGCCAGGCAGCACCTACACTAGCACCTATCGGCAGCAGCTATGACTATTTCCAAATCACAGCGGATGGCTCTCAGAACCTTCATCGTGCCAACTACATCAGCACCGATTGCAGCGGCAGTGCATCTAGTATCGACAGTTTTGGAACAAACACCGTCGCAGTTGGAAATATCGTCTCGCAATCTCCATGGACCGTGGAATTCGACTCTACAAGATGCAATACAACAACGTACTTAACAGCGAAGTTTGATTCAGAAAAGCTCTACATCGCAGAAGGTGAATGTGGGAGCAGCACTGCAGACAGATGCACAGACTTCACGTCCTCTCCGGCGTACTCTCGCATGGCGGCTGAAGATGTCCCGACTCTGCCAGAACCTGTTAGCGCTTCCCCGTCCTTCTGCATCCAGTAAAACCTCTCGGAGCCTGCATCTTCGCAGGCTCCTTCCTTGACCCACGGCTAGGTTCCGGCCATTGCGGGGTCTGGACTCGACACACCCTCGACTTCTTTCTTATTCTGACTTTATGAATTGTCCGTTTCTAAAACAAAGCCTCGGGGCTTTGCTTATTCTTGCTGCCTCACCTGCTGCCAGTGCTTTGCATATCATGCTTGATCCCGGGCATGGTGGTGTGGATACAGGAGCCGTCTATAGCGGCGCCAAAGAAGCGGATCTGGTTTTGAAGGTCGCACAGAAGCTGCAAGGTCTTTTAGAAAAAGACAGCCAGTTCACCGTCACTATGACCCGTACCAGTGATCGCAATCTGGGCCTTCCCGAACGTGTCAAAATGGCTGAAAGCTCTAAAGTGGATCTATTCGTCAGCCTGCACGCCAATGCCGCTGCAGATCAGCGTGCCAAGGGGGTTGAGTTCTTCTTCCAAAATAATCTGCCACCGGATGAAGACGCTCTGTTTCTGGCCAGTCAGGAAAATCAGATGGTTCTGAACCGCCGCGAACTGCAAGAGATCTCTGGCGGTGATGAGCTTTCCAAAAAAGGCGACGTGGCTGCCATCGTGGAAGACTTGCAACGTCAAAGTCGTATGAATAGCAGCTTGCGTCTGACGCAAACGCTGAGCCAAGTGTGGGAGCGTGACTCCAATGCGGCACAGGCCACAATCAAGCAAGCACCTTTTTATGTAATCTCAAAAACATCCATGCCCTCGGTTCTGATTGAGATAGGATTCCTCACAAATCCCAAAGAGGTTAAAAAACTCGTCAGCACAAATTACCAGAGCGATCTTGCTCAAAAAATCTACAACGCCCTTTTGTCCTACAAAGAAAAGATGGACAATCACACAGCAAAAACACTAAATTAACCAAGTATTAATCATCCCAAAACTAAGACTGTTCAAAATAGTTCAGCCGCAAGGCGGAGTAGGTCCTCGCAGCGCAGGCGTGCTCCATGCACGTCGGAGCGAGAAGACCGCCCGACAACGTAGTCGGATGGGCTATTTTCAACAGTCGCCAGGAGAACTCTATGCGTGCAGATGGTCGCCTTTTTGATCAACTTAGAAATGTAAAAATCACACCGAATGTTTCTGAATACGCGGAAGGTTCTGCCTTGGTTGAATTCGGTCGCACCAAAGTTCTTTGCACGGCCACCTACGAAGCCAAGGCTCCATCTTGGTTGTTGGGCACAGGGGCTGGCTGGGTGACTGCGGAATACGGTATGCTTCCCCGTTCCACGCACACACGTATCAAACGTGAAAAATCCATGACTGGCGGACGCACTCAGGAAATCTCTCGCCTGATTGGTCGCTCTTTGCGTGCGGCTGTTGATTTGAAGCAACTGGGTGAAAAGCAAATCATCGTGGACTGTGACGTTTTGAATGCCGATGGTGGCACTCGCACAGCGTCTGTCACTGGTGGCTTTGTCGCTTTGGCATTAGCACTAAAAAAACTGCACGCTGTAAGCGAGATCAAAGCGATGCCGCTGATCAACTATGTCTCGGCCATCAGTGTGGGCCTGCATGAAGGCAATATTCTTCTGGATCTGAACTATGATGAGGACTCTGCGATCGGCACGGACATGAACTTCGTTATGACGGACAAAGGTCAATTCGTCGAAGTGCAAGGCACGGCCGAACATCTGCCCTTCACACGTGATCAGTTGTTTAAGATGATGGACGTGGCTGAAAAAGGCTGCCGTGAGCTTTTCATTCATCAAGCCTCTGTTATGGGCGAAATCTATAAAATTGCAGGGGTCTAAAAATGGAATTGTGGATTGCTACCGGAAACAAAGGGAAACTGGCCGAATACAAACAACTGCTGCGTGAACTTCCAGACTTAAAAGTCTTTTCACAAGGCGACATTCCATCCTTCACTCCCCGTCCAGAAGACGGAAAAACTTTCGAAGACAACGCCCGCATCAAAGCCAAAACTTTGCGTGCGGTGAAAAACAATGTTTGGGTGCTGGGGGAAGATGCCGGACTTGTGGTTGAGGGGCTCAATGGTCTGCCCGGAATTCATTCCGCTCGCTATGCCGGACCGAAGGCTTCTGACAGCGAGAACGTGGCCAAACTTTTGAAGATGATCACTTTAAAACCGATGCCCAACAAAAACGCGAAGTTCGTCTGCACTACAGTGGTTTACACACCAACCGGGGAAGAATGGGTCTTCACCGGCGAAATGAAGGGCACGATAGCCTCTAAACCAGCCGGCCTGCACGGTTTTGGTTATGATCCGGTGTTTATCCCGGAAGGCCAGACACAGACGCTGGCAGAGCTGGGTACAGGCTACAAGAGCCTGCTTTCCCACCGGGCGATGGCACTCAAAGCTTTCCTTGAAAAACTACAGACTGTGAATCCGTAAATGAAAAACCCCCATAATCTGACTGACTATGGGGGCTTTTTTTTGCGAACTTCTATTTAATTTTTAAAAACTACTCGCCACCCATCGAAAGAGTGCATGAAAGTGGGCTATTAGCCAAAATAACTCGTCCACCTTTGATGATGGTGATGGTGCCTTTTTTCAGATCCAACTGAAAGGTGCGTTCTGCGATGTCACTGTACGCTTCAACGTAAATCCAATTTTGCATGCGCTTGTCACTCCCGGAAACGCTGAATTGAATCTCGTCGGTTCCAAATTTCAAATCAGAATCTCCTGATCTGTCTTCAAAGTGACGCATAAAAGGATGAAGCTTGCCGTCGCGACCTATTCTGTTATCGATTTTAAGACGCTGGCCAACGTTTTTATACTCGTAACTGCAGCTGAGCTCTGTCACAGCCTGGGCTACTGTGGAAAAAGTGGAAATAGCAAGAATTGCCGTCGCAATAGCTGACTTGATTTTCATAAGATTCTCCTTTGTTCATTTGGCTTAAGCCTATTTTTTTAATGGTCTTGTGACAAAGTGAGTTCTTGCAGCATTCGCGCCCCCATGCCACCGCCCGGCCCAGCTGCACTTAAAATGCAGAACAAGGACATTTGTGTATGCAATGACTCATTCTGAGCTGTGGCTTAAGTGTATGCCACAGCTCAACTTTTCTTCACGTGTGACATTCTAGGGCAGCCACTGAGCTGGGTACGGGGTGTGACAGACTTTCAAGACCATTGTCTTTGTCATGGAATAATACAGAACACATCCGCGAGTCTTTCTTTGGAGATATCTTCATTTTAACGCAAAAAATCTTCAGCTGTCCTCGTTGGCGGCCGATAGATTCTTCATGGGAATCTTGGAGCGTTCTTTACTCATCATTTGTCTCATTTTGAGTCAAACCGCGTGTAATATTCAGGCGACGCTCACTGATATTTCCCCTACTATAATCTCAGGAAAAATCATTCTTCCCGAAAGTCAGTTTTCCACGGGCATCCTAAAGACCCTAGGTTCATACATTGGTCTTGGATGCCCCGCAAACGTCACGCTCTATCGCGGCGACAATCCCGCAGCTCTACAGACAGTTTCTGTTTCAAGCGATGGAACTTATGCATTCACCATCAGCGAGGCGGACCGGGACAGTTTGAAAAACGGAAGTCTTCAATACAAAGCCGTAATGAGCAATTGCGACTCCAGCTTCAGCCGCCCATTGACGGGAATGACCAACCAAAACATCTCCCTCGGTAGCGAACTCACCGACCAAGCTCTGGCTGTAGCGGCCTTCCACGGTATCTCCAAAAGCAGCATTAAAAAGGCTGCACTTGAAAACTTCGTCGCACGCCTGCAAATGATTGAAAGTGAATACGGCCTGCCATCTCTGGAGGGCACCTACCTCGAGATTAAAAACTCCCCAGCCCTTTCTTCCGAGTTTTTGACGGTCTTTGGCTTTAACGTTGAAAAAGTCGAAGATATCACGCCTGAAATCAAAAAAATGACAGTGCCCTCGAGCTTCGACGAAGGACAAACGCTTGCTCCGACAGTGGAAACTCAACACTGGTCTTCAAACTACCTGACAATCTACAAGTGGGAACTGGATGGTCAAGTGCTCTCCCATACCAGCGCTCCGTCCTTTAGCAAGGTCCTTTCGGCCAACTTCCAAGGTTCTCACAATGTGAAGATCACACTGGGTCGTGATGATGGCGCAGGGAATGTGGATACGACAAAGCCTACTTGGACTCGCACTTTTACTGTCCAAGTTGCCAACACAATTCCGCCAGCTTCCCCCACCTTCACCAAAGTCACGCCAACCGGAGCATTTATTAACTCTGCAAATGTGGCCATGAATCTCAATACGGGCGCATCTTTGGTCAACTGCGAGTCGTTTTCTTCACTGGCCCTGACTGAAAATGCGGCCATTGCGCCGACCAACGAATCTGCTTACAGCATCACCTGCAACACCACGGGGACTCAAACTCTTAACCATACTCTGGTTTCTGAAGATGGTCCGATCACCCTGAAGCTATGGGCTCTGGATGCCAGCAAAACGATCTCCACCGCTCCGACTCAAGTGACATTCACTCTAGATCGACAAGCCCCGGCGGTCTCTCTGACAGCATTAAGCTCGGCCAACCTGCAGGGAAATTCCTTGGTGGATCTCACCTATTCCGCCACCGATACTTATGGAATTGCCTCGCTCACTTTGCAGATTGCCGAAGATGGCAACACCTTCACGGATGTCGCAACACTTGCTGCTTCAGCAACATCTTATCAATGGCGGGTTCCAACTCTGGATGCCAGTGGAGTCAAAATTCGTTTGGTCGCCATCGACAATGCTGGCAATACCAACACTTCCACAAGTGCCACCTTTAATGTCTCTAGCACAGCTCCAAATCCTCCCGTACTGTCCTTAAACACTGCAACTCCATCTCAGTCCACTACCGTTTCGTTGAACAATCAAAACTGCAACAAGGCAGCATCTCAGATCATCTTCACGGAATCCATGGTGGCACCAAGCCTTAGTGATAATCGCTGGCAGACTTGCACGGCGGGAGGCAACTACAACTACACTATTCCGGCAACCCAAGGCATTCATAACATCTATGGCTGGCTGCGGGACTTAGCCGGAAATATCTCGTCCTATTCACTAGTGGAGTTCACCCATGACACTGTTGTACCCTCAGTGACACTCACCTCATTGAACAGTGGCCTGTATAAAGGTGGCACCACCCAAACAATCTCTTGGACAGCCAGCGATGCCGGAGGATTAAGCAGTTCTCCTATTTCATTAGAGTACTCCACCAATAATGGCGGTTCCTGGATCTCCATTTCTTCGGGGCTCAGCAACTCAGGCGCATATCTCTGGACAGTTCCAAGCATCGACTCCAATACGGTCAAAGTTCGCGTCACAGCAACAGACAAAGTCGGCCTGACGTCTTCATCTGTCTCATCTGGAAGTCTGACCATTGACTCCACGATCCCGACATTGTCCCTGACCAATCTACCGACCACGATCAAGGGTGCCACTCCTTTCAACCTGCAGTTTTCAGCCAGTGATACCAACAATATTTCTTCATTAACATTGCAGTTTGCCCAAGATGGAATAACTTTTACGGACATCGCCACACCGGCTGCTGGCAGCAACAGCTATCTTTGGACTCCGCCTGCGGTGAATACCGCTGGATCAAAAGTAAGACTCATTGCCGTCGATATGGCGGGGAACTCTTCCACGATCACCTCGGCGGCATTTGGTATCGACAGCAATGCGCCAACTCTTTCACTGACCTCGTTGAACAGCGGCAGCTACAAGGGAAGCTCGATTCAAACCATCATCTGGAATGCCGCAGATGACGTCGGTCTAAATAACGGCGCCATCAGCCTTGATTATTCCGCCGACAACGGTTTGACCTGGAATGCAATTTCAAACGCTCTTAACAATGCAACTAACGACGCTTGTGTGGTTCCAGGCGGCAGCAGCGGATGCTATTCATGGACTTTACCGCTGATAAATTCAAATCAGGTCCGGGTTCGCGCTAAGGCCACCGACAGTTCTGGCAACGTCAGCACCGTAGCCTCCTCTGCCGCACTGGTCATCGACTCTGCGGCTCCGACAATTTCACTGAATAACTTTAATTTTGGAATCTTCAAAGCTGGCAGCAGCGAGTCTATCGCCTGGAGTTCCTCGGACAACTTTGCTCTTGCGGGAAGCCCTGTGGCTATCGAGTACAGCTCCAACAACGGCAGCACCTGGACAACGCTCTCATCAGGTACGATCAACGGTTCCAGCGGTGGCTGCAGCATTCCAGGCGGCAGCAGTGGCTGCTATGCTTGGACCTTGCCCGCCCTTGATTCCTCCACCATGCTGGTTCGCCTGACTGCGTACGATGCCGTCGGTAACTTCAGTCAAGCCCTCTCCACTTTAGCTTTCACCGTGGACAACACAGCTCCTGCTGTCAACCTGACCTCGATGAATTCAGGAGCCTACCTTGGAGGCTCCATTCAAAGTATCAACTGGAACTCTTCCGACAACATTTCTTTGCCGGGCTCTCCTGTCAGTATTGATTACACGACTGATGGCGGCACCACTTGGACCAGTATTGCCACCGCTCAGTCTGCATCCGGAACTTATGCCTGGACGATCCCCAGCTCTATCAACTCTGTCCAAGTCAAAGTTCGCATCTCAGCAACCGACTCAGCCGGCTGGAGCAACTCTGCCGCTTCCAGTTCCAACCTAACTGTGGATTCGACCGCTCCTGGATCGCTCGTGCTCACTCGCACCAGCAATGCCTATAGCAATACAAACTCAATCTCCATGAATATTGCCGGATGCACTGGCGATGCCGTGAAAATGCTTTTCTCTGAAAGCACCTCTGTGCCCTTGGCCAGCGATCCTAACTGGACCACCTGCGCTGCCAGCAAGGTATTTACAACCAGCACCGGGGATGGCCTGAAATCTATCTATGCTTTTGCAATGGATGCCGTCGGAAATATCAGCTCCGTGAGCACGGCGGCCACCTTCACACTGGACACAGTAGCACCGGCAATAACCTTCAGTTCTGGAGCCATTTTCCCAGGCAACAGTTCCGCCTCTTTCACTTGGCTTCTAACCGATCAAAACACATCAAGCTCTCAAAACTTTACTGTTGAGCTGGCCTCTGATGGCAGCAACTATGTTACACAGCCTGCGGTCGCAGCAGCCAATGGCCCTCTCAGCAACAGACCTTTTAATACCAGCCTGAACCTGCCCAATGTATCCCAGGCTGGAGCCAAAGTCCGAGTCTCTTTCACTGATCTTGCCGGGAACTCTGCCAGCGCAGTTTGGACATTCAAAATTGACAACTCCAAGCCAACCATCAGCAGTTTTAACCTGAACAATGGCACAGCCAACACATCGAACAACAACGTTCAAATCAGCCTCAATGCCGCAGACTCTTTCAGCAAAGTGAATCGAGTGTGTTTCCTAAGCTCCAGCATTGGAACTCCGGCTACACCTGCAAACAACGCTTCCTGTTGGACAACGTTGGCAACCGGGCTACAATCACAAACAGTCTCAATCACTCCGGCAGATGGTATCTATTATCTTTTGGGTTTCACAAAACAGTCATACACTGTCTACGTTTGGGTAATGGATGAAGCCGGCAACATCTCGGTGAACGGCGGCAGTGATGGCGTCGATAAAAAATCAATCTACTTCGATCCTGGCACTCCGCCTGTGGTTAAAGATGTCATTGCAGCGAATGTCGATGTCCCGTCGTCTCCGCCGCTGAAATCCCAACTAAAAACCAATGTCAGCCAGAAAACCATCTATGTCCGTTGGAACGCTTCGGACCTTGAAGGATTGGCCGCCAATCCTATTTCACTGTCATATACGACTGACGAAGTGAATTTCATCGATATTACCGGCGCCCAAAATCTTCCGAATGCCATCAATGGCGGATGCACCAATCAGGACTCCTCCACTGGATGTTACACATGGACGAATGCACCAACTTCGGGATACTTTTCTATTCGCGTGACAGTAAAGGACATGTTGGGGCTGAAGACCTTTGCGCGCTCTTCTGGCTTCAATGACGATAGTCTGCAAATCATCGCGGGAAATATTGGTTCCGGGCTCAAAGGCAGCGCCATGGGTTACACCTTTAGAACCGGCAATCAAACTTCGGGCTACACTTTGGATTCCGGCGGTTTGATCTTTGCCGATGACGGACGTGTCTTTGTTCGGGATCAAATCGATGGACTACTGTGGATCAATCCGGCCACGGGAGTCATTGACAAATTCATTCCAACGACCGGAACCTCCACTGGCGATGGGGGCCAAGCCACTTCTGCAACACTGAAATACCCTGAAGCCATGAGGCTTGACTACAACAATGGACTGTTGATCTGGGACTCTGATCGCATTCGTCGCGTGGATCTCAATACCAATATCATCACAACCATTCTTGGTGGCGGCGCAAGTACTGATCCGGCGGGAACTCAAGTCGACTGGAATCAGATTAAGCTAGCTGCATATGACGATTCCACCGTTGGCTGGACCGTACTTCCCAACGGAGACATGTACTTCCGTGCTTCTGGAAGTGGCAACGGCATCTTCCAGCACTATGTTGCAGCCACTCAAAAAGTGGAGCGTATCCAGACTCAAGGACCGGGCTTCGACACCAATGCCAGTGCGCCGTGGACCCCTCAGGATGGCCTCACTCGCTATCCCCGGGCCATTCATGTGAAGTTCAATCCAACAACTTCAGCCGTCGAGCACATGCTGGCCATGATCTACTATCAGGTCATCGGGAACGACCAGCAAAGTTACGCACGTCTGGATTTCCTGAACGGCAGCCATAACCAAAATTACTCCACCATGGCCCCCTATGACATTGCCTTCCCTTACCACCCCTGGTTGCTGACCGGCATGGATGGAAAGTTCTATGTAGTAGCGCACGACCGCAGTGGCCTTTATTCGTGGGATGCGGACACTAACTCGCTGACATTGCTATTAGGCACTACCAGTGGATCAAGGGCCATCTGCCCCGATGGAACGCCCAAGACAAGTTGTGCAATTATGCTCAACGATGTCTTTATTTCCAAAACCGGACAGATCTTCTTTATGGAAAAAGGTTTGATCCGTACCGTGGATAGCGACGACAAAATCCTGACCGTGTTTGGCCAGGGCATCACCTCTGGTGATGGTGATCGCTCCACCAATGCCCGCATCAGTTCGCTTATGGACCTTGAGTTTGGTAAAAACAATGGAGGTGCCCGCGATCGGTTCTATATCATCGACTGGGGCAACTACTCGATTCGAGAATTCCAACTGGGTGGAAGCATCCGATATATTGGCTATGGCGGGCTCTATAATTTCGCCTCAGATACTGGCAGCGGTGACATCTTCTGGGGGAATCAGGGAGGCCTTTATCGCCTGGATTACAACACTCTGGCATCGACTCTGGTTGCCGGTGGCGGAGGCACCGCCTTCACCACTGCAGCGGATGGAACTAACGGCGCCAGCATCAGTTTCACCGCCGGTGCCAGCATTGCTTACAACGGGCAGGTCCTAGCTTGGGATGGTAAAGATGTTTTGCAGCATAAATCCCGCTGGAACTCGGGGACCGTTGATGCCATGTTGAAGATCTATGACAGCAGCAGCTCTTACAAGCAGTATCATGTTGCCGGAGTGACCGGAGCCAATGGAGCCTTCCCAGCAACGACAACCCCTGCAGCGACAGCGTATCTTCCCGCCTATGGAGGGCTGTCGGGTGCCTACCCCTCCACAGCAAACAGTTGGCTGCTGACTCCGTTTAGCTCCACTATTTATACTGTCACCCGAGGCGGAGACATTTCTCCCTATAAGAACTTCCCTAGAAGTATGACAGGTTTTGCTTGGGACAATAAGGTCCACGATGCCACTCGCGAACGATTCTTCTATTGCAACAGCAACAAACTTTACCAATACGACATGAAAACCGACTCCGAATCGCAGTTAAGCTGGTCCCAGCCGGGCCTGTCTTGTGTCGGCTCAACTCGTCGGCTTCTCTATCATCCAGAGCGCAACTCGGTCATATTCGCTGTGTACTCTTCCGGATTCTATGGCGTGGCAGAATACTTCCTGCCGGACTGATATCTTTTCAGCCAAGGCACTTGCATAATTTCCAGATATAGAGAATACTTGAAAAACACCCATACCAAGGAGGGCTGATGATTGTTCTAACTTCTATCAAATTTGCTGGCTCTCCTGCGGCACTTTAATTCAATTTAAATTTTAAATCCGCCCTGCGAGAGCTCCTTTTATTTTTAACAAAATGGAGTTATCCGTGAATTTTAATCAAAACATCCTCGAATGGGGATGGAATGTATTTTTCCAGACACAACTGGATTTGCGCCCGCTTATTGAAGGCGAAGTGGTCGCACGAATTATCAACCAAGAACGCGAACTGTATCGAGTGATTTATTTTACCGCTAAGGGCGAAGAAAAAGCCCAGGCCCAACTGACCGGGAAGTTTCGCTATGAACACGAAGACATCAACCTGGAATACCCCGGCGTGGGCGACTGGGTGATCTGCAAACTGCACTCGGACGGTGCGCAGGCCCTGATTCATGAAGTGTTGGAACGAAAATCCTGCTTTTATCGCAAAGAACCCGGCAGTGGTGCCCGAGCCCAAGTTGTGGCCGCCAACGTGGATACGATCTTTGTGACCATGTCGGCGAATCAGGACTTCAATTTAAATCGCCTGGATCGCTACATGAGTCTTGCCTGGGAAAGCAATGCCTCCCCCGTGATCGTCCTGACCAAGGCCGACCTGTGTGAGGACATCCACAGCCTGACCCAAGAGGTGGAATCCCATCACGTGGGGGTTCCCGTTCATGCGGTCAGTTCGCTGCAACCAGAAACGGTGCAAACGCTGATGCCCTATCTGGCTCAGGGACGAAGTTTGGTGCTGCTGGGGTCTTCAGGGGTTGGCAAGTCCACGTTGGGAAATGTGCTGCTGGAAAAAGAGCAGCTGAAAACCCAGGGTATCCGCGAAGGTGATGACAAGGGCAAACACACCACCACATCACGGTCCCTGTATCAGCTGCCCTCCGGAGCCCTCTTGATGGACACCCCCGGCATGCGGGAACTGGGGCTTTTGGACCACCGTGAGGGGTTTGAAAATCAGTTTGAAGACGTCATCACCCTGACGACCCAATGCCGCTTTTCTGACTGCCAGCATGCCAGCGAACCGGGCTGCGCCATCTTACAGGCCCTTGAATCCGGGGACCTTACAGAAGAACGCTGGGAAAGTTTTCAAAACCTGGACCGGGAACTGCGCTATTTTCAACGCAAATCCGACCCCGAAATCGCCCGGGCGGAGCGGCAAAAGTGGAAAAAAATTTCCCAGAATATGCGGGTGCGCCTTAAGCACAAATCCAGAGGAGAAATATAGAGAAAGGGGCCCCTAAAAAGGCCCCTTTTGGGTGGACAAAATCAGGCCCCCTTGCTAGCTTCCTTTAAACGCGCTTTTAACTCAGGAGACTACGAGTGATGAAGGGCCTAAAAATCTTTACCGCCAATGCCAATCCCCAATTAGCCAAAAAAGTAGCCGAAGCCGCTGGAGTTGAGCTCGGATACTGCGAAGTCAGTACTTTTGCTGACGGAGAAATCCAGGTCGAAATCCATGAAAGTGTTCGCGGACAGCATGTCTTTGTCGTACAAAGCACCTGCCCTCCTGTGAATCAGAACTACATGGAGCTTTTCGTGATGCTCGATGCTCTTCGCCGAGCCTCTGCGGCCTCCATTACGGCCGTGATTCCGTATTATGGGTACGCCCGTCAGGATCGTAAAGTGGCTCCCCGAGCCCCTATTTCTGCCAAACTGATGGCGGACCTGATCACGACCGCCGGAGCCGACCGCGTGGTTTCCGTGGACCTGCATGCCGCTCAAATCCAAGGATTCTTCAATGTTCCCGTGGATCACTTGTTTGCAATTCCGACTTTGGCTCGCGCTTGGCGCGAAGCTTATGGCCAGGGCTCCGAGTTTGTCGCGGTGAGTCCAGATGCCGGTGGGGTTGAAAGAACCCGCGCCTTTGCCAAACGCATTGAATCCTCCATGGCGATCATCGATAAACGCCGTTCCGGGCCTAATGAGGCCAAAGCGTTGCATTTAATCGGGGATGTGACTGGCAAAACGGCCGTGATTGTGGACGATATGATCGATACGGCAGGAACTCTTACACAAGCAGTTGACAGTCTCTACAAGAATGGGGCAAAACGTGTGTTCGCCGTTGCAACGCACCCCGTTTTATCGGGTCCCGCGATCAATCGTTTGAAAGAAAGCCCAATTGAAAAAGTCTGGGTGACTGACACGGTTCCGCTGACTGAAGCGGCGAAAAACTGCGGAAAAATTGAAGTGGTTTCTGTAGCTCCGGTTTTAGCCGAAGCTATCAAGCGTATCCACGGCAACGACTCCGTCAGTTCGCTGTTTGATTAAGCGGCCTCGGCCGACAGAGCTGAAGCGCTGGCAAGCGCGTAAGCTGAAGTAACTTAGAACTTAAACCACCATTTGGTGGATATTATTAACTTCCTCTATTGGACTAGAAGGATAAAAAATGAAAACAAGAATCGACCTTACAGTTGAACCTCGTGAAACTGGTAAACACAACAGCCGTGGCTTGCGCGTTAGCCGTAACGTTCCTGCTGTTATCTACGGAGCTGTAACTCCAACTAACGTTTCCGTTGGTGAAAAAGAAATCGTTAAGTACAACACTCGTGCTTACGAGAATGCTCTTTTCACTTTGAAATCCACTGACAAAAAAGCCAACGGTATCGTTGTTTTGATCAAATCCGTAGACGTTCACCCACTTTCTCGCCGTCCTCAACACGTTGACTTCTTCGCTTTGGATCTTAAGAAAGCAGTTCGCGTTAACGTTGAAGTTCGTCTTGAAGGTAAACCAATCGGTCTTTCTGAAGGCGGTTTGTTGAACGTTGTTCTTCGTTCTGTTGAGGTTGAGTGCTTGCCAACTGAAATCCCTGAATTCTTCACTGCTGATATCTCTAACTTGGCAGTTGGTGATGCTCTTCACGTTTCCGACATCAAAGTTTCCGGTTCTGTGAAAATGATCACTGGTCTTGAGCAAACTGTTGCAGTTGTTAACGCTCAAGAAGAAGAAGTTGCTGCTGCTCCAGTTGCGGCTGCTCCGGCTGCTGCCGCTGCACCTGCTGCTGCAAAAGCTCCTGCTGCGAAAAAATAGTTCGCACGCACGAATTGATACTTCAAAAAGGCAGCTCACCCGAGCTGCCTTTTGCTTTTGAAAGGCTTGTCAAATGTGGCTCATCGTCGGTTTAGGAAATCCTGGTGGGGAATACAAACTCACTCGTCATAACATTGGATTCATGGCCATCGACTATCTGATGGAAGGATTGGGAAATCCCGCTATCAAAAATCAATTCAAGGCCGAAATTGCGCAAACCAAAATCAAAGATCACCCTGTCATTTTCTGCAAGCCACAAACTTATATGAATCTATCGGGCGAATCCGTACAGCCTTTGATGGGATTTTATAAAATTCCTCAAGACCGCCTGATCGTCATTCATGATGACATTGATCAGCCTTTCAATCAGATGAAAATTCACAAGAATCGCGGCCATGGCGGCCACAACGGCATTAAAAGTATCTCAGGCCTGCTGGGGTCCATGGACTATGCCCGTCTGAAGTTAGGTGTCGGTCGACCTGACAATCCTCACATCCCGGTCGCAGACTATGTGCTGGGCAAGTTTACCAAAGAGGAATTCACGCAAATGCCTGATTTCCTGAATAAAGCCGGTGATGCGATTGAAAGTATCATTCTGGACGGAATTCAAAAAGCTTCGACAAAATTCAACACTTAGGCTAGATTAACTGCGTTTGTTTAATACTGTTTTCCAAGGGGTTTTTAATGGCACTTCAGGTTGGTATCGTTGGATTACCGAATGTTGGCAAAAGTACTTTGTTCAACGCTCTTACTTCCGCAAAGGCTGAGGCCGCTAACTATCCGTTCTGTACAATTGATCCTAACGTGGGCGTTGTGACAGTTCCAGATCCTCGCATGGATAAAATCACGGCGTTCATCAAGCCTCAAAAAGTTGTTCCAACAACCATGGAATTCGTGGACATTGCGGGTATCGTCAAAGGTGCTTCTCAGGGTGAAGGTTTGGGAAATCAGTTCCTGTCCCACATCCGTCAAACAGACGCCATTGTTCACGTGGTTCGTTGTTTTGACGACCCAAATATCATTCACGTGGCCGGTTCCGTAGATCCGATCCGTGACATTGAAATTATCAACACCGAACTTCTGCTGGCTGATTTGGATTCCGTTGAAAAACGCCTGCAGCGCACAGAAAAGCAAGCCAAGAACTCCACTGATAAGAAACTTAAACTTGAAGTGGAAGTGGCAAAGAAAATCAAAGAAGCTTTGGGCAAAGGCCTTCCAGCCCGTTCCGTTGTTTTGGACGATATGGAAGTCGGCGCTATGCGCGAAATGCATCTTCTGACTGCGAAGCCCGTTCTTTACGCGATGAACGTGAATGACTCTGACTTCGCAGCTGGCGGCAATGACTGGACTAAATCCGTCGAAGCGCGCGCAGCTGAAGAAAATAACAAAACCATTTTGATCTGCTCTGCGATGGAAGCTGAAATCGCCTTGTTGCCACCAGAAGAACGCAAGGACTTCCTGGATGCTCTGGGCGCGGAAGAGCCAGGCTTGAACCGCCTGATCCGTGAAGCTTATACACTTTTAGGTTTGCAAACTTACTTCACAGCCGGTGTGACTGAAGTGCGTGCATGGACAATCCGTGCCAACACGAAAGCTCCACAAGCGGCAGGCGTGATTCACTCTGACTTCGAACGTGGCTTTATTAAAGCTGAAACTTACCACTGTGAAGACTTGTTCAACTACAAGTCGGAACAAGCCATCAAAGATGCCGGTAAATACCGCATCGAAGGCAAAGAGTACGTGGTTAAAGACGGCGACGTCTTGTTCTTCAAATTCAACGTTTAATTCCGAGAGGAAAGGGAGCTCACAGCTCCCTTTTGTTTTTTATGAATGAACTTCTGAAGCTTTCTGCTGTTGAACTCAATAAAAAGATCATCTCCAAACAAGTCTCCCCTACAGAGGTGCTTGAAGCCCATATCGCACGCATTGAGCAGGTAAATCCCGCCTTAAATGCGATGGTGGAAGACGATTTTGTTCGCGCCAGAAAATTGGCGCATGAACAAACTGAACAACTGGCGAAAGACAATACCAACTTGCCGGTGTTCTTTGGCGTGCCTTTCACCGTCAAAGAAATGTTCGCCTATGCTGGAATGAAACGCACTGGTGGCAGCATCCATCGCAAAAATGAAGTGATGGACTGGGATGCGACCGTCGTTGCGCGCATGAAAAAAGCTGGCGCCATTCCGATGGGAACAACCAATGTTCCAGAGCTGGGATTCTGGTTTGAGTGCTACAATCCGGTTTATGGCCGCACGAACAACCCGTATGACCTGGGTCGCACCTGTGGCGGCAGCAGCGGTGGCGAAGGCGCCTTGCTGGGTGCTGGGGCTACGCCATTGGGTCTTGGCAGTGATATCGGCGGCAGCATTCGTATGCCCGCATCCTTCTGTGGAGTCTTCGGACACAAGCCATCCCGCTATCTTCTGCCGCTGACAGGTCACTTCCCGTTTGCACAGGATGATTTCCACACCACTTTGCTGGGTGAGAAGTATCCGTACACCTCCATGGGACCGATGACCCGCAAAGCGGCGGATCTTTATCCGATGCTGAAAGTGCTTATGGGTTCTGATGACGTCGATCAACTGACCATCAAATCCCCATCACTGCCGGAGCGGACTGAAGAATGGGCGGGACGAAAGATCCTGATCTGCCCAACTCCGAACTTCCACCGGGCGCGCGGGACGGATGACGACATGGCTCAGGCTGTGCGCAACTGCGGAAAGTTATTTAAAGAACTGGGCGCTGAGGTTGAGGAACTGGATCCGCGCTTCTTTGTTCGCGCGGTCGAACTGTGGTTTGCGGCACTGAAAAACTCCAAGACTCGCAACTTATATGAAACCCTGATGGGGCCAACGCAACACTTGTCAGTCGGGAAAGAGATTCTGAAACTGACATTTGGTAAAGGTGACTACACCCTGCCAAATCTTTTGGTGTCACTGGCCGAGATCTTTGATACTGGCAAAAAAGATTTCTCTGAAGAGATGCAGGCCTTAGCGGCAATGCGGGCCGAACTGGATGCGAAGCTGGGTGACGAAGGTCTTCTGATTTTGCCACCGCATCCTCGTGTGGCGCCGAAACATCGCGCGCCCTTGTGGTCGCCGTTTGATTTTATCTATACCGCGATCTTTGTGACCTTGGGGCATCCGGCAACTTCGGTTCCGATGGGACTTAATGACGATGGCATACCACTGGGTGTGCAGGTGGTAGCTCCGTACATGAAGGATCACCTAGCGTTGTCTTGCGCAGAGTTCCTGGAAACAACTTTCGGCGGCTGGCAGCCACCGAAGAATATCTAACTTCAAGTTTTAATTCTTTCCTTTTTAAACAGCTCCTACATCTCGACTCCCCTCTTTTTCTGAAAAGAGGGGGCACCTTGCTAATTAGGAAAGGTGTCTAATTCCTTTACAGTTTTTCCGAAACTCAGGCTCGAGCCTACTTTGACCGAAAGTATGGTGGTCACTCACCAACCATCGCTCAAAGGACATCACCCTTGATAAAACTCATCCTGACTTCAGCTCTGGTTATCTTTTCCGTTCAGGCCAACGCCGAAACCGTGTCCGGAGTAACCATCGACTCCGTTGCCGGAGCTGCGGCAACGGCCGATGCTCTTGCCTATCACAGCGTGAAGCCGACAGCGCGAATCGTCTTTGATGAATTTGTTCCCGCGTCTCAATACACGACACTGCTGTCTAAAATCGGCCACCATAGTTTTGTCATGGGTGAACTCTTGGACTCCTACTATATGAACCAATACACCCAACAACAGTTCGCAAACCGAGTGGATGAATACCTCAATACTCTGGGAGCAAAGGTAAATATCTGGGAAATTGGGAATGAGATTAATGGGGAATGGCTTGGAAAAACCGCCGACACAGTCGCAAAAATGTATACCGCTTATTCCAAGGTTAAGGCCCGCAATGGCAAGACCGCTCTGACCCTCTACTATAATCCGAATTGCTGGGCTAAAAAGGAACATGAGATGTTCACTTGGGCCGCAGCCAACGTCCCCACCGAGATGAAGCAAAATCTGGATTACGTATGGATCAGTTACTATGAAGATGACTGCGAGGGATATCGCCCCACTCAGGCGCAATGGCAGCAGGTATTCAACAAGCTGGGGCAAATGTTTCCAAACTCAAAAATAGGATTCGGTGAAATTGGAACAACAAAAGTGGCCCAAAAAAGTGATATGATAAATCGCTACTATCGAATGAAAATCAATCATCCCCGATTCGTCGGCGGCTATTTTTGGTGGTACTACAAAAAAGATGCCGTACCACGCACTCAAAAGTCTTTATGGAAAGTGCTGGATGACGCTTTCGTCGCGCAGCCTAAATCTTAAATTTCACACGAAGATAGTCCAAGACAATGTGGAAGCTCCACACCGTCAGGAACAACACCAGACTGGGGAATAAAATCAGGTGCGGGAAACTGGAAAGAGTCTTCCACCCTTCTCGCACCAGAATTCCCCAGCTTGTATAAGGTGGATGGATTCCCAGTCCGATAAAGCTCATAAAGCTTTCGTATAAGATATTGGTCGGAATCTGCATCGCCACCAGAATCAGCAAAGTCCCCAACATATTCGGCAGCACATGCTTTACAAAGATATGACTGCGGCTGCCACCCAAAGCAATAGCCGCTTCCACAAAAGGCTTGCGCTTGATTTCCAAAACCATTCCACGGGTTACTCGCGCCAGACTCATCCAATGGGTTGCTGCGATACTGACGCACAGACTGATTAAGGATCTTGTCAGGGGATCTTCAAAAGGCAGCAGCAACTGCAGACTTAGGCACAACACAGACACCAGAATGAAGCTGGGGATCGCCATCAGAATGTCGCAAAAGCGCATCAGCATCCGATCTACAACCCCTTCAGACCATCCTGCGATACCGCCATAACAAAGCCCCACAATAAAGGCCATCAGCGATCCCACAAGCCCGACCACCAAAGAGATCCGGCCGCCCAGCAACACTCGGGCAAAAAGATCGCGCCCCAAGCTGTCAGTTCCGAACAAGTGCTCATTCCCCGCAGGCAGCAGAATGCTTTCGACATTTTGTTCAAGGCCCGAGGTTGCCATCAACCACGGACCGAAAACCGTGGCGAACAAAAGAATTCCCAAAAATACCAATGCCAGAGCAAACAAGAACTTTCTCATGCCTGCTCCTTCAAACGGGGATCTGCCACACGCAAAAGCACATCAATCACCGAATTCACAACGATCAAAAGACTGCCGTAAAACAGTGTTAATCCCACGATCAAAGTGTAATCGCGATCATTCAAGGCGCTGATAAACTCTGTTCCCAACCCCGGCACCGCAAACAGCACTTCAACCAGGAACGAACCCGACAGCAAGGAAACAATAAGCGGCCCCACATAACTGAGGAAAGGCACCAGGGAGTTTTTTAAAACGTGCTGAATCAAAATCCCCCACACCCCTATACCCTTGGCCTTTGCCGTGCGCACATAGTCCTGCTGGAAATTTTCA
Organism: Bdellovibrio bacteriovorus; assembly: GCF_041888015.1. Classification (GTDB taxonomy): domain Bacteria; phylum Bdellovibrionota; class Bdellovibrionia; order Bdellovibrionales; family Bdellovibrionaceae; genus Bdellovibrio. The sequence goes on from NZ_CP168968.1 coordinate 2,596,146, forward strand.
TTCAGAGAGTTTTTCAAAAGACGAATCAACGAGGCCAAGGGACGCAAGCTGAGTGTCAGAACTGGCAACACATAGTGAGCCGGTGAAGAGAGAAAGGCCACAGGCAAAAGATTCCAGTAGAAACCAAAAAAGTAAATTAACAACGGCCCCCAGAACAAACTGGGTAAAGAAAGAAAGGCAATCACCATCTGATCGACGAAGGCTTCAATCCAAGTGCCTCGAAAACGGACCGCTGCGATGGCGACAATAAAAGCTCCGGACAAAATACAGAGCAGCGCAATGCCGTTTAAAACAAGCGTATTACGCACCCCTTGAGCAATGATCTCCGCCACCGTGCGATCGGGCTTGGCCATGGAAATCCCCAGATCCCCTTGCGCCACCGCAAACAGATAGGACCCGACCTGCCCCAAAGCAGACTTCTGAACACCCCAGTGTTCAGACAGCTTTTCTTTGACCAAAGGATTCAGTGCGGTGTCCTCATCAAAGGGCCCACCCGGAAGTGCTTTAAGCAAAAAAACGTTAGCGCCGCCAGGACCACCAGCGACGCTAACATTTCAAATAACTTTTTTAAGACAAAACGAAAGCCAGTATCGCTCAAATGTCATCCCAGTTTTCTTTTCCTGCCAGCTCTGCTGTGAACTTCACAGGCACCGCACCCGCCAGATAAGGGAAAAGATCTTTTTTGTTGCCGTACAGTTGCGAGTAAATATGCGCATTGGATACAACACGCTTCACATAGTTGCGCGTCTCCAGGAACGGAATGTGTTCAATGAATTCATCTGTTTCCAGATTACCGAAGCTGGAAAGCCAGTTCTTCACACGGTGAGGACCCGCATTATAACCTGCCGCCACCAGTGGAATCGTATTTTCAAACCGATCCATCAGACGCTTCAAGTAACGGGAACCAATCTTCACAGATGTTTCCGGCTGCAACAACATCGGTGCCTTGAAATCTTTTTCATTCAAAATTGTTGCGACCTTATGACCTGTAAACGGCATGACCTGCATCAGGCCCAAAGCGCCCACCGGGGAAATCGCATCACGACGGTAATGAGTTTCCGCACGCATGATCCCCCATACCAATTCTTCCGGGACCGAGAACTTCTTGGTATACTTTTCCACTTGCTCAGAATAAGCGCGCGGATAAGCGAACTCCCAAAGATAGCGGATACCATCCACACCGTGAGCCGCACGCTGACCACCGAAGTTGATCTGAGCGATATAAGAAGAACGGTTGTAGTGACCGGCGGTGTTGTATTCGCTCATCAAAGTGCGCAGGTATTCCCGATTGGAAGTTTTGCGTTCAATATCGTAAAGATCCCAACGTGCCCACTCGTTTTCACCCATGATCATCATGTCGCGAGCCCGCTCAAAACGCTTCATCAGAACCGGATTGGAGAAGGTCGCTACTTTTTCACCGCTAGCATCGGGAACTTCGTCGGAAGACTCCACAGAGTCAGCCACTTCCACGGACTTTAAATCCGGATTGTCGGCGGCTTCCGCTTCTTCTTCTTCCCCTTTTTCATCGTCCGCAGAATACTGCGTCAGGATCAGATTTTCTTCCGATTCACTTTCATCCCCACGATAGCTTTCCTGAGAGAATGGCATCAGGAACTCACCCGCCGAGAAGCGCGAGATCACACGCGGCTGAGTTGGCAAACTGGATTCAGCCAAACGAGGCATTTTAACTTCTTCCATCTTTTTCAGGCGCGCCTGTGCCGCGATGGAGTAATAACCCAGCAAAGAGTCCTTCGCCAAGGCCGACATCATCACACGGGCTTGATCCACTTTCCCCTGACGATATAGACTCATCGCCATCCAGTACGTCACGCGGTCTTCCGGGAAGGACTTCCAGGCTTTTTTGTTTCTCTTTTTTGCGGCATTCAATTCACCCAGGGCTTTGTAAGACCCCTGGTAATCGCCCTTCAAATATTTCAACCAAGCCAAATGCCATTGAGCATCGCGGTTCAAACCAGAATTGGGATAAGCCTTCATGAACTCTTGGAAACGACGAGCTGCCCCATCGTAATCCTGGAACTGATAGCTGAGGAATGCCGACTGATACAACGCCTGACGACCCGTTTTGGATTTAGGGCTCATTTTGTAAGCTGAATAGTAAGAACCCACAGCCAACTGCACTTCACCTGCCCGCGCCGCTGCGGAGGCAAACAAGATCAAGAAATCAAAATTTCTTTTATTGGCTTCATAATATGGCTTCAACAATTCAACCGCTTTAACCACTTCCCCTTCTTGCAGGAAGAACTGAGCCTGCAGTTTGTCGGAAAGGTATTTGTCCGACTTAGGAAGTTTGTTTTTCATGATATTGATTTCAGCCTGAGCTTTCTGATCCTGTCCGGCCCACAACAAGTAACGAACGCGAGTGCGGAAGTCTTCTGGCGTGGCTTTACAGTCTGTGGGTTTGCCTTGGAATTCATTGCCAGCAAGATCCACACTCCAATCGGCTACTTTTGGATACGCCGGATGACGTTCATAAAGCTTCACCAGCCATTTGCACATGTTGCCATGACGGTTTAGACCCTTTTCCGCAATCGCCAGATTGTAAATAACATCTGGATAGTCTTCGGTGTTACGTGTGCGTTTTTCCAGCTTCATGAACTGCACGCTGGCTTGCTTAAAGTTCTTCTTTTCAAGAGCGATTTGCCCCATCAGATTGGAGGTCTCAATAGACATCTTTACATTCGGAGAAAGCTCCAGAACTTTTTTAAGCTCCCCTTCAGCCTCATCCCACTTGGATGTCTTCATGTAAGACTGGCCCAGATAGAAGCGCACGTATTCTTCCAGTGAAGTTTTATCTTTTAAAATTGTTTGAAATGCCGGAATGGCTTCTTCGTATTTAGAAGCACGAAATTGCTCCAGCGCCTTTTTGAAGGGTTCAAGATCATTCTTAGTTGTCTGGGCACCAGCCAAGGGCCCCATCAGAAGAGAAAAAACAATGCATTTCAGGGAGACTTTCATGTCCGCCACTCCGATACGAAAAGTTGTACAGTCCTTGTAAAAAGAAGCCCCTTCCCAAATCGTTTTTCAGGTGCTTCTGTCATTTAATAATGATACCGAATATCTATGGCAAAATCGAAAACTAAAACGATCTATACCTGTCAAAATTGTGGGGCCCAAAGACCAAGGTGGGAAGGAAAATGCTCTGACTGCGGCGCGTGGAACTCCTACGTCGAAGAGCTTCAGATGCCCGAGGTCAAGACTCGAGGATGGTCCACTGGTTCTCCGGAGAGGGACGTTTCCGCCTCCAAGCCAGTCACCCTAGACCAAAGACTTGAAGAGGTTAAATTAGACCGTTTCGATACAAGCTATGAAGAGCTCAATCGAGTGCTGGGTGGTGGTTTGGCTAAAGGCAGCTTCGTTCTGCTGGGGGGATCTCCGGGGATTGGCAAGTCCACCCTTTTGCTGCAAATGGCTGGCGGTTTAGCCAAGAACAAACACAAAGTTCTCTATATTTCCGGCGAGGAAAGTGTTTCTCAAACCGGGTCTCGCGCTCACCGTTTGGATATCCGTTCACCTCTGATTGAAATTGGCTGTGAAAGCAACCTACAGACTGTGATGGAACTGGCACGCTTCAAAAAACCGGATGTTCTGGTTGTCGATTCCATTCAAACCATGTTCCTGCCTGATTTGCAGGCAGCTCCGGGCTCGGTTTCCCAAGTTCGAGAGTGCGCAGGTCACCTGATGGGCCTTGCCAAACAAGAAGGTATTACGGTGATCCTGATTGGTCACGTCACCAAAGATGGCAGCATCGCCGGTCCGAAGGTGCTTGAGCACATGGTGGACTGCGTGCTGTCTTTCGATGGCGATGTCTCTTACAACTTCCGCTTGTTGCGTGCTTTGAAGAACCGCTTTGGTGCCGCTCACGAACTGGGCGTTTTCCAAATGAACTCGCGCGGCCTTGAAGAAGTCTCCAATCCTTCAGAGTTGTTCTTGGAAGAACGCGGAGACCAATTGATCGGTTCGGCCGTGTTCGCGTCAATGGAAGGAACAAGACCGCTCCTGTGTGAAGTACAGGCCCTGACTTTGTCGAGCCCGATGGCCATGCCTCGCCGAACAGCGCTGGGGATTGATATCAATCGCTTGCATTTGTTAACGGCTGTTTTGGATCGCCACTTGGATATTCGCCTGGCTCACAGTGATATCTTCATCAATGTGGTCGGCGGATTAAAGCTGGTGGAGCCAGCTTCAGATCTTGCGGTGGCTGCCGCGGTTCTATCTACAGAAGGACGTCGGGATTTGGATGCAAAAACCTGCTTCTTTGGCGAGATCGGTTTAACGGGGGAAGTTCGTGGGGTTTCATTTGTCGAACAAAGAATCCGCGAAGCCGATAAGCTGGGCTTTATGCACTTTGTGATTCCGTTCTCAAACAAAAGGCATCTGGAAGAAGTGAAGCTTTCTAAGGACAAGAAAATTTCATTTGTCAAAAATGTCCATGATCTGAATAAAATAATTAAGTAGGACTGCGAGGATTCTGACATGGAAGATCAGGGCGCTATTGTAAAAGAAAGCTACCAGCCTGGAGACTATATATTCTTTGAGGGTGATATCGAAAATCACTTTTATATCGTCGAATCCGGCGTGGTGAATATCTTTACCAAAGATCAAATGGGAAAGCGCATCCACATCTGTGATATCACCGACGGAGAATCCTTTGGCGAGTTCGCTTTGATCTCTAAAATGCCACGGTCGGCTTCAGCCCAGGCGACAACCGACGTCGTTCTTGTGAAGGTGTCAGAGGAAGGTTATCAACAACTTCTGTCTGAACTTCCGACTTGGGCTGAATGCATGCTAAAGTCCTTCACCGACCGCCTGCAAAATATGACAGAAAAAATGCGTGAAATGGAGCAGTTCAAACGTCGAGACCCTTAAGTCATCCCCCCTATTCAGGGTGGCAATTTAAGTAATAACCTCACTTTCCTGAGCGCATTGTAATCTTCAATGAAATGGTTATTTGCATAATGACCATGTATGCTGGGGACAATGATTAGCCATATTATTTGCCTGTCCTCCATCGCAGCTTTTTTGCTTTTTACACCATCAGCCTCACAGGCACATCATCCGGACAAAGCCAAATGGGCTGGCCCGACAACGGGCCCCCAAGCACAGGATTTTCGCACAATTCACTTCATTGCCTCAGACCTAAAAAATGGTGGTACCAGTGCAGTTAGCGAAAGCTTTCTTTCGGCTGTACGAGTCCTTAAGTGGCGGGCCCATATTTTTGATGGAAAAGGAAACCCGGCCCTCATTCGCCAGCAGTTGGTTCATTCCGCATCACAAAAAGTGGACGGCCTGATCCTTGGAGGCTTTGATGCCGAAGACTATCCTGAGGAAATTAAACGTGCTCAAGCTGCCGGAATCCGAGTGCTTGGATGGCATGCCTCTGCCAAACCCGGTCCGTCCAAACTGCTCTTTACGAATATTACCACGGACCCACTGGCCGTCGCGGAAAGATCTGCCCTCTTAGTGAAAAAGCTCGGCCCACGTAAAGCCGGGGTCGTCCTAATTACTGACAGCCACTTTTCCATTGCTCTGGCCAAAACCGACCGCATGAAAAAGATTTTGGAGGAATCCAAAGAGGCTACAGTTCTGGCAACTCTGGATTTACCTATATCTAATGCCGATCAGGAAGCCCCAAAAGCTGTCGAAACTCTTCATAAAAAATTTGGCAAAAAGTGGACTCATACGCTGGCAATCAACGATATTTACTTCGATCACATGAACTTTCCACTGAAGAAAATTGGCAGAAAAGAGATTGTGAATATTTCTGCCGGAGACGGATCCGTCACAGCTTTGACTCGAATCAAGTCCGGCCTTTCCCAGCAAGTCGCAACGATTGCAGAGCCTTTACGTGCTCAAGGCTGGCAAATCGCTGATGAGCTTAATCGGGCCTTTGCCGGGCTTTCCGCCAGCGGTTATGTCAGTGACCCTATCGAAGTGACAAAGAAATCTTTGGACGAACATACTTTAAAAGAGATGGAAGGCCGGATTCCTTTTGAAGAATCCTATACGAAGATTTGGTATCCTGGAGGCCACTAAAGGGCCTCCAGTTTTTTTCTTAAACTAGTAACGAACAGGGTAAATAGAAGGCGCACCATAGCTGGATGACACACGCACATCCAGGTCCGCATTGCCACCCATGGATTCAGCACGAATATCAATCGCTACAATTCTTTCTCCGGCTGTCAGATATTCAGACGTCAAACCAGAGTAGAAAGTGCCTGTGTAGCTTAAACGATGCAATTGAATGCGGCGTCCACTTTGAGTGATCGCATAAGTCTCATGCAACTGAACACCAGCACGGTAAACACTCACACGAACATAGTCCACGTAAGCCGCATAGTTGAACTGCACACGCAACCACTCACCACCACTGCGACGACTGATTCCATAAAACTGTACACTGGATTCCCCATAGTGATTGCCTGGAGGTGGATATGGATTGTGCGGAGGATACGGATTTGGATATGGCTCTGGACGAGGATTTGGATGTGGATACGGATCAGGACGTGGATTCGGTCTTACCGGCGGACGTGGTTCTGGACGAGGGCGAATGCCCCCATGGCGGTCATCGCGGCGGTCATCATCGTAGCGGCCTGGGCCACGGTGATCATCACGGTGATCATCACGGTTGTCTCCACGGCGATCTTCGCGACGATCATCATTGCCACGATCAGGGCGGATTTGCGCAGAAACAAACGGGCTTTGCAGCACAACAGCTGCGGCCAAAAGAGCGGACATCAATGGTAGTTTCATAAAGACTCCTTTTTAATCAGACATAGGAGTCTTTCCAAAATTCATGCCGGACAAAATGGCACCATTTTTGACTCGTCGGATCTATCTTCCATCTTTTTTCGGGTACTTCAGGAACAACTCCCGCTGAAGATCCATCATCAAACTCAATAAGCGCGTTTCTAACATCTGATTGACGTTTAAGAACTGCAAGCCCGCTGTTTGGAAGGTCTCCCCAGCCTGTTCCCGTTTCTGGGCAAAACGCACCTCCACCTCAAACTCCATAGCGCGGCGAGACCCAAGACGCAGAGCGCCTTTAATGCGATCACCGATTTTAAGTTCAGGCACAGCCCCTTTAAAGTCGATCTTTAGCCCTCCGGCACTGACATCTTTCACGCGGGATTCAATGAAATAAACCCGGCTGCTATGGTTCAAAATACTAAAGATGGCCTCGTACTTGGGCGGCAAATCAATACGCGCGTTGGCCCGGCGTTGCAGTTGAAACAAATCCACATCCGTCTTTAAAACGGCCCAACCAACGCTGAAAGACAGTTCTGTTTGAAAAAAATAGCGCTCGTTTTTAAACGGAAAATTCACCACCACTTTTTGAGCTGCAGTGACATCCTTGGAATCCGCCGTATGATGACAAAGCAAGGCTTCATCTTTATCAACCTGCACAGCAATCAAATGAAAGACCTCTTCATGAACAGAGCCTTTCATCGAAAGCTGAAGCTTGTCATCGGCGATCTCCCGAAACAGAAGCTTCTTTTCAGACACAGCCACTTTTTTAAAGATTGCCTGAGCACCCGGACCGTTCATGCGTTACACTCTCTCCAAAGCTTCAGCCCACTTTTGCAACCGGGCTTTGCGCTCTTTCGGAGCCATCTTCACCTTGAACTCCTGATCCACCTTCCAGACACGTTTGATTTCTTTTAAGTCTTTCCACACCCCAGCGCCCAGGCCCGCCATGAAGGCTGCTCCCAAAGCTGTGGTTTCCAGATTTTTGGGACGAACCACATTCGCACCACAATAATCCGCCTGCAATTGCATCAAAAGATCATTGGCTGCGGCACCGCCATCAACTCGGACCCCACGCAGTTTTTTGCCAAGATCTTTTTGCATGGTATTTAGAATATCCACGTTCTGCAAAGCCATCGCTTCCAAGGTTGCACGTGCAATGTGGGCCTTGGTGCTTCCACGAGTTAAACCACAAATCACACCGCGAGCCTCAGGCCGCCAGTGAGGCGCACCCAAGCCCGTCAACGCCGGGACGAACTCCACCCCTTCGGTGGTTTGTACGGTCTTCGCCAACGCCTCAACATCTGACGACTGCTGAATCAAACCCAATCCATCACGCAACCACTGAACTGCGGCACCGCAGACGAAAGCTCCGCCTTCAAGCGCATAAGTCATTTCTTGGTTCTTCAGTTTCCAGGCAATGGTCGTTAAAAGTTTGTTCTTGGATTTCACCGCTTTTTTTCCGGTATTCAAAAGCAGGAAGCTTCCAGTCCCGAAAGTGCACTTGGAATCACCGACATCAAAGCAAGTTTGTCCAAACAACGCCGCCTGCTGATCCCCGACAATCCCGGTCACCGGAATACCATCGGGCATGAACCCCAATCCTTGCGTCACACCAAAGTCCGCGTTGGAAGGACAGATCTCTGGCAGAATTCCCTCTGGAATGCTGAAAAGCTTCAAAAGATCCTGATCCCACCACCCGGTATGGATATTCATCAGCATCGTGCGTGAGGCATTACTCACATCTGTCTTATGCGACTGCCCCGAGGTCAACTTCCACAAAAGGAAACTGTCCACTGTTCCCGCAAGAGCACGCCCTTCGCGAGCCTTTTTGGCCGCGTTGGGAACGTGCTTAAGCAACCATTGTATCTTGGTCGCAGAGAAGTACGGGTCCAAAACCAATCCGGTTTTGGCAGTAATCATTTTTTCTTTTTTGTTTTTCTTCAGTTTCTCGCAGATCTCCTGCGTGCGACGACACTGCCAAACAATCGCGTTGTGCAAAGCCTTGCCACTTTGTGAATCCCACAGCATAACTGTTTCACGCTGATTGGTGATACCAATAGTGCGGATTTGTGAGCCCTTGATACCCGCCTTTTCCAATGCCAACCGCATGGATCTTTGCGTGGAATACCAGATATCTTCAGGATCATGCTCCACCCAGCCGGGCTTGGGGAAAATCTGTTTGAAGGCCTCACGCGCCTCCGCGACAAGACCTCCGGCTTGATTGATGATGCAAGTTCTTGAGCTGGTTGTCCCTTGGTCAATGGCCATGATAAAAGAAGACATAAACATTCTCCAATCGATGTATTAATAATGAAGAATTTCCTGAAGAAACCCAACGAAAAAATTTTTGGTTTGCGCTCCTTGGATCGCGACACTTTGATTTTTCGTGTTCTGCCGCGCTTTCTTCTGGAAATCATGCGCAAATACTTCCGTCTGGAGATTGAGGGCGTCGAAAACATTCCTCGGCGAGGCGCCGTTGTACTAGCACCGAATCATTCCGGCTATTCCGGTTTTGATGCCATCTTGCTGGGGCATATTGTCCAACAGGAAGCCAAACGTGTTCCGCGGGTCCTGACTCACCACTTTTGGTTTTTGACCGAGACCACGGCCATTCCCGCCAACAAAATGGGTTTTACCGAAGCCACCTATGAAAATGGTGTGAATGCTCTGAAAAAAGGAAATGCCATCGTTCTTTTCCCCGAAGGTGAGCAAGGGAACTTCAAACCCACCTCTGAGCGCTATCAGCTGCAGGAATTCAAACGTGGTTTTGTCCGTATGGCCTTGGAAGCGCAATGCCCCATTGTTCCAGTGGTTGTCCTGGGCGCAGAGGAAACCCATATCAATCTGAAGAAATTAAAATTCACCAAGTTCCTGAAAGGCACCGTCATCCCTCTGCCTTTGAATGTGATTCCCCTGCCCGCAAAGTGGCGCATTCGCTTTCTAGAGCCCATTGCACTTCCCTATAAGCCGGAAGCCGTCAATGATTCTGATTTGATGAATGAAATCGCTCAGGATATTCAGGAAAAAATGCAGACTGCCATCGAAGAAGAGCTGCAAAAACGCGGCAACGCCTTCCTCTAGCTATTTCCCATCAGGGAGATCGTCGGCGATAACCTCTAAGATGTTATGCCATTTCGCGACCAGGATGCCGGGGTCATCGGCATTGCGGCTCACCAGTCGACTGACCAGCAAAGCAGCAAGACTCACGGCTAGGACGAGGAGGAGCACGTACTCCACCACGATTTGACCTCGTTTATTCATGTTTCAGATTGTATCACACTTCCGCAGGAGAGGTAGTGCGCACCACAGGGGCTGGACGCCAGTTTTCCATTGTGAGACGCAAAGTCTCAACCAAAAGGTCGAGGTTTTCATCTTCAATAGGACCGCGCAGGCCGATTACCACGTCATCGTGCCACTTTTCAACTTCCAAAGGCCCGATGTGCTTGGCCGCGTCTTCAAAGGACAACAAGAAGCTGTCTTCTGTTGGATAGACCATCACCAGAATGTTGGCTCCCGAAGCCTTGGAAATCTCCTTGGCCTTTGCCATCTCGGCCGTGAGCTTTTGTTGAATCAAGAAATAGATCTTGAGCGCCAGTGCCTCATGGAACTGGGCAAAGTAGATACGCACGGGACCATCAAAGATGGCACTATTAAAAGCAGGATTAAAATACTTCGACTGCATTAAAGTGGTGTATGACGATCTCATGTTGTAGCTCCCCCTCCACAGACACAACCCAAGACTAGGAAGAAAACCCTCCCTAATTCAAAGGAAATTTTAAGAATCTTAAATTTTCTGACGCATCAGATTAACTTAAGGAATCAAAAACCTTCTTTCCTCTCGAGAAAACGACCTTCTCGGCCGCCTCTCCTACGCTGTAGAACAGACACGACCACTCTTGATCAATGCCCATAATATCAGCAGATTTGCCAACTTCGATAGAGCCAATCTCTTTGTGAAGATTCAAGGCGTGAGCTGCACCGACGGTGTAGGCCGCGATGACCTCCGGCAAACTCATCTTCATTTCCAAGCGCGCCAGCAGCCCCACAAGATTCAAATCCTGCGTCGGCGATGTGCCGGGATTAAAATCTGTCGCCAGGGCCACTCGCACTCCGGCATCAATCATCGCACGTGCCGGAGGATATTTTGTTTTCGTGTAAAGATCCGCTGTCGGCAGCAGCACTCCCGTCACTTCGGATTTTGCCAGATTGCGGATTTCTTTTTCTTCCACCTGCAGCAGATGATCCCCAGAAAGCGCCCCAATACGCACAGCCACTTCACTGCCGCCACTTAAAGACATTTGGTCCGCATGAATCAAGACTTCAAACCCCAGCTCCTGAGCCCGGCGCAGATACCTTTCAGAAGCCTCCACTGGGAAGAAGCCTTTTTCAATAAACACATCCACTCGACGAGCCAATTTCTTTTTAGCAACGACGGGAAGAACCTTTTCCCCCAGGAAAGCTAAGTACTCTTCATAGGATTTGTATTCCGGTGGCAAGGCATGAGCCCCCAGGAACGTACTGACGGTGCGAGGACCTTTGAGTTCCTGCACTGCTTGCAGCACCTTGATTTCATCTTTGAGGTTTAAGGCATAGCCCGATTTGACTTCCAGGGTTGTAACACCTTGAGAAAGAAAATGATCCACCCGCTTCTGCCCGGTCGCCACAAGATCTTTCAATGAAGATGAGCGTGTTTTTTTCATGGTGGATAAGATCCCGCCGCCTTTCGCAGCGATCTCTTGATAGCTCACCCCTTGATTGCGCATTTCAAACTCAGCGGCGCGGTCCCCGGCAAAAATCAAGTGTGTATGACATTCCACGAAGCCCGGCAAAACGGTTTTGCCCTTCATGTCCAGTTCACGCATTCCTTTTTTCTTGGCCCATTCTTTAGGAAGCTTTTTATGCGGACCAACCCAGACAATTTTATCTTTATCCATAACCACGGAAGCCTGGTTCATGATCCCCAAATCTTCCTCTTTGATATGGCGGCCATTTTTGGCGGAAGCTCCCTGCAAGGTCAGTAGTGTCGAAATATTTTTAAGCAGAATACCCATGCACTTATTCAAGCACATGGGTCCCGAGGATCAAGCTAAAATCTTGGCCCTACATAATCTTGATACTATGACTGCGCGCACCTTCTGCCTTTGGCAGCGAAATATGCAGCACACCGTCCTCGAAATGAGCCTCAATCTTTTCAGAATTCACTTGCGTCGGCAACGTGAAGGATCTTAGGAACCGACCATAAGATCTTTCCGTATAGCGACCTTCGCCTTTACTTTGACGAGTGCGTTCCCCAGAGATCGTCAGCACATTGTCAGACAGATCCACCTTGATCTCATTCTTCTTCATCCCAGGCAAATCTGCCGTCACCAGATACACATTGTCCTTTTCTTCCACATCCACAGCAGGCGCAAAATCCATCCCTGATCGCGCCAGACTTGAACCCAATCCCCGATCAAAATCACTAATAAAGTCTTCGAACTGATTAAAGAGGTCCGAGGACCCCAAGCGGCGCTGGCTGTTCCAAGGCGCCAAAGAACGCATCGGCATAATTCCTCCCTTTTTTGCTTTTTTCTGAATTATGGCCCTATCAGACTGTGGGTCAACGACCGGGAATCTGATCTGTCAAAAATTAGAAAGCCGGAGTGCTTTTACACACTCCGGCTTTCTAATTTTGTTATTCAAAACTGGACTATTTCATTTTCGGAGAGAACCACATATCGATCACGCGGCCCTCCTTCTTCTTGCCTTTTTCCTTGAAGACGAAGGTGCTCTTCTCGCGAATTTCCGCGCGGTCGGCAACGGAACCTACAGCCGAGGCATCGTACTTCAATGATACTGATTCGATGCGTGACTTAAATGGTACCAACTCACCTTTTTGCACTTTGCCATCGCCGTTTTTATCAAACCACAGAAGTAATTTCGCAAAGTCTTTATCTTTCTTATCAATCACGTCGTCTTTGTTGGAATCGAACTCGCGCAAGGCCTCAAAACCGTTTTTGTATTTATCACCTTGATTACCAAACAGCTCATCTTCGGTTGTGATCAGACCATCGCCATTACGATCCACGGCGATAAAGGCACCCGGCGCACCGGCTTCTGGCCACATGGTCTTGCCTGTCGGATTCAATGGGAAATCTACAGAAGCAGAGAATTGAGGAAGCTTATCATCGAAGAAGACCATCAGCGGAGAGAAGTAACCGCCGCAATAGCCGTTTTCACCCGGGAAGAACGCCGAGATGCTGTACTGACGGCCGTCTTTGGAGCCGCTGGTGTAAACTGTCGCGGAGAGTGGGCCGTTATAACCCATATACTGCTGCAAGGCGCGGCCAGGAGCAAAAGTTTGGTTAAATTTAATGGCCTCAAGCTTGGCCTCAAAGTCGTCTGAGATATTTCCCTGTTCGTCGACCGTCGTATTAAAGTTGATCGGCAAAACGATCCTGACATTGTTTCCAGCATAGCTGGCCTTCACCGTATCACTCTTAATTACCACTACATTGGAATCACCCGCCCTCATCACAACGTCAGACGGATAGACCACCGTATAGGTTTTCATAGCGCCTTTAATGTTCATGGTGATTTGCATTTCAATGTCCGAAGCTGGGGAGATTGGATTCGAGACGTGACGAAGATTTGTACCAAAGCACGTATTCGCCACATTGATGGTAACCCCATCAGATGAAGCCCGCGTAGCCTGGCCAGAAAGAACGACCCCCTGAAATCCTGCCGAGCCCCCCGCGCCGGAATTCACCGCTGCTGGTTGCTGTTCGGTCTGAGCAGATACTGCGCCCGATGCCACTAATACTGCGGCGGCGCAAAGCCCTTTACGCATAAACATACAAGCCCCCTTTTATTCCCCTTAAATATCCAAGCTATTTCTTCTCTGGACGAACGATCTTGAAGTAAATCAAAGAATCCTTTGCGTCCTTACGAGAGAACTCAACTTTTTGCACGTCATATGCAAACAGCTGACCTTGACCAAACCCCTGCAATCCGTAAACCGATCTCCACAGGTTGATTTGCTTCCCGCTTTGATCCTTGGCTAAATAATACTTGATTATATTAACAACTTTCAAGCGCACAAGAGGAGCAGCACCTCCCATTGGCGGTATATCCCTTAAGAACTTATCTTCGTTGGTAATTGTCTCATGAGGATACATTGGGTTTGTCATGTCGATGAGGTTTCCCAGATTCGGGCGTACCAGAAGACTGGCCCCCGAGTTCGCCACCACCCCCAGGAAAATCGGCGAACGCGCGGGCTTGGAGTAATCAGGACCCGCTGAAGTCATTTCCCGCACCGTAGTTGGCGTATCCAGCATCACCACATTTCCAGTGATCCAGATTTTATCGTTGGCAAAAGTCACTTCGTTCTTTCTATTCAAGGACACGAAGTTCAAAGAAGCCGCTTGTCTTGGGTCCGCAGGAGGATTCCCCACTTCATAGGCTGACGCCGGAGTGTACAGAATCGTCCCACCCTTTCGTTCGGCCATTGAAACAAATATAAGCTCATTGCGACGCCCAGGCTCCAAAGTCAGCTTGCGTTCAGAGTTATCAACCGTAGTTTCAGAGGCATCCGAAACAAAGTCGAAGAAACGGCGCCCATAGTCGTCCAGGACCGTCAGATTATTGAATGAAGGTTCTGAGTTCTTTAAATCCCTCAAAATCATGCGCTCAGCCAAAATACTGTCAACTTTGTCTTCGATCTCATTGGTAATTTCGGTCTTCGTCTTTGCCGTAAAGACAAAGAACGACGCCGCCACCATGCCCATGATTCCCATCAGGGCCACACCAACGATCATTTCTGCTAAAGTAAAACCGCGTTGATTCTTCATCATTGTGCATTCACCACAAACTGATAATCCACCGAGCCATAGTTAGCCGGTGTGAGCTTGGCAGCTTTGCCATTTTTATCTGTACCGTCCGACCAATCCTTGTGTGTCAAACGGACCGTCACCAGATACAAGCCTTTCATGCCGGGATAGGCCTGAATCGTAAAACCATAGCGCCCCGGACAGCCGGGACAATCCTTGGCTGTGGCCATCATCCCATTCCCCCAGGCCATGGGCAGCTTGTCCTTAGCCAGCGCCGCTTCACGTTCTTTGTCTGTGGTGAAATAGTTGATCTGATACATGCGCACATTAGGTCGGATGTTCTCGATGACGTCATTGATTTGCTTATAGACGGAATTCTTCACGCCACTGTCCGTAGCCACTTTCTTCATGCTCAGAATTCCTGAAATAAAGAAGGACCCCACCAACGTCAGCATGGCAAGTCCTAACAAGACCTCGAGAATAGAAATACCTTGTTGGTTTCGGATGAGGGACTTCATATGCCGGACTCCCGTGAAATCTCTAAGACATAGAACCGCACCAGACGGTTTTTACAAACTGTCGAGTTGCTGTTTTTAATGAAGCCACAATCCGGATCCACAGCGGTCCAACGGAACGGATCTGCTTTTGCACGCAAAGAAATGGCATTACATCTGTACAGGTTAGAAACGTCAGTAATACTTGGGTATGGATGCCATACCGGATATCTGTTGATCACCGAACAGTCTGCACTGTTGTTGCCTTTTAGAACTCCGGCTTTACGCAGTTCATAAGTCGCCATGGAATGATAGATCGTACTCCAGCGAATGCCGCTGCGATAAGCCGAATCGTCTATGGACATGCCTTGCGCCAGAATAAAGCTGCCGACGATTCTGAGCGGTTTGTCTCTGGATTCAATGACTAATTTTTCGCAATTCATAAAACCAGATACAAAGTTTGCATCGGATTTAATGTAGCAGGTCTTGGCCAGAGACACGACATGGAACGCAGCCGTGCTAACGCCACCCGTTTCCCAATGAGCATTGTTTTTGTCGAAGATAAAGTCTTTAGCTTCTTCCGCCTTATTGGTAAACGACCACGACTGTCGAGCTGATGATGCAAACGACTGGGACCAGTCAGATCCACCAAAGGCCGATGAACTTTCACCCATCGCCTCACAGGCTCTGTCCAAATTAATATACGGATCGATATCCTCCGGATAGCCGTCTTTGGCTTTACCTGAGGAATCCTGTAAACGCTTTGCCACGTTGAAATCAGCACCATCCGGCTCAAAGACCAACCAGCCTTTATTGTTGGAAGCCCAACCATTCCCAATCCGTAGATTTCGACCACTGTAATACCCGACATCATAGGCTTCTAATTCAATAGAAACCGGCAGGCGCTCTCCCATGGTGTTGACCAGCATGGAAGCGTTATCGAAGCTGATATCCAAATCCTGGAAGGATGCATTGGAATTATTTTTCTTCGGATCGTCATCACCCGGCTTAATTGGTTTTTTCATCGTCAGATGAATCTTAGGCTGAACATCCATACTTGCACGCACCTTGCTAAGCTGCGTACGGGTGGCGCTAAGTTTTTTCTCGTTCGCGTCCAGCTCCGCTTCCATCCGATCTTTGTACTGACGGGCTTGAGCCAGATCATTGCGCGCGCCGGATAAGTTAGAACGCGCTCGTGCCAGACGATCTTTATCGACCGGACTGCGACGCTCCTCTCTTTCCACATCATTTTCGGCATCTTCCACATCGCGAGCCGCTCTTTCCACAGAGCGCGCCGCCTGATTCAGACGCGACTGGCTGCTACTCACATCAGACTCTGCCTGACTGACCTGACGCTCTAAACTTTTTTCCAGAGGACGCAGATCAATCTTTGGCTCCAAGGTCACAGAGCCTTCTGCCGGAATCTCGCCCTGGATATACATGTTGCCAAACTTGACCTTATACCGAGTTGCCGCCAACTGGTCCTGGCTCAACGAAAAGTCTTTCAACAAATCTCTGACACCCCACCAGTTATCGACGGAATTCGGTTTTTCAACGGCTTTATTCTGAACAGTAAAAAGATTTCCGTCGGTCAACGCCAAACGGTAATTATACTTGCTGCCTTTTTGCTGCAACAACTGCCCTGTCAATTGGCTGTTATTGGTATTCGCCAGTTCGTATTTGATTTTTTCATGGCGCAGACATTGCGCCATAAGATTGGCATTCACTGTTTCGCCAGTAGCAAAGCCTGAAAGATAATCCAATCCCAAATCCCGGGCTCCATCGACCTCGACGCCTTTTTGGAATCCACCAAACTGACGAATCTGCGCCCAGAACTGGTCATTCTGCTGACCAGCGTAGCGTGGTTTAAATTCTTGCCCGCTACGCATGACCGGCCCATCCCCCAAGACAACTTTGTCTTTAAAGGTAACAGGAGTATACACCGTATCACCGCCCTCCAGATCAATCCCTGAATCGGGCGCTATCGGAAGATGTACAGAACCGTTGACGAAAACCGGGCTTTCGAAGACCAATCCCGGATACTTGATATTTGCCAGACGTGAGCCGGTTTGTTTGATGATGGCATCACCCTTCTTAAGACCGGACGTCGCACTGGATGTTTTATCCAGATAAAGATCTCCGGCCACCATCACAGCAAAGCTTCCGACCTCGCGAGGATAAACCCCGACATAGGAAGTTGTCTTCAGCGTGCTGGACCCAACCTCAATGACCTTGCCGCCTCGATCCAGCAAACTCACATCGACACGAAGATACACTTCCCGCCCGTACTCCGGAATCGAAGCACGCAAGTCGCGCGAAATCTCCACATCAATGGCAGCTACTGTGTAGCCTTTCAGATCGGCTATGATTCTGTAAACCGGATGCAAGGCAGAGAATGACTCGATATTGATTCTTTGACGGATTTTTGAAACCGGAACCTTATCCGGATTAGCAATACCGATCACTCGCAAGAATGCGACGGTTTCTTTCTTCATCAGAAGACGCTCAACAGAGCGTGGGTGATTTAACAACTCAACAGCTGTTGCAGGGACACTTTTTCCACAGCTTTCCTGCATCCAGGACTCAGAAAAACACCAGCGCTGGCGGATACCAAACAGAGTGTAATCGACCATCGAGTGCAGCGCCAATCGCGCCGTGATGATCGATGCGGTTTTTGTGACTTGGGTTCTATGCTTAACGACCGTCGGAGAAAGGAAGTAGATCATAACGCCGACAACGCCCACAGCCACAAGAGCCTGGACGAAAGCGCTTCCCCTATTATTAAAGACAGAACGTGCCCTACGGACTGATTTCACAGTGGTTTCTCCTGTCTCTTGTATCGACATTAATCGTATCAAACTTAAGAAAAGACAGGGGAAAGATGACTCAGCAGAGTGAGTTTTGTCTCACTTCAAAACATTTTATGTATCAAACCCGCATGACAAAAAAGAAAGGCTCCTCTCGGAGCCTTCAGGGAACACTTATTTGGCCTTGCCTTGATTGGCGACGGCTTCGATGGCCGCCTTCACTTCTTCCGGATCGCCGATGAATTCCTTTTTCAGAACCTTCAGGTTGGCGTCCAGCTCATACATCATTGGGATCCCGGTCGGCATATTAACTCCCATGATCTCGTCAGGAGTCATCCCCTCCAAATGCTGCATCAAGGCACGCAAACTGTTGCCATGAGCCACGATCAGCACATTTTTGCCTGATTTTACAGCAGGTGCGATCGTGCCATCCCACAACGGCAGGAAGCGAGCAACGGTGTCCTTCAAAGACTCGTTGCTAGGCAAAAGTTTGGCATCAACACCCTTGTATCGGGGGTCGTGGCTTGGGTGACGAGGATCAGTCACCTCCATTGGGGGTGGCGGAGTGTCGTAACTACGACGCCAGATTTTCACTTGCTCCTCGCCATGACGAGCCGCAGTCTCGGCCTTATTCAAACCTTGGAGTGCTCCGTAGTGCCTTTCGTTCAAACGCCAATCTTTGTGGACAGGAAGCCACACCTGATCAACCTCATCGAGCACGAAATTCAGAGTTTTAATCGCTCTTTTGAGCACGCTTGTGTATGCAACGTCAAAATTGAAGCCTTTTTCACGAAGAGCTTTACCGCCCTTTAGAGCTTCCGCTCGACCTTTCTCGGAAAGATCTACGTCCTGCCAGCCAGTGAAGCGATTCTCCTGGTTCCACACACTTTCGCCGTGTCGAATTAGCACCAACTTATACACGTTTAAACTCCTTCATTTTGGATAGAAAAAGAGCTATCATGACAGCGTTTTAAATAACATCAAAAGCTGGGCGTTTTGCTGCGCATTAAGACGTGTCAAATCCCCAACTTTTTGAAAAATTAGCGAGCGCTAGCGGACGGTTAAACAAACTATATCAAGGCATCAGGAGGAAGGCGTACTCTCTGTACGTCGACGACGAGAAATGCAGAGATAGTTTGTTTAACCGCCCGCTCAACCAATGTGAAGTTTGAGGTTATATCGTGAGCAACAGTGGCATCAACAGTGCAAATCTAGAATACATCGAACAACTCTACTCTGATTTCAAAGCGAATCCGGATTCACTGGCAGTTGAATGGAAAAGTTTTTTTGAAGGTGTTGAGTTTGCCCAAGGTGGCAAGTTCGGCATGTCCGACAAAGAACTGGCTGTCTTCCAACTGATCCAAGCCTATCGCGCTGATGGACACACTGAAGCGAACCTGAATCCTCTGTACACTCCTCAAGCTGGCGAGCTTCTTTCCTTGAAACGTTTCGGTCTGACAGAAAAAGATCTGACAGCGAAATTCCAAATCGGTTCCGTGATCGGAAAAGCCAACGCCACTTTGAGCGACATCATCAACCACCTGAAAGCCACATACTGCGGAACTCTTTCTTTGCAAGCCGCTGATGCGTCCCCGAAAGAAGTTCAATGGCTGACTCAGCAGTTTGAAGGCAATCCAGCGAAGCTTTCCTTGGATGATAAGAAAAATGCGCTGGCCTCTTTGACTAAAGCAGAAACTTTGGAAAAGTTCGTCCACACCCGTTACGTAGGAACAAAACGTTTCTCTGTGGAAGGTGCTGATTCCATCCTGCCAATGATGGACACGCTGGTGAACAAAGGATCAACTCAACAGGTTCAGGAAGTTTACGTTGGCATGGCTCACCGTGGTCGTGTGAACATTCTGGTGAACTTCTTCGGCAAGCCAGAAGAATACGTTTTCGGCGACTTCAACGGTCCGTTGGAGCTGGCCGAGCCGATCGAAGATTTCGACAACGACGTGAAGTACCACTTGGGTTATGTCACTGAAAAGAAAACAGCGACAGGTTCTTGCAAAGTCACTTTGGCCTACAACCCTTCTCACTTGGAAACTGTAAATGCGGTTGCCTTGGGTATGGCTCGCGCGGCTCAGGATCAAATCGGCGCTTCCGGCAAAAAGAATGTTGTTCCAGTTCTGATCCACGGGGATGCGGCGTTTGCCGGTCAGGGGATCGTTCAGGAAACTTTGCAGATGGCGGGAGTTCACTCTCACTCTACCGGTGGTACGATTCACATCATCATCGACAATCAGGTTGGCTTCACAACCAGCGGCAAAGACACCCGCTCCACCCGCTATGCTTCTGATACCGCAAAAATGACTTTCGTGCCGGTTCTGCATGTGAACGGTGATGACGTTGAAAGCGCGGTGCGCTCGATGGATATCGCTCTTCGTTATCGCCAGGAATTCGGCAAAGACGTTGTTATCAACCTTCTGTGCTACCGCAAGTTCGGTCACAACGAAGGGGACGAACCGGCCTTCACCCAGCCGCAGATGTATGAGCTGATCAAAACTCATGCGACTGTTCGCGAGCTGTTTGCAAAAAAACTTGCTGCCGAAGGCTCCGTGGATGCGAAAGCGTCCGAGGACCTGTACAACCAGGCGATGGATCGTTTGCAAAAGATCTTTGAAGAAACAAAAAAGAATCCGCCTAAACTTAAGAACTTCAAGTTCGAGGGCAACTGGAAGGGTTTGCGCAAGGCCAAAGATGCTGATTTCGAAAAGTCCGCAGACACCACTTTCGATCTGGGTAAACTAAAGCAAATCGGCGAGAAAATTGGCAGCTACCCTGCTGACTTCACTCCGCACCCAAAACTGATCAAACTTCTGGAAGCTCGTAAAGCCATGGGCGCTGGAAAAGAAAACATCGACTGGGGTATGGGCGAACTTTTGGCATATGGCTCTTTGCTTTCCGAAGGCACCAACGTTCGCTTGACTGGTGAAGACTGCGTGCGTGGCACGTTCACTCACCGCCATGCCGGTATGTACGACTTCAAAAATGGCAAAGCTTACTTCCCATTGGCAGACCTGAACCCTAAAGCAAAATTGCTGGTGGCTGAAAGCATCCTGTCTGAATACGGCGTCATGGGTTACGAGTACGGCTACACCGTTCTTGATCCACAATCCTTGGTGATGTGGGAAGCTCAGTTCGGTGACTTCGTCAACGGCGCGCAAATCGTGATCGACCAGTACTTGGCTGCGGGCGAATCCAAATGGCAGCAAATGAGCGGCCTGGTTCTGCTTCTGCCACACGGTTATGAAGGTCAGGGCCCAGAGCACTCCTCTGCCCGCCTTGAGCGCTTCCTGCAACTTTGTGCTCAAAACAACATGCAGGTTGTGAATCTGACGACACCAGCTCAGATCTATCATGCTCTTCGTCGTCAGGTTCGCAGAGACTTCCGCAAACCATTGGTTGTGATGTCTCCGAAATCTTTGCTTCGCCATCCACGTGCCGTTTCCACAATTGACGAATTGGCAAAAGGCCGCTTCCAGGAAGTGATTGCTGACACTATCGATAAATCCAAAGTGGACACTGTCGTTTTCGTGTCTGGTAAGCTTTACTACGAACTTTTGGAAGAAAGAGAAAAATCCAAAAAAGAAAACGTGGCTTTGGTTCGCCTGGAACAGATCTATCCGTTCCCTGCAACACAGGTAACAGAAGTTCTGAAGTCCTATCCGAAAGCGAAGACTTTGGTTTGGGCTCAGGAAGAACCAAAAAACATGGGTGCCTTCCAAAACGTGTACTTCAAGTTTGTTGATGTCGTATCCAAAGCCGGCCTGAAGCTGGGCTTTGAATATGTGGGCCGTCCGGAGAGATCTTCTCCAGCGACAGGTTCAAACTACAGACACAAAATCGAACAAGCTGAAATCGTAAAAGCTGTGTTCAGTAAGTAGTCGGCCGTGCCGACAGAGCTGGCGCGGCGGCAGCCGCAGAAGCTGAAGTAGTGAGTAATTTGATTTTTAGAAAGATTTAAAAAAGGACGTTGCCATGAAACAAGAGATTAAAGTTCCCGCGGTTGGGGAATCCATCACAGAAGCAACCATCGGCAGTTGGACTAAAAAATCCGGCGACTTTGTAAAACGCAATGAAGTTTTGATGCTTCTTGAGACCGACAAAGCCAGCGTGGAAGTTGTCGCGGAAAACGACGGTGTTTTGACTATCAACCCAGGCTGCGAAGCGGGTGCGGTTGTTCAAATCGGCGCGACAGTAGCAACTCTTGATACAGACGCAAAACCGGCAGCGGGCGCAGCAGCTCCTGCCGCTGAAGCTCCTAAAGCAGCTGCTCCAGCTTCCGCACCTGCCGGTGCTGCAGCTCTGCCGGCTGCCGCCGGGAAGGACGCTTCTGCTCACTTGTCCCCTGCTGTTAACAGAATCGTAAATGAAAAAGGTTTGGACCCTGCTGCGATCCAAGGCACTGGAAAAGACGGCCGCCTGACGAAAGGCGACGTTCTTGAAGCTCAGCCTGCAGCGAAAGCGGCGGCTCCGAAAGCTGCTCCAGCTTCCGCGCCGGCCGGCGCTCCAGCACTGCCCGCTGCCGCGTCCAAGCAAGGCGACAAAAAGCTTGTTCCGATGACGACCATCCGCAAGCGTATTTCCGAAAAGCTGAAAGAGGCGCAAAACACGGCAGCTCTACTAACCACTTTCAACGAAGTGGACATGGGCAAGGTGATGGAGCTTCGTTCTAAATACAAAGACAAGTTCAAAGAAAAATATGGCGTGAACCTGGGCTTTAACGGCTTCTTCGTAAAAGCTGTTGTTGAGGCGCTGAAAGACTTCCCTGCTGTGAATGCATGGATCAACGGCACCGATATTGAGTACCATAACTACTACAACATCGGTATCGCGGTTTCCACCGAGAAGGGCTTGATGGTTCCGAACGTGAAAGACGCGGATACACTGTCCTTGGCTGGTATTGAACTGGCGATCCGCGATCTGGCGGCAAAAGGCCGTGATGGTAAAATCACTCCGAATGATCTGGGTGGCGGTACGTTCTCTATCACCAATGGTGGTGTGTTCGGTTCTTTGCTTTCCACGCCGATTCTGAACTTCCCGCAGTCAGCTATCTTGGGCCTTCACAAAATCCTGGATCGTCCAATGGCGATCAACGGCAAAGTGGAAATCCGTCCAATGATGTACCTGGCTTTGACTTACGATCACCGTATCATCGATGGCAAAGAGGCTGTGAGCTTCCTTGTTAAAATCAAAGAACTTGTCGAAGATCCTGAAAGATTGCTTCTAGAGGTATAATCATGGCAGACACTCAATTTGACCTTATTATTATTGGTTCCGGTCCCGGCGGTTACGTAGGGGCCATTCGTGCAGCTCAATTGGGTCTTAAAACGGCCGTGATTGAAAAAGATAAAACTTACGGAGGCACGTGCCTGAATGTGGGTTGCATCCCTTCCAAGGCCCTGCTTGAAAGTTCTGAGCACTATCAAGCGGCTCAGCACGACCTGGCTGCTCACGGTGTGAAAGTGTCCAAAGTTGATTTGGATCTTCCAACCATGCAGGCTCGCAAGGACAAGGTTGTAAAAACAAATACCGAAGGCATCGCCTTCTTGTTCAAAAAGAACAAGATCACTCCATTCAACGGCATGGGTAAAATCGTCGCCGCTGGCAAAGTGGAAGTCAAAGGTGCTGACGGCAACACTCAAATCCTGACGACCAAGAATATCGTAATCGCAACCGGCTCTGTTCCTGTGGAACTGCCGTTCTTGAAGTACGATGAAAAACGTATCGTTTCCAACACCGGCGCACTGGCATTGGATCAGGTTCCAAAGTCCATGATCGTTGTGGGTGGTGGCGTGATCGGCCTGGAGCTGGGTTCGGTATGGCAGCGCCTGGGCGCCAAAGTCACTGTGATCGAATATGCCAACCGTCTGGGCGGCACCATGGATCAGGACTGCATGAACGTGCTTAAAAAATCCATGGAAAAAGAAGGCATGAGCTTCCTTCTTTCCACGAAAGTGACTGGTTCTAAAGTTGGCAACGACGGTGTTGAAGTGACTTATGAATCTTTGACTGATGGTAAAGCATCCTCCATGAAAGCGGATGTTGTGCTTGTTTCCACGGGTCGCAAACCATTCTCTGCGGGCGTTGGCTGCGAAGAAATGGGCATCCAAAAAGACCCTCAAGGTCGCATCATCGTGGATAAACACTATCAAACCAACGTGCCGGGCATCTATGCCATCGGTGACGTTATTGCCGGCCCAATGCTTGCGCACAAAGCGGAAGAAGAAGGCGTGGCATTGGCAGAAATCCTGGCTGGTGGTGCAGGTCACGTGAACTACGACACGGTTCCAGGTGTGATCTATACTCACCCGGAAATTGCGTCTGTCGGTATCACTGAAGAATTCGCGAAAGAAAAAGGCATGGAAATCAACGTGGGTAAATTCCCGTTCATGGCCAACGGCCGTGCGCGCGCGAAAGGCTACACTGAAGGTTTCGTAAAAATCATCGCGGATAAGAAAACAGACAAAATCCTAGGCGCCCACATGGTCGGCCCAAGCGTGTCTGAACTGATCCACGAAGTGATCGTCTGCATGGAGTTCGGTGGCAGCAGCGAAGATCTGGCAAGATCCTTCCACGCCCACCCTACTTTGTCTGAAGTTGTACGTGAAGCAGCCCTTGCGGTTGAAAAACGCCAACGCCAGATGTAGCCGCGACAGCGGGCAGTGCTTCGGGCCCTGCCCGGCAGAGCTGAATCGCCGGCCGGCGACTCAGATGAAGCAGCAAAAACAAAACCCACAGTCACCGACTGTGGGTTTTTCAATTAAATTCCCCAAATATTTTTATCTACTGACACAAAGAATTGAGAATCTTCCAGGCTGGCTGAACTGCGGGCTCTTGAGGAACGTCTTCTGCTGTTGGCTCATATTGATTTAGTAAATCACTTTCATACTTAGGACAATCCTTCTTCTTGAAGCTCTTTTCAGAAGGCAGGGATTCCAGAATAGAGACCATCAAATCCATGTGCGCTTCGTCCTGCGCCCCTTGAGGCACACTATTGTCTCGCAGACTTTTGATCTGACCCACCACACGATTCGTGGCTCTAAAACGATCCCGGTTATTCTTGGCTTTACTCACTTCTTTTTCCAGAAGCTCCGCCAATGTGTCGACTTGCTGACGGACACTGCGGTTGCTATAGATAGCGATCTCTTTCCCTCCAGCCCCGTAAGAAACTGAAGTGGCCCCCAAGCAAAGACTGCCCAAGACTGCCATATTTAAGACGACCGTTTTCATAACTACCTCCAGCATCTTTATCTTATGTTATGCCAAGTTTTTCAATCTCGACGGCAGTGGCAATCCAAATACTGGTGATTTTTTAATTATGAATAGTGAAGAAAAACAAATAAAGGCGCCCTCTTTTTTAGCACACCGTCTATTTTAGCTTGTATGGTAAGGTGACCGAGAAGGCCCAGTAAGACAAAAATAAAGGCTGGTCAAAAAGGTTCAGCCGCAAGGCGGAGTAGGCCCTCGCAGCGCAGGCGTGCTCAATGCACGTCGGAGCGAGAAGGCCGCCCGACAACGAAGTCGGATGGGCCTTTTTCAGCAGCCTGCCTTAAGAACAGATGCCTTCTATGATTTCATAGGATCTTTTTAAAGCCGGGTGCGTCGGACGATGCTCCGCATAGGGTTCAAAGTCGATCATAACACGGGCTTTATATTCGGGACATTTTGCGACAGAAAAATCACTGTCAGTTGCAACATGCTCCAAGGACGCCGTTGAATAATCCAAATAAACCTCTTTATCCACCGACTGCAAAGAGTTTTGTTTACGAACCTCTTCAATCGTGGACAGAGTTTGTTTCAGAATCTCCACTTTGGCACTTGCTGGCATGCGGGAATGAACTTGTCGATTAAGCACATTCAAACTTCCATCAACACTGCGAACCACATCGGCCACTTTCATGGCAGGACCAGCCTCACCACCACCTGTGAATGGTGTTCGTGCATGGAATGAAAAAGCCGATGTCAGCAAAACTACTGAAACTGAACCTAGAACTGCAAGTATTGGTCTGCTGTACATACTTTAACTCCCATCTCTTTTTCCAATTGCTTATGTTTCGAGGCAACAAAGCTCAGATACCCAGGGGCACCACCCGCATTCGGGTTGGTGATGATCGCGTAGGCATGCGCAATTCTCATATACTCTGGCAAAGTCAATTCATCAGACTTGGCAAATACGGCACTCAATAGAGGATGGCGATATTTGTCGTATTTCACCTTCAGCTCATTGATTTTTTTCTGTTTAGAATCCTCATCCAGTTTTGCATTGCCGTTGATGGCTTTGACTTCTCTTTGCACGTGAGGGCGAAGATCCTTGTACATCTTTTGAGCCTTCACCACATCCACACCCAGCTCACGCAGAACCTCCAGGGAGGTCATCGCCTTGTCGAACTCAACGGATTCCTCAGAACCCAGACCACGCCAGAACGTCGGCAGATTAGTCACGATCGCCCATTTGCCCGTGCTAACATTTTGGAAGTCGATATCTTCGTTTTTGATATATTTCTTTTTTTCTTCTCTCTGCTTGATGTAGTTATCCAGATAGATCTTTCCGCTCTGAATACCGGCATTAAAGCCCAATGACACCAGGATCTGCTTAATAACATTCAAATTGGCATGAGTGGCACCCAAAGCGCGCAGGCGTTCTACATAGTTGCCTTTACCCATATAGCCATTCAAATCTTCGCCTTCTCTGTAGATGCGACCGTTCAGGATATCACTGCCTGCGCCGTAACTTAGACCCGTCGCATTTTTAAGCATCGTACGATAAAAAATCCCCGTGAAGAGCACATTCCGAAGTGGGTTGGACGGCACCGTCATAACCACACAACGGTTGGACGAAGACCAGGGAGTATAGCAGTCCGCCCCCTCAGATTCGCCAACTAGACACAACTTTTTCCCGGCAGGAACTTCCAGAGTGTAAGCGCTTTTTTCAGCTACGATTCTTTTGCAGGATTCTTTGTTGGATTTGGCAATTTCCTTCATATACCAGTCCAAGGTGGAAGGTTGCTTTACATCCATATTATAACGAACGAACACTTCTTTCAGTGCACTGACCGTCAACTGCCCAACGCCAGCGTCAAAGCCACCGCCCAACGTGTTCACATGCAGACCACTTTCATTATAAAGCTTTGGCAAAAGCTCTTTGACAGGAATATTCAAACAATCACCCACGTCCACCAGCGCATTGTAAACACTGTTCACGTAAGGCTCTGTGGTACACGGAGGCTGGAAGCCCAAGCTATCGGCACCTTTGGTTGGCGACGACAACAGCTCCCCTTTGGCACCCCGGCACTGGGCAATAGCGCCCGACTTGACATTCAAAGGAATGAAGTTTTGCATAATGAATGACACGCATTCTTTAGGAGGATTGTTGGTCCCAAGCTGCGCTCGTGAGCGATTGCCTGCATACACAGCAGACATCTTCTTAAGATCGTTAGCAAAATAATTTCGAGCTGGCCCGCACTGCTCTGCTGTTTCCAAAGCACCTTTTGATGCAAAATCAGCCGTCCCTGCCGTTTCCGGAGATTCATTCAACGAAATCTGATACCAGCCAAAGCCGACAAAGGCCACACAGCAACAGAATGTGGAAAACCAGAAAGAAGTACTTGAATGTCGCACTAGCTTCTCCTATCAAGTGGAATATCAACTTCTTATCTGTTTAATTGGCTGAAAACTGAATGAACGAAAGTCCAGTAAAAACCTAAAAGGTGTAGGTCACGGCCAGTAGAGCGTTGGCTCCACCGAGGAAATAGAAAACTGAGCTGATCTCTTTATTCTCTTCTTGAGTCGCTCCATAAATATTGGCGGCGGCCAGCAGCGCGTGGGTGGCCACGCGAATCCATTTGGCCTTGCGCTTTTCTTCCTGCTGCTTGAACAGGAATCTTTGCAGGACCTCATTGCGTTCAGCTAGACTTAAGGATGAGCCTTCGATGGCATAATAAAAGGAATCCAGTTCATTCCCCGTCCAATAATAAGTCGCCCCAAGTCCTATCGCTGCCAACCCCAAGTTGGAAGTGATGGCAAAGATTGTGCGGCTGAAGATTTCTTCCGACTGCTGATAAGCGATCGTCCCGCCTATCGCGGCAGCGGCCCCTGAAATCATATAGGCGACTCCGGCCCTTTCATCTTCCTGCTGCTGATGCAGAACATGCTGACGAAACTCCGTCCAACTGGCGGTCCCCTGATAAGCCACCTCTCGCTTAAGCGCCCATGACGGATTGGAAAGCAGAAGTATCATCATTAACAAGAAAAACTTCACAAGCTCACCCCGAACTGAATAAAGACGCTTTTATTCTGTTTTTCACTCCAATAAGAAAGTCCGGTGGAAAAGTTTTTGTAGGTGGCCAGGAAACCCGCAGACTGATCGTACTGAGAACCACTTAATACTGCTTGCAAAAGACCCAATTGATAAGTGATCGCCGCTCTCACCGCGTCTTGAAAATTCTCAGTTTCATTGTGAATTTGAAATTGCACACCGACCTCCAGCAAACCCAAAGGAACCACCGGTTTCACTGACGCCCCCAAAAGCCCCTGGGGTCGGATGGGATATTGCTCGGATTTCTTAGAACTTACTCCCCACTGCGACAACATGGCAGAAATCTGTGGTTCCCACACGGCGTCCTCCCAGGCGTAAAGCAGACCTGGTTCAACATACAAAATATCCTGATTGTGAATTTCAAAAAGTTTTTCGTTATCCCCCGCCATGGCTTCAGCGACAGAAAATGAATTTCCGATGTACTTGATGTGGGTATAGCGCAATTGCAGACCCGCGTAGAAGTTTCCAGATGTGAAACTTGCCAACTGAGCCTTGATACTTTGTTCTTCCGAAGCAATCATATCCACCATCGGAAGAGCCGCATTTTCAAATTGATAAACATACACCAAACGATAAGGCTCTACCGAGATGCCCCAGGTAGGTCGTTGAAAGGACGCTTCGACAGAGATCTCGCCATCCACCATCTCGCGACGGGAAAAAAGTTTCGCAACGGCCTGCTCATCACTTTTGCCGTCTAAAAGCTCTTCGGCTTCCCGCAGATATTCCATGTTACTTCCCAACATCAGGTCGGCATCAAAGCGCGGGGCCTTTTCTTTGGCGACAAACGCAGGATTGCACGGAAGTCCCCGACGAAAGCTGTCCATCGAATAACAGACACTTCCCAAAGATCTGACCAGAAAGCGGCTGCCACCGTCACGCAAGGCCGGGGAATAAGTCGCGGCCCCCGCAGACAACGCCATCATAAATAAAGATATGCTTAAAAAAGCTCTTAGAAGCATATTTTCTCCTGCGGCCAGGGAACGGTTTCAGCTTCTGCTTTGAAAGCAATAAGATCGGCTTCGTATTTGGCATATTCTTTCTTCTGATCTGGAAAGGCCTGTTGAAGATCTCGCGAGATAAAGATCAATGTGTCCGTCAGATCAATCATCCACTGAAAGTAAGGTTGCAGCTGATCAGAGCACAGACCGTGTTTTTGAAGCCGCCCCCAGGACTGCAGCCCCTGCTCAACGACGGATCTTAACAGAACCAAACGAAGGACCGCCGAATAAAGCCGGGCTCCCGAATTGGACTCTTGTTCCAGTACCGCCACAGCAGCCGAAACATCATCCCGTCCCCGTTCTGAAAGCAAGGGCACCTTCTTCCAGTGTCGAGCATATTGCGACAACGACTTCACAAGATGTTGCGTTTGTTGATCCAGGGGAAGCCCCACCAATGGCACAATCTCGGTTTGAAAGTCCCGTAGAACCACAAACGTATAGATCTTCTCGATGCGAATCCCCGCCCGCCCCGCATAGGCTGACGCCAGAGCCATCTTCACATGAGGATGAGGGTCTTCCTGTACAAACTGTTTGAAGTAGCTGACAGCCTCATTGTAGCGCCCCTGATCGATCAGTTCATGCCCCTCAGAAAGACGGCTTTCTCGAGTCACAAGCTGCTCTTTTGCCTGACACGACAAAAGAGCGAAAACGGACGCAAAAAGTATGAGTTTAATGATTGTTCGCATAGATAACGCGGCATACTAATGTCGCTCAGCGCAAAATTCGAGATGACACACGACGCAGTATAATAATTCCATTGATCCTTACCTCTCAGCAATATACCCCTGCCCCGGTGTAACACTTCAAGGAGGCTATATGCGTAATTTCGCTTTTGCTGTAATGATGTTCTTCGGAATGTCAGCTCAGGCTGCGGTTTGGACCGAAGTCAATGAATGGTCCCCGGCCTACGAAGACCGCTTTGCGGAATGGGTTCGCACGGAATGGCGTACAGACTTCTTCTCTCGCAAGTCTTTGAAAAACGGCCAAAGCAATCCGTACTATGGCCTTCGCGTGGACTGTGCTGACACTGTTTATTCCATGCGTATCGTGTTTGCTTACGAAAACCGCCTGCCGTTCGTATCACAAGATCCAACAGCATCTGGTAAAACGATCTCTAACAAAATGAGCCGTTGGGACGGTCAGAGCGAAATCAACCGCGTTCGTAACTTCCTTCTGTTCATCTATAATACGATGAGCACTCGTTCTTTACCGAATGACACTTATCCTGTGGCAATCAGCCGTAACACCATCCGTTCCGGCGGATTGATGGCGACTACAAAGAAGAATCACCACTCTTGGACTATCAAAGAGATCCTGCCAATTGGTGTGCCTTATCTGGTTTACAATTCTGTCGTGGGCGCGAACTCCGGTTATGGTCTGCAAGAACGCCAGTCCTGGCCGAATCCAGACTGGGTTTTTGAAGGTGACTACACAGCTTCCAGTGGTGCAGGCTTCCGCGACTGGAGACCGGCATCTGCGTTGAATAAACCTGTATGGCAAACTCCGGGCTACAGCGATGAGCAGTTCAAAATTCCATTGAACAAATGGGTTCGTTACGTGCAAAACCGTCTGGCTTTGCGCCAAGAAACTGACGATCAATTGATTGCTCGTTTGATGAAGACCACCTGCGAAGGCTTCACAGGTCGTGTGACTTCTATCAACGAAGGCATTGATTACCTGAAGCGCAATTCCAAGTGCATGGACTATGCAACTTACGACACTTACTCCACACCGAATCGTGACCGTCGTATTTTTGACGACTTCATGTCCTTGCGTCGCGCTTATCGCGAAATCCTGCAAATCAATGGTGGCAATCAATTGAGTGCGGGAACAAAAGCCCAATTGGATAAAATCTTCCCAGCCATCAATTTGTCTGTGGCACAGGAAGCCTCTAAGATGGGAACTCAATCCATCACCGCCGCCTCTGTTTGTTCGACAGCTTACCTTCCAGGCCGCACTATGGATCTGGCGGAATTCAAACGTCGTCTGTTCCTGGGTCTGATTTCCAACAATCCTCACGAAGGTGGAGAATACCGTTGGGGTGAAGTTCGTGGACCTTCGCAGCGTGCAAGAAGCTGTCAGTCATGGGACCATTGGGCTCCAGACTTAAATCAGGAATAGTAAGGAACTATGAGATCGACTAAACTGAGCACTTGGCTTCTGTGGGCATTGGCACTTTTCCTGTTAGGGATTGCAACGGACTATTATTTCCTGCACATCCTTTTCCATCAAAAGCAGCAGGAAGCCTTGCAAGTGATGCAGGGTCAATCGGCCGCAGATCCAACTCCGGAACCGTCGAAAACCACGGGGGCTGACGAAAGCTTCCTGGGGGAAAAGGGTGACACGGCCGTTTCTGCTGACTCTGGCAAGGACAACTTTCTGACGTCCTTACAAAGCTGTGCTCCGGAAGTTGCCGCACAAGCAGTGGCGACACCGGAAGCTTTGATGGAATACCTGCAAAAAAGCGTGGGCGTTGCCAAAGAAGAAATCTCTTTGGAAAACTATCATCTGACCCTGCCCGACGGTTCTTTCCGTCGCGTGCATTTGATCACGGCCGACAACACCAATGCCAAGAACCGCGTTGAAATGCGTTTCTTCAAACTGGACGCCGAAGGATATCCCGAGCGTCTGGCTTTGAAGGGTGACGAGACTCTGGAATCGTTGTTGGCTCTGGGTAAAGTCACTCGCCATGAAGTGAAGTCCGAACTTTTGTTGCGCGACAAAACTTCGGTCTCTTTGGAAAAGCACGACAACAAAGTCTTTGAATTCCAATACAACAACCACGGCAAGATTCTGTCCTGCCGATTCAAAGAATGTCTGTGCCAGTAAGACCCTTCAAAGGTCCAGGACCTTATTAAGAATCCGTCACAATATTTCAATCCACAAGCCCTCTGTTAAGATTAAACCCAGAGGGCTTTTTTCATGACAAAAAGTGGTTCCTTCTTACACAGCCGAAGCTTGTGGGTCTATTACACCCTCTTCTTTTCAGGGTCGTTGGTCCTTATTTATCAAGCCGTCGATTGGGAAGTGATCGGCGATTCCGTCAATTTTCTGTGTCTGCTATTTATCATGAATGGTTTGCTGGCTCGTCGTTTTATCCACGTCATTGAAAATTCATTGCTGCTGACTTTAGGGTACATCTTGCCTTTGCTGATCCGCAATTGCTTGAAGCTCTCTTACAGCGAAGCCCCTTCCGTAAAGGACTTTCTGCAGTTGGCTCTGGTTGCAACTTCAACCACCTTTGCACTGGGGTTGGTCTTTTCATTTTTAGGAATGATCTTTTTTCACTTCTCTCGCAAAATCAAAAAAGCCAGCCGCAGCCGGGTCACGACCAATACGCTTTCGTCTGACGATTAATGCTGCTTGAGCTTACGAGCCTCCGGCTCTGCAGCTCTGCCGGCAGCAGCCGATCTCTGCCGGCAGTAGCCGACGACTAATCCCCGGTGCTTCCCATGACTGCTTTTTCAAAACGATTTTGTTCTTCCATTACCAGCTGTGACAGTTCCCTTTTCAAGTTGTTGAAATCCGGATCTGCGGGATTGCGGGGACGCGGAACTTCGACCTTCACGTCTTTCTTCACCGTTCCGGGTCGATAGCTCATCACCACAATCCGGTCTGCCAAATAGATTGCTTCCTCAATGCTGTGAGTGACAAAGACCACTGTCTTTTTCAAATCACTCCAAATTTTTAAAAGCTCATCCTGAAGACTTCGGCGGGTCAAGGCGTCCAAGGCACCAAAAGGCTCGTCCATCAACATGATCGGAGGATCCAATGCCAGCACTCGGGCGATCGCTACACGCTGTCGCATCCCGCCCGACAGATCCTTGGGAAAGCGACGACGAAAATCAGTCAGCTTCAAGGTTTTTAAAAGTTTCTGCAATTTTGCTTCAATCTGTTCTGGGTCTGCTTTTTTTATTTTAAGACCAAAGACGATGTTTTCTTCCACCGTCATCCACGGGAACAATGCGTATTCCTGAAAGACCATTCCCCGATCGGGTCCCGGCTCCAAAATCTCCTGCCCCCCGACCATCACGCTGCCTTCAGACGGCAGAGAAAATCCGGCAATCGCATTCAGCAGCGTGCTTTTGCCACAGCCCGACGGCCCCAGCAAGCAGACAAACTGTCCCGCTGGAATATTGAAATCAATGTCCTTAAGGGCCACCACATCCTGCTCGGACCCCTTAAAAACCTTGGAAACATGTTTGATCTGAATCTGTTCCTGATCTGCCATTACTCCAAACCTCGATGCCACCGCAGCAGATAGTTGTTCAAACGACTGACCACCGTATCAATGGCAAGCCCCAAAAGTCCGATAGAAAACATTCCGGCGATGATCTTGTCCGACCAAAAGTATTCCCGTGCCTCTAAAATGCGATAGCCCAGGCCATTGTTCACCGCGATCATTTCCGCCACGATCATACAGATGAAACCCGTACCAATACCAATACGCACTCCGCTTAGGATGTAAGGCATCGCGGCTGGCACGATGATCTTTCGGAACATCAAAAAAGACCCTGCGCCCAGGTTTTTGCCCGCTCGAATATAAATGCTGTCCACTGCGCGAACCCCGACAATCGTATTCATTAACACCGGGAAGAACGCTCCCAGCGCAATCAGAAAAACGGCAGGGGGATTACCCAATCCAAACCATAAAATCGCCAAGGGAATATAGGCAATCGGCGGGATCGGACGCAGAACCTGAACCAGAGGATTCATATAGTCATAGATTTTTTGACTGGCTCCCATCAGAAGTCCCAATGGCAGAGCCAACCCCGCCCCGATCACAAACCCCAGAAGCACCCGATAAAAGCTCTCCCAAAGATCTCGCACAAGCTCTCCGGAAAAGTACCACGCAAACTTCGAGCCTTGAGAAGGATCATAGGCCTCCAGCGGCATCAGGTACTGGTACCACTTAATAAGTACAGCCGACGGTGCTGGCAGAACCTGCGGATTCACCCAGCCTGCACGCACCACGGCCTCCCAAACGATCACGACAATGGCCGGCACCCAAAGACCTTTAAGCTGGGAAAGCAGGCTCTTCTTGGCCGCCATCTATTTGACTCCCAAAGCAGTCTTGGCCTCGGCCAAAAGATCCAGCTTCACCCAATCCGTGGCCTTCGGAGGTTTTTGCATGCGACCCACACCATACTTTTGCATGAAGTCCGTGGTGATTTGAATATGCTCTGCCGTCAAATCATAGGTGTAAGGCGAATTGCCGATGGCATCTTTAAAATCCTGCGAAGTGATCTGATTTTTAAACATCTTGGAGATCACGTACTTTTCTGCAACCTCTGGCTTTTCAATGAATAGCTTGGTGACTTCCACAAAGCACTTCATAAAACGCTCGGCCACAGGGCGCTTGGTGTTGTACATTTTTTCTGTCATCACCAAAGTACGAATAGGTTCACCCATCGGGGTGTCGTAGGGCTTTAACAGTTCAACCCCAAAGCCCTTGTTGATGGCCTGAGAGGCCTGCGGCTCACTTTGCGCCATAGCATCAATACTTTTTGCCTGTAACGCCTGGTTCAAATCTGCAAACGCCATATAGACTATTTGCACATCTTTCCCCTTCTGATCCGACCAAGTCAGGTTGTGTTTGGCAAGCTCCGCCAACAACAACAACTCCTGCGCACCACCTCGAGCCACACCGACTTTTTTCCCTTTAAAATCTTTGACGGACTTCATGGGCATATCCGGACGAATCACGATGCGTGCGCCGCCTTCGGCAAAACCTGCCACCGCATAAATAGGAACGCCGCCGGCCCGCCCTGCAATGGCGGCATCAGCGGCACTGGCAGCCACGTCAATCTCTCCGGCGATGATGGCGGGCATGATGTCGATGCCCTTGGGGAAAACCCGCTCCGTGACTTTCAGATTGTACTTTCCGCAGAACTCACTCATGTAGCTGATGGCTCCATAGTGAGCAAACTTGAGATTCCCAACCCGCACAACATCCGGTGCTTGGGCTTGAGCATGAAGATGGAAGAATGAGGCAAGAAGAATCAGTCCCGTGAGCTTGGCTGCTTTCATAAAAGGTCCTCCTCGAGCGAAAAGAAATCTCTATGAAAATATCGTCAAACTATTGGCAGATGATGGCAAGACGAAGACAGGTCTTTGTGTTGTTACACAGGCTCCGTTGAAAAATGGGCAAAAAAAAGGCCTCCCGACATAACACCGAGAGGCCTTTTAAAATCACTTAAAAAATCAGATCCAAAGACTGCGAACACCGCGCTCTTTGGCCACTTGTTCTGCCAGCTCGTAGCCCGCATCCAAGTGTCTGAAGACACCCATTGCCGGATCGGCTGTCAAAACACGCTCCAGACGGCGGGCGGCTTTTTCAGTTCCATCCGCCACGATCACCTGACCCGCGTGCTGGCTGTAACCCATACCCACGCCACCACCGTGGTGCAAGCTGACCCAAGTCGCTCCGCATGCGGTGTTCACCAGAGCATTGAGCAATGCCCAGTCGCTGACAGCGTCAGAGCCGTCCTTCATCGCTTCGGTTTCACGATTTGGTGAGGCCACAGAGCCGCAGTCCAAATGGTCTCGACCAATCACGATCGGCGCTTTCACTTTGCCTTCAGCGACAAGCTTGTTGAATAGCAAGCCCGCTTTAGCACGCTCGCCGTATTCCAACCAGCAAATGCGCGCTGGCAGACCTTGGAAGGCAATGCGCTCTTCAGCCATATCCAACCAACGCAGAAGATCTTTCTTGTGCGGGAACAATTCGCGAAGAGCATCGTCGGTCACTTTGATGTCATTTGGATCCCCCGACAACGCCACCCAACGGAAAGGACCTGAGCCTTTGCAGAACAACGGACGGATGAACGCCGGAACAAACCCTGGATAGTCGAAGGCATTTTCAACACCGGCTTCCTGAGCGCGCGCGCGCAGGTTGTTACCATAGTCAAATGTCACTGCCCCGCGATCTTTCATGATCAACATGCCACGAACGTGCTTTGCCATGGAATCGTAAGCGGCTTTCAAGTAAGCCTTTTGATCTTTCTCACGGAAAGTCTTCGCTGTTTCAACAGTGTAACCTTCTGGGATGTAGCCCACCAAGGGATCGTGCGCGGATGTTTGATCCGTCAATAGATCCGGAGTGAAGTTCTTCTCGATCAACTGATGAATGACTGTCGCCATGTTGCCTTGCAAAGCGATGGATTTTGCTTCGCCTGCGGCCGTGTATTTCTTGATGCGCGCCAAAGCGTCGTCAAGATCTGTGGCCACTTCGTCGATGTATTTGGTTTCAAGACGTTTTTGAATACGGGTTGGATCGATCTCTACCGCCAGAACGCACGCTCCAGCAAAAACACCTGCCAGAGGTTGCGCTCCACCCATGCCACCCAAGCCCGCTGTCAAAATCACTCGGCCTGTCAGGTTGCCATTGAAGTACTGACGACCGGCTTCCACGAAAGATTCATAAGTACCTTGGATGATCCCTTGAGTTCCGATGTAAATCCAAGAACCCGCTGTCATCTGACCGTACATCATCAGACCTTTTTTATCGAGTTCGTTGAAATGCTCCCACGTTGCCCACTTAGGCACCAAGTTGGAGTTCGCCAAAAGAACGCGAGGCGCGTCTTCGTGAGTTTTCAAAATACCGATCGGCTTACCGGATTGAACCAAAAGTGTTTCATCATTTTCCAGCTCTTTCAGAGCTTCCAAAATCTTGTCGAAAGATTCCCAGTTACGGGCCGCTTTACCAATACCACCATAAACAACCAGATTTTCCGGGTGCTCTGCAATCACCGGATCCAGATTGTTTTGAATCATACGGTAAGCCGCTTCCTGCAACCATCCCTTACAAACCATCTTGTTCCCTGTAGGGGCTTTCACAACACGAGACATAAATCCTCCAAAAGGTACCTGCTTACTTTTACAGAAGCAGTGCGCTAGATTTTAAAAAACTACCATTCCAGTTCGCCGACTGTTTGTTCGACGACTTTCATCAATTCTCCAGACAC
The DNA here is from genome assembly GCF_041888015.1 of Bdellovibrio bacteriovorus. Lineage (GTDB taxonomy): Bacteria > Bdellovibrionota > Bdellovibrionia > Bdellovibrionales > Bdellovibrionaceae > Bdellovibrio. Next base: position 2,633,309 of record NZ_CP168968.1, read on the forward strand.
CATCATGGCTTTGATCGCCTCGACGTCTTTAGAGAAAATGCGGTCTTCTTTTGCAAACGGAACTGTTTTGCGGATGTGCTCATGCACAGCCTTCACCGCCGCTGCAGGCTTTAATGGAGCCAGCAAATCCAGAGCCTGCGTCGCTGACAGCAACTCCATCGCGATCACGTTTTCTGCGTTACGCAGAATCTGCGCAAACTTTCTGGCTGCGATCGTGCCCATGGACACGTGGTCTTCTTTCTCCGCCGATGTCGGGATGGAGTCCACACTCGCTGGGTGCGCCAAGACCTTGTTTTCGCTCACCAAGGAAGCAGCTGCCACTTGCACAATCATGTGACCGGAGTTCAATCCTCCATTCGGAGTCAGGAACGGCGGAAGTTCACTCATTTGAGTGGAGATCATTTTTGAAATACGGCACTCACTGATGCTCGCCTGGGAAGACAACGCAATCCCCGCAAAATCCATCGCGTGCGCCACGGGCATCCCGTGGAAGTTACCGCAGGAAAGAACTTTGTTCGCATCCGCAAACACCAGCGGATTGTCCGTGGAAGAGTTCGCTTCTGTTTCCAGAACCTTCACCGCGTATCTTAAAGCATCTTTGGCTGCGCCGTGAACAGCAGGCATACAGCGCAAAGAATACGCATCCTGAACGCGCGGATCATTGACCGCATGGCTTTCTGCGATCGGGCTGGTTTCGCCCATAAGTTTAATCAAATTGCGACCGGTCTTGCCTTCACCGGCATGAGGACGGCTGGCTTGAATCAATGGATCAAATGGTTTTCTGGAGCCACGCAAGCCCTCCAAGGACATCGCGCCGGCAAGATCCGCCAACCACAACAGGCGACGGTTTTCCCACAAGGACAAAAGACCGATGGATGTCATCACCTGACAGCCGTTGATCATGGAAAGACCTTCTTTGGCTTTCAGCTCCAGTGGAGTGATGCCTTTGGCTTTTAACAATTCGGTGACGTGAACGGGTTTGCCGTCAGCGCCCCACGCTTCGCCCTCACCGATGATGGTCAACGCCAGGTGAGAAAGCGGAGCCAAGTCACCGCTGGCGCCCACGGAACCTTGAGAAGGTACCACCGGGATGATGTCGTTATTCAGGAACTCAAGAATTTTTTCTACCACCAGAGGACGGATACCGCTGTGGCCTTTCGCCAAAGCATTGGCACGAAGAACCATCATGGCGCGTGTTTCGGTTTTCGTGAAAGGAGCCCCGACGCCCATGCAGTGAGAGCGGATCAGATTTCTTTGCAGCTGTTCAATTTCTGCATCGGAGATACGCACAGAAGAAAACGCACCAAAACCTGTGTTCACTCCATACATCACCTCACCACTAGCAATGCGACCTTCAATGTAGTCACGAGACTTTTGCATGTTGGCTTTGCCGGAAGCGGAAAGCTCTGCCTTGATCGAAGGGTTGTGGGCAATCTGATATAGGTTTTCAAGTGTGATATTCTCACCAGTAATCTGCATAGTAGGCCTCTCTTAAAGAAGCCCGCATCCTAGCCCAAAACCCCCACCCCAATCAAAGAAAGGTGCCTGGTTGTTTTTTCTGGCTATGGCGCATCAAACGCCCTAATAACGCGCTATTGCCAGAAAAAACAACCAGGCACCTTTTAACGGAAAAAGCCATTCTGGGGTTAGCAGAATGGCTTTTTGATGTTTCTAGATTTATTTGAGAATTAGAATTCTAGAGGCAAAGATACGGAGAATACGTAGCTTTCGTTTTGAGCGTCCGTAAGCAAGCTATTGCTGTCCATCTTGTCCCAAGTATCTTTGACGTACTCAAGATTCAAGGACACGAACGGCAGGCCTGTGAAGCCGACACCAAGCTTAACATTTTTTCCTTTGAATGTGCCTGCATTATCCACCTTCAGCTCGTTGGTCAAACCAACGCCCACCCATGCGCGCAACAGGATTGGGAAATCAATTCCCACAACACCTGAAAGCGTCGATCTTTTCGCCGTTTCCTTGCTGCCACTATCAGGATCTACTTCTCCACTAACTCCCGCTGTGTAGTCCGCGCCTACCCACAACATCACCGGAGTTTTATAGGCCAGACGCAAGCCCAATTGAGAACCTGTCAGTTTCCCATCTGGATCTGTGGTTTTACCCATCTCATAACCAAGGTATGGCTCAATCAAAATGTCTGCTTTGGAAACGCTCCCAAATCCAAGAACTGCAACCAACACTACTAAGAGCTTTTTCATAAAGTCTTCTCCTTTTGTAACCCAAAAATATTTTGGACTCCCCTAAAATTCTGAGAGGAGTCCGCTCAAGGGTCAACGACGCAAAGACCGAACCAGCCCCCTCTGGCCCTTAAGCTGGCAGGACTTTCACACAGGAGTTCTTATGTATAAGGACGACAAAGAATATTATGAATCCCTGCCTCGCAAGCGTATTGGCGTTGCTGCTCTGATCTTCTATAAAAAAATGCTGTTGATCATACAGCCTGGATATAGTTCCAGCTGGATTCTGCCTGGGGGCACAGTTGAATATGAGGAGTCCCCACTAGAAGCTCTGATTCGTGAAGTGCAAGACGAGCTCAGTCTCAAGATCGTGCCAAAAGATCTGATCGCCGTGGACTATGTCGCCAACACCGACGTCAAAGGAGAGTATCTTCAACTGCTCTTTTCAACCGAAGACTTAACTGAAGAACAAGCCCAATCCATCGAGGCCAAATTCTATGAAGTTAAAAGCTATCGCTTCATGGATTTCGACGAGGCCCTGCCTATGCTGGCTCCCAATATCGCTAGACGCTTGCAAAGCCTGCAAGATCACCCCGGCGAAATCCTATACCTAGAAAACGGAAAACAAAACCCCATCGCCCTGCTGAATCTTTAAAAGGTGCCTGGTTGTTTCCAAAGCCAGACAAACGCGCACCCCAAAACAAACTAAATGCCCAGCACGACGACTGATGCGTTGTAGCCAGAAAAAACAACCAGGCACCTTTTAAGCGTTTTTAAGAGTAGTGATGGCGGAACGGTAGTCTTTGCCGAAGACGTAGCTGCCGGCGACGAAGACGTCGGCTTCACGGCAGATCTTGGCGGTTTCGGCGTTGATGCCGCCGTCGACTTCGATCAGACAATTCAACTTCTTGGACGAAATTTCTTCACGCAAGCGCGTGATCTTGGCCACTTGATCGTGCATGAAGGACTGACCTCCAAAGCCCGGCTCAACCGTCATAACTAAAACCAAATCACACAATGGAAGCAGTGGTAAAACCTGCTCCACGGGAGTGCGCGGTCTTAAGGTGATGCCCGCTTTGGCACCCAACTCGCGGATCTTGCGCAAAGTGCCTGCGGCGTCTTTGGTGGATTCCACATGAATGGTCAGGTAATCACTGCCCGCTTTGATGAAGTCTTCCACATAGCGCTCAGGCTCTTCGATCATCAGATGCACATCCAAGGGCAAAGAAGAAACCTTCTTCAAAGACTTCACAACCGGAATACCGATGGTGATATTCGGAACAAAACGTCCGTCCATCACATCGACATGCACCCAGTCCGCCCCGGCTTCTGTAATGGCTTTGATCTCTTTTTCAAGATTGGCAAAGTCCGCTGACAAAATAGAGGGCGCAACCAGTTTAGACACCGAGTTTGTCTCCTACTTTTAGAGGATTCCCTTTAAGGAAGTCCTGCACCTGCATACGGTTGCGGGACTCGGGCTGAAGTTCATAGATTTTCAAAATTCCATCACCCGTCGCTATAGAGAAGTGATCTTCATGCACAGACGTAACCGTTCCCGGCGCCACTGTTGTGATGCCAGAAACCGGCGTCACTTTATGAAGCTTCAACTTCTTTCCTTGCAATAAAGTATAAGTGCCCGGCCCATAGACAAAGCCACGCACCTTACCATCGATTGCCTTGGCAGAGGTTGCCCAGTCAATCTGGGACTCCTGCTTTTCAATTTTCTTCGCCAAAGTGACTTGTGATTCATCCTGCGGAGTCGGCGCCAGATTTCCGCGCACATAATCCATCAGTTCCACTTGCAAAAGTTCAGCGCCCAGGCGAGCCAGCTCATCATGCAGCTCCAGCGCATTCATTTCAGGAGTGATTTTCACACGGCGAATACCAATGATGTCGCCCGCATCGAGCTTGCGCACCATCTTCTGCAAAGTCACACCGGATTCGACATCACCGGCTTCAATCGCCCGCTGAATCGGAGCAGCCCCACGCCAACGTGGCAAAACAGATCCGTGCACATTCACGCAACCAAAACGGAAAGAGTCCAAAAACTCTTGCGTCAGGATCTGACCGAAAGCCACGACAACGGCGACTTCCGCACCCCAGGTTTTGATTTCTTGAAGCATCAATGGATTGGCTTTCAAAGACTCCGGCGCCAGAACTTTCAATCCGTGGGCTTGCGCCAGGGCTTTCACCGGGCTCGGGGTCAGTTGCAACTTACGACCGGCGGGACGATCCGGCTGGGTCACAACACCGACGACCTCAAAGTGCTCATCCGACAGAAGAGCTTTCAACGAAGTCACCGCAAATTCAGGCGTCCCTAGAAAACAGACACGGACCTTGCTCACACTTCACACTTTTCTTCGTCAGCAGTTGTGGCTTCACCCTCTTTGTCTTTTTTAACCGGGTAGCCGTACTTCTTGATTTGATTTTTGATTTTGTTGCCTTTGACGAAACTCAAATGGTCGATGAACAGAGTTCCCTCCAGGTGATCCATTTCGTGCTGCATGCAGATCGCAAGCAAACCGTCTGTCTTGACGATAAATTCTTTCCCCGTCACATCGAAAGCTTTCATTTCGATGTAGTCAAAACGCTGAACCGTTTCGTAGTAACCAGGGATGGACAGACAGCCTTCGTCAAACGTGGTTTTACCTTCGCCTTTAACGATCTCAGGATTGATCAAAACCAGCGGCTGCTTCACGGCAGCTTCTAGTTCTGTCATTTCTTCATATTTATAGCGACGACCCTTTTCATCTTTAGGGCGCGTATCGATCACCACCATGCGAACCAGCTCACCCACTTGCGGGGCTGCCAGGCCGATACCATTAGCGTGATACATGGTTTCAATCATATCCTCTGCCAATTTGGCGATTTCTGGGCCAAAGGTGTCCACCGGCTGCGAAACTTCACGCAACTTTGGGTCAGGGAATGTGAGGATTTTCATGATCATAGGAACCTCCGGGAGGCCCCCATTATATCAGCGTTTCAGCTTTTTGAGAAGAAGGAAGGCCACGGCCAACATAACTATGTTGGGAGCCCAAGCCGCTGCAACCGGCGGCAGTGTCCCGTGCTGCCCCAGGGTGATCCCGGACGAATAAAACACGTAATAGGCAAAGACCAGGGCCAGACAGATCCCGACGTTCAACATAGTTCCACCCGAACGAGCCCGGCCCACACTGAAAGGCAGCCCCAAAAGGCACATGACCAACCCCGCAAAAGCAAAGCTGATTTTAGAGTGGTAATCGACCTCATAGGCCACCGTATCCAACCCGGCATCCCGGTTTCTATCAATAAAACGTTCAAGTTCCTTCTGGGACATCATATCGGCCGTCTGACCGGCGCTTTGCAGGTCTTTGGAGTCTTCCGCCATCACGATATTTTTAGTTTTAAACGGGCTGGTCAGTGGGAAGCTTGAGTCCTTGCTAAAGATGGTGACTGTCCCCTGCTCCAACAACCACTGCGCCCCTTGGATTTTTACCTCGGCCGCCGTGATCATCTGCACCAAATCCCACTCATCGCTAAAGAAGTACATGGTCAACCCTTGCGCCCCATCCCCCTTGGCATTCAAAGTTTTGATATTGAAGATAGAGTTCTTGGAGCGGTACCAGATACGATCCGTCTTGATCGTGGAAAAACGATGTGGCTCTTTTTTCAGGTCGTAGTACAAAATGTAGTTCTTTTGCTTGGTCGCGCGCGGAAGCACCCGATCCGACACCGCATACCCCAACGCCGAAATCACCACCACCAACGCCAGCATCGGCATAGTAATACGGATCAAGCTCATCCCGCTGGCAAATAACGCAACGAGTTCATTAGCCTTATTCAAGCTGCTCAATGTCAGAATAACGCCCAACAAACAGGCAACCGGAAGCAGCTGGTGTACAATTCCGGGAAAGGAATACATGTAATAATTAACCAGCGCAGAGGGGGCGACATCCTTGTAGTTCACCATCGTGCCCATCGCATCCACAGCCGTAAAAAGCGTCAGAAACACCAAGAGGCCACCGACGAAGTAACCTAAAAAAAGCCCTGCTGTGTATCTATCGATTCTGTTCACGTCTGATCCTTTAAACCTGTCTGCTTCAGCTTACGCGTTTGTCTACACTCCGACTTCGCCGGAGTAGCCGATAACCCTTGACTGGTGGCGGAAATCCAATTTAACTTTGATTATGGCTTTACGCGTCTTGCTTGCAGATGAGAGTTCCACAATCAAAAAAGTAATGCAACTGGCATTGTCTGACTTCGGGGTTGAAGTTAAATCGGTCCCTGTGGGTCTTGACGTATTGCAAGTGACCAAGACCTTCAAGCCTGACATTGTCTTTGCCGATGTTCTTTTAACCAAAAGATCCGGTTATGAAGTTTGCGCTGACCTTAAAAATGATTCCGAAACAACTCACATTCCCGTCGTTTTGATGTGGAGTGGTTTTATGGAAATCGACGAAGCCAAAGCGGTGGAATGCCGGGCGGACCGTCGTTTGGAAAAACCGTTTGATGCGGATCATTTGCGTTCGATTGTTTCTGACCTGGTTCAAAAAACCAAGTCCAACCCGGTCAGCAGTTTCCTGACGTTCCCGGAAATGCCGGAGTTTGAAGAAACTTCTGCCGAAGCAGAGACACCTGCACAAGAGCAAGCAGCCTACACCCTGCCTGAAGAAAAGTCCGAAAGCTTCTTGAATATTCCTGAAATTGAGGCTGATGAGGCCAATATTCTGGAGGTTTCCGGTGAAGAGTTCTCTGCGGTGCCCTTGACATCCCCTAAAGGCGAAGATGAACACGACGAAGGCGGCTGGGCCCATCAGGATCTGACCAAGTTCAAAATTCAAATCCCGGAAGTTGAAAGTGCTGACTTTGCCTCTAAATTCGTGATTCCTCAGGATGACGAACTTTCGGGCGCACACATTGAAATGGACGGCGACTTTGAAGAAATCAGCTTTGTGAAGCCTTCTCCAGAAGTGACAAAAACCAAAGCCCCTACAGCAGAGTCCTTCATCTCCAATGTGGAAAAATCCGTCAAAGATCAAATGATGGAAACCCTCAAAAAGGGTGCAACAAAAGTCACATCTCCTGGTGCGACTCCACAGCCTGCTTCTAATGCTAAGCCCAATACACAATCCAAGGTGGACTTAGACCCTAATATGATGGAAAAGATTATCCGTGAGGAAGCTCGCGAAGTGATCGAATCCATTTGCTGGAAAGTCCTTCCTGAGATCGCTGAGCGCATCGTGCGCGAAGAAATCAAAAAGATCCTCCGCGAAACTGAAAAGTCTATCTAAAGCGGTCAGCACCAGTTCATACAGTTGACCGCCACTTGTGAGGTCACGCTTATGACATTGCTGGAGCTCATCCGCGCAGCTATCAAAGAAGACATGCCTAATGGCGATGTCACCACTGAATCCCTTGCTTTAAAACCACGTATGGGACGAGCTCGCTTGAAAGCCAAGGAAGATATCGTTCTTTCTGGTGCCATGGCGTTTGAACAATCCATGCAATCTTTGGAGCCTACCTGCCGTATCAAATGGCACTTTGAAGAAGGCGACGAGATTTTGAAAAATCAAATCATCTGCACAATCGAAGGCGATCTGGTGCAAGTCCTGAAGGCCGAGCGCGTGGCGCTGAACTTCCTGGGACACCTTTCCGGGATCGCGACTCACACTCGTCGTTTTGTAAAGAAGATCGAAGGCACCAAAACCAAGATCCTGGATACCCGCAAAACCACTCCTGCATTCCGTGACCTGGAAAAACGCGCCGTTGTCCATGGCGGTGGTGTGAATCATCGTATGAACCTAAGCACCGCGATCCTGATCAAGGACAACCATATTTCTGTCATGGGTGGCATCACCAATGCCGTCAACCGCGTGCGCGAACACAGCAACCTGACGGTGGAAGTTGAAGCCTCTAACCTTGAAGGCGTTAAAGAAGCCGTATCCATGAAGGTGCAACGAATTCTTTTGGACAACATGGACAACGAAACTTTGAAAAAGGCCCTGGAAGTTATTCCGGCTGAAATCGAAACCGAAGCCAGCGGTAATATGAACTTGGATCGCGTGGCTTCTGTGGCGGCCTTGGGTGTGAACTACATTTCTGTGGGCGCACTGACTCACTCTGCACCGTGTGCTGATGTCAGCCTTGTCTTCCAGTGGGAGGACTAATGGCTGATACTCCTGTTTCTGACATCCGCATTGGTTATGTGACTTCACAGTGGGCTGAAAGCAACCATCTGTACGTTTCCTATCAAAAGGAAATGCCCAGCACGAATGCCTTAGCAAAAGAAGAAGCCTTCGCAGAAAACCTGATGGAAGAATCTTTGTGCCTTTATGTGACCGACCACCAAACAGCAGGTCGCGGTCGTGGCAAAAACACTTGGACAGATTCACGTCCGGGCAGTGCTTTGCTCAGCTCATGGACTTACCTTCTCGGTACGAAACCTCAGCCGACAACTTCCTGCCTGATTGGGCTTGCGGTTTATCGTGCGTGCTCGACCACCTGGCCCTTCCTGCCGTGGAACTTGAAAGCTCCGAATGACATCTACATTGGTGACAAGAAAGTGGCGGGCATTCTTTTAGAAAACGTCGCTCAAGGCGACGAAGTTCGTTTGGTCATCGGGCTGGGTCTGAATGTCACGGCTTCTCCTGAAGAGGTGGAAACATCCACAAGTATTATTGAATCCCTGCCAATGGGCGCACCTCTGTTGGGGCAGGACTATATGGGCTTCTTGGATCGTTTGTTGTTTGAACTGACGGATGCTGTTTCACATTCTGACGAAGAGCTGAGCCCGACAGATCAATTGTCGTTGCTGACAGCCCTGAACCAACATCCATTGCTAAAAGAAAAATACACTGGAATGAAAGCCGATGGCAGTTTGCTTATTGGTGACAAAGAAATCAACTGGTCCACATTGTAGGTGCTGATATGGCTTTGACGTTCACTCCATTTCCAGATTTAGGCAACAACTGTCCGGACTTCACGCTTCCAGCGGTGGATGGGAAGACCTATTCTCTGGCAGACTTTGCCAAAGATTCTCCGCTGGTGGTGATGTTTATCTGCAATCACTGTCCGTATGTGCAGGCGATTGAAGACCGCCTGATCCAACTGGGCACAGACCTAAAAAAGCAGGGCGTTTCTGTTATTGCCATCTGTGCGAATGACGAAATCAGCCACCCGGAAGATTCTTTTGCCAACCTGAAAAAACGTGCTGAAGAAAAAGGTTATCCTTTCGTGTATCTGCACGACAAAACTCAGGACGTCGCCAAGAAATTCGGCGCAGTCTGCACTCCAGACTACTTTGTGTACGATAAGAATCATAAACTGGCGTATCGCGGCCGCTTGGACGACTCCTGGAAAGATGCCGGCAAAGTCACCAAACGTGAACTTTATGATGCAGTCCAAGTATTACTAAAAGACGAAAAAGTTTCTGAAGATCAAACAGCCTCCATGGGCTGCTCTATCAAGTGGGTTTAAGACGATGAAATATGTATTGGTATTTATTGCAGTAGCGATGATTTCCTTCGGTTTGTTCCTGGCGAACTATCTGGGCGCTTTCCGTGGCGTTGAAATCTCTGAAGTGACTCAAGGACCGTTCAAGATTGTCTATGTTGAACATGTGGGTCCGTACCACAAAGTAAACAAGCAACTGGAACGTATTGAAAAATACATGCAGTCCCAAGGCATCACTTGCGGTCGCACTTTCGGTGAGTATCTGGACAATCCCCGTGACGTGGAAGAAGCTCGTCTGCGCTCCAAAGTGGGCTGCATCTTGGAAGGCGAACCACCTCAACTGACAGAAGGCCTGCAACTGGGTGAAATCCCACAACGCAAATATGTGATGGCTATTTTCACAGGATCTCCAGGAATCGGGCCTTTGAAAGTGTATCCGAAAGTGAATGATTATATGCTGAAGGCCAACCTGAAGCAGACGGATGCTGTGATTGAAATCTACGAGATTCATTCCATCACAGAAAAAAATGCCATGACCACCACTTACCTGTTCCCGGTTCAATAGCCATGAACAAGGGACTTTTGCTTTCTTTGATTCTTTGGGCAGGAACATCCGCGTCTGCCCAGCCCTGCCCCACCACGTGCGGCAACGATGCTTTGAAGAAGGACAAGATCTCGCTTGCGAAAATCATTTCGGAACCGGCTTGTTTGAAGCGCACCGGGAATGAAAGCAATGAAGACCTGATCAAAAAGAATGAGCTGACTGACTTTGAGATTTTGGCGCGCCTGGTTTTCGCCGAAGGTATTTCCACCAATCTTGAAAAATGTGGCAAATATGGTTCTTCCCTTTTTGAAAGCCTGGCGTGGGGCGTGGAAAACCGTGTGGCCCTCGCAAAGGCCAACCCTGCGTATGCCAAGATGTTTGGATCAGGCATTCACGGTGTGATCTTCAAAAAAGCCCAATTCAACCCGGCGGTGTCCAAAAAGTCTTCTTATTCCAAATTGTTCCTGTGCCCGACCGAACATCCCGAATGGAAAAAGTTCTGGGCGTATTCCACAGACGCGGCCGACAAGGTCCTGCAAACCCCCAAGAAGAATCCCTTCCTGAAGGCAGGTCCCCAAAAACATGGCGTTTCTGCGGTGACACATTTCTATTATCCTCACAGCTCGCAAGCAACACAGCCTCCAGTGGCTTGGGCGGATCTTTCCAAAGATGCTGCAAAGAAAGCCTTCGTCAAAGGCGTGTCTATTGAAGGACACAGTTACAGCAACGAGTGCGTGCAGTTCTTTTCTTACTAACCCACGCACTCGATTTTCAAACTAGTTGATCTCGTATTCAGCTGTGACTTCCACACGAACTTTGATCTGACCGGAAGAAAGTTCGGTCGGAGCTGCTTCCGCAGCCATAGCTTTCAGACCAAAATTTCTAAATACCGGCTGTGGCGGGTTCGGTCCCGAAGTCCCATGACTGATCTTGGAAACACCCTTGATTTTCACCCCAGCGGCCTTGGCAATTTCATCGGCCTTGGTGCGTGTCATACGAACCGCATCACCCAAAGCGGCTGTTTCAGCCTGAGGACGCTTGTCAGAATCCCAAGCCAAAGAGTTCACGTTCACACCAGAATCCGTGGCCTTTTTCTCAGCCACCAAGGCATCCAGGAAGTTCCCGGCATCCTCGACCTTGCGCAAGGTTACTGACAGGCTTTGCACCACGCGGAAACCGACCAACTTATTCTGACGAAGCTTTTGATCGTATTCGTACTCCGGATTCAAAGAATAATTGTCTGTCTGAATGTCTTCCTTCTTAACTTTGAAATCATCCAACGCCTTTTTAACCTGCTTAAACTGGTTGGCCGCCAACTGCTGAGCCTGCTTTGCCGTATTCGCCTTGCTCCAAACCTCGACGTTCATATGAACCAAGTTCGGGTCCAAGCCCTTTTCGGCCGCGCCACTGGCTACGATAAAACGATCTTCAGCCTGTGCATTTGCTCCGGCCATTAATGCCACTGCCAAAAGGCTGGCTCCTAAAACCTTCTTCATTCAATACCCCTTTCCATGGGTGCTATCCCTAAGAGCATAAATCAGACTTTGTAGAAGGCAAAGGGCAAGAATCTTAGTGCGGTATCCCAACCAGACGCAGTGATTCTTGTATTGCACTCTGACAGAAATTATCCAGATAATAAGGCCTCATAATTAAGGAGTTCCCCCATGAAAAAGATGATTCTGATCGGTGCTGCAGTAGCAATGATGCTTTCTGGTTGCGCTACAACTAAAGAAAACCCTAACACAGCTAAAGGTGCTGGTATCGGTGCCGCGATTGGTGCTGTTGCTGGTGCGGTGATTGGTCACCAAACTGGTAAACGCAACGAAGGTGCCTTGATCGGTGCGGCTTTGGGCGCGGGTGTCGGTGGTGTTGTTGGTAACCGTTTGGACAAACAACAAAAAGAACTGGCAAAAATCGCTGAAACAAAAAGAACAGAACAAGGTCTGATCACTAAACTGAAAAGCGACATCTTGTTCGATACTGGCAAAGCCGATTTGAAACCAGCTGCAAAAGAAAACATCAATCAGCTGGCAAGCATCATGAAGAAATATCCAGAGAATGTGCTGACTGTAAAAGGTTACACTGATGACACTGGCAATGCGATGGTAAACAACCCACTTTCTGAAATGCGTGCTAAATCCGTCAGCGCTCAATTGATCGCAGCGGGTGTGCCAGCTCCGACAGTGACTTCTGTTGGTATGGGTGCTGTAAATCCAGTAGACCCGGCAAAAACTAAAGAAGCTCGCTCTAAAAATCGTCGTGTTGAAATCGAAATCACAGTCGACGAATCCAAAGTTCCTAAGTCCTAGTCATTAAGACTCATCGACCCGACATCTATCGGGTCGATGAATCTGGCGTCCGCCTTTGTCTGCAAAACACCACTTCTGCTAACTATTTTCCACGATCGTCATTGTCACCACCGTGATGGCCGCCGTGGTGCCCACCATGATGGCCGCCGTGCCCACCGCCTCGTTTGCCACCACGATCACCGCCTCGGCCTTCATGATCTCGATACGGCCTGCACACATTGCCACAACGATAGAATCCACGTCCCCAACCACCCCAGCAATATTTCGCCTGCTCTTCGTAATTAGCTGGGCATTCTGAATTCGTTCCCGGATCACAGGCTCCCATCGCCGTCATGTCCTCAGCCGTAGGCTGGGGCGGACAATACCCCGTCAGCGGTTGAAGCACGATGACCCCATCATCCCGAAGGACCGCCGTTCCTTCTTGTGCCTGCGCCAAAGATCCCAACATCATCAGACCCGCTACCAAAGACGAAATTAACACTTTCATTTTATCTCCCTTTATTTTTGTCAGGCGAAATTGCCTTTGGTCGGTAGCCTATTTTTCGAAAATTATCTTTTCCACAAAAGAAGAACCACTTTGCGCTTATGCAGGCAGCACACTGTTTTTCGAGCAACACTAAATCAAGATGATCTGCAATGACTGTTGCTGTGAATTCAAGAGCAACACTATTAAAAACATGTAGTAAACCCTGAAAACTACTTAATTTGACATTCTTTTTAAGCTCAATAGAAGATGCACCCCATGGAACTATCGACTCTTTTACAACTTGAGCTTAAAAGAAGACAAAACAAAAACCCTCGGTACAGCCTAAGGGCCTTTGCCCAAAGTCTGAATCAGGATGCTGGCACCCTGACACGGGTGATGAAAGGCCAAAGAATTGTCAAACACGCCACAGCCCTGTCGGTCATGAGCGCCCTGGATCTCAACTCCGAGACTCAAACTCAAATCCTGGAAACGCTAGCAGCCAAACGAATGCAAAGAACTTCCAAAAGAATTCCGATGCAGAACATGGGTACAGAAGTTTTCGAGAACATCTTTGAAAAAACCAATATCCACCTTCTTGCCAGCCTGCGACTGAGAAAATTCAAAAGTAAACGCAACTGGGGTCTGTTGGCACACTCCCTTCATATCACGGAAGAAGACCTTCTGGCCCGAATGAGCAGCCTTGAAAGAATCGGTGCTATTGCCATCAAGGGCGCCAGCGTTGAAGTCATCGCAAAAAACATCAGCACCCTACCCATTCCCTTTACCACGGAAAAGCGCAGGGCCATTCAACAAGAGTTTCTGGACGATGCCAAAAAGGCCATCGACGAAGTGCCCTTCGAACTTCGCGACAACTGCACGCTAACGATCCCTATCAACTCCAAGGATCTTTTGAAGATCAAAGCCATCCTTCAGAAGGCTCGCAATCGCATCAACGTGATCTCAGAGAAAAAATCCTGTCACGAGCATATTTACAATGTCAGCATGGCTGTTTATCCGGTGATCCTATGAAAATCTTTTTCTCTATTTTGATGACCTTGGTCTTTTCTTCGATGGTTTCAGCCCAGCCTTTACGGCCCGGAGGGATTGAAACCAATGGCGGCAACGCCTACGCTGCAGAATTCTTCAGCCTTCTTGACAGCACGATCGTGGCCCTTGAAAGCAAGATTCTTCCTGAATACGAGTCTCTCGTCGTCAACAAGATCCGCGCCAAAAGATATCAGGTCACGGTGCTCTCTCAGGCTCAGGTTTTTCTGAACGAGCACGAAGTCAGTGCCATCAATCAACCACAGCGGAATCTGATTATCCTGTCTGAATCCAGTTGGGTTGCCCTGAGTCAAGAGCAGAAGGTCCTGCTGATCATCCACGAGATGCTACCTATCGCGGGCCATCTGGATCAGAACTACTCTTTGTCATCCTCTTTACTGGGGCTGCTCAATACCTACGACTCAGAAGCTGATCAAATCAAAGATCTAATCAGTATGTGCCAGAAACACCGGATCGAGAACTTTGGTCTGTTACTAAGAAAAAGGACCGATCTCAGCCACTTCATTCATCTTGCCGCATTAAGGGGCTGTCACGACTTCATCGACAAGGCCGTGAAATCCAACTGGAATATTGACGCCTGCTGGGACAACGTCACTGCCTATCAGCGCCTGGTAAAATCCGTGGATGTCTTGCGATCCGCAGAAATGGAAGATCGTCTTAAGACCGCTGAGATCTTACGCGACCTAGGCGCAAACGAGACCGCGTCCTGCAAAAAATAGATGAAGACACAGGCTTGATTGTGTCTTTACCCACATGAACACCCATGACACCTTTCGGTTTCGCTGTATATTACCAGTTCAATTTTCAGTATTTCTCTATTGATTTTGATCTGCCCTACACTGCTCTAAAATTCTTTAGAGGAGATCCAAAATGGCCTATGGCATAGTACATTTCTTTCCGAACGGCACAAAACAGCAATACGATGCAACTCTGGCGGCAGTACATCCCGACCGAAACACTTTACCAGCGGGACAAGTTTATCATGCGGCTGGCGCATCCGAAGGTGGATGGAGCATCATCGCTATTCATGACTCTCAAAAAACTTGGGAGCGCTTCCGTGATGATATTCTGATGCCTCGTCTTACCAAGGGTATCAAGGGCGGCTTCACGACGCCTCCGCAGGAAACAACCTTCGAGGTTTACCATCAGCAAACCCGAAGAAGTGCGGACCGCGAAGCCAGCTTATAGACAGACTTATTTCTTTAGCAGGCTTTTTGCCAGATCCAGGAAGCGTGCTTCCGTCACTTCCGGCGGCCAAGGGATGATCGGGAAATCAAATGGCTCGTCTTCAGAGATGTTCCAGGATTTCAGATCTTTGGTGATCAGATCGCGAACTTCCGTTGCCAATAAACGACGGTCGATCTGCTTCACCACCTTTGGCAGTGGGTATTCCAGATTAAAGCGTTTGGAAATCGCCCAGTGAATGCGGGATTCGATGATCTCAAAATCAGGAAGCAACGCTTTTACCGGGGAAACCAGGTCGCCGATGTAAGCTTCGGTCGCATCATGGAAAAGCATGTGCAGAGCGATCTCTTTTGTCGGAGAAACTTCCGCACCGACACAGGAGTGCTGACCCACGCTATAGAAGAATCTGGTGTGACCGTTGAAGCGGGCCTGACGAGCCAAGGCACAGGCAATATCTTCGATCATGACGGCATCTGGTTCTGGCTTCAGGATGCTGAAGCGGTTTCCAGACAGGGTCACAACCCAGGATTTCTCGATAATCTCTTCACGATTCAACTTTTCTGGCAGCGTGGGCATTTCAAAATTCATGGATGGTGCTTACCTTATGGCCCCAGCAGTTGCATGACTTTTTTCGTGACCAAAAGCGTTAGATGTAGAATTTGCCGGAACAATAAAAGGGTCGAACACCCCCTCTTACAAGCCCTTAACTTGAGCAAATCCAGCCCCTCCCACAAAGTGGCGCCATCTCTTTGCGCAAAGAAGAAAACATACAAAACCCATTAAGGAGTACTTGAAATGAAACAGATCCTATCTCTTGTTATTGGCCTTCTTACCGCAGCCCCGGCCCTGGCGGGCGTGACCGCATCCTCTTCCTGGGAAGAGATCATGCGCGACAAATATGCCATCGTAAAAGCCCCTACGGTCTATATGGGCCGCTCTATTGACTATACCTTCGTTTGCCAAGACGGCGACCGCTTGCGCACACTGAAGCCCGTGGACACCACTGTCAGCAGAACTCGCGGCGACCGCGAAGAAATCATCGTGATTGACCGGGACTATCTCTCCACACCCATCGACTATCGCCACGAGGTGGAAAACTGCGACTGGCGCGGAGAGCGTCGTATCTGCAAAACTGAAATTGTGACGGGTTCTTACCCTCTGACTGTCAATATTCCGGTGTACCGCCGCATTTCCAACAGCAACGTTGAACGCTACGAACTGTTGTTTAGAAAATCTTACACAGTTCCCACGTGTGAACACGTAACGGCAGACTAAGGTTACTCTCATTTCCTTTTCAACAAGAGGAGTTCTATGAACTCCTCTTGTGTCTTTCCGAGGCCGATTTTATTAAAACGCCATGCAAAGACGTGACTTCCTTAAAACAGGTATTTCTCTAGCAGCGATCTCTTCTCTTCCCGCTTCCGGCCTTGCCAAGGGTTCGGAGTGGATGAACGCCAATATGCCCGATGACTGGCCGATTGCGCGCCTTAAAGACTCGGAAAACAACAGCATCGACTTCAACGGGGACGACATCAATCGCCCGCACGATGCCTTCTGGAATATCGATGGCTATATCGCCAAAAAAGGCGGCGAGCCCTCCAGCATCTCTGAAGATCTGGATGTCGTTGTCGTGGGCGGCGGAGTTGCCGGTCTTTCCACGGCTTATTATCTTCGCGACAAAAAAATCGCGGTCCTTGAAATGGATTTCCGCCTGGGTGGCAACTCCAAGGGCGAGGCTTACAAGAATGCGATGTACTCCACAGGAGCGGCTTACTTCGTTGAGCCTGATCAGCAGGCTCCCCTGGGCCACTTGCTGACAGAACTTGGAGTTTGGAATGATGCTCGTCGCGAGTCCTCAGACCACACCACGGTTCTTTACGATAATAAATTCACTTCTCCGTTCTGGAAAGGGGCTACCG
Organism: Bdellovibrio bacteriovorus; assembly: GCF_041888015.1. Lineage (GTDB taxonomy): Bacteria > Bdellovibrionota > Bdellovibrionia > Bdellovibrionales > Bdellovibrionaceae > Bdellovibrio. The sequence continues at coordinate 2,650,423 of NZ_CP168968.1, forward strand.
ACAAAGCCGCAACCGAACAGTTTAAAAAAGTCTTCACTCGCCTGGCTGAAATCGGCGCAGAGGCTGACTTTGACTACAACGGTGAGCTGGCTCGCACGGTGGATCACCTGACCTTTGAACAATGGCTGAAGAAAGAATTCGGCGATGTTCACCCTCACCTGCTGGAATACTTCCAACTGTATGGCTGGAGTTCTTTCTGCGGTTCCACGGACGAACTGTCGGCCTATCAGTACCTGGGCTTTATCTGTGCTGAAACCGGAAACCTGATGGCTTACCCGGGCGGCAATGCCTATGTGGTTCACAAGATGGCCCAAGCCATCCGTAAATCTGCAGGCACGAAGTCTTTGCGTGCTGGTGCGATTGTTTTGCGGGTAACAACAGAAGGTGATTCTGCGGTTGTGCTTTACGAAGATGCGATGGGAAATCTGAAAAAGATCCGCGCTAAAAAGGTTGTGATGGCCTGCCAGAAATTCGTCGCAAGACGTATTATCCCGGAAATGCCAAAAGAGCAGTTCGATGCCATCGGCCAGCTAATGTACCGTGCGTACCTGGTTGGAAATATCATCACGAAAAAACCATTCCAAAGCCCCAGCTACGAACTGTACTGCCTGCGAGGACAAGTTCCACCGTCTCCAACACCGATGAGACGTGGGGACCGCAGCTTCACAGACATCTGCAATGGCACTTGGGCCCAGCAGGAAAAGGTCGATCACAGCGTTCTGACTTTGTATCATGGTATTCCGTACGATGGGGCTCGTCAGTTCCTGTTCAATCCGGCGTCTCATGACAAATACAAAACACGCTATTTGACCGATGTAGAACCTGTTTTGAAAACAATGAACCTGACTTTGGATGATGTGCATGGCATTCGTTTGACTCGCTGGGGGCATTCTTTGCCACTGGCGCAAGCGGGCTTGATCCAAAAAGGAATTCCTCAGAAAGCGTCCACGTCTATCAATAACCTGATTCACTTCGCCAATCAGGACAACTGGGCGAATCCATGCTTTGAAACGGCCCACCACTGTGCGCTGGAAGCCGTTCACGCCATTCTTAACAACTAATTTGCCGCAAGGATCTGATCGCAGTTCCGCAATCAGATCCTTGTGTACAGTTCAATACAAAGCGCGTAAGCTGATTTCATGAGTAATCAAAAAAATTATGTCTTTTTGATGGATTGCGCGGACTTCTCGGAAGCGCAAGTGATTCGCTCCTTTCTGATGGCTCAAGGCCTGCATCCTCGCGTGAAAGATGAACAAACTCGTGGTGTCGCACCTCACTTTGGACAACTTCTGGGTAAGCTGACACTGGAAATCCCTGAACATGAATACATGGAAGCTTCTCAGCTTTTGGAAAGCCGCGAACAACCTCGTATCCAAATCGTCACAGTCCAGCAGGACGTCGATACAGAGGCCTTGGCCAAGAAAGCTTTGTGGAATGCCATCTTGGGATGCGTTTTTGTGCCCCTGCTCTGTAATTTCTATTCCATGGCTTTAGGATATCGCGTTCTTAGACAAGAGCGCCCTCTAGGCCGTGTCAGCCGTAACAGGCTTCTTCTGGCCATCTTGTTCAACTCGATTGCATTTTATGGCTGGCTCTATTTTGGTCCGAAACTATTTCCGATTCATTTCTAGTTTCTGATTCTGTTTTTGCACACCAGACTCCTGTGTCATGGTTGGGAATACCCCGGCTGGGGTTACCCTTAAGGTATGAGCAAAGCAGTCACTTTTCTATTTGCGGCCGTGCTTTTGGGTTCCGGGTCTTTCGCAGCTCCCTCTATGACTGTTGTCGGTCAGGACTATGAACCCTTCTACTTCAAATCCGGTACCTCGGGAGTTCAGGGGGCCTGCTACGAAATCATTCAGCGGCTGTGCCAGATGGAGCAGGTTCATTGCAAATTCAAGGTCGCTCCTTTACGAAAGTTTTTGTCCATGCTTCGGGACGGCAAGGCCGACATAGGTTGCCCGATTTCAGCCTCACCCCAGCGTGAAACTGTCTTCTTTATGACACCTGTTTTTTCGACCAGGTATTCCTTCTTCGGCCCCGAAAACTACGTCAAAAAAATCAAAGGCTACCCAGATCTGAAAGGCATGAAGGTGGGAGTTTTTAGTCCCTCCATGACAGAGGTCAGTCTGCAGAAGATCCATGAGTTCTCGGACAAAGGATTCGCCATCCAACCTGAGACCACCGTCTTTGTGTCATTGCGAAAGCTGCAAAACAAAGCCTATCCCCTGGCCTATCTGAACCGGGATGTGGCCGTGACTTGGATTCAACGCACGCGCAGTCAACTGCTGGAAGTTCCGGACCTTGGAGAAGCGGTCAGCTACTATATGGCTTTTTCAAAAAAACGCTTCGACCAAACGCAGTTCTCCCGTCTGGAAGGGCACCTGCTGGAAATGCGTAAGAATCGATTCATGGACGGCATTGCCGAAAAATACAAGGTGCACCTGTTTGAAGGAACCGCACTCAATCCCTGACGTCTTATTCTGAAACAAATGCCATGTTGAATTTCTTTGCATGTCAGAATTCACGACTCTGCCCCGAAGAGCAGAGTTTTTTGCACCCAAAACACCTTCAGATCTTGCTTGTTGGCGCTGAAGGCACTCTCTGCTTCTTTGTAATGAATCTCATGCCTAGAAGATCGACTGTTCTCATTCCAAAACAGAAACACATAGAACATTCTAAGCTCTCGAATCCACTGATTTTGTTTACGTTCCCACGGCAGATTCCGAAAAGAAAACAGATTGGTTTGAGCCTTGCAATAGCAGCTTGTTAGTTCAATGGGTGGGGAAACAACATGAAATCAAAAATGATCAGATCAGGCCTTACGCTGACTTTTCTCTTTACCACGGTCACTGTTTATCAAAACTGCGCTCCGCAGAATGTGAATTTCGACGTCTCTTCCGAAGAACTGGCCAGCCAGGTCCGCGGGCTTGGAGAGACTTCCATCACCCTGAATGACGGAAATCCTTTTACTTCCAACAGCACGGTGCAAGTCAAAATCAATGCACCGGAAGCCACTCATGTCTATCTGACAGATGACTCCAGTTGTAAATCTGGCGGCACTTGGCAGGATATTTCTGCGACAAAATCCTGGGACCTTAAAAGCTTGAATGCCTTGAACTTTGTCTATGCGAAGTTCGTGAAGAAGACCCGCCTGTCAGAGGTGGAGTCGGAGTGCTACTCGGCCTCCATCACTCACGATGATATCGCCCCGGTTGTGGTTTTGAATCAAAAACCTGACAGTCTGAGCGACACCTCCGAAGCCCGTTTTTCTATGCGGATAGATGATGACTTGAGCGGCTTGGACTATTATGAATGCCAGATTGTTGGCGCAGGTAAGTTCACCTCCTGTGAAAGTGTCAAAGACTTGACCTCTTTGACTGAAGGACAAAAACGCTTCCAGGTGCGCGCCTTCGATCGCGCAGGAAATCGTTCAGACATCGTTGAGCACGCTTGGGTTGTGGACACCACAGCACCTTCTATCAGCATCACCTCTAAACCTGCTGCCAACGCGGCCTCCAGCCACGCGGTCTTTGAATTTGCAGCTGATGATGGTCAAGGTACTGGCATCGCCCAGACCCGCTGTTCTTTAGATGGTGCGGCCTTGAAGTCTTGTACCTCCCCAGCATCTTACGCTGGCTTGTTGGAAGGAACTCACACCTTCACAGCGCAAGCGATCGACCAGGTTGGCAATATGTCGGCCCCTTTGACTTATACTTGGAAAAGCCAAGCTTCTGGTACAAATGACTTTTCAATTCTGGGTCTGACTGGTGGTCAGGACACTGTAAAAGACAAATATCTTGGATCTGTTTTGCAACCCACGGTTCACTGGTCGGCGTCTCCAGGGGCAAGTGGTTATCGCGTAGCAATCCTCAATGCTGCGGGTTCTGCAGTTGTTTGCCCTGAAACAGCCAGCTCCGGCACTTCTTTCGCCTTCACCGCAGCTCACTGCACACTTGTGAATGGCACGGCCTACAAGGCACGCGTGGCTGCGTATACCACGGCAGGGGCTATCAAAGTGGCTCCCCTTTATGATTTCTCAGTCGATATCACGCCCCCAGTTATCACTGCGTCTGCGCCAGCCATGTCCGAAGATCAGAAGCAGGCCACCTTCTCTCCGTTCTCTATTAAGGACACACTGTCCGGAATCAAGTCTTCCAGCTGTGTACGCAAAATGGGTACAGCTTCAGAGACCATCAACAACTGTCATTCTCAAACCTCTTTGATTTTTAAAAATCTTCTGCCAGGCGATCATACGCTGACCGTGACGGCAAGCGATGCTGCCGGGAACATTGCGACGAAGTCCATCGCCTTTGTTGCCAAGAAAATTGTCTGTGATCCGTTCACAACCAGTGCCACCTCATGCCGTCAGGGTTGGAAGGGCAGCATCTACTACTACGCGGGTGAAGGTGGTGGCTGGACTCAATTGAAAGACTATTTTGAAAAAGGCACAGATGCGAATGTGATCCTTTACATGTCCCAGATCTTTGTTCCGACACGCACTTTCTCGAACGGTTTCCCGACAACAGATGGTGACCTGGTGAAAAAGAAGGTCTCTGATGGGGGCAGCAAACTGGTGGAATGGTTTGCCTTGCGCATGAACACCATCATGAAACTGAAGTCCACAGACACCGCTGGGTACTATCAGTTTGCCCTGTTGTCTGATGACGGCTCAAAACTTTATATCGCCGACAGCAAGACCGCTTCATTTAAGGAAGTCATCGACAACGACCTGAATCACTCCACCAAGATGACTTGCTCAACGACGGCGATCTATATGGATGCAAACTCAAAAAAACCGGCCCGACTGGAATACTATCAGGGTCCGCGCACTGCCATCGCGCTCAGCCTGGTGTACCGCAAGGTTTCCAGCGCGACACCACCAACGGCTGCTCCGTGTGGAGAAGTTACTCAGAACTTCTATGGCTACATGGACAATAACACTGGCGATTATACCGGCAGTAAGTACGAAGAAGCGATGAAACAAGGATGGAAGCCGATGACGGCAGACAACTTCCTGCTGGACGAGACTATTCCTTAATTACTTAAGACTTAAAAAAGAAAAAGCCCTGGTGTTTGCACCAGGGCTTTTTTATCTTGAACTATTCAGGATCTGATTAAAAACCACGGATCAAGTTCAACGCACTTCCCGCGCGGAACCATTTCAATTGTTCTGCGTTGTAAGTGTGTTTCAACTCGATGGATTCAGAAGAACCATCTTTGTGTTTGATGTTCATTTTCACTGGTTTGCCCGGAGCAAGATCTTTCAGATCCACCAAGGAAACATGATCTTCTTCCTGGATTTTGTCGTAATCTTTTGGATTTACGAACGTCAAAGCCAGAACACCTTGTTTTTTCAAGTTCGTCTCGTGGATACGAGCGAAAGACTTCGTCACAACCGCAGTTGCACCCAAGAATCTTGGAGACATTGCCGCGTGCTCACGAGAAGAACCTTCACCGTAGTTTTCGTCCCCGATGATAACCCAGCCTTTGTTCGCTTTCTGGTAAGCACGAGCCACCTGAGCGAATTCCGCTGTTTCACCAGTCAGAAGGTTTTTACCTTTACCGATTTCACCTGTGAATGCGTTATCCGCACCCAACAACATGTTGTTAGAGATGTTGTCCAAGTGACCACGGTAGTTCAACCATTTACCGCCCGGAGAGATATGGTCTGTCGTACATTTGCCTTTTGCTTTTGCAAGCACGAGATTATCGACGAAGTCCTTACCATCCCATTTAGTGAACGGAGAAAGAAGTTGCAAACGCTCGGAAGTTGGGCTGACAGCCACTTGTGCCTGAGCACCTGCTGGTTTTTGATAACCTTCTGTATCAGGGATGAAACCTTTTGCAGGAAGTTCTGGAGCTACGGGAGCTTGCAACTTCACTTTGCCTTTTGGTCCTTCAAGTTCGTCTGTTGCCGGGTTGAAGTCCAAACGACCTGCAAGACCCAACGCCATTACGATTTCCGGAGAACCGATGAACGCCAAAGTTTCTGGGTTCGCATCGTTACGTGCACGGAAGTTACGGTTGAAGGAAGTCACGATCGTGTTCTTCTCGCCCGTTTTGATATCATCACGCTTCCACTGACCGATACAAGGACCGCAAGCGTTCGCAAGAACTGTCGCGCCGACTTCGTTGAATGTCGTCATTTGACCGTCGCGTTCGATGGTCTTTTGGATCTGAGTGGACCCCGGGGAAACCAGGAACGGCTGGTTCATTTTCACACCGATATCCATCGCTTGTTTCGCGACGAAGGCCGCACGGCCGATATCTTCGTAAGAAGAGTTCGTGCAAGAACCGATCAACGCAGAAGAAATCTTGATTGTGTAACCTTTTTCAGCCGCTTCTTTTTTCAAAGCAGAGATCGGACGAGCGATGTCTGGAGAGTGAGGACCCACCAGGTGCGGTTCCAAAACAGACAAATCGATTTCGTAAACTTCGTCGAAGTATTTGCCTGGGTTGGCAACAACGTCAGCATCCGCAGACAAAAGCTCTTTGTGGCCGTCTGCCACTTTGGAAAGCTCGTCACGGCCTGTGGATTTCAAGTAAGCCGCCATACGGTCGTCGTATGGGAATACAGAGCAAGTTGCGCCCAGCTCAGCACCCATGTTTGTGATAGTTGCTTTACCTGTGCAAGAAATGGACGTTGTGCCTTCACCGAAGTACTCAACGATCTTGTCAGTTCCACCTTTAACAGTCAGCATTCCGCAAAGTTTCAGGATCACGTCTTTTGCAGACGCCCAGCCCGTCAACTTGCCCTTCAAGTGAACACCAATCAACTTAGGATTTTTAACTTCCCAAGGCAGGCCCACCATCACGTCAGAAGCGTCAGAACCACCAACACCCACAGCACACATACCCAAACCACCCGCATTCGGAGTGTGAGAGTCTGTACCGATCATCAAACCACCTGGGAACGCGTAGTTTTCAAGGATTACTTGGTGAATGATACCAGCGCCTGGTTTCCAGAAGCCGATGTTGTAACGAGAAGACGTTGTCGCCAAGAAGTCGAAAACTTCTTTGTTAGCTGTGTTAGACACAGTCATGTCCACGTCTTTACCTTTGTAGGCTTGGATCAAGTGGTCACAGTGAACTGTTGAAGGAACCGCAGCTTCATCTTTTCCTGCAAGCATGAATTGCAACAAAGCCATTTGTGCTGTTGCATCTTGCATCGCTACACGGTCTGGTCTCAAAAGGAGGAAGCTTTCGCCACGAACTAATTCTTGATTTTGTGGATCATCCAAGTGACCAAACAAGATTTTTTCCGCCAATGTCAAAGGGCGGTTCAAACGATTGCGAACGACAGCCAATCTTTCAGCTGTTTTCTTGTATACGTTCTGCACCATTTCAGGTGAAGTTTCGATTTTAGAAGCCATTGTAAATTGCCTTTCTTTGAAGAACGCCCCATCCTAATGAAAATCAGTTGAAATCTCAATGTTAACAGCACGTTGCGCGAGGCATAATGGACTTAAGGCTTTTTAAGAACATAGTCATCCTCACAGGCGCTGGAATCTCGGCCGAGAGCGGTATTCGCACGTTCCGGGACCAGAACGGCCTGTGGGAGGATCACCGCATCGAGGATGTCGCAACTCCTGAAGCTTTTGCTCGAAATCCAGCCTTGGTCCAGCGCTTTTACAACATGAGACGGGCTCAACTGAAAGACCCGGCCTTGCTCCCAAATCCCGCCCATTTGGCCTTGGTGGATCTGGAGAATACTTGGGAAGGAAACTTCCTTTTGGTCACCCAGAACGTCGACAACCTCCACCGTCGGGCGGGCTCTAAAAACCTGCTGCACATGCACGGACGCCTGGACCGAGTCTTTTGCCTTCATTGTGACGAACATTTTGAATGGCTCTTGGATCTGGCTGTCGATCAACCCTGCCCGCACTGTGGGCGCCGCGGCGGAGTTCGTCCCGACATCGTCTGGTTCGGGGAAATGCCTTACCACATGGAAGAAATCTATGAGGCCCTGGACAAGGCTGACTATTTTGTTTCGATAGGAACAAGTGGAAACGTCTATCCGGCAGCGGGCTTTGTCCGACTGGCCTGGAAGGCCAAGAAAATAGAAATCAATCTCAAAGACACCGAGGTGTCCCCCGCGTTTGACCAGCACTATATCGGCCCGGCTTCCACGGAGGTTCCGCGGTTTATTGCGGAGTTCCTTGGAGAAGGAACTCCTTAGAGCTTACCAACCCGAATAGCAGCGGCTGGAGATGCTCAATATCCCGGCGCTCCGGCTTCGTTTTCAGTGTTCTTCAAATTCTGCTGCTCACGATGGAATAGCTCCAGATAGTCCTGATAGCCTTCGTGTTTCAGATCTTTGACGGGAACAAATCGCAAAGCAAAAGGATTCATCCAGTAATCACCTTGAGCACGAATAAGTATGGGCTCCCCGGTTTTACCATCGACGAAAAGACCTTCGTTCTCTTCTCCTCCACCAATGTCGTTGAGATGTCGAAAGGGGGAATAATCCGGTGTCATAGGAGCCTCCTTGGTGCGAGCTTCCATTTTCTGCCCGCTTCACCAAGCTGTCCATTTGCCACTAAGCAAAATAGATTTAATTTGTTCTTGGCAATCAGCTTCTGTTCGATAGTCTAGAAGCATGATTCAACTTTTATTTGCTCTGACACAATTCGTTTTCGCAGCCCCTCAACAAGCCGTGACTTATTATGACCGCCCTTGCTACAGCGACGATGGCGATGTCCTGACAACCCATCTGCAAACTCAAGATGGTAAATGGGTGCTGACTCATGTGGCCTATGAAGAAGATGCCTGCAAGCAGTCATATCTGGCGTTTGAAATTCAGTACGGAGTCCGCACGGAAGGCGGTCAGGTTGATATGACGGTGACAGAGTCCTCTTACACTCCCCTAACTGAAGAAGTGGCCGAGGCTTTGAACATGGTCAGATACTGCGACTACACCGACTGGAAACGCAATGAAAAGAAAGTGGTTTCAGGCTATCTGTGTGACGAGTATAAAGCCCCTAATGTTGGAGACAAAACATACTCAATCTTTAAATCTGAACAGAAAGATGGCATGGAACTTTTCTATATCGGGACTTCGTCCCAGGAAGGCAGTGGAAAATCGCCCTTCCAACGCCACAAAAAATACGAACGCTTGCCCTTCTATAAGCGCTAAAACAAAAAGGGTCAGACATCTGACCCTTTTTTATTTTACAGAGCTAGCTCTGCAGTTCCTTATTTTACCTGCGCCAGATATTTATCCAGACGATCTTTGTGCATCAGGAATTGTTTTGCCAACTCCTGAGAACCTGTCTTGGCTTCAGCCATATTAACCGGCTTACCCACTTGAATCACACCAACCATGGCCATGGCAATATGGGCTTTGCATTCATAGACATACACGCCCTCTTCAGTCACAGTCATCGTAACCGCTTTGCCGATAGCACCTTTAAAGGCCTTTGCCCCCTTAGGGATTGCTACAGAAGACACATCGTGCGCCGGATCTGTCGGCAAAAACTTGATGGTGTCACCTTTATTGACCTTCAGGAATCCCGGCTCAAAAACCATGATCCCGTCTTTGCCATTGTTCAACATTTTTACTTCGTGAGTGGCCGCTTCAGCCAGGCCTGCGAATGCCAAACTTAGGACAGTTGCAGAAAGAACAAAATATTTTCTCATACGAGCCTCTTTTCTTTTGTGGCCCGATTTCACTCCTGCAAAAGCAAATAGTCAAAAGGCACAAAAAAAGCGCTCTAAGTGAGAGCGCTTTTTTCAATTCCGTTTCATTCGGTTTTCAATTAGACCACAAGGGGTGCAACAAACTATTGCTTCACGCTTTTTTTGTTCTCAAAGATATAAGGGTAAAATACATTTACTACTTTGCCTTTTCTCTGGCTCTGAAGTTTTTCAAATTTTGCCTGACGAATCGACGTTTCGATGCAGGAATTCAAAGCTTCAGACGTCGGGCGCACGCGGTTTTCCTTGAACTGGAATTTCGTCACTGCGCCTTCAGAGTCAAAACTAAAGTCCACCACCACTTTGCCCACCGGTACCGGCTGATTGGCAGCTTTGGCTTCAGCCATGATCTGATCATGACACTTTTTTAGTTCGCCAATCACAACGTCTTTATTGGTGTGGTGAGCTGACTTCAGGTCCACGTTGACTCCGCCCTGAGGTGCCGTCAGCGTGATGTTTTCAGAAGGCATTTGCTCTTGGATTTCAGATCCAGGAACCGGTTCAACCGCCGGCGTCTGAGCACCCGCTTGCAAAGCCATCAAAGTCATTGAGGTTATAAGCAAAGATTTCATTTCTATTTCTCCTCGACCGCGGACACCACCGCGTTCAAAACTTTTTTTGCATGATCCACTTGGGACTTCATGGTTTCTTTTTCCTTCATTTTGCCAAGCATTTCTTCTGGCGCAAAACTCAGGGTTTGGAAGAACTCAAAGCTCTTGGCAACAGCATCTCCGTGGTCACGGCGAATACTTGGAGGAATCATTTCCAGCAGACGCTCAATTTCCAATGCGGCCCCACCTGTTCCCGAGATTTCCCCCAGAACCGTGTAGAATGTGTTGGTCATCTCAACACCCACTTTGCGATAATCATTTTTTGCCAAAGCGGCATCCACAACCTTAAAGCGTTTCTGTACAAGCTCTTTCAAACTGCGACGACGGCGCCCCCATCCGAACTCACGTTGGGCTTTGACCAGCAATACCAGTGAAGCCATCGAATATAAAACGGCCCAGAACCAGGGACGATACAGAACGCTGGCTTCCGCTGCCGGTTGCCATTGCATCAAAGGATCCGGCAGACGATTTTCAACAACTTTGGGCTGTTGAGGTTTGCCAGTGTCCGCCATGCGTGAAGAGGACCCCACCGGAGCATTCGGGTTATTGGACACTTGCAAGGTGATCGGCTCTGTGGCACGCGTGTAGTACTTCTTGGTCTGAGGATCAAACATGCTGACACTCAAGCCCGGGATGATCATCTGACCTTCCTGACGAGGAATCACCAGCACTTCAAACTCTTTATAGCTTCGACCGTTTTTAAAGAACTTGGATTCGGACTTACTGTCATATTGCTCAAGCCCCGTCGGCAGATTCAACGCAGGCAGATCAATCATCTTGGCATTGCCCGCACCTTCAAAGCGGACCTTCAAACCAAAGGGCTGATTGACCAGAACATTGTTATTTTCAACAGAGGCATGGAATTCAAACTGCCCGACCGCCCCGGTAAAATCCGCTGGACGCCCTTCTACAGGCAACGGCTTCACCTTGATCGGCACCCGTGCGGAACTCTTGGTGTATTCATAGGGCTTGCCATAGAAACCAAACCCTTGAGCTGGCAATCTGACGCGGGATTTGATTTTATATTCATCAATCGTCGCCGTTCCCGGCTTAATTGGGAACAGAGCGTGAGACGCCAAAAGCGCCTTCTTCCAGGGAACACCATTAACAATTTCTTCCATAAACTGAATGGAAGGAACTTCCTCGATGATCTCTTTCCAGAAGCCCTTCAGGCTTGGGAATTTCAAGCGATCCAAAGTCTCCATCTGGCCACGAGTGTAGATATACCAGTTGACCGTGACCTGCTCACCTTCAAAGACTTCCGTCTTATCAACTTCCACAGAGATAAAGAACGCATCATTCGGATTTGTCGGCAAACTGCGGAACGCCGCTTCTGGCAAATTGGATGCTGCCGGATAGCCATTGTACTGATCTTCTTGCGCTTGCCCCTGGCCTCCGCCTTGGAAGCCTCTCATACGGTTGCGCAACAGCTGATCAAAAATCTCTTGCTCGGCACGATCCATTTCTTCAAAGGGATCTTCATACCCTGGCATCGCGGGACGCTTCGGAGGCTTGGGTGCATTGCCTTGAGCATCACTACCCACCTTGATAACAACAGGCTGCGTGCGGTGAACCTTGCCATCAACGACCACTTCAAAGGAGCCGACACTTAGTGTCCCGGTCTTCTTCGGGGCTAATTGATAGTGAAATTCTCTGCGACGTTGGGTCTGAAACTGCATTCCGGATCCGGTATTGACCAGCTTTTGGGCCACAGCATTGGACTGCCAGCTATTTAAAAGATCAAACCCATCCAGATCCGGCAAACGCGGATCCTGAATATTCACGTCGTCAGTTGTTACTACCACCACACCCAGCGTGAAGGTATCCCCCAACCCCATTTCATTGCGATCTACGGTCGAAGTTACTGTCGTGCCCGCCCCTAGAGCAAAAAGCCCGAAGAAAATAAAACTAAGAAAGAACAGGAAATTACCAGTCTTTATCACGAGGCTGCTCCTTCACATCTTTACGATTGTACTCGGCACGGATCTTTTCTTCCTGCTGCTTCAGTTCGCCCAGGATTTTCTTTACGTCACCTTCAGAAAGCTCTTTACCATTAAACGGACGGGGCTTGTACTTCTGTGACTGTTGCTTCTGCTTGCCTTCTTTTTGATCCTGCTCTTGATCTTTCTGATCCTTTTGATCTTTACCTTCTTGATTCTTCTGATCCTGATTTTGCTGCTGATCCCCTTGCTGAGGCTGGTTCTGCTGACCTTCGCCCCCGCTTTGACCTTGTTGCTGCTGAATCAAAAGCTCAATGTTGGTTTTGACTTCATTCGAAGAAGGAATGATCTCCAGCGCCTTTTGATAGACCGCCAAGGCTTCATCCACCTGTTTGGCCTTACCTAAAAGCTGCGCCTGATTAAAGCGCGACATAAACACCAGCGGGAAGTTCTTATCCAACAAAGCCAGCTTTTCAGCTTCTTTATAGGACTGCAAAGCCTTCTCGGCCTGCTGCTGTCCCTCAAAACTCAAACCCAAATTCAAATGCAACTGCCCAATAAACGGATCATATCGCAAAGCCTGCAGATACTTCTCCATCGCCGCCGGATAAGTCTGCGCCGTGATCGCCTTATTAGCCTCACGATTTAACTCAAGCGTCTTAAGATGAGGCCGCCCCGGCCCACAACCGGACAGTGCTGCGACTGTAAAAATAGAAACCAACGACAAGCGCTTCATGCTGGGGGTACCTCGTAGCGGCCTTTCCAGAAGAGGAAAGAGGTGCGGCGTTCGCCCAAGAACAACTCAAGCAGCGCAATGATAATTCCGATCATCAGGATTGTCTGGAAACGTTCCTCATACTGAACGGCCATCGTGGTATCGAACTGAGCTTTTTCCAGCTTGCTGATATCTTCCACCAAAAGCTTGGTCTGATCTCCACCAAATGTCGCAAAATAGAAACTGCCCTGACCGGCTTCCGCCAAGGCTCGCAAAGCATCACCCTTTACTGTCGTCAGAATCGTCTGCCCCTGGCGGTCTTTCTTGTAACCCTTCAGGAAGCCCATGCCATCACGAACCGGGATAGCCCCGCCTTTTTCCGTCCCATAAGCCAGCGAGAAAATACGAACGCCTTCCTGGGCCATTTTTTTGGCTTCATCCAAAGCGCCTTGTTCGTGATCTTCACCATCAGACGCAATCAGAATCACTCTTGTCACTTTGACGGTGTCGTCCGTCGTCACACCGCCACGCTCGAAAGCCTCTTTGGAAATCTTCAAGGCTTCGGTGAAGTTCGTCCCTTGCGATGAAACTGAGCTGGGTTCCAATGATTCCAGATACATTTTAATAGCACCCGGGTCGTTGGTCAGCGGCGACAACAAGGCGGCCGATCCAGCAAAAGCCACGATGCCCACTTTATTTCCAGGCATCAGATCCACCAAACGACTGAGTTCGGCTTTGGCTTGCGCCAAGCGTGAAGGCTTCACGTCTTCGGCCATCATACTTTCGGACACATCCACGGCGAAGATGATCTCAACACCTTCACTTTTGACTTCCTGCTGGGACTCGCCCATTTGTGGACGAGCCAATGCAATCACAAAACAAAGAACAGCCAAGACCTGCAAGCCAGTCTTAATAGAGCGCTTTTTACGGGACACAGAACTAGAAAGGAAGGGATACAATCTAGAGCCAATCGCCGTCTCCATTTTCTTTCTGGCACGTCGATCAAAGAAGATTCCAATAAGGATAATCACCGGAATCAGCCACAAATAGTTAAAGGCAGCTACGTTTTCAAAGCGGAACATTACGGCACCCTCCTTAACCAGGAACGGCCTAACAACAGACCCGCCAGATAAAGAATCAATCCAGCAATCAGGAATGGCGGGAATTTTTCTGTGTAGTTGGTGTATTTATTGACGTCGATCTTGGTTTTTTCCAAGCGGTCGATATCGTTAAAGACATTGCGAAGGGCCCCTTCGTTCGTGGCGCGATAGTACTTTCCGCCCGTGTCCGCAGCCATGCGGCCCAAAAGATCTTCGTTCACAGTACTTTCAAACGGCTGGTAAGTTTTTACTTTTTGACCGAAAATATCACGGCCATAAACCGGGATGCGTGTCGGACCGTCTTTACCGATACCGATGGAATAAACCTTGATACCATAACCTTTGGCGATCTCAAGACCCGTTTCCGGATCAATCGTTCCAGAGTTATTTTCCCCGTCCGTCATAAAGATCATCACACGGCTGCGCGCCTGAGAATCTTTCAAACGACCTGCGGCATTGGCCATGGCAACCCCCAAAGCCGTCCCGTCCTTAATTTTTGCACTGGAGGCACTGGAGATATCGCCCACACGCTGCAGGATCATTTGATAATCCAACGTCGGTGGAACCATGGTGAAGGATTCACCGGCAAAAACCACCAGACCGATGCGATCTGAAGTTCGACCTTCGATAAATTTACCGATGGTTTCTTTGGCTGCCTCCAAACGATTCAAAGGCTTCATGTCTTCAATCAACATACTGTCGGATACGTCCAGACAGATGACGATATCAATACCTTCCACATTCTTACGAACTTTGGTGTTCATGGTCTGCGGGCGAGCCAAAGCCAAAATAGCCAGAATCAAACCCAGGGCTTTTAGCATATTCGGAAGATGCATCAAGCGTGTGCGCAAGGTGGGCGCAACGGTTTTAAGCAGCTCGATCGAACCAAACTGCAAGGTCGGTGTCTTCTTCTTGCGTTGCCAGAAGATCCACACCAACACCAAAACCAGAGGAATCACAAACCACAAGGCCCATAAGGAATGGTAGGTCATGACGACAACCTTTCCATCTTTTCAGCCAGAACACGGGCCTGAGTTGCCAGGTTCAGTACGTCATTGCTGGAAAGATTTTTCCGGTCCTTAAAGGCATGTTGGTATTCGCGCAGAACTTTTTTAAGGTCTTCAGAAAGCTCGGCATAGGTTTTAGCATGATACTTCTTAAGATCCTTGATCACCAGACGCTCACTCCACTCCAACGCAGGAACACGGAACTGACGAGTCAGGAATAATTTAAAGATCTTATTGGTTTCAACCAGCACTTCATCAATCTGGCCTTTATCGGCATCTTTACCGAAGAACACCGGATTGGTTCTTTGCAGACGACGGAACTGCTGATGGAATTCCGCCAGAGGACTTAACGCTGAATCATGCTCACGCAAACGTTCGAGCATATTGCGTCTTTGTACCACTCGGTACACTTTGGAAATGGCAATCAAAACCAGCAGACCAATGAATCCAGCAAGCAAAGCCCAATACAGCATCGGCACACCGATGCTGGCAGGCCCAATCGGACCAAAAGGCTCCTGCTTGACGGGAGCTTCCCCCGGCTGTTGCTGGGGCAAGACGGTTTGAACTGCGTAATGAATCGGCCCCAAGCTCAGAGTTTGGGTGCCATCGGAAAGCTGCAGGTCTTCAAATTGAATATTGCCCGCCGTATAAGCTGTGGCCTTCACATCCGCTTGAGTCTGCGATCTGAACTCAAACCCCAGAAAATGGATCTGATATTTTTGCTCTGGCTTCAGAACAAAGTGAAGTTTTTCCTGTTGCAGATCTTTCGGAAAATCCCCGTCGCAGACCAACAAAAACTCGCGGCCCACAGTGAGCTCGTTGTCTTTTAGTCCCTCAATACTGGGAATTTCTGCCTTACACTGAATCGCTGCCATTATTTTCTCTTCTTAAAGAAGGCCACCAACGGATTCACATAATCCTCGCTGGACTTCACATCCACCCGCTCCACCTGTGCCAGGCGAAGCATCTTGTCGCGTTGATCTTTGCGTTTACCCACCGCTTCTTCGTACTGAGTACGGAAGCCCTGGGAAGAGGTATCGACTGTGACAATTTCACCCGTCTCAGCATCCTGCACTTCGATGACACCCATCGCAGGCAGCGAGTATTCCGCAGCGTCGTTCACCACACAGGCCACGACGTCGTGCTTTCTTCCCAATAAACGCAGGGACTGTTCAAAGCCCTGATCCATAAAATCGCTAAAGACAAAGACCGTCGCGCGTTTTTTCAAAACTCCTTGCAGATAACTGAAACCGGCAGAAAGTTTGGTGCGATGGCTTTTGGGTTTATAATAAAACAAATCACGCAACAGACGATGCACATGGCCCCGTCCTTTTTTCGGTGGAACGTAGTGTTCCACCTGATCGCTGAACAACAACAAACCAATCTGGTCGTTGTTCTTCACCGCCGAAAACGCCAAGAGGGCTGCCATATGAGTCATCACTTCGCCCTTAAAATAAGGACCCGTTCCGAAATCACTGGAACCACTGACGTCCACGGCCAGAATCAAAGTCAGCTCGCGCTCTTCTTCGAAGGTTTTGATATACGGTTTTCCCGTGCGCGCCGTCAGCGGCCAGGAAATCGAACGCACATCATCGCCCGGAACGTATTCCCGGAAATCCGCAAAGGTCATACCCTGGCCTTTGAACGCCGTATGGTATTCACCAGCAAAGAGATTGTTCACAAGTTTTCTTGTGCTGATCTCAAGCAGTTTGACCTTTTTTAAGACCTCAGGAGGAAGGCTCACTACGGCACCTCAACCTGACT
This sequence comes from Bdellovibrio bacteriovorus, assembly GCF_041888015.1. Lineage (GTDB taxonomy): Bacteria > Bdellovibrionota > Bdellovibrionia > Bdellovibrionales > Bdellovibrionaceae > Bdellovibrio. The sequence goes on from NZ_CP168968.1 coordinate 2,667,259, forward strand.
TAGGATTTCTTTGATGATGTCGTCAGTTTTGATGTTCTCGGCTTCTGCTTCGTAAGTCAGAATCAGACGGTGGCGCAGAACGTGGTAAGCAATCGCCTTCACGTCTTCGGCAGTCACGTAGCCACGCCCACGCAAGAACGCATGAGCTTTCGCGGCACGATACAAACTGATCGTCGCACGCGGTGAACCACCGACATTAACCAGATTGGCAATACGGCTTAAGCCATACTCACCCGGCTTACGGGAAGCCATGATCAATTCCACAATGTAATTTTTGATTTTGTTATCAACGTAAATCTGATCTGCCCGCTCAGAAGCCCGCAGCAGATCCTCTTTGGAGATCACAGAGTTCACCACAGGTTTTTCGTTCGTGCCCATGCGGTTTAGGATCTCAAGCTCTTCGCCCTTACCCGGATACACCACGTTGATCTTGAACATGAAACGGTCCATCTGCGCTTCTGGCAGCGGATAAGTTCCTTCTTGCTCTAACGGATTCTGAGTCGCTAGAACCAGGAACGGAGCTGCCAGTTTGTAGGATTCATCCCCGATGGTGACTTGCTTTTCGGCCATGGCCTCCAGCAACGCGGACTGAACCTTTGCCGGAGCACGGTTGATCTCGTCGGCCAGAACGATATTGGTGAAGATAGGTCCTTTACGAGGAGCGAACTCACCTGATTTCGGATTGAAAATCATCGTCCCGATCAAGTCTGTCGGCAGAAGATCCGGCGTGAACTGAATGCGCTGGAAATCCAGAGAAATGGATTTGGAAACAGTGGCGATGGTCAGCGTCTTCGCCAAGCCCGGCACGCCTTCCAGCAGAATGTGTCCGCCGGTCAGAAGGCCCATCATGATGCCCTCCACCATTTCTTTTTGCCCTACGACAACCTTGTTGATTTCTGCCATCATTTTATCAATGAATTGGCTTTCTTGCTTGATCGCGGCATTTAGGGCCATGATATCGACTTCACTCACGTTCTTGCCTCCAAGAGAATAGGACTTGTTCGATCTCATAAAGATCGACGCCCAATATATTTCACAATTATCCCAAAGACTTCGCAAGTTTAGAGTTGCCATGTCAGGAAAAACTATTTTGAGGGCTGGCATAACGCCGTGTCCTCCCCGCTTGCCAACCCAAGGATTAAGTGGGACAAATTTTATATGATTAACAACAATACAAAAGTCTGGATTTTCATTCTTTCAAGCTCCCTGGCGCTGCTTATTTTGGGCTACCAAATGGGAGAACGACTGGGCCTGCTGATCGGCTTCTTGTTGGCGGTTCTTTTGAACCTTTTCGTCTTCATTTACGGCGAAAGTCGTGTGCTGGCAAAACTGAACGCCCAAAGAATCAAAGGTCAAGACTCTTGGGGTTTGATCGACAAGGTCGAGCGGCTTTCGGCGCAACTGTCCATGCCAGCTCCAGCTGTTTATGTGACTCCTCATTCTTCCGTAAATGCTTTTTGCGTCGGTCATTCCTGGAAACGCGGATCTTTGGGTTTCACCGCAGGTCTTCTGAACAAGCTGACCGATGAAGAGCTCGAAGCCGTTGTGGCCCATCAGATCTGTCACATCCGTCGCTTGGACACATTTGCTTTCAGTGTCAGCAGCACCTTGGCCAACTCGGTCGTGGGCTTAGGACAATTCCTGGACAATCTTTTGCCCTACAATCTTCAATTCTTTATGCCTCTGCTGTCCCCGATTGGGTGGCTGATTATCAAGATGGTGGTGGTGGAAAAATCATTCTTTGAAAATGATTTGATGGCCTCCGAACTTTTGGAAAGCCGTAATAAGCTGGGCGAAGTCTTGTGGCGCATGGAAGGGCTGGCGCAAACCCAGCCTTTGGAAATCCCCGCCTGCACCAGTCACCTTTTTATGGTGAACCCGGAAGGCTTTAAACAGAAGAATTTGTTCCTAAAATCCCATCCGGCCATCGAGGTCAGATTGCAAAAGCTGATGGGCTATTATCCTATCTAACTTGACAGGATAAATAGAAAACTCAGATTAGAAAAAGGACCTGAACTATGACTGAAAAATTAGAAGCTTCTTTCTCGGTTTTGATTATGTCTGTGGCATCTTCCGCCGTGATGGCGATGGGCCTGGCCCCGAACCCTGCCAATGGCGAAGTGAGCAAAGATAAAAATATGGCTCGCTTTAATATCGACCTTTTGGTGGTCTTGCAGCAAAAGACCAAGGGCAATTTAACTGGCGACGAAGCCAAATTTTTGGAAAACTTAATCAGTGATTTGCAAATGAAATTCGTGTCTATGTAAGGAGAATTTTTCTATGAAGACACTGCTCGTTCTTTTCCTGTCTTTCGCGATGACCGCTCAAGCTCAAACTGGCGCCAAAGAGCTTCCTAAAGATCCGCCAAAAATGAAGCTCAGCGATCCACTTCCCGGCAATCTGTTCGTGGAACTGGCTAAAGCCATTAATCCAGCGGTTGTGAATATCTCGACAACGGCATTGCCGAAAAACTCTCCGCGCATGCGTGACCCAATGCTGGATATGTTGGAACAGCTTTATGGCTTCCGTATGCAGCAGCCTCAGCAACAACAACGCCCGCAACAGATGGGTCTGGGAACGGGTTTCATCATTCGTGAAGACGGTTTGATTATCACGAACAACCACGTGATCGCAGGGGCTGACGTGATCAACGTTCAGCTGAGCGAAAAGTCCACGGATGTTTTCGAGGCCACTTTAGTTGGCAGCGATGAAAGAACGGATATCGCCCTGATCAAGATCACTCCGAAAGGCAAACTGCCGGTGGCGGTTTTGGGGTCTTCCAACAGTGTTGAAGTTGGTGAATGGGTGGCGGCATTCGGGAATCCATTTGGTCACGGTCACTCGATGACAAAAGGGATTATTTCCTCTAAAGGCCGCGACATCACAGAGATTAACAAAATCCCCTTGCTGCAAACAGATGCCAGCATCAACCCGGGGAACTCTGGCGGTCCATTGGTAAATACCAAAGGACAAGTTATCGGCGTGAACTCGGCGATTGATGCCCGCGCTCAAGGAATTGGTTTTGCGATTCCGATTGATGAAGTCAAAGCGATCTTGCCTGTTCTGGAAAGTAAGGGGCGCATTGCTCGCGGATTCCTGGGTACAAACCTGGGTGATCTTGATCCGGAAGCTGCAGAATACCTGGGCCTTGGCGAAGTTCGTGGGGCCGTAATCACAGGGATTGCTCCAGGCAGCCCGGCGATGACATCAGGATTGAAAATGTACGACATCGTGACCGAGTTTAACGGCAAAACCATTCGTTCTACTTTGGACTTGATGGATGCGGTGGCGGATGCTCCGATTGGCAAGCCAGTTAAAACCAAGGTGATCCGCAACAACAAAGAAATGACCCTGAACGTGACGACTGCTGAACGTGTGGAAGAAAAACGCGCCACTCGCACGGCGGGAGCCAAAACTTACACTGGCCAGAAGGCTCCGTTTAATCTGGGCTTCTCGGTGATTGATCCTACCCCAGAACTGCGTCAGGAGTGGGGCTTACCGGATGATATGAAGCAGCCTGTGGTGATTGAGACGGAAAGATTCTCCATCGCCAGCAAAGGCGGCCTTCGTGTCGGGGATGTGATCTTGGATGTTAATAAACAGCCCGTGGACACCTCTAAAGATGTTCTAAAGTCCCTGAAAAAGGGCAAGAACACCCTACGCATTGCCCGCAACGCACGTATTCAGATCATCAGTATCGAATAGCTTTCAGCTCATAAAATTTAATCAAGAGCACTGCTTCAAAGCCCATCTTCGGATGGGCTTTTTTATTATGCTGCTATATAAGTAAGCACTTGCCTCATTTTGAGGCAAACGACAGACCTGGCCGGGAAAATTAAAAAATTCCTCGACCTAGGTCTTTAGTTTTTCTGAGTCTCACCGAGAAGAAATACGGGACCATAGTTTGGCTCCAAGATTGCGACAAAAAGACCGTGAAAGCGGTCTCGAGTATGAGCAACGGATATTGCAACAAGAACGGCAACAAGAAAGGGACTGTATGAAAGTCACCGAGGTGAAAGTTTTCCCCGTCAATGAGGACCGGCTGAAGGCCTATGTCTCGATCACCCTCGATAATTGCTTCGTGGTGAGAGATCTAAAGGTTATTCAGGGAACCAGCGGCTTGTTCGTGGCGATGCCCAGCAAGAAGCGCAAAGACGGTCAGTTCCGCGATATCGCCCATCCCCTGAATCAGGAGACCCGGGCGATGATTGAAGACCTCATTTTTGAGGCTTATGAAAAAGAACTCAAATCCATGGGTGAGACCCTTGTCAGTCTAAAACGCCAGAAAGCTCCTGGGAGCGATTACGGCAACGACGACTATTAGGTCTGAAGTTCCCTGCTCACACGCCAACGGGCCATTTTATGTGGAAATGGTCCGAGACGGCGGCTTCAAACACCAATGGAAACGTTAAGCCCGTCAGATCCCTGACGGGCTTTTTTACTGCCAGTCCCCCACCAATCTTACGACGCAAGAAGTCTTTTCTTGATTTTAGGCCGCAATATCCGTAGTTTGGGTTTTCGCAAATGCATCTTGTTGGGGTATCGACAAGTTGGTAAGTCAACAGATTTTGATTCTGTCATTCGCAGGTTCGAGTCCTGCTACCCCATCCATCTAACCCATCTCGCAAATTTACAAACGGCAAAGTCAAATCCGATCCGGCAGCCCTCGAGGGCAACGCTGGAGGCCCATTTACGTCTAAAATCTGCCCATTTGCTTTATTTTTACTCTTATTTATTGAAATCACATTTTCCGCGCGCTGTTCTGAAAGATTAAATTCAATCCCAATTTTACCAGGAGTATAAAACAAATTCCCCAGCACCTTTCTAATGAGTCTTCTCTTAACCGCAGGAGTGGATTTGGAAAAACCTTTTTTAAACTCCAAGATACGGTCTTGAATTCCCGAAACGACATCTCGGACTTCCATAGCTCCCTCTGCCCGAGCCTTTACCTCCAGCAACTGGAGATGCAGTTCTTTTCGTTTCTGAGCTAACTCTTCCAACCGATCAGCCGCTAACTGAACGGCCTCCGTCCCATCTTTTAATCGCGATTGAATTCGGAACGTGGATGAGATTTCCGAATCAAGTTCAGTAATGGCCTTTTGAATCTTTGAAGCACGTTCTTTCAATTCCTTGGGCTCGGCCTTAATTGACTCGGCCAAACCCGCTTCAATCTTTTCGAGATATCCCGCTTGCAGGATAGTTGTGGTCAGATGCTTCACTACAATTTCCTCGATCTTATCAGCTCGGACCCTTTTAAAAGAGCAGCGCATGTCTTCAACTTTTCCAGCATGGGTACACTCCGTGAAGACCTTTACTATCGGCTATTCAATATTACTTTAAATACAGACCCACTTAGAAACCGAACCGAGGATATTGAACCCCTGGTCGCAAAATTCACAGACGAGGTTTGTGAGAACAACCGATTCAAACGCTCTTTCCATCGAGAATGTCTTGATAAATTTCGGGACTACCACTGGCCAGGAAATGTCCGTGAGCTTCGGTCAATGGTTGAACGACAGCTCTTGTGCGCAGATTCTAGCGTAGTTCGAAACGAGAATCTTGATCCGATATTCTTCAACCCGGCGAAAAGCAAGCCCATTACTCTTGAGGAAATAGACGCACATGTTGATGCAATAAAAAAGCTTCATATTGTCGAAGTTCTAAAGGGTTCCTCAACACGAGCCGAGGCTGCCCGACGCTTAAACATCGCTCAAAATGGACTTCAATATTTTATTAAAAAATGGAAACTCTAAAGCGACTTTTTAAAGCTTAATCATAGTAAGCATACTTCTGACTAAAAATTCGACAAAACAACCAAGAGTTGTTAATTGACAAAAGACTACTGCAGTAATTTTTTAGTCTTGCTGTCACAATTTGCTCATGCTGTTCCTATATAGCCAAAGAGGTCGCTATGAGCAAAAAGAACGAGAACCTAAATATGGACTTTCAAATCTTCGTTTACTCAAAGCCGGTGTCGTTTTCCTTGAATAGATCTGATGCAATTTTAAAAAAAATTAAAGGCCGAATAAATCCCAAGCCACACATGGTTTTTATAAAGGTAATGATTGCCAACATGGTGATCGGTTTTTTATCTTTATCCGTTTGTCATCAATTTGGTTTAAACCCATTCAACACAGATAAATCGCTTGAAGAATGGTTCATGGGAGTCGGGGGACACAACCTCTGCATGACTTTCTGTGGGATTTTATTCTTAAGCCTGGGAGTTTTCTTAGCAGGATTCTTCTTAACTGAGGAGGAAGTTCGAGTTCTCAAAAAAAATCAATTTGTACATATCCCTGCGCTTGGTCTAATTTCCTTGATCTTATTGGGAGTGTTCGGAGCCGAACTAGTATTCCATTTTGCAGCCCTATGGCTTTTAGGAGCATTTTTTGGAGGCTGGCTCGCTACTCGATCCATCTATTTTGTGAAAGTGATCCATCAATGATCACTTTAAAACTTAGTAATTTCTTTTGTAAAAGGACTTGTCACAAATGTTCATCCACATTCCTATTGCTAAGTATGAGACTAAAAACAGATCTTCACTCGCACAATTTCTTATAAACTATTTACTTCAGCAAGGATGCGGCGAACTTCATCCAAATGATTCTTGCCATAAGTGATGTACTCCACAGCTTTCTTTTGGTTCAGTCTTCCGTCCGCCATCTTTTGACATAAAACTGGTTCTAATGGATCGGTAATTGCATAGATACTCTTATGCTGTGGCCAAATATTTTTCTCATCATTAGATCCTCCCATGCAGAGTGGGATGTAGTGATCAATTTTAAAATCCAGACGCTTCATTTGACCAGTACGAAAACCTAACTGATCATACTTCACGAAAAGAGACTTTTTTAGATCAGATGATACGTTCCTCTCGCAATATGGAACTTTCTCCGGGTAACGATAACTATCCGGATGTTCACAAAGAGCCCCGGGAGTTAAAGTTGCATCAGGCCCCTTTGGAAAGTTGCCTACTGATGAGTATGCAAAAGTAACAACAGAAAAAACCGAAAGTGCAATAGAGACAAATAACTTAACCAAACTTCCTCCAAATAGTCCGCCATTCTTGGTGGCAGGTAGAAACACCGAACCTTATTTCCGGCATATATTTGCGTACCCAAAACTTCTAACAATGCCTCAAGGCCATAGCAATCCAAATCAAAAAAATCTGCCTTAATTCAGCGACAAATATCCTGAATGGAAATATGCTAGGTCTTTCCTCGCACATAAAGAACTGAACTTGGATCAATCTTCAGATAAGAAAACCGATCCTTCAGAAATTTTATCTGCCGCTTTTTTGGAACTTAGTTTCCTCAGCTCTGCACTTTTCCGCATTATCTTCACAATGCATTGCGAATTTAAAGTAATAGCCTTCCTTAAAAATAAGATCTTTGTCTGGCTCCACTACAGAATAGTTTTCTTGAACCTCTTTAACGGTAAGTGTTCCAATGGGATCAAACCCGCAAATAGGTGCCTTGGCGGACTCGCGGCATTTGCGTTCAAGGAGGTAAACCTTATCATTCACATGCACATTCTCTTTCGAGCCCAAGGCCACCTTAATAACTCCACTTTTGGCAGACTCAGAATCATATTTCACGACAGATCCGGCACAACCTGCCAGCATTGTCGAAATAGCCAACAAAAATCCAACTCTATTTTTCATACAATCTCTCCAATTTTCTAATAGTCCCGTATTTTTAAAAGCCTTAACGCCCCTGTATCGCTGCAATGACCATCCATAGAACTCTAGTACTTTCGCTGGAATATCTAAAAGGCCTCCACCACCGGAATTCCTGTAAAATCCGAAGGGACCGGAACGCCCATCAACCAAAGAGCAGTCGCCGCAGTGTCCATCGTACTAACAGGCGAAATCAACACGGTGTTAACCTTAGCTGTAGTTCCCCAAGCAATCCATGGTATTGTGGAGTCCATCGGTGATGGACTCCCATGATTTTGTCCGGTACCACCGTGATCACCTGTCAATATCAAGGCATAACTTTTTCCTGCGAGCGACTTTGAAATACCTTGCATCAGAATCCCTATCGCAATATCAACTTGCTCTAAAGCCTTTAGCTGACTTGGACTATCCCAGCCACCCGCGTGACCACTTACATCTGCATCTGGCAAGTGTACAAACATTAAGTTAGGCAAATTCGAATCCAAGTACCGTGAAGCATTTTCGGCGATCTCAACAGCCAAGCGGCCATCAATTGAAAACATATCTAAGGTACCCTTAACCTCAAGATGCTTGAATTTCTCCTTTGCCGCAAAAATTGCCGTCGAATACCCTTGCGCCTTGGCTAAACCAAAAATGGTAGGAACCTTCACCTCCCCTTTAGATGGGATCCAGTCGTTCCACGTCACCTTATGCATTGATGGAGGCACTCCAGTTAACATTGAAACATGGGAGGGCAAGGTTTTACTGGGGAAAATTGTCTTCGCGTTAAAGGTGGAAGCTCCACTGGCGACTAATTTTCTTAAATTTGGCATTCTACTTTTATTCATTGTCGTTGGCTTACCACCATCAATGCTTACAATTACAACGTGTTCAACATTGGCAGCATTGGCTTCAAACCGAACCAACACCGTAAAAAGAAAAACAACCGACATAAAGAATATTTTTATCAAAGTTCCCTCGTTTCCAAATCAGATCTAAAATAAATTGGCATTTTTAGAGTCGACCTCAAAGAAAAATCGACGATCTGAATTAGTGAGAGTGATCGTGCTCAGAACTCTTTTTTTCGATAGGCTCGCCATGCTGATGATTCTTGTGTTCTTTCTTATCATGATCACATGTGCATTCAGACTCAGACTTCCCACACTCTGAGCACATTGCAACTTTCTTTTTCGCAGTAACTTTTTTGTCCTGCTTAGAAACCGTACCCACAACATCATTTCGAGAATTCGCCGCTTCACCAAAAGATTCAGCGCCAACTCCCCCAAATACAACTAGTACACAAAGTGACAGTAATTGTTTTTTCATTTTATCTCCCTTTAGACCCATCGGATCGTTGTTAAACTAGTTTTGAATTTTTAAAAGTCTAAGCGCATTCAGAATTACTATCAGTGTGGCCCCCGTATCGGCCGCGATTGCCATCCACATGCTCGAATAGCCCAACAACGCTAAAATCAAAAACAAGGCTTTGAGCGCAAGCGCAAATCCAATGTTAAATCTAATAATGCCCAATGTACGTCTTCCCTGAACAATAGCAACTGAGAGCTGTCTAAGATCGTCCTTCATCAAAGCAACATCAGCAGTCTCTATCGCAGCGTCCGTTCCAATTGCTCCCATTGCGATACCAATCGAAGCCTGCGCAAGAGCCGGCGCATCGTTAACTCCATCACCGACCATTCCCACGTACTTGTATTCTGAAACCAATTCCTTAATTTTGGTCACTTTGCCTTCAGGCAAAAGCTCTCCAAATACCTTATCAATGCCTACTTGTTTTGAAATAGCTGATACCGTTCTATTATTGTCTCCGCTAAGCATAACAACCGTTTCACAACCAGCCTTGTGAATATCTTGAATAGCTGCCTTGGCCTCTTCTCGAATTTTATCGCCGATTCCAAATACACCGAGAACTTCGCCGACACAGTCGTCGTGAGGCTTATGCCCCACAACGACCACCGACATTGCCTGCTCCTCGAGAGACTGAAGATATTTTTCTAGATCAGACGAACAAACTCCCAACTCATGCGTGAAACGGTGGTTTCCAAGAAAATACTCGTGCCCCTCAACAGTAGCAAAGATGCCTCGTCCCTGCTCAGTCTGACTTTGCTCCACGCCTACGACTGAAACTCCACTTTTCTCCGCATAACGGACCACCGCTTGAGCCAATGGATGATTTGAAAGCTTCTCAATCGATGCAGCAATTTTGACAATTTCTCTTTCTGGAAGGTCATTCCATTTTTTCATGACTAGAACCTGCGGAACTCCCTCAGTAATTGTCCCAGTCTTATCGACGGCAAGTGCTTTCAATCGGCCCAAGGTTTCTAAAAAAATGCCACCTTTTACAAGGACACCTCTACGAGCCATTGCTGTGAGCCCCGAAACAATAGAAACAGGGGTAGAAATCACTAGCGCACACGGACATGCTATCACCAGAAGAACTAAGGCCTTATATATCCAGTCTTCCCAACGTCCGCCAAAGAATAGGGGAGGAACAAAGCAAATCAAAAGACCAAGAACGAAAACCGCAGGCGTATAAATCTTGGCGAACTGATCAACGAATCTCTGGGAGGGAGCTTTCGATTTTTGCGCCTCTTCTACCATTCTAATTATCTGTGAAACTTTAGAGTCGCTTAAAATTTTCGTTACTTGAACTTCCACAGAGCCAGAAAGATTAACAGTTCCTGCGTAAACGCCGTCACCTTCCTTCTTTTTAACAGGAGTCGATTCTCCCGTTAAGGGGGCTTGGTTAACCTCTGTCTTTCCAGAGATAACGTTCCCATCAGTTGGAAAAAGATCTCCAGCACGCACTACAACCGTATCACCCACCTTAACAGCATCGACTGCAACGTTAATCAGCTCTCCATTTACAGTTTTCAGCAATGCTACTTTGGGACTTACGTTAATTACGTCTTGAATAGCTTTGCGAGCTCGCACCACACTAAAGGCTTCTAAAAGCTCAGAAAATGCAAATAAGAACACAACCATTGCAGCTTCCGTGTAGTCCCCAAGGTAAACTGCACCAGCCACAGCCACCGTCATCAAGACATTCATATCTAAATGTCCATGCCGAATTGCCCGAAGGCCTTTTGGAAAAACCAAAAAGCCACCACAAATGATGGAAATCGAACAAAGAGCCATACTCACTAGACTCTGCTCTTTCGTCAGAAAACCAATCACTATTGCCGAACAAACTAAAATCCCAGAGGCTGCGACTAAGGCAACACGTTGCCGAGAAATCGCCTTACTACTTTTATTTGGATCTACTACCTTAACACCTGATTTATTAATAAGTCTGCGAATCTCATTTTCATCAAGGTCCGGTGAGTACCAAACCTGAACCGTGGAAGACATCAGCTTGGCCTCGACCCTAAAAACTTGCTCTATCTTCAATGAACTTTGAATAGCTGCAATTTCATCAGCACAATCCATTCCACTTACTTTAAATGTAGATTCGACTGCCTCGGTCGGCAAAGCTAAGTCTGATTTCCCCGAAGTTAAATCAGTCTTCAAATCATCAGTACTACAACAGGCCTTACCCATATAAATCTCCTAGTGAGCCACTCGGCCAATAAACTTTTTCTCAAAGATGGAATAGAGTGTCGGCAAAACAATTAAAGTTAAGATTGTCGAGGAGACAATTCCCCCGATCACGACAGAAGCAAGAGGTCGTTGAACTTCAGCGCCAATTCCCGTTGAGAGCATCATTGGTAAGAAACCAAAGATTGCAACTAATGCAGTCATTAAAACAGGTCTCAATCGGATTAGCGTACCTGTCATGACTAGATCTTTTCCAGTCTTGCCTTGATTCTTAAGCTGGTTAAAATAATTTACTAATACCACCCCATTTAGCACAGCAATCCCAGATAAAGCGATAAATCCAACTCCAGCAGAAATACTGAAAGGCAGTCCATTAGCAATTAACCCCACTACTCCCCCAACAAGCGCAAAAGGAATACATGAGAAAATTAACATTGTCTGACCGACACTCCTAAAAGCAGCGTAGATCATTAACAATACCAAGATAAGTGCAATTGGTGTCAGAACTAACAATCTACTTCTAGCCTCTTGAAGATTCTTAAAGTTACCGCCCCATTGCAGATAATACCCTTGAGGTAATTTGACTTTCTGTTCAACGACTTGCTTTGCTTCATTGACGAAACTTTCTGTATCTCGACCGCGTAAATTAATAAGAACAGCAGATCGACGATTTGAATCTTCTCGATTGATAGACCCAAATGTTTCAGAAAATTTAGATGTCGCTAAATTCGAAAGAGGAGTCGTCGTATTTGTTCCCAACCCTACAGGCAAGTTTCTTATAGTATTTAGATTAGAACGCTCATCGTCGCTCAAGCGAACGACGATTGGATACTTTCTTTCATTTTCATAAAGAAATCCACTCTCCTGCCCGCCCAATGCGATGGACACAGTATTTAGAACGTCAGATGTATTGGCGCCATATCGCTTTATTGCCTCTTCCTTCGGTTCTATTCTAAGAACAGGACTTGTCCCTGCTAGATCAACTTCAACGTCACCAGCTCCAGGTACCTTCGAGACAATTCCCTGAACTTCTTTTGCTAAATTCATATTGGTCTGTAAATCAGGGCCGAAGATTTTCACGGAAACATCCGCTCTTGTGCCTTCAAGCAATTCGTTGAAACGCATCTGAATAGGCTGTGACGCCAGATAGTTTTGACCTGGAAGCTCCTTTTCAAGTCGTGCGACTAAAGCATTTACCAATGTCTCATATGTGTGGCGTTTGCCATTATTGGATTTCGGCCAGTCAGACTTCTCTTTCAGCATAATATAGGTATCTGAAATGTTAACTCCCATCGGATCAGTTGCCACTTCACTAGTTCCGATACGAGAGAAAACATTATCAACTTCCGGAAATTCTTTAATAATCTGATCGGCTTTCTGCTGAAAGGCAATCGACTGATCAAGACTCAAATTAACCGGACGAATCATATGGAATGCAAAGGAGCCTTCACTAAGTTGGGGAAGGAATTCTGCCCCTCGAGTTGCAAACAATACGCCACCAACAATCACAGCCATTACTGCTGTCGTCAGGGTTGCCACCCGATGTTTGAATGATAACTCGAACAATGGCTGATAAGCTTTGCGAATCCATTCCATGAACTTAGGTTCTTTGTCTTCGGAGTTTCCTTTGAGAATCAGCGATGCTAACGCTGGAGCAGTCGTAAAAGACAACACTAACGCGGAAGCTACTGCAATTGCGAATGTCGCGGCCATAGGCCCAAACATTTTACCTTCGACACCCGTTAAAGCAAAAATAGGAAGGAATACAACAACGACAATCAACTCACCAAATCCAGCTGCAACACGAACTTCAACGGCAGCCTCATAGACAGCAGCCTGTACTTCATCTCTAGTCAGCTTCCGTCCATACTCCTTACTTCTTTCATGAACATAACGAACACAGTTATCAATAAGAATGACGGTTCCATCAACGATAATCCCGAAATCCAATGCGCCAAGACTCATCAAATTTCCAGATATCCCTAGAGGCTTCATTATAAGAAATGTTGCCAACAGTGATAATGGGATCGTAACTGCCGTAATAACAGCTGCACGGATATTTCCAATCAACAAAAACAACACCACAATTACAAGAGTAGCACCCATCATCAAATTGTGTTCAACCGTTCCCAGAGTAGCGTTTACTAAATCCGATCTATTGTAAACGGTCACCATATCAATGTCGGAGGGAAGGGTTTTTCTGATCTCATCGACCTTATCCTTAACCCTCGTAGCAACAGTTCTGCTGTTCTCTCCAAGAAGCATCATAACTGTGCCTAAAACAGTCTCGCGACCATTGTGAGTCGCAGCCCCTGTTCGTAGTTCTTTTCCAAGTTTAACCTCGGCAATGTCTCCGATGCGAATCATGCGGAAAGAATCCAGTTGCTTAACTGGCACTTTCTCAATGTCCTTGGCCGACTTAAATAGACCAACTCCTTGAACTAAGAATTGTTCAGCGGTTTGAGCAATGTAACCACCGCCCACATTTTTATTTACTTTCTCAAGAGACTCCACGATGTCTTCAAAGTGAATTCCATAAGAAGCCATCTTTTTGATATTCGGTTGTACATGAAATTGTTTCTCGTACCCGCCGGTCGTATTAATTTCTGCGACACCTTCAACAGTCAAGAGCCTGGGCTTAACAAACCAGTCTTGAAGTGCCTTAATTTCCATCAATTGCTTTAGGCGTTCTTCCGGATTTTTTGCAGGCTTTTTAAAATCCAACGTATACTGGAATATTTCTCCGAGCCCCGTCGAAATAGGGCCAAGTCGCGCTTCAGCGCCTTTGGGAAGTTCTGGCAAAACACCTTGCAATCTTTCCGTAACCATTTGACGTGCACGATAGACATCGACTGTGTCTTTAAAAACTACAGTTACTTGAGACAAACCAAATCTTGTGATTGATCGAACCTCAAGAACTCCGGCAATTCCTCTCATAGAAGACTCGACCGGAAAAGTAATAGCCCTCTCAATTTCCTCGGGCGCTAACCCTTCAATAGTTGTGTTAATCTGCACCTGGTTGTTAGTAATATCAGGAACGGCATCAATGGGAAGATGCTGAAATGAATAGAAACCTGCAAACGCCAGTATTCCTGTAAATAGTAAAACTAGCGTGCGATTGTAAACTGAAAAATGAATTATTTTATTAATCATAACTTTAAACCTTAATGGCTATGCCCCTCAGGAGCTCCGCCAGTTGCAACAATTTCAGCTGTTCTAAGAAATGCGACACCTTGTGTAACTACTTCATCACCTGGTTTTAGCTCAGGAGTTCTGATCTTCATCTCCTTGTCGCTCTTCGATACGATTGAAAAATCAATCCTTTTATAGAATCCATTGCGCATTCGATAAATGTTAATCTCTTCCCCTGAATAAAGAACGGCCGAATCAGGAATACTCCAAGGCTCAACATTTTTTAATTTTATTGTCTGTAGCTCAAAATTCTTTATAGCTTCTGGAGACAACTTAAATCCTTCCGCTTCACTAAATGTCGTGATCCCTTTATCGGGTCCTATGCTTGAGTTTTCTTCCTCATGCTCGCCATCTTCATGCCCATGTTCATCATGGTGATCACCATCTATTTCCTCATGATCCTTTTCTTCATTCGTATGATCATCACTTTCTTCACTCTTTTCATCATGATGATCTCCGACCTCTTTATGAACTTCTTGGTGCTGATGCTTTTCCTTAGTCTCTTTAGCTAGAGATAAAATACCACCTATTAAAAATAAGATAATTAGAGCAAAACTTTTCATATATCTAACCCCGCGGTATCACCATCGATCACTTGAATTTCCAAATAAGACTCAACAGCTCTCATCTCACGCTCATTACGAGTTTTTTCAAAATCCACCAAGGATCGATGAGCTTCAATCACAAGAGAGCTTGGAACCAGTCCTCTTAAAAATAATCCTTCTACTTTTTTGTGCTTAGTCTCAAGCGTATGCCCATTCGGCGTTTCCTCTAAAGCAACCACTGATTTTCTATATGATTTCTTTAAAGACTCACGTTCAGATTCCAATTTCTGCAGAGCCAAGTCGCGTCTTTGCTCTGCCGCTTGTACTGATATGCTCGCAGCGGCTCGTCCTGCGCCATTTACGTTAAGCAAAGGTAACGGCAAACTAAGGTTCACGCCCCATTGCTGAAAGTCTCGGCCGCTCTCACGTGAAAATTTCGCAGAGGGGCCTAAATTCATTGTTGGCCAAGATTCACTTTGGGCCTTACTCAATTCACCCTTCGCAACCTGAATGTCTGCCTCATATAATGACACCAACGGAGAACTCTTTATATCGGGATTGGTAGCTCTGGCAGTCGGCCATTTTTCAATCCGAGGAGGAAGAGCTTTTTTAACGTTTTCCAATTCAAGTCCAATAGTAACCTTGAAAAAAGCCTCTAAAGATGAAAGCTCTTCGTCAAACTCCATTCGCTTAAAGTTGTACTCACCTTTTGCAATCTTAAAAACTGTCAAAGTTACTTCTTGTTCCGGTGAAAGAGTTGGACGAGATTCATACTGCTTCACTAGCTTTGTGAAGGTCTGAAGAGACTCATCGACGAGGTCTAGCTCACCTTCGATTTGTCGCAAACGAACTAATTTAAGAAAGACTGCTTTTCTAATTTCTGCTTTAGCTCGAAATAGCTCGAGCTCTGATTTGGAAGCTTCAGCGCCTGCAATTGCTTTACGGGCAGATCTTTTACCACCCAATTCAATAGGAAAAGCTAGCGAGACATCAGTCTCATTTCGCTTCTCTGAATCAACCTCACCCGTCAATGAAACTACTGAAAGCTCAGGGTTTTGAAATTGTGCCGCAGCATCGGTCAGCGCGTTTTTTTCCTTCACTGAAAGTTCAGCTCTTACTACGTCTGGAGATCTACTTTCCGCGCACGCAATAATTTGTTTGTAATTTACCATAGGGCTACATACGTCACCCGATTTGCTCCATGCTGCCGCAGGAATCAAAACAAGCACGATGGCCAGTCTCGAACATATAGACATAAACACACCTTAAATTTTAATTTGGATTTTATTAAGTAAAGAAACCTATTTAGATAGTTCGAGGAGGCTGAAATGGCCCCTCGAGAACGCGCTCAAGAGCTGTTTGAATCTCTGAGTCTATTGGATCGTGCACTTTTATCTCATACGAGAAAAGTACAGTCGCTGGAAATACCAGCTTTGCACAGTGACCCAAATGACAAAATCCATTTGCGCAAGGATCGCTGCCATCCTGAGAATTGCATGGCGCTCTATCATTATGGATCTGACTGATTGAGACACTGACCTGATCACTGTTTCTTAAGTCCTCAGCATGAAAAAATACAGAACTTCCAACTAGCACAGCTAGAAGGCAAAACACCAAAGCTCCTAAAAAGAATCTCCCATACTTTCGTTTCACAAAACCGACCTTAAATCTCATCAAAAACACTATCAAGTGCTTTTTTAGTAATTTAACACCCTTTTCGTAAAATTGTCGACTAGACTAGCTCGATTTAAGCAATGAATGCATATAACTTGCATTCATCTGACTCATAAAGGCTTCTCAGCCGCAGGCCAGTATAAAAAGCGTCCCACTTGTCCCAACAATTCATCTGTTGGCAAACTAAATAGCGGAATGGCGAACAAAGACCCATTAAAAGAAATTGTAAAATACCAGCCTTTCTTTTTCTTATTCAAATCACTAATTCATAGAACATAAGATCATCTTAACAATCCCTACTTTAGCAAAATTCTGGATTATGTTCGAGCCACCTCAAACAAGGGAGCCTACAATGATCATTTTACGTTTAATACTTTTTTCGATCCTGTTTACTTTTCTTTCTCGCATCGGAACCGCCAAAACATCAGCAGCCTCTTCAACTCCAGCACAAAATTCCTATATAGATATTATTGACGTATATTCTACTAAGGATATCAGGAATGCACTACTTCAATTGTGGAATCACGGACTCAAGCCGACCTACTATTGGACTCCCTCAATGGAAGAGATTTACAAAAGTAACTCGAATAGTCCGACCTTACGTGAACTAGCGAAGGAAAAACTTTTTCAGGCGATAAACAATGTTGCCAATGGAAGTGTCAATCCAGAAGAGCTCACACCAGATATAAAGTTTAAGAAGAAGCAGTTCGTTTCTGTCGGCATCTTCGAATCATTAGTTGCATCCACAAATCAGCGCCCCGAGCTTCTAATTGAACAAATGGCTCCGCAAAATATCCTCTATAAATCAGTTCAATCAGGAGTAAAGACACTTTATAACTCGTGCAAAACTGGTTCATTTAAACCGATCAAACCGAGCAACAAAATATTGAAACTTGGAAGTCGAGATAGTTCTGTGTCTGCCATTAAAATGCGGCTTAAAGTTCTCAAATATAACATTTCATCCGATAACAACATCATCGACAGTGACTTTGTCACGGCCATCAACAATATAAAGTGGACTTTGCGAGAACCACCAGATGGAACGATTAAACCCAAGGACACTTTATGGAAGTACTTTGCAATCTCCTGCACCGATAGGCTTCGACAACTTCAGGCAGATTTGGAAAAAGTCCGCTGGCTACCACAACGCCTTGAAGATCGATTCATTTTTCTCAATCTAGCTCTGAACTATCTTGCATTATACGACAGTCCGAATAACTACATGATGAGCTTCCGGACGATCAATGGGCGTAGCGAACGCCGAACCCCTTCAATGCATGATCATCTTTATCAAGTAGTTTTAAATCCTGCTTGGATAGTCCCTCCCACAATATTTATTGAAGACAAAGTCGAAGAAATAAAAAAGCTGCGAAAAGACCAAATAAAAGCGTATTTTGAATCAAAATATTTCGAAGTGTGGAACCTCGACCTTACCGAGACTATACCGCCAGAAAGTATAGACTGGAAAAGCATTACTCCTGACTCAGACAGAACCTTTTATATTAGACAGAAGCCCCATTACATGAACACTTTGGGGGTAACAAAATTCGAGCTCTCAAACCCTGAGTTCATCTATCTACATGATACAAATCAAAGGGAACTTTTTGTCGAACCAAACAGACTATTAAGTTCAGGCTGCATTCGAGTTGAACGCCCCATAGAACTCGCAGAATATCTTTTAAAAGGAACTGAATGGAATTTGTCTTCCATACAAAATACCGTAGCCAAGCCTCTAGATCCACCAGGAAAACCCACTAAAATTATGCTAAAAAATCCGATGCCGATTTATATGATATTCTTAACGTCGCAGACCTCAGGAAACGGTACCGTGTATTTTACCCACGACGATTACAGTCAAAACAGTCTTATACTCAGCAAAATTGCTGCGGCATTTTAATGCATGGGCTGGGCTAGGTTGCATAATTTGTCGGGATAAACTCTCTTGCACCGACATATTTTCTAAAGGGGAGCTTTCTCTAAATTTGTATTGTATTTTCTCCGCGTTCATTTGTGCCAATCCGAATTGAATCGCTAATTTCCGAGACAAAAATTTTTCCATCTCCTCGGAGACCAGTGTGGGCATTTTTTTGAATAGTCGAAACAACGGTATTAACTAAATTGTCCGAGCATACTATCTCTAGTTTTATTCTTGGAACTGCTTCAACCGATGCAAAAGTAACCTTATCTTCGCTATTTTTTGCTTTGCTTCTGCCGTATCCAAAAACCTCTGTCATTGTGACGCCTGTCAGACCTTCAACTTGGTGCAGTGCCCAGATCACATCTGACAACATGTTCTCTTTAACAATCGCCTTAATCTCTTTCATAAATTTCTCCCTTCAGTATTGTTCGAATTGTATTGCAGAGCTCTACATGAGCACAACCAGAGCAACAAACTTGCAGAACTCGCGCGCCCTCTTTGACAATCAACAACCTGGGCTCTATTTTTTTAGAGTTTCTTTTCCATTTGAACTCAATTCTCTATCTCAGAGGATTCTGTAATCACACAATATCGTTTTAAAAGCGCGACGAAGGAGTCCCCTGAACAACACTATGAAGTTCAATTTGACGGCGCATTGAAGATTTCTGATCAATGTTAATAAACTCAAAATTTAATTTCTGAACTTCCAACACAAAGGTTGGACCATACATTTCATCTTTGTATTCTTTTTTTACCGTGGATTCTCTGTCCACCTTCATTTTCTAAGAATTTCGGCGAACCCCATGTTTCTGTCCGTGACTCATAGACGAGTTTGGCCTGCGCTTTCAAAACTCCTCGCTGAATGGAATCGATGTTATAGGCACCAGATAAGGCCGTAATGATACTCGCGCTCCAAAGGACAAGATTTGTGAAGTTCATAATTACCTCTTTTTCTTTTTGGTTGAAGTATTCGATTGCGAAGACATCCCCTCAAGAAATGCCTCTGAAAGAACTAATTTGCCTGCTCGAAGAACAATTGCGCCTGAATCAATTCTCTTAACTATGGCTTTGATGACTCCATAGCTCCACTCTCTACCCGTGCGAGATTTAAGACTTTTGTCACTCAAGGCCGCCAAAATGGACATAATTTTACCGCCTCGCGTCCATAGATTGTGAATCAAAAGAAGTGTTGGATACTCCTTGGGGTCTCGAACAACTTCACCTTGGAGAAAGCAAAATCCATACGGCGGCCTCGCTCCGGTGCGCTTATGACCTTTGCGCCAACGCTTATATGGAACTGACGGTTTGGGATGTAACTGGTCCTGGTGCGTCTTCAGGGCCTGCCAAATGGCGGTTCTCTTTAAGCCCGTCTGTTCGGCAATTTCTGTAATTGATAGACCGTCCCGGCATAAAGGGGCTGATATTTCGTAAATTCGATCTTGCGATAATTCAAAAAACTCAATAATATCATGAATATCTGATTTCTTGCGAGTCGGGCTCGTTGGACATCCATCTTTCTTCTAAAAAATAAAAACAATACACAGAATCGCTAAAAGACGTTGCCCCGTCCCAAGTCCTATGGGATTTTTCGCGGCGACCCTTTTCAGATCAGGAAACACATATGCAAGACTTTATCCCTCCACAACCCCCAAAATCCTTCCGCATTGTTCTGGAGCTGTTCAAGTCCGCAAAACGTCTTGATGGCGTGTTACTGACAGCAATCAAAAACCAAAACGAAGACCTGAACCTGCGCGAGATCTCTCGCACTCAGTACAAAGAGCTATTCAAATCCGGCAAGATTCTGATCAAAGGCCAAAGAGCCACACCGTCTTCCTCCGTTTCGAAGGGCATCACTTACGTGGATATCCTGGGATACAAAAACAAGTAATCCAGCCAAAGGAAGAGACATGTCGATCCAAGAAAACAATCAAAACGACGAATCTCAAGTGCGCAAAAAAACCATGATGGTTCTTGGACTGACCTTTATTCTGCCCGTCATGATCACGCTGATTACTGTTTATATTCTTTTGGCCAACTTTTCTTCTAACAAATAAAACAACTAATCCATTAAAATTTCTCTCCCAACACACCCGTGTCGGATGCGACCTAAGGAGCATTCGATTCAGGGCCGATGACCACGACAGCCGACCGAGCCCTGCTACCCCGTCCATCAAGTGCCTCAAAACAGCTCACTCAATCTCTTAGGCTTCTGACATCTATCTTTAGCTTGGTCACAAGATTCCTTAGCATAGAAAGCAAAGTGAAAATGTGCGGCCGATCGAACGCTGTTATCGGCCGATTGCTGCAATTCTTTGATCCGGTTGGTTTGGCCTTGATCTAAAGTGAAAGATTCCAAAGTACGAATGGCAATGAATTGAAGTAATGGATCTGCGCTTTGAAGCCAACTATCAATAGCTTTTGATTGCACCAAGTTCTGGAGCCACAGCTCCAAACGCTCATCGGAAAGCCTTACTCCTCTACAGCGAAGGTACCCACCATCTTTGATCCCAGGATTACATTGCCTCATAATCACAATAAAACGGTCAGTCTTCTGATCCTCTGTCAATGACGCAGGTATAAGGCTATCACTAATATCCAAACAGGCATTTGAGAGACACTTTTCCGTTCTCTCTTTCCATTGCGCCTCCGTCACTTCGACCTTCGTAGTTTCATTAATTTTCAATAGCGACGGCACTTCGACTCCATTTGGTATCATAGCTAGACTAAGCATTCTCTCCTGACTTAGGGGTATAGGAAGTCTTCCGAGCAGATATGCAGACCACCGTACTGGTCTACCACGAGGATTCCCAGCAAAAATCTCAGCGAGGCTTCCCAGAACAAGCAGTATACTCAGGACTGACCCAAGGCAGATACAAACAAAACGCCACTTCCTATGCGTATCCCAGGGCATTACCAAAAGCGACAGCGCCGAGGTTGGTGCCATTGATATCAAAAAAATTAAGCCGACAAACCAGAATATTGGTTCAACACCCCCAATACGCCGCCAGATGAAAAACAAAGGGATATAAATTCCAAGTAAAATTGTCAGACGCTTGATAGCCAACCATTTCAATCGAGTTTTTTCACTATCCTGCTGAGAAATGTGATTTTGATCGGTATTCACTGGAATCATACATCGCAAAAGCCCAAAGGAACCTGTAAAGACTATCAGAAGTTCCAAAGAAAGGTTTGACCCCATTTCAGGTCGCCCAATGACAATCAATAGATACAAAAGACAAACGATGGCCAGTGAAATGAGTGTGAAAAAAAAGGACTCCACTAAATGAAGAAACAGTAAGTACTTCCTTGAGAAGGGAAGCAATAAATACCAGCGGCTCTTTGGAAAGAGAATTGGCGCCATTCCAACAAAAATTAGAAGAATCGGAAGCTCTCTAAAGGGTAATACCATTCCGATGGCAGCTAGCAGCAAGCCCACCGCTCCCATATATTTGGCAAATGTCTGAATTCTCTTTTTTAGATAGATCTTCATTACTTACCTCGAAAGGAAAGATAGACAAAAATTTCCTCAATTGAAACAGGGCGAGCATCCACCTCAAAACCATCTGAAATGGTAAAATCTTGTTTTTGAGATATTATCCACTGTTCACCACGAGATGACGTCTGTAACGGAACCCAATTTTTATTATTCGCAGGCCTATCTCTCGGAACTTTGAATCTAACAAATTCTTTAGCCAGTTCCGACGATGCCCCTTGGAGGTAGATCTCACCACGCTTCAGAAGTATCAATTGAACGTCTGTATGAAATTCTGTTGCAATATTGGTAGCAAGAATCACCGTGGCTGAATGTTGCTTCTGATACACCAATAATTCTTCCGCAACACTTCCGCGTACATATGGATCCAGTGCCGCGGTCACTTCATCTATCAAGATAATTTTGCATCCTGTTGCAAGGCCTAATGCAAATTGGACTAGAATTTTTTGCCCCCTAGAAAGCTGCGAACTTCTTTTATTCATCGAAATATCGCCTATTGAAATGATTCTCTGAAAGACTGCGGTATCAAACTTGATCCAAATCGACGAGTAAATCTCTACCAACTCATTTAAAGGAAATTGTGGCAATGTGATATCTTCTGAAATAAAAATTTGATCGGAGTTAAAATTCTCCAAGTCAGTTTTCCTAGATCGGCCATGGCGGAAAATATCACCTTCATTCCATTTCTGAACGCCAGCCAAACATTTCAACAGCGATGATTTGCCAGAACCATTTTGCCCAAGGATGACATTAATTTGTGAATCGAAAATTTTTAAGTTGATTCCATCCAGTGCTTTTATCTCTTTGGAAAAATACCAAAGCTTGAGGTTTTGGATATCAAAAGTAGGAACTTCTGGATAGTTTTCTCTGTGGTTCATTCTTATAGTATCGGCGGATTTGAATAAATATATACACAAATATATTTACTGGCCTTTGGACTACCCTCTTGCCAGAGCTGCTGTGGTCTCCGGATTTTAAACAATGGCTATTTCAAATACTTACACTTCAATACGGAGGCCCTAACGACCGGAAGTCCATGCCAAAGCACAACTTGCAAGCCTTCCAGAGTGGCGCGAACCTTATGGATATCAGGGAGGCTGCGGTGGAAGAAAAAGAACCTTATGTCGATTTTACTGCTGAAATGGAAAAGGTCGATCATCTAATCAAAGGCATTCCCGTCGCCATGCTGACCTTCCTCAACGACACAAATAAGTTGTGTAGCTTTCCGCTACTGACTCAAGACTTGGAATTTGATGGAAGTCTGTGGTTTTTGATCTCGAAAAATTCTGCTAAACTTCAAGATTTGCGAAAGCACGGCGACGTCAACCTGTCTTACTCTAACAAACACAAATGTGTCTCCATCAACGGCACCATCGAGCTCACTGAAGATCGGGATCTGACTCGGGAACTATGGCAAAAACCCCACGAGGCTTGGTTCCCTGAAGGACCTCAGGACCCGGCAATTCAGCTTCTGAAGGTCCATGTTCATACAGTGGAATACTGGGAAAGTCATACCTCCCCCATTTACAAAATGATTCAATTGGTGAGAACCGCCCTTGGACAACCCACCAGCAAAGAAAGCCATAGCTCCTTCGATTTGAAGCACTGACCTATTTCAATCGACGAATGGATACGGTGACGGAAACCTGATCGCCACCCACCTGACCACTCAGATGCGTCAGCTGCCCCTCTTTAAGACGCAGGACCGAGGACTGCTGAAACAAGTTTTCCCCGGTCATTTTGCTTGCAGCCGTAAAGTGGAAAAGCGCACTAAAAGACGACAACTCCGACATTCTATTTTCAAAGCGATAAGCCACTGAAGCCAACGAAAGAACGATCGCGTGTTTTTCTTGAAGTCCTTCCGGGGCCGCGAAGTATCCCCCCTTGGCGCGCAGGTCTGTATTCATGTTGATAATCTGCTCGCCAACAATCGGAAGATAAACCTCTTCCTGACAGTCCTCGTTCACACACCACAGGGCCGACACCTCGACGGCAGGATGATGGGCGACAGGTTCTTCGGTCTGAGGATTGTCACCAGAGCGGCTATAGGCACTGCAATGATTTTGTCTGCAGACTTCAAGCTGTTGTTCCTTGAGGGAATAATTTAAAGTAATTGCAGGCGCATCTGCTTCAGACGAGTCCCGAACGGACAGATGACCTTCGCCGGTCTCAAGAATGTTATACTTAATTTTAGTGTAATGAGCTCCCAGAGTCAGAATCTCATCAACAGCTTCCGACCCGATGAAAAGCCAGCTCTGATAATACTCTCCATACCCGCCATCGGCTGGCAGATAGTTTTGGGCCACCCAGGTCCCTTGAACGTTCTCAGGAACCTCCGAGGCAAAGGCGAAAGATGTAAATAGAAGCGCCAAACAAAGAACGAACTCTCTCATCAGGACCTGCTTAGTATTCATCATGAAAGACACTATCTCTTTAGGCTCTTTCAGCAGTCAACAGCCATATATTGTTGGTAGCGGCCTCCATGACGCACAGATCTGTCCTCCCCGTTTCATTTCGAAACTGAAATGTAAAGAAATTCTCGTAAAAGCCGATAAGCTACTTATGTTTAGCCGCATGTACGTTCTTTTAACGGCTGTCATAACTGTGATGTTGCTTGCCTCTGCTTGCAGCATCAATACCTCATTCTTCAATCAGAAGGACCTTCTTCCAAGAACGATCACTCTTTACGATCATGGTGTTCCTAAAAACTACAATGCCGGAGATTTACAACTTCTTACCAATGACACGGCTTTAAGACTTGAAGGCGTCACCAAACCCAATGCCACAATTAAAATCTACATTTCCCCCGGCGATCCTCTTTGCGAAAAGCCCCCATCCCCGGAAAATGTGTTAGGCATACACTCTCCTCAATCCATTGATTTCCGGGTGGATCTAGCCGCTTTACCCGAGGGCACGCACACCCTGTGTATTTACGGTGAATACGGCACTGACACGAAAGCTTCAAGCAAGCTGGGTGAGGTGGTGATCAAACGCACCGTTCAGACTTTTGCAAATCAAACCGTCCTTCCCGACATCCGCGGCAATGAAAGACGGCCTTCTTTTACTGGAAACAGCGAAGCTTTAGCTAATTTAGAACTTTATGCAGGATCAGGATGTTCGGGTCCTGTTCTGGATTCCTCTCAAGCTGCTGCCGACGGGGCTTTCGCTTTGCGCCTTCCTGCAACAAATCCATTATTGATCGATGGCACCGTCAGCTATTCGGTCTTGGCTACAGACGTGCTTGGAAACACAAGGTGTTCTCCGGCTTATACCTATCTCTTGGACACCGTCGTTGAGCCCACGGCAATTCTGGCGCTGACTCCGAACAGCCCTTCCAATATAAGTACTCCTCTTCTCGCTGGAACCACCGAGCGTGACTCGCAGATTGCCCTCTATGATTCAGAAATCTGCACAGGCCCTGTCCTGGGAACGTCCACTTCTGACAGTGGTGGAGCCTTCTCGATCGGACTGGATAATCCGTTGAGTGTAGAAAAAGAGCACCACTTCACTGTTCGGGTTACTGATGACCTGGGAAATACCGAGTGCTTCACAAGTCTTAAAGAAAACTATGTCTATGATATCACGCCTCCGGCGTTGAGCATCCTTGCGCCTCCTGCTGGGACCGATTATCAGAATAAGTTTAACCTGCAGCTGTCCTGCGAAGTGGGCGCAAACATCGAAGTGTCCGGCGACGTCATCGCCACTCTTGCAGAGACATGTTCTTTGGGAACACTTGATCTGCTTCCTTCTTTAAATGGCATTGATGGTCTCAAGACAATTCAAGTTGAAGCCACAGATGCCGCCGGAAACTCAAGCACGGCAAGTTTAAATCTGAACAAAGACAATATTCCGCCACCTCTTCCCACGGTCACACGAATCTCCGCAAGTCCCACCATGATCGCGCAAGTGAATATGACGGTCTCCAGCTGTGTGGATATTAAAGACATTCTGATCAAAGAAAGCTCCACCCTTCCTACCGGGAATGAATCTGAATGGACAACTTGCACTTCCACGGCGGGAGCCACCCACTACGACCTCAGCCTTTCAGGAGCCCAAGGCACACGCAATCTGCGAGTCTTTGTGCGAGATGCAGCTGGCAATATCCAACCTTCTTTTGCCACGGTTCTTGTCGACTACGACACCCTGCCACCGGAAATTCATCTAGATCCGATCCCGCCGTTCTTAGGCACAAATAGCTATTACGAATTCCGCTGGTCTTTGACAGAAGGAAATGTACCCGCTGGGGCTAACTTTGTTATTCAGTACAGCCAAACCGGCGGTTCCACATGGAGCCCCCTGACCACCACGCCTGTCGGCAGAACCGGCGCGGTGAACGGAAAGATTTATAAGCACAATCAATTCCTGCCAGCAACGGCAGGACCCACGATCTTTAGAATCAGTCTGACAGATATGACCAATCAGACAGGCAGCGACAGCCAGTCGGCGATCTTGCTCTATGATATCACCCCTCCGGTGATCACAGCTGCCTCGTTTACAATTCTGGATTCGTCAGGACCCGTGACAACTTACAATCCGTTTGTACGCGTCAGTTTTGAAGCCTCCGACAATCAAACTCCGGTGACCCAGTTCTGCTTAAAAAACTCTTCTGCCGCACCCGCCTTGTCCGATCCTTGCTGGGTGGCCTTGAATGCTCCGGGAATTGATGTCCCGATTGACGTCAATGTGAAATTGACCAACTATGACCATCTTGTCGATTGGATCACGGGCACCTACACCGTGCATCTGTGGGTGCGCGACCAGGCCGGAAATGTCTCCGTCAATACCGGGCCTGTGAACAACGGAACTGATCGAATCTCTGTCAGCTACACTCCGATTCCACAACCCACATTGACAGATCTGCTGGTGGCAAAAACTCCGAACCCAACATATCAACCCTCGCCGTGGGAACTGGTCACAACTCCAGGTACAACGTTATATTTGAAATGGAAACAGCGGGTATTTACTGGTATCGCCAATGTCAGCCTGTGGTACACGATTGATGGAACACTTTACACTCTCATCGCCAAGGATCTTTCCCCTAGCGCGGGGTTGAGCTGCGCCCCCAGCGGCGCCGAGGATGTTTGCCAGTACACTTGGAATTCCCCGGTGCCCGTCAATACGCCTTATAAAATTCAAGTTCGTCTGGCCGATGGTATCGACCAGACCGTCATCAAAAACACCGTCTACATCAGCAATCCCAACTTCCGCGCGATTGCCGGAAATACCGATCCGGGAACCCACGGTTCTGCCAAAAATGCCGCCTTCCGGGGGCTTTTCCCAGACAGTGGGTCCTTTGTGGTTTCTCGCAGCGGGGTGCTTTTCTTCCGTGATATCGCACGGGGACTTTTGATGGTGGAGCCCGGCAACGGAGTGCAAAAGCTGGTGCTGCGTAAAACCGATACGACCACCGGCGACGGGGGGCTTTTAAGTGATGCCACCACTCAAGGTATTTTAAAAATCGCCATCGACTTCCAGGATCGCATCTTGCTGTTCGAGCCAGACCGTATCCGTCGCATTGACACCAGAACAACACCCATGACCATTGAATCCATTGTCGGAGCTTTTGATGACGGACGTATCGGAACCAATGCCGCCGATTTCGTGGCGGATCCTCACGATGTGAAGATTCAGCTCAGTACTACTTATCGTATGGCAGGCTTGGGAAGTCCCTATCTGACATTCCTGGTTTTACCTAACGGAGACATTTACTTCCAAACCGAAAAAACTTTTGAAACGCGAGCCAATGGTGCGCGCGTCCGGGTCTATCGTGGCAGCGCCATCGAACCTTACGTGGACACTCTTCGCATCGGCGGCATCGGAGATTATGGTGACGCCGGGACAGATATCGGAGCTTGGCAATTTGCCAATATGAATTTTGTCTTTGACCCGTTCTCAAATATCGTTTCAAAGGCTCTGGTTCGCGTGAATCATCCGAACCCCAGTTGCAGCAATTTCCTTTACGCCAACGTCAACCCAGCGACTTTGCAGTCTCTGGGCGGCGGTCATCCCCCTGTGCCCTATGAGTCCTGCACACCTGGCTATATGATTCAGGGAATGAATGGTCAGATCTACGCGTTAAATCGCAACAACCCTTGGAGCTTCCATATTTCAAAGTTCAACGGCGCGGGATGGACACAAATTATCGGCACCGGCGCTCGCAGCAGTTGCGGAGATGGAACCCCGGCCCTGTCCTGCCCGGTGATCGCCAATGACATGTTTGTCTCACAAACTGGGCAAATCTATTTTATGGATGATGGTCGGATCCGCATTCTTGGTTCGGATGGAAGAATCTATACACTCTATGGATACAACCTGAGTTCTGGTGATGGTGGCGATGCCATGGAATCCCGACTCAACGATGTTATCTCCTTGGACCACGGCACAGCGGACAAGGTCATTGTGTTGGATGCCCAGGGCGGCCGATTCCGGGAAATCGACTTCAAAGGCACTCCGGGAATCAAAACCATCGCGGGGAACGGATCGGATGCTCCAGGCTCAGCAACACCTCTTGGAGTCGCGGCCCATGTCAGCCCTATTGGGATGTACTGGTCGACACCGGGGCGTTTTGCAACGGATCCCACAAACGGAAATGTTTACTGGACGTGCGATCTCTATAACTTGTGCCGACTCAACCGAGCTTCCAATATCTGGGAAAGTGTGTTGTCCCCGATGGCAGGAGGCTGGTCCTGGGAAGCCACTTTAGCGCTGCACTACACTGATATTAATGGCATGACCGGCTATCCTCCGACCCCTATCGCAGTGACTGGCACCGGCTTGCTGGTTGGATTCGTGTCCTGGAATGGAACCGATACTTACCGTTCTGCACTTCGAGAGTTTTCTCTCAGTACGGGAAATTCAAAGCACATTGCGGGGAATGGTTCTGCAACCACCGGCGCCACGTGCCCGAATGGGGCTGCATCGGGCTGTACGCTGAATACTTACTTCTTTGGTTTTAATACCGGAGCTTACAGTCCTGCCTTCCATTCCAATGTCGCAGGCACCAACTACTGGATTTACGTAGCCAATAAACTTAAAACCGCTCACAAGGTCGGCGGTGGTCTGGCCACTAAACTTTTTGATCTCGATGAAAATGCTCTTTCGATTTTTTATAAAGGCTCGTACTTCTACTATTGCTCGGCCCCTGACAACGGCCCCTCCGTACTTTACAGAAAAAAGTCGACATCCCCATTCAGCGAGGTGGAACTGCCGCTGCCCCATGGATCCACATGTTACGGAAACAAGATCATCTTCAAGACCGGAGCTGCTGGAGAGCCCGACCGTCTGGTTTTCCCGATAAAACAAAACGGCATATCCGGTGTGGCTGAATTCCTGGATCCTGAGAACTTTACTCCCTAATAGAAGTTCTTAAATAAAAAAGCCCAAGGATTTCTCACTTGGGCTTTTTTATTTTTTGAATTCAAAGAACTTACAGCGTTTCCAGCACACTCAAATCCAGTGGCACTCCGAAGTGAACATAGGATTTACCAAGAGCTTCCAGCACGCGCTTCACATTCTGTGGGCGGCACTGTTCCCCCATCTGTCCGATACGCACGACATTCAGACCGAAGGCACCAGAGATTTCCACGTTGAATTGTTTTTTCAAGTGAGCAATCAGTTCTTTGGAATTCACGGTTTCGGGATTGTTAATCGCAATCACTGAATTCAAGCGGAATTCTTCTGGGGCATAAAGAGTCAGGCCCATTTTCTCAAGACTTCTCTGAAGAAGTTTGGAAGAGCTGGCGTGACGTTCCTGACGTTTTTCAAGAGTCTCTTCACAGATCAAACGCAAGGCCTCATAAAGCGCATTGATGCCATTCACCGGTGCTGTGTAGTGGTATTCATTCTTGCACCAGAATTTAAAGGCACGGCGAGGATCCAAACACCAGTGCGGCATTCTTGCTTCACGGCGTTCTACGAACTCATAGGCCTCTTCGGAAAAGGCAATCAACGAAACACCAGCCACAGAAGAAAGACCTTTTTGTCCCCCTGTCACAGCAATATCAATTCCCCAGTCGTCCATGAAGAACGGCATGGTGGAAAGAGTGCAGACGGTATCAACAATTGTGCGCACACCCATGGATTTTGCGAGCTTCACGATCTGCTCAAGCTCAACGTTTTTAATTCCGCAGGAGGTTTCACCTTGAACAACTGTGAGGACATCAAAATGCTCTTTTTCCAGCGCCACCTTCACATCGGCAGCTCTGAAGGGAGAGTTTGGCTGCGGGAAAAGTTCCACAACATCCGCCCCGACCCCTCTGGAAAGCTCAGCAAAACGGTTTGAGAAAGTTCCAAGATTCAACACCAGAACCTTGCGCCCCGGATACAACATGGAGGTCACAGCCATTTCCATACATGCCGAAGATGGACCAGAAACCCCGAAGATTTTTGTTGTCGATGTTTGGAAAAGATACTGGGACATCTTCTGCAGACCTGCCACGATAGTATTCATGGGCTCGCCCAGGTGAGAAATAACGAGTCTGTTCGCGTCCGCGACCTCTTTAGGAATCGGAACCGGGCCTGCGCCCATAAGTAAGGTTGCCTCAGACGGAAGGATGCTGCTTAATTCTTGAACATTTGGTGCTTGGATTTTCATGCCGCCAATCTAACCGGAAATATAATAAAACACTAGGCTTAGGAAGGCGCTCCCCCCATGACTTCGGCGAATTTCGGCTAAAAATCGCCTTTTTTTCAGATATTGGGGTCGAATTTACACGCCCCCTTGGCGACGAAGGCATGGCCGCTGGGCTTGCGCCGGTTTTTCCTTTTTTACAAAGTTGGGACGAATCAGAATGATTTTCTGGTTCTTAATTTGCTTTCGGCCCCAATAAACAATAAATCATGTTCAACCTCAAACCCGGAAAAATTCATGAAAAATCTAAAGTTCGTAGTGACGTCGATTGTTCTATCCGTAGCACCTTTCATCAACGCGCAAGCGGCTCCCCTCGCCTGCATGGTGACTACAAATGACAACGTTCCTTTTAAAGCCTCCAAAGAGCAGCCAGACCGCGAATACGCGACGCTTGAAAAAGCCAGCTCCAACGGAATTGATTTCTATCTGCGCGCCGGTCATGGCGTTATCCGTTTGGAAGCCTGGAAATCCGGGAAGCTGATGGTAAGCACATTTGTACAAGAAGGAAATCAAGCACCTTATGGCGACTCACTCAACTTGGCCATTCAAACTTCCATGGGCCAAGCCGAAGCACAATGCGAAGGCATGAATGCCTTGCTTGGGTATTAGAACTATCTTTAGACTGCGGGTGTGGGCCTTAACGGCCCACATCGCGCATAGACCTACGGCCCTTCTCTCTATCTGGCCGGAACAGCCAAATAGGGAGTCATATACTCCGCACCATCTGTTGTTTTAAGCTGGAAGCTGACTGCATCCCCCGACTCAAAGCACTGCACAGACTCAAGCCCCCCTGAACCAAGCACCTGTTGCTCAACTGATTTATCAGAAAGTACACTTTCCAACAGGCTCTGAGCATGCACTGGAACCGTGCTGCGTTTTTTCCAGCCGCCCCCGCCCGGGCACTCTGGTGGTGGTGGCAGACCACCTCCCAACCCACAAATACAAGGATTGCAGGCGGCACTGGCTACAGAACCCGACGCCATAGCGATAGCCATCGACATGGCCAAAATCATTTTATTCATAAAAACCTCCGTCTATCTAAGGATAGGAGTATTTTATTTTGACCTTTCCTTTAATTCCTTTTAACAAAAGGTCAATATTTGACCCTTTTAAGAGAAAAAGATGGGCTGGCTATGAAAATCGAAGAGGCAAAAATCAAAAACAGCTTGAAAGCTCTGATGAAAGAACAGGGCGTTCAGTACACCGACCTTGCCAAAAAACTCCGCGTCTCTACGGCCACTGTAAAACGACGGCTGAATAAAGGTGAACTTAGTATTGCGGACCTTAGCGAGATCGCCACTTGCCTGGGCACCTCGTTTTACGATCTCATCGAGCTAAGCAAACAGAACACGCAAAAGGCGTATCTTTTCAGCGAAGAACAAGAAGAACTCTTTGCTAAAGACCTCAGCTACCTGCTTTTGTTCCGCTCTATTGTCATGGGACTGAATTTCTCCCAGCTAAAGACCCAGTTAAATTTAAAGGAAAATGAACTGCGCAAAAGACTGCGCCATTTGGAAGACGTCGAGCTTATCAAGCTGATGCCGCGCGACCGGGTCTATCAACTGGCCCGCTTCCCCTTTCAGTGGCGCGAGGATGGCCTGTTACAAAAGGCCTACTATCAAAAGAATCTTCAGTCGATTTTCAACTTTATCATCTCCCACCACAAGGCTTCGACGTACCAGGAAGAAACCGGCTCTATCTGCAAGCCGTTTGAGCTTCTACTGTCAGCCGAACACAAGAGGGCCTTTGGCAAGGACCTGATGGAGGTTCTTAAAAAGTATCAGGCCCTGTCCAAGATGGAATTGAGTACAGCAAACCATAAAGGTCTTACCGTATCAGGAATTATTCATTCCGACGAGTTCTCAATTTGGAATGTAAAGGATGTACTGACCTTGAACTTTGAAAAATAGAATCGCTATTTTTTATTCTTATTCAACAGATTCAGCATAAAGGTATTGTCACGCTTCTTATCGGCCTTGACTGCCTTGGCCTCTTTCTTTCGAGCAGCCTCCGCAGCGGGCACCTTCGTCTTGGGCATCCCTGTGAATTTTACGGGCGTCCCCAATAAAGGATTTCGTTTTGTGATTTCTCGAACAAACTGTCTGACTTCGTCTTCGAAATTTTCCGAATCTGCGGGAATGTAAAGCCAGTCCTTATTGGCCGGATGATTTTCCAAAAATGAAAATTTAAGAAAAAAGGCGCTCTGCTTTTTATACTCAACCGGCAGGATGCACCCATTCCAGATTTGAAAGGGATAGGTGACACCTTTATGCTCATAGGTGCTATCCGCATCTTCCACCAGAATCATGATCAGCTTCATATCCAGATAATAAGCCATGCCCCCATGCTTTGGGGTCGACTCCACCTCAGTCGGCAATAGTTCTTCAATCCAGAGGAGATCACTTAATATCTGCTTCATAAAACACTTTTTATACTAAAGATTTGAAGCGGCGTAAATCCCCAATCCAAAAGGATTCGAGCTTGCAGAAACTGCCACCTGCCAACCCTGCTCGATCATGAAAGATTCCACCTGCTTGTGAATTTTTGAAACATTCTGCACAACAACAAAGCGGGACTGACCGCTTAAGGCCGCCAATACTTTTTTATAGTCGTTAAAATAGTAAAGCACCTCTGAAAAAAGCACCAACTCTGGCTGCACCTTTAAGGCCTGATCAAGTTTACTTTCAAAGTCCCCCAGGCACCAGGTCGCTTGAGGAGCCCGCTGACGTCCTCTTTCCAAAGCCACTTCGGAACGCTCATAAGCGACAACCTCGGTAAATGCTGCCAGTCTTTCCGTCAAAGCCCCTTCATGAGCCCCTACCTCCAAAACATTCGATACCAGTAGCTTTTGAATTTCACCGGCAATACGATCCAAACGAGCCGTTTCATACGCCGAGCTTTCATAAGACCACAGATCATTTCGTCCAAAGAATGAGGCTTCGATCGAAGCCTCTACATAGCTTGGTGAAATCAGTCTTTCCATCGCGATATCAAACAGCTTCATAAAGGGTTTTGAACTCTGGCTGGAATAGCACTCATGCAGAATCTTTCTTTTCTTCTCTAGCTCCCAGGCATTCAGCTTGATGTCCATATCAGAAAATGAATTATAGCCAAAAAAATAAGGTTTCTTGAAAACCTGCTTTACGGCGTTGTGAACACAGATATGGTGAGGATGGCCATATTCACCCACCTGATTATGAGTAAAGACCATGTCGTATCCCTGCTGACTGATCTGGTGCAAGAACTGCACAATCAAATCCTGATCCAGTTCTTTTTCAAAGACATCTTCCTGACCTAACATGATCGGCTGGGCCCCCAGACGCTGACAGGCCCGCTGAAACTCGCCCCCCCGGACAGAGTCCAAAGAATGAGTCACAGAAACCACAGTCCAATTCCATTCGGGATTTTTAAGCATATAGCCACCCAAAAAGATCGTTTCGTCATCAGGATGCGCGACAACAACTAAAGCTTTCATTTTGACTCCACGACCGAAGGTCTAAAGAAATAGGATACACTGGCAGCAACCAAAGCAATCACCGCGAACAAAACAAACTGCTGCGATGGCTGAAGGAAAGAAAACCCCAGGCCGATAATCAGAACCCCACCCGACCGAGCCGTGGCATTGAAGATCTTAAACAAGCCCGCTCCCCGTGCCAAATGATCATCTGGCGTGATGGTAAAAAAGATATGAGACCGGAAGTAGTAATAACAAGCCTCAATCAACCCCAGCATGAAGATCACCGGGAACAACAACAGAGCGGACTTACTGAAGGCAATTCCAGCGTACAGAATCGCGATTGCAAAAAACACGATCACCAACCCCGCATAGGCCTTCCTCAACGAAATACGATTGGCAAAAAGGTTCCCCAGAATACCGCCAGCTCCGCCCACCGCGACGGCAATAGCGTAGATTCCTTTTTGCATCCCCAGTTCGTTGACCATAAGTTGAATCAAAGTGGTATCTCTCAAACCAAAGCAAATCGCTGCAAACGTGGAAATCAAAAGCAACCAAGGCATCGTGCGAATAGACAAAATTTTAAACGGCTTTTCTTCTTGTACTTCCGCCGCCATTTTCACGTTTTTGACTTTGTAGAATCCAAACACAAACATAACGACCGCGGCGCTGGCTACAAAAGACAGGGCGTCCATCGCAAACCCCACCTTAAAGCTAAATTGGCTGCCCACGATCCCGGCCAAAGAGGTCCCGCCCAGCAGCGAAATTCCTTCCAACAAAGATTGCTTCAATATGGAAGCCTTGATTTTCCCTTTGGGAGTATAGGCCTTCAGCAATCGGTTAAATGCTGAAAAATGAATCGCCGTCACCGTGGACAGCGTTCCCGCCACAATTGCGGTGGTCATAACAGAATTGGAGTAAGGAATCGCCAAGGCAATACTCGCTGCCAAAAGATCACA
Source organism: Bdellovibrio bacteriovorus (assembly GCF_041888015.1). Classification (GTDB taxonomy): domain Bacteria; phylum Bdellovibrionota; class Bdellovibrionia; order Bdellovibrionales; family Bdellovibrionaceae; genus Bdellovibrio. Next base: position 2,702,332 of record NZ_CP168968.1, read on the forward strand.
AGCAACCAGCCACTTACCAGTGGGAAAACGATCCACAAATTTCGCCAGCATGGGAGTCAGCAACAACGGCATCAAAACTCTGAGCGCAAAAACCAATGAAATTCCCTGAGCTTTAATCACAGCCACTTCATTTGTATAAAGAAGGATCAGAACCACGCTAATCCATGTACCCGTGTCGCTGATAAATTTAGCGACCAACATGCCATTTAATCTATTGCGAACATATTTTTCATTTTCCATACAAAACCGACTCCAATAATTCAAATGTCATCTCTGGCTTTTCATAGATCGGAGAATGTCCGACCTGATCCATCACATAAGCCTTATAACCTTCATGCCGCTCTAAGAGGTTCTTATAGTTCCTGCCCGTGGCAAAGGGGTCCTGAGCTCCGGTCACCACGCTAACCTTGATTCCCTGATGAAGCACCTCTTCCACCCAAGGCCAGCAGTTGCGGGACTCCCAGTCAGTGGCGGTCTCCAGATCAGTCGCATATTGCTTGCAAGATCTATCCAAAGACTCGCCGGTGTAAGGAGACCCGGGAAACGCCAGCGCATCTTCCCGGCATTTTGTGACTTCGGCAAAAGTTTGGGACGAGACAAAGAACAGCTCATAGCGCTTGACCAAATTTTTCAGAGCCTCTGTGGATACCTGGTCTTGATCAGCATCCTCAGCCGTAAAGACTTTGAGGTCTGCCTCCACAACTTGCAGTAGGGACTCCCGCAAGAACTCTGATACCAACCCTGTTTCAAGGGCCTGCAAAAGCGCCTCTTCAAATCTTTGAGCCTTTTCTGGCGACCATACTTTCAAAGCCAAATCTTTTCCCAAAGGGCGCTTCTTGCTGGAAGACTCACGATACTGAATTTTCTCTTTCTTTCCACGCAGAAGCTGTGGCAGCAGCACATATTCTTCAGTTCTTAACTCTTCACGCAAACGCAGAACAACTTCGCCTGCTCGGGCATAAATATTCTGCTGAGCTTCTTGGCGGTCGAAATGAGGTCCGACCAAAGTCAGCGATGCCACCTTACTTGGAAAAACAAGGGCAAATCGCAACGCCAGTGTACACCCAAAGCTTTCAGCCAGCAGATGAACCTTCGCCTTGGAGCTTAAATCCCGCCCAAGATGCACGCATAGATTTTCAAAGTTATAAGTCGCCAGTCCCTCCGTATCGAAGCCACAGCCAGGCTGATCATGCAAAATCACCTGACTTTGAAAGGCTTCGGAACCGTGACGCAGTAAAGCCCCTAGAAAAAGACCTGAGTTGGCACCCGGTCCCCCGTGAATAAAAACGGTGGGCGTTTGCAAACCCTGCTGAGCCTTCAGACTAAAAAGAGCCATAAAGCACCTCTTCTTCTGATGATTTCATGCTAAAGCGGCGGAACAAATGAATGAACTCCGGCATATTTAATAGAGCATGACCCAATACACATACAATCAAATCACCTGTGGCCAAGAAGTAGGATCCAGCCACCAGAGCAAAGACAAACTGCCTTGCCAAATCCTTCAAAGCCAGTGACTTACCCCAGGGAGTCGCGTAGTGAGCCGCCACAAAAGCCACAGCTTGCCCGACTACGGCCCACTTATTTGGAAAGACGCTTAAGACAGCCAAACGAAAGAAAACTTCTTCAGCCAAAATAAAAACGGAAAGATTGTACAGGCTGGCAAAGAAGTTCTCTTTGTTCATTCTCCCCGCCAATCCGGCATAGACCGCAGAAGCTTTAAACAGATACTCTTTTCGTTCCCACCAGATCAGTAAAGCTACTGTGGCAATCAGTAAACTGACCCCTGCCAGATTCCACTGGATCTTTTTTAGATCCAGAAGACCCATCCATAAAAGATACGGCAGCACAATCAATGTTCTTCTGAAAAGGAATGACCGCAAGCCTGGCCCCTTCATGCGGTGAGGAGCCCAAAAAACCGCAAATGGAAGTAAGAATGAAAGAAGAAGCCAAATTTGCATCATAGCTATTCCTGAACTGCGCCAATTTCTTTTAGTGTCGCCAAAACCTCTTCAATGTCCCCACGAATTTCCTGATCCGGGCATTCTGTCTGAAACGAAGACTTGATTCCAGAGACCATCATGTCCATGTCATTTTTTCCGTCACACATCAAAAAAACCTTGGCCGCCGTTGAGTTCACCTCAAAAACCTTCAAAGAGTTGGTCAGAAAGATTCCAGTCCCAACAGTGCGCACTCTCCAATCAATATTTCTTGTCATCATTTCTTTCTCCCTACTAAAGAAGACCCAGCTGAAGGGCCTCAATTTGACGTTCACAAAATTGAATTGCTTTTAAAATTTCAGACTTATCACCACCAGCGACCGCCTTCTTATTTTCCAGAAAATCCCGGAAGAGGTCTTCAGACACAGCCTGCGACAGCTTTCTTAAAACCCATTTATCGCGATCAAAGGTTTGTCCTGCTGACAGAACCAGCAATTGAGCCAGCAAATGCAGCTGTTGCTGAATAAGTTCCCCTGCAGTTAAAAAATCCTGGGATTCCAAAGATCCTACGATGTCTTCGTAAAGACCGTCGTATTCATTCATACGCAGACGGATCAACCAATGCACATAAGATGAAAACGGGAACTGTTTCAAAAGCTGTTCAAATGCTTCGTGATTGTGGATGGCCATACCGATCTTCAGACGGTGAACCATTGTGCAGATTTCATAGTTTGAAACCTGGGGATGAAGCTGTCTGGGAACATAGATGTCCGGACTGGTGAAATCCAAACCCATTAAGACCGCTGCGGTTTCATCAACAAGAGAATGGGAAAAAATACTCAGGTCAAAACGTCTATTATTAATGATGACATTTTGATCAATAGTACGTTCGTTTTGCAGCAAAGGATGACGATCATCCGTAACAAGAAAGATATCCAAATCAGATCGTGCATTGCCCAGGCCATCAAACAAAGAGCCGGAAAGAAAGACGATCTCATGGCCTTGGGGTGCCACTCTTTTGCAAAGATCAGCTTCGGTTACGTTAAATCTATTTAGTATGTCTGCTTTTGTCATAGTCACTCCGTATGGCTGCTATAGCCAGAGACATGCCAGAAGCTTTGGACCATTTTCTGCCGTCAGCCCCCATTTATTGGAGATGGCGTGTCCTATTCCCAATCTCTGTGTCCGAATTCTGAGATTTAGGAAGAAATAAAAGCCTTTTAGAGGACGTACCCCCATTTATTTCGATCTGAGAACGGCCCTTTGCTTGCTTTGATGGGTCAGCACACAACATCGAAGGAGGATGTATGAAAAAGTATGCAAAACCCCAAATTAAGGAAGTTCGTATCCCAGCAAGTCTGGCTATGGAACGCGGAATGTAATTGGGTAGGCCCTGGTTCAAAACCAGGGCCTTTATTTTATGAAGATACTTATTCTATCCCCTCTTTATTATCCGGATCGTTTTGGCGGCATTGAAAAAGTCGTCTATGAATTCACCCGACGTCTGGGACTCAAAAAAATCAATACAACAGTCATCTGCGGAACCACGGGATGCGATGAAACTTTGACTCATGAAGGTGTGACCATCCACCGCCTATCCTCTAACGGCGCATTCAATGATGGCTCCTTTGAAAAATACTATGAAGTGAACAGCAGAGCTTTGGAGATTATCAATCAGGAACAGCCGGATCTTATCTGGGCTCACGATTGGTTTTTTGCTCTGGCTGCGCTTAATTATACAGAAGCACGTCCTGTGCCTTTAATCAGCCAGGCCCATTTCCTGAAACGTTTTGAAAGCAAAGGACGCATTTCTTCCTGGAGATCTTTTGTGGATCTCATGCAAACGCTGCTTTTTAGAAATTCCAAAACCGTTCTTGCCGTCAGCAGTTCACAGATTCAATCGCTGAATCAGCACTACAGAATTCCGAAAAATAGAATCTGTCATGTCAAATACGGCATGGACCCGCTTCCCGTTACCAGCCAAAGGCCCTTATCCAATGCACAGCCGATCTTTTTGTATCTGGGCCGACTGGAAACAGAAAAAAATATCGACACCTTTTTGGACAGCTTAAAAATATATGAAAACAACCTGCAGCAGTCTATCTGTGTCCGGCTCGTCGGCTCAGGATCTTTACAAAAAATCTTGGAAACGAAAGCACAACAGCTGTCAAAAGTTCAGGTCGAGTTCATTCCTTTTTCTTCGGACTTCGCCTTTATACAAAGTCTGCTCTTAAAGGCGGACATTGTGGTGCTTCCCAGTCTTTATGATTCCTACGGGCTGGCTGCCCTAGAGGCTCTTTCTCTGCAAGTGCCTGTCCTGGTCAGTCGTCAATGTGGCATTTCAGAAGACCTGGCGCTTTACCCCAAGAGCATGGTCTTTGATGCCCAAGACAAAGAGGAAATGTTTAAGGCTGTGCAGTTCTGCCTTACCAATTTGGCAGAACTGCCCTCTATCGGGATTGATACCCATAGAAATCTGCAAGCCACCCATAATTGGGATTTAAGTATCAATAAAATTCTTGAACATATTGGCCCTTCCCCAAAGAGAGTTCACCATGCCTAAAAAATTATTTCTAATGTCCGCTTCCAGTAACAGTGGCAAAACTGTTCTTGCCAATGGCCTGCTGAACATTGCAGCCAAACGATATTCTCGGGTTCAGTTTTATAAAGCTCTTTCGATTGATATTGCCCCACAGCCCACAAAGGATGGCTCAGTCGTCGCAGCCTATATGCAGGAATACTCCCTCAGTGCAAGAAGCTCACTGCGGGCGGCGAACAACACTGCTTACTTCAACCCTGAAAACCAAATTCTGTACTGCCACGGACTGGCGGTGACTCAAAGCAAACTTATCACTCGGGATAATATTGATTGCGACAACGTGAATCCTCAGGTCATTTCGCAGATCAAAGATCAAATCCGTCAGGATATCGAGGTTCTTTCAGATACAGCCGACATCCTTATCGCTGAAGGAGGAGGCAACTGCCTGTTGGGAGGTGACCATGAGTTTTCAAATCGTTGGCCCGCCACTGAATTTCAATTTCCGATTGTACTGGTTGCAGAAGGACGCGACGGCGGTGGTTTTTTGTCTCTTTTAGGGCTTAAAAATGCCATGCCTGAAAAACTGCAAAAGCAAGTGGCTGGCTTTGTTGTGAATGGGGTTTTAGAGCAGACCCCAACGATTGATAAGACGATTTCTGACCTTTCCCAAAAAACCGGATGGCCGTGCCTGGGAGTTCTGCCTTGGTTCCATTTTGATGAAAATAGTTCCTATGAAGAATGGCAAAACACTTTGGAAACCAAACTGTATGAACACGCCCGGCCGCTCTTAAGTCTGCTGTCAGACCTCTAGCCAGAAAATATCGGTTGCTTGCTGGCCTTGTCGCTTGCGTTTCAGCAGAATCGGCTCTACCGTCTGAGCTATCTGCTATGAAAACAGTGTTGATACTTGTGGCCATGAAAGAGGAGCTTCGGGATGTCCTTAAAGAGGACTCTGCGACCGTTCTGCATGTGAAACCTTTTGGAACCCCGGTCTGGGAAATTGCCAAAGGATCTCTTCGTATTCTTGCGACCCAAGTAGGAATTGGCCCCATCAATGCCAGCTCAATTCTGACAGGAATCCTCTCAGAGCTAAAAGTAGATTCCGTTTTGTTGCTCGGCCTCGGGGGCGCGATTGATGCCCGACTGCAGATCGGTGACACCTGTGTTGCTACTCACGTGGTTCAGCACGACGCTATTTGTTCAAAAGACCAGGGGCATGAATACATGGCCTGCGGTGAAGCCCACTTGTCTTTACAGCCTCATGAGCGTGCCGACATTCACACAGCGGCAGCCAAAGAAGCTTCATATCAACTGATTCAATATCTGCAAAGCCAGGGGCACCAAGTCCATGAAGGTGTGATTCTTTCCGGATCCGAGTTCGTTGGAAGTCTGCAGAAAAAGCTGCACCTGAAAACCGACTTCCCCAACGCCCTGATGGTGGATATGGAAGCCTGTTCCGTCGCTTATCTTTGCAACAAAGCAAAGATTCCTTTTATGGTTGTAAAAACCGTTGCCGACACGTTAAGTGCGTCTCCGACAGAGGAGTATCTGAACTTCCTGCAGTCTAGCCGTAAAAAAGCTTTGGATGTCGTGCATTTTCTATGTGAGAAAGAATTCTAAATGACTCTGGCCAATTCAAGCTCAGAACAGTTTATCACCGTCCACAATGCCTCTATTTATGTTAAAACATGGACACCTCAGAATGTTCTGGACTCAGTGCCGATCATTCTTCTGCATGATTCTTTGGGATGCACGGAGATGTGGCGAGACTTCCCCGCACTTTTGGCAGAAAAAACCGGGCGCGTGGTCAGCTCCTATGACCGCTGGGGTTTTGGCAAATCTTCTGAACGAAATGGTCTGCCATCTGTTCAGTTCATTTCTGAAGAAGGCGAAACTCATCTTCCGGCCATCTTGAATTCTTTGGGCATTAACAAGTTCTTCCTGTTCGGCCACAGCGTGGGTGGGGCCATGGCAGTCGTCACCGCCGGTGTCTTAAAAGATCGCTGTCTGGGCATCATCACTGAATCAGCCCAGGCCTTTGTTGAAGATCGGACCCGCGAAGGCATCAGCAAGGCCCAGATTGATTTTGCCGATGTCACAATGTTTTCCCGCCTGAAGAAATATCATGGAGAGAAAACCCAGTGGGTGCTGGATGCTTGGATCAAGGTGTGGCTGTCTTCTGAGTTCTCGCAATGGAGTTTGAGATCAGATCTTCCCAAAGTTCATTGCCCCGTCATGGCAATCCACGGCGACAGCGATGAATACGGCTCTGTGAAATTCCCGGAAATGATTTCAAGCCTTGCCGCAGGACATACGGAAATGCAGATCATTCCATCTTGTGGACATGTACCTCACCGGGAAAAGCCCGAGGTCATTTTGAATCTGTGTGCCCGCTTTTACGTAAGCTGACAGCGGATAAACATTTAGCATTTACATCCCCCTAGAGCTGCGCTGCAATCTCATCATAGTCTCATACCAAGGAGATCCAATGACATGGCTGGCAGCTTTCGCACTTTGGAGCAGTCTTAGTTACGCAAAAAACGCTGAACAAATATGGTACAACGGCTCTATCCTTACGATGAACGACGCCCAACCAAGTGCTCAAGCCATCGCTGTTACCCAGGGAAAAATTATTGCCGTGGGCAATCAGCAAGAAGTTATGAAGCTCAAAAATAAAAAAACTCGCCTGACAGACCTGAAGGGGGCAACTCTGCTGCCTGGCTTCGTGGACCCACACAGTCATGTTTCTGGAGTGGGTCTGCAAGCCGCCAGTGCCAATCTGCTTCCGCCCCCCGATGGGGCTAACAGCTCGATTGCAGATATCCAAAAAACACTGACGGATTATATAAAGAGCTCCGAGAACTCCAAAAAATATGGCGGTCTTGTGATGGGCTTTGGCTACGATGACTCGCAACTCGCAGAAAAAAGGCATCCTCGGCGGGACGAGCTGGACAGTGTTTCGTCAACGCTACCCATTGTGATCATGCACCAATCTGGCCATATTGGCGTCATGAACTCCAAAGCTTTGGAGCTTGCAGGTATCACTTCCAGCAGCCCTAATCCCTCTGGCGGAATTATCGTACGCAAGGCCAACAGCCAAGAACCCAGTGGGGTGCTACAGGAAAATGCCTATTTTCTGGCTCTGCTTAAAGTGATGCCGACGCTTACTGAAGAACAATCCCTGGCCATGCTGGAAGAGGGTCAAAAGCTTTATTTAAAGTACGGTTACACGACCATACAAGATGGCCGTTCATCGCCGGACCAACTTAAAACTTTCATTGCTGCCAGCAAGAAAAAAAGACTTCTTGCTGATATTGTTTCTTATCCAGATATTCTGATGACGGGTACTGATAAACTGCTCAAGCCCCCCTATTACCACAACATCAGTCGGACACCACAGTACCAAAACCATTTCCGTCTTGGGGGAGTCAAAGTCACCTTGGATGGTTCCCCGCAAGGAAAAACCGCTTGGCTGACAAAACCCTATTATATCCCACCCGAAGGCGAGAAAAAAGACTACGCGGGATACGGCGTTGTAGATGATGCCAAGCTGATTCAGGTGTACGAACAAGCTCTCTCCAACCGCTGGCAAATTCTCACGCACTCTAATGGGGATCGTGCGACAGATCAGATGATTACTGCTATGGAAGCGGCCCAGAAAAAGTTCCCTCACGTGGAGGTCCGGCCTGTTCTGATTCATGGACAAGTCTTACGCAAAGATCAGGTGGCAAAAATCAAAGCCTTGGGCATCATCCCATCTCTTTTCCCCATGCATACATTCTATTGGGGCGACTGGCATCGAACTTCGGTTCTGGGACCTGAGCGAGCCGAGAATATTTCCCCTACCGGTTGGGTTCTGGAACAAAAGATGATCTTCACCACACACCACGATGCACCGGTAGTCCTGCCTGATTCCATGCGTATTCTTTCAGCCACAGTCACCCGTAAAACCCGCAGTGGATACACTCTGGGGAAAGAGCATAAAGTCGATGTCCTGACCGCCCTGAAAGCGATGACTCTGTGGTCCGCCTATCAACATTGGGAGGAAAAGTCGAAAGGCTCCTTGGAAAACGGAAAGCTGGCTGACTTTGTGATTCTTGCCAAAAACCCGCTGCAAGTCCCGGAAAGTGAGCTGGAAAAAATCCAGGTCCTTGAAACAATCAAAGAAGGTAAAACCATTTACAAAGTGCCTTGAATTTTCCCCCGAGAGAGGCACAATAGGCCCATGAACAGCTCTCAGGACTTAATTCCAACAGTTTTTCTTCCCGGCTTCTTATGTGATGAGCGTGTTTGGAGTGACACCATCGCCAGACTGACAGTGCCGGGGCCTTTGGTTTCTTTGCACTTTAAAGACTGCAAAAATCTTCAGGATATGCTGAATCTGATCGTCCATCTGCCCTATCCACGTTTTCACCTGGTTGGTTTTTCCATGGGTGGATATGTTGCCAAGCTTTTTGCGACCCAACACCCGGACCGGTTACAGCGCCTAAGTCTGGTCGCCGTCAACGTGGGTGCCCTCAGCGAGCGCGAACGGCAATGGCGCTTGAGTATGAAAGAGTTTCTGGGCAAATACAAATATCGCGGTATGAATGAAAAGGAACTGTCGCGCTTTCTGCACCCGAATTCTTTAGGCAATCCTCATGTCACACAGACAATTGTGGATATGAGTGCGGGATATACATCCGAAATGTATTTAAATCAGATGATGGCAACCTTGGACAGAAAAGATCTGACAGCGGAGCTTCGCCAACTTTCCTGCCCCATTTTGATCGTCGGTGGCCGTGAGGATCGGGTCGTCCCCCTGAAACAACTGGAGTCCCTGCATCAGCAAATTCCCCAGGCAAAGTTTCAAATTATAGAGGAATGCGGGCACTACATTCCTCTTGAAAAGCCTGACGAAATGGCACAAGTGCTGTCTCACTTTTCTTCGGGCCAATAGTAAGAATCCGGATAAGGTCTTTGCCCAAATATTTTTGTGCCCACACGCAGAAGCGTCGCCCCTTCTGCAATGGCCCACTTATAGTCCGAAGACATTCCCATCGAAAGCTCTTTCATCTCCACATGGGTAAATCGATCCCCTTTGAGTTCTTCAAAAAGTCTTTTCATTTTCTGGAAACATTCCCGCACCCGGTATTCATCTGAAGAAAACAGAGCCAGCGTCATCAAGCCTTTTACTTTCAAGGTCGGATATCCCTTGAGAGTCTCGACAAAATCTGCCACCGCTTCCGGAGGCAGACCAAACTTGCTGGCTTCATTGGAAGAGTTCACTTGCACCAAAACATCCAAGGTTCGGCCCTGATCCTGAAGACGTCGGTTGAGTTCCTTCACCAGAGACATTCGATCCAAGGAATGCAACATCTGAATATGCGGCAGAATATCTTTCACCTTATTGGACTGAAGATGCCCGATAAAGTGCCACTCTGGCTGCAGGGGTTCCAGCTCTGTAAACTTTCGTTTAAGCTCCTGCACCTTATTTTCCCCCAGCAGACGGTGTCCTGCTTTCAAAGCTTCGGCTATTCGCGCAGGTTCGACCGTCTTCGTTGCCAAAAGCAGACGAACCGATTCCGGGTCCCGGCCTGCGGCTAGGCATTCGTTCCGGATCTCTAGTTGAAGGTCTGAAAGACTGCGCGAAATAGACATGTCGGCCTCTTTACTTCAAATCCGAAAGAGCCGCACCGAAGTTGATATGCAAGGCATCCCCGCCCACCAATAAAGCTGGAACGGATTTCACACCGGCTTTTTCCGCCTCAGTAATACGGGACTTCTGCTCGCCCAAATGAACAATCTCGACTTTGTATTTTTGAGTATCAACCAGATTCAGAATCTTCTGTTCAGCATCCAAACACACCGGGCACCCTGCGTGATAGAAAATCGCTTTATTCATGTATTTCTCCTTTTTTTGCCCGACCTTATTTGGTAGGACTCCTACTTAAATAGAACCTACCAGAAGAAATGTCAATAGGACTCCTACCCAGTTGTTTTTTGACCGGGGATATGGTTCTATAAGATCTGACTGACAGGACGGAAAATGAAGAAAAACCAAGGACTCACAGAGGAACTGCAGAATAAAATTATCACAGGGCTGTCCCGCGTCAGCGTGGCTCTTCGCAGTGATTCCTGGGAGATTTCCAAAAAAGAAAAACTCAGTCCTACGCAAATGCAGGTCCTGACCCTTCTGGAAGTCAAAAAAGCCCTGACCGTCTCTGCCCTTTCCGAGCTACTTGGAATCTCCAAAGCGTCTTTAAGCGATTCCGTCATTGCCCTTGAAAACAAAGATCTGGTCAAAAAAGTTCCTTCCGCCAAAGATCAAAGGTCCACGGATATTCTTTTGACGTCAAAAGGAAGCAAGCTGGCCTTGCGCCTGAAGGACAGCAGTCACGAGTTGGTGCAGGGGTTGCGCTATCTGAATCCTTCGGAACAAAGTGAACTTCTGTTTTTGGTGTCAAAAGTGATCAAAGGACTTCAGGAGGAAGGCAAGATCACTCCGTCAAAAATGTGCGTCAGCTGCAAGTTCTTTGCGGCCAATGCCCACAATTCAAAAGAAAAACCGCACCACTGCAACCTGATTGATGCGGCTTTCGGTGCCGGCGATCTGCGTATGGACTGCCCGGAACATGAAATCTAGCGTGCTTTTTTAGAAACAGGCGAATAATCTTTTGCTTCCTATGATCTTAATTGGCTCAGTCTCTTTATTGTTCACGTTTGCATTGTGCGCAGGCTTTTCTGTGTATTTATGGCCCTATCGTCGCTCACCTTTGCATCGCATTCTGCTGTTAACTCAGGCGTGTTATGCGCTGTGGGCCCTGTGGGCCATCCTCATCTTCATGACTGACGACTTTGAAACCCGCATGCTTTTGACAAGGCTTCGTCAAGTCACCAATCCGTTGCTGGCTCCGACCTGGATCGCGATGTCCCTGATGGTCTTTCATCGTGCCCTTTGGGAGCGGATCAAAAAATGGGCGCTGGCCTTGTATATCATTCCGGGGCTGGCAATGGCCGTCACGGTCGCAAGTATTTTGAAAGTTCCCTGGTCAGATACTTTGGCCTTTCATGATTTTAAAGAGCTTCCCCAAGGACATGGACTTCTTTCGTACAAAGTCGGTCCGATCCTCGCCGTCAACTTTGCCTATGCGCAGATCTGCATTTTGGTCCTTTACGGCACCTATCTTTATAACTTCATTATGGCTCGGGGTTTGCGTCGCCACTATGCGCTTTGGTTTGCCCTTGCCGGAATCCTTCACATTGGGATGGATTTCGCGGGGAAAATTTTCCTGAAAGATCCGGTAATTACACAAACAAGTTCGTCTCATATCGGAAAGCCGTTGCGGGATCTAACATCTTTGGCTCCCGCCTTAAAAGCCGAGGATAACGTCACTATTGATGATCGGGTGTATCAGGTCTTCCATCATGAAATCGAAATCAAGGGTGGCGAGGAAAAGGCTGGTGTCTGTATGCTTACGGACGTCAGTGAAATCACCGCCCTGAACGAAGAGCTGAATGAAAGCAATCAGATCCTGAAAACCCTGAACAATGAAATTCTGCGCATGACGGATTTTAACCGCAAGGTGCAATCGGTGCTTTCACATGATCTGACAGGCTCTCTGTCTGGTGTAAATAACTTGCTTATCGGAACCAAAAAGATCATCGAAATGAATCAGACTGAAGATCTAAAAAAACATCTGGATCAAATGATTCAAGCAAGCTCCTCATCCCTAGCCCTTTTGGGCGATGTTCTTGCCTGGAGTGCGGAAGAGGATCTTTCTTCCTCTCAAGACCTGCAGCTCTGCCTGCAAAGTGCGCTCAGTCAGCTTTCCGTACAGATTCTGAACAAAGAGATTCAACTTCGTCAGAATCTGAATGCCAGTCCTCTGCGTTTTACACTGGAATTTATCGAGAAGCTTCAAGGGAAGATTCGAATTTCTTCAGAGCCCGGATTGGGAACCGAGGTACAGGTTCGCCTTCCCTGCTTGACAGTGCTTGATCCCGTATAGAACCATAAATATATGGAGCTCCATACTAAAACGTTTTTTATTGTAGATGATCATTCCGTGGTCCGAGATGGTTTACGCCTGGCCGTGTCCGAACTTGCTCCGAACTATGAGCAAGTTGGTGAAGCCAGCTCTGTTGCCACAGCTTTGGAGCCCATCATCAATCTGCGCCCGCAGGTGGTTTTTCTGGATCACTTCCTACAAGAGCAAACCGGTTTGGAACTGGTCCAAGCCGTTAAAAAGATCCGCCCGGAAATTGAGTTTGTGATTGTCACACAAGCCGAGGATCGCTTCGCCTTACAGCAGTATATTGGCCTGGGGGTCAAAGCACTGATCTCAAAGACCAACAGCCGTGAGGAGCTTCGCACCATCCTCAACTCTCCGAAAACCAGAGAACCCTACATAGCCCCTTCATTGAAGAAAGTTCTGTCAGACTTTAACTCCACAGAAAAAATCACTCCCCGCGAAATCGAAATTCTTAAGTACATCGCCAAGGGCCACTCTAACAAAGAAATCGCCCAAATCCTGAACTGCTCCGAACACACCGTAAAAACTCACAAGGTCAGCATCATGCGCAAGCTTCACTGTAAAACCTCCGTCGAGATCAGCGTTTGGGCCATCAAGCACAAGCTTATTTAAAGCCGTTCTTAGTCTGACAGAGAGTTGCAGATAACTCGGAATTTTTCCCAGTTCTTAATCTGAGTCGCATCCGTGTGAATGGTGTCTGTGATACGTCCACCACCTCCAACAGCAGTGATATAATGACCACTGATTGTCTGAATGGCATAAACACCATTGCCCAATGAAATCATTTTGAATTTTTCCCAGGCTTGCAGTTGCGTTGCATCCGAATGAATGACATCAGTGATGCGCCCACCGCCGCCCACAGCGGTCAGATAATTGCCTTTGACGGTCTTGATTCCATAGTTAATGACAGAGTTGCCGTCGCAGGAATCCACCAGCGTAAAGCGTTCCCAGGAACCCACTCGAGTGGCATTCGTGTGAATAACATCCGTTACCCGCCCACCTCCACCAACTGCGGTGACGTAGTTTCCGGTATAGGTCTTGATCACACAAGATACCGGGGCGTTGCAGGCCTGCGTCGACGGGGTTGCCATTCCCACTATCAAAAGAACAGAAGAAATAAATGTGGATTTCATTGGGCTCTCCTTAGAGTCTTTTAAAGACCGCTACAGCCCTAGCTGATACCACGCGAGAAGGGGATTCAATCTTTGCCCGGTGAAAATGTCGAGATAATGTGTGGAGGAGTCCAGTCTGGTGTCAGACCACTTGTCCCGAAGAAACTCTGCCTTGCCTATCCCTTCGTTCCGGTGTTATCTAAGGCCAAAACGCGAGGTAAATCATCAGACAAAAGCGCCGCTTCAATAAGGTGAACATCGAGATCAGCAATATCTGCAACCTGCAGTGCAGCTTCTGTCCTCCGGTAGAGCGCGAGAAAAAAATGATGAGCCTGGAGATCTTTCGTTCCGTGATTGAACAAGTAGCCCCACTAACAGATCAGGTGACACTGCATCTGATGGGGGATCCATTGGTACACCCGCGACTGGCCGAGTTTATCAATATCTGCAAAGAACATGAGGTTCCGGTCTTCTTTGTGACCAATGGGGTTTTGCTGAACGAGCAAAAGGAAGAGCTGCTGCTTGATAAAACTATCCGCCAGATCAACTTTTCTTTGCACAGCTTTCACGATAACTATGGTGACAAAGATCCTACGATTTATCTAAACAAGATTTTCAGGTTCACCGAAAGAGCTTTTATTGAAAGACCTGATCTCTACATCAATTATCGCCTTTGGAATTTGGACGAACCCTTAGGGGTTGGCTTGCAAAATCGTTCAATGTTGGATCGAGTTTGCACGCATTTCGAATTCTCATTTAATGAAAATATCGACGTTCGCCGACAAAAGAGCGTGCGCATCAAAAATCGCCTGCACCTGCACTTTGATACCGAGTTCACATGGCCCGCATTGGATCTGCCTCTTCTGGGAGAGCGGGGCACCTGCTATGGACTGACCAGTCATTTTGGCGTTTTGGCTGACGGCACCGTGGTGCCGTGCTGCCTGGACAAAGAAGGTAAAATTCCTCTGGGCCGGGTGCAGGACGAATCTATCGAATCAATCCTAAGCAACGAGCGGTCTCAAAAAATTCTCAACGGTTTTAAAAACAACAAGCTGACCGAAAATCTTTGTCAGCGCTGCAACTATATCACCCGTTTTAAGTAAGCAGGCTGCCTACAGCGCCCAACCTTCATGTTCAAAGCTTGCTGAATAGCTTTGCAGAGCTTTATGAATAATTCCTTGTCCCTTTTTTAGATCACCAGCTCGAAGCTTTGCCGCTCCCTTTAAAAGATCTGCCAAGATCGGATGAATTGCCGCATCAGCCTTCGGCTCTAGTTTGCAGGTCTTAAAAATATCATTCACAGTGCTTTCAATCGTTTCACCCGCTTTCACAACTGAAGCTTTGCTGATTCCTTTTTCGTGCAAACTCTTTGCCGTCTTTAAAAGGGCATCCATTCTTGGCTTCAGTGTTTCGTCAGCTTTGAATTTTTCTCCTGCATTCTTGGCAGCCCCAGAAGAATGCTTGGGATCCAATGCATGATGATCGTGTGATTGTGCAGTGACCTGCAGACTGGTAGCCAAGACCAAAGTGAACAGAACAAAAATCCCGCAAAGTGTTTTCATTTTTACTCCTTGTTTCCAGAGTATTCTTCCTTAGTATCTTGTCATTCTCAAGCACACCGCGATCATTTCCTCCGTAACTCCGGGGTGGATTCATGACATATTCTGCAGTTTCAACTGGTTTTCACTAGAACTCATTCGTAAAATTTTGTAACTATATGCACATGAGCAGGTCAAATAAAGTCAACATCCTGGTTCTTGTCCTCTTCGGTATTGTGATCGGCCTAGGCTGCTATTCATTCATCTATGCCAAGGGTTATTCCTATATGTCAGATGACCCAAAGGCCTGCGTCAATTGTCACATCATGCAAGACAATCTGAATTCCTGGCAAAAGTCTGCTCACCATCACGTTGCTAAATGCAATGACTGTCATCTGCCCCACAACATTGTCGGAAAGTACGCCGTTAAAGCCCTGAATGGCTGGGCTCACTCGTCCGCCTTCACACTGCAGAACTTCCATGAGCCGATCCTGATCAAGGAGCACAGCCTGCAAGTGGTGAAAAATTCCTGCCTCACCTGTCATCAACCCATGGTGCAAGCCATGGATCGATCCAATGCTAATCACAACGAAGATGCCAACTGTCTGCACTGCCATCGCGGCGTCGGCCACGCAAGATAAGGAGTTCTGCTATGAACAAAAATAAATGGATGTTTCTCGCCGTCGGTGGTGCTGCTATTGCCACCGTCTTGGTCACAGCGCTCCTGGTAAATATCTTCGAAAGAAAATCTGAAGGAAAAAATCCGTTCTATCGTGTTGTTGAAATCAACGACGAGATCGACGATCCGGCAGTTTGGGGCAAGAACTTCCCTCATCAGTATGATTCTTACATGAAAACCGCGGACATGACTCATACCAAGTACGGCGGTTCTGAGGCCTTCCCTCACATCCCGACTGACAAAGATCCCCGCGACAAAGTTTCCACGCAAAAGCTGGATGAAGATCCACGCCTGAAAATCATGTGGGCAGGATACGCCTTCGCCAAAGATTTCCGCGAAGAACGTGGACATGCTTACATGCTGGTCGATCAGATGTTTACTGAGCGCCAAAACGTTGTCCAACAACCGGGCACTTGCTTGAACTGCCACGCCTCCTTGTACACTCTTTACAAAAAGCTGGGTAATGGCGACATCACCAAGGGCTTTGAGGAAATGAACAAGATTCCATACAAGGACATTGTTCACTCTGTGAAACACCCCGTGTCCTGTATTGACTGTCATGACCCGTCCACAATGGCATTGCGAGTGACTCGCCCCGCCTTCATGGAAGGCATCAAGGCTGTCAAAGCCAAAGAAGGCATCAAAGAGTATGATGTGAACAAAATGGCTTCCCGTCAGGAAATGCGCAGCTTCGTGTGCGGCCAGTGTCACGTTGAATACTACTTTAAAGGTCCGGACAAACGCTTGGTGTACCCATGGGCCAAAGGTTTGAAAGCTGACGACATCATGGCTTACTACAAAGAAGATGGTCACAAGGACTGGGTGCACGCTATGACGGGCGCTGAAGTTCTTAAAGCCCAGCATCCTGAGTTTGAAATGTTCAACCAGGGAACTCACGCTCGCGCCGGTGTTGCCTGCGTGGATTGCCATATGCCTTACAAACGCGTCGGTGCCATGAAAATCACAGACCACCACGTACAAAGCCCGTTGCTGAATCTTAACAAGGCTTGCCAGACTTGCCACAATGTTCCGGAAAACGAGCTGAAGTCCCGCGTGGAAACCATTCAAGACCGTCACATCCAATTGCGTAATGTGGCCTTCGATGCTTTGGTGGACTACATCAACGACTTGAAAGAGTTCAAAGATGTGGATCTGAAGAAAACTCCAAACACCACTCTGGCCAACGCTCGTGCCCTGCAGAAGGAAGCTCAATTCCTGTTTGATTTCGTTGAAGCAGAAAACTCTTCCGGCTTCCATGCTCCTCAGGAATCAGCACGTATTCTGGGACTTTCCATTGAGAAAGTTCGCGAAGGTCAAAAGTTAGTGGCTGAGCTTCGCAGAAGCAAAGTCACTGGAAAATAGGTTCCGGTGTTCCGCTCTGTCCTGAAGTTCTTTGCTTCTCTTCAATTGGCAGTGGTGATCATTGCCACCCTTGCGGTCCTGATATCCGTGGGCACCTTTATGGAAGCCCGCTATGATGCCTGGACCGCCAAGAATCTGATTTACAGTTCCATCTGGATGTACCTGACCTTGGGGCTTCTGGTGATCAGCCTTGTGGCGGTCATCGTGGATCGCTGGCCCTGGAAGCCCCGCCATGCGGCTTTTATCTTCGCCCACATCGGTATCATTGTTATTCTTTATGGATCTTTGCTGACACAGCTTTTCGGCGTTGACGGAACTGTGCGCCTGCCTCGTTCGGGTGAACCCGTCAAGGAAGTCACCTTGCAAGACACGGAACTGATCGTGTATCGCTCTCGCAACGGCGACAACTATGAACAGGTCTTCCGCGAAGATGTTAATTTTTTGAAAAAACCCGTCACCGCCAAGCATCCCTATCTGATCAAAGCCAAGGGATTGGATTTTGAGCTGTTAGAGTCCATTGATTATGGCCAAGCTCAAGTCAAGGTGGAGGAATCTCCCAGCTCACAAAGTGGTGCTGCCATCCGCTATCAACTTTCCAATGCCAACGTCAGCGAAATCGATTGGCTGATTCAGCGAAATCTTTTTGAGCGCGCTGAAAAGCAAGTAGGCCCCGTCCTTATCACTATGGGTGGCCTGTGGGATCGAACCTCCGAGATCAATGAAATTCGTCTGTATCAGGATCAACGCCAAGCCCTTAACTATGCCCTGTACAGCAAGGAAAGCCCCACTCCCTTCAAAAAGGGACAATTGAAAGAAGGCGACACCATTCAAACCGGCTGGATGGGACTGGAGATGAAGGCACTTCGTTATTTTTCAAAAGCTCAGCAAAAATATGAAGTCAAAGCGCTGGACCGGCCCACACCCAACACCCGCCCGTCGGCGCGAGTTCGCTACAATGGCCAGGAAAGTTATTTGCTCCTGAACGACTACATCAAAGTCTTCACGGACGAATGGGTTTATTTGGTGGCATACACCAACAAACGGGTCCCCTTGGGTTTTGAAATATCTTTGGCTAACTTTAAAAAGTCCGACTATCCCGGCACCATGCGCGCCATGGCTTATCAAAGCGAAGTCCATTACGGCGATAATGAAAAAGCTGTGATCTCGATGAATGAACCCCTGAAGTACAAGTCCTTTTACCTGTATCAGGCCAGCTTTGAAGAGTCCCCGACCGGCCAGGCCCGGGCCTCGATCCTGTCGGTCAATCACGATCCAGGCAGAATCTGGAAGTACTCAGGATCATTGATGATGTGTCTCGGAGTGATCCTTTTATTCTATTTCCGCAAAAGACGCTCCTCCTAAATAATATTACCCGGGTGATATTGACTTTCTATTTTACCCTGGTAATATTCTTCATAGAAGGAAGGTCCCTCTATGAAGTTTTCAAGCTATCAAAAGTTTGTCATCGCCTTGCTGGCATTCTTGCAGTTCACTATTATTTTAGACTTTATGATTCTGTCCCCATTAGGGGCCTTGCTAATGCCCGCACTCAAGATCACGGCCTCGCAATTTGGGACCGTGGTTTCCGCCTATGCCATCAGTGCTGCGGTTTCCAGTATGCTCACGGCCGGCTTTGCCGATCGATTTGACCGTAAGAAGTTGCTGCTGTTTTTCTATTGCGGCTTCATCCTGGGCACCTTGTTCTGTGCGCTGGCCCCGAATTACACCCTGCTGCTGACAGCACGGATTGTCACAGGCATCTTTGGTGGCGTGATCGGCTCGATCTCTTTTGCCATTATGACCGACATCTTCCCCCTGGAGCAACGAGGGCGGGTCATGGGCTTTATGCAAACCGCGTTTGCCGCCAGTCAGGTTTTGGGATTGCCGATTGGCCTTTATCTTTCCAACCTGTGGGGCTGGCATGCTCCCTTCCTGATGATCGTGGCCGTCAGCGTGATCGCCGGCGTTTTTATCTGGCGCTATCTGCAACCACTCACAGGACACCTGGCTTTACAGGTCGATAAAAAGGCCTCTTTGCATCTGTGGCACACCTTGACCGATCGACAGTACACTTTGCCTTTTCTGGCAACGGCTTTACTGTCTATCGGAGGTTTTATGATTATGCCTTTTGCCAGTGCCTTCACGGTGAACAATCTGGGAATTAGCATGGAAAAGCTGCCCGCCATTTATATGATCACAGGCCTGGCTTCAATCCTGATTGGCCCCTTGATCGGCAAAGCCAGTGACTCCTATGGGGGTATGAAGGTTTTCTTCTTTGGAACCCTGGTCAGCTCAGTCATGGTGATGATTTACACTCACCTGGGGGCAACACCTCTGTGGCTGGTGATTGCAGTGAACGTAGCAATGTTCGTGGGCATTTTCTCTCGCATGATCCCGTCACAGACACTGATGTCAGCCATTCCGTCGCCAGCCAATCGCGGTTCATTCATGTCAGTCAGTTCATCTTTGCAACAATTGGCAGGAGGTTTGGGCGCCATCATCGCCGGAGCCATTGTTGTCCAGGAAAGCTCTGGGATGATCCGGCATTTTGAAGTGATCGGCTATATCATGGTGACCCTGGGTCTGCTGATCCTGGGTATGATGTTCTTTATCAATCGAGCTGTTGAAAATTTGAAATCTTCACGAAAGGAGTCTTTATGACGCCACAATCAAACCGCCCCTGTACGGCTTTTGCCAACAATAAAATAATTGCTACTGGTGACATTCAGGAGGTGGCTTTGAAAGTTAAAAGCTTCCTGAACGACAACAAAGGCAATGTCCTGATTTTTGATGACACTACCAGTGCCCAGATCGAACTGGATCTGCGTGGAACCACGGAAGCTGTCGCCCGTCGTTTGGAAAAAGCTCTGGAGCCCGAAGAAAAGAAGTCAGGTCCAGGCCGCCCCAAACTAGGTGTGATTTCCAAAGAGATCACATTGCTGCCTCAGCATTGGGAATGGCTGGCCCTGCAACCCGGTGGAGCTTCGGTGACTTTGCGCAAATTAATTGAAGAGGCCAAAAAGAAAAACGCCCACAAAGATCAACTCCGTCAAGCGCAAGAAGCCACATATAAATTTATGCATGCAATGGCTGGAGATCTGCCAGATTACGAAGAAGCCCTGCGGGCGCTCTATGCTGGAGATGAAAAGAAATTTGAAAAGATGATAGCGACCTGGCCCACTGACATTAAAAAACATACGGGAAAGCTTGCGCAAAACGCATTTTAATATTTTGAAAAGGAGCGCTGACTCTGCGAGCAGCGCCCCTGGGAACCATTCCCACAGTTGAGGATCGCAACCTTAGATTTATTTTCGATTTTCGCTCGGACCTCTGGTCATCACCGTATAGCTATAAATCTTCCCCAGTTCGTCTGCTTCAAGCTGAAGTTCGCGTTCCGCTCTATCGGGATCACGAATGGAGTATTTCTCTGGACGCCTCGGATGAAAGCCTTTCCTTGGGACGAGCCGAGTTTCAACTTGGCAAAGAATCCCTTTTTCTAAACAATGCCCTGCTGACTCAAAGTATTGGTTTGGGTGCGAAAAAAGATTTTGCAAATGGCAGCTCAATCAGTGTTTTCAGCTCTTATGCCACGGCCAGTGACGAACCCTACGGAGCCGATCGCGACACCTGGATTGACAGCACCGTCATCTACCAGTCTCATAAAATTGAAAATCATCGCTGGCTGATTGCCGCAGATCGCAGCAAAAATCGTGGCATTGCCAATGGTCGGGTCTTTCCTTATATCGGCGTGATCTATGAACCTGAATCCGACTTCCAAGCCGTCTTTGGCTTCCCGTTTTTACAGTTAAGTTGGGGGCATCCGGAAAACCGCAAGATCCTGTTTCATCTGACTCCGTTTGGAAGCCGTGTGGAGCTTGAGAAAAAACTGCCTGATGATTTCATCGCCAAGGTCCGATTGGGCATGACCCTTCATTCCTACCTGCACAAAGAACGCTTGGATGAAGATGACCGCCTGTATTTTCAGGAAGTGTCCATTTCCGGACAAATTCGCAAGAATGTGACCAGCACCACGGGCGTTCTTTTTGGACTGGGCTATGCCTTTGAAAGACATCTCTATGAAACGGAAGTGGTCTATTCTCCGAATTCCAAGATGATCCGCTTTGATAATGACTTCTTTGGACGCCTGGCGATGGAGTTTCGCCTATGAAAAAAATCCTGCTGGCTCTGGCAAGCTTTCAACTTCTTAGCTCTTGTGCCCCGTTTATGGATTCACCCTTTTCGGATCAGCTGCTGCGTCCTGAACGCAGCCTGAATGCTCACGCCACCTCACGCATCCCAAACGTCAGTGCTGATGGCGTTTTGCGTATCGCCGTCTTTTCGGACTCGCACCAGAACTACAAAGAACTGGATAAAGCCACCTACACCATCAATCAAACCAAAGACATTGATTTTGTCGCCAATCTGGGTGACTTCACCAACTCCGGATACAACCTGGAATACGATCAGTTTATTGACGCTGTTGAACATATCAAACATCCCACAATCATGGCCTTGGGAAACCACGATGCCATTGGTGCGGGCCTCCAGTTGTTCCGCAAGGCCTTTGGTCCCACCAATTTCCATTTTGAATCTGGCGGATATCGTTTTATTTTCTTCAACTCTAACAATCTGGAAAATCCAGATGATTTCAGCCCGGAATGGCTGAAGGACGCAGTTACTAGTTCAAGCCTTCCTGTCCTTATTTTTTCGCACGTACAGTTGCGCGATCAGGATCGCTTCTTTGGCAAAGATGCAATACTGCTCAACGATGTCATCAGCAACAATAAGGTGAAGGTCATCTTCAATGGCCACAACTATGTTTATAACCTGATCATGGATAGTGGCACGGTGATGATGCAGTGTGGACGCGTTGAAGCCCCAGGTGATGCGCACTGGCTTTTGGTGGAAATTACCGGCAATAACTTCTGCGTAAAACGCATGGACACAAAGGAGAGCGCTTGCGAAACCTTAAAGCTCTGATCTTCTTTGCCGTTCTGACGACAAGCCTTCAGGCTCCGGCTGCCGATTGGCGCGCCTTGTTTGAGCGTGCGGGATTTCTGGGTAAATATGCCATTGGTGCCAGCTATGAGTGGGCCCCGGAACATGCGGTCAGCTATCTGCTGGGCAATTATCAGATTGAGGGTGAAGACTTTTATCAGTCGAATTTGATTTACCGCTATTCCCGCTGGAACACGGACTTCTTTGGACACCATTGGCGTCCTTTGCAGTTCGGACTGTTCCTGGTCTATGCCATGAATAATCAAAAGTACTTCCTGAAATCGCCGGACAAGTATCCCTATGCCGACTACTATGATGAAACGGCGTTACGATATGGCGTGGAATTCGGGACAACCCTGACCTTTATGCCTTCACGTTTGGGACTGGGATATTACATCCGCGTTTTTGACAACGGCGTGATCGCAAATTTCAATAACTCAAAAAGAGACCTTCAGTACTATATTTCTTCGGGCCTGTCTTTGCAGTACTTGTTCTAAAAGCAAACTTAAGTCTTAAATCGGTGTGTGATAAGACCATGCGTTGGATCATAAGGAGAAACTCCGACCGTGACCCGATCGCCAACGACCACTTTAATCTTGAATCTTTTCATTTTCCCACACAAGCGAGCGCGAATAGCGACTCCGTTTTCCAGTGTGATAAAATAAACTCCACCACCGGAAAGATCAGACACCTTTCCATCAATCATAACCAGATCATCTTTAGCCATGGTCCCCCCTTTAGAAATGAAAAGGCCGGTATAACACCGGCCTTTTATCACGGTGTATAGAGCAAACTATTAACGACGGTTGGAACCCCAACTGCTGGTATTACGACGGAATCCACCACCGGAGCGTGGTTCTTGAGGCTTAGCTTCAGAAATATTCATCGCTCTGCCCTCGCAGTCCATTCCATTTAGTTTTTCAATAACAGCTTGAGCTTCGCTGTCTGAGGACATTTCAACAAAAGCAAAGCCTTTGCTGCGCCCAGTTTCGCGATCCGTGATAACGTTCACTGAGTCAACTGTGCCGATCTCAGAAAACATTTCAGTAAGACGATCTGAACTCACCGTGAATGATAAATTTCCGACGTATAATTTCTTTCCCATTTTTGCCTCCTTAAAAAGCTAGGGGCCATTCGCAGAAGACAAAAGGGCATCTAATGAACTGTGTGAACGACTATGTGATGGCAGTAGAACACATCGAGTCCTATATAGATATAGCTAATACTGATATTTGAAGTTTCTATTAAACAGCGCTCTCAAGTCCAACACCGCGTCTCTGGTGAATTTCATGTTCAAGTCTTAAGACTAATGACACATCAGAAACGCGAGGAGCACATAGTTTTTGCGCGCACAGAGTTCATCTCTGAGGAACAGAAGATCCCACGACCTGTCAATGAATCCACTTTCAATCTGAAGGCCTCTGCGCCCAACTGAATTTCAGACAGAGCATTGATTCCGGCAATACGCTGAGCTGCTTTCATGCCCGGCATCGGCGCCACACGCGCATGAGTATTCGTCAAAGGAATGACTTCCACAGCGTCAATTTTTACTTTCCCAGAGTAAGGATCACGCTCCAGATACAAACGGGAGAACATGCCCCAGTCCGTGTTGATATCAAGTTTTTTGGTGATATCCGCAGATCCCAGCATCAGGTAATTTCCCAAACTATAGAAAATCATTCCATCAGCCTTTTTTT
Source organism: Bdellovibrio bacteriovorus (assembly GCF_041888015.1). Classification (GTDB taxonomy): domain Bacteria; phylum Bdellovibrionota; class Bdellovibrionia; order Bdellovibrionales; family Bdellovibrionaceae; genus Bdellovibrio. Next base: position 2,726,209 of record NZ_CP168968.1, read on the forward strand.
GAATCGGACGAATCACATGGGGATGGTGACCAATGATCAAATTCACACCGCCGTGTTTCAGAGCATATTCAAAACGAGTGCGCTGCCCCACATCCAACTCGGTCTTTCCTTCCGTTCCAAAATGAATGGATAAAATTTTAAAGTCAGCTTTGCTTTTAGCGAAGTTCTGCACCAATTGCTGATAGTCCCGGTCATCACGAATGAACAACATTCCCGGACGGTCATTGCGAGCCTGGAACTGAGGATCACCAATGGAAGCCGTGGCAAAAGCAAAACGAATTCCGTTCAGGTCAAACTCCAAAGGTTTGATCAGATCCTGCCTGAAACCAACACCATGATAGGCAATGCGAGGATTTTGCTGGCGCAGTTCTGCCATTTCGAGGGCCGTCTGACGAATACCAGGATGGCCATAGTCATAGGTGTGATTGTTCGCGAGATTAAACAGATTAAATCCCAGGTCGATCAGATTCTGGATGGCATTGGGATGGCTTTTAAAGGCAAACTTTTTGTCTTCATCCGAAAGATCGTTACTGGAAGACACCACAGTTTCAATATTGGCGAAGTTCAGATCACCGTTGATGAGCGGTTTCAGATTCTGGGTGAAGGACTTCCATGAGATTCGCTCAGCTCCGTACTGCACGCCATCGGCATAGACGGCATTGCGATTCTTATTAAAATTGACGTCTCCTCCCATTGTCAGCACCACATCTGCGGAAACCGTCTGACAAAGACCTAACAACATAGAAGTAAGGAGATAGAAATATCTTTTTCCCATCCCAATCTAAGATTCAAGGGCCATGCCCCCTGAAGAGCGTTATAGAGGTTCTGACACCCTATTTAGAGCCTGACAAATGGACACTGCCCCAATTTGTCAGCTCTCTGCAAAGAGCAGCCTGAAAAAGGCTGCTCTTTAGGGATCTATTTTCCTGACAAGCAAGCCGTAATAGCACGCTTAAACTCGCTGGATCCAGTCACGGACGTTCCAGAGTTGGTATAGCGGGCTCCGAGCTTCACCATGTACTCAGCTCGGCAACCGCCATGCGTATTGATTCCCACAACTTCGTTGGTCTTTTCATTGATGACCGGCGATCCCCAGCTTCCGTAAGAAGTATCCGCATCGTGCTCGATGATTTCTGGAATCAGAAAGATACCGGCCTTAACCAGCTTCCCGTAAGAAACCTGCTGCGCAAAGTGCATTGTCTCAGGATATTTGCTGGCAGGGATATTGCCCTGACGGATGTCATAAGTGTCGTTCAACGCATACGCATACTGAACAACGCGAATTGGATCGCCGCTCTGGGATTTCTTATCCGCCAGGCGATAGAAGCCTTGAACATCACCCGCATTTTTTTGAGTGACTTTGTTTGGATGCAAACGCAGCACGGCCCACTGATTACCAATGCCACCACGCTTGAAGACTGTCGCACTTTTATCCACGTAATATACATCTTCAGAAGAAGATGCCTGGGAGATTCCCGCGACAGAAGCCGGAACATTGAATTCAACCAAATCACGATCCTGTGCACATTCACCGATCGTAATAACACAGCTTGGCCCAACCAACGTGGCACCACAGCCGGACTTCGCCCCTTCCTTCACCAGTCTTCCCACTTTAGAGTCAAAGGAAGGAACACGATCATCCGCTTTGCCGCAAATTTCTGCCTGCGCCATACTCGCAGACAGCAGCATACCAAGAGCCACATTAAGAACTTTCATCATCAAAACCTCCGTAAAAAAATTTGCTGCAACATCATTTTGCGCAAAGATTTTGTCTAGAAGAAAACAAGGAGTGCAACAATTAGACGCGGCTTTGATCGAATGAAAACTTCGAACACTTCTCTAGGGATGCAGTTGAGAATCCCGGTCATGCTCTTTTTCGTGAGGTGCCCGGTAGGTGGTTTGTCTCCAGTTCTTGTTGGCTGCATCCAAATCTTGTCGCACTTTTTTCAACGACACTCCCATTCCGATAAAGCTCAAACCAACCAGTATCAAATCCACTCCGACAAAAGTTCCGATGGTCCAAAAAGCCGAAGCCGGAAATGTCAAAAGCACAATACTGCCGAGCAGGAATGACATCACCCCACTGGTGGCCAACCAGCCCCACCCCAAAGAACGTTCACTCAATGCACCAATTAATTTGGTCAAACCAGAGGCCAACAAAAGAAAACTGACCAGCAAAGTCAGACCCAAAGTATTTTCAATCGGATTTCTTGCAATCAGAAAAGAACAGGCCAAGGCCAGAATGCCCAAGCCCAAATGAGGCCAAAGATCACCCTCTTTACGACCTTGAACGCCATAGACAATTTCAAAAATACCTGCAACACACAAGACCGCACCCAAGAACACGACCGATGCCAGCGTCGTCGCCGCGGCAAAGATCACGGCCACGATCCCCAGAAGAAGCATTACTGTTCCCAAGAAGATCATACGATTTGATGATTTCATGCGGACCTCCTATAGTAGATGGCCTACTATATCAACCTCGTCCCGATGGGTATGCGAGTAAATTGACAGTCACTGTTACTGTGCAAATGTCTACTCACACACTCGCTCCATATCTTGCAAGGCGCCCAAGCCCCCAGACCGTCAAATGAGGAATCCTTGAGTCTGAGCTAAAAAACGATCATGTCCGAAAATAGCCATTTTTTTGGCTAAAGCGATATATACTGACCCCATGAAAAAGAGCGACATCTATTATGAAGCCATGAAGGCCCGGGATCACCGTTTTGACGGCAAGTTCTTTGTCGGCGTCAAAACCACCGGGATCTATTGTCGCCCCATTTGTCCGGCAAAACCCAAAAAAGAAAATGTGGAGTTCTTTCATTCTCATCTTGAAGCGGAAAAAGCCGGATACCGCCCCTGCCTGCGCTGCCGTCCCGAAAGCGCCCCACAATCCCCGGCTTGGGTGGGAAAGTCTGCCATCGTGCAAAGAGCTGTCAAAGTTTTGAATTCTCAGGAAAGCCTCGAGTTCAATGAGGATGAGTTCGCGGCTTTGTTTGGAGTCAGCGCGCGACATCTGCGCCGTCTTTTTATTGAAGAGATTGGCAAAACCCCCAAGCAGCTTTCTTTTGAAAACCGCCTGAATCTGGCCCGAAAACTGATCGTGGAAACTTCGCTTCCCATCACCGAGGTCGCCTTTGCTGCGGGATTTGATTCCGTCCGCCGCTTCAATGATTCGTTTAAAGATCGCTTCAAGAAAGCTCCTCGAGAGGTGCGCCGTCAAAAAAATGTCATCGGCGATGCACTTCACATAACTCTGCCTTACCGCCCCCCCTTTGATTTCGAGGGCCTGATAAACTCGTATAAAAATCACCGGGTGGGAGCACTGGAGTGGTTCACCGACAATAAAATGCTGCGAGTGATTGCCCTCGGGGGAAAAGTCGGCACGGTCACGATTTCCGATGATCCGGACAGGTCCGCTTTGCTGGTGGAAATAGACTATCCCGACACTTCGATGATCCACGCCATTATTTCTCGCGTGCGCAATCTGTTTGATCTGGATTCCGATCCCGTGATTGTCGCCAACTGTCTGGAAGTGGACAAAGATATCAAAAAAATACTGAAATCCTATCCCGGGATTCGCCTGCCTTCGGGCTGGGACCCATTCGAGGTGGCGATCTCGGCCATCCTTGGACAGCTTGTCAGCGTTGAAAGAGGCCGCGCTCTGGTTGCAGATCTTATCGAACTTGCCGGAAAAGACTCTGGCCTTGTCCTGAATGAGACTCGGATCAAACTTTTCCCCACAGCGCAGGACATCTTGTCCTGCGATCTGCAATCCTTAAAAACCACCGGCGCGCGAAAACAAACTTTGTTGGAGTTTGCCAAAGCGTTGGCCGAGAAGAAAATTTCGCTAGAGCCCACGCAGGATGTGGAGCTGTTTTTAAAAAACATTCAGAACCTTCGGGGTATCGGTCCGTGGACGGCCCACTATATGGCCCTAAAAGTTTTGCGCCACACCGACACCTTTCCGGCCACTGATCTGATTCTGGCACGCGCTCTGGAAAAACATCGACAACTGAAGCTGGAACAGCTCAGCCCCTGGAAAGGTTATGTCGCCGCCCTTTTCTGGAGAAACTATACACACAAGCTGACAAAAAACCGTTCATCCAAAAAGAAAGGCCCGCGCTATGGCAAAAGCACAACTTAAAATAAAAACTCTTTTGGGTGATCTGTATCTGGTAGCCTCCGCACAAGGTTTGCAAAGCATCTTTTGGACAAAGTCAGAAATTCCTCTGCTGACAGACCCCAAGAGCGCGGAAGGCAAAGTGCTAAATCAGGCGAAAATACAACTTCAAGAATATCTGCAGGGTCGCCGCAAAAAGTTTGATCTTCCTTTGGATATGCAGGGCACAGAGTTTCAAAAGAAAGTCTGGAAAGAGCTGCTGCAAATCCCCTATGGGAAAACTCTGTCATACAAGCAACTGGCCACGGCTCTGGGAAGCCCTCAGGCCAGCCGTGCCGTCGGTACCGCCAATGGCAAAAATCCTTTGTGCATTGTCATCCCCTGCCATCGGGTGATTAACACAGACGGCGGTTTGGGAGGCTATTCCGGCGGGCTGAAAATCAAGAGTCAGCTTTTGCAGTTGGAACAAAAAGGTCTTTAAAGTAAGGAAGTCCAATCTTTCAAGACAGTCTCAGAATGGCTTTTTCTTTTGAGAACTTCCAGAAAAGGAAAATCCACCAGTTCTTCCAACGGAGTGTGAACTCCGGCCAGGCGCAGATGAAAACTTGTCGTCTGATAGCGGAAGCGCTCGCTTAAATTGAACACCACTTTCCCCAGGGCGCGCAAAGCTTTGATCTGCTTTGGCTCTAATTGACTGAGCCTCGCCAGCTCCAGCATCAGTACGACATCCTTATCTGTAAAACCTTCCCTCAAGAAATTGGAGTGCAAATACGCCAGCACCATAAATCGACTGACACCAGAGACACCTATTTCATCCAGGGCTTTTTTCAAATAAGTACGACTTTCAAACTCACAAACGTACGAATTCATTTCATACAATATACGATGAACAGCATCAGATGTTTCGGCAACACCCAAAAGTTCGCATGTGTTGGCGCAGGATTCCTCTAAAAGCATTCGCAAAACATAGTCACGCTGAGAATCCAAAGAAGCCCCCGGCTGAGCCACTGGCCCCCAGTGACGAGTCGTCACCGTGCGAATCACGGCATGACTGGCTTCATGAAAAACGTAGTTCTTTTTCAGATTTCCTTCCAGATCATCCCAAGTCAACGATTCCAGCTGTACTGGTGAAAGCTGGGTGAAAACCCCGACATTATCGACATAGGACAAAACCTTTTTTTCCAGCAGGTCTTCCAGCTGCAGCAAAGGAAATACTTCATAAAATTCATTGCGCTTATTGCTGAAGGAAAAACCAAAGTTTTCTGAGGCCTTGCGGATGGCTTGATAGAAACGATTATGTTGCATCAAGTAGCCGTCACCGAAGCTGGTTGGCAATCCCTGATTTGCGAATTTTTGATGCTGTTCCAGCAGGCGGCTGATTTTCATAATGGCATTCTGCCCTAGGACAGCGTTTCCGGTCAAACAGCCTTGCAGCGAGACCTGAAGCCCGGCTAGGAAGCCTGGGCCTCCAGCTTTCCTAGAAGCTCTGGCACGTTGAGGATCATAAAGGTCTTTTTCATTCCCGTAGCATCCGTCATCTCGACAATCTCTTTCATGTCTCCTTGCAGCGTCGCCGCGACATCAGAAGCCAGCATATTGGGCATCTTCACTTTATTAGCTTCATCCACGGTATCAATGGATTCCACAGAGTCCACCAACAAGCCATACTTTGCCTGCTGGCCTTTAATGATCAGAACACGCGAGCTGGAAGAGTCCTCAGATTGTTTCATGCCATAATAGCAGCGCAAATCAATCACAGTCACAATTTCCCCCCGCATCTTCATCATACCCACAACATAGTCCGGATAGCCCGGAGGTCTGAGAAGTTCTTCGTCAACCTTCGCGATCTCATCAATATCGCTTAGGCGCGTAGATAAAGCATAGTTCAATCTAAAGGACAGATACGGCCGTCGTTCGGTCGTTTTTGCCAAGGTCGTCTGACTTTTCTTTTCCACCTGACCATACAGCGAATCATGGCCCCGGGTAATTTCCAAAACTTCGTCGTTAGAAAGAATTTTTGATTCGTTCAAAAGAATGATGTTGGAACGATCTTTCAACGATAGTAAGCCTCGCATCATCTCGATCTTATCCTGACGGAACATCGGGATGGGCAGAATTTCCTCTTCAAAGAAGGTCACAATATTATCAACACTGTCCACCAAAAGGCCGACCTGAATTTCTTCCAGCCTCAGGACAACGATCCTTTTGGCCTCAACGTCATTGCTGATCTCCCCACCTATTTTCAAAAATTTCTGGAAATCCAGAATAGGTACGATCATTCCACGCAGATTCACCATGCCAATGCAATAGTCCACCGCCAGAACGCTTTTTTTGATTTCAGGGACACGGATAATCTCACGGATGGCCGAAATTTGCAGCCCGAACTCCAGTTCACCAGAACGAATCGTGATACACTGTCCACGCTTGGAATTACGTCGCAAATTCTCCTCATGAAGACTCGGGTTCTGGGCAAGAATCTGAGGGATATTTTCCACCTTCAGCAAAGCCTCAGGACTGATGACCTCGATAATACGATCGCCGCCATCCAGCTTAAGCACACTTTGCACGACAGACCGACGTCCCTCTGGAGGCAGATCAAAACTGGATATATCCTCAGGCTGGACATGCAGAATTTCCGATGTTGTATCGAATAATAATCCAATACGCACATCCCCCAGATGAGCAATAGCCACTTTTTTATGAGTACAGGATGGCTCGGTTTCTATCCCCAGCAAAGAGCCCATATCCACAATCGGAGTCACCCGGCCGCGCAAATTAAAAAGTCCCACCAAATAATCCGGCGCCAATGGAACTTTTGTTACTTTTTCAGGATAGTTTACAACTTCCTGCAACGAGAATATGGACAAGGCCAGTTCCGATCTTCCCAATTGGAATGACGCGAACATCTGACCATTGGAAGATTTTTTCGTTTTATTCATACTTTCCATGACTAACTCCTAGGCCGCACGCGGGATGCTTTCAATGTGGTATTCGCCACTTGATGCATCCACTCGCAGTTTGGTCCCCTGCTCACCACCAGGAACAAAGGCTACTATCCGAATACCGCGGCTTTCCAACATCTGTCGGGCCACGCGAAGATTCTCATCACCTACAACATATTTGGAATAGGCTTTTTCAACACTGATCATCTTACCGCCACCGGCCACCACGGCCTCCAGATCCGGAAAATCTGCAGAGGTGGCACCCAGACGCTCGATCATTCGCGGAATCGTCTGATCCACGTAGCGGGCGTCCGCATCTGCTTTGAACGAGTCCGCCAGAGGCAGCAGACAGTGCGCCAACGCGCACTTGCCCCTTTTCTTCCACAACAAAGCAATACCCACGCAGGAACCCAGCACTGTTTTCAAAACAGTTCCATCTTCTACAATCAGAAGCTGGCCTATGCGCACATGATGCTCTACCTTTTCCACCTTAGTCCTTTCTGTAGATCAAAGGCCGTTCAAACAAATAAGAGGTTTTAAAACGGACCAAAGACTCCGATTCCCCTAAGAATAGCTTTCCTTTCGATTGCAAGGAGCGATGGATGTTCTCCAACACCTGCAACTGTGTAGGCTCATCAAAGTAAATAAGGACATTACGCAGGAAAACCACATCAAAGAAGTTTTCCCGAAAAGGACGCTGATGCAGGTTGTGACGCTGATATTCGATATTCGCAGTTAGGACCGCGGAAGCGCGATAGCCATTTTCTGTCGCGCTGAAATACTTCCCAAAAAGATCGGGAAATTTGTTTTTAAACTCTTCGACAGATTTGCCCTTATAGATCGCAGCCTTGGCCACATCCAGAACATCGGTCGCGATATCGGAGGCATAAATGCGATACTTAAAGCTCAAATTTCTTGCCTTGAATTCCTCGCAGCTCATGGCCAAAGACAGGGCTTCCTCGCCTGTGGACGAGGCTGCCGACCAGATCTTCAAAGTCCCTCCGGGATTGCTGGCAAACCATTCCGGCAAAAATTCTTTCTGATAGTAATCCCAGATCGTGGCCGTGCGGAAAAAGAGTGTTTCATTGGTTGTGACCAAATTGACAAACTCTTGAATTCCCGTCGGTGCGGTTTCAACATGTTCGATGTATTGTTCAAAGGTTTCCAGCCCCAGAAGGCGTAAGCGCGGACGAATGCGCGCTGAAAGCAAATCTCTTTTGCGCTCTTCCATGTTAATCCCGGTATGTTCTTTGACCAAAGAAAGCAACCGTTTTAAGGTTGCTCCCTCCAGCTTTCTTGCAGATTCAGACATAACTTTACACCACAAATCTTGAGACAGTCTTATTCAGCTCCTCGGCCTCTTTCACCAAAGACCGGGTGGAGTTGGCTATGCTTTCCGAAGCTTGCGCCGACTTTTCTGATTCTGAAGCAATATGCTGAATCGAGGTGCTGACCCCGCGGGCCGCCTCAGATTGTTCTTCTGCCGCAACTGTGACCTCTGAAATGGACTGCGTGGTTTTCTCAATACCCGCCACAATCTTGCCAAAAGCCTCTCCGGCCTGTTTGGAGATGGTGCTGCCCTGTTCAACTCGTTTCACAGATTCATTGATCAGCTTGGAGATCTCTTTTGTCGCCAGTGAAGAGCGCTCGGCCAGCTTACGAACCTCGTCGGCGACAACTGAGAATCCCAGACCGTGTTCACCCGCACGAGCGGCCTCAATTGCCGCGTTGAAGGCCAGAAGATTTGTCTGACTGGCAATTTCACTGATAACTTTGATGATCTCACTGATATCTTCTGAAGACTTGTTAATCAAATCCATGGCTTCAATGGATTTGGCAATGGCCTGACTGCCCTGTTCCGCTTCTTTTTGCGTCACCTTGGCAAGTTCATTGGCCTGCTTGGTATTATCGGCAATGGAAGCGATAGACGCCGTGAACTCTTCAATAGAAGCGTTCATTTCCTCGACCGTAGCACCCAAACTTTGCGCCCCTGCCGCCACCGAGGTGGATTGTTCTGCAATGGACTTGGAAGAGGTGCCAAAGTTGTTGGCCGAAGAAACCACAATGGAAATCACCTTACGCAGATCCTCCATCATTTGCTGAATTCCCTTGGCAAGCTGGCCAATGGCATCTTCCCCGGATACTCCCACCGGAGACGTCAAGTCACCGGCCGCAGCCCTATTTACGGTGGCCAGCAAAGAATCCACCTTTGTCTGATCTTCGGTGGCTTTTCTTTTTACCGCCTGCTCCAGCTCAACCTGTTCTGTAATATCACTGGCAAATTTAACGACTTTATAAGGAACCCCGTTCATATCCATAATTGGATTGTAGGTCGCCTGAATCCAAATCTTGCGTCCGCCAGCACCAACACGCAAATAGCGACCAGAGTCGAATTCACCACGATTGAGCTTCTTCCAGAAGTCGGCATACTCCCCTGTGCGCGCAAAATCCCCATCACAGAACATACGATGGTGCTTGCCCTGAATTTCAGACAAAGCATAACCCAGAGTTTGCAGAAAGTTTTCATTGGCGGAAATAATGGTCCCGTCCAGATTAAACTCGATCACCGCCTGAGCTTTGCTGATCGCCTGGATTTTACCTTCATATTCAGAGTTCTTCATTTTTGCGGCCGTGATATCAGTCGCAAACTTGATGACTTTGCAGGGCTTCCCATCTGTATCAAAAATCGGATTATAAGAGGCGTTGATCCAAATTTCGCGCCCGCCTTTGCCAAAACGTTTGAATTCCCCAGCAACAAAATCCCCTTGCGCCAAAGTTTGCCAGAACTTTTTGTACTCTATTGTGTGGGTATAGTCCGGATCACAGAACATGGAATGATGTTGATTTTGAATTTCACCGATGGAATAACCCACAGCCTTCAAAAAATTTTCATTGGCCATCAGGATAGAGCCATCAAGATTGAACTCAATCACAGCTTGAACCCGGTGCAAAGCCTTGAGTTCCTCACGCAGAGTTTGCAGCTCTTCGGCGGAATTTGTTTCCAATTTACGTGCAGTAGTCATTGCGATTCTCCTCTATATAACAACTGTTCGGTATATTACAGGTATTAGAGGAGAGGGGGTTCTGAAGATCAAAAAATCTTAATCAACTCGACTTTTATGAACAAAAATTTATGCTTCGTAATCTAATCATGAGTCTCTGCTATATTTATCCATCTAATCACAGGGATGGTGTGCGGCCCCCATCCACCGGCAAATTGATTCCAGTGATGTAAGAAGCCGCAGGGCTTGCCAAAAAGGCAATGGTTTCAGCCATTTCCAATGGTTTACCAATGCGAGCCATAGGGACACTCTGTTGCCAAGATTCTTTGACTATACTCACATCTTGGCCTGTTGCGCTGGCCGAAGTTTGCATCAATGACTGCAACCTGCCGGTCTCAATATATCCCGGTAAAACATTATTGACCGTAATCCCAAAAGGAGCCAGCTCCATCGCCAAAGTTTTTGACCAGTTTGCCATAGCCGCGCGGACCGTATTTGAGACACCCAAGTTTGGAAGAGGTGTTTTTACCGAGGTGGAAATCACATTCACAATTCGCCCATAGGAAGCCTTCTGCATTGCCGGAAGCACTGCTTGCACCAGCAGGTGCGAAGCCAACAGATGAGCTTTCAACGGCTCTGTGAACTCATTGATATCCGCTTTGTACAAGAGCCCCCCTTTCGGGCCCCCAGAGTTGTTCACAAGAATTTGTACGGATTCATTTCTTACTAAAGGAACAATTTCATTTTGCAGTCTGTCCGTATCACTCAGATCCACGCTGAAGAAACGATGTCCTTCCCCGGGAAGAGCTTTTATCAGAGCCTGCAACTTTTCCTGATTTCTTGCCACGGCCAGCACCCGAGCTCCGCGAGCTGCCAGCAACCGTGCCGTGGCTTCGCCAATCCCTCCGGAAGCTCCACATACAAGAGCCGTCCGTCCCTGCAAACTCCAAGATTCTGTCATAACCTAACCCTTTCCGCGATACTCATACTTCGGGAAGACCAAATGCACTTTGGTCCCCGACTGAGGATTCTGAGTGCGATGCACTGACTGCACCTCGATGGACCCACCAAACAGCTTCATATATTCCATCACCAGTGCTGTTCCCATCCCTGAACCTTGCTCATTGGCAGTTCCGGTGCGGGAAAACAGATGTGTCCCTTTGAAGAGATGATTCAGTTCTTCCTCTTGAATTCCGACGCCTTCATCCTGAACTGTCAACACCAGAGCATCCATTCTTTCCGCAACCACCAAAGAAACACAACATCCGGCTTCGCTGAACTTGATGCAGTTTGAAAGCAGATTGGAAAGAACCTGGTTGATCAATGCCGCCCGATCTGCGCGAACATAAACACCAGTAGGAACCTCGACATGAATAGACAGTCCTTTTTCCTCCATCTGCCAGGAATAATGATTTAAGGCCTCCCAGCATGCCGGACTCAATTCCACGGCCTGCAGATCCAAATGAGCTCGATTGGTCTGAAAAATTTCTTCCTGACGAACTGAACGCAGAATGCCGTTCAACTGTTCAATGGACTTCGTGATGCGATTTAAATGCTGTTGCTCGGCTTCACCCTGACAGTATTCCTGCAGCATTTCCGAATGATACATTAAGCCCGAAACAGTATTAGCCACATCATGTGAAAGCACCCGGACCAGTCGGTGATAGCGTTCTTTGTCTTCCGCGGCTTGCTGGGCCCGCATTTTTTCATCATTCAGAATTTTGATTTTGTACGCCAGCCCCAAAGAAAGAATCAGCATCTCTCCTAAATTCGCCAACAACAGGGAATACTGAGTCCAGGCATTGTTGCCCACCAACCCGTGGAATGACGCCAGCCATACCATGGTTCCCAGCAGAACCACCAGCCAACTGAATAAAAAATATCGCGCCAAACGATTGCCCTGCCGATAGAGGCAGTAGAAACCACAAAAAACAAAGAAGACAATGGCAGCAGCAATAGACAGATCAATCCAATATCCAAAAAAGAACAACCCACGCTGAGCCGGAGCAAAGAAGCTGGCCCCCATGGTCACCAGCGCCAGTGCCTGGAACAGACGGACACCCCAGTAGCCAACAGCAAAGTCTTTTTTAATATTCAAAAAGCGTCCGACAAAAAAACTGGCTGAAAACAACGTCAACGACGAAAAGAACATCAGGTAGTTGGAAAACACAAAAGGTGCATTCGGCCAGATGTAAGTGTCCACCACCCCATGCAAGACCACCGCGGTCGCTCCAAAACTGGCGGCAAAAAGCGAGTAACTTAAATAATCCTTTTGATGCGTGAACAGACCCAGCAGAAGATTATAAATCACCAGCGAGAAGATTCCCCCCAGATAGAAGTAGAAAATCATCTTTGCCTGAGTTTCATCATGTGTGGCCTCTTCCGGCGCTTTCAAGAACACCCGGGTATTCAGGGCGTGATGAGCATCACGCTGCACATAAAGCCGCAGTTCCTGTCCCGGCTCCAGCTTCAGCAGATAAGCTCCCAAACGAAAAGGATACTGTCGCTGCTGCAAAATATACCCCGGCCCGGAAAGAAGAGGAGCCTCGTGCAACTGCCCCTCTTGGTACAAACGCAACTGCCCCACCAGTGGAGAATCAAAAAGCAGCAGCTTTTCCACCGCCTGCTTTTCGTCATTGCGTAAAGTGATCTGCATCCATTGGTTTAATGGAGTATAACCGCGATTGATCTCATCTTGTCCGGAGTGAAGATAGTTGATCTGTAAAGGATTCGTGCTTGAAGCGGGAGCCTCCCCCCACCGGACCTGCGAAGTGATATCCGCAGCTCTGGCTTCAGAGAAGGAAAACAGAAGACAGGCACTATACAGAACATACAAAAGGGCGCCAAGTTTTGTCATGACCTCAATTATCAGATGGCCTGCAAATAACAGTCAAGACTTGGTCCCACTGTGACTTGAGTCCACCTGACCTAACTAAGAAGACGCATGTCGATAGGTGCGATAGATGGGATACCAGTAGTTTTTATCGATTGCATTCAGCAGCTCATCATCAGTCATCTTCAAAGCCACATCATCAACCTGTGCGGCCTTAGCAACTTTGAAGGCAATCAGGCGGGACACCTTTTCAATGTCTCGCAGATCCGGTAACAAGGCCCCCACTCCATTTTGCGCCAGTGGTGAACAATCCGCCAATGCCGCACTGGCCGCCATCAACATGGAATCCGTCACACGACGGGCCTCTGACGCCAAAACCCCCAGACCAATTCCCGGGAAGATATAAGAGTTGTTACACTGAGCAATCGGGTACACTTTGTCACCATGATGAACCGGCACAAAAGGACTGCCCGTCGCCACCAATGCCGCACCGTCAGTCCAGCGGATGATATCCGCTGGAATGGCTTCCACTCGTGAAGTCGGATTGGAAAGTGGCATGACGATAGGATGCGGACAGTGCTCATGCATGGTGCGAATGATTTCTTCCGTAAACAATCCTGGTTGCGCAGACACCCCGATCAAAACTGTAGGACGGGCATTGCGAACCGTTTCCAGCAAAGAAATTTCATCCCCTTGCGTGTCCCAGTTGGCAAGATCCTGATGCTTCTGCACCAAAGCCGACTGGAAATCCAAAAGATTTGGCATTTTATCAGTCAACAAACCGTAACGATCCACCATATAAATACGTGCGCGGGCTTCGCTGTCGCTAAGACCTTCCAGCTTCATCTGTGCAACGATCTGTTCGGCGATGCCACATCCTGCAGAACCCGCCCCAAGGAAGACCACACGCTGATCACGCAACTTACCACCCGCTGCCCGGCTGGCCGCTATCAAGCTGCCCAGGGTGACCGTCGCAGTTCCCTGAATATCATCGTTGAAGCAGCAGATTTCATCACGATACTTGCGCAGAAGTGGTGAAGCATTCTTCTGGGCAAAATCCTCGAACTGCAAAAGCACGTTCGGCCAACGGCGTTTCACCGCATGCACAAAGGCTTCTACGAAGTCCTCGTATTCTTGCCCCGTGATACGCGGATGGCGCCAGCCCATATACAAAGGATCATTCAGCAGTTGCTGATTATTTGTCCCCACATCCAGCACCAAAGGCAATGTGTAAGCCGGACTGATCCCACCACAAGCTGTGTACAGGGAAAGTTTGCCGATAGGAATTCCCATCCCCCCGATCCCCTGATCGCCCAGACCCAAAATACGTTCACCATCGGTGACAACAATCACCTTCACCTTTTGCTTGGTCACGTTTCTAAGCATTTCATCAATGCGGTCTTTGTTAGGGTAAGAGATAAACAGCCCGCGTGAAGCACGATAGATTTCTGAGAAGTGTTCACAAGCTTCGCCTACCACCGGCGTGTAGATGATTGGCATCATCTCATTGAGATGATTCACCACCAGATGATAGAATAAAGTTTCGTTGGTATCCTGAAGGTTGCGCAGATAAACATGCTTGTCGATGTCCGCCTTCAAAAGACGGTATTGAGAATAAACTCGCTCGGCCTGTTCTTCGATGGTTTCAATTGTTTGCGGAACCAGCCCATGCAAGTTCAGATGACTGCGTTCTTCCTCAGAAAAAGCCGTTCCTTTATTCAAAAGAGACATCTCTAACAAGACCGTTCCGGAGTAAGGGATATAGACCGGGCGATTGTATTTATTATCAGTTTCCACAATGCTTTCCTTTTGGGATGATGGCCTGAACCTACTCCTAGCTTTCATCTTAAGCAAGACAGAGCCCGGGGCGTCTTAGTTCTTGCCAAAGTGCAGTCCCGGGTCTATTGGATTGGGCATGAAAAAGTGTCTTTTTATCCTCATTTCCACTCTGCTTGTCTCTGTTAACGGCTTTGCCGCCGTTCTGCACTTTTACAGCAACCCGAATGTTCCTCAGCCTCTGTTCCATGTGATCCTGGAATACAAAGGCTACGCCTACGAAGCCGACACTCGAGCTGGTGGACGTCGCCTGCCGATCGCACACTTGGGCGGCAACCTGGGCCACATCCAAATTGAAATTTCTGATTCTTTGATCAATGAAGATGCTTTGATGTCACAGATGGGCCTGCCATTTGATTATAAATTTGTCTGGAATAACAACAAAACCTACTGTTCAAAGCTTGTTGGCATTGCCCTGAACATGGAACCACAGCCCATGACTTTCGCAGGCACTCACTATGTGCAGTACTATCCGGATTGGATCTATCGCAATGACCCTGGCCTGTCTCCA
The DNA here is from genome assembly GCF_041888015.1 of Bdellovibrio bacteriovorus. Lineage (GTDB taxonomy): Bacteria > Bdellovibrionota > Bdellovibrionia > Bdellovibrionales > Bdellovibrionaceae > Bdellovibrio. Next base: position 2,741,456 of record NZ_CP168968.1, read on the forward strand.
GACCAGGTGTATGAATTCGGCATGCAACATGCTCTGCGCGTGACTCGTAAAAACCGCTAAATCTTTACGACTTGTAAAAAACGGCTCCTGCAAACAGGGGTCGTGCCGTGCGGAAGAAACTTCCACCCTCCGCTTCCCACTGCCCGTTTTTTTCCTTAACGCGCGCACTTAAAGTTAAAACTCCTGACGGCATTGAAATGCGAATCTCTTCAGAGTCGGTCTTGGCAAGACCAGCCACCACAGTGCCTGGAATCCGCGCTGCCACCGCCGCACATAAGGACACCGTCAAAGGCAATGCCTTATGAGGCTGCCCGCCCGCTATCACCCGCATGTTAAAGCTGGAGGTGCCGTCCAAAGAAGGACTGACCAGTCCGACATAGGGAACTGACACCAGGTCCTTTGCAGACTCTAGATCCGACGCCAAACCCATAGCCACAGCCGCCTGCCTGCGAAGCTCATCCAATCCGGCAAGAACGGATTTGTGCGAGGCCAGCTCTTCCGGAGATTCAAAACCGGACACACCGACATCCACCGCCCGGACAAAGACCACGGGGTTGGCCGCATCCACCAAAGAAGTGTCCACGTCCTGCCCCAGATAAGACAAGCGATCCATCTTCACTCCTGTCGGGAAAAGTCGCCCTGTGGTGGCCCCTCCTGGATGTTGGAACTCCAGACGAATGGGAGCACCACTGCCAGAAACTCCAGGGATCTGCAGCTCGCCTTCATAAACCGGCTGATTGTTATTCACCGGAAAATAAGAATGAATGATCTTTTCTGTGTTGGTGTTGAAGATGCGCACGCAGGCTTCATCACCCGAAGCCTGACACCAGCCTTGAGATAGTGCGAATGGGCCGACCACCGAGCTGATATTGCCACAGTTGCCTTTGTAATCGACTTTGCTTTCCTGCACGGACACTTGGGCAAAGGTGTAATCAACATCCGCATCCACACGCTGTGAAGGCGACAGAATGCAAACCTTGGACAGTGAGGATATGCCGCCCCCCATGCCATCCAGCTGTCGTCCATAAGCATCCGGACTTCCCAGCGCCGAAAGGAAAATTCCGTCCCACAAAGTTTGATCTGCAGGCAGGTCTTCTTTCTTAAAGACCAAGGCCCGACTGGTGCCGCCTCTCATATAAACGGCAGGCAGTGACTTAAGAGCCATGAGACGGTCTCGTTTCAGAAAGCGGCTTTAACAAACGCCACGCTTCTTCGGGATGTTTTTCAAACCAGCGATGTACATAAGGACAAGTCGGAATCACCTTCACGCCTTCATCCTTCGCAAACTGCAAAGCTTCAAGAACCAGCTTTTCAGCAATATTCTGGCCACGGGCCTCAACAGGCACCTGAGTAGAGTATAAATCCAAAGAGTTCTCAGGCCCACGGCGATACAACAGACGAGCTTCGCCCCCTGTCACTTGAACTGTGAATTTCTGATTGAGAATATTCTCGATTTTCATAAATCCTCCGATTTCCTGATCTTAACTTGAGTCAGAAGTTTTGATTAGTACCATTTTTGCAACAATATATTGCATTAATGTGCCCTTACGCAACAATCAAGACCGTGACATCATGGTTCCATAAACAACCCCTTCCTTAGGAGGAAATTATGGCTCAAACCACTTTCACTATCGACTCGGCTCACTCCAGCGCCAACTTCACTATCAAACACATGATGATCGCCAAAGTTCACGGTGGCTTCGAAAAACTTTCTGGCACCCTGCTGCTGGACACCGCCGACCTGACTAAATCATCCATTGAAGCTGTGATTGAAGCCGCCAGTATCAACACGCGTGAAGTCCAACGCGACACGCACTTAAAAAGTGCCGACTTCTTTGATGTTGAAAAATATCCGACCCTGAATTTCAAATCGACGAAGATTGAAAAAGATGGTGAAGACCTGAAGGTTACCGGAGACTTGACCATTCACGGCGTCACCAAAGAAGTTGTTCTGGCTGTCGAAGGGCCTTCCGCAGAAATGAAAGATCCCTATGGCAATATCAAAATCGGCTTTTCCGCGACGACAAAAATCAAACGCAAAGATTTTGGTTTAAGCTGGAATGCAGCACTGGAAGCTGGCGGAGTGCTGGTCGGAGACGACGTGGCAATTTTACTGGATTTGCAGTTCGCTAAAAAAGTTTAGTTCAAACAACTAAAACCTGAATTATCGGCGGAAAGATCCCTCGGGGGCTTCCGCCGATTCTTTTATGCTAGATTGCGTTTCAAAGCCCAGACACTGATTTCAACGGCATTGGAAAGATTCAGCTTTCTCATCACGTTGGTTTTGTGGGTCTTGATAGTGTGTTCAGAGCACCCCAAGGCCAGAGCGACTTCCTTGTTGGTTTTGCCTTGTGCGATCATACGGATGACTTCGATTTCTCTTGGTGTCAGCACTGAGGTCAGACGCGGTTCTTCCAAAAGTTTTCTTATCACCGGGCAAATGTAGCTGCGCTCTTTCAGCAGACTCTGAATTGCTTCCTTTAAAACATCACTGGCAGATGTCTTAGCCACCATCACGCGCACGCCCAGCTTCTGGTACTGAGCCAGCACCCCTGAGTCATCGCACTGAGTGAGCAGCGAAAATCGCACATGAGGAGCCTTCTGACGAAGCTCTGCCACCAAGTCCAAACCGGACTTCCCTGGCAAAGCATGATCCAGAACTACAAAGTCCACGGTGTTACCTTCAAAGAAGGTCAGAGCTTCTTCAGCACTGCCGGCTTCACCACGGTAAACCATTTCATCTGACAAAGATTCAAGGGAAACGCGCAACCCATGCCGAGTCACAGGATGATCATCTACGATGTAAAAGGAAACTTTCGCATTTTCTGGCATTTAAAACATATCTCCAATTTAACTATTTCGTTCTGCGTGGTTATGGTCAAACAAATAACGGAAACTTGACCGAAACCCGAGTCCCCATTGGGACACGGGTCTTTAGATTGATCGCGCCACCCATTTGGGCTACGAAATCTGTCGTAAATCTAAGGCCCAATCCAAATCCTTCTCCTTGAGCCGCTATCGAAGCCGTGGGGTCCGACAGCTGCCGAGACAGCTCTTCTGACACCCCAGGCCCCTGATCCTGAATGACCAGCTCCACATGATTGTCCAGCAACTGTCCCTGAATATCAATCTGCCCTCCGACCGGACTGAACTTCACAGCGTTGGACAAAATATTTCGAACAATGGCTTCGACAACCTTTCCAGAGCCCGTCAAAGCAATGTCCTGCTCCGGCAGTTCAACATTCAATTTGATATTCTTGTGGAGCACTTGAGGCGAAAGCTGTGTCACAGCTGTTTGAACTCGCTCTCTGAAGCCCACTTTATGAGTGCTTTCCTCCTCATAGCTCCAAGCCAGAAGATTCTGCAAAAGAGCCAAAGAAGATTTATTGGCATCACTAGCCCGGGTCAAAGACAAGTGCAGCGGCTGCTCCTCTTGACTCTGTAACTGCCGAAGCACTCCCCCCAAAAGTATTTGAACTCCCGAAAGAGCGCCACTGAGATCATGTGCCAACACCGTCTGCACCTTTTTGTTAAACCGGGTCATTTGCAAAATGGCCCCATTCAGATCCCTTAAGGTCTTGTTACTTTCCTCAAGTTCACTGACATCGTTCAATACAAAAATCTGCGCCTGGCTCTCGCCTCCATGAAAATCCAAAGTATGCCGAACTACCTGAAAGCTACGATCGGTAATCTGATATTTTCCTACGGCATTTGAAAGTTCTGCCAATACCGGAATCTTCGCTATCGTCTTGCCTCGCCAGCTGTCCTGCAACTGCAATGAACGCTTCGCAGCCAGATTGGCATCCCAATACTCGCCCCGTGTGTTCAGAATCACCACCGGACTGGGCAGATGTTCAAAGACTTTTTGCTGCGCCAGTGAAACGATCTCCAGCAAGTCCACTCGGCTGGCTGCAAAGTGCATTCCCCATACGCAGGGCCACAACCCCAACACCGTGAGCTGTGCCCAGGGAATACTGCCAGACGAAATCATCCTGGCCCAAGCTTCCAAAAAGACCGGCCAGACACCTGCGAGCATCAACACCAGCGCATACAGTCGACGGCGTCCGTGCAACGTCGCAAATGCATAAAGAGAAGTTCCAAAAGCCCCCGCCACACAGACAATATTGTAAGCAAATGAGGTCTTCAGTAATGATCCACGGGTGAAGTCCACCAAACCACTCAATCCCGGAATAAGCTGAAAATCATAGAATATCCATTTTTCTGCAAATGGGACCCCAAGCATCGCCATGACATTTCCTGCAATGACAATCACAGGAAGAAGAAAAATCAGAAGCAACTGGCGACGCATCCGCATCGTAAACTGTGGGAAGAATAAAGCTGCCGTCAACAGTGCCCAAGCCGGACAGATCAACGGCAAAAGCAATTGTCGGACATGAGTCATGAAGATCTTAAACTGCATGTCTTCAATAGCAAAAACACTGATGATCGAAAATGCCCATAGCGCATAGGTGGCTTCGATCAAAAAGATCAGGCCATGCGTATAGGACCGACGATAGGACCAGGAGCGAGTCGCATATACAGTGCAGATGATGAAACTCAATGCTGTGGACAAGTAGATCAAGACCAACGTCATAAGAAAATGATAGCTGTCCTCACGAAGAGTGCAATTTCTTTCTCGCATAAAAGAAAATCAATTCGCTTGAGTTATCCTTGAAGCCTCCCCTCGACGTTTTGCCCGAAACGATCATGTTTGTGATGAAAAACGCCGATACGTTTCATCATGATCAAAGTCCTTTTCGTCATCATCTTAGTTAGTTTATCCAGTGCCCAGGCGGCTGATGACCTCTCGTCCTTTGCTACCAGCTTGGATTCCACCTTGCGACATTTGAATTCCCACCAGACTGTACAATGTGACTCTTCAAAACTGACTCAAGTTTCGGCGGCCAATACCAAACTCGGTGACGACAAGGTTTCCGTCATGAGCGAAAAAGAAGCCCAAAAACTTTTTCTGGAACTGAAAACCAATGGAGAAATCCCCTTCGAGTTTTCCATCGCCGGCTGCGAAGAACGAGCCCATGAGATGTCTCGCCTGATGCTGCTAAAAGGTATCACCCCTATCAAAGTGTTCGCATCAGTGGATGAGAACGATTCACCGCGCCTGCGCCGCCCGAATCCGACAAAATCCGGAACCACCGTCGAGTGGAAGTACCATGTGGCCCCGGCCATTCTGGTCAAAAAGAACAACGAACTGGTTCCGTATATTTTGGACCCGTCACTGGAAAAGAATGCCGTTCCCGTCAGCGAATGGCAGGCCTCCATGACCCATCACAATCCGAAAATGAAGGTGCAGCTTAAGTTCACACCAGCAGCACAGTTTGATGATCGTGGGCGCATCCGCACAAATTTTAAAGACAATGACTTCAATAAATCGATCAAAGAGACTTTACGCGAACACAAAGCCCGCAGTAAAAGTGTCGATGGTGAAGACCAGTACTGGTTTGAACTTCAGCGCAATGAAGAGCGTATGATGATGTTCGACGAAGGCGGCTATTAAAGCCTCCAAGCGATCCTAGTGCATCGTTGGTTCACTTTGCGGCAATGGCTCCTTGCTACGATCTTGTGCCGGAATCTGCCAGAAGATCGCCGCAGAACTGCACGTCACAATACCCATACAGACAAAAGTGGCCCGGAACGTCTGCAAAACCCCTTCGGCACTGCCCGCCCCACCAAACTGGTCTGAAAAGGCATTCAAGATGGCTCCTGCAGCGGCCACCGCCAGACTCATCGCCAACATTTGCATCATTGAATACAAGCTGTTTCCGCTGCTGGCGTACCCGGCTCCTAAATCTTTCAAGGTTAAGGTGTTCATAGCTGTGAATTGCATGGAGTTCACCCAACCAAAGAAGAACAACTGCAAGATACGCAGCCACAGGGGTTCCCCCTCTGACACCAAAGCAAAACTGGCCATCGCCAATCCTACCAGCAGTGTGTTTCCAACCAGCATATTGCGGTAGCCTGTACGCAGAATCAGTGGAGTGGCAAAACGTTTGGCCATAATCCCCGCCACCGCCATTGGAATCATCATCATGCCAGCATACGAGGGCGAATATCCCAGCCCCACCTGCAAAAGCAAAGGAAGCAGGAACGGCATGCTGCTGCTGCCGATACGAGCAAAAAGATTTCCCAAAAGGCCAATATTGTAAGTTCCGATTTTAAACAGATTTAAAGAGAACAGCGGCTGAGGCGTGCGCGCCGCGTGGAACCAATACGCCGCCAGACTGGCCAGTCCGAATACCAACAGAATCATCACAACACTGCGAGGCAGACCCAATTCAGCCATTCCCTCCATCGCAAAAGAAATCGCCGCCATGCTGAAGGCCAAAAACAGATAACCGGACAGATCAAAGCGGGACACACGACTGGCACCAACATCAGGCATCAAGCGATATGTCGCCCAACAGCCAACCAAACCGACCGGAATATTGATCAGAAAAATCCAATGCCAGGAAGCGAACTCCACCAGCCAGCCCCCGACAGTGGGACCGATTAATGGACCGATCAATCCCGGAATCGTCACAAAACTGATAGCATGCAGGAACTTGTCTGCGGGGAATGCCCGCAACACTGCCAGCCGCCCCACCGGAAGCAACATCGCCCCGCCCGCCCCTTGCAGCACTCGTGAAATCACCAGTTGATCCAACGACTGCGATAAAGCACAGCACAACGAGCCCACCGTAAACACCAGAATCGCTGACAGATAAACCTTCTTGATGCCAAAGCGATCCGTGATCCATCCTGAAGCCGGAATCAACAAGGCAATGGTCAGCGAATAAGCAATCACCACCGACTGCATGTACAGAGGACTTTCACCCAGGCTTTTTGCCATTCCTGGCAAAGCCGTGTTTACGATTGTGGAATCCAGGGTCTCCATGAAAAAGCCTATGGCAACCAGCCATAGCAAGAGGCTCTGAGATCTTTCTTCTGATTTCGGCGAAACAGCAGAGGTCATAAAAATCTCGTCAGGTTGTTGACTGAGATCCTACTAAAGATTCAACTCTGGAACAATCACTGCGCGACCGCGTATTTTTCCTTCGTGGAGCTTATTATATACCTCCGGTGTTTCATCCAATTTGAAGTGCGTGACCTCGGCATGAATGCGACCCGCTTCGGCCAGGGCCAGAACTTCCAGAAGTTCTGCGCGTGATCCCCAATAAGGAGTGCTCACCATACAGCCAAACGGAACAGAGGCGCCGCCATCCATTGTGAGCTTTCCTCCGCCCAACCCCACGATTGTGAAATGACTGTTCATTCCAACAATCTTGCTTCCCAACGTCACTGTGGGCTGAACTCCCACACAATCCAAAACCAACGCCGCTTTGCGAGGCCCTGTGAATTTTAGAATCTTTTCCGCAGCATCCTCACTTTTGGTATTCACCACCAGATCGGCCCCCATTTTTTTTGCCATTTCCAGCTTGGCATCATCGACGTCCCCGGCCACAATGCGCGCCCCGGAAAGACACTTGATCAACTGCACGGCCATATGTCCCAGCCCTCCAACCCCTAACACCACGGCCGTGGCCTCCGGAGTTAAAAGTGGCAACGCTCGTTTGATCGCATGATAAGGGGTCAAGGCCGCATCACTGAGGGGGGCTGCATCTTGAGGCTTCAGTTTCCCCAATGGCACCAGCATCGGCTTTCATAGATTCCTCCTCTGAAGATATTCAGAAGAGATTTTAAAGACCACCCCCGACACGAACAAGATCAAGTGTCGGGATACAGAAACTCAAGAATTCTTAACACCCACCTGCACCAGTGTCGGTTCCAGCAGGCGAACAACTTCCTGTGGCTTCAGGGAAACCAGAAAGCCTCTTTTACCGCCGTTGATATAGATCAGCTCCAGATCCAAGATGGTTCTTTCCATGTAAACAGGCATTTTTCTTTTGGTGCCGAACGGAGAAGTGCCGCCCACCTGATATCCGGAATGACGATCCGCCACTTCAGGCTTACAGGGGGAAATGGTTTTAACCCCCAGCTCCCGCGCCAACTGTTTTGTTGAGACCTGCAGATCCCCGTGCATCAGCACGACCAAAGGTTCTTTGCTTTCATTTTCCATAATAAGGGTTTTGATCACCTGATGCTCGGAAACGCCCAGCTCTTTTGATGAATGTGACGTACCGCCCTTTTCCTCATACGGAAAAAGATGTCCTTCATAGCTGACTTGATATTTCAGCAGTTCACGAATCGCCAACGTGGTGGGGAATTTATCTTTGTCGCTCATGACAAAACTTTACACCTGCAGAGCTTGTCGGGCATCACATTTTCTTCTGACAAAGGAAATTCATCAATGGTGCCTCTGGAGTCAGACGCCGCTCAATCCCATATAACGAAGCCGCATGCTCCAAAGCTTCTTTGTTTTTGGTAACAGGCCAGATTTCCGTGCCTTCACGATAGGTCGGAGTATAAGCAGCTCCAAATATCTTGGCTTTCCCATCTTCTTTCACCAGGCCCAGATAAACCACAACGCCGGTTTTTCGGGGCACTCCCGCCTGTCCTGCCACAAAGTTTCCCAAAGAATAAGCGATCAAAGTCTCACGCCCGTCCTTGGTCACATACTTTTCCCAAGGCTGCAGAACATGCGGGTGCGAGCCAATAATAGCAGTGACACCGGCTTCAAGATATTTTCGTGCGTAACCTTTTTGTCGTGAATCCGGCACATGCTTGTACTCCTGCCCCCAATGAGGCAGCAGAATCAGGGCATCCACATCGGATCGCGATGTGATTTCCCGAATCAGCTCGATCATGCGGTTGGGGTCTTTATAACAAAAAAGAACCTGATCTTTATTGTCGCTATGACCGTTGCTCATCTCCGTGCAACCCAAGAAGGCCACACGCAGACCGCCGATCGAAGCCACGTCGTAAAACGGGGCATTTCGCTCTGAAGCTTTGCGAATCCCGACAGTGGGAAGTCCGATCGCCCGGGCGGCATCAATGGTTTTATCAATACCCAAAACCCCGCGATCCAGCGAATGATTGTTGGCTACCGTCAACAGATCATATCCCGATCTTTGCAGGTCCGTCAGAATACGTGGATGATAGTTGAAAGAAAAATTGGAACCAGAATACACCACTTCATCATAGATAAAACCCACATCCCCGCGATCCCGCCCGCGGCGGTCCACGCCCATAGCCGCCGGGCCCTCTAAATTACCCACGGAAAAATCAGCTTTGGTCATCAGGCTGTCGGTTCGCCGCCAGATCTGACTGAAGCGCTGAGTTCCCGTCACCACGGCCCGATAAAGAGCCTCATGCACCAGAATGTCCCCCACAAAGGACAGACTGATCCGATCCTGCCCCGCTTCGCATTCAGTCCGAAAACGAATGTCATTGCCAGCCCAAGCCCCTTGCGCCAGCAAAAAGCCCACCACCAGAACCCATGAAGATATTTTCATTCTTTTCATAAGCCCCCATTGTGAGCCTTTCCGCGACAGAGGCAAAAAAGCGCTTTGCACACTGAAGAAAAACATTAGACAGCTCTTGTAAAAAACGCCACCCCACTGGGCCTTCACGCCCCTTTCTGTTAAAAAGAGGACATGAAAATAACACTCTGGAAATTCCTGACTTTTTTGGTTTTTGGCACCGCTCTACAAGCTCAGGCGCAAATCAGTCCTGAACAGTTTCAAAACATCAGTCAGGCCTTTCAAGCGGAGTTTTCCGCAGAGCTGGCCCAACAAAAGGCCCACCTGAATATCAATCGTCCCCCCAGCCCACAGATGCCGAACTTCTGGTGGGATTTGAACGAGCGTCATGCTTCCTACAGCGCTTACACCGATGCAAATGGCTTCACGGAACATTTTCTGTTTTTGTTTGGTGGCTATGCCCGTATGCCGGGGATGACTCCGGATGGAGTGGTCATGACACTTTGTCATGAGTTGGGTCACGGTATTGGTGGTGCGCCCTACAAAAGAAAAACCGACAACACTCGGGCTTCCACCGAAGGCCAGTCCGATTATTTTGCGGCTCGTTCCTGCATCAAGCGAGTGCTTAAATACATCCCGGAATTCCAACCGGTGCAGGCTCCGAATGCCTACACCGAGAATCTCTGTCGTCAGAAGTTTGTATCTGCAGAGGACCTGTACAATTGCTTCCGTGGATTCCAAGCGTTGGAAGTCGAGCGCATTTTCTTCCGCCATCTTACCAACGGCGGTGGCGAGACCGACTATCACACTCCGGATCTGACTGTTGTGGACACAGTGGAACTGCAAGAAACCTTCTATCCCAGCGCTCAATGCCGCTTAGATACGATGATTGCAGGTCTGCTGGAGCAAGAACGCCCCCGCTGCTGGTATGCGCCTTAAGCCTTCACCAGCTTTTGCGCGTATTTGAAAAATAAATTGTCGGGACCCAGTTTTTTGCGCAGGAACTCTTCCGCCGCGGTGGCCGTGATCCCTTGAGACTCCAACCACAGATCTTCAAACAGGTTTTGCGTGGCCGCCATATTCAGGGACGGAAAGCTGGAATCCTGCACTTCCCCATAGCCCACTAAGAACAGATAATTCCACAGGGGCTTCATCGCACGATTGTAATGGCTTTCCATCATTTTTCCCTGCCAGCCCAGATTTTCTTTGATGATCTTGGTGCTTTGCGGGGAATCCAGCAGGAAGCTGTCCAAAGCCTCCTGACTGCTACGAGGCAGATCCACCTGTCCTTGAGAGCTTCCCAGCCAAGCCAGCAAATGAACAAAGACCTCTTTGGAAAAGAACGTCGCCCGGTTACGGAACCATTTGGCGTAAATAACCTCTTCACTGCGCGACAGTTCTTCGCGCATCACCCACATTTCCGCCACGCGGTTGTCGCCTTCCTGATCCCACTCCCAGCGCATTTTCGTACGCGGATAAAGCTCTGTCCAAAGACTGGCCGGCTCTTTGCGATTTTCCAAAGGATACACCAACAAACATCCACGTTCGTTGATAGCGGCAATCATCCTGGATTTTTTCTTTTGCGAGCTCACGGAGTTTCCTCGTCGTCAGAGTCAAACTTCAAATCCAGGAAGTCCAGCAAAGACGCCTCGGCTGTCTTGGGAATGGCAGGTGCCACACGATTTAAAATACGTCGTTGACGGCCAACAACATAATTCGACGGACGATCAATGCGGAAACGACGCGGGTTCGGCAAAACCGCCGCAATCAAAGACGCCTGGTAGGAATTCAAATTTTTAGCACTGCGTTTGAAGTACTTTTGCGAGGCCGCTTCCACACCGTACACACCAGGCCCCAGTTCTATCACATTCAGATAGACCTCCATAATGCGCTCTTTAGGCCAGGTGGTTTCAATCAGAACTGTAAAGTAAGCCTCAAGACCCTTACGAATCCAATCCCGCTGTGGCCACAGAAAAACATTCTTTGCTGTCTGCTGGGAAATGGTGCTGGCCCCTTTTTTTCTTTTGTGGGTCTTGTTGTACTTGATAGCCTTTTCAATGGCATCAAAATCAAATCCACTGTGTTCAAAGAAGCGATAATCTTCAGCTTTTAAAACTGCTTTCTGTACGGAAGGAGAGATTTCTTCCAAAGGCACCCAGTCCTTGTGGATGCCGACCAGCTCATCTCCCCACAAAGAACTGACGGAACGAATGACCATCAAAGGAGTCACCGGAACGGGAACAAAGCGGTAAAGCAAGACAAAGCCCAGACTGCTCACAAAAAAGAGCAGCACCGCTTTTAACATCCACTTTCTAAGAATCGGCCACCACTTGCGCATTAAAGAAGACCCGGTTGAACCACCTCAATCCAGTATTGATCCGGATCTTTGATGAAGGCGATGTTTTTCATACCGCCCTCACCCAGGCGTTTTTGGAAGCTCACACCGAGGGATTCAAAGCGCGCACAAGCCTCTTGAATATTTGGAACTGAGATACAGATATGTCCGAAGCCACGAGGTTCGGTGTTGCCATTGTGGTAAGGGGTGGTTGCGGCCTCTTCCGTGCCCCAGTTGTGAGTCAATTCCAACACAGCCTCACGTCCAAAAGCATATTTGGCATTGGCTTCATTATCTTCTGGGACCTGCGTTCCCTCTGGAACATAGGCCAGGAAGAATAAAGAAAATTTCCATTCCGCAAAATCCAGCTTACGAACCAACGTCATCCCCAACACGCGGGTATAAAAATCCAAAGACGCTTTAGGATCTTTGATTCTTAACATGGTATGGTTGAATGTATAAGCTTGAGTTTCTTTGTCAGGATTCTGACAAAGCCCGGGAATAGTCTGCATAAAGATCTCCTAACGAGGTCTATTCATAGCACAATTTTGACTACAGTACAAAAACGCATTTATCCTTCCGTCGAGAGATGTATTGTTTCCCCGCCTGAAGCTCGATAAACTTGCTCTATGTTTAGACCGCTGCTGCGCACCTGGCTTGTTCAGTCACTGCTTATTGCCTTTCTGTACTTTATAACCGGAAAAGCCGGCCTGCTATTAGCGCTTCCTCCGGGGTACGCCTCCCTTATTTGGCCGCCATTAGGTCTGAGCCTCGCGGCCCTGTTGCTTTTTGGAATCAATCGCTGGCCCGGGGTCTTTCTCGGCGCATTTCTGATTAATATTCGCAACCCGGAGTCCCTGACAGGTTTCTTGGTCCCGATGGGGGTTGCCACTGGAAGCACACTGGGAATTGTCACGGGCGCCCTGCTTATCCGTCACTGGCTGCAGTTCCCAAAACGCTTTTATCCGGAACGGGAAGTCCTGCTGTTTTTACTGGTGGCAGGCCCTGTTTCATCTTTTATCAGTGCCACCCTGGGGGTCAGCACCCTTTATCTGGCTGATGTCGTCGTCCCCAAAAGCCTTTTCCTGAACTGGCTGCATTGGTTTGTCGGGGATGCCACTGGCGGCCTGATCTTTGCCCCACTGGCCCTGATGTTTTCCACGCAGTCACGCAAGTACTGGCTGAAGTCAGTGACCAAAGTGTTGCTGCCGATATGTATTTCCTTCGTCTTGATCCTTTCAGTTGCGCACTATCTGAATAAGTCAGAACAAGGCAAATGGCTGGCCGAGTTTACAAAAAAATCAGAGTTCACCTACAATGTTCTGGAAAAGGATTTAAAATCCAATCTGGATATGTTGAGCTCTTTGCAAAGCTTCTATGAAAGCTCCTCGGAAGTCACTGCCGCTGAGTTTAAGAAATTTGCAGGGACTTTGCACTCGCGCCATCCGGAAGTGCAAGCTCTGGCCTGGGTTCCCGTGCGCGCTAAAAAGCCGGATGTCTTTGAAGTTGAATTCATCGAACCACAGGCAAACAATGCCCATATCAAAAATCTGAACTTCAGCACCCATCCTGCACACCAGGAACTCTTAAAAAAAGCCTTAAGTACAAAACGAATCATCGCCTCAAATCCTTTACAAATCAGCGATTCCAGCTCTGGTATCTTTATATTTCTGGCTCTGGGACATCCCCAAGGGATTCTGCTAGAAGTCCTGCGACTGGATAGCATCCTCAAAGATCTGACGGGCGTTCTGAATGATCCCAGCTATCGCATCACAATCAAAGATGTGACAAGCAATCCGGCCACAGTTGTGCTGCAGTCAGAACGACTGCCATTTGAAGACAATCCCTTCATGAAAGACTTCCGGTGGAGCAGTCACATTGAAGTGGGTGATCGCATGTGGGAAATCACCCTTGAACAGGACCCTTCCCAGCCCGTGGCCCCGACATCCAGTTCCAATCTTTTCCTGCTGGCCTCTTTGGTGTTTGTGTTTTTGCTCTGCGCTCTGCTGTTGACCATCGCCAATCGCATCATCACGGTGGAGGAAATCGTCGATGAAAAAACCCAGCACCTGCTGGATCTGAATCTGCAGCTAAAAAAAGCTTCAGAAACCAAGTCCGAATTTCTGGCCAATATGAGCCATGAAATCCGCACACCACTGAACGTAATCATCGGTATGTCTGATTTGCTGGAGGAGTCCCCTTTAAATGAGGATCAGGCCCACTATGTGGACATCTCCAAGAAGGCCGGGCAAAATCTATTAAATATTATCAATGACATTCTGGATATCTCAAAAATCGAATCCGGCCTGATAACTTTGGAAAAGACTCACGTCAATCTGCACGAAGTGGTCCGTGATGTCTGCGAAATGTTCGCTTTAAAAGCAAAAGAAAAGAATCTGGAGCTATCGCTGGTTCTGAGTCAGGACACCCAGCATATCTATCTGGGTGACCCCACCCGTATTCGCCAGATTCTGGCGAATCTGATCGGCAACTCTCTTAAGTTCACCATGCAAGGGGCCATTGAAGTCCGGGTTTCGCGCAACAACCTGTCCCATCTGAACGGCAATCTTCTGTTCCAAGTCAAAGATACCGGCATCGGTATCCCTCAGGAAAAAATCCCACACCTGTTCCAGCCTTTTACCCAAGCGGACTCAACTATCACCCGAAAATTTGGTGGCACCGGGCTGGGACTTTCTATTTCCAAACGCCTGGTTCATATGATGAATGGTGAAATCACCATTGAAAGCGAGCTGCATCGAGGCAGCATTTTTTCGTTCACCTTGGACCTGCCCTGGGTGCAGGATTTGGAAACTGCCCGAAGCGCCGAAAAAGACCGCTCCACCGCTGCCATGCAAGAAGCCTTTTCCAGCGAAGGTAAAACCCTGTCGATCCTGATTGTCGATGACACCGAAGACAACCGCATCCTGATCCGGGCTTATCTAAAAAATTCACCTCATAGCATTGATGAAGCCAGCAACGGTCAACAAGCTTTGGAGATGGCCCAACATAAAGACTATGATTTGATACTTATGGATATGCAGATGCCTGTGATGGATGGATTCACTGCCACTCAAAAGATAAGACAGTGGGAAAAAGAGTATCACAAAATACCGGCGACAATTTGGGCCCTCACCGCCTATGCTTTGAAAAACGAAATTGATCGCAGTCTGGAAGTTGGTTGCAATTTGCATCTGGTGAAGCCACTCCGCAAGGCCGACTTGCTGCGCAACATTGCTGATCTCAGAGCCAACATGCCACCATAAGGGATGGCCCAACCCTTGCTATATCTGTTTCCCAGGTGACGGTTGTCACCAGTTTCTGGGGGGAAACAGATATGTGGCGGGGAATCACTTCTATATTAGGTCTTACTCTTTTAGCTTCAGCTCCTGCGATGGCACAAATACCACCGGGCATTCGTATTCATAGTATTCAAGCCGTGGGCACAGGCTGTCCTGTTGGCAGCTACAATGCCACCATTTCTCCGGACGCCCAGACATTCTCTTTGCTTCTGGACAATTTTATTGCCGAATCTTCCATGCAAAAACCAATTGCACGTCTGAACTGCGAACTGCGGGTGAATTTCCAGGTTCCAGCAGGATGGACCTTTGCAGTCACATCCGCAGACTATCGCGGCTTTGCTTATGCCGAAGTCGGAACGCAGGTCACACACCAGGCTCTTTATTCATTTGATGGCAGCAAACCGCGCAATGAAAGACCCGGCTACGAAAATGGTGGCACCTACAACTTCCGCGCGCAAGAATTCCGCGGCCCTTATAATGACACCTATTACATCCGTCATCAGGTCGATCCTCGTGTTGCACCTTGGGCGGCCTGCAATGCTAACTCCATTCAGTCCCTGTACATCACAACTTACCTGATGGCCCGCAATCTGAATCTGTCATCATTGCTGACGGCGCAAATCACGCTCGACAGTATTGACGGTCAGGTGCAGTCACAGCGCTACCAGTTGGCATGGAAACAATGCCGTCCTTCCGGCGGCGGCTCTGTGACACCACCGGGTCGCGATCCAGGCCCAGGACGCCCGAATCCGGCACCAGGAAGACCACCGCGTTTTCCATAACTAAAAAATAAAAACCAAACTTTTAAGAAGAACAAAAACACACATAATCCAAGGGGGATTTATGAAAGGTACATTATTACTTGCGATCGTCGGTCTTATGTCAGCAGTGGGCATCACAGCTCAAGCTCAGCAAATTCGTTTGGGTCAACCTGCCTACGGTGGTACAGGCTGTCCTGCTGGAAGCGCCAGTGTCACTGTAAGCCCTGATGCTTCGTCTTTAAGTATCCTGTTTGACAACTATGTGGCTGAAGCCGGAAGTGGCCGTGCCATGGATCGTAAGTCCTGTAACATCTCTGTGCCAGTGTCTGTACCAAGTGGTTACAGTGTGGCGGTAATTCAAGTCGACTACCGCGGATTCAACTTTGTACCGCGTGGAGGCATGTCCCGCTTTGATGCTGAATACTTCTGGGCAGGTGCACGTGGACCTCGCATCAGCCGCACATTCATGGGCCCAGTGAATGACAGCTACACAATCTCTGACGGCCTCATTGCCAGCACTATGGTCTGGACGCCGTGCGGAGCTGACGTAAACCTTCGCGTCAACACCTCCATGATGGCCAAGTCAAATGCTCGTGGCGAACAAACTCTGGCGACGGTCGACAGTGCTGATATCAGCTCTGGTCTGATCTATCACCTTCAGTGGAGACGCTGCCGCTAAGCTCTAAAACCCCAAGGGCTCCTGTTTCTTAAAAGTAGATGTCAAGACTCCAAAAATGAGCTAGCATCGGTCTTTTAAGTCCAACAGGAGCCCAACCCCATGACTCATTCACATCATCACGCCAATACTCTGCGAGTTCGTCACGCCCTCTGGGGCCTGCAAAAAGAAGCTCTTACTGCACTCAAAGCAGAGTTCGATCGCGAAAATGGTTACGAAACAACCCCGACAGAATGGTTCCAGGCTTTGATGGGCGCAGAACGCTATGTGTGGTTGCGCGAATTCACCTCGTTGATGGCCGACATCGACACCCTGACCGAACTTGAATTCATCACCGATCAACATGCCGCTGTGGCCCGCGCCGAAATTGAACGCCTGCTATTTGAAGAGCCACCTCACCAAACTGAATTTGGAAAACAATTCCGCCAACTTTTAATGTCCGGGGTCAGCTTGCTGCCTTTGCATTCTCAATTGAAAGGGCACTTGCAATTGCTTCCAGAAGTGAGTGTTTCCAAAGATCAGGGCCAAGTTGAAAGACGCAACTGGCAGGAAGAACACCGCCATCAGGCTCGTAAAAAACGCAATTAATCCGAGACTCACTTTTCCCTCGAAAACCCGGCCCCGCTGGCAATTCGAGGGGATTTGATATTCAACAACTCCGCCCTCCAGTGCCTGATTACACGTTAAGTTTGTGTTAAAATCAGGGCATGTCGCAGCTAAGATATCTTTTTCTTTTCTTTCTGCTGCTTCTGTCGCAGCCGGGCTCCTCTCACGAATCTTCTCTGAGAATCGTGACCGAGCAATGGCCACCTATGAGCTTTGAAAAAGACGGCACCGCCCAAGGTATGGCGGTCGAACTGACCCGACTGATTCAGAAAAATCTGGCCATGCATGGTGAAATTGAAGTCCTGCCATGGCCGCGCGCTTACAACACAGCCCTGACACAATCGAATGTACTGCTGTTCGCCATGATCCGCACCCCCGAGAGAGAGAAAAACTTCACCCTGATCGGCCCGATTGCCTATGGTGAAATCGCTTTGTATATGCCCGCAAACGGCAGGGCCTTAAAGAATGTACCTGACCTTGCCAACATCAAAAAAAGCCTGACCGTCGCCACCTATCGGGGCACCGCCTTTCAATCACTGCTGAAACAGCAAGGATTTAAGAAAGTTGTTCCGGTGAACTCTCCGGAAAATGCTGTACGTATGCTGATGAGTGGACGCGTGGATGTACTGTGTGACGATGATCTGGCCATTGCAGAACTGTTTCGTCGTGCGGGCTATCTGCCGCAAGACTCTATCAAAGTGGCTTCTTTAAAATCGAGTTCTTTGTACTATGCCTTTTCCCGAGAGACCGAGCCCCTGGTGATCAGCAACTGGCAATCAGCTCTGGCCGAGATCAAACACACCGGAGATTTTGAGAGACTCTATAAAAAATGGTTTCCTCACCTGACAGCGCCCAAAGAGTTGCATCGCTTGACGCCTCCGTCTCGCGGAAGCTTTAGACTTCTTGAAATGCCTGTAAAAAGACCTCAAGTGGCTGAGCTCCTGATATTCCGACCTCCCGATTTAAAATAAAGAACGGAACACCGGAAATTCCATAGCTGTAAACTTCTCCGATCAAAGCTTCCACCTCACGAGTCCCCTGACTGCTTTCCAGAAAAGAGAGAATGTCCTGGGAATCATAACCTGTGCGTGCCATCACACCGGCTAGGTTGGATTTTTTAGATAAATCCAGACCCTCCTGGTAATAGGCTTGGTAAAGTTCGTTGGTCACGGCCAACTGCTTGCCATCCTGCCCAGCCAACCAGATCAGACGATGACAATCCATTGTGTTGATCTGCATTTGATTTTTTTCAAAATGCATTTCTGCACCAGCATTTTTTGCAGCCTGAACCACGCGACGTTCGGCTTCAGCAAAACGCTCACCATCACCGAACTTCTTTGTCAGATACTGAGCGCGAGAAACACCTTCCGTCGGAACATCCGGATCCAATTGAAAAGGAAGGATTCTCACATCAAAGTCGATTTGATCTTTTAAAGTGTCCATCGCTTTTAGAAGTGTTGTTTTTCCGACATAACACCACGGGCAGACGATATCGACGACAACTTCCAGTTCAATTTTCTTTTTCATAATGGCTCCTGCCAAGTAGTATAATGGACATCATGAGTATACGCCATCATATCGATGAACTTCTCAAAATAAACCCAGTCCCTTCACCATGGCCCCGCATGTTTGTGTGCGCTATTGCGACGACCCTTCCTCTGATTATTGGACTGCTGGCTCACCAAATGGGAGCAGCCATTTTTGGCTCATTGATGGGTTTTCTTTTGGTTCTCAATGATCACTTAGGCACACTGGGACATCGACTGTGGACGATCACCCTGACCTGCATGATGATGTTGGGAGGACTGACCTTAGGAATACTGACTCATGGTGAGCGCTGGCTCCTGATACCCTTGCTGTTTGCTCTGGTTTACTGGCTGGGATTGATGGGGGGCGGAAAAGGGGCCGAGCTGGAGCGGGCGTTGCTTTTTGCGATCTTTCAGGTTTTAGCTGGAGCTTATATTCAGGGACTGGAGCACTACATGGTCCCGGTGCTTTCTTACACATTGCTGGGCTATCTTTGTGTGATTGTTTCCTTAACCCTGTTGGTCTTCTTACGCCGCCACAACCCCAATCCCTTTGCCCGCTTGCGCGCCTCTTTCAAACAATCACTGACCACGGAACGATCCCATCATCTGTATGCCACGGGATATGCCAGCGCCATCGTTCTGAGTCTTGTGATCGTGGACTATTTCAAAATTGATCATGGCTATTGGGCCGTGGGCACCGTTCTGATTATTATGCGCCCCGAGCTGAAACAAAGCGTCTATCGCAGCATTCAACGCTTCGTGGGAACTTTACTGGGAGTCCTGATCGCGGACATCATCATTTACAGTGTGCATTCCCCTTGGGTCGCCATCGTTATTCTGGGATTGATCAGTTTTTGGGGGCCTTGGTCTATTGTGCGCAGCTATTGGCTGGGATCCGCCGTGCTGGTGGTCATGCTTCTGATCATTCTGGATATGCCGAACCTGCAACGAGGTGACTTGCACACTCCCATGGTGCGCCTGACTGCCACGGGCATAGGCTGCCTGCTGTCACTAGTGGCTATTACTCTGGTCAACCCGCAGGATATCTGGCGACGACGGCCTCGTTAACAAATCCCTTCATAGTTTTTAAAATCGGCCTTGATGAAATTCACAAAGGCCTTCACTTTGGGATTGCGCACCTTTTGTTTCAGATAAGTCAGGTACAGCCCCACGCCGGGATAATGCCACTCGGGCAAAACACGCAGCACCTGCCCGGAATCCAGTTCTTTCTTAAAGAACATCGCCGGCAAAAAACCAATCCCCTGTCCTTGCAAAACCGCCCCCCGCACCACTTGAGGTTGATTGGATAACATCACCGGATGAATGGGAACTTTACGAACCTCTCCACTGCTATAGGAAGTCAGCGGCAAAAGTTCAGAAACTTCATGCATGGATACACAGGCAAAGCGTGGCAGTTCATCCAGTTCTTGAGGCAGTCCACGTTCTTGAGCAAACTGGGCACTGGCATAAAGCTGAATATCAATTTCCATCAACTTCACCGCCACCACCTGTGGCGGCATATCCGTACCACCGGCAAATGCCACATCATAATCGTCTTGGGCCAAGTTCGGGCCTTTCGGCAACAAATCCAAATGCACGCGCAAAGCAGGATTGCGACGACGGAATTCGCCAATCATGGCGACGAAACTGTCCGAAGCCATCGCCACGGGCGCGGCGATACGGAACTCTCCGCTTAACATCGAATGCGGTGACACCAGATTATCCAGTTCCGTGACGATGAAATCAAAGTGTGATTCGGTACGATCAAAAAGCTTCTGACCTTCGGAGGTCAATTCCAACTGCCGGGTTTTTCTTTTAACCAGATTCACGGCCATCTTTTTTTCAAGACTGCTCAACTTGCGACTGAGTTTTGACTTGGGAATATTCAACAAGCGCGACGCCGACGAAATGCTTCCCGCCTGCATGATGCGAATAAAATAATACACTTCATTGATATCAAGATGATGAAGGTTCATGGCACCCATAATGAACCTCCCCCAAAAAAGCGCAAGAGCAAACAGGATCAAAAGTAATAACGTAAACCTACGGAAGCCGAAGTGATGTCCTGATATTTCAGTGCGGATTCCGTATTGTACTGGGCAATCAAATCTGTATCCAGCAGCACGTATTCAGCATAAACAGCCCAGGTCTCGTTTCTCCACGACATGCCCAGTGGAATGCCAAAACGAATGGCCGTAAAATCGTAGTACTCATCCTCTGGGAACTCGTTGCCACTTTTCACAAAGAAGGCCGTGTCGTCCGTGTACATCGCCTGCACCCCCACGTATGGCAAAATCAATTCTCCGTATTTACCCAAGCCCCAAATAAAAGGCTGAATACGGGTTTTCAAGTTGATCTGCCGGACTGACTTTCCATCGCTGTCCGAACTAAAACCCATGCCAATATCCATCCCGAACCAACGGGCTTGGTTTTCAAAACCTGCGGCCACCGAAGTTTCACCCATAAAACCTGCATGCTGCAAAGACATCTGCCATTCAACCGCCTGTACGGACAGGGGGCTCAAAACCAGAAGACTAAGGAGCCACAGTCTGACAATTTCCTTTTTGACAGTACCAAACATGGAGTTCCCCTTTCTCAAAATCCAAGATGTTATATTGACGATTTTCTATGCGCGGCACCTGCAAGGACAGATAGTCCGTCATCGCCCGCAACCAGAACGCATGCTGATGCCCGTTTAAAACCAGATTCACTTTGCTGTCTGAATACAACTTATCAAACTGCATCACTTGCGTTGTGGTGAAGTAATTGGTGGAATCCGGATCCACGTGATGAGCCACGATAACCCGGTCAAAATCCCGACTGCGGGACACTTCATGGAACATCCAATCGGCCGACCAGGAACTGATAAAATCCAGCCGATTGTTGTTGGTAACGATGACCTTGGTGCCATTGAAATCAAAAGCAAAGTCAGGATTTCCAAAAACACGGCGATACAGCTGCGGGCCTTTACCTATACTGTCGTGATTGCCGATCACAACCACCGAAGGTTTGTTCAGCTCTTTCATGATATCAACAAAGATGTCGTATTCGAAGTTGTACCCACGATCCGTAAAGTCCCCCAGATGAATCACAAAATCGATATCGCTGCGGGAGTTTATTTCCTGGATGACCGCACGCAGGTCATTGTAATTGGAGTGAGTATCGGAAATCGTGGCGATCTTGAATGTATCATTAAGATTCAGGGCCCGAATCTTTTCAACACTCTGAGCGTTCCAATTGCGAGTGTTTGTCTTAAGTTCGTCCGTGAAAGGTGAGTTCTTGAATTCTGCGCATCCTGCGAAGATCACCAAGGTGAGGAGTATCACAAGGGGTTTCATCTTCAACCTACTTTCAGGTCTTAGACTACTCCCACCGAATGGATTTGATTAGCCGGTGAATTCAGAAAGGATCGTTCCGTATATAGAACGATCCACTAAAATTTACTTCTGGATCTTACCTACATACTTCGGGTTCAGAAGATTTTCCAAAGAGAAAATCTCGTCCAGTTGTGCTTGTGTGACCACGCCACGTTCTAGCGCAACTTCGGCAACACTGCGGCCTGTCTGCGCGCAGATCTTGCCGATACGATCACCTTCATCGTGTCCAATGATAGGATCAAGGTAAGTCACAATGCCGATACTGTTCATCACATAGTCACGACAGCGTTCAACATTGGCGGTGATGCCGTGAACACATTTGTGTTCCAGAGTTTCACACGCATTCTTCAGCAGATCCAAAGATTCAAACAAACTGGAGGAAATCACAGGCTCCATCACATTCAACTGCAACTGTCCTGCTTCGGCCGCCAAGGTAATTGCCAAATCATTACCCATGATTTTAAAGCTCACTTGATTCACAACTTCAGGAATCACCGGATTTACTTTGGCTGGCATAATGCTGGAGCCCGCCTGCATTTCAGGAAGATTGATTTCTTTCAACCCCGTACGCGGACCCGAGCTGAGCAAGCGCAAGTCATTGCAGATCTTGGAAAGCTTCACGGCCGTTCTTTTCAATGCCCCAGAAACAATAATATAAGCCCCGCAGTCACTGGTGGCTTCGATATAGTCCTCTGACTGCACGTAAGAGTGACCTGTGACTTCGGCAAGCTTCTTCACCGCCAGCTCGGCATACCCCGGAGGCGTGTTGATACCCGTGCCGATCGCTGTCGCACCCAAATTCACTTCCAGCATAAACTTCTGAACAGTACGAATCAGACGACCGTCTTCCTTCATCAGAGTGGCAAAGGCATTGAACTCCTGCCCCAGAGACATCGGCACAGCATCTTGTAATTGGGTGCGCCCCATTTTCAAAACGTTCTGGAATTCCTTCCCCTTCTTTTCAAATGCCACTGCCAAAGAGTCCAGGGCCTGCAAAGTGCCATTCATGTGTTCGAACAACGCCACACGGAATGCTGTGGGATAAGCATCATTGGTCGATTGGCATTTGTTGACGTGATCGTTTGGATTGATCACAGAATACGTCCCTTTGGCCAAACCACGTTTTTCCAAAGCGATATTTGCAATCACTTCGTTGGCGTTCATGTTGATGGAAGTCCCCGCCCCCCCTTGATAAACGTCAGAGGGAAACTGCTGGCCCCATTTTTTCGGATCACGCAAAACTTCGTCACAGGCCTCAACAAGGAACTTGGAAACATCGGCAGGAATAGTGCCCAATTCCCCGTTCGCCAGAGCACAGGCTTTCTTCACCAGGGCCAAACCACGCACAAAGCTTTGATTGGCTCCGACAGTTTGGCCGGAAATTTGAAAGTTCTCCACCGCACGCACGGTGTGGATACCATAGTAAGCTTCAGCCGGAACCTGCTTTTCACCCAATAAATCTTTTTCTACACGGAACTTGTCCATACAACTCTCCAACAAAAACTATTTTTTGATTTCTATTTTAAGAATCTCGCCATGTTTCATGACGTGAAATGCGTGATCCTCTAGGCCTGCTTTCTTACGGGCCTTGGCCAACTCAACAGGAGGTTCAGCCATCGGTTCATCACTTAAACGGAAGGTTCCCCAGTGAACACCGATAGAATGCTTGGAATGCAAATCCTGATGGATCTTCACCGCACCATCCGGGTCCACATGCTGCAGCCCCATAAACCAGCGGGGCTCATAGGCCCCCACAGGAATCATCGCCAGATCTGCATCACCGCGGCGAGCTTGAATGTCTGTGAAGTCTTTGGAATATCCGGTATCACCCGTATAAACGAAGTGAAAACCGTCGGCCTTGATGGACCAACCACCCCACAGACTTTGATTGCGCTGGAACAACCAACGCTGAGTCCAGTGCTGCGCCGGAGTAAACATCAGTGACACATTCTGAACCTTCACTTCGTCCCACCAATCCAACTCCTGAACATGAGGGATTCCTTCTGACTGCAAAAGCTCTGCATCCCCCAACGGCACCAGAAAAAGAGCCTCGCTGTTTTTTTTCCCCAGTTCGCGCAATGATGGCAAATCCAGATGGTCATAGTGGCTGTGAGAAATCACGACCACGTCAATTTTGGGAAGATCCTTGATCGTAAGCGGCAACCCCACCAGACGCTTCGGCCCCATAAAACTGACCGGAGAAACACGATCAGAAAACACCGGATCAATCAGAATATTCAAACCCTGAAGCTGCAACAGCGCCGTGGAATGTCCCACCCAGGTCAGTGTCGTGTCTTTGTTGTTTTGCACAAGATAGCCCAGATCTGTTTTAACGATCTCAGGTGCAAAAAGAGGTTCTTCCGGTGTGGAGCTTGTCCAGCGCTCCCACTGCCATTTCCAGAAACTGGCTTTGGGGGAATTGTCATAGTTGTTGTAAAACTGAGTCTTTCCATGATGCGGCTTTTGCGGGTCATAATAGCGGAAGCTCTGACACCCCATCAGCACGAAAAAACCGATAAAAAGAACCCTAGACAATTTCATGCCCCGCAGAGTCTCACTGAGCGCCTTGGGAGGCAAGAAAGCTTCAATTTACACCGTTTGTCATGCGGGGATGTGTTGCCAGCAACGCCTCAAGATATTACGACAGAGCTTTGACCCAACAACCTGATTTCGACCGTGAGGACGTGGCCGTGATTCGTGAATTCTGGAAGCAGCAAAATCTCTCTCAAAAAGTAGTCATCCTGTTTATTTTGACGCTCTTTTTCCGAGCTTTTTTCTCGCTGCATATCGGCCTGATTGACGACGAGGCCTACCACTGGTCCTGGTCCAAATGGTTGCAGCTTTCTTACTTCGATCATCCGGGCATGATTGCGTGGCTGGAAGCCATCACCACAAGTCTTTTTGGTGACACTTATTTGGGCGTCCGATTGCCGGGATTCCTGTGTTTTATTGGAACAGTGGTTCTGCTTTATAAACTCACTCGCGATCTGTTCGATGACTGGGCTGCTATTTTTGTCGGCGTTGTTTTATTGTGGTCTCCGTTCTGGGGCTTTGGCGGCTATGTCGCGTCCCCGGAACCTCCGTTCATGTTCTGCTGGGTGGCGGCCTCTTACGTCTTCTGGCAAGGCGTGCGTGAAGACGACAAAGCGTGGAGCGTGAAGAAGACCTGGCTCTGGCTGGGAGTTCTGATGGGCTTGGGATTGAATTCCAAATTCATCATCGCTTTGCTGGCTCCAGGTTTTGGTCTCTATCTTCTGGCGACACCATCCCGCCGCAAGGATCTGCTGACTCCATGGCCGTGGGTGGGCTTCCTGATTGCAACAGCACTGGCGACACCCATCTTCTTGTGGAATCACATTCATGAATGGCCAGGCTTCAAATATCAATTCCACGATCGTCACTCGGGCGAATCGTTCAATCTGAATCGCTGGTTCGTGTTCTTCAGCGCACAACTGTTGTTCGCAACACCATTCCTGTACGTACTGATCGCGCTGGCCTTCATCACGTCCTTCCTGAAACGTCAGGAAGCCCGCTGGAGATTCCTGCTATGCCTGACCCTGCCATCCATTGCGATCTTCTACCCACAACCGTTTTTTGCGGATTACAAACCCCACTGGAGTGGAGCCGCTTACACCTTGTTGTTGATGGGTGCTGGGGCGATCTGGTCCCAAGGACTTGTCTGGGGCCGTCGTCAAATCGTCCAGGCACGCAGTAAAGTCTTTACCTGGGGTATTGCCGGGTTCTTTATCCTGCTGGGCTTGATCAGCTATACGCCGTTTGCTTATCCGTGGATTCCAAAGGCCTTCCACCTGTTCAACCCGAACGGCGAATGGAAAACCACCTATGACTTCAGCAACGAGTTCACCGGCTGGGAAGAACTTGGCAACTACGTGAACCGCCGTCAGCGTGAAATCCATGCTGAAAGCGGCAGCAAACCGTTCATCGCGGCTCACCGCTATGAAAATACGGCCCAGGTCACCTGGGGCACAAAACAAAAAGTGTACATGCTCAGTTCCACGGTCAGTAACTACACCGTGATGCAGTCCCCGGAAGAAATGAACAATCTGAAAGGTCAAAACGCGATCTTTGTAAGTTCAGAAAAATATCCGGCCAACCCGATTGAATGGGCGAAGTGGGATTCCTGTGAAAAGGAAGAGCTGAAAACCTTCCGCCACGGCATTCACGCCCGAACGTTCTTCATCTACTTCTGCAAGAACTTCCAAGGCATCACGAAGTAGGTAAGACATACCTACTTTAAATTGATCAAAATGCCACCAGCGCAAGGCTCGCCGACAACGCAGTCGATGGGGGTATTTTCATCAATTCAAGACGTATTCGATGGGGACTGTGATGACCCAAGACGTTTTTTGGATTTCCTGCGGGAACGGCTTCATTCCGTGGATGCCTTTGACCAGATCATGAGCGGCCTGATTCAAAGTATCGTAAGGTGTTTTTTCCAGAACTTCACTGGTCAGCAAAGATCCATCCTGAGCCAGAGTAAAGCGCATGGTGACTTTCCCCGTCTGACCCATTTTCTTAGCCAGCATTGGATAGCGCTTACGACGTTCTAACAGCTTTTTGATTTCATACAAATAGCGTTGCTCGGGGGACACTTCGATCCCGTTGGCAACACCTTCACGGCCTTCCAAAGCACCTTTATCGGAGGTTCCCGCCAAAGAGCCCGCTGTTTTGCCCGTAGGCATTTGTTCTTGAGAAGCTTCCGTCACCTTTTCAGTTTTGATCGCCGGGCCGTCAGAATTATCGACCACGACAGGGGCTTTCGCCTTCGGAGCTTTGACAACTTCTTCCTGTTTGGGAGCCTGAACCGTACCGCCATCGCCGTACATCAGCTCGACCCCCACAGGCAATGGCACCACACTAGGGGCCGCCATCCCCAAAGCCAACGCAAACAGCCCCCCGTGCAGTAGAACGGAAAGAATCAGGGAGACATTCGTGTTTGGAGCCAGCTTGGATATTTTCATAGGATTTGCTTGCCCCTTTTATAAGTTCTTAGCCCCAAAAACTCAACACGACGGCCCTAAATTGGCCTCAAATGTAATTAATTTAGATTTGAGGCTGATCCAATGAAAACGAAATGAAAAAATGGACAACTTAAACCCGAGCTTTTACAACTGCCGGACCCTATGAGCTCAGTGAACCCCTATTTTACCTTTAACTACACCCAGCCGGATGAGTACCGTTTTTCCCACGATTCGGTGTTTTTAGCCCGCAAGGCCTTTGAGCTGGCTACCGGGGATTTAAGCACTTGGCGCGGTTTGGATCTGTGTTCAGGGTGCGGAATTGTCGGCTTGGACTTCCTGTTTCACCGCAAACAGTCCAAACAAACCATGCCTGCGCAGTTTGATTTTCTGGAAGTGCAAGACATCTATCGCCCTTACTTTGAACAGAATCTGCAAAGTTTTGGTGACGACTTACCAGTCGTGACTTTCGTAAATCAAAACTACGAATCCCTGAAGTCCATTCCTGATTCAAAGAAGTATGATTTGATCCTGAGCAACCCACCTTACTTCCGGTTGAATCAGGGCAAGATGTCCCCGTCAGAATTCAAAAACCGCTGTCGTTTCTTTATTGATTCAGATTTTAAGACCTTGATAGAAGCGATCGACAGCGCCCTGGCGCCACAGGGGCAAGCGTATATTCTGCTGCGCGATCTGCAGGATCACGGCTGGAGCCCCTTGTCTGAGGCCCGCAAAATTCTGGCGGGCCGTCGGGAGATTCAACCAGTGGCCGACATTCGCGGCACTCCTCTGGTTTTAATTTCTTAGTTACAGAAAAGATGACCGATGGTCTGTGCTGGCAGCGGGAACATTTGTTCGCGCTGGATCTGGCCAATTACATGTCCGCTGAAACCGTGTTCAAGGCGAACAATCACTTTGCCATCCCCTGCGCGATTCTCCGTGCAGACATACAAAACCACACGATCTTTGGAAGACGATTCGGTCGATTTTCGGCAAATTAAACTCAGTGCCTGATACTCTTCAGATTGCAAAAGCCCCTGAACAAATCCGACCATGGCCGTTTCTTGCACTGTGAACGCCACGGAAGTTCCATCATCAAGCTTCCCCTGACAGGTCGCATAGACTTCGGGAATAGATCGAGCTTGCGCAGCCCAACCCATCAATAAAGAGACCAGAGCAAAAACAAAAGTTTTCATGAAAGTCCTTTCGGTTCCAGAGGTACAGCGAGCCCTGTCTAACAAAGTTCACCCTACCAAGCCAGAGCTTTCCCCAAACCCTTCGGAAATTTCATAAATAGTGATCCTTATTTTTCCGGCAAAAGCCCCACCAGCGGCACCCACAGACGGCAAAGCACGGATGCCCCAATCCATGCAAAAGTAGCCCCCACATAGGGAATCACGCCCGCAAGAAAGTCATAGGCATGCATGTTGTGAATGGAAAAACCTGTTCCAGAAAATTTCACGAAAACCACCGTCAAAGAAATTGCCCCGACGGTAAAACATGCTGAAGCAAAGCCCAGCTCTTTCCATTTCAAGGAATCAAACATGACAATACCCAACGGCAGCACCAGGAATGTGACCAAACTCAGATTAGGCAACAAAGTTGGCAATGTCCCCGAAGCGCCGGGAATTACCGCCAGCAATGCAAAGATCACCGACACCACCGGAATCAGGGTCATCCATGCCCAGCGACCCGTCTGCGGGTCCATCGTTCGCACCGAGGCCGCACATCCGCGCCAAACATCGGTCAAAAGCAGACTGACAAACGGAATTGAAAAGAACGCCACAAAAGGAGCCGGCAGCAAAGCCCCGAAAGCCTGCGACCCCGTAAAGAATAACAGGGTGACAAAGAACACCGGACTGCGTGGCATTCCCAGCCAATAACAGCGCACCAAGGTCAGTATCAGCGCGAACGACATCAGATAAGTGTGCGGCAGAAAGCGCTCCGGCTCGGGGGTCATTGTTCCAAACAAAACAGCCACACATCCCAGCACCAAAGACAACACCAGGGACCATACTTGCAAATGCGCAGAATGTTCTTTTTGCCAAAGCCCCAAAGAAATCAAAAAGGAAAAGCTCAGAACTAAAATGGACACTCCAGCCATGGCAGGTACAGGCAAAATCAATAACCCTAAGACCAGCAGTCCTCGCTGCAACTTAAGAACGCCTTGCGGAGCCTTGTCTGTCAATAACGAGAGCAAAAACTGCATCGTGACCAAGGACAAAATCCCCAGAAACGAACCGCCCAAGACAGCCTCTGTTAAGAATGGAAAAAGCTTCGGAGCAGCCAAGGACAACGCGAAAGCCCCTGACAAAACCACATAGGTCACAAAATAGAAAATCATAAGTCCCCCAGGTTGAAAGGGATCATTCAACAGCAGAACTTCATCCGGAGGAATGCAGCGAAAGGTTTCGCAACAAAATGCTGCTTCAGCTTGCGCACCTCCGGCGCTCCAGCACTGCCGGCTGGGGCCGTGTTTCAGCTCTGCCGGCCGGAGCCGAGCTCTACCGGCTGGCTGCCGCCAATAAAAAAAGCCCCCATCCATGAGGACAGGGGCTTGGTGGTTTTTTATTTTACTGAAATCTTAAACGTAAGATCCGCGTTTGATTTTCTCAAGGATCAGTTTTTCTGTCTTGATTGGATCATTCGGGTCAACAGAGAAGAAGGACTGTTGCTCGCAACGAATCTTTTCTTTGATCAACCAGCGCAGGATGTCCGCCAAGTTTTTGTTCTTTTTATCCAGGAAGAACGGATCGTTTTCCAAAGCATCTTTCGCTTTTTTCAAAGCGCGCGCTTCAGCTGGATCAGATTCTTTCACTTTGTAGTGAGGAAGATCGTATTTTTTCACGTCTTCAGGCAACACGCCCAAGAATTTCACATTCGGTGCAGAGAAGTCGGCGTTACGGATCAAAGAAGCCGCGGAACCGGCTTTCAAAGTACGATAGATGTTCTGCATGGTGTACGCATCGAGATCTCCGAAGAAGTACATCGGCACATCCAATTCGTCCTGGATCAGTTTAGACCAGCCACGAACACCGTTGGAAGGAACCCCTTGAGCACCCATCACGATACAGTTGTTACGTTTTGTGAATCCCATTGTGACCAGTGTATTCGCCGTACCTTCAGACTCTACGATCAAGCAGAAGTCGATTTTCTTTTTCGCTTTCAACTTCAAAGACTGCGGTTTGTTCTTTGGCTGGAACGGAGAAGTTCCTAGAGTGGAAAGATCCACGACAGCTTTATCACCATCGGCCAAAGTTTCAGTCACGATCAACTGCTGGGAGTATGTCTGCCCCCCACGGTCATTGGCAAAACAGTTCAATTCCTCACGGTAAACTTCCAACATATCACCGATGAAATCAATGATCGCGTCGGATTCCGGCTGATCGTCAAAGTCCAAAGGTTTCAATCTTGGATTGCCTTTGATCAGACCTTTACACATGTAATAAAGCTCACGCTTGGTATTAACTGCGCCTTTTTCCAGGTTGTTCAGAAGGATTTCCAAAACGAAAACCACACGCGCCAGCTTCTGTACGGAAGAAACGTTCAGTTCAGTACGAACAACCTTGTCCCCTGGAGTCAGATAACCCACTTTGGAGTTGTACAAGGAGTTATCCAAAGACGTTTTCACCGCCTCAAGAACCGGACGCTTGGAAGACTCAAGGTCTTTTAGCATCTTATCCGCAAGAATGCGGGCTTCTTTAGGAATATCAATTTTCAATTCGCGAATGCTGAGTAATTTTGCCATTACGCTTTTTTCCCAGTGGTTTTCTTAGTAGTTACAGTCTTTTTAGTGGTGGTTTTCTTGGTTCCTTGCGGTTCCTCAGAAGCCTCATCCACCAGGTCACTGGAAGAAATCACATCGAATTCTTCTTCGTCACCGTGAGCGATGCCTTTTTTCTTGTCGCGTTTTTTCTGCTCAAGAAGTTTGGATTCCGCCGCTTCCAGATCCGCCATCGCGTCTTCGGAATCACGGCCCAGAAGTTTCTTCAAACCTTCTTCAGCTTTTTTCTTACGGGACTCTGGCGCCTTGATGATTCTTGCCAAACCTTCAACCAGGATTGGGCCGAACTGCTCGATGTGCGCCAGTTTCCTTTCAAGATCCGCTTCCTTCACTTCTTTTTTGATGTGACGGGAAAGCTTTTGCCCCGCTTGGATCAAGGCCAGGCGGATTTCCGCAACCAGTTCCTCGGAAGCGTCGATCGTTTCCTTGGAGGCATTTTTAAACTTGATGAACGGAGACACAATGGAAACCGCAAAGATGTACGGACCCAGTGGCAAAGAGTCTTTTGGTTGACCCAGGCCATAGGCCTTCCAGTTCACAGATTCAATCGCCCACGTGATCGCACAACCGGATTTATCAAATTGCAGCGGAACACGGTTGGCAAAACGAAGCAAAGTCACTGGAGAATCTGTTGATTGCGGTCTTTGAAACGCGCCAAAGCCACTTCCACAACCACCGGTTTGAAGTCACAAATTGTCGGTTTACGAGTCACAACCGCGAAGAAGTCGATTTCACCCAAACGAGTGATGGATTTGGACAAAGCCTCTTCACCCACAGTCAAAACAGACTTCGTGGAAGGAGCCATCAAATCTGTATTTTGAACAGCTTGGAAAACCTTTTTGAAGTCTTCTTCATTCAAAGACGTCAAAGGCTTTTCAAGAAGACCTTTTGGCAGACCTTTTTTCACGAAATCAGAAATAGACTGATCAGAAATACGGGAAAAACCCGTTTTCAGGAACTTGGACAAAGTGGTTTTGCCGAACAAAGTGGAGTGCGTGATGAACTCACCCAGCTTGAACGTATGAGGATGCGGCAAAGATGCTTCCGGCACTCTTGGAACATCCGTGCTGACACGAGTAACAGTGATAAAATCACCATCTGTCAGTTTGTAAGTGATGGTCATGTGCGGATTCACCAGGATGGTGCCTTCGATGTAAGTCAAAAGACCACCGTCACCGTTCAGCTGAATACGTCCATCCAGCACGAACTCCACACGGGTGCCATGTTCACGGTCCCAATCCAGAGATTCTTTGTTTTTCAGAACACCGGTGTTGGATTTGATGTCGACATCCACTTGCGCGGAGATCGCTTTACGCATTTTTTTTGTTTTGGAAATAACACTGACACCACGGGCATTGGTCATCTGCGCCCAAGTGGTCGCAGCAGAGATACCGATACCTTGTTGACCACGAGAACACTGACCACGACCGAATTTGGAAGACGCCAGATACTCACCGTAAACCTTGGCAAGGTCTTCACCTTCGATACCAGGGCCGTTATCTTCGACAACGATGCGAATTAAATCAGTATTTTTAGTTGAGCCAGCTCCCACTTTGGAGATCTCAACCAGTAGATCAGGCAGAATGCCGGCAGACTCACACGCATCCAGAGAGTTATCCACGGATTCTTTCAAGGTCGTCAAAACGGCCTTCAAAGGAGATGAGAAACCCACCTGCTGGAGGTTCTTAGCAAAATATTCAGCTGTGCTACTTTTGGTAATTTTGCTCACAGTCGCTTGGTCCTTACACGATGTTAACGAATTTTAATGAATGACTTTCATAGGTTAAGCTGAACGCAGGGAGTCAAAGCAAGACTTAAGGCTCGGTGATGCTTGGCGTAAATTTAAATGCGAGGAACTGGCAGGCTTTAAAAAGGGGGCCTGGAAGGGTCTAAAACCCCCCTTTTTTAATAGCTATCGATAGGCTTTTCCGCGCCCATTGGACCATATTTTCAGACTGGAAGGAGCGTTGACGCTCTGACTGACCGTCGAAGAGTAGCTCAACACACGACTGTTGATGTCTGTGTCACTCACCACATTTGAAAGGTAAACTCCGGAAATATCATTCCAGACACAGCCCGCAATCTGACTGCTGCCTCCGGGAATGATCTCAATCGCAATATCCGCGGGCACGGCCACTGACGTTGGAACCTCAATCGCTGCTCCGCCATTTCCGCCATTGTATCCATTGGTGTCAGTGTTGACGTTGCCGCCATCGTTCAAATCGGCCAAGCCTCCAGAGCCACCGCCACCACCGAAGTGACCGCCGCCCCCACCCCCCCCAAACTTGGTAGAGCATGCTCCTGCACCACCACCGAAGCCTGCACCAAAACCGCCGCGTCCGAAGTAAGCTTCACCGGGGTTGTTACCCAAACCTGAACCAATCAAACAACTGCTGCCACCTTGTCCAGCCGATCCATGAGTCGCTGCGATTCCATTGGAAGGAGAGTAGTCTCCGGCAGGAGTTGTGCCGGCAACTAATGAAGTGGCAAAAGCACCACCGGCTCCCCCAGTGTTGGCGCCGACCGTTCCAGACAAAGCTGCACTGGATGGACCTTCACCGGCACCGCCATTGCCGCCAGCTCCAACATCGGTGTTGTCCGTGCCACCACGACCGCCACCGCCGCCGCCACCATAAATCATTCCATTATTCAAGACGGTGACTTGCGCATAGATATCATCAATTTTTAAAGCCGTGCCCCCGTGCTGTCCCATACGTTGGGCACCGGTTGCTCCCGCTGCTGGCAATCCGCCAGCACCGAAGGCCCCAACGATCCAGCCGTTGTTGATCAAGCGCACACGCGCACCTGATGAAAGTGATCCTGTGCGCATCGCGGGAACTGCCGGGTCCGCACTGGAAACTTTGATTCCGGAATTAACTGTTACCACAAAAGTGCGACTGGAGGATGCCACCGCGCCACTGTACTGGCTGACGGCTTGAGAATAAATATTGTAGTTGGTCGTGTCTGTTGCGATAGCCGCCAGCACAACCGCGTCGGTGACACTGACATTCACGGTGGCAACCGTCGATTCATCCGCACCGCCACCATTATCTTTCAACTTCACCGTCACCACGGACGAAGTATCCAATCCGGCAGTTGCCGAAAGCTGAATTGTCAACGTACCATCCCCAGTGCGAGTCTGTGAACAATCTACGCTCAATCGTGTGGGATTCGAGTTGGTGCAAATCAACTGCACCTGCTGACTGTTTTCATTGGCCGGGCCAATATCCACGGTCAAACTAAAAGAAGAAGCCGTCGAACCACTGGGATTTAGCAGAATTTCATGACTCGTTGGAATCGCTGTGATCGCGGGAGCATCATTAACCGGGTTGACGATAAGAGCGATCTCTTGATGTTGCTGCTCTTGGGGATCCTGCTGATCACCCGGCCGCTGCATAAAAATGAAGGCTTTATGCAAAGCTGGGGGCTATGCCTGAAACAACGGCGTGCCCAAGCTCTGCTGATTCTTTTCATACTTCTGCAGTTGCCACAGTACTATATTCCCGGCGAAGCCGCCGTCACGGGCGAAGGCCGCATGTATGCCTTGATCATGTATGATGGCAGGACCCAGTGCCAACCTCACCTGACAATCTGGAAAAAATCCCAAACCAAGGAAGAACTGCCACTGGTGCCGCCTTGGTTGCTGACCAGAACCTCCTGCGATCCTTTGATCTTCTTAAGACTGACTGAAAAAGTCTGCGCCTGGAGCAAAGACGACCCGGAAGTTCTGCAGGTCGATCTGAATATTCCCATTCGCTATCAACGTCAGGAAGAATGGCATTCCCTTGTCGCCGTGACTGATGTCTGCAAAAAGCCGCTGACGTATTCGAACTTCTTCCCCAACTTCTGGATCAACAAACTGGAGCTGTGAAGGACCCAGCGTTAGGTAAAGCAAACACACTCAAGAAGAAATCAATTTTAAACAACATAGCCCGCAGCAAAACTGCATGTGTAACTTGGCAAAGGCTCTCTCGTGGTGCATAAGAAAATATGGAATCAATAGTAAGCTTGAGTCGGCAGGCACGATTTAAAATTCTAAGTGAAAATATCAGTGAGGCCATCGAGGAAGAGGGCTTTCTGGTCCGCCCCTACACTCACCCTACAATGCCCTTTTTCAACCGTCTTTCCACCGAAGAACAGGAACAGGCTCTTAAAGATCTGCTGGTTTACTATCAAGTCTGTATGGATGTGAAGTTCCAAGGTGACTCCCTGAAAGACACCCGCAAGTTCACAGAAAGAGCTTTGGCCCGCCTGAACAAACGAGCCGATCCCGAAATCATGGACAAGCTGCAGCCCCATCATCTGGTGGAAATCTACAATACCGCGAACACGCAGATCTTCCGCAGCCTTCCTTATTTTGAAGTGTGCAGTTATTCTCTTGAGGATATTTATTGCCGCAAATGGTTCCACCTGTATGAACGAAGCCCTGACGATCAGGGGCTTTTGGACAAGACCTTGGGGAACTTTTACAGCCACAATCCACTACGCACGATCGAGGTCACCGATCCGGAGCACCTCATTCGTGAAAAGGATTCTTTGGAGCGCATGGAGATTCTGACAAAGGTGTGGTGGATCAGCCCTCTGTTTTCAAACATCAAGGAAGACACATATCTGATGGCCGTGGAAACCAGCCGCCTGCCTTAGGGATTTTGGACTACTCTTCGTCTTGAGGGTCTTCCGGGGATGTTTGGGATGTTTTCAGCTCTTCCATCGCCATCTCGGCGCGGGTTTTATAACCCTTCTTGCTGTTGCAGTCTTTGCAGGACGGAACACAGTTGTTCTTGTTGGACTTCCCGCCGCGGGCGATCGGAATCAAGTGATCCATTGTGAGATCCGCTGGTTTAAAGCGCTCTCCACAATGATAGCACAGACCTTTTCCCAGCTCCTGCTTCCACCACTGGCTTTGACGAAGCTCTCGGGCTTTGGCTTTTTCGCGTTTTTGATGCTCTGGCGGAGCAGCTGAAAAGAAGTAATCCATGGAACCTTTATAGCTTAAGTCCAGTCTGGCCGCAAGAGCCCGGAAAACTGGACGATTCCACCGCCCGGAACATCTCAAATTTATGGGACTTTTTACCGATAAAGCCCTGTGAATATTGAAGGAGTGGGGTTCTATGTCTGTAAAAACCTTTAAAAAAGGCGAAGTGATCTATAAAGACGGCGATAAAATCACGGCTGTTTATTTGATCCAATCTGGTGGCGCGAATCAGTGCCTGATCCGCGGGAAAAAAACCATCGACCTTTTTCAAATCGGTTCGTCTCATATTCTGGGCGAACAAGTTATTCTGGGGCAAAGCACACATCCCACTGCGGCTGTTGCCACCACCGAAACCAAAGTTCTGGAAATCCCAGTTGAAACTTTGAAACAGCACTATGAAAGTGCGCCGCAAATGCTGAAAGTGATCATCAAATCTCTGGCAGACCGCCTGCGTCTGGCTGTAAATGATGTTCGCTCCAGCAAACTGGAA
Organism: Bdellovibrio bacteriovorus; assembly: GCF_041888015.1. GTDB lineage: Bacteria > Bdellovibrionota > Bdellovibrionia > Bdellovibrionales > Bdellovibrionaceae > Bdellovibrio. The sequence goes on from NZ_CP168968.1 coordinate 2,777,644, forward strand.
AAAGACTCCTCCCCGTGTCCGGAAGATCAAGTAGCCAAAGTTTATGGTTCGGTCTTCCATACGGCCAACCACAAAGGTGACCGCTCTCAACCTGGTCGTGTGGTGGTGGATTGGAATATGATGAAGCAATATTCCCAGCGCGTGATGGGCGAATCCCCAAAACGGCTGGAACAGGCCATCAATATTTTAGTGAAATTGAAGCTGGCTTTATATGAAATGGGCAAAGACCCAACCAATCCGGACGGACCGGAAGAAATTCAAAAAGTCCACTACCTGGATCTGTCTTTGGTGGAAAGCTTCTTTGAATTCTATCAGTACTACTATTTCAAAGGTGGTCGCTCCGACCTTCTGAAGGTCGATGAACTGTGCATGCAGATGCTTGGAGCCATCCTGAAAATGTCAGAAAACGAACAGCCCGACCGCTTCGGGATTGTGGGCGTGGACTTTGCGAAGTTCAGCGAATACTGCAAGGAAGAAATCGGCATCAATCTGAACAACGACCACTTCAACCGTCTTGAAGGCAAAGGCGTCTTCATGAAACGTAAAAATGGCGGAACCGGAGTTCAGCTGCAGTTTGAATCCAAAGAATTCCGCTCGATCCTGCAAAGCTGGAAAATGCTACGCGAGATTGAAAAGTGGAATGAAAAAGGCTTCGTCGACATGGACGAAAAAGAAGAAAAACCAAAGAAAAAATCCAGCGGACCCTCCTGCCCTGCTTGCAGTGCGGATGTTCAGGCTGGCGCCAAGTTCTGCCAAGAATGCGGCCATAAAATGACTGCGGCGGCCTAAAGATGAGTGAAGCGCTGGTCATCTTCAAAGCCATTCACGATGAAGCGAAAAAGCACGAGCTTTTGCAACAGCTTTTGAATTCTCAAGAGTTGATCAGCTTACGGGACAAGTATGATCGCACGATCGTACTTAAACCCATGGGTACCAACGACAAGCTGCAAATCAAATGTCACCCTCCAGAAACAACGGCGATGAACACACAGGACTCGGCCACTTTTACAGCCCACTTTTCTTTAAAAGGAGAAAAGTATCTGTTTGAAACCCATCCTGTGGTGAACGAACACAATATCACCCTGACGGTCCTGAATCTGTTCCATTTGCAAAGACGTAAAAACTATCGCTATGTGATTCCGGCAGACTACTCTGCTGAATTCGTGGTGACCTATCTGAATCAGGTGGTGTGCTCGCACACTTGTCGCCTGCTGGATCTGTCCACCGAAGGCTGTGCCGTCGAAATTGCACAAACCGCCGCAAGTCTGCATCTGGAAGACATGGTGCAAGCCGAAATCTTCCTGGGCGACCGCGAACCGATTCTGGTTCAGGGACTAATTAAAAATATTCGCATCAAGGATGACGACTTCCTGACGCTGGGAGTGGAATTCAACCATCTGGCCAACGCCAGCGAAGACCGCATCGTCAGTTCTTTGACAGATATGCAGAGAGAACTATATCTGCGCAAAGCGGGTTAAGAAACCCCCAGATACGCCCACAGGGAAATCCCTGATCCTAAAAAACCAAGAACGCACATGCCTGTAAAGAACACTCTTTGCAGGCTTTCTTTTTTCAGTACCAGGCTCATCGCCCCCAAGACCAGACATAACTGGAAAAACAAACTGGACATGTCAAAACGATCCCCGGCCTGCGACAGTACCGTCAGATGCTGCTCCATTTCTTGAGCCCCGACAATCTGCCCCAGTTTCCCGTCCAGATCCTGCACCCAATTTTCAGGACCCACCGTCTGCGACCCCTTCAGGATTTCATTTTTTTCTTTTTTATAGCGCAGGATTCTTTTCTGCAAGTTGGCAATATGACCATTCACAGCCACTTCGGCTTTGGGCTGAATTGCCCTGGCCTGCTTCAGACTTTCCAATAAAGACTTTTCGCCCTCGACCAGAGTTTCCTTGATACTTTTGGATTGGTACCACATATAGGCTGCGGCTTTTTCATTGGTGCCGATGATCTCATCATCACCGTATTTACCTGCAACCAGATCACTTACGGCCATGAGAGCGGCAAAAACAGCAATCACGACACCACAACGAACTTCAAAGCTGGAATTTCTATCTTCTGACATGCGACAGATTTTATAAACATTCTTCATTTGCCAGTCAACTGTGTGCCTCCATCAGCTTCGGCAAAATACAAAGATCTTATTTTTTGAAAGTCTCTATCCTATTCACACCAACAAAGGAGTTTTCCATGAAAGTCAGAGAGGTCATGCATAAGCAAGCCGACGTCATCAATCTGAACCACACGGTTCGTGAAGCCGCACAGATGATGGCGCGTGGCGACTACGGATGTCTTCCCGTCGAGGACAATGACAAGATGATCGGGATGATCACCGATCGCGACATCGCCGTGCGGGTGGTTGCCAAAGGGCTTGATCCCAACAACACCAAGGTCAGTGATTGCATGAGCCAGGGAATCAACTTCTGTTTTGAAGATGATGACTTGGATTCCGTCGGCACCCAGATGAGTTCTAAAAAAATCCGCCGTATGCCAGTGATCAACCAACAGAAACGACTGGTTGGAATGCTGAGCCTGGGGGACATCGCCAACAAAGGACGGGATCAAAAGCTGTCCCACAATATTCTTTCACATGTATCCCACTAAAAGAAAAAGGCCCGGTCACGGGCCTTTTAAAAGACTATTTCGATGGATAATAAAGCTTATTGTCCCACATGCCTTCATTGAAATACTGAATCGTGGCCTTCAATCTTTGCACCAACTGATCCCGGCGAACAGCGTCTGCCGGGGATGCTGACAAATCTTTTTCATGGGCCCGGTCCGTCATGGCAAACATCTGCGGTTCACCATGCCCCGGGGACCACAGCACCGAATAGTCTTTGCCAAACAGGATGTAACGTCCATCAATAAAGTTCACTGCGACCTTGTCACCAGGAACGAAAACAGAACTTCCGAGATAGTTCTGATCCTTATCCGCAATCCCCAGGAAATCCAAAACCGTCGGCAGAATATCAATCTGCTGAACCACCATTTGGGTATCCACGGCCGGAAGCTTGAAAGACGGATGATACAGCAGCAAAGGAATACGATAGTTCCCCTGCTCGTTCTGATATTCCGGACGATAGTGCATGGAAGTGTGATCCGCCGTAATCACAAACAATGTATTTTTAAACCAAGACTTTTGGGCGGCTTCCTCAAAGAACTTCTGCAAAGCATAGTCCGTGTATTCCACAGCCTTCAAAATAGGCAACGGGCCTTCCTGAAAACGATCTGTGTATTGTGGTGGCACTTTGAAGGGCTGATGAGAACTTAAAGTGAAAACCGAGGTCATAAACGGCTGAGGCATGTCATCCACTTGGGTCAACATCCATTGCAGGAAGGGCTCGTCCCAGATCCCCCATACACCGTCATCATCGGCGGCGTTGCCGTACTCACGGGCACCATAGTATTTTTCCACCCCTGCACTTTGCATAAAGGAATCAAAATACATGGTTCCGTTATGACCACCATGGAAGAAGCTGGAGGAAAACTTGTGCGGAGCCAGCAACGTCCCCAACCCCAGGAAATAGTTGGCCGTAAAGTGCGAGGATATAAACGGCTCATTCATCAATGCCGGAATGCCACCCATGATCGCCCCCACCCCTTCGATCGAGCGGCGTCCGTTGGCATAAGCATTTTCAAAACTCAGAGATTTACTTTTCAAAGAATCCAAAAACGGAGTGTAGGACTTTCCACCATGGACCGGTCCCATGTACTCTTCGCCGAAGCTTTCCAGAATAATGACGACAATATTCTGCGGCTTCTTAGCACGTTTTCCATCCAGTAAAGAACCCCGCAAGGACCCATTCAGCAACGACAGCATTTCGCCTTTGTCGTTAAAGTACTTTGCCTTGCTTAAGCCCTCGGCACCGTAACTTTTGATGAACGTGAAAGTGGAGTTTAAAACTAAATTATTTAACAACGGCGCCGTGAAAACGTTGGCATTGACGAAGTTAATCGGTTTCGCCTGCAAGCCCCCACGAATACCGATCACGCTGACTACCAGGGCCACGAAGCTCAAAAAGATGTGAGCTCCCCAGAGCTTGAATTTTCCGGACTTTTTTTCTGCCGTCCATACGACCGGGGATTCTGACAGGGCCACTTTGCGCACCACCACAACAAACAAAACCACCAACAGGGTGTTCACCACGAAAAGCAGCCAGTAACTGCTGACGAAGTTCCACATCTTCCCGGAAAGCTCGTTCATCAAAAACAGACTGTCATAAGTGAAACGACGCCCGACGAAGTTGATAAACTCCGTGTCCACCAAATTCAAAATCAGCAATGGCGCCTGTAAAAGACTGAAGGAAATCCAGGTAAAATGCCGCCACAGACGGTTCCAACTTTGTGGCCATGGGATCAAGGACAGTAAAATAAGCGGTGCCGCCAAAGTCAGCGTGGCCACCACGTCAAAACGCAACCCTACAATGAAAGACCACAAAAGATCCTGGGCAGGTTTGTTCTTGAAAAGACTCCAGTTCCAAATCAGGAACTCCATGCGGGCCAGGAAATAGAACAGCACAGCCACTAAAACCAGAGAGAAGATCTTAATAATTCGATGGGAGGGTCCAAACATGGGGATATAGTACACTGACGGATTGCATCATTCAATCTATCAGCACCTCCCTCTTTACCGAGAGGGCTCGCTCTGCTAGTTTCCCCTTCTATGACAGCAGAACAAATGAAAGAACGTTTAGAGAAGCATTATCCGGGTAGCACGATCGAAGTTTTCGATCTGACTGGCACTCAGGATCACTGGGAAGTATTTGTAGAAAGCTCTGTATTTGCGGGCATGACTCGCATCCAGCAGCACCAAAACGTGATGGCTTGCTTTGGTCCAGAATTGAAGACCGGCGAGGTTCACGCCCTTTCAATTAAGACTAAGATTAAATAATTAAAGAGGACCCGTAAAATGGCTACAACTCACGAGAGAATTGATCAGATTGTTAAAGGTAATAAAATCGTTTTGTTCATGAAAGGAACTCAGCAGTTCCCTATGTGCGGTTTCTCCGCTCGCGCTTGCGCGATCCTTCAGGACATGGGCGTTCAGTTCCACGATGTGAACGTTCTTGATGACGATGAAATCCGTCAAGGCATCAAAGAGTACGGCAACTGGCCGACAATTCCACAGCTTTACATCAACAAACAGTTGGTGGGCGGAAGCGATATCATGATGGAAATGTACCAGTCCGGCGAACTTCAGGAACTTCTGAAGTAATATGAGATGCAATGTCGCCCTGTGGGACCGCATTCTTAGGTTTCTATTCGGCGTGGGTTTAACTGCCTACGCCGTGGCCGGCGGTCCTTTCTGGGCGTACATTGGGGTCTATGGTCTTATCACGGCCGCTTGGGGCTTGTGTCCCGTCTATGCTTTCTTTAGAATCAGAACTTTGAAAGACTACCACCGACCGATCAACGAAGAATAGGAATGTTACTGCATGTCCACCACAGCTCTCCGCGAACTTGAAAACATCTTTAAAAAAGACCAAATCAAAACCGACGAAGAGAGTCTGAAATACTGGGGCAAAGACTGGACAACCTATTTCGACATCAAAGCCAGTGCCATTGTTTTCCCTCATTCCACCGCTGAAGTGGTTGCGCTGGTCAAATGGGCTCGTCAAAACAAAATCGCGCTGATCCCTTCTGGCGGTCGCACCGGTCTTTCCGGCGCTGCTGTAGCCACACAAGGCGAAGTCATTGTGTCCTTTGATCAAATGAACAAGGTCAAGGAATTCAATCCCGTGGATCAAACCGTGGTGATTGAGCCCGGCGTTGTGACCGAGGCTTTGCAGGAATTTGCTCACTCTAAGAATCTATTCTATCCCGTGGACTTCGCAGCCCGTGGGTCTTCCCAGATGGGCGGCAATATTGCCACCAACGCCGGCGGCATCAAAGTGGTCCGTTACGGTCTGACTCGTGACTGGGTCGCGGGGCTTACCGTCGTCACCGGCACAGGAGATGTGCTGGAGCTGAACAATGCGCTGGTGAAAAATGCGACGGGCTATGACCTGCGCCATCTGTTCATTGGCTCCGAAGGAACTTTGGGCTTTATCACGGAAGCCACCATCAAACTGGCTGCGGCACCTCCACCAATGAAAGTTTTGGTGATGGGTGTCAGTGGTCTGGACGCTGTGATGAAGATCTTTGCGGAATTCAAAACTAAAACCTCCCTGGTGGCGTTTGAGATGTTCTCGGACAAAGCCCTGAGCAAAGTTTTGGAAGGCACAGGCCTCAGCGCGCCTTTGGCAACCGAATGCCCGTTCTATGTTTTGGCCGAAGTTGAAACTCGCAACGAAGCCGACGAAGAGCATGCCCTCAGCGTATTTGAAAAGTCCCTGGAAGAAGGCTGGGTTTTGGATGGCGTGATTTCCCAATCCGACGTTCAAGCCAAAACTTTCTGGAGATACCGCGAAGACATTTCCGAGTCTTTGGCCAAGTACTCCCCTTACAAAAACGACATTGCTGTGGCGATCTCTAAAGTTCCGCCCTTCATGGAAGACCTGGACCAGGTCCTGTCCCAAGCCTACCCGACCTGGGAAGTGGTCTGGTTCGGCCATATCGGCGACGGCAACTTGCATATCAATATTCTGCGCCCACCGGGAATGAGCAAAGAAGAGTTCGTGAAAGAATGCCGCAAAGTGGACGTCTTGGTCTTCGATGCAGTTAAAAAGTACAAGGGCTCAATATCTGCCGAACACGGTGTGGGCCTGACCAAAAGATCGTTCCTGAACTATACGCGCTCTGAAGCGGAAATTGAGCTTATGCGCGGGATTAAGAAAGTCTTTGATCCAGACAACATCATCAACCCGGGTAAAGTGATCTAGACCTCACCTAAGACCTGCGACCATTGCTGCTTTCCAGTCTTCTGGTAGACTGGAAGGACAGTGCGTATATTCATATTATTTCTATTTTTATTGTGTGCTTCCTGTACCAAACCTCTGGGTGATGAAAACCCACTAGAGCAGCCGTCTTCGGAAGCTCCCGGTGAATTTGCCATCGCCTCGATTCAACGTGTGGAGCTTCAGCTTCTCGTTGCTTGGACCAGCTCCAAAGGCGCCAAGTCCTACGAGCTGAACTACGGCACAACCGCAGGCACCTATACTGAAACCATCACTGCCGCCAAGTCGCCTTTGGTCATTCAAGGCCTGACTCCTGGAACCACTTACTACTTCCGCATGAAGGCGATCAACAGTCTTGGCACAACCCTGTCCACTGCGGAAAAAAGTTATCCGTTCTTAGGCGCGCCCGGGGAATTCACGATCCTGACTGCCATTCCCGGCAATGGCAAAGTCACCCTGGCGTGGGACCTGAGCCCAGAGGCTTCTTCCTATGCAGTGATGTCGGGCCCCAGTGCCGACAATATCACCACTACCGTTGCCGCCAAAGCTCTGCCACCATTTGAAGTGACCTCTTTGACGAACGGGACCACTTACCACTTCAAAGTGGTCGCCACAAATCCGATTGGCAGCAGAGACTCCAGTAACACGATGAGTGCCACGCCGACACCTCCGCCATCGGTGCCGCTGAATCTCACAACCGGTCCGACTTCCAACTCGTGCACCTTGACTTGGGAGCCCCCAACCACAGGTGTTGCCCCGATTCTGTACACGGTCCGCCGCTGGACAGGCCCCGCAAGCAATGTGGTGGTCTGTGATAAAACTCCAGCCCCAACCTGTGCAGACACAGGTCGCCCGCCGGGCATGGCCGAATACACTGTGGAGGCTGAAAACTTTGGAGGGACAGGTCCCCAAACCAGTCGTGCTTCTTGTGCGATTGGCTTACCAGGAGACTTCCAGCTTCTTTCTGCAACCCCTGCCGACACCAAGGTGACACTGACTTGGCAACCAAGCGCTAATGCGACCTCCTACACTGTCAAATACGGAACAAGTTCTGACAACATCTCGACCGTGGCTTCGACAACGGCCTCATCACCTTACATCGTAAATTCTTTGCTGAATATGGTGCCTTATTACTTCTCTGTGACTGCCGTCAATGCGGTAGCAAGCAAAAGCGCCACAAACACCTTAACGGCCACTCCGAATATTCCTCCAAGCGCGCCACAAAATCCCAAAGTCAGCATTCCCGAGCAAGGCAAATGCACTTTGACGTGGGACACCCCCGCAAGCGGCGCCCCTCCTCTGACCTACACGGTAAGACGGGTTGTTAACGCCAGCGTCAATGTCGTAATCTGCGAGAACATTTCCACACGCACGTGCTCCGAGCCCGGACTGTCCAGCTCCACCTACAACTACACGATCGAAGCCGTCAACACTACGGGGACAAGCCCTGTAGCAGGTCCGATCGCCTGTGCCCTGGGCGCTCCGGGCACTGTCACTCTGAACAACGCAACCGCCGGCAACACAACGGCTGCCTTCTCCTGGTCCGGAGGCTCCGGCGCCAATTCGTTCACAGTTAGATATGGCACCACGAACCCACCCAATCAGTTTACCATTCCCAATGCCACGTCACCTTACACTATCACGGGCCTGAGCAATGGAGTTCTGTATTACTATACAGTCGATGCCATCAATGCCTACACGACGACGACTCCGACGGCCAAATCGGTCACACCCGTCAGTAACAAGCCCACTCTAACTTGGCTTGGCGTGCTGTCCACGACCGCGGTAACCACCGAAAGCACTCTACAAAGAAAATTCAGAATTGCAGATCCTGACCCTGAAGACACTGTGGATTGCGCCAGCTCATTAAGCGCCTCGTCCTCAGACCCATCCATTATCCCAAATGAAAATATTACTTTCGGGGGCAGTGGCACCCAATGCTCTGTCTCAATAACACCGGCAGCGGGAACTTCAGGCAACGCTACCGTGACCATCTCTGTGACTGATGGGCATGCGCCGTTGACTGTTCCTCTCAAGGTGTATCGCCTGCCATCACCACAAAGAATCTATTCCTGGAAAAGGTATGGCTCCTACAACGGCCCTGCTATCCGTATCCGCCGTGCCAGTGATAATGCCGAGGCTGATATCTATTTTGACTCAAATGGTGTCATCAATAAGTTGGACTTTGATACTTTCCGCAACGGTACAAATCCATTCTTGGTGAAATGGTATGATCAAAGTGGCAACAATCAACATGCCACACAAACCACTCTATCGAAGCAGCCGTATCTTACGCTAACCGGGACTGGCGCCTATCTACTAATAGTTAATGCCGATGGAGTGGACGACACATTGACCGTTCCTAACTTCCCTATCGCTGCAAACACGACAACTTACCTGAACTTCAAACAGACACAGCGGACAAATGTAAGCGACATCTTCTCTTACGGTGACAGAACTTTGGGATCTTACTCAGGGTTCCATCTGACAAAATCTAGCGGCAACACTGGTGCCTGGGTCGCAAGCAGCGCAGCAAGCATCAATACGATGGAGAACACCAATGGCGTCAACAGTGATGCTACAGAACGCGGGCTCGCTCTGGTAATGGGATCTGCCCCACTAAAACGGGACTTCATATCTGCGACCACTTCCACGATCAACAGATACCCAGGATCTCCGACTCAATACCTTGCACCTGCCGCAGGCACCCCTCTTTATGTGTTCTCGGGGGGCACTACGGGAGGCACCTCACCAATCTTAGGAGCGGCTAAGGAAATTCTGATCTTTGATCAGGAACTCGTCAACGAACAGATCAGCGCCCTAGCCACTCAGAACAACTAGGGCTCAGGAACGCTAATACACCACACGTGTGCGGATGGAACGGGACAGCTTCTCGATATCTGCCGCCAGTGTGTGGGCGTGGGATGAATGAACATCCATCACCAGATAACCGATTTTTTCATCGGTCGACAGATACTGCCCTTCGATGTTGGCTCCGGCTTTGGAAATCAAACCGTTGATTTCACCCAAGACACCCGGCTCGTTCTTATGCACATTCAAAATGCGGGACGTCCCCTGCTTCACTGGCAAATCCACATTCGGGAAATTCACCGCCCCCGGGGATGAGCCGATTTTCAAATAACGACGGAAGCTTTCAGCCACCTCAAGACCGATGGCATACTGTGCTTCCTCGGTGCTTCCGGCAATATGCGGGGTCAGAATGACATTCGGCAGGCCCTGCAGTGGGGATTTGAACTTTTCTTTGTTCGAAGCAGGCTCTTCAGGGAACACGTCAATGGCACAACCGGCAATGTGCTTTTCTTTCAGAGCCCTGACCAGATCCTCTATCACCACCACCGTACCGCGGCTGGCGTTGATCAGGAAGCTGCCTTTTTTCATCAACGAAAGCTCACGGGTGCCAATCATATCTTTGGTTTCCGGAGTTTCAGGCACATGCAAAGTTACGAAATCCGAGGAACGCAAAAGCTCGTCCAAAGAGGGCGTCATCGTGGCGTTACCCAAAGGAAGCTTCTTCAACACGTCATAGAATAAAACTTTTAGACCCATGGATTCTGCCAGGATACTGACCTGACTGCCAATGTGACCGTACCCGACAATCCCCAATGTTTTGCCACGCACCTCATGTGAGCCCACTGCGGACTTCACCCACTCACCCATGTGTGCCTGTGTGTTACGGTCCCCCAGTTGACGGGACAGGGAAATCATTTCAGCAATCACCAGCTCGGCCACAGAACGGGTGTTCGAATGAGGAGCATTGAAGACAGGAACACCCTTTTCCCGCGCTTTCAGCAGATCCACCTGATTGGTGCCAATACAGAAGCAACCGATTGTCACCAGATGTTTGTTCGCTTCAAGCACCTTCGCTGTGATTTCCGTCTTGGAACGAATGCCCAGAACTTCGTAATTTGGCAGCAGTTGCAGCAGCTCTTCTTCCGAAGGAGAGTGCGTAATCAAATCGACCTTGTACCCTTCTTCCTCGAGTCTTTGCTTAGCCACTGCGTGAATATTTTCAACCAACAAAATTCTTTGAGCGCTCATCGGGCCTCCACTCTAAAAATGGTACTCCCGTTCACGGTCTTCGTCACTATTCGCAGTGACGAGGCGTGCTAATGATGGTCAAATAAGTCGTCTCGGGTATGCTGGAGTCTATGACATCAACTCGAGTATTTTCTCTACTTATCGTGGATGACGATCCATTGATTCATCAGTCCCTAAAGCTAGCTCTGCCAAATCATTGGAAGGTATTTTCCGCCCAAACTTTGGAAGCCATTCAATACGAGCGCTTCTATCATGCTGCCTTTGTGGATATGCATTTGGAACCGGGCTCTACCAAAGCCGTGGGACCTTCTGTGATTGAAAAGCTGGTAAAGCACAACAATCAACTGGAAGTTGTGGCCATGTCGGGCGACCTCAGTCGCACGTTGATGGAAAGCTGCCTTAAAGCTGGCGCGCAACGTTTTCTAGCCAAACCTCTGATGCCGGAAGAAATTCTTCTGGTGCTGGAAAAGATCGAGGCTCTTTGGGACCTGCGCAGCGTGGATCCGGCAGCCAACCGCAAGACCACTCGCTGGGTGGGTACTTCCGCCGCGTCCTTGAAAATTAAGAAGCGTATTGCAGACCTGCGTGGCGAAACCAGTCCGGTTCTGATTGAGGGCGAAACTGGTTGCGGTAAGGAAGTTGTTTCCAGACTTCTGCATGAACAAGAGGGCGATCGCCCGTTCATCGCCGTCAACGTCGCCAGCATTCCCGACAACTTGTTTGAGTCAGAAATGTTTGGTCATGTGAAAGGCGCCTTCACGGGGGCTGATCAAAACAAGGTCGGCTTGACCGAAGCCGCCCATGGTGGAGACCTGTTCCTGGATGAAATTGAAGCCCTGCCACTGACTCAACAAGCGAAACTTCTGCGTTTCCTGGAAACTGGCGAGGTTCGCAAGGTCGGCGCCAAAGAAAGCACACAGGTCAAAACACGTGTGATTGTTGCCAGCAATAAGTCGCTGGAAAAAATGGTCGCTGCCGGAGAGTTCCGCGAAGATCTTCTTTACCGTCTGGCATCCCAGCGTATCGAGCTGACTCCGCTGCGTGAACGCTTGGAGGACATCACCGAGCTTGCCAAACATTTCCTGGATGCTGAGCGCCCGCGCCGCAACAAGTCCTTCACGGACGATGGCATTGAGGCACTTAAAAAATACAACTGGCCCGGAAATGTGCGCGAACTAAAGCGTGTGTGTGAACAACTAAGCCTGACGTCCCCCCTGCCATTCATTCGTGGCGAGGACGTGACCGCTTGGCTGAAGCCAGCGGCGACTCCGACCGGAGCACCATCTTACACTGTAATTGATTTCAACAAGGGTCTGAACACCTTGGTTGAGGAATTTGAAGCGCATGTGATTCGCACTTGCATCAAGCAAGCCAGCGACATCGAAGACGCCGCGCGAGTTTTGAAAGTCTCTCGCTCAAATCTTTATAAAAAAATCAAAGACTACAAAATTGAAGAGGAACCTTCTTAATGGATTTTTTTGATTTCGATCTTCCCATTCGTATCGCCATGCCGACGGCCTGGGAAAGCCATATCTATCGCCAAACGGTACTGATTGTCCTGTCCATCATCTTTGCCTCTGCCTTTATCATTTTCTGGTTCCGTAAAAAGAATTACTACTTCGTTCAATCCTGGGCCAGTATCAAATCCTGGCTGGTGGCAGCGCCATTGATGTTCTTGGCAATGGGGATGCCCGAGCCGTGGCCGCTGGTGGCCTTGACCGCCTTGGCCATCTTAGGGGCCAAGATCTTTTTCCAGATCATGGGAATGTTCCATCGCAGTTACTTTGTTTTGATTTGTTATGCGGGGATCATCGGGCTGGGGATTTGCGCCTGGTATGACCGGCTGGATATCTACAATGCCATGCCGATGATGGTGTTGGGAGTGACCTGCTTGGTTCCGTTAGCGCGCAACTCTTACAAGCGCATGATTCAGTATATTTCTTTGACCTTGCTGGCTTTCATTTTCTTAGGTTGGTCGTTCATGCACCTGGGTCTGATCATGAAGTTCCCGAACGGGGTCTTCCAAGTGATGTATTTGATCATCCTGACCGAGTTCTGCGACAACACCAACTTGGCGGTCAGCCGTTACATCGGTGGATGGAAATTGTTCCCAGGCATCAATCCGCGCCGTACTGTGGGCAGTACCGTGGTGTCGATGCTTTTGACTTTGTTCCTGGCAGGCTCCATGCGCTTCTTGTTGCCGGATGGATCTGAAAAATACTGGCTGGCTTCCGGCCTTGTGGCTTCCATGGGTGGCTTTATCGGAGATCTGGTCATGACAGCCGTTCGTCGTGATGCCGGAATGAAAACAGTGGGTCCGTTCATCATCGGCCGCGGGGACTTCCTGCACCGCATGGATCGCCTGATCTTTGTTGCGCCTATTTATTACTACGTTATGACGGTCATTCTATGAAGGATTGGAACTACGAAAACGAACAGTGGACCAAGCTTCCCACTTACCTGAAGCACTTGCCGCTTTTCACACGCCACATTGACCTGTTCAGTGTGTGCATGCGCTTTTTGTGGTCGCTGATTCTTAAGAATATTCTTTATAAGTTCTATATCCGTCTTGAAGTCAAAGGAACTCCTTTTGCCGAGATCTACAGAACCCAGCCCAAACTGATCATCATCAGCAATCACGCCAGTCACTTGGATGCGGTTTCCATAGCGGCTTCCATTCCCCGCCGTTACTGGTTGAATCTTTATATCGCCGCTGCCAAGGATTACTTCTTTAGCAATCCCCTGTTCATGTTTTTTTCCCAGCACTGCTTGGGAGCCATCCCGATTGATCGCAAAGACCGCAAAGGCGAAGCCATCAATCTGATTCTGAAGCTTCTGACGGAACTGCCGCGCATGTGGCTGATCATCTTCCCCGAAGGCACTCGTTCCAAAGATGGTAAGATTCAAGAATTCAAACGAGGCGTTTCCATCTTTTCGGAGCGCACACAAACCCCTTTGTTATTCACCTACCTGGACGGAGTGATGGAACTTTGGCCCAAGGGACAAAGCATGCCCCGCCCGGGGAAACTGATCCTGCACGTTGGTCCAGTTCATCCCCCAGGCCCCATCCAAGAGGTGTATGCTGCTTACAAGAGCTGGGTGATGACCATCAACCCTGACGCCTTCCCAGCCGTCACTACGGAGGAAACACCTCATGAGTAACGAACTGCAAATCGAAAACAAGAATTTGAAAATCGGCCCTTACGAAGTCTGTCCTGTTCCTACGGGTCTTTTTGGCTTGGACGGCGGCGCAATGTTCGGCACAGTTCCCAAGGTTCTGTGGGAGCGCAGCAACCCGCCTGACGAAAAGAACCGCATCTCTATGGAGGCCCGCGGTTTGCTATTGAAATCTCCTGGTTGCAATATCCTGATTGATACGGGCAATGGTGGCGACTTCGTTGCAAAATACGGCGAAAAGCTGGGTGGAAAATTCGCAGAGCTGTTCAATATTCACAGCGACGGCCCATCCCTGTTAAAATCCCTGGATCATCATCACATCAAACCTGAAGACATCCACCATGTGATTTTGACTCACCTGCATTTCGATCACGCTGGCGGCGGCACCACGGAAAAAGATGGCAAGCTCGTTCCGACTTTCCCGAACGCCAAATACTGGATTCAAAAAGCCAACCTTGAGACCGCCTCCAAGCCCAACATGCGCGAAAGAGCCAGCTACTATCCCGCGAACTTCCAACCTTTGATGGACGCAGGGGTTCTGAATATCATGAACGGTGCTCAAGATAACTTCCTGCCAGGTGTTTCCTCCATCATCAGCGATGGTCATACCCAAGGTCAGCAAGTGATCAAAGTTACCGATGGCAGCACCACTTTGCTGTATTGTGGAGACATGGTTCCCACCAGCACTCACGTGAAACTGCCTTGGGTTATGGGTTACGACCTGCACCCGCTGACTCTGATCGAGGAAAAGACAAAGTATCTTAGTGAAGCTGCGGACCATTCATGGTATCTTTTCTTTGAGCACGATCCTTACTGTGATGCGGCTCTGATCGAACGCAGCGGGAATGATTTCGCCGTTCAAAAAAGATTCTGGCTGTAGGGCACTCATGTTAAAAAGACTGTGGAGCGTACTTAAAGACACCCTTCAACAAATGCGCGACGGCGAATTGCAACTGGTTGCCGCTTCGTTGTCTTTCTCCACAGCTTTAGCCCTAGTTCCCTTCATCGCCGTTGTTCTGGCAACCTTTCAGTCTATCGGGGGCCTGGAAGCCCTGTATCCCAAAGTCGAAGCCCTACTGCTTTCAAACATGAAGGAAGCCGCCGGAAGTGGCTTTACCAAAATGATGAAAGTGGTCTTGAAAAATGTGAACGCCGGAAAGCTGGGAACAGCCGGTGCGGTATTCCTGTTCATCACGTCGATCCGCCTGATGCATGATATGGAAGTCGGTATTCACCGTGTCTGGAACCAGCGAAACACCAGACCGTTTTACAAACGTCTGATCTATCACTGGTCTCTGGTTCTGGCGATCCCGGTTTTTCTGGCGATCTATGTGGGCTTTACTTCTCTGGAACAATTTGAATTCGTTCACCGCGTGATCCCGGCTTCAGTTTCCAACTCTTTGGTTTTGGTCGGCACGTTGTTCTTAGTTTACAAGATGGTTCCGGATGTCCAAGTTCGAACCCGAGCCGCTGTCATAAGTGCGATTCTGGCTTCCATCAGTTTGTTCCTGGTTCATAAAGGTTATGTTCTCTTGGCCAAAAAATTCTTTGCCTATAATAAGCTTTATGGCTCTTTTGCAGCGCTGCCGCTGTTACTGCTGTGGATTCTAACCCTGTGGTATGTGATTTTGGGTGGCGTTGCTTTGTGTGCAAGTCTGCAAAAACGACACATCGCATAACGCATCATGGCGATATATATCTATTTGAAATTATTGATTAATTTAAGAAAATGGTGATTCCGGTACGACTCGAACGTACGACCCTCTCCTTAGAAGGGAGATGCTCTATCCAGCTGAGCTACGGAACCACGGTATCACGCTGAGTGAATCTTTCTTATAGGGGCAGAAGTCCCCGATTTCAAGAATTTATTTGGTCCCTAGGCTCATTTAAGGGGGCCCTGCCCGTGCTGTCGGCAATCCGACAGGTGCCGGGGCACCGACAAAGTCGCTGCCGAGATCCCGGCAACTCGATAGCTCATCTTGAATCTATTCATTTTAAAAACGCTAGTGGGTTGGCATTACCAGTGCAATCTCTAAAGGCATCTAATGAACGAAAGGTGCCTTCAAATGAAAACAGCCACTAAACTTCTTATTGCTTCCTCGATGACAGCCCTGCTTAGCTCCACTGCGTCGGCCAATGTTCTGTATGTCAAAACAACAGCGGATGAAGTTCCCGGCTCTTTGCGCGACACCGTAGCCAAGGCTCAACCGGGTGATACCGTCGTCATTGGCAGCCACCTTCGCACCTTAAAGTTGAACTATGAAATTCTGATCGACAAAGATCTTACGATTCAGTCTACAAGCATGAACCCATCCAACCAGCGCCCCACTGTGGATGCTCAGGGAATGGATCGCATCTTCAAAATTTCCCATGAAAAGATTAAAGTGGAAATTGCGGGTCTTAATCTGATCAACGGCGTAAGGGCACGAAAAGATCCCAACGGAAACGGCTCTCCCAGCGAGAATAATGACTTTGGCGGTGCTATCTACATCTGGGGCCCCCAGGCTCAAGTCTATATTCACGACACCGACTTTATCGGTAATCATGCTCCGGCGGGTGGCGCTCTCGCAGCTCAAGGCCCCATGCTCCCCGCCCCTCAAAAAATTATTTTGCGTAACACCGTCTTTAAAAATAATGAGGCGGACGGAAACGGTGGAGCAATTTTCACGCTGTGGTCTTTCTTGAAAATCTATGACAGCCAACTATCCAATAACAATGCCGCGTTCGGAGGCGCCATTTCTCCTAGTTATGGATGCACCAATATCTACAACTCTCATTTCACGCTAAATCAAGCACGTTTCAGTGGGGGGGCTATCGAAAATCGCAGCGTGATTAAAATGGAAAACTCTTTGATCCAGCACAATCGCGCCGAACGATACAACGGCGGTTTAGGAGCTGCCTATCTTATGAAATTTAAAGGAAACACAGTGACCGACAATGAAGCTGCATCCAGCAATGACATCGGAGCCATTATCTGGATGAACAGCCAAGGGCAGAACTCTCTTGGCGAAGTCGAGCTAAACAATGACCCTAATGCGACCCTTCATTTCGAAAACAGCGATGTAATCAGATCTGTCGCCAACCCAACAGACCTGAATAGAGTTTCTGAAATCCCTTATGCTCTTCCTCCCTGCGCTCAAGAGGACTAAGTAAAAAAGAGCGTGACGGGGCTACCGCAAGATTTCACTATAAAGGAATGACACACCATCAGGATATTCAGGACATCAATGCCGAACGATCTGCCAAATCAGGAGCCTCGGGGCTCCTGGAAAGTTTCCTTCGCAAATTTCGCCAGGTAGCCTATCTGGTGGCCATCATCCCAGTGCTGTTGGCCTACGTCATCTGCCTGGGGATTTCGCTGGCTCCGGGAGTTTATCTTTTCCGCTGGGTTTCCATCCAAAGTGCCACATACTCGGATCTTTACCAGGCCCTGCTGCTGGGACTTGCCATCGCTGGCGGCTTTGTCGCCTTTATTCTGACTCTGATTGTGGTGGTGCCGATTCTGAATGCTCCGGCTTTGCCATTTATCAAACCTTATCGAGGTCCCTGGTTTTCGCTGGAGTCCATCCCTTGGTTCTATCACAATGCTTTGACCTACCTGGTCCGCTACACGGTTTTGGATTTTATCACTCCGACTCCATTGAATATCTTTTTCTTCCGCGCCATGGGCATGAAGGTTGGCAAAGGCAGCATGATCAACTCCTCTAACATCTCGGATCCGGCCCTGATTCAACTGGGCGACTATGTCACTATTGGTGGTTCTGCTTATTTGATGGCTCACTATGGAATGAAGGGTTACCTTATCATTGATCACCTTAAAATCGGCGCCGGAGCCACGGTCGGTCTGGCTGCGAAAGTCCTTGGAGGAGTCGAGATCGGACGTCGTGCGACCGTAGCACCCAACGCCACGGTCTTCCCTAAAACTGTGATCAAAGAAATGGAAAAGTTCGGTGTTCCTGAAAAAACTCAGGTCACTGACTGACCTGGATTTGGGAGGATCTGTGAAAAAGTCCATTCTGACAGCCCTCTTGGCGACGTTGATGGCATCTCCATCTCAAAGCAAGGAGAAGACTATGCAGACGTCCTCTGAAATGCAACTTCTGGAAGCCACTCAAAACCACAACGTCGAGAAAGTTCGCAGCCTGCTGAAACAGAAAATCAAAATCGACGAAAAGGATTCCCAGGGACGAACGGCCCTGCTGGTTGCCACGCGCAACAATGACATTGAAATCGCCAGACTTCTGATCGAGGCCGGAGCCGACGTGAATGTGCAAGATCAGATTCAGGACAGCCCCCTGCTGTATGCCGGAGCGGCAGGACGACTGGAGATTTTAAAACTGATTCTTAAAGCCAAGCCAAACTTCAAGATTTACAATCGCTTTGGCGGCACAGCTCTGATTCCGGCGGCAGAAAAAGGTCACGTCGAAGTCGTCAAAGAACTGCTCAAAACTTCTATCAACATCAATCACGTAAATAATCTGGGATGGACGGCGCTGATGGAAGCTGTCGTTTTAAGTGACGGCGGCCCTGTCCATCAGGAAATCATCCGCCTTCTGGTAGCGGCCGGAGCCGATGTGAACATTCCTGACAGGGATAAAGTCACAGCCCTGACACACGCCAGGAAAAAAGGATTCAAAGAAATCGTGACGATTCTGGAAAAAGCCGGCGCTCGATAGCTCTATCTGCGCTCTTTGTAAATCTGCTCGGCAAAACGAATTGCTGACATATTTTCTTCATTTTCAAGGCCTGCTGTCGGCGGCGCCAGCAAGAAAGTATGCATCAAACAACGAGGCGCCCAGACCTGAACGTGATTGTAGGGTTTGGCGACTTCGACAATTCCCCCTTGGGAAAGAACACGCTTTTCATGTTCCTGGGGAGTAAGCTCTCCGAACACCACGGCCATAACAACATCTTTCGTGGCTTGCAAGACGCCCACCTTCCAGTCCCGCAGACCTTCAAACACCGGCCCGAAGTACGGCGCCACAAAACCACTGTGTTCCGGATAGATCAAGCCAACCGCCGCAAAGCTCTGCTTAAAGTCAGAACGCATCTGAGGTGAAAACTTGGCAAAGAAAACATCTCCGAAGTGCAGTCCTGGACTGTCCGCCAAAAGAGTTTTCTGACTTGCCTGAGAAAAGGCGTCCGCGATGTTATGGGAATGCACCAAAGACCCAATCGCACCTGCAGAAGCTCCCCACAAAGTCACATCGTTGAATCCGTGAAAGTTCAAAATCTTTCGTTCTCGAAGATAGTTTAAAGATTTAAGAATATTGGTGTACCCCACATGCCATGTCTGGCGGGAGGAGTGCTCTGCATATCGCGCCACATGTCGGCCTGAAAAGACATCTCCGGTACAATAAGGGAAATAAAGAGCCGTATGATCAATCCACGGATGGGATGCTGATTCTGCCGTCAGATAACTGAAGGCCGGGACTGCGGGGATTTTGTAGATCCAGGTTTTTCTGTCCAGACCGTGACAGGTGGATTCGGACCAGCAAGCTCCGCCCCCCATAAATTCAATCAGGATTTTATCTTTACGACGCTGGTCCAGAAAAACCGAGTACGGACTGCCATCACCACAATAGGCTCCGGGAATCTGAATTCTTTCCCAGGAACGCGCAAAAGCTTGCACGGAAATCAACAAGGACAACAAGACAACAACGATCTTCATGAAAAACCCCTAGTACTAAAATGCTAAGAGTTTACCGACATTCGATAAATCAAAATCACAAGAAGATCCGCAATACACGCCCTTGGTTTCGTGTTCCCCTGAAACTTTCGATCACTCCAGCAGTTTCACCTGCTCTTTTACCAAGGATTTTTTTCTGTTGTCCAAAGTTCGCCGCACCGCTTGGCATAGCGCCCGAATAGCATAAGCCTTAAAATCATCCGCCGGATCACAGGCATCTTCAAAAACCACTTCAATACTTTCCAGATAATTGCAGATTTCCTCCAAAGAAGGATCTTCACCAGATCTGGATAAGATCGTGTCTGAGATCGAAAGCGCATGCCACCATCTTTCCCAATTTTCCACTTTGCTGGTTTCTTCTGCCTGCAATTCCTTTTTCATTCCCCTGTTTCTTTCTGGCTCACAGATCAAATAGCTAGGCCCAACAGCCCTAACTGCAGTCTGTTCAAATATATTTTTGTAAAGAATAGACACTGACGAGGAAAGACCAGCAAAAGTTTAGATCTTCCCGAGGAAACTACTCCGAGACGGACAAATTGAAACAAGAAAAATAATTGTGTTGGATGGTATTGAACGCGAACATAGAATCACCATAGCACAGTGATAAGAATATGTCCACCCGACAAGACCTCATCTATGGGCTTGTCGGAGACGGCACATTCACCAATCGCCCTGCTCCAAGCTGATTCAGACGATCTGAGCCCCAGCAATGCAAAATTCCGCTCACAGTGATACCACAACCATGATAGCGGCCTACAGAAATTGCACTGTATTTATCCACTGAAGACACGGCGACAGGCGAAGCTTGCGTCACCTGCTGACCATTTCCAAGCTGCCCATCAGCACCCGAGCCCCAACAACGAATATCCTGAGTACTGGTCAAAGCACATTTATGACCAAAGCCCACTCCCAGCGCCTGATGAGTAAACCCAGGGTCCGCGGGCAAAGCAGTGAAGGAGCTAGGATAAGAACCCGCCGACCAGCAGTTAAAGACACCCGCCTGGTTTTTTGCACAGAAGTTGTTGCCACTGCGACTTAGTGATTCGTAAACAGTTCCGGCATCAACATCCCCAGGAACAAAATGCGAAGCTCCGCCCCAACACTTCAAGGCACCAGCTTCCGTCAATGCACAAGCTGCCTTACCACCCGACACCACGACATCCCTAAACAAGTCCGTGGAATCCACAAACTGAGGAATGTTCCCAGTATCTGTTGTGCCATTCCCCAACTGCCCCACGTCGTTCAATCCCCAACACATAAGCTTCTTTTGATCAGTCAGTGCACAGGAGCTGTCATTGCCTGCAGAAACTTTGATAAACTTCTCTGCACTGTCCACGGCTTTCGGAGTCGAGCGATGCGTGGTACTGCCGTCCCCTAGACGATGGCTGGTCCCATTGGCACCCCAGCATTTCAAAACACCATCCACTGTGATTCCACAGGTGTGATAGTTCCCCGGAGAAACGGCCTTGTACTTGATGCCACGATCCACTTCCACCGGAAAAGATTTGGTAATAGTCGATTTATCCCCGACCTGCCCATTTCCGTTATTTCCCCAGCACTTCAAAACTCCTGTCGTCGTAATTCCACAGACATGATAAAGAATTCCGGCATCCATCAGTTGATATTTTTCTCCACCATCAACGACGATAGGAACGGAGCGCACCGACGCCATCCCGTCACCATTTTGGCCGCTGCCATTTTCACCCCAACAGAACATCACCCCGTGACTTTGAATACCACACGTGCCCACAGGCCCGGCGGAAACCGCCAGATAACTGACATCAGATACCTGGGCAGGTGCCAACATTTTGGAAGTTGAATTCAGTCCCAGCTCCCCATAATCGCCACCACCCCAGCACTTAAGACGGCTGTCCGTTTTGGTGATCGCACAAGTGTGGGAAGCCCCTGCACTGACTGAAGAATACGTGGCTTCCGTATCAATCAACGTCACAGCATTGTTGCCAACTCCAAGGCCATCCCCGACCTGGCCCGACGTGTTTAAGCCCCAGCACTTCAACTTATCACCCACGGTGATTGCACACGTGTGACTGTTCCCCGCTGAAACCTGACGATACTCAACCCCCGCATCAACGGTTGTTATTGCCACTGGTGAAGCACCCGTTCCCAAGGCCTGCAATGAACTGTTGGTTCCCCAGCATTTCAATTCATTATCTTCCGTAATGCCACAACTGTGGTAAGCCCCCGCCGTCACATCTTTATAAAGAACTCCCGCATCCAGTTCGGTGGGCGCAAAAGTGCTGGCACTGGTACTGCCCGTTCCCATTTGAGCATAGTCATTCTTACCCCAGCATTTCAGAACACCAGCCACAGTAATGCCACAGGCATGAGATGTGCCTCGCGTAATTTTCTTATATAAAACCGGAGCATCCACTTCTGCCAAAGCCGCACCCGCGCCCCAGCATTTAACAACTCCGCCCTGTGTGATCGCACAGGCCGCAGTGGTTCCCAACTCGACGTCTTTGTAAAGGACTCCGCTATCCACCACAGCAGGCTTTTTCCGTGCGGGCCCAGGTGCTCCCATTTGCAAAGCGGCATTATCTCCCCAGCACTTTAAAGCCCCGGCCGTGGAAATACCACAGGCGAAATCACCACCCCTACTGACTTTGACAAAAGTATCATCCTGTACCGGATCAAGAATAAATCGACGTGTCACCTGCTGCTTGAAAAAGGATGGATAGCCGATAACTTCCTTCAAGGCCACTTGCAGAGTTTTCGAGCCCACGGAAGAACCATAGTAGTCATAAGTGATTCTTCCTTCCGTACTGCCTGCAGGAATCATAACCACACCTTCTTGTAGACTGTGGTTCACTGCATATTGAGCCGTGCTAAGTTCCGGAATCAGTGTATAACGAACATAGATATTCGTCGGACTTGCAGAAGCCATTGTTACTACAAACTCCTGCTTGGAGGTCTGAGCGGTTTTCATCTGCATATCAGAAGATTTTAAAAACGATATTTCCGCAGGCGGATAGTCCGCATAGAAACTTTCGTCTTTGGAAAGTGATGGCAGTTGCTGACTCAGATCCTCAAATGAAGCTTCCAGGGAACACGCCCCCAAAGCCAGACCTGCGCTCAGATAAAGCAAAATACGAAAAAACGTTCTCATATTCAACTCATCGGACGGAGTATATTTTGACAGGAGTCAGACTCGCAAATAACTGTTCGCTGATTTTCGTAGTATCTCAGGATGAGACAGGAACTCTCTATTTCATGTAATGATCAAAAATTTTCTGGATCACGCCTTCTTTTTTCATCTGCTGCAGGGTCTTGCCAAAACGTTCTGACAATTCTTTACTGCCTGCCCCTTTCGCTTTGGAAAAGGCCACATAGGCCGGATTTTCCGAAACGACATAAATGGATTCAAAAATATCCCCATACCCCAGTCGCTTGCTCATAAACCGAAAAGCGTCTTCTGAAGCCACCACGACATCCACCCGTTTGACCCCCTCAGAACGCCCGAGTTTCTGAATCAGCATTTCCTGGGTGCTACTTAAATCCAAACGCAGGTTCTTTTTATAGCTATCAAAGGCCTCACCATACGAATATTGATCATTCACGCCAACCGTCAGTCCCTTAAGATCCGACAGACTTTGCACCTTCAATTTTCTTTTTTTAAGAGCAAAGACCATATTGCGAGTTTCGCTGACGGGTTCGGGGAAAAATAAATATTCTTTTCTTTCGGCAGTCACAAACGGCGGGAAAATGGCATCGACCTTTCCGGTTCGAGCCATCACCACGGCACGCGCCCAGGGAAAGGTCACAAACTCTGCTTGAACCTTCATCCTTTTACAGGCCTCACGAATGACTTCGATATAAGTGCCTTTAATCTGCCCGTTTTCACGATAGATTTTAGGCGGGATATCGTCATAAGAAGCAAAGACAACCTTTGTCGCCAAGGCGGGAACGGAAAGAACACTAAGGCCCACAAAGAGCAGAAAAGATTTATAAAGCATTTCGACTAGAATGAATTCTGATCTAAAAATGTTCAACTCTTTTTAGGATTACGACAATTGCAACCCCGCTGCAAAGTCAAAGGCGCTGCTTCACAAGACGACTTACGTCTGCACGCATAGCCGTGCTGATTTCATGTCCGGCAGGGTAAGACAGCAACTGCACGGGGAAACCCGCCTCTGCGAAAACTCTTTCTGACGCTTCTGCATGGAAGAACGGAAGCTTATTGTCATTCACACCATGAAGAATAAAAACATCAGGCGTCGTGGAATATTTTGTTTCCCGGGACAGCGCCGCCATTTCCTGCAATGTGCGTCCACCTATGCCAAACACCGAGGTCACCAGATGGGACTCTGTCAACGCGACGGAAAAACTCATAATGGCTCCCTGACTGAATCCTGCCAGAAAAATTCTCTCTGTATCGACATTCGATTTTTGACGAAGCTCATGAAGGAATTTGACAATATGCTGCCGTGCCGCTTCCGCCTGTTCCCTGTTGTGCAAAGGCCCCTGAGCCGTGAAATTCACATGAAACCATCCATAACTGTGCGGTCCCATCGCCAATGGCCCGCGCAAACTGTAAACATCCAATCGCGGGTCCAACGAAGCTCCAAAATCCGCCAGATCCTGCTCGTTGGAACCCACCCCATGCATCAGCACCAGAACCGGAGTCTTAGTGGACGATTTTTCCTGTGCGGGAATATACTTATACATAGCTCAAGCCTTTCTTCCCAGACTTAGACAGCGCATTGAGATCGAGCCCATGTCATAGCCCTCGAATTCAAACTTCAGCTCATCCTTCTGGACATCGGCGGCTCCTAAAACATACAGCAAAGGATAATAGTGATCCGGCGTCGGCACACTGTTGCGACCAGCGGTAGTTTTCATGAAGTCAGTTGCTAGTGATTGAAAATCACGTTTTTCAATCTGCCCTTTGACCCAGTGATCAAATTCCAAGGCCCAATCGAATCCTTGAGACTGCTTACTCCAATCAACCTGACGAAGGTTATGAACTATGTTGCCACTGCCCACGATCAAAACGCCCTGCTCACGCAAAGACTTCAGAATTTTTCCCAGCTCCAGATGAAACGCCGGTGGTTCAGACATATCAATACTTAACTGCACCACTGGAATATCCGCTTCGGGATAAACCCGACGCAGGACAGACCACGTCCCATGATCCAGACCCCAGACATTATCGTCGGCATGAATTTTAGGTTTTTCGGTCAGCTTTTGGATCTGCTCTGCCAATGCCGGGCTGCCCGGAGCTGGATATTGCACATCAAAAAGCGCCTGAGGAAATCCATAGAAATCGTGAATGGTGCGCGGCTGATCCATGCGAGTCACCCAAGTTCCCGCACTTAACCAATGCGCCGAAATACACAAAATTGCCTTGGGCCGAGGAAGCTCCTGCCCCAGCTCTGTCAAACGCTGGGTGAAGCGATTGTCTTCGATCGCATTCATCGGACTTCCATGACCTAAAAAAAGAACTGGCATTGTTGTCGATGTATCCACGGAGCCTCCCCACAGCTTCAACTGACGCAGCCCCAGCAGAGCCAGAAAACCTCCGGCTCCGAACATCAGGGATCTGCGTGTGATTCTTTGATAACGATCTTTCATGTGATCATTATCCGAGAGAACTCACTGTTACGGCAGGGTTCAAAAACGGATCACTTTGTTGCACCAAGGGAACAATGTTCCCTTCCCTCAATGGAAGCTGATGTGATCCTGCGGTCTTTCATCATGCTCATAGCGATCCTGTAAAAGAGCCTGCTCTGAACTCATAGGCACGCCCACCTTGTGAATCGCCACCAGTGTCCATCCATAGGCCCCAGCCCCAATCAGACTTAAACAACCCACACCCGTCAGAACCAGCGAGAATGCCAAGGAGCTAAGAGGCATGTCCCAGGTGCCGCTGATGATCACCGCATTGACGGCGAAAAGTCCCAAAGTGAGAACGTTTAACAGCATATGGATCAAGCCATCTCTTTTTGCTGTGGTGTCTTTGGGAATTCCCATGGCCCAGTCAATGAATCCAGGAATCGCCGCCACCACGGCAAACGCCACGGCCGCCATATTGGCGAAGTATCCCAGCTTGTACCAGAAGATCTCGACACTCCCGAGCTGATAGACAAGAAAGCTGACGAATGTAAGAAGATAGAAAGTAATCGGAAAGGCCACCAACATGGGATGAATTCCATGCCCTTTGATTGATACTTTGCTGTACATAAAACCTCCCTGTTTTATGTCTTCAAAGTATAGCGGCTTTCTACGAAGAGCCAGCCGTCCGAGAATGAACTGCCAACTCTCAACTGAAGGATCGGCCTAAAGTCATACGACTGGCCTTATTTGCTCTTGCTATAGCGCTCAAAGCTGGCCTTATTTGCAAAATAAATCACAGAACCATCTGCTCGCGCAGCGATCACAGCGGTGGCTTTATCCACGGCCTTGCCAGTCACAGGGTCCACAGCTTTGCGGGCACTGGCATCTTCAGCCAGAGTCTTTTTGCAATTTTCACAGCAGCCATAATATGTTTTCCCGGCATGAGCCACCGGAATCTGATCCCGAGGGAAAACCATGTTCGTGACCATGCAGACTTTTTGATTTGGGACGATTTGCAAAGATTCTTTCGCCAAAGCCTGAGTTCCCATCGCGACAAACATCAAGAACGCGGCCACAACGATAACTCCCAATTCCTTGAACTGCTTCATAAAATATCCTTTCAAAACTTCATTTCGTCTTTCTTATCTTAGGAGCCACCCTCTCTTATTGTGACAAAAAAAGAAACTTTTCCTCACCCGTAACGGCGAGTTTATACATGGTGGCGAGCAGATCCTTGCCTTATTCACATGTTCTGACTAGCTTAGCGGCTATGAAAACCCTTCTTGTTGTCTTTGGAACCCGCCCAGAAACCATTAAACTTGCCTCTTTGATCTTAAAAGCCAAAAGCGATCCCCGGTTCAGAATCATCGTCTGCTCTACGGGACAACATCGCGAAATGATCAAACCGCTTTTTGATTTCTTTGGCATTACACCGGATTACGACCTGGATCTGATGAAACCGGGACAAAGTCTGACGGATATTTCCATGGGCGTGATGGCCGGAGTTCATCGCATCCTGCAAGAGCAGAAAGTGGATGCGGTTCTGGTTCAGGGCGACACGGCCAGCTGTTTTGTTGGAAGCCTGGTGGGCTTCTATCACCGTGTCCCAGTTATGCATATTGAAGCCGGCTTGCGCTCGGGCGATATTTATTCTCCTTATCCAGAAGAGTTCAATCGCAAGGCGACAGGCCTTGTCACGCATTCGCACTTTGCCCCGACAGAGGCGGCCAAAGCCAATCTGATTCACGAGCACTATCCAAGCCAGGATATCTTTGTCACTGGCAACACAGGAATTGATGCCCTGCTGGAAGTCCGTAAAAAACTGGCAGACAATGCCGATCTTGAGAAGAAATTCGCACAGACCTACTCTTTCCTGCAAGGTGACAAGAAACTGATTCTGGTGACCGTCCATCGTCGCGAATCCTTCGGAACTCCGATGGAAGAAGTCATGAAAGGCCTGGTTGAACTTTCCAAGCAGGAAGATCTGGAACTGTTGATTCCTTTGCATATGAATCCGCAGGTCCGTCAATCCGCCGAAAAGATTTTCGGCCAAAGCGCTCAATGGATCGACAAAGGGCAAGCACCTGTTTCAGGACAAAGCAAAATCTGGCTGTGTGAGCCCGTGGACTATGTGCCGTTTGTCTATTTGATGAATCGTGCCCATATGATTATCACCGACTCCGGTGGTGTGCAGGAAGAAGCACCGTCTCTTGGCAAACCGATTCTTGTCGCCCGCGAAAAGACGGAACGACCGGAAGCTATCGACGCAGGAACATCAAAGCTCATCCCATTGGAAGAAAAGGCCTTTGTCCGTACAGCTCTGGAGGTATTAAGAACTCCTGAGGTTTATCAGCGCATGTCCCAAGCTAAAAATCCTTTCGGTGACGGTAACGCCAGCGAAAGAATCCTGAATCTCATTGCCACACGTCTTTAAAGAGGCGTGTACTTAAACGAGTGAATCAGAACCAGCGCATCTTCACTGTACAGCCCGAAGGTGCCTGGATGATCGTACAACTCCTGCCTTGGAGTTCGTCCGGTATAGTCCATGATAAGTTGTCTGTCCTTGTAGACTCGAAACCGCTGTCCCCTTTTATAGAAAGTCCAACGACTGCGTTCGCCCAGATGCAGTTGCGGGCGAGAATACGTGCTTAAGAAGTCCTGGCCAACTTCCTGATAAACTCGGCCAAGCTCAATCCCCGTGCGAGGCTTGGATAGAAAATAGTTCGCCTCTTTTTTTCCATTGTCTCCCATACGATAATTCCCAAAAAACCAAAAAACCTCCCACTCATTGGGATTTTCAGGGCGCAACTGTTTTTGAGAAGTCACTTCGACCTCGACAACATAGTCCTTCAAAGGTCTTTGCTCCGTGGCCTTCAGCGTGACCAGAGCCGCGTAAGTTTCTTTTTCATTCTGTGGATACTTCGGAGAGATAAGTAAATGTTTCTGTGTTTTCGAAGCAAACTCCACAGCCCCATGCCCCGTATATTGCGTGTTCCAATGCTCCGACGTTAGCGGAACCGAGACGAGCTTGTATTTCATGATTTCACTCTCATAAGAGGCGCGTGGAAAGTGAGCACACCCGCCAAGGAAAAGCAGGAAAACAGGCGCAAACCAAACACTCACCCGTTTGGGTGATGCCATATCATTACCCGGTAATTCCTTCGTAAAGAAGCATTCGCTATTGTGAAGAATACCTCGTTCAACTATAACCCGGCCACAGCTAATCATTACAGTACGTAGGTGTTTCATTACTTCAGTCAAATCTTTCCTCTCTTTTGCAACCCTGGTTGTTGCCTGTCTCAACTTACCTTCCGCTAGGGCTGAAGCCTCTGTGGGGGAAGTGTATTCTGAGACGACCTACGTTCCTCAGTACGGACTGCTGACTGAATCTTATCTGCGCTTGATGCTGGTGAAAAAGGAAAAATTCGCAACGTATGTCGGCGCGTCTATTCAAGTGCAAAACAAAACACGCTCCGCACAAGACGATCTCTACGACAAGAACCGCGCAATGGCTCTTGTGGGTGGTCGATTCAACCTGTGGAAGAATCTTTTTGTCCTGGCCGAGCTTCGCACAGAAGAACGCAGCCGTGGCGGACTGTATCTTGGAGACATGTGGCAGTACCCCGTTGCAAATCAAAATATGTTCTCTGAGTTCTATGCCGAAAGCATGATCTTGCCTTCTTTCCACAACGACCCGGTTTCAACCGCTTGGTTCAAACAAGGCCTGCGTTTCAGCCCTGCCCAGAATATCTTCCTGGATGCTTTCGTCGAACTTTACCTGCGCCGCAGTCCAGATCCTGATCTGGGGCGCGACACCGAGCAGGCTCGTGCCGGATTGCGCGGAATCTATCTGATCGACTCCTGGAGCGTAGCTGCTTTGCTTTATCAAAGCTTCCCACGCAACGAAGCTTCTCACGAAGAAGGCCTTCTGGTCATTGGAGGTTCCTTCTAATGCCCATGTTTGAATCTCTGTTCATTATTCTGGCGTTCGTCGTTGTCCTGGGGGCCCTGGTCTTCACCATGGACGACCTCTTTATCGATGCGTATGCTTTGTTCAAAAGAATCAAGCCCGCTCTGATCAATGCGGACCTGATGGCCAAGATCAAATCAGCGCCACAGAAGAATATCGCGATTATCGTCGCTAACTGGAAAGAAGCAGAAGTCATCGCTCCGATGATTCGCGGCAACCTGCGCGGCCTGAGCTATCAAAACTACACTTTCTTCCTGGGCGTCTATCCAAATGATACCGCAACCTGGGAAGCCGCCAGCAAATTGGAAGCCCTGTATCCCCACAAGGTGGTGGTCGTCGTCAACACTCAGCCTGGTCCCACCTCCAAAGGACAAATGCTGAATGAGATGGCCCGTCAGATCTTCAAGTCCGAGCAACATCTTAGCAAAAAATATGACCTGCTTCTGATGCAGGATTCAGAGGACGTACTGCATCCTCACTCACTCAGTCTGATGAACTACTACAGTTCCTTTGCTGATTTCGTACAAATTCCGGTTTTTTCTTTCGACGTGGCTCCGCGCTCGTTGGTCGGGGGCATTTATATCGACGAGTTCGCCGAATCCCACACCAAAGATCTGCTGGTGCGCGAAGCTCTGGGGGCTGCGGTTCCTTCCGCAGGCGTGGGCACTTTGCTTAGCCGTGAATTGGTTTTGTCTCTGCAAGACCTTCAGAAAGGTGATTTCTTGAAGGAAGACACGCTGACCGAAGACTATCACCTGGGCATGATGACCAAAGAGCTGGGTTTTAAATCCAAGTTCGCTTGTGTGCGCTATGAAAAAGACAACGGGCAGAAAGAGTTTATCGCAACTCGTGAATACTTCCCATCCGCGCTGAATGCATCCATGCGCCAGAAATCACGCTGGACACTGGGCATTGCCTTCCAAGGCTTGGAAAACCTGAGCTGGCGCGGTTCTTTCATCGACAAATACTTTATGTGGCGTGACCGCCGCGGTCCTTGGAACAGCATTCTGATTATACTCTCCACTCTTTTGCTGGCCATGTTCGTGATCGCTGATCTGACCGGAGATGTGCCGGCAGTTTTGCGGCACCCAGCGTTCCAACTTCTGTTGGGCCTGAATTTACTGAACATGACCGTGCGTCTGGTTCAGCGAATGATTGCCGTTTCTCGCACCAATGCCCGAGTGCATATAGCTCTGGTACCGGTGCGCTGGCTTCTGGCGAATGTGGTCAATATCGGCGCCACCTACAAAGCCTATCGGCAGTATCAAGAAAGTCAAAAAACTGGCAAACGCCCTGTATGGATTAAAACAGATCACCGCCTCCCCGAGCATTTTGGAAAGGAAATAGAGGTCCAAAACACATGAAAAAATTAATTCTGTCTTTTGTGTTACTAACGGGATTGCAGGTTCAGGCCAAAGCTCTGGACTGCGTGAACGTCTATTTCGACCGTAGCACAGACCCCACTTATTGGATGGGCAAAACCTACACCACCCTTCTGCAGAATCTTTTGGGTCATTTCCCGGAATACCAGCAGATCATCAGCCCTATTGAGCTTTATGAGCAGGGTGAAATCGACAAGTGCGCTGCCACGATTTATATTGGCTCGTACTTCAACAATCCCATCCCGGCAGCTTTCCTGGATGACTATGCCAACACCAAAAAGAATGTGGCGTGGATCGGATACAACATCTGGCAGTTGGGTGACCGCTTTGAAAAAGCCATGGGATACAGCTATTCCCACCTAAGCACCATGAACAAAGAAAAGTTGGACCCACGCGGACGCCCAAGCTTCCTGAAAAACATCCTGTATAAAGGCGAAGTGTTCTTTAAATATGGTGAATGGTCCCAAAATACCCAGGGGCTTTTTGTCGCCCCGTTTGAACAGGCTGTTCTAGTTCCGACCGAAGGTAACAAAACCGAAGTTCTGGCTTGGGCACAAAACCCGGTGACGAACGAAAAAGCACCTTACATTCTGCGCGCGAAAAATCATTTCTACGTTGCCGACGTCCCTTTGAGCTTTATGCACGAAGCCGATCGCTACCTGGTTTTTGCCGACGTTCTGTTTGACATCCTGAATGCCAAACCCAAACACAACGGTCAGTATGCCTTCCTGCGTATCGAGGACGTTCATGCGCTGGTGCCGCTGAGCTGGCTGTATCGTACCAATCAGGTTTTGAAAGAGGAAAAAGTTCCTATCAATATCTCATTGGTTCCAATCTTCTTCGATCCTTTGAATCAATACACGCGTGGCCCTTACGAAGAAGTGGTCACGATGGATCGTCATCGCAGCTTCATGAGCTGGATTGAAGACACTAAAAAAGACAATGGCAGCTTCATTTGGCATGGCGTGACCCATCAGCACAAACGCATGGCCAACCCACACAGCGGGGTTTCCGGCGACGACTTTGAGTTCTTTGATGCCGTGACCAATATGCCGATCGCCGAAGACAGTCCTCAGTTCGTTTTGAACAAGCTGGAAGACGGCTTTGAAATTCTGCAAAGAGCCGGTGTGACTCCGCGTATTTGGCTGATGCCACACTATCAGGCCAGTGCTTTGGATTATGTGATCTTTGGTGAAGTGTTCTCTTGGAATGTGGGACGCGCCATCTATTACAATCACTCTGTTAAAGGCATGCAGAAGGACCTTCTGAAAAAAGACGCCGCTACTGGTGACGACAAACGCCTGTGGTTTGAATCCCGTGACCCACAAAGCAAAGCCCTGCGTATGCAGGTCTTTAAAAACCTGACCGTGAAGTATGAGTCCATGGTCTGGAGCGGTCAGATGTTCCCTTATGAAATCTATGGTGACGTCCACGGCCAGCGATTGATTCCTGAAAACCTGGGGAACTCACAGCCCTTCGTGAATGAGCACGTGACCAGTCCCCGCACCAAAGAAGACATTATTTCTGACGCAAAAAGAAACCGCGTTCTGCGTGATGTTTGGGCCTCCTTCTTCTATCACCCGTTCCTTCTGACTTCTTATGAAGAAGGCGGACGCGGTGCCTATCCCGGAGACCCGTCCGAACTGAGATTCATCATCCAAGGACTTAAAGACCTTGGATATCAGTTCATCGATATCAATAAATTTATGGATAAAAATACGAAAGTTAAACGCCCCGAACCTATTTATAAGGAACAAACGCTATGAATCTATTAAAGAGCCTGGTGCTGATTGCACTCTTTAGTCCAATGATGTCATGGGCGGCAATAAACCTGCCTGAGCCTGCTGACCTTATGGAAAAAGCGGCACAAAGCCGTACATCCCTGCGCGACATTATCTTGGATCTGGAATTTAATATTCCAGAGATGAGAGATCCCGCAACCTTCGACAAGTACTTCGCAACGCTGGATCGCTTGCAAGTCTTGTCCGTGGAAACAGGGCTTGAAGAATATTTCCCAAATATCGTAAAGACATTGGGACTGAACATGGTCTCCAACGGCATGCGCTGGTTGGATGTGACCAAAGATTCTTCCACCAAGCTTGGATACTATATCAAGTGGATGGATGCTGATTCTTTGGCGCGCTTCCTGGGTCTTATCGAATTCCAGATGAGCGTTGTGAAGGACTCTTCCCGCCTGATGGCTCTGTCTCAAAATCTTGAGGCTGTTTTGCCATTGGTGGACGAAAAAGCTTCCACACTTCCTTATGTCCAATTGGGCTTCCGTCGTCTGGTTTCCGACGCGGCTGTAGCTTTGTTGAAGACTGAATCCTTGAGTGAGGCGCAAGTTGCGGTTTGGTTGCAAAAGATCAAAATCTCTTCTTCCTTCTCTGAATATCTGGATTACCTGAATCAGGGCATTTATTCCTTGGATCGCAACAATAAAGGTGCGGCACATATCTATTTGTCCCGTCTGTCTTTGCTTTTGATTCAAGCTTCCAATATGTCTGAAGTGGCGCCTAACTGGCTGCTTAACGGTATTGGTGACTCTTTGTCTGAAGTGATCCTGCGCATGGTTCGTTTGGAAGAAACTTTCAAAGGGGCTGAATTCAGCACTGCACTTAACAGCTTGAAAACTCGTCACCTGCAGGGCTTGGCTCAGCAGTGGATGGCTCAGGAAAAGCTGCCAAGTGATGTTTACGTTGACCACTACCTGGCCTTGTCTCGTGAATTGATCGCAAAATTGCAGGCCGTCGGCCTGAAAAAAGAAGCTGACGAACTGGCAAAATGGTTGTCCCGCGTGGCAGCTCCGGTCATGGCTCAGAAATTGGACTTGGAAGGTCACTACAAACTTACCAACGACAAAGGTGAAGTCTTCTTCCTTACTATTGCCGTTGCTAAAGAAAACACACTGATCGCGGCGATGTCTGATTCAAAATTGATGGTTGAAAGAACATTCTTCAATGTTTCCTACAACCTTAAAGATGACGGCTTCGTGGCTTCCCAGCGTGAACCGGACACAGATAGCGATATGAATCCGCCTGTGAAGTTCACGATTGATTCCAAAGGTCAAATCACTTTGGTGGATCTGTTCGTGCGCACAGGGCCTCGTACTTTGAAAGGCACTAAAGTTCAAAGCTTCACAGATCTTTGGAAAACAGCAAAACTAAGTGCTCCTTCTGCAGATGGCACTTACGTAGGCAGCATCTTCCTGCCAAATGGTACTGAGATGAAAGTCAAAGTCATCATCACGACTTTCAACGGCTACAGCATGGGCCGCTTGGAGAGCGAAGGTGGTATGGATATCGATTTGACTATCGGTTCTCAGGCAACTGACGGCGTGGTGATTTTGACTTCCGGACGTAATGTGGGAGCTTCTTGGTTCCAACTTCGTGCCAATGTGACTGAAGAAGGCCTCAACGCCTATGTCATCGTTGGTGGACGTGGTCAGGGCACAGCCTGCACATTCTTGAAAAGAATTGATAATAAGTAGGAGATGCTATGAAGTTTGTTATCTCTGCCCTGCTTTCCATTCTGGCTTTTAGCAGTATTGCTTCTGCCAGCTATGTAGCAGGATTTAATCTGACTGAAACTGATGGTTTCCTTTATGATGCAGCTCCGGCGGGAGCTGCCAAAACTTTGGCACAAAAAGCTGTGGATGAAGCCAAAGCTTTGGGCGCCAACCATATTATCCTGAATGTTCGTGCGACAATGACAGGGCCGTTCTCTACAGAGGTCATTCCGGTGACGGCTCCTGCTGAACGCTCTAAAGAAGCTGTGCGCATGGCTCGTCTGGTGAAGTACATCCAGTCTCAAGGCATGACGGCTGGACTTCGTCCGATCTTCTTCGTTGTCGGTCCGAATGGCGAGTTCCCGTACACTGAAAAGATGGGCGATGGGACTACAAAAGTTTGGTGGCATGGAAACATTCAACCACGTGACCCAAATCGCTGGTTTGAATCCTTCCGCGTATTCCTGGATGTTTACATCACAGTTGCACGTATGGCTAAAGCTGATGAGTTCACCATCGGTGCTGAACTTTACTCCATGACTGTTGGGGTTGAGGACCAGTGGAAAGAACATCCTTATGGTTTCCCAGGTCGCTGGTTGGAACTGCTGCGCTATGTTCGCGCAAAACTGCCGACAGCTCGCTTGATGTACGACATCAACTTCACCGATGACTCTGTGAATGCGGGTGGATTGACGGCTTCTGGTGGTGAGTTTGAACGTTGGCGCTATCGCTTGGTTGAGCTGGCAAACCCTTCCAACCCGGCAGAAGCAGCCATCTGGCAAGATCTGTCCAACTTCTGGAAAGAACTGGATGCTGTTGGCCTGGATATCTACCGCTCTCTGGCGTCCCACAATCAAGATCTTCCAACAGACACTCTTGAGCTGGCAGCCATGCTGAAAATCCGCTCTGACTCTTACGCAACTCAGTTGGACACGGGCTTTATGGAGATCGAATTCACATTGGATCATCATAAAAAAGCGATCATCAAAGAGATCGGCTTCCGCTCTGCTGACAAGGGCTTCATTGACCCGTTCTCTTATGCGGGATTGGGCACGACGAATGTACCTCACCAAACAGCCGCTTTCATGGCTGTGTTTGAATCCTTCTGGAAGCCTCAATGGCCATGGTTCCAAGGGATCAACTTCTGGGACATCGCTGTTGACCCGACCAAGACAGGTCCGGAAGACAATGGTTTCTCTCCGGTAGGCA
Organism: Bdellovibrio bacteriovorus; assembly: GCF_041888015.1. Classification (GTDB taxonomy): domain Bacteria; phylum Bdellovibrionota; class Bdellovibrionia; order Bdellovibrionales; family Bdellovibrionaceae; genus Bdellovibrio. The sequence goes on from NZ_CP168968.1 coordinate 2,813,066, forward strand.
AGAAACCCACTGAAGATGTTGTGAAGTCTTACTATCTGAACAACAACTAAAAACAAAAAAGGCTGATCTAAGATCAGCCTTTTTTTATTTCAAATATCGTTTCAAAACAGATTCCACCGGTTCTTTACCCAAAGGAGTGAATCCTTTGTCTGTCTTAGCCTGCGTGTCTTCATCCACCAGAATCTGCCACATCCCCATCCCCGTCATCCACGGCCAGTTGGGCGCCCAGTAAGCTCGGAAGAAGGCATCCCAAGCAGCTCCCTGATGAACCAGGCTGTACTTGCCTCCATCCTCTTCATAAGATGATGGATCCAAAAAACATTTTTCAACACTGCGATAACCCACTTCCTGGAAGAACAAGGGTTTGAGTGTGCCATCCAAAAGCGCCATCTCTGTCAAAGTCGTATCCAGCTGAGAAGCATGGGACTGAGGCCTTGCTTCCAACTGACGAACCAGGGTGGCAAAGTCGTTGGAAAAACGGTCGTTAGCGCTCGCCAAAGCCCGATAGTAATCAATCCCAATCACATCCAACAAAGACCAGAACTCTCGAAGATCTTTTTGATGCTGGATATTGGCAGGCTTCTGGAAGTTGGCCGTCATATAGTAACGCCATTGCTCCAGCTCTCCGCCCCAGGTCTTCTGGCCGTCCGACAGAACATATTGATCTGTATAGTTAATGCCGTAAGTAATCTGGGTCTGACTTCCCAAGATAGCCCGAGCCTTGTGAATCAGCTCCACCCATTGTTTTGGATAGCCCAGACGCCACTGCGGATCTCTTTCACCCAAACCCGAAGTCATCGAATGCATTTCGGCTCCGATGGAATACCATTCAGCCCCGGCACGGGCTGCAAGACGCAGATAACGTTCATGGAACTTAAAATAGTTAGCAAACCAAAGCTGCGGCTGTGTGGGTTTAATGACCCCATGCCACCAGAAGGTCTTCCCCTCGACGTAAGGGAACTCTCCGCGTGGTCCCACCACCAATAAGATAGGACGGAACGCCACTGTCATTCCCAAGGACTTGGCATAGGCAACCGCTTCCAACAGCAGACGCTCTTCTGTTTCTTGCTGATGGGCAGGAACGGTGGAGCGAATATCACTGCCTGTTCCACCAATCATGTGCCCGCGGAAGTTAAAGATAACGGTGCGAAACCCAAGACGATAGCTGTCGTCAATGATACGACGAACCCGTTGTCCCTGAGGTGTGGAATCCACCGTGAAGCCCCAGGCCTGATAAGTCACCAAATGAATGGCAGCCTTGGGAGCGGCCACCTGGGCCAAAACCTCAACCTGAAACACCGCAACAATGTAGAGTATCAAGACAGACAGGATCTTCATGTCGACTGACTACTGGAATACTAAACGAGGGTCAACTTAGTTCCACAACGCTGTACGGTGGGGGTTTTCCGGCAATTATACAATGCAATGGATAATCTTTCCACTTTATACATCTAATCAAGCAGTTCGGGTGGTGCTATAGTTAAAACAAATGAAAGGGACTGTTATGAAAAAACTCTTATTCTCTCAACAAAGCAATGCCCGCCACTGGGTTGGCGATGGTTTTCCAGTCCGTTCGATTTTCACTTACAATGATATCGCCCGGGAAATGACACCATTCCTTCTTATGGACTATGCCGGTCCGGCAGTGTTTCCTCCCTCTGAACATCGTCGGGGGGTGGGTGAACACCCTCACCGCGGTTTTGAAACTGTCACTATCGTCTATGAAGGCGAAGTGGAGCATCGAGACTCTGCCGGAGGTGGTGGCATCATCCGTCCTGGGGATGTGCAATGGATGACAGCCGCATCCGGCCTGGTGCACGAGGAATTTCACGGTGCTGATTTCGCCAAAAAAGGCGGCGCCTTTGAAATGGTTCAGTTGTGGGTCAATTTGCCTAAGAAAGACAAAATGTCCAAACCCCGCTATCAGGGTTTGATGAATGCTGAAATTCCTCAAGTCACTTTGCCCGAAGGCGCTGGTCAGCTACGCGTGATTGCAGGTGAATTCCAAGGCGCAAACGGCCCGGCTAAAACCTTCACTCCGATCAACCTGTGGGACTTGCGCCTGCAGGCCGGACACAAGGTGGAATTAAATCCTCCGGTGGGTCATACGGCAGCGATCTTTGTTCTTAGTGGCGAGGTCACCCTGGGTTCTGGAGAGCGATTGAAAGAGGCCGAGTTGGCGGTGTTGGATCGCGAAGGCACAAACTTCACTCTGACTGCGGGAACTGATGCAAAAATTCTGTTCCTGGGCGGTGAGCCGATCGAAGAGCGCATTGTTGGTTATGGTCCGTTTGTTATGAACTCGGAAGCCGAAATCCGACAGGCCTTTGTCGACTTCCAAGATGGCAAAATGGGCCAGATCGGAACCATCGAAGGATCACGTTAATAAAGAATCCGAAGGGACTTCCCGTCCCTTCGGATTTGTTTTTCAGAAAAGGCTCAGGCACAATTCACCCATGGACTTGAATGAAATCGCCATCTTTGTCAAAGTCGTGCAAGCCGGCAGCTTTTCTGCTGCCGCCAAGCAATTAGAAATGCCCAACTCCACAGTCAGTGCGAAAATATCCTCCTTGGAAAAACGCCTGGGCGTCACCTTGCTTCATCGCACGACACGCAAGCTGCAAATCACTCAAGCCGGACAACTTTTCTTTGAACGCTGCCAAATTGGAATCGATGAAATCAAAGCCGCCACCGATGAAGTCACACAAGGCCAAGGGGAACCCCAAGGACTTTTAAAAGTCACCGCCCCCGCCATCATCGGAGCCAGCCTGCTGAAAGATGTCATTGCCGAGTTCCGCAGACAGTATCCCAAGATTCAACTGGAACTGCTGCTGACGGACCGCCGGGTGGACTTGATCTCTGAAGGCATTGATCTCGCCATTCGCGCTGGTGAACTGAAAGACTCTTCTCTTATTGCCAAAAAGCTGGGACTTAGTTATTTCGCTCCTTTTGCCAGCCCGACGTATTTGAAAAAAAATGGCACACCTCTGCACCCGAAGGACCTGCGTGAACATCAGTGTCTGCAATTTACACCGCTGGGCAAAGACCACTGGGAGTTTCTGAACAAAAGCCGCAACAAAATCACTGTCAACCTGCCCGGAAATCTTGTGATCGATGATCTGAATATGATCAAGGACCTGGCGTTGGCTGGTGAAGGTATTGCCCTGCTACCGACCTTCCTTTGCGGGCCCGAATCGAAAAATAAAAAACTGGTGCGCATCCTTCCCGAGTGGCGCTCGGACCTGCGTCCGGTCAGTTTTGTCTATCCACCACAAAGATTTCCCCAGCCCCGTCTGCAGGCCTTTATCACCTGCACCAGTGAACTTCTTAAGGAACGCCTCAAAGAATTGGAACTGTAGCTGTCAGGATACATATCAATCCCCTCTGCCCGTGGCGGCCTCCCTCTAATAAGCTCTACGGCAAGGAGTTTGTATGCTTGATTGGAAGACCTATCTGATGGAAGTAAAATCCCGCATCGCCGGGATCGCAAAAATGCAGCCCGATCTGATCAAGGGCTATCGCATGATCTCGGACTCAAAAGCACAATCCCCGGTTTTAGATGGCAAAACCCGAGAGCTGATTGCCCTGGCCGTCGCCATCACCACTCGTTGTGATGGTTGTATTTCCGTGCATATTGAAGCCGCCAAAAAACATGGCGCCACTCGAGAAGAAATTCTGGAAGCTCTGGGAGTTGCCGTCGGTATCAATACCGGAACGGCCCTGATCTTTTCCGCCCGGGCCATGGACGCCTATGACAATATTTAGGGCTAAAAATGGAAACGGGCCCCGACCCTTCGGCCAAGTCCCGTTTCGGACGACCCCTAAAAGATGGAAGGCGAATTCCTACTTCCGGATCGTTTCTTAGCCAGTATAGCGCACTCTTACGGTTGTGAACCCAGGATTGCCAAGAAGCAGATACATTTATCCGAATAAACTCTAAACCTCATCGACCTTAATCCCCTCGGCGGCCATGATACGCAAAGCATTCGTCGTGGGACACGGGCCAGAACGCAAATGGTAATGGAAAATCATTTTCCCGCTTTCATCGATATCTTCACGGAAGTGCAGATTCAGCAAAGTGGGGTTGCTTTTTTCCAAAGCCGTCAGCTCCAGATCGTGGGTTGAAATAAAACCCATGGCTGATTTTTCCTGCGCCAGCGTCTGAATCACCGCACGACTTCCTATCTGACGTTCACGGTTGTTGGTCCCTCGGAAGATCTCATCAATCAGATACAAGACGGGCTTACCCGAGGCTGCCGTATTCAAAATATCCTTCAGCCTGCGCACCTCTGCATAGAAATAAGAATACCCATCACGCAAAGAATCACTGACCTCAATACAAGTTTCAATCTGCAACGGCACAGTGACAAAGTGATCCGCAAAAACCGGAGCCCCCATATTCGCCAGCGTCTGATTCACCCCCAAGGTGCGCAGGAACGTGGACTTGCCGGACATATTTGACCCCGTCAACAACCCCAGCGACTTTGCTCCCGGAAACTCGAAATCATTCGCTACTGCCCGGCTTCGATCCAACAAGGGATGAAAGACGTTCTGGCACTTCAGCGCTCGTTCAGAAGAAAATTCCGAATAACACTGTGTTTGATATCTATCAAAGATCAACAAGGAGCCCAGAACTTCAAACTCTGAAAGCTCTTCAACACAGGCTGGGAAGTCCTGAGCCATTTTTTTTCGCAATCGCTCCAGGAAATAAACAGACACCACCGTCCACGGCAGTAGGGCATTCAGAACAAAATGCAGGATCGGATTGGTCTGAGTTCCCAGAAAGCCCAAAATCGTTTCCAGCTTCTGGGCCATTCGAGACGGTGATGATTCAAAGATCTTCGGACACAGTTCTTTCACAGTTTTATCACTGGCCGCTTTCTTTTCGATGGACTCCAGCACCGGAGCCAGCGCACTAAGGTGATGGGACAGTCCCGTGCCTTGCAAGAAAGCCGACCCGACTGAGCCCAAGCTCACCAGACTTAACAAAGGAAAGGCCATAAGTAATATGGACGGTAATGTCATCCCCGTCATACTAGCAACCGCGACCATTGCCACGGTCGCTCCCCACAAAATCAGATTGGCCAGCAAAAGCAGGCTGAAGCGGGAGCCGACAAAAGAGTTTTTAAGGAAATCCTGAATCTGCAAAGTGGAAAGATTCAAATCATTGGAATTCGTTTCAATACCCAGACGAGTATAAAACCAAACCTGGGGACGCAGTTTGCGAATCTGTTCCTGACGTTTCTTAAGCGCCGAGGAATCCGCAGGGGCACGACTCATCCAATGCAGGAGACGGCGCAAGCCCCCTTCGGAAAGAGTCTCATCCACCAAAGTCCACAACGAGTGTGCGCCTACCAAACCCAGGTCACGAATCAACGGAAACTCGGCCGAGGTGTCAAAGGCCTGTTTCCAAGTACGCCCTGAAGGCTGTCCCAAGAGACGTTTGTGCTGTCTTTGCAAAAACTCATTCCAACGCCCAAGACGCTGCACGTGGCGATGAATGCGACGGGTACGCACCACCAGGACAATAAAAATCACCAGCAACACCGCCGGAACGGCAAAGCCTGCGCGCGCATTCGGTATCATCGACAGAACCACCAGACTTCCCGCAAATACCAACGCAGTCAGAAGGCGGATATTTTGATGTTGACGAAGACGCTGCTGCCAAATCTGCAAAAGCCCCTGCATTCGTGCTGTTTTTTTCTGTACCTTTGCTGCTGTTTGCAAAGATCGGCTCAATGTGGTGGGAACGGCATTGTGATTCATGCTTCTCATGATGCCGGGGCGTTAAAGTCGAGGCAACTTAAAACCCCGGACTCTCGACTGAGAGCCCGGAGAAAGTCATATGTTTATAAAAGCTGAGAAAGCTCTTCTTCAGTCACGACAGGATATTCTTGACCATCCACAATAGGCACATAGCCATCATCAGAACCGTCGTTCGTATCAGGTACAGTCACAAGTTCTTCGCCGGGTTGTTCAGGAGTTGGTTGTGGCTCAACCGCACCGGAATCACCGCCACCATCGGTTCCAGTACCAGGCTCTTCTTCTCCTGACAATTCCTCAGCCGGTGTTTTCAGAACTGATTTTAATTTCAGGACTGGCTTCAGAAGGCAACCACCGTTGCCTTGAACGACAACAGACTTTAAGGCATCGAAGTCCACGACGACCTGATAGTTATGACCCGCTTCAAATTCCACTTTGTTCGTCAGGATAATTTTAACACCTGTTTTTTGCGCACTGGGCGTCTTCAACTCACAGATGGAATCATCACCCTTCACTGCATAATGCCCCTCATGCTTAAGAATCAAGCGGATCTGCTGAATACGCAATCCCGCCGGAGCCACAATATCCTGCAGTGGCAAGGTCACACCATTTTGCAACTGCAGCAGATCCACCGGGCCCAAGCCTTGAGCCAACTGCAGACGCCCCGACTTACCTGCTCCGCCAACAAGCACCTCCATATGGTCGATATCCACAACGACGGACTTCAGGTCCTTATTCGGTGCATCGGTCAACTTGAAGCTGATTGTGCTCATGCCGCTTTTATATTGATTCGAGGTAACGCCACCTTCAGAGCCAGATTCGCTCACTGTGCGACTGCAGGCGGAACTCAGCAGCACAGCCCCTAGACATATAAGCTTTACAGAAACACTCTTCATCTTACCCTCCTGGTAATTCTTACGTTTACTGTACACCCCACTAGTCAAAGACCCAAAAAAGTCCTCCTTGAGGCGATCAAACTGAGAGCGCTGTCAAAGACTTGAGCATTTTATCCAACATTTTGTACTCCTAACCGCACGACGCAAACCCTCCGCCCCCGAAGGCAAAAATATAAACCTCTTCATATTGCAGACTTCAATTTGCCATTTACACATTTCTCACATACTGTGGGGCCGCACAACGCACTGGAGACGCTATGGCCTTACTTCTCGTCAGCATATGCCTTGCCGCGGTCATCTATTTATACTTCAACAACAATCCTCTGAATCACTCGAAAAAATTTATCTTCAGGCGCTTCGTAAACTGGTTCCCCCTTGGCATGAGCTACGCCTTCCTTTACATGGCTCGTTACAATCTGAATGTTTCCAAAAATGCCATGGGCGACATGATGACCAAAGAACAGTTTGGGATCATCTTTGCCGCCGGAACGATCGTTTATGGCCTTTCGTTTCTGATCAATGGTCCCCTGGTGGACAAAATAGGCGGCAAGAAAGGAATTCTGATTGCCACGCTGGGCTCAGCCCTGATGAACCTTCTTATGGGGGGCGCGACCTATCTGTATCTGATGGGCCGCTTAAAGACCGACATGGTTGTGGCCTTCTCAGTTCTGTATGCGATGAACATGTTCTTCCAAAGCTATGGAGCTGTTTCCATTATCAAAGTAAAAGCCTATTGGTTCCACGTCCGTGAGCGCGGCGTTTTTGGTGCGATCTTTGGAACGTTGATCTCATTCGGTGTGTATTTTGCGTTCGACTGGGGGCAAGCTATCGTCGATGCGTCCAAGCTGAACATCGAAGGTGAAAAAACCGCCTTCCAAAAGTTCATCCAGCATATCTTTGCGATTGATACCGGAGCCACCGACGCAACCTGGCTGGTCTTCACCATCCCCGCCTTCATCCTGATTGTTTGGGCTTTGATCGATATGGTGCTGTTGAAAGACTCTCCGAAAGAAGCCAACTTTGACGACTTCGATACCGCTGACGCTTCTTCGACAGACGATGATGAAAACGTCAAAATGACGATGACGTTGATCCTGAAGAAAGTCTTTTCCAATCCCGTGATGATCACCATTGCCATGGTCGATTTCACTTCCGGTGTTTTACGCAATGGGATTATGCAATGGTATCTGATCTTTGCCAACGAAACCAAAGACATCAGCCCGGCTTTTTATGCTGGATCTGAATTCTTCATCAAGAACTGGGGACTGTTGCTGTGCCTAACAGGCGTGCTGGGTGGTTTTATTGCCGGCTTGGTTTCAGATCGGGTATTCCAGTCCCGTCGTGGGCCTCCGGCTGCAATCAATAATGTGGTGATGATTCTGCTGCTTATTGTGATGTGCGTATTCTTAACCAAAGACCCCACTATCTTTGGTTTGGCGGCTGTCTTGATGACACTGGCGGTGATCGGCGTGCATTCTTTGATGTCAGGAACAGCCGCCGCTGACTTTGGCGGCAAGAAAATGACAGCGACAGCTTCGGGTATTGTCGATGGCTGCGTCTATCTTGGATCAGGCCTGCAATCTTTGTCGATCGGATATCTGTCAGCGAAAAACTGGCATTACTGGCCTCTTTTCCTGATTCCTTTTGCCGTGCTAGGTCTGATTCTGTCGCTGCGTATGTGGAAAGAACTTCCGGAAGCCACCAAAAAGTACATTCTGGAAGTGGAAAAAGCAGAAGCCCTTAAACAACAGCAGGAGAACTAGAGCCCTTTCCAGATCCACCTAGCCCAAAGGTCTTTTCTGTTACCTTTGTGCTATCGAATGTGAAAGGCGTCTCTGGCAAAAACTTCCAATATCGTCTATATTGGAAGACGTAAAAGGAGGCATGCCATGGAATTATGGTTCATACTTGGTTTTTTAGCAGTGGCGGGGATCTCCGTAATTGTCTATTTCTCTTTGATGGTGTTCTTCCCCGAATGGGTGGGTATCACTGGAAAAATCGCCCTGGATGCCGAGCGCAGCCACAAAGAAGGCGCTTCCGAAGATACCGGCGACACTCCTTTCAAAGGCTAATCCAGCTTACTATAGCGGTCCCGGAACTGCCCGGGACTCAATCCCAGCTTAGCCCGAAAGAAGCGGCTGAAATAATTGGGGTCCTGAAAACCCAACACATATGAAACTTCCCCAATAGGTAACGTCGTGTAAGCCAGATATCTTTGGGCTTCCAGCAAACAACGTTCATGAATCATCTCACGCGCGGATTTATTCAACAAGCGCAACACCCGCATCGTCAAAGCCTTAGGAGAAATTCCCAAAGTCCGGGCATAGAAATCCACGTTGTGCTGTTCACTGAAATTTTTTTCGATTAATCCCTCAAATTCCCGCATAAAGCTTTCTTCGGCCTTCTTCGCCTTCGTAGATTTGGCTTCTGTTGTGCGCAGCAGTTGCAAAGCCAGCAAACTCAGCAAACTGCGCAGGGCTTGATCTCCACCTATTTTCTTTTCCGAAAACTCCACACACATTTTCTCACAATAAAAGCGCAGCTCTTTTTGCAAGTCGGCTCCCGGGCGGAACAAATCCGGAGCATCATACAGACTTTGCAGAGAGGCTTTTTCCAATAGATCCAAACGCAAAGAATCCAGATAGAACTCGACGACATAGCCTCGCGTTCCTTTTGTCAGATACCACTGATGGACCTGACCCGGTTTGACTACAAAAATATTCCCGGCCTTCAGAGGATAACTGTTAAAATCGATATTGTGCTGTCCCTTACCTGCAGTGACGATCACCACCTGAAAGAAATCATGGCGATGTGGAAAGGGCACCTTGGGATTTATCCGCTCTTCCAGGCGCTCTGCACGAATGTCCCCCCTTTGGGCTGTAACAACCCCCAACGCATCCATGGAATGAAGTTTGGAAACATTTCTTCCCGGCATAACTATCCTAAAGAGCCAACACTAAAGAACCGGCCACAACCAGCAGCCCGCCCAAGGCAGTTTTTAAAGTTAAAGGTTCTCCTAAAAAGACAATCGCCAAAACAATGGCAAATGCCACACTCAACTTATCCACAGGTGCAACCTGCGAGGCAGGCCCCAACTGCAACGCTCGATAGTAACACAACCACGACAGTCCCGTAGCCACGCCTGAAAGAACCAGAAAAAGATAAGTCTTAGAGGAGGCCCCCTCATTCTGCTGCCATTCTGAACGATACGTAATGATCGCTGCGGTCACGATCATAATAACAATCGTGCGAATGAAGGTTGCCAAGTTGGAATTAATCCCCTGCACTCCCACCTTTCCCAAGATCGCCGTCAATCCAGCGAAAAAAGCTGACGCGAGTGCGTAGGTCTGCCATCCCATATTCAATCCCCTTCTTTGTATAAGCTCAAAGTCCCGTCTTTTACTTTGTCCCTTTCAGCATACCCTCGGTATAAAAACTCATCAACCAATGGAGGGTCCCTTAATGAAAAAGTATTTTCTATCTGCGTCTATGATTTTACTCTCGGCACTGCCAGCAATGGCAGCGGAGATCACCCCAGGCACTTTGGTAGGCCGCTATAAGGTGGAAGCTCGTGCCGGGTTCCAAAAGGTTTACGCGAACTTCCGCGTGCTGAGCACCACCGAGTTTGAAGTCCAAAGAACGTATTCAAACGGTGCGGAAGATGAGGTTTGTAACGGAAACTACAATCTACTGAGCAGTGTTAGTTGGGATGAGACTTGGCTTCTAGCAACGTCCAAACAGTTCAAGGGCACCTTTACCTGCCCTAGCAACCGTTCTAAAACCATCACCTTCAACGTCGATTTTGGTTCCAACAAAACGGAAGATCTGGCTCGTGGCACACAAGTTGTCGTCACCAGTTCCATGGCTCCGGGCATGAAGCTCAATGCCTACGTCAAGAAGCAGTAATAAAAAAAGCCCTTCTTTGTAAAGAAGGGCTTTTTCTTTCCGTTCTGACGTTTAAATCTAATCAACAGCTGTAATCGTCAGCTTATCAATACCAACCTGCACGCCCAAGCCATGCAGAAGTTGCAGAGAGATATTCATCGCCAGTTGTGGCAGGCCCACTTTCACAGCTGTGAAGGCACCAACCCCGCCAATAATCGCCGCTTCACCCTGTGCCACCAGATACTTTCCAAGAATTACTTCTGGAGAGGAGTTGAAGAGACTGATTTCTGAAGAAGCTCCGGCCAGTTTGAAATAGCCGATACCTGCAGTTGGACCAATCCAATGGTGTCCGATGGTCACTCTGACATCTTGAGAATAACGAGTTCCTTTGATGCTCTTGCACTTCAAGGTGCCATAAGCCACTGTTTTAAAGTGCCCAACGATCACCTTAATACCTTTCGATGTGCCCTTGAAAGCCAGGCCGCAAGCCCACAAACGATTACCGGCGATACCGGCCTCATCGTTCATTGACACAGCCTCGGTATTGGCGTGAGCAAAAGCTCCTGTCAAACCAAATGCCAGAAATAGAATCAACTTCTTCATACCTTCCTCCTTGCTTGCGCAATTCATGTTTGCTTCACTTTATTCGGAAGGAATTCGCCATCAGTGGCAAGCCAACGGATGAAACACATACTTTACACATCCAAACTCTGTGCATTCCCACGGTTTCCGCCCAGAGTCTGCTGGACTCCTGTTACTTTGCAATGATATCGTCACCTGCAAAGCTTGGTAATTTTGTGGAGACGTTATGATCAATCAGTGCAAACAATGGCTTTCCCAGGATGTCCTGCCTCTTTGGATCAGCAAGGGTGTGGACTGGCAGAATGGTGGTTTCGTTGAGTCCTTCTCTTTGGAGGGAGAACCGCAGGATGTGCCCCGTCGCTCTATGGTTCAAGCCCGTCAGATTTACAGTTTGCGTATCGCGATGGAGCTGGATCTTTGCGACAAAGAAAAAGCACTGAAGGCGATTGAACTGGGTACGGCTGCTCTGATTAAAAACTATTCATTGCCTTCAGGTGGCTTCATTCACTCGGCCACCAAAGATGGAGTCGCCCAAAATACCACGCCGGATCTTTACGCTCAGGCCTTCGCTCTTTTTGGTTTGGCCCATGCCTATGCCGTTATTCCAAAAATAGAATACAAAGAACGCGCACGTCAATTGGTGCAGTATCTCTACAATGAACGCCATTTGCCTCAAGGCGGATTCACCGAGCTGACCGACAAAGGTGTTCAATACGAAGCCAATCCTCACATGCACATGTTTGAATCTGCAGTGGCGTGGATGGCGATCGACAAGGACCCACTTTGGCAAAAGCTGGCTGATGAAATTGCGCATCTTTGCCTAAACAAGTTCATTGATGCGAAATCAGGAACTTTAGCAGAACATTTCAATGCCGACTGGTCCCCGATTCTTGAAGGTGGCCGTTTTGTTTTTGAGCCCGGTCATCAATACGAGTGGGCTTGGCTGTTAGGGCTTTACCAAAACCTGACTGGCAAAGACCTGACTGCCGTGCGTGAAAAGCTGATCGTCCTGAGCGAACAGTTTGGTGTCTGGCCAGAAAGAAAATCTGTCTTTGATGAAGTGTGGAGTGATCTGTCGGCAAAACAGCGCTCCTCCCGCTTCTGGCCTCAGTGTGAGCGCATCAAAGCGGTTCTGCAGATGGGCCTGGAAAACCCAAGTCAACGGGCTGGTTATGCCAAGGCCGCTGATGAAGCCATGGCGACGCTATTTAAGTTCTTTGAAACTCCCCAAAAGGGTTTGTGGTTTGATACTTGGCTCGAAAGCGGTGAATTCAAAATCCAACCCGCCAAAGCCAGCTCGCTTTATCACATCACCGGCGCAATCAACGAATACGTGCGCCTTAGACCTCAGCTCTAATTTATTATTTAATTCGAGAGACAATGTCGTCAGCAACACTTTCAACTGTGTTGCTGCGACTCATTTCCATGCGGTTGGCAACAACCATCGACATTCTTTGAGGCGGACAGAACCTCATGCAGGATGTGGTCGATACAGACCACTCAATGTCCGGGCGGAGTTCCTGCAGCCGATTTTGCAGCTTTTCCAGGAACTCCCTCTTAACGATCACCGAGGACCCCTCTTCCCCGGAAGATCTCACAATACAGCCTGAGCAAATCTCAACCAGCTGTTTCATGCGTTTTAGCGCATCTTAGGCATCGTCTTAGTGATCCAGTCTTTGTAGTAAACCGCATTGGTATAAACACCGGTGTTGTCACACAAAGCACTGCCACGGCTGGTAACGCCAAATAGATACATTTTTCCATTTTGCTCAACATAAGCCGGACCGCCAGAATCACCAGCACATGTGCCGTGACCTTTGGATTCATCCAGACGAACTTCTGTTTCCTGAACTCCTGCAATCGGAGCTTTTGTTTCGCGCAGCAAGCCGTCCCCGGACATATCCACTTTCAGGCAGTTTTTCAGGTCGTCGTCACACATGACTTCGCCGTATTCCAAGGCTTCTTCCAGATTTTTTACTTTTCTAGGGTCAATCGGTTCGGTTTCAACTTCAGAAACTCCGTAGCCAGCCACGGTCACAGTCAAACCACGCTTAAGAATACTGTCATCCTGAAGCATTTCCACTGGCTTATAACCTGGAGGCAAAGTCCCACGGAACTTAATAAGAGCGATATCGCCCCAGTCCGTCTCTTTATCTTCCTGAGTGTCCGGGTTGTAGCTGGAATGAACTTTGTAATCGCTCACGCCGCGGGTGTAGGTCTGAACAATATCCTGCTCACGAGCATTCATAAGATTGTCCATATCCACGCCGAAAATCAGACGAATTTTACCCGGCTTGATACCCCAAACACAGTGTGCCGCCGTCAAAACATAGTTATCTGCGATGAGAGAGCCTGTGCAAATCGCATTGTTTTCAAGATCATAGATCCCCACAATACCGGACGCCATGGCGCTGTTTTCCGCAACATTTGTTCCGCCCATAATACCAGTGGAATCCTTAGCGCTGATTTGTGGACGCGAAGAAAGTCCACAGGACGCCAAAACAATGGTCGCCAATACCAATAAATATCGGTTCAAGAAAGCCTCCCCCTAAAAGAGCGGCTCTTATATGTAGGACGTTACCAAACGGCAACATATTTTTGAAAAAAAGACGGGGTTCCCGACATATTCTTGAACTCCGCCTCTAAAAGCCTAAACTTTGAGGTATGAAAAATTTTTATCAAGAAGGCCCAAGCCTTTCGAACACTTTCCGTTCCGATGAAACTCTTCAGAAAATTCTTAAAACCTTGCTGCCTCCCGAGGCCCAAAAAGAGGCTCTTCCCCATCTGGATCATCTGGGCGAACGCGCTGTCACAGATATGCTGACTTGGGCGGAAGAGGCCGAATCTCAGCCGCCACAACATATTCCCTTCGACCCTTGGGGGCGTCGCATTGATGACATCAAGACCTCACACGGCTGGAAAGCCCTTGAACGCGTCGCTGCAGAAGAAGGCATTGTTGCCACGGCCTACGACCGCAAGTTCGGCCCAGCTTCTCGCGTTTATCAGATGGCGCTGCTTTATTTGTACTCTCCAAGCTCTGCGATTTTCTCCTGCCCGTTGGCCATGACCGATGGTGCCGCCCGCGCTGTCGAACTTTATGGTGACATCGATCTGAAAGCCCGGGTTTTGCCTCACCTCTTATCCCGCGATCCGAAAAACTTCTGGACGGCCGGTCAGTGGATGACAGAGCGAACCGGTGGCTCAGATGTCAGCGGGACTTCCACGGATGCCCACCCGTTCACGGGCACCAGCGCTTTTGGTGCGACCCATTCCCTGCATGGAACGAAATGGTTCACCTCGGCGACGACATCGCAGATGGCATTGACACTGGCTCGTCCCGATGGAGCTCCGACGGGCTCTAAGGGCTTGGCTTTGTTCTTCCTGGAGCTGCGCAATGATCAAGGACAACTGAACAACATTCAAATTCACCGCCTTAAAGACAAACTAGGAACTAAGGCCCTGCCCACCGCTGAGCTAAGTTTGCAAGGAACTCCGGCGCGCATGATCGGCAGCGCCGGTGAAGGTGTGAAACGAATTGCCAGTGTTTTGAATATCACCCGCATTTACAATTCCATCTGTGCTGTGGGACACATGCGCCGCGCTTTGGATCTGGCACAAAACTACTCCCGCAAACGCCAGGCTTTTGGAAAGCTTCTGATCGATCATCCTCTGCACAAGATCACTTTAGAATCATTAGAGACTGACTTCCGTCGTTGCATCACCTTCAGTTTTCTGGTCGCGGATCTTTTAGGTAAAGAAGAGGTCGGCGAAGCTTCGGCTTCTGAAAAAATCCTTTTGCGGGTGCTGACACCGATTCTAAAACTTTATACGGCGAAAAAGTCCATTCATATCTCCAGCGAAGTGGTCGAGATGTTTGGCGGTGCCGGTTATATCGAAGACACCGGGATTCCCCGTCTGTTGCGTGACGCCCAGGTTTTTGCGATCTGGGAAGGCACGACGAATGTGCTTTCGCTGGATATGCTCAGAGCCTTTGAAAAAGATCAGGCTTGGCAGGTTTTGGAAGAGTTCCTGGAGCGAGCGATCGACTTCACCAATGAACTGACGAAGCTCAAAACTTTGCAAAATCTTGGCCCTGAAGAAAAAGAACAGCACGCTCGCGAAATCGCTTTCCTGATTGGAGACCTTGTCGCCAATGTGGCGATCAAAAGATATCAAGGCTCATAAAGAGCCTTGATAAACTGCCAGATTTCCACGGAATGAGGTTGCTCCGGATGGGTCCCTTTTAAGATCCTTCCCTGAGCGCTCCTTAAAGCGCACTTCGATCACACAGAAGCGGGGCACTTCATTTGCCAGTTGATTTAAAGCCAGACGAACCTGCTGAAAACCGATCTCTTTCGGACTCTTGTCGTCTATGCGCCTATAGATGTTTTCTTCACGCAGAAAATCCGCGTACAGGTCATCATAGTTGGGATTTGAATTGGGCTTGCGGGCCGTCCCGCTTTGCCCCCTATTACGCAGATCACAGGCGTACTTGATATCCACGGACTCCAATGCCACGGCATAAGCACTTCCCTGTAACGTGAAATCAACTAAATACTGTCCCAAAGACCGATCCATTCCCTCTGTGGCAAAAGGACCTTTATAACAGTAAGTAAAGCCATACTCGGCCCCTAAAATTTCACTGCCAAGTTCAACCTCCAAACTGTTCAGCCGGCCGGAGAACAAGTCATTCCCGGAAGTAAATTGCTGCCACTGGGAGGTACTATGAATGGCGCGAATCTTTCCATCCGCGCCCGTCGCGACGATCTGATTGCCGATCATCTCTTTGGCATAACACTGACAGGGACCATCCGTCGGCCCCACTCTGGTCGGATCGCACGCACCTCCGGTCCGCAAATCCACGCAGATTTGCTCGGTCGATGTCGAAGCACTGCGAATCTTGGCATTGCAAGCATAAAGCTCTTCTCCCGTTGCCGGATTCACCGCTGCTCCCAGAACACTGCCGGTCGCAGCCATGGTATTCACTCCCAGAAACATTAAAAGGATAAATAGAAGATGCTTCATGTCTATCTCTCGCAAGTCAGAGAGGCAAAGCCACTGGTTTTATTGTCATAGTTTCCACCCAGGATACCTCTTTTGGAAATAGACAGATTACGCAGAATCATTGCCCCGGTTTCCAAATCGGCACCTCCAGCAACGAAATCCACAATGAACTTCTGATGGAATTTCTTATTTCCAACCTTCATGCAGGAGGCCTGGTCACTACAGACACGCTCATAGTACGGCGGCCAGATCTGACTCTGAATAATGCCGTCCAAGCCTCGAACAATATCGCCTAATGCGACACCTTGATTGTGGCGCACCAAGGTCCCAATCCCCCCAAATGTTGGCAAGGTGCCCAAATTGCTCAATGAAGAAATATTGGGGAAAATATCAAATCCAACTTGGGCTTCGGCGGTATCGTAGGTGGCCACCAACATCTGCCTGAACCCAGTAAGGAAGATTGCATAGTCATCGGTAGGATTCTGGAAAGTCACTACCACACGGTATCGTTGTCCTTCTATTAAAGGTCCTTCCGAAAGCCTGAATTTCATTCCCGGAACCAACCCTTGCCAGTTCGGCGGCACCAGTCCCCCGTCCCACCACTCATCAACCAGGGTTTGTCTTGTTTTTCCAATATTGTACAACTCGACCTGACCAAAGAAAGGCTGAGTGTAGTTGGATATGCTGGCACACTGCGGGCCCGCACATTTCTTTTGCGCGAAGTTTGAAACCAGGAATTTCAATTGAAGTTCCGCCTGATCGGCCTGTTGCTTAATCTCAATTCCCGCGATGTCCGAATCCACACTGTAGTCAGTGGTAAATCTCGGCATCATATTTCCATAATCTTCAGTCAGGTTTAAAAGCTTCGAAGATGGTGCAATATTTAAATGCAACAGTCGGCTTCCTATGTGAGTCAGATCCTGACTGTTTCCGGTATCATCACCGGCGATCAAAGTATTCAAGCTGGCATACATATCCTGAGGCTCAATGCCGAGTTCTTGCAAGTAAGATGAATCCAGACACTTGCGTTTAAAGACCGGCTGGATCGCAAATTTATTTCGGGTACGGACCTTCAGGAAACACATATCACCAGTCAGCGTCAGGGCTCCGTCCTCCTCGCGCTTGATCTGGCAGAACTCTTGATTCTCTTTCGCAATCAAAGGTTCCCCGCCAACATCGACGACACGGACGTCAAAGCATGATCGAAGAAATTTGTACTGACGTTGAAGGCTTTCCGTAGCCAGACTTCTTTTGAACTCCCCTAAAACTTGGGAGTTATTAATGCTGCAATTTCTTGCAGTGTGATCACCAAAGATACTGGTGTTCATACCAGTATTGGTCGTATCCCAGAAAGAGGACCCCAGGCTGATCATCAAAAAACGACCTGCATCCTTTTCGCATTTATCCACCAAAGTGGAAGGAATAAGCTGATTTCCAGAATAATCCCCCCAGCTTTGTGTCGCCGGGGAAATTTGAATTTGAATTTTCTCATCAGAATCGACCACGCACCCCGAGGATGCGTGCGCCGAGTTCAACATAGTCAAAGATCCTATCAGAAGGAGCAGATGTCCCAAGATCCGTAACTCACTTTTTAAAGAACCACCAATATTAGTCATATCTGACTCCTTCCAACTAGAACTCACTATTTACAGTTAGGGCAGTTGCCGTCCAGATCTGCCATCTCGATTTTCGTATGAGTGCAGATATTCGCGCCGTGCTTCTGCCATTTGCGCAGTTTCGGATAAGAGCTCAAGCCATCTTTTTCTTTAAAGATGTAACGAATCTTACAGAACTTCGCCGCTGCACCTTTGTTGTATTTATCAAGATAGATCGGCGGTGCGACCTTATTAATTGACTGAACAAATGCAGCACCATTGATCAGTTCCTTGACATCACCAGCAAGATACTTGGTGTGGTCACTGACTGGATCATTGATGTCATAAAGATCTTTGCTGAACTGAGGAGTGTTGCCACCATTTGGATTCTCGTCAGTATCGCTGCAGTTTCCGTCTTTGCAATCTTGTTTCTGTGATGTACAGATCAAGTGTGCTTGAACTTCAAGGTCTGCAAAATCGCTGTAACCTTTACCGTTGTATTTGTAGCCAATATCAGTCAAAGAAGCCTCAGCAACAACTTTGTAAGCTGCTTTGTAGTGGCTGTAGTCGATCTGAGATCCGCGGTAGCAGATATCAACAAAGTAAGCTGCATTGTATGTTTCACTGCCCAAGTTGAAGGACAACTTGTCAAGAACACGGTCAAATGCATCAACTTCACCGAACAGAGTTTCGAAGTAAGGACTTACACCGGAAACTTTATCCGTGTGTGGATCTTGACGATCTTCCCACTTAGTCCAGCTAGCGTGAACGTAGTTACCGAACTTACGACCATCTTGAGTGGAGCACACGCAAGTATTGCCATTGCCGCCGTTGTCGCCGTTGTGTGGATTGGAGCAGGTTCTCTCTTGAGAATTGAATACGTTGCCTGCTGTCTTACAGCTGACATCGCAATACACGAATTTACCTGGACCAGCCTGATCTTTTTCATAGCCAAGCACTCCGGAAGGAACGTTGTTGGCATGAGTTGGAGTACCAACCCAATTACGACCGGCAGCCTCACAACCAGCTTTTGTGTTCAATGCCGGAGTGGACATGGTATTCAAATTCATGAGAGCAAATTTCGGTTTTGGAGCTCCACCCTCACAATCCAACCCATCACACTTCGGGGTACAGGCTGTGTTCGTGCCTTCATAATAACAGATCTTTTTATCACCGTACGTGTCAGCCTTCGTCAGCAAACCGGCATTACACGGATAGATACTTGGACCCGAGCTGTTCACTCGGAAGCTGTAGTTGACCTGAATTGCATTCGCCTGGAATGCCATCAGGGTGACGGCAGCTGTTGCAACCGCCTTAACCAAACGTTTCATGTTGTCTCCTTTTCCCACTTAAGGGTGTTGTTGTAAAAACTGATTTCTCAGTTCAAGTTAAATATTAATGGGGCGGTCAAAGGACGACTTCCCATGCCCGGCTGACGAGGCTTCACCTCAAAGGCAGAGGTTTGTCCGATATTGTTGCGACAAAGCACATAACTTAAAGCCATCGGCTGATGAACCTCATCCAGCTTTACAGCCAACAGCGCGCTTTCCGCAGCATCACCGCAGAAGAAGCCAAGCTCTTTCCCGAAAGCCTCGCCTCCCACTGGTGTGTAGTAGTTAAAGACACTCTTGATATCCAAAAGAACGTACTTTTCAGTTGCCAGATATTTCACCAGCATCTGCCGGTCATTTAGCTCCTGAGAAATTGCATAGGATTTGGAAATCTCTGTGAATAGCTGGCGAAGCAGCGGCGACGTAGTTCCGGCACAATTACGGCAATAGGGTTCTGGCCGCTGGCACGTCGTTGGATTCTGACACAGCGTTTGACAGTCTGACGACGAAGCCGTGTCACAGGTGACCTTTGTCACCTTCACATATTGCCCACCCGCTTGCTTCATATAACTACTTTCCACAAGAAAGGCCGAGGCCTGATTGGCAATCAGAAAAACTGATATCAGTAAAACACCCATCCACTTTTTCACTAGAAGCCCCAGATGTTATGGCCGATGGTTTGACGGCAATCCTTGCTCATGCCGTACATGCCACCGAACTTTTCAAATGTTTTGAACTTTTTGCCGTCCTCAGAACAGCTGTAGCGAACCCGCACCTTGCCGTCACAATAGTCGGATTGAATGATCACGCCAGATGATGGCACGATATTGCCGTTGCCATCTGTCAACTCTTCCAGCTCCAGGTGTTTGACTTTTTCACCGGTGTAGCGCTCGAAATAGTCGGCAGCCTTCGCCGCACAGATATTCTGATAGCAACCCACACCCGCGCCCAACTGATCCACACAGTGATCAGGGATGCCGCCGTAGCGTTTGTAAGTCGCCACGACTTGATTGACGTCAATTTCCTGCAGACGAGGAATGTTCACCTTGTCTTTTTTGGCGGTGATGTAGCGATGGATACTGCGGAACAGATACACACCCAATTTGATCGGATTCAATGGCATGCCACCGCTGGAAACAGCCGCACCACCAGCCACACCGACGAAATTGATAGAGCAACCTCCACAATAAGACTTACTATTCGGCGGAGTACTGACCATCTCGCCAGGAGAACGACCGACAACATCACCACCATCACGAATCTTGCAATAGTTTACTGAAATTCCGTTAAACGCATAGAAGCTGAAATCCTTGGCGCTATTGGGTGCAATCGAGACTGCGCATGGAGCCCCCAACAAAGGGCCGAAGTCCGCAAGCAAAGCCACTTCCATTTTTTCTTTTTGAATTTTCGGATCAAACTTCACAGCGCCATTTCTGATCAGCGCATTCAAACTGGTGACTTTGGGTGGTTTGAAATCAACATCGATATAAAGAGGTAAGGCGTTCCAGCCAAACAAAGCCGTACTAGCCAGATCCGCCACCAGACGTTTGTTCGCACGACGAGTCTGGAACCAAGGGTCATAGACCTTGCACGCCTTCAAATCCGCATAAGGATTGAAAACATCCGGAGTAGAAACAGTGGAATTCACCGGCAGAAATGCATCGGCATACTTGGCTACCGCATAGAGGTCGACCATGGATTTGATCAACTTACGAGAACAATCAATTGCCGAAGCACAAATAGAATTACCTGGATCGCTGACCCGGGACGCATCCCAGACCAGCAGGGGCGCTCCGAACTTCATAGGCTGCACATCTGCAGCTGCAATTGTGGCCGGAGGCGCGATTTGCAGAAGCTCCCGGGCCCAGGCATGGAAGCCACTTCTGTTCACTGTATAACCAGAGACATTCCAGATTTTCTCACGTTCAAGGCTGTCACAGAAAGAAACAATATTTTCGGCCACTTTGTCGAAGTACCGAGTCGCGTCGGCAAGCTGCACCTGTGAGCCCTGGAAAGAGCGCTGCATGACCTCCAGTTGTTGAACCTTATCGATGCCCGTTTTCATAAAGTCCAGGCGCTGATCCCCCGCCAGACGGGCTTCAGTACAAAGATAGTAAAGCTCGTCACGGTGCTGACTGGAGTATGTTTTAGCAAAGGCCAGGGGTCTGACGAACTCGGTCAGTTCTGCGGGAGTCATCGCTCCGCCAATGATATTAAGGAACTGAATGGCGCTTTGAACGCGATTTTTCATGGAACCACGGGCGGAAACATAGTTTTTACGGAAGTTCTCGACCCAATCAGAAGCATCATCAAAGCTGCGCGTACCCAGAAAGTCGTCGTTTACATCACGAGCACCACGGTTTACCACATCGTCTTCCGGACCACGGGGAACTTCTTTTTTGTGTTCGGTGTTATCCCCATCTGGCCGTGCCAGCTCGCGGATGCTGTTCATGGAAAGAGTCGCAGCATCACACTCGGGTTTTTCGATACTTTTACAACCGTTCGGAATCATCATGATAGATTCTTCAAGCGCGATAGAGCGGAACATCTGACCGTATTCGGGCGCCACTTGAAGTGGAATATTGGAATATCTCCACGCGAAAGACAGATAGATTTTGACGCTATTCCAAAAATCAAAACCGACAGAGCCAAACTCAACTGCACGTGGAATTTTTAAATCAAGCTGGATGATGGAATTGCGTGAATCAAGTGTTGTATCAGCGCTTTCACAATCCGTTAGATACTTTTCTTTTGCCAGGGCGGCCTGAGCCACAGAAAGAAGAACAGATTTGTCCACTTCAACAGAGTTCAATTGTTCCTGCAATGCCGAGAATCTTTTGACATAGAAACAGGCCACCCGGTCTGTTTTCTTCATGGACATGAAGTGATTGCCATTGAATTTATCAAGGCTTTCCCAGCCCAATCCGGCCCCTTCTGAGTTGTCCCAGATTTTTGAAAGATAGCCATTCAGTTCAGGACAATAGGTTTTGTTCTGACACTTTTCCGCAATAGCGTTATAGCCCGTCAAAGGGGAGTTCTTAAGATTCGTCGGAAGAAGAGGCAACTGTCCGGCCATCAACTTATTCATGATCACTTTAGTCAGACGAGTCACCGCGATGCGGAACTGTTGCATACCTTCAGTACTCATTGTCTCGGCATTAGCGCCGATATTTTTCCCAAGGGAATAGACCATCTTTCCAGCATTGTACCCGTCAACCACGATAAATGCGGACTCTGTTGGAATCTCAGAGTCTACGGCACACTGGGCCCGGTTGGTTATTCGCAGCTTATTCAACGCTGTAGGCGAAGCCACTTGCGCAAAAGCACCCGTTGCCATCCCAAAAACCAGTAAACTTAAAATTAAACTTTTAGCCATAGACTCTGTCCCCTAAAAAACGTTCTTAGTTCATGCCGCTGCCGCAAGAGCTGACTTTGTTCAACATCGTCGTATAGAAAAGAACGACAGTCTGATCCGCCGGAGAGAAATTTCTTTTCACAGATCCGTCAGAGTTCACCATGTTGTAAAGATAGGTATTCACAAAGCGATAGACCGCGGGTGTCACGAGAAGGTTGGAACGGCATTTATAGTTTTTGTATGTGACTGTGATACTGGCGAAACCGTTGTTAGTATTGCCACCATCATAGTCGCCAATATAAATGGTATCGCCATTACCGCCGTTAGCACGGCCATAGCCCACCTGGAATTGCACGTTCCAGCCAGATCCGCTGCTGTCCTGCCCCACAATTTTACAAAGATTGCCAGAACACGCCACGGCCATCTCGTTTTCGATTTTTTTCTGAAGCTCCGCCTCAGAGTATTGAGGTAGAGGACGTGGAGTAAACTCGTCGCTGCCGCTGTCAAACTCACTCGCACTAACCTGCATTGACGTCACCAGAAGCAAACCACCAAGAAGCATCTTGATATTCATAATTTCCCTTTCTGATTTCCTTGATTGGAAAAACAAAAAAACTTTTTGAGTAATTACTTCTACCTGCCGTTTTCAAAAAATCACAAAATACGAATCTGCAATTAATGGATTTGTAACTTTACTTCCCTCCACCCCCAGGAATGAGAAAGGCCGCTGGTTTCCCCAGCGGCCTCTTCAGAGTTTCTTCTTTTTATTCGAACAACTAGAACGTCACAGGACTCATGTGTGGCACTTTGCCTGCATCGGAATTTCCGATGATCATACCGCGCACTCGAGAGTGACGAGTTGCTGGTTCGAACGGCAGACCTTTGTATTTAGGTGACTGCATCGCTGGAACCCAACGACCGGATCTGTCGACAGTCCACTCGCGGAAGTACATGTTGATATGTGTACCTTCCACCAGATAGTCGATCGCTGCGCCCGGACCCGCCAACTGCATAGCTGCACGGAATGTGAACAAGTTCTCGGACATGCCTTCACCGAACGTGCCGTAGGCAGATGCAAATGCTTTAGGATCTGAATTCATGGTTTTGTACATGGTCTTCAGAGCATAGTACATTTTACTTGCAGCCTCAGCCGTTTTACGAATTGTCGTATTCAGGCAGGAACCTGGCAGACGTCCACCACCATCAATCATGCACAAATCATATGGATCGTTGCGCTCGTTGAAGTATGGATAGATCATATCTGTTGCCTTGTCGATAAAGGCATCCTGACTCAAGCTTTGCGCAGCCTTCATCAAATTCATTGTGTTCGTGTCATCGAAGTTCACGTTGAACTCGATGCCTGTGTAGCCCAGATCGTGATCCGGAACACCGACCATCAACGAATCAATACCTGTTTTCTTCACAAGGGCATAGATACCAGATTTCAAGCGGCTGCCGTTACTTTGCTCATGCTTGAAGGCATAAGAGTAAGTACCGAACATGCTTTCCATACGGGCCTTGCTGTCCCAGTTCTGAACAGAGTATTTCGCGCCGTAGAACATAAAGTCTTTTTCTTTATGTTTGAACCAGAAGCGAGAATCCTCGGAATCAGAGAAGATACCGTAATGCACAACCGCGGTATTGCGATCCAAATGCATATCGGATGTTGTGAAGGAGCTGACTTTGCCTTTGCTGTATGTTTTGTCCCAGATAATTGGGATAGACAGCGATTTGCTGACCACACGGCCTGTAGAGACAGAGCGGAATGTTTCCACTTTCAACACAGGAGCACGTTCCACCAGATTTTTTGGTTTTTGTGTCGCAAAGTTTTCGGATGCCAGAACGTTTCCGCGAATAACGTCTTCATAAGCCTTACGACCCGTGTCGGAAGACAGGTCAAACAGGAATGAGAAGCCATCATCAGCATAACGGAATTCATTCAAGCTCAAAGTCAGGATAGAAACGTTTGTGAACATAGAGAAGCTGTTCAGCTTACCTTTGGTCATTTTCACGTACGCCTGGTCAGAGCCCACTTTTTCGACATAAGTTTCCCATGTACCATTGGCAAGTTTAGCTACACCCGCTCCGATTGGTCCGAATCCGGCCCCGGCAGAGAAGATAATGCCACCATGTCCAATGTACGTGATGCTATCACCTGGATCCCAAGCATCCAGATCACTTGCATCTTTAGGAATCTGCCAGCGTCCACCCATATTGCGGGCTTTTTCCAGAGTACTGACATAACGAACAGACTCTGTTTCTTTACCCATAATTGGCAGAACTCCGACATAGCCCCAGAAGTGCTGACGCAAGCCTGATGCATTATCGAACCAGAAGCGCACCTGAGCCCCCAAGCCCACTTCGATGGAACCATAGACAGTTTTTTGGAAACCATCACGATAGTCACCATAGATCAAAGTGTCGGCGCTTGGTCTGTAATCGTACTTCACGATGGACTTCGGCTGAACGTTGCGGAAGTGTGGCGTCAAGTTGACGATGTATTGACCATAGTCAAAACTCAAGTGGAACAAAGGTTTCAACTTGGCCTTGAACTCATTTTTATCCTCGTCATCGAAACCAGTGGACGAGCTGCTGCTTGCACTGGAAGTCGATTCCCCCGTCGAGGAGGAAGAAGTTGAAGTGGACGTCGATGTCGACGTGGACACCGTATCTTCACCACGAGTCGTTGCAGTCGAAGTAGACGTCGGACCATAAGTGGTTGCCGTCGACGTGGATGTTGGACCGTAAGTTGTGGCTGTCGTTACAGTGGTATACCCAGTGCTATAGGTCGTATGACCTGTAGAATGGCCAGTTGTATAGCCCGTAGAGTACCCTGTGGAATGTCCCGTCGTGTAACCCGTAGAATAGCCGGTAGAGCCATGGTTCCCCTTGGTTCCGTTGTTCCCGTTGTTACCGTTATTCCCGTTGTTACCGTTATTCCCGTTGTTTCCGTTATTCCCGTTGTTTCCGTTATTCCCGTTATTCCCGTTATTCCCGTTGTTTCCGTTATTCCCGTTGTTCCCGTTGTTTCCGTTATTCCCGTTGTTCCCGTTATTCCCGTTGTTCCCGTTATTCCCGTTGTTCCCGTTGTTCCCGTTGTTCCCGTTGTTTCCGTTATTCCCGTTGTTCCCGTTGTTTCCGTTATTCCCGTTGTTCCCGTTGTTTCCGTTATTCCCGTTGTTTCCGTTATTTCCGTTGTTACCGTTATTTCCGTTGTTACCGTAACTTCCGTTGTTTCCGTTATTTCCGTTATTCCCGTTGTTACCGTTATTCCCGTTATTCCCGTTGTTTCCGTTATTACCGTTGTTGCCGTTATTTACGTTATTGCCGTTATTGCCGTTATTCCCGTTGTTTCCGTTATTACCGTTGTTGCCGTTGTTAACGTTATTGCCATTGTTGCCATTATTTACGTTGTTACCGTTATTCCCATTATTAACGTTATTGCCGTTGTTACCGTTGTTAACGTTATTGCCATTGTTGCCATTATTCCCATTGTTCCCAACGGCCTGAATGGACGGCGATCCCTCACACGGAACCCATGCCTTGTTGATCAGACACATACTTTTCGCACGGCTGCCTGACGAGTTGAGATTTACAAATCCACCCTCCCCTTTTATATCCGAAAGTACATGCCGCGTTTCATTCTTTGCGTTTGTAGTTGCCGACGTTTTCGCAAATGCGACGTTTGCCAGCATCGACAATCCCGCCAAGAAAACAACCTTCCTTGACTTACCAATCATTGCGTTCTCCTTTTTTTTAACACCTCATTGTGAAGTCGCGACCAGCAACTCCAATCCCCCGGGGTGTTCTATTTTTATAAACTGACTAATTTTTTTAGAACGCATGGGTTTTTTTGGACACTTACATAAACAATAATTTCAGCCATTTAATTGACACATCCAGGTTTGCCTAATGACACAGTGGCATCCCCAGTCTTACCTAGAAGCCCAAAGCCAGGCATTAATTTGACATTTTTCAGAGTGAAAACACGCTCAACAAACAAGTTGCTCTTTCCCCAAAAAGCTCACTGAAGAGTGCGTTTCTTGCCAAACAGAAATGTCTTTCCTCGGTAGAACCCACCGAGCTTGCAAAAGCGTAAAGCACGTTTTCAAATCTTCTATGTTAATACTCAAGACCTTAAATCAACGGAGAAAGCCTATGAAACAACTGGAAACGTTACGTACGTTAATTCCTCCGATTAAAAAGGTTCTGATTCTAATTTTCTTCACAGTAAATGTGGGAATCATGATTGCCGACGGACTTCCCGATCAAAGTGCGCTAGGAAAAAAATTCATCTCTTTGGTTTCGCGCTATCAGGCTTTGGGAATGCTGTATCAGCCTTGGTCCATGTTTGCTCCAAACCCCATGAACACCACAGCCTTTATCGAAGCCGATCTACTTTTCGATGACGGCAGTTCTGGTGTATGGAAACTGCCCCGCCCGAATGAAATGCCTCTTTATAGAAAGCTTCTGACCGGCGACCGCTATCGTATCCTGGGACAGGAAACCCTGCTGCCTGAGCACAACGACTTGGTCTGGTTCGATCTATCCCGTTACATCACCCGTGAAGTGATGCTACAGGAGGTCAGCAAAAACTCCGGTCGTACCCTAAAAGAAATTCAATTCAAACGTTTTGAAAGTCGCGTTCAACTGCCACCTGAGGGCGCATTTATTCCTCACGGGCAGCGCAGCAAACGATTCGATGTGACCCAAGTCTTCCACTATGTCCCAACTTACGAGAGGATCCGCTATGAAGCTCAAAACAATCAGCAAAGCCATTGATGAATTTCTCTTTGCTCCACAGCCAGTTTATAGCGTGGCCTTGCTGCGTATCGGACTGGGGATACTGCTGCTGCTCAATTGGGTAATGCTTTACACCGATATGGATATTTTGTATGGACCTAATGGCATGGTTTCCCTGCAAACCGCGCAGCAGTTTGGCAATCCCCTGCGCTTTTCTTTATTCGACTATTTACCAAACAGCGCCAAGGTCACCAGCACTCTGGCCTTCGTAAATCTGCTGGCAGTCCTGGGAATTATCGTCGGAGCCCGGACTCGCACATCCATCTTTTTTGCCTTTGTCACACTGATTTCATTCCATCATCGCAATGGGTTCATTCTGAACAGTGCCGATTCAGTGCTTCGGATCTTTTTGTTCTTCCTCTTTTTCACTCATTGCGGTGACTGGCTGTCGGTGGATCGCTGGCGCCTGCGCCAACAAGGACGCGCCCCTGAGGTGCCACTGGAAAAGAGTCCCTGGGCCCTGCGCTTGATTCAGATTCAATTCTGTATCATCTATATAGCGACTGTCCTATTTAAAATCAAAGGCGACCGCTGGGTCGATGGCACAGCTGTTTACATCGCCACTCGTTTGGATGATTTTATCCGCTTCGAACTTCCCTTGCTTAACAGCATGCTCTTTATCAAACTGTTAACCTGGTCCACTCTTGCTATCGAGATCGCCTTGGGAACCCTGGTGTGGATCAAAGAACTACGCTATTGGATTTTACTGGCTGGAGTTGGCTTTCATCTGGGTATCGAATACACGATGTCGATCCCGATCTTCGAATGGGCCATGATTGTTTTAATGATCAGCATGGTGGACTCAAGAGACATAAGGATTTGGATAGACCGTCTTCAAGCATGGCGCCTGAAAACGATCACAAACCTTTAAAGGCTATTTACCCTTAGCAAGACGCAAAGACCAGGAAGGCCAGTGAATTCGCTCGAACAAACGGCCTTCCTTTGCGGACCGCAACCATGACTGAATATCGCGAGAATCCACCATACACAGCATGGAAAAGATCATCACCCATTCAAACATTGGGATGTTCATGGTGACCTCAATACCGAGATGCAATCCCATGCCCGCTAAAAGCACCCAATAGCGCAATTCTTTGATCCAAACCAGGGTTCCCAAGGCAAACTCCACCGCCAGCGTGGACCAAGTCAGGAACTTGACAATGACCAGGTTATTCAAAAGCTCCAATGGCATTCTTACAAACTCATCCAAACGAGTCGCAATGTAAACCGCCGTGCCGTCGGCCCACATTGTGCCCTTCATTTTAAACATCACTGTCGCAATATAGATCAAGCTGAACTGAATCTGCATCAAGCGCAGGGCCCAGGGACTCTTTTCAACCGGTATCCGTGGCACTGTCCCCCGCTTCACCCCAATCCAGCGATCCAAAGAATACAGATCCGCACATGGAGTGAAAAACAGCAGAAAGACAAAGTTCCTGATTACAATATCAGAACTGTTTAATATAAAGACGTTTCTGTTGTGGAAGGATAGCAATGTAAAAAAGGCCAGCGCAATAGAGGTTCTTGTGAACAACCCAAAAAAGACCCCAAGAGCTGCCACCAAATTCACCAGTGCCAGCAATATCGGAACCCGGGCATCCGGTGGCAATAACTCAAACAGGCTGAATCGATAGGGATGACTGTACCTCAAAGCACTTTCCATCGAAAACAAGCCGTCAATTCCCCAGAAGGTTTCCAGGTGGCTCCAGATCATATACCAATTAATCAGCAGGACTGCGCCAAAAAGAATTCTCATCAGAGCCACACTGTGAGCTGGCTGAGGCTTAAAGAAGAAATCATTCAGTGATTTAGTGATTGTTGCTAGCTTCATAGCGGGGCCCTCCCGTGGGCTTGAAGTGGAAGACAGTCTCAGTATTGTATTGGGTGCTCAACTGACCATGTGGAATAAATGCCTGTGCTGGCGGCTGCACAACATTGAAGTGACGATAGAAATAAAGCTCCTGCAGCTCACGTCCGCGCCCCTGCTGCTCGATGGCTGCAACCTCTCGGGCCACATAGCGGGACAGATCGAACCACAGCTCTTCCTTTTCCATCGGCAAAAGATTTTCCTGCTGGTATTTGCGATACCGCTCACCCGCAGTAAAACGCTCCATCGCCTCAAGTTGCGAAGCTCGTGGAAAGGTCCACCGTTCCGTGGAGCCGTCCTTAAAAGTCAAAGTCGCTGTCAAATAAGAGTTCACAGAGGCGGGATTAGGGGCAAACATGCTCCATGTCTGATCCAGGCCAAAGAAGACCTGATAGGGAGACAAGAACCTCAAAACCTGATCCCCAACCGCACTTCGATCGGGAAGGGCTGCAGTAACCATCATGATCACATGAACCGCAATAAACGTCGAAATCAAAGACTTCTTAAGAATCGCCATTGGCACCTACCTTGATTTATCAAGCATCAGAATAGATATCCGACGTGGGATTCTCCTAGCAATCTCGTTTGCTGTAAGATGAATTACGTTTCGATCAACTAGATTTCGTACTGGCAACAAAGCTCCCAACCCCGACAACACATCAGGGTGGAGCTGATCACAGGACTACTTCTTTTTAGAAGTGGGCTTCACTTCCACCGCATCGGCGGCCATGGTGTACTCAATGGTCACTTTTTCTCCGACTTTCAAATCTCCCGTCACGCGCGTGTTGGGGTTGCGTTCGATTTCCCAGCGATCACTCCCCTTCTGAATGACGATTCTTGAATCCGACAATTCCAGAATCGGCCCCGTCACCTGATAGGTCTTCGCGGCCATACTCATACTTGCAAAAAGGGTCATTGCTATCACTAGCAAGGTTTTCATAAATGCTCCTTTTAGGGTTTCGAACATTCATATCTCCAGCCCCGGCGGGGCCTCAATCACGAACTCGGAAAACTGTTTAAGAGCATATTGCCAACCCTGAAAACCCCTGACTATCTTCTGCACACAGAGCCCAGATACGGCACCCCAGCCAGGATCAGCTCAAAATAAGGGGGTCCATAAGCCCCCAAAGCATGGCACGTGCCTTGTATAGAGAAAAACCGGAATCGTAACCGAACGTAAGTGGAAAGTTGGGACCTGAAATGAATTTGCAAAAGATAGTCACAGCCCTTGTAATCACCCTGATCAGCTCACAAAGCTTTGCTGAAAGCCTGTATGACAGGAAGGTCAAAGACGTTCGCATCTATGATATGTTTGTCAAACAGGGAGTCCCCGAAGCCGCCGTACAAAGAACCTTCGAGTTCCTGGATGTTAATGCCGGAAAAACCATCAAAGTCCGCTCCAAAACCCGTGGCAAAGAAAAGACCTTCATGGATGACCGTGAAGTTAAAATTCGCAATGAATTCGTAGCGATTATCGATTTCTCCAAACCCTCCAGCGAAAGACGCCTGTATGTGATGAATCTTAAAGACGGCGCTATTTCCAAACACTTTGTCGCTCACGGCAAAGGATCTGGTGTTCGTGTTGCTGCCAAGTTCTCAAATATCGATGGATCTAAAATGTCTTCCCTGGGCATGTACATTGGTGGCAATACTTACTTCGGTGGCCACGGTGAATCTTTGAATCTGTACGGCCTGGAAGCCTCTAACAGCAAAGCTGCAGAACGTGACATCGTCGTTCATGCTGCTAACTATGTTTCTGAAGATTATGTAAAAGCTCAAGGCCGTTTGGGCCGCAGCTGGGGCTGTCCTGCCGTTGCTCCAGGGATCATCAGAAAGATGCTGACCAACTTCAAAGAAGGCGGCCTGATCTATGCTTACCACAAAGATCTGATCTCATCTGCAGTGCAAGATCCAACGGTTCAGGAAGTTCAGCCAACAGCGGCTGAAAAGGATGATGAAGACATCGACTTGCCAGATGAAGAGGAAAGCGTAAGAAAAGGCCAAACAGCCGTTTCCGCTCCAGCTAAATAATTAAGGCTTAACTAAAATAAAAAAGGCCCTCTCTTCAGATGGGCCTTTTTTTATTTCTTATTAGTTTCTTTTGTAGTCGTCCTGGTACCGGACGATATCGTCTTCACCGAAGTAGGTTCCCAATTGAACCTCGACAAACTCCAACATTTCGCCAGAGTTGTTACGCATACGATGTTTTGCCCCCAGTGGAATATGAATGTGACTTCCCGCTTTCACCGGAATCACCTGATCGTTCAGCACCACTTCCCCCGAGCCCTGTGTAATGGTCCAATGCTCTTCTCGTTTGGCATGGGATTGATAAGACAACTGGGAATGCGGATTCACGCGAATCACCTTGGATTTAAAGTTCTCGGTATCTTTCAGAATCTCAAAATAACCCCAAGGGCGATACTCAAACACATGCTCTTTCACCAAAGGCGACTGTTGCTGTGTTAGCTTCTCAACCACATGGCGCACATCCTGAGACTGGCCTTTTTTAACCAGCATCAAGGCGTCCTTGGTATCCACGACAATCACATCCTCCATGCCAATCATGGAATAGTTCTTCGCCGGATCGCCAAAGACAAAATTTTCCTGACCTTTGACGTTGATAATGTCCTGGCCCTTTTGCAAAGCTGCAACAGCATCCCAAGAGCCCACATCATTCCAGCCAAAATCCGCCGGAACGCATGCTAATTCCTGATCATTCAGCTTTTCCATAATCGCATAGTCGATGGAAATACTCTGCACCTGAGCATAGACTTCACCCAAATTAGAGGCATCCGCCTTCAACACAGAAATCTGCTTCCATAATTCCGGCTGATGTTTTTCAAACAGGCTGACCATGTGAGACACTTTGAAAACAAAGATTCCCGCATTCCAACTGAAACTGCCCTGAGCAATAAACTCTTTGGCTTTCTGCAGATCCGGCTTTTCATGAAACTTCACAACAGAATAAGCCTTCAACCCCGGACCATCCTTCAGACTGACTGCTTTGGTCTGAATATAACCATAGCCCGTTTCCGGATAGGATGGAGTAATCCCCAACGTGACGACGCGATTTTCTTGCGCCACAGCTGTTGCAAACTCCACGACCTTCAGGAAGGTGTCATCTTTGGCAATCAGATGGTCCGACGGAAAGATTCCGACAACCTCGGAACCTTTGCCCTGTTCAAGTAAAAGCTTGCACAAAGCCGCGATTGCAGGAGCCGTATTCTTGCCCACAGGCTCATAAACGACTTGCACGTCTTTGGCATTGTTCTGTTTAAGATTCAGCTCTGTCAGGGTCTGCAACGCCTTGGAAGTCACAATCCACGGAGTCCCCATACGCAGGCATCTTTTCAGGGTCAGGGTCTGCAAGGGCTCACCAAAGATATCGCAGAACTGCTTTGGCATCTGCTGACGAGATACGGGCCACAATCGCGTTCCACTGCCACCGGATAGGATTACTGGTATCAAGACGACCTCCAACACTGGAAAAACCCCATTTTTATCACTGAAGCCTTCTTATGAGTATTTTATAGTCATCTCATGGCTCGATTGGTCAAAAAAACCGAGCTTCCCTAACAAGCCATTTTTCTGGAGTTCTGCCCTGTTTTCAAGTAAGACAAACCCCTATGGTTAAACACACCAAAAAGCTCCTGGTTCAAGCTTCCAAGATTCTTTTCTCGGCCGGTATTATCTATTGGCTGGTTCAATCCGGAAAATTGAACTTTGCGGCCCTTAAAAATCTTCTGACTCCAGCCGCTGCTTCGGTGGCCTTGCTTTTGGTGGTTCTGAACCTTTTCCTGGCCAGTGAACGTTGGCGCGCCCTGATCAAGTCTCAGGGGCTCCAAGCCAGTCCTTTGAAGGTTTTCCGTTTAAGCCTGATCGGTTCCTTTTTCAACTTTGCAATGCCCGGCGGGGTCGGCGGCGACGTTATCAAAGCTTTCTACTTTACCCGTGAAAATCCTGGGTCCAAAGTAGTCGCCGTCACCAGCGTTCTGATGGACCGGGTGCTTGGGCTGTTTGCCATGGTTCTGCTGGCACTTCTGGTGATGGTCTATGACCTGAACCACATCTTGACCGTGCCAACACTGACAACTCTGTTCTGGTTTATCCTAAGCCTGTTCTTTGCGTTTATCGTGGCACTGGCTTTGATCTTTTCACAAAAGATCTATGACCGATCGATCTTGAAGAAGATCATCCACAAATTGCCACTCTCTGAAAAGTTCATGAAACTTTATGAAAGCATGCATCTGTACGGCAAAGATGGAAAACGCTTCATCCTGGTCTTGTTCCTCAGCCTGATGTCACAAGCGTGCTCCATCCTGTTCTTGATCCTGGCTGGCAATGCCGCGGGTTTCACCGATATTGCATCGAAAACCTACTTCCTGGTGGCACCACTGGGTTATATGGCCACAGCGATCCCGATCTCTCCAGCCGGTGTTGGCGTCGGGCAAGCCGCCTTCTATTTCCTGTTTAATCTTTATAACGGCAATACTTCTGAAGTCGGGCCGACAGTGATCACAGCTTTCCAGGTAACGACCTTCGTTGTCAGCTTGTCTGGGGCTTTCTTCTATCTGCGTATCAAAGAACGCGTCAGCACGTCTGCTTTAGAAAAGATGTAACCAGATGGCCGGGCGAAATCCCCGGCTCAAGAATTTTTAAAGCGAAATATCCGTCAAATTTTCGACAGTTTGATATTGAAAATCCGAATGCAAAGCCTGATAGCTCTTGAGGCTTTCCTGGTGCTTTGCTGTTTTATCCGAGGCCAGCAAATAAAGCTTCTTCACTCCGGCGGCGTGGGCTGCCTTTAAGTCCGAAGCGCTGTCCCCGACCATCACTGACGCCGCCATATCGGCCTTCAACTTATCATTGATTTTCAAAAGCATCCCATTGCGGGGCTTTCTCATTCCGGCCAGCAAACGTCCTCGCTGCGTGCCTGCCTCACTAATAAACGCCGACCACTCGCAGTCATCAATCCAGGCTTTTTGTTCGGCCAAAAGACGCAGCATCTGCTGATGCACAGATTGGTATTCATTCCAAGCGATCCGACCGCGCCCCAAACCAGATTGATTGGTGACCAGGGCCACCCAAAAACCCTTCGCGTGCGCCTTGTTGATCAGCTCCCCAATCCCCGGCATCAGCACCACCGCACTGGCGTCCTTGTTATAAGGAACATCCTTAACCACGACATTATCACGATCCAGGAACAGACATGGAGCCTGGTGCTCCCCTGGCAGCCCCTGTATCACAGAAGCCTGTTCCCATTGCATTCTCAGGTTCTGCAAAAGTGTCTGCCATACAACGGACGTCACATCCGTGAATACAAAGTCCCAGGAATCCTTCAGTCGAGGCGCTGACTCAGAACCCAACAACACTCGCTGCCCGGAAAGCCCTGCTTCCAGACTTTCCATCAGGGATTCTTGTTCAGAGAACACCAGAAGCAAGTCTTCGGACCTTGTCACAAAACGTCTTGCCAGCAAGTCCTGAGCGCGTCTGACTGCGAAAGGAATTTCTGCCCCAAAGTGTTTCTGCAAAGAAGCGGTCCATTCCGGCAACGAAGACGGAGCTTTATCTGCAAGGAAGACAAGACTTCCCCCCAGTTGAACTGTTTCAAGAATCAAAAGCTCCAAGGGATGTGACATAGGGCTCCACTTTACAACAGACCAATTCCCGTGTCCTCGGGTTTCTACTTGCCGCCTTGCATTTATGCTTATTAAAATCGCTGCAGGAGGAATCCATGACAGCGTTACTCAAGCAGCTTTTCAACTTTCTGAAACTCCTCAACTCGGACACCGGCACCAACCAGTTGGCCTGGGGACTTTCACTGGGTCTGGTTCTGGGCTTTGCCCCGTTCATATCCATCCAAACCCTTTTGGTCTTCGCTTTGATTTTCATCTTCAGAGTGCAATTGGGGGCCGCTTTTATTTCCGCGTTCTTCTTTAAGTTCGTCGCTTTCTTGTTCGACCAACCTGCACACTTCCTGGGTAAAGGCGTTCTGGAAACTGAATCCCTGCGCCCGCTGTTTGTAACAATGTACAACATGCCGTTTGTGCCCATGACCCGTTTTAATAACTCTATCGTCATGGGCTCTATGATTGTTTCCATTCTGCTTCTGCCCTTTGCCTTCTTTGGCTTTAAGATCGCGATCCTGAAATACCGTGCGACAGTGGTAGCAAGATTCAAAGGCACCAAGTTCTGGAAGGCCTTCACAGCCACGAAGCTTTATAACTGGTACTGCACTTACGACAATCTTTACGGATAGGACGACAGCATCATGACAACACCAGAAACAACACCCGTAAAAAAGAAAAAAGAAAAAGGCCCGATCCGCTGGGAAGCCATCATTCCTTTCGTGATCATCTGCGCATTGATTGGCTTGTATTTCCACTTCTTCTTCGACACACATCTTCGTCGCGGAATGGAGTGGGCTGGATACAAAGCCGTCGGCGCTGAAGTGAATATCGCAGATGTGAAAACCAGCTTCTTCAATGCCAGCTTGCGCATTCAGGGCATCGAAGTCACTGACGCCGAAAAGCCGACTCACAACTCAATCAAAATCGGCGACATTCGCTTCTCAATGTTGTGGGATGCCCTGTTGCGCGCCAAAGCCGTTGTGAATGAAGCCGCCGTGGAACAAATCGAGTTCGGCAACAAAAGAAAGCACCCAGGCAAGGTTGCGCCACCAGAGCCCGTATCCAACGAACCCGGTATGGCCGAAAAAATCAAAGAACAAGCCATTCAAGAAGCCAAAGAACAAGCTGGCGACAACGTTCTGGGTGACGTGATCGCCATGCTGACCGGCACGGATGCCAACGTGCAACTGCAAAAGCTGCAGGAATCATTGCCATCCAAAGCAATGCTGGAAAAATTTGAAAAGGATTTGAAGGCCAAGCAAACCGAATGGGATGCCCGTCTTAAGACTTTGCCTCAAGGTAAAGACATCGACGCTTTGAATGCCCGCCTGGGCAAAATCAAAACCAAGGACTTCAAGACGCCTCAGGAGCTTCAAACTTCTTTGCAAGAACTGGATAAGGTCTTCAAAGATGGCGATGCCATGTACAAACAAGTTCAGGCCACAGGCGACGATCTGAAAAAAGATCTGAAGGCCCTGGAAGCTCAGTACAAGGAAATTGAAAAGCAGGTCAAAACCGACATCAAAAGTTTGGAGCAGCACTTCCGCATTCCAAAATTGGATGCCAAGTCTTTGTCTATGGCGATCTTCAATCGCTACCTAGGCCCTTACAAGGCCAAGTTCTTCCGCTACAAAGCGATGGCTGAAAAGTACATTC
Organism: Bdellovibrio bacteriovorus; assembly: GCF_041888015.1. Taxonomy (GTDB): domain Bacteria; phylum Bdellovibrionota; class Bdellovibrionia; order Bdellovibrionales; family Bdellovibrionaceae; genus Bdellovibrio. The sequence continues at coordinate 2,849,433 of NZ_CP168968.1, forward strand.
CACCAAACCTGATGAAGAAGAAATCGCCAGAAGAAGCCGAAGTGGCCATTCAGCCGCATCCTCGCGAAAAAGGGATCAGCTATGAATTCGGCCGCCCGAACTCCTACCCGCTGTTCTGGATCAAGCGTACTGGTGTCAGCTCTCAAGCTGGCCTGACCCCGGACGCTGGCAACATCAAAGGCGAGATCCTGAACATCACTTCCAATCAGGCGTTGATTGGAAAACCAACTGTGGCGTCTTTAGCCGGGGACTTCCCTTCAAAAGAAATTTTCGGTTTTCTGGTGCGCCTGTCTTTGGATAACACCAAAGCCGACAGCGTGATCGACTATAAATTCAAAGTCGACTCTTACTCCATTGACGGCAAAGATTTGGTGAAAACACCGGATGTTGAAATTGCCTTCAACAAAGCCAAGGGGGCTTTGGGCATTGAAGGCAAGTTGGTGGCTTTGAAGAACATCACCGTTGCGATGGATAACAAGTTCACGCAAATCGACTATAAGGTGTCCTCTAAAAACGACATCGCGGATCAGATCCTGAAGGCGGTCTTTAGTGGCATCCCCGTCGTGACTTTGACTGTGGACGGCCAGGGTGTGTTCCCGAATGTGCCTTTGTCCATCAACTCGAATTTAGGTCCCGAGCTACAAAAAGGCTTTGAAAAGCAGATTCAAGCCAAGATCGATGAAGCCCGCAAGAAGATTGAAGCTTACGTGAACGAAGAAATTGGCAAACAGAAGGCCCGCGTAGAAGCCGAGATCAACAAACTCAAAGGTCAGCTCGACGGCGAAGTCAAAAAAGCCGAAGCTCAGTTGAATGAGCAGAAAAAACAGGCCGAAGCCCGCATCAATCAAGCCAAGAAAGATGCAGAAAACCAAGGCCGCAAACAACTCGAAAAAGAAGGACAGAAAGCTGTCGACGAGTTGAAGAAAAAATTCGGCTGGTAAATTTTTTCAGTTTTCTGACTAGCTCTCAAGCAGTCACTTTTCTCTCTGTCTTTTTCGTCGAAGCTTTCAACAGGTCCTGTCGAAAGCTTCGACGCTAACTCGTAACTTCCTGTTTTTACTTATCAATTTTCCTCGCTTTTTGATATTGCCTCTATTTTAAGCATTCATTTTCATGCTAGTCTTGACGAAGAGGTAGGTATGAAAGCATCGCTTAATACACATTTTATAGTTCTGGGTTGTGTGGTTCTGACTCTAACCGCGGGATGCGCGAAGATGAACTTCGCGCCCGTTCCGGAGCAGGACAAGGCGGCCGTCACGCCTCCCACTCCTCCACCGCCGCCGAACAAAACTGTCTCCACAACAGAAGTGGTGGCCTATGGAAACAAACAAGTCGACTTCCTGTTTGTCTTGGATGATTCCAACTCCATGCTGCCTGAGCTGAAGAAGCTGGCGGCTCGTATGTCGACCTTCGTGAGCTCATTGGATGCCAGCAACATCGACTGGCAGATGTGTTTGACGACTACACGCGGTCTTTCTTCCGGCGGAAGCCTGGTCTATGGCAGTCCTTATAACTGGGCGAATTACACGCCCCCATCCGGCGCACCGGCGTATCTGCTGAAGAAAGGCACTGGCAACCTGAATACGATTTTCACCTCCACCATTGATACCTTAACTATTGGTGGCGGCAGCTCCGGGGATGAGCGAGGCATTAAGGCGGCCCATGATCATTTCGTCAATAAAGATGCGCATGGATGCTATCGTGAAGGAGCTGCGATTTCTGTGATCCTGATTTCCGACGAAGACGAACGCTCTGTGGGGGGTGTTGCTTCCCGCGTGAAGGCCAATGATGCCGCGGCCGTGCTGCAACCAATGGAGACGGAAGATCGCCCGGAAAACCTGGTCGCTAAATCCAAATCCGTCTTTGGTGAGGATATTCGCTTTACCTTTAGCTCTATCATCGTAAAACCCGGTGATGCAGTCTGTGAGGCCGAGCAGGATAAAGACACGTCACCAAGCCATCCAGGTCATGTCTACGAAGAGCTTTCCAAGCTGACCGATGGTGGCGTGGGCAGTATCTGTGACGCCGACTACAGTGCCAATCTGAACACGTTCAAGGATAAGATCGTGAATTCTCTGTCCCACCTGACATTGGAATGCCAACCGGTTCCTTCTTCCCTGAAAGTCAGCATTGATGGGCTTTCTATTCACAACTACAAAGTGGATAAGAATGTCCTGAAGTTCACCTATTCATTGATTGAGGGAACAAAGATCGACCTGCAATATGACTGTATAGAGGGAATTCCTTAGATCGAGGGCTTTATACGGTCCTCTCTAAATCGACTCACAAGACGTGGCCATTATTAATAGACCCTTGAAACGACAAACGGCCAAGAATGGCCGTTTTGTGCGTTTACAGAGGCTATTGCGTCTTCTTTAGCAAAGACTCGATGTAGGCCACAGAGTCCTTGTTGTACCATTCAATAGACCCTACAACTTTTTTGGCTAGCTTATGATCTGTTCCCAATACCAGAGACTCAGGGAGTCTTGCGACCTGAAACTTCTTCATCAAAGAACGATCCTCATCAAAGACGATATGGATATTCTCGCCCTTCATTTCTGGGAAGGATTTCATAAAGACATCAATGTCAGCACGACTGCTATCACCTGAGATCGCAATCAACTGCACGTTGCCCTTGAATTCTTTGACTAGCTTGATCAGTGAAGGAACTTCCTCAATACAAGGACCACACCAAGAAGCCCAGAAGTTCAGGATAACCACTTTGCCGTTGTAGTCCTGAAGCTGAAACTCTTTGCCATCCAGGTTCTTCATCGCAAAGCTCGCCACACCCTCTTTTTCCATTGCCTCAATTGTTGAGTAATCAGAAGGCGTCTGATTCAACTTACTGGCAAAGTAAGTGCTATAGGCCCACAGTCCTGCCATGGCGAGAACCGCGACAATAACAAAGGCTTTCAGATGTTGTTTCATAGAACCTCCAGCAGATAGACAAGAACCCCTTCAAAATAGAAGTCCCCGCGATGGTTGGCAAGACGCAGTCCAAGGAAGCCCTTGCACTGCTCAGGCATTCTCTGCCTTTTATTAAGATTCATTTGGAAGATTTGTGACGATCTATCGCAGAAAAGAGCCCGTTTTGTCTGCTGAGGTAACTGACTCAGAAAGATCTTCAAAAAGAAAAAGGCCCAAGTTTCCTTGAGCCTTTTTAAAAGATCTATCTTTGAGTCTCAATTAAGCGCGAGCTGCTGCTCTTGCTTTCTTTTGAGTCTTTTTAACAGCTTTTTTCTTCGCTGCTACAAGCTTAGTAGAAGCTTTTTTTGCTTTAACTGCCGGTTTTGCAGTTTTAGCATCAGCTTTTTTCGCTTTCGGAGCTGCTTCTTCAGTTTTCGCAGTTTTAGCTTCGAAATCGTAGTCTACGAACTCAAGGAATGCCATCTCAGCAGTGTCACCAGGACGACGACCAATCTTGATGATACGAGTGTAACCACCAGGACGTGTTTTGAAACGTGGAGACAAATCTTTTACGATAGTCGCAACTGCTTCTTTATTTGGGAAACGAGAAAGCAACAAACGAGTTGTAGCCAAGTCACCTTTTTTACCAAGTGTGATCGCTTTTTCAACGTGACGACGTACTTCTTTAGCACGGTCAACAGTTGTAGTGATACGGCCGTGCTCGATCAAAGAAGTCACAAGACCTCTCAACAAAGCTTTTCTTGGGCCAGATTTACGATCAAAATGTTTTACTCTTCTTCTGTGTGAACTCATTTTATTCTCCGGTTTAAACGTGCTGACCGTATCAGGTATCAACACGATAGAACACTCTTTTGGTCAATTTGGTCGAGTGTTGCTTTTTCAGGGCTCCGAGCCCTCGCAGCCCCGCAGGGCCGCGTGTTCAAGCACCATTCATGGTGCCGCTTTTAGATTGTTTCGGGCTCCTGCCCTCAACCCCCTGCGGGGGCTGATGCGATAAAATACCTTAGTGGTATTTTATTACTGTTGAGTCTCTCTCTTTGAGGAGGTTGACTTGGGTCCCAACCAGCTGGAGGCCAGCCTTCGATCTTCATACCCAAACCAAGACCCATTTCGCCCAAGATCTCTTTGATCTCGTTCAAAGACTTACGACCAAAGTTTTTAGTCTTAAGCATTTCTGCTTCAGAACGAACAACCAACTCACCGATGTAGCGGATGTTAGCGTTTTTCAAGCAGTTTGCAGAACGAACAGACAGCTCAAGGTCATCAACAGAACGGAACAAGTTCTCATTCAATGTTGGAGAACCCATTTCGCGAGCTTCTTCAGCAGGCTCCATAGTCTCATCGAAAGTAAGGAAGATTTGCAGTTGTTCTTTCATGATTTTAGATGAAAGAGCTACCGCTTCTTCTGGTTTCAAAGAACCGTCAGTCCAAACTTCCAAAGTCAAAGCATCGTAGTCAGTTCTTTGACCAACACGTGCATTGGAAACATTGTAGTTTACCTTTCTGATAGGGCTGTAAAGAGCGTCAACGCCGATAAAGCCAACTGGAAGATCAGTTTCTCTGTTTTCTACTGGAACATAGCCACGACCGAAACTAACAACGATTTCTGCATTGAAGTTTGCATTCGCGCCCAAAGTAGCAATTGGAAGATCTGGGTTCAAAACTTCGATCTTATCTGTAGTTTGGATATCAGCTGCAGTTACTTTACCTGGACCTTTTTTAGAGATCTTCAAAGTCAAAGAGTCTGCAGTATATTGTTTGAAGCGCACTTCTTTGAGGTTCAAGATGATGTCAGTGACGTCCTCAAGAACATCTGGGATCGTAGTGAACTCGTGCAATACGCCTTCGAACTTAACAGCTGTAATTGCAGAACCCATCATTGAGCTAAGAAGAATTCTTCTTAGGGAGTTACCAAGAGTAACCCCAAAACCTCTTTCGAGGGGACGGATAATGAATTTAGCGTAGTCATCACGAAGAGTATCACGATCAACCTCAAATCCCTTTGGTTTGATCATCTCTCTCCAGAACTTATAATAGTGCTCTTGCATGCTTCCCCCGAGAGGTAAAATTATCTTGAGTAGTATTCAACGATCATGTTCTCTTCAACTGCTACTGTTACATCTTCACGGTTTGGAAGATCTTTAACAGTTCCAGTGAATTTCGCATGATCAGCTTCAAGCCAAGCTGGCACAGATCTACGAGCAACTGATTGAACAGCAGCTTGGATCTTAGCAACTTCGCGGCTTGATTCCGCAACTGTAATAACGTCACCCTTATTTACAATGATGCTTGGAATGTTAGCTCTCTTACCATTCAACAAGAAATGGTTGTGTTTAACAAGCTGCCTTGCTTCACGACGAGAGTTAGCATACCCCAAAGAGTAGACAACGTTATCAAGTCTTGTCTCGAGGAACTTAAGAAGCGCAGTACCAGTCAATTCTTTTGAACGGTTGGCTTCAGATACATATTTTACAAATTGTTTTTCAGAAACACCGTAGTATCTCTTAGTTTTTTGTTTTTCACGCAATTGAAGTGCAAATTCAGAGAACTTCAAACGAGATTGACCATGTTGTCCTGGAGGATAAGGTCTTCTTTCGAAAGAACACTTATCTGTGTAACAACGATCACCCTTCAAGAAAAGTTTCACGTTTTCGCGACGGCAAAGCTTACAAACGCTTTCGTTAATGCAGCTCACGATATACTCCTTAGATTCTTCTACGCTTAGGTGGACGGCAACCGTTATGAGGAACAGGTGTGATATCTTTAAGAGACAAGATTCTCATTCCTGTAGCAGCTAATGCACGAATTGCAGGCTCACGACCAGCGCCTGGTCCTTTCAGATAAACGTCCACAGATTTCATTCCTGCTTCCATAGCCTTCTTTGCAGCGTCTTCTGCCGCGAATTGAGCTGCAAATGGAGTACCTTTACGGCTTCCTTTGAAACCGAGGTGTCCAGCAGAGGACCAAGACACCGTAGCTCCGTTTGGATCAGTCATCGTTACGATAACGTTACCGAAACCAGCTTGGATATAGCAGTTCCCTTGGGGAACGTTTCTTTTAACTTTTTTCTTAGCAACAGTTTTTGCTTTATTATCAGTGTTCATTTACACGACCTTTATACGGCTTTTTTCTTGTTAGCTACCGTCTTCTTAGGACCTTTGCGAGTACGTGCATTAGAACGAGTGTTCTGACCACGAACAGGCAAGCCTTTACGATGGCGGATACCACGGAAGCAGTTCAAATCCATCAAACGTTTGATGGACTGACCGATTTCACGACGCAAGTCACCTTCAACTTTGAAGTTAGCTTCAACGATACTACGGATTTTAGCAATGTGCTCATCAGTCAAACCTTCAGTTCTTAGTTCAGAAGGAATGCCAACTTGCTTGCAGATCATAGCAGCACGAGGACGGCCAATGCCGTAGATATAAGTCAACGCGATTTCAACGCGCTTATTTCTAGGTAAGTCGACACCAAGGATACGTGCCATGATTAGCCCTGCCTTTGCTTATGTTTAGGGTTTTCACAGATAACGCGAATAACGCCTTTTCTTTTAATAACTTTACACTTATTACAGATCTTCTTAACTGATGGTCTTACTTTCATAATGTCTTCCCATACGCTATTTTTTTCACTTCAAAAAAGTGAAAATTCCAGCAAAAATACGAACGCGGTTCGGCACGCTAACACCGATAAACAACAAAGTCTAGAGATAAAAATAATACAGCCGTCTATTTTATTATTTTTTCGATCTCTTTATAGACTTCCTCGGTATTCCTATTTCCGTCCACTTCAGTATATTTGCCTGATTTTTTATAAAACTCTTTTAGGGGGCTTGTGAACTCTTCATAAGTTTTAAGACGGGTTTCGATAACCTCCGCCTTGTCATCATTCCGTTGAATGACCTCACCACCGCACAAATCACATTTACCCTCTACTTTGGAGGGCTTACTGACTACATGATAGACAGCGCCGCAATTTTTACAAACACGTCTACCAGTCAGCCTATCCATCAGGATTTTCATAGGAACTTCCAAGAAAATCGCCTTACCGATAGATAGATTCATTTTTACAAGTAATTCATCTAGAGCCTGGGCCTGAGCCACAGTTCTAGGGAAACCATCTAAAATAAAGTTATTTACACCTTTTTGGAGAACTTCCTCGACCATGCCGATAACAATGCTATCTGGTACGAGTTGCCCTTTATCCATAAACTCCTGAGCTTTTTTACCAAGCTCCGTCTGCCCTTTGATGGCAGCTCTGAATAGGTCGCCAGTGCTGATTTGCGTCATACCCTGGCTTTTAATCAGAAGTTCGGATTGAGTACCTTTACCGGCCCCTGGGGCTCCAAAGAGGATCAAGTTCATTAAAACTGAACCCTTCTGCTGCGGATCTTAGCTCCTTTTAGGAAGCCCTCATATTTCTGAGTAATCATATGAGACTGAATCTGCTGAGCAGTATCCAAAGCAACACCGACCAAGATCAACAAGCTCGTACCACCGAAGTGGAATGGAACGTTGAATTGGTTAACCATGATGCCTGGAAGAATACAGATTGTGCAAAGATAGATACAACCAAGAACGTTTACACGCTCAAGAACCTTTTGAATGTAGTCAGCAGTAGATTTACCAGCACGAACGCCTGGAACGAAGCCACCGTACTTTTTCAGATTATCTGCAACATCGTTTGGATTGAACACGATCTCTGTATAGAAGAAAGAGAAGAATACGATCAAAGCCACGAACATGATATTGAAGATCGTTCCTGAAGGATTCAAAGAATCCTGCAAAGCCTTCAACCATGGTGTGTTCACGAACTGCGCCATTGTTGCCGGGAACATCAGCAAGGAGCTCGCGAAAATTGGTGGGATAACCCCAGAGATATTGATTTTAATAGGAAGATGAGATGTCGGAGTTTGCATAGACTGCATTCCGCCGCCGCCTTGTCTTTGAGAGTACTGAACAGTGATTCGACGTTGAGCCACTTCCATATAGATAACAGCTGCGATGATCGCAACCATGAAAGCCACCAACAATAAAGCCAGTGCAAAGCGCATTTCGCCAGTACGAACAAGCTCCCAAAGCTGTTGAGCACCACCTGGGATCGCAGCAGCGATACCAGTGAAGATGATCAAAGAAGTACCGTTGCCGATACCACGTTCAGTGATCTGCTCACCCAACCACATGATAAAGCAGGTACCTGCTGTCAATGTGATGATTGTCATAATTTGGAACGGAAGGAATGCCACAGTCGGAGCAATCACTAGCGGATGTCCATCTGGGCTTGTGGAATTCATCAACCATGTGCTGATCCCGTAACCTTGGATAACGGCCAAAGCAACAGTCGCATAACGAGTGTATTGGTTGATTTTACGACGACCTTGCTCCCCTTCTTTCTTAAGAGCTTCTAGGTATGGAACCGCAGAAGTCAAAAGTTGGAATATGATGGAAGAGGAGATGTAAGGCATGATTCCCAGTGCAAAGATACTGAACTGAGACAAGGCTCCACCGGTAAAGGTGTTAAATAGCCCGAAAATCCCACGGCTTTGTGCCTGGAAAAATGAGAGCACCGCAGATCCGTCTACTCCAGGAGTCGGAACGTGTACACCAATTCTGTATATGGCCAAAAGAGCCAATGTGAACAAGATGCGTTTACGAAGATCAGAATTCTTTGCGATGCTCTCAATTGCAGACACTACTTAATTACCTCGACTTTGCCGCCAGCAGCTTCAATAGCTTTCTTAGCGCTTTCTGAGAATTTATGAGCTTTTACAGTCAACGCTGTTTTAAGCTCGCCATTTCCCAAAATCTTAACAGCGCCTTTTGACACAAGTCCAGCAGCGTGTAGAGATTCAGGAGTTACTTCTCCAGAAAATTTAGCAAGTTGTCCGATATTGACAATCTCAAAGTTGTTAGCAAACGCGACGTTGCTAAAACCGAACTTAGGAAGACGACGGTGCAAAGGTGTTTGACCACCCTCAAAACCACGACGTACAGTTCCACCAGTGCGAGCCAACTGACCTTTGTGACCTTTTGTCGCTGTGCCGCCCATACCAGAACCGATACCACGACCGATTCTTTTTGGAGCGTGCTTGGATCCTGCCTTAGGTGCCAATGTTTTAAGCAAGCTCATGGCTTCTCCTTACTTAACTACAACATCAAGAAGATGTTGTACTTTCATGATATTACCACGTGCTGCTGCAGAATCTTTCACCTCAACAGTTTGGTGAAGTTTCTTAAGACCAAGAACGCGAACCGCGTCCTTTTGGTCTTGAGTGCACTTGATAGTTGATTTTTTCAAAGTTACTACGAATGTTTTAGCCATTTTTGCCACCAGTCCGCGAATTAAAGCTGTTTCAACTGCTTCAAGCCGTCGATTGTTGCTCTTACAGCGTTGTGAGGGTTACGAGTACCAACACACTTAGTAAGAATGTCCTTTACGCCTACAGATTCAAGAACGGCACGCACCGCACCACCCGCGATAACGCCAGTACCAGGAGCTGCAGGCTTCATGATAACTTTTGCCGCACCGAATTTACCGATAACTTCGTGAGGGATTGTACGTCCTTCTTTCAAAGCTACAGATTTAGCAGATTTTTTTGCAGATCTGCTTGCTTTACCGATAGCCTCAGGAACCTCACCAGCTTTGCCGGAACCGAATCCAACATCACCAGCTTTGTTACCCACAACTACTAGAGCTGCGAAAGAGAAGCGACGACCACCCTTAACAACTTTCGTTACACGGTTGATCGCTACTACACGCTCTTCTAATTCAGCTGCTTGAGCTTGAACTTTCTCCACACATCACTCCTTAGAAATTAAGGCCGCCCTCACGAGCGCCTTCTGCTAGAGATTTAACACGGCCATGGTACAGGTAACCGTTACGGTCGAAAACCACGTTCTTGATATTTTTAGAAGTCGCTGCTTTAGCTGCTTCCATACCAACAAGTTTCGCCATTTCGATACCAGACTTGTCCTCTTTACCAAGAGAAGAAACCGCTACTAGTGTAGTGCCTTCAACGTCATTGATGATCTGAGCGTACATGTGCTTACCGCTACGGAATACGCAAAGACGAGGTCTTTCCGCAGTACCGTTTACAGTCTTGCGGATTCTGATCTTCTTCTTGAGGCGATTTACTTTTCTTTCGCTTGTATGTTTACTAAACTTTAATTTCATATCTTACCTCAATTATTTACCAGCCGACTTACCAGCTTTACGTCTGATATGCTCACCTGCATAACGAACACCTTTAGCAAGATAAGGCTCAGGTGGACGGAATGAACGGATTTTCGCCGCTACTTGTCCAACTAGCTCTTTGCTTGGGCCAGTGATTGAAAGGGCAGTTTGCTTGTCAACTTTGATTTCGATTCCTTCAGGGATATCGAAGATCACTGGGTGAGAGAAACCTAGAGAAAGTTCCAATTTTTTGCCAGTTACGTTTGCACGGTAACCGACCCCATGAAGTTCAAGGCCCTTAGTGAAACCTTTAGTTACGCCAGTTACGGCATTTTGAATAAGCGCTCTGTAAAGACCGTGCAATGCGCGGCTTTCTTTAGAGTCATCTTTGCGAGTCAAAACAACTTTGCCACCCTCTACTTTTGCAGAGATAGCTGGTTGCATTCCGATTTTCAAAGAAGACTTCGCACCTTTAACGACAACTTCGTTAGCAGGTGAAACGCTTACTTGTACTGTGTTATCAAAAACAACGGGTGCTTTTCCAATACGAGACATAATTCACCTACCAAAGTGTCGCAAGCAGTTCGCCACCAAGCTTTTGCTCTGTAGCTTGCTTACCGCTCATGATCCCTTTGCTCGTGCTGACGATGGACATGCCCATACCAGAACGAACAGTTGGAATCTTGTCAGATTTAACATAAACGCGACGACCAGGACGGCTTACACGGTCAATATTATTGATCGCGTGGCCACCAGCTTCGTCATACTTCAAATAAACACGCATGATGCCTTGTTTGCTGTCTTTAGCAACTTTGAAGCTTCTGATGAAGCCTTCGTTTACCAGGATTTGAGCAATACCAGCTCTCACTTTGGAAGCAGGAAGATCCACTTTTTCGTGTTTCGCTGCTCCAGCGTTTCTGATCATTGTAAGGAACTGAGAAATTGTATCCATAGTAAACCTCTTACCAGCTAGCTTTCGTTACGCCAGGCAATTTACCGTCAAGGGCCAATTGTCTGAAAGCAATACGAGACAAACCGAACTTTCTGTAGTTACCACGAGGGCGACCAGAAATCTCACAACGTGTGATTGTACGGTTTGGGTTTGTGTCACGAGGAAGAGCTTGCAGCTTTTTACGTGCAGCTGCTCTTTCTTCGTCAGAAAGCTTCATATTAACAGCTTTAGCTCTCAATTCTGCTCTGTATTGAACATACTTAGCAGCAAGAGCTTTTCTTTTATTATTTTTTTCAATGCTTGCTTTACGAGCCAAGTGACACCCCTCTTATTTTCTGAAAGGCATACCAAGCGCTTCAAGCAACGCTTTGCCTTCAGTATCGTTTTTCGCAGTTGTACAGATAGTGATGTTCATACCACGAGTTTTATCTACTTTATCGTAGTTGATCTCTGGGAACACGATTTGCTCTTTCAAGCCCATGTTGTAGTTACCACGGCCATCGAAACCTTTATTTGGCAAACCACGGAAGTCTCTTACGCGAGGAAGTGCCAAAGTGTTCAAACGATCCATGAAAGACCACATTTTCTCTCTTCTCAAAGTCACGCGAACACCCAATGGGATGCCAGCACGCAATTTGAAGTTAGAGATAGCTTTTTTAGCTTTAGTGATAACAGCTTTTTGACCAGTGATCGCAGTGATCTCGTCAACAACAGTGTTCAAAATTTTTGGATTTTGAACAGCTTCGCTCAAGCACACGCTAAGAGTGATTTTCTCCAAGCGAGGAACTTGCATCACGTTTTTAGCTCCCAATTGTTTTTGAAGAGCGGGAGCGATCTCTTTTTTATATTTTGTATGTAAGCGATTCATCTCATCACCCCTTATAGAACTTCCGGAGCCAAAGATACGATCTTAACGAACGACTTTGCTCTCAATTCTCTGGCTACTGGGCCAAAGATACGTGTTCCAATTGGTTCTTTAGAAGCATTGATAAGAACTGCAGAGTTGTCGTCGAAACGGATGTAAGATCCGTCTGGACGACGAAGTTTTGCAACAGTTCTAACAACAACAGCTTTAGCTACGTCACCTTTTTTAACTTTAGCGTTTGGCAAAGCTTCTTTGATAGAAACAACGATAACATCACCGATAGATGCTACACGACGTTTAGAACCACCAAGAACCTTAACGCACATAACTTCTTTTGCGCCAGAGTTGTCAGCTACATTCAGTCTAGTTTGCATTTGAATCATAACAGTCTCCTACGCCTTCGCCGTTTCAACGACTTCAGCCAAAGCCCAACGTTTAGTTTTGCTCAGAGGACGAGTTTCACGGATCTTAACGATGTCACCAACTTTAGCTTGGTTCTTTTCGTCATGAGCCTTGAAAACAGATGTCTTCTTAACATACTTACCGTATTTAGCATGTTTAACCATGCGGTAGATGAGGACAGAGATAGTTTTATCCATCTTGTCACTGATAACTTCACCTACGACTTCAATTTTACGTCCTCTAGAATTAGTTTCAGTCATGTCCTACCTCTATCTCGCCACTTTTTTTACGATCGCTGTATTGATTTTAGCGATGTCACGGCGAAGACCGCGAATTTGCACTGGGTTAGAAAGTTGCCCAATGGAATTCTTGATACGTGCCTGGAACAGCTCTTCAGAAAGAGCTGTTCTTTTCTTCTTCAATTCAGCTACAGAAAGATCTTTGATCTCTACAAACTTCATACAACTACTCCCTTACCAAGAAACGAGTTTTGAAAGGAAGTTTGTGAGCTGCACGTTCGAAAGCTTCTTTAGCTTGCTCACGAGTCACACCGTTCATTTCGAAAAGAACTTTTCCAGGAAGAACACGAGCAACCCATAGTTCTGGGTTACCTTTACCGCTACCCATACGAGTTTCAGCAGGCTTTTTAGTTACCGGAGTGTTTGGGAACACACGGCACCAGATTTTACCACCACGCTTCACTGAACGGGAGATAGCAATACGACCAGCTTCCAACTGACGAGCAGTCAAGCGGCCTTCCTCGATAGCTTGAAGACCGTAGTCTCCGAAATCGAGGTTAGCGCCTCTTACTGCAAAACCAGTAGCGCGGCCTACAAATTGTTTACGCCATTTTACTCTTTTAGGACTTAACACGACCTGCCTCCTCAACTTCGCGAGCAGATAAGATATCGCCTTTATAGATCCATACTTTCAAGCCGATGATACCGTATGCAGTTAGAGCTTCAGCAGTACCGTAGTCGATATCTGCGCGCAATGTATGAAGAGGAACGCTCTTCTCATTGTACCACTCTGAACGAGCAATCTCTGCACCATCAAGACGTCCTGAAACACGGATCTTGATACCTCTCACGCCGCCTTTGATCGCAGCTGCAATAGATTTTTTAAGAGCTCTTCTCCAAGAGATACGTTTCTCAAGTTGTTGAGCAATGCTCTCAGCAACGAGCTGAGCATCGAGGTCTGGCTTGCGCACTTCTTGGATGCTCAAGAAAACTTCGTTGGGTGTAAGTTTTTGAACTTCCGCTTTAAGAGCGTCAATACCAGTACCTTTTTTACCAATTACAACACCTGGGCGCGCAGTAGAGATGATGATTTTAATCTTCTTCGCTGCACGTTCCATTTCAATTTTCGCCACACCCGCGTGTTTGAGTTTATCTTTAAGATATTTTCTCAAACGGATGTCTTCGTGGAGATTGTCAAAATATTGTTGACCCTTCGCATACCAGCGAGAATCCCAAGTTCTGATAACACCAACTCTTAGACCAATTGGATTAACCTTTTGTCCCACGACTATTTCTCCTCGAGTACTACGTTAATGTGGCTGGTCTTCTTACGAACACCGAACGCGCGACCTTGTGCACGAGGACGGAATCTTTTAAGAACCGGACCTTGATCAACCCAGATAGCTTTAACATAAAGGCTGTCTACATCCATAACCTTTTTGTATTCAGCATTGGCAACAGCTGATTCGATCAACTTTTTTACCATACCTGCAGTTTTTTTGTTCAAGAAAGTAAGAGTTTTTACAGCCTCATTCACGTCTTTACCGCGAACTAGGTCAACAACCAATCTTGCTTTCTGAGCGCCTACTCTTGCATATTTCAAGCTTGCTTTAACTTCCATAATCAACCTCTATTACTTCTTCGCAGCAGGAGCAGCGGCTTTCTTCTCAGCGTGACCATGGAAAGTTCTTGTTGGAGCAAACTCACCGAGTTTGTGACCAATCATGTTCTCAGTGATGTACACTGGAACGAACTTTCTTCCGTTGTGAACTGCGAATGTCAGTCCAATAGCCTCTGGAAGAATTGTTGAGCGGCGAGACCAAGTTTTAATAACTTTCTTATCATTTTTTTCGATCGCATGGTCGATTTTCTTTTGTAGAGAAATATCAACAAATGGACCTTTCTTAATTGAGCGTGCCACCTTTTACTCCTACTTACGTCTCTTGATGATTGAAGAGTTGGTTCTCTTATTGTTTCTAGTTTTGTAACCCTTACATGGTTGACCCCATGGAGTTACAGGGTGATGCCCTTTACCAACGCCTTCACCACCACCGAGTGGGTGATCTACTGGATTCATGTGCATACCACGTACAGAAGGACGGATACCTCTCCAACGAGAGCGACCTGCTTTACCTAGATTGATGTTTTCATTATCAGTGTTACCAACTTGACCGATAGAAGCACGGCAAACAGTCAACACCTGCTTCATCTCACCGGATGGCATACGTACTTGGCAGTACTTTTCGCCTTTACCAGCAAGAGTCGCACTTGCACCGGCACCACGGCAAACTTGGCCGCCTTTACCTGGACGCAATTCGATATTGTGAATAACAGTACCAACCGGGATAGCACCCAAAGTCATGGAGTTACCTGGTTTAATATCAGCTTTGTCAGAAGACATAACTGTATCACCAACATTCAAACCAACTGGAGCAAGGATATAAGCCTTAGCACCATCGATGTAAGAAATAAGAGCGATACGGCAAGTTCTGTTCGGATCGTACTCGATCGCGATAACTTTTGCTGCTACTTCAAGCTTAGTACGCTTGAAATCAACCAAACGGTATTTTCTCTTATGACCACCACCTTGGTGACGGATCGTGATTTGACCGTGATTGTTACGAGCAGCTTGTTTTTTTAGAGGAGCAAGCAAAGACTTCTCTGGAGTTGTCTTTGTGATTTCTTTGAAATCGAAACCAGTCATTCCTCTGCGACCATGAGAGCGTGGGGCGAATGTTTTAATACCCATCTTTATACTCCCTCAAAAAGAGCGATCTTCTCACCTTCAACAAGCTTAACGTAAGCTTTTTTCCAGTAAGGGACCTTGGTTAGACCGAATTTAGTTTGCTTAGAGTGACCGCGGCAGATGCTAGTTCTAACGCTGTCAACTTTCACTTTGAAGTTCTTTTCAACAGAAGCTTTGATTTCTGTTTTCGTAGATTTCATATCTACTTCGAAAACATAAACGCCAGCTGCGTTGTGGTATGTGTTTTTCTCTGTAACCAGAGGGGCTTTAATTACTTGTTTCATTACGCCTTCTCCAATGAACAACGATCTACGATTTTAGCCACAGATTCTTTAGTGATGATTGCAGCATCGTATTTCAACAAGTCGAATACGTTCAAACCTTCAACTGGGAAGTATTTGAATGTCGGCAAGTTTTTAGATGCGCGGCTGAATTTTTCATCAACTGCAGAGTCAACCAATACGGCTTTTGTCAAACCGAAAGCTTTCAAACGTTTGTTAAGCTCAGCAGCTTTACCTTCGGAAGCCATGCTGTCCACTACGAACAACTTGCCTTCTTTTTGAAGGTGAGAAAGTGCCATGCTCAAACCCAAACGACGAACTTTTTTAGGCAAAACGAAAGCGTAGCTGCGAGGTTGAGGACCGAAAGCAGTACCACCACCAGGCATCAAGATAGAACGGCTAGAACCTTGACGAGCTCCACCAGTACCTTTTTGTTTGAATGGCTTCTTACCACCACCAGACACAAGACCTTTAGTCTTTGTCATGTGTGTACCTTGACGACGAGCCGCCAATTGCCATTGAACTACAGTGTGAAGAACTTCCTTTTTAACAGGAGTTTCGAACACGTCAGCAGCCAATTCAACTGATCCAACTTTTTCTTTTTTCCAGTTTAATACGTTTACTGTTGCCATACTATTCTCTCACCAACTTAACCAAAGTGTTTCTAGCACCTGGAACTGGTCCCTTAACCATAAGAACGTTTTCATCAGCAATAATCTGAACAACTTCTACGTTCTTAACAGTGACAGTTTCAGCACCCAAATGACCTGGGAATTTCTTACCCGGCATTACACGACCTGGCCATGTTCTGTTACCAGAAGAACCCGGACGACGGTGGAATTTAGAACCGTGGGATGCAGGACCACCTGCGAAGCCCCAACGCTTCACGGAACCCGCAAAACCTTTACCTTTAGACTTAGAAGTGATTTTTACGAAATCACCTTTAACCAAAGAGTCGATAGAGATTTGCGCGCCAACAGCAGCACCTTCTGGAAGAGCTTGACGAAGTTCTTTTACGAACTGAGCGCCATTCTCAAAGCCAGCTTTTTCAAGGTGACCTTTTTCAGCTTTGTTGGAGTTTTTAGCTTTTTTAGGATGACAAGCTACCTGGATAGCTTCATAACCATCAGCTTCGTTTGTTTTGATTTGTGAAACAAACCAAGGCTCATAACGAAGAACTGTTACAGGAACGGCTTCACCATTCTCATTATAGATAGTAGCCATACCTTCTTTGAACGCGAACAGGCCGTTCAATTTTAGGCCTGCAGTATTTTGAGTTTCTGTAGTTTCGCTCACGTCTTACCTCTAAACCGCAGAAAGTTTGATTTCAACATCAACGCCAGCAGAAAGATCCAACTTCATAAGTTGATCTACTGTCTGTTGAGTGGGTTCTAAAATATCGAGCATACGCTTATGAGTTCTCACTTCGAACTGTTCACGAGATTTTTTATCTACGTGAGGAGAACGCAATACAGTGTAACGATTGATGCGAGTAGGCAAGGGGATTGGACCCGCAACTTTTGCGCCTGTACGACGAGCAGTCTCAACGATTTCTTTCGTCGACTGATCAAGCAATTTATGATCGAATGCCTTCAATCTGATTCTAATCTTCTGACTTTGCATATGGACACTTCTCTTCTCTTTTATAAAGTAGCGTATTTACTAGCAAATTTGTTAACAACTCACGTCAATATCCCATCGAAAACTTGCCCCGAATTAGCCCTTGCGGCCTGAAATCGCCTTCAACGCGGGGGGTTTTTTGTAGATTTAGACGCTATGAGTGCGCGAGTATGCGCACTTCGAAATCTAATGTCAAAGGGAAATATTACTTTTTTTAGTATCTTCCCATTTTATGTAGAATTTCCGTTCGTACCTTCGTAGGCACTACGGCGTACTCTAGGAATTCCATGCTAAAACTAGCACGACCCTGGCTTAAGCTGCGGACATCCGTAGCATAACCAAACAGACTCGCCAGAGGAGCCTCTGCAGAAATAATCTGCCCGCCCCCCTGCTTGACGTTCATCGTGAGGATTTTTCCCCGACGCGCATTAAGATCACCAACGACATTACCCACGAATTCATCTGGGCAAGTCACTTCAAGCTTAAAGATCGGCTCCATAAGCTCTACGGAAGCGGCCTTTACAGCATCCCGGAACGCCAGGGACGCCGCTGCTTTAAAGGCCATCTCGCTGGAAGCATCAGGGCGGACCTCAACAGAATTAAGGACTCCCTTAACACCCAACATAGAACAGCTCGCCAAAGGCCCCACCTCAGCAGCTTCTCGGAAGCCCGCCTCAACAGCCTTCAGCATAGGAGCTGTAAATTCTTTAGACACTACCACCTTACTGATGAACTGAACGCCATCAGCTTGAGCAATAGGCTCCAAAGAGAGAAAAACCTTCGCAAAGTGTGTTTCTCCGGCAATTTCACGCTCGTACACGTGCTCCGCCTTAGCGGCCGCTGTAATAGTTTCGCGATAAGAAACCTGGGGCTTGCCCACGTTTGCTTGAATTTTGTGTTCTCGAAGCAAGCGGTCCACCAGGATTTCCAGATGAAGCTCACCCATGCCCGACAACAAAATTTGCCCTGTTTCCAGATCTGTACGCAAACGACAGGATGGATCTTCTTTTTCAAGTTTTGCCAGACCCGCCAGCATCTTTTCCTGATCCGCAGAAGACTTCGCCTCCACAGCCACAGAAATCACCGGCTCTGGGAAGGTGATTGCCTCAAGAACCACAGGATGAGACCCCTCACAAAGAGTGTCTCCCGTACCGGTAAACTTCAGACCAATCACCGCACCAATATCCCCCGCCTTCAGACCTGTGATCTCTTCGCGAGAGTTTGCGTGCATTTTAACAAGCTTTTGAATGCGCTCTTTCTTTTGAGTACGAGGATTCAAAAGCTGTTCACCGACTTTCACCTCTCCGGAATAAACACGGATATAGGTCAAAGTGCCAGCAAACGGATCATTGGCGATCTTAAACGCCAAAGCAGCCGTATTGCCTTCAAAGTCAGTTTTACAGATAATTTCTTTATCAGGACGATCAGGGTCATGACCCACAATCGCAGGAACTTCCAAAGGTGACGGAAGATAATCAATCACGCCGTCAAGAAGCGGCTGAACACCTTTGTTCTTAAACGCAGCTCCACAGAACACTGGGAACGCTTTCAAATCAAGAGTCCCTTTGCGCAAAGCACGTTTAAGCTCTGGCACAGTGATCTCGTCCCCATTGAGATACTTCTCAAGGAGTTCGTCTTCAAACTCAACGATCTTCTCAATAACTTCAGTACGGAAGCGATTGACTTCTTCCTTCATCTCATTGGGAACATCGGTAACTTCGAAATGGTCACCCATTCCGGACTGATCCCACACGTAAGCACGGTTCTCCAAAAGATCGACGACACCACGGAAAGTGTCTTCCACTCCAATGGGAACTTGAACTGGGATTGGGTTCGCATTGAGCTTTTCCTGAATTGTCCCATAGGACATAACAAAATCAGCACCAACACGGTCCATCTTGTTCACAAAACAAATGCGCGGAACCTTGTACTTGTCAGCTTGCTTCCAGACAGTTTCAGACTGAGGCTCAACACCATTCACACCGTCAAACACAGCAATAGCACCATCAAGAACGCGCAAAGAACGCTCAACTTCAATTGTGAAGTCAACGTGCCCCGGAGTATCGATGATGTTGATTCTGTGATCTTTCCAGAACGCCATGGTCGCAGCAGAGGTGATAGTGATACCACGCTCTTGCTCTTGAACCATCCAGTCCATGGTGGCATCACCATCATGGACTTCGCCGATTTTATGACTTTTACCTGTATAGTAAAGAATGCGTTCGGTGGTGGTCGTCTTACCGGCATCGATGTGAGCCATGATGCCGATATTACGAGTGTACTTGAGATCAGCTACAACTTTAGGATCTTTAGCTGACATCTGAACAGATTACCAATTGTAGTGAGAGAAAGCCTTGTTCGACTCAGCCATTCTGTGAACATCGTCTTTCTTCTTAATAGAGTTACCTCTATTATTGTAAGCGTCAACGAATTCACCAGCCAAACGCTTAGCCATGTCTTTTTCACCACGCTCGCGAGAGTACTCAACCAACCAGCGCATAGCCAAAGTCAAACGACGGGATGGACGAACATCTACTGGAACTTGGTAAGTCGCACCACCTACGCGGCGGGAACGAACTTCGATAGAAGGCTTAACGTTCTCAAGAGCTTTTTTGAAAACTGCCAAAGGTTCTTCACCTTGAATTTTACCTTCAAGCTCTTTCAATGCTCCGTAGAAAAGCTTCTGTGCAGTAGCTTTTCTACCTTGAATCATCATTTTGTTAACGAATTTAGCAATTACTAGATCCTTGAAAACTGGATCTGGAATAATTTCTCTTTTAAAGGTCTTTTTACGACGTGACATCTCTCAATCCTTATTTCTTAGGTCTCTTAGTACCGTATTTAGAACGAGCGCGAAGACGACCGTTTACACCTTGAAGGTCCAATACCCCACGAACGATGTGGTAACGAACACCCGGCAAGTCCTTCACACGACCACCGCGGATCAAGACAACGCTGTGCTCTTGAAGGTTATGGCCGATACCAGGGATGTAAGAGATAACTTCGAAGCCATTTGAAAGACGAACTTTAGCTACTTTACGAAGAGCTGAGTTCGGCTTCTTTGGAGTCGTTGTATAAACACGAGTACAAACACCACGACGCTGAGGGCAAGATGCCAAAGCTGGTGATTTTGTTTGGTTCTTTTGAACAGTACGCTCACTTTTGATGAGCTGATTAATTGTTGGCACTTTATATACCCCTTAAAAACAATTATGCGGTTCTGGACGCTGGAACTTACATTTCTGTGACGCCCAGGTCAAGACTTTGTTGTTAAAAATACATTTATCCATAAAAACAGGCGTGAGGTCCTTATTTCATGGGCTTTTTACCCTTTTGCCGGCCTGTGAAGCCGGCAAATCGGGCCTTTTTTCTTACAGTTAGCCTTGAGGCTGAACAGAAGACGTCATACCTGGCAATGCAACAAAGCCGATATCGTCATCTTCATGTACAGACACTTTCCAGCGTTTGTAAGAAGTCAAACCAGTTCCTGCAGGGATCAGACGACCCATGATGATATTCTCTTTCAGGCCACGCAAATGGTCTGTGCGAGAATTGATCGCTGCTTCCGTAAGAACTTTTGTAGTTTCTTGGAAGGACGCTGCTGAAATCCAGCTGTCAGTACTCAAGGAAACTTTCGTAATACCAAGAAGAAGTGGGCTGCAAGTAGCAGGTTGACCACCCTCTTTGTTAATACGTTCGTTTTCTTCCATGTAAGCGTATCTTTCAACTTGCTCACCAGCCAGGAAGCGGCTGTCGCCGGCATCACGGATTTCTACTTTACGTAGCATCTGACGAACAATGACTTCGATATGCTTGTCGTTGATACCAACCCCTTGAAGTCTGTAAACTTCTTGGATTTCATTCACAAGGTATGCAGACAAGGCTTTCGCACCCAGAACCGCCAGAATGTCATGAGGATTTGTTGGACCATCCATCAAAGCCTCACCGGCTCTTACGTACTCACCTTCTCTTACAGCAACGTGCTTACCTTTAGGGATGAGGTATTCTTTTTGCTCACCCACTTCAGGAGTTACGATCACACGTTGTTTACCTTTAACGTCTTTACCGAATGTCACATAACCATCGATCTCAGAGATGATAGCTGCTTCTTTCGGTTTACGAGCTTCAAACAATTCAGCAACGCGCGGTAGACCCCCCGTGATATCCTTCGTTTTCGAAGCTTCACGATGCATCTTCGCAATAACGTCACCGGCATGAACTTCCTGTTGGTCAGAAACCAGAAGCTGTGCACCCACTGGGATCAAGTATCGCGCAGGGATTTCACGGCCTGGAAGATTCAATGTCTTACCATTGCCATCTACTAGGAATACTGTTGGCTTAATGTCAGAAGACTTAGACTCCATGATAACTTTAGTCGCGAAACCAGTTACCGCGTCGACTTGCTCCTGCATTGTCGAACCTTCTTCGATATCGCTGTATTGGATCTTCGCAGAAACTTCGGCGATGATCGGATTCGAATATGGATCCCACTCAGCAACAGTTTGACCTTTAGTGACTTTGTCACCTTCTTTAAAGTTCAAAACAGCACCGTAAACGAGCTTGAAGTTTTCACGCTCACGACCTGCTTCGTCGATAACAAGGGCAGAACCGTTACGATTCATCACAGTCAACTTACCATTACGGTTTGTCACTGCATGAACGTTTACAAGTTTAATAGTACCATCATGGCGAGTTGTATGAACAGATTGCTCAACCGCACGAGAAGCCGCACCACCCAAGTGGAACGTTCTCATCGTCAACTGAGTACCTGGTTCACCGATTGATTGTGCTGCAATGATACCCACTGTTTCACCAAGGTTCACAGTGTTACCGCGAGACAAGTCACGGCCGTAACATTTCACGCACACGCCACGTTTAGATTTACAAGTCAAAGCTGAACGGATGTCGACTTTGTCGATACCCAAACCTTCGATTGTTTTAACATCAGTTTCAGTGATCTCGTGATTTGCTTTTACAATCACGTTGTTGCTCATTGGATCAACAACATCTTTCAACGTTGTTCTACCAAGGATACGATCGCCGATGTTTTGGATGATCTCGCCAGCTTCGTAAACTGGAGTGATTTCCAAACCGTCTTCAACTCCGCAATCGATTTCAGACACAACCACGTCTTGAGCAACGTCAACCAAACGACGAGTCAAGTAACCAGAGTTCGCTGTTTTCAATGCGGTATCGGCCAAACCTTTACGCGCACCGTGCGTGGAGATGAAGTACTGGATAACTGTCAAACCTTCACGGAAGTTCGCAGTGATCGGAGTTTCGATGATCTCACCAGAAGGTTTCGCCATCAAACCACGCATACCACCGAGCTGACGGATCTGAGCAGCGGAACCACGGGCTCCGGAGTCAGCCATGATGTAGATAGGATTGAATGAAGGTCCTACTACTTCTTTGCCATCAACTACGAAAGTTTGTTTTTCGATCGCGTTCATACCTTCTTTTGCGATCTTGTCACCCGTTTGAGCCCAGATATCCACCACTTTATTGTAGCGCTCACCATCTGTGATCAAACCTTCATCGTACTGCTGTTGGATTTCAGTCACTTGTTTCTCAGCGTCTGCGATCATTGTCGCTTTGGCTGCTGGGATCACCATGTCGTCGATACCGATCGACATACCTGCCGCAGTTGAATATTTGAAACCAAGTTCCATGATTTTATCAGCCAAGATACAAGTCGCTTTTGCACCGGCAAGACGGAACGTCTTATCGATCAACGCGGCGATTTGTTTCTTATTCATCGTTACGTTCACTTCGTTGAACGGAACTTCTTTAGGAACGATGTCAGACAAGATTGAACGACCTACAGAAGTCTCTTGAACTTTACCGTTCAAACGAACTTTACAAGCCGCTTGCAAGTCAACCAAACCAGTCTCGTAAGCATATTGCGCTTCTTGAACGCTCGAGAATGCTTTACCAGTTCCTTTTGCGCCAGGGCGGATACGAGTCAACCAGTATAGACCCAACACGATATCTTGTGATGGATTGATGATTGGCTTACCGTTCGCTGGAGAAAGGATGTTGTTCGTAGACATCATCAATACGCGAGCTTCAACTTGAGATTCCACAGAAAGTGGAACGTGAACCGCCATTTGGTCACCGTCGAAGTCGGCATTGAACGCCGTACACACTAGAGGATGCAATTGGATTGCTTTACCTTCGTGAAGTACTGGCTCGAAAGCTTGGATACCAAGTCTGTGAAGAGTTGGCGCACGGTTGAGAAGAACTGGATGTTCTTTAACCACGTCAGCCAAGATATCCCAAACTTCTACTGTCTCTTGATCAACAAGGCGTTTTGCTTGCTTGATCGTTGCTGCCAAACCTTTTTCTTCAAGTTTGTTGTAAACGAACGGTTTGAACAACTCGAGAGCCATCTTCTTAGGAAGACCGCATTGGTGAAGTTTCAAAGTTGGACCAACTACGATAACCGAACGGCCAGAGTAGTCGACACGTTTACCCAAAAGGTTTTGACGGAAACGACCTTGCTTACCTTTCAACATATCAGAAAGAGAACGCAATGGACGTTTATTTGGACCGGTGAAGGTCTTACCGCGACGACCATTATCCAACAAAGCGTCCACTGCTTCTTGCAACATACGTTTTTCGTTGCGGATGATGATGTCTGGAGCGTTCAGCTCCTGAAGACGTTTCAAACGGTTGTTACGGTTGATAACACGACGGTACAGGTCATTCAGGTCAGACGTCGCGAAACGGCCGCCATCAAGAGGTACCAATGGACGAAGATCAGGAGGAAGAACTGGAAGCGCTTCCAACATCATCCACTCTGGCTTGTTGATGGAACCTTTGAAGGCTTCAACAACGCGCAGGCGTTTAGTCAATTTTTTGATACCAGCTTCGGACTTGGTGTCTTTAACTTCCAAGCGAAGTTTGCGAGAAAGGTATTCAGGATCGATTTTTTTCAAAAGATCACGAACTGCCTCGCCACCCATTCCGTATTTGAAGGATGGGCCGAACTCATTCAAAGCCGCTTGCAATGCTTCTTCAGTCAATACCTGGCCTTCTTCCAATGTAGTTTCCATTGGATCGATAACCACGTGTGCTTCACAGTAAAGAACCTTTTCAACGTCTTTCAAAGAAAGATTCAAAAGGTTACCAATACGAGAAGGCAAAGAGCGCAAGAACCAGATGTGCGCTACTGGAGTTGCCAATTCGATGTGACCAAGGCGCTCACGGCGAACCTTGGTCTGAGTCACTTCAACGCCGCACTTTTCACAGACGACGCCACGGTACTTCATACGTTTATACTTACCGCACAAGCACTCGTAATCCTTGATAGGACCGAAGATTTTCGCACAGAACAAGCCATCACGTTCAGGCTTGAATGTACGATAGTTGATAGTTTCTGGCTTCTTAACTTCACCAAATGACCATTCACGAATCATTTCAGGTGACGCCAACGAAACTCGTACGGCGTCAAACGAAAGTGGATCTTTTGGTTTATCGAAAAAATTCAACAAGTCTCTCAAAGAACACCCCTGTTGTTAAATTATTAAACTTAGTGCTGCTCTGGTTCGTCTTTAGACGCAACCGGTGCAACTGGTTCTACCTCGATCACTTCTTCGTCACCAAAATCTTCATCTTGGTCACGTAGAATGTCAGACTCCATCAACTCCACGTTCAATGCAAGAGACTGAAGCTCTTTCACCAATACGTTGAAGGACTCTGGAAGGCCTGGCTCAAGGATGTTTTCACCTTTCACGATGCTTTCATACATACGAGTTCTTCCTGCCACGTCATCTGACTTAACAGTAAGGAACTCTTGCAGTGAGTAAGCAGCACCGTAAGCTTCGATCGCCCAAACCTCCATCTCCCCGAGACGCTGACCCCCGAACTGTGCTTTACCGCCCAGAGGCTGTTGAGAAACGAGTGAGTAAGGTCCGATAGAACGAGCGTGGATCTTCTCTTCCACCAGATGGTGAAGTTTCAGCATGTACATGATACCCACAGTAACTGGGTTCGTGAACGGCTCCCCTGTACGACCGTCGAAGAGGACGGACTTACCGGATGTTGGAACCTGTGCTTTTTCAAGAAGACCCTTCACGTCCGCCTCACGAGCACCGTCGAAGACCGGAGTACCCACGTGGATACCATTCTTCATGCGGTTGACCATGGACTTCAATGAAGCATCGTCAGCTTTATCAAGTTTTGTAGAGATGTCGCTGTCGTTGAAGATGTCTTTCATCTCGGAACGTGCGTTTTCCGCATTCCATTTCTCAAGATGTGCACCCAGTTGTTTACCAAGGTTGTGCGCTGCCCAACCCAAGTGAACCTCAAGGATCTGACCGATATTCATACGAGAAGGAACCCCCAGTGGGTTTAGAACCATGTCAACTGGCGTACCGTCAGCTAGGTATGGCATGTCTTCCGCAGGCAATACTTTGGAGACGACACCCTTATTACCGTGACGACCAGCGAACTTATCCCCGACTTGCATTTTACGTTTGATAGCAACGTAAACTTTAACCATTTTGATCACGCCCGGAGGCAATTCGTCACCTTTACGAAGACGATCGATCTTTTCATTGAACACAAGTTTAACTGCATCCAACTGGTTACGAGCATTGTCGATGATTTTGTTCACCTGGAATTCAAGGTCTTGTTCAAGAGGGATGTAGTTCAACAATTCGAATGGAACTGTCTCTAGATCCGCCTCTGTGATTTCTTGACCTTTATTCAACAACTTCTGAGAACCGTCTTCATTCAGAAGAACGCCAGTGGTGATTTTACCAACCAGGATGTCACGAAGTTTGGAGATAGCGTTATTTTTGATAACGTTCTGCTCAACCGCCAAGTCTTTTTCAAGCTTGCGTTTTTTCTCTTCGATGATCAGGGACAAACGCTCATCGCGGTCTGCGCCTTCACGAGAGTAAACTTGAGCATCGATAACAGTCCCGTATACGCCGGATGGCACACGCAGAGACGTATCACGAACGTCGCCGGCTTTTTCACCGAAGATCGCTCTCAAAAGTTTTTCTTCTGGAGAAAGCTGAGTTTCACCTTTTGGAGTCACCTTACCAACCAGGATGAAGCCTGGACGAACTTCCGCACCGATGCGGATGATACCAGAGCTGTCGAGGTCTTTAAGAGCCTCTTCACCGACGTTAGCGATATCGCGAGTGATCTCTTCCTTACCAAGTTTT
Organism: Bdellovibrio bacteriovorus; assembly: GCF_041888015.1. Lineage (GTDB taxonomy): Bacteria > Bdellovibrionota > Bdellovibrionia > Bdellovibrionales > Bdellovibrionaceae > Bdellovibrio. The sequence continues at coordinate 2,875,821 of NZ_CP168968.1, forward strand.
GTATCACGAGCCACGCACTCGAATTCTTCGATGTGGATGGAAGTGTAAACGTCGTCTTTCAACAAACGTTCAGAAATAAGGATGGAGTCCTCGAAGTTGTAACCTTGCCAAGGAGTGAACGCCACCAGGATGTTTTGACCCAGAGCCAATTCACCAAGTTCTGTAGAAGGACCGTCAGCGATGATGTCGCCTTTAGAAACCTTGTCACCTACAGTTACGATTGGTTTTTGGTTGAAGCATGTATTTTGATTTGTACGTTGGTACTTAGTGAGGTTGTAGATGTCTACGTTCGCACCAAGTTCTCCGCCTTTTGCAAAACGACGAACAACGATACGAGAAGCATCAACTTCTTCAACGATACCGTCGTTTTGAGCAACAACGGATGTACCAGAGTCACGAGCAACAAGTCTCTCAACGCCTGTTCCAACAAGTGGAGCGCGAGAACGGAGCAATGGCACCGCTTGACGTTGCATGTTCGATCCCATCAAGGCACGGTTGGCGTCATCGTGCTCCAAGAATGGAATCAGTGAAGCTGCGATGGAAACCAGCTGAGATGGAGAAACGTCCATCAAAGCAACTTTGTCTTTATCAACGATCTCATACTCACCGTCACGACGAGTGATGGTAGTTGCAGTCTGGATGGCTTTGTTGCCAGCTTCGTCACGAGCCGCCGGAGCGATGTGGTGACCAGCTTCTTCCAATGCAGAAAGATAGTTGATGTCCTTGGAAACCTGACCAGCATCAACTTTACGGTATGGAGTCTCGATGAAACCATAGTTGTTGATACGAGCGTAAGTCGCCAGGGAAGCGATCAAACCGATGTTTGGACCCTCTGGAGTTTCGATAGGGCAGATACGTCCGTAGTGCGTAGGATGTACGTCACGTACTTCGAAACCTGCACGGTCACGAGTCAAACCACCAGGGCCGAGAGCTGACAAACGACGTTTGTGAGTGATCTCGGAAAGTGGATTCGTCTGATCCATGAACTGGGACAATTGAGAAGAACCGAAGAATTCTTTAACAACCGCGTTCACAGGTTTCGCGTTCACAAGATCGTGAGGCATCATTGTTTCAACGTCTTGAAGAGACATACGTTCACGGATCGCGCGCTCCATACGAACCAGACCGATACGGTATTGGTTCTCAAGCAACTCACCTACAGAACGAACACGACGGTTACCCAAGTGATCGATATCATCGATAACGCCGCGACCGTTTTTAAGGTCGATCAAAGTTTTAATAGTACTCAAGATATCTTTGTGAGTGAGTGTTCTGTGTGAAGGAGGGCACTCATCCATAGAAATACCGAATCTGTGGTTGATCTTAATACGACCAACTTCAGACAAATCGTAAGTTTCTGGATCGAAGAACAAACGACCGAAGAACGTCGTAGCTGCTTCCAAAGTTGGAGGCTCACCAGGACGAAGGCGTTTGTAGATCTCAACAAGAGATTCTTCTTTGTTAGTTACTTTATCTACTAGCAACGTATTGCGAAGGTAAGGACCTACAGTCAAACCGTCGAAGAAGATCATGAAGAAACGGTCGATACCAGCATCAAGAGCTCTTTTGATGATAGCAGAGTTCAATTCTGCATTCGCATCAGCGATGATCTCACCAGTAGATTCATCGATAAGAGGTTTCGCCAAAACTTTTCCATCAAGATCGTTCGGCTCAACTTCAAGCTCAGTGATGTTAAGATCTTTGATTTTCTTAACGATCGCACGAGTGATACGACGACCTGCTTTTACAAGCGCCTCACCCGATTTTGGATCAACGATATCAGCCAATGCTCTTTGACCTGACATTCTTTCGATATCAAGCTTACGGTAAAGTTTGCCACCGCGAGCGTAAACTTCATCAAGATCGTAGAAGTACTCAAGCAATTGTTCCGCGTTGTAACCAAGAGCCTTCAAAAGGATTGTTACAGGGAATTTACGACGGCGATCGATACGAACGTGGATAATATCTTTTTGGTCAAATTCAGCATCCAACCAAGAACCACGGTAAGGAATCACACGTGCAGAGTAGATCAATTTACCAGAAGCTGCGTTCTTACCACCATCGTGATCGAAGAACACACCTGGAGAACGGTGCAACTGAGAAACAACAACGCGCTCAGTACCGTTGATGATGAAAGAACCGTTAGCAGTCATAAGAGGAATTTCACCGAGGTAAACTTCCTGCTCTTTCACGTCACGGATGCTGCGTGCTTCAGTTTCTTCATCAACATCGAATACGATCAGACGAAGAGTCACCTTGATAGGAGCAGCGAAAGTCATACCACGCTGACGGCACTCGTCCACGTCGTACTTAGCTGGCTCTAGAGTGTAAGAGACAAACTCAAGGCTTGCTGTGTTGTTGAAATCTGTGATTGGGAAAACAGATTTGAAAACGCCATTGAGACCAGCTTCGCCACGGCGATCTGGATCCATATCTTTTTGAATGAAAGCTTCGTAAGAAGATTTCTGCAATTCAATCAGATTTGGGATATCAATGACTTGCTTATTTTTCGCGAATGACTTTCTAACTCGAATGTTAGAAGCCGTAACTGGAGTTTTTTCCAATGTACTCTCCGTGATAAGAAAATCGGACATTCGCTTCGGGGGGAATGTTCCAAGGCCCACATTAAATAAAAACGCAAGTATCTCAAACTACCCTAAGTTTTCAATAAATCAAGTGATTCTAAAGGTTTTTGAGGGCTTTCCAATTTCTTCAGAACCCACTCAACACCCCGCAGGGCGTTGCGTTATTAGGTCCAGATCACGCCATTTTTCTGGCTCGAAAATGAGGCCGTATCGTAGCCTACCCTAAACCCCCAAAGGACCCTCACCATGAAAGCTCTTTTTGCCCTGTCTTTACTGTTATTGACGGCTTGCTCCCACTCAATCAGCCTGCGTGCCACTCATTTTGCTGCTCCCGTGGTCGCAGAAAACCAATGGGGTGGCCACGCAGCCGTAGTCGCCGCCTCTCAAACGCGAGTCACCGTCATCGACGACATCGCCACCAATCCCCCAACCCGCACAAAAGTGCGCATTAACGATGACGCCGACGTCGGAGACATGTTTGGGGCCAACAATATTGGCTTTGATGCCAGCCTGAGCGTCTATAAAGGCATTGAAATATACATGGACAATTTCCTATGGGGAGCCCGATATCAATTCCTGAACCACGGCTCACAAACAGGCGTCTGGGTTGGAGCCATCCAAGGGGCCTTTGGAACAAAAAGTGAATCCACCGACGAATTCAGCATCAACCACTCCACATCTCAAGCCGACGCCAAATCCAGCATCACGACATCTCAAGCCGGAATCAGCCTGGGTTACAAGCTTCAGCATGTGGTTCCTTATTTTTCGTATATCTATGAGGCTCACAAGATCGAAACCGACGTAAAAAACACCCACGGAACCTTTGGCCCCTACACCAACGAGGGCGTTCACGGGTACTATTCACTGGGGCTCAGCACTTACCAACGGGGCTTCCGCATTGCCGCCGAATACAGCTACATTGACATCAAATGGAAAGATTCCGAACAAACCGGCCAAGGAGCTTTTGGGATCAAAGCGGGATTCGCCTGGTAATCCGAGCATAGCCCGAAAAACAAAAAGCCTCGTGTTTCCACGAGGCTTTTCATTTTTAGCATAAACTAAAAGGCAGAAATTACTTAACAGTAACTTTCGCGCCCGCAGCTTCAAGAGCTTTCTTGATTTTTTCTGCGTCTTCTTTAGTAGCGCCTTCTTTAACAGCTTTGCCGCCAGCTTCAACAAGAGCTTTAGCTTCAGCAAGACCCAAACCAGTCAAACCACGTACTTCTTTGATTACGTTGATTTTGTTCGCGCCTGCATCAACCAAGATAACGTCGAAAGCAGTTTTTTCTTCAACAGCAGCAGCAGGGCCCGCGCCAGCAGCAGCTACAGGAGCAGCAGCAGAAACGCCCCATTTTTCTTCAAGCATTTTTACAAGTTCAGCGATCTCAAGAACTGTTTTTTGAGACAACGCATCAACCAATTGATCGTTAGTTAGAGACATTTTAAAATCCTCCAGAGGATAAAAATTATTTATTAATTCAATTCATTAGCGCCGCAAGCTTATGCTTGAGGAGCTTCTTCAGTAGTAGCACCGCCACCAAGTTTCTCAGCGTAAGCATTCAAGCATCTAGCAAGTGCAGAACCTGCACCCAATAGTGTACCGAGGAACATAGCGCGAAGTTGGTCTTTGCCCGGAAGAGTTGCCAAAAACTTAATTTTAGCGTCATCCAAAGCTTCGCCATCCATAACACCAGACTTGATTTGAAGAACTTCTACGTCCTTAGCAAACTCAGCAAGTGTTTTAGCAGTAGCGTTCACTTCACCGTATGAGAATACGATGGCGTTAGTACCTTTCATTGAATTAGCAAAAGCTTTTTCAATAGCTGGGTGATCTTTGAACGCTCTTTTTGCAAGAGTGTTGCGGACAACTTTCATCTCTGATTCAGCAGCATTCAATTTTTTGCGCAAGCTAGTAACTTGCTCAACCTTGATGCCTTTGAAGTCGACGATGAAAGCTCCTTTAGCATTACCGAACTTTTCAGTGATAAGCTTAATCTCTTGCTCTTTATCTGCGCGAGTGATCATAAGTGAGCCTCCTTTCATTAGACTTTTGCCCTTCTTGCGAAGGGGCCTGTGCGAATCAGGTCGGTTTGGAGGTCGCGTTGGTGAATCCAGATAAATCCGAATCCATTTTAGAAAACCTTTTTGCCTTATCTCGGTAGGCCCCTCACAAACGAGGGATTACATCTACTAGAAGAAACCTACTGTCTCTGATCGCAATAAAACTTAAGAACTAATACAAAATAACCAGTAAAAAAACAAGGCTCCGATCATGTCGGAGCCTGTCAATTACGTGTTAGCACCAGTTGCAGCAGCTGCTGCATTTGGTTCAATCTTAATACCAGGACCCATAGTTGAAGCTACGGCGATGGATCTAAGATAGATACCTTTGGAAGATGCTGGTTTTGCCTTAACGATAGCTCCCAACAAAGTCATGAAGTTATCTTTAAGTTTAGCATCTCCCATAGATTTCTTACCGATACCAGCGTGAACGATACCTGCTTTATCAACGCGGAAATCCAACTTACCTTTTTTCTCGGCAGTTACGGCTTCACCAACGTTCATAGTTACAGTACCGATTTTTGGATTCGGCATCAAACCACGAGGCCCCAAGATCTTAGCAACTTTAGAAACAGTCGCCATCATATCTGGAGTCGCGATACATTTATCGAAATCCAACCAACCACCTTGGATTTTAGCTACAAGGTCGTCAGCACCAACGAAGTCAGCGCCAGCTGCTTTCGCTTCAGCCTCTTTCGGGCCTTTTGCGAAAACAACAACTTTAACTTCTTTGCCCAAACCGTGAGGAAGAGCAATCGCTCCGCGCACTTGTTGGTCGGATTGCTTAGGGTCGATACCCAAGCGCAAAGCTACGTCGATAGATTCATCAAATTTCGCTGGAGCTACGTCAACAACGAGTTTGAATGCTTCATCAACAGTGTACTTTTTTGCAGAATCAACTTTTTTAGCGACTGCTGCGAATTTCTTACCTGCCATTTTTACCACCCTTAACCGATGTCGATGCCCATGCTCTTAGCTGTACCAGCAACTTGTGACATTGCGGATTCAACTTTCAAGCAGTTCAAATCAGGCAATTTCGTTGTAGCGATTTGCTTAATTTGATCGTTATTGATTTTGCCAACTTTGTCTTTTTGAGGCTGTTTTGAACCGGAGTCCAATTTCAACGCCTTTTTGATCAAAGAAGACACCGGTGGTGTTTTTGTGATGAAAGTAAACGATCTGTCTTGATAAACAGTGATGATGATAGGGATGATGCTATCACCCAACGCTTGTGTACGAGCGTTGAACTGCTTACAGAATTCCATGATGTTTACCCCGTGCTGTCCAAGTGCCGGTCCAACGGGAGGAGCTGGATTAGCTTTCCCTGCCGGTATTTGCAGCTTGATCATTCCTGTAACTTTTTTTGCCATGACCCACTCCTGCAAGAGGTTGTGTTAATAAGAAACGGAACCCCAAAGGTCCCGTTTTTGTTCTAAGTGCCACCCTATGTAGCGCTTAAATTAATTTTTTTCAACTTGAATGTAGTCCAATTCCACTGGAGTTGGTCTACCGAAGATGCTGACAAGAACTTTCAGTTTCCCTTTGTCCTCGTTCACTTCTTCTACAGAACCCTGGAAGTTGCTGAATGGACCGTCGATAACAGTCACATTCTCACCTACAGAGAACTTCACTTTTGGTTTCGGTTTTTCTGCAACGCCAGCCATTTGCTGAGTTACACGAAGAACCTCGGCTTCCGGAACTTCCGGAGGACGAGTTTTAGTACCGCCCACGAAGCCGGTCACTTTAGACGAATTACGTACCAAATGCCAAGTCTCATCGTTCAAAAACATCTGAACGAAGATATAACCCGGGAAAAATTTACGTGATTTGGTCTGTTTTTGACCTTTTACAAGTTCCACTACGCTTTCCGCAGGGATCAAGATCTCGCCAAAGAACTCTTCCATTTTGGAAGACTTGATTTTCTCTTCGATGGCTTTCTTAGCCGTGTTTTCACAGCTCGTCTGAACGTTAACAATGTACCATTTTTTTCCATGGTTCCGTCCTTACTTCATGAGATAGTTGATAAAGAAGCCAGAGATCAGATCGAAGGAACTGATGATAACACTGGAAATAAGAACCATCACAACACACGCAATCGTCATTGCCGTCGTGTCTTTGCGTGAAGGCCATACAATCTTACGAACTTCGGAAACAACTTCTTCACCCCAAGCATGAATGCGTGGGTTGAACTGCAAAGCTGCGAAAAGTGCAAAGCCCGTCAAAACCGGCAAACCGTGGCGAACCATATCAGAGTCTGCAGCACGAGCCACAACACCGAACGCGCCAGCGAATGCCTTAATAAGAAGAGACACAGTCAAACCGACCAAGATACCTGCAAGTGCAAAGCTGATAGTCAAAATCTTAGAGTTCGCCTTTTCCATTGTTCCTCATCCTAAAGTTATGGAGTCAAAATTGGCAGGGGCGGAGGGATTCGAACCCACGACCTAACGATTTGGAGTCGTTCGCTCTACCACTGGAGCTACACCCCTGCACTTAAAAATACAAAAAAATCGCACGTGCCAAGAAACACCGAAGGGGACCCTCTTGTCAAGGAGTCCCCCGGGTGATTTTACTTCAGCCTATGCTGCGTTAAATCCTACTCAAGGATTTCGATAACAACGCCGGCGCCAACTGTACGGCCACCTTCGCGGATCGCGAAACGCAATTCTTTTTCCATTGCGATTGGAGCGATCAACTCAACTGCCAATTCAACGCGGTCACCAGGCATAACCATTTCAGTTCCAGCTTTCAAAGTACAAACACCAGTTACGTCTGTTGTACGGAAGTAGAACTGAGGACGGTAACCATTGAAGAATGGAGTGTGACGTCCGCCTTCTTCTTTAGTTAGGATGTACGCTTCAGCTTTGAATTTTTTGTGAGGTTTTACAGAACCTGGTTTCGCCAAAACTTGACCACGTTCAACTTCTTCTTTTTTAGTACCACGAAGAAGAACACCGCAGTTGTCTCCAGCTTGACCTTCATCAAGAAGTTTACGGAACATCTCGATACCAGTTACTGTTGTTTTTTGAGTTGGACGGATACCGATGATTTCGATCTCGTCACCAACTTTAACGATACCACGCTCTACACGGCCAGTAACAACTGTACCACGACCAGAGATAGAGAATACGTCCTCTACTGGCATCAAGAAAGTTTTGTCAGTAGCACGAACTGGTTCAGGGATGTAAGCATCACAAGCGTCCATCAATTTCATGATAGCTGGACGACCGATTTCAGAAGTATCACCTTCCAAAGCTTTCAATGCAGATCCTTTAACAACTGGGATCTCATCGCCAGGGAATTCGTATTTAGAAAGAAGTTCGCGAACTTCAAGCTCAACAAGGTCCAACAATTCTTTATCGTCAACCATGTCAACTTTGTTCATGAATACAACTAGAGCAGGAACACCTACTTGACGTGCAAGAAGGATGTGCTCACGTGTTTGTGGCATTGGACCGTCAGCAGAAGAAACTACTAGGATAGCTCCGTCCATTTGTGCGGCACCAGTGATCATGTTTTTTACGTAGTCGGCGTGGCCTGGGCAGTCAACGTGAGCGTAGTGACGTTTGTCAGTTTCGTACTCAACGTGAGTTGTAGAGATAGTGATACCACGTTCTCTTTCTTCAGGAGACTTATCGATTTGATCGTAAGACATCGCCTGAGCTTTACCAGCTGCTGCAAGAGTAGTAGTGATAGCAGCAGTCAAAGTTGTTTTACCATGGTCAACGTGACCGATTGTGCCGATATTTACGTGCGGCTTCGAACGGTTAAATTTCTCTTTAGACATTATTCCTCCTGCAGAGATTTATTTTTAAGTCTTAAACCATTTATCAAAAATCAAATCAATAAGTAACAAGTGGAGCCCATGATCGGAGCCGAACCGACGACCTCACCCTTACCAAGGGTGTGCTCTACCACTGAGCTACATGGGCATCTGTTCTGAAATTTGGAGCGGGAGACGGGTCTCGAACCCGCAACCCTCTGCTTGGAAGGCAGATACTCTAGCCAATTGAGCTACTCCCGCCCATCAGAACGCCCAGAAGAGAAGTAAACTCCTCTTCCCATCTCTTTGCAAGTCGACATTCAAAAATGGTGGGCAGGGAAGGATTCGAACCTTCGTAGACGTAAGCCAACGGATTTACAGTCCGTCCCCTTTAGCCACTCGGGCACCTACCCAGTTTGTGAATGTTGACTCAGAAAAAAATGGAGCTGGTTATGGGACTCGAACCCGCAACCTGCTGATTACAAATCAGCTGCTCTACCAATTGAGCTAAACCAGCCTTACTGAGATAACCGAAATGTTTTACGGAGAAAAACAGTGTCCGTCAAAGATATTTATTCGCCAGATTACGATTTTTTTCGATTTCCGTGCGCCGCGTGCTGCCTTAAGGTCTCCGTTAACGCCATCGCTGTTGCCACCGATGCGTTATAACTCGCCGAAGAGCTAGCTTGCGGGATGACGACTAATTCATCACAAAGTCTTTCGGTTGTCACTCTCATTCCTTTATCTTCGGAGCCAATGGCCCAAACAACTTTGTCTGGCAGCTCTAGATCAAAGATAGAACGTTTTCCACGAGGACTTAAACCGTAAATCCAATAACCTTTTTTCTTAAGTTCATCCGCATAGTTAGCAAAGTTCGTAGTTTCTTCAACCGGAACGTGCTCAACCCCACCGCAAGCCACTTTATGCACCGTGGGAGTCAACCCCACCGCACGGTCTTCCGGAATCAGCACACCTTGTGCGCCAACCAACCATGAAGTTCTGAGGATTGCTCCTAAATTGTGAGGATCCTCAATACCGTCCAAAATCAGCATGATGGACTTGTCCAGATTTTCTAGACCCGCCAGATCAAGTTCCGGGGCTCCATCAACAAAGATGGCAGCACCCTGCTGAGACGGTCCGAATTTCTCAAGAACCTGTTCGGACTTCACATCGACTTTGATACGCAGTTTTTGCGCACGATCATTCATCTCGCGCAAATCGCCGGAAGTCTCCCAGCCCTGACGAAGCCAGAAGCCTTTTACCTTTGAAGGACGCACACTCAGAACTTCGTTGATCGCATGCGTGCCAATCACCACACGCCAGTCGCGAGGGATATAATCGGCCCGAGGCTGAGAGTTCTGTTGTTGCGGAGAGTGAGGACGGCCGCCTCCACCACGCCCGTGCTGTGGACGTTGAGAGGAGGAGTTTTTGCCAGAGGGACGAGCGTTATTTTTCTTCATATACAGCCATTACAAAATCAGTTGCTGCTTCCTTCACATTGGAAGCTTCCAGAATAGGGCGACCCACAACCAAAGCAGAAGCCCCCTTACGAAGCGCCTCTTTCGGTCCCATGATACGTTTTTGATCGCCGGAATCCTGCATACTAAAGCGAATTCCCGGAGTGACAAGGTAAAGATCACGGTTTTGTAAAAGGTCTAATTCGTGAGGGGAACAAACCACGCTGGAAAGCCCGGCATCTTGCACCAAAGAGGCAAGGTCTGTCACATGCTGGGCAATCGGTTGCTTTTTCATATTCCCCGGCAAAGAGCTCTGATCCCACGAGGTCAGAATCGTCACTGCCAAAATTTTAAAAGGCCTTTGTTGATTGAGCTCTTTTTCAACAGCCGCCATACGCTGCAAAGCTTCCTTGCCGCTTAAAGCATGCACCGTCACCAAAGAGGCGCCCGCCTCAAAACTGGCGCGAACCGCAGCCTCCATCGTAGAGGGAATATCGAAGTGCTTGTTATCCAGGAAAATCGGCCCGCGCTGGGCCATCTCTTTCACAAACTCCATCCCATAACGCAGACACAAACGTGGCCCCAACTTAAAGCCCCCGACTATTTCCGACAAATCATCAGCAATTTTCAGCGCCTGATCGCGGGTGTCCACGTCCAAGGCCAAAATAATAGGGTTTTTCATCGGATGCGCGCGCAAGTTCTTTCTCATGGAGTCTCCTGGAATGCCTTCAGGGGTTCTGCGGATTCTATGTAAAAATTATGCCGAGGGCATCAAAGATTGTCTTTCGCGGACTGCGTTAGTAGGTTCCGCCCGTCAACAGAATCTAAATAACCTCAAATTGGAGAATACATGAAAGCTCTTCTTATCGCTTTGGCATTCGTTTGCGCAGCTTCTTCCTCTCACGCAGCTCTTTCCTGCGGTCAGCTTGTTTCTTACAAAACAAAATTGGCTAACGAGATGAACTGGATCAGAGAGAAAATGAGACAGACAAGAAACTCTGACAAACTTGAGCTTTACATGGACCAATACGAAGAGCTTTATGCTCGCTACCAAAACGTAGACAAAGCAATCAAAAGCGATTGCCAATAAGTCTCTGAAAAAAGGCCGCCGACACAGCGGCCTTTTTTATTTTGCTCCCCGACATAGCATTGGGCACGGGGATTTGAACTTCCCCTGGAAGCGTCTTCTAATAGGTAAATGGAAAACGCCGTCCATCACTTTCATTCCTTTGAAGCTGCCGCCGACCATCTGCTGTCTCACCTGGGAAACGAAATTCGCCTGGCCACCCCCTTGGGGCTGGGAAAACCAAACCAACTGCTCAATACCCTGTATTCCCGTATCAAAGAGCTCCCCGAAAAACGCCTGCATATCTATACCGCTCTGTCGCTAGATCCCCCCTCAGGAGCCAGCGATCTGGAACAACGCTTTTTACAGCCCTTTGTTGAACGGCACTTCGGATTGGACTATCCCCGCTTCTTATACCTTCAGGATATCAAGAAAAACCAATTGCCCGAAAATGTCCGCGTCCATGAGTTTTATTTCCAAGCCGGGCAAGCCCTCAAAAGTTCGTTATCCCAACAAGACTATGTCAGTCTGAACTATACTCATGTCGCCGCTTACATTTTCAGTCAAAAAATCGACGTGATCCTGCAAATGGTCGCCAAAAAAACCGATGCCCAGGGAAATATCCGCTACAGCTTAAGCTGCAACCCGGATCTGACTTTGGATGTTGCCGACCTTTACAAAAAATCCGGGCGGGCCCTGCACATCATCGCGGTTGTCCATCCCGGACTGCCCTTTGTGGGCGAAGATGCCGAGGTCAGCGAAAATTTCTTTTCGGCAGTTATCGAGGACCCGTCTATTTATAAAAAACTTTTTGCTTTGCCGCGCACTCCGGTTGATGCCACTGACTTTATGATCGGTTTTCTGGCAAGCCATCTTCTGGAAGACGACGGGACTCTGCAAATCGGAATTGGCTCTCTGTCAGATGCGCTGGTTTATTCAGCCCGCTTGCGACATCAGCAAAACACCACGTTTTTGCAGCTCTCGGAACAGATCCTGTCCCATCGGCGTCCTGCCACAGAACTGGAACTATTCAAAAGCCCTTTTCAGGTGGGACTCTATGGCACCAGTGAAATGGTGATGGATGGATTCATGCATCTGCGCCGGGCTGGCATTCTAAAGCGCGAAGTGCAGGAACCGCTCAGTAAAAAGAAGCGTTATCTGCATGGGGCTTTTTTTCTGGGCTCGGAAGAGCTTTATCAATGGCTGCGCGAGCTTTCGGACGAAGACTATGCCGGACTGAACATGACCCGCGTTTCGATCGTCAATGACCTGTACGACTACAACGAACTGGCTCTGCGCCGACAGCGCCGCAAGGCCCGGTTCTTTAACACTTGCATGAATGTCACTCTTCTAGGTGGTGCCGCTTCTGACACTTTGGAAAACGGCTCAGTCGTCAGTGGCGTCGGAGGACAATATAACTTTGTAGCCATGGCCCATGAGCTGGAGGGGGCTCTTTCGGTGCTGATGTTGCGAAGCACGCGATGGCACAAAGGGCAACGCCGCTCCAACATTGTCTGGGGCCACGATCAATTGACGATCCCCCGGCATCTGCGTGACGTCGTCATCACGGAATACGGCATCGCTTTCTTGCGCGGCAAAACTGACGAAGACGTGATTCGCGAGCTTTTAAATATTACCGATTCAGAATTTCAAGAAGACTTAAAACAACAAGCCCAGAAAGCCGGGAAACTTCACAAGGACTATCAAATCCCCGAGTGGGCCCGTCATAACACGCCGGCTGCTTTAGCCCAGCAATGCAAAAGTGCGGGATTTGATCGGCACTTCCCGGCCTTTCCCTTTGGCAGTGATTTTACTATGCATGAAGAACGGCTGGTCTTGGCCCTAAGCCATTTGAATGAAGAGAGGAATATTTCCCTCTGGCGCCTTTTACCATTATTTAGACAAGGCTGGCGCAGATCCAAAATGTTCAGGGACTCTTTGGAACGAATGAGACTTCTGCGCCCCAAGAGTCCTCAAGAGTGGCTTTATCGGGCCCTGGTCTCGGGCGCTTTACACAGAACAGAAAGGCGCCTTACTTCGTCTTTTTCTGAAGAACAACATTGATGTCCTGGGCCAGATCCTGGAAATAGTCGTTTTCACGCAAATGGATCTCGACCGAATCCAGATTTTCTTCCGCCATCCGTTTGACGGTGCGTTTGATATTAAAGAGCGGACCGACAATTCTGCGGGTCATGCGGTTGAAGTACCAGACGCCCACCACCAACCCCAACAAAACAGGAATCAACTGGTACACCAGAAAGACCGTCTTATACCGCCCGATAAACTCCGACACCGACATCAGAGAAAACGCCCCAGTACCGGCCAGCTCTTGAATTTTTCCGATAAAAAGATACGCGGCGAAAATCTGCCCTAAGAAAAGAACGGCCACAAACAGGCTGACGTGCATGACCACATCAAACTGCACTTCGCGATTTACTATCAGCTTGCGACGAGGGCGGAAGGTTTTCATATCCTACCATTATATCTGATGACTCCGGGCTTTCCGAAACTATTCCCTGTCCGTCCACCCGGAACGTGTCTGTTTGAGAAACGACCAAAAGTTCATCACTGCAGACCCTATTGATTCCAGATAAAGCGAGCCACAGCGTCACGGTCAAAGACACAGTGTCCGCCCTGCACCGGCAACCAACTGGCGATCACCCCTTGGGTCTTTGCCGCCTTGACGAACTCGGCCGAACCTTCCTGGAAGCCAAACTCATCCTTCATCCCGGTAGAGACCAGATAAACCTGCTTGATGGAAGGATCAAAAGTCTTGATCAACAGCAAAGGATCATGGCGTTGCCAGTCTTCCTGGGTTTTGAAGAATTCACGCGAAATATCCAACATCATATTCACGCGCGAGCGCAAAGCCTTGGTTCTTGCTATATAACGTTCAATCGCCTCCGGTGGATCAAAAGGCCCGACCGTGGTGATCGCCGGACACATCAAAACCACCTTCAGGAAAGTCCCCGGCATCTGCAAAGAAGCCTGAACAGAGTTAAAGCCCCCCATGGACTGCCCCATAAGCAGGCGACGGCCCTTGCCCAGACCGCCGATTTGGCCTTCCAGAAAAGGCATCATTTCGTCGCGAAAGGCCGTGATCAAAGGAAACTCTTCATTATTCACCAGCAGCCAGATTTCGCCGAAGGAAATGGTGATGATGGTGGGCTGATACCCTTGTGAACTCCACTTCTTTTCAATCCACTGGGTGCCTTGAGTTTGCGTGAACCAGGTTCGGGCATTGCCCCCCAGACCATGGAAGAAATAGACAACGTCCTGAGTTTTGGTACGATCCGTGGTTTGAATGCAGTAATCATAGGAATAACCCGCAGAGATTTCCTTAGTCCCGCATGTCTGAGCTGCCTGCCCTTGGACTGAAACCAATGCGAACGAGAGCATTAGGAACCAGATGGCCTTTCTCATTTCTCACCTCCACGCTATTAAGCGTTACTGAAATGGACGCAAAAGGCAATCTTCGTCTGCAGTCCCCAAGATCCCCCTTGGGCACTAACACCGGACTTTGGAAATGAAGCTATCAGACTGGCAACAGAGAAAATAAAAAAGACCGCCTTTGGGGCGGTCTTTTGAGGTGGACTATAAAGGTCCTGAAAGTTCTTAGAACAAGTTGATGTTCGCAGAAAGAGCTACGTTTGTTCTGTCAGCTCTGATGTCTTTCGGCGTGAACTGGATATTTGGATACAAGTAGATATCACGAGTGATGGAGATACCTGTACCTACAGACTGATATGGCTCAACTTGCACGTTGTCGTTCTCACCTTGGTAGCGAGTGAATTGGAAGTAACCAAACACCGTACGGAAAGAATAACGATCGTTGAAAGAATACTGAAGGAACGGATACAAACCGAAGCCCAGCTCCGTGCGCTTATAAAGCCCCAGATCCATTCTTTTCAGAAGCTTCGCATCTGTGACATCGCTGCCATAAAGGGTCTTGCTGATGGTCAAGCTAGTTCCACCGTTCCATTTGGACTTACCGAAGTTAGCCAAAACAGTATGACTGAAGCTTGTCGCACCAAAGACTTTTTCAACGTTTACAGAGTCACTGTCCGTTGCGTGAGAATACTGAAAACTGGAGATCATCTGTGTGTCGAAAGCACGGTAACCACGGCTCCAGCTTACGTATGGGGTGGAGATCTGGTAACGAGCCAGGGAACCATCGCGGCCTTTGCGCTCATCTTGCGCTGGCTTGGTGATGTCGCCGTGAAGAGGGTCAATAATCGTGATGCCAGTACCGAAGCTGATATTGTCACGCTCGCCCAAACGGTAATTGATACCCACATCACCGGACAAAGAAGTCATAGCTTCCATCGTCGCAGACGCACGGTAGTTGGGACGAACACTATGCAAAGGCTCCTGAATAGAACCACCTGAGTATGCCAAGCTGGATTTGAAAGACCATTTGGATTTGGAACCCAATTGAGCTCTCATGCGGGCATCAGTGATTTCGCTGTCGATATCTTTGTTTTTCTCGTCAGCTTTTTTCAGGTCTTCCATTTTAACAGTGCTGGAATTTGTATTCACACTTGCTGTGGAAGAGTTTTGCGCGAACGCCGCAGGGGCCATCAACAACCCTGTCGCAGCCAGTACCAGATATGCATTCTTATTCATCATTATTGACTCCATTGTTAATGAATAGGCCCAAGCTATAGCCCACTCTCAGAATGTGAGTCCACCAATAAATCCCACCCTAAAAAAATAGACCCTTTGACCATTCCTTAGACAGTGCGAATCTGACCATTTCCCCTCTGAACAGAGCCTAAAACCCAATGCTTTTCGTTCTGAGCCTCCAGCCAGTGGCGAATCTTCGCTGCCTCACTATTTTTGACCAAGAGCACCAACCCCACACCCATATTGAAGGTGCGATACAGCTCTTCGCGTGGCAGCTCCAGCCGAGGTAAGATCTTTTGAAAGACCGGGGCCATTTCGCCCACGGACGGCCATCCGCTCAGGTCGTAGTCAAAGGATTCACTCATGCGCGGAATATTGTGAACTCCACCGCCCGTGATGTGCGAGGCTCCCTTAAGCGCCCCGCGGAACTCTTTGCGAAGAGCTGTTACCAGCTTTACATAAATGCGGGTTGGAGTCAGAAGTTCACGCATCAACTCGATTTCGTCGTCCTTCACCAGCTTTCTGAGCAGCGAATATCCGTTGGAATGAAAGCCCGAAGAAGGCAGGGCCAGCAGCACATCCCCGTCCTCGATGTTGTTTTCATTATACATCTCTTCCGGGGTCATCTCGCCCACGCTGAATCCGGCCAGATCATATTCATTGCCTTGATAAACGCCGGGCATTTCTGCGGTTTCGCCCCCGATCAAGGCCATCCCTGACTGACGGCAACCGTCGACCATTCCGGCGATCAGCTCTTCACTGACTTTAGTGTCGAGTTTTCCAAAGGCCATGTAATCCAAAAAGAACAAAGGTTTTGCGCCGACACAAAGCAGGTCATTCACACACATGGCCACCAGATCTATACCGATACCGTGGTGACTGTCCAACTTCTGCGCCAGCTTGAGTTTCGTACCCACACCATCCGTGCAGGACGCCAAGTATTTTTCTTCATTCAACTTGTAAACAGCCGCAAAGCCACCAATTCCCTGCACGACTTGATCATTGAAGGTCGTCGGGACCAAATTCTTAATACGCTCCACAAACGCATCAGCTTTCGTGATATCAACGCCGGAATCTTTATAATCAACCACAACAACTCCTTATATTTTAGAACTCTGTAACGTGGGTTTTAGTGTAGGAAGTGGCGACGCCCTGAAAACATCATTGCCACTCCCAGACGATCGGCTTCAGCAATCACATCGGCGTCTTTCACCGAGCCTCCCGGCTGAATGATGTGCTTCACACCCAACCGAGCTGCCACTTGCACCGAGTCCGGGAACGGGAAGAAGGCATCTGAGGCCAGCATCACTTCGGAAAGATCTTCGATACCCTTATCCTTCAAGCGCGAAGCAATCAGCTTTTCAATGCAATCCACGCGATTGGTCTGTCCTGAACCCATGGTTAAAAGCTCAAATTCAGGTCCGTCCTGACGGCAAAGAGCGATGGCGTTGCTTTTCAGATTCTTCACCGCCAACATTGCAAAGGCTGCCAGTTTTTCTTTTTCTGGTGACAACACCTTCTGGGTCACAGTTTTCATCTGCGACAGATTCCAGGTGTCCGCGTCCTGCACCAACAAACCACCTTCAATCGTACGCACCTGAGGATTCGGTTGAAAATTCAGGGAGACTTCCATCACACGACAGTTCTTTTTCAACTTTTCACGGGCACTGTCCTCGAAAGCGGGCGCCAGAATCACTTCGACAAATTTTTCAGAGAAGAAAGTGGCGATTTCGTCAGTGACTTTTATGTTCAGGGCAATGATGCCTCCGAAAGAGCTTTTCTCGTCCCCTTTCCAGGCTTTCTCCAAAGCGCGCAATGGGGTTTCAGAGATCGCCAGTCCGCAAGGCGTGTTATGTTTCACAACCACCGCCGTCGGCAACGCCTTGTCTCCCTGCCAGGATTGCACGTCTTGCAAAGTCTTAAGGGCGAAGTCCGCATCCAGATAGTTATTGTAAGACATCTCTTTTCCCTGCAAGGACTTGGCATGAGCCAGGCCTACCTGGAAAGGGTCTTTCAGAACAAGAGCTTTTTGATGGGGATTTTCCCCATAGCGCAAAACCTGCCCAGCTTGTTCAGTCATGTAGCCGGCAATGGCCAGATCGTAAAAGGCGGTCATTGTATAAACTTGCGCCGCACATCTTTGGCGGAACTCCAGGGTGGTGCTGCCCTGGTGATTTGTAAGCTCTGTGCAGAACTCTAGATATTGAGACGGCTGGCTTAGCACCGTAACCGATTGGAAGTTCTTGGCTCCCGCCCGCAGAAGTGTCGGCCCGCCAATATCGATATTTTCGATGCACTCTTGAAAGGGGGATTGTTTTTTTAAAGTCTCGTGGAACGGATATAAATTCACCACCACCAAATCCAAGGGCTCAATGCCCAGTTCTGCGGCCTGCTGAACATCACTGTTATCTTCGCGACGGAAGAGCAACGCTGAAGCGATCTCAAAGCTGATGGTTTTCATGCGGCCCTGGAAGGCTTCGCCTTTGCCACTTAAGTTTTCCACCGGAGTGACTCTGTGACCAGCCTCCGTCAACACTTTGGCTGTGCCACCACTGGCAATCAGCTCGATACCGTGATCGGCCAAAGTTTTAGCCAGTTCTAACAAACCAGTTTTATCAGACACACTAAGCAACGCTCTGCGAATGGGCTTCATGAATGACTCCTTAGATATTGAACAGCACTTTTAAAGAATTCCAGACCGTAAGCTTTTCCCGGCATCGGCAAATGCCAGTCATACAAAGCCGCCTCTGGATGGGGCATCAAAGCAAACACCAAACCCGAAGGGTCACAGATCCCAGCGATCTGTGCCTGCGCCCCATTCACATCTTCGGTATAACGAAGAACTGCCTGGTTGTTGTTGATCAGGCGGTTTAACAACGATTCATCCTGACATACGAAACGGCCCTCACCATGACGGATGGGCAGCGCAAACTGCGTGGGAAGATTCTTCGTCCAAACGCAGGGTGAATTTTCATTTCTTTGAACCTCAATCCAGCGATCGATGAAGTGACCTTGTTCGTTTTTCACCAACGCACAACTGCGCTGAAAGTCAGCATCCGGCAGCAGACCAAGTTTTACCAGAGTTTGAAAGCCGTTGCAGATACCCATAACCGGCTTCGTTTTCACAAACTCCTGCAATTCATTCTTTAAGCGAAGCTCCAGCTTTAAAGCCAAGACCTGACCGCTGCCCAGATGATCTCCGAACGAAAATCCTCCGGGAATGACCAGGGCCTGATAAGAGCCCAGCTGTGCCGGCTCCTCAAGCAGAGCATTGACGTGGACCTTGCAGGCCTCCGCCCCTGCCAATTCGATGGCGCGTGCGGTTTCGTTTTCACAGTTAATGCCATCTCCCCACAAAACCAAAAATTTAGGCTTGATAGACATTGAGAACTCCTTTGCTCCAAATGTCGCGCAGATCCTTCAGATCTACTTCGTGGTGGCTCCCTTGGAAATCCCAAGACATCATCGCTTTTTCTGTCACGACACCCAAAGCGCGCGCTTCGGGGAAGTGCGCCTTGAATTGCGGGTCGTTGTCCGGATGAACGCTGACGACAAACAAGGAACCCGTTTCCGACCAGAGCTGATTCCAATTTAAAGAATTGATCTGCAAATCCATTCCCAAGTCGTTGCCAAAACCCGCTTCCGCCAACGCCGCCATCAGGCCGCCTTCGGAAATGTCATGACAGGATTCCAGCAGTTCACTTTGATGAGCTTGAAAGATCCGCTGATACAGTTTTTGATTGCGACCCAGATTCGGGTATTCTGGTTTATCGCTGGTCACAAAGTATTCTTGGGCCAGAACCGATCCATAAAGGCTTTCCGTCAGATCGCCCAAAAGATAGATTTGATCGCCCACATTTTGGAAGAATCCTGGGGCGGTTTTATCCGCTTCGGGAACTTGTCCAATCGCGGTCACCAACAAGGTCGGAGGTACTGAGATTTTCACGGTCTCCCCACCTTGAGTTTTACCGATGAAATCATTCTTCATGCTGTCTTTACCGCTGACAAACGGAGCCTGGTAGGCCAGTGCGGCCTGATACAAGCCCTCGCAGGCCCGAACCAGTTGAGCCATTTTATGATGAGCATCCGGGTTGCTGGATTTTTCCAATGGATCGGGCCAGCAGAAATTATCCACCAAGGCCATCTTGGCAGGATCGGCTCCGGTGGCGATCAGATTGCGAACCGCCTCATCCACGGCCTTTTGGGCCATCAAATAAGTGTCGTAATAGGAATACTGAGGGCAAAGACCATTTGAAACAGCCACGGCATTATTCGTATCACCCCCATGCACAGACAAATCCAGAACGCCGGCGTTGTTGGCGCCTTGCTGGGTCTTGCCACCATAGGGCTTTACTCGCGTCGCCCCTTGAACTTCGTGATCATAGTAGCGAATCAGGGGTTCCCGGGATGCGACATTCGGAGACGCCAGAACGACTTTTAAAACTTCGGCCAGATTTTTCGCGCTGACTTGTGGCAATGTTTTGCGGCCTTCGGCTCGGAAGAATTCCCGATAGTCCTGCGGCCCGGTGAAATGCGCTTTCAGCTGCAAACGGCTGAGTCCTTCATGCAGGAAGTGCAAATCCAAATGCGCCAACATGGTTTCACCGTGATGAACTTCAAAAACACCGGAGTCTGTGAACTCGCCAAGAACAGTGGCCTCCACTCCCATTTTTCGCGCAAGCTCCAGGAATTTTGTGACATTCGCAGGGTCCACTGCATAAGACATGCGTTCTTGAGATTCACTGATCAACATCTCCCAGAACTCCAAACCCTGATACTTCACGGGATGCTGACTGAGATCCATGCGCGCCCCGCCAGAATATTGAGCCATTTCCCCAATCGAGGAACTCACCCCGCCGGCTCCATTATCAGTGATTGCCTGAATCAGATTCTGGTCCCGCGCCATCAATGTGAAATCCAAAAGTCTTTTCTGAGTGATGCTGTCACCGATTTGAACAACATTGGAAGCCACTTGATCTTGCAATGCCAAAGAGCTGAAGGTCGCCCCATGAACGCCGTCTTTACCTAGTCTTCCCCCGGCCACAACAATACGGTCTCCGGCGCGGATGACTTTTTCTTCGGACCTGCGCCCCTGCACTGTTTTAGGCATGATCCCAATCGAGCCCACAAAGATCAGAGGTTTTGCCGCAAACTCGCTGGCAAAACAGAAACTGCCATTGATGGTTGGAATGCCGCTTTGATTGCCCCCTTCTTCCACACCTTGGTGCACACCGCGGAAGATCACGCCCGGATCTTTTAAAAGCTCCGGCCGCTTTGCTGAATCTTGGGGTGGGAAAAGATTTGGAGATGAAAGACAGAACACGTCCATGTTCGCCACAGGCTTTGCTCCCAAACCGCAGCCCAGAATATCGCGGTTCACACCCAGAATTCCGGTCAAAGCTCCGCCAAAAGGATCCAGAGCGGAGGGGCTGTTATGTGTTTCCACTTTTACACAGACATTCAGTTTGGAGTCAAAATCCACGATACCGGCATTGTCTTTAAAGACCGACACCAGATAGCCGCAATCTTCCAGGTCTTTGGTGGCTTGTTGAATATAGGTCTTATACAAGCTGGTAAACTTTTTGTTCCCAATGGCTGGAAGCTCTCCAGCGTTTTCCGTGTAATCCACCTCGGCCGCAAAGATCTTATGCTTACAGTGTTCGCTCCATGTTTGCGCCAAACATTCCAGTTCGACCTCGGTGATCTTGCCGTCCCAACCCCACTTTTTACGGCTGCTGGCAATTTCCTCTGAAGAGAAATGGTTCAAGATGGTTTTAATCTCTATGTCACTTAAGGCAAGGCCGCGCTCTTGATTGATTTTTTCCAAAGTGGCCTGATTGAGATCTAACAACAAAAGCTCTGGCGTGTGGGGGGAGGTCTTCCAGTAATCAGCAAAGGAGGCCCAGCTGTTTTGCTTTGTCAGCTCTTGCCCCGGGTTCACCGTCACTTTGTGCAATAAAGGATTGGCTATTGTTTGAAATAAAAGGCTTTCGATTTGCCCTTTGGAAACATCCCCGTGAATTTCCAATTCCCACCCGCTGTGAACTTCCAGGGGAAAATCCTGCCATGAAGAAGTATTATGTTGCGGAGCCAGCAACATCAAAGCTTCCGTCGCCGAGCGAGCAAGATTGTCTGTCACCCCTGCCAGGAAGCGGACTTCAACATAGGTTCGGCCTTCTTGGAACTTCGGAAAACCCCGGCGCATTTCTTCGGCAACAGGGTCCAAAAAGACTTTATCTAGATTCTTTTCAATATCCATTTCCATCAGGGCATTTGCCTTCGGCAGCACCCAGTAGAGTTTTCTTAGTTTTAAATCATGAACTGGCCCCGCTTGAAGAAGGGCTTTTTTAAGAGCATTTTCAGTGCTCAGATCAAAGCGGCTGCGAACAGATAGTCTTTGCATTTTTAAGTCTCCGTAAAATAACAAGTCTTCTGATGTCCCTCGGCAATATCCGTAAGGAAGGCTCCATAAATTTGATGTTCGACCCGATGAAATTTTGCTGACCACTCGGGCAGGGTTTCATTCCCAAGCGAGATTTTCTGCTGACGTAAAACCAACCCGGTATCCATCCCCTCGTCCACCAGATGCAGTGTCACACCACTTTCAGAAACCCGATCTGTGTAAGCTCGCGCAATCGAATCCACACCCGGATACGCGGGCAGCAACGACGGGTGAATATTCACCACTTGCGAAGCAGACTGATGCCAGGACTGAAGGGTCTTAAGAAAGTAGGGGCTGAGCAGTCGCATGTAACCCGCCAAAAGAACCCAGTCGATGTGATGCTCTTTTAACAACATCAAAATGGCGTCTTCATGGGTGCGACGGTCATTGAACTTCGCTCGCAAAAATGCAGGGACTCCCAAGTCCCGGGCTCTTTCCAGAACAGGTGCCTCTTCCTTATCAGATAGAACAAATCCGACTTCCAGTTTGTCGGCGCCCAGTTCCTGCGCCTTGCGAATCAAGGCCTGTGCGTTGCTTCCCGTTCCCGAGGCTAGAATGGCAATCCGTGCCGGTCTCATAGCCCTATATCCTGCCTAAGGTACATTCCCTCAAAATTGATTTGCGCCATTTGTTGATAAACTTTGCTTCGTGCCGCCAGTTTTGTTTCAGCCAGAGCGGTCACACCCAAAACCCGGCCACCAACATTGACAAGTTCGTTCTGAATCCGGCTGACTCCGGCAAAATAGAGATCCACTTTCGGATCATTAACGGTTGCCACCTGAATGGGACTTCCCAGCTTCATCGGAGAACTTGGGTAACCTTCGCTTGCCGCCACAACATGAACCGACACTTCCAGTGAAAGCTCACACACAGCGTTCTTCAGTTGATGGGTCACAGCTTTGACAATCAATCCGGTCAGATCCGAGCGCAAACGTGGTAACAGCGCCTGTGTTTCCGGGTCCCCCATGCGCACATTGTATTCCAGGACGTAAAGCCCCTGAGCCGTCTTCATCAGGCCTGCAAACAGAAATCCCTGATAGGGCATTTTTTTGCGATTCAGATGTGCCAAAGTTTTGGCAAAAATACTGTGAATGTCCTGATGATCCTCTGGCGTGATAAAGTCACAT
Organism: Bdellovibrio bacteriovorus; assembly: GCF_041888015.1. Taxonomy (GTDB): domain Bacteria; phylum Bdellovibrionota; class Bdellovibrionia; order Bdellovibrionales; family Bdellovibrionaceae; genus Bdellovibrio. Next base: position 2,898,948 of record NZ_CP168968.1, read on the forward strand.
GGACTGTAAGCCCCCATGCCTCCGGTGTTCGCACTAAAGGGATCGGAAGAAATTCTTTTGTAGTCACAGGCTGTGCCTAAGACGACAAAGTCTTCACCATCGCACAAAGCAAAGGCAGACAGTTCGGGCCCTTGCAAGCATTCTTCCAAAAGCAGAGGGAAACTGAAGTGCTCACTCAAGGTCCGAACCGCTTCGCGGGCTTTCTCTTTACTTTCACAAACCCAGACGCCTTTTCCTTGAGCCAAGCCGTCAGCTTTGACAACCAGAGGCTTCATAAAGTCATGTTCATCCACGGCCTTCAAAGCTTCTGGCAAAGAATAGCTGACTTGGCAGGCCGCAGTTTTAACACCGGCTTCTTTTAAGACACCTTTACAAAACAGTTTGGATGACTCCAGTTGAGCCACCTCTGCCGAAGGAGCAAAGCAGGAAATGCCACGGGCCTCCAGACGGGGCTTAAGATCGGAAAGGATCATGATCTCAGGACCAATCACCACCAGAGACACGCCGTTGCTGACACAGAAGTTTTCAATATCCTCGATACTTTCATAAGGCGCACATGCAAGCCCCGCCTGCTGCATCCCTGAGTTGCCGGGACAAATCCATAAGTCGGTGATCATTGAGGACTTTAGCAGAGCCTGCGCCAAAGCGTGCTCCCGTCCTCCTTTTCCGACGACAACAACCTTCATGATAAAGACTCCATCTCTTGAACTTTTTTAAACCAGAATTTCAAATTCACTTCAGATGCAAAGGGTGTCAGCTTTTTCAGAGCCACAGCCACTTCGTTAGCCAACGCCTGATACAGGTAAGAGCTGATCTGTCTCTGTGAAGGATTCAGTGGCAATGGCTGTTGCTTGAGTTCTTCAACACAGATTTTTTTCCAATCTTGAGTCTTTCGTTCTTTAGCCAGTTCCTTGGCTTTTTTGACAGCCTCGCTCCAGGCAGAGCCTGCATAGATCTGGCGCAGGAACTCTTTGGACAGCGGCAGATTTTCGTAGGTCAGGCGCAACTCATCCGGGCCGATGGAATCCACTAGCATCAATTCGCGCTGCCCGTTCACGTCATTCTTAAAAGCATATTCAACTTTACCATCCCAAAGTTTCACACCGAACGAGGCAAAAAGATCTTCCAGAAGCTTACTCACCTGTTGCGTCTGAGCCTTCAGGCTGTGCAATTCAGCGTCTGACACCACATTCATGGCCTGAATTTCCACCTTGGAAAGATAGCGATCTGTGCTTTCCAGCTTGGTGGAGACCTCCACCAAGGCAGGATCAAAGCTGTTGCCTCCGGTTGGCAGTTCGTTCAGCCCCAAATCCTGAGCATAAGCCGGATTCTTGGCCAAACGGGCTTCCAAGGAATTTCCCGCCCCCAAATGACGACGGAAGATCACTTCCAGCGGAACCAGACAATGCGTGGGACGATTGGCATAAAGACTGTAATCATAGTGGTCCGTCTTCCATTGTGGCCTCAGGACATCGACAGCTTTGACATCTATGGAAGTTCGGCTTCTCGGTCCGACATAATGGGATGAAACTCCTTTTTCGGAAAGATACTCAAAGAACATCCCGGCCATGGCCGCCAAAGCCTCACCTTTCAATGGGATTTCGTCAGGCATTTCACCCCAATCAAAAATGGAATAGCGGTTGCTGTATTCAAAAGTGATTTGGTTATCACCATGTTGATAAAGATCCTTCACCGAGCCCTTATAGATCAGATTCATTTTGCCGCTCCCAAAATCATCATTTTTTTCCACTGAGCCACATAGTTAGTCACATTGTTGGCCCCGACCCAAAATCCGCCGTGGCGGGCTTTGCCAAAGAAGTCCAACGCCAGGTTGGAACTTGCCAGTTGTTCTTTTTCACACAAGAACAGATTAAGCCCTTGCGTGCGCGGAAGCTCCCAGGGGCTGACAATTTCGCCGATGCAGTTGTTATCGTTGGCTGCGGTCCATTCTACTTTGAGTTGCGTCTGAACCTGAATTTCATCCAAGGCTTTTTGAATCGGCGAATAGCTTTCCAAGCTGCGGTTCCAATGCAGGCAGATTCGGTATTGAGGAACCCGAGCCATGCGCAGAATATAGTCACCAATCGTTCCGGCGTTTTCCTCGGTCACAGCCATCACCGGAACTCCACGAGGCATTTGTACGATAGACAAGAATGAATCCAGACCGGCGAAGGCACCATTGACCGCCACCCCAAATACAGGTTTTTCGGTCAGGGATGCCACCACTCCCGGAAGATGAGCCGCAAGCCCCGCCCCTGCGACAAAGACATCGGCCTTGCAGGTGGTGACAATCTCGTGAACCTTTTGCGGGTCCCGATGGGCCGAGGCCACTTCCATTTTTACGTCACCACATTTTTCAAGAGAGCGGCACAAGGGACCGTAAACTCGCTCATCGTTCGCACTGCCAAAAAGAACTTGTATTTTCATAGTTCACCACCAAGGTTAAGATTCCGCGTCTTCAAAAAGTTTTCGCTTGAGACCGGAACTGGATAATCACCATCAAGGCAGGCACTGCAAAGGCTGCTCAGTCCCAACCCTTCCTGCAAACGATTCAGAGGAAGAAAGACCAATCCGTCCACTTCCAGAATCCGCGCCACCTCCGCCTCGCTGCGTTTGTGCGCCACCAACGATTCCCCTTCCGGGAAATCAATGCCATAGAAACAAGGATGACGGATCGGCGGACAGGTGCTGGCCAAATAAACTTTTTCAGCTCCCGCTTCACGCAGCAGTCGCACAATACGATTGGAGGTCGTGCCCCGCACGATGCTGTCATCCACAAGCAGAATTTTTTTTCCTTTGATCTCGCTTTGTACTGGTGAAAGTTTCAGGTTCACCATCATCTTGCGCACTTCGGGCTCATTGACGATGAAGCTTCTTTGCACATAGCGATTTTTTATCAAAACCTCGCGGTAAGGTTTTTCCAGCACTTCTGCCAGTCGGCAGGCCGCTGCGCGGGACGTATCCGGCACTGGAGCCACCACGTCCACGTCCAGACCTTTCTTCTGACATTCCTGCGCCAGGATTTCTCCCAGCTTCAAACGCACTTCATAAACCGGGCGCCCATGCCACTCGGTTTCCGAGCCCGCAAAGTAGATCCATTCAAACATGCAAGGACGGGGTTTCTTGTCCGCCAGAATATAAGACTGAAAATTCAGATCTTTATCCACCAATACCAGCTCACCCGGGCGCAGATCGCGCCAATACTCAAATCCCAAACCGAAGAAGACCTGTTTTTCCGAAGCAAAGCAGTAGCTGTATTTATCACCTTGTTTTTTTCGACCAATCAGAAGAGGACGAATTCCATTCATATCGCAGAAGGCAAATAGTCCCTGATCAGCCAGCATGCCAATGGCACTATAGGCACCCTGGACTTGCTCCAAAAGCTCTTTCACCGAGGCTGACAGGTTGGCGGCGATATCCTGAGACTCTTTGCGGGAAGCCAATCCCACAGCCACCATGTGCATTAAAATTTCCAGATCATTGCGAGAGAATGTCCGACGCAGCTTTCGATCACGCAGATAACCCACGATCTCATCATAGTTGGTGACGTTCCCGTTATGGATCATACCGATTCCATAGGGGTAGCTAAGAAAGATCGGCTGCAGGTCCTCTTTATCAACACTGCCAATAGTAGAATAGCGGGTGTGCCCTAAAGCCATGCTGCCTTTCAGGCGTTTACGGCGTTCGCTGGTAAAGACGTCTTCAACCAGGCCAAGATCCTTTTCGAGATGGAACTGGCAGCGATCGAAGTCATAGCTCAGAATTCCAGCGGCATCCTGGCCGCGATGCTGAAGGGCGAACAAAGCCGGATACAGCTTTTCCCCAGCCTGATCTTCTCCGATAAGACCTACGACTCCGCACATGGAAGCACTCCCTGAAAAAACAAAAACGGCGTCACTGGGACGCCGTTTTCATTGATATTAATATTTGATTTTTTTAGCTGACACTTCGGGTTTACAGACACACAGCGGGTGCCAAATCGGGATTTCTCTCCCGAGGGTGGGGCTCCGAGTGGCATCGAATGTTTCAAAAACATTTCAGGTGTCATGGCCATCAACGCTAACGACCGTGACAGAGTTCCGTCAAGACCCCTGACAGAATCCTGACAATTCAACACAGCTCGCCACGTTACTTACAGGCCTGGCCGTGGTTTCCGCCCTTACAGCCCAAGGCTTCCCGCACTTCAGGCTTTCCGTAATAAATGCGGTCAATACGCTGATCCGTCATTGGATGCGTATCCACACCATAAATATCCTTCGAACCATGATCCGCAGCTGACGCCTGAGATTTCATAAACTCCTGAAGCTCCGGACAACTGCCTTTGGTGGCACTGCTGACTTTATTCAAGCTGGCCTGCAGAACGTTCGGGCAGGAGGTTCCATAGAAATGAGATTGAGAGGCGAAGGCGAATTCTTTCTTTTTGCTGGATTCCGGAATCTCTTTGATCTTTTCCGCAATTGCTTCAGCGGCAATCCAGTCAGAAAAGGCCTCGGCAATATGTCCAGACTTGGTGAGTGACGAACAATATTTGAACTTATCATAGTTGTCTTTGATCTTTTGACGTTCATCCTCGAAACGCGCCATCGTGGCATCACGAGCCGGGGCTTCTTCCCCCTCGCCTTGTAAGTCTTCCATCTCACCCATTTCATTCTTTAAATCCTGTTCAAATTTATCCACGTCAGAGATCAACTGCTTCGCTGACGGAATCTGAACATTTAGTGAGTCAGGCTTTTGCAAACATGAAACAACGGACTTAAACGGGTTTTGTTCCATAAAGACAGGGGCAAAGGTCTCTTTCCCTGTAGTGCGTCGCCCTTCCATCCAGTCTGGCGTAACAAGGCCGTCCTTATTGCGCCCCATGGTCATCGTGCAGGGATCAAAGGCGTGGCCAATCTCGTGTGCCATCAAGGAAAACAAAGAGGCCTCGGGCATATTCAAGGACTGTGGGCACACCGTGATGGCATGATCATCAGGACTGTAATATCCATTTGGCCCCGTGCAACCTTGCATCGCCAGATCCCCATAAGCTCCATCGGTGTCGGCAGGTTTATAGGTCACCGTGCGAATACGCCCGATCATATTGTCGATCGCTGCGGCATTGGCTGAAGTACGGCGTGATTCCAACATGCGAATCACCCGCGTCTTCATATCATCGAAGATCTTCACCACTCGTTTTTCAGATTGCTTCAAAAGAGCCCGGTTCTTTTTCAGTTGTTCTTTGCCGCCGGCTCTTTCCTCGGACAAGAACTGATCAGCAAAGACAAATGGATCCTGAACCACCGCCTGGGGGAACGGATTCTTCGCACAGAACTCGGCCATGCTCAAAGCGCCGATCATTTGTACATTGGGAACCGTTCTGCCTTCGGCATCACGATACAGATAGAACTCGCTGGCCTTTTCTGCCATCTTTCCACAATAGCCATTGAACTCACAGGTATTGGACTGAGGAGTTTCACAGGCAGCAGACGCCCCCGCTGATGCTTTTAAAGCGGTGCGCACTTGAGTGATTCCCTGAAGCAAAGCTGTGCCGGAAACAGGCTGTGCCATTGAGGATGTTGCCGACAACGATATCGCCATAAAGGCCAGTGTCTTTTTCATAGCTTACAATCCCCGCGCATAGTTGCGCAGATCCTCAAGGTTCTGCATGAGGCCACCAAACTCAGGACCGTAAGTACAACCACGGCGTGTGATCTTTTTCTTGGAAAGAGAATTCGTGTAGGAATAAGTCCCGGCAAAACAAGAAGCCGGCTTGCGCGCAGAAGGCCCCTTCTCGATCGCCTTCCAGGCATTCAAAGCTGCAGGTGACAGCTTGGTGCCCAGGTCCTTGCCATCAAAGTAATAGCGACCTTTTTCAAAACGCAAAACATCACGCTGACGCGCGCCCAGATTGGTTGTGCGATCAAAGACAATTTCAGAAGCCATCGCCCAGGACGAAAAAAGAAAAACAACAAGGAAGTATCTCATGTCTCCATTTTAAGAAAATTTGCGAACAATTGCTGCAAAGAACCGAGTCCAAGAAGGGGACCTAGGCTTAAGTCCCCTCCACCACAATCAAGGTACGATACTTCACGGCCCTGATGATATTTCCACGATAATCCCGCGCCACTGATCCATTCGGGCGGATGACGGGAACCAGTCCCTTTCCCTCCTGCATGATGCGCCCGTAAAGGTACTGCGCATGATCGCGATGCAATCGGACGCAGCCGCCGGAAGCACGACGCCCCAATTGGGAATAGTAACCCGGAGTGGTCGCATGCACGGCAACACCTCCATTAAAGAAGACACTGAACTCCATATTGGTCTGCCAAGTTTCTGAATAGTGGTTGCGCACAAGGCGGTAAGGATAGAACCATCCCGGGGGTGTCGTCGTGAAGTATTGCCGCCCACTTTTGGAGGTTTCCCACTGTTCCCTCCCCGTAGATATCCTCCATGAATATGTCTGATATCCATTTTCAATCACGCGCATGGTCTGCGCCCCATAACCATAGGCACTCTTATTGGCCACGACCACAATGGGAAACTCGCGGGTCACATCCAACCCTTCCAGGGCCAGTTGATCCATCATACTTATTATGTTCTGCGGATTTTCAGTGCGGGGGAAACCCGCCTCCTCGGCCCCCGCCTCTGAGGAAAATGCCAGAAAGAAAACCAAGAAGGAAAAGACCCGTGCTCTCATAAAACCCTCCCACTCTTAAGACACCTTTCTTCACTGTAGACTTGCGGAAACTGGGGTCAAAGGGACTTATAACACTCGACCGGTCCCTGACATGGCCTGACCATTCTTCGACCATAGTCCAGCTAACTCTCCTTGCCAAAAATCCGATACGAAAAGGCCATGTCGATCAAGATTAAATTCTTAGTTATTACATCTTTGCTTCTGCTGCTGTCGTCGGCCACGATCTTCTGGATCAATCGGTCCTCTTTCCTGGATGACAAGCGCTCTTATCTTTACTCCTCGGCGATGGAGCGCATTCAAAATGCCACCGATGAGATCACCAAGGGGTCTGACAAGGTGATGGAGCGTGTGCAAACCGCTTTGCTTTTCTTTGATGGAGCCATTTTTTCCCCACAGATCAAGTTGGTGGCAACCCAGCAGAAATGGGGAAACATACAGGTTTATCGCCAGGTGGAAGGCGCCACCCAATTCATGGATTCTCTGACAGAAGGCCCGAGTCTTCCTCCGGCACAACTGCGCTATCTGCAAGCCCTGCCCGAGGGCAAGTTGCAAACAGATCTGAATCTGGATCGTCCGGAATCCTTGATCGTTTACTTCCGCAAGGGTGATTTACTTATCTATGGAGACCTGAAGTTTGAAGGGCTGAAGCTGGCCAGCCAAAAAGGGGCCTTGGGATTGTGGAATCCTGCCCGCTCCCAATGGAAACCTCCCACAGGCCTGCAACATCCTGAGCTGGCCAAGGATTCTTTCCTCGGCTTCATGAAAGATCAGGGCAGCGGCGTGCGCGAGGTGGACTTGGGCAGTCGCGAATATCTGGTTTCCTACTCTTATCTTCCTCAGATTCAAACTTATATGTTTCAGGCTTTTGACAAAGGGCAAATTTACTCTGTCCTGAAGCAGACCATGAATAAAACACTCATGGCATCCGCACTCATCATCGCTTTGGGGTTGATCGCCACCTTCTTCAGTGTCGATTCACTGACTCAAAGTATTTCTGTTCTAGCCGGCGGGATGTCCCTGTTTGCCTCTACCGGACAATCCAAGCCCATCCAGCTCAAGTCCTCTGATGAGGTCGGGCGCATGGCCACAGTCTTTAATTCCATGCTGGAAAAAATCCAAGGTCTGCTTAGGCAGACCGAGGAAAAAGCACGTATGGAAGCGGAATTGGAAACGGCCAAAGAGGTGCAAACCGTGCTGCTCCCCAAAAGCAAAGTGGACACGGATCAATACACCCTGAAAGGGTTTTATCAACCGGCGACAGAATGTGGTGGAGACCTGTGGTTCCACTTCAATGACAGTGACAAGCTCTTTATCTTTATCGGGGATGCCACCGGGCACGGAGTTCCCGCGGCTTTGATTACTTCAGCGGCCCGCTCCGTTTTATCTTTATCAATGGCTGAAAACATCTGGGACCCGGCGAAAGTACTCAGTATGATGAATCAGGTTCTGTGTGATTTGGCTAAAGGCGAAAAGATGATGACGGCCTTTGCCGCCCTTTACGACCAAAAAAATGGCAGCCTCACCTACTCCAATGCCAGTCATGATTTCCCTTTGATCTGCCCTTTGCCGATGGAAGGTAAAAAACTGAAAAAGAATGACCTGGTGTTCCTGACCGAAGCCAACTCAAAGCGCTTGGGTGAAACCAAAGCTTCGGAATTCACCACCGAGACAGTGCCGCTCGCTCCGGGCAGTGCTTTCTTTGCCTATACGGATGGTCTGATTGATGCCGTCAACAAGGATGGCACAGCTTACGGAGAAAGATCCGTGATCAAAACAGCCGTGGACAGCACCAATCGCGGTTCTGCCCGAAGCCTTCATGATATTATGCAAAAGCAGATTGTCGAGCACATAGAAGCTCAAGAGCAGCCCGACGACATTACATTCCTCGGGCTCTACATTAAACCGACTTAACAACGCGAACGTTGCCGTTCACCAGGTCACCGATCCGCAAGGATCGGCTGTACATGACCTTTTCAATTTGCTGACAGATATCGCGGCGGACCTCTGCCGTTTTCTTTCTGGATGGAATCTGAACCATATCGCTCAAATCACGCTCCACAATCATGGCCTTACGCTCTGGGATCGTGGAAAGAACTCTGTTATAGAATGCAGAATGCGTTTTGAACAATGCTGCATATAAAGCATCCACTTCGTAAGCTCCCAGAACCTCGGAAAGGATGTCCGATGGCACCAGCTTCAGATCGTCGAAGGTCAGAATCACCTGGCGCAGACGCTCCAGTTCTTCCGGATTGTCATTGGCAAACAGTGCCAGCAGATCCATTTCTTCTTCCGGAGACATCCCACGAATCACCTTGGCCAGGACTGTCGCCCCCTCCACTTTTGGTTCCGGACGCATTCTTAGTTCGGTCAACTTCTGGTTGAAGGAACCAATCACATTCTGAACCACATTGTGCGGAAGTTTTTCCACACGGGAGATTTCTGCCAGAACTCGTACGCGTTTTTCCGCATCCAGGGTCGCAACGATCCCTGCCGTCACCTCTGGAGGAGAATGCAGGCACAGCACCGCGATATTCGCAGGACTTTCCTTATCCAGAATTTGCTGACGCTCGTCTTCGCGCATTTTCAGAACAAACGAGAATGGATTGCTTTCATCCGTGGACATCTCGTGCTCAACATAAGCAGCCAAAATAGCCTTATACACATCACGAATCGACGTCTCTGTTTCTACTTTCGTCGTTGGGGCTGTGCGCTCTTTCACCGCCTTACCCAGTCGTGCCCACGCCATGGCTGGCACATCTGTAAAGACACGCTTGGAAACATCCCACCCCAGGAATTCCATCAACACAGCAGCTTTATCTGCGGATTCATTCAAGGTGTACTCAGTCACTGCCCGGGATGTCATCTGCGGATATTGAGCCGCAATGGCCAGGACATGCTGTTTCACGGCATCCATATTAAACTCAGGCTCGGCCGGTACTGGTTCTGACGCTGGAGCTGGTGTCGCCCCTGCCGCAACCTCTGGTTCTTTTTCCTGATCTTTTTCCGTATGCTTGTACTCGTGATTTTCTTTAAGCTCTTTACGTGGATCTTGCGCACGCCCACGTCTCCATGCCCAGAACATCAAGCCGGACAAAGCCAACAATGACATAATGACAATCAAAGCCCACATTTTCCAAGTCAGCTCTGGCAACGTATCCGGTTTCGGCTCTGCCTTGGGAGCATCCGCAGGCAATTCAATGCGTTTTACTGTCACATTGTCCCCGGCCGTCGCATCCAGATGAAGTTTGGATGTCAGAAGATCCTTAATAATTCTTTCGGTTTCAGGAGTCACATTGCGGGAAAGCACCACGGAAATATCCGTTTTGGATTTCATTTCGTGAAGCTTGTTCGTGGCTTTCCCCAGCGCCGGGGCATCCCCCATCAATGGCATGCCCGGAAGATACTGAACATCCATTTCATCATGGAATTCCTTCAGCTTCTTTTCATCATGATCCAACTCGATGGCCACCACCAGAGTGTAATCAGTGGGACGTAAAATGGTATTCAGCACAGAACGGGCCCGCGCTTCATACACATTCTCCAAAGAGCCCATCTCTTCAATGTACTGAGCCCAGGATATTTGAGAAAACATCAACAATGCGAAAAGTACAGACCAACGCTTCATCATTTTATCCCTTTATCTTTCGCGAGAATCGCTCCGGCCAACATCTTTAAATGAGGATGTTGAGACTGACTTTGAATTCTTTGAATATCGGCAACAAACTCGTTCACGCAATCCAATTCCTGAACCGCAACGAGGAAGCTGTCTTCCCACTTCTCGTCCGTGCTTTTGGCGGCTTCCACCAGGTGCTTCTTCAAGTCCCCCTGGATCAAATTATGATTCAAAGCCAACTGTTTATAGACAAACGGTTTCACCGCTGCCGGATAAGCTGAATAATTCTTATAGACCTTATTGAACAGCTCTTTACGGGCTTCGCCATCACGCACGCGCGCCAGTAACTGCATCCCCTGAGTCACATCATTTTTGGACAACAACTGTTTATTCAGAATCGTTTTGCCCTCCGCACTGAGCGGCTCGGTCTGAATAAGTATGTCTGCAATAATTTCCTTACGTGCATCTTTGGACTTTTTATAGAAACCTTCAAGATGCTTTAAATCTTCAGCCGTAGGAGTGCCAAGCTTAACCAGGGTTTTCGCAGCATAGCTATGAACCTGCGCCAGGTCTCCGATCACCTTCGCATCCTGAGTCAGGAAGGTCACAATCTGGTGCTGCAAAGATTCGATGTCCTTTTTTTCTTCCGCTTTAAACTGGGGCGGTGCCACATCCAGAACAAAAATGCTGGCCTGGAAGAAGTCCCGATTTTCCTTCGCCGTCTTTTCGACACCGAAAGCCGCCATCAAATCAGCAAAGTTATGACTTTTCCACGCCTGTCCCGTTTTAGAGGACAGGTGCGTATTCACCGCCAATGACTGGGCACGCTTCAACTCCTGAAGGTTGGATTGGTTTGATCGCCCGGAACTCAGTGCGGATCCAGCAACGCCCCCCTTGCGAGTATAGAGGCCATAGCCCGCGGCTGCGCCGACGACAAGAATAGCGGCCCCGATAAGCAGTTTTTTATTGGTAGTGGTCGTCGCCATCAGTCAAACCCCACAAAGCGGAGGCCCGCATATAAAGTCATAAAGTTGTATTTAATATCTTCGTCTTCGGCAGAAGGCGCCGTCAGGCTCATTCCCATCGCCACCTGCCCGATCAATAGCAGATCTGACATCACAGGAATCTCCACGCCTCCACGCAAACTCAGGTCAATCAGGGACGCATTCAAATTGTCCACAGACAAGTTGCTCAAGCCCAAGTTCGCCGCAACAAACGGCGTCGGTCGCCATACTTTGGCTTCGGAGGAGCTGTCCACGATCATGCGCATTCCATTGACACCGAACATATAATAGCGTCCACCAACGGCGATGCGCGTGAATGGCAGTTGCTTTCCGCCCCCACCAGCCATTTCCATAAAGGACAAAGTCATGGCCGTGTTCATGGACGGATTATTGATGGAATAGTTCACTTCCAACGTGGTCGAGGATTCTACAGTCTCGTCAATCTCCCGACTTGGCATCTGATACTTCAAAGAGCTTGCACCCATGCTGACGTCCCAGTCAGACGACAGATAGGCCTGTGCCGGCAAAGTAAGAAATAAAGAAAGAACGACCCCAAGAAGTTTCATTAACGAACCCTGCTATTATTTCTCTTTTCAATTTCAACATTGGATGCCGGGTATCGCATTTCTGCGCCCGTCTTCGGAAGTGGCGCCATACCCAAACGCTGATACACATCAGAAAGATATTGGTAAGCAACCTTATTGTAAGGATCGATCTTCAAACATCTTTCCCAGGCAACTTTGGCCCCTTCGAAATCTTTTTGCAGATATTTGATTGAACCCTTCAACAACCAAGCATTGTTGGAATACTCATCCAATTGCAAAGCCTTATCGATTTCAGTCAAAGCTTTGTCATACTGCCCTTTTACAATCAGCTGCTGACCCTGGAAGACATAACCCACAACACGGTCAGTACGGTCACGCTCTGCTGATGGCATCCCACCAGACAAACGGGGTGAGAAAAGAGCATCTTTATAGAAAGAGGATGTGTTTTCAAGCAATGCGACGCGAAGTTTGAGCTCCTGCATTTCCGCCAGCAGTTCTTCCATTCTTTTGTCTTCTGGCTTTTTATCCTTGTCTTCAGGTTTAGGCTTCTGCTGATCATTCTTTTTCTGATCATCATTCTGTGCCAGCTCTTCAGCTTTCTTTTCCTCGTCAGACAACGGGTCCAAGCGCGTGGCCACCGCCAAGCTTTCACCCTCGTTCACTTTTACCATCACCTCTTTGGTGCGGTAGTTCTGTTTTTCAAAAATAAGGAAGAAGACGTCACCCAGCTTGGATTCCTCTTTGACCTGCAAAGGGGCAATACCCAAAAGTTTTTTCTCCTGGCTTTGGACGTCTTTGATGTAAACTTTCGCACCATTGGGATAGGACTTGATCGAGTATTTACCTGCACATGATGACAGCAATACTGGCGTCAGAGATAACGACAACAAAACAAGTTGCCTCGTTTTAAAAAATTTCATACCACCATCCATCCTAGATTCGGGGTCAGTTGACTTCCTACATTTTCTCGGCAAAGCTCCTAATTAACAACACTATGAAATACTTCATAACCTTAGTCCTACTTATAACTGTTCCTCACATTGCAAGTGCGGAATTCCAAGCGCCGGTAATTCGGACGAAGCTCTCCATGTTCAGTACGACAGCTTCTGCTGGTGAACAGGTTAAAGACGAAGCCTTGGGTTCCATGCTGACATTGCAACCCATGGTTCTATGGAATTTCCCATCCATCAATTCCCGTATGGGAATCCACTATCTTATGGATTTCGCAAGTAACTATGGATTTACGCCGATTTCGGGGATTGGGCTGACGGGTTACTACTATTTGAAAGGACTTCCGGCTTCTTACGAAAATACACCGGACGAGACCTTGATCCAGAAGTCCAAACCGGGCTTCTTCACTTATGCAAGCTTCACCCCAGTTAACTTCAATCTGAATAAAAAAGAATCCACCCCCAATGCCGGAGATGGATTCTCATTTAGTGCCTTGTTATATGAGCTTAGCCTCGGAGTAGGTTACGAATACCCTATTCGCCCGAACGCCCTTATCGCTGTGGAACTAGGCACTCGTGATGCCAGCTCCAGCAGCGGCGAAGAGAAGCTGAGTTATTCCGGTTTCGGAATCGGGATCTCTTTCACCACTTCCTACTACTAGTTACTGCGTTGGAGGTGTGAGTTCAGACTCATACTTCTGAGCCTTGTTCTCCAGATCCTCGATCTTTCTTTGCAACTTTTCCAACTGCTGTTCTTTACGACGCTGTTCCATCTGCTCTTTGTGACGTTTCTGAGCTTCTTCGAAGCGAACCTGGGCCAGCTTCATTTTAGCCTGTAGATCAGCTTCTTTCTTCTGGTGTTCGACTTCCTCTTTGGTCAGCTGTTTGGAGAACTGCTTCTGTTGCAGCTTATAAGCCGCTTCAGCATCATCCAAAGTCACAGCCACAACCACGCGGCGATTCAGCGCCTTATTTGCAGGAAGAACAACACCGGCTTTGTCCTTTTCAGGAGCCAAAGGTTTGGACGAGCCGTAGCCGATAGCAGAAAGCAGATCAGAATCCACGCCACTTTCCTCAAAGTAGCGAACCACAGAGCCCGCACGTAATGAGGACAGTTCCCAGTTGGACTTCACAAGACCGGCACTGCTCATGGTATCCCCGTCTGTGTGACCTTCCACTGCAATCTTGTTGACGCCTTCGATAGACCGAAGAGCACTCACCACTTTGCGCAGATTCGGCTTGGCCGCCTCTTTCACTTCGACAGCACCGGACTCAAAAAGCACTTCACCGTCGAATTTCAAAAGCAGTGTGTTCTCGCCGTCACGAATGATTTCCACACCATTCATTTCGCCAGAGCCCTTTAGGATGTTGACGATTTTTTGCTCTGCCAGCAGGACAGCACTGATTTCCTTGATGTTACCACCGAAGTACTTTGCCACTTCCTTACGAACCAGATCAAACTTGGCATTGTCAAAACGTGTCATTGAATACATCAGAACGAAGAAACCAAATAACAGGGTCATCATGTCAGCATAGCTGACAAGCCAGTTGGATTCGTCATGAGCCATTTCCTGCTCATGCTCATCCAGATGCACTCGGCTTCGCTGCTTACGCTCACCCATATTAAGCCGCCTTCTTCACTGTTCCCGCAGCACCAGCAGAATCGTCGCTTCTTTGCCCTGGAGACAGGAACGATTTCAGATATTCCTTGATAAACAACGGATGCTTCTTTTCGTGAACCAGAAGGATACCTTCCTTGATGATTTCACGCAAAGTGACGTCCGCCTTGGATACCGTCTGCAATTTTTCAGAAATTGGGATCAAAACAAGGTTGGCCACAACCAGACCATAGAAGGTCGCAACCAAGGCCGTTGCCATCGCCGGACCGATACGATCCTGAGCACCCGGCTCGCCCAATGTTTGCAATAGAGAGATCATCCCCAGTGTCGCACCCAAAAGACCGAACGCCGGAGGGAAGCGGGACATCGTATGCCAAACTTTAATTTCTTCCTCGTCACGCTTCTTTTTTCCGCGCAAAGAGTTTGTCAGGACATCCGCTAATTCGTCATAGCTGAAGCCGTAGTCTACCAGCAACTGCACGCCATCCTTAATGAAAGGATGGGTATCCGGCTTAATGATGGATTGAACAGATTTTGGGTCGCGGCGGTAGGCTTCAGAGATATCCACGATCGTGGATATTGTTCCAAGATAGTCGACTCTTTCACGACCCAGCATTTTTCTGGTGACGATTTTCAATGCCGTCCACAAGCTTTTGAAGTTAAAGCTCAACAGCGCAACCGTCAGCGTACCACCGATAACCAGTACGATACCGTGCACGTCTGCAAATACCTTCGGGTTCTTTGCTGCATCCAAAATGGAGAACGCTGCAATTCCAACTGCAGCCAATATACCTAAAAGCCCCGCTAAGTTCATAGTTCCTCCGAAAAAGGTAAAATCTTTACCCTTCTCCTTTCGGCGCATATTTCAGGCCCCCTAACTGTACCAAGGCTTAGATTTTGGAGTGTTCCGCAGTTAGACCTAAATTACTTGTTCCCCAACTCTATATAATGAAATGGAACAGGGAGTGAAAATGACAAACCTTCTTATAGGGGTCTGCCTACTTATCTTTGCCGTCGAAGGAATTCTGATCGGCCTTGAGTATTTTAAGATGCAAAAGAATACCAAGCTTCAATCTGCACTGGATAAGGCCAATCAAGAAAAGAATCTTCTGGGCGAACGTCTGGTTGCCACCCAAAAAGAACTGGCTGATGCCCGTAATGAGGTTCAGGGCATCTATGTCCTTTGGAACCGCGCCCTGGAATCAGAAAAGAACATGCGTCACGAACTGCATGTGGCAAAAACCCAGCTGACTTACCTGGCGCAAAAAGTGGTGCGCGGAGAAAGCACCCCCGCCGCGAAAAAAGAAACTCCAAGCCAGCCTGCTTACTGGGAAGTGCCTGCCGCGCGCGAACCTGCCAGCCAATACGTTGATCGTCAAAGCTATCAGACCAACGTGGATTTCCTTTAGTTACAGAGGACACTGAACGATAGAATAGTCGACAGTGTCTTTCTTATTCTGGATAAACAAGTGACGCCCCCCGGGAAGAACCGTCCACAATCCCCGCTCAGTCACTGCACTGATTGCCGTTTCATCCTTCAGGACATACTTTTTGGCTTCTCCGGCCGGTGCCGCCACGGTCAACCCATATTCTTTCAACAGATTATACGGGCGGCGGCGTTCGGCGAACCATACAGCCTGCGGTTCTGATTCCCCAATCACACGGTACTCTTCACGCATTTCCAGAGGCTCACCTACAGAAACTGGTGTGGCCGCAGCCCCCTGCAAATAGCGAAGCGGATAGAAATCCCATTTTTCATCGCGCTCTAACCAAGAACTGGTTTTAAAACCTATCTGATCATAGGGAGCCAGCACAAAATCCGCAAAAGGATTGGAGGCACCACTCAAAGACATACGCTGAGATTCCAGGCTGAGTTTTTCAGAAGCCACCTTATAGACAGCAAAGTCATTGGTTTCTCCAGAGGAAAACGCCAGCATCCCCGGTATAATTCGCACACGCGCTTTGCTGTTGGAATAAGCCTGACCGCATGCCAGAACACTGAGTGTATTTCCCGCCTCAACCCCCATCAACGTGTCGGGTGAGCGTGGGGCTTCCCGAGGAATCACATTCTGCCAGTTGCGGCTGTCGTAAAAACCCAGCCGACCGGAAGGTTCCAAAGAAACAAAGGTCCGTTGGTTCAGACGAAGAAAGTGCACCTCTGCCGACCACTGATTGCCGCAGATACCCAGTTGATTCAACATCTCGACCCTTTCACTGTCAAAGCGAATGGGCAAGGTTCTTCCCGTCGAGGACCTAAGAAAAGCCATGTCCCCCGAGGAATTCACGATTTGATATTTTACTTCCTCAAACGCATACATCGCGTTGGCCGTGGTGGATTGTGGCTCTAAATGTGGTGCGAAATCCGACTTAAAAGTCAGCTTATTCAGAACCCAGGAGTCCCCTTTCGGGTTCAAGCTGACAGCGCGGTATTCTCCATCCGAAAATCTATCCAGCCCGACAACCATGGCTGTGTTTGCAAACTTCCCGGATTGGGTCGTCGTGCACAGCGGAAGATCCCCTCGGGATTTATGTTCCTCTAAAAAAATCACGGCAAGCAGTCCCACAGAAATCACAGCCGCCAGAATCAGAGGCACTTTGACGAAAAAGGGAATCGACCTGTTGCTTTTGCTATTCATTCTTTTTCACCTTGCTGCAATCCAGCTTCACCAGGCCGGAGTTCGAACCCATGATCACATCCTTAAAGACGCATTTCTCATCGACTCTGATTTCGTAAACACCCTTACCCAAGACGAAGGGAACATTGGTCAGGTGATTTCCCAGCAGGGCAAAACGTCCATCATAGACATATATTCCACGCACTTTGGGATCTTCCACCACGACAGCCCCAGCCTCTTGAATATCATAGGTGTACTCGCCGTTGGGCACAATCAGGTAATTTTCAATGGTCTTTTCGAAGAACGGGTCACGATACAGTCGCAAGGCCCACTTTCCGGTAGGTAGTGGCGTGCGGACATCGCTGGTGAATCTTTTAACCACCTTGCGGTTGATATCCAAAAGTTCGATCTTCATCAGCTTTTCAATAAAGTTTGCCTGAAAGAAGCCGCTGCCTTGGACTTTCAAAGTTACTTTCTTATCCGGTGGAATCACGAATTCGGCAAACTTATACTTGGGTTTGATATTTACAATGGCCAGATACTTCCCCGGAGGAACCTGAATTCCTGTTGAGGCGTGAAACTTTCTATAGATCTCGCCAGGTGAATCTGCACGGAACAAAAAGACAGTCGCATTGGGTTGTGGACTGCTGACGAAAAGATTTTTCCCTGGATTGAGCTTCTTATCCAGATCCTGCAAAAGATCCTCGAGCTTTTCTTCGTCATCGGCCTGATTCATCTCTCCGATGCAGGCCAACTTGTCCAAAACATCCGGCTGATTCTGCAACCCGAAAGCCACCACAAAGAACTTCAAATCCACATCTTTACCGGCAAGCTCTGCCGCAATCTTACAAGGATCCTGACCACAGGTTTCCTCTCCGTCGGTGAAAAGCACCACCCGTTTAGGCCCTTTATAGCCTTCCAAATCCTTGTACGCGTCCTTCAGGGCCGCCCCAATCGGCGTCATACCCACAGGCTCGAAACTTTTAACAATCCCCTCGATCGCACCCAGTTTCGACTGTCCCGGCTGGATAGCGATATAGTTATCTTTGCAGTCCTTTTTACGACGGGAACCGATCACACGAAGACCACTGTTGGTCTTTTCAGTCCACTGGGACATCAGATAGCGAGAAAGGAGCTTTTTTAGAACATAGATCTTGGTTTTCTTGGGACCCATCAACTGCCCCATGGAGCCGGAACTGTCGATGATGTATTCCACCAAAGGGATGGCCTCCACAGGAAGATTTTCCGCCGTCGCAATCCCCTCGGGACTGACCGGAACCTTCGCAGGGTCAAAGTCCATATTATCCAGAAGATCCGTCGCCTGCAGTTGGGTCATTCCCAACGGCACCGAAGGACTATCTTCAGCAGTCTGTGCAACGCCAAGGCCGGCCCAAAGAAGCAGGCCTGTGAATAAAATCTTTTTCATCGCGGTTTCAACATCTTTCCAACGAAATCTTCCATACGAAGGCCAATCATGATTTTAACGAAGTTCTGCGTTTCTTTGTAAGTGCCACCTTCGGGTATGGAATAGAATCCATCCGGGGAGTTCGTCGGTGCCCCCGAGAAGGCAACCTGGCTTTCGCTCATCCCCATACTGATATCGATCGAAAATCTTTTAAAGAAAGGCACAAACCCCAAATGCACCAACGTTGTTGCCCCCACCGCCAGCTCCATCGCTGAGCCCGTAGAACTTTCCCCGCGTGTCACACCCTCGTCTTTGGCCGAATACATAGGAAAATAAGTTAGGTCGAAATAAAGTCTGTTGAAGCTCCAGTCAAATGTACGATTCGACTTAAATCTATTGTCCCCGAACAAATAGTGCAGGTTTACCCCCAGGCCGGTCCCTGTCGCTGTGCTGCTCAGAACATATTCATCATCATTTTCAGTGGTAAATTTAGTCGATCGACTGACCAGCTTGAAGGTCGGACGCAACTCTTTCCAAATCGGCAGAAGACGGTAATGAATGGCCAGTGTGGTTTCCTGATACTTTGTGGGCTTTTCTTCACGATTGTAAGATCGCAAAGGCACCGAGCCACCCGAAGTTTGATATTCGATCCCAATTCGCCAGAGAAAATCGAAGTACCACATCAGATGGGTGTTCATGAAATCAAACTCAAAGATCTTGTACTGATTGGCCTGATTCGGAGAACCACTTTCAAACTTTCCTTTGTAAGGGCCAAAATCAAGCTGGGCATAACCGGGTTCATAGGAATCGGGTTCATCCGGAATCAGATCTCCCGGAGGTGGCACGGGAGGCTCTTCATATTTTTTTTCCTGCAAGCGAGCCAGACTGACCACCCTGTCACGGGCCTTGGGAAACTTCGTGATTGTTTTTGAATCTAAAAGAATCAGCAGCAAGCCGTTTTGAACATTTTCAACCGATCCGCGTGCGATGACCTCGATGTCATCCTGAACAATACGCGCGATCACCACCAGATCCCCCACGCGAATCAAAGGTGATTGTTTGACCATGACAACATCGTCGTTGACGCTGACAACAGGAACAGAGTTTCGACGGATGATATCCGTATTGATGATGCTGGCATAAGCCGCATTCAGGAATAAGAAAATACTCAGAAAAAAGAAGAAAGGCCTCACCCTTAAAGTCTATGAGGCCTGTCTGAAAGTTACAATTCCAAAGCTATCGAGCGCGGTAAATCCGGCCCTTGCTTCGACTGATCAGCAGGATCTGACCAGAGTCGAAACTGCCGATGCTGTCGATCGGATCCTGCACTGAATTCGTATAAACATGATAGCTATCCAGATCAATCGTGAAGACCTGATTGGCGTCTTTCATCGTACCAATCACCATTCGGTCCTCTGGACGAATCACCAGACGCTTCCCCTGCCCCGGAACATCAAATGGGGAACTGCTGATTTCATTGACTCCCACAAACTGAACGTCCGAAATTGTCGGCGTCTTCGCCGGGCCATCGGTCAGGACGGCCACTCCGCCTGTACCGGATAGCAACGCAATGACACGATGATTGACGGTGTCGATAACCAGATCCGAAGGCTTACAGTCTTCATGTCCCACGACTCCATCCCACAAAGTAATCTGCGCGACAAGGGTTGCAGCCCCTCCCGAACGGATCGGAGCAACATTGAAGACCCAAAGTTTGTGTGAAACAGACGGACTGGTCTGCTGGGTTGTGACGTAAATTCGATTCAGGTTCTTGTTCAATGCCATTCCTGAAATCTTTGCTGAACCGAAATTATAGATCTGGATCGGCGACGCCGGACCCAAATAGTCGTACATCAGCTTGTCCTTGTTGTCAGAGGAATAGAAGACATAAGTCGAATCCATTGACTCCGTAAAACGAGCATCCGAATACATTGAGGTCAAGAACAGATCTTGGGGACAGTCACCGATACACTTGTTCCCCGAGCCCAAGGACAGCCCTGTTAAATCACCTGCCGGGATACGCAGGGCTTCAGTGGTCAAACCGAAGGGACCCGCACGCCCTGACTGCGAAGTCAGGACAATATCAAAGCTGCCATTAGTTCTGACCAGCCCCAAACGTTTGGATTCTGTTCCGGACAACCAAGGAAGATCCTCATAGAAATTCCAAGGAGGATTAATCAATGTTCCATTGGGCTTCGTCACCACACCGTTGACCAAGCTAAAGTCCCACAAGAAATGCTTTTTAAACACCCCCATCATGTAGGTCCCTGCGAAGATCACATGGTCCACCATGGTTGCACCCAAGCTGACGGAAATATAACTTTCAAGATTCCAGTTCAGACTTAATGGCATCTGAGATGGCAGACTTTCTGGACGAGCCTTGGTCAGGTCAAACAATGACTCTCCAAGCAGATAGTTGTTACGAATCTTAACTTTCCATTCTTTGGCAGCAATGTAGTTACCGTCAGTCACTTCGGCCCTGACAACAAACTCCCCGGCCTTCAACGGGCCAGAACCATCCGGATCCAGAGATCCATCAGTGTCTTTGGGTTTAAAGGAAAAACTGGCCCCCTCATCGCTAATCAACTCATCATTCACATACCAACGATAGAAAAGTGTGTCATTGGTGTTCGGATCCGAGGCCGTCACCGAGAAGGCCACCGGATTTTTCTCAGAGGCCAGAACATCAGTCCCTGCCGGCATAAAGCTGTCCAGGGTTGGAGAGACCTCAAACGGCGCCAGTGGATTTTGCACCTTCAGATAGAAGCCCACCACATCGGTTTCCTGTGTTTTTAAATCTTTGACCTTCACTCGCACCAGGTGCCCTGCCGCCCCTTCCGCAGTCACATCCCCCGGATAAGCAGGATTCCAGGAGATGATCCCTGTGGCAGCGTCAATACACATCCCGTTGGCTTCAGAGCAGGCTCTTGGCGATGTCACCAAAGAATACTCCAAGGGATTTCCTTGAGAATTGTTAACTATAACAGGGTACTTAAATGGCGCAGACGGCATACTTGCACTGGTGTGAGGCATGAAGTGAATAGGATCCCCTGCAAGATTCTGCCTTGGACTGACGAAGAATGCAGGCGCCACCACTTTAATTCTTAGCGGTGTCGCGCTCACTGTCCTGCCAGACATTGTGCCATCTCGATCCTGGTCCCCGTTATCGTTCACAAATAGCTCTGAAGAATAAACTCCAATGTGCGAACGCTGTGGACACCATTCCATTTTATAGCGCTGGCGATGAACTCCGTTAATAACCTCTGGAGAGCCAACCGGAGTCAGCTTCGGCACGGCCAAATCCGCATTCAAATTGGTGCCATCACCACAGTTCGTAACACTGACATTACGCTTGTAGGCCGCATCGTAAGTGGTCAGTTCTGTCGCCCATGTGGCCACCGTAGCATGACAAATAAATGGGTTTGCGGCGCCTGGATCCAGAGTGGGATGTTGCAATGCCACCCCATTCGAGTCACGACACAAGGTCAGCTGTGTCGTGAAGCTGCCGCCTTCCGGAGTGTAAGCATCCTTGTCATACAGATAGATATCTTTATAGAAATACGTGTCTGCAAAAATGGTAAACTCATTGCCCGCAGAAATTTCCGCGATGGATGGAATCTGGTTCTTGTTAATCAGACGCACTTTAAAGTATGCATCGATGGACTCGCGCACATCTGGCATCGTTTTGGCGTCATAAATCTTAACTTTGACGATCAATCCGTCTGTACCGCCAAATTTCTTTGCCTCTTCGTCGGTTGGATTCCACAACAATTTTGCTGTGGTCTTCGTACCTGGCCCCGGCGTCAAGGCCTCTCGCTTATCAACCTGCACAACCAGACCGCTCGGTGCTGGTCGCCAAACGCTGTTTTTAAGATCATAAACTTGAGTGTCCAGCTCAAAGTTCACTGTCTGCAGCTCAGCCCCTTTATTTCTATCTATCGCATAGATGTTATAGAAAGACTCTGTTCCCTCTGTATAGTCACCCAACACCTGAGGGTTCCCCAAGGCCGAACCCACTCCCCCTGCCAGAGGAGCGAAGTTGCTGTCGGTGAGAACCGGTTTTTTGTTAATCTCTTTTACATTCAAAGTAATCGTCTGAATGTTGCCAGTATTACCCCACGGAGCTCTTTCTGTAATCGTCACCTTGAAGTTGAACGTACCGGATAGATCATTGGCGTGAGGAACATAGCGCAAATAACATCTGTTAGATCTGAAGAAAGCCCGGTCCGCCACGACAGGGTCGACATCACAACGGCTGGCCGCACAACTTACTCCATTTGCGGTGGGATTGCCCGGCACCCGACAATAGTCCCACTGCCCCGCCGGACCTGTGCCGATCTTCTCAATTCTAAAGTTGAAGAAGTCAGGGGCATCCAACGGGTACCAGTACTCGTGATTTTTATAATAGGGAACAGGCAATTCCTGGGTGCTGTCAGCCATCTGGATCAGGCCGTCCTGCAAGGTCACGCCCTCATAGGCTGTAATTACGGATGGTCCTACCATGACTGACGGTATGTTCACATCACGGAACTGAATCGTGGCAAATCGATTGTTAACCCCGGCCGTCGTCGTCATTCCGATATTATTGATACGACGAACCCATGCTGAAACAGAAGTTACATTGATACCCATGGACACTGGGTTGATGATCTCATAAAGAGTTCTGTTGGCTGTCTTTAAACGAGTCCCGGCCGGCAAAGTAATTGCCGCAGCAGCCCCCGCACCGGAAGGACGCGTGAAGTTCACTTTTCCTTCATGTTGAAAGATTGTCGCCGTATTCTTCACAGTGACGTTACTAGCCCCGGCGGGCGGAGCATCCAGGAACGTCAGAACCGCATTGCCTGGAAGACGATAGCCATCTATCACCCGCACACGGAAACGTCTTTGCAGCAAGACGTTGTTGGAAGTTCCCTGATGCACCAGATTTTCGTTCCAATCATACAGACCCGGCGGATTCGGCAGACTGCCCGCCGTCACAACACCCGAAACTGCGTGGATTTTAAAGGCTGGCGAACCCGGCAATGTGTTGGAAGGTGTCAGCTCGGTATTGTTCGCTATCATTTGGGGTACACGCCAAATCGGGACCTCCACGGTAGCGACCCCAACAGCCATTACAATATCATCCGCCGTTCGGGCCTGAATCAAGCGGCCTGAAGCCGTTTTGACAATCGTAAACTTGGGGATCGGAACAGAAGTCGCAGTCGACGCTCTGGTAAAACGAATCACCCCACGGTCGTAAAACGCAGAGGGATTTGTCGCCGTAACTCCGGCCACCGCCGGTGACATCACAGTCAGAGTATTGGCGGCGGCCGTCGCCGCTGTGACTTCGGTAAAGACCGGGAACCAGACTTCGAGGTCTCCCGGATTAATGGTAACAGTCACACGCGGTTTGAACACGATATTTGTCGCAGGATCGGTGAACGTATTTGCCGTCGAGAAAGTCCGAACTGCCGTATCGTCCGCTGCACGCACAAAACGCACATATCCCGCCACACCACCATTGACGTTTTCAGAAGTATGGTGAGCTCTTATACAGAAGCTGGAAGCATTCCGACGATAAGTCGGCTCCGTCATTCCCACTGAACGCCGCAAGATAAGAGGCTGATTAGTTCCACAATCCTGCAGATTACTTAAGGCATCCGCAGCCCCCTTCAAAAGAGGAGTTCCCGCCATAGAGAAATCGTAAGCCTCCAGCCACAGGGGATCGTTGTCTCGGTCACTCACAGAGAAGGTAGATTGATGCTGCAGCTTGTTGGACTGCACCTGCAATGTCATATCCCCACCGCCCATACAAGGCTTGGTGTTTCGATCTGCCGCAGTCAGATTCAAAGTGATGGGCGGAGTGGTTCCATTGTGATTGTCCTTCAAAGTCACAATGAACGTTCCTTTTAACAATGAATGCAAAGGCTTCCATACAAAGGTGTATCGCACACGATCGGCCAGAACCTGAGCGCTGCCCAGCTGAGTGATATAGCTTTTTAAAGTCCCGGCCGTCGTCAATGTGATTTCGTCCAGAGGATTTGCCGGGATGGCCGCCACATTGTCAGGATCCTGGAAATCCAGATAGAATTGATAAGGCTCCACGCCGTCGGGATTTTCCGAGGCACAGTAGTCCCACTCAATGGGGTTGTCATAAACCGGATTCACCCCGCCCAGCATCACAGGGGCCGAGTTGGTATCGATCACCTTGACCTGCAAATTTGCCAAAGTCAGGCCGCCCAAAGAGTCTACAAGTTGCAGAGCAATCGTATTAACACCCTTGCGCGCGTCTTCATTATTAGGCGTCCAACGCACTTCAACTTCGTTTGCGTTTGCAACTTCGGTCGGCGTAGCCTGTCCGTTTAAATAGACCGCTGTCGAGCCCTCAATTCCGTCACTGCTCACCTTGACGGGGTCACCGTCTTCGTCCTGAAAGCGAACCCGGCACGTCCACAGCTGATTTTCATTCACCTGCATGGTACAGCTGTGACTAAAGGTCGGACGTCGATTGACGTTTTCAACCTGCACCGGCCAATCCACCCTGGCAATTTTGCCCCCGTCAGAAAGCAGCACACTCATGGTGTAGGGATCCGGACGTCCTTTATCATAATCAGGTTCATAGCGGACGACACCGTCTTCAGCAGTGACCAAAGAGCCTTCAAACATCCATGCGAAGAACACCTGATCACCATCAGGATCCACCGCCACAGCGCGAATTTCCAGCTTTTTGCCTTCCTCCACACGCTGTGTACTGACCTTGGTGGTGGCTTTTAAGTCAAGAACAGGTGCCCGATTTAAAATGCCAAATGGATAGGGTTCCTGAGTGACATCGCCGTCAGAGTTGAAGACAAATTCAACTCCGTAACCTTTTAGTAAAGATAAAAAGTCATAGCTGTTTGAAAGACCGTTCCGAAGGAAACGGTACAGATGATCCGGATTGAAGTTCGGTGCGATACCAAACATCGCCAGTCTGTCCTCTTTAAAACGAATCACAGCATCGGTGATAGCTTTGATTTCTTGGGGAGTGTAGGTACTCAGGGCTCGTCCCGGATAGTTGGACAAAAGATTATACACCAACGTGGTTTCAAGACTTGGAGAAATGGTTTCTCCGGGATACACGAGCGCGAACCAAGGTGTGGTCCGATACTCCATGACAATCTTAAGAACCAAAGCCCCCGTGGGCGTCAACCCCTTAGGCATGATCGAACGGAGATAATCCGGCTTTGCTTCTGTCGTCATATCAAGAAGATTTTTGGTCTTTTTACTTTCCTGATCGAACTCCGTCAAATACATGGAGTACTTCTTGGTACTAACCACGTTGGCCTGAGCCAAGTCAAATTGCAATAGGCTGCCGGGAGGAATTACGATTTCACTCGAACTCCCCTGCTCCTCAAGACAGCCCGTCAACCAGACCGTCGCCAGAATTAGCACCAAAGCTTTCAGCATCCCCGCCCCCAACTAACTACGTCCCTCAATAAAGCAAGAAGAATGTCCCGATATCAATTCCGTTCATCGGCGCATATCCATCATGTGTTTCACTTGGAACCAAGATATCCATAGTTCCATCACCGTTAATGTCACCTGAAGAGGTATTAGAGAAGAAATAACTCGGAGAATTCTCTGTTTCTTCCCGGCTGATGATAAATGGTTTGTATTTGCCTTCGGCATCAGCGACGACGACAGTATCCGGATAGTCTTCGGAATGAAGCCCCTTGCTGGAACCAAAGAAGGTAATTCCACGCCCCAGGTTTGTAATGCCATTAACCTGATCATCGTAGCCGTAGCTTCCAAGAATAATATCATCGAACCCATCACCGTTGAAATCACCGGACTTCATACGACCTGACATCACCTCAGAGCCAAGGAAGTCAGAGGC
Organism: Bdellovibrio bacteriovorus; assembly: GCF_041888015.1. Taxonomy (GTDB): domain Bacteria; phylum Bdellovibrionota; class Bdellovibrionia; order Bdellovibrionales; family Bdellovibrionaceae; genus Bdellovibrio. The sequence continues at coordinate 2,925,230 of NZ_CP168968.1, forward strand.
TCTTGAATCCCAGGCGTAGAACATCTGTGGCGCAGGTTTTGGCGTCCCCACCGAGCGCATACACTGGATCCCCGCAGCTCCGCCAGGCAGACTTGGATCTGTGTACTCCATCTGCTTGTTCAAGTGACTGCCGAGATAGTCCCACATCACATCTCTGTTGTCTGAGCCGCACAGAGGACCATAATAGACATAGACGACCCCCGCATTTGCCAATCCAGCTTTGGGGGTTTCCCGTGGCGCAGTGACAACCAAGTCTTCGTATCCGTCGTTGTTCAAATCCCCCGCGGAGGCAACACGATAGCCGAAGTAACGTCCGTCCCTGTTATTTACACCCAGTGCACCATTTAGAATTGGTGGCATAAGTGCCGTCACTTTTCCGCTTGCACCTGAAGAATCCAACGTCGGATCCACACTCTGGAACAAAGTATCATCCGTGCAGGAGCCTCCGGAATAATCCGCGTTGTAGTAGTCCTCTCTAGGTCCTGCCTGCAGACCATTCGCACTGCCCTTGTACAGGAACACACGACCATAGTTGCTTCGCGGGCTGGCATCATAATAACAAGCCAGATCTTCCCAGCCTGGAGCAGAAACAACCAGATCGTCTTTGCCGTCTTTATCAATGTCCAAGACCGCAAGGCTCATTCCGAACATGTGTCTCATGCGTTGGTATCCATAGTCGACGTTGCGAACCATGGGACTGTACAAGAACTGCATTTTACAGGCACCGTTGTTACATGGCTTCCCGGCCAGGGCCGCGGATTCAGTGCCGTACGTGTCCACCATGTAAGTTGCATTGCTGGATGCCAGAGCCGTTGTAACCGTAGGTTCATCCCCCGGGCCAAAGCCTTTTAACTTAGGAGTTTGCACCCCTACGGATGAGCCGTAGTAGATCCACACGCGACCCATTTCAATGGCCGGATCCCCATTGGTACATCCAGAGTCGGGCTCCGGCTCGCACTGCCAACCACTATTTGCGGCAACAGCCCCACCACTTGGAGGAGTCGTATCAATCACAGTTCCGGTTTTGTTCATGCGGAAGAATGAAGAACCCAGGGGATTGCTCAACACGATGTCAGAATATCCATCACCATTGAAGTCCCCGTGATGAATCATTTGTCTGCTCCACGGACGAGCTTCATCCAAAATGTTGTTAAAAGAGTCGGTCCCCGTTGGCATGACATTCCATAATTTGGAGATGATCTGAGGATCACCCGCGGCTGGAATCCATTTTGGATTGGTCACAGCCTGCAAACCACCACGGGATCCATAATACATCAGGATCTGACCACCGCTATTGTAATCAATAAAGGCCACATCAGCAAAACCATCACCATTTACATCCCCGGCAGCAAAGGATCGAATCGCCCATCCGGCGCTAAAGCCTGTCGGTCGTGTGATCAACTGAGGAAGAGCGATATCATCCAATGTCACCCCTTGAGCGGGGTTTACCGAAGGATAACAATAAGTCTCATTCTGATTTTGAGCTTTGAAGATACGACTCAGATTCTCACGGCAGAATGAAGTCGTAACCAGACCCACCTTAGAGCCGAAGAACACAACCGCATCAGTTGTCGACACAGTAGAATCAGGAGAAGGTCGGGAGATCTGCCCAACGGCATCATCATATCCATCCCGATTGATATCCCCAACCAAGCGGATTGTTTCAAAATTCAAACTTTGCGGACTGGCGGCAGAGTCCACCAGTCGCTCTTCTGGAACGGAGTTGACGGAAGCCAAAGGCTGACCCTTGGAGTAGTATCCATAGGCGGCACCACCACCATTTTTCTGGGACTTGTCCAAATAGGCACCAACAAAGACGTCATTCAGCGGCAGCAGGCCATTGAAGTCACCGTCAAAGTTTCCGGCTGTGACAGCGCGACCAAAATAGTCATTGGCCTTCCCCTGATAGTTGTAGATATGCAGGAAGTTCGATGTCAGACCTGCATTCTGCAGACTTGTAAACACATAGGTTGCACCAGAATTTGTGGCTTTCGTGCTGTCGCCGGTGGCACCGACGACCACATCCTTCAAGCCATCCCCGGTCACATCGGCCACGGCCATGGCCTCAGGATAATAACCCAAGCGGAAGCCCGATCCAATGGAGTTGGAGCGAATCAGCGTCGGCGCACACATTTCACGGCTGGCAAGGTTGTCCACCGCAAATGAGGTACACTGAGGAGGACCATCCACCCAATGACGGCTGTAGGCTGTCGTTGAGGCTGCTGTATCAATCACACGGAAGGCTTCAATTTCATAGAGCTTGCCTGGATTTCCATAGAAGACCCACAGAGCACCGGAGGAAATTTTACTGCCATTATCGAACAAACTGCTGGCGACGACTGCTTCTGCCCAACCATCCCCATTCGAATCCGAAGGGTTTGTGATGGCGGTGTTGGTGCTGTCATAACGAGAAGAATCGCCCACCAAAGCCACAGACGTTCCAAAACCTTTGCTTGGCATTTTGGTCGTGTTTCCGGGTTGATCTTCCTTATAGAAACTTCGTGGGAACAGGACTCTAAAACCGGTGTTCTTCGTCAGACACGAGAAGTGCGCTTTAGCATCCATTTTTCGATTACCACACTGCCAGAAAGTACCCCGGAAAGTTGAGTCCGTTGGTGCCGACGCCGAAGGTGCAGAGCGACCAAAGTACAAATAGGCGGCCCCTGGGGCTGAACCGATTCCATAAAGCGCCTGAGTCACAGGCAAGCCATAGATGGTTGTATTCGACGGATAGTTAAATGAACCCACCGTGATCCCAGCCCCACCCTCCGCAGGTGTCACTGCGGCACAGGTGTCCGGAGTCGTACAGTTTACAGTAGTTGCCTTGACTTTATTAGAACCCGGTTGAGGATAACGATCGCCAGGAGCGCCGACAATCATATCGGCTCCACCGACCAACTTCCCATCCACGTTGCGAATACGGAAGCCCCCATCCACGTCGGCTCCCCCGTGCACTGAATGACCGAAGCGAGCACCAGCATGAGGTACTGGAGCATAAATCTTCAAGAAACGGAATTTCAGATCCGTTCCTGTCGGAGCGGAGGTCGCTAGCGGAGTTTCATATCCAATACCGGACTTGGAGCCGAAATACAGCGCCACATAGCCTGTATCACGTTCGTACTTGGAATCTCCCGGCAGATTCGGAGCTGGAATACCATCCCAGTCGCCCGATGGCGCACCCACGGCAATATCATCGTAACCATCTCCGTTGAAGTCCCCAATAAACGAAACAGAATAGCCAAACTCGACGCTACCTGATTCATAAGTCTTCAGATTCTGGTCCCACTTATCTGTAGGCCACAATGCCGTATTGGGCCACAGCATCACCGCAGAACATGTCGCCCCGTCGACAAGACCGTTACAGGTTTCGAAGTTCTGCTGCATGTCCTTGACTTTCGTAGGAGCTTTTAAACCCTGCCGACTGCCAAAAAATACAAACGCGGCCCCATTGTATTCACCAGTCTCAGGGGTATCCATCCCCGGAGCACCCACCAGCAAATCCTGACATGCTAGACCGGTATGACTGTCGCCGTTCAAATTTCCGCTTCCAGACAGGGACTTTCCAAACTTAGCCTGATGACTGAGATCCTCGAAAGTAATGAGCTGAGGATCGACCCCAGGAACCAGCGGATTTCTTTCCGGCGCAGGGGACGTTTTCAATCTGTATGTCGAAGAACCTACCGGTTTGTAAGTGTAATAAACATACACGGCACCAGCGCCCGAATTTTTAACACCCAATGAAGCAATGGCCATATTTGGCAAGCCCACCGCCAAGTCCGGATATCCGTCGCAGTTGAAGTCGCCGGAAGTCACAGCTTCGCCCATAAAGGAGATTCCGGCATCTGCGGCCAGCATCGGAGGCATCTCTTTCACATTTGGAATACCCTTGATATAGGTGCTTAAGTTATCAAAGATCAGGGTCTCATTTTTACTGCCATCATTGTAACTCACACGAATCGAAAGATCATCGACCTTGCCGATATTCCAACTGGCTGAAGGAGAGAATACGATCGTCCCCGCCCCCACCAGAGGATCTGAAACCGCTTCAGAACCACGATAAACACGGCTGACATAGTTCTCATTTCTGTATTCGGAATTCACAACCGGGTTCACCTTCGCAAAAGGCAAAGAACCGATTGAAATCGGACTCAACTCGTAAGCCGGTGTCGGGAACGATGAGTTTGTAGAGGCCGTCACAACCTTCGTAGGACGACCAAAGGTGTTATCAAGATACTTTACCTGCACAACGAAGTGATAACGAGTTGAGCCCGGCAAACCACGGAAAATATACCGTGGTTCGATGGACGTCTTATTAACATTTGTCCAGTTTGTCGTGTTTTCTGCCGTGGGGTCTTCGTATTCTTTATAGAAAATCTGATACTCGGAAACCTTGTTGGGGTATTCCCAAGTCAGAATAAGGTTTCCATCGGCATCCTTGGTGACGGCCCCCGCCCCTTCAAAAGGCTTAAAGGTCGTCACAGTTATTTCCTTGTTTCCTCCCACACTGTTGGTGCCGTCTGTCGCCACAACTTTAAAGGTGTAGGTGGAATTCGGATTCAGATTACGGATGGTCACTTCATTGAATGACGTGGTCTCCAACGGGTCCTGACTCAGATTGTAGTAAACCTTATACTCGCGATAGCGCTCATGCAGATCCCAATAAACTCTGACGGCCGTGGGCGAAAGCACTTCAACGCCGGACGCCCCGGTAAAATCACGCAGCAGGCTTCCTGTCTCTAACTTCTCGGTACAAGAAGCCAGCATCATCATACTGGCCGCTAAAATACCATACAAAATCCTTTTAATAGAGAACATAGACGACTCCTGTCGAGAACGCTTTACCTGAAGGGTGATTTCTTCCCGGAGTTCCCAAGACTACGTCTGGAATTCCATCGCCGTTGATATCACCACTTGGAGTGCTGGATATATAAGAATACTCATAAGCAGATCGCTCTGGCAGATAGAGCAATAAAGGCTCACATGCCGGGACAGCCCCCCCGTTATAACAACGTGGAGTCGTCGTCGGCACTGCCGGGATTGTCGGATCCGTGGGTTGTTCTTTCGCCGCGATCAGCTTCAGGCCCAGGTTGCTGCCGAAGTAGACGACATAAGCACCAGAATCCTCTTGAGTGTCTTCAAGATCGAAGTCTTTACCTGGCATATTCACCAGCAGATCTGCAAATCCGTCGTTATTGATGTCGCCAATGCCACCAAGCCCCACACCAAAATTATCACCGAGGACGAAAATACCACCATTGATCACGTCAATACGCTGGGGCTTCGGCAAAGACTCACTGGCGTGAAGCATATTCACAGCAATCGGGTTCTGGCCTGCCACAAAGAAATCTGTCACCGCCAAACTGCTTGGGCCAAAGAACGCATAGGACGTTCCACCAACCACACCACCATAGAACACATAGACTTTACCCACCGCTGGTGCCGAAACCGCCATGTCGACGATTCCATCTCCGTTGATGTCACCCGTTGCCGCCAGATCATAACCGAATCTTTCAGCGCCCGCCGCTGGATCAATTTTCTGGAAGCTTGTGTACCCTAGACCTCGGGCGCCACCCTTGTACAAATACACCCGCCCCTTGAAGGCACTATAAGAAGGATCGGCCACTACAAGTTCTGAAGTCTCTTCACCGGCTATGACATCCAGGGATTTCAAACCCACCAAACGCCAGCCATAATTTACGCCCGTGTCCGGAGACGCCAGCGCCTGAACTTTACAAGACTTGGGCAATGTTTCCGTACACGGATTTTCGACGGCCACGTCAGCAGCAGAGCCATCTGCCTGCTGCAACAACACCTTTCCTGTCGAACGATTGGTCTGCGGCCCTGCGGATGAACCATAGAACACATAGACCCGGCCTTTGTTTGTTGGGCTCATGTTCAAAGCCCCCGGAACCACGTCAATAGAAGGGGTTTCGGCAGAATTCGTTCCAAGAGCAAAATCACTGTAACCATCGCCATTGAAGTCACCGTAGGCCACGGCTCTGTTCATAGGGTCAAATGTGCTATAAGCCAGCGTGTTTGGCACAGTCCCATGCATCTTCGTGCTGCCATGGAATGTCACAACCGGAAGTCCATCGCTGTCACCAATCGCAAATCTCAGAGGGTTTTGACCAACCGGAGCCACGGAGGGCGCACTTGCGAAGACCACACCACTGGAAGAACCGTAGAATATATAAGTCCCATTATTGCCGATAACCAAAATATCGTCATAGGCATCGCCGTTGACACTGCCCACTCGATGGAACTCGGTACCAAACCCAGGATCCGTATCAACAACAAGCTTTAACGGCGCCAAAGGCGACGCTGGGTTGCGAGACGGCTCTGGTGTCGTCACAAGTCCTGTGGAGCTTCCATAAAACACCACAAGCTCAACCGTGCTTGCGACAGAAATGTGAGTGATAACGTCGGAGTATCCGTCACCGTTCAGATCCCCAACGACCTTGGCCCGCTCATAGTGATAATTCAGTTCTTTGCTGAAATTAACTTTAATCGACTGATCCGGCTTAGTCACAGCGGCCGCGAAGGTTCCGGTCGAATTGAAGATGTAAGAGGCACCATTCTGATAAGCCGGCAACGCAAGATTCGGCGCACCGATAATCAGATCTCCCGTTTTATCTCCGTTGAAGTCAGCCCCGGCCAAGCCTCCACCACCCAGAGTCGTCCCGGGTGTCATGTCGGTCGCGTAGATAATCGAGGCACCAAACGGATTCACACCACCACTATACCAGGTACAACCCACGGTGCAGCCTGGAGAGTCGTCAGGTGAGTACTTCGGCACGTCCACACGAATTCCGTTGTCATAGCCAAAGGTGGAAACGTCTGGTTTATACAAATAAACGACACCATGACTACCAATATTTTTCTTTCCGTCACTACTTGTAACCGTACGATAAGGGGCGCCGATGGCCAACGATGGCATCGCCCGCGTCAGGTTTTCAATATCCTCTACGCTACCCAGAGAACGTCCAAATTGAACTCCGGCTTCTGCGGGACTGGTGTGGATCGCTTGATTTTCACAATGCTCAAGACTTCCAGTCACTACATTTCGGTTTCGTTTGTCGCAGGCAATTGAATTCGCCGCCATCACCGTCTGCTGAGGCTCTAAAATTCCAACAATGCCGCCGGTGGCAAAATCAGAGGATCTTGGAGTCATGTAATAACCGAAGACCACCCCGGCTTCCGCAGCACCTGAAACCGTCGACATGGGAGCTCCTACAAACAGAGCACCGCTAATATTAGGAGTTAAACCTCCAGAAACTTCGAACAGCGGATACCCACCCTGATTGGGGACACCCAACAATGAGAATCCGTAGCCCTTGATATCAATATGTGAAATTGGATACGTCGGACTTCCCAAAGTGTTATCCGGATAGGATTCTTTACATTCCCACGACGTGATTTGCTGACGGTCGGTACCGACAGTGGGCTGCACGCCTTTACAAGCGATGATAGAGCCGCGTCCTGAGGCCCGCCCAGGAACACCAATCACAAGGTCATCACATTTATCAAAATCAAAACCCAGCGCTTTCGGCGCAGGTGCTGATCGATAAATGTAGCCACCACCATTTTCGCAGCGGCGTGAATTATAGGCAGACGCGACGGCATCCCCAAAACTTTCGGCCGAGCTCTTGCCCACAAAACTTCCATCCGTCAGTTCCGAGACAAGCATTGTTTCTGCGTCGATCAACGCATGAGATTTCGTGGAAGACATCGGCAGAAGACCAGATCGGTCCCCGCGCAAAACCTGCACCTGACGCTTACCATTGGTCAGTTCAAGTCCCACCGCCAAGTCGTCGAATCCATCGTTGTTATAGTCACCAAACGTAATCGCACGAACATACTGCGTAGCCGCACTTTTATATTTGGTTGGACGACACTTGAAGGATGCCGGGTCACAAGTAGCCTCGTTCAAACCGTAAGCACTGCCGCCCGAACCACTGACCAGTCCGCGGACCGGGTCACCATAGACTACAAAAACAGATCCATCATTTGTCTGGATGGCCAAGTCATCACAGGTATAGATCTTTTTGCTCTTCTCAGGATTCAGTGGTGGCGTGATCGGCGTGTAAAGATCATCACACAGACCCACCCGATTTATCTTGGGATCCGTATCGGTCGTGCCCTCTGGTGGAGTATAACGACTGAAGCAGTCACCATTCACGTTACCCGCCGCAACCCGCATACCCAAGCGGGCATTGGAAGTCATATCAGTGTAATAAATCAACTGAGGGTCCGGGGCCGAAGCATCCGCCGCAGGCGCCAAGTCTGTCTTTAAACGAGGCTTGGGACGAACGATCTGACCGTTTCCATCAATCTCATCGGGTGGCTGATAACCGTAGAACACAGAGACGGCTCCCGTCGCATCATAGTGACGGGCACTCAAAAATGGTGTCGCTTGTGGCGCTGTGATTGCAACATCCTTATAACCATCGCAGTTGAAGTCCCCAACGACGATCCCATTCCCAAGCTGCTGCATGCCCAGACCATCTCCGACCAAACGAGGCACCAGAGGAACCTTTGCGCCGGCACCTTCCAGAGCACGCACTTTTGGTTTCTTCGTAAGAACCTGATCATTAGGTCCCTTGGTCAAAACATCAACGATAGTGACTTTCCCGTCGACTGAACTCACCTTCGCATAGATATCCTTCACACCTGGTGAAATTGGAATGATGGAACGGAAGTATCCAATCCCGTTGACCGTGGCTAGACGAATGTCGGTAAAACGTTCAAAGATCTCTGTCTTATAAGTTGTGTCCCCGCCCTCAGTCCAGAACCACGGGAAGCTGCCGATGAAGGCTGAGTTTATGTACACCTTAGGAAGATTTGCCAACTGAGACTGAACCAAGGCACACGGAGCCTTGGAGTTCAAATATGTCTCACTCATATTTGAGGGCTCGAAGGTTCCATCTTCATAGAACGCCATGACCCAAAAACAATACTTGGAACCACTTGGAAGAGTGCTAATGAGCATCGTGCTTTTGTTGATCGCAGTAGCCACTGGCTGAGTCAGATCCCAGGAGTCACTTTCACGCTTGGCAAAAATCTTATACGTAACCCCTTCACCGTTCTTAACCCAGCTGACTTCCACAGAACCGTTGGCCTGACTGGTAACGCCAGAGGACGGAATGCCGTTGAAGTTCGACATTGTCTTCACCGTCATGTACTGATCAAAACCAAATTCTTCGTCTGACATCGCGTCCACACCCGCGACGGAATACTCGTAGTAAGTGTCTGCAGACAAGCTATCAATCTTTGTTGTGGCAAACGTTTCGCGTTTGATCGGAGAGTTAAACCCTTTGCGATAAATCTTGTATTCTTTAAATCGCGCCTGAAGAGGCCACGAAAGCTTCACAGCCGTTGGCGAAATAGCCACGGCCGAGTCCAATCCATTGAACTTCGAAGGCAAGTTAGTGCCCTGCAATCCTGCTTGGCTACAGGAAATCAAAACACCACAAGCAACGTACAAGAGTAGTGACAAAAAACATTTCATATATATAAAGGCTATCTTCAGTTTCTGAGAATTGAAATGGTGTTTAAAACGTCACAGATCATTGTACAGTCTAGGAAAAGTCGACAGTTTCCCAGCCTTTATACCTGACGGGTTCAATCTGAGACTCTTATATGAAGCAAGAGTAAGATTCACACCTAACAAAGTCCAGATCAGAGCGATCCTCTCATACTCAAGAGGGAACAGTTTGTAAAACTGTGGGAAAATCCGAAGAGCAGGATATCCTATTTTGATTCAGAATAAATACTGCGCTCCCACATATCACCAAGAAGGTACATCCGATGAGCACCAAAATAAATGGAAGTTTGATTGAAATCTCTCTCGAAGGACCTATCAGCGAAAAAGCATCACTGTTCGAAATAAATTTACAACCATTCAAGGAAATTAAGATCAATCTTTCGAAAGTGACATTCATCAACTCCATTGGCGTGAAGAACTGGATTCTTTGGACATGTCGCCTTCCACAAAATGCCAAACTTTATCTTGATGAATGCCCATTCGTTATCGTGAATCAAATAAATATCGTGCAGGGATTCATTCCGAAAAATGCCATTGTCACATCATTCCTGGCACCATTCCTGTGCGAAAAATGCTCTCACGAAGAAACAATCAAACTCTCTCAAGATGTTCACTACTTCTATGCAAGTGATCAGGCAGCAGCATCTGTACAGATACCTGAAAATCTAACATGCGCGAAATGTCGTGGAACACTGGAGCCTGACTTTTTGCTTGAGAAAACGTTCGGCTTCATTAAGCGAACTTCATAAATGTGACTAAGAGCCAAAGAGTCTGTACATCCACACACATATCGTTAATAGTAGATGGATGCAGAAAAAATGGTTTACAGCTTTGATTGTGGCCGTGATCATCGCCGGAGGACTGACATATTACTTCGGCGTGCCCGGCTTGAACACCGTAGATGAAACTTCATTTGGCAAACCTCTTGCCGTCGTCAGAAATCTGAATCGAGAAGTACGACACAAATATCCTGGCGACTTCTTTTGGCGGACAAGCAGCGAAGGACAAAAGCTCTTCAATGGTTCAGAAGTTTTCGTAGGAAACCAATCTTCCACCGTTCTTTTCTTCTCTGGCAGTCGCCGCGCACGTCTTTCTGAAAATACGCTTCTGCGAATTTCCGAAGACAGCATCGACAAGAACAATCTGATCCTGACCCTGAATGATGGCGCCTTCAATTTGCGCAGCTTCCCTACTGACCAGAGCAGCGTGGTTCTAAGGGTCGATGAAGGCGGATTGAAGATTCGCCCTGGCTACAAGTACGATCTCTACGTAAAGAAGAAGGAAAAAGCTCTTGGTCTGTCCATGGCTTCAGGACATTTGCAGATGGATGGCGTGGCAGAAAAAGCTGATCTCAAGCAGGGTGAAAGTGTCATCGTGCGCAACCGTAACATCGGCGAACAGGGCGCCTCCTCTGGTTCCAATAAAGTCGAACTTTATATCGATCAGTCTATTGATCCCTCCATTCGCCTGATTGCACCTCTGGAAAAGCAAATCGTTTACAAAAGTGACAAGACTCAAACCTTCCGTTGGGAAAGTCAGTCCCCTTCAGATCGCCAGCTTCTGGAGTATTCAACACACCCCGATTTCTTCGAAAATCTGGTTGAAATCAATGTAACAAATCAGAAGATATTTCCCATCCCTCTGGAGAAAATGCAGGGAGATATTTTCTGGAGAATCGTCACCTATAAAGAAGGTGTCGCTCAGTTCTCAAGCCCCTCCTACTTTAAAGTTGCCAATCTGCAGCCGACTCACCTGAAAGAGCTCAAAGTCAATTTCATGGAACGCGGCAAATGGCAACTTGAAGCGAGTGTTGACAGCACCGATTCGCAAGGACGCTATGAGTTCCAGGTCAGCAAGAATGACACGTTCACAGAACCTTATGATGCGTTTGTCGGACCGGCACCGTTCCGCTCCCTGATTGATCAAAACGGCCAATTCTTCGTTCGGGTTCGCCGTCTTTATAACAATGATCTGGTCTCTGAGTGGTCTGAACTCAAAAGCATTCAGATACGTCCTCCCCTCACTGCCCCAACATTAAAGCTCACTTCAAGTGAAGAGCCCACTCTGGGTGTAATCTCTGCAGAAATCAGCTGGCTTACCGATGCCGATTCCGAAAATTTCCTGCTGCGCACATCTCCGAATGAAGACTTCAAGTCTTCAAAAATCATTCGTCTGCCCAAAAATAAGGTGAACTATCGCATCAGCGAAAATCTGACTCAAAATTTGTATGTTGCGATTCAGGCAGAATCCCAAGAAGGCGAAGTTTCCCCTCTGTCCAACACCATCACATTGAAGCCTTCTGCTGCGACACTAAAAGCCCTGGCCGCAGCAACAGCTGCCGCTAAAGCAGAAAAAACAATGGCCAACCTCAATGCCTTACCCGCCAGGGATCTTACGCTGGTCAGCCCGAACAACAACGCCGTGGCTTATGTCGGAAAACCCGTCCGTTTTGAATGGGCGGGTTCGGCCCCCACACTGGAAATATCCCCAGTGTCGCAATTTTCCCAGAATGTTGAAAAATTCAAAACCGCGGGCATGACAAGTTTTGAACTTACCCGAAAAGTCGCTGGCCCTCTGTACTGGCGCCTAGTTGCCGCAAACGGGCAAAAAACTGAAGTCCGCCACCTATCGATTGTGCCACTTTCCGATATCAATCTCGAAGAGGCCCAGTTGCGTTTCATCGAGCGCGGCCGCTGGGAGATCCAAGCCAAGATCCGCGGCGCCAAAGCCGCTGAAAACTTCAACTTGGAACTCAGTCGTACTCAGGATTTTAAATCTCTCGTCGGATTCCACAAAGGCACCCTGTCCTCAGGGATTCCCGTGTCCGAGCCTGGCCGATATTATCTTCGCGCTCAGAAGCTCCTCTCTGACAAACCCGCCTCTGGCTGGTCTAACATAGCTTCAACTGAAGTTCGCCCCCCACTGACCGCGCCAGAGCTCATAAAAGAAAAAGAAGATCTGCTCAACCCCATCCTGGTACGTGTAACCGTTCAGTGGAAGCCCGTGGCCAACGCCAAAGACTACATGATCGAAGTTGCAGACACAGCCAAGTTTAGTTCTGTAAAGCTGAAGATCTCTGTGAATGAAGCCCAGTATGCTATCGATCACGCCACGAAAGAACCCAGCTTTGTTCGCGTACTTGCAAGATCTCCTGAGGGAGAAATCTCTCCGGCATCGCAAGTGTTCAAGATCAAAGGGGTCCTGCCAGGTCCATCGGTGGATCGTTACGAACTCACCTTTGCCAATATAGATGACAAGAGGGATTCAGATAAGCTGCATATTCTTTGGAATCACCGAAAAAATGCAAAAAAGTATTCTCTGGAAGTGGGGCGACGTGAAGATCTCAAAGATGCCAAACGACTGGAAACCAAGAACATTGAATTCTTCATGCCAGTGACGGAAGAAGGCTGGTACTATTTCCGCCTGATTCCAATATCTGAAAGCCCGGACTTCTTTGATACCCCTTCACAGATTTACGCTGTGGAATATCGCAAACAAGGTGACCTGCAACCCGCGGCCTTGGAGGCCCCAGCCAAAGGTAATAAGTTTAAGCGCGGAGACTCTATCCGCTTTGCTTGGGGTCAGATCCTTGGGGCCGCCTGGTATGAACTGGAACTGGCGAAGAATCCGGAGTTTTCCGGCAGTACTGCGTATAAAGTGGAAGCGCGCGATTACTATCTAAGACAAGGCCTTGAATCTGGACGCTGGTATTTCCGTATTCGTGGCCGCAGCGCCTCTCAGGCCTCGCCTTGGTCTGAGTCCAGCTTCCTGGAAGTACAATAAAAAAGAGCTCCTCTCGGAGCTCTTTTTTCTGTCTTATCTTAAGATCAAACAACCAGTTCAATAATGGCCCGGAAACCGTAGCTTCCTGCCATCGCGCCCAAAATATTACGCAAGGACATGATGTTCTTACCCTGCGCCCCGATCAACTTCCCACGGTGTTCCTGAGGGACAGTGATGCGATAGATAGTGGTGCGGTCCCCACTTGTAAAACTCACTTCAACTCCAGAAGCCCCAGCAGTCATTTCCTGCACAACCTCTTGCAACACTTTTGCAATACGAGTCCGAACTTCTTCCATTTGATTTTCTGCCACTGCCACTAACACATTTCCTCCGTCACAGATCTTCATGCTTAATGAAAACTGAAGGAAGAGCAATGGCCTCAACTCAGGGCACGACTTCAAAGTGTTTCACACCAACGAGACCGAAACACTTTGAAAATTTGTGCTTACTCAGGACCAGACAAACTTCGGGAAAGAAGCGCATCAAAAAAAATTCACCGGCTTTATAAAATTCTTCGCCTTTTCCGCCGCCCCAAAAAAAAGGCCCTCCGAAGAGGGCCCCTTGAACTAATATGATTTTGCGAACAGAACCCATTTTGTGGCGGGTTTGCCAGAGAAGATACAGTTACCTTCAACCGGCTCCTGATCCAGCGGCATACAGCGTGGAGTCACCTTCAGCTGAGCCAATAGTTCGTGGCCCATGCCGGCCTCACACCAAGGAACCTTGGCAAAACCAGGGGCAGAAGCTTCTCCACCTGCGAAGTACTTTTCGAACTCCTGAAGATTCGTAATTTTCTTGATGCTTTCATCACGCATCTTCTTCGCACGTTCGAACATACCATCCTGAATCTCTTGCAGAAGAGCTCCGATGTTTTCAACGAAGGCGTCTCTTGTTTGAGAGGCTTTTTCTTTCGGACCACGATCACGACGTCCAACAAAGACTTCGCCCTTGGCCATATCACGAGGACCGACTTCCACACGCACAGGAACACCTTGCTTGATGTACTGCCATGCTTTTTCACCACCACGCAGATCGCGATCATCAATTTTCACACGTACTGAAGAGCCAACATAGTTCTGTGCCTTCAGGTCTTTTTCCAAAGACTTCACATAATCCAAAACCTGGGCACGCTCTTCATCGTTGCGATAGATCGGGATGATCACTACATGCAACGGCGCCAATCTTGGAGGAGCCACAAAGCCATTGTCATCACTGTGGGTCATAATCAAACCACCGATCAAACGAGTGGAAACACCCCAGGATGTCGTCCAAGCAAACTCTTCTTTGCCTTCAGCACTTAGATACTTGATCTCAGAAGCCTTGGCGAAGTTCTGACCCAGGAAGTGGGAAGTTCCAGCCTGCAGGGCTTTCTTATCCTGCATCAACGCTTCAATTGTGTAGGTATCCACTGCACCCGGGAATCTTTCGTCCGGAGTTTTCATACCTTTGATGACTGGCATCGCCATGTATTGTTCAGCAAAGTCCGCGTAAACATCCAGCATTTGCAGCGTCTCTTCCTGAGCTTCCTTGGCCGTAGCATGAACTGTATGGCCTTCCTGCCACAAGAACTCGGCAGTTCTTAGGAACATGCGCGTGCGCATTTCCCATCTCATCACGTTACACCATTGATTCACCAGAATCGGCAGATCGCGGTAGGATTTCACCCATTTTGCGAATTGGTGACCGATGATTGTTTCGCTCGTAGGACGAATGATCAATGGCTCCTCCAACTCTCCGTCTGGAACAAGTTTGCCATTGCCATCACCTTTCAAACGGTGATGAGTCACCACCGCACACTCTTTGGCAAAACCTTCGACGTGTTCGGCTTCCTTTTCCAAGAAACTCAGGGGTATCAATAGTGGGAAATAAGCATTTACGTGGCCGGTATCCTTGAATTTGCGATCCAAAACCGCCTGCATGTTCTCCCAAACAGCGTAGCCCCAGGGCTTGATCACCATACAGCCGCGCACCGGAGAATTTTCGGCCATGTCCGCGGCGATGATCACCTGTTGATACCACTCTGGATAGTTTTGGGAACGTGTTGGGGTAATTGCTGTATCTGCCATCTGTCGTCTCTTTCTTAGTTTTCTTTAGAATCAATTCCGTATGCTTTGATCTTTCTGTGAAGATAACTTCTTTCCAGACCGATCACTTCCGCGGTGCGGGAGATATTGCCATTGTTTTCGCCGATCTTACGCAGCAGGTAGTCTTTTTCAAACTGCGCGCGCGCTTCCCTGAAAGTGGAAAGATCCTGCATCTCAACAGCTTTTTCATCATCCTTGTCAATCAGACCGGCAAAACGCAGGTCATGCACATCGACGAAATCACCCGGAGTCAAAATGTAAACACGTTCAATGAAGTTCTTCAACTCACGAACGTTACCCGGCCACTGATAAGCCAGCATCTTTTCAATCCCTTTTTCGGAAAACACCTTTTTCGGGTAACCGCTTTCACGCGATACATTGTCAGAGAAATAAGAGACCAGCACTGGGACATCCTCGGTGTGTTCTCTTAAAGCGGGAACGCGGAAAGGAATCACGTTCAAACGATAGTACAGATCTTCCCTGAAACGACCTTCTTTAACCTCTGTTTCAAGGTCTTTGGAGGACGCCGCGATCACACGCACATCATTTTCAATCAGCTCCGTACCGCCAACGCGGCTGTATTTACGGCTGTCCAGATATTGCAGAAGTTTACCTTGGGCTGCCTGATTCAGCTCGCCAATTTCAGCGATATAAAGCGTTCCGCCCAAGGCCAGATCCAATTTGCCTTTTTTAGGACGGTCCACGCCAGGCATCGCACCTTTTTCGATTCCGAAGATTTCAGACTCCTGAAGGTCTTCCGGGATGCCACCGCAGTTGATCTCAACAAACGGACGGCTGGCACGAGCACTCATGTAGTGAATGTTCTGCGCTACCAGTTCTTTGCCAGTACCCGCTTCCCCTTGAATCAAAACCCAGGAGTTCGTCGGTGCCACACGCGCAATGATCTGCTTCGTCGCCACGATAGACGGGGCTTCACCGATCAAAGCAATCGACTTGCGAAGCTTATTCAGCAATAACGCTTTTTCTTCTTTTTGTTGTTGATAGCTTAGGATATTTGAAATCACGATCAGGATCTTATCCATGGAAAGCGGTTTTTCAATAAAGTCCCAGGCGCCAAGCTTGGTCGCTTTCACGGCTGTTTCAATCGTTCCGTGACCAGAGATCATCACGAACTCCACATGCGGGAATTCCTTGCGGGCCAAATTCAAAACTTCAATTCCGTCATACTTGCCCGGCATCCAGATATCCAAAAACACAACATCCGGCTGCACATCGCGAATAGCCTGGATTCCAGACTCACCATCGTGAGCCAAAGAAACCTGATAGCCCTCATCACGCAACGACGCCGAAAGCACATCACGAATCGGTGCTTCATCATCAATAATCAGAATTTTTGTACTTAGTTCCGCCATCACGGACCTCTTTTCTCTTCTTCCAGTTTAGGACTCGGAAGGTTTCCATGCGCCGATTTCGTTCACGGGCATTTCAATGACCATTTTGATTCCCTTAGGCTCATTGGCTGTCGCACGAATGAAACCATTGTGATCTTCAATGATCCTTTTCACAATGGCCAATCCTAGCCCAGTTCCGCCTTCTTTTGTAGAGTAGTATGGCTCAAAAATACGACTTCGATCCGCCGCAGGGATGCCTTCGCCATTGTCGGCCACCGTCATACGGACCGTTTTAATGTCTTTGTCATAACGGGTGGTGATTTTCACGCTAGGCTGTGGCTCTTTTGCAACAGCGGAAACCGAGTTATCAACCAAATTGACCAAAACCCGCTTAATCTGATCCGGATCGAACTTAAAGTCGGGCAGATCCCCATCTTTGGTGAATTCAAACTCAATTTGCGGGTGCGCCTGACGGTATAGCCCCAGGGATTCTTCCACCACACTGTTCAAATTCGCCACCACCGGACGGGCCTGTGGCAAACGGGCAAAGTTACTGAACTCATTCACCAGATTTTTCAGCCCATCCACCTGCTTCACAATCATGGTCGTGCATTCACTGAAAGCCGGGTCCGTGATCGTGCCGCCAAACTTACGCTGCAAACGCTCTGCAGAAAGCTTGATCGGGGTCAGAGGATTCTTAATCTCATGGGCGATACGACGGGCCACTTCCGTCCACGCCGCAGCCCTTTGTGCATTCACAATCGGAGTCATGTCGTCAAAGACCAGAATCTTACCGATGTCTTCGCCTTTTTCATCCTTCAACATGGACAACGTCACTTGCAATGGAACGGCTTCACCCTGAACATTCAGGCGCATCTCTTTCTGCAAGCTTTCGATTTTGTGATCGTGCATGGTCTTTTGCAGTTCTGCGAAAGTTCTGAAGTATTCCAAAGTCAGAAGATCCCGCACCGAATGTCCGATGTACTTTTCCGGATCCACACGTAAAAGCTGAGCTGCATGACGGTTGATCGTGGTGACAACCCCAGCCTTATCCACCGAGATCACCCCAGCACTGACGTTTTTCAGAACAGTGTCGGTGTAGCGAGCGTGCTGATCCAGCTCTTCCAGCGTGCTTTCCAAAGTGCCCGTCATCGAGTTGAAACTTTGAATCAGGTCGTTGATCTCCTCAGACCCTGACTTTACTTCCAGCGGAGTGTAATCCCCACCAGCGACCCGTCGGGTCGCCCGACCCAACTGAACAATCGGCACCGACAACTGCTTGGCCAGATAGAATCCAAACCAGGTCGCTGCCAACAGAATCACGAAAGTCATCAAAACCAGGATGTACAGATAGATCGACTTCAGCGGGTATTCCAGCGGATTGATATCCCGGAACTCATCATAGGCGGTCGAAATATCGTTCATCTTGGAAATCAAAGACAACGGCAGGAAACTGGAAACAACCACAGCCCCTTTTTCCGCACCCTCTTGCACCGGCACAATCACACGCACCAGATTTCCATCCCCGAACTGGTGAATGATACTGGCTTCCGCCTGAAGTTTGATCCCCTTTTGCAGGAACTCCAACGACACCGCCGGGACGGCTGGAACGTTGTCATCTTCTGCTGATACCACCACGCGTTTTCCGAACAGGGATGGATAGTATTCCACCGCATCCAGACTGAAATCCTTGCGCAGCTGTTCGACTTTCTTTTGGATTTCCTTTTGGCTTTTCAGCGGACGAATGGAGTCAGAAATCTGATGGGCGAAGTGATAGTTCTTTTTCTTGGCATTGAAGTAATAGGCATTGGTGACTTCGATGGAACTTTTTAAAACCCCTGCCATCTTCGCACTGAACCATTTATCGAAACTGGAGTTGATATAAAACACCGAGATGATGAACATCAGCACGGTCGGAATAAAGCTGAACGCCACAAACGCGGCAATCAACTTGGCCTTCAGACTGCTTCCAAAAACCTTCCCCTGCCTTTCCACGAAGACCTTCACGACATTTCGGAAGATCATGAAAAGCAGAAGCAACAGCAAGATGATATTGAAGTTCACCAGACCGAAGAAAAAGATACTGTGAACAAAGGGCAGCTGCTGACTGGTGGCGAACAGACGGATCTCAAACCACGTCAGAAGACCAAATAAAAACGACACCACAAGAACCAAAATGATCTCACGGCGTCGCTTTTTAAACTCCTGCGGACCAGGAGGAAGAAACTCATCCTTAAGGGGCGTATTTTCCATAGCCCCCATGCTAGATTACTTTCTTACTTTTTTCTTCTTTTTTTGTGTTTTTGCCGCAGCTTTTGCAGGCTTCTTGGCAGCCTTGGCCGGAGCCTTCTTGGCCAACATCACCGCTGTTTTCATGGCCGCAGGGATTTCCTGCGTCAGACCGATCATTTCCATCACAACCTGAGCCGCTTCTTCCCCTTTATTACCATGATCACCACCGGCACGGGCAAAAGCCTGCTCTTCGTTTTCAGTCGTCAAAACACCGAAACCGATCGGTTTTTTGTAATCAAGCATAAGACGAGTCACGCCCTCAGTGACAGAGTTGCAGACATAGTCATAATGGGAAGTGTCGCCACGGATCACCACACCCAAAGCCACAACACCGTCACAGCCTGCATCCAGGAAAGCCTGACAAGCCAACGGGATTTCAACCGCGCCCGGAACCAGGGCCGCGAAGATCTCTACGTCTTCACAGGACTCCAGGTAGCTGATCGCACCTTCTTCAAGTCTGGAAGTGATTTCCTGATTCCAACGAGCTGTAACTACACCAACTTTGATTTTTCCCATTATTTTGGTCCCTTCAGATTTTCCATTGCGACAATTTCAATGATTTCGATATCAAATGCCTTCAAGCCGACTTTTTTCTCGGGCTTGTTCGTAAGCAGGCGGATTTTATTGGCACCAATTTCACGCAAAATCTGCGCGCCAATACCATAATCACGCTCATCCATCAGTGGAGTGGAAGGACGCACGTCCTCCATTCCAATCAACACGTTCAGCTCTTGCACCAAACCAGCGGTGCGATTGTTTCCACGAAGCAGAACAAAGGCGCCGGATTCTTCTGACTGCAAAGCCCTGACGCTTTCCAGAACAGACGAAGCTCCTCTTTGCACCACAGCCATAAAGTCACGTGTGAAGTTATCAACATGCACACGCACCAACGTCGGGTGATCTTTTTTGATTTCACCTTTTTGAATCACCAAGTGCTCCAGCCCGTCCACCGTGCTGCGGAAAACACGCGCTTGCATATTTTCACCGAAAGACGCTGGCAACGGAATACTGGCAAGCTCTTCCACCAAAGTTTCGTTGGCCAGACGATAGGCAATCAGATCCACGATCGTGCCAATTTTAATACCGTGCTTTTTCGCGAAGTCACGCAGGTCCCCCACGCGTGCCATTGTGCCGTCATCATTCATCACTTCGCAGATCACGGCTGCCGGGTTCAAACCCGCCAAACGGGCCAAGTCCACACTGGCTTCGGTATGCCCAGCGCGCTTCAACACACCACCTTGTTGCGCACGGATCGGGAAGATGTGCCCTGGCATGTGAATGTCAGCAGGTTTTGCGTGAGGATTTGCAGCCACTCGGCAAGTCAAAGCACGGTCCGCGGCGGAAATCCCCGTAGAGATCCCCTCGGAGGCTTCGATGCTGACCATGAATGCCGTTTTGTTCGGAGCAAAGTTCAAGTCATCGCGAACCATCAAAGGCAGCTGCAGGCGATCAACTTGTTGGGCTGTCAGACAAAGACAAACCAAACCACGAGCTTCCTTCACCATGAAATTGATATTTTGAGGCGTTGCGAATTCAGCCGCTAGGATCAGATCGCCTTCGTTCTCACGATCTTCATCATCCACCAGGATGACCATTTTTCCGTTACGGACGTCTTCGATAATTTCAGGGATGGTATTGAATTCCATGTTAGCCCTTTCTCACTTCCACAGAGCGCTGAATAGCTCGCGCCATATAGTCAGGTTCCACATTAATACGACTGCCCGGCTTCAGCACACCAAGATTCGTGCGCTTCAAAGTTTCAGGGATCAGGCAGACAGAGACCACATTCCCCTCAAGCTCATTCACCGTCAGACTGACCCCGTTCAAGGTCACGCTGCCCTTTTTCCAAACATAGGGAAGAATCGTGTCGGCCACTTTCACATCCAGAAAGAAGGACTCCCCCTGAAGGTCGGCACGAGTCACCGTCCCCAAGCTGTCCACGTGACCGGTCACCAGATGACCGTGGATGCGATCGCCAAAACGCAAAGATCTCTCAAGATTGACCTGTTTGCCAATCCAGCTTTGTGGGTTCCATTCCAGAACCTTGATCGTTTCGGCCGCCAGCGCAAAAGTCATATGGGAATCATCGAAGGCTTCAACCGTCAGGCAGGCGCCATCACAGGCGATGCTGTCGCCAAGCTTTATATCATTGAATTCACTGGGTTTTTTAATTTTAATACGATAGGCATTAGACAGCTCTTCGGAGCTCTCAATCGGCATGACGGATTCGACGATTCCAGAAAACATAAGGGCCTCTGCTTGTGGCCGAGACCCTACACGTTTCACCCTGCTCTGGCAAGGAAAGTGGCACTTTTACACTCTGAGAAAGCCCCCCGGGAGGCCTTGAATCACATCCGACTTTCGATATTCAAGTCACCCGAATCCTGACTCAGTTGCATCAAATCCGAGATGGATCTTGCTCCGCTTCCCAACGGCCCCTGAAAAAGAAGCCCTTGAAAAGTACGCTAATTAGGAGTACTCTAGTGCCAGAGAAAGTCCTCTTCGACAAAGTCTTCAAACAACTGCGCAAGCTCCCCGGCCATGTCGTAGATAAACTCATGGCCTGGGCGATGTCTGTCGAAATGAAAGGTCTTCTCGAAGTCAGAAAGATTCCGGGCTATCACGACGAACCGCTCAAAGGAAGACGTCAAGGTGAACGCTCAATTCGACTGAGCAAGGCCTATAGAGCCATTTACACGGAAGAAAACAATGGCACGGTGAAACTGATAATTGTGGAGGAGGTCCATAAACATGACTACTAAAGAACCGCGAATCGGCATTGCCGATCTGGAAAAACAATTTGGACCTTTAACTTTTGGAAGACTTCTAAAATCCCATAGATTGGGCGAAGAGCTCAGTCAGGTGGAGATGGCCAAACTTCTCAAAATCTCCAAACAGAGCCTAAACGATCTTGAGCATGATCGCAAAATTCCATCAATCCGCAGAGCTGTAGAGATTGCCAGAAGAATCAATATCCTGGAAGAACTTGCAGTACAACTTGTACTGCAAGATCACGTAAGACGAGAAAAGTTGAGCTTTACAATCACTGTCAGCAAAAACCTTAAGGCTTCCTAGGCTGACTAAGTGCGGCCCGGTTTACTGGGTTTTTGCGGGGTGCCGCCATTCCCAGTTGAGCCCTGGTTTCCTGTATTGGAATCCACAGGCTGAACACCCGGATCCTGAGGCTTATAATCCGCAGCGTGGAACTTGAAGAGCTTCACTTTCGCGCCGATCACAGCGTTATGGTCGTTCTGTTCGATCACGCGACCGCGGGAAATTTCATCCCCCACCCAGTCGATCTCGACTTTTGCCACGGCCGAACCTGCCGCTGCGCCACCACCCAGGTACTTCGAGTCACAGGGTTCACCTTCCCAGTAATAGTCTTCATTATAGATCAACAACTGATCTCCGGCTTCCAAACCAACATCGGTTCCACCGACCACGACCAGATGTGTGTCATGATTTGCCATCACACGCGTGTACCATTCTTCTGACTTCAAGCCCGTGTTCAATTCGCCCACGGCTTTCACCAGGGCGTTCTTGGTGACTTGCGCCAGCGGAGTTTGATAGTAAGCACTCGGCCCAATCGTGAAAGCTCCGAAGTTCAAACCAAAGTTCACTTTGGTTTTGGTCTGTTTTGTTGTCACATTCGTGGCGGTCATCACTTTGGAAGTCAGCGGACGAAGTGCCATCATGGACAAATCCAGCTGAGCCCATTCCACGTTGAACCCTGCAGAGGTCAATCCATTCGTTGGATATGCTCCCGCCGGATTGAAGCCCACCGTCAGACCGCCGCCACCAATCAACTCAAACGAGTTCACGGAGCCGGAAATCTTGGCCTGCGGGATGTTCACCATACACCACGCCGTCTTGGCGTACTGAACGTTATAATCATCCTTGCCCGCAGCCTGTGCGAAGGCTTTCATCATCTGTCCGTCCGCTTTGGTCAGATTGAAGAAATTCTGATCCCCACTGCGTGCCTGCTCGGGGGGAATCGCGATGGGAGGCGCATATCTTAGCGCAAACTCTTTGCTCTCCATGAGCACTCCGTACACCTGCTGATTCGCTACAAATTGAAAATCAAAAGATCCGTTAGGCAACATCAAGGGACTGGATCGAATGGAGCCCATCTCGACAATTTTTTTCAGCGTGCGTGCCGGAACAACAGCCTGTTGCTGCTCACACTTCTGATTGCCCATGGTCATCGCAGCACCGGCAATCATAATACCGGCTTTCATCATCTTCTTTGACCAGTTCACTGTGCCCGATTGTGATTTCATGTTTGTCCCTTTCCAATCTTTCACTAAAGGCGGTTCATGCACAGTATACGGAATGAAAGAGCTAGACCTTAAACCGGGTGTAAGTTTGCGGACTCATTTGCAAAAACGAAACCGGTTTCACTCTGAGACACGCTAAGTGATGGAAATAACTGGCGACAATCAAAATACGCATTTTTCAAAAAAAATTGCATTGTCGAAAGAATAGACTGTTTAAGAAAAGTTGAACGACACATTCACTAGTGCGAATACTCTGAACGTCAAAAGCTTGATCACTAAAAATTAAAATTACCGTAAAGGGAAGAAGACGGAGCAATGCCGTCTTCAGTGAGTTCTGCGATTCAAGTCTCTTTCAAGAAGACTCATGGTGGTAACAATTTCTTCTGAGATAAGAACAAACATTTCACTGGAGATCAGCTTCTGAGCCTGACTCTGCTGACCTTCAGCAACCAGAGTCAACACAGCGGAAATATAGTTCACAAAAGCCTCGTGCTCACGTTGCAAAGTCCGGAAGGACGGCAGATGACTTAAATCCCTCGCCTGCTCTTGAAGCCAGAATAGCAAATCCCCCTCGGGAATCTGCAGTTCCGAGCCTTTTTCAACAAAGTTACGCAAGCTGAGTTTATATTTGGCGTGGGCCAGAATGATATCTTCGATCTTCATGATTTCCTCCGACGTTCTTGTCGGAGGAATGAATTCTCACTGCATGACGGAAATCATGTCTGCGCAAAAAGTTTTAACTTTTTAGAAGCTTCCGCCACCCGACAACGTGATAAAGTATTGGGTCTCATCTTTGCTTAAGGTGTTATCATTTTTATCCGTGCGATCTTCGAAATAAAGGAAGTGCTGTACACCGCCCCCGATACGCAATCCCCCCAGCCCAAATGTGATGCCTGCTTTACCAAAGGCCGCGTTGGAATTTTCAGAGGCAAACCGCAAACCCGGCCCCGCGAAGAACTCAATCCCCAGTGTGCGACTGCGGTTATAGAGTTCATAGTTGAACAGCGCGGCCGTATCCAAACCATACACGGTATTAATATCCGTTCCAAACTGAGTGAAAACAGAGTTACGCCAATTCAGCCAGTCCATCACAAAATAATTCAATCCCAAATGAATCTCGGTGAAAGACACGCTATCACGAGTTCCCGAAGCTCCGCTCAGGTCATAACTGACACGCGACTGAGCTTGTGCTGAAAAGGAAAATAGAATCACGGCTACGGCAATCCACTTTTTCATAGAAGACCTCATTTCTATTTTTTTAAGAATTCAAAATCCCTGTCCATCACAGTCTTGCGACCATCAGCCCGGGCATTTTCAATCGCCCGGTCACAAATAATACGCACATGGTCCGACAGCACATCCATCACGGATGCCGACGTATTGTATTCAGAGCGGGCGTGAATATATTCTTTCAAACGTGATGCAACGATCAGCACTTCCTGAGGAGCCGCACTTTGGGCGACAGAGGAAACTGTGGAGGTTGAGGTCGGCTTTACGATAATGCGTGCCGGAGTCCGGTGGGTCTCTTCTGCTGCCGTCTTTGGAGCGATCTTTTCAATCGCTCCGGCATCACGATGACGAGCCCCCGGCAAATGGGTTTCAAAACAGGGAACACTGCAAAAAACATAGCCCGTGCGTTCATTATTGCAGGTCGAAACGCTGCATACGAAATATTTTGCGCCAAAAGAAATTGGCTTTTTACAAGAACTGCACTTACGCCAAAACTGAGATGTGATTTCTTCCATAAGACTCTCCCGAGCCTTTATTGAAGCACAAAAATCTTAGCTGGGGAAAGCGTTATCAGAGATGGCAACCTGGGAATTTTTGGTCTGGTTCAAAGCGGTTTTGCGTACCAAAGTGCTTTGCGGACTCTTTAAGTGCTTCTTTACTGCCCCGGCTACTGATCGGATAGACGGTATAGCCATCACGATAGGTCGGCGTATAATAGGCCGTCGCCAGCTGTGTACGTCCTGCGACATCTTTCTTCAGGCGCAGATAAACCACCGCACCCGTTTTCTTCTCAGTTCCCGACTGAAAGGCCAAGAAATTACCCAAGGAATAAACAATCATCGTCTGGCGACCATCTGCGGTTCGATAAGTTTCCCAAGGTTGCAGAACATGGGGGTGCGATCCCACCACAGCGGCAGCCCCGGCTTCCAGAAAGCGGCGGGCGTAGCTGATTTGAGACTTCTCAGGCTTAGAACTATACTCTACGCCCCAATGCGGAAGTACAATCACGGCATCAATATCCGTGCGTCCACTTAGTTGCTTGATCAAACCTTCCACTTGCTGGGATTTGCTATAGCAGGACAACACTTGGCTTTTAGTATCTGCAATTCCATTGGTGGACTCGGTGCAAGCGACAAAGGCCAGGCGATAGCCACGCACATCAGCCAAATGATAGAACTGTTCATTCGGAGCATAGGAAGGACGAGTCCCCGTCGTCCCAATACCGGCTTCTTTGGCAGCTTCCAAAGTACGGTCGACCCCGCGCCACTGACGATCTAAAGAATGATTATTCGCCGTGCTGATCAGATCAACGCCAGAAGACTTCAAATCACGTAGAATCTGTGGATGGAAATTAAAAGAAAACTTTGTACCGGAATAGACATTCAAATCATAGGTGAACCCCTGGTCCCCTACATCCCGTCCGGACTTTTCAATTCCCAGCGCTGCAGGCCCCTCTAGATTCGCGACCATATAGTCGGCCTTATTAAAAAGCGGAATGGCTTTTTCCCATAAAGCGGTGAAGCGCTGCTTGGGAAGAATGGATTTGTAAAGCGCATCGTGAACCAGAATATCTCCGGCAAAACCCACCACCACGGAATCATCCTGGCAATACGCTCCCTTCAGCGGAGCCGCTGACACCGACAAAGAGCCCAGACAAAGACCTGATATCAGAAGAGATTTAAAGTTGCGCATGGACCTGAAGATGACGCCTGGAACAGCTTTTCGCAACCCACAGAATGGCAACGGAAAAATATGCCAGCTTGTCTAAAATCCCGACAGCTGGCTTGGCGAAAACTAGCCTGGAAGGCCTTTAATAAGCAGCTCAGCCGTGGCAGGATTTGTCGCTAACGGCACGTTATGAACATCACAGATTCTCATCAACATGGAGATATCCGGATCGTGCGGATGCATGCCCAGCGGATCACGGAAAAAGATCACCCCTTGGCACTTTCCGGTCGCCACCTCCGCCGCGATCTGAGCGTCACCCCCCAGCGGACCCGAAAGCTTGCGAGTCACCTTCAACCCAGCCGCCTGAATCAGACGGCCGGTGTTACCCGTTCCAATCAAAGTGAAATGTTTGAAATCCTCCAGATGATCCCGAACAAAAGAAACCAAGACGGCCTTCTTTCCATCGTGAGCAATCAGGGCGATATTCTTTTTCTTCTTAGAGCTCTTCTTAGCATTCTTCTTCATAACATCCCTAGAAAGCCAACGAGTTGCCGTTGGCTTTGACATGGACCGTATCGCCCGCTTTGACCTTGCCTGAAATGATCTCTTTGGAAAGTGGATTCAGCAGTTCTGTCTGAATCACACGCTTCAAAGGTCGAGCACCATAAACCGGGTCGTAGCCTTTCTTCGCCAGGAAGTCGATGGCTTCCTGATTGAAGTCGATAGCGATCTTTTTTGCTCTCAAACGTTGCGACACCAGATCCAACTGCACCTTCACGATGCCAGAAATCTGCGATTCGCCCAAGGACTTGAACATCACGATCTCATCGATACGGTTCAGGAACTCGGGACGGAATCTTTCACGCAAAGCCTCATTCACCGCTTCACGCTTGGATTCTTCTGACATGCTCGGGTCCAGAATCGACTGCGAACCCACATTCGAGGTCATGATCAGCACCGTATTTTTAAAGTCCACGGTGCGCCCTTGACCATCGGTCAAACGACCATCATCCAAAACCTGCAACAAAATGTTAAACACATCCGGATGAGCTTTTTCAACTTCATCCAGCAGCACCACACTGTAAGGACGACGACGAACCGCTTCGGTCAACTGACCGCCCTCTTCGTAACCCACATAGCCCGGAGGCGCCCCGATCAGACGAGCCACGGAGTGCTTTTCCATGTACTCACTCATATCAATTCGCACAACGGCCTGCTCGTCATCAAACAGGAACTCTGCCAGTGCCTTCACGGTTTCAGTTTTACCGACACCTGTCGGGCCCAGGAACATAAACGTTCCAATCGGACGATTCGGGTCCGAGATTTCAGCACGCGCCCGACGAATCGCATCGGCCACGATGGTCAAGGCATGATCCTGACCTACCACACGTTTTTTCAACTCGTCTTCCATGTGCAGAAGTTTCTGGGATTCACTTTCCAGCATTTTACTGACTGGAATTCTTGTCCACTTCGCGACCACTTCGGCCACATCTTCAGGGCCAACTTCCTCTTTCAACATGCGGTTTTCGGTCGCAGACTTCGCACCTTCTTTACTGCGCTCTTCCAGGGCCTTGAGCTTCTTCTCGGTCTCTGGCAAACGGCCGTATTTCAATTCGGCAGCCTTACCCAAATCCCCTTCGCGCTCGGCTTTCGCCACAGCCACTTTCAGATCCTCGATGTCGGCTTTCAGCTTTTTAATTTGCTCAATGCCGCCTTTTTCAAATTCCCACTGTTCACGCAAAAGCTGGTTTTTCGCATTCAGCTCGGTGATTTCCCTATCGATGACGGCCAGACGTTCTTTGGCACTTTCATCTTTTTCCTTTTTCAAAGCTTCTTTTTCAATACGAAGCTGCATCAACTCGCGTTCGATCTTATCGACCTCTTCCGGCACCGAGCGGGTTTCAATCCCCAGCTTGCTGGCCGCTTCGTCGATCAAGTCGATGGCTTTGTCCGGAAGGAAGCGATTGGTAATATAGCGATGAGACAACTTTACCGCCGCCACCAGGGCCGCATCAGTAATGCGAATACCATGATGGACTTCGTACTTTTCTTTCAGACCACGCAAAATGGTGATCGCATCTTCCACGCTGGGCTCTTCCACCATCACTGTTTGGAAACGGCGCTCAAGTGCTGCATCCTTTTCAATATACTTGCGGTACTCATCCAAAGTGGTCGCACCAATACAGCGCAACTCACCCCGTGCCAGTGCTGGCTTCAACAACTGCCCGGCATCCATCGCGCCGTCTGTTTTACCCGCCCCCACTAAAGTGTGAAGTTCGTCGATGAACAAAATAATTTGCCCATCACTGGTTGTGACCTCTTTAATGACCGCCTTCAGGCGGTCCTCGAACTCACCACGGTATTTGGCACCAGCAATTAAGGCCCCCATATCCAGGGACATCAATTTCTTGCCAATCAAATTGTCCGGCACATCTTGCTTAATAATACGTAATGCCAGGCCTTCCGCGATAGCCGTCTTGCCCACGCCCGGTTCACCAATAAGCACCGGATTGTTTTTCGTTCTGCGCGACAACACCTGCACCACACGACGGATTTCCTCATCACGCCCCACCACCGGGTCCAACTTGCCTTCAGCAGCCAATGCGGTCAGATCACGTGCGTACTTGTTCAAGACCTCGTACTTATTTTCCGGGTCATCATCCGTGACCTTTTGTTTGCCACGAATTTCAGTCAAAGCCGTGCGTGCGGCTTCCGCAGAAACCTTGTTCTTTTTAAAGACCGCAGACAGCTCACTGTCTCCTCCCTTAAGCATGGCCATAAAAAAGTGTTCTGTGGAGATATAAGAATCCCCCCATTCTTGAACTTCCGTTTCCGCCTGTTTAAAGATTTTCTCCAAACGGGGGCTGGCAAAAAGTTTCTGCCCTCCGCCGGTCACCTGAGGAAACTTATCAATACGTGTTCTTAGATCCGCCAGGAACTGCGCCTGAGAAACATTTAATTTATCAAGAATTCGGGGAACGATACCTTCGGATTGCTGAACCAGCTCCATCAGAAGGTGTTCGGGCTCCACAGAGGGGCTGCTTTTACGCTCAGCCAACTTCGCGGCGGCCTGCATGGCCTCCTGGCTTTTTCGCGTCATTTTTTCAATATCGTTGCTCATAATCCCTCCATCTGGAATAAAGGATGAGTCTTATTTTTGCTTTGTCAATATGATCCCCGAAAGGATCTTTCAGAATGGCTGGAATCGTAAATCCCAAAGGAAAAGGTAAATCTCAACCCCGCCTGCATCCATCTATCAAGAAGGACAACGTCAATCCTGCCGACTATCTGAAGTACGACACACGCTTCTCCTGCGAGGACTGTTCTCACTATGACGGCGACAAGATTGTCTGCACGATTGGCTACAATCCACGTCACCACCTAAAAGCAGAGCAAACGCATCAGTATTTGCTGGCTGGCAACATGGCCTTCTGCCGCTTCCTGGAAATTGATTAGCCAGACCCTTAAGACGTACGTCGCCTCTCTGAAATTTGACCGATCTTAGGTCGGGCAAATTCCTAATTTTCTCTCTGAAAGTACTGTGTACAAATGATTCAGGACAACCTTACGTCCTGAATCCACGATCTGCCTTTCGGCCAGTATTGTGAAAAACAAACAAAACCCGCCTGACGTCCTGTCAAGAGCTCAGCCCAAATCCCGATCTAATGCACATCAATGATTCACTCAGAAGGAGTCAGAGAGAGATGGTCACTCTCTTGCTGAACCGAAAGGAGGGCCTTCAAGGATGAAACTGAAATAGAACAATAGATTGTTCGCGCGCTTGGCAACAAGCGAGGGTTAAAGCCCAAAAAATAAAGGCCATACAAATGCACCGACTCGGATGTCAGTGCCGGCAAAGCGAAAGTAGGTTTCGCTGAAGCCAAAAAAACAAATCAAGGAAGGTATTGAATATGAAAAATAAATATTAACGGAGGAATTTAAAATGGGAATGAGAGTATCAACAAACGTAAGCGCTTTGAATGCACAACGTAACCTAGTAGGTTCACAAAGAGCGATTAACGATTCTATGGCGAAACTTGCTTCCGGCAGCCGCATCAATAAAGCTGCTGACGATGCTGCAGGTTTGGCGATCTCTGAAGGCTTGAAAGCTCAGATTCGTTCTGCTGCTCAAGCTCAAAGAAATGCGAACGATGGTATCTCAATGGTTCAAACTGCTGAGGGTGGCTTGAACGAAATCGGTAACATCGTGGTTCGTCTTCGTGAGTTGGGTATCCAAGCTGCTTCTGACACTGTTGGTGAGACAGAGCGTGGCATGTTGAATAAAGAGGTTCAACAATTGAAATCTGAGATTCAACGTATCGCTTCTGTAACTACTTGGGGTACTACTAAACTTCTAGATGGTTCATCTCCAAGCTTCGACTTCCAGGTAGGTTTGTTCAACAACGCTGAAGAAGATCGTATCTCCTTCAACGCTGGTGAAAACGTAGCTACTTTGGATGCTCTGGGTCTTTCTGGTGTGGACTTCTCCACTAAAGAAGGTGCTCAAGAAGCTTTGGCTCAGCTTGACTCTGCTCAGACTTCAATCTCTGGAACTCGCGCCAACCTGGGTGCCCTTCAGAACAGATTGACTTCGACAGTGGACAACTTGGGTGTGGCTCAAGAGAACTTGTCTGCAGCTAACAGCCGTATCCGTGACACAGACGTTGCTCAAGCATCTTCCGAGATGACTCGTAACAACATCTTGTTGCAAGCTGGTACTTCAACTTTGGCTCAAGCTAACCAATCCAATCAATTGGCTCTTAAGCTGATCGGTTAATTGGAATAAGATAACCAAAATCTAAAACCCGGTGGGATCTTCCCTCCGGGTTTTTTGTTTTTTCTGCCCAAAGTTTTTCCACTGCCTCTGCTTATCTTTTCATCACGCACAAAACTGTCGAACTTATTTACCAATAATTTCAAATATTTAGCTTAAGTCCAGGTGAAAACCTTCCGAAAAATAAGGAAGAAGCATGGAGGTTTGATATGACTAAAGCGAAAACAGCAAGATTGATGGGCGCACTTCTCGCAACCGCAGTTCTTGCCGCTTGCAGCAACCAGGGAGGCTTTGAGCCATTGGGTAGCACAGGCAATACCAGCCAAGGGTCTAACAGTGGGGGCGACAACTCTGGCCAGGGAACCGAAACCCCTCCTCCAGTTCCAAAACCACCAAGCGCCTACGATAAACTGGAGCTATCAGCCCACGTCGGAGGCGGCGCCTATGAAAACGAACAGGTCATGTCTCTGGACAAAGCCAACAATGCGTTGCTCCTGTACCTTCCCCTGCCTGGTGCTTTCAGCCAACTCTATATAGATGTACCCCAGGTAAAAGGTGTTCAGATCAAAACGGTTCTGGATTCTCAGCAAAAAGCCCGCGTCGCGGTCAGCATTCCGTTAAAGCTAATTGTTAAAGACAAAGTTACAACTTTGCCAGCATCCCGTCTTCCCAACGGTAACGCCCTGCCAATGATGCCTAGCGGAGAGCTACCGTCCTTAGGACTGGGTCTGAATCAGAACTCCAGCAATAAGCTGTACCTTTACTTTGGAGTCAGTGCGGTCGGAATGTTCGTGGAAAGTTCCTTCTTCCCAGAGTATTTCGGGATGACCTCCCCACTGAAAAATGCTGCAGGGACACGGACCCTGGGGTATTTGACGATCGTGCCTAAATCCGGGGGTTACAATGGAGGCCTGTTCTTATCCTTCATTCTGCCTAACGATCTGGCCAAGATTATCGACGACCATTTGAGTGGTATTATCAACTAAGCAAGACCGTCCCCACCTGAAATCTATTTTGATTTGCCTGCCCCCTTAAATCTCGTTAGTCTAAGGGGGCATTTCCATTTTGAACCAGGACATTTTAGGGAGCGAATCATGGCAAAGAAAAAAGCAAAACCGGCAAAGAAAGTAGCAAAAAAAGCAGCTAAACCTGCTAAAAAAGCGGCTCCAAAAAAAGCTGCTGCTAAAAAAGTAACTAAGAAAGCTGCTAAGCCTGCTAAAAAAGCAACGGCAAAAAAAGCAGCTCCTAAGAAAGCAGCTAAACCTGCTAAGAAAGCTGCTCCTAAAAAAGCCGCTGCAAAAAAAGTAACTAAAAAAGCTGCTAAGCCTGCGACTAAAAAAGCCGCTGCTAAGAAGCCTGCTGCGAAAAAACCAGCAGCTAAAAAGCCAGCCGCTCCTAAAAAAGAAAAAGTAGCTAAAGCTGCTGTCGGTGGTATTGCTGCAACAGAAATCATCAAACCAGCTATCGAGGAAATCTCTGCTGACTTCGACGACGAAACTGAAATCGACAGCATGATCGAGATCGAAGAAGAAGCTGTTGAGTCTGACGACTGGGATGACGAAGGCGAAGAATCTGAGGAAGCTGAAGGTTCCTTCGAAGAAGACGAAGAAACTGAAGATGAGACCACTTCCAAAGATGATGATGGCGATGACGACGACGATGATGAAGATGACGACTTCGGTGATGACGAAGGTTACTTCTAGTCGCTGCGCACACAGTTAAATAAAAAAGGGAGTCTTTGACTCCCTTTTTTATTATCATCAGGCCATGTACAAACATCTCTATCAAAGATTTCTGGCCGCCCATCCTTCCGAACTGCACTTTGCCTGCCACAGCCATCATTACTGGCCCGACTGCACCCGTGAAGCCCACCAGCAATACTGGGATGATTCCTGCAAATATGTGGACGACAAATGGGGCTATATCTTTTCCACGAAAATCCCCCAGGCACAAAAGCTGATTGCCGAGAATCTAAATCTGTCCCATCCCGAGCAGATTGTCTTTGCACCGAATACCCATGAGTTCGTTTTCCGACTAGTCAGCTCGCTGAACTGGAAAAAGACGGTGCGTATTCTCACCACCGACTCTGAATTCTACAGCTTCGACCGTCAGATCAACCGCCTGTCAGAGCTTGCAGAATTCGAAGTGGTTAAGGTTCCCACTCTGCCCTTTGAAACTTTCCACGAACGCTTTGAAAAAGCTCTTAGCTCTGAAAACTGGGATATGGTTTTCTTCAGTCAGGTGTTCTTTAATTCAGGCTTGGTGGCAGATATTCCCCGACTGGTGACGAAGGCCCCGGCTTCGGCGATGGTGGTGATCGATGGCTATCATGCCTTTATGGCCGTGCCGACGGATCTCAGCTCTGTACAAGAACGCATCTTCTATTTGGCGGGATCTTACAAATACGCCCAAGGCGGCGAAGGGGCTTGTTTTCTTTATGTTCCCACCAGCACCCGTCACCGTCCTCTTTACACTGGCTGGTTTGCCGAACTCTCGCACCTGTCCGCCGTGGGAAATGAAGTGGGTTATCCAACGGATGCCCTTCAATACGCTGGCAGCACGATGGACTTTTCAGGTGTCTATCGACTGATAGCCACGCTGGAAACTTTTAAAAAAGAAAACCTGTCTGTCGAGGTCATTCACCAACTGGTGCAAAGAAATCAGAAGCAGTTTTTGCAGGAGCTTTCCGGCAAATCCCATCCCCTGCTGCAAAGATCGAAAGTTTTGATGAACAATCCGGATCAGCACGGTCACTTCCTGACGTTTGAACTGCCATCCACTGAAGACACGCAGAAACTGGTGAAAGAGCTGGCTAGCAAAGGAATTAAGACTGATTCCCGCGGCAATCGCCTGCGGTTTGGGTTTGGATTGTATCATGATGAACAGGACATTCAGGAGCTCATCCGTCGTCTTTAGCTCGCAAGCAAACCATTCGCATTCGCCATGGATAATCTTGAATCAATCCACTGAATAATCTAGACTGCTTCTTTTGCTTTTCAGCTCTTATGGAAAGGACGTTATGAATATTCAACTTGATTCCGAATTGGCCTGGTCCTTATTGAAGGCAGCCTTTCTACTGGTGCTTTTTACAGTCCTTTGGAAAGTCATCACCCTGGCTAAAAAAAAGGGGGAAGAGGCGCTTCAAAAATATATCGACAGTCACATGACCAAGCTCAAAGAGAAAAAACTCTTGGTATTTGATGCGAAGGTCATCAATAAAACATTTATGGGAATCTTGAGTCTGGTCACGTTCTTTATACGTGTGAGTCTGATTTACCTTTTAGGCACAGCCATTCTGCTCGCTATTCCCTACACTCAATCTTGGTCGGCTCAGATTATTGATTTTATTCTGACTCCTTTGCGCTGGCTGGGGGCCGGAGTTGTCGCTGTTCTTCCAAACCTGATTTTTATTCTGGTCATTGGAGCGGTCGCGCACTACCTGCTCAAAGCTTTGAAGTTCATTTTTGATTCTCTCAAGGACGAAAGCATTCATATCAATGGCTTCCATGCGGACTGGGCTGAACCGACCTATCAGCTTGCCCGTATTTTGGTCTTCGTGATCTTTATGGTGGTTTGCTTCCCATACATTCCGGGATCGGACTCTGCGGCCTTTAAGGGATTATCAGTGTTTCTGGGGGTTTTGATTTCTTTGGGATCATCCTCTGCCATCAGCAATGTGATGTCTGGTCTGGTCATCACCTATATGCGCCCGTTCCGACTGGGGGATCGAGTGAAAATTGCGGATATTGTCGGCGATGTACTTGAAAAGAATCTGCTTGTGACAAGAATTCGTACAGCCCAGAATCTGGATGTCACAGTTCCAAATGCCATGATTCTTTCAAATCATATTACCAACTTCAGTTTTCAGGCAGATAGCAAGGGTGTTTCTACAAGTGTCAACGTAACTATCGGGTACGACGTTCCTTGGGATCAGGTTCACAACACTCTTCTTGCTGCAGCGAAAAGAACTCCCTCGGTACTGGAGCAACCAGCTCCGTTTGTTCTTCAGACAAGTCTGAATGACTTTAACGTCGCCTACGAACTCAATATCTGGACCTCAGAGCCAAAGGCACTTAGACAGATCTCTTCCGATTTAAACCGTTATATTCAGGAAGAATGCGCCAAGGCCGGTATCGAAATCATGTCTCCACACTATATTTCAAACCGAGACGGCAGCAAGAGCACCATCCCCAGCCTTCAATAAAAAAAGGCCGTCTTTCGACGGCCTTTTTCATTTTAACCTCTTGGGGCTAAAGCAGACTTATTCTGAATCATTTTCGCCAGCAGATCATTCATAGAGCCTTTTTCCTGCTCCGAAACCACATTCCAGAAATTTGCCACTCGCGGATACCACTGCGGGAAGATTTCCTGAATCAATTGCTCGCCTTTGCCAGCCAGTTTGATAACAAAAGAACGACCATCAGACTGATGCCCTTCGCGAACCACCAATTCAGCCTTTTCAAGGCTGTTGATCAAACCTGAAATCGTGGCTTGGGTAACACCGACCTGATTCGCAAGTTCAGAAGGACGCAGTCCCGCCGGAGAATTACGAAGCATGAACAACAACATGAAACGTCCAGAGGACAAATTGTACTTGGCAAGCAGGCCATCCAGGCTGTTTTCGATCTCGCTGGCCACCTTCATAAACAGAAGATTTGAATACAACGCTGCTGAATCCGCCGCGGAGTTAAGACTTTGGACAGAAGCTTGAACTTCTTCCTGGGAAGGGATGTCTTGGATAAAAAGTTTCGCCATAAGGCCTCCAACAAATTCTAAAAACGGGCGGAATCCTTGAGGGTCCCGCCCGACACTAAACTATTTCACTGGAACCATTCCATCGTCAGACTTGCTGACTTTTTCTTCAAGAACCGCTTCGCGGGGCTCTACTTCCATTTTCTTCTGGGAAGTGAAGCGCGTACCGAAGTTGTTCGCCCAAACACGGAATCTATCCACATAAGTAAACACCGCAGGAACCACAATCAGAGTCAGAAGCGTCGAGGAAATCATACCCCCAATAATCGCAACCCCCATCGCCGTACGAGTCTTGGAAGCCGCATTCATACCGATGGCTACCGGCACAACCCCGGCAATCAACGCAAAGGACGTCATCAAGATCGGACGAAGACGTGTTTTACCTGCCATGATCAATGCCTCACGACGGTTTTTACCTTCTTCCATCATCTGCTTGGCGAAGTCGACAAGCAGGATACCATTCTTACCAGCCACCCCGATCAACATGAAGAACCCGAAGATCGCAAAGATCGTCAGAATCTCGCCTGTCAGGAACAAGGCCAGGAACGCACCACACAGAGCCAGCGGCAATGCCACCATGATCGTGATCGGCGTGATGAAGGACTCATACAAGCTCGACAGAATCAGGTAGATGAACAAAATCGCAAAGCCCAATGCCATCACTGTGGATGTCATCAGTTCCTGCATGTTTTCCGCATCACCACCAAAGCCGAAGCGAACACTTGGAGGCAAGGCATTTTCACCCGTCGTCATTGCTGACACCGCAGAGTTAACGACCTCACTCAAGCCCGTTCCCGGAGCCAAGCCCGCCGTGATCTGAATATAACGACCACGATCCTGACGTTCGATGGAAGCCGGGCCGGATTCCAAATCACCTTTGGCAATGTCGCTCAGACGAACCAGTTTTCTGTTCACGTTCGGGATATAGGCATCGTTAAACGTTTTCAACAAGTCCCGCTGATCTTCTTTCAAACGAACGCGGACTTCGTATTCACGACCTTTTTCACGGAATTTCGCTGGCGTAAAGCCTTCGACTTGCGCACGCAGCTCAGAACCCATAGTCGATGTATTGATACCATATGCTTTAGCTGCTCCAGGCTTCAGATGAACCTGCATTTCCGGTTTACCAGGGCGATAGTTGGAATCCACGTCCTTTAGACGTGCATCCTTCTTCAAAAGTTCAAGCATTTTTGTGCCTGCCTTTTCAAGCTCAGCAGGATCTGCGGAAATAATGTTCAAGATAAATGGCTGCTGCCCCATACCACCAGTGGCGTCATATCTTTTAACAACTGGATTGGCTTGAGGTAAATGCGCCAATTGACCACGAATCTTATCGCGGAATTGCTCTGTTGTCAGAGGACCACGTTCTTTACCTTCTTTCATGCGCACATAGAAACTGGCTTTATTGGATTCACCGTACAAGCTTCCCACAATCATTGTGGTGAAACTGACTTCCGGATTGTCATGCAGAATCTTATCCACCTGACGAGCCAGCTCTTCAGTACCATCCAAACTTGTACCCGGCTGCATTTCAAGGGTCACCGTAAACTCACCACTGTCGTCATCCGAAATAAACGCACCGGGAACTTTAGTCACCGTGTAGATACTAAGGAAGAACACCAGAACCGTCAGACCGATCGTCACTTTTGGCCAATCCAAAGAGACATTCAGAATCTTTTCGTAAACATTTTCCAGCCAAGTCTGCACACGGTCGAAACCTTTTACCAGACGGCCCAGAGTCTTGTCATACAAGCCTGCTGGCTTGTGTTTGTCATGACCACCACCGTGACCAGACCCACCAAAGTAAGCTGTCAGCATCGGAATCAAAGTCATCGCCACAAACCAGCTGATCGCCATGGAGAATACCACGGTCATACCGAACTGCTTCAGGAACTGACCAATCGTTCCGGACATCGTACCCACTGGCACGAAGACCGCAATAACCACCAAAGTGATCGCCATAACGGCCATCTGGATTTCAGTGGTTCCTTTTTCCGCCGCAGTCAGTGATTCCTCACCCAGCTCCATACGACGATAGATGTTTTCAATAACCACGATGGCATCATCGATCAAAAGACCCACAGCCAAAGTCAATGCCAACATCGACACGATATTGATGGAGAATCCCGCCAACTTCATGATCGTGAACGCCCCAATCAAAGAGATCGGAACAGACAAAGCCGTGATAAAGGTGGAACGCGGGCTTCCCAAGAAGAAAAAGACCGTAATAACCGTCAGAAGGATACCAATGATGATCGTTTCGTAAACGTCATACAAGTTGTTCGAGATCTTGACGGAAGCATCCGTCATCACCGCAACAACCGGGGCACCATCCATCTTTTCAAGCTCAGGCTTGATTCGGTTCATCTGTTTGATCACATCCTGAGCCACTTTTACAGTGTTGGAACCGGACTGACGATAAACCTGAAGGAACAGGGATTTTTCACCATCAACATAAGCGCGGGACTTTTCATCCGCCAAGGTATCAACAACGACACCAAGATCCGCCACACGAGTTGGGACTTCATTTCCGTACAGATTTACCAGCGTGTCGGAAATCTCTGGCACGGACGAGAATTCGCCCAGACCGCGGAACACGAGTTCCTTTTCGCCCTGATTCACCTTACCGGAAGGAATATTCTGACCGGAAGCACCGACTTGCGCTGCCACCTGAGAAACTGAAATCTCGCGGGCTTTCAATTTTTTACGATCCAAAAGAACGTGGATTTCACGCTCACGACCACCGATGATCTCAATCGCACCGACGTTCTGAACCTGCTCCAAGCGAGGTTTTACGAACTGGTCTGCGATATCGAACAACTGCGCATCCCCCAGATCTTTCGCGGTCAAAGAGACCGTCAAGATCGGAGTATCGGCCGGGTCAAAACGCTTGATCAGCGGATCTTCCACTTCATCAGGAAGTTTTGATTTGGCGATGTTTACTTTATCGCGCACTTCCTGTTCCGCATGCTTTACGTCCACTTCACTATTGAACTCAACGATAACCTGAGAAACCCCTTCCAGGGATTTGGAGGTCAAACGTTTGATACCAGAAATTGTACTGACTTCCTCTTCGATCGGACGGCTGACCAGAGTCTCAATCTCGGCAGGCCCCGCTCCCGCATAAACAGATTGCACTGTTACAACTGGAATGGAAACATCCGGATACAAGTCCACGGACATGGATTTGAAGGAGGCCCAGCCCACCACCACCATGGCGATGGTCACACACGTGATGAAGATCGGGCGACTGATGGATAACTTAGGTAAACTCATGGCTATTTCCCTCCTTCAGGAGAGGCTTGGTAAAGCTTGATCTGAGCCTGCAGACCAAGGATATTTGCTGCTAATTTTACTTTGCTCAAAGCAGACTGAGAATAGTCCTGCTCAAACAACAATACTTGATAAGTCGTTGTACGCCCTTGACGCAAACGAGTGCGTTCAGCTTCCAATTTGGCTTTCTGAGCATCTTCAATGCGCGCCAACAAACGAAGATTGTCACGAGCATCCTGAAGATTACGAGTCAGACCGACCCAGTCCTGATCTTGCGCATAGTAAGCATATTGACGATTCAATTCCGCTGCACGTTCGGTCTTCTTCGCACCCGCTTTCGCGTCACCGGCTGCAGAGAAATTCAATGGCATACTGAAACGAAGACCCACAAAGCCCGTGTCCTGCTCGGTTTTTCCGGCATTTTTCAAAGCTTCGTTGAACTCTTCATCACGACCATTCAAAGAGTAGTTGGCATACACATCCAAAGTCGGACGATTGCGTTCCAATGTCAGAGCTGCCGATGCCTTGGCTGCTGCCAACTGTGCATTGGTTGCTTCCACGTCGGCGCGCGTGCCCGGACGAGCTTCCGGAACTGCCAGATTTTCCAGAGACTTGTAATTCACTTTTTCCAACGCTTCGACAGAAGCATAAGCTTCGCGATTCAGGAATTTATTGAAAGCTCTTTGCGCTTCCACCTTTTCGTTGTTGGCCACTTGAAGCTCTAAAGTACGAGCTTCCACCAGCGCACGAGCCTGAATGACGTCAGCATCCTCGCCCAGATTCATTTTTCTTTTCTTAGACACATAATCCAGAATGTTCTGAGCGGCTTGCTTGGCTTGCTCCTGAATAACGACAACATCCTGCCAGGCCGCAAGCTTCCAATAAGCTGCCTCTGCGCCGACAAGAACGTTCAAGGACTGCCCCTGACTGGCATATTTATCTGCCATATTCTGAGCACGCAGAGCTTCTTCATTGGCTTGAGCCGAACGACCAAACCCATTCCCCCACAACGGCATTGCCAACTCCAACTTTGGAGTCGCATCCCAATATTTTTGTGGATTGATTGGCGATCCCGAAGCCAGACCTTCGAACTCTGTGCGGGTCATATCATAATAAAGTTTGGTTTGAAGACCGAAACTGAATTGTTGTGATACACCGAGGGAGTAGTACTGACTTTTTACTTCGTCGTACATTTTAGGATTTCCCGGCTTACCGTCACTGCCAATACGCGCTTCCGCAAACAGCTTCGGGGTGAAAATCAAATCAGCTTCACGAGCTTTAAGCTCAGCACCTTCTGACTGCTCGGCACTTCCTTTATATGCAGAACTTCCGCTCTTTACTTGTTCCAGGTACTCGTTGAGCGTGAGGGCCGACGAAGCCGTTCCATGCAAAAGAGTCCCACAGATGAGAAGCTTTGCTCCCCATTGTATGATCTTCTTATTTTCCATAACTGAGTCTCCAAAGTCCTATTACTGACTGGTTGAATATGTAATCGCTTACATACAAATAAGTACCCCAACACTTATAAGTATGCAATCAATTACTTAATTGAATACCAATTAACCTTATGATACAGTAGTCTATATATAGTGATTTTAGGTATTTAGGGGGCTATTCCATGTCTGAAACATCTCAACTTAAGACCACACCAGACGAAGGTGCTGAGAGTCAAAAGGGTAAAAAGCGCGATCGGTCTGCTTCAGAAGAGCGCTTGATTGCAGCCGGCACCGAGATCTTCTCCAAGCACGGCTACAGTGCTGCAACCACCAAAATGATTGCCAAGAAAGCAGACGTCAATGAATCCCTGATCGGTCGCTACTTCGATGGGAAAGAGGGTTTGCTTCTTTCCATCATCGAAAGATTTATCGAGGATCTTCGCACCGAAGAACCTCCCTATCCGGCACAAGCGACCTTGTACGATGAATTGGAAAACTATCTTCTGTTCAAGCTGAATATGAAGGACGACCGCGACTGTCTTGGCAGAATCATCATCGTGCAGTGTCTGACAGACAATAAGTTCCGCAAGAAGGCCCTTGAGCGGATTCCTATTTTTACTGATCCCAATCTTCTCAAGCGTCTCGAGACCCTCAGAGACAACGGAAAGATTCCGGCCACAGAAGACCTTGAAGGCATTTGCCAAGACCTCGAAGCCTACATTCATGGCGTGTTTCTATTTGATCTGATTCTTTCTGAAACTCCAGAAAAGGAAGTCTTCGCTCGTGCCCGTAAGTTCCTTGCACGCTATACTCGAGGTATCGACTAACACAAAAGCTTTATACAAAAAAACAGCCATAAAAAAAGCCCACTTTTCAGAGTGGGCTTTTTTGTTTTCATTGTTTAGTTATTCTGGAATCGGAAGATCCGTAATCACACCACCGTCATCAGCGACCGGAGGAGGAGGCGTGGTCGGCTGCTTGCCTGAACCAGTGCCTGTGCCGGAACCAGACTTGGATTTATCTTCCTTGTCTTTCTTTTCCTGCTCTTTTTTACGTTCCTCTTCTTCCTTGCGTTTACGCTCTTCGTCCTGGCGCTTCTTCTCTTCTTGTTGTTGTTTCGTCTGCTGCTCGTTCTGCTTGCGTTGCTCGTCTTGTTTACGCTGCTCATCCTGACGGCGCTGTTCATCCTGCTTGCGCTGTTGTTCCTGCTGTTTGCGAGCTTCTTCCTGCTTACGAGCTTCATCCTGGGAAGAAGAACCTAACTTCGGCAATTCCGGCTGCGCAACTACATCTTCACGACGGCGGCGCTCTTCTTCTTGGCGTCTTTTCTCTTCTTGCTTACGAGCCTCTTCTTGACGGCGTTTTTCATCTTGCTTGCGTTGTTCTTCCTGTTGACGGCGCATTTCTTCCTGACGACGTCTTTCTTCAGCGGCTTTTCTTTCCGCTTCAATACGGCGCTTTTCAGCTTCGATGCGGGCGCGTTCTTCAGCATCGTGACGGGCTCGACAAATTCTACTGGCATTTTGAGAAGACTGACCTCTAGAGTATTCCTCTTTTATACAATTGTTCAAAGCCACGTTACGACCATTACGGCAAAGTGACATTGCCCCAGAAACGTCCTGACCGCCCTTAATAACCAGTTCGGCAACACACTCTGGATAATCGCGAGTTCTAGCTTCATGACAAACCTTAGAAGCCTCTAAGACTGGGTTATCATAGTTCTGGTAGTACTTCTGCATTTCAACCAAGCAGTCTTGT
This sequence comes from Bdellovibrio bacteriovorus, assembly GCF_041888015.1. Classification (GTDB taxonomy): domain Bacteria; phylum Bdellovibrionota; class Bdellovibrionia; order Bdellovibrionales; family Bdellovibrionaceae; genus Bdellovibrio. The sequence goes on from NZ_CP168968.1 coordinate 2,967,453, forward strand.
ACTACAGGTCTTGCCTCAGCTCCCATCGAGCAAGCAGCACCTGCAACATTAATCATGGAGTCTTGCCATCTCCTAGCAGTCAATAGATTGAGGGCACATCTTTGAAACGACAGATCAGTTCTACCAAAAGAACAAGCTTGATCAGTAACAGACTCATAGGTGCTTAACTGGGAATAGAGTGAAGCTGAACAGTCCGCTTCAGATACACGGGTAATCGCACCAGGCGGTGGCAATGGTGGTGGCGCGTCTTTCTTCTTACCAAAGCCTAAAAAGCCGGCGTGAGAAACACTTGAAAAAGCCATGATAACGGACATTGCTAGTACATATCGTTTCATAGAAACCTCAACATTCACGATGGGAAATGCAACCCTTGCGCCAGAGCCCTCTCAAATTAAGACGATTTGATAGAAATTCCATGGATAGACCTTAGACACAGATGCCATTCTACGCCGCCTCGATTCTCGGGGCTGAGCCTCCTCTCTCAGAAGCCCTCTTCTGCCTGAAATTTGTCTCAATTTGAGATTTTCTATCCCTTGCTAGAAGACCTGCAACTCGGGTAGCCTTTTTGGCATGAACTCATTCTATACGCGCACCCAGTGGATCGAAGAAAATTTTCAGGAAATTATTCCCTCTTCCGAGGTGGTTTTAGATCTGAAGTATTCAACGGCAGACAACTTTATGAACGAGGACGTCTATGCTGGCTTTGGCCGATGCTTTATGGCGCCACTGGCGGCCGAGATGATTTTGAAAGCATGTAAGGTTCTGCGCAAGGAACAACCTCATCTTCAGTTTCGTATCTGGGATGCCCTGCGTCCGCGCAGTATTCAAGCGCAGTTCTTTGACTTCTTGGCGGGCACACCGTTTCAAAGCTATGTCGCCAACCCTTTCCCTGGGTCTTTACACAATTTCGGAATGGCCATCGACCTCACCTTACAAACCAAGGAAGGCGAGCTTCTGGACATGGGAACTTACTTTGATGATTTTAGGGATATCGCGCAACCAAAGTTAGAAAATCATTTCCTGAAAACCGGAGAATTGACACAAGCTCAGTTGGACAACCGCCTGCTGCTAAGAAGACTGTTGGAAGATCAAGGATTCAAAGTGCTGGAGCACGAATGGTGGCACTTCAACGCCCTTCCCAAGGAGCAGGTCTACGGAAACCACCCTATTTTGGAATAATTTGCTACTCCGAGTCCGCGAGCCCCAATTCCTGAATCGTGCTCTGCAAGCCTATGAGATCCTGCTTCTCAGCAGTCCTCACACGATTGCGAGCAATCTCATCTATGCTATCAAATAAACTTTTCGACGAATCACGTGTCATACCAACCTCCGGCACCACAACAATTCCGGTTCCAGGAATCTTGCGTTCTATCCCACGAGGAGGAGGAGGCTTAGGCCCTAGATCCAAGGCATAGACATATGGCTCAAAAGAAATCTTCTCTACCATCCCCTCATACCTTTTCTTTAAGAAGCCATAGCTCTGGAGTACCACCCGAATATCTGCTTGGCGGAAGTAATTCAAGACAGACCTATACTCCCCCTGACAAGCCTTCTGAAGGCATTTGGAATCTAAGCGATCAAACACCTCAGAGTCAGAATACATGAGGCCCGCCGTCATGACTCCGCTAATCAAAATCGAATAGTGATCATCACTATTAATATAGCTGGAGATGGTTTTCATCACCTCGTCCTTCTGACTACGGAGATCACTTCTTAAAAAGTAAGTAAATAAATTAGTACTACTTCCACACACATCATATACAGGAGAGATTGCATTTTCTTTTAAAAATCCAACTAGCTCTTTAATATCATTTTTTAAACATAAGATAAAAGACTCGCTCATCAGACGACGAGCAGACTCCTCAAACAGTGGAATGTACTTCGAGTTCAGAAAGATAAATACGCTAGATTCTTGAGTTCTCGAGAGTGTAAATGGTGAAGCGCCAGCAGCAAAAAGCTCCCTAGACAATTCAAACCGATCCAGCCCAACACTTAATGCCAAAAGGGACTTACCTTCAGAAGAAACCTGATTCATTTCGCCAATGGTTATCTTTTCTAAATTCTCCTTCAAGAGAGATAAATCATTGTTCTTAATGGCAATCACAAGGCAGTCATAAGCAGACAGAGAACTATCAATTACCGTATGAGGTTGCGTTTTCACACCTTGATTCTTGCCACCTGCGTCCTTAGAAAAAGAACACCCCGACAGGGCAAGGGCTGAAACAATTAGCAGCGCAACAAGGTTCATAACTACTCTCCAGGCAAAAAAAGCCCGGAGTGGAAAGAGAGAGAACCACTCCGGGCAGCTAGTTAGGAACTATTTCATCGGCTTCGTGTGAACCGCGAATTTTTCGAATTCGCCGTACTCGTGAAGTTTGTTATAAAGAGTCTTGATCGTGATACCCAAGTTGTTGGCAGCCTGAGTTTTGTTGCCACCGAAGTGAGCCAACGCTTTCAGGATGTAACGCTTCTCAAGCTCATGCAAAGTCATTGCAGGATCATAAGCGATAACGTCTTTTTCAGTCTCGCCGTTACGGATATTCTCTGGAATATCATTCAACATGATCATGTGACCGTCAGACAGAATCTGCAATCTTTCACACACGTTCTGAAGTTCACGGATATTACCCGGCCACTCATAACGAATCAAAGCTTTCATCGCTTCTTCATTCACAGAACGACCACGGTTCAGGTAGGCGTGCTGGGAGTTATTCAGGAAGTGATTCACCAAAGCAGGGATATCTTCCTTACGACGACGCAGAGGCGGAGCACTTACCACGATCGTGTTGATACGATAGAACAAGTCCTCACGGAAGTTGCCACGAGTCACTTCCTGATCCAACTCACGGTTGGTCGCACAGATCAGACGGATATCCACTTTGATTGGGTCTTTACCACCCACACGGTAAACTTCACCTTCTTGAATGAAACGAAGAAGTTTAGCCTGGATTGCCGGATCCAATTCACCGATTTCATCCAGGAACAAAGTTCCACCGTTAGCGGCTTCAGCCAAACCGATTTTGCGGTTGTAAGCGCCAGTGAAGGAGCCTTTTTCGTGACCAAACAACTCTGACTCAAGAAGAGTCTCACGAAGAGCACCGCAGTTGATCGCAACGAAAGGTTTGTTTTTGCGACCTGAACGCTCATGGATAGAACGAGCAATCAACTCTTTACCTGTCCCAGACTCACCCAACACAAGGATGTTAGCTTGGGATGGAGCTACACGGTCGATCATCTTCATCAAACTGCCCATCACTTCGGACTGATAGACGATGGTCTTGTTTTCAACCACTTTGGAAGTTTGATTTGTGTTCCACATAACTTGGTTTGCATTCTGAGAAGAGGGCAAAACAGTCGTTGAGTTGTTTTCGTTCATAGCTCCACCTTTCGGTTTACGTACTTTTTAAACTTGGGTGGGCGTCTCAATTTGAATATCTCGCTTTGATACGCCGCGACAACGCATTGAGTTATAACTTTGGTCGTGTAGTAATTGCAATAAAAATAATGCACGACGTTAACTTTTTTTTAGGGTCCCAACCCTAATATAGGAACTTTCAGGGCTATGGCGATGGCATTTCGGCTTGCCGAAAATATAGATAAATACCTGAAATACATGACTTTTATTAAGTCCGCCTCACCCTTGACGATCAAGCACTACAGCCTGGATTTAAAGCAGGCTTTTAATTATGAAGATCCCTCAATTAAGTCTAAATCAATTTCGGAGTCCGAATTACTTTCAACCGCTCGAGGGGCCTTTAACCAGTGGGCGCAACTATCCCTGGCTTCTCGCAATCGCAAAGCCGCCACCCTGAAGAGCTTCTTTTCCTGGGCCTTCGAGGAAAGTCTGACTGAAAAGGACCTCTCCCTGCAGATCACCTGCCCGAAGGTCCCGAAGAAGTTGCCCCACTTTGTGAGCGTGGATGAAGCTCTGGCCGTTTTGAAAAGCTTCGATACCGAAGACAAAGTCCCACTCCGGGAAAAAGTGCTGTTTCTGCTTTTATATGGTGGCGGCCTGCGCGTCAGTGAGGCCTGCAATCTGAAGTGGAATGAAGTGCATCTTTCTCAGAAAATTCTGCGAGTCACAGGAAAAGGTTCCAAAGAGCGCGTGGTGGCCCTGCCCTCTCTGACCGTGGAAGTTTTAACGAAGTGGAAGAAAGAAAGTTCCTTCAATGAGTATGTCCTGGGTGAAAAAGCACTGAACTCCAGAACCGCCTACGAGATGGTTCGTCAAAGCGGCGTGCGTGCAGGACTTCTCAAGCCCTTGCATCCGCATGCTCTTCGCCACAGCTTTGCCACGCATCTGCTGAGCAGCGGAGCAAACTTAAGAACCCTGCAGGAACTTCTGGGCCACGAAAGCCTGCAAGCCACCGAGAAATACACTCACTTGGGAATTGATCAACTGGCCCGCACGATGGAAAATCTGCATCCCTTGGGCAAAGGCAAATAAGCTTAAAGCATTGCGTGTTCGATGTAGTGACGAACCATTTGTTCTACATTATGGAGCTCGTCATCCACAATCTGGCGGTAAGACACGAGTTGATTGGAGTCTGCAAGATTGGTTTTCAGGAAAGGCGCCATCCACGGTTCCGCATCCACCACACCTTGCTGCAAAAGGAATTTCAAATAGAAATGCATCTTCACGATCAAAGGGTCCTGAGCCGTTTCAATAGCGCGCAAGGTGTGCCCCAGAAGATTGAACAGGAACTCAGAGTTCTTATCCCCTTCCTGACTTACTTTGCTGACACACTCAAGGATATGTAAAGCCAGCTCCAGGTGATCATAGTCCTTGCGCAGCCCTGCGAACTCATTGATCAGCGTGGCTTCCTGAAGGACATGCATTTTACCTTCTTCAGACGACTGCTTGTAAGTGAAGCTGACAAAATGGGTGGGCTCCAGAACACCGCCACCGAAGCGTTTTTTACTTTTCAAAGCTCCACGGGCAATGAACGACAGCTTTTCACCCTGCATGGAAATCGCATGCAGAATCAAATCGGACTCTCCGTATTTCATTTTTTTGAGGATGATAAAACGATTTTGCGCCTGGGTCACACATTCCAACTTTGCTGAGCTTTGATATCTTCATACGAAGATATCACGATCTTGGCAAAGTCTTTTGTGTTCAAAAGCTCGGGGCCGACAACCAGCATTCCTCGCAGTGTTTCCAGGCTGGGCGCGGGTTCCCACCAATGCCGGAACATTTTCACCACTGACCAGTGGCACATATTGGTGGTGGCAAGTTTCTGCCAGCCTTGTTCCGGGCTTAACCCCAATGTCTGAAAGATCTTATGCGCCAAAGCTTCCGCACTGACATCCGGGAACACACACACAGCACGATCGTACAAACGCGTCTGTCCACTTGCAAAGTAAGGTGCCGCCACTTGCGCCAGATCCTTTTCGACCTGCTCGACCAGCAAAGGATTCTGGGCACGCCCCTCTTTGGATTTTTCCAGAATCGAAACAAAGTCGATGCCATCCCAACTCATATTGTGCGCCATCATCGAAGGCGAACGGAAGCGTTCGCCGACAACGGCTACAGCCGCATGAGGCTCAAATGAACACAGGCGGACCGAATAAGGTCTGATCTCGGGATTCGTATAAAAGTGCTGAGCATGAGAAATGCGGAAAGAAAAAATTCTTTTCTCATTCAACAGCTGATCCAGCTCATCGGCAAAGGGATAGAGTTCCCCTGTCACCGGATGATCTTCGCTGAAAAGGACGAAACAAGTGTCTTTCTTCAGACTTTCTACCCACTCTTTCACATCCGTGATTTGGGTATGAGGCCGCGTGTGAACTTCGTAGGTTTCTTTGTAGTAGTATCCCAGCAGACCTTCAAAAGCAGAGGTTTGCCCCAGAATCACACCAATAGCTTTTTTGTGAGACATAAACTGCGCAGTGCTTTGAGAAATCTCATAAACTGCCTGCGAGAGGCCATTATAAACACGAGCACGAACCCGCGGCGCCAGTCCCAAATAGGACTTCACTTGATCATTCAATTCTTCCCAGGTCTCAGGGCGCACAACATCGATGAGCATACTGCAAATTAAGATATCAGATTCCCTCATAAAAGAGAGTGCGACGAAGGTCTTATTTTAAGACCGGCTTTTGAGAAACGTCCGCGGGGACATTACAATGAAGTGATTTGTCAGGAGTTCGTTTATGCGTTTACAGGTTTTATCTTTGTTGTCCGTTTTGACTTTCTTTTCCCCTGTGGCCCAGGCCCGGGATCTGTTTGAGGCCCGTGTTTCTTATGGCATGCTCAACGCCAATCCCAATTTGGATTCTCTCTGCTCCGGTTGCGCAACATCTGCTCCCAGTGTAACGCCCGCTTATGGTTTGGGTGCCGATGCGATCCTGACTCTTCCCTTGCCCTTCATTCCCGGCATTGGTTTGCGCTACGAGAATATGGAACTGACGACGAGCAAATCAGGACAAGAATACAAAGGTAATTTCAGCCGAACAGCGCTGTTACTTAATTGGAGGCCCATTGATAATCTTATCTTTGTTGGGCCGATTTTGACCTATGGCCTTTCCCACTCCACAGATTTCAATGTCACGGAATTTGGCGTTAAAAAAGCCAGCTTCTCTGCGGACTCCGTCAAATCGTACTCCGTCGGTATAGAGGCGGGTGTCAAACTCATTGGGTTTTCAGTTGGAGCTGAAGTCGGCTATCAGGATTTCCGTTGGAATGACGCGACAGACTCGACTGGTAACGCACCCAAACAAGACATCAATATGAGTGGGACTTACGGTAAATTAGTCCTTGGCTTTTCTATTTAATTATTGAAATCTTGGCACCTCTGCTACACTTAGCAATAAGAGGTGCCCTATGACTAAAAAACAAATTGAATGGCCAGTGGCTCTGTTCTTGATTCTGAATCCACTGATCACTCTGATCCTGGCCCCCGTCTATTTCTACTTCTACGGTTTCCAATGGGACATCCTGCTTTTCGCTTTGGTTTTTGCTGCGGCAACAAACCTGGCAATCACGGCTGGGTATCACCGCCTGTTTTCCCATAAAAGCTATGATGCTCATCCGTTTGTAAAAGCCATGTTCCTGCTGGTCGGCGCTTCGGCCTTCCAAGGTTCTGCTTTGAAATGGTCCTCTGATCACCGTCGCCACCACACGCACATCGACAGCGAAAAAGATCCTTACAGCATCGAAAAAGGTTTCTGGTACGCACACATGGGTTGGATGTTCTACAAAGAATCCGTGGACCAGAAAGTTCACGCTCCAGATCTTGAAAAAGACTGGATGGTTAAATTCCAAAATGACTACTACGTTCCAGTGGCTATTATCACGGGCTTTGCGATTCCAACCTTGATTGGCTGGATGATGGGCTCTTGGTTAGGTGGCTTGGTAATCGGTGGTGGTCTGCGTATCGCTCTGACTCAACAAAGCACCTTCTTCATCAATTCTTTGTGCCATACTTTGGGAAAACAAACTTATTCCAAAGATATCTCGGCTCGTGATTCCTGGTTTGTCGCTTTGCTGACTCATGGTGAAGGTTACCATAATTTCCACCACAAGTTCCAAATCGACTATCGTAACGGGATCAAATGGTATCACTGGGATCCAACAAAATGGGTGATCCGCAGCTTGAGCATGATGGGATTGGCATCCAAACTTCGCCAGATCTCTACTGTCGAGATTCTTAAAGCCCGCTTGCAAGCAGAAGCAGCCGAGCTGACCAAACATGGCTTTGCAGAAGAAAAGCTGGCTCAAATGAAAGAAAAGATCCTGGAAGCGCAGAACAAAATGAAAAAGCTGCGTGAGGATTACGAGCAGTTCAAACTCGATGCTGCCCGCAAACGTGAAGAGCTGAAAGAAGCTTACGATCACAAACTGGCAGAGCTTCGCAGGGACATGGAAATCGCCAAATTGGAATTCCAGATGGGAATGAAGCAATGGCGAGTCTATGTGAGATCCGTCTAAGACTTGACTCAAATACAAACCCACAACTTTAATGGTTGTGGGTTTTTTGTTTTTGGAGGTCCTATGAAACACATCCTGACACTACTTTTCAGCCTTGCCCTGCTGGTGCCTGCCATCACTCAGGCTGGTGAGTTCGCCACTCAGTTCAAAGCCAAATACCTTCCCAAAAAGCTTGCGGCAGTCGAACCGGGCAAAACCTCCAGAAAAGATATCCTGAAGTCTTTCGGCAAGCCGCTTAAGACCGAGAATAGCGGAAGCCTGCTGTTTTTCAAAACAGGCAGTATCCCTTACGACACCACTATTGAAATCAAAAATGATCGTGTGCAATCGTTTTACTTCCGTTTTCCCGAAGGCAAAGTTTCCTTGAAAGATATCGAAGCGCAATTGCCTGAATCCATCACCAAAGACGAATCTGAAGACGGGCATGGAGAGGGCACTGAAACACAAGTCGAACACGACGGTATTCGCCTTGCCGTTAAGAATACCAAAGCTGCTCCCATCACGTCTTTCTATCAAAGCGCGCCTTAAACCCACCCCAAGAATGCAAAAAGCCGCAAGCACCTGGGTGTCTGCGGCTTCGAACTAACTAAAAAATAAGTCCTAACTATTCACACTTTTTGGATTTGTTATAGAAGAACCAGTGGAACTTAGAGCTGTCCGCACTAGGAGCTCCATCCACAGTACGGTTTTGATCCAGATACTCGCGATGCAATTTACAATCCTGGACACGATAAGCTTCGTTCATCGCCAGCATATCCTGGAAGGAAGGCAGATAGCCTTTCTTCTTATAGAATTCAGCTTCCTGTTTATAGATATTTTCTTCTAAAACCTTGGCAACAGCTTCAAACTGCACATTCGTTTTAATGCTATCCACTGGCATGTACTTAGGTAAAGTATCCTTCGCGACACCAAACTGGCGAACCATCTTGGCGAAGTACGCTTTCACACTGTGCTGAGGAGCCCAATGGAAAGTGTAATCCTTCTGAATCATCCAGCCATACAAGCTTTGCAAAACAGAGTCCTGCATACGAACTTGACGAAGCAACGGCATGAAACGGTATTCTGCCACGAAGTCAAAACGCGGATCCACTTCGATATCATAAGGCGCAAACAAAGACGTCTTCGTCACACCCAAACTGCGCGGATAATCTGTGTTTTTGAATTTGGAAACCGTGCTGCGATACTTCGGAACCATGAATTGCCCCGCAGAGGCCTTGTCATAAGCCATACGCACGACTTCTGAACAGAAGATCGATGAATAATCATCATCATTCATGGCAAAGTCATAGTGAATGCCCTTTTTCTTGTCCAAAGCAGCTTTGGCATGATCGTACATAAAGCGAGCCGCTTTTTTCGCCAGCGCCTGATCTGGAGAGCGGAACAAAGCCACACGCGAGTCCTCTGCCTGACGCCATTTTTCCAACGGAGTGACAATCACTCCATACTGAATCAAGGACTCCACCACGTATTTCTTCCCGGCCTTGTCTTCACCGACAAGCGCCAAGTGAGAGAAGTTTCCTTCTTCATCCGCGATACGAGCAATCATGGCAGAAACATAGGATTTACCACGGATCAGCATCACGTCGCCGGATTTAAGTTCAAAGCCTGCAAACTTTGGATTTGTCCATGTGCTGGGCTTTTCATTGATCATGATCGGTGTCTTTTTAAAGGTGTAAACTTTATTCGTGTACAACCAGTCCAAAAGATACTCTTCAGAGAATCGTGCATACTGGAAACCCTCGCGGATCTCTGTAATACAGTCTTTGCTCAGTTCATTGCGCGAATCAAACTCCTGCATTTTTTCATGCAAAGTCACGCGGATCTGAAAAATCGTATCCAACACTTCTGGACCGAATTTCTTCAAATTCTCCTGTTCGACAGAAGTTTTGGGAATGAAATGATCCGCCGGCAAATAATACAGATAATCCGTCACCTTGTTCACAAAAGTGGCGCAAGTTTGAGGATTAAAGATCTGTGGATTGCTGATGTCAGACAGAACCTTTTGACTGCCTGTGATCAACTCATCCGTGCTGGCCGGATTGCGATAGGACTTAAATTCCGCAGACTTATTAGGTGTGCTGGAACAAGCTGTGAACAAACCGGTTGCCGTCGCGGCAGCCAACAAAACGAGCTTCTTCATAATGTATTCTCCTAAAATATGACCTTTCATTTTTCGGCATTCTATGGGCCTCACATAACTGGACCTTTGAACAGGAAGTGTGTCTCCCGACCTTTGACCCCCTGTTCTTTATCCCCCGTCTTTACGATAAGTAGCTGTCAAAAATTACGACAAGATTTACCAACTTTGAGGAGACAGCATGAGTGCCCAAGGCGCAATGAAACAAGAATTCTTCCAGATCGATGAAAACAGCCGCAAGAAAGTCATTCGTCAGGACAGAAATGACGTCGAGCCAGGAAGCTGCTTCCTGTCCGTTCCGGGCCGTCAGCTGGAAGTTCTTAATATCAGCTCTTTCGGCTGTGCCGTTCTGGTTCCCGGTGCGGACTATCAGGACTTCAAACAATGGTATGACAAAAATCCCCACATGGAAGCTGATGTCTTCTTTAAGAACATTCAAACTCAGCATGTAGCCTTGCGCTGGGCACGCTCTGAAAACCACAGCAAGTCCGTAACCGGCGAAATGATTGTGGGCTTCGAGGTTCTGGGTGAACCGTTGAAAGTAGAACGCATCAAAGCATTGGAAGCTTCTGCTGAAGTGATTGCCTCTCAGACCGAGTATGCCACCAACCTGTCTCAGCTTCCGGCGGAATTCAAAACCTTCGTTTACGAAATGAAAGACTGGCTGGAGAAACTAAAAAGCCGTATCGACAAACTGGAAGCCGAATCCCCGGTGGATAATTGGAAAGAGGCGCAGGACTATCGCATGACGATTGCCGATGCCGTTTCCGATTACCTGGGCCACGTTCTGCCAATGAAGTATTCCCAGATCCCGGCCTTCATTAAGAACTTCACACCAGACCAATTGAAGTGGGCCACACAGTTTGCCCGCGAACAAGTCGGCCATCTGGTGTACGGCGCCCCATTTGCCAACCGTGCCTATTACAAGCCGCGTGGTTATGCGGGTGACTATGAAATGATGAATCACCTTTATCGTGATGAACTGGTTGGAAAAACCTTGTTTGACCAGTGCATGCATAAATACTTCATTGACGAACCTGCGGGTGCTGCCGTGAAAAATCGTGGTCAGTACCTGTTTGAAAAGATCACTCAGTTATTCGACAAGACCTCCCCGGCGACTCCGCTGAAGGTTCTGTCCGTGGCCAGTGGTCCGGCGATGGAACAGCAGATCTTCCTGCAAAACTCACCATCTTACTACGGTCGCCCGGTAGAGTTCACTTGCCTGGATCAGGACGAAGAATCTTTGAAACACGCGCAAAGACAGCTTCACTCTGTCGAGCGTTTTGTAAAATCCGGCTTCAAGTTCAAATTCAACAACATGGCTATCCGTAACGTGATTGCTGCAGGCTTGCCGGAAACAGACTACGACATGATCTATTCCGCCGGTCTTTTTGACTATTTCACAGAGCCGGTAGCTCAGATGGCTGCACAAAAAATGCTGGCTTCTGTAAAACCGGGCGGTCATGTGATCATCGGTAATTTCAGCAAAGACAACCCTTGTGTTCCATTTATGGAACTGGTTTTGGATTGGCATTTGATCTATCGCTCTGAAGAAGACCTGCTGCGCATGTTCAAAGGCATGGGCTCCAAAGTATGGGTTGAAAAAGAACCATTGGGCGTGAACCTCTTTGTAGTTATTCAAAAGTAGGAATCAAAGGCCACCTTTATGCTGGGGAATGAAATCACCACCTCGCAACTTCGAGAGTTCGAGGTGACTGAAGAAATCAGATCGGTTCTTAGTGTCGTCGCCAATTGGATGGCGGTGCCTCTATTCATGGCCTTCTGGGTCGCGGACCTGATCTATGTTCCCCAGTTCAAATGGCATTTCCTGGCACTGCGACTGACGATCATTCCTTTGTGCTTTCTGGCGAACAGAGAACTAAAAAAAGAACGTAACGCCGTCCGGACACAGGCTTTTGCCGCTTTGTATTCAACTCTGGTGGCTTTACCCATCAACATCATGATCTATATGATTCCTGATGTGGGCACTGGGTATTATGCTGGCTTGAATCTGGTGGCTATCGGTGGTCTGTCGTTTATTCCGTTTTCCTCTGTGTTCTTCATGGCAACGGCCTTAGGGATCTATCTTCCCTACTTTGCTGTCGCAGCCCTGAAGATTCAGACTCTGGCTGACTTGTGGCCCGTGGTTTTAAACTCCTTCTTTATTGTTGGCTCTATTGTTATCTGCTTCCTGATTCGCTTCTTCCATGAAAAGCTTCGGGTTCGCGAGATCAACAGCCGTCTGGCATTGAAGGCTGAAATCGCCAATCGCGACCATCTGATTAAAAGCAAAACTGAAGAAGCCGTGCGCCTGAACACCCTGAGCACTCAGTTCAGTCCCCAGGTGGTTCAAGCCATTCGCGATGGCCGTGTCGATATTGAAAAAGGAGTCCGTCGATCACAGATCTGCGCGATCTTTGTCGATATCGTCGGCTCGACAGAGCGAGTGGTCCGCCTAGATCAAGCCAAAGTGGATATGGTGCTGGCCCGCTTTATGGACACCGTTGTCAGCATCTTCCTGAAATACGATATCACCATCGACAAGTTCCAAGGCGACGGCATTTTGGCCTTTGCCAATGATCCCATTCGCTATGGGGACTTTATGCAAAGGACCTGTCTGGCTGCCTTAGAGGTCCGCCAGGCCCTACGCCAGGACCGCGAATTCTATTTGATGAACTGGAAAAAAGAAATGCAGATCCGTGTGGGAATTTCCACCGGATATGCCAATGTCGGCTTCTACGGAAACAAAAAATTCTTCCGCTCTTACACGGCCATTGGGGCTCCCCTGCCGTTTGCCTCCCGTCTGACAAATCTGGCAGAACCCGAACAGATCCTGATTGATTCTGATATTGCTCAATCTCTGATGGCGGAAGGCTTCCAAGTCCGCAACATCGGAGCGCGAACTATCAAAGGCTTTGAAGACGACACTCACTATGTGTTTGAACTCATACAGGCTCCGGAAGCCCGTAAAGAACATGCAAACTCAGGCTGCCCTCATTGTCCGGACTCGGTGCTGTACCTGGATACAAACGCCCACGGACATTTCGTGATGAAATGCCGCACCTGCAACTATGAGGCAGCCGAAAGCTCTGCTGTACTCGTCGCCAACTAAAAAATCCACCACCCCAGCGCTGTTGAGGCTTTAGACAGGGCTATGACTCTTTAGGCTTCTGACATCCAAAGTCTCAGTCTGAGACAACACCTTGTTTCGTAAGTATCTGATAATTGTGGAAACTTCTCTGGCAGGTCTCTTGCTCTATGAAATGCCTGAGGAGGTGCTTCTATGAAAGTGACCACATCCCATTTGTACAAGATGCTATTCCTAAGCCTATGCTTCAGCATCGGCTGGAACAATCCTATGGATTTCTCCATAGAGTTAGCTTCCAAAGACAAACAAGGTCTGTCTGCACCCTTCACGGTTACAGTGCCTCCCATTTCCAAGCTCGTGTCTAATAAAGACAAGGAAAAGGAAGAAGCCGAACCAACAGAACCAACCCCTATTATTGAGCATGCTCTGGACAAGATCGAAAGTGCCAAGGGCTTCCAGGGCCTTTTCGGCTGGGGTGACAACACCGCCAACCGCAATTGCCCATCTTGTGTCGAAGAAATTCGTAATATTCGCTACATGCAGTGCAATGGTCAGAACAACTACTTGGAATCAGAAATGGCCACAGCAGTTCTAAGCAAAGGACTTTTGGGCGATCTGATCCGCGCACCAATTAAAACCAATTCCATCATTAAGCCTGTTTGTATTCAGATGGGCATGAACATGAAGTTTGGCGCCAGCAGCAAAACGTTCCGTGAGTGCGCTGCCAATGGAACTGCTCGGCAGGCTTTCCGCCCATGTATTTCCGAAAACTATTTCAAGATGATCAACAACAGCTTTGAAGCGGTCAGCTCCTGTATGAAGGACTTCCTGGCGCCGGGTGCCAGCGAAGAAACTCAGAATCTGGATGTTCGCGCGGTTTACGCTTTGATCAACGTTGAGTCCGGATTCCACGTGAATGCTCGCAGTGGCACGGGTGCCGGTGGTATCGGCCAGTTCACGGCCTCCGCAATTCAGGATGTGAATGCCAATGAATTGAACGCTGTCAGAGTTTCTTTGGAAGGCAACAAGAACCCCCTGTGCTCTCGTCTATCGATGGAGTTATTGGATACAATGACTCCGATGCGAACTTCCAGCAATTATTCCTGTGATCGTACATCATTGAAAAACGGCAATCCGATGAAGAATATGATCTATACCTATGCTTACCTAAAGGGTATTAAAGCGGATATGGACATGATGATCTTCAATAACAAGAACTATAAAGCCAAGTTCAAGATGTCCGAATATGACCTGAATAAAATCAAACGCGCTTTGATGGTTTGGTCCCACAACACAGGCCCGGCGGGGACCTGGACTCCGGCAAAAGCTTTGTTAAACACCTTCTATCGCGGGAAAACTGTGACCGATGCGGATCAGTTCATCCAGCAAATGCAACAGTACATGCAGAAGTTCCCGGCCAGCGCGAACAAGTCTTCCGCACGCCGTAAAGAAACTTCTCACTACTTCCCGTCCATCACTAAAACTTTGAATTCAATCGAGCAATCTGCTGGAGGTGGCTCATGCGTAAACTAATTATGATCGTAACAATGATTCTAATGAGCAGTTCAGCGTGGGCCTTCCAGGATTTCCAAACCTATCAGGCCACCGACAAGCTGATCGAAAAAATGCAGATTGAAACAAACATGCAAAGACGTCTTCGCATCATTGAAGCCTATAAAAACTTCCTGTATCAGCGTCTGAATACCATTGAGATTCCCGATCTGACGATTACTCCGGACAATGATCCCCGCCTGGAGGAATACCGCAGTCTGACCGAATTCGACAACTACGTCAGCCTGATCCGCATGCGCCAGGTGGACTCGAAAAGCTGCACTTCCACCAAGCTGCACATCGAACGCTCCACCAGCCGTGATGGCGGCGTGGTTCCTGAGGCGGTCGAAGCCCTTAAGATTCTTTCAGCTCTTTGCAATACATAAAACAAAAGGCGGGTCTCCCCGCCTTTTTCTTTATAGAGAAAACTCTTTCATCAACTTGGCTGCAATCGGGTTGTCGATCTTTCGATCGGCTGCCATCAACCAGATCTCCTCGTAAATTCCCTTGAGCGTCCCCAAAACCACCAATTTCTTTTCTTTGATCAGGTCTGAAGCCGCCACTTCCACGATAGGGATCAGTCCCACGCCCTCTTGCCCCAGCAGCTTCTGCAAACTGGTATCCTGAGTTTCAGCAATGCGATCCACCCGTATTCCATTGATCGTAAAATAGTGTTCCAGATCCCGTCGCAGACGACTGTGAATGGTCGGGAAGATAAAGGGCTGTCCTTCCAATGAATGCGGGAATCCCCGGCGCAAATGTTTGAACTTAGGCGATGCACACACCACCACATCCAGCTGGGCAATGGACTTTGCATTAACAGTTTGAAAATCCACATTCGGCGGATAGTTCGAAAGAAGAAGATCAATCTGGTGAGCGCTCAGCTCGCGCAGTAAATCCCCGCCAGCCCCCTCCAGAACTGACACTGCACAGTTCCCTTTTTTGTAGGCCTGTAGCACCACTTCCAAAATGATCTGCTTGGGCACGCTGTCCAAAGCCCCGATCTGCACATGCACACGATTGTTCTGCAAACGATCCTG
Organism: Bdellovibrio bacteriovorus; assembly: GCF_041888015.1. Taxonomy (GTDB): domain Bacteria; phylum Bdellovibrionota; class Bdellovibrionia; order Bdellovibrionales; family Bdellovibrionaceae; genus Bdellovibrio. The sequence goes on from NZ_CP168968.1 coordinate 2,983,202, forward strand.
CAGAACCTCCACCATCTCAGATCCCAAGCGGAACACCTGATCGGCATACTCAAAAGCAATACGTCCGGCTTCTGTCAAAAACAGCCTTTGCTTGCGTCTTTCAAAAAGATTCTTCCCTAACGACTCTTCCAGTTGTTTTAATTGAGTACTGAGAGTCGGCTGCCCCATGTTCAGTTTTTCTGCCGCTTTGGCGATCGTGCCCTCTTTGGCGATCACATAGAAATAGTGCAGGTGATGATAATTAAGCCATTGCATCTGATCATTGATTTTAACGGGCATGTCAAACCTCATTGTTTTTAGCGAATAACTTATTAAAGATTATCTAATTTTTAAAACAACAGGAAGCCTTTATACTGCGCCCTGGAGGTTCAACTGTGAACGAAGTTTTATTATTCCCTTTTGCTGACTATTGGTGGTTCTACGCAGGCTTTGTGGCTTTCGTGTTCGCCATGCTCGCCCTGGATCTGGGCGTATTTCATAAACACTCACATACGGTGAGTTTCAAAGAGGCCACGATTTGGTCCATCGTGTGGGTGACCATCGCGATGATCTTTAACGCAGGTCTTTACTACTACACCCTGACGCGGTTCCCGGAAAATCCCGACATCGCCAAACAGGTGGGGCTGGAGTTCCTGACCGGGTATGTGATCGAAAAATCCCTGTCCATCGATAACATCTTTGTCTTCGTTGTCGTATTCGGCTTCTTCTCGGTTCCCAACAAATATCAGCACCGTGTTTTGTTCTACGGTATCCTGGGAGCTCTTCTTTTCCGAGCGATCTTTATCGCCTTGGGCTCCGTTCTGATGCAATACCAGGCTGTGGTTCTGATCTTTGGTATCTTCCTGTTAATCACAGGCGTGAAGATGATGTTCCAACCGGACAAAGAAGTAGATCCTTCACAAAACTGGTTGATCAAATGGCTTAAAAGGCACATCCGAGTTGCTGACCGCATGCATGAAGACCGTTTCTTCATCAAAGAAAATGGCGTGAAGCTGGCGACTCCGCTATTTATCGCGCTGGTGTTCCTGGAGTTCACAGATATCATCTTTGCGGTGGACTCTGTGCCAGCGATCTTCGCGATCACGAAGGAACCGCTTCTGGTGTTCACGTCGAACATCTTCGCGATTCTGGGTCTGCGCTCTCTGTACTTCCTGCTGGCGGGCGTAGTGGACAAGTTCCACTTGCTGAAATACGGTCTGGCTTTGGTACTGATCTTTGTCGGTCTTAAGATGGTATGGCTGAACAAGTTGTTCGGCGGACACTTCCCGATTGGCATCTCTTTGGCAGTGATCTTCACGTTTATCGGTGGCTCCATCGCCGCCTCATTGCTGTTCCCTAAAAAAGAAGCCTAACTTCGGGTCGCAACGAAGCTAGAAATTAATATTACAGCGGACTAGACAAGCCCCCTAAGATTGGTGATCATAATCTTAGGGGGTTTTTTATGACTAAAAGACTGTTCCTGGCTCTGAATGCGACCGATCCTTTGGCCGACACCTTTCTGCCGACCCTGAAAAAGCTGAAAATCAATGCTGACCGCCGAGACATGACCATGAAATGGGTTCCTGTCGACAACTATCATGTGACTGTCACATTCTTGGGGGATACTCCGGAAGAGGACATCAGCAAGGTGGCTGAAACGCTGGCCGAGGTCTGCACGCGCTTCGCCCCTTTTGAACTGAAAATTGAAGATGTTGGAGCTTTCTCTAATGAGCACGATGCCCGGGTTTTATGGCTGGGTGTTCAAAACAAAAGATATCTGGGTGAATTCAAAGAAGCTCTGGATCAGGAATTGGTGACGAAGAACCTGCTGACTCGCGAAGAGCGAAGTTATTCCCCGCATCTGACGATCGGGCGTTTACGCAATCCCCGCAGTGTGAAAGATATGATTTCGCCATTTAAAAGAAAAAGCTTCGGCAAGATTCAGGTGAATGAGATCGTGTTGTATGAATCAACACTGCAAGGGGCCTTCCCTGTGTACAAGCCCCTTGCCCGCTGCAAACTGACCGGAGAGGCCAACCTAGCGGATGGCGTTTCCGTAAAGACGGATATAGATATTGCTATCACGTAGGTAAATCGTCACATCACCCCAGTGACTGCCTTCAACTGATGGTTGGAAGAACACACGAATCGTGCATCTTTGACCCGGCATCAGAATTTGCGGGCAGTTCGTATCCACGCGATAAGCAAATGATCCATGAATACCCAAGCCACGAATGAATGTGGAATCAGGTCCGTTCGCAGTCAGGACAAAATCCTGATATCTGCCGGAATGAACAAATGAAGTTCCGAAGTTATAGTTCAGATACTGATCACGCTCCATCGCCTGAACAGTCAGCGGCTGCACGGACATCTCTGCCATTGCAAAGCCAGGAAGCACAACCAAAGCTAGAGCCATCAAAAACTTTTTCATAGAATCCCCCTTCTATGACTTAAGTCTGGCAGGGCGAGGACCTTGCAAGCAAACAAAAAGGGAGTCTTTCGACTCCCTTTTAATGCAATGCTTCTGCAAAACTGGGTTGGGCCCTCCTGCGGAGGGTGACCCAGCAGGTACCTTTTAGCGGCTGAACCTTTTTCATCAGCGGCGCTTAGATGCCGGCTTTGTGGCGTTCTTGGTCGTCTACGTGAGTCAGGATACCGCCTTTTAGATTTGGACGATAAGCCAGGTGATTGATGTCGTAGATGAAATTCGAACCGTTCACGCCTGGAGTTTGCCACTCAGGTCCCAAACGGATCGCGTCCACCGGACACGCTTCCTCACAGAAGCCGCAGAATACGCAACGAAGAATGTCGATCTCATAGCTGATTGGGAACTTTTCAACCGATGGGTCGTTATGTTCCGCGGCCGTGATCTTGATACATTCCGCAGGGCAGTTGGTCGCGCACAACATACAAGCCGTACAACGCAAAGAACCGTCCTTTTTCACTGTCAGAACGTGATTCCCCTTGAAACGAGGAGAGTACTCATACTTCTCCTCTGGATAGTTCAGGGTCATCATCTTCTTCTGATTGAACAAGTTCTTCAGCAAGTGCTTCATGGTAACGCCAAGACCAGCAAAGATCCCTGGCAAGAACCACTTCGACTTCTCAGAGTTGTTTTGCATTACGCTCATAGGCTACCTCTCTTGAACACGAACTCGTTCTTTTTACGAGCTTCCAACGTCACCTGATCTTCACGCTGATTTGTCGGCACGAATGTGTTGGCTGTCGTTGGGATAGCCAGATTTTTACCGACCATCAACAAGGCTGCTTCAGTCAAAGTCAAAGCCTCGGAAACAACTGTCGTTGCTTTCTTGAATTTCTGCTCAAGACCCGCGTGGTTGATGAAAGTACCATCTTTTTCCACGAATGTTTTCGTTGGGATCAACCAAACATTGCCCGTCAAAGCCATCAAAGCATCATGTTTGCCCGCTTGCAACCAGATCAGGTTCTGAGCTTTGGAAAGCTCTTTCACGCGATCTGCGAAGTCTGGGAACACGCCCATGTTTTCAGGACCTGCCACAACCACAGTTTTGATCACGCCGCTGGCAATACCAGAGGAAAGATCAGACCAAGTTGCAGTGATTCCGTGTTTCTCAAGAACTTTCAACAGACCTTTCGTGTTCGGGTTCTTGTCTCCGCGAAGAAGCAAGCCATCGAAGCTGTCGAAGGATTCTTTGTTGTTGATCCAGAAGAAGACCTTTTTGGTTTTGAATTCATTCACGAATGTGGAAACAATCGCGTCGAATTCTTCAACTGTGTATTGAGCTGTCAGAACCAACGCCAAAGAATCACCTTGGGTGCTCTTCAGAACTTCATTGGCATTTTTCGCCGCCGCCCCTGCTGTCATCTCTGACCAGCCGGAAGCATTGCGAACCTGCGCTTTCAACAAACGGTGTTCACGGTTCACAAACTTGTAAATGTCACGACCTTCATCGCACATCCAGTAACCGTTCACTTGCTCGTTGTAAACTGGCTTAACGCGGAAGAAACCTTCCTTGTTGTAGTAAACTTTAACGTTACAGCCTGTAGAGCAGCCGTTACATACAGTTTCAGCATCTTTTAGATACCAAACGCGCTGACGGAAACGGAAGTCTTTGGAAGTCAAAGCTCCGACCGGGCAGATGTCTACTGTATTCAAAGAGTATTTATTATTCAGTTCCTGACCATCATGTGTCCCGATCTCAGTGCGATCACCACGATTGAAAAGACCCAATTCATTTGTCTTGGATACTTCTTCAGTGAAACGAACGCAGCGAGAGCACAGGATACATCTTTCAGAATCCAGAACCACAGTCGGGCCCAAGTCCACAACCTTGTGTTTCTTTTGTTTGTGCTCAGCCATTTCAGGATCGTACTTGCCGTACTCCATGTACTGATCTTGCAGACCGCACTCACCAGCTTGGTCACAGATAGGGCAATCCAAAGGATGGTTGATCAAGTGGAAGTCCAAACCCCACTTCACAGCATCGCGAACTTTTTCGGATGTGTTGTTGATCTTCATACCTTCAGTGATCATGGTGTTACATGCGATTTGTACACGTGGATTTCCTTCGATCTCCACCATGCAAAGACGACAAACACCGGCAACGCTCAAACCATCATGCCAGCAATAGTGAGCAATACGCTCGCCAGAATCGACCATCGCTTTGATGATCGACGTGCCTTCTTTTACTTCGACTTCTTTGCCATTAATGGTGCATTTCGGCATATGTCGTTCCTTTTACCTTAGAGCGTCCTTCACGAACGTAGAATTCAAACTCATCACGGAATTTAGTTACAAAGCTGAGAACCGGCAAAGCCGCTGCATCGGAAAGCGCGCAGATGGTTTTACCTTTCATGTTGTCAGCCACTTTGATCAACAAGTCGATATCCTGCAAACGGCCACGGCCTTCCAGGATCGAATGAAGAATCTTATCCAGCCAGCCCGTACCTTCACGGCATGGTGTACACTGACCACAGGATTCGTGAGCATAGAAGTGAGTCAAAACGCCCAGCATATCAACCATGCACTGGGAATCATCAATCACGATCACCGCACCAGAACCAAGCATTGTGCCCAACCCGGCCAGGGATTCGTAATCCAAGTTCGCTTTCGCAACTTCTTCAGCAGTCAGAACCGGAGCGGAAGAACCACCCGGGATAACAGCCTTCAGCTTACGACCTGGCTTCATCCCGCCGCCCTCTTTCATGATCAAATCCATCAAAGAGTATCCCAGTGGAACTTCATAGTTCCCTGGAGTCATCACGTTCCCGGACAAAGAGAACAATTTAGTCCCCGCAGATTTCTCAGTGCCGTGTTTGCGGTAAGTCTGAGCGCCGTCTTTAATGATATAAGTAACTGCTGCCAAAGTTTCCACGTTGTTCACGATCGTTGGCTTACGCAAGTAACCCTGAACCGCCGGGAATGGTGGCTTCAATTTTGGCTGGCCTTTCAGACCTTCCAAAGAAGAGATCATACCTGTTTCTTCACCACAGATATAAGCGCCCGCACCACGGTAAACATCCAGATCGAAGTCAAAACCGGAACCCAGGATGTTTTTACCCAGAAGACCGGCAGCGTAGGCTTCTTTGATCGCCTTGTTCAGGCATTCAATTGGGAAGACATACTCACCACGAACGTAGATGTAACCTTTGTGAGAACCGATCGCGAAAGCAGAAATAATCATACCTTCGATCAATTGATGTGGAGCACGCTCCATCATCATACGGTCTTTAAATGTTCCAGGCTCGCCTTCATCGGCGTTACACAGAAGATAACGAGGCTCACCGTTTTTCGGCAAGAAGCCCCATTTCATACCCGTCGGGAAGCCCGCACCACCACGACCACGCAAGCCCGAAGCTTTCACTTCGTCGATGATCTGCTGAGGTTGCATTTTAAAAGCTTTATGAAGAGTTTCGTAACCACCTTTGGCTTTGTAACCAGCCAAAGTTTGATATTCCGGCAGATGGTAAAACTCTGTAAGTAATTTTACTTCAGACATTATTTCATACCTCTCAACAGATTCATCGCTGTCTCTGGAGTCAGCTTTTCGTGATAAGTGTCATTCACCTGCATCATCGGCGCAGTTCCGCAGGAACCAAGGCACTCAACCTTGGAAACCGTGAAACGTCCGTCAGCAGTGACTTCATTGTATTTCACGCCCAGCTCATGACAGATATGGCTTGCCATCTCACGACCGCCCTCAAGAGCGCAGGAGATGTTCGTGCAAACCTGAACGTGGTACTTGCCCACAGGTTTCTGATTGAACATGGTGTAAAACTTGAAGACTTCATTGATACGCGCCTCAGGAATATCCATCACCTGAGAAAGGTGACGAATAATATCCGGCGTGATGAAGCCGTTGTTTTCTTTTTGAGCAACATAAAGGCTTGGAATAATAGCGGACTCTTTCGCTTCGTAGCGAGCCAGTTCACTTTTTACAGCAGCCAAGCCAGAATCAGACAATTTAAACATATTTAATATCCTTATCTATCCAGCTCGCCGGCGATCAAGTTCATAGAAGCAACCGTTGCAATCGCATCGGCCAACATCGCGCCTTTAACCACAGTCGGGAAAGACTGATAGATCGCAAAGCATGGTGGACGGACTTTCAAACGGTAAGGGTTCGCGGAACCATCGCTGACAAGATAGAAGCCCAACTCACCGTTGGCGGCTTCTGTCGCATCGTAAACTTCGCCCACTGGAGGACGAAGACCTTTGATGATCAACATGAAGTGATTCATCAAACCTTCGATGTTTCCGTAAACGTCTTTTTTCTCTGGAAGAACGATGCCTTTGTCGCGGATTGTGTAATCGCCACCAGGAACGTTTTTGCAGACTTGCTCAATGATACGAACGGACTGGCGCATTTCCTCGAAACGAACCAGGTAACGATCATAGATGTCACCGCTGGTTCCAACTGGAACATCAAAGTTCAAAGCATCGTAACCGTAGTATGGTTGCGCTTTACGAAGATCCAAATTCACGCCGCAGGCACGAAGCAACGGACCTGTATAGCCCCACTGGATCGCATCCTGTGCTGAAACTGGCAACACATCACGAGTACGCTGAATGAAGATCTTGTTATCCAGAACCATTCCGGCCATTTCGTCAGTGCCACGGCGGATCTCTTTACAAAGAGCCACCACTTCGTCGAACCAGCCTTCCGGCGCATCCTGAGCCATACCACCGATACGAGTCATGGAAACCGTCAAACGGGCACCACAAAGTTTCTCGAACAGGCCGTAAACTTTTTCACGCATACCGAACATATAGAAGAAGCCAGTCAAAGCTCCCAAGTCCATCGCGCCAGTGCCCAGGGCAATGGTGTGGTCGATGATACGGGAAAGTTCTGCCAGAATCACACGCATCGCTTGAGCTTTTGGCGGGATTTCCACGCCCAAAAGTCTTTCAACCGCTTTACAGTAACCGATGTTGTTCATCGGCGCGGAACAGTAGTTCAACCGGTCTGTGTAAGGGATCACCTGATTGTATGGGTGAGTCTCTGCCATTTTTTCGAAGCAACGGTGCAAGTAACCGATCTCGTTATTGCAACGAACGATCGTCTCGCCGTCCATCTCTGCCATCACACGAAGAGTTCCGTGCATCGCTGTATGGGCAGGACCGATGTTCAATGGAACATATTTATCATTCAGCACGTCACCAGGAGATCCCGGCTCGTTATTGAAATGAATTGGCAAAGAAGTCGTACATGCCTGTTGTTCATTGGCATCGTAGTCTTTACGCAAAGGGTGACCAACAAACTGATGGTGAGTCAGGATTTTACGCAGGTTCGGATGACCTTCGAAGATAATACCAAACATGTCGTAAGCTTCACGCTCAAACCAGTCAGCCCCGCGGTAAGCAGGGATGGCTGTCCCGATTTTTTCACCCTCACCGACTTGCGCTTTGATACGCAGACGGGAGGAATCTTTGGAGTTGAACAGGTTGTAAACCACATCGAAGCGCTTTTCACGATTCGGGAAGTCCACACCACACACGTCCATCAGGAAGTCGAATTGACCGCCTTCACGCAAGAACAGCAAAAGCGCCGGAACGTCTTCCTTAGGAACTTCAATCACGTCATCGCCAACAGCGTGAGTGAACTTGAAGTTCTCAATTTTAAATTTGCCAGCCAGAAGCTGTTTCAGATTTTCAAGCTTATTCATATGGGCTCTTCCAGTTGTCTTTCCAAGGACGAGGTTGTTGAGTCGCAATCATACGTTGCAAAGCCATGATACCATCCATCACCGCTTCTGGTGTTGGAGGGCAACCAGGAATGTAAACGTCAACAGGGATCACCTTATCAACGCCTTGAAGAACGTGATAAGCGCGATAGAAACCACCAGAGCTTGCACAAGCACCCATGGAGAGTACGTATTTAGGCTCCAGCATCTGCTGATAGATGCGCACGATAACAGGCGCCATCTTTTCAGTGATTGTTCCGGCAACGACTAGCAAGTCTGCCTGACGAGGAGAGAAGCGCGCCACTTCCGCACCGAAACGAGCCAAGTCATACTTGGGCCCCATCACGGACATGAACTCGATACCGCAACAAGCAGTACCGTAAGGCATTGGCCACAAAGAATTTTTTCGTCCCCACGCAACAATAGCATCAAGCTTTGACGTGAAAGCAAAACCTCGTGACATATCATCTACAGCTTGGGTCCCGGTCATCCCATCATGAGATACCAAGCCCTGCACTTGATCGTTGTGCATAAATACACCTCTGCAATTTCATTTAGCTATCATTAAGTAGTTACTGAAAAACCGTAATCCTGACAACTAGATATGTATTATAGGATGCTCCACAGATTTCTTCAACGCACCCCTCCAAAGGAGGCCAAATGAAATTGATTCTCCTGTCGTTTAACCACAGACTTTAGACTCAACAAATTTAGGAGAAAACTCACATGAAGAAGATGGCACTGTACGTTGCTTCGGCCCTTCTTGCGGTGGCAGGTTTGTCTGGCGAAACAGCTTTGGCGAACCCAAAAACCCAAGATTTGCTTATTAAATTAGCACCGGGCTTCGTGGAATTGGAAATTCAGGGCGCAAAAGTTGAAAAACTGAGCGAATCATGGGTTCGCGTCCAAGCTCCCCGCCGTATGAGCCTGATGTCTTTAGAGAAAAATCCTGCCATTGAGTTTATCCAGCCAAACTATAAGATCTCTTTGTTGGAAGACTACCGTATCGAAGACCCCCTGCGCCGTGCTGCTTTGGCGAAAATGCTTTCTAGAAACCCTCAGCTTCGTGCGATGGCTCGTCAGGACAACCCCGCAATCCCTGACGCTCCGCAAACAACCACAGGTGCTGACCCTTTGTTCTCTAAACAATGGGGCATGCTGGACATCGGTGTAGTTGACGCTTGGAAGGTAACCAAAGGAAATTCTGATATGGTCGTGGCCGTGATCGACACGGGTGTGGACTATACACATGAAGATCTTTTGCCCAATCTATGGAGAAACGAAGGGGAAATCCCGAACAACGGTCTTGATGATGACAACAACGGCTACGTTGATGACGTGATCGGCTGGGACTTCGTCGGCAACGACAATAAACCTTATGACCTTGCCGTGGACACACTCGACGGTCTGTTCAAAGGTGGCAACCCAGGCCATGGAACTCACTGTGCTGGCAACGTGGCAGCTCGTGGTGACAACGGCATGGGCATCGCAGGTGTGGCTCCGAATGTGAAGATCATGTCCTTGCGTTTCATCGGCATGACTGGCGGCGGAACAACTGCGGATGCGATCAAAGCGATTCGCTATGCCGTTGATAATGGCGCAAAAATCATGAACAACTCCTGGGGATCTGAAGGCGAAGAGCCCGGCTCCCCTGAAAATCAGGCTTTGCGTGATGCTGTTCAATATGCCCAAGACAAAGGTGTTCTATTTGTTGCGGCAGCAGGTAATGGCCACAAAGGCGTTGGTTACGACAACGATAGCGACAAGCTTCCGGCTTATCCGGCTTCTTATGATCACGACATCATCATCTCTGTAGCGGCATTGGATTCTTCCGACCGCTTGGGTTCTTTCTCAAACTGGGGCCGCCGCACTGTTGATATCGGTGCACCAGGTGTGAAAGTGTTCTCGACTGTTGTAGCACAAGGTTACAGCGACACGGTGATTGATAAATTTGGCTTCAAAGCAACTTGGGATGGAACGTCCATGGCAGCTCCTCACGTTGCCGGTGCTGCGGCTCTTTACTGGTCCGCTCACCCGAACAAAACTTGGCAGGAAGTCAAAGCTGCCATCGTCGGATCCGCAAGAAAGATCCCGGCACTTGAAAACAAATCAGTCTCTGGCGGCAAGCTGGATGTAAAATCCCTGATGAATTACTAAAACAAAGAGCCCGGTGAGCCCGGGCTTTTTTTATCCTCAACATTCTGTCAAACAACATCATCACTTTCACCGGCATCTTTTAAGTTTGCAGCATCTTAATTTGTAAAACTTCGCATCTTCCCAAAAAGTAGAACGAGTAATCAACGGAAAGGATCTGTATGCGCTCTCTACTTTTCTCTGTTATCGCGACTTCATTTGTGGCTAGCTCTGCCTTTGCCGCAAAATATGAAATCGACAAAGCCCACACGCATGTTTCATTCACAGCACCCCATCTGGTGGTGTCTAAAGTAAAAGGGCGCTTCCATCAGGTTGCCGGAGCTTTCGATTTTGAAGAAGGCACGATGAAGCTTCAGGATGTCAACGTCACCATCAAAACCGCATCCCTAAACACCGAAGAAGCCGATCGCGACAAACATCTGAAAAGCCCTGACTTCTTTGATGTGACAAAGTTCCCCGACATGACTTTCAAAAGCACCAAAGTGGAATACGAAAAAGGCAAACCAGAAAAAGTCGAAGGTGACCTGACCATTCGTGGGATCACCAAAAAAGTAATTCTGGAAGTGGACTACAAAGGAGCCGTCACGGACCCTTGGGGCAACCGCGTGGTGGCCTTTGATGCGGAAACCAAAGTCAACCGCAAGGACTTCGGCATGACCTGGAATAAGGCGATGGACAAAGGCGGTTTTGTCGTCGGCGATGATATCAAAATTGAAATTGAAGGTGAAGCAAAGTTGGCCTCTTCCGCAGTTCCTAAAAAGAAATAGGAGCCTGCCATGAACAACTCATCTTTTTCCCATAAAGTGGGGATGGGCTTACGCCCACCTCATTTTTCTTTCCTGGAGCAGCGGCCCACCACGGAGGTCGCGTGGTTTGAAGCGCAGACTGAGACATACATCCACACCCAGGGTCGTTCGCTGGAGATGCTGCAAGCCATACGTCAGGACTATCCCCTGGCTTTGCATGGGATTTCGATGAACATCGGCTCACCTGAAGGAATTCGCGTGGATTATCTGCAAGGCCTGCGTGATCTGATTGAGCGGGTGGAGCCCTTCATTGTGTCGGATCACATGTCCTGGAATTCCGTTTCAGGACAAAATCTGCATAACGTTCTGCCGCTCCCCTTCACCGAAGACAGTCTGGAAACGCTGGTCAACAATATTGATTTTGTTCAGAACTTCCTGCGCCGCCCTCTGGTGCTTGAAAATATCTCTACCTACATCAACTACACCCACAACAACATGAATGAGTGGGACTTTGTCACTGAAGTCAGTCGGCGTTCGGGGTGTGCGTTGCTACTGGATTTGAACAATGTCTATGTGAATTCTCACAACCAGGGTTTTGATCCAAAATATTTTATCAACCATATCCCCTTAGACCGAGTCGCGCAGATTCACCTGTCTGGCCCCAGCAACTATTCCGGATTGCTGTACGACACTCATTCTCAGGAAATTCCGGATCAAGTGTGGGATCTATTCAAACTGCTGGCACCGCAGATTCGCCATCTGCCCACTTTAATAGAAAGAAATGAAGACATCCCGAACTTCCGCGAGTTGGAAGTCGAAGTGATGAAAGCCGTTCGCATACTGGAGAACTCTTATGAAGCTGAGCGAAATACAGAGTCTGTTTAAAAGAAATCTGATGGTCCCGGAAGCCGACCCCCGAGAGCTGCACAATCTGACTCCGGTGGGAAAGCTGACACTGGAACAGGCCTTTCAGATTTATCACCGTGGTTATATCAACCGCCTGACACAAACATTGAAAGGCACCTTCGAAGCTGTCGCCTGGGTGCTGGGTGACGCCCTGTTCGCAGAACTGTGCCGACATTATATCGAAGCGCAACCCTCGGTATCGTACAATCTGACTGTGTACGGGGAAACATTCCCGGACTTCATCAAAGATTCCGCCACGACCAAAGGGATTCCTTTCCTGCATGATTTGGCGCGCTTTGAATGGGCTTACAAAGAAGTTCTGGAAGCCCCTACTCCAGAGCCTTTGCCAATAGAACAAGTCCGCGACCTGCTCAATCAGGATGACGTTCACATTGGAATGATTGAGGCCATGAGCATTTTCGGCAGTGAATATTCTGCGCAAGAAATCTGGAAACGACGCAAAGATCCCGCCTATATGTTCGAGGATATCAACTGGGCTGATCCGGAGTATCTTTTGATCTACAAGAAACAACAGCGCGTTCAGACTCATCGCCTTTCCAAAGCCGAGGCCATCATTCTTCAGGAGCTGCAGGAAGGAGCGTCTTTGGCAGAAGCCTTCAGTCACCACGCCAATGAACTCAGCCCGGAGAAAATCACCGGGCTCATTGAATTGATGATGCGAACTGGAATAATCGCCGACGTGATGCCGACAGAGTCCTACTGACGACTCCGAAAATCTAGGCTGATTTACCAATCACTTCGGTGGCCATGCTGGTCACCATCTGCTGCAACGTACTGGCCTGAGCGGACATTTCTTCGGACGTTGCTGCTGTTTCTTCTGCCGCGGCCGAGAAAGCCTGCGTTTGACGCTCCAACGAGCCCATGGCTTCATGAATAGAGCGTATGCCTTCGGATTGATGTGATGTCGTTTCGGAGATCTCCTGATTCAGGATATTCACCTTCTGCACGGAGCTGACAATACCATCCAGAACCTGATCACTTTTTTCTGCCAACTGCAAAGATACTTCCATCTGAGTCACATTATTAGTGATAACAGTCTTTACTTCCTTGGCTGCCTCTGCGGATTTCAACGCCAAAGAACGCACAGCTTCGGCAACGACTGCGAAACCTTTACCTTGTTCTCCGGCACGGGCAGCTTCTACTGCAGCATTCAGCGCCAGCAGATTCGTCTGAAAAGCGATGTCGTCAATAATGTTCATGGCCGAATTGATTTCTTCAGAGATCTTCGCCATCACATTGATGGATTCAATCAGACGTTTGACTTCCTGCGCTCCTTGCGAAGCACCTTGCTCAGAATTCTTTGCCAGCTCTGCGGCTTCGCGAGCCCGCCCCTGGTTGGCCTGAACAATGTCATTCAGACTTTTGATGGAATTCAAAGTTTCTTCAATACGAGCCGCCGACTCCACCGCCCCTTGTGCCACGTTTTGCCCGGCACTGGAAAGCATATTGGAAGCCTCCAGCACCTGTTGGCTGGCACCATGAGTTTCGTTAACTGTGCGAGCCAGGAAGCTCATCAATCTTCCGGCAAAAACAAAGAACAAACCAAACGCCAGCACGAAGGCTGCGGAAAAACCGATCAGCACTTTGTTGCGGAAGGAAGCAATGGCTGCTTCGACGTCATCCACGTAAATGCCGCTGCCCACAACCCATTGCCAAGGGGCGAAGTTGCGTACGAAGCTGATCTTCGGTTCTGGATTTGGCGAACCTGGTTTTGGCCATAGATAAGGCACAAACCCCTCCCCCTCGGAAGACTTGGCTTTTTCCGCAAAGGCCACAAAAAGATGAAAGCCATTGGGATCTTTGAATCCGCTGAGATCCTTACCATTAAGTTCTGGCTTGAACGGATGCATAAGCATCGTGGGATGAAGGTCATTGATCCAGAAATACTCATTGCCGCTGTAACGCAGTTTTGAAACCGCCAGCAAAGCCTGCTTTTGGGCCTCTTCCACGGAAAGAACTTTCTGTTCAGACAACTCGTGATAGTGAGCCAGGACCTTGGAGGCAATGTCCACCGTACTGCGAATAGCCACACGACGATTTTCATACATACTTTCGCGAACCAGAGGCAGAACATAGAACAGGACTATCGCCCAGAGTGGAATCAACGCCCCAATCAACAGGGCCAGGGTTTTGTAACGATAGCTGCGTGTTTTCCAGATACTATTCAACATAGGCTAATACTCCCGGTGTAGACCCACCAGGAGACTCTTCGGAAAACTTAGTAGTTACTGAATATATCTCTGCAGTTTGTGAGGAAGATTTTGGAAATGAGATGATCCGGATCAGTCCGTGCCGCCACCTTCGCCGGGATTTCGTCTAGTATTTACTCCCGGAGGGACGATCTCTTCCCCCATGAGGGCCTGCTCAGAAGGATAGCGTCGCGAGTAAGCAATCAGGTCCTTGTGATAGGAAAGCAGGATACTGCCATTCTGAAGAATATTGATCAGATACTGCACGTGTTCCAATCCCACAGCGAAACAACCTTCGCTCCACCCGAGTCGTCCATTGCGCTGAATAAAGTCATCACTGACATAAGAGGCCCCGTGCAGAACGATATTGCGAATGCGCGAGTTGTTGTTCGAACGATCTATACCGTCGAGATACAGGGACAGTCCGTTCTTGTTGCTAAGATAAGTTCCTTTGGCAAAATAAAATCCCAGGGAACTTTTCCAGGAGTCCGGAAGATTGGAAAAGCTGCGCGTTTGCAGAATTCCCGAACGAATGCCATGGGCCACATAGAAACGCTCCACCCGTCCGGCGCGCAAATTCAGCAGATAAAGACGCTTTTCCACGGAAGGCCGCGAGTAATCCACAAGCACCGCATAATCGGTGTTGGGAATACGGCCTTCATTGTAGTCAAACATTCGGAAGATCAGATCCAAGGGCTCACGAGGCACGTACTGTTCAAGCAGAACATCAAACAGCAGTCGGCCCCCGGCGACACGACGATTGAACATGGAATCGGCATAGCTGGACGAAGCAGACAGCAACGTAAATAACGCAAGAACAACCAGAACACCGGAGATAAGTTTTGAATGATTTTTTTCCGCGTAATTCATCCTTCCACTGTCGAGGCAGAAGCGAACATCGGCAAATTAAGAATCAGAAAGGGTCTGACTAGGGCCAAGGAATATAAGGAACATCCCGACAGACAATCGGCAAAGCTTCGGCCTGCAAAGGAGCCGCCGCCGCATCAATTTCAGCAGAGTCTTCCAGAAGAAGTATGTGTGATCTCAAAACTATGCGCGAAAGATACTCACTCGACACCTTGTTCAAAGCTTTTGATTTTGCCGCATGTACTGGTGTCAAAGCGGCCATACGACGAATTGATTCCAGAATGTGTTTCACCATGCAGTTGTAACGGGGGTTTTGATCCAGCTCTTTGATCTGTGTATCTGCAAAATGAGCCAACTGCATATAGGCTTTGGCTTTATAAAGCTCCAGCAGACGATCCTTGATACCTTCCACATCCGGACGACGATAGTTGTGCAAAGAATCTTTCCCATCCGGATTGCGCGCCAGGAACTTCGGAGTTTCAGACATGGAAACAAAGTCCTGACACAAAATCGGAATACCAGCCGCTTGATAGGGCGCCGCCCAGGCATCTGCAAAAGGCACCGCCACAATCAACTTGCGCTCCATCCAGATCAACTTGTCAGAAACAATTTTACTTTTGCCATTGGAAAGCTTGGCATAAAGAGGCTTGCGCACTTGATTCAGATCCATAGCCTCGCGAATATGCTCGGAAAGGCAAGGCCGCATATCACGCAAACCCGCCCACCCCAGCAGAGGCATCAAAGAAAGGCTAAGAAATGAAAGCAAAGCCAAAAGAATCCGCATAAGGGATTTATACCACACCCACGTTCCCCCAGCCCCCAAGGAACGCCCCCATGAAAAAAAGCCCCAACTGTCAAAACCCTAGACAGCCCTAGCCTATAGACCAAGAACACCTTCAGACGGCAGCCTTTCATATTAACCTAATTTAGGATAATTAGGACCTAATATAGGTTTTTCAAAGATATCCTAATTTAGGTTAATAAATACCTACTTTAGGATATAATAATTCCATGCTTACAGAACTATTTGGCAGCAAAACAACAGAAAAGTGCCTTCTTTATCTCACCGCCCAGGGAGAGGGTTACTCACTGGAGATTGCAAAAACATTCAAAATCAGCAACACCCAAGTTTTGCGCACCCTCAATAAACTGGAACAAGCCGATATTCTCACAGGAAAAGATCAAGGCCGAACACGTATCTACTCTATGAATAAAAGCTGGCACCTAAACAAGGAGCTGCAATCACTGCTCAATAAAGCACTCGCAAATATTCCTCTGGATCAGCAAGAAAAGTACTTCATGAAACGACAACGCCCACGCAAGAAAGGCAAGTCCCTGTAGCTATGATCTCCAAGAGCACATCGCGCAAACAATTTGCCGCTGCTGTAGTAAAGCAACTCGAGCAGCATGGAATTTCGTGTGTACTTGTCGGAGGGGCATGCGTTTCAATCTATACAGAAGAAAAACATCAATCCCGCGATCTGGACTTTATTTCCCCCTACTCACACGAAGCTATCGGAAAAGCTCTTGAAGAGATTGGATTTAAAAAAGAAGGGCGCTATTTTCTTCACCCTAGTTCTGAACTTTACGTCGAGTTCCCCAGCGGTCCGGTAGCTATCGGCAATCAAAGCCCAGTAAAAGCAGAAGGACAGCTGAAAGTTAAAAACACAGTCATCACAATGCTTTCACCCACACAATGTGTAATGGACAGACTGGCTGCTTGGTTTCACTGGAACGATCGCAGAAGCCTCATCCACGCCCTGTGGGTTTGCGAAAAACATCCCATCAACATTTCAAAACTAAAGCGATGGGCCGCCAATGAAAACGAACTCGATAAGTTCCAACAATTCCTAAGTGAATACAAAAAAATAAAAAAACCAACCTAAAGATGCGAGTCGTGCCAAAGGCACCGACAAGCCAGAAAGCGAGCTGCCAAAAGCGAGCTGCCAAAGGCAGCAAGCCCAAGCCCCTCCACAGGGAACCAAGGTCGGTCAAAACGGTCCATATCCAAGGCGGAGGGGGCCCGCTGAAGCGGAGGCGTGCTCCAAGCACGTCGGAGCGAAAGCGGGACCCCGACAACGCCGGAGATGGGTCGTTTTCACCGACCGACTTAATCTTTTTTCTTGATGGCTCCCATGTAGGAATATTGCCAAGGCCGGAACGCCAATAAAACCCCCGCATCCATCACAGACACACTGTGCTCGATTTCGTAACGGGACTCTTCCTGCATGTCCATCATCAGGCGCTCCAACTTCGCTTTGTATTTCGCAAGCGTAGGAGTACTGATTTTGATCAGAGTAAAACGAATATAGTCTTCCGGACGGAAATCATAATTCAGATAGTTGGATTTGGTTTGATCAAATAGAGCTTTCCCGACCGGCCCATCACGACGGAAACGCAAGAACCCCTGACGTTTCAGCTTAACCTTGTCTCGCGGATGCAGCTCGATCAGATTCAGACGATCCAACTGGAACAGATACTTTTTCGATTCCGAGCTGGGAATCTGATATTCCTTTTCAATCTTCTGCGGCGTTTTTCCTTCCTGCAACATCATGTAGTAGTGCAGCAGGCGCGCATTTTCAGCGAGGGCCTTTTCCTGCTCATCGCTAAGAATCATCGGCTGATTGGCCTCTTCCAAATTTGCGGACTTTACAATTTCAGAAAAACTCAGATCAGCAATACGACAGATTTCTTCCAGTCTTTCAAGGCTGAGACTCTTGCTGGAAAGGATTCTTTTAACGCTAGATTCACTCAGGTCCAGAGCCTTCGCCAGGTCTCTATACAGAATGTTCTTCGCTTTTAAGGATCGTTTTAAGGCATTCAAAAACTGGTCAACTTGCGACATCTCAACCTCCAAAACCAGGGTATCGTATATCAGTACCTCAAGCAAGGGTATTGAATATCGGCACCATTTTGCCGATCCTAGGAATAACAAAAGGAGGTCCGCGATGAACATTCTTAGGACTATTTTCGCCCGTTTGACAGAACAAAGACCGTTCTTTTACGGCTGGGAACAACGGGCTTATGAACGACGCCAGGAGCAAACCTTCGGCACCGCCCAAACTTCTTGCAGAGTCTGGAAGGATTAAATACAGTCCTTCCTTAAATGCAAACTGCAGCCGAAAACAATCTCCTCTATAAACGTCCTCTTTGGTATTACATCAAAAACAATCCTCGAGCTTTCAGCCTGGGGATGTTCTTTCTGCTGCTGACTAATGCTCTGGACGGGGTTTATCCCCTGATCATGAAGGCCGCCATTGATCAGATCGAAAGCCAGGCTCCGTTAAGCGCGATTGGCAAGACCTGCTTCATTTTTCTGGCGGTCATGAGCGGACTGGCGATCACTCGTTATGGATGGCGCACTAATTTCGGCCGTTTCCATACCTTTGCCGCCGAACACATCCGCCAAAAAATCTTCCGTCATATCACCTCACTGGGACCAAACTTCTTCCATAAAAATCCCGTTGGCGAGCTGATGAGCTTGATGACCAATGACGTTCAGTCCTTCCGGCAGGCGATCGGACCAGGCCTGCTGATTCTTGCTGATGGTATTATCATCATTTGCGTGAACTTGCCGATCATGATGACCCTGAATTGGGACTGGACTTGGAAAACTCTGATCTTCCTGCCGATCGTCCCGTTTCTAATCTGGAAAGTCATGCGCTTGATCCATGCCAACTATAAGATTCAACAGGATCGTTTCTCGGAGCTGACTGGCGTAGCCCAGGAAACTGTGGGTGGTATCCGCGTGATCAAAAGTTTCGCGCAAGAGAAAAACCGCACCGAGCTTTTCAACGGCGTTAGCGCCGCCTTTGAAAAAGCCTGCAACAAAGTGGCCCGGGTGGATTCCTACTTTATTCCCGTGATGGAGTTTGGCGTGACTTCGGGAAGTGTGATTTTGCTTTTCGTTGCCAAAGATGATCTGTATTCGGGTGCTGTGACCCTGGGGACCTTCTTCGCCTTCCATCGCTATATCCAGAAAATGGTGTGGCCGATGACGGCACTGGGCATGGGTTTTTCCAACTTCCAAAAAGGCTATGCCTCCTTTGACCGTATCAAAGGTGTTCTGCAAACTGAAACGGACATTCCTGATCAAGGCACTCTGGAAATCAGCAAGTTCGAATCCTTGGAGTTCAGAAATGTTTCCTTCAAACACCTGGACAGCTCGGTCTATGCTCTGAAAAATGTCTCCTTCTCTCTTCAAGCGGGTGAAAGTCTGGGAATCATGGGGCCTGTCGGCGCAGGTAAGACAACGCTGCTGCATTTGCTGACACGAATGTATCCGCTGAACGAAGGACAGATTCTGGTCAACGGCCATCCGATTGAATCCATTTCCCAGGAATCCCTGCGCCACACCTTCCTTCTGGTGCCGCAAGAGGCCTTCCTGTTCAGCGAAAGCGTGTCCGAGAACTTGAGCTTCGGTCTTGCGGAAAAAGCTCCAGATCTGGAAATTCAGCGCATGACGGAAATCGTGGACCTGACCAAAGAAATCGAATCCCTGCCTCACCAGTTTGACTCTCAACTGGGTGAGCGCGGCGTGAATCTTTCCGGTGGCCAGAAACAACGTCTGACCATTGCCCGTGGAATTATCATGAAAACACCAGTGCTGGTTCTGGATGATTCCCTGAGTGCCGTTGACACACGCACGGAACGAGCTATTGAGCAGGAACTGCGTAAAAACCACAGTGGCATGAGCTGTATTATCGTGGCTCACCGCCTGTCCTCTCTTAAGGGTGTTGATCGCCTGCTGATCCTGAAAGACGGTCAGGTTGAAGCCTGGGGAACTTTTGACCAGGTTCTGGCAGCAAGTCCGACATTCCAAAAAACCATTCAGATTCAAGGACAGGGGGACCATCATGAATGATAACTTCATGAACGAAGACCTGGTAAAAACCAAGGTCACATATCCGGTCCTTTTCAAAAGACTTTGGCCCTATGCCCGTCGCGAAAAAATGCTGTTGTTCACGGCGATCTTTGCCGTGGCTGGTGGCGCCACCGTGGCGCGCTTGATCCCGGCGTTGATCGGCTATGTCATCGACCACGGGGTGAAGGGCAAGAACTACGAAGTTTTTACCACTGTGGCTTATACCTATCTGGCCTTGGAAGTGATGCGCTCTCTGTTCTCGTTCGGGAATGCTTATCTGTTCCAGTTGTTCGGCAATCGCATGCTTTTCCATCTGCGTGAAGATCTGATGAATCACGTCCAACGCCTGCCTTTGCAGTTCTTCAACAAAACGCCCACCGGGCGCATTGTCACCCGCCTTACCAATGACGTTATGTCTTTGGGGGAACTGTTCACAGAAGGTGTGATCTCTGTCTTCACCAATGCCGTGATGATTGCTTCTGTCGTTATTGCGCTGTCTTTTATTTCCTGGAAATTGACCCTGGTATCCTTGTTCCTGGCACCGCTCTTTATCTGGGCGTCCTTTTATCTGTCCAATAAAATTCGCGATATCCTTCGTGAACAGAAAAAGAAACTGTCCTTGATCAATGCGTTTCTGGCTGAAAACCTGAACGGCATCAAAGTCGTACAACTCTACAACCGTATCACAAAAAATCGCACCAAGTTCGCCGACCTGTCCACAGACTATCGGGATACCAACATGCGTTCGATCAAAGCTTACGCCCTGATGCAGCCGATTATGAACTTATTCAATGCCGTGACGATCACGTCGGCCTTGTACTTCGGTGGCTTCCTCAGTGCGCAAAATTCAATTGCTATCGGCTCTTTGGTGGCTTTCCTGATGAACATTCAGGACTTCATCCCACCTCTGCGCGAAATCCTGGAGAAATACCAGCAGTTCCAAAATTCCCTGACCAGTGCCGAGCGCATCTTTACTTTGATGGATGAACCCAAAGAGTTCGAGATTGAACAACTGACCAGCCCGGGAGCCCTGCGTGGAGAGCTGGAAATTCGTGATCTGAACTTCCAGTACGAAAGCCATCTGCCCCTGGTGCTGAAAAATATCAATCTGACCATCAAAGCCGGAGAATCCATTGCCTTGGTCGGACGCACCGGCAGTGGTAAATCGACGTTTATTTCTTTGCTGCAAAGATTTTACGATGCCCCGGAAAAGACCATCTTTGTCGACGGCATTGCCCTGGAAAGAATCCAGCGCGAGGAAATCCGTCATCACGTCGGCGTGGTTCAGCAGGATAATTTTATTTTCCGGGGAACCGTTCGCGACAATATCGGACTGGGTGATCCTCGTATCAGCGAAGAACAAATCCAAATGGCCTGCGAAAAGACCGGCTATATGCAACTGCTTCTGCGCACAGGACGCGATCTTTCCAGTCCCGTGGCAGAACGCGGGTCCAACTTGTCCGTGGGCGAGCGTCAGCTGATCGCCTTTGGGCGCATTCTGGCCTTCAATCCGGATATTTTAATTCTGGATGAGGCCACAGCCAATATCGACTCTGAAAGCGAACATATCATTCAGGATGCCACCAAAGAAATCACTCGCGGTCGCACCAGTATTATCATTGCTCACCGTCTTTCAACGATTGAGCAATGCGATCGTATTGTGGTTTTGAATCAGGGCGAAATTGCCGAGGTGGGCTCGCACGAAGAACTCATGAAAGCCCAGGGCATGTATTATCAGTTCGCTTCTCTAGGTTTAAAGTCCACCTTAATCGCGGCATCTGCGGCAGGGACCGCAGATCCATAGAAGCGGATGGAGTTGGATGCCTCCAGATATTGCCAGCCATTTTCCGAGCTGCGTGGAACTGCCTGACCATTGATCGTGACAACAATGGACTCAACGACAGGCAGCTTGGAAAGTTTAAAGTCCGTCAGGATCTGGAAGATTCTTGCGCGAATATTGGATACCGACGACGCCAGATTCGTACTGCAAATGGACTCTTTCACACCACCTGAAACATCCGCCAAACCGATATAACTTAAGCCTGCTGAAGCAAAATCATTGAAGGTCTTGCACTGCGAAGTCAGACTGAGCACACCAATAAAGCTGAACATCCAGGATCTGCTGCCATCCACCCATGGGGTTTTTAGGCCATCCAGAAAATTCGTATAATAAGAAATGCCGGCAGAGGAATTGGATTTACTGAAGTCATCTTCGTCCGACAAAGCCACAACCACCAAAAGTGCATCATTACGGAAGAAGCCTTTACCTTCATTGGCCAGATAGCCAGAAGAAAGAGCTCTTTCCATAGACTCCAGACCGCGCTCCAGATTACTGCCGGCCTCGCCCACGATCATGCGGGCTTTGAGGTTATTGATTAAATCCGGCGTCTTGGACGTCACATATTTCGGTGAGCCGATAAACCGACCGCCGTCAGGGTTATCCCCCCCCATGCTGGTGGTCACCACGGCCATGTGATAATCCATTTTCAGGGAGTTCAGCTTCGTCACCAGTTCTGGAATCTGATCACTGAGTCGCTGCTGATGCTTCAACATGGAGGTGGAATTATCCACAATCCAAAGAATGTCCACTTTGTTGTTATAGGTCACGCTTTGGCCAAAGTTATCCTGAGAAGGTGGCAGATCGAAGGCCACATTTTGCTGACAAGCCATAAGCAAAGCTGAAGTCATGGCCAATAAGGAAAATCGAAAATCCATTTTCATGGTAAGTCCCCTCAGAGGCCGCTTTTATGCAGCCTTTGTCGTAAAGTTCTTAATAGATTCGCGCGCAGACTGACTCAACGTCGTGAATTTCACGCCGTACTTCACCGGATCTATAGAGCTGCTGCCGTCTTTCACATACTGCTTGCTGACGATCTGGCAAACAGCATTGAACGGAGGAACCCCATCCCCTGGCTGGAAATGCAAGAATAACGACTGTCCAGGTTGCAGGTTCGGTGTATCGATCAAAACACCGGCGCCCCCGGCACTGATCTCCAAAGCCTGACCACGGAAGACCGTTTTATTATTGTGAACAATCAACGAAGCCCCATAGGAAGCTCGCACGTGACGACGACGGAAGAAGATTTCCGCAACATCAGCCTCTTTGGAGTCTTTCATCACACGAATTTTATCCGGAGCAAAATCCTCGACCTCCGCCACTCGCTTCCACGCCGGAAGTTTTGAGTGCCAGATGTAGTCATATTCAAACAGCGCCTTTTCCTGCAGCATCTGGATCAGCTCCAGCTGACAGAATGGACCGTAGTTATTGCCTTCCTTCAGAATGAACCACTCTTTATCTTTCAAAAGATGTTTGTTCATTGAAAGTGCTGGGGTCGCGTAGGGGCGAGTTGCCGGCTTTTGCGCCAGCTTTGCTGAAAACTCAGGATGTTCGAGCAGCATAACCCACTCACCCATGGATTCATCATAGATGTAATCAGTCCATTGATTCTCTTGGGACTCAATCTTTTTCAGGACCGTCTCAAGATTGAACGGACCAATATGAGTGCCATTGTTAGAAAGATAATACTGTTTTCCCATGCTCTCGTTACTCCTTGAGAGGTCTATCGGCACAAACAGGACCTGACTTAACTGTAGGAAATTAGACAATTTGTTGGAAATTTGTTTGAAGTATTTTGTCGAAATTGTCGACAAATAATTAGGTTAAAGGGTTCCTCATGCTTTCCCGACAAGATTACTACTCAGTTAAGAATGTGACCCTTTAAACCGACAAGAGTTTATGGTTTTTATACAGAAGAAAGAAATGAAACAACGTAAAAACATCCTGATCGTGGATAACAACTGTGAACTCGAGCAACTGGTGAAAGAACCATTGCTGAAGCAACTTGAGAATTCAGGTGTTGCTCCGGTCGTCATTCGCGCCAAAGACGGTGCCGAGGCGGCCATCAAATCTGAAAACCAGAAATTCGATATGGTTTTGATTGATACCGAAGTTCCCCGCCTGATGGATGGTGGCTTCGTTTATGGCATTCATACTTATAAAAATACGCAGGATGCAGATCTGATCGTGATTTCGCAAAAAGACGCCTCTGATCTTCCTGAAAGCTTGCGGTCCTCACGCTTTTTCAAAAAACCTGTTTCACCAGCAGAGCTGATCAGTGCCATGATCACCGTGCTTAATGCCGAACACCATGGCACCGCCGCTCGCGAACCTGCGACGGCCGCAGCTGCTCATAAATATGCCGTGGACGTTCGAGTGATCAATGCCGTGATCAAAGCCACCACCCATGTATTGGGTCAGTTCGGTTGCCCGAATGTCAAAATGGAAAAAGCGGGCCCGAAATCACCCAATGATCCTTTCCTGGGCGAAGTGTCCTCTGTCGTCGAGATTCGCAGTCAGGCCTTTCAAGGACACTTGTGTATTTCCTTTGATAAAGGCAGCTTCCTGGAAGTGGTTTCCACCATGCTTATGGAAGAACAAACTGAGCTGACCCAGGACAATCAGGATGCCGTCGGCGAAATCAATAATATTATTTTCGGAAATGCCAAGGCGGAAATCAGTTCCTATGGTGTTCAAATGACCGTACCTAAAGTGATTCTAGGTGCCGGTCAGTCCATTCCCTGCTCTCAAGGGGCCGCTGGGATGATGATTCCCTTCGCCACCAGCAAAGGGAAATTCTATATTACCGTTGTTGCGCTTCCGATGGCGAAAGTCGCCTAATCCAACCCGACAGCCTTCTTCCATTCAGAAGTAGGCTCGATCAGTTTTCTTTCCTTCATATCAAACAGACCAAAAGTGAAGACAGCTTCACTGGCCACTGTGCCATCTTCTTTGATCATCTGCTGTTTCATCTGGCCGATCTTGCCTTTATAGCCCAAAACTTCCAGAGTGATGGTGATGGATTCACGCAGAAGAACCTCTCGCAGGAACTTCAGATTCACCTCAAGGATCACCGGCCCCTGCTTAGAACGCTGGATGTCCTTGAAGCCAAAGCCGCGGGCCGTGATAGCTTCCCAGCGGGCTTCTTCGTACAATGCCAGATACGTGGCATTGTTCATGTGACCCAACGAATCCACATGATGTTCCTTGATCACGATTTTATATGAACTCAACGCTGACATAGACAACTCCTGTTATTTCAAGGCTTCACGGATATAGGCCGAGGCCTGATCCAAAGCCCACACCACCACGGCGATAACCACAATGATGCAGCCCACTTCGCGCCACATCGCCTGGCCCTGGTACTGAACAAGCATGGTTCCGATACCACCACCGCCCACAAGACCGATGATCGTCGCCATTCTGACATTGATGTCCCAGCGATAGACCGTAAATGAAATATAAGGCAAAAGCACCTGAGGAACAATCGCATACCAAATCGTCTGCAGTTTATTGGCACCCGTGGATTCGATGGCCTCAATAGGGCCTTCTTCGACTGATTCCACCATCTCAGAATATTGTTTCGCCAAGGATGCCACCGAGTGAATCATCAACGCCAGCATTCCCGCAAAAGGACCAATCCCCACCCACACGGAAAAAATAATCGCCCAAATCAAAGCCTCAATCGAACGAGTCACGTTCAGAAAAGTTCGCAGGACGAAGTACACAGTTCTGGCGGCAGGGCCTTGCATGATATTCTTCGCACACACAAAACTAAGCACAAAGGCCACTGGAATAGCCAGACTGGTTGCCAAAAATGCCATAAAGATGGTTTCAACAATATTCAAAACCGCACGAGGCAAAACTTCCCAATTTGGATTCAACAGCCCCTTGAACAGACGAACGGCACCTGCAAATCCATGTTGATCAAAAAGTTCGATGAAAGAAAACTCTGTCTTCACCACTGCGACAACAAAAGCGGCCAATAGCGAAACCACCAACTGCCATTTCCAGAAAAGACGATACCACGGGCGATCTTCAGCTTCGGGATGGGTCGCTTGCCGGAATAACACCGCCCCCAAAGTGTTCGTCTGCAGTTTGGCCAGAGCAATACTGAAAGCACAGCCCAGCATAAAGAAAGCCAGAACCCAAATGCTGACGATCCCCAGTTGCAGCAATTGTTCTTCACTGGGCGCCAAGACCGCCACTGCCAGAACAGACAACAAAAAGCCAAAGACAACTCCGTCAAAGATCGTTCGGCGCAACATCCTGAGCCCCTTCTCCGTAAATCCGGCGGAACCATTCTTCGGTGATTTCATCAGGCCGACCGCGGAACACGATCTCTCCGTCCTTTAGGGCGACAACCCGGGTGGCATACTTGCGCACCAAGGAAAGAAAGTGCAGATTGGCAATGACTGTAATTCCCAACTCCTGATTGATCTTACGTAAATAGTCCATCACCACATGACAAGTAGCCGGGTCCAATGACGACACAGGCTCGTCCGCCAATAAAAGCGTCGGCTTCTGTGTCAGCGC
Source organism: Bdellovibrio bacteriovorus (assembly GCF_041888015.1). Classification (GTDB taxonomy): domain Bacteria; phylum Bdellovibrionota; class Bdellovibrionia; order Bdellovibrionales; family Bdellovibrionaceae; genus Bdellovibrio. The sequence continues at coordinate 3,009,467 of NZ_CP168968.1, forward strand.
ACGCGCAATGGCGACTCGCTGTTTTTGTCCACCGGACAGCTGATCTGCGCGGATAGCAGCCTTCTCGGCAATTCCCACCAAACGCAAATTATCCATTGCCTGTTTCTTTTCTTCCGAGGAAAAAATTCCCCAGAAACTTTGCCATAAATTTTTCTCTGCCAGGCGGCCCATCATGACATTTTTTAAAACACTTTGTCGCGGGATCAGATTGAAATGCTGAAAGATCATGGCCATTTGTCGGCGGACTGCACGAACCTCCCGCACGTCCTGCATCTGGCTGACATCCCGACCTTGAAAGAAAATCTTCCCTGAAGTCGGTTCTTGCAGTCGATTCAGACATCGAAGCAAGGTGGACTTTCCAGACCCGCTCAGTCCGATGATCACCAGGAACTCCCCTTGCTGCACTTCAAGATCCACGTCTTTCAACGCCTGCACGCCGTTAGGATAAGTTTTGGAAAGTTTTTCGACCTGCAACAGAACTTCAGACACAAATCACTTCCCCTCTGGGGCTAATTGACGAAGCATTTCACGAACGCTGTCATAATCACTGTCAGTGGCCTTTTTCAAGTTGGTCGCCCCCAGCATCAGATCCAGTGCTTTCTGTCCTTCCGGAGTCGCCGCAAACTGCAACAGCGTATCGACGATCTTTTCTTTCATTTCCTCGGGCATGTCTTTACGAAAGGCAATGGGATCATTCGGAATAGGTTCTGACAGTTCGATGATCTTCACTTTTTGCTCCACATCCGGATACTGGGTTTTCACCAATCGACGTGCGTCCTCAATCTGTCCATTCTGAGGAGGACTGTAATAAGTCGCTCCTGCATCAACCTGCCCCTGATAGATCATCGTCACGACCGAATCATGTTTCATCGCGAAGACCGTGTCTTTGGGTTCCACCTTTAAATCCTTCAGCGTTTTTAAAGGCAACAAGTATCCTGATGTCGAAGCCGGATCAACAAATGCCACTTTCTTCCCATTCAGATCTTTCAAGGACTTGATCTTGCTGTCAGCCCGAGCCAAAAATTGCGACTGGTAAGTGGCAGACCCATAACGAATCACCGTCAAGCGCGCTTCGGCTCCATATTGTTTGTGAGCCAGGTAATATCCATAGGTATTAATGGCGGCCACATCGGCCCGATTGGTGCCAAAGGACTCGACCACAGCCACAAAATTCTGAGGAATCGTGATTTGAAATTTGTAAGGCGTGTTTTTTTCCAGATACTCCTTCAAGACTTTGGAATTGTCTGTCAGCACCTTGGCATCCACAGCCGGCACCAGATGAAACTTGATGGGGTTTTCCGCTGTACCCAGGACGTCTTTTTTAAGATGACATCCGCTCAAAATCGGCCCCAACAGGACTATAATTAAAAAGAAAATCCTCATGCCTTTTTGTCTCCCTCCACCATTATAGAAAAGCCTCTGTGACGGGCAAGAAAGTCTTTGATTTCACTGGACTTGTCCGAGCCGCGCACTGTACATTGGCCCCATATGCTAGAGCAGATTCTTGTCAATATTCAGGACCTCTCCCATCAGGGAAAAAACAGTCTTGTTGTCTTCGACCTCGACTCCACACTTTTTGATGTCAGCCCCCGTCTGGAAAAAATTCTTCTGGATTTCGCAGCTTCTCCGCTGAATCAAAAACGTTTCCCGGAACAAGTGGCACTTTTGAAGAATATTAAGACCTTGCGTTCAGACTGGGGCATCGTCGGCGCCCTGACTCGCGCGGGTCTGGATGGTCACCATCAGGACTTCCAGGATGCAGTTCGTGCCTACTGGCAGAAAAGTTTCTTTTCAAACCACTACCTGCAGTTCGATGAACCCTATGAAGGGGCTGTTGAATTTGTCAATGCCGTCAGCCAAGCGGGTGCGCAAGTGGCTTACCTGACTGGACGTGATGTGGAAAGAATGGGCGGAAGTTCCGGCGAAGTTTTGGAGCAATGGGGCTTCCCACTGAATGAACATGCCGAGCTTGTCCTCAAACCTCATCGCAGTATGGACGATGCCCAGTTCAAAACGGACTGGTTCATTGCGGCCGAGAAGAAAAATTATGAAACAATCTATTTCTTTGAAAATGAACCCGTGAATCTGGTTCATTTGGCGCAATACTGCCCCAAAGTGCAGATGATCTTCTTTGAAAGCACTCATGCTGGCAAAGCAGAGCCGCCCGAAGATCTGCCGCGAATCATGAACTTCCTACTGAACCAAAAGGACTCCTAATGCTGTATGTGGTTGCTACTCCGATTGGAGATGTCAGTGAAATTTCCCTGCGCGCCTTGGAAATTCTGAAAAACTGCGATGTTGTTATTTGCGAAAGCACCAAAGAGGCTTCCAAACTTTTGCGGGCCCACGGCATCTCGGGAAAAACTTACGAAGTACTGGACGAGCACTCAACCCCCGAAGACAAAGCGGCGCTGGTCCCCTTGTGTGCAGAAAAAAACGTGGCTTTGGTTTCGGACTGCGGAACTCCGGGCTTCTGTGATCCGGGAGCCGACCTGGTCCGCCTGTGCCGCCAAAAGAATGTTCCTGTAAAATCTGTCTTAGGTGCTTCTGCCCTGATGGGTTTACTTTCCTTAAGTGGCCAGCGTATCGACGAATTTGTTTTTCGTGGCTTTTTGCCTGCTGAAAACGAAGCTCGTGCGCGAGCTTTGAAAGATCTGACCAAAGAAAAGCGCGCGATCATTATCATGGACACGCCTTACCGCTTGAAAAAAACTCTGAACGACATGAAGGATCACTTTTCTCAACGTCGTTTTCTGCTGACGATGAATCTTTCTCAGGAAGAAGAAATTATTCTGGAAGGATCTATCGACAAACTGATTTCGGGTCTTCGCGCCGATAAAGCCGAGTTCATGCTTTTGATTTACCCGGTTTAAAAACATGCAGCAGGATCTTTCCCTTCCCATAGATATTTTTGTTCCTGAAATTCAGGACCTGATGAATCAGGGACAGAATCTTGTGATCACTGCCTCCCCCGGGGCCGGCAAAACGACCCGCCTGCCGCCGGCTTTACTTAAAGTAACCACCAAAAAGATTATTGTGCTTGAACCACGTCGTATGGCGGCGATCGCCGCTGCTCACCGTATCGCTGAGGAAAACGGCTGGCAAGTCGGCGAAGAGGTGGGCTATCAGGTCCGCTTTGCCAATAAAACTTCCGCAAAAACAAGACTGGTCTTTATGACCGAAGCCTTGTTGGCCCGTCAGATGATTGATGACCCCGAGCTTGCGGATGTCGAACTGGTGATTCTAGATGAGTTCCACGAACGATCCATGCATGTGGATCTGGCACTGGGGCTTTTGCGCGAACTTCAGGAACTGGGACGAGATATCAAAATCCTGGTGATGTCCGCCACGCTGGAGGCAGAAAAGATCTCCTCTTACCTGGGGGACTGCCCCATCGTCAGTGTTCCTGGAAAATTATTTGAACTGGATGTTCGCTACCAAAAAGGCTCACAGGTTCTGCAGACCTTTCCGCAATTTTTTGATTCTGTTGTTCAAACCGTCAAAGAAGCCCAGCTGAACACAAAACACGACATTCTGGTATTCCTTCCCGGCGTCGGTGAAATTGATCGTGCCAAAGAAGCCTTACAAACCTGGGCTGACAGCAAGAATATTGAACTGATTCCTTTGCATGGGTCTTTAAGCCTGGAAGATCAGCGCAAAGCTTTGAAGAAAGCCTCGTCCCAGCGAGTGATTCTTTCCACCAATATCGCCGAATCCTCAGTGACTTTGGATGGGGTGAACACGGTGATTGATTCCGGCCTTGCCAAAAATATGAAGCAGGATCATCGCACCGGTTTTTCCCGTCTGGAATTGGGCCGCATCAGTCTTTCCAGCGCCATTCAGCGCGCCGGGCGAGCCGCCCGTCAGTTCCCGGGTATTTGCTATCGCATGTGGAACAAGATGGATGAGCTGTCTTTCGGCAAATCGGAAGTGGCTGAAATCCAGCGCGTGGATCTGACAGAAAGTTTGTTGTTCCTGAGCGCTCAGGGTGTCACAGACTTTGACTCTTTCAGTTGGTATGAAAGGCCTCAGAAGGTCGCCATTGAAAATGCGCTTCGCTATTTGCGAATCTCCGGCGCCTTGGATGAAAGCAATAAGATCACAGCTCTGGGTCGAAAGATTTTGCACTTCCCTCTGCCAGTTCGCCTGGCCAAGCTGATGCTGGTGGGCATGGACCTCGGCGCCAGCGAACTGGCCTCGGAAATGGCCGCTCTTCTGCAAGAACGGGATATTTTGCGTAAGGAAGCTGTGAACTCTTACCTGGGGGACAATCTGGAATGTGATCTCAGTGCGCGACTGGAAGCTCTGCACCAGTTCCGCCAGAATAAGAAAGCTCCCAACGGGGCTCATTTTTATTCTTTGCAAACTGTGGATCAGTCCGCCCGGCAGATCAAGGAACTAGCGCGTCGTCTGCAAACGACTCAGGAGATAGTTCCCTCATTGAAAAAAGACCAGCAATTGGCTTTAACCAAGAAAATCATCTTCACCGCCTACGCGGATCGCCTGTGTCGCCGCCGGGGAAAAACTGAGCGCGCCCTGATGGTCGGCGGGCGTGGGGTCAAACTGCAGAACGAAACGCTGGTGAAGAATTCCGAATTCTTCGTCGCACTTAATGGCGTCGAAGGAAGTTCTGACGCAGAAACCATGGTCAGTCTGGCCTGCGGAGCAGAGAAAGACTTTGTTCTGGATCTTTTCAAAAACAGCCTTCAGAAAACCAAGGATGTTTCTTTCATCGAGGAAAAAGGTCAGTTCTTCTCTCGGGAATACCGTTCTTTGTATGGCTTACCACTGGAAGAACCCAGTCTGACTCCGGCCTCCAATACTGAGATCACAGAAAAGCTGCCGCAGATTCTGGCAGACAAGTTTGATCTGGTTCTAAAGACCAATGAATCTCTGGCTCACTGGTGGGAGCGACTTGAATTCCTGCACCGCCATGAACCGCTGGCTGTCGATTTTGACAAACTCAAAGTCGAAGCCCTGGCTCAAGCCTGTATGGGTGAAAGCAAAATGCAGATCGTAATGGAAAAGGATCTGTGTTTCTTCTTTGACAGTGTTTTACCTTCAGAGATCGCACAAACCCTGCGTAAGGAAGTCCCTGACCGCATTGAAGTTCCCAGTGGAAGTAAAATCCGCGTGATCTATCCCCCTGACAAACCTCCTTATCTGGAGGTTCGTATTCAGGAGGTCTTTGGCCTGATGGAAACGCCAAAGGTGATGCACAAAAGCATTCCTGTGACTCTGCATCTGCTGGGGCCGAATTTCCGTCCTGTGCAAGTGACCTCCAGCCTGGAAAGCTTCTGGAAGAATGGTTATCCGGAAGTGCGCAAAGAATTACGAATCAAATACCCAAAACATCAATGGCCGGAAGATCCTGCGGACGGAGTTCCTGAAGCTAAAGGTCGACGACGCCAGTAAATCTCATTCCGAGACTTCAAATCGAAACTTGAAAAACTCTTGAGTCAAGTTCCCTCCCCTAAATCCGAAGAATTCTCCGGCGCCATCGCGCTGGAGGAACTATGAAAATGAAGTACGTATTGTTGACGCTGTCTCTGTCGTTGTTGGCCGCTTGTAGCCAGGAATCCAAAGTCCGTTCTGCGGCGAAAGAGGAAATCGAAAAAAGCTACTACGACCAGATGGCCAAAACCTACAAAGGCAGCGAGAAAAGCAAAGTTTGGACTGAATATATCAATTTGGTAAATTCCAAATTCAAAGTTGAAATTGTCGATGTGAAGGTCGACGGCAACAAGGCCGAAGGTATCGCCAAAGTGACAACGGCCGAAGATAAAACAGCGGGCGGCCTGGCTGTGCTGCTGATGTTTGCCTCTGAGGGCATGGATAAAAAAGGTCAAACTTTAGCACAAGGCTGGGAAGAACTGCGTGCTCAAGACAAGCGAACTCCGGCCATGTCTGACTTCCCAACAGAAACCAAGGAAGTTCCCTTTACCGCAGTGAAGGACGAGACCTGGAAAGTGACACCAAAAAAACCTTTGGCTAAAAATGCCAAGAACCCAAAAAGCAAATAGTGAAGAACAAATCAAAATACAAGCGAGCATCATGCTCGCTTGGTTAAGTCATTCACTTCATCATGAATGACTTGCGCACGCGTTTTTCCAACAAGCCAGTAATAAAGAACCGGAACCGCAAAGCGACTTAATACCGTCGCGGCCACCTCCCCAAAGATCAAGCTCACCGCCAGTCCCTGGAAAATAGGATCAGCCAGCATCACAGAACTTCCCACCACCACTGCGGCAGCGGTTAAAAGCATCGGTCTAAATCTCAAAACCCCAGCGCTCACCACGGCCTCTTTAAGGTTCATGCCCTGCCTTAGTTGATGCTCAATAAAGTCCACTAGGATAATTGAATTTCGCACGATAATTCCAGCTCCCGCGATGAATCCAATCATCGACGTCGCCGTAAAATAAGACCCCATCATCGCATGACCAGGTAAAATACCAATCAAACTCAAAGGAATCGGCGTCATAATCACCAACGGAACGGCGAAGCTTCTAAACCAACCTAACACCAGGATATAAATCAGCACCATCACGACAGCAAAAGCACCACCAAGATCCCGGAACACCTCATAGGTAATGAACCATTCTCCGTCCCACTTCACAACCGGGGCATTGGTGTTCCAAGGAACATCGGCCGTCTGCAAAGGGTATTTGATCTGTGGAGCCAACTTCATGATCCCATAGACCGGCGCCTCTTCACCTCCGGACAACTCACTCATGACATAAGAAACAGGTTTTAAATTCTTTCTATGCAAAACCTGATTGGGAAGCTCCTGAATATTTTTTAGAACCCTTTCCGCCTCCACTGAACCTGATTCAAAAGATGGAACCGTCAAGCCTTCAAATGGATGCTCCCCCGACCTCGCCTTTTGCTCAAAAGACAGATCCACATTCACATCTTCAGGAGAATTCACGTCCTGCAGGCTTGTCACTGGAGTCTCTGAGAAAACCAAGCGCCCCAAAGCCATCAGTTCTGATGACTTTGTCCCTAAAATTCCCCCTTGAACTTGATCGTACTCATAGACTTTTCTAGGACGTCCCGGGCGAAGGGTCGTATCCAGGTCCACCACACTGGGTTCGTCTGCAAATACCTGCTCAATTTCCTTAGTCACCTGCTCCCGAGACTTTTCATCCGGTCCGTAAACTTCAGCCATCATCGTGGCCAGAACTGGAGGACCCGGTGGAATCTCCAAAACTTTTGTGATCGCCTTCTTTTCTTTTGCGAAGTCCCGAATCACGGGTCGAAGACTTTCAATGATCTCGTGACTGGAGACTTTGCGCTGACCTTTTTCAGTCAAGACGATCTGCAAATCATTTTGATAGTCAGCACTACGTAAGAAGGTGTGCTTCACCATGCCTGAAAAAGAGTAGGGAGCGGATTCCCCGGCAAAAACCTGAACCGCCTCAACCTCCTTATGTTGAAGAATTCGTTGTGCCAACTCCGTCGACCACGCCTTCCCTTGCAAAAGAGACGTGGTCACTGGGTAATCAATCAAAACCTGAAACTCCTGTTTGTTATCAAACGGAAGCATCTTCACTTTTACGGACTTAAAGTAAACTAAGCTAGAAGCTGCGACCAAAAGAACCACCGTGAAGGCTCCAAAAGCCAAGGCGGTCTTTTTCGTGTTCAGCAACGCCTCCATCACTTTTTGATAAAGAAGATCCAACTTACTGACCTTGGTGGCCTCGGATTGTTCCCCCTCATGGTGATGATTCTTGAGCAACTTTACTGCGGCCCAGGGAGTTACAATAAATGCCACGAAAAGAGAAAGAATCATGGCAAAACTCGCCCCCACAGGGATCGGCTTCATGTAAGGCCCCATCAAACCACGCACAAAGGCCATCGGTAAAATTGCTGCAATCACCGTAAAGGTTGCAAGGATCGTTGGATTACCGACCTCAGAAACTGCCTTGATCGTGGCTTTTACTAAACCGTCTTTGTGATTCTCTTTCAGGTGCCTTTCAATGTTTTCGACAACCACAATGGCGTCATCCACCAAAATACCGATAGAGAAAATCAAGGCAAACAGAGTCACGCGGTTTAGCGTATAGCCCATCAGATAATAAATAGCCAAGGTCAAAGCCAAAGTCACAGGGATGGCAATCGCCACTACCAATGAAGCCCTGATTCCCATAAATAGGGCGATCAAAGCCGACACAGACAGTGTCGCCAACAACAAGTGCTCAATCAACTCATTGGACTTGTCTTCTGCAGTCGAGCCGTAATCACGGACCACGCTCATCTTAATATCAGTCCCCATTTCTTCGGGATGTTCTTTTAAAAATGTCTCCGCTCTTTGCAGAAGCTCTTTAGACAAGGTCACCACGTTGGTGCCTTTGCGTTTAGCAAATACGATGGAAACAGCTTTTTCAGGATCTTTGTTTTTTTCTATAAGAACAGAACTTCGCACTAACTCTTCAGGTCCGTCCACCACCTTAGCCACATCTTTAACTAAAACAACCCGCCCCGCTCTTTGCCCGATAGCAAGGTTTGATATCTCCGTCGCAGTACGAAGACGTCCCCCTACTTCGACATCAAAAACTTCTTTTTCTCCCCAATTTTTACCTGCAGGAGCCAAAGCATCATTGGCTTTCAGGGATTGCACCAAAGCAAACAACGAAACCCCTTGGGCTTGAAGCTTACGAGGGTCGGCAATCACCCGCACCGCCCTCTTTTGTCCTCCTAAAAGTTCCACGCGAGCCAGATCCGGAGTGCTGGATAGTTCTCGGGCCAGCGGAGCCACAGCAGTTCTGAGTTGATACTCACTCAACTTACTGGAGGTGAATGTCAAAACCATGAATGGAACATCGTCTATAGAAAATGACTTCACCTGAGAGCTTAAGGCATTCTCAGGAAGTGAGGACTTGATGGTCATCAGTTTGTGATGAATTTTCACCAAACTCGGCTCCATCGGTTCGCCCACTTTAAAACGGACTGTCACCAAGCTGCCGTGGGCCTGACTGCTCGAGTAAACATACTCGACGCCGTCCAGGCCCCATACCGCCCGCTCAATAGGTTCCGTCACCTTGCGTTCCACTTCCTTTGCCGTATATCCCGGAACGGGAGTCATAATATCAATCATTGGAACTGAGATTTGGGGCTCTTCTTCTTTCGGCGTCAAATAGACGGCCATCAAGCCCAGCAAGATACTCGCAATCGCAATGACGGGAGTTAGCTTTGAATGAACGAAGGTCTGTCCCAGTTTTCCTGCAAAACCAAGTTTATCTTTCTTCATAACTACTTTCCTTGTAACAATTCTTGCGGAAGTTCAAAGCGTGACTTCAATAATTTTTGGGAAGATGCCTGAAGCAGACTCAAGCCCGCATCAGATTGAGAAGTCACCAAATCCACACGACGATTCAAAACCTCGACGAACTGCAGAGCATTGATCGAACCATTCTTAAATAAAGATTCGGCAACTTGCGACTGCTCTACCAGGATCTTCTGACTGTCTTCAAAAAGACGAATATTCGACTTGAGAGCCCCGATGACTTGATCCAAAGATAACTTTTCGGCTCTCTCTTTTTGCTCCATGGCCTCTGTATATTTTTGCGCAGCCAAAGATTTGATTTGGGCTTCTTTATGGGTTCCGTAGTCAGAAGGGTTGAAGAGACTCCATTGCAGATAAATTCCCGCGGTATAACCATTGGCTGTGTCACGGCTGCCATTAAAAATGTAACTTTCAGCAAAGGCCCCTACGCGAGGCCGAAAGCGAGCTTTCTCCATCTTGTAGGCCTCTTGCGCCACCAAAGATTTTTCTTTCAACGACTCAACCTGAAAGGAAGACTCTGTTCGTTGGTTTGGGAGGTACTTGTCAACAAAGACAGTCGTTTCTTCCGCCTGAGGCGACCAGCCGTCTGTTGCAAAACCCATTTCTTTAAGAGCCATATAATAGGCCTGACTTTGCGCTTCGTACTGCACCAAAAGCCCCTGAACTCGGTTGGCCAGGGACTTTAAACCCAGTAACCCCGAATAACCAACAGGATTGGATTTCACTCCAATTTGATAGCCTTTAAGCAACCTCTCGATAATCTGTTTTAAACTTAGAAGCTTTTTCTTTTGTTGCTCCAAAAGACCCAAGGATCCATAGGCCCTCGCCACTTCTGAATACTGCTCGACCTTCACGCCCGCCGCTTCATGAGCTTGGGATTGAGACAAGTGACTTTGTAAATCGAACTGCGCGGATTTCATTCCTCCCTCATACAGGGCCAAATCCGCACCCAGAGATCCTCTGGTGAAAACTTCAGAATCAGGACTATTAATCGAATCCGGATTGAAATCACTTTGTCGCAAGGATCTTTGCTCAAGAAGCCCGATGAAGGACTGCCCGGGAGCGTTGGTCTGATAAGATCTTGCGTCTAAATAAAGTCGTGGCAACCAATGGCGCCCGGCACGGTCTTTGGCTTCCATCGCTGCTTGAGACTGCAACTCTGCCGCTTTGAGACCTGGCGAGGCCTGAGAAATGGAGTTCCAAACTTCCGGAAAGGGCACCGGTTCTGCCTGTGCCCCCAAACCAAAGATCATTAGCAGTAAAAAGACCAAAGAAGGCCATTGAGCAATTTTGCCCATAAAATCCGCCCTTAGAATATTGTTGAACTTAAACCAACCCCATCCCTACGAAGATGCAGTTTTCAGTCGATTATTTTTTGTCTTTCAAGCGGCAAGTGCTGATTCCACACATTGCATACGGAGGACACCTTCCCAACAAACCTGTCATCAAAGGAACCAGCCCCAATAAGAACCACAGATTCGCTGGCCCAATAAAGGCCATACTTACCAGCACCACGCCGGCGGCAATTCTGACAACTCGCTCTACTGCATGGATATTTTTTTTCATCAGCTAGCTCCTTTTAAGGTTTATCTGCAGAAAATATTCTGAATAACAGCAATCAATTGAACTAAACGCACATCCGCCACTGCATAATACTGATACTTACCTTGGCGCTCGCTTTTAACCAGCCCCTCCGCCTTCATTCTTCCCAAGAACTGGGAAAGCTGGGATTGGGAAGCACCACACAGTTCCGTCAACTCGGTGACGGTCTTCGCACCTTGAGTCAGATGTCCCATAATCATCAAGCGTTGCGGATGAGAAAGGGCTCTTAATAAATCACTGACTTCTTGGCAGGACTTTTCCATTTTTGAGACGGATATCTTGTTTGCCTGTATTTTGGGGGATATTTTTTCGTTTGACATATTATTACTTTATAATATGATAATATGTAAATCAAGGAGATTTTTTATGGAAATTCTCAACAAAGAGACCTTTAAAGAGAAAATCTTTAACTTTGAGCAGGACAAGGAGTGGACCTTCAAGGGGAGACGCCCTGCCATCGTGGATTTTTACGCCGATTGGTGTGGCCCCTGCCGAGCCCTCACTCCCATCCTTGAGGAGCTCGCTAAAGAGTACGCAGGCACTGTAGATATATATAAGGTCAACACCGAGCTGAATCCTGAGCTGGCGTCAATGTTTGGAATTCGCGGAATCCCGTCGCTTCTCTTCATTCCTATGAACGGAGCTCCCGCGATGGCCTCTGGGCTTGCTCCAAAAGAAAGTCTACAAAAAGCGATTCATGAAATTTTTAATATCGCTCCCAGCCAACAGAAAGGCACATGATGAAAACCAACCTTAACTGGAACGAAAAAATGAGATTCACCGCGGACTGCGATGGCAATACGGTCATGATGGATGCCAAAGCCCCTTTGGGTGAAAATAAAGCCATGACGCCTAAAGAACTGGTAGCGACAGGGCTGGGTGGATGCACAGCGATGGATGTCATCGCCCTTCTTAAAAAGCACAAGCAGGACTATAAGTCCCTTCAGGTCGAAGTCGGCATCACTTCGTCCTCCGGAGGCCATCCGGTCATATTTACTGAAGCCAATCTTTTATTTCGAGTTACAGGAAGCGTCGACAAGACGATTCTTCTCGAGTCTGTGAAACTCTCACAGACCAAGTTTTGCGGAGTGAGTGCGATGCTCTCAAAGGCCCTTCCCATCCGCTATCAGGTTTTACTGAACGACGAAGAAATTGGGAGCGGCCAAGCGGACTTTAACAGTTGAGAGCCTAGTTAGTGAACTTTCATCTCTGCCGGGACTGCGTCACAGACGCAACCGGCATGCTCTTCTTCCCGGCTTTCAAGATAAGCCAGGAAGGACGCCGAACGAAAAGCCAGATCGTACAAAGTATCCATGTCGATCACGAACTTTTCGTCGCCGAACCTAACAGCCACCCAACTCTCGGTAATTTCTTCGAAGGCAATTTGCTCTGCTTCGATGAACTTGGATGTTTTCATTAGCCCCTCATTGAGTAGTAGCCGATGACCAAGCCCGGTTCGAAAGCAAACGGAACTGCTTCCAAGTTCGGTTCGTCTGTCAAACGACCTTGCTCTTTACCGGCAACCTCTTCTTTCACCATGAAAGAAGGCAGCGGCAAACGTGGAGTTTGTTTTGCCTGAAGATAAACTTGGTTTTCGTAAGCCTCGGGTGCCAAAGCGATCTTGTCGCCCACCTTGATCGTTTGCGAACCAATATTCACCCTCTTCCCATTCACCAATACTTTTCCGTGAGATACAAGCTGTCTTGCCGCTGGGATGCTTCCGGCGAAGCCCATACGGAATACAACGTTGTCCAAACGTTTTTCCAAAAGGTTTACCAGAGCCTCAACCCAGTTGGTGGCTTTGGATTTTTTAGCTTTGTTGATCAAACGACGGAATTGCTCTTCGCGCAGTCCATAGTGGAATCTTAGCTTTTGTTTTTCCTCAAGTTGCAAAGCGAATTCAGAGTACTTTCGGCGTTGTAAGCCGTGCTGACCTGGAGGATAAGGGCGTCTTTCCAAAGCGCCCGCCTTCCCCATACCGGGAAGTTCGGTCAAAAGTCTTCTCTGTCTTTTAAAACGTGGTGTTTTACCTTGTCTTTTCATAAATGGATTTGTCCTTCACTGTCGTGCTCATTGATCTAAAAGCACTCCACCCAAAAGAACAGCAATTCCTAAAAATCAGACAGGACTGAAAACGCGAAGAAAACCGATTGAAAAGAAACTGAGACTGCAAACAAACTGAAAGCCAAAAATCTTCTAAATGAGTTTTTGCCCGTCTCAAGGCCTCAGCTGCAAGGCGCGAGGCGAAAGGCGTACTACCAGTACGCCGACAACGAAGCAACGAAGCAGATGAGGTCTTGAGGCGGGCAAAAAAAAGCCGGTCAAAAAGGTTCGCCCCTGTGGGTGAGCCTTTTTCACCGGCTAAGGTTGGTCACTTACCAACCGGCCAAACGGCGACGGCGACTTCTTTTTCGAACTGGAGCGTTTGTTCCACCGCTCTCCCCTTGATGGGTGTTCGAAGTTGGCACCGTTTGAATCGCTTCTGTCTGCTTCATAGCCGAACTCCTTTCGCCTAGATTAAGAACTCTTACAGTATCGCAGAGAAGCAGGGCAGCATGCGAAGCTTTTAGTATGAGGATTGGGTCATGAAAATAGGATGAGAATATTCAGGACCTAAAAAGAGGTTTTACGACCCACAGCGGCCCGATGAGCAAAAACTGTAAGTCTTGGAAAAATGACGGCTTTTTCCCTTCGATTTTGTGGCCAGCAAATTGTCCAATCCACGCCAGAACAAAAATCAGGACCAAGGGCCAGAATGGCGAAACAATCTGACCGAGCGCATAAATAAGAACATAACTCAGGAATATCTGTCCAAGCATCACCAAGAAAGCCCGGCTTCCCAGGGTCATATACCACCCCAAAGCCAGAGCAATCATCAGCTCTCCAAGCTTCACAGGTCCAAGTTGAACGGGAATTTGCAGAAGAAGACCGACGATGGAAAAGAAGATCAAAGGAACACAGATCTTATGAATGATCTGATTCGTGGGATGGCGATGACTTTCTCCGTACTCGCTAAACCATTGTTCCAAACTCTTCATGCTCACCTCAGTGTTGCCAGTGGTCCTACGATCGTTGCTCCAGCGGGAACATCACGGATCACCACGGCATTGGCGCCGATCATCGCTCCATCGCCAATCTGAATCGGCCCCAGAATTTTGGCACCGGTTCCAATCAGAACCTTATTCCCAACAGTTGGATGTCGCTTTACTGGATCAAACTTCAATCCACCCAAGGTCACACCGTGAAAGATGATGCAGTCATCGCCGATCACTGCAGTTTCCCCGATCACCACCCCAAAACCGTGGTCAATCACCAGACGTTTTCCAAGTGTGGCGCCCGGATGAATCTCAATTCCCGTCAACCAACGGGAAATCTCGGCCACCAGACGAGCCAGGAAATAAAGCTTCAGAATATAGAAATGATGAGCCAAGCGGTGCAAGGCAATCGCTTTGGGTCCCGGATAAAGTAAACCGATCTCCCACAGCGACTTCGCGGCTGGATCATAGTTCTTATAAGTTTTCAAAAGCTCCAACACACGGGTCATCATTGTTAGTATTTCTCATTCATATCATCGAGCAGGAAGTAGCGGTCGAACAATTCACTGTATCGTGACCACTTTTCCCCCGAGCCACGCTCGTTGTCCATGATGGTTTTTATCGTGGCCACCTTGCTGTCGAAATCATCGACCATCGCCACAACCATCGCTTCCAGGAATTTAGGACGCTTCGGAGATCCATATTCCAATTTGCCATGATGACTTAAGATAATATGCTTGCAGATGTCACGCAGTTCCTCAGAGAAGCCAAGAATACGAGAGGATTTTTTATCTATCAGCTCACAGGCGATCTGCATGTGTCCGATCAAACGGCCCCGGTCTGTGTATGCAATACCGTTGTCATACGACAGCTCCCAAACCTTGCCGATGTCGTGGAAAATCGCACCGAACAAAAGTAAATCCCGATTAAGGAAACTGTAATGAGTGCCCATGAAATCCATGATTTTGCAGATAGAAAGAATATGCTCTAACAATCCGCCCAGCCATGCATGGTGAATGGACTTGGCTGCCGGAGCCCGCAGAACCATGGGACGGATCTCTGGATCTTCTAAAGTATCCAAAATCAATTGGCGCAGATAATCGTTCTTCATCGTACGCACCAATTGCAAAAGTTCGACCATCATATCTTCAGAGTTACGGGCCGTGGCCGGAATAAAGTCCGCCATATCCACCGTGGAACTTTCCACCCTCTCCAGACGATGCACAATCAGCTGCTTTCGATTTTGAAAGATCTGCACCAGACCTTTTACTTTTAAAATATCACCGACTTCAAAATCACGTGACAGCTCATCCACGCGGTCCCAGAGGCGAGCATCAATGCTGCCCGTGGCATCCCCCAACTGAAGACCCATAAAAGGGCGCCCGTTTTTGCCAACAGAAACATTCTTTTCCTTCACCAGAAAAAGAGAGTCCACATTAGCTTTATCCTGAAGACTCTGAACTGTTTGCTTTTCCATTAGCGCTCCTCGCAGAAATACTGGGGCAATTGAGTGTTCGTGAATTTCACCTGGGCCAGATAGACATCCGTGCCCTTTTCAGCGGCAAACAGGAAGCTCCCCCCCAAGACACTGAGATGACGTTCTTGGGTGTTATTCACCTTCAGCCCCTCGGCCTGCATCTTTTTAAAGAACTCCTCAGTGATATCAAAGAACTGATTGCAACCAGCTCCGAACACCTCACTGCCGATACGGCGCTTGCGGGCCTTGCTTACAAAAAGAACTTTCTTACCGGTGGCTTCCGCAAATGCCGGAAACTCAAACCCAACATAGAAAGTACCACGCTGGCCAGTGATAAAACGGGACAGATCAATGGTGCCGCCCCCTTTGGGCAGTGCAATCTTCAGAGCTTCACCCTCAACCACACCAGGGTTTTTCTCGACCAGAAAAACATTTACTTCCGAGAAGATCAAATTCTTGGAAACGGCAGCAGCCCCTTCCGCGGTGGACTTGAACTCCATCAGGTCCCAGGCCTGTCTCGGAACCTTCACCTCTTCGGGAAGATCATCAGATTTGATTTCGTGATATTCAGATACTTGATAGCCGGGCTCCTTCGTGCAGGCACCCAACAAAAGAAACATCCAGATACTTAAAGCCTGGACGGACTGTCTCATTACTCTGACTCCAGTTGATCCCTCAACTCCAGCAAAGGCAGATAGTTAGGCTCTGCCTGCAAACCAGCACGAACATAATCATAAGCCATAGGGCGATTATTATTCTTCATCATAACCCAAGCAAGACCATAAAGCGTCGGTGCACTTCGCTTATCCGTAGTATAGATATGCGTATAAGACGCTTGAGCACATGCAATGTCCTGTGTGGTAATACAGATGTCACCCATCAAAAGATTCTTCACGGAAATCTGTGACAGTTCCGGCATTTTCAGGATAGCCAGAGCTTCCGGCAAACGTCCCACCTTGGATAGATAACTGGCTTGAGTGATCAACACGTAGGGATCTTTCGGGGCTTCCGCCAACGCTTCCTGCAATATTTTAGAGGCGTCAGAGTCACGATTCACTTCCATCAAACAAATAGAACGCAAAGCTTTCAGCTCGGCATGAGGCGGTTGTTTTTTAAAGGCCTCTGCACAATATTTTTCAAGATAGTCCCACTGGGTAAAGCGCCATTCCACCTGCAACGGATGGATATAGTTGCGCGCCTGTCCGGGCATCTCTGCCAGGAACTGCACAACCGCACGGTTTACACCGTCCACATCCCCCATCAGACTTTGCGTATACACCAGGAACAACAAAAGCTCCTGACGAAGATAGCCGGTTTTTTGGATGTTGGCTTTGATGTCGCCTACCAATGTGCTTAGGAAGTTTGGATCGTTGGATGTTTTGGCATATTCCACCGAAGCCATGGCTTTTCCGAATAGCGCCAGAACAGATCCCGGGTTTTTGCGATAGATGGAATCAAAGTCCCGCATCGCTTCGCCGTAATTTCCCTTTTTAAGCTGAATGATAGCCAGATTTAAAAGAGCGGAAATATTGAACGGTTCGTGACCGATGGCTTTTTGCAAAGTATCTTCGGCCTGCTTTAGATCACCATCCATCATGTAAGAAACCGCGATACCCAGATAAGCGTCCACGATTTCCGAACGGCTGCGATTTTCCTGAACCAGGGCTCGTTCCAGAATACGGCGGCCCATCAAACTTTGACGGTCTTCGGAAATTAGCACCGTCGCCATTTGAACCTGAGATTCCATATCCGGTTCTTTCAACTTGGAGGCGCGCTGAAACGATTCCAGGGATTTTTCATACAAGCCCAGGGACTTGTAACGCAAAGCCTGATTCATCAGCTCATCGTAACCCAATGTCTTATTCTTATCTTTTTGAGTCAGAACAACAAAGACCACCCCAACAACCACAACAGCTGCGCCCATCAAAGCCCAGCGCATGATATTGGATTTACCCCGAATTTTATCCTGCAAACGAGCATCCCCGGAAGCTCCATAACTTTTGGTCACGGCGGCTGTGGCAGCCGTGCGGCTGGCCGGACTTTGCGGAACCGGAGTCACATCTTTGATATCGCGAATCGGTGGCGGAGTCAGATCTAAATTCGGTACTGATACTGGCGGTGGCGTCAGTGTCATCTCGTCTGAGATCGGCAGAATATCCGTGCGGGTCATCGTATGATGAGCAATGGACTGAGTCATGGTCTGTTCAGAGCTGTTATCCTGCTCTTCACGGATATTTTTAACGATATCCATGTAAAGCTTGTTTTCGCGGATATAACTCCAACGACCGTCAGTCTGACGAACTTCGTCGATAATTGAGATTTGTTTAGTACGCAATTGTTCGGTGACTTCAGCTAGAGTGAAGGGTCCAAGAATCCTCGTGGAAGATTTTACTAACCAGTTCTTCTCTGAGCTGCTCACGTTGTCACCGTTCATATGTTAAAAAGGCGCCTTGGTTAGAAGTAATTTAAGATCGTCGTTCGTCAGGAACAAACCTGCCCCAAGATAACCCGATCTCGCCCCCTGTTGATCAAAGGCATCGTTGATCCCCCCGGTAATATAAATACCGCGGTACAATGTATAAGACAGAGAGCTTCGTACATTCGTATGACTAAACTGGAAGGCTTCCGCTGTGAATTTCAGCTTACGACGGAAGAAGAAGTAGTCGATACCGAATCCACCATTGTTCTCGATCACGCCCCCTTTGAGGGTCAGATCCCAGAAGTTCTTAGCAAAAAGAGCCGTGATCTTAATTCTATTTTCGTAAGTTTTCTTCTCAGTGTAATCACCAGGACCCACCGTACCTGCCCCCGGACCTGTGATCTGAGTGCGGGTTGTTTCAACCACACCGGCTGGATCATCAACCACACCAATATAATAGTAACGATCCAGACCTGGCTGAATCTGCACACCGATATGAGTCTTGGTCGCACCCACTTCACCCAGATACTCACCACGGAAATCAAACGCGGTCTGGATGCGATTGGCAGAATCCATCATGCCACCCAGGCCGTCGATCGCCGACGTCAAGCTTTCAGAGGTTTGTTCGTCGCTGATAAGTTTACCCAACGCGCCTTCACCCTTGTTGATACGCGTGGTGATGTCGTCCAGGTTTTTCACAGAGTTCGACAAACGCTTCCAGGTTTCTTTCAGACCGGAATCACTTTTGTCATTCATGACATCCTGAAGATTCGCCGTGATATCATGGATATCATCCACGATATCGCCGATCTTTTCTTTGTTATCTGTCGTCATCTGCGCCAGATCACCCGTCAATGTCTCAATATTCTTCACAATACGGCCCAAAATATGGGCGCGGGTGCCATCCTCAGATGTAGCTTCCTGAAGATTGCGCGTAACCTCTTTCAATGAGGAAGTCACTTCCGACACCTGACTCATCAGGTTTTCAAGGTTGCCGCCCTCGCGAATGCTCAGGATCTGGGCGTTGTCTTCCAAGGGAGGATCTGTCGGGGACCCCGGATAAACCTCAACGTGCTTGTCCCCTAAAATCCCCTGCGCCTTGATTTCAATGGCTGCGGAAGTTGTCAAAGGGATCTCGGATTTCAAAGTGATATCAACACGGGCCATTCCATCCTGCAAACGGATGTCCTTAATAACCCCAACAGGAATACCGGCAGAACGCACGGCCGAGTTTTTCACCAACCCGCCAGCATTCGGAAGAAGGAACCAGGCTTTTTTGGATCGACCAAGATAAGATGGATCGTCGCTGACCTGCATAGACATGACTGCGATGAGAGATCCCACCACAATCACCATTAATCCGACTTTAAACTCAGCTGCACGAAGCCAATTCATTGATGTTTCATCCCTTTATTCACGAACCTCTTCACCAGTTCAATATCGGTGTTGAAGAAGTCCTCTGGAGTACCAAATAACAGAACCCGGCCACTATCTAACATCGCGATATGGTCGGCAATCCTGAATGCGGCGGACAAATCATGGGACACCATGATGGAAGTCACACCTGGTTTTAACTTATGAGTACTCAGAATCAAATTATCCACCATTTCAGTCAGAATGGGATCTAAACCCGTGGTCGGCTCGTCATAGATCAGAATTTCTGGATCTAGGGCGAGAGCTCGGGCCAGACCTGTTCTCTTCTGCATCCCACCACTGATTTGACTTGGAAGTTTATGAAAATGTTTGGACTCCAAACCGACCTGATGAAGCTTTTCTTCGGCTATACGAAGGACTTGGACCGGCTTCAGGTCTCGACGGTGTTCCTGCAAGGGAAAACAAACATTCTCCAGAACCGTCATATCATCAAACAAAGCCGCCGACTGAAACAGCACCCCGAACTTGCAACGGAACTTGGTTAACTCATCCGGTGACAATGTTGAAAGATCGGTCCCCAAAACATCGATCGTGCCCGAGGTGGGTTTAAACAACCCCAGCAAATGCTTCAACATCACGCTTTTTCCGGTTCCGGAAAAACCAATGATCGCCGTCAAACTTCCTTTAGGGATTTCCAGATTGATCCCCTTCAGAACGAACTCATGTCCGCCATCAAAGGACTTCTTTAGATCACGCAATGAAATTGCCGATTCAGTCGCCATTATGTAATCCCCACCAGACTGTAGAACAAACGGATCAGGTTGGTCGCAAAGTAATCCAGAATGATAATTCCAACCATGCTTTGCACGACCCCTTGATTCGTAGCCTCACCCACCCCTTTGGCCCCGCCTGAGGTGTTGAAACCGCGATAAGTACACATCAAGGCGAAATAAACACCGAAGATCATGCCTTTCAAAAGTCCTTCGTTGATGTGACGGATCTCGATAAAATCAGCAATTTTCTGCCAGAAAACCGCTTCATCCAACGCGACCATTTTCACACACAAGAACCAGCTTCCCAGCATGGCCACAAAGTCAAAAACCGCCACCAGCAAAGGCATGCAGATAAACGCCGCCACCAAGCGGGGTGATACCAGATACTGCTTGGTGTTTACACCCATCACATCCAGGGCATCAATTTGCTCGTTCACACGCATGGTTCCCAAGCGAGCCGCCATCGCACCACCCGCACGGGCTGCCACGATCAGTCCGGTCAGGACGGGACCCAATTCACGAGTGATCCCCAAAGCCACAGTCGGTCCAACCATATTCACGGCATTAAAAAGCTTAAAACCCAGATATAATTGTAAAGACAGCGCCAGCCCGGTGAAACCACCGGTCAGACAGATAATACCGATGGACTGATTTCCGATAAATTCCATATGACGGATGATTTCTGCAAAGCGCGACGGCTTGGCAAAAATCAAACGCACACTTTCATTAAAGAAAAGAATGATCTGACCCGTGGAGGCAATAAAGTCTGACACCGTACCGATAAAGTACCGTCCCAACCCAAATACGGCTCTGTACAGTTTTTGCGACAGAGTCATTATTTAACCCCCAACTTC
Organism: Bdellovibrio bacteriovorus; assembly: GCF_041888015.1. Taxonomy (GTDB): domain Bacteria; phylum Bdellovibrionota; class Bdellovibrionia; order Bdellovibrionales; family Bdellovibrionaceae; genus Bdellovibrio. The sequence goes on from NZ_CP168968.1 coordinate 3,030,287, forward strand.
TTCAGAGATAAAACCAGCGGCGGCTCCGGTATAAACACGTGGCACGCGCTCTCCCACACTGGTCAGCATTTCCCAGGTGATGGTGCGTGCCTGCGCAGCCAGTTCTTCCGGGGACAGGAACGTACCATCAGATCCATAACCAAACAAGGTCACTTCCTGATCTTTAAACTGTTTCAAATCCTGCCCCTGAACCACGTCCGTCACATCCAGCATCAAATAGTCCATACAAATATTGCCGACCAAAGGAACTCTTTGACCTGCAAAAAGCACCGAAGACTGATTGGACAAAATACGATGATAACCATCCGCATAACCAATCGGCACGACAGCAATAACAGATTCACGTTTTGCTTTCCAAGTGCCACCGTAAGACACTGTTTCACCAACGCGCAGCTGTCTGTAAGTCGCCACGTGAGATTTCAAGCTCATGACCGGCTTTAGGTCCCCGAAGTTTTTTTGCACTAATGGATTATAACCGTAAATCAAAAGCCCCGGACGCAATCCCCAGTTCTGCAAAAACAGCGGATGATCCGCCGGAATGCCCTGATCCTTCAGAAGCATAGCACTTAAAATCCCAGCACTGTTCAGAGCGTGGCAGAAAATATCAAATGGCTTGAATAATTCACTGACCTTATGAAGGGCCCGAAGCTGTTCCGCGCTCAGCCCCTGTGGGTCCACAGCATCTTCCCCGTTAAACAGGTGCGTGACCAAGGCCTTCAAACGGATCTTTTTATTTTGCCACAAACGATCGAAAAGTTTTTGCGCTTCTTCGGGACGGAAGCCCAGACGATTCATGCCCGTATCAAACTTCAAATGAATTCCCACGGGGCTTGTTGCCGCCGCTTCCAGATAATCAATCTGTTCCCACGAAGTCACAACCGGAGTCATATTGTATTGAAGGATTTTTTCTGCCCCTTCGCGGTCAAATCCCCGGAAGACCAGAATCTCGGCCTTGACGCCGAAGTTTCTGAGTAACAGCCCTTCTTCAATCAGACACACACCCACATGGCGGATGCCCAGCGTTTCCAGAAAGCGCGCCAACTGCACATCCCCATGGCCATAGGCATTTGCCTTGACCATCGGACACAAAAAAGGCACCTGCGGAAAAGACCGCTGCAGCACTTGAATATTGTGCTGAAGATGATCCAAATTAATTTCCGCAAATGTGCGTCGGTACATTTCCATTCTAAACTCTATTCTGCGCTCACTTCAAACTCAGGTCGGTGAGTTTCTGGTGCTTTATACAAACAAATCTTATTTCCGCCCTTGTCCGTGATATGCAACAAGGCCTTGGTTGCTGACTCATCCAGCGTCTTGGCGGAATCACACAACGACGGGTACTCACTGACACCCAGGCTGACTGAAACCTTCATCCCGTTATCCAGGAAAGACGTGCTTTCAATAATCCGGCGCACTCGTTCCGCTCTCAGGGCTGCACCCTTTTTCGGACAGTGTGGAAGAATCATCGCCAGCTCATTCACCCCGGTACGACAGGTGACATCATTGGTACGGCTGGTTTTAGAAATGATCGTTGCGACGCCTTTTAGCAACTCATCTCTCACCGCCTCACCCAAAGATGACTCGATCTCATAAAAATCATCCATCGAGATCTTTACAACAGACAATGGCTGCTTCAAACGACGCGCCCGGGACACTTCATCGCTCAGCACTTTTTGATAGTAGTTGCGGTTATAAACTTCTGTAACGAAGTCCGTAACCTCCAAAGTGTCCACTTTCTTTTCCAAAGAGAAGTTGGAATAACACAAAGACAGTAAAGAAAACTCTTCTCCCATCTTTGTAACTTCTTCGGCTGGTAAATTGCCGGAATAAACAAACACACCTTCCAACGAACTGTGTGCATAGAGCGGTAGCGCCTTCGGAGGATTGAAACGGAAAGCCTCCACCAGCATTTCTGAAAAACGCGGGGGCAACAGCCCGACAGCCATTTGCGTACTCAGTTCCTTCATGTCGCCGGACTCAAGCTGTACGCCCACGCCTTGGATATCCGATGCCGGAACTCCACTTGCATGAGTGGCCACAAAAGAACGAACTGACGGTAGGAACTTAAAGAAGATGCACAAGTTGCCCGGGATCTGGTTCAGATATTTTTGAATCAGATCCTCTTTGCTTTGCGCGGAACGATAGTCCCCAATTCTGGTGGACAACGCCGCAGCCGGAGCCTTTTCGATTTCCGCCTGCTTCATACTTTTCACAGCCACCTCATGAACTTCGTCCATGCGGGCCTTGGTCGTATTCAAATCATCAAAGAGCTGTTCATTCTGATATGTCAGATAGAGCTTTTCACAGGCGCGATCCACCGCCCAAACCAGACGGGATTCCAAAGCCGCCGGATCATCAGAAATCACATCGACAAAACCGTGATTATTATATTGCGCCAGAATATCAAACTGTCCAATGGCACTGATCGCGATAAAACGGATCTCCTCGTTGATCTGCTGAACCAACGTTACAAAGTCACTCAAGCTACCCGCCAGGGCCGCCGTGGAGAAAACCAGGAGATGAGGTGCGCTCTCTTTAAGTCTTTGCTCCAACGTTTCAGGGTCTTGGAAGAAATAGGCATCATAGCCCGCCTGCGAAAGATACACTTTCGTCGAAGCTCCAATATCCACATCCGTGGTGAAGACAAAAACCGTAAACTGAGAGCTATAGTCGCGAATGTTCAATTAAATCCTCTTTCCAGGGCGACGAATTTCAACGTGGTAACTATCCAGCTTGGAGGTTTTCACCGGAGCCGCTGCCTTGGGAGGAACAACAAAATTCACCGGAGTCAGTTCATCATCAAGGGAATCCATTTCAGCAAGGCTGGCACCCGCCGCAGGTTCCGCCTGCACAGGAGCAGCTTTGATTTCTTCAGCAGCCACCGGGACTTCTTCCTCAACCTCGACTTCCACTTCAACCTCTTCTTCCTGAACAGCCTGATCACCCATGAAGCCATCAATGAACGTTAGCTCATCTTCAGCAGTCGGGGCCTGTTTTTTCACTTTCATTTTTTTCACAACTTTTTTTGTTGTGGTCACCATCACTTCTTCCGCAGGCTTGACTTCTGCAACCTCGGGCAGTTCTTCCAGAAGATTGTCGATATTCACGTCCAATGGCGATACCGGATTCATACCGACAGCCGACTGCTGCGACTCTTCAAAACTCGTCACGGCCTCAGCACGATGCTCGGATTCCATCTTCAGACTTGGCAGATCCTGCATAACGATCACTTCTTCGTGCACTTCCGGCTGTGGTGCCACTGGTGCCTGCATCGCAGGAACACCCATGGTTTTTCTGAACAGGATCATCACTTTCGTACCCTGACCACGCTTGGATTCCACATGCACTTCAGCATTGTGTTCTTTCAGGATTCCGAAGGCCACAGAAAGTCCCAGCCCCATGTGGTTCTGGAAGGAGCGGGTCGTGAAGAACGGATCAAAGATTTTTTCAATGTTGGTGGCGTCGATCCCTTCACCGCAGTCTTCGATGGTCAAATGGGTTCCGCGCTCGTCTTCGAAGATATCCAGCTTGATTTCTTTTTTCGCCATACGTTCCATGGCTTCCACGGAATTCGTCATGATGTTCACCAATGCTTTGGTGACAGCATCCACATCCATGTCCTTGGCATAAGCGTCCTGGAAGGTCTTGGTCACTTTCACGCCTTTTTGCGAAAGCACGGAATCCATTTCCTTCAAGGCACGCACAACAGGCCCCTCGACACGAACGGCGTTTTTCTCTTTCACTTCCTCGCCAGCATAACCCAGAAGTTTATCCAAAACACTGCGAGCCGCACGAGTTTCACGCAAGATGGATTCTGTGCTTTGCACAACTTCATTTTCGGGATGCTTGGCCAGAATCATTTGCGAATAGCCCAGAATGGATGCCAGCGGTCCACGCATTTCGTGCGCCAGTGCAGAGGCCACACGCGTGGCTGCATTCAGACGTTCTTTGTGCGCAATCTCAGGATCTTGAGCGATCACTTTTTCAACAACCGGCGCCGGAGCGGGCTTGGCTTTTGCTTCAGCCAAAGCGTGCTCCAGATTTTCAATTTCTTTTTCTGCCGGAGAAATCACCCACAGGGCCGCTGCAGTTCCCACCAACACAAGACCTGCTCCCAACAAAAGGAACTGCCACCACAGACCACCGCGCCCCTTCATCGCATCTTTCAGTGGAGCCGAGCTCAACACCAGAAGATTGCTCTGAGGAATGGCTTCAAACATGCCATAAAGTTCCTGACCGGACTTCAACTTGAAAACAGAGCTGCCATGAGACGAACCGCTTTTTTGTGCTTCCAGGAAAACAGGATCATCACGCATCACCGTGCCCAGATACTCAGGAACCGAGTGCCCCACAGTCAGCCCGGAAGAGGTCACAATCGAAAAGGCGCTCAAACTGCCCTTTTGCGCGTCGATCATGGACTGAAAGATTTCGCCAGATCCAAAAAGCGCATAAGCACGGGAACCCTCGATGAACACTAGCGCCACATAGCGACCACGCTGGGCATCCTGAAATGGCTTTACATAAAAGCGCTCATCGTTGCTGCGGGCTGCAAGGTTTCCAATAGCTGCTTTGATAAATTCTTTATTCCAGTTAGCCGCTTTGGAGTTTTCACGCACCGACAACGCCTGCGGCTCCAGTTCATTGCCACGAACAGAAAACGCACCTACCGCATAATAGGGAGCCAATGAGTTCCAGTTCATTTTCCCTTTTTGAAAGTTGTCAGCATTGAGATTGGAAACTACACGCTGCAAAGATTTAAGTTCCACTGCCAAAGAATGATTGATGGCCCCCAACTGGGTGCGCGTCTGCGCTTCGACCCAACTCATGCGATCACCATAGACGAAGCTATCGGTCCGCCACAAAACAGCACTGATAAACAGCGCTGCCACAGCAATCAGAACGACGATGAGTTTAACTTTCATTGAGGCAGTTCCTTCCCTGGAAAAATGAACGAGATACCTTTGATTTCATTGTAGTTTTAGAAACTGGTAAGAATCAAGCAAGAGTCCTTTGCAAATGCCACTAAAAGGAGTAGAAGATCCTCACTATGAGTACTCATCGCTGTGATGTTTTAATTATCGGCTCTGGCACTGCAGGCTTGGCTTTGGCGCTGAAGCTGTCTGAAAAAGGAAAAGTCACCGTTCTCGCCAAAGAAAGCGCGGGCGGCACCAATTCGGCAATGGCCCAAGGAGGCATCTCCGCAGTCATGTCCGAAGAAGACAGCTTTGAGTCTCATGTTCAGGACACTTTGGAAGCCGGAGCCGGCCTTTGCAAAGAAACTGTCGTTCGCGATTATGTAGAGCAAGCCCCTGAACGGATTAAGGATTTAATAAACTGGGGAGTTCATTTTGACGTCCGCAGAAAGGGCTCTGAAGAAGCCGTCGAAATCGACTTGACGCGCGAAGGCGGACACAGCAAACGCCGCATTCTTCACTTCGAAGACCAAACTGGTTTAGAGATTCACCGCACTCTTTTAGCCCGCACTTTGGAAAATCCAAACATCACCTTGATGGAAAAGTTCTATGCGATCGACCTTATCGTAAATAAGGAAGTTGATCCGACAGACATGGCTCCAGTGACTTGCATCGGCAGCTATGCCCTGAATAAACAAACCGGCGAAGTGCACACTTTTATAGCAAAAAACACAATTCTTGCAACTGGCGGCGCTGGCAAGGTCTACCTGTATACTTCCAACTGGAGTGGGGCTACGGGTGATGGCATTGCCATGGCCTATCGTGTGGGTGCGCGCATCGCCAACTTGGAATTCATGCAGTTCCACCCAACCTGCTTGTACCACCGCGAATCCCGCAACTTCCTGATTTCCGAAGCTCTGCGCGGTGAAGGCGGAGAACTGGTGGACAGCCAGGGCAATGCATTCATGCGCAAATATCACAAACTGGGATCGCTGGCTCCGCGTGATGTTGTGGCTCGCTCTATCGACAAGGAAATGAAAAAGACTGGTGCCGAATGCGTGTATTTGGACATGACCAAACTGGATCGCGAGTTCCTTAAGCAGCGCTTTCCAACCATCTTCAACAAGTGTGAAGAATTCGGTATCGACATGAGCAAACAACCTATTCCAGTTGTCCCTGCCGCCCACTATCTTTGTGGCGGGGTCCTGACAGATGTCACCGGACGCACGGATATTACCGGTCTGTGGGCTGTTGGCGAAACTGCGTGCACAGGTCTGCATGGAGCCAACCGTCTGGCCTCCAATTCTTTGCTGGAATGCCTGACCACGGCTCACAACTGCGCTGAAGAAATCAAGACTCACTGGGGCTCTTACTCTTTGTCCGAGAAAGAACCCAAACCCTGGACTCACCCTCAGGAATCCAATGATGACGAGATGATTGTGATCAATCACATGTGGGACGAAATCCGTCGCCTGATGTGGAACTATATGGGGATTGTTCGATCCAACAAACGTCTGGAACGGGCCCAGCACCGTCTTAAAAATATTCTTTCAGAGACCAAAGAATATTATTCCAACATGAAGATCCATTCAGACATTCTGGAGCTGCGTAACATCGCCATCGTTGCCGATCTGTCGGTGGAATGTGCTCTGCGCAGACATGAGTCCAGAGGCATCCATTACAATCTCGACTATCCCGAAAAGAGCAAGACCGCTCAGGATACAATCGTGGTTCGAGGCCTGAATTGACTTGCCCGGCAAGGGCCAGTCACGGCAAGCTAAGACTGTATGTACAAAAGATCTGAAGGTTTCTTTAAAGGCTATCAAGACATCAATTTGTTCTTCCAAATTTGGGACAACCCCGAAGCACGTGGTACGGTGATCATCACTCACGGCCACGGCGAACACTCCGAGTCCTATCATCGCCTGATCAAGGCGTTTGAAAATGACAAATGGAGCTTCTATGGCTGGGACCTGCGTGGTCACGGGCGTTCTGAAGGACGCCGTGGATACGTTGCTGAATTTGATGATTACTGCAAGGACTACAAAATCTTTTTGAACATGGTTCTGCAACAGGAAAAAGTTCGCAAAGGACCGGTGATCTTATATTGCCACTCCATGGGCGGATTGATTCAACTGAAAACTCTTCTGCAGAATTCAGACATCGACTTTACTGCGATGGTGATCAGCGCTCCTCTGCTGGGGCTGACCGTTCCCGTCCCTGCGTTTAAGTCTGTGGGTGCTGGGTTGTTGAATAAAATTCTTCCACAAATCACCATGGGTAATGAGCTTACAAACAACATGCTGACCCGCGATCCAGATGTGATTCGCGAGTACGAGCAGGATGCTCTTCGCCACACACGCGTGTCACCAGGTGCCTTCCTGGGTTTCCTGGAGTCTTTCGACTTCGTCACCCCCCGCGCCAATCAATTAACAAAACCTGCTTTGGTGATCGTGTCGGATTCCGACCCAGTCATCAGCACGGCTGCCACCAAGGCTTTGTACGAGCATCTGGGCAGTTCCCAAAAAGAACTGTTTGTCTATCCCAATGCAAAGCACGAGCTGATCAACGATACCATCCGCCAGACAGTGTTTGCGGATATTAAGAAGTTCCTCGACGGTTTTTTGGAGTCTAAGTAATGAGACAGCTTTTCGGTTTAGTCCTTATCACCCTTCTATCAGCATGCGCCTCCACCTATGAAGTCACACCTTCCGGGCGCACCCTGCGCACCTCCGATCAATACATGGAGGTGCTGGAGCAGCACTCTGATAAAATCCGCAGCTATTCCGGTTTTTATAATGTGCTGGATGTGGAAGGCGTTGCTTTGAATTCCAAAGTGGCAGCGGCCCAGCTGGATCAAAATATCCGTCTGTATCAGTGGAGCGAAAGCAAATATCAGGAAGAAAAAACGAAGTTTGAACAGCGCCTCAGCAAACAGGCGGAATTCTTCGTCAGCTTCTTCACCCCAGAAAGAAAGAACGACGATCTATTCAAAGACACAACTGTATGGAGAATCTTCCTGGACGTGGACGGTCGCCGTTTCGAAGGCAAAGCCACCCGTGTGAAGCTGCCGCTGGCAGAAATTCAGGGAATCTATCCATTCCACAACCGCTTTGCGACGCCTTATATTTTCACATTCCCGGTGTCCATGTTGTCTGTTGAAAGTAAAGAAATGAAAGTCACCATGACGGGCCCGGTGGGTTCTGGAACCCTGACGATCAAACCCTAATTTTATTCTGAAAGTCGATGTTGCGCCTCTTGCAGGCTGACATATTTTGAAAAGATGCGGAGGAAACTCCCATCTTTTTTCATTTCATCCAAAGCCTTTTCCAACAACAAGCGCTCTTCCGTACTGACCCGACGCTTGGAGATAAACGCGCCGATTTCAACCCTCATCGACCTGTCCTCCACTCTTTCAATCAGCTTTTCCAAATGAAGCTTGGAGATATAGTGCGTATTCACAATGCCTGAAAATAAAATAGCCTGCACACGACCGGCCTTCAATAATCGAAATGCCCCCTCTGGCCCTGGAGTTCCCAAAAGGCGGCCCTCCTTAAGCAGTTCTTCCTCCTGCTTTCTATCAATCATATTCCAGCCACCGATCAGGTGCGCGAACTTAATGTTCTTATCCTGAAGATAATCTTCGATCTTCCATTCGGAACGATAGCTCCCTTGAGCCACCAGCATCTCACGATAATTGGTATAGAGGCGGACGAAATGTCCTCCCTTGGAGTAACCAGAGCGTTCAGACCCCAGCAATGCAATATCCGAGCGGCCACTGGACATATTCTCAATGCCCACCGGCAAGGAACGTTCTGTTTCAATGAATGTGCACCCCAGGCGGGACTGTAGCTCCATGGTAATGTCGTGAGCAAATCCCTCAAGACGGCCATTCTTGCGAATAGCCAAGGGCTCAAAATCGCTAATGTCCACCAGATAACGACGCGCACAGGTCGCTGACTTTTTCACAGCTTCCTTATCCTGAGCCGGGACCTCCCGCACAAGAAACACAAATAACAATAAAGAAAAAAACAGCCTCGGCAATATCATTTCCCAATTCCTGTCTACTTCTCGGCACCCTTGAAAAAGGTTTCAAGAGCCTTACAGGAACTTAAGATTTACAGAGGTCGTGGACACATCAGGAGCGCTTAAAGCGGCGTAGAACTTCCATCTCAAAAAGAGGCTTTGCCATTTTCGCAATCTTCAGCCCCACCCCGGTTAGACCCGAAGGCTCAACCACTTCCAGATCGTGCAAGATCGCCTCGCGAATCACCTGCGCATACTTCATAGGCGACATGGTGTCCGTCGGAATTTCAAAATTCTTGGAGTATAGATTTTCGACTTCATCAAACATACGAGTTCTTACTGCCGGCGTGATCAACAACAAGGTGGAAACGCCCGTGTCTTTCAGCTCCAAACGAATGCAGTTTGTGAAGGCCACGACTGCCGCCTTGGAAGCTGCATACGTCGAAGCACAGGGGAAATGCATATACGCAGACACGCTGGAGTTATTGATAATTTTCCCACGTTTTCTCTTCAACATTCCCGGCAGAATCCCATGAGTCAGGTGCACGAGAGCATTCACATTCACCTGCATCATTTTATAGATATCATCAATGGGCTGTTTTTCAATCAGTCCACCCGTCAGCAAACCGGCATTATTGAACAGAATATCCAATGGAACTTCTTTCAACTGCTCCAACAAAGCATCCACACCTTCCCGAGTAGCAAGGTCGGTTTCATGAACCGTCACGGACTTGGCACCCAAGTCCATCAGCTCTTGTACGATCTCTTCATCGTTCTTACGCAACACCAGATGCAGATGTGCTTTGTCTTCGGCACACATCTTCGCAAAGGCACGGCCAATCCCACGACTGGCCCCAGTGATCAGGATTTGTCTGTTGCTGATTTCCATAGTGCTTATCCTTCCTTGATTTCCGTCCCAGACCCCAAGCCCCAGGACTTCAAGATTTCCAGCTCTTCAGCGGCGGACATGGCTTTTTTAAACTTGGCTCCGGACTGGCCACTGACCCGTTTCTGACAGGATGGCCAGTTGCGATGGCGATAGACCAGCCCCCCCAGATTGCTCAAATAGCTAAAGGCTTCTTTCTTTTTTTCGCCAGCGCCCTTCATCTCGGGCAATGCGGTATTGATCGGAACATTCAAAAGATCAATCCCATAGTGTTCCAGATCACCACGATATAATTGTATATATTCCTTTTTGGAAAAGGCCACCGCGATTCGATCACAGCGCTCATTCCCCGGCGTACCCACGTGACCACGGGAATAAAGCCATTCGATTTTCCCCTGTGCACCTCGCGCAGCCACGACTTGCGAAATATCCTCCCACAGATCGCGATTGGACACTTCACCGCCTTCTGCGGTTTGCCAGTTCTTACGGCGCCATCCAAAAATCCACTGTGTGATTCCTCGGATCAGGTACGTCGAATCGGTATAGAAATGAATTGGCATTTTCAGGTGAGCCACGGCTCGCAGAGCCTCTAAGGAAGCTGTCATCTCCATACGATTGTTCGTTGTTGAAGACTCTCCAGCGCCAAGTTCAAGCACCTGATTGTCAGGATAAAGAAGAACACTGCCCCAGCCTCCGGGACCAGGGTTCCCAGAGCACGCACCATCGGAATAAATCAGAATATAATCTCTCGTTTTTTGCACCTGACCATCCTCATCGCGTTGGCTGGGACTGTCAAGACGACCCGTAGCTCGTCTGACTTATTTGCTCACTATGCAATTGGCCGGTGCCACAGCCCCTTTTGGGACTGGTGGCTAAACGTTGGACAGTCCAATGTGCTTAAAATGACTCAGACTGAATTTATTACTGGCACTGTCTTCGCAATAAGTTCTTTAGGAGCTTTTTAAGCTCTTGAGGAGAAGCTATGGTTAATGCAATTCGCCCCCTTATTGGACTTGTGCTCACAGCGCTGATGGCGGCACCGGTTTTTGCCAATAACAATGCTTCTGTCACCTCCCCCACTTCCGTCATGCAGGCGCCTAAAAAAGATGGACGCCGCTGGAGCGGATTCATCAGTGCCAGCCGCTCAACAAATCTGATCAATCATGAAGATGGAACTCAGTCTGATGCGATGGACTATCTGGCTCGCTTAAACCTGAAGCTGACCAACAACTTCTCCCTGCGCGTGCAAGGGGGCTATTCTCAGGACATGAAAGACGCCCAGAATGATGACTTCAGCAACACATCTGTATCCCTGCGTCGCTCACCTTTTGATCTGAACAACGCCTTCAAAGGCACTTATCGTCTGGGTATGATTGCTCCGACGTCCAAGGATGCTCATAAAAGACAAAATCTTCTGACGGGCGTCACTGTCGGTGGTGACTTGATGATCAATCCGGACCGTCTCATTACAGGACTGGATATCATGGGCGGCGCCAGTGTCACTCGCAATATCCACCAGTATGAAACCGCACTGGATGGGGCTGTGAATACTCAATACAGCTCTTCCCAGATGGTTTCCGTTTCCTATTCATTTGAATCAGGAATTGCCTTGTCTGCCACGTTCACTCACATGAACACCTGGTCCTATCAGGACGTCATGAGAGACTCTTTCGATTTCAGCCAGGAAATTGGCTATGATATCAACTCGTCCCTCAATATTGCCGCCGGCCACACCAACTCAGGCTCCACTCTGAGACCCAACGGCACGGATTCCAACGTCAAATTACTGGATGAAGAAAGTTCTCTGATCTACGCCTCTGCCACCTTTATTTTCTAGGAACCGCATGAGACTTTGGCTGGCAGTCCTATTATTGATATGCTTCCAGCCTTTCACCGCCAGGGCGAATGCTCCAATTGATCTTGTCTTCGATATCGACTGGACGACCTTTTATTCCATTGAAAAAGCGAACGATACCGATCCTCAACAGCGCACCGTCGAAGGTAAAACCTATCGCTACACCGACCATCTGCCCGAGATGATAGAAACCCTTTTACAAAGACATCCCGAAGTTCGCATCAGCTTCTTCAGCGGTGGCGAAAGATCACGCAATGAAACTTTGCTTTCACAGGTTCACCTTTCCGATGGAAGGTCTTTGCGAGATGTCGCTTACCGCGTGTTTTCCAAAGAGCATCTGAAAGAGCTGTCTCAAGATGAGACCATCCGTTTTTCAAAGCGCTATAAGAAGGATCTTGCACTGGTTCTGCCAGAATCCAACCCCGCTCGCACTATCCTGATCGACGATCAGGTTGAATTCGCAGTGAAACCCTATAAAGCCGTTTCCTCTCTGGGATTCTTTAATTTCAGCAACGACTTCAAAGCACCTCTGGCCAGTGAAGCCTATACACCTAAAACCCGGGCCGAATGGCTGCAAGAGCGCAAGAAAGCTCTGGTTTGGTTGCATCTTCTGGATGAGGCGCTTTTGGAAAGCAAACTAAAAGGGACCCACTTCGCCGATGAGGTTTCCCGTATCTGGGAACTCAAGTCCGCAAGCCCCTTAGCTCGTATGTATGGCCAACGCCTGCTCAATACGCCGCGCGCAGTTTCCTGTCAGAAGGTTTTTGCTCTGTAGCAGCTTCCTTCTTCATCAAATCCCTCATCGTAATCATGTGCAGTCCCATCTCTTCGTTATATTCCAAGGTATAGCGAGCTGGATAGTACCCGGTTTCAGCCACAGCTTCCGCCATGGGGATCGGACTTTCAAAGGCCGTGGTGGCCTGAATAAACTCTCTCGTGATCATGGGCTCCAGGAAGTTCATCTTTCCACCATAAAATCCATAAATGAAAGTACTGGTGAAAGGCTGCCCGTTGTATTCCGGAGAACGCGGATCCACCCAATGCCAACCCATCCCCGGCACCCCCTCTGGAGTCGGCACGTAGTAAGGCGGGATTTGAGCGGCTGGCGCCATCTGCATGCAGACCGCATGATCATCCCCTTGACAGGTGATGGCTTCCCGCTCGGCCGGAGAAATCAGATAGAAATGAAAATCAAAATGCGGCTTGCCATAGATATTGTCAGGCTCATGTCCATGCGGCATCCAGTTTAGGACAATGTGATTGTAGGGCGGCAGCGAAACCACCGTCGGCAAAGCGACCACGTATAAACCCGGCTCATGCTCGGGAAGACCCTGCAAAGCTTCTCGGGGAAATGCCACGCCAATGGACAGCGGCTCCCCTGTATCTGAAGCTTCAACAAAAGATCTTACAGAAGCTTCCCCGATTGAAACCGGTGGTCCCCAGATCGTAACGGCCTGTGCGATCGAAGAAAGTACAAATGAAGTAAGAAGCGCAAAGGAAAACCTTTTCATGAATGACCTCCCATGTGTGCCCCTAGCTAAAACCCCGTCTCAATCTGAGACAAGGCTCATCCCACTGAACTGTCGGGAATCAGAGCTGATTTGTGCTCAAAATTAGAAAGGCCCGAATTGTCCCCTGACTAAAATCTCGACAGCTTCCAACGCTGTAATGCAAATAATTCCAACTGGGACCAAAGCACCGTGGCACCTTCGATGCATTTATTCCCTTCAGGAGAGAGTCATTCTTTGCAAAGCCCCTATATTCGATATGGGCCTTAAAGGGTGACATTTTAGGAATGGAGAGAGTTATGTCTAACAAGACTCAATACGCAAAGGCCCTGACCGCTCTGGTTGCTTTCGCACTGTTTGCTTCGGGTTGTACGAAGAAAAGAGATGCGGCTCTGCCGGAAGAAGCACAGGAATCCATCTTTGCGATCAGTGAAACAGATGCCATGCAGTCCGATTCTGCTGACATGCAGGTCACTACAGACGAGCGTCTGACAAACTTGAGCTTGGGTGATGCCTCTAAAGCCACTGCCGAAAAAGGTGTGGTTGCAGTTACAGACGCCAATGTTCCAAAGCGTCTGAAATACATGTTTAAAGGTCTTGAGATGACAGGACAAGCGGGCCGCTCCTACCCGATCACTGTGTCTGTGGACAAGCAGTTCGTAACTGCCTATAAAGTCGTCTCCGACGCTTCTGAACTTTCCATTCTTGAAAAACAGCTGGCTCAGGTTAAAGAAGAGGTTACTCTTCAGAAACAACTTCAAAAAACCAAAGACAATGCAAAAGTAAAATCTCTTCTGGCAAACTTGAAACAGATGCGCGCTCAAAAAGCGGCGGCTTTGGCTAAAAAAGATGCCAAGATCCTGGTTCCATTGTTCAAGTTCAAAATCACTGGTTACGGTGTCTTGCAAAGAGCAAAAAATCAGTTGAACGAGGAAACTTCCACACTTCGCTTGAAAACAACAGACTGGGCTGATGCGACTCACTTCCAGATGTCCATCAATCCATCCGACCGTATGATGGTGGGTATCGATGCCGCTTCCCGTGGTGAGCTGGATCGTACCTTTGTTATGGACCGTATCAACAATAAAGTAATGATTGCTAAAACTCTGAAAGAAGAGTTCCAGGTACCGGTGGCAATGCAGGAAGATGCCCGCGTTCTGACACTGTTGGACGTGGATGCTTTGCATGTATTCGAAATCGGTCAAATCGGCAAAACAGAGTTGAGCGATTCTCAAATGCAACAGTTGAAACTGGGTTCCAACAAATCCAATGTTCGTCAGTGCTCTGACGAACTGGTTAAAGCCCTTCCTGCTGACGCTCAAAAAGGTTGTATCCTGATCCTGCGTTACGATGTTCCAGTTTCTTATGTGCGTGCTGAGTTGCCAGTTGTGGACTACGACGGCAATCAGGATGCGACTATTTCCTTCAAGCCGATTCGTGCGGTTGAAAACACAGGTCTTGTTCAGATCGAACAAAACGTTCAACCTAAGAAAATCGAAGCTAACAATGAAATGGACCCACGCACGACTCTTCGTGTGGCTGATATCAAAGGCAAAGAGTTCTTCTTCAAACGTACTTTGGAAGACGCTCCAGAAACAACGATCTTCCCTCCAGGTATGGCCGGTTCATTGACTATCGTTAAATTTGATCTTGATGAAAACCGCCTGGTTGTTCGTAAAGCCGACAAATTGTTGAACCATAAAAATGGTTCCAACGCGATGGAGTACGAAGAACTGATGTCCATCCCGGTTAAGTACTTCAAACACGACAAAAAAGACGCTTCCGGTGCGAACTACTCCATGATCCGCATGTCTCCGGCGACTCGCGTGGATGCTGAATTCATCGAGATCGACTGGACTAAGAACACGCTGGCGTCTGACTACTCTCCATACGAGTCTTTGCAGGAATCCTGCATCCGCTCCATCGCGGACACTCAGGTGTCTGATGTGGATATGAAGCTGGACAAAGGTTCTTTGAGCTTCACGTTCAATTACTCTGCAGGTCTTTCTGTAGCGTGTATCTCTGACTACCGTGTTGCCAATGACTACAACGGTACTCCGAACTACTCCACAACAGCTCGTATGAAAGAGCGTGTTTCCTTCAAATTGAATGATGGCAAGTCTGACAAAGCTTACGCGCCAGAAGTTCCGTTCCGCGCACAAAACGCGATGGGCTACGGTGTTTGGACTATTGGTCAAATCAACCCGACTGAAACAGGTCTGTATGGCCGTGAAGGTCAAGAGCGCAACATGACAGTTGTTCACGACTTCCGTGACGGCAAAGTATTGTTGTACACAGTGACTGGTCTTGAGCCATCTGCGAACCTGAAACCTGAAGTACGCCAGTTGTTCATCGATACAACTAAAGAAGTTGTGAACGCTTGGGATCTTGCTTACAGACAAGCTTTCAAAGGCACTCCGTTCGAGCGCTCTGGTCGCTACGTAGAAGTTCAGTTCTCCGGCGAAGGCGGCGTTGACGCTAAAGTTGGTGATTTGGACAGAAACATCATCCACTTCGAGAATAAATTCAACGACAACCACGGTGTTCTGGGTGTGTCTCAGGTTGGTTACAACCCACGCTCTGGTATCGTAGTAGCTGATTCTCTGATCGTTTACGCGGGTAACTTGCAACAGTATATCGCAAGCACTCAGCGCAACCTTCAGATCTCCACAGCTTGGAACGATCAGAAAGAAGCTTTCCGCCAAGCAGCTTTGAAACAACTGACTCAACAACAGGAAGCCGAACAAGCTGCGGCGAAAAATGCCGAAGCCGGTGCAAAGGCTGGCGGCACAGCTGAAGAAAAAGTTCAGACAGCAACTCAGTTTGCAAAGAAAATCGCTCAGATCGCTCTTTCTCACAAGAAAGAAGCGGGCGCTCAGATGAAAACAAAAAATGTGTCCTCTGCAGCGACTAACGCTAAATCTGCAGCTCAATTGCGCAAGTCTTTGGGTGGCGCTGGTTCCTTCAAATACGCTTCTCCAAACATGGAAAGCGGCTGGTTGGATCGTGTTCTTCGTCAACTGAATGACAACAAATCCATGGACGTTGCGGAACTTGAAGGCTTGGTAGCCAAAGAAATGCTTGCTTCCAAGGGTGGCAAGCTGAACCAAAACGACAGAAGCCAGCTACAGGCGATGACTCGCCGTGGGGATGCTCGCGCAAAATTGGCTGCTCACTTCAAGAACTCTCCAGGCTGTATGTTGACTGCCCGCGAATCCTTGGGCCGTAAATACGCTGAAGGTTCATACATGGACGCTCTTCGTGAGATGTTGTACTTCGACTTGGGCCATGAAATGGGTCACTCTCAGGGTTTGACTCACAACTTCATCGGTTCCTTCGATAAAGCAAACTTCAACAATATGGATGGTTCTGAGTCCAAACGTAACTACTCCTCTATCATGGACTACTACTCTCCAGGCACATTCAACTGGGATGGTATCGGTACATATGACATCCATGCTTTGCGCGCTTCCCACACTGGTTTGTTGGAAAGCACTCAAGCTGGTAAGTTCGTACACGTGGACCAGATCAAAAACGCGATGAAGTCCTGGAACAATGTGACTGAAAACTCTGTTTCCAAGCACTTGAAGCCGTACAAATACTGCACGGACATCCACGTTCAACTTGAACCAACATGCCAACGCTTTGACTCTGGTACAACTGCGACTGAAATCGTGGAAAACCTGATCAAAGACTACGACGATGGATACGTAACGAACTACCACTCTTGGGGTCGTAACAACTTCTACCTGGGTTCCTCTGCAGGAGCGACAGGCAGATCCATGCACACAATGTTCTTGATGCGTCAGTTTATGGATGAGTTGTTCTACAAATTGGTTCTGGGTGTAGGTTCCCAGGAAGAGCGTCAGGACTACATGCAGGCGTCCCTGAAAGCTTACATCTTCTTCAACCAGTTGTTGAAGACTCCGGATGCCAACTCCTTGTTCTTGAGTCAGGACCGCTTCGAAGCGATTCCTTACCAGTACAAAGAGACAAATGAAAAAGGTGAAGAAACAGGCAAAGTGATCACTGATATTGAAATCGTGGAAAAACGCGCCTTGCAGGATATCGGAATTGCTTCAGACCGCCTGGATACAGTGGGTATCGAGTACGATAAGATCATGGCGATGAACTTCCTGACGATGAAAGGTTACCCAGAGTACAAGTACTATGCGAACAACATTGAGTTCTCGTTCCTGGACTTCGAAAAGTATATCCTGGGCATGACTCCGGAAAGCAGCATCTACGTGAACACAATGACAGGTATGCTTCTGGATCAGTTGCAACCGTCCTTCACAAATGCTCATGCTATCTTGAGCCCGGCTGAAGGTTTGAAGGCGACTGTTACAGCAGCTATGAGAGCTTACGCAGGTATCTTCTCAGTTCTGAATCTTGAGGCTTCCACGCTGAGAGACAAAGACAACTTTGCGAACCTGTTCAAAGTAGGTACTTCCGTTGGTGCCGCTCCGGCAGACCGTATCACCCTGAGCCAGTTGGGTGTGTCTGCGGACAGCAAAACACGTCTGACTTACTGGGCTGTGGACAACGCTCTTGCTTCCGGCACTTTGTTGCAGGTTGCAGCGGAAAAGAACAACGTCCTACAGGCTTCTGATGTTGTAGTTCCAATGATCGAAAAGATGATTGCTCTTCAAACTCAGGATCTTCTGACTCAAGGTAAGATGGCTGAACAGGTTAAAGCTGCGAAAGACGCTTTGACTGCGAAACTGAATGAACTGAACAAAGACGGTAAGCTGGTTTCTGCTGAACTTGTAAAAGCAAATCCACAGCTTTCTATCGAAGGTCAGGTTGGCATGATGGAAGAGTTGAACAAACAGATCATCTCTGTCTCCATCGCTCTTCTGACTGAACAAAAAGGCGCTCAGGAGGCGGCTCAACAGCTTGCTGAACAAGCGAACCAGATCGAAGAAGTTCTGCCATTGTTCTCCTTAAACTTCACTGCCGTGAAATCCGGCCTTGAAAAAACAGGTGCAGCTTTGAGCAAAAACAAAGGTCTGGAAGTTCTGGAACAATTGGGCGGCGTAGCTGGTCAGTTGGTAAATGGTTCCACTCTTGAAGTTTCCTACGGAATTATCATGAAGAACCTTGAGTTCCTCAACAAGCTGAGCTTGATGACGAACCCAGAGTTGAACAGACAGTAATAATAGGACTCTCCGGCCCGGGCTCTTCTCTCTCAGAGCCCGGGCTTTTTTGCTAAAAAAATATAAGTGCTTAACGAACAAATAAATCTGGAGTTTAAAATGAAAAAAGTAATCTTTGGTATGCTTCTCTTGTCCGCGTCCTCAGCCCTGGCTTCCGTGGAACAGTTTGCTGGCACCTATCGCCTGGCCAGCTCCCAGGTTGAAGGCGACACCTTCTGCTTTGAATCCTTCACAATCGAAGTTGACGGCAATGAGGCTTCATTCAACCGCGAAGGTTATACGATCTATTCGGGTGAAGTGAATGGCCCTAAACGCAAAGTCTCTTATTCCCATGGTGAAGCTTTGAGTTCCACAAAGGGCCATGAGCAAGTCACGCTGGAAAAAGGCGTTCTTTCCTTCCAGTTCAAGGGAACCAGCTCTTTCGTGGGTGTTCCGGCTACGCGCGAGGAAAGCACTATTTCCATGAAACTTTCTCAAGACGGCAGCAAGCTGACTTTGTTGAGAAAAGAGTTTGAAGGCGTGGCCTTCGGTATCGGCAAAAAAGCTGCTGCAAGCTGCCAGTACACTCGTTAATTCTGTCCTGAAAAAACAAAAAGGGAGGCTTCTAGCCTCCCTTTTTTTATGTTCTCATCTTGGGGAACAACCCTTCTCCGCGAGTCACAAGCTTCTTCAACCACATCCCAAAACCATCCTCAGGCCCCGGCAGTCTTTCGGTAACAATCAGACCTTCATTGTGAAGTCGTAAGATCAACTCTTTAACCTGACGGTCACTTTCTTCCCCGTGATCAAAGCGAACTCCGTACTGGGGAATTTCGCCGTGCTGAAGCTTGTAGACAACTTTCCCCTTAACTTCAACATGCTGCCCCTGAAAATCCCACGCTACGACGACATCGTCATTTTCATTCATTGCCGGAGCCGATGACAGTAACAAGCCACCTTGAGAGATACTTTTCACAAAGGCCTTTTCTCCATTCACAGCTCCCATGTGATTGAAGTGATAGCGTGGAGCTGCTTCCCACCAGCGTGTGCGTGGATCAAAGTAAACCTTCTGCACCGATGGCACCACAAAGTACGCCACCACCAGAAGGTCCACCACCACAACCACAATCAGTAACAGCAACGTGTTCAGATTCATGTTGGTCATGTAGCTATAAATATTGGAAGCCAGAACAACGACCAGGCATCCCAGATAAGCCCAGTAGCTCCAGCGCTTGCACACATAAATGAAGATTCCCGCCAGAACTGGAATTACCAAATAAATCAGCAGCAAAGGTTTGGGTAGAATCTCGAACCAGTATGTCCACTGCTGTCCCAGAGTTCTTCCAGAGCGCAGGGCATTCAGAACAAGATTTCCAACAGGTGCAAGAATGTGAAGAAGGGCAAGAATGATCAGGGACCATGGTTTTGTTTTCATAACAAAATGATATGGAACCCTGAATTTCTATACAAGGAAATAGTTATCGATGCTTTTCTCTAGCTGTTTGTTCAGATCCGTGGGATCAGTCACCGTTTCGATCTTCACGACCTCATCCATCGGGTACACAACAGCAAGCTTAATCTGCGAGACCCCTTGCAGGTAGTTCATACGATACAGAGCCCAGGCATAAGCCTCCAACTGGCGGAAGGCCATATCGGAATACCGCTGGGAACCCGTCTTGTAATCCACCATCCACAAAGTCCCGTCCACAATTCCCCAAAGATCTATCTGCCCCTGCATCAGGGCCTCTTTGTATTTCAGGGCAAAACCCCATTCCACAAAGCCGTTCTCGATAATCTTCAGTAATGGAAGCTCCGAGGTCTGGGCCAAGAACTCCAGCGGCTTACGCAGGTCTTCGTCCGAGATCTTTAAAAGTTCCTCAAAAGGAGTGAACTTTAAAGCTTCGAACAGACGATGGGCATTGGTTCCCTGCTGAGCCCGAGCCAGACCTTTTCCAAGTTGCGTGGCTTTTGCAGTGTACCCGTCCCCTTGCACACCTTCCGGCGTCACCAATTCTGTAACAGAAATATATTTGCGCTTTTCGGAAGCTTCCGATCCGGCCCACGGCGCGCGAACGTCTTTTTCCACCAAGTCCTGCTCAAGCATCCGAACCGGCTGCAGATTTTTAACGCGGACAACATAAGAGAAATCTTTTTCCTCATGCAGGCCTTCTTCCAGGTTAAGTGGACACTGGGCAGCCCAGGACTTTTTGCCGATCTTTTTATCCCATAACAAAGTCACACCGGACTTAGCCCGAGTTAAGGCCACATAAAGCACCCGGTTGAATTCTTCGGTTTCCCGGCGGCGCAGTTCTTCCACAATCTGATCAGCCAGAACACTTCCAGCCATGGCCTGTGTTTCTTCATTGCGAATCTTCAAGGACCATAAGCCCGTCTTTTCGTGAATACTTAAAATCGGTGCATGACTGGCACGCGGATCATTGCCCATTCCCGGCAAGATCACCTGATCAAACTGCAAGCCTTTGGAAGCATGGACCGTCATAAAGTTCACACGCTTGGGCTCAATAACCGGCGTGGCATCAGCATCCTCGCCCCCCTCATCGGTGGACAAGGTTTCCAAGCTTGCATCCAGGAAGTCGAGATAGTTAAAACCCGGACGACGTTCTTCCTGAGACAGTAACGCCACTACCTTCCACAGGTTGGCTTCACGCCGCCCCGAGGAATCAATGCGGGCCGAATAATCAAACAGCCCCAGATCAATCAACGCTTTTTTAAGAGTGAACGACAACCCCTTTGTTTCTGCCTGCCCCAGCAATGTCTTCAATATTCGCAGAGGATGATGTTCGTCACGACTGTCGACGTTTTTTTGTGCTTCTTTCCAGAAGGAATGACGGAAGGAGTGGCAGTAAGTCACAATTTCCGAATCAGACAAGGCCAACCACGGGGATCTTAAAAGAGTCACGAAGTTGGCATTGTCATGTGGATTCACCAAAAACTTCAAAATCGCCAAAGCATCCAGGACTTCACGGCGTTCGTAGAAGCCACTGCCGCTATGAAGCTGCAATGGGACTCCGTACTCCTGTGCAACCTTGGCAATATCTTCCAGTGTTTTGTGAGTACGCCCCAGAACACAAATCTGCTCAGGACTAGTTCCCTGTTGCAAGAGCTCCTGAATACGAGACACGGTCGCCAAAACTTCGGCCGAAGTCTCTTGATCGTCGCCGGTTTCAGTCAAAAGAACCTGCACCACGGGATTGGCCGGGCCTTTTTTCTCTTTTCTTTCATCCGGAGTCATCGCCGCAAACTGCGGCCCGAGTCTTGTGAAATAATGATTGAAGAACTCCAGCACTTCCGGCGATGAACGGTAATTCACCAGCTTGACCTGCACATCCCCATTCTGAGCAGAGATCTCGTCCACTTTTTCCTTAAAGACTTCCGAACGCGCGCCCCGGAAAAGGTAAATACTTTGCTGAGGATCCCCGACGATAAAGACCGGTCTTTCCCCAACCAGATGGCGCAACAGCTCCACCTGCACCGGACTGGTGTCCTGATATTCATCGACCATCCAGAAATCCCACTCCAGAGAAAACTTCACGGCGGCTTCTGGCTGATCCATGATGATTTTGTAGGCCAACGTTTCAAGATCACTCATCGACAACAGACCATTTTCAATTTTCGTCTGCATGAAGTCGTGACTGAATTTTTTCGCCAACTCTTCAAAAAGCCCACAGTTACGCTGATGGCGATCCCAATACTCGGGACGATAACGAGGCTCCCCAAGAAGCACATCAATACGGTCGCGCACTTCCTCCAGCTCTTCATTCAGACTTAAACTAAACGGAGCCGAGGCCTTGCGGAAGACCGGCTTGGTGGTGTGTTCCCAGAAACTATCCAAACGCTCAAAGAACTGGGTCCATTCCGAGTTGTTCACATTCCAGGAAAATCCGGTCATTGACCCGGCATACTCGATCCATTTGTCGTTCGAGGTTTCCTGAGAAATTTCAAGACACACCCGACGCAACTGACCGGCAATCTGTTGAACAATCTTGGCGGTTTCGGCTTCCAGCTCATCGCGGGAAATAAAAGTCATGCCCGGGAAGATCACGTGCTCAGAAAAATACTTCAGCAGTGCACCTTCCAGTGTCTGGAAGTCATACTCTTCCAAAAGCTCCTGCAACTGCGGATTTTCCAGAAGATATTTGCGCATGATCTTGCGTGCGCCCTTGCGGATCTCGGAATCACTCATGATCTTATAATCCGGGGTCAGACCGATGGCCGATCCATAACGGGAAAGGAATAGACTTAAAACCCCGTGAATGGTGGAAATCTGAACCTGGGACTTGGAGCTGACGAACTGAAACAGATCATCGCGCTTTTCTTCCAGGGCTTTTCCCAAAAGACGTTCTTTCAATTCCTGAGTGGCCTTACGGGTGAAGGTCGTCACCACAATACGCGGGAACTTCCCGTGCTGAACCTGAAAGTCACTGGCGAACTTCAGGAAGGTCTGAGTCAACGTGGTGGTCTTCCCCGCACCGGCACCGGCACGCAGGATGATATTTTTTAATTCAGATGTGGTGCCCGACATTGGCGCCTCCACTCACAGGTTGTACAGGTTTTATAATCTGCCGGACGAGCATCACATTCGCCATTTTTGATTCGGTCCAGAGTCGTCATCAGAATCTGGCTGAATTCGGTCAGATAGCGTTCTTTGGCTTCATAAGTGGCATTTTTATCCTTGCGCTTGGAAGCCGGATAAAGGGCTCCCGCCAGATCCTCGACCTTAAAGCCTTTGCGTTCAAAGTTTCGGAACACATAATAGAACAGACCGATCACTTCGCCCTGCACATCCTCCATCAATCCTTTTTCCAGAACCCACATATAGAAGAGCAATTGCAGCTCATGGTTCTTCAACCACGAGGCGTGAGCAGAAATTCCGCCCGAAGAACTCTTATAATCCACAACAACCAAATGACCATCTCCGTCCGTATCCACACGATCGATCTGACCGGAAATACGGAAGCAGTTATCCTTGGCCTCGCGGTGGATTTCTTCTGTTTTTGGATCAAGATAAAATTCAAAGCGCTTTTCACGCCCAATAGTGCGAGTTTTCCTGAACTCCTGACGCCAGCGTTTTTCAAAATCCAAGAAGCGCAGACCCAACTGAACATGGCGTTTTTTTAGCGGCGTCCACAGACGCTCATCTGCAAAGAGCAGCTTCTTTTCGACGCGGACCTTTTCCAGAAGTTCTTCCAATTCAGGAACCGTCCAGTCAAAGCGCATGGGCTCAATTGTTAACTGTTCGAAGATCGCATGGGCTAATTGCCCCCGGGTGCGATGATCCACATCCAAATCAATATCAGGCAGATCCTTCAGTTTGAAATATCTCTGAGCCGCAAATATAAAAGGACACTCCAGAAAGCTTTCTACAGCAGAGGCAGAAATTCGCGGAAGCTCCGCCCCCAGAATAGGCGAATAAGGCACCTTTCCTAGATCCTGTTCAATGCGGTCTTCGACCTGCTGTTTACGCCCGGCCAGCAAAGGACGCTCACCCCGCTGCTGTGAGTGCTGTAATTCATCCCAACGGGTTTCCAAAGGAACCGTCAGCTTTTCATGTTCACCTTGCAAGCTCATCCAGAACGTTGCAGGGGAACACAGCGAACCGCTCAGATCCGTGGCACCAAAACAGTAAAGATCTTCATCGCTTTCGGCCTGAGCTAACAAACGCAGCTCAAACTCCAGATCACTTTGATCCGGATTATCCAGGTAAAAGCCAATGTCCTTGGCCAACTCAAAATAGTCCTGACCTGAAAGTTGGGTCTTATTTCGGCCTTTCAAAGATTCATCCGTCAGCCCCACAAAGATACGGCGTCGGGCCTTTTCACTGTGCGCTGACATCAGCTTAGTCACCATCACGCCGCGAGGCTCACCCTTTTCAAGAGTGTACTCTTTCGCGGCGACGATGCTTTCCAGGTAGCTCAACCATTCTTTCCAGGTTAGCGAAGTGGTGCTGATAGCATTTTGCAAAAGCTCACGCAGAATGACCTGAACGATGTCCGTTTCATCCGCGTTCCAGGATATCAAAGCCTTCGCAACAAACTCATCGCGTTTTAAAAAGCCCGTCAAATCCATCTGTTCAAAGAAAACCTTATGAACAATGTCGTTACGAGCCAGATCCTCATTCACGTACAGACTTTTAAACAAAGCCCGGAACTCTTCATAGCGCAGTTGCTGGGCTTCTTCTTTTTCAAAGAAAGAAATCTCCAGATCCGAACTTGAAAGCCTTCCGCTTTTTGAGCGCAAGAGCGCCAACCAACGAGTCACAGAGGGAAGACTTTGGGCTTTATGAGTAATATCCTTCTGAACCGGAATTCCCTCTTCCGCCAGATAGGCCTGAAGGACTGGCCAGTAGGTCTCAATATCCGGAGCAATAATAGCGATATTATCTGCGGCGATTCCCTGTTCCAGCCAGCGGCGCACTGTGCCCACGCTGTTTTTGATTTCAGCCAGCATCCCGGAAAAACGCAGAACTTCGATTTTTTTTGCCACTTCGGCGGGCTTGGGCAGTTTTTCCGTTTTTGCGCTCTGTGCGCGCAAGTCATCATAAGGTTTTAGCAGGAAATGAAAATCTTTACGCCACTCGGGATTCGGCTCCAGAATCACCACATCAACTGATCGGGAAAGCACATGCAAAAGCTCGGCCTCCACGCGGGTGATTTCTCCACTCAGATCCACGATCAAGGGAATATTCCAGACTCGTTCAAGCTCATTGAAGTTTTGCAGATAAGAAGTAATCCAATCCGCCGTGATGACACGGTGATCCTGCAAAAGCTTTAAAGCACAGAAGCGTGCACGCAGATACCATTCTTTCCAGCGGTTCATTGCCTCGGGATGACTTTCAAACCATTCCGTCAGACGCTGAGTTCCCTCGGGATGGAAAATCACCGCTGCCATCTGGTCGATATAGCTGAATACTGTGTCTTCTGCGGAAGAGTTCACACCCAGAACTTCGGCGTGTTCATCCATGATGGTACGCAGAAGAGATCTGGCAAAAGGATCACTGACCAAACGCAGGCCCGGGTCCAGACGTTTCAACAACATCTTCCACAAGTCACTGGCACGCAGAACAGACTCATCCACATATTGGCCATCACGGCCCAGAATTTTTTGCTGAAGTTCAAATTTAGTGCGCAAGTCCGAAACCAGCCAGGACTGTTCTTTCGGATTATAGTTGGCGAAGATCTCGGAAATCTGAGATCTGCTTTCAATGGAAATAACTTTCAGCATTTTTGGATTACCGGCGTTGTTTCAGTTTTCTCTTCTTGCCGCTATTATCCGTGAATTTGAAGTTAGCATCAAAGCTTAAATCAATGCTGAGGCCCACCATGACACGATTGTCGGCGCTCTGACCGGGATAGACGCCCAGCTCTTCGGTGTAACTTGCAGCATCAATGCGGAAAATGAAAAAGTCCATGCCTACACCATAGGACACGTATCCCTGATTTACACCTGCGCGCAGATCCAAGAAAGGCAAAGAGATCTCAGTACCCAAATGCAATTTTTTACCGATTTGAATATCCGGGTCCAAAAGATGTTGCCCTTCCAAGGCAATCACCCAATCAAGACCAGGCAAGTCGACCCCCAAAGCAACACCAGCACCTAAATTTTGCGGAATATGCGAAGGCGCATCGCTACCCGCTGTTTTCGTAAACGCCGTGCTCCCAATATCCTTCCACACCACAGTCAGTGTTGGATTAAGCGGCGTGTCCGCTTCGGTCATCAGCGCAAAATCAGCACCGTAACCTGTTCCCTTATTCTGGAACTCATCCATGACTCCTTGGATATCGCCAGCATTGGCAACAGTTCCCAAACCAAGCTCTTGAACGTCACCACCCCAACGATTGATCCTTTTTAATGCCAAGCCCAAAGAGGTTTTTGGGCCCAGAGGATAAGATCCACCTATGACATAAGCCTCATCGTTACGGAAATAAGTGGTAAATGAAGGAAACCCTGGATTATGCAGTTCCAACGAAACTGTATAATCTGTGTAGTAACCAAAACCCAGGTATGGCAGGGCGACCGCCGCACTTCCCATGGCATTGGCATAAATTCGACGACCGAAAAGGTCGTTGTATGTTGATGGATCATTCTGATCAAGATTTTTGATCGCATCCAAATCTTCTGTCGACAGCATACGTCCACCTAGATTCACCCCCAGCAGATGGATGTCTAATCCTTCGATGCGTCCCATGGCCGCCGGATTGACAAACAAGGCCTCAGACCCACGAATAGTCGTCAGGGCGGCGCCTCCCATCCCTAAGGTTCGGATCGAGCGATACATTTGATTGATCTCTTGCGCCGAGGCCCAGGATGATATCAGTAAAATAGATAGTGCAATCAACGTCTTCATTATGGCACCGGCGGTTTCAGTCTGATGCAACAGTAGGATGGATCATTAAGGTCATAAGGGGCTGGTGGAGCAGGGGCGGCCCCAGGAGTGCAAGTTCCAAAACCCATGGCCGAGGAATCCATCAAAACACGAATTGTATAAAGCAACTCAGGCGTGACCGCAGCCACATTCGTCGCAGTACAGTTCCCTGCACCCGCCACAGCTTCACACTGAGTCAGCGCATCCTGCAGGGCCGTCAATGTCGAGTTTCCTCCGCTTAGAACTGCAGCCAGAGCCGACATGTTTTCAAAAATAATCCCAATTCCAGAGGCCACTTTTTTCGCCTCGGTGTCTGTGATGGAACGGTTTGGCGCAGCCGCTGGCGCCGGAATCGAAAGAGGATTTGCCGGGTCGATTGGAGCTGGCGGAACCGGATTCGCTGGCGGCCAACCATCCGTTGCCGTATTAGTTCCCGGCGCACCCGAGTAGTTATGACAAACATTGAAATCCGTCTTATATACTCCATCCGCCACTCCATCCAGCGTAGGATCTAACTTCGCACCCAATGTTGTCCCGATACGCGCGATGCCCAGGATGGTCAGAAACAAATTCTGATCATTGGTTCGCTGAAGCACTGATCCGAATGAAGTAATAATACTGATCGAACGATCGCAAGCACTCGTATCCAATGTGTTGCCAGCGAATATACTCATAAAGAACGGGAAAATACTGGTCGACGAACTGTTTTTCAATCCATTGATGATATCCACAAAAGTAAATCCGCATTTCCCGGCATAGGCTCCCGCCAATGCTTCCTGCACATCCACTTGTGCGGCATAACCGTCGCTCATCTGATTTTCGATGATGTCGATCGCAGCACTCCATTCCAACTTATCAATCTTCTTTTTAGCTTCAAAGAAAAGAGCTTCATCGGAGTCCGTCTCTGACACATCCGTCAGCAGGTTGGGCTGCCCACACGAAGTGGTCAGCGTCAAAGATAGAAGTAATATCAAAGTCCTTTTAAAACCTGTCATGCTTCATCCTTAAAAGCGGTATGCGAACTTGAAGGTGTAACGTCTGTCTTCACGAGGAGAATCCGAGGTGCCGATTTCTTCGCCGTAAGTGGCGAACTGCCACTGAAACTTTTCTGAGGCGAGTTCCATACCCGCTGTCCAATACCTTTGATTATATCCGCCTCTCAAGAAAAGCACATCTCCGAAGTTCAATTCGAGACCGCCGTGAATCAACTTGGCTTTATCCTCTTCATCCGCTGATGTTAATAAGCCACGGTATTCCACCGTCCATGCAGATCGCACGTATCTGGAATGAATCGGAAAGATTGCAGCAGCGACATCAATGTCCTGTTTGACCAAATTGGGACGATCCGTTGTGCTCATTCGGACACCATGTGCCTGATTGAAACTAGTGCCGCCCACATCGCGTACCACAGCTGAAATTGTCGGAATAAACGTCCACGGAGCCGCCAGAATCAAACCAACATCCGTGGAAAGTCCGACGCCTTCTGTGCCAATGGATTCATAGTCCAAGGGACCTGCCGCCAACAGAGTGGGATTATCCACTTCCACACGACTGATCAGCTTGGTGTTAAAGCCCAACTTCACACGCCCATCAAAAAGACGAAAATTGAATCCCAAAACAAATGCCAGATCATTTCTGTAATAAGTGTCGATGGTGGATCCATCCGAGGACATTTCCGCATCCAGGATATAATTGCCATAAAGACCAATTCCAAAATTTCTTCCTACCAAGGAAGGAAAGACCTGGGCTTTGGCGTGATAGTACGCTCCTCTTTTCGCATCCAAGGCAGCGTGGATATCTTCAAGAGCATATGGGTTGGAAAAAGCTTTTTCGCCATAGAACCCTTGAGTCTGATAGCCGAACTCCAGCTCCGGATCAAAGATGGTTCCATAAAAATCACGAAGTTTTCCCAAGGCTGCGGGATTGACCAGCAATGCTGTTTCATCATTCGTCACAGCCAGACAGGCGCCGCCCATCCCCTGACAACGAACTCCACTGTAAAAACTACGACGCTCACGCGCGCTCACATCCAGTGTCAACGCCATCAACAAGAGAGTTTGAATCAGCGTTATCCATAAAATCCTTTTCATAGATACCTCGCTTAAATATATCAATAGATATATCGGCAGACTGGGGCCTCACATTGAGACGTTTCACAAAAATACAATCCTAAGTCCTGCCATTTCGTGATGATTACGTTTTTAGGAGTTCTTAAATTGTGAGTTAAGGACCTTAGGATAGTGCCGATAAGTTCACTGTACTAAGGACCGTTATAAGGAGTTTCAGGATGTTTTCGAAGAAAATGGCAACCATGATTCTAGGATTGAGCGCAGCGCTTCTCACGGGATGTGAGGCTGAACAAACTGAGAAAGATATGATCGCAGAGGCCCAGTTCTGTATGGATGAAGCCCGCGATGCCGCCTCTGCCAATGCCTGTGTCAGCAAAATTTCAGGCCTGACATCACAGCAAGCCTACACACTTCGCTGCGCTGCCGGATTTATTTCCGCACAAGTAACCAGTGCCGAGAATCTTTCCAAAGCCCTGGATGCCCTGAGTGATCAAGGTGCTGGCGCCACGTCCATGCTGACGGTATTGAATTTCAACGACCCTGCACTTGCAAACAAGACTGCCTTGGACTGCAACCGTTCCGGTCAAAAAGGTTTGGCACTGATTGGGGCTTTGGCGAAAAGCTCTACGGCACTTGCAGATGCTGCAGGCAAATTGGGACTTGGTTCCTGTGCTGGCGGAGCGGATCTTAGTGCCTGCCAAAACTCAATCGAACAGGCTATTGGAGAAATCTTACAAAACCCAACTGTAGGAGCCGCGCCTGAAGCCATCGTCGCAATCGGCGAGTCCATTCAGACAGTTTATTCTGCGACTTGTGGAGGCGCTAGTGTTGCGAACAGCTCCATCTGTTCCGACATCAACGAAGCTGCAGCAACGGCTGGCATCGACATCGCAACTGCCGATATCGACGCCATCGGCAAAGCTCTTCTGGCACAGTGGCAGCCACCCGCTCCGTAAAGCGCACTGCTTATGTTAGAGCAAGAGGTACCTGCTCACTTTTGCAGAAGCAACGAGTTATTTGTCCGAAAGACGATTATGAGAAAGCAAAACGGCCCAACAGTGGGCCGTTTTCCGTTTTGCCGCAAGGCTTCTGCAAAAGTGAGCAGGTACCTTTTAGAAGTCGAGGTTAAGTCTGGTAGCGTACACTCGGCTTTCGATAGGAGTGTTTTTGGTTCCGACGTCGTTAGCATAGCTGACCAGATCCAAATTAAAGATTCCAAGTTCCGCTGACAAGCCCGCTGTCCAAAAGGACTCTTTCAGACCCACACGATAATGACCTTTCCACCAGGATGTCACTGTCCAGTCGAACTCAAACCCGACATGGACCCCTTTTCTCCAGTTAAAGTCCGGATGCCCCAGATCACGAATATCCAGAACACCGCGTCCGCCGAAGATCCACATTGAAGGATATTCCCAACGACTTCCGATATCGACCACTCGATACAGCTTTTCAGGTGTACCATTCATTTTTTCTTTGTTCAGAAGTTTCAAAGAAGAACCAAATCCGGTTTCCGCAATATTTCGCACCACCAAACCAAATGTCGGATGCGCCAGTCGCAGTGCAGACCACAGACCCGAATCCGGAAGCTCTGGAGTCCACAACAACCCCAAATCAGCATCAATGGTATATCCTTCAAGCATGTCTTCCTTTTTCAGGATTTCGCTGCCATCGGCAAAATCAGTGGCGCTGATAGGCTTGCTATAGAAGCCACGATTTACAAACTTTCCAGTCACACCCCAG
This sequence comes from Bdellovibrio bacteriovorus, assembly GCF_041888015.1. Taxonomy (GTDB): domain Bacteria; phylum Bdellovibrionota; class Bdellovibrionia; order Bdellovibrionales; family Bdellovibrionaceae; genus Bdellovibrio. Next base: position 3,060,805 of record NZ_CP168968.1, read on the forward strand.
GACAGACGGCCATTTTCGATGCCTTTAAGATCATCGGCGTAAGCCAGACCCAAAGTCGTATCCGCATAGACAGTTGTGTTCACCGCCGGCCCTACCAACTGGTGCATGGCCATTTCAATGGAAATATCCGCCGGAATCAGCGCAATACCCCAATTCGGACGAACCCAGAATCCTTCCATCGGAGCCAGACGCAACGAATAGACCTCGCCATAGTTTTTCTCAATCAGCTCCAGGTAGGCCTGCGTTTTTTGCTGCTCTTGAGTCGAGTCATATCTTTTTTCGATATCTGAAAACTCATTATAGAAGTCCATCGCCTTGGGAGTTCCCGCCGCGCTTATGGAAAGATTGATTTGACCGTCTTCACGACGAGCCAGGCCTGCTGGATTATAGAAAATGGCAGAATAGTCGTTGGCAACTGCCACAAACGCATCCCCCATTCCCAAGGCACGAGGAGCTTGATAGTGATGGTGAATGGTCGTGCTGATACTTTCTGCGTATGCATTTGTACCGGAAATCATCGCAGTCAGGCCCGCGAGGAACAGGAATCCCCTATTAGACATATTTTTGCCTCCAAAATTCTTACCATTGATTGTAGACATAATTTATACTTTGTCTTATGCGAGTTCTTACCTTTCTTCTTTTTTTGACCTTGGTCGTGAGTTCAACCCAGCTCTATGCTGCGCCCACAACAACGACTACTTTAGAAACTTCCCCTTTGACTGGCGAAGATGACGATTATCTGGGCACTCTCAAGACCTCGGATTTCCCAGCCAGAAAAGATTATCTGCTGAATCTTTCATTGGGCTATCAAAGTGGAAACTATCTGGAACGAGACGAATGGGTTCAAGGGCCTTATCTCTTGTTACGCTTAAGCTCCATTAAGAAAGACCCATTGCCAGTGTGGGACTATGAGGTTTCCGTCAATAACGAACAATTCCTTGGCGCGGGCGTGGGACGCCGATGGTACTTTGCCCCTGATGATCGCTTTGTTCCATATGCCCGACTGGGAGGCCATGCCTACCTGGATACTGCTGATGGGATTAGCGGCCTGATTGAAATCCGTCGTTGGCGTGTTCACGCCGGCGCGGGGGCCGGAGAAACCATCACTGGAGAAATCGGGACCGGATTCTCAGTGACAGGCCCCGATCTGTACGCACATATCGGCTATAACTTTCAGTTTTAATTCTTAAAACCGTCGAGCCATTTAAACAGGCGCTCCACTTCCCGTATCAAGTGCTGTTCATCACGATTGTTGAGAAGAACAAAATCAGCTTCCTGTTCTTTGGATTGAAGCGAGATCTGCGAAGCAATACGCATGTCGATTTCATCTTCGCTCCACCCCTGACGACGCAGTCGCTCTTTTTGTTGTTCTTTCGTACAAGACACAACAATCACGGCATCGAACTGATCTTTGGCTTTGGTTTCAAAAAGCAAGGGGATGTCATATATAGCCAGCGGTGCCCCCATATCTTCGTGCAAGCGACGACGACGACGGGTCTCTTCCCGAATCAAGGGATGCAGAATAGCCTCCAGTTTGTGCAGCAACTCGGGATTGCCAAAAACTCGTTGCCCCAGCTTGCGGCGATCCAAAGTTCCTTCCGCCGTTTGAAACTCCATTCCAAATTCCTGCAGGACCGACTTAAGTCCAGAAGATCCAGGTTTCACGACCTCTTTGGCAATTTCATCCGCATCCACGACCGGAATATCGCGACTGCGGAGCATTCGGCTCACTGTACTTTTGCCACAAGCTATACCTCCGGTCAGTCCGATCCATTTCATCTTTGAAACTCCTTAAGGATTACTTTTATTTTACCGATAGTCTTCTCAAAGGGGAACATGATTTCATGTCTCAAGCTGTGGAACAGTTCGGTAAATACATACTTCTAGAAAGACTTGCCGCAGGCGGTATGGCCGAGGTGTACCTGTCCAAATCCACAGGCGCTGTGGGCGTCAATAAGTTTGTCGCTATCAAACGCATTCTTCCTCAGTACTCTGATCATCAGGACTTTATTGAGATGTTTAAAGAAGAGGCAAAGATCGCCGTGAACTTAAATCACGGGAACGTTGTCTCAATTTATGATTTCGGGGTTGAAAGAGCCCAGTTCTTCCTGGTCATGGAATATGTCGAAGGCCGTAACCTTCGTCAGATCCTGAATGAACTCAAAAAAACCAACACTCAGTTCACCATCGAGCAGATCGTTTACATGATCAAAGAAGTGGCTGCGGGTCTTGACCACGCTCACCGCTGCCTGGATGGTACAACGGGCAAACCTTTAAATATCGTTCACCGCGACATGAGTCCGCAAAACATCATGGTGAGCTTCGAAGGTGAAGTAAAAATCATCGACTTCGGTATCGCCAAAGCCGAAACACAAATGGAAGCAACCAAAGCCGGGACCCTCAAAGGGAAATACGGCTACATGAGTCCGGAACAAGCCGACGGTCAGTCTATTGACCCACGCACGGACATCTTCTCTATGGGGATCGTGCTTTGGGAACTTCTGGCGAATGACCGTCTGTTCACTTCCAACAGTGAAGCAGCCATCTTGCGTAAAATTCGCGAGTGCCAGGTTCCTTCTATTCGTAAAATCAATCCTTCCATTCCTCCGGAACTGGAAAGAATCGTCAACAAAGCTCTGGCGAAAGACAGAAGTCTTCGCTATCAGACCGCAGCTGCTTTGCACCGTGATCTGAATCGTTTCCTGAATACACAGTATCCGGAATTCTCTCCACATGACTTCAGTGTATTCATGAAAAATGCTTTCTCTGCAGCCTTCCTGGAACAGCGTCGCAAGCTTGTTGAGTTTGCAAAACTGCAGGCTCAGCCCACATCGGAAGATAAAACGATTGTCACACAAACTGACATGCGCGCTCCTTCCCGTCCCGCTCAAGTTCCGAGCGAAGCACCGGAGGGTGAAGAAAAGCTGGATTTGGATACATCCACGGATATCCGTGTGAATCTGGACAACCTGAAAACTCCACCAAAACCTTCTATGCCGAAGGTTCCCGGAGCAACAGCGGCCACAGATACCAATATCACTCACACCCGCACTCACGCGACTGGCACATTCACATCCGGACCCAATGCGATGACACGAACTCCCTCCAGCCTTTCGCAGATGGGGACACGAACCTCTATTTCCAAGCAACAGTCAGGTTCCTCAATGGAGGACATCACTGGCCTGGCAATGAAGGCCGTCGGTGCTTTGTTGGTGGTTGTCGGTTTGTGGTGGGGCTACACTAACTTCTTTGCCAAAAAATCTGCACCAAAAACAGCAGCTACAGCGGGCTTGGCACCAAGCCTGGCTGGAAAAAATCCAGCCTCAGCTCAAGGTCTGCAGCAGACTGAGCTGGCCGCAACGTCTCCGGAATACACGGTCACCATTTATTCCAATCCGGGCGGGGCTCGTGTCGTGATTGATGGCGTGGATACAGGGGAATTCACCCCTGTCCGTAAGACTGTCAAAGCCAATACACCGTACAGCTTGCGTATGGTCAAAGAAGGTTATACAGACCTGGTAACAACAATTACTCCGACCTATGAGGCTTACTCCTTCACGGGAACACTGCAAAGACTTCCGCGTGTGGCCTCTTTGATCATTAACATCGTTAACGGTGGAGCCAACCCAGAACTGCGCATTGCCGGAGTTCCGGTGGCGATCAAACCATCCGGTGACGCTTACCTGATCCAAGCGGAAGTCGGTGTTAAAATACAAGCTAGAAATAAGACGACAGGACTCTCTGCAGAAACCACAATTACTGTTCCTGCGGACCAGAGAAAAATTGTAGATTTGTATCTGAAATAAATCACTTCGTCGTTCGTTTGCAGCAACTGAGGAGTTTTCATCATGACGAAGCCCACCACCTTGGGACAATCTATTTTAAGCATGCGCAGTCGCAACCCTCATAACGTGGCTGTGCAGTTCAAAGCCAACGATTCATGGAAAACAAAAAACTGGGCTGAATACTATTCTGACATTGAAACTGTCGGCTGCGCCCTGTTGTCTTTGGGAATCAAACCCGGTGATCGCGTCGCGATCATGGCCAACACCCGTATTGAATGGTCCACTTCAGATCTGGGAATCTTTGGAATCAAAGCCGTCACCGTTCCAATTTATCAGAACAACACCCCTGAGGACGTTGAATACATACTGAACAACAGTGAAGCTCGTATTCTTTTGACGGAAACACGCGGTCCACTGAAGATCTTTGAAACAGTTAAAGATAAATGTCCATTGATTGAAAAGATCATTGTCTTTGATGAAACCTGCCCGAATCCCGAAGTCATCACCTGGCCCCGTCTGCTTGAAATAGGTAAAGCCTATCTGGCCAGTCACCCGTCCCATTTTCAAGAACTCTGCGGATCATTGAAGACCGAGGATATGGCAACAATACTTTACACCTCAGGAACCACGGGCCGACCGAAAGGTGTGGTCATGACTCACCTGCAAGCCATTAGCGAAGTGAGTGAGGCCTTCCCTCTGTGTGGCGCCACTGAAAAAGACACATCCCTCTCTTTCCTGCCTTATGCACATATTCTCGGGCGTATCGAGCACTGGGGCCACGCCTACATCGGCTTTACCCTGGCTTTCGCCGAAAGTCTGGAAAAGATCCGCGGCAATCTTCCCGAAATCCGTCCGACATTCCTGATGTCAGTTCCCCGCATCTTTGAAAAAATCTATGCTGCCGTGTTCGCTCAGATTCAAACTCAGCCTCTGAAACTGAAAGTTTTCAATTGGGCCCTGGATGTTGGGAAACAGGTCGGCGAGTACAAAATGAGTGGGCAGGTGCTGCCCTTGGATCTACTGCTGAAGTACGAACTGGCGCGCAAACTGGTTTTAGGGAAGATCACTGAAGCTTTCGGGGGCCGTCTGCGCTTTGCGATCAGCGGTGGCGCACCTATCTCCAAAGAAATTGCCTTGTTCTTCCACGCTGCGGGTATTCTGATTCTTGAAGGTTATGGACTGACGGAGACTACGGCCGCCATCACTGTGAACACACCTTTCAACTATCGCTTCGGCAGTGTGGGTCGCCCCATCGGTGAAGTGAAACTGAAAATTGCTGAAGACGGAGAAATTCTGGTCAAAAGCGACAAGGTCATGAAGGAATACTATAAAAATCCGGAGGCCACCAAAGAGGTCTTCACAGATGGCTGGTTCCATACCGGGGACATCGGGGAACTCCTGCCTGGTGGTGACTTGAAAATCACGGATCGCAAAAAGGATCTGATCAAAACCGCTGGTGGAAAATACGTGGCGCCTCAGCGCCTGGAAGGTCTGCTGACCCTGTCGCCATATATTGCCAATGTTCTGGTGCATGGAGATCAAAAGAAATACATCGTGGCCCTGATCACACTGGATCGTCCGACTGTTGAAAATCTGGCAAAAGAAAAAGGCGTTGATGCCTCCGACTGGAACAGTTTCGTTCAGTCCCCGTTTGTGCAGGAGCTGATCCGCAAAGCTGTGGCAGAAACCAATTCTCAGTTGGCGAGCTTCGAAAGCATTAAGAAGTATGTGGTTCTTCCCAACGAATTCACCGTTGAGGGAGGCGAACTGACCCCCTCCTTAAAAGTAAAAAGAAAAGTTCTGGATCAACGCTTCAAGGATAAAATTGAAGAGCTGTATCTATGAAAACACTGCTGGTCACCTCTGCCGTGACCTTTGTTCCCAACAATTATGACAATCTGATTTTGCCTTTGGCGAAAGACCCGCATATTGAAGCTCTGGTCGTCATCGACAACCGCAGCTTCGATATTGTTGTAAAAGCCCTGCTGCTGATAGTAAGCCTGGCCGCCCCCAAGATGGGATGGCATCTGCTAAAGAATTTCTTTGATGATTCTTTAGAACGTAAAAAGACAGCCTATACAGCCGCAGGAAAAAAGGTCTTTGTCGTAGATGATATCAATTCCGAAGACAGTCTGAAGATGCTGACCGGCCTGCAGCCCGATCTGATTTTGAATGCCCGTACACGATCCTTCTTTAAAAAGAAACTGCTCGCCCTTCCCAAAATGGGATGTATCAATATCCATCACGGCCTGCTGCCCGATCAGCGCGGGCTGATGTGTGACTTCTGGGCTCATTTATTTGACACTCCGGCAGGCTTTTCGATTCACGAGATGACCTCGAAGCTGGACGACGGGTCCTTGCTAAAGGTCGTGGAAGTTCCCTCCGATAAAAAGGATTATTTGGCCTCTCTGGATCTTGGTGCCTCTTTGGAAGCTCAAGCAGCCTCGAACGTTCTGCGGGATATTGATGCCTGCGGCAAGATCACAGGTCAGGCAAATCTGAAAACAGATGCAACAGTTTATAGAAGTAATCCGCGCTTACGGGACTTCTACAGGTTACGCAGCAAAGGAGTCAGCATATGAAAACCATCATTGCTCTTCACGGAAATCCCGGGCACCCCGAAGACTGGGACTTGCTTAAGCATTCTCTAGGTCAGGACTACAATCTATTGGCCGTAGATGCCCAAAGCGAAGAATGGATTCGCCTGTTGACGGAAAGCCCCTCCAAAAAAATTCTGATCGGTCATTCCTGGGGCTGCTACCGTATTCTGAAATCCTTGCCTAAATATGAGCAATATATCGAGCAAGTTATCCTGGTTACTCCTTACATCAAGCCTGAGCGCGAACTACCGGGCTTGGCAAAAGGGCTTCTAAAGCTGCCTGTTCTGGGCGACAAGCTGATTCAATCCAGTCATGCCAAAACCAAGGATACATTCTTTGCTGACCTGATTCACCCGCTGAAAGAGGACTCTTTGCCTTACTTGAATAAGGTGCGGGAAAGACTGCAGGACTGGAAGCTTTGGCAGAAGACGGCGTTTAACAAAATTAAAATGCAGGACAATCCTTGGACTTCCAAAGATATCTGCAAAGTTCCCGTGACGGTGATCTTCGGCAAAGAAGACAAGATCAGTCAGGAATCCGTGCAACTGGATATTATCAAACAGTACCCCTCCCACAAAGTGGTCCATCTGGAAAAAGCAGGTCACGGCCTGTTGTGGTCGCATGTCGCTGACTTGATCAGCGCTGTGCAGTCTGCTCCGAAAGCTGAAGCCTCTGGCAATAAGATTGGCTATCATCCGGGCCATGATGAACGCAACAACGTCATCACCTACATGGAAAAACACTTGCGCGAGTTCCCGGAAAGAATTGCCCTTCGCTGGGCCAATCCACAGGCCCTGGCGCAATGGAATGGGGACCCCAAAACTCCGATCAAACATGACGAAATCACCTATCGCCATTTTGCTGCCCGTATTAATTCCTTTGCCCGTGGCTTGATGGATATCGGCATCACAAAAGGTGACCGCGTAATCATCTTTCTGCCAATGAGTTTAGACATGTACACGGCCATGTTTGCCGTTCAGCGTATTGGTGCCATTGCTGTCTTTCTGGATTCCTGGGCGCGCAGCCATCACTTGGGGGCATCGGCAGAGTGTGTGGGTCCGAAGGCCATGATCAGCTTTAAAATGGCTTTTGATCTGGTGGAACAAGTTCCTGAATTTAAATCCATGCCCATCCGTGTGCTGTATGGGCCGGGTGACAAGTTCAGTCACAAGTTTGAAGATCTTCTGAAACAGGAGCCGTCCCCGATTGAACCGGTGGAAAGTGAATTCACGGCGCTAATTACATTTACAACCGGATCGACAGGAAAACCAAAAGGGGCCAACCGCACTCACCGCTTCCTGTCAGCACAACACCATGCCCTTTCTCACGTGATTCCCTACACCGAGAAAGACAAAGACATGCCGGCGTTTCCGATTTTCAGTTTGAACAACCTGGCTTCGGGTGTGACGACGATTCTGCCAGCTTTGAATCTGGCGGCCCCGGCGGCTCACGACTCGGCCCTTTTAACCTGTCAGATCCTAAGTGAAAATATTAACTGTACGACGCTTTCCCCAAGCATGCTCGTGGGGGTTGCAAAGTACTGTAAGGAAAACAATATCCAACTGACCGGACTGCGCCGTGTGGTTACCGGTGGAGCACCGATTTCAAAAGACGACGTCAAAGCTTTCTATGAGATCGCGCCACAGACAGATCTTTGGATTCTATATGGCTCGACAGAAGCAGAGCCAATGGCCCATATCGAAGGCCGGGACATGCTTAAAGAAAGCAATATCACCGATCCAGAGATTATTGAGGAAGGCGTTAACGTCGGTCACATCAGCGAAGATATCGACTATCGCTTTATCCGCATCAAAGACGGTCCGATCGAACTGAAAGATTCCCCATGGTCGAAAATCGAAGTCCCCAATGGCGAGGTCGGCGAATTCATCTGTACCGGGGACCACGTCTGCCGGGACTACTACAATAACCCGGATGCCTTTAAAACCACCAAGATTTTGGATGAACAAAATCGCGTCTGGCACCGTACTGGGGATCTGGCTTATATCGACTCTGATAAAAATCTCTGGATCGTGGGCCGCGTGAACAACGCCATCGAACGTGCAGGCAAGTACTACTTCCCAGTGCGTGCCGAGGTTCTTTTAAAACGTATGGACTTCACTTACCGTTGTGCCTTCCTGGGTGTGGATGACGCAAAACTGGGCCAGGCCACTTATGCGGTTGTGGAACTCAAAGAAGGTATCGACAAGGCTTCCTTTGACTTTGCCTCAGCGAAGAAAGAAATCCTGCGGGTCTTTGAGAAAAACAAAATCCCGGTGGATGAAATCAAATTCGTCAACAAGGTCCCTATGGATCCTCGTCACCACTCTAAAGTGGAATACAAGGTTCTGCGTGATCAACTGAAAGAACCTGGAGTTGTCATTGGCTAAGTGGTGGATACTGATTAAAGAAAGATTCAGTCCCGCTTCTTATGTGCCCATGATTCTTCTTTTCACATGGGCCAACGGGCTGTTCCTTTCCCAGTCTTTCAAGATGGACTGGGACTGGGGCCGCTTTGCCGTTGTGTTCGCACTCTTGCTGTCCTTTTTCTTCCGCATGCGCCTTTTTGATGAAATCAAAGATTATGAAGTGGACCTGAAGGTGAATCCCACCCGTCCCTTGGCGCGTGGGGTGCTTTCAGTCGCTCAGGTCAAAAAGGCCTTGTTGCTTTTGATTGTCTTTGAGCTGGTGATTGCCGGATCGTTAGGGCTTTCGTCCTTCCTGGTTCATGCCATTGCTATTGGCTACAGTCTGATGATGTATGAAGAGTTCTTTATCGGGGACCTGCTGCGCCCGCATCTGACGACTTACGCCATCACGCACACCTTCGTCAGCACCCTGTTGGGGCTTTCCGCCGGCGTCGCCATGACCAACGCGGATCTATCGCAAATGACCTGGCATCATGCTTTGTTCTTCCTGATGAACTGGGCATTTTTCAATTTGTTTGAGTTTGCCAGAAAGACCTTCGCGCCCGAAGAAGAACGCGATCATGTTCCCAGCTATTCCAATATTTTTGGCAGCTACGGGGCATGGGCGCTGTCTATCAGTCAGGCCGTGATTGGTGTCGGTATGATCTTCTTCTTGAAGCCACACTTGCTGCCGCCGCTGGCGCTGACCCTTTATGTAGCCGTCAGTCTGGCCTATTTGCTACGCAAGTCCAAAAAGACGGCGTCCCTGTTTAGAAATCTGTCTGGTGCCTATCTATTGCTTCACTACATTATCCTCGTTTACATCGTGGGAGTTTAATCATGCTTGTCACCCCGAAATCGACCCTGTTTTTTGCGAAGAATGAGGCCGGAGGAAAAGGCTTCAATCTTTATCTGATGTCACAAGCAGGTCTTCCCGTGCCCGAATGGGTGGTCTTTGGGAAAAGATACTTCCACGACTTCTTACAATCCTCGGATGTGAAACTGAATCTGGAAAATATTCTGGATCGCCTGCTTCGTCAGGAGATCACCGCCGGCCAGGCCGAAAAAGATATCACTGCCCTCTTTGAAAGAACGGCATTGCCACCAACAGTGGCGGCCTCTTTGGAGGAAGCATTGAAAGACCTGGGCACAGATCGCGTGTTCTCGGTGCGCTCGTCTGCCGCTGATGAAGACAGCTTGTCGCATTCCTTCGCAGGACAGCTTTCAAGCTTTCTGTATGTGTCCGGCAAAGAAGATATTCTCAAGTACATCCGCCAGTGCTGGGCTTCGGCTTTCTCCGAGCGCGGCTTGGTGTACCGTCTGGAAAATAAAATTGATCTAAAAAAGATCTCTGTGTCCGTGGTGCTGCAACGAATGATTGACCCGGATAAGTCCGGTGTTCTGTTCACATGTGATCCGGTTGCCAAGAAAACGGACTCCTACGTCGTTTCTGCCGTCTATGGGGTGGGTGAAGGCTTGGTGTCCGGTGCTTTGGATGCGGACTCATTCTGGCTCGACGCTAAAAGTGGCAAAATGCTGCGTGAAGAACTGGTAGAAAAGAAAGAGATGATGAAGAAGTCCGCGTCAGGTCATTGCGAAATGAAACCTGTCGCCAGCGACAAAGTGAACACGGCATCGCTGAGCTCCGAAGAGCTTCAGGGCCTTTATCGCCTTGGTCACAAGATTCAGGAACAGTATCACCGTCCTCAGGACATCGAATGGGCCATGGAAAATGGAAAGATCTATATCCTGCAAACCCGCCCGGTGACCAGTCTGGATCAGGATCTGATCGGGTACCCGAATCTTTGGGATAATTCCAATATCATTGAATCCTACGGCGGTCTGACCTCACCTTTGAGTTTCAGTTTTGCTCTTCGTAACTACAAAGCCGTCTATGTGCAGTTCTGTGAAGTCCTGGGGGTTCCCAATGACATCATCAAGGATATGGACTCGTACCTCAGCTACATGCTGGGCTCGCTGAACGGCCGCGTGTATTACAATCTTTTTAACTGGTACAAGTTGGTCGGTGTCCTGCCGGGCTTTAAACAGAACCGCGAATTCATGGAAACCATGATGGGTGTTTCTGAAGCTCTCAGTGACGAAATCGCAGATCGCATCAAGCCGCATCCATCGTGGGACACGCCAATGGGACGCGTGCGCAAGATGGTGACGGGGTACAATTTTATCAAGTACCACTTCACTATTCAGACGGTGGTTGATGATTTCCTGACGACCTTCCACAAGGACTACGACCGCTTCCGGGCCATGCCTTTAAAACGCATGCGTGGTGATCAGTTGATCCGCGTTTATATGGACGTGGAAAGAAACATGCTGGGCCGCTGGAAAGCCCCGATCATCAATGACTTCCTGTGTATGGTGCATTTCGGACTTCTAAGAAAGCTCACCACCACGTGGCTGAAGGAACTGGATTCAACAATTCAAAACGACCTGCTGGCAGGAGAAGGCGGACTGGAAAGTGCCGAACCAACAAAGGCCTTGTTGCGACTGGCTCACAAAGCCAATCAGAACGAAGGCCTGCGCCGACTGATTGAGACCACGGACCCGAAAGAGGGTCTGGAGGCCTTGAATCAATCCCCGTACACTGAGTTCTATAAGCTGGTCTTGGACTATCTGGATCGCTTCGGCTTCCGCTGCATGAGTGAAATGAAGCTGGAGGAAATTGATCTTCTGACGGACCCAAGCTATTTGTTTGTTTGTCTGAAGAACTATTTAAAATCCGGCCAGGTCGAAGTCCACGACGACAGCCACGAAAAGAATCTGCGCCAAAAGGCCGAAGAAAAAGTCGCGGGCCATCTGACCGGCTTTAAAAAGAAGATCTACTTCTGGGTGCTAAAACACGCCCGCAAAGCCGTGAAGAATCGCGAAAACACCCGCTTTGCGCGAACGCGCATCTATGGAATCGCTCGCACCATCTTCCAGTCTATCGGTGAAGATCTGGCGGCGCTCGGAGCCCTGGAACATCCACGGGATATTTTCTGGCTGACCATTGAAGAGGTCTTCGGGATCTATAATGGAACCTTGCCGTCCTTCGACCTAAAGGCCTTCATCGAATTACGCAAGAAAGACTATGCCCGCTTTGGCGAAGAAACTGACCCACGCGTTCTGACTCGCGGAGCTGTGTATTGGAACAATCAGTTCATTAAAGAGGAAGAGCTGCCCGCCTCGTCCGAAACCGGCGACTGGGACTTAAAGGGTCTGCCTTGCTGTCCAGGAGTGCTGGAAGGTGTGGTGAAAGTGATCATCAATCCAAGCGATAATCTGGAACTAAACGGCGAGATTCTGGTCACGGCCCGTACGGACCCAGGATGGGTACCACTTTATCCATCCATTTCAGGTCTGCTGGTAGAGCGCGGAAGTCTGCTTTCACATTCGGCCATTGTGGCCCGCGAAATGGGAATTCCGGCGATTGTCAGTATCCCGGGACTGACCAAAAAACTAAAAACCGGCATGAGGATCCGCATTGACGCCAAAGCCGGAACAATCAAAATCATCGAGTAGAAAAAAGGTACCTGCTCACTTTTGCCGAAGCTCTGCGGTAAAATAGAAAACGGCCCATTTTAGGGCCGTTTCACTTTTTTTAAATTCCGAACTTCGGACAAATAACTCGCTGCTTCTGCAAAAGTGAGCAGGTACTTTTATTTTCTTAAAGATTCAATGTTCCAAGTTCAAACTGCTCAAGACCTTTGAAGATCGCCTTCATCTGGTCCGAGAAAACTGTGGACACCTTGTCATCCAGATCCACCGTTGTGCACGGCACAGCTCCAATCAATTTCTTGAGAACTTTACACTTCGTCACTGTCGAACAACGAGTGTTGTTACAAGCCACCGCTTTACCATTGAAGAAGCTCAGGGTCGGATTGCTCACGAAGGCCTGAGCATCGATAGCCTCAGAACAAGCGCGACGTCTGGTGCCACTTTTATCTGAAGGACACATCCAGTCTTTCACCGCTTCGATCATATCCGCACGTGAAGATTGCAAAGTCAGAGGCTTCACTGTCGGAGTCAGCAAGGTGAAATGAATTGTCGCCTGAGGAATCAAAGCATCCACCGGAGAGAAGACTTTATAGAAACCAAGGCCGCGCGTGAAGGTCCCGAAAGAATCCACATAAGGAGAGTTCACTGGTTTCAAACGCAAACATTTCTTCGTCGTACACTCCTGAGTTTTCTGAGTAATACGAGATGTCGTTCCGATACGGCTCAGATTTTCCGGATAGTAGCCCACATCATGATAGTACCAGTTGCCATCGCTCATCATTTCCTGAAAGTCAGAAGATGCGAAGGATCCAAATACCGGGCGACGCCATAGTTGAGCGGCCGCTGGAGCCAGAAGCCAGCCAGAGTTGCAAGAATGGAAAACCACAAAGGCATTCGGCGCCAGAACCTTGCCGATTTCAGCAAATTCCGGATCTTCGTGATCCAAACGGTCGCGTTTATCCTGAAGACGGAAGCCGTTATAGGTATTCGCATGTCCATAGAACTGCAAAGAGCTGACAGGAACATTCAAATATTGCAGAGCCAGCACCAGGCGTTCTTTGCCCAGATCATCGTTGTCCTCTTTACGGAAACCAAAGCCTTCTTTGGCCAGCATGGCTCTTTCCATTGCGAAGGATTCGTTCACTGCACTGATGATCACACGTTGTCTTTGCGGGAAACGATCACGGGAGACTGCCGCACCCAGGATCGCAGATTTCAGGAACTGAGTTCCCTGATCGTTACCAAAGCCCGCGACAAAGACGTCCGTAGGAACGCCAGGACGAAGTTTAGCCGGTTCAGAGGCAATAAAGTACGCCTCACCCTTTTGCGCCCAGGTGCCCATCACTAACGCCAAAGCGCCCACAAGAAGTTTCATCTTCATAACAACCCCATCTCTAGAGATATCTATTAAAGCGAGAAAGGTTCTACCACACCCCGGCCCGTTTCCAAAAGTCCCCTCAGATACGGGCTTTTTCGCATGAAAAGACTTCAGCGGCAGGCCCAAGAGTGTCAACTTTCTAGACATCTTTGCTTCTCAACAACAACTCAGAAAAGTCACTTGTCTCGTTTTTAGACAGGCCCTAAGACCTCTTCTGAGCCTCAACGTCTCTTCGAGTGGGCATGGAAATGGCAATTCCCCAGGTGTGTTTAACTAAAAATATCGGAGTATTTAAATGAAATTTCTGTCATCTCTACTTTTGCTTGCGATTGGTTTTTCAGCAACGACAGCGTCAGCCCATGGCTTGGAGTGTACGACGCAAACTCACAAAATTGACTTCATGACGTTGGATCGCGATGGCGGCGAAGAAACTGTGACTGTGCACTATCTGAGTGAGAAAAAAGAACGCTTCCTGGTTCTGCAGAACCACAATGGATCTGTGGTCGCAGTCAGAGACAATGATTTGGACGGCGGAAATTCATCCCGTGGCGTGATTCTGAATTACAATCTGAAAACAGGTCAAGGTGTGCTGGCTCTTGATGGTGACGTCATCGACGTGACGTGCACCAACAAGTAGTTTTAAGTCTTAGTCCTTTTTAAATATATGGAACTGGTAAACACCAGTTCCATCTTTTCTTTGGGCCCACTGATTCGTATCAATCAGCTCGGTCCATCCCTTCAGATCAATCGCCGTCGGCGCCCGCATAAAGGAACGAATCACCATCTGAGTCCCGACTTTGGATTCCGGATTCAAACGTTGCAGAATCTGGTTGGCATCCCGCTGTTCCAGATAAGAAATCGTATCGGACAAAGAAATAAAGTCATAGGCATGCTTTGGAAGCTCTTCCAGAAGATTCCCGTGCAGATAGCGCACTTCCGTTTTGGACTTTTTCACCGCAGCCACAATATGCTCGTGTGCTTCCAAGGGAAGACCTTCTTCATAAGCAATACGTCCCAGGAAAAGGATCTGCATGAAATAGTTCTTGCGCACCAACTGCGAGCGGAAAATACGGTCGAATTCTTCCATGATAAACTGCCAGGGGGCACGTTCTTCAGTTTTATGCTCGGAGCGACCACTGAAATGGCCCTTGTACAGATATTTGTTAAAAACAAATTCGCTGGCTGCAACCCGAATGAAACTGTTCCAGCGGATTTTAGGCCAGTGCTTTTCATAAAGTTCGATCTGTTCATTCAAACTTTGCGCGGCAAAGACCTTGCTAAAGTCACATTGCAAAACATCGCGGAAAAGATAGCCCAGCTTCTGGAAGTGGGACTCCCAACGCCCCAGCAGGATAAAGCCTTTGCCTTTCCAGCCGTCCACACGGTCATTCCAATACTGCGTGGCTTCCGGTGAAAGCTTTAAGCGTTGATACAGCTCAACACGATTGTCACCTTCATCGTAGCCGCTTTGCAAAGCCCCGCGATAACCCAAAAGGAACAGATATTCTTCATAGGTCAAAGTCTTCATCGCCTGCAAGCGCAGCTCACAAAGATAGAGCTGAGACACCGACATATCGATCACATCCAGATTTTTAGGATTGCGCGCAATCAAGGGCAGGCAACGGGCTCCGGAACCAGCGATACTGAAAACACGCGTGGCATTTTCGGGTAAAAGGTCAAACTCGATACGGGTGTCTTCGTTCGACAGCGTGTAATTTAAATCTGAAAAGTATTCCTTTGCCATTCCCGACTCCTGTTAAAAAGGCAAACTGCCTGTCATTTCCAAACGAAGGCCGATAACAGTGCCTCCGGTGATTTGTTCATACATATCATAAAGTCCACCGTCACTGCCCTGATAGTTCTGGGCAAAGACTGACGTGGTTAAATAATCCGTCCAGTTGTAACCATAACTGGCATTCACAAAAAGATCCTTGGTCGAAACATTCTGATAGACCTGCATAAACACATCGTGCCTGTTGGGATTCCACTGGGCACTGACGTAATACGACATCTGATATTCAGATTTCATCAGGCTGTTCACCTGGAAGTAAGTCACCTGCGGCAATACGATCCAGTTCCCCAGAAACAGATCCATCCCCAAAGTCCCGAAGCTGCGATCACTTTTCACTGAATCCGGCAACGTCGTATCATCCACATAGCCATATTCAAACTTCGGCACGGCATATTCAAAGGCGTAGTTGGCCGTCACACCATAGTGATTGACGTTCAGAATCTGCGCGGTCATTGCCGACAGACTGAAGCCCCACACATCGGCCTTTAAACGACCGCCAAAACTTGTGTTTTTATCTTCTTTAAAATCAGGCACCGGGACAGGGTACGTGGTCTCTGCAGTTTCTCCAATTCCCACCAGATCCAGGGACCAGCTTTCACGGGCATAGGAAAAAGAAGCCCCCGTCGGATGAGTCAACTGATCCTGAAACGGATCAAAGAACAAACGCGACCAGCGTCTGCCGGACCACACGTCTAAAGAAGGCTGAGACCACATTTCGCTCCAGCGAATGGCCTGACGGCCCACCCGTACATAAAAGGAATCCAGCTTAAATTCAAAGTAAGCTTCCTGCAGATAGCCCCGCGATGGGGACTTCCTGATAAAGGCCTGATCTTCGTTGGCTTCAAACTCGCCGAAACCTTCCACGAAAATGCCGAAAGGCCCCACATTGCTGTTGAGCTTGCCTTTAACGATCAAACGATTCGCCAGTTCATCTTCTTTGCCACGAATGTACTCGTAGCGAGGCGCGAACACCAGGTCCGCTCTCGCAATCGGAGTCAGCAATAAAAGAAATAACGGAATCAGGCGCAGCACTTTACTTCATGCTCTCCATGTTACGAACCGTGAAGAACGAATCACTGAAGTCCTTCTTGTCCATGGAAAGAATGCGGATGTGGCTGACCTGCTTGTTGGTGTCTTCAATTTTCAAAGTCGTCGGGCGAACCGCGCCGGAGATGTTCTTATAGTCTTCAAAGCTGGCGCGCTTCAGAACAGTTTTGCCATTGAGCCCCAGATACTCGGCTCGCTGCGGAGCAAAGGTTCCCTTTTTCAACCAAAGACGAACCCACGCATAAGTCAGGTTGTCTTTGTTGCCCTTCAGCAGCAACTGCACTTCCTCTGGAGTCTCGGCTTCTTTCGTCACGTCGTAGTCCCCATACCAGCGTGTGCGCGAGATATCCCCGTTCGCCACCTGACCGCTAAGCTTTTGCGCCAAAGACAAGCGCATGGAACGCTTCAGATTCGGCACATAAGCATGGAAGTCACGATCCAGCATCAACATGTTGCGGCCCTTGTCGCGCGCGGGCTCTTTGGTCACGATCAGGGTCTTGTCTTGACCTTTCAAATACACCTGAAACACCGACGTGTTTTCCGATGTTTCCACTTTGATCTTCATTTCGTAGGATTCTGCAGGGTTGCGGATATTATCAGCCTTCTTCACCCACTCCGCCGGGTTTTCTGCAAATGCATGCAAAGAGATAAACAAGCTGCTGATCGCCAAAAGTGTCTTCATGACATCTCCTTATTTCTTTCTTCTAGATAATGCCAGTTCCCGGGTCAGGGCAATTTCCTTGTCGGTAATAATGCCGGTGTGCCCCTGGATCGCGGCCAACTGAACCCCATGACGTCTGGCCATGCGATAGATCTGTTTGACCTTGTTCCATTCAATATCACGCCCCATGGTGAAAGGCTCGTACTGACCTTCCAAGGTTAACAAGGCTGTTTCTGCAAGACAGGCATATACGGCTTTGCCGGGCAGACCCATTTCAAAGTTCATTTCCACAGGTCCCGGCAAAACAACTTCACCTGACTCTATGATCAAAACATCCGGACGTTTCTTGGCGTCTTCGATATCAAAATCCAGTGGACGCGAACAATCGCAGACCACAGCACCCGCCTTCAAGCGCATTACGTCCACTATCTTCTGATCAAATGCAGAGGTCGCCGTCACCAAGACATCGGCGTCCGGAGCCAGTTCGTTGGCGTCCGTAGTCACAATGACTTCACACTTCGGCGACATCGCCTGGATTTCCTGCTTCAGTTCTTCCAGACGGTTCAAACGTGGCGCCACCAGGCACAGTTTTTTAAAGATCATGGAAAGCAGCTTGGCGGAAACTTTTCCGATGGAGCCCGTGGCCCCGATAACCATGGCCATGCCATCGACATAACCTGTTTCTGGATTCTGCTTTAACAGATGCATTCGTTGCACGACGTCCGCCAAGGCCCATAAGGTGGCCGAAGCACTCAGGCTGTTTCCAGTTGTCACCGGAATCGGACTGTTCTGATTGATCGTCACACCCTGATCACCCACAATTTTAGTGTAAGCACCCAGGCCGATCATTTTCGCGCCCCTGTTGGCAGCGTCGTAGCAGATATTTTCAATCTTGCGGTAGATCACTTCCGGATCAGAAGCTTTCAGCACCTTCGGTGTCGCAGGTAAAGCATAAATGATTCCGTTGATCTCTTTGCCACTTTCCGCACTGATGATGTGCTTGATGTGGCCATAGACAAATGGCGGAGCTTTCGCAGCCATACGGTCGAAGGAATCATTCCACTCTTTCGGCATGTGCTTCAGAACACCCAATCCTGGGACATGCATAAAGTCATTGTGTGACAGCGCATGAATCACAAAGGCAAAGTCAGGTTCGGGCTGCTTAAATACTTTATTGCGAACAGAATTGATTCCTTGGGAAATCTTTGTCTGAGTGGACGAGTTTCGAGTCATCACATATTTACGCGCCACCTGACGGATTTCCACATCTTCAGTGATAAGCTGTTCCCATTCTTCGATGGATAAAGCAGCCGTGCGTTTATGGGACAGGCGCAACATCGCATCCAAAACAGAATAGTTCATGTACGGATGCACTCGATAGTTTTCCGGAAACAAATTGATGATGCTGCGTGGGGAATACTTTTTGGCCTCTTCTTCCATCGCAGGATGCGATGACCAGATCACCAGATCCTTGCCTCGCACAAAATCCGTCGCTGCATCAAAGAGTAACAAAAGAGGCAGATCGCAGAAGACGTACTGTACGTCTTCGACCTGGGCTGCCAAAGAAGAACGACTGATTCTCTGCAACTTACTTTGTGCCAACGGAGTGTTGTTTTTAAGATCCTTGATGTTGGCGACGTTCAAAGCCAGCTTTGAAATCGTCATCAACCCCGGAAAGGGCTGAATCATCCACGGAAGTCCCAGCAACGAATAGGCATCCCCGATATACACGGACTTGCGATAACGGTGGCGAATGTATTCTTCCAGTTCCGTTGAAAGCACGGCTGTTGGGAAGAAGGTTCCCCGCTCGGGCTGAATACTGCCGGATTCGATATGTTTTACCAGCGAGTTGATATTGGCAATTTCACGCAATCCCGTTCCGTCGCATAACGGCACCGGCGAAGGTGTTGCCATAATTTCAAGATACTGCCTGTGCACATAACTTTTCTGATCCAACTTGATCACCGGTGGCAAGCTGGTTAAAGCAAAGGCATCGACCTGATTACGCAGGGTTGCGATCAGTCTTTTCACCGTTTCCACAGAGAAGTTGGCGCTAAAACGTTGAACCTCGTAATGGTCCCCCGCGAAGTCAAATTCATAAGCGGCATCCCAGTGCGGGCGACCAAAACTGATCTCAGCGATTCGATACGTACGCTTCATAGCCGCTCCAAAACTTTTGTTCGTATTGGAAGAATTCAGGGCACCACGTTTCGCCTAATATTTCACGAGTTGCCGTGGTGTCGTAAACCGGGAAGTTCATCAGATAGTGCAATTCTTCTTCCGGGAATCGCGCGATGAAACTGGAAATTTTCAAAATTAAAGCTTCAGAAATCTTATCCACCAGGACAACACCCTTGTGTGGGATCGCCTGGGATTTCAAGGCGGACGTGTAAAGATCACGGATCGCCAACCCCTGATTCGGAGTCACATGGAAGCTCTGATACCCCTGCGGTTTAGTTTGCTCGGCCCACTCGCAAAACTTCACAATCGCTTCCGCACATTTGTCCACTGGCACCAAGGGCAAGCGGGTCTTTTCATTTCCTGGAAGTGGCAGCGACGTCGGAATGGATTCCACCACTGCGCGAATTTTATTGAAAGCTTCTGCCGCATGATAAGGCCCGTCGATTCTTTCAATCGCCCCTGTTTTGGTGTCACCGACCAGAACTCCCAAACGCAGATTGATGCGCCCGGTGGTGTACTCCACCGGCCAATTGTGCAGAACCTGCTCGCCATGCGCTTTGGATTCAGAGTAGGCATCAGGGAAAGGTTTGGCAAAATTCAAATCGTGAGGACGAACTACTCCCAAGTTGGAGTTGATTCCGGCCGCAACGGTACTGGTATTAACGAAGAAGGGAATGTGCAGAGCTTCGGCAACCTTCAGGGCTGTCCCCATTGCCGAAATATTATGCTGATAACAATCGACCTTCGCCGCCGTCAGATCATACAGACCTGCCATATGCAAAAAGACGGAGTAGTTCTTGGCCCGCAACGCATCCAGGTCCAGACCGGCATTCCACTGGCACAAATCCCCCTGGACTTCTGTCTTGCCAGAACGGGACAACACATCGACTTCGAATTTTTCACGAAGCAAAGGAAGAACTCGTTTGCCGAGGAAGCCTGTGCCCCCGGTAACGAGAATGCGTGGTTTGGTCACTGTGACCTCCAGATAGAACTATTGCCGGACCATCACGGGAAGTCCGCGATGAATGCAGCGGACTGTGATTTCCTGAACGTCTCTGAGAAGGATCTCGCCATCCCCAAAGAAAGTCAAAGAGCGCTGGGGATTCTGGCTCTTTAGTCTGAACTCTTTGAGTTCAAAAGACTTAAATGCCGGAGACTTCTCGACGGTGCCTCGACGTATATGATAAGCCGCCAAAGCCTGCGAAGGGATATTGTTGGTTTCAGATAGAAGTAAATTTACAGTTCCATCGGTGTTGGATGTGAATGGAGCCGGTACAAAGCTGGAACCGATTTTCTGCTGATTGTTGACCAGGACAATAGGAGAGGTCGTTTCAACGTTCACCTTACCGGGAATTTCAATTTCCAAACCCCAGCCCTCGGGGTTCCAGGTGCGGATCGCCTCGGCGGTCATCATGGAATAAACGCTCGGACCCATTTTCTTCACGGCATGATAGCTTTTTTCCGCCAGGAAACGATACGCCTTTGCCGACTTCGGGTTGTTCGCCAATGCCTGCAAATTGGAGCGGAATTTATTCGCCAGCTCTGCCGCTTTCGCCGGAAGCCCCAGGCCTCCGTTTGTCAGCATGAATGCACGCTGATCCTGAGCTGTGATTTCAATCACATCAATATTCTTAACGACACCTTCAAAGATATTGCGGACAGCGGTATCGATTCGATGAGAAACACCAATCTCATGCGCCAGATCGTTCGCAGTTCCAGAGCGAACAATGGCTATTGGTGGAATATGTGCACCATCCTGATATTTCATCAGGCACTGCAAAGTTACATTGATGGTCCCATCCCCACCACAAATAATAAAGTGGTCGGTTTTCTGGGCCATCTCTTCCTGAACAAAATCAAACATCTCCATCATCGTCGAAGGACGACAGAAACGCAGATCGCAGCGGAAAAGAGCTTCACGCACCTTCGCCTCGATCAACTCTGCATTCACAGAGCCTGCTTTTGAATTCACCAGGACAGAGACTCGCATATTATTTCACTCCGTAAGAAGGACCAAGCAAGTCCCGTACCGCATTCTGAAGGCCATGGGAACCATTGAATTAGATTTCAGACTCTAGAAGTGGGGCTAAAACGTCATTTTGGCACTGCTGACTAAAAAGTGATCACTTTGAGACAACGTCTGCTGGTATCCGACTCAGAAACAATCCTTGAGCTTTCTTACCGGCCCGTAACGCTTCTGAGGGGATTTCCCGGAGCAGTAAAAAGCTCTTAGGATGCTAACTTTGCTCGGAATAACTCGAGGACCCTTGGTTTAACTCCGAAAAGTCTTATGAAGCTGGACGTTATTCTATCACAAAGGCAGCAATATGCTCGATGGATCGATTAAAATAATCCTCATCCTGACTATTCTAATTTTTAACTCGGCCTGCACTTTGAGTCTGGATACTTTTGGCAAAATATCGCCAGCATCATTAACCGACGAGCAACTACCAAAAGAGATCAAAGGCAACTTTCCCTTGGGGAAAGCGCCCTTTGCTGCTGAGGAAATAGCAAAGATCCGCCCGTCCACAGGTAATAGATTTGTCGCCCTTGATACACTTAAAAAGAAAATTCTGATCTATACGTCTGAAGGCACGACCATCAAAGAAGTCCAACTTCTTAATCATTCCAGCTTTTATCCGACCACTCTTGGCGTGGACTCTCAGGGGATCATCTATGTTGTAGCCCGCGATGAGGGAGCCTCGCCCGCTCCTTCCACGGAGTCTGTTTTGAAATTTGACAGCAATGGCAACTCCCTGGGGACCTTCATGGAATTCTCCCGAGAGCTGTCCGGCGGAAGTCTTGAAAATCCCGACGTCCACCAAATCCGTTTTGATTCCGCCGACAATATCTATTTCGGCATGTACTACTTCGACCAGGTCCGGCTCTACAATAAAACATCTGGCAATCTGATGAAGGCCTATGGAATGGGCAGCGGGCTGGGCAACGGCGAGTTCTTTGGCCACTTGGAATCTTTCACTGTCGATTCCGGCGGGTATATCTGGGCGACCGATGGGGCATCTCAGCGCCTGCAAAAGTTTAAACCCGATGGGAGCTATGACTCCCAAATTCTTCTTCCTCAGAGCTCTCAAACGGGGGACCTTGCAGTTCTGGACGATGGAAAAATTCTGATTGCCGAAATTGGTGGCGGCAGCACTCGGCTTCTTGCACTGAATAGCAGCGGCGCGACTGTGTACTCTCAAGATGGCGCTTTGGGTGGCGGTACGGCTTATTTACCTGTCGGCAATCCATTGACTTTTTCTGTGGTTGGAAACGAGATTTTTGCAGGGCACTGGAGTGACGTTCGGGTCTTCGACCGGGATACCGGGATGCCCCTGCGCAGCTTTGGGCCCACGTTAAAACAGCCACTGGCAGTGGCGCGAGACAATGCCGGCAACACCTATGTCAGCGAGTTTGCAGGAGGCATCAAGCGCTTTGATAAGAATGGCGCTAAGGATCTGACTTTTGCGACGGGTACAGTCTTTTATGATCTTCACTGTGACAGTAAGGGAACTATCTACGCCCCTGATGCTGCAAATAAGAAAATCAAAAAATTTTCAACAGCCGGAGATCCTCTGGGCACTTTGGCGCAGGGTAAAGTTGCTGCTCCTGTTGGAATTTCTGTCACCAAAGACGGCGGTGTCGTTATCGTCGACTCTGCCAGCGCGGTCATTCTGGGGCCCTATCGCGCGTTGGTCAAAGTCAATGCCGACAACACAGTCGCATGGGAGCTTCCTGCCGGTCAGGAAGGCATTGATATGGCCTTCGGTGTCGCCATCAATGCCCAGGATGAAATTTTCGTCACCGATCTCGCAAACAATAATATCACCAGACTCAATCCCGCAGGCCAAAGCATCACCACC
Organism: Bdellovibrio bacteriovorus; assembly: GCF_041888015.1. Classification (GTDB taxonomy): domain Bacteria; phylum Bdellovibrionota; class Bdellovibrionia; order Bdellovibrionales; family Bdellovibrionaceae; genus Bdellovibrio. The sequence goes on from NZ_CP168968.1 coordinate 3,084,012, forward strand.
ATCAGTCAGCCCGGAATAAGCTTTGGCCAACTGACACAGCCCACAGGAATCACTCTGGACGATTTTGGAAATATCTACGTCGCCGAGTTCGGCAACAGCCGCGTGCAAAAATTCAACAGTGCGGGTATTGCGAAAACAGAATAAAAAAGCGGCCTTCGTGACCGCTTTTTCTTTGAAATATTTTATGTTGAGCGTAAAAGTTCCGGAATTGATTTCTTTAAAAGCTTCCGCACTGGCCACAAGCTCGCTAGGACAGTGGCAATCATCGGCAACAACAAGGCCTGGATATAGTGTCCCGCCTGAATATCCAGAAAGACAAAGAACTGACGAGTGATCCCCGGAGCTGGTGGCATCGGAATCCCCTGTCGCAGCAATGTAGCATCCACCAAAATCGCGATGCAAATCCCTAGGAATCCACCCAAAATACCCAGCAAACTGTTTTCGATCATCAGAATCTTAAACAGACGGCTACGCTTTTCACCATTGGCGCGCAAAGCCCCCATCTCGCCCGCTCTTTCCAGCAAGCCTGTGGAAATCACATTGAAGATCCCCATCGCGACAATCACAAGAATGATGGATCTGATGAAAGAAAATTGCGCATTCAGGAAGTCCACCGAGTTCTGATAATAGTTCTTATCCAGAATCTCAAACGGAACGGATTCCAGTTGTGGATTCACTTTGCGCAGGTCACTGTCCACCTGAGGCCAAGCTTCCACACCCTTGGTTGCCAGCGAGAACATTTCCACACGATTGGTGTCCAACAACTGCTGGGCTTGTTTTAAATCCACGCGATAGAAAGAATCATCAATGATCTTTTTACCCGTGAAGAAGATCCCGGCCACAGTCAGATCCGCACCGTTTAACTGTCCGTTCACTGTTTGGGTCAGCAGCGTCACCACATCACCCGCTTTGGCATCAATACTTTCCGCCAGACCTTTTCCAAGAATGATCTGATCCTGTCCTTGCAGATCATGACCTTCGATAAAGTTCATTTCCGTAAAGAAAGTGTTTTCTCTTTCCGGAATAACACCCTCCCCTTTACCGCCCAGGGTGATACCTCCCTTAACAATGAACGAGTAGAAGGACACGCGCGGGAACACCTGAGTCACTGCCGAAGAGCTGCGAATCTGCTGTTCGATCTCTTCGGGGTTTTCAAACCACAGTTTCCACGGCGTTTCATGAACCTTGCCGTAATAGTTTTGCGGAAACACCTGACCGTATCCGTAGTAACCGTGAATGACGTTTTCGCGGTACTGATTCATCACTCCGGTGTTGAATCCTTGATAGATCAAAAGACCTGCCGCCCCCAAAGCCACCGTACAAAGACTGGCCCAGGTTCTGCGCGGATTACGAAACAGATTTCTCCAGGAGATTTTCAGAAGTTCCAACATTACACAGCTCCTTTATCAATCTGCCCGTCTTTCATGCGATACACAGACTTGGCAAAGCTGACCAGATGCGAATCATGAGTTGAGAAAATGAAGCTGGTATTTTCAGACTTCTGCAATTCTTTAAATGCGTTGATGGTCTTTTCCGCCGTTACCGAATCCAGATTGGCCGTGGGTTCGTCGGCCAGAACCACTGCCGGCTTTTTCGCGATCGCACGTGCAATCGCGACGCGCTGGCGTTGGCCGCCGGAAAGTTCCAGAGGTTTCTTTTTCGCATGGTCCGCCAGCCCCAGCAGGTCCAGCGTTTCCATCGCCACTTTGTGCGCATTGACCTGGTTATAACCCAAAGAAGGCAAGAAATAAGACGTGTTTTCCAGAACCGTTAACGTCGGAATCAGATAGAAAGATTGAAAAACAAAGCCGACCTTATGCAGACGGACATTTTCTTTTTCGGATTCCTTCAAGTGTGTGACGTCTTCACCGGCAAACTCCAGATGTCCGTTGCTGGGGGTGTCGATCAGTCCCAACAGATTCAACAACGTGGTTTTTCCAGTTCCACTGGGTCCGACGATGCAGGTGAAGCATCCTTTTTCCAGCTCCAGATCAATGCCTTTAAGAACCGGCACTTGTTCACCGTTCCACAGATACGAATATTCGAGTCCCTTAAGACGATAAAGAGCACTCATGCTGCTGACTCCTTTAGAGATAAAAACGGAAACCCAGAGTGATATAGCCGCCGGAAAGATTCAAGTCCCGACTGCCACCGGAAATGTCAGTGACCTTGTCACCGCTACTGACCGGACCTTTAAATGTTGTGACCGACTTGGTGTATTCCAGATTGTCGATGTTCAGTTGACGATAGCCAAACTCCACTACAATCGTGGTCGTGTCAGTCAGCAGTCCCTCATACCCCAAAGAGGCATTGATCATCGTCGCAGAGCCTTTGGCCTCAATTCCGTGATCTGCAACCCCGGGATAAGCCGCTTGGCCTGCCGCCGTCAGCGTGTAGTCATTTTTCAAAGTGATGCTGGCGGTTCCCACACCCACAGACACAAAGGACCGAGAGGTGTTATTGCCATGCAGATTCAGCTCCAGCGCAATCTTCGGGGCATAGCCCAGAATTTCACTGTTGGCGCTGTAAAGTTCTGTCCCCGCATTTTCAGCACTGGAGCCTTCCAGATTTGTAGGCTTCAAAACCTCAAATCCAAAACGCAGACTGGCTGCGGGACGTGAATAAATAAATCCGAACTCGCCCGTATAGTTATAGTTCACAGTGCCACTGTACGTGACGCTACTAGAGGCCTCATTGTCCAAGGCACCCGTTCCAACCTGGGAACCACCCGCCCCCACACCGAAGTAGGCGGCAAAAGTTTCTTTATTGATATTGAAGACGCGAGCCTGAGCCGAAGTTGCCGTCAAGAGCAGGACCGCTGAAATTAGGACGCGAGCACTCACTTCCTACTCCGTGATCAAATCGACGACGACTTTGCTGGTGCTTTTTTTACCCGCGACCTGATAAACACGCACCTTCGTGTTCTTCTTCAGATCCATGGTCAGGTTCAAAGAACTGTCCACCGGATCCAAGCTCATCTGCGTGCGGGACACCGCCATAGAGGACTTCATGATCGCCGCCAGTTTGCTCTGGTCCACATTTGAACGAGGCATTTGCGCAAAATCGATCACCAAACGCTGAGGATTCTTTTTTAGCTCTGCATAATAATATCCCGGCCACCCCCGCAATGGAGCTCCGTTCATATCACCGACATCAAACACCAGTCGTTCGACTTTCTTTTTGGCATCTGCAGTTCTGCGCACATCCACCAACGTGAAGGAACTGCCAGCCAAACCGCCGAAGCTTGCGCCTTCACCACTCAGAATTTTTGTCGCAACAGGTTTTGTATTTTTAGAAGAAATCGCCGCCTGGCCAGGTACAGCCATAAGCAAAGCCATCACACATCCAATGTACTTCATCATGATCGACTCCTTTCGAACATTACCCCCATAGGGTAAAGGGGATCCAGCCATCTGCCAACCCGAAAGTAGGTTCGTACCTTTTAGGGCGCTCAGTGACGATTTAGGGCTTTTTTTTGTAAATTCTGGGAGTGAGGACGAATATATGGCACCTGAGTATCTGCATCGAGGGCACGAAACTTGGAGTAGGTAACTTTGTTGAAAGATTTTTTAACTATGGGAGTGCTTTATGAAAAGGCTCATTTATTTGGTTTTCACTGTCTTCGCTTTGGCAGCCTGCCAACCGGACAAAGATGGCGGCGGCACAAATCAAACGACAGCCACAACTCCGTTGCAACTGAACTGTATCAACGGAACTACAAACTGTAATACAAATGCCTATGGCTATTATCAGGGCTTCCAGCCTTATAGCTTCCCGTACATCAACGGCTACGGCTATGGCTACAATTACGGCTACAACTACAATAACGTCTTTATGGATCAGGGTTTCTGCGGATGCCCTCGCAACTATCTTCCGACCTACAACGGCACGATGGGCCTAGGCTGTATTCAGCAGAACTTGATCTATGATAATCCTCCAGGTCAGTTGTTCTACTGGTCTTACAGCAATGGTTACACTTACGGTTACATCTGGAGCTACGTTCCGGCGGCACCTCAAGTGGCGACCAACTTCCCTCAGTATTCCAATATTCCATCGGCACCCAACAGCTTCGGTTCTTGCTCCCAGAACCTGACCCGCAGCTGCATTTTGAGCCAAGCCAATTCTTGCGACACAGGGGCGACCTGCCGCCAAGTGATTGCTGGCTCCAACTTGGGCGTCTGTGTAAAAAACTAGAGAGCCGCGGCGGACTCTCGACCGTCTTAACGGAATAATACGCCGCAACATCATGGGCCCTCAGAAGGTAAAACCACTGAGGGCCCTTTCTTTTTGAAAGCTCCCCAACAGTACCTAGGGATAGCCGTGAAAGCCTTTAAAGTACTGCTTTTTAGGCTGGTCGGTGGTGCCCTGTTGAGTCATTTTTTAATCCGTGGTTTTCCCTTTATTTCGCTCTGTTTTCATGGAAAAAAAGAGGGGTGTTTTATCACTCTTTGGAGGTTCCTATGAATACGACTAATCCTCTTTTAAAACCCTTCACAAACAAAGACCAGGCGGCTCCTTTTGATCTGATCAAAGTAGAGCACTACGTACCTGCTGTGGAAGAAGCGATCAAAATTGCCAAAGACAATGTGGCAAAGATCAAAGCCAATCCTGCGGCTCCTGATTTTGAAAATACCATCGTGGCGTTGGAAGCGGCGTCTTTGCTGGCAGATCAGATTTCCACGATCTACAGCAATCTGGAAGTCGCTCATGCCGATGAAGCTTTGCAGGCCTTGGCGCAGGATATCTATCCGAAGCTGACGGCTTTGGCTTCTGATGTTTCCTTGGATGCCGAGATCTTCAATCGCGTAAAAATGGTTTACGACAAACGCGCTTCCTTGAACCTGAATGGCGAACAAAACCGTCTTTTGGAAAAAACCTATCTGTCCTTCACTCGCAACGGGGCTTTGTTGAACGAGACTGACAAAGAAGCCCTTCGTCAGATCGATCAGGAGCTTTCTGTTCTTGGTCCGAAATTCTCTGAGAATGTTTTGAAAGCGACCAATTCTTTTGAAATGGTGCTGGATAAAAAAGAAGACGTCGATGGTCTGCCAGAAGGCATTCTGGAAGGCGCTGCAGCTCAAGCGGCGGCCAAAGGCCATGCGGGCAAATGGTTCTTCAATCTACAGATCCCTTCTTACCTGCCGTTCATGACTTATGCGAAAAACCGTGCACTTCGTGAAAAAATGTGGCGTGCGTTTTCTTCCAAAGCCTACAAGGGCGAATTCGACAATCAGTCCAACGTTTTGAAAATTGTGGAGCTTCGTAACAAGCGTGCGAAAATCCTGAGCTTCAGCACGCACGCGGATTTCGTTTTGGCAGAACGCATGGCGAAGAATCCAACAACTGTGATGGAATTCCTGAACAAGCTTTTGGCCGCTTCCAAAAATGCAGGTTTGAAAGATGTGCAGGAGCTGACAGAGTTTGCCAACAAACTGGACGGTTTGACTGAAATCAAACCTTGGGACGTGGCTTACTATTCTGAAAAATTGAAAGAGGAAAAATACGCTTTCAACGAAGAAGATCTGCGCCCTTACTTCAAGCTTGAAAACGTGGTTGAAGGTGTGTTTGCTCACGCCAAAAAACTGTACGGTTTGACGTTCAAAGAAAACAAAGACATTCCGGTGTATCACCCGGAAGTGAAAGCTTACGAAATCTTCGAAGAAGCTTCCGGCAAATACATGGGTCTGTTCTACACAGACTTCTTCCCGCGCGAGACGAAAAAAGGCGGTGCATGGATGACTCAGTTCCGCAATCAGGGTCTGATCGAAGGCAAAATGAAACGTCCGCACGTCAGCATCGTGTGCAACTTCACTCAACCGACTCCGACCAAGCCTTCCCTGCTGACTTACGACGAAGTTCGCACTTTGTTCCATGAGTTCGGTCATGCTTTGCATGGCATGCTGTCTGAATGCACCTACCCTTCCCTGAGCGGCCCGAATGTTTACTGGGACTTCGTGGAACTTCCATCCCAAATTATGGAAAACTGGGTGGGCGAAAAAGAGGGCTTGGATATCTTTGCCCGTCACTATGAAACCGACCAGCCAATGCCTGCGGAACTGATTGAAAAACTAAAACGTTCACAGAAGTTCCAAGCGGGTTACATGTCCTGCCGTCAACTGCAATTCGGCTTGATGGATATGGCATGGCATTCCACAGACCCTGCGACAATCAAAGACGTCGATGCATTTGAAGAACTGGCCACGGCCGAGACTCGTCTGTTCCCTAAGGTGGAAGGCGCGAATTCTTCTTGCAGCTTCGGACACATCTTTGCAGGTGGCTACTCTGCAGGATACTACTCTTACAAATGGGCTGAGGTTCTGGATGCGGATGCCTTTGAGTACTTCAAGGAAAAAGGCCTGTTCAATCAGGAAGTCGCCAAGAAGTTCAAAGACAACATCCTGAGCCGTGGCGGCACCGAACACCCGATGGATTTGTATAAGAAATTCCGCGGTCGTGAGCCGGATCCAAACGCTCTTTTGCGTCGTGATGGATTGATTTAATGAAGAAAAGTTCGATGAACAAAGACTACAAACAGAGCAAGCTGATTCTGAAGGATAACGGAAGCATCGGCTTGGTCTATCGCCTGGAGACTGCGCAAGCGGTCTCTTTGGCTAAGAAGGTTGCGGAGTTTTTGAAAGAACGTGGCTTTGACGTCTTTACTTGTCCAGATCAGAAAGTGGTCGCGGGCACGAAAGCGGCAAAAACCAAAAAGCACATGGATGACCTGAAGCTTGTGATCGTTCTTGGCGGGGATGGGACTTATTTGCGTGCCGTTCGTCTGTTGGAAGGTCGCAGTGTTCCTATTCTGGGCTTCAACATGGGCTCCTTAGGTTTCCTGACCGCTCACAACGCAGATTCCTGCTTTGAGATCATCGAAAAAACTCTGGACGGGAAAATGGTGCAACGTCCGCGCTCTATGATCTTTGCGAAAATTCTGCGCAAAGGAAAAGTGCGTGAAGAGCACCACGCCCTGAACGACATGGTGATCGAAAGAGGCTCGATGTCTCAATTGATCAACACGGCTATTTATTCTGAAAAATTCCTGGTCAGCCAGGTGAAGGCCGATGGTTTTATCGTGGCCAGCCCTTCCGGCTCCACAGCTTACAACCTTGCAGCGGGTGGGCCTATTTGCCATCCTGAATCGCCGGTGTTTATTGTGACTCCGGTGGCGCCTCACAGTCTGACCTCGCGCCCTTTGATCTTCCCTGATGAAAAGGAATTGTCCTTTAAATTGGAAGGCAAAACCCAAAAGGCGCACTTTATCGTGGACGGACAAAAAATGACTGAAATCACCGCAGAAGACGAAGTGGTGATCAGTCGTTCTTGTTACGACCACTGGATGGTTCGTGAACCCAATCACAACTACTTCCACTTGCTGCGTGAAAAACTAAAGTTCGGCGATCGAAACTGATCTTATAGGAAATAAAGATTATGTTACTTGAGTTGAAGGTATCCAATTTTGCAATTATCGACAGTCTGCACATCTCTTTCAAAGATGGGCTGAACATCATGAGCGGTGAAACCGGTGCCGGTAAATCCGTTTTGTTAAAAAGTCTGTCCCTGCTAATGGGGGGAAAGGGTTCCAGCGACACCATTCGCACCGGCTCCACCCAAGCCACCATCGAAGGGTCTTTTGATATCTCGGCTCGCCCGGACATTCAAAAGATGTTGCACGATATGGGTATTGACGCCGACGAAAGCACTTTGATCGTTCGTCGCATCTTAAGTGCCGGTGACAAATCCAAAGTTTATCTGAACGGCAGTCTAAGCACTTTAAACAGCCTTAAAGACATCGTCGCCCCGATGGTGGAACTGGCCGGTCATTCTGCTCCGCTGATTGAAATGACTGGACAGCATGAAAACCGCAACTTGATGTCCAAGCACTATCATCTGGATCTTTTGGATCAGTATGCAGGCACTTGGGACAAGCGTTTGCTTTTCACTGAAAAGTTCAACCGCTATCACGCAATCTTTGCTGAAATCAAAAAACTTGAAAGTGATGCGAAACAAAAAGCCCAGCGTCTGGATTTCCTGACCTATCAGCGTGACGAAATCGCCAATCTGGATCTGTCCCCGGGTGAAGATCAGGCGTTGGAAGTGGAAGTTAAAAAGCTTAAAAACTCCAACCGCATTGGTTCTTTCGTGGATCAGGCAGAAGCGGCGTTGTACAATGACGATGATTCTGCGATCAGCCGACTGAATGCCATCCTTAAAAAAGGTTTGGATCTTTCCAGCGTGGACCCGCAAATCGCAGCCAAGCTGGAAAATCTGGAGCAGGCAAAAACATTGATTGATGAAAGCATCTATGATCTGCGCCAGTACGCGAACAAGATTGATGCCGATCCACAACGCCTGGAAGAAGCCGAAGGTCGCCTGAGCGATCTGCGCAAGCTGCAGAAAAAATATGGCTCGACTGTGGATGATATTTTGAAAGCTTTGATGGAGATGGAAATTGAAATCTCCAACCTGCAGAATTCTGAATCCAAAGTAGAGTCTTTGAAAAAAGAAGCCGCCGTTCTTCTGAAAGAATTGGAAACTCTGGGCACCGAACTGCACAAGCGCCGTCAAAAAGGCGCAGAACTGCTGGCAGACAGTGTGAATGCAGAACTTCTGGATCTGAACATGAAAGGCGTCACCTTCCATGTCATGACCGAAAAACTGCAAGAGCTGGCCTCCACGGGATTGAGTGATGTTGAGTTCCTCAGCCAGACCTCCGCAAAAGATGCCAAACGCCCTTTGGCGAAGTTCGCCTCCGGAGGAGAGCTGAGTCGTATCCTTCTGTCTTTGAAGCGTGTGGTTGGATCTAGCAATCAACCACGCACTTATCTGTTTGATGAAGTGGATACGGGTGTTTCTGGTGAAACTGCTGAAAAAGTGGGTCGCAAGTTGCGCACGATTGCCAAAGGACAGCAAGTTGTCTGCGTGACTCACCTTCCGCAAGTGGCGGCCTTCGGGGATATCCACTTCTTTATTCAGAAGTCTCCGCAGAAGGATTCCGTCAGCATGCTTGTGTCAGAACTCAAACAAAAGGATCGTGTTCAGGAAATCGCCCGCCTTATCAGTGGCGAGAAGATTTCCAAGACATCTCTGGCTCACGCAGAACAACTGCTGACTGACGCCAAATCCAGCCGCTAGAAGTCCTTGCTTAATTGTAAGTTCAGAACCTCCTTGTCTCCCAGTTACCATGGGTTTCTAACAAGGAGGTTTTTTTATGATTCTCGTTATGGGAGCCACGGGCAACATCGGCTCTAAAATCACCGCACATCTGCTGGCCAATGATCAGAAAGTTCGCTGCGTGGCCCGCCATTTCCCCAATAAAGACGCTTTTCGCGGTGCTGAGCTGGCGCAAGGTGATGCCAACGAGGTCGGCTTCCTGATGGACTGCATGCGTGGGTGCTCGGCCATCTTTACGATGATTCCTCCGAACATGGCTGCTACTGAGTTGCGCTTTTATCAAAATAAATTCGGTGAAGTGATTGCCGAAGCCATTGAGGAAGCGGGAGTCAAAAAAGTCGTCAACCTTTCCAGTATCGGTGCAGATCTGGAAAGCGGCACGGGGCCGGTTCTGGGATTGCATGATCAGGAAGAAAGATTGAACGCCATCACTCATGCTGACATCGTTCATCTGCGCCCCACTTACTTTATGGAAAACTTGCTGGCCGGCATTCCCAGCATTCTGTCGATGAACCGGTACTTCGGAATCATTCCCGCCGAAGTTCCCATGCACATGGTTGCCACACGGGACATCGCCGCCCGAGCCGCTTTTTTACTGATGAACCCGGACTTCAAGTCCCACAATATTGAATACCTCTTGGGAGAACGCGAAATCAATCACCTGGAGATCATGAAGGCCCTGGGAAATGCAATCAACAAACCGGATCTGGAGTACGTCGAAGTTCCTTCCGCAGAAATGCGCAACTATCTGATTGGCGCAGGCATGACTGAGGATTGGGCTGAAGCCATTATTGAAATGGGTATTTCTTTTGGCAACGGGACCATCAGTGGCACCGTTCAACGCGACAAAAAGAACACCACGGCAACCTCCATTGAAGAGTTCGCCCGCACGACCTTCCTGGAAGCGTACAACCGCGCCGCCGGGAAAGAGGGCCTGCGAAAATCCAGACCTTCACCGTCAGGAGAGGCTAGACCTTAACAGTGGCAAATGCTTCACACTCCCGGAAGACAATGATAGCTTTTTTGAATGAAAAGAAGTGTCTATCTTATTGTTCTTCTGGGAGTGTCCTGCATGCATAAAAACTATCTCGATTATCCGAAACCTGAAAAAGTCACCACACAGCTTTCCAAACACGGCGATATCCGCATGGATGATTATTTCTGGTTGCGCGAGCGCGAAAACCCGAAGGTCGTCGACTATCTGAAAAAAGAAAATGCTTATACCGAATCCATGATGAAGTCTGCCAAAGAACTGGAGGAAAAAATCTTCCAGGAACTGAAAGGCCGCGTGAAAGAGGATGAGTCTTTCGTTCCGGCCAAAGATGGTGACTACTACTATTCAGCCCGTTATGAAGTTGGGCAGCAATATCCTTTGCACACCCGCCACAAAGGGGGCCCGCAGGGACCGGAAGAAATTCTGATCAATGTCCCCGAGCTGGCCAAGGGCCACAGCTTCTTCAGTTCGACCGGTCCTCGCATGAGTCCGAATCAGCAGATGATGGCCTATGCCGTGGATACAGTGGGTCGCCGCTTCTATACGATCTATTTCAAGGATCTCAAGACCGGCAAAACTCTTCCTGAAAAAATTGAAAACGTTACCGGCAATCTGTCCTGGGCCAACGACAATGAAACGATCTTCTATTCCGAACAGCACCCGGAAACCCTGCGCACGGAAAAGATCTATCGCTATAATATCAAAACCCACAAGAAGGATCTGATCTACCACGAGAAAGACGACACCTTCAGTGTATATGTGTATAAAGCCCTGTCCGAGAAATACATCTACATCACATCCTACAGCACTTTAACCACCGAAGTGCAGTTCCTTCCGGCAGACAAACCACTGGAAAAATTCAAGGTCTTCAACCCTCGTGAGCGTTCTCACGAATACTCTGTCACAGATGGCGGCGACAAGTTCTACGTCATTTCCAACAAAAATGCGCCGAACTACAAACTGATGGTGGCAGACCCGACCCACACGGATGAAAAGCACTGGAAAGAACTGCTTCCACATCGCACGGATGTTTATCTGGAAAGTGTGACTGTCTTTAAGAACTTCATCGCTTTGGATGAACGCAAAAACGGTCTGACTCAGGTGCGTATTGCCGACCGCAATGCGCAAAACCCCTATGAGCTGAACTTCGCCGACCCCAGCTATCTGGCCTCTGTGGGTGACAATCGCGAATACGATACCGAATGGCTGCGTTACAACTATGAATCCATGCGCCTGCCAGATTCTGTCTATGACTTGAATGTAAAAACCAAGGAGCAGGTTCTAAAAAAGACCAAGGAAGTTCCGAACTATAATCCGGAACTTTACAAGACCGAGCGTGTCTTCCTCACAGCACGTGATGGCACCAAAGTTCCAGTTTCTTTGATCATGAAAAAAGATTTCAAGAAAGACGGTTCGGCGTCCATGCTGGTCTATGGCTATGGCTCTTATGGTGCGAATATGGACCCTTGGTTCAGCAGTTCTGTATTCAGTCTGGTGGATCGCGGTTTTGTGTTCGCCAAAGCGCACATCCGCGGCGGATCTGAAATGGGCCGCCATTGGTATGATCAAGGGCGCGTTCACAATAAAATGAACACGTTCTTTGACTTTATCGACGTCACTGAAGCCTTAATCAAAGATGGGTATTCCAAGCCGGAACATACGTTTGCTATGGGTGGCAGCGCCGGAGGCCTTTTGATGGGCGCGGTGATGAATCTGCGTCCGGATCTTTACAAAGGTATCGTGGCGCAGGTGCCTTTCGTGGATGTGATCTCAACAATGCTTGATGACAGCATTCCTCTGACCACCAGCGAGTACGATCAATGGGGCAACCCGAACGTGAAAGAGGACTACGAATACATTCGTAAATACTCTCCTTACGACAACGTTAAAGATCAGACTTATCCCAATGTGCTGGTGACAACAGGTTTTCATGACTCTCAAGTGCAATACTGGGAGCCTGCGAAATGGGTGCCTAAATTAAGGGAGCATAATAAGGGGACTTCGATGATTCTTCTGAAGACCGATATGGAATCCGGTCATGGAGGAGCTTCGGGCCGCTTCGACAGTTTGAAAGAAACGGCCACCGAATATGCGTTTATCCTGATGGTGAACGGGACTAAAAATTAGTCCCGAATATCCTGAACGATGATCAAAGCACTGAACGTGTTGAATTTCACAACTTCGCCCGTTCTTTGATTTGTCCAGAATTGTCTGTTTGAATACTTCACGCTGCCATCTTCATTCAATACCGGAGTTCCATCCGGGTTGATTTCAGGGATGGTGGCGCCCTCAGTCGCCTCAACACGCTTGAACAGATCTTCCGCAGTCTGCGCATCCTGACGAGTACACCCACCAGAAGCACGGCCACCCAGATAGTCAGTATACTTTTTGTAGACCTCGTGCAAAGCCAAACCGTTGTCTATGTCATAGAAGATGGCCCATGGCATAGATGAATCCCAAGAGCTGGAAACGTGGTCTTTGGACAGGAATTTTGGTGTGAAATACCCTGTTGGCGTTTGAGACCAATAAGATTTCGCAGGAGCTCCCGTACAAACCTTGTTTTTACGTTTCAGCTCCAGACCTTCACGGCCCGTGGAAACTTTAGAATTGATAATCTGACGTCCATATTCATACACACGCATCGTCTGCGCGGTTCTGCCCTTGTCAGATTTATTGATCACGATCACATAGCGGAAATCGCGCATCCAAGGTTTGGAATAGAAATCGTTTTCTGAGAACTCCTGGCTGCCCAGGTGCTCAGTCAAACGAGGTGTGACCATTTTTTCGTAAGCATACGTCTGGCTGTATTCCTGATCGGAATACTTACAGTCGTTAAACTGATTTTTTACTTTTCCCCAGAACGAGGCCGAAGCAGTCTGGCTCACGATCATTACGGCTGCCACTGCACCGTACTTAAGAACGCTCTTCATATACACTCCGTTTCTTTTATCGAACGAAGTCTTCCCAGCAAATACTTTGCCACATTTTGAGACAGTGTAGGGCAACCTGTTGCTTCCTATAAAAAAAGGGAGGCTGTCCACCCCCCTGTATTGTCAGGTCGTCTATAAGTTCGACAGTCCTTCGCTCAGGCCGCTTTGGAGTCAGTCGTATCTTCAGCTCTGTTTTTACCGTGAACCACTTTATTTAAATCCACGGTCAGACGTTGTGAGACCACCGCCATATTGTCGATCTCGGCACTGGTTGCGGCAATTTCTTCTGCTGAAGCCGCATTGCTTTGTGAGGCTTGATCCAATTGATTCATCGCTTTGCTAATCTGTTGGATACCTGCTGTCTGTTCGCTGCTGGCTGTAGCAATTTCATTATTCAGATCCGAGACCTTCTTCACTGAGGTCACGATATTGTTCAAAACCACACCGCTCTCTGAAGCAATCTGACTGCCCTGTTCAACCTGATCAACAGACTCCTGGATCAGGTGACTGATATCTTTTGCCGCCACTGCACTTCTTTGCGCCAAAGCCCGCACCGCTTCGGCCACGACAGCAAATCCTTTCCCTTGCTCTCCGGCTCTTGCCGCCTCAACTGCGGCATTCAAGGCCAGCAAATTGGTTTGGAACGCGATATCGTCAATCACATTGATGATCTCTTCGATCTTAATTGATGATTTCGAAATTTGTTCCATAGATGAAATCAGACGCGTGATTTCGGCCTGTCCTTTTTCAGCCACCTCACGGGAAGAAGCCGACAGACTGGCTGCCTGTTTGGCGTTATCTGAATTCATCTGCACCATTGAGGACAGCTCCTCCAGCGAGGCCACTGTTTCTTCCAACGAAGCCGCGGCCTCTGTCGAAGACTGAGACAAACTATTTCCTGCTCCGGTCATCTGAGTCACCGCTGCGGCAACATGATGACTGGCCTCAGTCAGTTTGGAAGAAATGTTTGAAATAGTTTTTGAAATCCCGGCAGCGATCCACAACAGAGTCCCCGATATCACCAGGTTCCCTACAATTGTTGTGACGATATTCCACCATTTGACTGAAGATTCCGCCTCGGCAGCCAGAACCCCCTCTTCCTCCGCCTTTGCCTGATAGATCTTCAAGGCCGCCGTGGTGAAGGTTCCCACCAGATGACTCAACTTTGTGAAGTCACCAAGCAACAATTCCTCTGCCTTATGAATACTGTCAGTGTCCTTATTCTTCACCAGGGTCACGATCTTTTCCATCACCGCAATCAGCTCTGGAAACTTGTCTTTGACCGCTTCAAATTGTTTTGCCTCTTCCGGCTGGAAGGTCGCTTTAGAATAGTCCTGGAAGTCTTTCTTATAGTTCTCAAGACTTCTGCTGGCATCCTCAAGCTGAGTGTCGAAAGACCGGCCTTCAATGGCATTATTAATTGCGGCAAAAGAACTTTGCGCAAAAGCATTTCGATTCAATCTCAGCTCTCCAATCACAAGAATATTTGGAATGATGTCCTTGTGTGAACTGCGCAGCAGGGTATTAACTTCCGTCACCCCGCGCACGGATATGAATCCAACCATCACAAATGCAACAATAGGCAGTGCTGCTGCGAACAGAAGTTGACCTCTGATACCGTGAAACCATGCTGTGATATTTTTCATATGTCGGATCCTCCAGATCCGACATACTTCTCGGCTTTGACCGAAACTTAACATAGAGTCCAGCGCAGATTTTTCTATTATTTAAGAAATCAGGACAATCTCCTCCCTCATTCAGGTGATCCTGACAAGGAAAACCTAGACCAACTTACGAAGAACATAGTGAAGAATGCCCCCGTTTTTATAGTACTCCAACTCCACAGCGGTATCGATGCGTGAACGAACTTTGATTTCTTCCTGACTGCCGTCAGCACGACGAATCGTCACCGTCAAATCCTGCTGAGGTTTCATACCGATTTCGATACCACGGATGTCAAATGTCTCTGTTCCATCCAAGCGCAATGTCTTGCGATCCATACCTGCATGGAACTGCAATGGCAAAACGCCCATACCAATCAGGTTGGAGCGGTGAATACGTTCAAAGCTTTCCGCAATAACAGCCTTCACCCCAAGCAGACGTGTTCCCTTGGCCGCCCAGTCACGGGAAGATCCTGTGCCGTATTCTTTCCCCGCGATCACCACCAACGGTGTGCCATCGGCCTGATACTTTATTGCAGCATCATAGATCGCCAGGGTTTCGTCACTTGGCAGATACTTGGTCATGCCGCCTTCCACACCTGCCAGCATTTCGTTTTTAATACGAATATTGGCAAATGTACCACGCACCATCACTTCATCATTTCCACGGCGAGAACCGTAAGAATTAAAGTCATGGGGCTGCACCCCGTGAGAAGTCAGATAACGTCCCGCAGGTGAATCCTTCTTAATACTGCCCGCCGGGGAAATATGATCCGTGGTGATGGAATCCCCCAGAATCGCCAAAGCTCTGGCCCCTGCAACATCGTGAAGCTTTTCCGGACTGCCGGTCATACCATCGAAGTACGGAGGATTTTTGATGTAAGTGCTTTTTTCCCAGGAATAAGTCTGCGACGCCGTGGTGTGAATCTTCTGCCAGTCCTCAGTACCGGCAAAAACATTTCCATAACGCACGTCAAACATCTTGGTTTCCACAGTCTTATTGATGGTGTCTTGAATTTCCTGCGTGCTGGGCCAGATGTCTTTCAGATAAACCGGATTTCCGGCAGAATCCTTACCCAGGGAATCTTTGGCAATATCCATCATCATGTTGCCCGCCAAAGCGTGCGCAACCACCAGCATCGGGGAAGCCAGATAGTTGGCCTTCACGTGCGGATTGATACGACCCTCAAAGTTTCTATTGCCGGAAAGAACGGATGCTACAACCAGATTTCCTTTTTCCACCGCGTGGGCAATCGGCGCCTCCAAAGGACCGGAGTTCCCAATGCAAGTGGTGCAACCATAGCCAACAAGGTTGAAGCCCAGTTGATCCAAATATGTCTGTAATCCAGCGCGCTCCAGATAATCCGTCACAACCTGTGACCCCGGTGCCAAAGATGTCTTCACCCACGGCTTGACCTTCAGGCCTTTTTCCACCGCTTTCTTGGCGACAAGCCCGGCACCGATCATCACGGAGGGATTGGACGTGTTCGTGCAGCTTGTGATCGCCGCAATGACCACATCACCGTGCCCCAAGGAATAAGCCTGAGAATCCACAGTCACCGCAGATGCCGCCTTGGTGGCTTTATCTGCCGAAACCTGGAAACCGGAAATCAATTGTTTTGAGAAATCTTCCGCGGCCTGCGCCAAGACCACACGATCCTGAGGACGCTTTGGTCCTGCCAATGAGGGTTCCACCGTGGACATATCCAACTGCAAAGTATCATTGAAGTGGTAGTGCTTCTCGGCTTCTTCAGAACGCCACAACCCGGCTTCCTTGGCATACGCTTCAACCAAAGCAATTGTCGCCGCATCACGTCCGGAAAGCTTCAGATACTTGATTGTCTGTTCATCGACGGGGAAGAATCCACACGTGGCCCCGTACTCTGGCGCCATATTGGCAATCGTTGCACGATCGGCCAAAGACATAGAGGCCAAACCCGGACCATAGAACTCCACGAACTTACCCACCACACCTTTTTTGCGAAGCATTTGTGTGATTGTCAGAACAAGATCCGTTGCGGTTGTACCCTCTTTCATTTTGCCTTCAAGCTTGAAGCCCACCACTTCCGGAATCAGCATGCTCAAAGGCTGCCCCAGCATCACGGCTTCCGCTTCAATACCACCAACACCCCAGCCCAACACGGCCAGACCGTTGATCATTGTTGTATGGCTGTCAGTTCCCACCAGTGTATCCGGGAAGGCCGTGTGTCCGTCCAAACCATTTTCAGACCAGACGGTTTTACCCAGATACTCCAAATTCACCTGATGGCAGATGCCCGTACCTGGCGGAACCACTTTGAAGTTCTGGAAAGCCTGCTGGCCCCATTTCAAGAACACATAGCGCTCGTGATTTCTTTCAAACTCCATCTTCACGTTTTCATCAAAAGATCTCGGAGTCGCAAAAGAATCCACCATCACCGAGTGATCAATCACCAAATCCACTGGCACCAGCGGATTAATCTTCTTCGGGTCGCCGCCCAAAGATTTCATGGCATCGCGCATGGCCGCCAGATCCACCACAGCCGGAACACCCGTAAAGTCCTGCATAAGTACACGCGCCGGGAAGAATGAAATTTCGCGAGTTAAAGATTCCTTGCTAAGACTCAGCAGGGAATCAATATCCGCTTTGCTGACATGCAGCCCATCTTCGTGGCGAAGAAGGTTTTCCAGAAGCACCTTCAATGACACCGGGATTTTCTTCAGATTGGGATGCTGAATCTTGTGAGGATTGAAGATCGTGTAGCTCTGTGAGCCCACCTGAAGCTGAGATTTTGTTTTAAAACTGTCTTTGGATTGAATGAACATGAGAGGCTCCTTCCGCCTCTCAATTCCACTCCCCTCTCAGAAATTTATCAAGCCAAAAAGCCCCGATCTGGGTTTTCACATCGCTGACTTTTCCCTCGTAAACCAAGCGCATCAAGTCCGCAGGTTTTACTTCGACAACCTCAATAAATTCGCCCTGATCCAGGCGTTGTTCTAACTGAATAAGATCCTTTGCCAGATACAAATCAATATGTTCGTTGGAATAGCCAATTACCGGATGAATTGTGGTCAGGAACTTCCATTCTTTGGCTTCAAAACCAGTTTCTTCCAGCAGTTCTCTTTTTGCTGTCAGCAGAGTTTCTTCACCGTGGTCGCGCTTACCGGCGGGAAATTCCAGAAAAACCTGTTTCACTGCATGACGGTATTGATGAATCATCACCACATTTCCATTCGACAGCAGCGGAATCATCATGGCCGCCCCCGGGTGCAGAATGTATTCGCGCGTATAAGTTCTGCCATCGGGTGCTTGCACCTGATCCTGTTCGACCTTCAGATAACGTCCTTTAAAAATTTGCCGGCTAGAGAGAGTTTTTTCTTCCAAATGCTTCATAAAATCAGAATCTCATACAGGGACATTGTTGTCTCAATAATAGTGACTGGACTAAAGATGGTCCCGTCCTTTGTCCAAAAGGTGTATGATCAACATTGCTCATAGCTGTTGAATACACGAGTCTTGTATAGAATATATCTGTACCAGATTTGGTTTAGTAAGATGAATTTTATAGTAAGATCAGGAGGATCCCTATGAGAGCCTTGAATAAGGTGGGACTGTTTTTGTCCACCGTCGTCGCCGTTTCCGTTATCTCCGTTCAAGACGCCAACGCACAAAGACGCGGCCGCGGTCCGAGTCTTTCCGGGGACATGTCTTTGGGGCTGGGAATTTCCACAGTCTCTGCTGGTCAAAATGATATGAACTCATTGATTGATGCCGCCGGCTCCAGCGCCGCTGCCGCTGACACCAAAGATCTGGGCAGTGCGTGGGAGTTTTATGCCAACTGGTCTTATCGTTTTAGTGGCACGATGTATTCCTTCGTCTTCCGTCCTTCTTACTTCACTCAGTCCACAGAAGGCCGTGGCACCGACGGAAGTTATGACTACAAACTGACAGGCTTCACCGTCTTCCCGATCTTCCGCATCTATGCTTTGGAAAACTCTTTCATCAAGTTCTATATGCAAACGGGCCTGGGCTATGGAAGCCTGAACGGTGAGATCAACGCCGGAACCAAAAACCTGGACTTCAAAGGCAGCGCCTTTGGTGCAATGGGTGGTATCGGTGTGGACTTCTGCTTTACCGAATCTCACTGCCTGACGGTGGAAGGCAACCTTCGTTATATGCCGATCGAACGCAACCTGACCACCGGAGGCAATTGTGCTGCAGCCAACGACATCCCTGGCGTCAGTCAGTGCGGTGGCAGCTCCGAGGTTGAGCGCGACGGCAAAGACTTGGCAACCACCATGTCCGGAGTTCAGGGCCTGATCGGCTATACAATGAACTTCTAGCAAGCTATTCGTCCTATTTCAGTACTCGACACACCCAAGGGTCCCGGTAAGAGGGACCCTTTTCTTATTCCCGCTTTGAGACTTTAGAACCCCCTCCATTATTCCGATATTTTAATAACATGCGCATAAGGTACGTGAGTAAAATCGCCATTTTAGGTTTCCTTGGGCTTGCTCTTGCGGGATGCTCTGACAGCACCCCCGAAGTGCAGGTTCTGCGCGCATTGGATGATCTGACTTTCAATCCGCAATCCATTGTCACTTCCAGTCTAAATTCCGTGCCCCTGCAAGCGCGCTGTGCACACTATGTGAATTCCATTGAAATGAGTCTGGATGGTGGGGCCACTTGGCTGTCGCCTTCAGCCTATGACAATACCGCGAGCACGTCCTGCAAAGATGGAAAGTTCCAGGTGCAGATTTCCAACCTGAAAGCTCCATGGAATGGGATGAACATCACCGCAGGTCAAACGTTGAAAGTGAAATTCCGGGCTCAACCTCGTCCGGGTCACTACTTCTACAAGGAAGTCAGTATTCTCTATACGCCTTCCACCTCACGCAGTCAGGATATTCTGGTCGGCACAGGGATTGAACAGACCGGTTCTGGTCTGCGCATGAAAAGTCGTCTGCGCACGTCTTCTCAGCATGTCGCTGCCGGAGGAAACTTCCGCATCCAAGGGAGAATCACCGAATGAAATCCCTGGGTGTGATGTTAGCTCTTTTCTGCGCTTTGCTTCTGCCAATGATTACGCTAGCGGCCTCACCGTCACCGGGAGCTTTGTTTGTCTATGAGGGGCTATTGACCGATGCCAACGGGACTCCCATCAACTCTGCACAAACCGTGACCTTACAGATCACAACCAGTGACACCGCTTGTACGCTGTACGAGGAAACTCACAACATCACCCCGGGTGGCTTGGGTGAGTTCAGTCTGATTGTCGGAAGTGGAACTCGTTTGGATTCAACAGGCAATACTGCGGACCGCATTTTTGCCGTCAGTGGCTCAGCCATTTGTACCTCGGGAAGCAATATGGTCTTTTCCGGTGGCTACGCCCAACGTCTGCTGCGCGTGCGCGTGGGGGCTACGGTTTTGTCTCCGGACATCACGATCAATAACGTGCCCTTCGCCATCAATGCCGGTCGCCTGGAAGATAAGAAAGCCAGCGACTTTGTCCAGACCAGTGCCAACATTTCACAAACGCGCGCTGAAAACATTTTCAACCGCTACTCGACTTTGGATTCCCTGCTGACATTGTATTCAGTGCCCGCCGGAAACGGACAGATTCTGATCGGCAACGGAACAAGCTTCGCTCCGTCCACCTTAACGGCAGGAGCAGGTATCAATATCACCAACGGCCCAGGATCAATCACTATCAGTTCTTCTGGTGGTGCCGGCTCAGTCACAGGCGTCACAGCACAGGCCCCTTTAGCAGTGAGCAACGGAACAACGACACCGGAAATCTCAATGCCTGCAGCCAACGGAACCTCCGCCGGCTATCTGACTGGCAGTGACTGGGCAATGTTCAATAATAAAATGGATAAAACTCTTGCTGACGGAAAAATCCTCGTCGGAAATGGCGGTGTCGCCAGCGCCGTGAATATCAGCGGAGATGCCAGCCTAAGCAACACAGGGGCTCTGACCTTGAATGCTTTGAATTGGAATAAGATCACCACCGGCAAGCCGACAACCATCGCGGGCTATGGCATCACGGATGCCGTCAACAAAAACGGCGATACGATGACTGGTGCTCTGGACATGACCGGCAATGATCTAAATAATACGGGCCACATCGTCATGAACCCGCAAAAAGCCCTGCGCCTAGGAACTTACACGGATGCACAGGAAGCCACCTTAACTGCAGGTATGACTCCGGCCCATCTGGGATACAGCTGGTACAACTCCACATCCAATCAGATTAAATACTGGAACGGGTCCTCTACCGTGACCTTGGGCGCTGCGGGAGCCGGAATCACGGCTCTTACAGGTGATATTACTGCCGCAGGGGCTGGATCCGTCGCAGCCACTATCGCCGCCAATGCGGTGACAACGGGCAAAATTCTGGATGGAACTATTCTGCGTTCAGATCTGAACTTTACCGGAAGTAACTCTGTGACCTCCGGAATTGCTATGGTCGACGGTGCCGGAAAGTTCTTTAACTTCTTGTGCTCCACAGCGGGGCAAGTGCCAACATGGACTGCGGCTGGCTTTGCCTGTCAGATTCCTCCGACCTCAGCTGGCACCGTCACGTCTGTGAATGGCAGCGGCCCTGTGCAAGTTGTAAATTCAACGACAGCGCCCACGATCAGCATCAATGATGCCACAGCCAGCTCCAAGGGAATTGTACAACCCGGCTCCGGTCTTGCCGTTTCAACGGGAGTGATTTCTGTCACCCCGGCCACCTTTGCCACTACTGTGCCTGTCAACAAGGGCGGCACAGGCGTAACGACTCTGCCTGCAAATAAGCTTCTGATGGGCAATGGCTCCAGTGATGCTTTGGCAGAATTCAGTTGCACCCTGGGTCAGATCATCACTTTCAGTGCCGCCAATATCCCGGGCTGTACGTCCTACAGCGGTGCGGGCCTTCTTTTGAATGGTGGCAACATTTTCACAGCTCCCATCAGTATCGGCTCCAATGACAATCAGCCCTTAATCTTTAGAACCAATAACGCCGTTCGCATGACTATTGATGAGCTTGGACGCGTAGGTATTGGCAATACACCGACAGCATCAGCCCTGTCCGTCACCGGAACAGGAGAAGTCGCTCAGTTTGTAACTGCCAACACCGGCGGTATCGCGATTGACACCAATGGCGCCAACACCGTCAATCCGACCTTGTACTTTAAAAAGAACACCCTACGACGTTGGGCCATTTTCCCTGACGCAACTATGGAAACCGGATCCAATGCCGGTTCGAATCTTTCCGTCGTCCGCTACAGCGATGCGGGAGCACTCTTGGGTTCCGTCATGACAATAGATCGATCCAACGGCAATGTCGGCATCGCAACTGCCGTTCCACTCTACACACTGCATGTAACTGGCACTGCAGCGTTGAGCACCGGGACCGCATGGCAGGTTGTTTCGGATCAACGACTTAAAGATATCGATGGCAACTATGAATACGGTTTGAATGAAATTCTGAAGCTTCGCACTGTTCGCTATCACTATAAACCTGGCAATGCGATGAACATACCATCAGATAAAGCCATGACTGGCTTCATCGCCCAGGAAGTTCAGTCTGTTATTCCAGATGCCGTACGCACCGGCCCGAAGGGCTATCTGGAGCTGAATGTGGATCCGATTCACTGGGCCACTGTGAACGCGGTTCAGGAACTGCATGGCATGTGCAAAGCCAGCGAAGAACAAATCCAAAGCATCAGTCGCCGTGTAGCTTCTTTGGAAGCCGACTCGGCAGCAAAAGATCTGCGTATCCGCAAACTCGAGGAAGAGAATCAAAGTCTCAAAAAAGATCTTGAGCTGATCAAAGCCAAACTGGGTCTTTAAGAAAATCTCAAATCGGAACTGCAGATCTATCCCAAACTTGGACGCGTCTTAAGCTTTTCTCCACACTTCTTACGTTTTTGTTAAACTTATAAGTATCTGATTGTTGAGGTACGTAAGATGACAAAAATACTTTTAGTCGCACTCCTGCTGATCTCTCCTTTTGCTTCAGCCAAGAAAAACAAGGTTGAACAAGATTCCCTGCGATCACGAGGCTTGCTGAAGAAAATCTCCTGCAGCTATTATGGCAGTGGAAAGACCCCGACGGGGGAAAGTATTGGTTCTGTGGATTTTGCAGATCCGGAAAAAACAGTGTGTGACCCGCTCTCTGGCGAAAGCAGCTCCAGCCCTCAACAGGGACTCTTCGGAAAGCTGATTGTCAAAAGCCCCGAGATGACAACGCCGATCAGATCAGTGATGGACTTCTACAACAACGGTCTTCGTTTGGAGCAGGATCTGTATTTTGCTGACGTCAATGTCCCCACCCGCCCATTCACGTCGGGTTTTTCAACTCAAGCCGGAGATGTGCTGGTGGATGTCAGCGGCAATAAACTTATCGAAAACTTCGCCATCGAATATACATCGGTCTTAAAACTGTCCGACAACGATCCTGCAGGACACTATGAAATATCCCTGCTATCTGATGACGGTGCGCGCCTGTTTGTCAAAGAAGGCGATAACTGGAATGAACTGGTGAACAATGACGGTAACCACCCCACTCGCCTGGGGTGTCCTTATCGCACCATTGAGCTGAAGAAAGACTCTGCTATTCCCATTAAGATTCTTTACTATCAGGGGCCGCGCTATCACATCGCCAATGTGATGCTGTGGAAGCATCACAAAAAAGCACATACCTGGAAGAAACCAGCATCCCACTCTCTTTGCGGTGTTCAAAGCAATAGCTTCTTCTTCAACCCCAACAATGGGAAAAAGCAGCCTGCGATGAAACTGCTGGAATATATGGGCTGGAATGTTGTCGCGGCCGCCAATTTCCAGATGCCGGATTTAAAACCCAATCCGTGTGTAGAGCCGGAACTGGCAATCAGCAACTTTAAATTTGCTTCGGTTTCTGCTCCGACAGCGCAGATCACCTGGTCCACCAATCTGCCCGCCAGCAGTCAGCTTTATATCGTGAATATCTTTACGGGTGAAGAAATGTACACCACGCTGGATTCAGAACTGGTGACAAGCCATGTGGCTGTTCTTGACGGCCTGATCCATGGATTACAGTACCAGATCCAGGCCATCAGCATCGATGCCAAAGGCAAAGAGGTCCGCAGCCAACCGCTGATCCTTCTGCCCTAGTTAATATTCCATGAAAGAATAATAAGATTTGCAACTCGCGGTTCCCTTCCCCCCGGTTTCAAGCTAGAAACCGGGGCATGACAATACTGTGCCTGCTGCTTTTCACCTTTATCAGTCACCAGTCCTGGGCGTTAGAGTCCGGCTTCATCAGTTCGGTGCCGGGGCTGAGCATTCCCAACAGTCATACAATCTATGAAGACGCCCAGGGAACAGCGGTGCTGCGCGGAATGGAGCCTCGATCCAAAGCGCAGGTTCAAGAGCTTGCCTCTCTCGGCATCGAACATGTGCTGATTTTCAAAACAGACACCAAAGGCGAAGTCGCCAAAGAAATCACCCACCTAAAAACTGCAGGGTTTTCGAACAAAGCCATCACTCACATCCCCTTTCCGTGGAAAGACCTGCATGACTTCCGCCAGGCCTGTTCGATGACCATTCAGGCATTACAGGTGATTGAAAAGTCCCTGCAGCGCCAACACAGTATTTTCTTCCATTGCACTGTCGGCGAGGATCGCACCGGTTATCTGGCGGGATTGTGGGGACTCTGGAGTCAGACCTACGCTTCCGTAGATCAGGCCTTCCGCAATGAAATGTGCGAGCGAGGATATGAAGCAGGAAATCCCAAGAAACCCTATCGCCAGGTCGTCGCCAAGATTCGCGAAACCCTGACGCCAACTTATTTGAAAATGGCTCTGCTGCTGGATGAGGCCCGACGTCGTGGGCAATATCTGGACGAATCCCTGTGCGAACAAGAACCCGTCCTGAACATTTCTCTGAAGAAATATCAATGCCGTGGTTGACGCTTCCCGCATTACTCAGCTCCCCCGGTTGAGGGGCATCTCGGTTGACTTTTGCCCCAGGGACCTGATTATCTGTCCCTTATGGAAACAAAATATCTGTCAGGTTTTGGCAATCATTTCTCTTCGGAAGCTCGTCCGGGCGCTTTGCCCGCCGATCAAAATTCCCCACAAAAAGCACCTCATGGACTTTATCCGGAACAGCTCAGCGGTTCAGCCTTCACAGCCCCTCGTCACACCAATTTGTATTCCTGGCTGTATCGCATTCGTCCGTCAGTTATGCACAAGCCTTTTGCGCCTCTCAAAGATCTGACAGCGAAAACTTTCTTCAAGCCTCAGCATATCAATCCCAACCAAATGCGCTGGAATCCTCTAAAGGCTTCCGCTGGATCTGAGGACTTTATTGAAGGTATCCGCACGGTCTGTGGAGCCGGTGCTGCCCTTGAACAACGTGGTCTGGGCGTTCATCTTTATTCCTTCAACAAAGCAATGGGTTCCCGCTACTTCATGGATGCAGACGGAGATTTCCTGCTGGTTCCACAGAAAGGCTCTTTGCAGGTTAAAACTGAAATGGGCTTTATGGATATGGAGCCGGGTGAGATCGCCGTGATCCCTCGGGGGATCAAATTCCAGGTTAACCCTCTTAATGGCGATCTTTGCACTGGATACATCGGTGAAAACTTTGGGTCTCCGTTCCGCCTTCCTGATTTGGGGCCGATTGGCGCCAATGGCCTGGCTCACCGTCGTCACTTCCTGACTCCGGTAGCAGCATTTGAAGATCTTGAAGGAAAGTTTGAATTGATCGGAAAATTCGCTGGAGAACTTTGGTCCGCAGAGATGGGACATTCTCCTTTGGATGTAGTGGCTTGGCACGGGAACTATGTTCCTTACAAGTACGACTTACGCAAGTTCAACACGATCAATACTGTCAGCTATGACCATCCAGATCCTTCGATCTTTACGGTCCTGACCTCCCCAAGCGACACTCCGGGCATTGCGAATGTGGACTTTGCCATCTTCCCGCCACGCTGGATGGTCGGCGAACACACTTTCCGTCCTCCGTATTTCCATCGCAATTGCATGAGCGAATACATGGGCTTGATCTATGGCGAATACGACGCCAAGACAGCTGGCGGCTTTGTTCCGGGTGGTGGAAGTTTACATAACTTCTATTCTGCCCACGGTCCTGATGTGGATGCTTTTGAAAATGCCAGCAACGTGGACCTGAAGCCTCACAAGATCGAAGCGACTATGGCTTTCATGTTTGAATGCCGATCCCCTTATATGGTGACTGATTTCGCAATGGGAAAAGACTTCCTGCAAAGCGACTATCAAGACTGCTGGCAGGGTTTCAAAAAGTATTTCAAATAAACAAAAAGCCGGGGAAACCCGGCTTTTTTATTAAGAATTTTCAGAGGGCAGATAGACCCACTCGCCCACGCCGTTTTTCAGACAGAACACTTTCACACGCTCTTCAAACCAAGAGCCCAGATTGACGGAGCGGACAGAATGTCCGTTGATGGTTTCCCTATGATCGTCAAAAACATGCATGTGGCCTGAAACAATCAGATCAAACGGCTTTTCCGCATAGGCTTTTGCAATATGCCCACGGATCATGGAGATCAGCTCGCCTTCATTGGACATTCGGTAGTGCCCACTGCGCTCACGACTTTTTTTGCTGGCTTTGTTACCAAGGTGATCCCAGAACTTGCCCGGCAGAATGTTTCCCAGCGGTTTGACAAAAGGGTTGCGGATGATACTGCGATATTTCAGATACTTTTGGTCGTTAAGATTGATTAAATCCCCGTGCTCGCAACGAACACGAACACCATCGATCAGATAATACTGAGCCTCGACAAAAACTTCGACTCCCAGATGTTTTTGGAAGTAGCCTTCCACATGCACATCATGATTGCCTTCAATGAAAGTGATGCGTGCGCCCGCTTTGCGCAGATCGCCCAGGGCCTTCATCAAAGGATCAAACTTTTTGGCGAAATAAGTATGCCCACCCACCCACAAATCGAAGATATCCCCGAGCATGAAAAGGTGAACTTGCTGCGGATTTCCGGCCAGCAAAGAACGCAAAAAGCGCAACAGGATTTTCCCATTGCGCTCTTCAGCGGTTTTTAAGTGAATGTCGGATATGAACCAGGCTTCCACTATTCTTTATTCAGATCGAAACCTTGTTTCTTGCGGATGAAAGCAGGAACTTCAAGATTCTGGCTGGAGAATGGAGAGCTTAGAACTTCACGAGCCATGCGACGAGCTTCTTCCAGGGACTGCTGTTCATGATCCACGTTCATGGACAACTGCTCTGGATTGCTGTGCTTGGATTTCAAGTCCTGGCTTTCTTTGAAAGCGCGGGCTTTTGCCAACAGCATGTCACGTGGAGACAGTGAGGATTCCACTTGCGGCTGGATCGGAGTTGCCATTTCCTGGGAAGGAGCAACCGGAACCTGAGCAGCCAGATTCTGAGCTGCTTGCTGAGCCATTTGCGGAGTCACGGCAGCCACTGGAGGAACAACCACAGTCTCAGTGACCTGAGGAGCTGCCTCTGTCTGCTGTGGTTGATGTGTAAAAGTCATCACCTGGGACTGAACCGCAGAGATCGGCGGAAGTTCAACCGCTGGCATCTGAGGCATCACAGGCATTTGTGGCATGCTTGGCATTGCCGGCATCTGCGGGAACTGAGGCATTTGCGGCATAGTTGGCATCTGTGGCATTTGCGGCATCTGCATGTTCATCCCGCCAAATTGCATTGCATTTTGATTCAGGAAGTTTTGCATTTGGTTCACTTGCGCCATGTCGTTCACAAGCTTCACTTCGTGAGCATCGAAACCAGTTGCGATCACAGTTACGCGAACTTCGTCACCCATAGTTTCATCAATAACAGCACCAAAGATGATTTCGGCATCTTCGTGAGCTGCTTCAGTGATCAAAGTGGACGCTTCGTTCACTTCGTACAAGGAAAGATCAGAACCACCAGTCACGTTGATGATGATGCCAGTTGCGCCGTCGATTTTTACATTTTCAAGCAATGGAGAAGAGATCGCCGCCGTTGCCGCTTCCACCGCACGGTTGTCACCTTTAGCTGCGCCAGTACCCATGATTGCGATACCTTTAGAAGACATAACAGTGCGGATATCGGCGAAGTCCAAGTTGATCAAACCACGGATATTGATAAGATCAGAGATACCTTTAACCGCTTGAAGAAGAACTTCGTCAGCTTTCTTGAAGGTCTCAAGAAGTGGAGTTCTTTCCGCAGCGATAGAAAGAAGTTTTTGATTCGGGATCACGATCAGTGTGTCCACGTTTTCTTTCAAATCAGCCAGACCGCCTTCAGCGTGCTTGCCACGTTTTTTACCTTCGAACAGGAATGGCTTGGTTACCACACCAATTGTCAAAGCGCCAAGTTCACGCGCAATCTTCGCAACGATCGGAGCGCCACCAGTACCTGTTCCGCCACCCATACCCGCAGTGACGAACACCATGTCCGCGCCTTCCAATTTCTCAACAATTTCATTGTAAGATTCAATCGCAGCTCTGCGACCCACATCTGGATTCGCACCTGCGCCCAAACCTTTTGTCAGATCAAGACCCAGTTGGATTTTGTTCGGGGATTTGCTGGCATTCAAAGCCTGGATGTCTGTGTTGGCAACAATGAATTCCACACCCGTCATGCCAGATTCGATCATTGTGGCAACAGCGTTACTACCACCACCGCCTACGCCAACGACCTTGATATTTGCTCCGATATTGATATTTTCTTCCAATTCAAACATTCGATCCTCCCCACAGAATCATCCGCCAGCGCCAAGGCTTAAACGGACACAGAGTAAAATTAAAAAATCTGTCCAAAAAAGTCTTTGATCTTCTTAGTGATGCCATCCAAGGATTCACCAATATTCACTTCCTGCTGTTGTACCTGAAGCAGATCTTTTCTCTGCCCCAATGCCCACATCAGAAGGCCCACAGCTGCGGAGAATTCTCCAGACTTCACCACATCTGTCAGACCGCCGATTTCACGAGGAGCCCCTCTGCGAACCGGGATATCAAAAACAAACTCACCCATCTCAATCAGACCATCCAGATTGCTGGCGCCGCCTGTCAGCACAATACCAGAACCCAGCATCGGCATCAGACCACTCATGCGAATATCATTGGCGATCAGGTTCAGAGTTTCCTCTGCACGTGCCTCGATAACATCCGCAAGGTCTTTTCGAGGAATCACGCGGGACTTGCGTCCGCCGACACCTTCGACTTCGATAGTTTCATTTTCATTCACCATAGAAGCCATGGCACAACCATGCTTCTTTTTAAGCGTTTCCGCCGCAACCTGTGGAGTACGAAGCCCTACAGCCACGTCGTGAGTAAAGTGCTGGCCACCCACCGGAATCACAGAAGAGTGAGCCATGCTGCCATTGACGAAGTACACGGCATTACAAGCACCGCCACCCATATCTACAACACACACACCCAGGTTTCTTTCATCATTAGAGATAACAGACGTCGCCGAAGCGAGCTGAGAAAGAACCAGACCTGCGATTTTAAGACCCGCTTTTTCAACACATTTAACTGTATTATTGATAGCACTCTGACCGCCGGTCACGATGTGCACATTGGCTTCCAAACGAATGCCCGACATACCGATAGGATCTGTGATCCCATCTTGGCCATCGACTTTGAATTCTCTTGGAAGAACATGAAGAACAGAGCGATCCGCTGGAACCGCAACAGCTTTTGCTGCCTCGATCACACGGTCAATTTCAGAGGCCGTGACTTCGCGATTCTTGATCGCGACCATGCCTTTGGAGTCAAAAGAGGAAATATGAGAACCCGCAACACCCACCCAGACTTCTGAGACGGAGTAGCCGGACATCAATTCAGCTTCTTCTTTGGCTTTTCTAATGGAGTCAGTAGTGGCTTCGATGTTAACAACGACACCTTGACGAATCCCTGTATTGGGAGCGGTGCCGACGCCTGCTACT
This sequence comes from Bdellovibrio bacteriovorus, assembly GCF_041888015.1. Classification (GTDB taxonomy): domain Bacteria; phylum Bdellovibrionota; class Bdellovibrionia; order Bdellovibrionales; family Bdellovibrionaceae; genus Bdellovibrio. Next base: position 3,113,674 of record NZ_CP168968.1, read on the forward strand.
TCAATTTTTCCTTCGGGGTTGACTGTGCCGATGACGAAAGAGACCTTGGTAGAACCAATGTCCAAGCCAGCCAATACCGGAGCTTTGGGTTTCGATGTACTCATCCTTAAGTCCTCACGGATGCCTAAACTAATAAAGCTTCTGTAAGACCACCCGATAAAATCATTTCAAGGGGCTATAAAGTGGGGCATCTACCCGACTTTGATCGGTCTTCCAGACTTAAGCTTAGGGATCCTTACGCAACCTGACAAGGACTTTCTTTGACAGATTCGCGTCTATGACGCGCGCGTCAAACTGGCGGGATTCGAGGTAATCAACAACCTGACTGATTCGGGCAGACTTCAAAGACACTTGGTCTTCGCCCATTTTTACCTGGATTCCAGTTTTGATCATGGTCATCCAGAAGCCTTCTTTGCTGTCGTAACGAATTTCAGAAATTGTTTTTCGACTGAACGATCCTTCAGCAGGAATCTGCTCTACCACATCAACGGCCTTCTTGCGCAGCTCTGCTTTCTTCATAAAGCTGTCACCATCAAGAAGCACAACATCCGGAGCTTGTTTGCTTTCAACCGGATCAAGAAGTTCACCACCCTTGATGATCGGAACCAACTTGCCACCTTTCGCCATATAAAGCAGCTTCACTTCATGAGGGCGCACACGCACCGACAAAGTCGTCGGCCAACTGCGCTTGATATTCAAACCCTCAACCCAATTCAGCATCTTCACATCACGAGAGACAGTTTTGAGTTTGATATTCCAAAGCGACATGCCTTTATACTTATCCAAAGAAGCTTCCAGACGATCGACGTGAGGACGCAAAAATTGCTCTTGACCCGGGGGTGGATTTTCCAGAATCACTTCCACTTTACCAATATCGAAAAAGCCGTTTTTATTAAGATAAAAAAGCGTTCCCGCCAATGAAAGCGGAAGAATAATAAATCCAAAGATAAGTTTCAAAACGAACTTCTTCACTGAAGTGACTCCGCAAATCCTTTGCTGCCGTGATTTTTAGATTAGCAACAAGATCGCCAACAATGAAATGGTGTCCGCAAAACGCGACCTAGGTCCCCGCCCCGACCAAGATCCACAAACGTGTCTGTGCCGCAAGAAATACGAGTTTAGAACTATATTGTTTTTGTAATGTTCACCGATAAAAAACTGCTAAAGGAGCTCAGCATGAAGTTTGGCAGCAAAGTGATTCTCAACGTGGCAATATCCTGTGTTATCTGCACTATCGCTGCCGTCGGCATTTCTTATTCGAAAATTCACCAACAAGGACGCGATCAACTGGTCGACAAATCCCGCGCCATTCTTTCCCGACTGGAGTCCATACGCTCTTACGTCGCACTCAGTGACAAACTTCAAGCGGACTTTGCTCACACAGTTGAAAAATATCCCGATGGAAAGTTGCCAGAAGATTTACGCAAAAGTCTTCTGCGTAAAGTTCCTATTTTTGCCTCGATCGTTGTGGGCTTTGAAAATGCCGAACAAGACGGATATAAATTCCGTGTCTTTGCTGCTGCTCCACGCAGAGAAGGCAACAAAGCCACAACCTCTGAACTTGAAATCCTAAAACGCTTTGAATCCGACCCGGGACTGAAAGAGATCATTGATGGCGACAACCAGCAAGTCGTGGTCTACCGTCCCGTTCGTCTGTCTGAATCCCAAGGCTGCTTGCTTTGCCACGGAAGCCCGGCCACCAGCCCTTGGGGTAACGGCAAGGATATTCTGGGTTATCCGATGGAAGACTGGAAAGACGGAAAGCTGCACGGAGTTTTCGCAGTAACATCTTCAATCGATCGCATCGCCACTGCTGCAACCAACACTACAACCTCAATTCTAATGTGGGCTTTGCTGATCACTTTGTCGATCCTGTTGGTATCATATATCTTACTGCGTTCGCCACTCAACGCCTTGCTTACTGCCATCGGCAAGCTGAATACCGCCGGCACCCAGGTTTCCACAACCGGGAACGAAATCTTCACGTCCAGTCAGAATCTCAGCGATTCCGCAGTGAAGGCCGCGGCCTCCATCGAGGAAACTTCCGCGTCCACAGAAGAAGTCTCAAGTATGGTCAAGATGAACAGCCAACACGCCAGCCAAGCCCGTGATCTGGCGCAAACCGCGCAGGAAAAGGCGCGCCTTGGAGAAAGCGAAGTTCATAAACTGACAGCCTCCATGGATGATATTTCTGCCAGCTCCAAAAAGATTGAAGAGATCATTACGGTTATTGATGATATTGCATTCCAGACCAACCTTCTGGCGCTCAACGCTTCCGTCGAGGCCGCACGTGCTGGAGAACATGGAAAAGGTTTTGCGGTTGTCGCCGAAGCGGTTCGTAACTTGGCTCAACGAAGCGCCACCTCCGCCAAAGAAATTTCTCACCTGATCAATGACAGCGTTGAGAAAATTGAAAGCGGCCATGAAGTGGTTCGCTCCAGCGCCGATTCCCTGAAGGAAATTGTTACAACGATTGAACAACTGTCCTCTTTAAATACCGAGATTTCAGCCGCCAGCGGCGAGCAGGAACAAGGGATCACACAGATCAATCGCGCCCTGAACGACATGGATAAAATCACTCAAGCCAACGCCGCCGCCGCAGAAGAGTGTGCTGCGGCTTCAGAAGAGCTTACGCGTCAGTCATCTGTGATGGAAGAAGCGGTCCAGCAACTCAATGTTATTATTGCAGGAAAGCAGCAACATTCGGCCTAAAGACATTTCTTTGTCTTAAACATGATCTGAATCATGGACCTGTGATCTTAAAGTGCTATCCTTCAATTACGACGAAGGAGGATAGCACATGAGTTCCCATTCACTTCTTATCGCCGATGAGCTTGAGGGCAAAGACGACGTTACTTTAAGACGATCCCAGGTTAATCGCAAATTTGCCTCGGACCTTTCTGTCCGCCTGCAATGCCCTGTCGACTTGATCTATGTCAAAACTCTGAAAGACATCCCTGGACGCCTGACCCTAAATGCCGGAGAAAAGGCCAAGCTGATTGCGCAAAAATCACAGCAACTGGCACCTGTCATGAAAAGCTTCACTCGCCCTGGAAAGCTGATCGTCAAGTTCGGCTCACCTCTTCGTGAAATTTCAAATGCTCTTAAGGACTCGCACAACATCGAGGCTTTGGTACTGGGTTCCCGCGCCATGAAGGGCATGGATCGTTTTTTCCTGGGCAGTGTCGCAGAAGAAGTTGTTCGCTCCGTCAAACGCCCTGTCTTTATTCTCGGCCCCGGAACTCAGAACGACCAGTACTCTCTTTCTGAAAAGAAAGAGCTGCGGATCGTGATCGCAACAGATCTGACGAAAAAATGTCGGGCCGCTGAAACCTACGGAGTCAGTCTGGCAAAACGCCTTGGCGCCCGTGTGTTGCTTTATCATTCTGCCGCCGAAACGCTGCGCACGGTTGAACAATATGTCTTTGCTTCAGGTGAGGCGACCCCTAGCATTGATTCCATTTTTGAAGACATCAAAAAAGATGCTGTGAAGTCCATGGAAAAGCGCGTGGCTCGCTTAAAAAGTAAAGGCCTTGACTGCGAAAGCTATATTGAAATGGAGAAGACTCCTTTCGTGGATACACTTCTTGCCAGCGCCAAAGATTCGATGGATCTGATTTGCATGGGAGACGACAGCGGTGGTGGCTTGTTCACCTCTTTGCTGGGCAGCAACTTGCGGGATATGATCGCCAAGTCCCCGGTGCCCGTCGTAGTGGTTCGCGGCTAACATCCCCCATCACAGAGGCGTCTCAGAATGAGACGCCTTTCTTACTTTCCTTCGCCCGATTCGTCACCTGCTCACCCCTTAGACGACCATAAGCCCCCAGATTCCCTATGAAAGTGGACAAAGTCTTGCACCCTTTTGGGGTATGAAACGAATCTATTTGCTTCTAATAAATCTGCTGATTGTTTGCGCCGCCCTGACCGGCCAAGCTGCGACCAAAAAAATCTGCACAATGACTTTAAATTCACCGGATGAAAAAGAAGCGCTTCGCGATCTTTATGCTTCTGAAAATGTGGAAGTCATCGAGCTGGCCCCGTCCACAAACAAGAATCCCTACTGGCTGCAGCAGGCCTGCAATGCCGGAATCGAGTGCGATGTTTTACTGGTTTCCGGACATTTTGGCGGCGTCTTTTTCGGTGAAGGTGTCAGCACCACATTGGATCTTAAGGAACTTGAACGCCTGAGCTGCTCCAACTCCTGCCCCGGCATCCTAAAAAAGCCCAAAGATGTTTTCCTTATGGGATGTAACACACTTTCCACCAAAAGCCCGGACAAACGCTCTATCGAGGAATACGTGGAAGTCCTGATTAAAAACGGCTTCCCGCGAGACCTTGCCGAACGCGTGGCCTTTGCGCGCTATTCTGAGTTTGGCATGAGCATCAGCCAAATCTTCTCTTCAGCCTTTCCTCACGCCCGCCGTCTGCATGGCTTTGCCAGCACCGGCCCCTTGGGGAAGGTGGCTGCACCACTGATGAAGCAAGCCCTGAAAGGCACCTCTGCCGAGGCGTTCTTCACAAACGGTCCGGATGTGCAAAAGTTCAAAAAAGTTTTCGGGGGCAGCAGCTACCGCGTGGTTGAGCCCGCAAAAGAAATGGATGCCAACTATAAAACCCTGACGTGCAATGCCTACTCAGAAAATATCTTTGAAAACCGCGATGCCATCGCCTTTTTGTCCAAAAAACTGCATTTGAAAAAGTACTATGAACCTCTATTGGAGGCGACTCAGAACAAACTCTTTATGTCTCTTTTGAAGGATGCCGTGCAGGGTTCTAGCGACGTTCGCAACAACTTTGTCAGCTTCTTCATTGAAATCAGCAACGCCAGTTCATTGCCGCTAAAAATGAAATTCCAGTTCCTGGAGCTGCAAGAGCAGCTGGGCCTGATGCCCCCTATCGTTAAAGAAGAGCTGCAGACCAAACTGATCAAAGCTCGGCTGGCAGAAGGTTTAAGCTTCATAGTCACAGACCAGTTCTGTGCTATGAAGGATTATCTAAAAAACACCGAACTGCGTGCTGAGTGGTTGCTGACATCTGCTGGCTCCTGGCAGTATGTGCCCCGCCTGAGCCAGTGCTTTGGGGGCTATGATCCGGGCATTCAGGCTATACTGAAAGAAATGATGTACAGTCAGGAATCAGCCATCCGTCGCGAGGCACTGCGGGCACTTCAGGGGCGCCTGATCTCTCACGACTTCAAGGACCTCTTACAGGTGTCTGCGACCTGGCCACGCCGGGATCGCCTGGATATGAGCTACAGCCTGGGACTTCGCAGTCCTTTGGAAAATCTGTCCATCAATGTGGATTCCTGCCTGAAGCAGGCTACTTCCAAAGATTCGCCCGAGTCACGGGACGGCTACCGCTGGTACTGCTATAAGGAATTTGAAGCGCAGATTGATTCTCCGGTGAAGTGTCAGCAACTGGCGCGCACTTTTGAAACTCAAAGTGTCACGGGGATCGACTGGAACTGCCTGACCCGGTTCACAGGCGACATTCATCTGGGCGCTTGCCTGGAAGCCGCTGACAGAAACCTGGATGTGGAAAGTTCTGATGACATGCGCTGGTATTGCTGGTCCAAACTTTCTGAACAAAAGCAACTGAGTCGCTCGGAATGCCTTGCCCTGGCCTCTTCGATGAAGATCCAAGGCAACCGCTTTAAAGCCAACTGGAATTGTATGAATCGTGTGAAATAACCCCTAGAGGTGGTTCAGGACATCCAGTCCCAATTTCCAGCCATCTCCGGCACCAAGGGTGACAAAGACGTCGCCCTCTTTCAGCATACCCAGAATCTTTTGCGTCGATTTTTCATCACGAACAAAATACTGAGCGTGCTCGTGCTTCATTTCCTGCGCCAGTTTTTCACTGGTCACACCTGGAATTGGAGCTTCACCTGCAGGATAGATATCTGTCAGCAACACTTCATCCGCTTCCATAAAGGCAGTGGTGAAGTCATGCCAGCAGTGCTGAGTTCGTGAATAACGATGTGGCTGGAAGAAAACCACCAAACGCTGTTGTGGATACTTTTCACGGAAAGCCTGAAGAACCGCACGAACTTCTGTCGGATGGTGACCATAGTCGTCGTAGATCTTGATGCCTTTTTTCTCGCCCTTGAAGTGGAAACGACGGTCCACACCTTCATAGCGCTGCAGACCTTTGGCACAAGTTGCAAACGGAATACCCGCTGCCACACCCGCACAGATAGCGGCCACCGCATTCAGGGCGTTGTGACGTCCGGGAACTTTCAAAGAGAACTCACCAACAAGATGTTTCGTGCCCAACAGACGGTCGTTGCGATGAACCGCATAGTGACCTTGTTCACCGGAAACAACCAGATCATTCTTTTCATCAAATCCATAGAACAGAATTCTTTTTGGGAAGTTTTCAAAGATCTGACGAACCAAAGGATCATCACCGCAAACAATCACCTTGCCATAGAAAGGCACTTTCAATGCAAAGTCGTGGAAGGACTTCTGCACATTTTCAAACGTTTTAAAATGCTCCAAATGGTCCGAATCGATATTAGTAATGATGGCAATTTCAGGGGACAGCTTATGGAAGCTTCCGTCTGATTCATCAGCCTCTGCCACCAGCCATTCGCCCGAGCCCAGCATTGCGGTGGACTTGATCAACTCAAAACGACCGCCGATCACAATTGTCGGACTGAGGTTGGCCTCCAGGAAGATGGCGGATGTCATTGAGGTCGTCGTTGTCTTGCCGTGCGTTCCCGCCACCGCAATACCACGTTTCAAACGCATGATCTCAGCCAAAGCTTCCGCGCGAGGAATCAGCGGAATCTGACGGGCCCGAGCTTCAGAGATCTCAGGATTTCCGTACTGAATCGCGCTGGAGTACACAACCACGTCGGCATCACCGACATTGGAAGCGGCATGCCCCTTAAAGACTTTAACTCCAAGTTCTTTTAAGCGCTCTGTGTTGGCATTGTCCGCCATATCACTGCCGGAAACTTTCGCGCCGATATTGTGCAGAAGTTCCGCAAGGCCGCACATACCGATACCGCCGATACCGACGAAGTGAAATTTAGCGTGCTGTAATTTCATTGCAGAATTTCCTTTGCGATCACCGTCGCAGATTGAGGGATATAGAAACTCTTTATATTCTGAACCATCTGATCACGCAAAGACTTATCAGCGCGCAAAGATTGGACTTCTGAAATCAACCTTTCCGGAGTTAAATCCTTTTGCAGAATCATGCGTCCGGCATTCTTCTCTACCAAACTTTCAGCATTCTTTTGCTGATGATTGTCCGCAGCTGGCAGTGGAATGATGATCGGAATAATGCCAAATGCCGCAGCTTCGGCGATGGAGCTGGCCCCACCACGACACACAATAATGTCCGCCCACTGATAGTATTTGGCCATGTCATAAATAAACTCAAACGGCTGCACGTCACACGGAGCCCCTTGGTACTTGTTGGTCACGGTCTGGAAATCGGCACTTCCCAACTGGTGAACGACAGAAAGGTCTTTCACCCATTCGCCTCCCCCCATGACCGCGTCACTCAGGCAGTTATTCAAAATACGGGACCCCTGACTGCCACCGAAAGCCAACAGATGAAACTTTTCATTCTGGGAGCTGTCGTGAACAGCGGCTTCAATTTCCGCACGCACCGGCATTCCGGTTTGAACAATACTGTCACCCTTCAAATGTTTTTTGGCTTCATTGAAAACAACAAAGCACTTGTCAACAAAGCGGGACAAAATACGATTGGCCATACCCGGCATCGCATTGGGTTCCCAGACCGCAGTGTTAAAGCCAATGATACTGGCAGCCAAAACAAACGGACCGGAGGCATAACCACCGACACCAATCACATACAGAGGCTTCAACTGACCCAACAACCGGATGGACTGCCACAATCCCACCGGAATTTTCAGAAGAGTTTTTATTTTTTGAATGGGACTTTTGACATTGAGCTGACCGGATTCGATCAAATGCAGAGGAAAACCTTCACGAGGAACGATCTTACTTTCCAAGCCTCGGCTGGTGCCGACGAAGTGTACTTCGACACTTGGATCCAGTTTTTGCAAAGCCCGGGCAATTGCAATTCCCGGGTAAATGTGTCCGCCAGTTCCTCCCCCGGCGATCACGATGGTTTTCTTAGAAGTCATTTACTATTCACCTTTGATGTCGTCCAACGAGAACCGAAGCGACGGGAAAACTTGTCCTCTTCAAATGAGTTCTCGATGTTCAGAATCAGACCAAACATAAAGCATAAGGACACCAAAGAACTACCGCCGTAACTTAAGAACGGCAAGGTCAAACCTTTGGTTGGAAGCAAGCCCATCACAACACCCGCATTGATAAAGACACTTAAACCAAATGTCACTGACAATCCCAGGGCCAAAGCTCTTTTGAATGGCTCCTCAGCTTTGACAGCGATCTGCATTCCGCGGAAGACCACAAATCCGTACAGAGCCAGAATCAGGACAAAACCAACAAAGCCCATTTCCTCACCCAAGACAGCCAGCGTGAAATCCGTATGAGCCTCTGGCAGGAAGAACAATTTCCCCTGACCTTGCCCCAGACCCGCTCCGGTCAAGCCGCCCGAATGGAAACTCAACATACTTTGAATAACCTGAAATCCTTTTTGCGCCGGGTCTGCCCACGGATCCAGGAACGCCAGAACACGCGCACGACGATACGGCACCGACATCACCAGGAAGTAGAAAGCCGGAATCAAAACCGCCACCGACGCTGCGATATATTTCCACTGCAAACCAAATGCAAACAGCAAAGTCACACCGACCATCAGGATGATCGCAAATGTTCCGAAGTCAGGCTGCTTCAACAACAGCCCTAGCGGAGCGATCATGGCCAGAACAATCCAATGCCATTTCACACGTCCCAGGAAGTTTTCCTGACGACATACCAAACTTGCAAACCAAACGCTGAAGGCAATTTTTAAAAGCTCGCCCGGTTCAAAACGAACACCGAAGGGAAGCTGAATCCAGCGGATCGCACCACCCACGCGCACACCCAACCCCGGAACGAAAGTCGCCAGGACTCCAAGGGTCGCCGCCAGCCACAGCGCCCAGCCGTATTTTTCAATATAACGGAAGGGAATATGGATTGTTCCGATCAGGACACCCATCGCCAAAACTGCAAAAATCAGTTGTCGCTTGAAGAAGAAAAGACCGTCGCCGTAGGATTCGATCGCAAAGATAAAACTGGATGAATAAACTTGGACGAGACCTATTCCCAAAAGAGTGATGATGGCAAGAAACAGGCTGCTGGACAGATATCTCAACATAAAAATGGACTCCCGACCTTTAGTTTAATCAGGAATCCAATTTATCGTCTATGACTGGGAGAAAAGCTGGACCCAATTACTCGGAGACAACTTCGGCGTCAGAATCCGCCGTTTCCGGCTTAGCAGGCGTTGTGGGCGCTGCTTTCTTAGGAGCTGCCGCTCTTCTTTCAGAGCGATTGGCTGTTGCACAGCAATAAATGACACCTGAATGGTCTGAAGAGTTTTTGTAGTTCGTCACCGTAAAGTTTTTAGTGGAGTCACAGCGCTTGGCCATGGACATACTGAGCTCGACATCCAAGTCCGGGAAAAGATCACCACTGACAAATTCGCAGTACATGCCGGAAGTGGCCGCCAGCTTTTCACGTTCTTGCTGACGAGCTTTGAATGTGCCGGAAGCACAACCGGAAAGAAGTAAAGCAGATGCGGGAATCAATAAAAGGAAACGACGAGACACGGGCCCTCCTGGCTGTGCGAATACTCAAAGGGCCTCATCCTCGAGGCCCTTTGCTGTTTCTTATCAATGAAACTTTCTCACGATTTCTTTGAAATAATCGCCGCGTTCTTCAAAACTGTCAAACATGTCAAAGCTTGAGCAGCCCGGAGAAAGAAGGACTACGTCCCCGATTCTCGACTTTTGGTAAGCGATCAAAACCGCCTCCTCAAACGTACCGATCAAGAAGGTTTCAGAGAAGTCACCAAGGTCGCGATTAATACGCTCTTTGGCTTCCCCGACCAAGATCAAGGTTTTCACCTTGCGTTTCACGGACGTGCGCAAAGGCTCATAATTCAAGTTGGTGTCTTTACCACCCGCGATCAGGATCACGTTTTCATCAAAAGTATCCAAAGCACGCAGAACGGCATGAACGTTAGTCGCCTTGGAGTCGTTGTAGAACATCACTCCGCCTACCTTACGCACATACTCGATGCGGTGTGGAAGACCTGTGAAAGTATTGATAACTTTCTGAACCGCTTCACGAGTCGCCCCATGTTCACGAGACGCCAAAATCGCCGCCATGATGTTTTCCACGGAATGTTTCCCGCGCATTTTCATGCCTTTGATGTTGAAGCTTTCGATCTCTGGACCGGTACGAACACGAATTTCGTCGCCGATATTCACCGCACCACCGATGTTCATGATTTGTGGTTCCAAAGCCGGTTTGCGAGAGAAGTAGAAAATACGTCCGCGCTGAACCGCTGGATCACGAGCCAACTCAACCACCGCATTGTCGTCTGCATTCAAGATGCTGGTTGTTGCCTGATTTGTGTTTTTGAAGATACGGCGTTTTGCATTCACGTATTCTTCCATGGAACGGTAACGATCCAGATGGTTTTCAGCCAGGTTCGTAAACACGATATTGCCCGGGTTGAAAGTGTCACAGTGTTCAAGCATGAAGCTGGAAACCTCAGCGATAACAACTTGCGCTCTGTCATCCAAACGCAGGTAGTCCACCAAAGGCTTTTCATTGGCGCCGCCCACCCAAGTCTTAACACCGGATTCCGTCAGGATCGCCTCAGTGATTTTTGCCACTGTGGTTTTACCATTGGTTCCGGTAAGACCGATGATAGGTTCTTTGATAAAGCCTGCAGAGAATTCAAACTCACCTGTGATTTTGATCCCTTGAGAACGAGCGTACTCAAAGATTTTCAAATTGCTTGGAACGCCCGGAGACAAAATCACCAGATCCTGCGCAATGAACGTCTTAGGGCTGTGTCCACCCAGCTCGAACTTGATTGGCAGCTCACCCAGTTGTTCCAACTGAGCCGACAATTCAGGTTTGGATTTATGATCCGTCACGGTCACTTGCGCGCCATACTTGGTCAGGAAGTGTGCCAAGGAAACACCTGTTTTCCCCAAGCCCACAACCAAAATGCGCTTATCTTTCAAATCACTATACTCTTTATACATCTTCTTACCTCAACTTCAGAGTGGCCAAACTTAAAACCGCTAACAAAATAGAAATGATCCAGAAACGAACGATGATCTTGGTTTCCGTCAAACCACCCAACTCAAAGTGGTGGTGAATCGGAGCCATTTTGAAAACCCTTTTTCCAGTCATCTTAAACGAAATCACCTGTGTGATCACAGACAATGCTTCCACCACAAAAACCCCGCCCAAGACAAGCATGAGCAATTCATTTTGAGTGAGAACCGCCATCGTGCCCAGGAATCCCCCCAAGGACAGGGAACCCACATCCCCCATGAACACTTGCGCCGGATAGGCATTGAACCACAAGAAACCCATACCTGCCGCCACGATTGTGGCCGCCACCGGAGTCAGCTCCCCTGCGCCCATCACGTGAGGAATCTGCAAATAATTCGCAATCGAAAAATGCCCAGTGACGTAGGCAAACAAACCCAACGTCGCGGCAGAAATCATCACCGGAACAATGGCCAAACCATCCAGGCCGTCTGTCAGATTCACAGCATTGGCTGTTCCAACGATCACCAATGCGGCAAACACCACATAGAAATAACCCAGATCAATGGAAACGGATTTCATGAATGGAATTGTCACAGCCGTGCTCATACCATGGAAGTGCACCAAAGCTGCCACCACCAAACCGCTGATCAGAAATTCGCCAGCCAGACGGATTTTACCGGAAAGGCCTTTGGAGTTCTTTTTGCTGACTTTGAGCCAATCATCCATGTAACCGATAAGTCCGAAGCCCCAAGTTACGATCAAAACGCCCCACACCAGCGGATTCATCATATCGACCCACAGCAGGCAGGGAATCAAAGTGGAAAGCAAAATCAAGCCACCACCCATTGTCGGAGTCCCCGCTTTTTTCTTGTGCGTCTGAGGACCGTCATCACGAATCGCCTGACCAAAGTGCTTCAACTGAAGACGTTTGATAAAGTGCGGTCCCCACATCCAGCACAACAAGAATGCTGTGAAGAAGGCGATGAAAGTTCTAACGGTGATATATCTGAAAACATTCAGCGGCGAGAATTCATCTGCCATTGAATAAAGCCATTGGTAGAGCATGCTGTGCTAATCCCCTGTTGCGACCTAAAAATTAAAATTTGCTAGGAACTTAGAGGATTTAGCATATTCGCAGGTCTAAAATCAAGAGAAACTTGTTAAGTTATTGTTTTCATTGATATTTATCAAATACTTGATAGATGACACAGATCATATTCTTACCCCCAAGAAGTGCTAGACTAAAAATATGCAAGGAGGTCGTTGTGAAAATTGCGTTGAAAGACCATATGACACGAAAACTGATCACTGTGAACAAGGATGCCCCGGCGGCAGAAGCTCTTCGTTTGATGAACAACTACTGGATTCGTCACCTGCCCGTACTGGATGCGGAAGAAGATTATATCATTGGCATGCTGTCAGAACGTGATCTTTTACGCTCCCCTAGCAGTGACACTCCCGTTTCCAAATTGATGACTTCTCCGATTAAGACTTTTTCAATTGAAGCCCCAATGAAAAGCGTCGTCGATGCGATGATAGAAGAAAAGGTTTCCGCCTTCCTGATCACCAAAGAAGATGAGGTTGTCGGTATTGTCACTTCGGAAGATATGCTGATTTTACTGGATCAAATGCTGAAGAAAGATGAGTCCTCGGAAGCACCTTGGGTCTTGGGAGATTTATTTGCAAATCCCCTGCTGCAAAGAACCGCCTATCTGGTCGGACAAGCGGGCGTTTAAGGCTTATTAACTACTGCTTTTCAGCGAAGTCCAAAGGCTCGCACGGGAAAACAAAGCGTTCCAGCTTGGTTCCGCGCGATGCCTTTACGACGGCGATATCATCCTTCTTCAGGAATTTTGCCAGATCCTGGCCAGAGCTTTCTTTGTAGTCTTTTTCAACCAACGATGGATTCTTGTATCCAGCATCCGTCAGTCCCTTTGAAAAAGCTTCGGCGTCATCGCCAATGAAATAGACCTTATCAAAACCAGCTTTTCCCACCCAAGCCCCGAGCTCTTCGTGCAAAGAAGCGGACGCCGATCCCAATTCACGCATCTGACCAAAGACACCCACTTTGCGCCCTGGCACAGATAACAATTTCATATTGTCGATCAAGGCCTTCATGCTGTCCGGATTGGCGTTATAAGCATCAAAGATCATCTGTGCGCCAGATTTTAAATGCACCAACTGGTTGCGACCCCAGTTGGTTTTACAAGCTGGCAGACCCGCCCAGACCTGTTCCGGCGTCAGTCCCACAGCCAAACCAATAGAGGCAGCAGCCATCAGATTCGTCAGATTTTGTGCGCCAAAGACCTGAATGCGTGCCGTGCTTTCAACACCACCGACAGTTCCTTTCACCGAGATTTCATTCATGTTCATGGATGAAATCATCAGATGAATATCTGCACGAGGATCTTCGGAGGAAAAAGTCAGGATGCGGGCTTTGGGGAACTTCTCGCGCGCTTTAACGTACATATTGTGAGTCTGCGCATTGTCCAAATTATAAATGCGAATGGTTTTATCACTGGCAGCTTCATAGATTTCTTCTTTGGCTTCGGCGACCTTTTCAATCGTGCCGAAAAATTCCATGTGCGCGCGCCCCACCATCGTGCACACCACAACATCCGGTTCTGCGATATGCACAAGTTCGGTCAGTTCACCCGCGTGATTCATGCCCATTTCAACGATGGCGACATCTTTCTTCGGATGCAGCTGCAACAAAGTAAACGGCACGCCCCAATGATTATTAAAGCTGCCCTTGTTATAGTGAACATCCATCACGGAGCCCACCAGCGCGGCCGTAAATTCCTTGGTCGTGGTTTTTCCGTTGGAACCAGTAATACCCACAATCCGAGCTGAGGACTCATGACGAGCCCAGTTGCCCAATTGCTGCAAAGCCTTCAGCGTATCGGGCACAAGAAGGACAGTCGCTTTACTTTTCAAGGAATCCACCAGAGGACTTTCGGCATGCACCAACAGTGCCGCCGCCCCCTGCTCTACCGCTTTATCCACAAAACTGTGAGCATCAAAGGCTTCACCTTTTAAAGCGATAAACAGCTGACCTTGCAAATTGGCGCGAGTATCAGTGCCAATACCGGAAAATTGTGTGTCCTTTTGACTTAGAACCTTGGCACCTGTGACTTTGACAATTGTTTGCAGATCCATCGCTCTCATCGTACTACCTTCCTTGCAAAGCCTCTTCGGCCACCTTCACATCGCTGAACGGGAACTTCTGAGTTCCGACAATCTGATAATCCTCATGGCCTTTGCCGGCGATCAGGATCACGTCACCGTTGCGAGCTTTTTTCAAAGTACTCTCAATCGCCTCTTTGCGATCCGCGATCGTTGTGGTTTTATTCTTCTCAGTCGCCGCCACACCGGTCAAAATATCCTGAATGATAGCATCCGGGCTTTCCGTGCGCGGGTTGTCTGAAGTGATGACAACCTCGTCAGAGTATTTCAAAGCCATCTGGGCCATCAAAGGACGTTTGCCTTTATCACGATCACCCCCGCAACCAAAGATGGTCCAGATACGGGCCTCAGACTGCAGGTTTTCACGGACTTTATTCAAAGATGTCAGAACATTTTCCAAGGCATCCGGCGAATGGGCATAGTCCACAAAGACGGAAAGGTCTTTGTCATTCGGTACAGACTGCAGGCGGCCCGGCACACCCGTGAAGGAATTCAAGGCCTCCACACAAACACTTAATGGCAGACCTGCTGACAATCCCGCCCCCAGCGCCGCCAGTGCATTCATCACGTTGTGAATGCCCGACATTGGAAGCTTCACTTCGCTTTCTCCCATCGGAGTCCAAACTTTAAAGTGAGTCAGCGCGAAATCCATTTTGATCATCTCATAGCGGATATCTGAATCCTTGCCGCCATAAGTCCATAACACCGCTGGGTCCGCCACGCGCAGGCGACGGCCGTACTTGTCGGCGGTGTTGATGATTGCAAAACAAGGACGCTTGTGAGTCTTCCACAGAAGATCCGTAAATAAGCGCTGCTTTGCCTCCAGATAGTTTTCCATGGTCTGGTGATAATCCAGATGATCGCGGGTCAGATTGGTGAAGATCACCGTATTAAAGGGAACACTGTCCACGCGCTTTTGATCCAAGGCATGAGATGAAACTTCCATCGCCACAGCCATGGCACCTTCGGCCCGGAACTCCCGCAAGCGACGCTGCAAGAACACGGGATCGGGCGTGGTCATTTCAGAAGGCCAGACTTTTTCACCCAGGTGATGGTTCACAGTTCCGATCACACCTGTGGGAATTTTGCCGTGATTCAAAATAGCTTCCGTCATGTAAGTCACAGAGGTTTTACCGTTGGTGCCGGTCACCCCCACGCAGAACAACTCCTGTCCCGGGTCCCAGTAAAAACGGCTGGCCAAAATATCCAGAACCTCGCGCGAGTTTGGAACCTGCAAGACAACTCCGTCAAAGTTTGCAGGAATCTGACTGCGGTCTTCCACCACCAAGGCGGCAGCGCCTTTGGCAACGGCATCAGCTAAAAAGCTATGACCATCAAGTTTGCTGCCGCGAATGGCGACAAAGACCGAGCCTGGCGTCACCAAGCGTGCATCGTTGAAAACTCCTGTTACTTCAATATGAGCAAATGCGTTTTCAGGAATTCCCGGAAGAATGGAAAAGAGATGTTGCAGTTTCACGCACTAAGAGTAACTTAGGACTCAGATATGAGACAACTCGGAAAAATACATTGCCAAGAAATAAATCACGACGACGATGCGCCCTGGGTCATCTTCTTCCACGGCTATGGCGCAGATGCCAATGATCTGTTTTCTCTAGGGGAAATCATTTCCACAAAGAAAACCTTCAACTGGCTTTTCCCTAACGGAAATCTGGAAGTCCCCATTGGCCCGGCTTGGACAGGCCGCGCCTGGTGGACAATTGACATGATGGAAATCCAGCGCGCACAAGAACGCGGTGAACATCGTGACTTCAGCAATGATACCCCCAAAGGCATGGCCAAAGCCTATGACCTGACCATGGAAATGATCAAACAACTGAAAGTTCCGTGGAATAAAATCGTTCTGGGCGGCTTCAGCCAAGGGGCGATGCTGGCGACCGAACTTTATCTGCGCGCTCCGGAAACCCCGGCAGGGCTTGTGATTATGTCCGGCACACTGGTGCACCAGGAAGAGTGGAAAAAATACGTTCCTAATCGCACCGGCCAAAAATTCTTCCAAAGTCACGGCGAACACGACGCGGTTCTGGGCTTCAAACAAGCGCAGAAACTCGAGACGCTTTTGAACCAAAACGGCATGAAGGGGTCCTTGATGGGCTTCCGCGGAGGCCACGAAATCCCCATGCCTGTTCTGATGAAAATTGGCGACTATCTGAATTCGGTGCCGCTGCCGTAACCTGTCTGTCGAAGACTTTGACACCCTGACGGGCCAGAATGAATAGGCCCTCAGGGATCGTGGCACCAGGCTTGCTATAATCAGTCCTATGCTCGGACGCGTTCTTACACTCCTTATTTTGACTTTCACTTTTGCCTCTATGGGAAAGGCTTCCAGCGCTTCTGAAAAAGCCTTGGCTCTGGTAAAAATGAATGCTTACCAGGATGGGCCGAACTGCTTTAACACTTCCCTGCTCAGCCTTGGATACACCCACACTCAAATTTATGCGTCTGCCACAGAAGTCGAATATTATCTGAAATATCACTGTCAGGAAGTTTCGCTGAATCTAAACAAACTAGAACCCTCCAGCCTGCTGACTTACAGCGAAGACGGCCTTCTAATCCACACCGCGGTGGCCATCAATACCAATGAGATTCTGGAAAAGAACAGCCTGTACGGCAGCAAACACAAGGAAGTCTTTGGCGATCCGGCGCCGGGAAAATACCTTCTGCATTCCGTGAAAAAATCCATCTTCTTCAGCCAACTTGGAAAGAAAGAAAATGCACGGGCCAAAGCTTACCGCTGCGAGCCCTCTGCTCAGGTGCTGGCTCGGCAAACTGAGTTTGAATCAGACGACAGCATTCGTCGCCTGAAAGAGTTCCTGACGTCTCTGGGAGAACTTCAAAAAATCCAAAACAAAACCGAGCTGACAAAGAAGATGAACGCCCAGCTTTTACAAAAATTTAAATCGCTGCGAATCTCTGAAGCCCTGGAGTCCTCGTCCCCATCAGCTCAAAAAGAACTCTATCGCCTGAGTCTGGCCGAGTCTTTGGCCTATCAATGGAATCTGCTGAATTGCTCCGACGCCTATGCCAAGTATGACGAGTGCTATGCACCGGAAATGCAATTATCCATTGATACTTTGGAAGCCTTCTATCCGCAGATCTTCCGCCTGCGCGAAAAGCTACAGCCTTAAAAAATAGCTCTGCAACAAAGGTACTAACCACTGTTCATGCAAAGAGGCTGCAAACCCCTCTCGCGCCGCCTTGTCCACATTCATATACCAGCTGGAAGGAATTCCAAACGGCGACCACTTGCTGGTGTTTTCTTGTGTTAAAAGCTTGGCGGACTTCCCGGTGATATTCTCAATCTTCTGAATCAAGTCCTTCAGCGCAAAGGCATCGGCGGCCGCAAAATTGTAGGGACCCGTCTTTCTGTTTTCCAGAAGCCACAACAAAGCCCTTGCCGCGTCTTCGGATGTGATAAAGGAAAACTCGGCCTCTACATTGGGATAGTAGATCTCGTCGCCATTTTTTATGGCGCGTACTTGCCCCAAAAGACGTTCGGTATAATCATCTTCTCCCACCACAACCGGGAAACGCGCAAAAGAAACAGGAAATGCCGCCTGGATCGCAAATACATGCTCGGCCGCTCGCTTGCCTTCAGCATAGGCTTCCGCCGGATTGGTGGCCTTGCGAGGCTGATAGGCCTTAGCCTCAAAGGCGGATTCCGGTAAGTTGGCTCCCCAATCATAAACGGACATGGTCGAGGTCATTAAATAGTAAGAGATCTTTCCCGAGAATAATTTTACTGACAATTCCGCATCCTTGGCTGTCATGCAGACCTGATCCACCACGACATCAAAAGAACGCCCCGCCAAAGCTGCGCCCATAGCAACTTCATCACCGCGATGAGCCTTCAGGCGTTCTACCCGTGGGCCGAAATCATCCTGCACATTTCCTCGCGAAAGGACAGTGACTTCGTGATTTGCCTCAAGCAGCTTATGAACCAAACGGCGGCCAAAGTAGCGGGTTCCACCCATGATCAGAATTTTCATCGCAGATACTCCTGTCTCATCTCAGCAGCGCACCTTTGCATACTGGAAATATCAACTGCCGCCTTCAAGATATCCTCGATCCGCTTTGAATCCTGCAAAGGCAGGTCCTTATACAGATAGCGCAAACCGAAATCGTGTTTCTGAGGACTGTGACGTAAGCGCAGTAGGTTGACAAAAAGCCCCACCAGACGCTGATAGAACAAGAACGCATCAATGTACTTTCCGCGCAAGGATTCCTTCAAAAAGGTGCGATACAAAATCTCAAACTGGGCATGTTGACTTGCACCGGGCAAGGTCGCCTTTTCAGCAGTGGTCAATTCAGATGCTCTTTGTAAAATACCAGATTTATCCCAAAGAATATCCGCCTTGCCATGGCGATCCTGATTAAAGAACTCGGCCAGATCCACAGCCTGATCAGTCACAAAAATGCCGAAGTCCACATAATAGAACTCCGGCGTGTTGCTCAGAACATAGAATTTCTGAACAAAGCCCTTCCACAAACCACCCTGCAACGGCCAGGTGTGCTCGATGCCGTACTTACTCTGCAAGACCTCTTCAACTCGGCTGAACACAGCCTCAGGATTCAGTGACACGACCACCATGTCCGTATCCGAAAACGAATCCTCGCTGCCCGTGGCGCGCGAGCCCCCCAGCCAGGCGGCTTCGGCACTGGCGACAGAGTTCACTGCTGATTTTAGATTTTCGACCAATTGATCGCGTTGAAAAGAAGTGCTCATATCCTATCATCGGCGAGCCCCCTGGAATTCACCAGCCCCGGTTGCTAAGTACTGCTAATTGCAACCACAGGCTCTATCTATGCTGACCCAGCTCTGCCAGAACATCCCAGCCGAACTTTTCAAGCTTGGCCTCGCCGATGCCATAGATGTTTCTCATCTCATCCAAACTGCGTGGATTCTTCTGTGCCAGATGTCTGAGGGTTTGATCACTGAAGACCACAAAGGCCGGAGCATCCAATTCCTTGGCTTTTTCTTTTCTCCAGCGTTTAAGCTGCGCCAGGCGCTGTTCCTGCATTTCGTCCAGAACAATATCCTGCCCCCCACCTTTGGATTTTTTTGGTTTTGCGACAGATTTGATTTTTTCCACGGCGATATCCAGTTTTTCCAGTGGCGTGATGACCTTTTGAACTTTACGAGTAGAACGGGCATCGCAACTGTCACAGTGCCCACATCGTTCAATTCGTTGAGAATCCTTGTAGTAAGTCAGGATCTCGGCGTGGCGACACTCCCCACCTTCCGAGTAGTTCACCAAGGCATCCAAGTTTCTCCAACGAGCATCCTTGATATGATCCGGAGCTTCGGAGCTGTGGATAAAGTAGGACTGAAGTCCTTTGTCCTTCTTCGCATACAAAGCCAGGCACGTGGATTCCTGACCGTCACGACCCGCACGGCCCATTTCCTGATAAAGGGCATCGATATTCGCTGGAATCTGGAAGTGAATGACCAAACGGACATCCGGCTGATCGATCCCCATCCCGAAAGCATTTGTCGCCACCAGAATGCGCAGCTTACCTTCAGCATAGGCGTCCTGAGTCTGATTGCGCAGCTCCGTCGTCAGACCCGCATGATAAAAACCAACCTGCGCCCCGAGCTTCTTTTGCAGGAAGGCCGCAATATTTTCCGTCACCTTGCGAGTACCGCAGTAAATAATAATACGCCCCTCAGGGGTTTGCTTAATTCCCTGAAGTAACAAAGCCATCTTGGCATCTTCGTCTTCACACAGCTCGACCTGATAGAACAAATTGGAGCGATAGAATCCGTGAACCATACGTTCTGGCTTTTTTAGCTGCAACTGCTTGGAAATATCATCCAACACCGTCGGCGTCGCTGAAGCCGTCAAGGCCAGCACCGGCACATCCGGACAGAGTTTTTTTAAGATACCCAGTTGCGCATACTCTTCACGGAAATCATGACCCCATTGGGAAACACAGTGGGCCTCATCAATCGCAAACAGCCCGACTTGGCGAGCCTGCACCCAACGATGAAAACCCTCCTTCTGAGCCCGCTCAGGAGAAAGATACAAAACAAAGGCACCGCCTTTATTGATCTCGGCAAAGACTTCGCGTTTGTCATCGTCCGACTGGCCTGAATGCAGGCAACCCGCCGGAATACCAAAGCGGCGCAAGGATGCCACTTGATCCTTCATCAGGGCAATTAACGGCGAAATAACAATGACCAGCTTTTGCATGACAACGGCGGGATACTGATAGCACAGGGACTTTCCGCCGCCCGTTGGCAGAACAGCCAGAACGTCACGACCTGAAAGTACGGCAGAAATAATTTCCTGCTGACCACGTCGGAATCCGGGAAGATTGAAATACTTTTTGAGCTGATTTTCCTGCGGATTGACGGCAAATTCCATAGACGACACTTTCATGCAAAGCTCCTTTGATAGCAACAAGATTGCATTGCTAATTTTGCTGCTGCGCAAGCCTTCCAGCAAAAATCGAGCGTCTCTATAAACCCTTGAAAATCCAGCAGAGTTTCCTTCACTTCCGGATTTCAGACAGAAATATGCGAGACCTTTAAAAATATTTATGAGACCCTAAAAGCCTCTGAAGGAGTTGACATGAAAAGAATTCTTCTTATTTCGCTATTCATTTTGACTGCAGGGTGCTCATCTCCGGCCCCTGTCGAGAAGTCCGCGCCGACCCCAGCGCCTGTAAAAGTCGATCCGTATCCCGGCAAAGCCGTGTGCTTTTTATTAATTGATGCGCAGACCGGACAAATCCAAAAATCCGTTAACGAGGAAAATTGCAATGTCCAGCTTCCGGCCTGTTCGACATTCAAGGTTCCCTTGGCAGTGATGGGCTTTGATTCCGGTATTCTGAAAAATGAAAGCACCAAGTTTAAATGGAATAAACAAAAGCATTCCATCGAAGCATGGAATCAGGATCAAACAGCGGCGTCTTGGATGAAGAACTCCACTGTCTGGTATTCTCAGGCCCTTACAGGTAAAATGGGTTTTCAAAAACTGCAGAACTACCTGCGCAAGTTCGACTATGGAAATCAGGATCTTTCAGGAGGAATTAAAACAGCCTGGCTGACCCCAGCTTCATTTATTAATGAAGAAAAGGGATTCTCTTTGAAGATTTCCGCATTTCAACAGACAGACTTTCTGAAAAAGCTTCTGTACGACAAACTTCCAGCAACTAAAAAATCTCAAGACCTCACCAAAAAAATCATCCTCCTGGAAACCACTCCTGCTGGAAACAAATTCAGTGGCAAAACGGGCTCAGGTTATACCGACACCACACTTAAAAGACGCATTGGTTGGTTCGTGGGAACTCTGACCACCAAAGATCATCAATATGTCTTTGCCACAAACTTCACCGACACAGTGGACGTGGAAAACGGCGAATACGGAAGCCGCTACGCCAAAGAACTGGCCATAGAACAACTCAAAGAAGAAGGCCTTTGGTAAAATGAAAAAGGACTCTTGCGAGTCCTTTTTTTTATTTCAAAATCACCGTGATTTCTTTACTTTCAGGGACCAGCGATCCCGGACTTGGCTGGACATCGCTGACCAGCCCCTGTCCGATGAACTTCACCTTAAGCTCCTGCCCGCTGACTCGGCGAAGAACTTCACGTGTACTCATGTTCAGAAGATTCGGAACGGTTTCCCCTGTGGCGACATCTGTCGCTTTATCCAATTCTGCCGCCGTCAAAACCGCAGGCGCCACTGCTACTTTTTTAACAGCCTTCAGGCTTTCTGCCGCGATCTTGCGTGTTTTTGGGTTCACCGTGGACTCTTCAGCCAACGGCAACGGCGCAATTCCCTCTTTACGAACTGCATAGGAAGCCACGCGAGAGAACACCGGAGCCGCAACAGTGGAACCATAATAAGACTTACGCGGAGAATCCACGGCAATGTAGATCACAAACTTCGGATCATTCGCCGGGATAAAGCCACCAAAGCTGGACACATAAGCGCCCTTCAGATAGCCGCGACCGTTGGGATTCACTTTCTGAGCGGTTCCGGTTTTACCGGCCACCATGAAACCATCAACGCGGGCATTGCCACCAGTTCCACCCTTCGTCGTCACACCCAACAACATCGCTCTCATTTGAGCGGCTTGTTCGACAGACAAGATACGGCGAATTGGTTTCGGCTGAGTTTCCACCAGCTCCCCAGTTTCAGCATCACGCATGGACTGAACGATATAGGGCGTATTCAGAACACCCCCGTTTGCGATTGCGGCAAAAGCGTTGGCAATCTGAAGAGGTGTCGTGGAAATACCGTGACCGAAGGAGATATTACTTAACAAGTGCTGTCTCCATGGAAGAGCTTGCACCATCCCACGCGCTTCACCCGGAAGATCCACACCCAGACGCTGACCAAAACCGAAATCCAAAAGCCCCTGGCGCAGTCTTTCCTGTCCCATCTTAAAGGCAATCTTGGTCGTACCCACGTTGGAAGACACCGCCAAAATTTCAGAAACTGTCAGGTCTTCAAATTTTTCTTTGGTTTCAGCTTCCCGGATAATTCGATCACCGACACGGAAGCTTCCTTTTTCACAATAGAACTTGGAATTGGGCTGAACCAGTCCATCCCGCAAAGCCGCTGCAATCACAAAGGCTTTCATCGTCGATCCGGGCTCAAAAGCATCCGTCACAATCTTATTACGACGATGCTCTGCCGGGGACTTCGCCGCCTTATTCACATCAAAGGTCGGAGCTGATGCCAGCGCTAAAACAGCCGAGGTCTTGGCGTCCAGGATCACACCCACTGCGTGATCCGCTTCAAAAGTGGACACCGCATTGGCAAGTTCACTTTCCAAGCGATATTGCAGATCAGAATCCACAGTCAGCTTCAGCTCACTGCCTTCCGGATTTTCAATGAACATCAGACCGTCGTTAATTAGTGGACGGCCACGGGCATCACGTTTGACCATGACTTTTTTCTTGTTTCCAGTCAGGGCCTGATTGTAACCCATCTCCAGACCTTCAAGTCCCTGCCCTTCGCTGCCCAGGAAACCCAACGTTTGCGCCAGCAAAGTTTCATTCGGATAAACACGGCGCCATTCTTCCACGAAAGACAAACCACGGATGTCCCAGGACTTGATTTCATCAGCCTTGTCCTGTTCTAACATGCGCTGAATCCACACAAAGCGACGACTGCCATCTTTGATTTTGCTGTAAATGGATTCTGGTGACTGATTCAAAACCTTGGCCAGCTTGCGTGCCACCTGCTTGCGATTTTCCAGAATTTTGGGATCGGCATACAAAGAATAAGCCGCCGCCGACATTGCAAGATCCCGCCCATTGCTGTCCACGATGGCTCCACGACGAGCTGGCAATGAAACCTTGGTTTGAAACTGACGGTTTTGCAAAGAGTTCAGACGATCATTCGGCAAAAACTGAAGGTAAGCCGCACGCATCGCCAGGGCGGACCACAGAACCAGAATCCCTACAAAGATGACAACAATACGTGATTTCAAACTACAGATCCTTTTTAGTGATACCTTTTTCAGACACGGAATTCATATCGCTGGCCAACTGACCGCTAAGATGAATGATCTGATTTGCCTGCACTTTTTTAAGAGTGAACTTTTGCTGGGCCATGGAATCGAGTAATTGCGGACGAGTGATTTTCGCCAGAGCAATTTCCTTGGTGCGTTTTTCTTCCCAGACTTTTTTGTGTTCGCGGGTCAGCTTCAGAACGCTGTAACCCATGCGACGTTCCTCCATTTGCAGGAAGACGATGGAAAACAGCGTAAAAATGACAAGTAAGATACTGAAGAAAGGCTTTAGTTGCTTAAAGTTTTCCGAGCTCATCCTGAGCACTCCTCTCGAAGATTCTCAGCTTCGCGGATCGCGAGCGAGAATTTCTGTCACACTCTTCCTGAGTGGGAACAATTACTTTTTTCGTCACCGTGCGCCCCATATCCTCAGAGGCACGGAAAATATTCTTAACGATTCGATCTTCCAGAGAGTGGAAAGAAATCACGGCCAAACGCCCGCCCGGACTCAATGCGCGGATCATTTTCGGCAACGATTCTGCAACCACTTCCAGTTCGGAATTCACCGCCAGTCGCAAAGCCATGAAATACTTGGTCGCCGGATGATGGCCTTTTACCTGCCATCCATCCACACGCTCAATCAAGCCTGCCAGGGCGCTGGTTGTCTGAAATGCTTTGGTTTTGCGATCGTTCACAATCGCACGTACGACTCTGGAAGGGCGATAGACCTCGCCGTACTCTTTGAAGATTCGAATGAGTTCATCCTCAGAAGCCGTATTAATAAGCACCTCAGCCGTCAATCCCTGCTGTTGGTTCATTCGCATATCCAGGGGGCCATCGTGATAAAAACTAAAGCCTCGTTCCGCCTGGTCCAATTGCGGAGAACTCACACCTAGATCTAAGAGCATCATATCAAAGTTTTTTAGATTGTGTTCCGAAAACTGCGAGAAATTACCGTGGATTACGTTTAACTGGCCCTTCTCGACTTCAGTCTGGAAGCGGCTTTGCGCATAGGCAACCGCCGTCAGATCTTGGTCCATGACCGTGGCTTTCATCTGGGGGTAGGCAAACTTCATCGCCATGTAGTGTCCGCCACGACCAAAAGTTCCATCGAAGTAACTCAATTCACTTTTGTGTCTGAGCGGATAGAATGCGCCCAGCACTTCCTGAAGCAAAACGGGATAATGTTCAGGAGAGAACTCAAAAGGAAGCTCGACCTTGGGCGGGATCTCTTCTTCGTGACGTTCAATTTTCTCACCAGATTTGGGCTTATACTTCTTCATGATCGCGCGCTTTCGCTTGTTTGAAATTCCTGTGGGATTTTCAAGGTATGAATTATTCTATTGAGCGTCAAGTCGCTTTGTCTTACCCTGATTGCATGCTTATCAACTGCCCCCGCTGTGGTTTTCAACAACCTGAAGATAAATACTGTGCGCAGTGTGGCGTTGACATAGAAAGCTTCAAACCTGCGACACCGCCGGCCTGGAAGCGCTTTATTGGCAATCCCCTGATTCAACTTTCGCTGGTTGTGGTTATCGCCGGAGGCGTCGGCATCACCCTGTACAAAAAAGGTCAGCAAAATCTGGAGCGCCGGGTAAGTTATTTGAAATCCACAGTCCAAATCAATTCCACGGGTGGACAGCCGCAGACAGAAGCTTTGCCTTTGGCGGAAGCCGACACTGAAACCAGCTCCCAATCCTCTGAAGCCGCAGATGGGATGGTGGATGCCTACAAAGTGGAGCCCCCGGCCACGACCGTCGCCGCCGCTGCGGCCGCTACACCGGGAACATCTCCCACTCCGTCCTCGGGCGAAGCCGACAAGAACTCCCGCAATCTGGCGCGCACCGGGGCTCATCTGGTGGTGTATTATGCCGAGGTTCCACGAGGACGTCTGGGCAGCATCTTTAGCGCCAGCCGTGCCACCGGGCAGTTCATGAATTTTAATGAATACACGGCGGGAATCCTGCCAGAGTTCGACAAAAATGTCCTGCACCGCTCAGATATTAAAATTCTGCACAAGGAAGATCGTCCGCTGACGACTTCCAAAACTTTGCAATGGTCTTACACTTTGAAAGATCGCAGCAATCCCTCTATCGAAATCGGTCTGACGACCTTCTTTGAACTGAATGACTTCGACGCGACCAACCTGCGCGGCAACCTTGAAATTCAGCGCAATTGGCGCGAACCGGTTCCAGCCGGTGGATTTGAAATTCAAAGAAAGTCCTTCCCTGCCATTTTTGAAATCGGTGGTGAAACCGGATTCTTTATGTCTGGCGTGATGCCTTTGGCCTCGAACATGGGACCCGAGGAAGACCAACTGATGAACTTTGATATCTACAAGATCCTTCGTTCACCTCAATTCCGCTCGGGAGAGAGTGAATTTGTGATCTTCGTTGACTTTGAAAAAGGCAACTAAAACATTAAAGGCGACATCATGACATTTCAGCAGGAACTGGTTCATCACTATGGGCCGCAAGTGCATCTTATCGACAGCCCTTTTCTGAGTGGACTTCTGGCCCGTCTTTGTTCTCCGGAAACATTTCAGCCTGAAATCAATCGTATCGTTGAAGTTCTTTATACCCACATGATTTCAATCACCATCAACAATGAATTCCAGATCGAAAAGTTTTCTCAGGACACACGCATGACGGCCGTCCATCCTGAACAAAAATTATCCGGACAAAGAGTTCAAACTCAGCAAAAGGCCGTCAGTGTGAATCTGGCCCGTGCCGGAACCTATCCAAGCCATATCTGTTACAGCTTTCTGCACTATGCCCTGCCCGCCCAGAATGTCCGTCAGGACCACATCTTTGCCGCCCGCGTGACAAACAGCAAAGACGCTGTGACGGGGGCTGAGTTTGGCGGTATGAAAATCGGCGGCGACGTTAAAGATGCCCATGTGATTTTCCCAGACCCTATGGGTGCCACCGGGAACACCATGGTGACCGCTATTGAGCACTACAAGACCCATATCGAGGGCCCGGCCCGCAAGTTTATCGCCTTGAATCTGATTGTGACCCCGGAATATTTGAAGAATGTACTGGCCGCTCATCCGGAGGTCGTAATCTATGCCTTAAGACTTGACCGAGGACTGTCCCCTCAGGCAGTTTTAGATGCAACTCCCGGACAGTTTTGGGATCAAGAACGAGGCCTGAACGAGAAGCAATACATCGTCCCAGGCGGCGGGGGCTTTGGCGAAATCATGAACAACTCCTTCGTATAAAGTTGGAGAAAGGACCACCATGACGAATCTTTCCTTAAAACCCTACATCACTGAAGAGCAAATCCAGCAAAAAGTAAAAGAGCTGGGCGCAACTCTTTCCAAAAAATTTAAAAATGAAAAAGTGGTGGCGGTTTGCGTACTGAAGGGTTCCTTCATGTTCTACTCAGACCTGGTTCGCGCTATCGACGCTGACATCACTTGCGAATTCTTCGGCGTTTCTTCTTACCACGGTGGAACTTCTTCTTCCGGCGAAGTGAAAGTGACTTTGGATCTGGCGGGCCCGGTTGAAAACTGCCACGTGGTTCTGGTGGAAGACATCGTGGATACCGGCCTGACAATGAACTACCTGAAAAACGCCATCTTGTCCCGCAAACCAAAAAGCCTGACCACAGTGACTTTGTTGGAAAAACCGGATGCTTTGAAAGTAAAATGCGATATCGACCACGTGGGCTTCAAAATCCAAAATGAATTCGTGGTGGGTTACGGTTTGGACTACCAAGGTTATTACAGAAACCTTCCTTACATCGCCCAAGTTCAAAACTTCCAGTAAGAATCCAACGGAAGAAAATAAAAAAGGAGCCCACAAGGCTCCTTTTTTTAATTTCTAATTCAAATCTCTTTTTAGAACGTGCAGTTGATTTCGGCCAGGGCTTTTTCAGAAAAAACACTTTTCACAGAATCCAGAGCATAGCCCAAAGAAACTGTTTTCAGATCCGGGCTGACCTTCACCATCATCACCTGATAGTCCTGCCCCGATGGTCCTTCGGAAGGCAGCTTTTCTTTTTTAGTCAGGACACCTTTTTTGTAAGTGATGCTTAAACCGGGACGAACCTGCAAGACACCTTCCTTCAGCGGAAGTTTATCCGCAGGAATACGGATAGAGTCTGTGATCGACGTTTCCTTATCCGACGCTAGCGATACCACCACTTCGTCACGGCCTTTTAAATCTTTGCGGTTTTCAACCGAGTATTTGCACGACGTCGCATCAGTGCCAAGGATGTTGGAAAAGCCCAGAACCTCTGTAGTGGTTTTACTGACAACCGGGACGGCCTGCGCCATCACGCCGGTCAAGAGAAGAGTCAAAAAGGTGATTGTTTGCTTTTTCATAAAACTCCCACAGCTCGTAAATCATAGAAACTGTGAGAGTATAGGGGCCAACCCCACCCCTTTCCAGACGCAATAAACGTCCCTGCAGAAAGGGGGAAAGGTCTTCTAGTTTCAGACACTTAGGCCTTTGCAAAACTTATCTGTCACCTTTTTATACAGCCTTTCTAGCGCATCAAGATTCCCACACCAAAAAGCACATACAAAGCTGACGAGCCATAATTGATCCACTTCATGGAAATCTTCTGAGTCAGCTTTTCACCAAAGACCACGGCCAAACCATCGGCGAACATCATGCCCATCGTGGTCCCCAAAGTGACCAGAGTCAGACTTTGATATTTCGCTGCCAAAGCCACCGTGGAAAGCTGGGTTTTGTCGCCGATCTCTGCGAAGAAGAAAAGAACCGTTGTTGTCCAGAATGCTCCCCACTTCATGTCGTTGGTGTCGGAATCATCTTTATCCGGAATTAAAATCCAAAGAGCAAATCCAAAGAAGGTCAGAGCCAGCCCCCAGCTTAACCACTGACCCGGGATCGTGGCTGCGATCCATTCTCCGGCCCAGGCCGCCAGGGCATGATTCAAAACAGTGGCAACGAAAATGCCACCCATCACATGCCAGGGTTTTTTATATTTCGACGCCAAAACCAGCGCCAATAGTTGAGTCTTGTCGCCCATTTCTGTGGCGGCGACCAGTAAGAATGAATTGATGATTGCTTCCATGTGCACCCTCGATACGGTTATGACCGTGGGGCTGCTTCAAAAAAGAAAACGAGACCACACGGTGCTTGTTAAAAACACTCGTGTCAGTCTCGTCAACAGGGGATCTTGAGGATCCTTTGCGTTTAAACCGGAGCTCATCACTCAGTATGTCGGTCTAAACAAAATCTGGGAAGATTTTCGACTACTCCCTAACTACCCGGCCAAGCTACGAAAGGCCGAAATGAAAGTCAAAAGATAATTTCCCCGCAGCATGATGTTGCGCCTGCCATGCTACAGCTTGGCGGAATGCCCCTTTCGGTTTTATATACAAACAATGAAGTCCCTTAAAAAACAAATGCTTATCGCCTTCTTTGCTGGAGTCCTGGCCTTAGCAGCCCTGGGTGCAGGCTTGTGGTTTTCCCAACAGGGCCCCCGCATGGGTGGAGATTTCAGTCTGATTCACGAAGGCGCCACATGGATCTTCTCTGAACACGCCAAACCTTTGAATCTGCTTTATGTCGGCTATGCAAAATGCCCCGACGTCTGCCCGATGGCATTAAGCTTCTCAGCTCAAGCGTTCAAGATGCTGACCTCCAAAGAGGCGGCTCGCGTGCAGCTAATCTTTATCAGCGTGGATACCAAGAATGATACAGCGGAATCCGTCTCCATCTATGCCAAACAATTCAATCCAGAGTTTATCGGTCTGACCGGAACTCAGGAAGCCATCGATCTGGCTATCAAGCCATTCGGTGCTACCTATATGGTGGAGGAAAATCCTAAATCCTATTTGGGCTATTCCATAGCACACACAGATCGTATTTTTATTTTGAATAAAAAAGGCATTGTCGTGGATTCCATTTCCAGCCCACGCTCTGCAGATGAAATTGCACAGAAAATTAAGGAGAATCTATGAAGTTAATGACTCTAGCCGCTTTGGCTTTGGTATTCAGTCCCGCTGCCTTTGCAGCCAAAGAGACGAAGAGCTCTTTGAATATCGGTGAAGCTCGCATCTTTGCGCCCTTGAAAGGCAGCAATGCAACGGCAGGTTATGGCACTTTTATCAACACAACTGATAAAGAAGTGTCTGTGACTATCGAAAAAGCCGATCCGTTCAAAGCCGTGGAAATGCACGAGACTGTCGAGAAGGACGGTCGCATGGCCATGCAAAAAGTGGAAAAGTTAACGATCCCTGCCAAGGGCTCTGTTGATTTGAAGCCGGGTGGCAACCACATCATGCTGTTTGATCCGAACCGCGAAGTGAAAGCGGAAGAAACTTTGAAAGTGACGCTCAAGGTGAATGGCAAAAGCGAGACTTATGACTTCAAAGTCATTCCACGCGTAAAGCCCGAAGGACATCATCATCACTAATGAAGTGGGATACAGCGAGCTCACACCTCTCTGTATCCCCGACGTTTGACCAACTATTCAAATTAACTTAACAATCTAAAGTATGTTTATTATTTCTCCGATTTAGCAAACCGGAGGAATAATGCCATCACGACACTTCATCACAACCTGTATCCTCATCTTCTCCTCAACGACTTACGCTCAGCTCACTGAAACAGCTACATCCAGCAGTGAGCTCTCGACGATTTCTGAAAACAGTGGAGAGACCCGATCTGCCCCTGAGACATCACAAGAGCAACCGCACTCACCACCAACAAACACATCTACTCCAGTAGTTGACACAACACCGCTCCCTATAAGCGATCCAAAAGTCGAGGCTATGCAAAAGCAGATCGAAGATATGCAGAAACAGCTTAAAAGCCTAACTACCCAAAAGGCAGAGCCACTGGCGCAACCAATGCAATCTGAACCGCCAAAGACCCCTGCCGAAAAGAAAGGCACAGAGCCCTCTATAACACCTCTTCCCGCCGATACTTATCACGACCTCAGAAAAAGAGAGTTTTCACTCGGCTGGCTATACAACAGCACCATTTCGGAAACAGATGCCTCTCAAGGAGGCTCCAGCGCTAGCCATGAATTGAAACAAGTTGAAATAGGGTTTGAGTTCGCAAGAAATTTTTCAAGGTATGAGTTTGGCGCATTTCTATCAAATCTCTATCGTGAGAGAGAAGACGAAAACGTCAATACAACTATAGTTGGCGCACTCGTCCGATTTAACTTTGTTGAAAACATAGCCCCCAATAATTTTATTCCTTATTTTACAGGCTATCTTATTCTTGCCGGGCAAGAGTACAACAGCACTACATCCGACGGGTATGAAATCTCTGGAAATGGGCTGGGGGCCGGCTTTGGCTTTAACTGGTTCCCCTTTGGCGAGATCTTCGCCGTCCATGCAGAGGTTCGTCGACTCACCGGAGACCTGGACAACAATGCTTCACCAAAGCTTAAAGTCGAAGAGCAACAAACTACTGTTCATGCGGGATGGCGAATTTACTTCTAAAGCAAAGACGAAAAAGGCGGAGCATTCACTCCGCCTTTTTTATAAAGCCTATCTTAAATCAAACAGCAGGAACTCGGTTTCTTTCAAGGCTTTCAGCTTCAGAACCTCTTCCTGTTCGACGGCCAGACCGTCGCCGGATTTCAGAACCTGACCATTAACCTCAAGCTCACCTTCAGCCAGTTGCAGCCAAGCGGCGCGGCCCGGACGAAGCTTGAATTCCTGCTCATGACCTTCAGTAAAGACGGAGGCATAAAGATTCACGTCCTGATTGATCATCTGACTGCCCTCGCGACCGTCTTTGGAAACAATCAGCTTGAACTGATCTAGTTTCTGCTCACGGGTGAAGGACTGCTGCGTGTAACCAGGTTTTGCCCCATTCACATCCGGCATGATCCAGATCTGGAACAACTGAAGTTCTTCCGTTGGCGAAGGATTGTATTCGCTGTGGCGCATGCCCGTTCCCGCATGCATGGTCTGGATTTCGCCCGCTTTGATCTGGCCGACATTACCCAGGCTGTCCTTGTGCTCTACAGTTCCTTTCAACACGTAGGTGATGATTTCCATATCGCGGTGAGGATGGGTTGGAAAGCCGGAAGCTTTGGCAATCCAGTCCTGATTGATCACACGTAAATCACGGAAGCCCATAAATTTAGGATCATAATAATCGGCAAACGAGAATGTGTGCATGGACTTCAGCCAGCCACCAAACTCCGCATAGCCTCTGTCGGCGGATTTACGTTGATACATCATAAAGAACTCCTCTCTTCGGGCGCTACGCCATTGTAGCTTTCTTTTTGCGCCCGTACTGTTGCTTCTTTGCATAGTTGTTGGCGTCTTGGATTATGGTACAAGATAAAATGATCTAAAAAAATTATAATTTTTCTATTAACATGATCTAATTTTCTGATATACTTTTTGGTATGACGCTGGATCAACTGCAAGTTCTTCAAACTATTGTCTCTTCCGGAAGCTTCCGAGCGGCTTCTCAGGAATTGCATCGCGCCCAGAGCGCGGTCAGTTACTCCATGCGCACCCTGGAAGACGAACTGGGTTTTAAATTATTTAGCCGCGACCAGTATCGTCCGACATTGACCCCTCAGGGCCGGGCTTTCCTGAAAAAAGCCACTGACCTGATCTTCCAGTTCGATGAACTGGGGGAAACTGCCGAGTTTTTAAAAAGAGGACATGAACCGATCATCCGTCTGGCCGTCAGTGCGCTGTGGCCCCTCCCGAATTTGGTCGGCGCGCTGAAGGAATTCTCTTCACGCTTCCCCCAGACGGAGATCAAAATTATTCACGATGTTCTCAGTACAGATGAACAACTGCTGGAGGACCATGCCGATATTTCCCTAGGCACGATCTTTAACGAAAAAGGGCTCCTCATCACCGAGGAGCTTTTCACCGTGAACATGGTGATGGTTTGTTCGGCCAAGCATCCCTTGGCGAAACTGAAAAAAACCACTGCCGAGGATCTGAAGAAATATCCTCAAATTGTTCTTTCCAGCACGGTGAAAAGCTCCGACCGCTCCGGAGGAATTGTAAATCAGGCCAACACGATCAGTGTTCAGGATTTGCAAACCAAAAAGGTGTTTCTGGAGGGCGGTTTGGGTTACGGCCGCATGCCTGATTTTGCAATTAAAGAGGAAATCAAGAAAAAATCCCTCGTGACGCTGGGACAAAAGCCGATCACCCTTCACGCCAGCATCGGTCGACACTCTGCAAAGGAGTTAGGCCCCTGCGGCAAATTCATCTGGGACTACTTTTCACGTGGACAAGGCAAGAAGCTAAAATAGAATGTTCGACGACAAAGGGACCGCCGCTTTTTCCCAAAGCTGGTAACCGCAAGGAGGCAGAATGAAGCAGTATCATGATCTCATCAAAACAGTTCTTGAGCATGGCGTAAAAAAGAGGACCGCACCGGCACCGGTACGATTTCCATGTTCGGATATCAGATGCGCTACAACCTGCAAGAGGGCTTCCCTCTGCTAACCACCAAGAAGCTGCACACGCGTTCTATTTTCCATGAACTGCTGTGGTTCCTGAAGGGCGAAACCAACATCAAGTACCTGCACGATAATAAAGTGACGATCTGGGATGAGTGGGCTGATGAAAACGGCAACCTGGGCCCGGTGTACGGTAAACAATGGCGCTCATGGGAAACGGCTGACGGTCGCACAATTGACCAGATCACAAACGTGGTTGAACAAATCAAAAAGAATCCGAACTCTCGCCGCATGTTGGTTGTGGCCTTCAACCCGGGCGACGTTGACAAGATGGCGCTGCCACCTTGCCACGCTTTCTTCCAGTTCTATGTGGCCAATGGTAAACTTTCCTGCCAGTTGTATCAGCGCAGCGCTGATATCTTCCTGGGAGTTCCGTTCAATATTGCCAGCTATGCTTTGCTAACTCATATGATTGCACAGGTGTGTAACCTTGAAGTGGGTGACTTTGTTCACACTCTGGGTGATGCGCACTTGTACTTGAATCATCTGGAACAGGCCAAACTGCAAATCAGCCGTGATTTCCGCCCGCTGCCGCAGTTGAAACTGAACCCGGCCAAGAAAGATCTTTTCGACTTCACTTACGAAGACATCGAAATCATCGGCTACGATCCACACCCTGCTATCAAGGCCGAGGTGGCGATATGATTTTGACTCATGTGGTGGCTTGTTCTGAAAACCGTGTAATCGGGGCCGAAGGGGGACTTCCCTGGAGTCTTCCTGAAGACATGAAGTTTTTCCGGGAAACCACCAAGGGTCATATCATGATCATGGGAAGAAAAACTTTTGATTCTTTCAACGGTCGCGCTCTTCCCAACCGCTACCACATTGTCATCACTCGTGATCCGTCCAAACAAAACTTCCCATCCACAGAGTCAAGCCCCGTCGTGTATGTGGCCTCCATCGAAGAGGCTGTTGCACATGCGAAGCCATTGACTGAAAAATGGGGCAATGAGGTTTTCATTATTGGCGGCGGCGAGATCTACAAACAAGCGATGCCAATCACGGACAAAATCTATCTAACGCTGATCCACAAAGAATTTCCAGGGGACACCTATTACCCTGAAATTGACGAAAAGGTTTTCACCCAGACTCAGCGTCGTGATGTCGAAACGCCCATTCCTTTTTCGTTTCTGACTTACTTGCGTAAGTAGGGTCCAGAATCAAGTCCCGATTTGAGAACGCATCATTTTGGACTCTACCAACACGATTTTTTCTCCGAGAATAAAGGAAAGCACTTTATCCCGGAGAGTGTGATGAGTTCAAAAACAGCCGCAAAACGCTTTAGAACGAAAGAGATGGCCCACATCGAGGTCTATGGCCACATCGGGATTTTAGTGGCTAAACTTCGCAATATCTCTCAAACCGGAGCCTTTCTGGAAGTGTCTCAAGGCGACTATGTCCCACAAAAAGGGGATTTGTTAAATCTCACAGTTAAACTGGATACCGTCGAACGGACTCACAATGTGGCCGCAGAAGTGATCTGGAGCAAAGGTTTGGGACTTGGCATTTGCTTTATCCATAAAGACCAAATCCTCGAAAGAATGATGGCCAAAACTAGCAGCTTCTAATATGATCTCTGCTTAATGCAGCTTCACACAAATCAAGATCTCAGTTCATCAAACACACTTCAGTTGCGCTCGCAAGCCGAGCACTACGTCGAACTGCACACGCCGGAAGATCTGCATTCCCTGATCAACGATTCTCAGATTAGAAAAATGACCTGGAAGATTTTGGGTGGCGGAAGCAATCTCGTGCTCCCCTTCAAGGTCCAGGGTTTGGTTTTGAAGGTGGCCAACCAAGGTTGGTCTTTGATCAACGAAGACGCCGATCATTGGTTCGTGAAAGCTCAAGCTGGTGATGTCTGGAATGAGTTTGTGCAATGGACCCTGACCCAAGGCTATTGGGGGTTGGAGAATCTTTCCTTGATCCCGGGCACGGTGGGCGCCGCTCCCATTCAGAATATCGGCGCATATGGTGTCGAGGTGAAAGACAGCTTGTGGGAAGTCACCTGTCTGGATTTACAGTCCGGAGAAAAGAAAGTCTTCTCGAATAAAGAATGTCATTTCTCTTATCGTGATAGCTTCTTCAAACAAGAGGGCGCTGGCAAGTATCTGATCTGGGATGTGACCTTCCGCCTGCCCAAGAAAAGCACCTTACGTCTTGAGTACGGCGACATCCGCAAAGAAGTCGAACGCCAAGGCTGGTCTTTGGATGCCCGCAGTGTTTCCAAAGCCGTGATCAATATTCGCCAAAGCAAACTGCCCGATCCCAAAGTCATCGGCAATGCCGGAAGCTTTTTCAAAAATCCTATCGTCGCCCAGGAACTGCGCGATCAGCTTCTTGCGACCTACCCGAATCTGGTCAGCTTCCCTTACGAGCAAGGTCAGTTCAAACTGGCTGCAGGCTGGTTGATTGACCGTGCCGGATGGAAGGGTAAACAGCTTGGCCCTGTCGGCATGTATGAAAAGCAGGCCCTGGTTCTGGTCAATCATGGCGGTGCGACGGCTGATGATGTTTGGGAGCTGGCACATCAGGTGGCTTTGGATGTAAAAAACAAATTCGCGGTGGACATCGAGCCCGAACCTATTCGCTGGTAGCTCTGGAAGCTGGACCTAGGTCGGCCCGACTCTACCTAAGCCTTGTACCCTAACACTAAATCCTCTCACAATATGGTATCTGAGAATCTCAGATACCCAAGGAGGGGTTATGAAAATCACCAAGTGGCTGGGCCTTGCGGCCGTTGCAGCGATGGCAATTCTGCCGATTCAGAACGCACAATCTGTTGATACCAACCAATACTGGATGAAAATTCGCGCCGAAGACAAGTTCCAACGAAGTCTGATCGCCAATACCGGTGCGACAATTGAAACCACACGCGAAGACTATGTGATCGCCGTGGGCAGCTTGGAAGAAAAAAAGGCCATCGAAGAATTGGGACTTTTAGAAGTCAGCTTCCCACTGACCGAGGCGATGGACTTCCCGGCAAAAGATGCTGCCTTCCATAACTATGCGGAAATGACTGACAAACTTAGAACTCTGACGCAGCAGCATTCCTCCATTTCCCAAATGAATTCTATCGGAAAGTCCCTGGAAGGCCGTGATATCTGGGCGGTTCGAATTTCTGGCGACCTTGCCAATGCTGACACCTTGCCAGCGGCGATCTTCATGGGTGGCCACCATGCCCGTGAACACCTTTCCATCGAAATGCCGATCTACTACATCGAATATCTTCTGACAGAATATGCCAACGGCAATCCACGCATTCAACGTCTGGTGAATGGCCGTGACCTGCACTTTGTTCCGATGGTCAACCCAGACGGTGCGGAATACGATATTTCCACGGGCAGTTACAAATCCTGGAGAAAAAATCGCCGTCAGAACGGCAATGGAACTTACGGCGTGGATCTCAACCGCAACTATGGTTACGGTTGGGGTGGTGGTGGCGCCAGCACCAGCCCGAACAGCGACACCTATCGTGGACCTTCCGCATTCAGCGAGCCAGAAACTCAAGCGATCAAAAAGTATGTAGAGACGCACGAGAACATCACAAGCCTTCTGTCCTTCCATACCTATTCGCAGTTGATTCTGTATCCTTGGGGACATCAATACGAAGGCATCTCTAACACCCGTGACAAACAAGTTCACGAAGTGATGGCTAAAAAGATGGCGGAATGGAACGGCTATCGCCCCCAGCAATCCTCTGAACTGTACATCGCCAGCGGTGACACCACAGATTGGTCTTATGGTGAACACAAAATCATCTCTTTCACCTTTGAACTTGATCCGGCCAACAGCGGCTGGGGTGGTGGGGGCTTCTATCCCGGAGCACAAATCATCCCTGAAGTGCAAAGAAAGAATCTGGAGCCGGTTCTTTACATGATCGAGTACGCTGACAATCCTTACCGTGTGCTGGAAGGCAACGGCCCGATCTTCAAGCCTTAAGAAGGTTGAAAAAAGAATAAACTCAGAAAAGGACGCTGCCCCCAGCGTCCTTTTTTGTTTTTCAACACAATCCATCCAGCAAAGGTCCAAGTATATCAGAATTGGACTCTGTATTTTTGCGGTATCGACTTCATGCTTGGAATATGCCAAGCATCAGTTATCAAATCATCCCACTTCATCATGTGTGTGATTCACAAAAAGAACTTTTGAACGAAGTCTTTGGACTTTGGGAAGACACGTTCGGCCGAGTGCTCAACAGCGCCGGTGTCGAGCTGAATTATGACGACTTCTTCCGCTGTCACGCCGCTGGAGTGCTGCTTTATAAAAATGAAGTGGTGGGATTCAATCTTTTCACCACCTTCGATCTGCATCTGCATGCCCACCGCAACCACAACTATTTCAAAGAACTCGATCCTCAGTTCGTGAAGTCGGTGACCAAACAAGGCAGCAAGATCATGACGATGGAATACTTCACGTTGTCCCCTCTTTGGCGCAAGCAGTCCCAGGAAATACCCTGGGGTGAGATCTTAACGGGCCTGGGACTTTACTATATGGATCAATCCCCCGCGGATATCGTGGTGGGAACCCCCCGTGTCGATCTGAAGGTGGATTCCATGTGCGAACGCTTGGGTGCCACGATTCAAGGACATATCGAGAAGATGAACTACAAGTGTGCGATTGCGGTCTTCGAAAAACAGGCCCACCGCCACTTCAGTAATCCCCTGACGCATCACTGGGTGAAAAAACTCTGGGCCAAATACATTCACAAGAAACAAGAAAGAAGCTTGGCATCACCTCCGCCATTCGAGATGACTCTTGCCGAGAACCCCTCGTCCGTTTAGACTGAGGGCTCTACTTCAACAATACCGGAGGTACTTTCGTGGCCTATCACGTTCATAGCGACAAGCCTTTCTTTGATCTGATCATCGGCGATAAAACATTCTCTTCATGGTCCATGCGTGCCTGGCTGGTGGCTGTGCAGTCCGGTCTGCCCTTCAAAGAAGTCAACATCACTCTGGATCAACCGGATACCACGAAAAAAATCCTGAAATACTCTCCGGCAGGAAAAGTTCCGGCCCTTCGCAATGGCAAAATCATCATCTGGGATTCCCTGGCGATTGCAGAATACATCAATGAGCTTTCTCCAGAAGCGCAACTGTGGCCTGAAGATATCGGTGCCCGTGCGCTGGCGCGCAGTTATGCCGCAGAAGTGCATTCTGGCTTCACATCCCTGCGCTCTCAGTTAAGCATGGATTTGCAACACAAAGGTGATGTCAGACACCTGACACCGGGAACAATCAAAGATATCGAACGCATTTTGGAAATGTGGACAACCGCCCTGAAGGTCAGTGAAGGTCCTTATCTGTTCGGTGATTTCTGTATTGCTGACGCCTTCTTCGCTCCGATCGTATTCCGCTTCCTGTCCTACAATGTACAGATCAAAGATAAGATGATCCGCCAGTACATGAAGAACATCCAGGACCATCATGGAGTACAATTCTGGATGGAAGATGCTTTGAAAGAGAAAATCGGCCGTAAAGTCTTTTGACACTCAGGTAAAGCTTTCAAGGCCCCCCGGCAGACCCTTTACATAAAGACATGAAAAGGTGAACTTCACTGCAACGATGAAGTTCACCTTTTTTTCTTTTCTGCTGACCGTTCTTTTGATCCCTGCTGCCCACGCTGGTCGGGTCATCGTCTTCATGAAAGATCGTCAGGCTTTTGAATCAGCCCGACTGCCTGTAAAGATTCAGAAGAATCTTAGAAATCTGAATACCTTCATCGTCGAAGCCAACGATGAATCAAAGCTGCAGGCTCTCAAAAATATTCCGGGCGTAAGCTATGTGGAAAAAGAGCACAACCGCCCCGTCAGCTTCAAACCACAAAGACAATCTCTCTTGGCGAATGTCGCCATTGAACACGCGGAAAAAACCTGGGGACTGGAAGCGATCAAGGCTCCGCAGGCCTGGGAAAAATCCGGCAAAGGTCAGGGCATCCGCGTTCTAGTGCTGGATACGGGCATTGATCCTAAACATCCTTCTTTGAAAGATAACTTTGAAAAAGGCCGCGACTTCACCGGAATTAGCAAAGGTGAAAACTTCACCGACCAGACCGGTCATGGAACTCATGTCGCCGGCACGGTCGCCGCTGTTGAAAATAGCACGGGCTTTGCCGGTGTTGCCCCCAAAGCAAAAATCCTGGCCGGCCGGGTATGCAGTGAAATGGGTTGCAACAATGTCGGCGTGGTCGAAGGCTTGGACTGGGGGGTGACCGAAAAGGTGGATGTGATCAACCTGTCACTGGGCTCCTCGGGATCGTCCCCTGCTGAGCAAGAGGCTATCTTGCGTGCGGATCGCGCCGGGATTTCAGTGGTGGCGGCCACCGGTAATTATGGCATCGACCAAGTTCTGTTCCCGGCGGCTTATCCTTCTGTGATTGCGGTAGGGGCGGTGGATAGAAGTATGCAAATTGCTTCGTTCTCGCAATACGGACCGGAAGTCACATTGGTGGCGCCAGGGGTTGAGGTCGTTTCCACTTATCCCGTCGGCAAAGGCCGTAAAAGCATCCTGACTTTAAACGTGGGTTCAAGCCAGACACAGTCTTTGATTGAACTTATGATGGGCACCACACCCAGCTGGCAGCCTCAAGATATGGAAGTTGTTGATTGCGGTTTGGGGCGCCCAGAGGATTTCCAAGGAAAAGACCTGACCGGAAAAATTGCCCTGGTTGCCAAAACAGATCTGGCCTTTGCTGATCAGATCCGTTCCGCCATGCGGGTGGGTTCCCGTCATGTGCTCATCCACAACACTGATGGCAAGTATGCTGACGTAAAGTTGTTCGATAACGAAAACTCGTTGTTTGCCAGTGCCTATCTGATTGATGCGAAGCTGGGATGGCAGCTTAAGTCTTTGCTCACCGCCGGACAAAATCCACTCGTGTCTTTGCAGACGATTGCAACCAACTACTTTGAAACGTTCGGGACCTCAATGGCCTCCCCGCATGTTGCAGGTGTCGTCGCCCTGATAAAAGCCGTCAACAAAGACCTTACTCCTGCCCAGATCAAATCCCTGCTGATGAAAACGGCCCTGCCCCTGACCCCGAATGATCACAATAAGTTTGGCGCGGGATTGGTCGATGCCGAAGCGGCAGTTCTCGAAGCCCAACGCCTGCTGAAATAACAAACGGGCCTCTGGATAGAAGCCCGTGATATAAACCTGGAATTTTGGATTAGCTAGAATCCCGACACATCCCCAAGGGAAGATGCTTTAGGAGTGTATTTCGATCCCCCCGCCCCCTGAAGAGCATGAACAGAAGCACTGACTGATTTTTGTACCCCCGCACCTCCCTGAATAAGAGCCTGAAGCTCTCCAACCAGCTCGGTCAAAGAATCCGCCTGCTGAGACATCTCCTCGGAAGAAGCCGCCACCTCTTCAGATGAAGCCGCGTTCCCCTGCGTCGCCTGATCCAGTTGATTCATGGCTTTGGAGATCTGCTCCAATCCGTGAGACTGTTCCTGACTTCCTGTTGCAATTTCAGAATTCAGCTCTGCTACTTTCTTTACCGCTCCGAGAATTTCTTTAAGCACTTCGCCACTGGTGTCCGCAATTTTTGCTCCGCGCTCACTCAAAACAACATTTTCATTGATCAAAGTTGAAATCTCTTTCGCGGATGAGGCACTTCTTGCAGCCAAAGCGCGCACCGCCTCTGCTACAACCGCAAACCCTTTGCCCTGCTCTCCGGCCCGCGCCGCTTCCACCGCAGCATTCAATGCCAGAAGATTGGTTTGAAAAGCGATATCATCAATCACATTGATAATCTCTTCAATCTTCTTGGATCCATTTGCAATATCCGCCATGGAGCTGATCAACTTGGAAATTTCCACTTCACCTTTTTCAGCCGACTCACGTGATCTTTGCGACAAAGAATTCGCCTCTTGGGCATGCCCCGTGTTCAACTTCACCATGCTTGCAAGCTCTTCCAGCGAAGCCACCGTTTCCTCCAGAGACGCCGCCGCCTCGGTCGAGCCGGAAGACAGTTGGGCGCTGGCAGCCGCAAGCTGAGTTCCCCCACTGGAGGTCTGCTCGGACGCCATCAGGACAGACTCGCCAATACGACTGAGTGACTTTGCCAGGGATGTTGCAAAAAGGTAGCCCGCCAAAAGAGCCGTAAGGATTCCACCAATGACGATACCAATTGTGATTTTACTGCTGGTGGAGGATATCTCGGCAGCTGTGGCAGCTCGACCCGCCATAATACCCTTATGATATCGCAACAGATCTTGAACCGCGGCAGTATAGGTCCCCGCTCGAGACGGCAGCTCCTGCAAAATTATCTGCAACTTCTTCTTTTGGTCCGCCTCTGCATCACTCTGATGAAGCGACATCACCGTTCCGGTAATCTCTTTATAACTCTTCCAAGCACCATCAACTTTCTCAAAAACTTCCCGTTGTCCCGGCACAAAACCAAGATCAATGTACGCCTGTTTGTCCTTTTCATAGTCGTTAATAGCCGACTGAGCGGTCTTGATACTCTCTGCGGCATCTGCTGCTGAAAGATCAGTCACTCCAAGCATGGTGACGTTGATTCGAAGTCGTCGATAGTTCGCCAGAAAACTTGCGGCATATTCTGACTTTGGCGAAACTCGCGTCACAATAAAGTCATACTCGTGCGCGACTTTGGACTGAGACACCAAACCCGCAACCCCCACGACC
Source organism: Bdellovibrio bacteriovorus (assembly GCF_041888015.1). Classification (GTDB taxonomy): domain Bacteria; phylum Bdellovibrionota; class Bdellovibrionia; order Bdellovibrionales; family Bdellovibrionaceae; genus Bdellovibrio. The sequence goes on from NZ_CP168968.1 coordinate 3,155,624, forward strand.
AGTGAAATTGACGACAAGAAAAAACACAGAAGAAACAACTTGGCTTTAAGACTTAGTTTACTGAGCATATTTTGAGGACCTTTCATATTGGCAATAAATATGTGCTCACATATCGGCGGGAGCCCATTTAAAAAGAGAGGTTGTCTTTAATTTGATTACTGCATTCTAAAAAATTGGACCTAAGCCCACCGAGATTGTAAGGCCGCCCAAGACTGTGCCTTCTGTCAAATTTTGAGACAGTCACTTGCCTTCAGAAGGCTTCCAATTGCATAAAAAGTTGGCCAGGGCCTTGCTTATGTGATCTCTGGATTCCTAGGGAGAGGTTTACACCTATGTTGAAGTTCTTGTTGGCTGCAATTGTTGTTATTGGATTTGGGTTGCCCCAGGCTCAGGCTGCGGGTCTTTGCCAGGTTTCGAAGACAGCCAAACTTGCTATAGACCAACGAGATGATCTGCGTTTGAAATGCCTGAAGCAGAAGAAGCAACAGATCTCTGTAACCCAGTGCCTTAACATCGCAGCAAACATGGAGTATTCCACGAACGCTGAAGATGCTCGCATGATTTGCCTTTACGACCTGCGCATGCGTCCTACTTTGAAGGAGTGTCATACAATTTCCAAAGCCATGGAGTTCCCAGATTCGGGAGATGAAGCTCGTTGGGAGTGCCTGCGTCACTTTAATAAGACGATCACCAAGAAGCAGTGTAATAAACTCGCCCAAAGTATGAGTTACCCGGCGAACGAGCAAAGAGCGCTCCAGTACTGCGATCAAGAGCTTCAGTAAAAATCTACGAATAAAGTCTCATATTTTTCTACAGTTTTTCTTTACAAACATTACGGGTTTGCAAAAAACCAGACTTGCCCACGCGTCCAGACGAACCTATTCTGTCCTCACGGGCCTCGGGTCCACAGAAAGGGTATTCGTTGATCATGATGTCATCTGAAGAAAAAACGAAGAAAACTAAGATTATTGTCAAAGCACCTACTCAAGAACGTTCTCGCCAAACCGTTGCGACTATCTTGGATGCCTGCTCTCGCCTGCTCGTCAGTGAAGGCTTCTATGCTATCACTACAGATAAAATCGCCAAAGAAGCTGGCGTGAGCATCGGGTCTCTTTATCAGTTCTTTGGCAACAAAGAATCCGTTGTTCAAGCTGTCGTTAAGAACATCCTTGAAGAGGACAAACGCATCTTCAGCGAAAAAATGCGCGCCATCTCTCCACTTCCACCAGAACAGCGTGTGAAGGGGATGATCGAACTTGCCGTTGAAACAACTCGCCGTAACTCAGAACTTCGCTCTAAACTGACCACCATTCAGTACTACGTAGCCGAAGCTGCTTACATGTCCGAGTCGATCCGCTTCTTCCAGGAAGTTGTCCGCTACAACCTTCCGCAGATTCCGGGTCGTGATATGGACAAGATCTCCTATATCATGGTCAATGCTTTCATCGGCCTGACCAACACCATGGCAATCGATAATCCGACGGCCATCCACGATGCTGCTATCGTTGAAGAGATCTACCAGCTCTTCCACAAGTATCTGGATATGGGTGCAACGGCGCAGGTTCCTGCTGCCAACGCGAATCGCAGCAAAGGCGACTTCATCTAGCACCGTCTTTCCAAAACAAAAAAGGGAGCTTTCAAGCTCCCTTTTTTTATGCCCTGATTTTATTGCAGACTTATTTTCTTTCCATCGCCACCATACGGTCACGACGAGCCAGGGAAATCAAAGCCACATTGTATTTGTCTTTAGGTACCGCAATCACCGTCTTAGCCGGGATTGGATGACCTTTGCGGGCCTTGAAAGTCAGATGCGGATTGAAAATCTGGGCCTTACGGTCATCTCCGTCAAACCAGCTTACGATCTCTTTGTATTTCACAGACACCGGCAGCTTCAAATCCTGCGCATCCAATGGTTTGGACCAGACCACAGAGCCGAAGTACTTGCCCGCGTTCTTTTCCACTTCAACTGCCGCCAGGAAGCTTGCATAGAAGTTGCGCGAAGCAAAGCCGAAGCTTTTGCGTGAACGAACATTGGCAATCAGTTCACCCAACTCACGAGTTTTATAGTTCTCGGTCATCTTGCGCACACCGGTCGGACCATGATTGTAACCCGTCACCGCCAAAGGCCAGGACTGCAACATGCCGTAGTTTTGACGAAGAAGCTTTGCCGCCAATTTGGTGGCTTCCATGGGATGGTTGCGATTATCCACCGTCGCTGAAATCATTTTATAAGGCTTTGCCGTGTAAGGCATGATCTGCCAAAGACCACTCGCACCGACTTTGGAGCGCGCCATGATATTAAAGCTGCTTTCCACAAATGCCAGACGCGTCAGTTCCACCGGAACTTTGGCATCGCGGAAGATTTTTTCCATGTCTTCAATATAGCGACCGGAATAGAAGATCGCATCCTGCATGCGGTCCTTTTGCCCCAACTGGAAACGCAGGCGTTCTTTTTCTTCGGCAGACAATTTCATACCGATGGTTTTTTTAACCTCATCGATTTTCTTCTGCTGGGCTCGTTCACCCACCAGGCCTGTCAGATCAACCACTTCATAAACGGTCTCGACATTTTCAGCATCGTGGATCACGCCCTGATTGGTGGAGTACTTGGTATAGATATCCACCCAGAACTGAACCTGTTTTTCCATGCCCTTAGGAGTCGCGAAAGCTTCACCATGATATCCCAAGAAGGAATCCTGCCCCGAAAATACGGGTGCGCGCCATGGACGGCTTTCCTCCGGGCTTCTTCCCATCACCTGTGGAACGACCTGAGAAGCAATATCCCCTTGAGCCATCGCCATCGGCGCGCCCAAAAGAACTGCGTATAGAATTGAGACACTAAGTTTCGTCATGGAGGTCCACCTTCCACATTTTTATTCGGCTTATTTTACAAGATAGATAAGTAAATTATCAAAAAACGAACGAATCTTCGTCTCATCCGTAGAACCATTGTAAACGAAAGAGAAAGTCACAACTCGGCCGTCCTCCAAACCCGCGTAACCCGCCAAGGAGACGACGCCAGTCAGGAATCCCGTTTTCGCACGCACCCAACGTTCTGCCGGGGAATTTTTCATGCGTTTCTTGAGCGTGCCATCAACCCCCGCAATCGGCAAGGAGGTCAGGAACTCGGGCTGGACTCGGAAGTCGTTGCGTAAATGCTGCAGGACCTTCCACATCGCAAACGATGACATCTTATTGTCCCGGGTCAAACCGGATGGAGACTGCAAATGATATTGATCCGCAGGAACCCCCAGACTTTGCATATGCTCATTTAAAACGGTCACACCATCTGCCAGCGAAGCCCCTTTTGTTTTTTTCACCGCGCCCAAGTTTTTCGTCAGCATTTCAGCGACGTAGTTGTTGGAAAACTTGTTCATGTCAGCAACGATGGCCTCGATCGCCTTACTTTCAGATTCCGCGACCAGTTCGGCCTTCTCTGGTGTGACACCATTCTTGATATTTCCGGTGAGTGTGATTCCTCTTTGCCCCAGGAAAGACTTCAAATTGTAACCTGCCCAAAGGTCCGGCTGCGTGATGTTCTTAAAGACCACCACTTCCTTCAGCCCCTGGCCAATGCTGCCCCCCACGTGAATCACATCGCCATTGAACTTTTTATCTTCCTGACGATCCGCCAAAAGCTTGTTCGCAGAACCACTGATCGTTTTGGCTTTGTTCACCAGACGAATATAGTCATTTTCCGGATCAATCGAAACGTCAGCGCCATTACCCGCCCCATTGGGACGAACGAAAATATTCACCGAGTTCCAGTTAAAGCTCATCGCCCCGACCGGAGCATCATAGGCCCGGTCCACACGCTCTTTCTGGCGGCTCATGTCGTAACGAACTTTGTCGAACAAGGAGTCATCCACGATGATATCCCCTTCGATTTTCTTGATTTTTGCACGGGTGAACGCGTTCACCAGAAACCACATGTTCTCAGAGACAAAAGACGGATCACCACCGCCTTTCAGGTAGAGGTTTCCTTTCAAAGTGCCATTTTTGACATCACCACTGGTCAGCAGCTGAGTCTTGAATTTATACCCCGGAGGAAAAGAAGCCAGAACAGCCGACGCCGTCGCCACTTTGGAAATAGACGCCGGAATCATGACTTTCTGCCCGTTCACGTCCAGGAGGGTCTTTAGCTCCTCACCTTCACCAATCGTTGCATAAATGCCAACATCCTTGGTGCTGACCCCAAACTTCTTTGCCAAAGCCTCAAACTCTTTTTGAACATCTGCAAACTTCTCGTCCGCTTGAGCCGAAGCTGCCACAAAAACAATCAAACAAACATTCAAAAGAAATCTCACGAAGCCTCCAAGTGTACGAGCGTTCTAGACGATGGTAATGAGAGGTTTTTTCATTCGCAAGTCCTTGTGTGAATTGTTAGACTGAAGTGCATGAAAAAACGCGAATGGCTAATTGTGATTCTTCCTCTTCTGGCGACGTGGTCCTTGGACCGCATCACAAAAATATGGGCCACCGGCATCACCCAGCTTAAATCTTTCGGTCCAGTGCACTTCGTCCTGCACCATAATCACGGGGCGATGCTGGGACTGTTTTCAGACCTTCCATCTGTTTTGCGTATTGTGTCCCTGTCCACGGGTGGTGCATTCCTATTAGCGACCTATGCCCTGATCCAGTATTTACTGCCGATCAAATCCCTGACTTTGCGTTCGGGCCTGTCCATCTTGATTGGTGGCATCATTGGAAACGTCACCGATCGTATCGTTTGGGGCTATGTTGTCGACTTTATCGTTTTGGGCACCCCGTCCTTGTCCAGCCCGGCGTTTAACGTCGCCGATGCTTTACAGTGGCTGGGTTATGGTTTGATTGTCTATGCGATCATCCGCGAAGGCGAGCTATTGTGGCCGGAAAACAACGTGCGCAAACAGTACTGGGTGAATATGCCCTTCCAGCTTAAATACTGCTTTATCCTGATGGGTGTGGGTTTAAGCCTGACTTTAATCTGCTCGGTGTTTTCCTACACCTACATGCGTGTGACGATTCAGGAACTGGTGGGGAACAACGCCTTCTTGCTGAATAAATTCCTGGTGCCTTTCGTCATCACCTTCCTGATTATCTCCGTTGCGTTCTGTGCCATCCTGTTTGCTGTCGGTCGTTTGATTTCCCACCGTATCGCAGGGCCGCTGTATGCCTTTGAAAGATTCCTGAACGAAGCTTTGGAAGGTAAAGCCAACGCCAACCTGAAATTGCGCGCGGGCGATGAATTCAAACATCTGGAAGAACTGGCAGAAGAGGTCAACAAACGCCTGCACCAGATCAAAAAAGAACGCACCGTGAACGTTATCGAGTACTCTGAAGGCGAATAATCACATCACCCATGACTTTGGCGCTGTCCTCGTCGTGGGTTACCATCACCGTCGTCAAATTGCGCGCACGAATTACTTCCAGACACTGCTGTTGAACCTGTTCCCGCAAGGCTTTGTCCAGACTGGAAAATGGCTCGTCCATCAACAGCACCTTTGGGTCCGAGGCTATCGCACGGGCAATCGCCACACGCTGCTGCTCGCCTCCGGAAATCTGATGCGGATAGCGGTTTTCGTGCTGTTCAATGCGGAAGTCCTGCAGAAGCTTTTTAAGCAGCTGCTGTTTTTCCTCTTTGCTTTCGCGGGTGCAGCCAAAAAGGATGTTCTTCGCTACGGTGAGGTGTGGAAATAAAGCGTGCTGCTGAAACACCAGACCAATTTTTCGTTCTTGAGGCACCACAAATGAAGCGCCTTCGCCAGCAATCGCTTTGCCACCGATCAGGATCTGACCTGACTGAGGTTCCAGGAATCCCGCCATAAGCTTCAATAATGTCGTCTTGCCACTGCCCGACGCCCCCAACAAACAGGCGATTTTGCCTTCCGGAACTTCAAAAGAAACTCCAGAAACTCCACCGACCTTGTAACGATAAGTTGCATTTTTAAGTTCAATGTTCGACATCACGCCACCTTAAACTGCGCTTTTGAATCCAGTGGAGCGCAACCACGGCCACGGTTGACATGGCAATCAAGACCAAAGAGTACGGAGCCGCTTCGATATAACGATCGTCGCTGGAAAATTCAAAAGCCGCCACCGCCAAAGTTTTCACATCAAAAGGACGAAGGATCAAAGTGGCCGGAAGCTCTTTGACCGTATCCAAAAACACGACGATAAACGCCGTACACAAAGAAAGTGTCATCAATGGAACATGCACCCGGAAAATGGTGGTGACCTTGCCCTTCCCCAAAGACGCCGCCGCCATGTCGATTTCCTCAGGTATGCGCAACATGCCGCTATGAAGCGGACTGTACGCCGTCGCCATAAAACGAACCGTGTAAGCAATCAACAAGCCCGCAATGCTGCCAGTGATAATCCAAGTCGAACCCGTGAAATCGCGCAACCACCCGAACAACATCATCAAGCCGACCGCAACAACCGCCCCCGGAATCGCATAACCCAGATTTGCCAATAACGTGACCAAACGCAACCACTGCGCATGAAAACGTTCCGCACACACCATCGTAAAGGCAGCAAAGCAGGCCAGCAGTCCTGTGAAAATACCCAGCCGAATACTTTGCCACAAGTAATCCGTTAAAGATTCCAGGAAGCTCCATGAGGTGGAATAAAGCACCAGACGAATCAGAATCGCGACAGGCAACAAGAAGCCCGCCGTCACCGGAAGCAAACACGCGACAAAAGCCCCCAGGTTCGCTAGACCCTGCAGCGGAACCTTGTCTGTCGCCTGCTGATTGCGCAAAGAACTGTAGCGCATTCCCCGGCGTCCCAAAGCTTCAACCCCCATCAGAACAAAAACAAAAATCAAGAGCAATCCTGCCAGACGAGCGGCCACCAATGGTTCACTCATAAAGAACCAACTGCGATATATCCCAGCACTGACCGTCTGTACCCCCAGCACCGTCACCGTTCCGATGTCGGCGATGGTTTCCATTAATGACAACGCAACCCCGGTGGCAATAAACGGACGGGCCGCAGGTAAGGCAATTTTACGGAAGATGCGCGACGGATAAGCGCCCAGTGTGGCCGCTGCTTCCCACCACTCGCGCGGTTGGGACAAGAACGCCGTGCGAGCCAGCAGATAGACATACGGGGTTGTGGAAATACCCAAGACCCACATAGCGCCCCCTAAACTGCGAAATTCGGGAAACCAATAATCGCCCCGCGACCACTGCATCCATTCACGCAACAGGGACTGCACCGGACCGGCATACTCAAAAAGCCAGCCGTAAGAATATGCGGAAATATAAGCCGGCACAGCCAGGGGAAGAATCATTCCCCATTCAAGCCAACGCCGACCTGTGAAAGAAAACTGTGACGTCAGCCACGCCGCCGTCACACCAAGAACAGAACAGATGGTGGCAACACCCAAACACAAACCGACGGTCTGCCACACATAAGAACTTAAAAGAGTTTCAAGAACATGCTGCCAGCTTTCCGCCGTTTCCGGGGAAAATGGCAACAGCCAGGCCGTGAGCACCAACAAAAGTGGCGCTATGCACAGAGACGCAATAAAAATGGCCAGGAATCTCAACACCGAAAACTACTTCCAGCCAGCCTTGTCTGCGATACGAGTCGCATCCTTGCTGTGAGTCGCCCACACAGACAGATTGGTACCTTCATTTTTGAACGGACCCCAAGCGGCCAAAACAGTATCCGCCTTCACCGTTGGATTTACCGGGAACTCTTTGTTTGCCGCTGCATAGATGTTCTGCGCATGATCACCGCTCAGGAATTCAAGCAGCTTTTGTGCGTTCTTGGCATTTTTGCTGGTCTTCAAAATACCGCCACCGCTGATATTCACATGGGCGCCGGTCAAATCACCTTTACCCGCTTTTTGATTCGGAAAGAAGATGCCTACTTTTTGCGCCACCAGTTTATCTTCAGGAAGGTCCGAGGTCATCATACGGCCATAGTAATAGCTGTTGGCAATCGCCAGCTTCGCTTCACCAGCGGCCACCGCTTTCAATTGGTCTGAATCCCCGCCTTGAGGTTTCCGAGCCAGATTTGCCACAAAACCATCTGCCCACTTCTGAGCCTCTTTGGCACCGTGGACAGCCACGATATTTGCCAACAAAGACTGATTGTAAGGGTGAGCAGAAGAACGAGTCAGGATTTCACCTTTCCAACGAGTGTTTGCCAGATCTTCGTAAGTGGAAAGCTCTTCAGGTTTTACTTTTTCTTTGTTGTAGAAAATAGCGCGAACACGTTTGCTCAACGCAAACCACTGACTGTCTTTATCGCGATAGATGGCAGGAACATTCTTTTCCAAGACTTTGGATTTTACTGGCGCAAAAAGACCTTTGTCTTTGGCAATTGTCAAATTCGCCACATCCACCGTAATCAATAAATCCGCAGGGCTTGCCGCACCTTCAGACTCCAGACGAGCAATCAGCTTTGGCGCGTCGTCAGAAAGAAATTTAACGGCGATGCCAGTTTCTTTGGTGAACTGGTCAAAAATAGGCTTGATCAGCTCTTCCTTACGCGCAGAATAAACAACGATCTCTTCCTTCACGACAACGTCCGCTGCAAAAGAAGAAGATGCAGAGAAAACCCCTGCCCACAGCAAAATTGCATTCAAAATCAGTTTGGATGACATGAAATATCCTTTCAATTTCGGGGCAACCTATCCCAAGAGGCTTTGAGGGGCAAAAGAATGCCACAAAAACCCGGAAATGAAAGGCTAAAGATAATACTCAAGACCGCTATTTTTCATCTCTGTATTCTGCCTGCATCATATGTTTTTGTTTGATCAAAAGCCCAAGAAATTGATAGAGATAGACCATGAGTAAACTAACTTTTATGCCCCCCATTCTTGGTCTTCTTCTGCCCGTATTGGTGCAAGGGGAGCCGTTAAGTCTCTCTGAAGCTCTGCAAAAAACCCTGAGAGACAATCGGGAAATCAAAGCCTCGGCCTCTTCCGTGGAAGCCGCTAAAAACACCTACGATGGTGCTATCGGCAAATATCTGCCCAGCATCGGACTGACAGCAGCTTATACTCATTTAAACGATGACATCGTGGTAGACCTCAGCGAACTACGCACCGCTATGATTGGTTCGGCTTCCACCGCCGCAACCATCGCCAACGGCCCGGCAGCCGGAGCCGCCACCAGCACAGCTTTGCAAAACGCACTTCCCCGCTTTGAGCTTCCGGTGCAAAAACAGGACTTCACCGTGGCCTCTGTGAACCTGACTCAGCCTCTTTTCACAGGCGGCAAGATCACTGCCAACAAAAATGCCAAAGAGCAGCTTTATAAGAATTCTCAGACCGAAGAAAAAGAAACTCAAAGCCGCATTCTGGTCAGCCTGGTGCAACAGTACTTCACTGTTCAATTGGCGGCTCAGGTAAAATCAGTGCGCTCTGAGGCCTTGAGCACTTTGCAGGAGCATCAGCGCATTGCTGCGGCTCTTTTAAAGCAAGGTCAGCTTTCCAAAGCACAAAAAATGAAAGTCGATGTGGCTGTGGCCGATGCAGAAAACGCGCTTTCCAGAGCCGGACGTGATGAATCCTTGGCGCGCAAGGTTTTGGCTAACACTCTGGACCGCGAGGATACAAACTTCACTTTGACGACTCCGCTGAAAATCACTGCACTGAAAAGTGTGGAAACCTACAGCAAGACCGCCCAAGAGGAAAACTACAGCTTAAAGCAGATCAAACACAAGCGCGAGCTTCTGGCAGCCAAGAAAACGGCGGCCCGGTCTGAGTTTATGCCGACACTGGCCTTGATCGGAAGCTACGAGGTTTACGAAAAGGATCTGACCGAAGTGGCACCGCAATGGTATGCCGGCCTGGTTCTGAAGATGAATCTGTTCAACGGTCTTTCTGATAACAATGAATTAAAAACCATCAGTCAGGAAAAAACGGCCCTGGACCTGTTCGAAGGCAATGCGCAAAGCATGGTCAGTATCGGCGTGGAAAAATACTATTCTGAAATTCTGAATGCCCGTGAAGAATACGACACCGTTCAGAAAACAAAAGATCTGGCCAAAGAAAGTCTGCGCCTGAATACCGTGGCTTTCCGCAACGGTTTTGCCAAAAGCACGGATGTCATTGATTCTCAGCTACAACTCACAGCAGTTCAGCTTAATGAGCTTAAAGCGCTCTATGACTACAACAACAACTTCGTCCAACTGCTGAAGTTCAGTGGCCACAAGGACGATCTTCTTGAAGCATATAAAAACTAGGAAAGGCAGCATATGTCTCGTTTTATCATCTTACTGACTTCCATGGCTCTTTTCGCGGGCTGCACCAAGACTGATAATATTTTCTATGGCGAAGTTTCTGCCACGGAAATTGATGTCGGTGTGAAGATCCCGGGCCGTATCGGCGAAATTCGTGTTTCTGAAGGACAAGCGGTCAGCAAAGACACCGTGATGGGCATTCTGGAAAGCCCTGAAGTGCGCGCCAAAATGCAATCCGCTCAAGCCGGCAAAGGTGTTGCCAAAGATCAGTTGTCATTGGCAAAAACCACCTATGAACGAGTCGAGAAGCTTTTCGCCGAAGGTGCCGTCACCCGTCAGCAGCGTGACGAAGCGAAGTTTAAATACGATGCCGCCCGTGCGCAATTCTCGGCTTCTCAAGGGGTTGTCGGGGAAGTCACTGCGGCAGAGGATGAAACCTCCATCAAAGCACCGATGGAAGGCGAAGTTCTGCAAATCGTGTCCAATGTCGGCGAACTGGTTTCCCCGGGCTATCCGGTGGTGACGCTGGTGAATCTGAAAGATCAGTGGGTGGTCTTCAATGTGCGTGAAGACAAGCTGAAAGATTTCAAAAAAGATCAGGAAGTGTCTGTTCGTATTCCGGCTTTGGACCAAAGCTTTAAGATGAAAATCACCTACATTTCGGCCTTGGGAGCTTTTGCCAAGTGGAAGTCCACCAATGAACAAGGCCGCTTTGATCTTAAAACATTTGAACTGCGCGCTCGTCCCGCAGAAGCCATTGAAGGTCTGCGCCCCGGCATGACCGCGATTGTTTCGCTCTAGGAAGTTTATGAAAGATCTTTTCAAAGTCTGGAAAATGGAAATGCAAAGGCTTCTGGCGCACAAAGGATTTTTATTCCTGGCGCTGGCATGGCCTTTGGTGTTTGCCTTCTTCTTTGGGAAGATCTATTCACAGCGTGTGGTGAATCAAATGCCCATCGCGATCGTGGATCTGGATCGCTCCAATCTGTCACGCACTCTGATTCGTTTTACCAGCACCAACCGGTCATTTGAAATCAAAGAAACTTTCGATAACACGGAAACTTTAAAAGATCCTTTCCTGAAGGGTGACTTTGCGGCCGCCATCATCATTCCCCGCGACTTCCAAAGGGACATCAAACGCGGCCATCGCACGCAAGTGACAGTCTGGGTCAATGCCACCAATGTCGTCGTGGCAAATCTGACGATGTCGGAAATGGCCTATATCGTGGGAACCCTCAATGGCGGAATTCAGATGAAGTTCCTGCAAAAAACAGGAAGCTCCAGCCAGCGTGCAATGGAAATGATCCAGCCGTTGCCTTTAAATATTGCCAAGCTTTACAATCCCGGCCTGAATTATCTGAACTATCTGACACCAGGGATCTGGGCCGCAATCCTTCATCAAGTCATTATTCTTCTGGGCGCTTTATGTTTCGTCCCTCACCAGCAACGCAAGGAAACAGCCACACTTTTAAGCCACCTGCGGTCCTCCCAGGCGATGTTCTGGGGCAAGTGGAGCTTTTATTTCGTTCTGGGCCTATTGAGCTTTGAAGTCTTCTTCCGACTTCTCTTTCCGTGGTTTGAAATCTCGCTTCATGCCCCAGTGGCCGAGCTTTTGGTGTTCTCGGCTTTGCTTTGTGCCGCAGCGGTGTCTTTGGGCTGTGCCATCTCTTTGGCCTCAGCGCGCACTATCGGGGCCTTAAAGGGTGTTTTACTTTTGGCCTCTCCGGCCTTTATCTTATCCGGCTACACCTTCCCGATCAGCCAGATGCCGGAATTTTATAAGTACATCACTGCGATCTTCCCGCTGACTCCATTTATTTCCGGCTATCGCAAAATCTATCAGGAAGGCGTGCCCCTGACTTATCTTGGAAGCGAAGTTCTGCATTTACTGATCCTGACCGTCCTGTATCTGGCCGTGGCCCTGTTCTTCTATCAACGTAAATGGAGAAAACCCGCATGAGATCTTTCTGGGACTTCTTCAAAGCTGAATTACGACGTGTCTTTAGCAATCCTGACATCCGTCTGATGGCTCTGGCTGCACCGGTTCTTTACGCCGTGGTCCTTTGTTTTGCCTATCAAAAAGGGCGTGTGCAGAACGTTCCTGTCGGAGTTGTCAGCGAAGACGCCTCTGGGTTCACGCAAGAACTTTTACGCCAGATTGATGCGACCGAGGAAGTGGCTTTGGAAGGCAACTATCTGAATTTGCATGAGGCCTCTGAAGCCATGGCGCAAGGGCATACGGTTGGCACTCTTTATATTCCGCGCGACTTCACCCAAAACCGACTGCGCTTGCAACAGGCTCCCCTTTATCTGGCGACCAACACGTCAAACTTTGCACTGTCCAATCCCGCCATGGTAGGGGCATCCACTGTCACTCAAGTCTATGGAGCCGGAACTTTGATGACCGTTCTGCGCAAGGCAGGTCTTCCCAAAGGCAAAGCCGTGGTCATGGCAAATCCCGTGGCTCTGAGTTCAAAACCGATCTTCAATCCGCTTTTGAATTACAGCTTCTTTTTCGTACCCGGCCTGATCTATGCGATTCTTCAGCAGATCATCATTGTCGGACTTTGCTTCAGTCTGACAGAACAAAAGGACGCTGGCACCTGGCAACCTGAACGACGCTCCAACAGGATTATTCCCTATGTTCTGGGACGCTCGATGCCGTATGCGCTGATCAATCTGGCTTTCTCGATGATCTTTATCTATGGCCTGCTGCCCCTGATTGATCTTCCAGCCCAAGCCTCTCAGTTTCTTTTGATTTTGGGATTGGGGTTCTTCTTCACTTTATCTGTATCCGTGATGGCATTCTTGTTTGGGCTCCTGTTTAAAGACTCGGTGACCGCCTTTGTGGCTTTGATGTTCTATTCGATGCCGGCTTTCTTGATTTCCGGTATGTCCTGGCCGACCTACAATCTGAGCTGGGATCTGAGAATTTTAAGTTGGCTGACACCGATTACTCACTTTGGGGATGCGATCCGCCGGGTGCTTCTGGAGCCTCAGGTGGGTTTTATCCATGTCTGGGGAACCTTCCTAAACCTCACATTATTTTCGGCCGTGATTCTTGGTATTTGTTACATCCTGCTTCGCTATCGTACCCGCTCCTGACTTGGGGGTTTGAGGGGTTTCACTAGCTTTTCCAAGGGCCTGTGCTATACCGTTCGGCATGAATGAAACAAAACCTCTGAAGGCAGTTCTTGTCGGCATCCAAACATCGCGCACCACCTATGAAGAGACCCAAGAGTCTTTGACGGAACTTTCCCGCCTGGTCACCACTCTGGGCTATGAGGTCGTCGGCCAAATGTCCCAGCGCCGTACCTCCACAAAAACGGCCACGGTCCTTGGAGATGGCAAGCTTATGGAGCTGGCTGAATGGACTGGCGGCACCGGCAAAGTGGCTCCTTCTTTCGTGAAAAAAAAGCATAAGGCCGCCTTGAAGTTCAGCAAAAATCAGGATGATGAGGACGATGATCTTTTCGGAGACAACGTTGACGAAGTCTTTGAAGAAGAACAAGGTGCCGAGGATTTGGATGCCTCTGCGGACACGGCTCCAAAAGAAACTGCGGAAGTTGTCGTCTTTGACTGTGACCTTTCCCCGTCTCAGCTTAAGCTCGTTGAAAGCGCCACAAGTGCCAAAGTTTTGGATCGCACGGGTGTGATCATTGAGATCTTCAGCCGTCATGCGCGAACTAAGGCTGCCCGTTCACAGGTGGAAATTGCCCGTCTTAAATACGTGGCACCACGAATGCGTGAAGCTTTGGGGGATGATGATCGTCAGGGTGGTGGCGGCAAAGGGGCTGGGGAAACCAGCATCGAATTGGATCGCCGTAAAATCCGTGACCGTATCAAGGAACTGAAACAGGAACTGGCTGCAGTATCGCAAGAACTTGATCAACGCCGCGCTCGTCGCGACCAGGAAATCTCTGTGGCTTTGGTGGGTTATACCAACGCGGGGAAATCTTCCTTGATGCGTGCCCTGACTGGCAGTGAAGTCTTGGTGGCGGATAAACTGTTTGCAACTCTGGATACCACTGTCCGTGTGCTCTATCCGGACACCCGTCCTCGTATTCTGGTTTCTGATACAGTCGGGTTTATCAAAAAACTTCCACACGATCTGGTGGCCTCATTCAAATCCACTTTGGATGAAGCGGCCAACGCTTCTTTGTTACTTTATACCGTGGACTGCTCTGATCCGACATTCCGCTCTCAGTTGGAAGTCACCCGCACAGTTTTGGCTGAAGTGGGTGCGGCGGATTTACCGAGTTTCTTGATCTTCAACAAACGTGATCGCCTGACCCCGGAACAAGAGGCCGAGCTGGCGAAAGAATTCCCGACAGCTCATTTTATGTCTGCGAAAAATCCGGATGATGTGGCCACTTTGCATGCGAAGCTGGTCAAACACTTTGAAGAAGAAATGATCGAAGAAGACGTTCTGATTCCATACACCACTCAAGGTGCTATCGGCGAAATTCGCAGCAAGATGCGCGTGCTTTCAGAAAACTACGAAGGCAACGGTGTGGTGCTCAAAATCCGCGCGCACAAGCAGGATTTAGAGCAAATGAAAGAACGTTTTGATCTTGTTCCCGGCAAAAACAGAAAGAAAAGCAAACCAAGCTGGAATATCGACGAGGACTAAATCCAAATCACCTGTGCATCACTGATGCGATTTAGATAGTATCTCTTGTGCGCCTGATCCTTGTGACAGAAGGCGTACAGATAATCGCCATCAGGATTGCGAACAATGCCAATCGGTGTGACCCGGCGGGTTTCACCTTTATTCGAACCACCTTCATAGGACATATCGACATCTTTTTTGGTCTGAATCGCATCAATCAAAGTTTTGATCTGCACGGCCGTCAGGGCATTGATGGAATAGTCTTTCCACATCAGGTTTTTTCCCTGGCTTTTGATGGCGCCCGCCAAAGTCATCTCTGCGCCCATTTTTTCAAAACACGCCAAGCCCACATGCAAACACGCTTTGGCATCATCGTAAGCGCGATGGGCTTGTCCCCCATCAATCCCCAGATGTTTTACCAAGGTTTGCAGCTTGTGGTTGTCCACTCCATGAATCCATTTTCTGGACAACAAGCTGGTGCACAAAGCCGGCTCAGGTAAAACCGACAAAAATGCTTTTTCAAAATCAATAGCCATGAATCCCAGATCAAAAGGGGCGTGGTGAGCCAAGACAATGGCCCCTTTAAAGAATTCATGGATCTCCTGAATCTTTTCAGAAATCAGCGGAGCCTCTTTCACCATGTCGTTGGTGATACCATGAATGCCAATGATAAAGTCACTCATCAGCTCGCGCGGTTTGAACAGGAACTGCAAACGGCCGACCTCTTCGCCCTTGTACCACTTCACTGCCCCGAACTCGACCACGTCAAATCCGACCGGATAAGCTCCGCTGGTTTCTGTATCAAAGGCAACGTATGTGTATTCATTT
Organism: Bdellovibrio bacteriovorus; assembly: GCF_041888015.1. GTDB lineage: Bacteria > Bdellovibrionota > Bdellovibrionia > Bdellovibrionales > Bdellovibrionaceae > Bdellovibrio. The sequence goes on from NZ_CP168968.1 coordinate 3,171,246, forward strand.
AATGGCAAATCAAGGTTCATAGCGGGCCAATCTACCCGTCCTTGGGCTTTTGGTCCAGTTCCCGTTGCTGGGTCCCTGCGAAAACTTTGTTTTTCCCGATTCTTTACGTCACAATGAAGCGAACTATCTATGCGAAGATACATTGCTTTTACCATTATTCTATTGAGCACTTTGGGGGCCTTAACCTCTAAAGCCAGCACGTCCCCCACTTTTGATCTTTCCGGAGATGTCAGTCTGCTTTCCCATTATGTGGAATACGGACTTTCCCAGTCGGATCATTCACCGGCTCTGCAGGGGTCGTTCTGGTTTAACTTTGGTTCGCAATTCCGCCTGGGAGTTTGGGGTTCCAACACCAACTACGATCACGGCGACGATCACTTCAATCTGCGCCTGAATGCGGATATCAAGGTGGATTTCTCTGCAAATACAAATCTGATCATCGGTTACAGCGAAAGCCAGTTCTACAACGGTGGCGATCACAACGGAAATATCCTGAGCCTTCATCTGCACTTGTGGAAGTCACGCATCATGTACGATGCAATTTCCAACTGGGAAGCCAGCAAAGAACGTTCGGCCCGTTTTGCTTTTGGCAATACCATGGATGTTTTTGGTAACTGGAAATGGGACAACGAGATTGGTTACAACGCCCCGGAAGTGGATTCCATCAATCCTTACTTCGATGCGCGCACAGGACTGGGACGAAAATGGGGGGTGATCTTCTTTGAAGGAGCTCTCACCGGAACCAGTGAAAGCTCTCAATTTGACGGCGCTGGAGATTACTTCTTTATTCTGTCTGCGAAGACGGAGTTGTAAAGCCCGCTTCTTCCTTTAGATCCTGATCCACTTGCTGTTTCAGATCCGGCTTTTCCGCTTTCTTGCGGTTGCTGATCTGGTTCACAAAGTTATCATACACAGACATATCCACACGCGAAGGCCCGAACAAAGTATCGAGCTTGCGCGGCTTTCTGCCGTCGGCAGTGATTTCCTTCTGGGCGATTTTCACACGGATAAAGCCCACCAGTTTTGCCGGATCCACTTCACCGCGCTTTTCTTTGACATTGATACCACCGGAAACATCCACGGTGTTATTTTCCAAAGACGCCAGAATTTTGTTACGAACGATATCATAGCGTTCGGCCGCCACCTTGTTCGCCGTCATCGCACTGGCATCAGGAACCGCCTGCACAAACAAACCGGAAGTCAGCTTGATATTGGCATCCTTCAGACCTGTCGTGATGCCTTTGATTTTATCCATGACCTTCACAAAGTTGGCATTCGGCGTGGCCGAACCACGTTCAAACAACATGTAATCAGGAATATCAAAGTCATACCCTTCCGGAGTCACCGTGACGTTCTTTGCCACGTCATTCATCTGATCCGCCAGATAAGCTGCCACCACTTTTGTGGAGCCCATATCCAACAGGTTCGGCGTTTTATCTGCCGGCTCCATGAAGCTTTGGAAGGCTTTCAATGGCTCGTTCAGAATATCCAGGAAAAGTTTTTCAAGAGTGATTTCCGCACCGAAGTTCTGGAAGTTGTATTCAATAACAGACGGCGTGGAGAAATAGTCAGAAACCGCTTTTTTGGTTTCTTCAGACTGCCCCACCAGCCACATCACCAGGAAGAAGGCCATCAAGGCCGTCATAAAATCGGCCAAGGCCACCTTCCAGGAACCCCCGTGGTGACCACCGCCCGATACGATAATTTTCTTGATGACTATCGTCTGTTTTTTCTGCCATAGTTTAGTTCCAGTCCAGTTACGCGGGCTGTGCCCGCTTCACATCCTCGGCCGTGGCCGCCAGTCCAGTTACGCGGGCTGTGCCCGCTTCACATCCTCGGCGGCGCCGGTATTACGCAGCTTTCTTAATTTCTTTTGTAGCCTTGTCGATCTCTTCAAAAGAAGGTCTTTCTTCAGGCATGATGGAGCGACGTGCGTACTCCACGCATACGATCGGTGGCGCACCTCTTTGCAAAGCCACCATCGCAGCTTTGATACAACTTAGGTAACGGCCTTCCGCATCGATATCCGCTCCCATTTTCGTCGCTGTCGGACCAATCAGACCGTAAGCTCCGAAAACCCCTAACATCGTACCAACCAGGGCGCCGGCAACCAAGGCACCGATCTTCTCAACCCCTTCGGTCAAATGTCCCATCGTTTTTACGATACCCAAAACCGCGGCAACGATCCCCAGACCCGGGAAACCATCGGCCACTGTTTGTACGGCGTGAACCGCCATGTGTTCTTCGTGGTGAATCGCTTTAATATCCGCATCCAAAAGATCATCAACGTCATACGGAGACATCTCTGCAGACAAAGTGATTTTCATCGTGTCGCAAAGGAAATGAACCGCATGGTGATTGTGCATGAAACTTGGATAAGCTTTGAAGATGTCACTCTTATCCGGCTCTTCGATATGTTTCTCGATCCCTTGAGGTCCTTCTTTTCTGAAAGCCTGGAAAAGCTGGAACATCATCTGCAGCAGTTCCACATAATCCTGCTTCTGAGGTCCCTTGGCCGTCATGGCTTTGATACTCATCTTGAAACCGGCTTTGATAATCTTCATTGGGTTGGCAATGATGTACGCTCCCAAAGCCGCGCCCCCGATAATCATCAATTCGAGCGGAGCCGCCTTGAGGATCACGGACATATGACCACCTGCTAGCAGGAAGCCCCCGAAGACCATCACAAATACTACGATAATACCTACAAAACCCATAAGTTATGACCTCTCAGTTTCTCTATCGGAGTGAACTGTGCTAATATTGAGGCAGTCGCAAATAAACTTGCCCATAGTCCGGAGTCGGACTAAGACGAGGCCAGAGGAAAAACATGAGATTCAGCCTGTTTTACGTTGTAGTTCTAATTCTCTCGTTGTTCGCAAGTCCTAAGTCTTGGGCTGTTGACCCGAACGACACTGATCCCCTTTTAGCAGAGACCAAAGTCCTTCCCTATGAATGGAGCCCGGGCCAGGGTGGCAACATTGAAATCAAAATGAAACTGCCTGCGGGTTATCATGCTTACGAAGACAAATTCAGCGTGGTGATTCTGGAGCCGGATGGATTCAAAGTGGCTCCCTTTAAAATCGAACCACTGATCACCTGGAATGATAAATTCTCAAAGAAGATGCGCTCCGGAATTGAAAATGAAGCCACACTGACGGCGCACATTGAGGCTCCTCACCGTTTCCTGAAGCGTCATACAAAAATGAAAATGGAGCTCACCTATCAGGCGTGCTCGGACCAGTTCTGCCTGTTCCCGACAGTTAAAACTCTTGAGGTTCCCATAACAGTCACACAGGTTGAAGGTGAATCACAGATTATGGAAGCCGATGTGCAACCAACTGTTGCGCCCACATCTTTCTTTGGCGCTGACAGCTTCCATAAGTATCTCAGCTCCAGCATGTGGGCCGGGTTGATCTTTGTATTCTTCGCAGGGATCTTCACCAGCTTCACTCCATGTATTTTTCCGATGATTCCTATCACCCTGGCTGTTTTGGGAAATCATTCCAATGAGCGCACACGCCTGCAGAATTTTTTCACCAGCTGTGTGTATGTGCTGGGTATCGCGACGACCTATTCTATTCTGGGACTGATCGCCGCCTCCAGCGGTGGTATCTTTGGTGCCAGCCTGGGGAATCCCTATGTGCTGTCTGTCATCTGCATGATCTTCCTGGCCATGGCGCTTTCCATGTATGGTCTTTATGATCTGCAAGTGCCCGCCTTCCTGCGCAACAAGTTTGGCCGTGGGACTCAGAAAAAAGGAATTGTTGGTGTCTATCTAACTGGCTTATTCGCAGGTATCGTTGCCAGCCCTTGTGTAGGTCCTGTGCTGGTAGCGATACTGACTTATGTGGCATCCACGCAAAATAAAATGCTTGGATTCATTTATCTGTTTGTCTATGCCCTGGGCTTGGGATTGATCTTTATTGCTTTGGGCCTTTTCAATCAGTTGGCAAAAGCTCTTCCAAGATCTGGTGCGTGGATGAATTCATTCAAGTTCATTCTGGGCACACTGATGCTGTCTGCCTTCTATTACTATCTGGAACTGTTGCTGCCGGACCGTTGGTTCGATGGTGCTTTGGCTGTCGGCTTGATTATTCTGGCCAGTGTCTATGGTGCCTTCTTACCAGCTCAGGGAAAATCCACTTTGCAGCATATCCAGAAGGGCCTGATGCAATCAGTTTTGATCGTGGGCATTGGCTATATGGTGATCTCGGCATTTGATCTGCGTCCCTACATCCGCAGTCAGATGATGGGCACCGCCAGCATCAATCAAATCCAAAAGCTTAATTGGCAGCCTTATTCAGAGGCTCTGCTGGCCCAAGCTGCAAAAGATCAAAAGCCTGTGATCATTGATTTCTGGGCGGACTGGTGTGCGGCCTGCCACGAGCTGGAAGAACAAACCTTCACCGATCCTCGTGTACGGGCCTTGTCAGAAAAATTCGTCATGCTGAAGTTCGATGCGACGAAGGACTCCGCAGAGCTGAAAGAACTTAAAAAGAAGTACAACATTCAGGGCCTGCCAACTGTCGTCTTTATTAATCCTCACGGTATGTGGATTGACGCTCTGACATTGACCCAGTTTGAAAAGGCTGCGGACTTCATCAAACGTATGGAAAAAGCATCTCAATAGACTTTCTACCTGGGAATTATGTCCTGGGTCATAATCGCCAAGGCCTCTTTGGGTTATAATAAACCCATGTAAAGGAGGCATTATGTCTGTCTTTCAAAGAAACGAAGGCTCAATAGATCGAACTCTCAGAATCGTAGTGGGACTTATCCTGGTCAGTCTGGCCTTTGTCGGACCGGCGAATCCGTGGTTTCTTCTGGGCGCAATCCCTTTAGTCACAGGTTTGGTCGGCTGGTGTCCCGCTTACCAAATTTTTGGTCTGAATACCTGCCGCCACAAAAAGGTCATGAAAATGTAAGTCGGGTGCTGGCCCCCAGCACCTCACCCTATCAGAAATTCCACAGCAGCTTGGCTTGAGGCACACTTTCGTTCAAGCCATTGATGCCGTACTTATTGCCCCAGTATTTGTATTCCATACCAATTTTCAAAGGCACTTTCTGAGCCGTTTTTCGACTGATGTCGTACAAAAAGCTCGCCTGAATATGAACGTTGTCTTTCAATGCTCCTTCGACACCGGCCCAATCCAAAAAGCCGGAAAACTCCAATGGCAGCCAGTCCCCGCCAGCACGCTTTAGCCACGCCACCGTCAACTGCCCTGTATGCCCGTCAACCCCCACAACATCCCGGTATAAGAACTGCGTGGCCAGATAATCAAACCCGACATCTTTCCACTCCAAGGTCACGCCAGCCAAGTTCGCCCGACGAGCGGGCCCCTGTGGAAGCTCAAAATTCAATTGAAGCAAAACATCCTTCAAGAAGGATTCTGGCGGGGTCAAGATCCCCATCTTGCCCAGGCTGAACGCGGGTGCAAATTCGCCATAGTAAGCAGTACTGCTTTCGGTATCAGGGCTGGTAATATCAAAAAAGAAAAAGTTGGAGCCGTAATCCCACTGACTGAGGTGCTCAAACGTCACAACAGTCGCAGAATAAGAAATATCCCCGGGCTTCTTATAAGAGTCCCCGTGCAGAAACTGCACATTGGTCTGAGACCAATTGGCGGCATAGGTTGTAGAAGAGAGAAGAAGAGTTAAAAAGGCGATTATGTTTTTAAGCATGCCTACCTAGCTTAGGTAGCCCGGCAAACTCAAAACAACTCGCATTCATTTTTCTGTGCGGAGGTACTGTTCACAACGGGCAGTACCGACAACGGTCTGCCCGCAGAACTTTCAATTTTTATAGACGCTTCAGACGTGCAATTTCCATTTTGGCTTCGTTCAAAGCCGCCTGGCTTGCGATCATCTGGGCTTCTTTTTCAGCCAAAAGTTTTTGCAGGTGGTTCATGCGAACTTCAAAACTTTTGATCACATTGTTGTGGCGATCGACCATTTCCTGAACTTTCAGATCCAAGCTTTTGCGCTCGTTCACACGCTGGCTCAGTTGCGTGATTTTTTGACCGGCTTCAGTCGCCAGACCATTGTGGCTTTGTTCCAGGCGGTTCAAAAGATGGTGCTGTTTTTCGAACTTGATATTGGAAGTTTTGATCAACTCGTTGACGGTCGCGACGACCTTATTCAACTGATCCGCCAAAGCCTGGTTTTGGGCTCTCAGCTCAAAAATCTGGCGGTCTGTATTCAGGTAGCTGTTCGGGGCTGTCCCCATGGCAGAAACGCTGTCCATAGCGGAACTCTTGGCCACTTTCTTTTCCCCAAACAATTCTGGATTCAATTCTTTATGCATAATCGGGCCCCTCCGTAGGACTTAAAAAATTCTGCTCTTCCAGTATATTTTCTCTGGACTAAAAATTCAAATGTTCATACTTTAGGGCCGACGTGCAGAGAGGGGAAAAATGCTAAAAGTTGGACAGCTTTTGAAGTTTGTTTCTGATTTAAATCCGCAGAATACTCCGACGCGTCTGTCTTTTTTCAATTTCCTGCGTGGTTTCCCCCATTCCGATGACGTTTTGACTCCGGAATTGATCGAAATGTTCTTCAATTACTGCATGGATTACCCGCACTGGGCGTCCAATAAGCAACAATTGGGTCACGAAGTTCAGTTCCTTTTAGAGAATTTCAACGGTTTCTATCAGCAAAAGTTCGATCTCACCCCGATTCGCTTCCCACAAACGGTTCAGCTTATTGAGATTGAGCATTTCTCCGACCTTATTGACGCGGTGAGTTCATACGTTAAGACCCAATGCGCCGAAGGTGAGAAATTCCGCATCCTGCCTGATCAGAACAAGCGAGCCGTTGCGATTATTCTTCGCGAAGATAAATCCCTGGAAGTTCGTACTTTCGATCGCAAGTTCACAATCCGCAATGGTCTTTTGGAACCTTTGCGCAAAGATCTGGTGCTTTATTACAACTCCGAGCTGGAGCTAAGTTCCCAGCACACCCATAAAATTGAGGTGGCGCCGTACATTACAGCGCAATTCCGTGTTGTGAACGACAAGGTCACGGGCTCCCTTTTGCGTGGCTATGTTTTCCAAAAGCTTCTGGAAATGAAGAACGAGCCTTTGCAGGAACAGACACGTCTTTTGTTCCCGATCAAACGACTGGAGCAGTTCTTTGTCGATCGTCGTACAGATCCTTACTATCAGGATCTGGTCAGCCAGCTTGAAAGAACCTGTGCTCTTATCCAACAGGGTGACTCTGAAGCCCTGAAATGGTCCTCTATCGTACTTTCCAAGGCTGAAACAGCCGTGGATAACGTCTTTTTGGGAGACAAGCTCATGACTCTGCTGGCTCGCGACCTTCGCCATGCCATCGCCGAGTACAACCGCAAGAATATCTCCTCTTCCGGCCTGAGTGGTGATATATTGATCACTCAACAATTACCCGAGGCCGATGAAGAATGTCTGAAAATAACTCCTCTGAAAGAGTTCGACTTAATAAACTAATTGCCGACAGTGGCTTGGCGTCCCGTCGTCATGCAGACCGCATGATCGAAGAAGGACAAGTGACTGTGAACGGTAAACGCGTTTACGAGTTGGGTGTCAAAGTAGATCCTCAAAACGACCGTATCCTGATTGACGGAAAGCCTCTGCGCAAGCCTCTGACTCAGAAAATCTATGCCATTCTGAACAAACCAACAGGTGTATTGACTACGATGGAAGATCCTTTGGATCGCCCAACAGTGGCAGAATACCTGGCTGATATTCCCGTACGTGTATTCCCGGTAGGGCGTCTGGACTGGGACTCTGAAGGAATGCTTCTTTTGACCAACGACGGTGATTTTGCCAATAAGGTGATGCATCCGAAGGCGGAAGTAACCAAAACCTATCTTGTAAAACTCAGTGGCAAGCCCGAACCGGTTCAGTTGGATAAACTGCGCAAAGGTGTTTCCATCGTTGGTGGTCGCGTATCTGCCCGCCACATCGAAAAAGTCAAAAAGACCGGTGAAAACAAATCTGAAAAGTACGAGTGGTACAAAATCGTGATCACGGAAGGTAAAAACCGTCAGATCCGTCAGATGTTCGCGAAAATCGGTTTTGATGTGATGAGACTTCAGCGTGTGGCGATCGGTCGTCTGCGCATGGGTGCAATTAAAACCGGCGAGTTGGCTTATCTGAATGAAGCCGCAGCTCAACGTGTGTTCCTTGCTGACGATCCGGAAGACGTAAAAACAAAACGCACCTACAAGGGGCGCGCGACTTCCATCAAGAAGACAGCAAAACCAGCTTCCAAAGTGAAGACTCAGAAAAAACCAAGCAAATATAAAAACGGCCAAAAAGTAGCAAAATAAGCCTTATCTATGAAAAACATGAACCCACGTCTTCGCGGAACCATTGAAATATCCTTAGCGAGCGTGGGTTTTGGCTTTTTAGGGGTCTTTGGAAAATGGGGATTTGATTCAGGCCTTTCTGTCGGCGAAGTTTTATCCTATCGCTTTACCCTGGCCGCCGTTCTAATGTGGATTGGCCTGCTGCTGTTCCGACCGTCCTGGGTTCGTCTGAATCTGCGTCAGACCGTGATTGCGGCCTTGCTGGGAATTTTCGGTTACGCTTTCTTTTCCACTTTGTATTTCACGGCTGTTCAAGGTCTTAGTATCACACTCGCAGCGCTCTTGCTTTACACTTATCCATTCTGGGTGAATATCTTTTCACACTTCTTCACCGAAGATAAAATTTCCCGTCGCGAGGCCCTGTGTCTGCTGGCCGCCTCCAGCGGACTGATCCTGCTTTTGTGGGGACATATCGAAGTGAAAAACATCTGGGCCATCGGCGCCGGACTGGCGTCAGCGATCAGCTACGCCATCTATGTTCTGCTTTCAGGACGCCTGCAGAAAAATGTCCGACCGATTTCTTCTTCGTTGTATGTGATCACTTTTGGCGCCTTGGCCCTCTCTCTGTTCCATCACCCGCACTACTCTGCGATTCAAAGCCTGTCCAATATCCAAGCCTCCAGTATTTTAGGTCTGGCTTTGGTCTGCACCATCATTCCACTGACCTTTGAACTGGCTGCTTTACAAAAACTGAAAAGCACGGAAGTAGCCCTCCTGATGATGATAGAACCCATCACTGCCGCCCTGATGGGCGCCCTTATCTTTAAAGAATCTTTGAGCTTTGTTCAGATTCTGGGAGCCTTGGTTATCGGTACAGCGCTGGTGATCAATACGACCTCTCTCAAAACGAGACAGAATTAATCAACAACCCATTTTACCTACGCAATCTAGACTTCAATAACTCATGTTTCTTGTTAAAAATCCGACAAGATAAGTATGAGAATCGGAACGTACCTGCTTAAAATTCTCGTACTCCTATGGACTGGGGTCGCAGTCGCGGCTCCAAATTCTCTGACTTACCAGGGCCGTATCATCAACAGTGACGGCAAAGGCCTGGAATACAACAACGTCAGCTTCCTTTTTGAAATCACCAGTCCCAACGGAACTTGCGTGATCTATCGCGAACAGAAAAATGGCGTAAATCTGCAAAACTCTGGCGGGGTCTTCGATGTCCCGATCGGGTCAGGCACAAAAATATTTCCCACAGATCCTCTGTTTACACTGCTGGATGCCTTCAACAACACCCTGGAACACAACTGTGCCGGCGGCTCAAAATATCAGGCCGTTTCCGGTGACATTCGTTTTTTGAAAGTTCAGTTTCATGATGGTTCAGGATGGAAAGTGATTTCTCCTGCCAATGAAATTCGCACGGTGCCTTATGCGGCCTATGCCAAGTCAGCGGAAATGCTCGGCTCCAACGTGATTGATGACTTCTTTTTGAAATCTGATTTCCCTGTCTGCCCGGCCAATACATTCCTGACCCGCACAGGCGGCACCCTTTCCTGTGCTGGTATTTCTGGAGCCAATGGCGGCACCGTGACCAGCGTTAGTTCTGGCAGCACGGCTCTTTCTATTACCGATAACACCACAACTCCGGTGATCACTCTGAATGTAGGTCAAGCGGCAGGAACGGTGGCGGCGGGGAATGATCCGCGCTTCACCGACCCTCGCGCCCCTGTCGGAGGCGCCAGCGGAGATTTGTCGGGTAACTATCCCTCCCCTTCTGTGGCGAAAATCCAGGGTGTCGCTGTTTCTGCGACAGCTCCCACCGGAAATCAGTTCTTTAAATATGTCGGAACTGAATGGACTCCGTCAGCGATCAGCCAAAGTGATGTCAGCGGACTGTCTGCGACCTTGAATACATATATGACAGACGCAGAGTTCAGTGCAGCTGTCACCAACGCCAGCTGTAATCCGCACGAGACCATGTACTGGAATGCAGTGGGTGGTTTTAATTGTCAGGCCATCAATGTTTCTGTTGCAGGTGATATCGGTGGAACTATCGGCGCAACATCGCTGAATAAAATCAAAGGTGTTCCCGTTGATACAACAGGATTGAGCACCGGTCAGATCCTTAAATATGATGGCAGCAAATGGGCTCCTGCCCCCGATAATGACGCCAACTCTGGTGGGACGGTCACGAACATCGCCACAGGCACGGGACTCAGCGGTGGTCCGATCAGCACAACAGGGACCATTTCTTTGGCGAATACAACGGTGACTGCGAACTCTTATGGTTCAACAACTCAAGTTGCGACCTTCACTGTCGATGCTCAAGGCCGCTTAACGGCGGCAAACAACGCTTCTATCGCGTTCCCAGTCGTTTCAGTGGCCGGAAAAACCAATGCTGTCACTTTGGATGTTGGCGACATTGGCAACGCCGCTGGAAAATATTTTATCTATCGTCCCAACAACACAGCTTGTACCGACGGGCAGGTTTTGAAGTGGGTTGCCGCAAACAATCGTTGGGAATGCGGAACTGATACGGACACATCTTCCGGTGGTACGGTCACAAACATCGCCACAGGCACAGGTCTTACTGGCGGACCGATCAGCAGCACTGGTACTATTGCTCTGGCCAACACGACGGTCACTCCGGGCACATACACTCGTGCGACCATCACTGTGGATGCTCAAGGTCGTTTGACTTCAGCGTCCAGTGGAGCTGCCATCAGTCTTACCTCCGATGTGAATGGCACATTGCCAATTGCAAATGGTGGCACCGGAGCCGCGACAGCTCAGGCAGCCATCAATGCATTGTCTCCTTTAACTGCAAAAGGGGACGTCCTGGTACGCGACGCTGCAAACAACACCCGTCTTCCTGTGGGCACCAATGGTCAGGTTCTCACTGCGGACTCCGCGCAAACCTCCGGCTTGAAGTGGGCCACTCCTACGGTAGGTACTGTCACCAACGTCACTGGCACAGCCCCCATTCAGGTCGCCACCGGAACCACCACTCCCGTTATCTCTGTGGACCCGGCAACAACAGGTGCTCGCGGTGTCGTTCAGATTGGCTCAGGGATTGCCGTTTCATCAGGGACTATTAGCGCAGATCCTGCGAACTTCCCCTCGGCAGTTCCTGTGAATAAGGGCGGTACTGGTGCCACTTCTTTAACGGGGGATCGACTGCTTGTTTCCAACGTAACAGGTTCCGCGATTATCCCCTTCACCTGCGGTACCACTCAGATGATCACATTCAGTGCCTCAGGGGTGATGGGTTGTACCAACTTTGCTTCTGCGGGCTTCTTCGCCAATGGCGGAAATACTTTGGCTACCAATGCCACTCTGGGCACCAACGATGCCTTTGCTTTGAATTTTGAAACCACCAATATCACCCGAATGACGATTCACAAAGATGGTTATGTTGGCATCAACACAACTCCTGACACCAATGCCTCTTTGATTGTTCGAGCTCCCGCGACCACGAAATCGTCCCTTATTCTTTCAGGTCCCGATAATGGAAAGGTAGAGATGGAGTATATTCGAGATTCGGCATGGCTGGGTAACGTCGGCTACACAGATGCCACGAACTCAAATCTCTATGTCACCAACGGCGCCAATGCCCATATTATCTTCGACACCAACAACGTCGAAAAGATGCGAGTCACGAACGACGGAAAAGTCGGAATTGACACCATCAATCCTGGGGCTCGTTTGCAGGTCGGCCAGTGGGACGCCACGGCCAACTACAACGCTGTATTTGTCGGCTCTTATCACAATACGCTGGGGCAGGCGCAGTTTGTCGGGAACTGGAACAGCACCGGTTACTGGGGCATCGGCCCGGTAGCCAATCCAGCAAGCAGCACCGTGCGCTTGGGTAACGCCAACACCCAAGGGGACTGGCGATCGACTCAGGATCTGAAATTAGTCGTACCGGGTGGAATTGCCATCGGAAGTACGCTCACGACCCCAGAGCGTGTCTTTCACATCAAAGGAACCGGAGGCGGCAATGATGACGTCTACATTCAAAGCGTCGGCAACACTGCAGAAGCAGCCGTCATCATGACCAAAGCTCGCGACAACGCGGGAGCCGAATCGCCCGTATTGGCCGGTGACTCATTGGGATTCGTGGCTATGCGCGCTTGGGATGGAGCCGCTTACTCCAATGGCGCAGCTATTCATTCCTATGCCGAAGCGGACTATGCCACTGCCAAATCAGCCTACTTGTCGTTTGCGACAAACTCCAATGGCTCCTTCGCTGAACGTATGCGCATTGCCAGCAATGGTTACTTGGGACTTGGTTCAACCTCCCCTAGTGTCAGACTTCATGTCCAAGGACCAAACTATAGCGCCTCCTCAGCTGCCTTTGAGCGCAATGAAAATGCGACAGCAGGCCCGGGAATCCAGTTGATGAAGTCTCGTGGAACTGCTGCCTCCAAAGCTGCTGTGTTGAGTGGAGATACTCTCGGAAATCTACTCTACAATGGCTATGGCGACGCCACCACCGTAGGGCTCGGAGCCAATATCTACAGTGAAGCTTCGGCCAATTGGACAACAACGTCCGCTCCCGCTGATCTTGTGTTTACAGTCAACAGCGGTTCTGGTGCCGTCCTTTCAACAACAGAGCGAATGAGAATTGCTTCTACCGGTTGGGTAGGCCTGGGAGCCGGCGCACCAGGAGCGCCCTTCTACATAAAAAATGCAACCGCTCCTTACATTGGCTTTGAAGAAGGTGACACAACTCAAAAATTCTTCATGGGGGTTGACGGCGGACACTTCTGGATCAGACCCGGCCCAACGACAGCCAGTGGGGATGCTCTGACCATAAGCAATGGAGGTAACGTCTACATCGGCGGCAATACTGGTTCTCGCAAATTCTTCGTCAATGGGACTTCGGGTGGTACGGCGGCTTGGGAAAACTTGTCCGATGCTCGCCTGAAACAAGATATTGAAATCATACCGGACTCATTACAGAAAATCCTGTCTTTGAAAGGTGTGACTTTCAACTGGCGCCATGATGTTCGTCCCGATCTGGATCTGATCGACAAGAAAGATATGGGTGTCATCGCTCAAGACGTCGAAAAAGTCTTCCCCGAGGCTGTTGATAAAGACGAGAAAGGCTTCCGCGCTGTTGCCTATACTAAACTGATTGGCCCTATGATTGAGGCATTTAAAGAGCTCTATAAATCCATCTCAGGTGTAAAGGCTGAGCTTCAGGCTCAAAAAAGAGAAATCGCTTCTTTGAAACAGGAAAACCAAGAGCTGCGCGAAGCCGTTTGTGAGATCAATCCTAAAGCCAAGGCCTGCGGAAAAAAGAAGTAACTCTCATTAAATACTCGTAGAGATTCGACGATTTAGCTCTATTTCTCCCCCCAAACAACCGATAAGATAAGCATGAGAAACGGAACGTATTTGTTTGTATTACTCTCATGGCTCTTTGCTTTTTCGGCAGAGGCCTCTCCTAATTCCCTGACCTATCAGGGACGGATCATTAAATCCAACGGCCAGCCTTTAGAAAACAGTAGCGTCAGCTTCCTATTTGAGATCACCAGCCCTAATGGTGGTTGCGTCATCTATCGAGAACAAAAAGACGGTATCAACATGCTCAATTCCGCCGGGGTCTTTGATGTACCCATTGGTTCGGGAACGAAGCTGTTTCCCACTGATCCTCTGTTCACTTTGCTGGATGCTTTCAACAACAGCAAAACACATAGCTGTTATGGCAACTCCACCTATCCAGCTCAGGCCGGGGACTTCCGTCTTTTAAAAGTACAGTTCCATGACGGCTCCGGATGGAAAGTCATCTCTCCATCCAATGAAATTCGCACCGTTCCCTATGCTGCCTATGCCTTGTCGTCAGAAAAACTGGGACAAAACAAAGCCGAAGACTTCGTGCTTAGGGACACGTTGCCGACCTGTCCGGATGGCACCTTCCTGAAGTGGAATGGCACCGCCTTAATTTGTGCCGGGGTCACCGGCGCAAATGGGGGCACAGTTTCGGATGTTTCCTCCGCCAATGGATACATCACCATCACAAATGGAACCAGCACTCCGCAACTGACTTTGCAGGTGGGAAATACCGCCAATACCGTGGCTGCAGGTAACGACCCCCGCCTAAGTGACGCCCGCACTCCTTCTGGCACCGCCGGAGGTGACTTGAGTGGAGCTTATCCAAACCCAAGCGTGGTGGCGCTTCAAGGAACTGCTGTTTCCAACGCCGTTCCCACGAACGGACATTTTTTGAAATTCAACGGAACCCAGTGGCTGTCTGCACAAATCGGAACAGCCGATATCAATGGACTCAATACAACACTGAATAGCTACATGACCGATGCTGAATTCAGTGACGCCGTCGCAAACGCAGGCTGTGGTCCACATCAAACCATGTACTGGAATGCGGTGGGCGGCTTTAATTGTCAGGCCATCAATGTTTCTGTCGCAGGCGATATCGGTGGTACCATCGGCGCTACCTCGCTGAATAAAATCAAAGGTGTTCCAGTTGATACAACCGGTTTAACCACGGGCCAGATCTTAAAATATGATGGCTCTAAATGGGCTCCAGCCGCTGACAATGATGCAAACTCAGGCGGCACCGTCACCAACATCGCCACAGGCACAGGTCTTTCCGGTGGACCAATCTCTACCGCAGGAACAATTTCTTTGGCGAATACAACGGTGACGGCGAACTCTTATGGCTCGCCAACTCAAGTCGCCACCTTTACGGTCGATGCCCAAGGCCGTTTGACGGCGGCAAACAATGCTTCTATCGCGTTCCCAGTAACCACCGTTGCCGGTCGTACCGGAGCTGTCACCTTGGATGCTGGTGATATCGGAAGTGCCGCTGGAAAATATCTAACCTATCGACCAAACAACGCGGCCTGCGGTGACGGACAAGTTCTGAAATGGATTGCTGCAAATAATCGCTGGGAATGTGCCAATGACACCGACACCTCCTCCGGAGGTACAGTTACGAATATCGTCACGGGCACCGGACTCAACGGTGGTCCGATCAGCACCACCGGAACCATCTCTTTGGCCAACACTTCTGTATCTGCAAATTCCTATGGTTCAACAACTCAGGTAGGCACTTTCACTGTCGATGCACAAGGACGCCTGACTGCAGCTGCCAATGCTGCGATCGCCTTTCCTGTGACCAGCGTTGCGGGCCGCACCGGCGCTGTGACTTTGGATGTGGGTGATGTCGGCAATGCCGTAGGAAAATACTTTATCTATCGCCCAAACAACACCGCTTGTACAGATGGCCAAGTTTTGAAGTGGGTTTCTGCGAACAATCGTTGGGAATGTGCCAACGATACCGATACTTCTTCCGGTGGCACCGTTACCAACATCGCAACTGGCACCGGCTTAAGTGGTGGTCCGATCAGTACGACCGGAACTATTTCTCTGGCGAATACAACAGTTGCTGCCGGATCTTATACGCGAGCAAATATCACCGTCGATGCCCAAGGTCGTCTGACTGCTGCCGCCAATGGAGCTGCCATCAATCTGGCATCCGAAGTCACAAGCACTTTGCCTGTTGCAAATGGTGGAACGGGAGCAACAACAGTCCTCGGTGCATTTAATGCGCTTTCTCCTCTGACAACCAAAGGTGATATCCTAACCCGAGATACCAGCAATAACATTCGTTTGCCAGTTGGCTCGAACGGACAAGTTCTGACTGTTGATACAGCGACAGCTTCAGGTCTGAAGTGGGCTTCCCCCACGGTCGGAACAGTCACCAGCGTTTCTGGAACTGCCCCAGTGCAAGTGGCCACTGGAACTACAACTCCTGTGATTTCTGTGGACCCAGCGACAACAGGGGCTCGTGGGGTTGTGCAAATAGGCTCGGGAATCGCGGTGTCCTCAGGAACAATCAGTGCAGATCCCGCCAATTTCCCGTCAGCAGTTCCCGTCAATAAAGGCGGTACCGGTGCTACTTCTATTACGCCCAATCGCCTGCTGGCTTCTGATGGCACCGGAGCCAGTATCATTCCATTCACTTGCGGCGTGGGCCAAATGATCACCTTCAACGCCTCGGGTGTTATGGGATGCACGACCTATTCTTCATCTGGAATCTTTGCCAATGGAGGCAATAGTTTTGGAGCTGCCGCAGTTCTGGGAACCAACGACGCCAACTCTCTGACCTTGGAAACCAGTGGGTCTCCTCGACTGACGATCCTTTCAAACGGTGCAGTCGGTATCAACGAAACATCCCCGACGGGAAGTTTCATGGTGGCTGGTACGGGCGCTACAGATATTCGCCTGCAGGACAAATCCGTGGCCAATCCGTCCACTCTGCGCATTCTGACTCAAAACGGGGCCAATTATATTGAGTCCGGAACTGACTTTACAAATACCACCTCCGCAGACCTGCACTTTACTGACATGATGGGAGTCAATCGCTGGATGACCATCAAGGCTGACGGAAAAGTGGGAATCAACGCGACCAGCCCCGTCACGAACTTCCAAGTCAAGGGCGGAACAATCATCGGGGATCTTACACCATTCCCTGCATCCTATGCAGTCATCCCGACTGAAACCCAGATGGCGGTTTTACGCAACAATACCGAAACCTCCGGCAACCTGACAGGCAGTGGAGTCTATCAGCGCTTCAATCCGGCTGCCAACTCCACCCTCTCAACCCATGCGACGGTCAGCATTGTTGTGCCGAATGTTCCCTCGGGTGTTACAGTCACCAGCACCAATGAGGCACTGTATACAGCGGCGACCCGCAATCGTTACGCTGGCAATACGGATGCGGGGACAGTCACAGACCTAAGAGCCGCAAGCTTCTTGTATGGACATGAAGGTTTCGAAGCCGGTAATTCCCCCACCACAAACACTGCCATCGGGTTGCATGTCTTGCCTCGCCTCCAAACTGGAACCATCGGCACTATGTATGATCTCCTGCTGGAAGCCCCGGTAACGGGCGGCACCGTGACAAACCGATACAGCGTCTATCAAGCCAGCAGCACGGCCAAGAACTATTTTGCAGGACCCACTGGATTTAACACTGCTTCACCACTGGCCAATGTGCATATAGGCAGTTCGGGTGCGGGGAATACGGCTTACTCTTCTTTCCAGATGGGCAGCGATGCTACCGTCACCAATAACTTCCACATTGTGAATGAGTTTGGAACTTCCCGTCGCCTGAATTTCTATAAAGGCAATCTAGGTTCAGGACAGATGCTGATGTCTTTGGATGCGTCAGGCGTATTGACTCTGGGAGAAACCGGCTCCAGTGGGATGGGAATCCTGAATTTGAAACCAGGCACTGGGGATCACACTTATATTCAGTTCTTCGCCCGCACAGCCAGCCCCAACACTCGCAGCGCTTATATGGGAATCCCCACCGGCGGTAGTGCTCAGTTAAATATCGGAAACGAAATCGAAGGCGGCAGCATCGAATTTCTGACCAAAAATGGTGGAGCTATCTCCTCTAAGATGAGTCTATCTGCGGCAGGCAACCTGACCACCGCTGGTACGGTTAACGGCGCATCAGACATCCGCCTGAAAAAAGACATCCATCTTCTTGAAGACAGCCTTGAAAAAATCCTTCAGTTGAAACCTTCCTCGTATCACTGGAAAGACCAAGCCGCGGATCCTCGTCTGCAAATGGGCTTTATCGCCCAGGAGTTGGAACAGATCTACCCGCATGTTGTGGACCAGAACAAAAATGGCATCAAGTCGGTCTCTTACATGAACATGATCGCCCCCATCACCAGTGCTGTGCAGGAGCTTTATCATAAGTTCAAAGCGATCCTCACGAATCATGACAGCCGCATTTCCAATCTGGAAACGCAGATGACTGCCTTACAAAAGCAAAATGAGGATCTACGCCAGCAGAATGAAGATCTAATGAAATATATCCGATCTCAAAATGAGAAAACTCAAAGAGTTCCGGCTTCCAGCCGATAAGTAACTTGTGCGGAGGTTGCACGTGAAATGGATCGTACTGGCTTCACTAATGATTCTTGCCACAGGGTGCTCGATGGAAGCATCGCTGGAGCAAATTTCTGAAAACTCGCCGATCAAGTTTCAAGATCCCGCGAAAACTACGGGCTTGGTTTCAGGTTCCACTCAGACTGGCACCGCCACTGGTGGTGGCGTGACTTATCACGTGCAAAGTACCGTGGGTAACTATATGTCCGGCATTGAACAAACCACTGAAGACAAGTCTTACAAGGTCTATAGCTCTGTTCAGGGCGCGATCGTTTCCAATTAAGGGCTTTGGTTCACACCAAAGTCCAGAGGCCTCAAGTTTCAAAATAAGACAGCCGATATAGATACTAGCTAAAACCATGGAAGGGTTTTCTTATGATGCTTATATTCATGCTTCTTTTCGGTCTCACGACAGAGTCCAAAGCCGCAGATATGTCAGTGGTGGATGTGCGCAGAAACATCACCCTGTCTGAAGACGACACCGTCTACAAAGACTTCTACATCAATGTCACCCCCGGCTCTGGATTGAAAAAGAATCTGGTGGTCACTGCTGTTCGAAAAATCAACATCCGCGATGCCAGTGGCGCCAACGCCGTTGGTGAAATCATGGTTCCGGTGGGACAGCTTAAAATTATAGCCATCTATGACCGCGTGGCCGTAGCCCGCGAATTCACCCTGCTTTCCCGCGATGAACTGCCGATGCTGGAGCAAATCGGCATTATGACCGGTGATCGCATTGACCTGGGGGGCTCTTTTATCGATACCTCCAAGCCAAAACGCCGCAAGGTTGCTGAAGCCGAAGTCCCGGCCACCCCAGCCTCCCCGACTGTGACTGTGGTTCAGCCCCAGATTATCACGACGCCAGCCCCCACCCAGACTGCCAACCCTGTAGTTTCTGCAAACCCTCCGGCGGCGGCTTCAACGGTGGTTCAAGCCTCCCTGCAAACCGCAGAAAAGCTTGAAAAATCGGTGGTTTCTGATTACACCACTCGGAATGAGTGACACAAATTCCTACTTCCGTATCCGCCTAAGTCAGGTTCCTGCTGAACTTGAAGACATCATCACTACCCACTGCTTCGAATGTGGCGCCTCTGGCGTCACAGAAGCATTGCCTTTCACACAACCTGATCTGACTTATGATCCTCAAATTCTTCACGTGCGCGCCCACGAACTGGATGTATTCTTCCCAGAACGGCCGGGTTGCAATTTCTTTGATGGCTTGATTGAGCTTAACGAAAGCATCAAGTGGCACATCCATGAAGAAGAAACCAAAGACTGGTTGGAAGAATGGAAGAAGGGCTTCAAACCTTTCAAACTTGTGGGCGACTTCTGGGTTGTTCCTTCCTGGCTAACACCTCCTCCAGAGTGCAAACATCCGATCTATATTGATCCGGGCATGGCTTTCGGGACAGGCACTCATGCGACCACTCAGATGATGGCGTTCTTCATTCATAAGCTGGCTGAAAAGTACAAAGGTCAGATTGGTGATTGGACAATGTTGGATGTCGGCACGGGCACCGCCATTTTGGCGATGCTGGCAGAGATGGCTGGTATGGGCCTTGTCACTGGTATCGAAATTGACCCTGAAGCCCGCCGTGTCGCGCGCGAAAATATCAAACTCAACAAGGTGGAACAAATCTCCATCCCAGAGTCTTTGATTGAAGACCTGCGCGAACAGTATGACGTGGTTGTTGCCAACATCATCGACGGCGTTCTGATTAATATCAAAAAGGATCTTATGCGCGTTCTGAAGCCGGGCGGCCACATGCTGCTGACGGGTATTCTGGAAGAACGTGACAACCACTTCTTCGAAAAGTTCCTGGAAGGTTCCGGCCTGACCGTCATCCGTCGTCTTGAGAAAGACGAATGGGTTGGTTACTGGGTTCAATCATGAGACGTTACTGGATCGACAAAAAGGATCTCTTTCAAGACCAGGTGAACTTCACCGGAGATGTGTTTCACCACATCTTCGATGTTTGCCGTCAGGAAGTGGGATCCAAGTTCGAAGTGCTGACTGAAGATAGCAAAGCTTACTTTGTTGAAGTCACTCAAGTGACCAAGAAAACTGCCACAGCGCAGATTCTTGAAACTCGCGATATCCCCGCCCTGAAAGAGCCTCACATGCACCTGGTCCTTTCCCTGTCCCGCTTCCCGGTGATGGATGCCATTATGGAAAAGGCTGTGGAACTGGGCGTTTCCAGCATCCACCCGTTCTTCTCGGAATTCAGCTTCCTGAGAAAGGGTGAAAAACTGTCCGACAATAAAACCGACCGTTGGGACAAGATCGTCAAATCCGCCACTCAGCAAAGTGGCCGTGGCGACCTGATGAAGATTCATCCGGCCATCCCGTTTGAAAAGATCTCGGATTTAATTAACCAGAATGGGTCCGGTGTGGGTCTATTTGCTTATGAGGGTCCGGCGACTCTAAGCATCAAGGATTATGTCACCAAAGTTAAATCTGACCGTCCTCAAGGGATCAAAGATATCTGGATTATCGTGGGCAGCGAGGGTGGTTTCTCTCACCGCGAGGTTGAGGAATTCCAAAAACTAGGCCTTCATCCAGTCACCTTAGGGCCCCAAGTTCTGCGAGTTGAAACGGCTTGCATGACCTTGGTCTCCGTCCTAAAGTATGACTTTGATCTGATGTGTTGAAAGGAGAGGGAATGGATCCTTTCGAGGAATTTGAGTTTAAGCCCCTCACGGATGGTTTGGGTTTTCACAAGAAAAAACAAAACAATGCGTCCACTCAGGATAAAGCTGAGGCATTCTCCGTCAGCCCGGTTCTTAAGGACAAAGGTCTAGAGCTTATTGAAGAAGCCTCTACAGATCCTCTTCGTCCGCCACTTCCACGCAAAAAAGCATCTCCAGTTCCTCCAGCGCCAGGCTCATTGACTGAAGTTGGCGGCGATGGCGCGGCTCCATCCACGGCGGTCGATGAAATCCTGAAGACTCTGCAAAAGAATCGTCGTTTGGATTTGAACAAAGCTCCTCAAAAAATCACAGGCGCTGCGACCAAGGAAGAATTCAAAAAAACAACGTGGAGCTTCTCCGCAGCCCTTTTGGATGGAATGTTGGTTATCGCGGCCAGCCTTCTTTGCATGATCATTCTTTTGGTCATCACCAAAGTGGACTTGATCGGCAACCTGACCAATCCAGATGCACAAGGCATGATCTATCTTTCCACGTTCTGTCTGTTTGCAGGTGTGGCGTTCATCTATCTGACGGTGAACCGTATCTTTGTTGGCTGCACTCCGGGTGAGTGGGCCTTCGATCAAAGAGTCGGCAAACCGGAAGAATTGAACAAGGCCGCTTATTCTTTGAAAGTTGTTGCCCGCAGTTTGATCGTGATCGCAACAGGTTTTGTTGTAATGCCACTTCTATCCGTTCTATTTAATAAAGACTTCGCAGGCACTGTCACTGGTGCACAGCTTTACAAGAAAGCATAAGAGACTCTATGGGCCAGGTTTGCACATTCGACAATATCGAGGAAACTCTGGCCGCTATCCGCTCTCAAGGTAAAAAAATCGTTTTCACCAATGGCTGCTTCGACCTTCTGCACGTAGGCCACGTCCGTTACCTGCAGGAAGCTCAGCGCCTGGGTGATGTTCTGGTGGTGGGAGTAAACTCCGACGCCAGCGTAAAACGCCTGAAGGGTCCTACCCGCCCGGTGCAGGTCGAAAACGACCGTGCAGAAATTCTGGCAGCTCTGGGAGCTGTGAATTTCACGGTGATCTTTACCGAAGACACTCCGGAAAATCTGATTCACAAAGTAAAGCCTGATATCCTGGTCAAAGGCGGCGACTGGAAAATCGATTCCATCGTCGGCGCCCCATTTGTCATGTCCTACGGCGGGAAAGTCATGTCCTTGCAATTCGTGGATGGAAAATCCACGACCAAACTTATCGAAAAAGCTCAAAAATAAAAACTGATCTAGAAGCGGAATCCGACCTTGGCGCTATAGACAGAGTCAGCATAGCGGTCAATTTGCATTGCTAAGAACATCTTGGCAATGTCGATATTGATTCCAAAGACGGCATGATCTTCAACGACATCGCGAGTAACTGTGTTCTGATCAGCCGTGATACCGTCAGCTCCTCCAATGAAAGTCCCATTGGCACGAATACGTCCAAAGCCCGTATAAATAGCCAAACGATCCATAGCCACAGTCGCTATCAGATCCAGCCCCATCGTGGACACATTGATCAGATTGGAAAAACTGGCGCCGCCACCGTAAAGCATCGCTGTCAGACTCAGAGGAAAGAAACTGGCTTCATAGAAACCCCAGCGCACCTGAGCGCCGTAGTTCTGCATTTTCTCTCCCTGAATGGTGGGGGTGAAATAAAACAAAGTATCAATATTGTAGTAAAGACCTTTGCCGACGGTCAGGGTGTAAAAGTTAAACTCCCCTTTGTCATCGGTCTTACTGCCCAAGCTGGCCAGATCTTCCGTGGGAATAAATTCTGAAGAAAGTCCCACTTCAATTCCCGTATATCCACCCAAGGGATAAGGGTTATCCAAAATCTTGGAGGCCGAACCAAATCCCAGAATTTGCAGAGCGCGAATTTGATCACCAGAATCCAAATTTCGTGGCAGATCCGTGGCCGCCAAGACCGGAGCCGTCGTCGCCAAAAGAAGAATCAGAATTGTGTTTCGCCAGAAATGAAATAAGCCCATAAATATGGGCTTATTCTGATCGAAAACAGGCAGACCTGTCCAGTTTTAAAGAGCCGCAACCGCTGCGGTTTGGATTTGACTCAAAGCTGCAGAAGCCATACTTGCAATTTCACTGTCCTGACTTTGTGCCAACTGTTGAAAGACTGGGATAAACTTCGCATAACCATCAACTGAGTTGATAACCACATCACCGCGGGAACCACGAGGATCCATCAAAGACGTCCCTGCTTTGGCCGCCACATAACCTTCCATCACCACTTGAGTTGCCGCCGTCACCAGCTCTGCATTGTTACTTTTCAAAACCGACATCAAGATACCCATGCGACCGGAAACTGCATAGCTCAGCATATAAGCATGAACCTTGGTCTGTACTTCCGGAGCCAGTTGATCGTAATACTGAGATGCCACTGCGAAGCTCTTTTCGCTGTAGGCACCTTTCAAAGCTACCAAGCCCAGATCTTGAGTTTCGGTTTTATTGCTGCGAAGAAGCTCAGTCACGATTGTATAGAAAGTCTGATCATCCACTTCTTTCTCACTGTAAGCCGCAATAAGCTTGTCCACGTTTTCTTTGGTTGGTTGCGCTTGCAGTAAGGCTCTCCACTGATCACCGGAAAGAGTGTTCTTTTTTTCAGTGGTATTTGCTGTGTTGGTTTTATTTGTATCCTGCTGATAGTTCTGCTGACCGTTGCCATCACCCACCGTGATGTCGTCAGATTTCAAGCCAGAAGCCGGGGCCGCATCGACCACATTCACTTCCACAGAAGGCTTCTTAATTGGTGTTGGAGACTTCTTTGAATCCGTCTTCTTCGCTACAGCTTTTGCCGGAGTCTGCTGAGGAGCCGCTGTTTTCGCATCGACTTTTTTAGCATCGTCTTTTTTCTTAGCAAATGGATTCTTATAATCACGGGAGATCTCACGATCACCCAGATCAAACAACGCCGCCAAAATGGATTTCGGACGAGGCATCTCGTAGATCACTTCCATTTCGCTGATGGCGTTTTGAACAGGGGACTTCAACAGATAACCCATCCCGCCAATCATAAGAAGGGCAAAGCCTGCGATCGCGATTTCGAGTTTTTTGTCTGTGAAGCTCATAAGGGCCTCCTGTTCTTACTAGATGTAAGAGCAGTGCTTGTGCCACTTCAGAGCGAATATACCAGCCTTGACACGCCCCATGCTGAGACAGGGCCGAACAAGAGCACACCCCTGTCAGAATTTTCGACAATCAGCCTGGGCAGAACCCCGGACGGGGCCCAATAGAGGGAAACTGGCGGCAGGTGTCGGGACGCTTCTCATAGACCGTACACAGGCGCGTTTTAGAATCCAGATAAAGGCAGTCCCGGTTGGCCTTCTGAGAAAGCATAAAAAACTCTGTCCCAGAACGATACGAGACAATAACGCCTTCTTTCATCAGTCGCTTTGCTAGTTTTTTGATGGAGGTTTGGGCCTCATCCTCGGTGGCAACACCAAGGCGGATGAGGTCCGAGAGTTTGATTTCAACCGGCATTGTGCAGCAGCCACCGAAGCAGCCGTTGCACATCCCTGTTTTATAGGGCTTCCAGGTTGAAGGACGATCAATATCTGTTTTTCTCATGAACTTTTAAAACTATGGCAGTCTTTTCTTAACCAGCTTGCTGTTGTATCTCGCAGACATATCTGCGGGCTGAAGTAGTACAATACTGTAGCCACGGTTGTAAAGCTCACGCAGGAACTGAGGCATAATTTCTGCCGTTTTCCTTTGGATATCATGGAAAAGAACCTGTCCACGACCACGCTTTTCAATTTCAGCGATGGTGGTGCGCAACAGATTTTCATTTGTTTGAGCTCTCCAGTCATTACTGTCGATAGACCAGAAGAATTCACCCGTAGAGTTGTTCTTCAGGAAATTCTTAAGCTCCGGAGAACCTTCACCATACGGGAAGCGGAAGAAAGGGTCCACCCAACCGATAGCATCATAAACCGCCTGATGACCACCTTTGATCTCAGCCACCGCTTCATCAAATGTCAGGTTACGACCATTGGTTTTACGACAAGCCGAACTGCTGCCCAAACACGCATGTGTTGTCGAGTGTGTTCCGATAGAGTGACCGTCAGCTGCGACACGTTTTACCATATCCGGGTTTGCACGAACGGCCTTACCCATGTGGAAGAAGATCGCTTTGGCATTCACTTCTTTGAACGCACGTAGGATTGCATCCGTGTATTGACCGTTTGGACCATCATCAAATGTGATGATCACTTCTTTGCGAGCCACATCACCAGTCACAGCGAAGTAGCCATTAGCCGTATCACGCTTTTGAATGTTCGTCGGGAACTGGAAGCTATTTCCGGAATAAACCGCCTTCAGGGCGTGACCAGGAACATCCAACGTCTCACGTTCTTTATCAAAGTGAGCATCCACCTTTTGCAGAAGCTCCTCTTTACAAGAGCTGACCAAGGCACGGTTGTTTTCGTCACGGATTTCATTTTCAAAGATTGTCAAAGACTGCCCATCGAGCTTGTTCAGCTCCCCGCACAGCTCTTCCTTCATGGCTTCACGCTTGGTTGAATCCACCATGAAGTCGTGGCGCCAGTTGGCGAACAATGCCTCCGGGTTGGCTTCAGAGTTTTCCCATTCAACCAGGTTTTTAGCCTCTTGGTTGACCGTCACTGCCTGACGAACACTGCTGCCAATCTGACTTCCACACCCCACCAGGGAAGTCGCAGATAGTAAAATCATACCCCCGAAAACAATTTTCTTCATAGTCACCTACTGAGAAACATCGGTCCCTTGACCGACATTAAGAACGTTCCATGCCATCTTCTGCTGTTCGTCCTCGTTAACTTCATCCTTCTTGGCTTCCGGTTTCTTCAAACTAAACTTAATCTTGGAATTCTCGATAATCACTCGTGGATCCACGGAGTGGTTGTCGAAAATAACCAGGTTGCGGGACGCTTGTGCCGTCACCACATGCGGGTTCCACAGGTAACGGAAATAAATTACCAGCGAGCCCACGAACTGACTTAATAGCAATGACAACAGCCCCAGACTTAAAAGTCCGATCTGTGGCAATGTCGTCTCCCAACGAGCCCGCTCCAATACTTCAAAGCGAGTATCAATGGAAATTTTCATCGCATCCAATTTGGTCAAAGCCGTGCTCAATTCCTTATAACGATTGAACTCCAGCTCGGACTTTTTCTTCAGGTCATCCACCATTTGTGCCGCGAAAGGAAGGTCCTTTACTTCCTTCTTCAAGCGGGCAATAGAGGCCTGCACCTGACCGAGCTTGCCGGCCAGGATGTTATTTTCAATTTTCAATGCTTCAATGCGACCACCTACACCATAAAGGGCACTTTCCTTCTGCTTCCCACGTCCTGCTTGAAGGTAGTCGATCATCTTTTTGTTTTCCGCCATCTTCAGTTTGATCTCATTGGATCGAACCAGAAGGTCGGACACGTAATCACCCATTTTGTCTTTGGAGGCCAAAGGCAAAAGGTTTTCATCTTTATTCTGCATATCAGCCAGTTGCTTCCCGAAGGCCACCAACTTCTGATCGGCATCGACTTTTTGCTTAGCCATGAAATCTTCCACACGGTTGATTTCTGCAAGCTCCCGTTTTTTCAGCATATCTGCTGCCAGCTCCGAAGCCGTGTTCGAAAGGAACAGCGACATGGACTTCACCGGGGTCACCGCTGCCACACGGATCTCGAAATCTGAATCCAGATTGATTCGAGTCCAAGCATTAAGCACTTGCAATAATTGAACCCGGCCTTCGGGGTTGCCTTCCAAGTCCTTCAAATACTTGTCGCGGAAGATCTCAAAGCCTTTACGTTCTTCCAGAGTGATTTCCTGGCTGTTTCCACGCTCTTCAACCCGCTTTAAAAGGGTCTCATAGAACTCACGGGTCTTAAGGTATTCAATGTGTTTGGATAAGACACTGCTGCCCTTTTTTGACTCTTGAACAGACTTTGAAAGCCCATAGAACTGATTGGAAAACGCCTGCAAGGACGAGTTCTGGGAATCGTGAATAACAATCGTGGAATTAGCCACAAACGGAATTTTAATGATGTAAACAAGAACACTGATAGCAAACAGCACGGCCGTAAAGACGGCAAACATCCGCCAATGAGATAAGTACAGTTTGATAATTTCGCCTACCGTGAGTTCCGGTTCCATATGCTGATCACTCATATTTCCCCACCTTTTCATCTACCAGTCCGTAAGCATTGGTTGTGCCACCGTTTTTTGAGCTTGGCCTGTGTTTAATGTGCAATGAGGATTAAGAGTTTGAAATTACTTCACGGCAGGGCGCCCAATTGACAACTTCCACAGCAGTAAAACCGCCAGAATGAAAAGACCACCCACCAGAGGACCAAAAGCGAGACTCAGTCGAAAATGCGTGGTTTCCACCTCGTTGGTCAGCGCCCAGGTCAGCAGTTGTCCTGTAACAGCCAATGCCAAGCCCCGAGAGATTTTACCGACCATTTTCCACACGCCAAAATAGAGTCCCAGCTCGTCGTGCCCCGTGCGATCTTCTTCGGCTTTTACAATATCCGTCAGCAATGATTCTAAAAGCACCGCAGAGCCCACCAGAGTGCCTCCCACTAAAGAGGCCCACAACAAGGCCCACCCCACTTGAGCGACCGGCAGAATCGGATATATGAAGCAACTGACCATCCCGAGCAGAAATACACCCCACATCAAGGCCCGGCTCTTCGGCACATATTTGATCAGGTACAGCCAGCCGGGAATCGACAAGGTAAAAGCCAACAGAAACAACAAAAGAACAGCGGTGATTTCCGTCTCGGTAAATTCCAGTGCTTCCCGGTAGAAATACAAAGCTACAGACGAATTAAAAGTCAGTCCGATATTGGCAACAAAGTACGCCAGCAAAAGCGGCGCAAAATTTCTATTTTGCAAAGGTTGCCACATGGAAAATTTCGCGGCAGCTCTTCCTTCAACCACAGGACGATTGTATTTCACTGCCGTCAGCCAAGACACCAAAGTGCCAATACATAGCAGACCCACAATCATCCACGCTGTTTGTGCGTAAGGCTTGGAATCCCGGGCAATCAAAAAATATCCTGGAACCGCGATACCAAAAATCGCCCCTAGATTACCAAATGCCAAACGCCAGCCGATCAGGCGCGAGCGCTCGGCAGAGTCTTTGGCAAGATCACCCACCAAAGCAGAATAGGGCACACTTAAACAAGTATAGGCAGTGTTCACCAACAACGAAAAAGCCAGAAGATAGAAGAACTTCGACGTCATCGAAGTCATGGGAGGTGGATTCAACAGCCCCATGATCGAGACTGACAGAAACACCAACCCCCAGGGCAGAAATGAATACCGCTCTCCCCGACGGAAACGCACACGGTCCGAGTAATAGCCAATCAAGGGGTCAATCAGTGCATCCCAGAAAATAGAAAGCCCCAAGGCCAGCCCGGCCCACGAGGAACTAAGTCCGACTTCCTGAGTATAGAAAACCAGCAGATGCAGGCGAAGGAAGATCTCAACACAGTTGATTCCCAACTCTGCAAAGCCGTATCCAAAACCTTTCATTTCTTCCCTGTCCGGGAGACTGACGCTGCAATAAAGCCAAAGACCATCCAGTAAAGACGGTCGGCCATGCCTCCTATGGACAAGTGTATGTGATAGATAATGAGGATAGGAATATGGGACAGTAAATAGATGGCGACTTGCCGTTTGGAGATGTCAAAACTCAAAAGCGCCTTGAAAGAACCGACAATCATCAAAATTAAAGAAATGCCAGCCAACACAAGAAGTGGCCAACCCCCGATCACCCCGGCAGAGATAAAGATATTGTGCGGGTCCTTCATAGCGTTGTAGTTGGAAACATCCACTTCGTTGCCCGCTGCAAACTTGGAAAGAAGTCCGTGGCCCAGCCAAGGTTCTTCCAGGAAAATCTGACTGCCCCGTTCGACTTCTTCCCAGCGGGAAGCAATACCATCCTGCGCCTCGCGAGTTCCCAAAGAGCTTTGTCCCGTCGCAATTCCGCGTGCGAAATCATAAACCTGATTTCCGAAGAACAAGGTGAACGTCACCAGCAAAGACAAAAAAGAAAATTTAAAGATCCGCCCCTGATTGCTGGCGGTTTTATGCAAAACCATCGTGACAACAAAAGCCATCAAAGCAGCCGCCGCTGACGAACGAGTTCCCGTCAGGATGATCGCCAGAAAGCTTCCACCCAGCACCAGCACATCCCAAACCTTATGTTTCATTTTGCTGTCATCAAGCAAAGTCCCCAAGGAAAAAACAAAGGCCACTGTCGCACAAGTCACCATGTGCGGAATATGTTTAAAGACCCCAACAAAACGCCCACCCTTAAAGACAGCACCGCCAGCCGCCACCCATAAGATAAGAGACATCAACACCAAAATGCCGGACCATTTCTGCACAAAGCGCATGAAGTCCCGGACATCCCAAAGGCTCGGGATCAGGACGCCATACACAACCACCATAAACAGCGACACCAACAAAGCGCCCACCTGCATAACGGGGGATTCTTCAGTGTTCACATAGCTGATCTGTAAAAGAGTTTGCACAATCAGGGTCAACATCAGCAGAAAGACGAAAAGCTTATAGAACCCGCTAAGATGATGACGGTCGCGCACCTTCAGCCACAATAGAGCCAGCGGAAGCCCCAGCAGAAAGCACAAAAACACATTCACGTAAGGATGAAGCCCCTGCTGGAAAATCAGATAGGAAAAACTGTAAGGAACAGGAAGCAGAAAGCTTCCCAAAGAAATCTTGGAAATAAACAGCAGGGCCACAAGGGCTTTGATCAAAAATAAGATTCGACCGTCGCGGGCCCCCACCATCTCTACTTCCCGCTGTTTTTATCAATAAGAAGACCAGTTAGCACGATTCCCAAAACCACAGAGACAATTGTGATCCCGCGAGAAGCCTCATTGCTGATCCAAGGAGTGCGTGGCGGCACATAGACAAAGTCATCCTGACCCAACTTTAGATTCTTGCCTCCGCCGTACTTGATGATTTTTTCGGCATCAACTTCGTAAGCCCCTTGGTATTCGTTAATCGCCTTCATTTTCAGATCGGACCAGGATTTCGGCTCGGACTTGCGAACCAAAACCTCAGAAAGGTCCCCACCGTTTGTGGTCCCGCCGGCCAAGGTCAGAAGCTTTAGCAGCTCCGTATTTGCCGGAATGTAATAGATCCCTGGCTTATACACGGCCCCCAACAACTGCACACTGATAAGTGATTCTTTTGGGGAAGAGCGGAAGATATATTCTGAAGACTGTTGCGGCGGCTTGATGTCACTTAGCAGGCCCATTTCCTGTTGACCATAAGCTGTACTTACGCAAGTCATCGTCATTAAAACAGCCATCGCAAACTGCAAAGACTTTTGGATACTCATTTTTACTCTCCCACATCATGACTATTCAACACTGGACCTAAATCGAGAGGCTGGACTGATGTCAATAAATTTCGATGACTTGACTTCCGTCTGTGCCTCACAATGAAGTCTATGACGAACTCCGTTCCTGAGCACGAAAAACTTTTTGATGAGATCTGCAGCAAACTTAACGAGCTGGGCACCAACCCTGAAGAGGGTCTAGTCCCGCCTCCACCAAAGTATGAACAAATGCAGGTTCAAATGAAGAAATTCCATTCAGACCTGAAAGGCAGCCAGGAAGAACTTCGCGAGAAGATCAAATCTCTGGAGAACGTGTCTTACGGAGCTGAAACGTTGGACGCACAACTGCAACAATTGGCGAACCAATTAATTGCAGAACGTTCTAACAACACCAAGCTTAGTGGTGATCTGGCAAAATCTTTGGAGTTGAGCCTTCAGCTTCAATTAGAAATTCAGGGTCTTAAAGCCCGCGCCTTGCAAATGCAAAGCGAAGAAAAGAAATACAGCCAGGCTCTGTTTGAAAAGAACAAGCAACTGCAAAGAGACCTGGAACTGAATCAGGCCCTCAAAGACGAAACGGCGATGGAACTGATGAAAGCCAAAAGCGCTTTCGCCAAAGAACAAGAACTTTGGGAAGAACAGCGCGAGCAGTTCGAAAAAGAAATCCACGGCCTGAAAGAAGAACGTCAGAACCTGCAGCATAACGTTGAGGAGCTTCAAGCCTCTGTCACTCAAAGAGACGAGACTGTTGCTTCCTTGAACGAAGAGATCGAAAAGATCTCTACCGCCTTCAGCGAAGTGGAGGCCTCAGCCCAACAGCAAAACGATGTCCTTAAGAATCTGATGTCTGTGGCTGAAACCAAAATCGTGGAAATGAAGCTGGCTTTGGATAAAAAAGCTCTGGAAGCTCAGGACTACTACAGTCATCTGCAACAGGCCCTGACTCAGTTGGGAGTTCTAAAGCAGGAAAACGGCGCCCTGAAAGAGTACGTGGCCAAACTCAACTACTACCATCAGCAGGCTCAACAAGCCCAGATGACTGTGGCGCAGATGGCACAAGCGGCGGCTGCCCAGGTGCAGGGAGGAAGTCCGGTACAGATGCAGGCTTCTCAACAACAGCAACAAACAAATATCTAGATAAAAAAAGCCCGGCAACAAACCGGGCTTTTTTTTATTCTGTCACCGCATTGGGTGGCAGGCTTGGGAAGGCTCGAGAGGCCAAAACTTTTTTCGCCGCCTCCCCTTTGATTCTGTAGTAAG
The DNA here is from genome assembly GCF_041888015.1 of Bdellovibrio bacteriovorus. Taxonomy (GTDB): domain Bacteria; phylum Bdellovibrionota; class Bdellovibrionia; order Bdellovibrionales; family Bdellovibrionaceae; genus Bdellovibrio. Next base: position 3,202,791 of record NZ_CP168968.1, read on the forward strand.
GGATGTTGGTGTTCACATCACCCAAACCGACTTTCTTAAACGGATTCTGAGAATCATACCAGCTATAGTGACCGGAGAAGAAGTCAAAGCGTCCCAGTCCCTTGATGCCCCGGCCCTTGTCACGAATAACAAAGTAACCGTTGTGCTTGCTTCCATCTGGAAGCTCCAAACCCACAACTGCCGGAACAAAGATCACTTCACCCGGTTTGTAGATCGTTAAATCCGCCGCCAAGGTATAGAAAGGATCAAGGCAACTGCTGTTCACGCCGTAACCGAAGCGGCAGCCATCATCTGGAATTTCAAAATAACGGTCCTGGCCATCGAAGCGACCAATAATATTGAACGTATGCAATTGTCCTTTTTGAATAATGCCACAGGACCCCTGCAATGCACACGCTGCCGCCGTCTTCGGACAAACCTTCAACAGAGGTTTGCTGCCAGCACCATGCATTGTTCTTTTCGTATCGGCCTTACAGCCATTTTTATCTTCATTCAAAATCACAAAGAAATAAACTGTTGGTTTCAAAACACCGGGCCCAACGATCTCACTACGAGGAGCATTGGGAGTTTTGGAAAGAACAGGCTCTTCTTTTTTAGGCTCTGTCTTCTCTTCTGCAACTTCAGCAGATTTCTCTGGCGCTTTTTCCTCTGTCTCTTTGACAGGTTCAGCTTCCGTCTTGGTAGAGCTTGTCTTGGCCGGAGCGAGAACTCCTACCGGAGCCGCAGGTTTGACGTCTTTCTTCTCTTTAACTGGAGAGATGGCTTCCTGTACGACTTCTTCGTAAGTATCCATGGCTTCTTCATAGCCATAGTAGCCACTGCTGCCCAGATCCGCTTGTTGCGCAGGTCCTTGAGCCACCTGCTGCCCATAAGGCGAGCCCTGAGGGTTCGCTTCAAATGAAGTCACACCAACATTCATATTTCCGCAGGCTGCTAGAGCCAACAGAGCGAAAATCAGTGTAGGTATTTTAATATGTTTCCCTGTCATATTTAAACTCCTAACCTAAAGACAAGGGCAAGAATAGCAACTCCATCGTAACTTGCGGGATATTTAGGAAGCTCTTGAAAAGATGAAAATTCCGGTGCCGAAAATAGTTACCTGTGAAATATGGTGCCATGATATGCTTGTAACCCTATGAGCACAGACACCTATCTCTCCATTGATTTTGGGACCAGCAACTCTTTAGTCGGCGCCTATCATCAGGGAAAGCGCTATGAAGCCCTCACGTTGGACAAAAAAGCCAGCGATCCTACGATGATGCGCACCCTGCTGTATTTCCCGAATCCGGATCTTTGTTACTATGGCTCTGAAGCTATTGAGCAATATATTGAACAAGATATGGAAGGCCGCCTGTTCAGATCCTTCAAATCCCATCTGCCAAATCAGAACTATTTGGGAACAGTTCTCGACAATCGTATTCTGACTTTGGAAAGCATGATCGGCACCTTCCTGTTGGAACTGAAAAAAAGAGCTGAACAAACTTTAGACACCTCCGTTGAAAAGGCTGTGATCGGTCGTCCGGCCCGCTATTCCATGGACTCGGTGGCCGATGGCTTTGCTCTTCATCGCATGCAGAAGGCCGCCGCCTTTGCGGGGTTCAAGGAAGTGCATTTTGTCCCGGAACCTCTGGCCGCCGCCTTCGACTATCGCCGCGAACTGACCTCAGAAAAAATTGTTTTGATTGGGGACTTCGGCGGGGGAACGTCGGATTTTACTCTGATCAAACTTCGCCCTTCGGGCTTTTCCAAAGACGACGTTCTGGCAATTGATGGATGTCCTCTTGCAGGCGATGCCCTGGATAGCGTGTTTATGAGTCACAAGCTCAATGAATACTTCGGCGCCAAGTCCCGCTATCGCCTGCCGATGGGAAGCAATGTGATGACAATGCCCAAGGGTGTGACCTTGCGCCTGAACCACCCGGCCCACATCGTTCACTTGAAAGAAAAAGACACTTACGAGTTCATTCGCGAGGTGAAGAAGTGCTCTTTGACCGAGAAAGACGCTTCGGCGGTGGAAAGATTGTTTATCCTGATCGAAGACCAGCAGATCTTCCCCTTCTTTGAAAACATCGAGAAAACCAAACGAGCATTGTCCAATTCCGATGAGACTGACTTTGCCTTTGATTATCCGGGTCTTGAGATTCAAGAACATTTCACCAGCAAGTTGTTTGTGGAATGGGCGGAAGACACCCGTCAGAATATCTTTACCTCGTTGGACCAGTGCCTGAAAGACGCCAACATCACCGCCGATCAGGTAGATCTGGTATGTCTGACCGGAGGCACCGCGAAGGTTCCTTTCATTCAGAAAGAGTTTGAAAAACGCTTCGGGGCCCAACGGCTGCAGACACAATCCCACTTCCACTCGGTTCTTTCCGGACTGACGGAGGCTGCAGGATTCGTCGCCAATGGGCAGCAAGTCGTTTAAAAGATTGAGTTCTAGCCAGATGCAGTAATATGTTGCGCCCAAAGACGTACTTTTAGGCTGCATAATAGAACAAAAGTGAGTATTTCAACCCCGTGTTGAGAGGTGATAAATGATTCAAGCATTCCGTATTCTAGGCTGGCTCGAAGGGGCTTCTTTCCTGGCTCTTCTTTTGATCGCCATGCCGGTAAAGTACATGGCTGGCAACCCTGCCATGGTAAAAGCACTCGGACCGATCCATGGCTTCCTGTTCATTGGCTACGTATTAATGGCAAACTTCATTGCCGGTGAATTGAACTGGCCGATGAAAACCAGACTTCTTGCTTTCGTTTCCTCAGTTCTGCCTGCAGGCACATTCTGGTTCGAACGCAAGTATCTGGATAAAAAAGAAGTCGCTTAGTTAGGGATTCCCATCTTCGCCTGTTAAAACAAATTGCAACGGCGCCAGGAAGTTTACTCCCGTCTGTTCATAAATGACTTTGATCATTCGGGCAGCTTGCATGCAGTATAACTTCTTGAGCGCACTTTTAGCAGGCTTCTCGCAATCATATTGCTCCACAGATGCCATATTTGATTCCAGGCCTGTCGCCTCATAGATCGCGCGAGGCAATGAAATAACAGGCTTGTGATTTTTCTCCTGAAGATGAGCCAAGCCAATATAAATAACAGAGCGCTGACAACGACCACTGTGCATTTTAATCATTTGAGCAAACTGTCGGTTTCTTTCCGAAAGAATAATATCATCGCCTTTCAGCAACAGTTCACGAGAATTACTTTCCGCCATCTGACGCTGTAGTTGGTGACTGCGTTTTCCCAAAGCACCAGAAAAATCCAGATCGGCTGCGATGACCTGAATACCCGCCTCTTTCGCTTTTTGCATCAGCCCTTCGGTCAAAGACATATGGCTCTCAGAACCTGGATAGTACATGGATCCGAGATCTCTTTTTAGAAGAGATGCTTTGTAATTTAAGACAGCTTCAAACCCACTGCGACCGTCTTGGAAATACCGGTCCACCGCAGGCTGCATTCTTCGATCTTCTTCCAAAAAAAGACAATCGAAGCGTTCATCAGCAACTTTTAAAGTACTAAGTTTAAGACCAAGTGTATCACGCAGCTCGGGACTATGATGATTGGTGTCTGCCAGAATCAAAACTTTGGAATCATCCCCAATGATCTCACAAATCTGCTGCAAGGTCGGATTGACGACAGCCTGAGCCCGAGCCACCACCGGGCTGGAAACCAGCCCCATAAGCACCGTCGAAAGCAATAAAGCCGCTTTGAAAGCCATAATCCACACCTCTAATAAGGCCTAGATCTGCAACTTCCCTACCACCCTAAAACACCCCTAATGGCCTATAACCCACCATCAGTGCCTAGGGTGCCATTTATCGGCGAAGCCCGCTCCCTCCCGAGGACCAAGGCCGCTTAATGGATGTAGTGGACGTACATTTTTAGGTAGAAACCCTCTGGGAATTGCATCAACGTCGGATGATCGGCCGCATGGCCTCCGCGCAGAACGCTGCGAAGTTCGGCATAATTTCTCAAAGAAGCTTTGCGAATGGCATCGCGGAATTCTTCTTCTTCCAACAGCCCAGAACATGAACAAGACGCCACAAAGCCGTTCTTTTTCACCAGGCGGAATGCGTGAGTGTTCATTTTCAAATAAGCATGCTTTCCGATTGGAATGTCTTTTTTGGATTTAATAAACGCCGGAGGATCTGCGATCACAATGTCGTAATGAGTGCTGGCCAATTGAGTCAGCCCTTCAGACACGTCCATTTCATGTACGATGACCTCAGCGCCTTCACGTGCCGCATTCTTTTTCGCGAACGCCAAAGCCGTCTTGGAAATATCCGCCAAAGACACTTCCACTTCAAAGCCCAAAGACTTCAAAGCACGCGTGATCTGCGTGGACCAGTGGCCGACATAGCAGCACAGATCCAGGACACGAATTTTGCGCGGGGTCTGAGTTTTCGCCCAGTTTTTGAAAAGTCCCACAGCCAGGAAAATGTTATGTGTCTGATCCAGAAAGAATCCGGTCTTTTGCCCTTCCACCAGATCACAGCTCATCTTCACCAAACCGTCATCGCCTGCCGCATTCAGCAGAATTTCGACATCGCGAAGATTCATTTCAGGAAGATCTTTGATCAGTCGCGGTTCTTCCACTTGCAGACCTTCCAGTTTACGAACGCCCACGTCGTTACGAATCACAACGGCCGTTTGTTCCCACGAAAATTCGGACAGCCCTTGTGCATGGGCTTTTTCCGCCAGACCTTTAAAGAAGCCTTCGGCATCTTTGAGGGCCTCATTCATCCCTGCTGTCACAAGCTGGGCTGCAAACAACTGGGCCTTCTTGCCGTTTTGTTCGATCATGTAATAATCCAGCACCAAACCCGGAATAAAATCAGACTCACCAAATGCCAGACGGAAGCTGCCACGGAAGCCCGCAGCTTTGCGCACACGCCAAGAGTTAAAGATCTTCTCATGAAGGAAGTCAAAACTGGTGGGCTCTTTATCCTGACTGTTAAAACTTAAAGCGCGGAATGCGATCAAAGAATGGGGATTGCCGTATCCACGGGCCAAAAACTGCCCCTTGGAATCCTGAAGCTCCACCGGAGTTCCGGCAGGATGCCCTTTGGGACTTGCGGAAAGTTCATTAGAGAACACCCAAGGATGTCCGCTGCGAATTCTTTTATCAGCACCAGGACGAAGACGCCATACTGTCATCATAAACTACTCACCCTCAACTGCAAAAACCACTAACTCGGTGATTTCTTTTTTTGAAAAATTATTATCAGACATCACCAGTAAACTGCGACGTCCGTCGGAAAGCTTGGGTCCCCAGGACAAGGCTTCAAAGTTCTGAACTTTTTTATCCTTGCGAATCTTCAGATCCACTTCAAAATCCACCAGCAGTTTTTTACTTACGCCGGTGAACTTGGCCCCTTCCAGTTTACTTAAGCCTGAAACATCACTGCCCTTGCTTAGATCCACTTCAAACAAAGCCACTGTGTTGGCCCAGATCTTTTTTGGAAAAAGACGAACGCCTCTTTCCAAGACCAGCAGCTTCGTTTCGCTGACTGCCAGAACTTCTGAAACCCCGCGGAAGACTTCTTTGCCGCCATGAGCATCCTTCAGAGGCTCAATGCGATAAGCGTACTCCCCCACCGGCTGAAAGCCTTTTTCCGATTTCTCTTCGTACTTGAGAATTCGGACCCAGTCGCCTTTTTCTTCTTCACCGATCACATAATCCTGAAAAAGAGAAGTTTCTACACCCACAAAGGCATGCTTGCCATCCGCGGTCACAGAGAGCCCCTCGAACGCGGCATTGTTCTGCACACCCTTTTTCTGCTGCCCCGTGGACTCTGGCAAAAACTTGTCCGGCACAGGCAGATCCGCCTTCCATACTCCCAAAGCTGAGACCTGGAAAACTCTTGGCATTTCACGCGGTTTGGAGTCGTTATTGCCTTCAGAGGAAATCAACAGATCCCCGGAAGGAAGCCCTGCCAGCCCCTCAGGATCCAAAGAAGCCTTCTTTTCCCCAGTCGTCGGAAGCCCTGAAAGAAAATGAACTTTCTGTGGTTTTAAAGAGACCTCGGAAGACGATATTTTTAAGTCGAACTCATAAAAACGCGGCTCGCCCATGCGGCCCTTATCATCGGAAAGCGCCAGCAGCCTGCCATCACGCCAGACGATGCCAGAAAGACCGCCAATGGTGGTCTTTTGAAATTCCGTTCCTGTTTTGATGGAAGCTTCCCCCACATAGCTCAGACTGAGTGCCTGAGCCTGTCCGCCTATGAATAAAACCAGCAGAGCGTGGGGCAGAAAAGACATACTAACTTCTCCAGCGAAGCTCAGTTTCTTTAACCGGGTGATTGAAGTCGCGCTTTTCCTGAAGATGATCATGATACTCTGTTTTCAAAGCATAGTACCACTTCGCCTGAGTATCCGCGTCCTTGATCAACATCAAACTTGGATCATAACGAAGACCATCTTGTTGCTTGGTCACCGCATCCATGTCCTGACCCAGGAAGGTTTTAGAGAAGCTATTGATCGCGGGCTTAATCAGGCTCAACCAAGGAATATCCCAATACGCCAACTGGGTCACACGTGTGTTGTTTTCATCCACCGGAGTCAACGCCGTGTAGGAATAGAAATTACGAGGCCCCACTTCAATGTGCTCAACACGAACGCACGGCAAAGTGAAAGTGATCTCGGTCGTCGGCGTTCCACCCAAAATTTTATAAGCCTTGGAGTTTTTCGAAGGTTGATGGCGCACCATCTGGAAACCGTAGTTCACCGGAGCAAACTTCTTTTTCTTTTCCAGCATGGTCTTTTCAGAACGCCAGAACCAGCTCTTATGCACATAAGGCCCGTGAGCCGGGTCCATCAAACCGATCACCGCGTGATCCACGTGACATGGGAAGTTCACCACATAAGTCAGCTTCGGCTTCACATCCGCCGGGAAAGCTTTCATCACCGGAATCGCGGGCGCCTTGGAAACATCATAGTCCTTGTCACCCACGAACACCCAAATCAAACCTTGAGCTTCGTGAACAGGAAAAGAACGCACTTTGATTTTATTGGGGTTAAGATCCTGATCCGGACACAGAGAAGGAATCTCCGTACACATGCCCGTGCCATCGAACTTCCAGCCGTGATAAGGACATTCAATTTGATCATTGACCACACGGCCATAGCTCAGCGGGATACCACGGTGAGGACAGATGTCGCGCATCGCGGAAGCTTTTCCTTTGGAATCACGATAGAACACAACCGGTTCACCCATGATTTTGCGAGAAGTGGCTTTGTTCACAGCCAGCTCTGCACTTGGAAGTCCCACATACCAAACATTTTTTAAGAATCCACTGAACATAAAATCCTCACCTACAAACTAGAATCCGGCGCGCTTTTCCGCTAGCAGACAGGTGTTCTGCAAAAGCATCGCAATCGTCATCGGACCCACACCACCGGGAACAGGCGTTGCCGCCTTCACCCAACCATCAAGTTCTTCAAAGCGGACATCACCGCACAGCTTGCCACCCTGACCCGTGCCGTGCATTCCCACGTCGATCACGATCGCATCTTTTTTAAAGTCCTCTTTACCCAGGAAGCGGGCCTTGCCCGCCGCCACCACAACAAGATCTGCCTGGCGAATCGCCTCGGACAGGTTCTCTGTTTTTGAGTGGCACAATGTGACTGTCGCATGAGCCTCTGTCAACATGTGCGCCATCGGTTTGCCAACAATATTACTGCGCCCGACGACCACCGCATTTCGCCCTTGAACAGAGATTTGATAGTGTTTCAGAATCTGCATGACCCCAGCCGGGGTGCAGGGGCTGACAAAGGGTTTTCCGGCAAAGAAGTATCCCAAAGAAGCATACGTCAGACCGTCGGCATCCTTTTCAGGGGAAACCAATTTTAAAACCTCGTCGGAACTTAAATGCTTGGGAAGGGGGAACTGAACAAGAATTCCGTCAACCTCAGAATCCGCATTGAGCTTTTTTAAGGCTTCATTCAACTGGGCCTGAGTTGTCGTCGCTGGCATACTGTGAATCGTGGAAGTCATCCCTACTTTTTCACAGGCGATTTTCTTGTTTTTTACGTAAGTATGACTGGCAGGATCGTCACCCACAATGACAACTGACAAATGAGGAGCTCGGCCGGTTTTACCTTTGAAGTCTGCTACCCTGGGAACGAGGGCAGAACGCACTTCCTTTGCGACTTCTCTTCCGTTAAGAATCAGCACCGAAAGACCTCCCCGTTTTTGAAGTCTTAAATCTCCGCTATTTCCCAAAGAAATTCAATAGTTATTACCTATTCCACCGTCCCCGGAGCTTGCAAAAAAAGCTTGCTTCGGCCCCTCCTCCGTTGTACAAACCCTTTAAAACACTAGGGGATTTTCGAATGGCTGAAAAAGTAAAGCTCTCAAAAGACGGTAGCTCCATTGACTTCGTTCAATCTGACAGCCTTCCTACGTCTCTAAAAAAGTTCCGTCAAAGCCCTGAGATCGAGGGTTTCTATCGTTTTATCTTTGAAAACGACCTGCAAAAAGAAGCTTTTGATATTTTGGACCGTATTATCTTCCAGCGTAAGGCGAAAAAAGCCGGCGCTAAAAAAGAAGCCGCTGCCGCTGCTAAAGAAGAAAAGGCCGCCGCTAAAAAAGCCGATGCTAAAGGCAAAAAGAAATAAGCTTACAAAGTCCGGACCTCCGGACTTTCTTTTTTGTTTTAAGCCCACCCTGTTACTTGCACATCTCTTGCTAAGGCCTCCTTCCTGGAGGTCTTATGAAAAACAAATCACTTATCAAAAATAAAAAAGGGCAAGGACTGGTCGAATATCTGATCATCGTGGCCATTGTTGCTATTGGCAGCATCTCGGTCATCAAGGTGGTGGGCGCCAATATCGACGTTCAATTCGCCAACGTGGCTCAAGCTCTGGGCGGCACTGACAGCCGGAAAAAGAGTGCGCATGCCGTGACTGAAAGCATGTATAAAAAACGCGACTTCAGTGACTTCTTCGAAGGATCTGTCAACGATTCCAAAGCCAGCAAAAAGTAGCCGTTCATGAATCCGCTCAAGACACAACAAGGTCAAGGATTGCTGGAATCCGTGCTCATTCTGCCGCTCCTATTTTTACTGGGAAGCGTGCTGACTCTTCTGCTTTACAGATCTTTGATCTTTTATGTCGCCGACTATCACCTGCATGAAGCTCTGCTTTGCGGAGCTTCGGAACCAACTCATTCCTGTGAAATTCACTTTAAAGATCAGATACGCAAAATTCTTCCGACCAGGACGGCAGTCGCTGTTCGACTACAAAAGTATCGCCCCTCTGGAGAAGTGACCATTCAACTAACCCCGGTAATGAAAATCACCAAAGAGCTGGCTCTTCCGCGCTAGGGAAACATCATGGTCTCACTAAAATCCAATCAAGGTTTTGCTGCCATTCTTATTGTTTCCTTATTGCCGTGTCTGCTGGCTGGTCTATTTCTGGTCACGGTCCTGATGAGCTTTCTGCAGATCGACCTTGAGCTAAAGCATCGCTGTCGCACCGGCGGACTTAGCGGCCAGACAGCGGTGCGCCCTTATTTGACGGCTCTGCTGGCACTGAACCCTCTGGCCACGACACTGAAAGCTCAGGAAACTATATTGCTGGCAAAACTGGCTGCGGCGATCGCTTCGGGTAATCCCCCTGCCATCGCTGCCTTAAAAGTTCAACTGGCTAAAATACGACAAAAACGCCAGGAGCTGGATATTCGCCAGAAGCAACTGATCCAGCAAAGCAATGTCTCACTGGCGCGCCATCACAGCACGACCCACTATCAGATTCGGCATAGATCCGCCGAGATACAAAACAGATTTTTCTTTTTAAACTTAAACTTGCGTGCACTTCCCGAAAACGCTCCCCGTCTTGCAGTCCGTCCGGACTCATCGGACATAGCTCCGACATACAGTCCCGAAGAAAATTTTGAAACCCGTCAGGCCTTGGCGCACCGCTGGCAATATCGGCTCACACCGCGCGGGCCCCTGGCTCATTTTTTATCTGGATCTTTCCAGTTTGAAAAAGCCTGCGCCGTCACTTTAACCAAGGAAGCACGTGGATGGAACACACTAATAACAAAGGGCAAATACTCATTGAAGTCTGTTTGGTGATGAGTTTGATCTTTCTGATCTTCTTTGCCGCCATTTCACAAATTTCCGAACTCAAATCCACACAACGTAAACACCAGTTCATCAAGGAGAAGTCTTATGTTTCAAAAGACACTTTCCCAGCTAAAAAGTAATTGGCCTTTAGCCGGTTTTATTCTGGTGGGCCTTGTGGCCTTTATCTCCAGCCCAAAACCTGAAAAGGAAGATGCTTTGCAAGTCGTTCCTTCACCGGCCTCTGTGGACACCTATATCCCCCGAGGTTTTGTGCTCGTTCCCCTGGAAATCAGCAACGCTGAATCGTTGGCATCATTGGTTGGTGATATGGGAGGCGTTGTGGATCTTTATCTGGCCTCCAACGATCGCCAAAAAGGCGGCTTGAAAGTCGGCAGCAAATTAAAACTGCTCCGGGCACCACTGAATCCTGAACAATATGCAGTGCTAGTGAAAGATACAGAAAGCTCGCGCTTGCTTAGCTTCACCGGACCTTTTCTGGCTGTTGTACAAAACCCCGATGAAAAAGGCACTGAAGTCACAAAATCGGCATCAACTTCTCGTTTGAAAGTGGACTATCAAAACTAAGGAAGCTCCCATGAAAAAGCTTATTCTTCTTCTCTCAGTGTTTTGGCCCCTGCTGGCGCAATCACAAATTCTTGTTCAGGGGCCGGGAACTTCGCCCAAAGAGTTCGAAGATTTTCTACGCCTGAATCCTCGGGCTCAGTCCATTCAAAGATTCACCATCGAGCAAATACAAAACCAGCCCGTTCAGGAACAAAGACTCTTTACCCTTGCCGATTTAACACCGCCAGAAATCGACACAGGACTGCAAACACTGGAGGGTATAAATCGACAAACACCTCTTTCCACTTTAAGTCTGCAATTTTTAAAAGATCTTCTGGGCCGCTGGCAAACCGTCACACCTCAAAACAAGGTCACGAAAATCGCCGTCACTCAACTTTCTTGCAAGATGAACTTCCTGCTTGGTGAAAACACGACTTCTTCAGAGTGTCCGTTAGAACAAATCCATCTGAAGGAATTGCACCTCAGAAACTCGTGGGCTGACACTTTGTTGGTGGAAAATATCGCTTATTCTATGGAAGACGGTGGTCGGATTTTGTTGATCACTTCGGCCCGCTATCACTTCACCTTGCTATCCAATACCCATAAACCTGTCAGCTTTTACGGAACCTATGCAGAGCTTCTAACCCAACATCTAAAATCTGAAACTCTGGTATCTGGTACTTGTGAAGGCTTTCAGGCGGATATCGACAATATGAGTATCCTAAATCAAGGCTCTGTTTTTTGGAATTCTCAATGCGTGCGTCGCCTGCAGGAAGGGCAGGATGACGATATGTCCGGAAGGAGCTGGGTTCAGCGCAATAAAACCTGGCTTTACCCCACTGCCGCCCTGCTGATCGGCGGTGGAATCTATGCCATGAAAGACAAAAAGCTGGTTATTGATACGTCATCATTCAAGTGACAAGGGACGCCCGTTGAAGTTGATCTCTTTCACAAGGCCTTCTTCAATGACTGTGTAAGAATCCGCAAAGGTTTTATCCGGATGGGCATGGGCTACTGCCAAGTCGCCTGTAAATTTGCGGATTCTAAATTTCGGGCTTTCATCCAACGCAATCTTATTGCGCCAGAACGAAGACGGCTCCACCGGGCTGTCACAACCAAATGAAATGGGAATCTGTGCGGCCCGCAAAGCCTCCCACGGAAAGGCATACGGATACAGTTCCTTAAGCTTATCCTGCAACCACACCCGATCACTCAACCAGTGACAAGGCTGCATATGACAGCGCACATGCAGTGGCTTCATCATCTGAATCGTTTCCGGGCGCAAAACTTGAGCATGCTCCAGATTCAAACGCCCCACAGCTCCTTGTGCAGAAATCTTGCGTGCCGTCTGCACAATGTGGTGAGATGCCTCATCCCCAATCGCGTGAACAGAAAACTCCAGACCCGCCGCCCAGGTTTGTTTCATGATATTTTCAATATCCGCCAGATCCCACAGTACTCTCCCCTGATTGCCACCGCGAATTCCGTTATAGGGTCTGGACAGCAAAGCAGTTTCCGATCCCAAAGAGCCATCATAGAAAACTTTGATCCCTTTAGCTCGTAACAAAGGACGCTCATTCTGACGAGCGTATTTCGCCAAGCTCAACATAGCTTCAAAATCATTCATATCATGGGACGTGAAGTTTTCCTCAATCGCCAAAGTCAGGTCCCCGGCATCAGCCACTTCACACAACATGCTCCACAAGGATTCTGTGCAGCTCATATCCCGCACATGCGTGAATCCGGCTTTGTTAAAAGTCCGGCAAGCTTGCAGAATGTGTGATCGTCCCTGTTCTTTGGTAAATCCGGGCAGCTGATCCCACGCACGAAGATGATCTTTTTCTGTCAGGATACCTGTTTCAGAAATCAGATTCATTTCCTGCAAGGCTTTGGAGTTTAACCAACAACTGTGACCATCCAGGCGTGCAAAGAAAACGGGAATATCCGGAAAGACCTCATCCAGAAGAGCTTTATGAGGTTGCTCGGAAGCGGGCCACTTACGTTCATCCCAGCCAAAGCCCAGCAACCAATGACGGCGATAATATCCGGGATTGGAGCGGACGATATTCTGTAGATCCTGCTTGGAGTTAATATTTTCCAAACGCAGACCTGAGGCGAATTCGCCAGTGGCCAGAAAGTGAGTATGGCTGTCATACAGACGCGGGATTCTGAAAAGCATAAGGCCCTCTGTTTTAGCAGAGGGCCTTCGTTTATTTAACTGTTTTGTTGAAATTATCGTGTACCCGGAATTGGCGCAGTGCCTGTGCCCGTTCCATTGCCAATTGGAACTGGGATTGGGCTTGTGCCTGTACCGCCACCGATTGGTGTTGGCACAATTCCACCACCGATACCGCCTCCAATACCACCGCCGATTCCGATCGAGCCGCCACCGCCGCCCACACCGTATTGAACCTGCTGGATTCTATACAACAGACCGTAAAGCTCCTGCTGCAAGCTTGCCACAACCTGCTGTCTTTGCATTTGTTGTTGCATGTAAGACTGCTGCTGCTGGATGTACTGTTGGTATTGTTGCATCTGCATTTGCATCATTTGCTGTTGCATTTGCATCATACCCAAGCTGCCAGCCATACCGCCGGCCATTCCACCAGCCATGCCACCCATCATTGCTCCCGGATAAGCGCCCATCATGCCACCCATCATAGAACCAGGGTAACCACCCATCATGCCGCCCATGCCTGCCATACCGCCCATCATAGAGCCTGGATATGCGCCCATCATGCCGCCGCCAATTCCACCGACCATGCCACCTGGGAATGCTCCACCCATACCAGCCATACCGCCCATCATAGAACCAGGATAGCCGCCCATCATGCCACCCATACCACCTGGGTATGCGCCCATCATGCCGCCACCGATTCCACCGACCATACCGCCTGGGAATGCTCCGCCCATGCCGCCCATGCCACCCATCATAGAGCCTGGGTAACCACCCATCATCGCTCCAGGATATGCGCCAATAATTCCGCTAGCCAAAGCGCCCATACCCATCATTCCACCTGGGTAACCGCCCATCATACCGGCCATGCCACCCATACCGCCCATCATAGAGCCTGGGTAACCACCCATCATGCCGCCCATACCACCTGGGTATGCGCCCATCATGCCGCCGCCGAAACCACCAATCATAGCACCTGGGAATCCACCCATCATGCCACCCATACCGCCCATAGGTCCGCCCATGCCCCAAGGACCGGCCATACCCCAAGGACCCATACCAGGCATGTAGATACCACCACCCATGCCGCCCATACCAAGACCGGCCATCGCATATGGGTTACCCCACATACCATTGCCGTTCATACCACCGTATGGACCCATCATGCCGTAAGCACCACCATTGTTGCCTGCACAACCGAAGGCACCCGCACCGATACCACCGCCGATAGAGCCGTAGATACCGCTGCCACCATTGATCATCTGACCAACGCCAGTTCCAATCGCACCCAAACCGTAACCGTAGCCCGTGGAAGCCCAAGGGTCTGTCGGCCAACCGATATTAGAGTTCGCATCAGCAACCATTTGATTTGTTTTATAACCAAGGAAAATAGAACCAATACCCAAAGCCACGTTACCAACAACAGAACCCCAGTTTGTTTCTGGCTTCTGATACTGATAGCCGGAACCGCTGGCGATACAGTCGATGCAAACGCCACCTTCCAACTGCTCACGACGTTTTTCACGTTGTTCGTCAGCATAGTCTTCTTTGGCAATTTTAATGTCTTCTTTTCTGTTTTCGATCAAGGCCTTCAAAGCGTCGATTTCACGAGTCACTTTGTTGCGTTCAGCGTGGCCTTTTCTCATATCTGTCAGACCCTTCTTACAGTCTGCAGTTGTATAACGGCCTTTTTCGCCCTGACGATATTTTGGATTTTCACACACGGCACCTGATACAGAACCGTTTTTATTGGCATCGCACACACGCGCCCATTCCTGAATCTGGAAGCCGTACACTTCACGTGTTGCCGGCGCCTGAATGGAAGCATCACCTTCTTGCCCCTGAGCGATGAACTCGTCACCAGCACCCAAGCCTTTATACTCTTTACAGTTTACGTTGTTGGAGATGTGTTCAAACATGAACTCTGTGTAGTCACCGGAAACAACACCATTCACAGCATCACTGGAGCGCTTTAAAGATCTGTCGATCTTCTTGAGCTCGGACTGCTTCGACCGAAGCTGTTTCTGTGCTTCGCTGATCTCAGCTTGTGCTTCTTTGATTTCATCAAGATAGCTGGAGGAACCGGCGCCCGCGGAATAGTTATAAGGACATGCTTGCATGCCTCCGTACATTCCCGTACCCCACATTTGAGCTTGAGCACCACCTGCAATACTCATCACCAGTGTGACGGGAGCTGCAATGCGCATCCAAAACTTCATACACGATCTCCTGAAAAGGATAAAAATACTTCTATCGTCTCTATTATCGTCAGGAGTCGACTTGAACTTGACTCATTCTTGAGCAAAAGTATTGAAAGATTGTGAAACTAGACTGATGGCCAGCATAGTTTTCTGCAATTTTTCCGCATCGTCATCCATGACAACAGACCCGCACAAAATACTTTGCACAGATCTTTCCACAATCCTACACTAGCTTCTATGACTAAGCACACAATTCTTTGTGTAGATGATGAAATAGATAATGTAGATGCGCTTGAGAGGCTCTTTAGGAAGAAGTACACAGTACTAAAGGCCACCTCAGGAAAAGAGGCGCTGGCTGTTCTCGACGAACATCGAGGTCCTGTTGCACTCATCATCACAGATCAACGAATGCCGGAAATGACTGGAGTGGAATTCTTAGAGAAAACTCTGGAGTCTCATCCTGAGACAGTGCGAATTCTTCTGACCGGCTATACCGATCTTGAATCTGTCATCATGGCTGTGAACAAAGGTCAGATCTTCCGCTATCTGACAAAGCCGTGGGACCCGACCGATCTATCCAACACCGTAGAGCATGCGATCGACCGCTTTGCTCTGGGACAGGAACTAAAACAAAAAAATCAGGAGCTGGCACGCGCTCTGGATGACTTAAAAAGTCTGGACGTTGCGAAATCCAACTTTATGATTCTGATCAATCACGAACTCAAAACCCCACTGACTTCGATCTTAAGTTTTTCGTCGCTGCTGGCAGAATCCAAGCTGAATGACGAAGACAAACTGATGGTGAATCGAATCACAAAAAGCGCGGACCGCCTGAAGACGCTGGTGGATGACGTTCTGCTGGTGGTGCGGGCGGAAACCAATCAACTTAAGATCGACATGCAGCAGGTGGCATTCACGCAGTTTGATGAAGCCCTGTCTAAAGAAGTCGTGGATCTTATTGCCAAGAAACAGCAAAAACTTATCAGCAAGCTCGAACCGCTCTCTGTTCTGGCTGATGTTCGTCTGATCAAGCAGGTGATGCTACGTTTGATTCACAATGCGGCAAAGTTCGGAACCGACGGCAGTGAGATTCATGTGGAAAGCATGAAGAGCGGCAACAGCCTGCGCTTCCTGGTTTCCAATCTGGGACCGCAGCTCCCGTCCTCTGTTGCAGATAAGATCACGAAGCCTTTCTATATTGACGAGGATGTCATGCACCACTCCACCGGCACGGGGTTGGGATTGACGATTTGCCAGTCGATCCTGAAGTCCCACAAATCCACGCTGCAGTTTAAAAATACTGCACAAGGGGTGATGGTCTTCTTTGAGCTGCCTTTGGCCTGATTGTCCGAACATCGTCTATCACATCTAAATTTTGAGTCTTGATCTCTGCACGGGGTTTGCTTCTGAACCCCGCGATGAAACCACTTCTTATCGCTCTATTATTCTTTGGCATTTCCACGGCCGCAGCTCAGACGGAACTGACGTTGGGTCTTGGGGAACAAATTACATTAACGGTCAAATCCCAGGATCGGATTTGGATCCAGGACAGAAATATTCTGACCGCCGAAGGCCAGGGACACCGCCTGCAAATTCGCGGACGCCAAGAGGGGCAGACCACGATCAAGATCGGACCAGAACTCTATTCTGTTCAGGTTCTGCATCCATCCAAGAAAGCCGCTTTCAGCGCTTTGCAGTCGCAGTTGAAAAATCATCTTGGCCTGAAAGCGAATCTCAGTGAAGGAGACTTGCTGATTCAAGGTCATCTGTACCGTCTTCAAGACTGGGTGCGCCTTGCTGAATTTATGCAGGGTAAGAATCTTTCCTACCAAATGCGTGCGCATATGACAGTCGCACGTCAACAGGAAGCTCAAGCTTATTTTGAACAACTCCTTCAGAAGGCCAAACTGCCCCCGCAGACTTTGATCTTTGAACCCTCTTTGGAGGTTCGAGTCAGCGCCAGCGATCTGGCCTTTAAGAAATATGTAAAGCTGCTGACTTCCTATGGCATTCAGGTTCTGCGCGACGAAAACAGTTTGGATATAGCCCCCACTATCAAAGTACAAATCACTGTTGCTGAAATCAGAAAAAATCTGGCGATGAAATACGGACTGCAATGGCCGGAGGCTTATTCAGCCCGACTGCTTCCCACCGGGGGCTTTTCGCAGGATGAACTGCCGTTCAATCTGCGTGCAATGGAACAAAAAGGGCTGGGGAAGATTCTAGCCAGCCCCAACATCTTATGCCGCAGCGGCAAAGAGGCCGAATTTCTGGCCGGTGGTGAGTTTCCTATTAAAATTATGAACTATAAAATTCAGGACATCGTCTGGAAGCGCTATGGAATCTTACTTCGCGTAAAACCCAAAGCCGATGCCGCCGGTCGCATGAGCCTGTCGATTGAAACCGAAGTTTCCACCATGGACAAGGCCACCGCCGTTGGTGATATTCCCGGAATATTAACCAACCGAGTCTCCAGCCATTTTGATTTAACCCGCCCGCAAACGATTGCCCTTTCTGGTCTTATCAAAAATGAAGATGCCAAAGGCCATGAAGGACTGCCGTTCCTTTCCCGTTTGCCGATTTTAGGCGCTCTATTTTCCAGTAATGACTTTCTGGAAAATCGCACAGAGTTAGTTATCTTTGTACGCCCCTCGATCGTTCATGAGGGCGACGAGCAAGAAGAAAGCCCTCAGCATTTGAAAGCCTATCAAGGAGGCATTCAGTGATTGAAGAAGCCCAAAGAATCTATGAACGCATTCAGGAAGACATTCAACGCCTGCCTTTGAATGAGTTCTTACTGGGAAGTGATGACGAAAACCTGCTGCGCTCGCAACGGGTGGAAAATCTTTTGGCGACACACACCAAAAGTTCCTGTGAAAAAGTTAAAACCCGTGTGCTGGCGGAATTTCATTCTTGGGGACCACTGGAAGAACTGCTGGCTGACGACAGTATCACTGAGATCCTGGTGAACGGCCCTGGAGCAATATGGCTGGAACGCCAGGGACGGCTGCTGCGCCATCCGGATCATTTTTTCTCGGACCTGAGCTATCGCAATTTTTTGGATCGGATCAGTCATGCCGCCAAGGCCCATATCACCACTGAATTTCCCTGCGCGGATGGACGCTTTGGCGACTTCCGTCTAAGTCTGATCGGTGCCGAGCTGACACAGAACCAACCTCACCTGACCTTAAGACGTCATCCCAAGAACCCGTGGACTTTTGCCCGCCTGGCCGAATATCAATGGTGCTCGATGGAGCAACTCGATGCTCTGACCCGTCTTGTCGCTGAACGAAAGAACTTTTTGGTCGTCGGACCGACCGGTTCAGGGAAGACCTCAGTTTTAAATTCATTCTTAAACCTGATGCCGGACAACGAACGCCTGGTGGTGATCGAGGACACTTCTGAAATCTCATTACCGAATAATGCCAGCCTGAAGCTCTTAACACGGGAAGATCCACAAGGGGTTCTGCCTTCCGTCGAACAAGGACAACTGGTGCGCAGGTCTTTGCGTCTGCGCCCGGACCGTCTGGTCATGGGGGAAGTCCGCGGACCTGAAGCCAAAGATTTTTTAATGGCACTGGCCACTGGACACAGCGGCAGCTTCGGAACCCTGCACGCACAGGATGCGGCCCAGGCTTTGATTCGACTTGAAATGCTGATTCAGATGGGGGCTCCCCAATGGAGCCTGACTGCCATTCGTCGTCTTATTCAGATGTCTTTGGATTATGTTATCGTGGCAGAACGCGCACCGACGGGCCAGCGCAGACTCAAAGGTCTTTATCGTCTTTGTTCGTTGGAAGAAAATGGATTTCTGCTGGAAAAGGAAGTCTAAAACTAAAAACCCGGAAAGCGAGGGGCGCAATCCGGGTTTTTATTTATTAAGAAGCTTTAGTCGTGTCTGTTTGTGGAGTCAAAGGAGTGGCTTCCGCCCTTAAATCCTTTTCCACATAGAAGAGTCCTTCATTTTCGGTGGCTTTGGTAAAGGTCTCTTCAGACTTGGTCTGATCCCCTTCGCGCGCCACTGATTTCGGATTATTGAAGAACTTCTGATTCAGATCTTCAATCACCTTCAGCTTTTTCACTTCCACTGGATTTTTGTAAACGGGAGAGGCTTCCAGCTCTGGAAGCTGACCGGTTGCCCGCATCTCTTCCATTTGTTTGCTTAAGGTGATGCGATCCCCTAACGAGTTCTTGCCCATCGGACGCCCCAAGGCCAAAGCGCCGGGACGCGCAGGCTGGGAAGCCGAAGTATCAATCGCTCTTGTCCGGGCTGTCGCCGGCAGGATTCCGCTGATTTTTTCCATGTCACACCTCCGTGTGCGTGCTTGAAGTCCATCCTGGTCTTCACTTCACAGGAAACGTATCGGAATCGAACGTCTAAACTTGAGACGTAAAAAGGATTTCTGGACCTAAGTCCACGAAATAAACAGCCAAGGACTTGCTGGGTGCCCCAGAAGTTTTTCGCAGATGCTTTTCACGCGAGGATCATCCGCTCCGGACCAAAAGGTGCGGCCGATCAGAAAGCTCTGAGAAAAATCCATCCAATTATCAAACTTACCCTCAATAATCGGCGCCAGTTTCAAAACTTCTGACCACGCCTGAATGTCCGAAAGATAACCAGCTACAAAGCTCAAACGAACCAGATGAATGTAGCGAGAAGCATCCCAGGCTAAAATGCCCGGCTCTTTAAGATATTTATTTGTACGCTGAACCCACAACGCCAACTTGCTGTAGTCAGCCTCGCTCATCTGCAAATCCTGCCCGTCTTCCAGATCGAAGTTGAAAATCTGGCGAAACTTTTCCATGGAAACGGCATCAATACTGCCATCCTTCGGCAAAGAGGATCTCAAAACATTGAACTTGGTTCGATGGCCTTGGGTGCGGATAGCTTCCAAAGTTCTTTGGCAGGTCTCACGATCCACTACGCTCCAGAACTCTTCCAGAATACCGATACAGTCGGCTTTAATCTCAGGTCCGTAGTTCATATCCAAACGAAAGAAGTACTCACCGATCTCGTCCAGAACCTGCTCTTTGGTTTCCGACGAAAGCTCCTGGTTGTCGCCAAGGTCGTGTCCCAAAACTTGAAACAGCTCATCAAGAACTTGATTTTCCTCAACAAAAGGAGCACCCAGCGACATCAACTTTCGTTCAAGATCTGTCTCTGGCAATATACGCTGCATAAACTCCTCCTTCTTTTCAAACCCCAGCCCACACTTCCATTCAATTACGTTTTCAATGCCTTTTCAATGTGTTAGTTTCTTCGCATGTTAAAGAAGCTTCTGATGGCCGCCGTGGCCCTTTTCTTTATTCTCGCGGGCTCACTGATGCTGCTGATGGGTTATGTCTTCAACAACCCAGGCACAGTATTTAACGCCTTCAACTCGGTCGCTGATCGCTTCCTGCAAGGCGAAGCACATGAAGAAAATGAGGAATTTTTTCTGCAGGGCATGGAGGAGCTTCAGCTCTCTTCACGCCACGTGGAAATGGAAGTGCGAATATACAAAGGCAGCACACTAAAAGTTCGCCTGTCAGGGAAAGTTCCCCGCTTTGAAGCCGGGAAGTACATCCTGCAGACCACAGAAAAAAATCGTCTGCAGATCACCTTCCTGGAACCTCTGGCCAGCCATTGGATTCACATGAACGTCAACGGACAGGAACTCAGCAAAACAACAGATTCGCAGCTAAAGGCAGAAGTATATCTGCCAGAGTCGTACAAAAATCGAATTAACATTGAAACTCAGGAAGGCTCCGTCACCTTGCATCTTCCCAAAGATGCACTGTACGAGCTGGATCTGCAGTCTATACAGGGAGCCATCTCTAACAATCTGGAGCAGGCTGCCCCCGCTCAGGTGGAACCACAGAATGTCGGACATATTCAAGTCCGAACCGCTGGGGGGCCCATCACCGTTCAGCCTCAGGAATAAAAAACCCGCTTCTTCAGCGGGTTTTCTTTTTTCGAACTATGTCTTCTTGATATCTTCCAGATGTTTTTCAGCCATTGGGCTTAAGCGGATTCCCACTTCTGCCAACTGCTCACGGCTGACATCACTTGGACACTCGGACATCAAATCTGTCGCCTTCGCTGTTTTCGGGAAGGCAATCACTTCACGAATCGCATCCGTTTCACACAACAACATCACCAGACGGTCCATACCCCATGCGATACCACCATGCGGAGGTGTCCCGTACTTCAAAGCTTCCAGGAAGTAGCCAAACTTGTGCTGAGTTTCCTGCTCGCTCATACCCAACAAGCGGAACATCCCCTGCTGAATCTCGTTACGATAGATACGGATACTTCCGCCACCCATTTCATAACCGTTACAAACAAGGTCGTAAGCCTTTGCCAGCATCTTGCCGTAAGCCGCTTCGTTATTGTTGATCAAATCCTGCGCGAACTCATCCTTAGGGGATGTGAACGGATGGTGACGAGCCACCCAGCGCTTTTCATCTGGAGAGTACTCAAGCAATGGGAAGTCCACGACCCACAAGAACTTGTATTTGCTGTTGTCGATCAGATTCAATTCACGACCCAGATGCAAACGCAAAGTTGAAAGTGCCGCACAAGCCGTGTCGAAATCATCGCCCACGATCAAGGCACAGTCGCCAGCCTCACCACCGCAAGTTTTAAACATCTCTGCCAGCTTTTCAGGGCTGAAGAACTTGGAAACCGAAGAAGACAGGGTGCCGTCAGCCTCAGACTTGATCCATACCAAGCCTTTCGCGCCCGCACGTTTTGCCATGTCAGTCAGTTTATCCAGCTGACCACGGGAGTAGCTGCCACCTTTCGGAGCTGCGATACCACGAACGATCCCGCCACGTGCCAGAACATCGTCGAAGACTTTGAAGCCAGAACCCGTAACGACAGATTTCAGATCTTTGATTTCAATACCAAAGCGAGTGTCCGGCTTATCAATGCCGTATCTGTCCATCGCCTCTTGATAAGTCATGCGAGGAATTGCGCCCACGTCGATGCCTTTGATCTCTTTCCAGATCGTGCGCAACATTTTTTCGTTCATTTCCATGATGTCTTCCTGATCGATGTAAGACATCTCCATATCGATCTGGGAGAATTCCGGTTGACGGTCCGCACGCAAGTCTTCGTCACGGAAGCAGCGGGCGATCTGGAAGTATCTGTCGTAACCGGAGATCATCAAAAGCTGCTTCAACGTCTGCGGAGACTGAGGAAGCGCATAGAAATGGCCCGGGTTCACACGGGAAGGAACAAGATAGTCACGAGCGCCTTCCGGAGTGGATTTGTAAAGGATCGGAGTTTCAACTTCCAGGAAGCCATTATCAGAAAGGAAGCGACGAACCAACTGCGCCACTTTGTGACGAGTCATCAAGTGACCAGCCAGACGTGGAGAACGCAAATCCAGATAGCGATATTTCAAACGCAACATTTCATTGACATTCGTGTCGCTCACCTGGAACGGAGGAACTGCGGATTCATTCAGAATCTCACAACGAACAGCTTCAACTTCGACTTCCCCAGTTTTGATTTTGGCATTTTTCATACCATCCGGGCGAGCACGCACCACACCTTCAACGGCCAAAATGAATTCGCCGCGCAGATTTTTTGCAGAAGCTGTTTCAGGTTTATTGGGGTCCAGCACCACTTGAACGATGCCTTCACGGTCGCGCAAATCGATGAAGACCAAGCTTCCGTGGTCGCGTCGAACGTCAACCCAACCCATCAATACAACTTTTTGACCTGCCTGAGAAACGCTCAGACTTCCGCAATAATGTGTTCTTTTTAGCTCTTTAACAAACTTCATATGTCTACCTTGTTCGTTGGCCCAGATTTACATATTGTGCCATCCCAGTCAAAAACCATATTCTTATAACTTCCATAACAAAACCTTCAGAGAGCCCCCTCGACCCCCGGCATTCTGCTTCATTTACCCCAATTTCCACCGTATAATTTCAACTTCGCAACCTATCACTGTTGAGGTTATATGCCTAAATTTACGATTGATCATTCCAGCAGCCACTCTCCGGAAGAAGCTTACAAAAAGATTAAAGAATTCCTCTCGAACGATCAGGACATTCGACGCTTTGACCCAAAGATTCAGTGCTCTTTCGACGATGGAAGCAAATGCGCCAATCTTAAAGGATCCCAATTTAAAGCGGATATGGCCGTGGCCGCAGCTGGCGCAGGGAGCAAAGTCTCTGTCACGGTGGATCTGCCATTGATGCTGACTCCCTTCAAAGGTAAAGTCACCGAGACCCTGCAAAGGAAACTGGCTAAATATCTTGGCTAATCATTCATAATGGCGAAAACGAAGACAAAGACTTCTTCCCCTAGCAAGACCGCACCGGCAAAGAAAGCAGCTGCAAAAAAAACAGCTGCCAAGGCCCCGGTACGCAAGACAACCACAGTGGAATCCAAACCCGTGGTTGCAGAGCTGGTTGAGGACGTTCAAGCCGACGACATTCGCCCTGCTGAGGAAGCCGACAAAGCTTATACCGTCCCCACTCCAGAAGAAGATCTTCCCGAAGTCGAAGAGGACAACAAAGCCCTGACCCTGACGGATTCCTCAAAGGCCCTGACCTCGGCAGACCCGTTGGTCATGTACTTGAACGAGATTCGCCGTTACAAAGTCCTGACCCGCGAAGAAGAAATGGCTTTGGCAAAGAAGTACTTTGAAAGCAAAGATCCCGATGCCGCCCAAGCATTGGTGAAAGCCAATCTGCGTTTTGTCGTTAAAATTGCCGCCGAATATTCTAAATTTGGTTCCAAGATGATTGACCTGATTCAGGAAGGAAATGTCGGCCTGATGCACGCGGTTCGCGAATTCAACCCTTACAAAGGGGCCCGACTGATCACTTATGCCGTCTGGTGGATTCGCGGTTACATTCAGGAGTTCCTGATGCGTCAGTACTCCATGGTCCGCATCGGCACAACTCAGAATCAACGCAAGCTCTTCTATCAGCTACAAAAGGAAAAGGACGCCTTGGATGCCATGGGCATCGAACCCAACGCCGCCTTGATCAGCAGCCGCCTGGGTATTCCAGAGGACGAAGTCCGTGATATGACCATGAGAATGTCCGGTCGCGATGTCAGCCTGGACCGCCCTGTCGATGAAGACTCTGGCACCAGCTTAGGGGACCTGCAACGCAATCAATCCGATCAACCTTTGGATGAAGCCCTGGCTCACAATGAGCAACTGGAGATTCTAAAACAAAAGATCGAAGAAATCCGTCCCGAGCTTTCAGAGAGGGAAAAAATCATTCTGGATGAGCGCATTCTGAATGATGATCCTCTGACACTGCAGGAAATCGGCGAAAAACACGGCATCACCCGCGAGGCCGTCCGTCAGATGGAGGCCCGCCTGATGAAAAAGATCAAAGCCAAGATGGAAGAAAGCTCCGAAGACTAGGGAAACACGCCTCGCCCACGCAGATGCAAGACAATATCTTCCTGCGGAGTCAGCTCAATTTCCAAATCCCCACGATGCACACCGAAAGAGCGTGGTTCAAAGAAAACACGAATGCGGCATTGCTGTCCGCGGAACAGCAGTTGCGGGCAGTTGTCCCGGAAACTAAAGTCACTGCTGCCAGTCAGATCAAAGTCGTTGATGTAAATGGGTATATTGCCGTTATTGCGCAAATAGAAATTCGCGCGCGCCTCACGGAACAATCTCACTCTGCCAAAATTATAGAAGTAGTCCCTGTCTTGAGTCTGCATCTCATCACTAAAAACCACTTCATGATTTTCTTCGTAAGCAGTCTCCGACATGTCCTCTTGCGCCAAAACGGGAGAAGCGAGGAGAAGACCCAGGAAAAGACGTTTCAGGATTTTCATAAGCACCTCCTATCGCAATTCTGAAACGATGACGCAAGGACCGCAAAAGCATTTCCTTCCATGAAGTAAATTTCACTTCAAGGCTTGGCGGCAATCTGCCCCGGTGCCCGGGGCACAATGCCCCTGATACTTTCGCAGGCGTCCAAATAGAAAAAGGATCTCTTCATACGAAGAGACCCCTTTCTACCGAAAGATCACGTAAGCCGACTTTAGCGACTTGTGCTTCTTCTTTCGTTTCTATCTGTCTGAGGTCTTTGAGAATCTTTTGAACCCCTCTCAGAGGAAGGAGAGCGCTCAGTTCTTTCTGATCTGCCTCTTTCTTCTCTTTCTGATCTGTCTCTGGACGTATCAGGCTGTTGTGGCCTGTTGGTTCTTTCCGTACCCATAGGGTCCTCCTTGGCTTTTAATATAAGCTTGCTTGCTTATATTCTCTTCCTAAAGCAAAGCCCCTGCCATGAGCTATTTGACATATGTCAGAACGAAAAAACCTCCTGAGATACAATCTGCAGGAGGTTTTTTGCTTTCAAGCAAACGTCTTAAATGAGCTAGGCGATTTCCAACTCGCCAGCACCAATGGTTGCTGCCAACTTCGCACGCAAACGCGCCACAGCTTGAGCATGCAACTGGGACACGCGGGACTCGGTCACACGCAAAACCTGACCGATTTCCTTCAGATTCAGATCTTCATAGTAGTACAAAGAAAGAACCAAGCGTTGTCTTTCCGGCAATTCTTCAATGGCCTGAGCTACAACTTCTTTGATGTTTTTTACATTCAACTGATTGAACGGACTGTTCGTGCGGGAACCTTCCAAGATATCCATAATGGATTTCTTGTCGGTATTGCTGAAACTTGTCGCCTGATCGATAGGCAACAAACTGACAGGACGAACCTGATTCACAAGATCGTGGAATTCGTCGATGCTGACATTTAGGGCTTTAGCCACTTCTTCATCGGAAGGAGTGCGGCCCAGATCGGCTTCCAATTGAACCATGGTTTTATCCAATAGCTTGGCCTTGTCACGAATGGAACGAGGCACCCAGTCCTGAGCACGAAGTTCATCCAGGATCGCACCACGGATACGGAATTCAGCATAAGTTTTGAATTTATTATCGCGTGTTGAATCGTACTTCTCGATGGCATCCATCAAGCCAATAACACCCGCAGAAATCAAATCATCAAGTTCGATGTTAGAAGGAAGTCTTACGGCAATCTTTTGAGCGATGAATTTAATCAACGGCGCATATTCTCTTATAAGGTCATCTTTCTGAGTGGGAGCGAGCTTCCGTGGCTCTTCCTTATATTTCTTCAACAATGCCGCATTTTTCCCCATATTTTTCCCTCTTAAGAACTATGTTATCAAACAGGTCGATGCCCTAAAAGTCCAATTCTCTCAGAACTGGAAACTCGGACCTACGCACTTCCTACGACCTGGTCCCAGAACATCTGCATGCCACCGGCGCTCTCAATCTGTTTGCAGGACTGTTCAACCTGATAACAAATTTGACGAATCGCCTTTGACGACTCGGCACCGATTTCATGTCTCACAATGAGACGCTGCATTTGATTTGCCTTACGCAGAACCACATCATTGGGAACCGATCCCCAATAATCCAGACCTATGTAGAGGAATTTGTTTACGACATCATTGAAGCGCTGATACAGACCCAGGCCCTCTTGCTCATCACGCACTTGATTGCAGATGATGGAGAAATGATTGACCTTGTACTGCTTGTGCAGAACTTTGATCAACGCATAGGCATCAGCAAAGCTGGCAGGGTCCGGAGTGATCACTACGGACACGGTTTGCGCAGCCGAATTCAGGAACAAAACATTTTCGGCGATACCAGGAGCGGTATCGATTAAAAGATAATCAAAACCCAACGGCAAAGCACTGATCGCTTCCACCATCGCTCTTCTTTCGAAGTGATTCAGGTGATTGAACTCCACAATGCCACTGCCCCCTGGAATCAAGAAGACATCCTTGGACACTTCCATCAGGATATCGCGCATCTCTTTGCGACCGGCGATAATGTCATGAAGATTTCCGGTGGGACGAACGCCAAACAGAATATCCACGTTGGCCATTCCCAGATCCCCATCCAGAATAAGAACCTTCTTACCCTTTTGCGCCAGGGTCAGTGCCATATTCGCAACCAAAGTGGTTTTACCCACCCCACCTTTACCGGAGGTGACACTGATCGTGCGAGTCCGCTGCATATTGAAAGAATTCATTTTATTCATACAGCTTCAGAATCCTGTTGTTTAAGTTGCGTGATACGGAAGATCAAATCCAACAAACGCTCTTTGGTCGCAAACTCGAAGTCTTCTGGAACACGAGGCCCGATACCGAAAGAGTGCAATGGCACATCAAAGCGTTTCATAAAGTTGTAAATTGTTCCATGCTGAGTGGATTCATCCAAGGATGTGAAAATCACATCCTTGTAACCCAGGACAGAGTAACGACGGCCCAACTCAGTACAGTCCCCATCCTTTGCATTTGTCGACAAAGTCAGGTGAATGTTCGGGTTCAAAGCCGCTGGCGGCAGAAGACTCTTCAGCATCTGAATCTCGTCATTGCTCTTCAAGCTCAAACCAGTGTAATCGACCAGAACACAATCCACATTCGCCAGATAGCGCATCAGATTTGTCCAATCCTGCTGCGTACGAATCACAGAGAATGGAACATTCAGAATCTGCGCATAGATCTTCATCTGATCTGCGGCGCCCACTTTGAACGTGTCTGTCGTAAACAAAGCAATCTTCTTGCGCTCACGGACAACCATGTGGCTGGCCATTTTAATCAGTGCAGAAGTTTTACCGCTGCCCGCCGGACCGACAAAGCAGTGGATCTTGCCCTGACTTGGGTTGGTGGCAATTTTAGTGGCATCCAGCACATGGCGAGCCACCCAAGCTTCCACCAAAGAGCGATTTTTCAGCTTCAAGGCTGGCAAAGTTTCCTGTGCCTGTGTCAGAAGCTCGGCTGCGATCTCGGGAGCCATCCCCGCGCTTGTTAATTTAGAGTACACAAAACTCAAATCATAGTTGATGCCGTAGTCCGCACCAGGGTGGGAACCCGTGAACGTCTGAGGCATTTGCTGGAACTGACTGATAACCTGTTTCAGGTTGGCAATTTCACTTTTCAAAGCCAGAACTTCCGGGTTTTCAGCCCCTGGTTGAGCCGGACGCACCGGTGCAGGTGCTGGTTTTGCTGGTACCGCCGCTTTCTTCGCGGTATTCTCACCGCGAGAGAAAATTTCATCCTGTTCCTGGAAGGCGTTCAATGCCCTTTGTGCTGCGGTACGAACACGCTCTTCAGAAACACGATTCTGACGATTCAATTCATGTTCGTCTTCGATATCAATATAACGTCTTTGTGTGATGGGCTGAGCCTGGGCGGGAGCCGCCTTTTGCACATGTTTATCCACCATCTTCTGAATCAGCTCTTTCTGCTGTTTTGCAGAGCTATTATTGAATCTGGCTCTGTCCTGCTCGCGCAAACGGGACTCTGCGAACTTCTTTTTCTGCAGTGTCTCCTCGGAAACGGCGGCTGTAATCTCCACGCTGCCCTCACCGACAAGACCGAAGCTTTTATTATTGTCGCGCGCCGACAGGATGATGGCATCTGGACCCAACTGGGTCTTTACCATCTCCAAAGCTTCTTTCATGGTACGTGCTTCAAATTTCTTAACCTGCATGGCTCATCTCCACGAGTGCAACAGAGTTCACATCCGCATCCGACGACAATTCATTGTGCGAAAGCACAACCAACTGCGGGATAAAACGGGAAGTTAATTTATACAAATGACGACGTGAGGTCGGGCTGGTCAGCAAAATCGGCTGACTGGCCACTTCCGGATGATTCTCCACTGTACGCGCAATCTCGTTAATCAAACGATGCGCCGTGCTTGGATCCATCACCAACTGCACCCCTTGCTCTGTTTGCAGCAACGAGTTTGCAATCAACTCTTCAATATGCGGATGCAACGTCATAACCGGGATATTCCCCATATCAGTGGTGTACTTCGCAGTAATACCCCGAGCCAGGGAACGACGAACCTGCTCTGTCAACACTTCAATGTCTTTCGTGCGAGGAGCATCGTCCGCCAAAGTTTCAAAGATCGTCAGAAGATCACGGATGGACACTTGTTCCTTCAGCAGGTTCTGAAGGACACGCACCACAGATCCCAATGGAAGAAGATCCGGAACAAGCTCTTCCACCACTTTTGGATGAGACCTCTTGAAGTTCTCGATAAGCGCAGACGCTTCCTGACGTCCCAGAAGCTCATGAGCATGGGTACGGATAATTTCAGTAAGATGGGTTGCCATAACCGTCGGCAGATCCACCACCGTGTAACCAGCCAGCTCCGCGTCTTCTTTACGGGCAGGCGAGATCCAAAGGGCATCCAAGCCAAACGCCGGTTCCTTCGTTGGAATACCTTCGATTCTTTCCGCCACATTGCCCGGATCCATCGCCAGCAATGCTTCCGGACGAAGAGTTCCCCCGCCGACGCGATTGCCTTTGATCATCAGACGGTATTCGCCCGGCGCCAATTGTAAGTTGTCGCGGATATGAATGCTTGGAACCAGAATCCCCAGATCCAGCGCAAACTGCTTGCGGATACTGACAATACGTTCCAGCAAATCACCACTCTGATCGGACTCAACAATATTGATAAGTCCATAGCCCACTTCCAGCTCGACCATGTCCAGTGGAAGCATTGTTTCGATATTTTCTTTTTTCGGGGCAGACAGAGCCGCATCGGATTGCTTCTTCGCAACTTCGGCCTGTTCGGCACGAGCTTTTTTAATGATCCAGGCCGTCCCACACAATGCACCGCCCATCAACAGGAACGGAATCGTCGGAAGACCCGGCACCAGGCCCATCAGAACTAGAACTGCACCGGAAATCATCACCGCACGAGGTTTCACGAACAACTGACCAGTGACTTCCTGACCCACGTCCTTGTCAGAGTTGGAAGTACGAGTCACGATGATACCGGCCGCTGTGGAGATCACCAATGCCGGGATCTGGGAAAGCAAGCCGTCACCAATCGTCAACATCGTGTAGTATTTCGCCGCAGTTCCGACATCAAGACCTTTTTGAATGACCCCGATCGCCAAACCCCCGATGATATTGATCATCGTGATGATGATACCGGCAATGGCATCACCGCGAACGAATTTGGAGGCACCATCCATCGCGCCATAGAAGTCCGCTTCGCCTTCGACCTGTTTACGGCGCTTGCGAGCCTCGGCTTCAGTGATGTGACCAGAGTTCAGCTCCGCATCGATGGACATCTGCTTACCAGGCATCGCATCCAAGGTGAATCGAGCTGCCACTTCCGCCACGCGCCCAGAACCCTTGGTGATAACCATAAAGTTGATGACCATCAGGATCAGGAACATCACAAAACCGATAACGTAGTTTCCACCGACAACAAAGTTCGCAAAGGACGCGATCACGTGACCGGCCGCTTGTTCACCTTCATGTCCGTGGGTCAGAATCAAACGGGTTGTTGCCACGTTCAGGGCCAGACGGAACAAGGTCGTCATCAGAAGTAATGACGGGAAGGATGTGAAGTCCAAAGCTCTGTCAGTATAAATACTGACCAACAGGATCAGGATACTGATTGCCAACGAGAAGGTCAGGGTCAAGTCCAGCATCACTGGCGGTAAAGGAATAATCATCACCGCAAGGACTGCCAACAGGCCCACGGCAATGAAAAGATCCGTATTCTTCGTGATCTTATCGAATCGTTTTAAGAACTGAAACAATTGATCCATTATCTTCTCTTCCTACGCAAACGGTAAACGTACGAAAGCACTTCGGCCACAGCGACGAAAAGCTCCCGAGGAATAACTTGTCCAATTTTCATTGTCTTAAAGATCGTACGCGCCAACGGTTTGTTTTCCACGATAGGCACGTTATTCTCGCGCGCGATCTCTTTGATTTTTTCTGCAATATGATCCGCCCCCATCGCCACAATCTGCGGCGCCGGAAGGTTGTCCGAATACTTCAAAACCACGGCAATATGCGTGGGGTTGGTAATAACAACATCCGCTTTGGGAATTTCCGACATCATTCGCTTGCTCGCCATCTCCCGTTGGATACGGCGAATGCGAGATTTGATCATCGGATCACCCTCGCGCTGCTTGTGCTCTTCTTTGACCTCTTGTTTGGTCATCATCATTTTCTTTTCAAGATCATAGCGCTGATAGAAGTAGTCCGCTCCGGCGATCACCAGCATCACGCCACCGACACCACCCAACAGCTTTACCACCACGACCCCGAGGTACGCGATGATCTGCTCGATAGAATAAGTCAGCATATAAGGAACTTGATTCACTTCACTGCGCAGAAGGAAGTAAAGAATCACGCCCACCGTAGCCATTTTCAGAATGGATTTCAAAGCCTCTACAACGGCGCGAAGACTGAAGATGCGTTTAAAGCCTTCAGCCGGATTCACTTTTTCAAAGTTAGGGGAAACAGCGTCTTCAACCTGAAGGAAACCGATCTGAACAATAGACGAAGCCGCGCCGATAATACCGGTGAACAGCAAAACGGGCGCCACAAGAATCATGGCTTTGATCCCGCAATATTTGAAAGCTTCCGCAAAATTTCCTTCGCGCACCATCTTCACCATGTCATCCCCGAAGGAATGCTGGAAGATCTCGTAGATGTTCTGAAAGAAAAAGCGACCCAAAGCATACACGCCACCAGCCGCGGCAAGTAAAATTACTGCCGACGCCAGCTCCTTTGTATGTGCAACGTTCCCTTTTTTGCGAAACTCTTCCCGTCTCGCGTCCGTTGCTTCTTCGGACTTTTCGCCGTTATCCTCAGCCATCTCGTTCCTTCCTAGAACTTAAAAGCCTTACCCTATAAGTGTTTCATCACAGCGAACAGTTTGCTAGCTGTGATTTCAACAACTCCATTCATTTCCATTATCAATAGCGGAAGACAGATAAACACCACTGTCATTCCCATCATAATCGTCACTGGCATACTTGTGACCAGGACGTTGATCTGGGGCACGGCTCTTCCCAGAATACCCATCGCCAGATTGACAATCAGAATGGCCACCAGAACCGGGGCACACATCTTGATTGCCATGACCAGAACCGCTTGTCCGAAAACTGCGATCTCTGCAAAGGGTCCAACATTCAAAGCCAACGAACTTACAGGAATCAACTCATAGCTTTGCGCAATGGCTGTCAAAAGCATGTGATGCCCATTGATCGCCAGGAACACCAGGGTTGCCATAGCGGAATAGAATTGCTCGACGACGCCCCCTTGAGAACCCATCATCGGGTTATAAATCTGAGCCGCACTCAAGCCCACGCTCATGGAAACCAAATCCCCTGTCATACTGACCACAAAGAAGAACAGTCGGGTTAAAAAACCCAGGGTCAATCCAACAATCAGCTCCCGCACAGCCAAACTGATGATTTCACTGGAAATTAGGGAATAATCGACGTTTCCAACCTTCACGACTGGAAAAATCACCATGGCCAAAACCAGCGAAAGCAGGACCTTAATAGGCGCATTCACCAGCGGAGAGCCAAAAAACGAAGAGGACACGACATAGGCGATCATGCGCAGAAGAACCAGCGCAAAAAGAAGAATTTGAGCCTCTGTCAACGCACTCCAGTTCAGCACTCTATTCCCTCACCATCACGGCAATATTTTCAAAAAGATTGATCGTATAAGTGCTCATCACGTCCATCATCCACGGACCCGCCAGAATAAACACCGCAGCCACCACGATCATTTTCGGAATGAACGTCAAAGTCGCCTCATTGATCTGAGTCAAAGCCTGGAACACACTCACGGCCAGACCCACAACCAACGTGCTGATCAAAAGCGGCGCCGCCAGCATAGCTGTTGTACGAAGCGCATCCTGTCCCAGTCGAATCACTAATTCATCTGTCACTTTTCACCTCACCCGAAACTCTTAACCATGGAACCGATGAGCAGACCCCATCCATCCACTAGGACAAAGAGCATGATCTTAAAGGGTAACGAAATAACTACAGGCGGAAGCATCATCATACCCATGGCCATCAAAACGCTGGCTGCGACGATGTCGATCACCAGGAATGGCAGGAAGATGATAAAACCGATCTGGAAAGCCGTTTTCAATTCAGAAACCACGAAAGCCGGAACCAAAACCATTGTCGGAACATCCGCACGGGTTTTCGGTTTATCAACTTTGGAAAGCTTCAGAAACAACGCCAAATCAGAATCACGAGTTTGATGGAACATGAACTTGCGCAGCGGAGCCAAGGTGTTTTCCAGCGCCTGATCCTGGGAGATCTTCCCGGCCATATACGGCTGAATACCATTGGTGTTCATTTCATTGAACGCCGGCTGCATCACAAAGAAAGTCAAAAACAAAGCCAGACCCACCAGAAGCTGATTCGGTGGCATCTGCTGAACCCCCATCGCCTGTCTTAGGAAAGACAACACGATGATAATGCGGGTAAAGCCCGTCATCATGATCAGAATCGCCGGTGCCAAAGTCAGCACCGTCATGATCATGATCAATTTCACGGCATTGACCACTTCATTGGGATTGTCTGTGGTTTTAAAACCCAGATTCATTGTTGGCAAAGTCACCTGAGCCGACGCACTCGAACTTGCGAAGAAGATCAGAGGTAAAAGAAGCAGACTCCAAAGAGTCCATTTATTCTTAATCACTGAAGAGACCTCATGCCTTTCAGGCGCTTGGAAACAATGTCCTTAATACCACTGATGGCGAACTCTTCATCCAGATCCATGTCCTTGGCACTGCGCTTGCGCGGTGCCTGCTCTTCCGCAGACTCTTCAAAATCCGCGTCTTTGGCGGACTGGCCCAAAACTTTTCCGAAGCTTTGTGGAGCTTCCTCGGGAACCTCATCATCCAAAAGGGACAAAGACTTGATCATGGAGATGTTATGATCCGTCACGCCAATCAGGATGGATTCACCCGCCACACGCACAATAGCCAGACTTTTCTTAGGACCCAGGTAATGCTGTTGCAAAACCTTGATCTGCGTCTGATGTTTCATCGCACGTGGGACTTTGTACTTTTTCAGGAAGAAGTAAGCTCCTGTGCCCACAATGCCCAATAAGGACAACGTGAACAGAATACGGAACACACCACTGCCTTCGCTGGAGGCTGTCTTCTTATTATCAAGATTCAAAAGAATCTCGGATTCTTTGCGATTATCAACTTTAGACAGGTTTGTGGGATCTGCCGTTGCCGCTGCTGACAACTCTTGGGATTCAGAATCCACCGCTGCGGAAACGACGGCTCCCGCACCAGCAGCATCTGCGCTCTTCTCAGAAGCCTGGGCTGAAACTGACACAACAAAGATCAAAGAAAGCAACCAACGCATTTTAAACCTCTTATCTGAGTTGTTCTACGCGCTCAGCTGGAGAAATAATATCTGTCAAACGCACACCGAACTTCTCGTTCACCACCACGGCCTCGCCGCGTGCGATCAACTTGTCGTTCACATACACTTCCATCGGCTCGCCCGCCAACTTGCTCAGCTCAATCACAGAGCCTTGAGTCAGATTCAAAAGCTCGCTGACCGGCATTTTTGTACGACCCAGCTCCACGGAAACCTTCAGAGGAATATCCAAGATCAGGTTCAAATTTCTGTCTTTGTGTGTCGGCATTTCGCTGGAGACTTTTTTACTGCCAGCTTCAGCCATTCCCGCGGCTTCGGCCACCAGCTGATCTGCCAGGTTGTCCAATGTATCGTCGCTCATTCATCCCCCTACTTTTCCACCGGTCTGGTCACTTGGACAGCCACGGTTCCATGATGTATTCCGTAATAACCTTTAAACTTTCTGATACCTTCGACAGCCACGTCGAATTCACCGGACGCATCCTGATCCAACGGGATCACATCGCCCACTTTAAGATTCATCAGATCACGCAATTTGATCTCGGTTTCACCCAGATTCACTTTGATTTCCATATCTGTTTCCAAAAGCTGTTCCTGAATGATCGCCGTCCAAAGTTTTTTGTCGGTCTGATCGGTTTCTACCTGGAAACCCGTCTGTAGTTTTTGCTTGATCGGCTCAATCGTGGCGTAAGGAATAACGATGGAAATCGTTCCTGTCGCATTTTCCAATTCAACGTCAAAAGTAGAGGCAATAACCACGTCGGTCGGAGGCACAATCCCGACGAACTGTGGATTCACCTCGGTACGTACAAAAGAACAACCGATCTTTTCAATGGAGGCCCAGGCCATTTCCATATCATTGATCGCTAGCCCCACCACCTTTTGGACAATTGAAAGCTCAATCGGGGTAAAGTCTTTACCATCAATTTTTGTATAAGGACGATCCGCCCCACCAAAGAAGCTGTCCACGAGCGCGTACGCCAGTTTACTCTCTATAACAAACAATGCGGAACCACGCAGATTACCAAAGCGCAGAACGCTCATACACGTTGGCATTGGCAGGGTATTGATGAACTCACCAAATTTCAGAAATTCAGTGGAAGTCAAAGTGATGGAAGCTATCTTGCGAAGAGCCGAGGACAAGGACACGCGGAAGGCACGCATGAATTTTTCGTAGATAACTTCCAATTGAGGAAGGCGGCCACGAATAATACGATCCTGACTGGTAAGATCGTAAGAAACAATCTTACGTTCATCCACTTTGCCGACATTCTGCGCCTCGGGCTTGGATGTTTCTGAAGAGGCGACATCCCCGTCGGAGACCGCCGCTAACAGAGCATCCACTTCACTTTGTGAAAGAACCTGATTCATAGTCCTGCCTTAGTTATAGATAAACTCTGTGAAGAACACGTTTGAAATCTTCCCCTGCACCAGGAAAGAATTGATGGTGTCCTTGATTTCACTTCTTAAGCTGTCTTTACCTTCGCGGGAGGAAACTTCCGCATAGGTCTTGCTTGAAAGGATAATAATAATGATATCGCGGATCTGGGCTTTGCGCTTTTCCAGTTCTTCCATGACATGGGTGCCGGTCACTTCCAGCTCCATGTTCACTTTAGCCACCTGACGGCCTTTAGAGCCCGCCAGATTCACGATAAAGGTTTCCAAAGGAATCACCTTGCCGATGACTTCTTTTTCTTCAGTAGCTTCTTTGTGTTGAGCTTCTGCTTCACCTTTAATGACTTGTTCGATTTTAGGCTCTGCTGCCTCTTTTTTACGATTTGAATAAAGCATGAAACCCACGCCGGCAACGACGAGCATATTAATGACCGCCAAGGCAATAAGTAGTATAGGCTTTTGTCCAGATCCCCCGCTCGGAGCTGACGACGCTTCCGCTGCTGCCGCTTTTTCTTCAGCCACTTCATCCTCCATGATGAAAGACCACGCAGTGGTCCTATCAAGATTGAAAGCAACAGAGATGCCAACAGGACCCAAGTCCTGTCAGGAAGACTGCGGTCCAACACATTTGATTTCAGGCAATTTTTGCCCCTGTGGTGAATGTTTGCCGGGTAGTAATTCTATGACAGTAGTCAAAGTTTTGGCGCAGAAATTTGACTATTTGACCAAACAGGAGCCTTCTAAAGATAGCTCAATCCATGTAAGGAGGTACTTATGAATAAAGATATCTTCCAGGGAAAAATCAAAGAGATATCTGGCGAGCTCCGCAAAAAATGGGGTGCTCTTACTGATGATGACATCCAGAAAACAAAAGGAAATTTGGAAGCACTCAGCGGTTTGGTTCAACAAAAGATTGGCCTTTCCAAGGAAGAAGCCTCCCGTCAGGTTACTGACTTCATGTCCGGTCTCGATAGAAAGTTTACCGGAAGTGCCGACAAGGCCACCGATAAAGTGAACGAAAAAATCGACAAACTTAAAGACAAGCTGTCTCACTAGAACATCCCGACCGAGGTCGAGGAAGGAGCACCTATGGACAAGCAATCAATAGAAAACAAATTCGGGGCTTTCTCCAGTGCCCTAAAACAAAAGTTTGCAGGTCTTAATCTGACAGATGAAGAAATCAAAAAGGCTCTGAAAAATCCCGATGACCTTGTTTCTCTGGTATCCGCCAAAACCGGCATTCCCAAAGAAGAAGCCAACAAGCGTGTTCACCAAGTCATGAGCACCGTTGGCATTGATGAGTCCACGGTCAAAGGCTTCATGGAAAAATGGGGCGACAAGGTCGGGGACAAACTTGCTGACATCAAGAACAAACTCAGCCACTAACCCACTCTCAGGAGAGGGGTTCTCCCTCTCCTCAAAACTTTGCGAACACCAACTGCAATAGAGCGAATTTCCGGCATTTTTTTGTGTTTTATTCCTGTCTAAAATCCTGACAGTTTCCATTCAGACAAAGCCATACTATAACGGTTTTCTATTTAGTAGGAGACCCTATGAAGCTATATATGAATCTGCTTTTGGGAGGCTTGATTTGCACAATGGGCCTGGCCGCCCAGGCGCAATCCTCAGGAAACGCCATCAACAAAAAAATTCTCACTGCCGGAGTTCCTGCAGATGCTCTTTCCCGTCTGAACAAGTTCATGTACGAAAACCGTGGCCGCAGCTTCAATCAGGACACCTATGTCTGTGACGGGAAAGACCCGGCCAGCGTTCGCCCTTGTGAAGAAAATAAACGCATTCGCAGCAGCAAAACAGTCACTCTGCAAAACCCGCAGTATGTGGCCATCGTTGATTACTCTGCTCCGTCCACTCAGCGTCGTTTCTACTTCATCAATATGCGCACCGGCGAAGTGCAAAAGTACTACACCTCCCACGGCATCGGCAGCGGTGAAGGCAACTACGCTTACAAATTCAGTAACACCAAGGATTCTCGCCAGACATCTTTGGGCTTCTATCTGACAGGTGATATTTATACAGGTTCTTACGGCAAGACTCTGCGCATGTATGGCCTGCAAAAATCCAACGATCAGGCCTATAATCGCGACATCGTTGTGCATGGTGCTTGGTACGTAGGCGAGGACTTCATCAATATGAAAAATCCAAAAACTGGTGAGCCCTTTGGTCGCCTCGGATTAAGCTGGGGCTGCCCTGCTTTGTCGCTTTCCATGGCGGACAAACTGATTCCGTACCTGAAGGGTGGCAGTGTCGTTTTCCACTACCACTCTTCTTTGCTGGATGAATCCCAAAATGGCCGCTTGGTTGTTGGCATAAATCCCAACTAGTTCGCTTCTTCTTAGTTGGTGCCTTCACTCAAACGAGGCACCAGCACTTTCTGTATCTCGGCCACCATCGCTGCATTTCCTGCCACGATCGAGTTTTTGTAAGGCGTATACTTGTCACCACGATAAGTTTGCACAACACCGCCCGCCTCTTCGACAAGTAAAATGCCAGCTGCCGCATCCCACGGCTGAATGTTGCGTTCCCAATAACCGTCGAACACTCCACGTGCCACCTGTGCCAGATCATAAGCAGCAGCTCCAGGGCGACGTACACCCCGACACTTGCGGACCATATCGTCAAAGATACGCAGCTGTTCAGAAATCACATGTTCATGCTCAGACACAAAGCCTGTCGCTAGCAGACCTTTTTTTAGTTCAGCATTTTTGCTGACACTCAAAGGGCGGCCGTTGACGAACGCTCCCTGACCGCGAATGGCGGTGTAGGTCTCTTTTAAAATGGGCACATCAATCACGGCTAACTGAATCTGACCGTCAATTTCCAAACCCAGACTGATGCAAAAAATCGGAAAGCGATGAATGTAGTTAGTGGTCCCATCCAGTGGATCCAGTATCCAGCGCCCGTTTGGCCCGGCCTTGCTCCACGCGACGTTGGTCCCGGTTCCGTGAGACGCAGCAAAGGTTTCCTCGCCCAAAAATTCAATTTCCGGAAAATTTTTCTTAAGATGCTCTGCGATGACTCTTTCTGATTCTTTATCGGCTTCACTGACAAGGCCGGCTTGGAATTTTTCCTCGACGTGCTCTAAGTTACCGAAATAATTGAGAAGCACCTCGCGCCCCAGGCTGACAGCCTTGATGGCTTGACCTAAGACCTGCTTCCAATCCATTGATTTTACGCCATTTTCCATGCTTTTCCCTTTGAGCCGGACTCTCGGATGATTGACCAGTTTAGAGGATTAACGCTAACATGTTTGAAGGGCCAAAGGAAGGGCCCGAAACTTAAGCATTCAAGCGGGTTTAAAATTATGAGGATTGAAAAAATGGGTTCTAAAATGGATGTCGTGGTAAAACTAACATTAGTTTTCTCTATCTCTTTGTTGTCTTTCTCTATCGGTATTTTTGCCGGCAAAAAGTATAGTGACAACCAACACGCTCTATCTGCCCTGGAGCCTCAAAAAACTTCCCACGCCGCTGAACGTGAAGTTGCTTCCGTTCCATCTCACGAACCTGCAACTGAGGGCAAAGTGGGCGCAATGACAGACGAAGAAATCGCAAAGCTGGCTGAAGAATTCGTTGCTGATGAAACGACTGCGGTAACTACTGGCGAAACCACAGCTCCGGCACAGGAAGGTCACCACGCTGAAGTAGCCGAAAGCAAAGCAGAAACAAAAGTAGAACCCAAAGATCCACACAAACCACTTCCAGTAAAGTCTGACAAGACGCCAGTGACTCAGAACCACGAACCGTCTGAAGCTGCTAAAACTGTTGCGGCTGGCAAATCCCCAACTTCCCTGGAAGCCACTGACAAGAAAGTAGCTGCAAAAGAAGATCGCCTGCCTTCTTCTTTGCCTAAAGATGTTGCTCAGTTTGCAGTTGGCAAGTTCACAGTTCAAGTGGCTTCTTATGCTGACGAAGGCGAAGCTCAAAGAATGGCTTCTGACCTTAAGAACAAAGGCTACAGCGCCTTCTACGTTCCAGCAAATATCAAAGGTAAAACTTGGTTCCGCGTGAGTGTTGGCCAGTTTGCCACACAAAAAGAAGCTCAGGCTTACCGCACGGAGCTGGTCAGCAAAGCCAAAGTAGGCTCTGCGATTGTGCAAAAGATCACTGAATAGTTTTTAGAAGTACCGCTTTTAAATTCCTTAAAAAAGCCTCGCGACAAGCGGGGCTTTTTTTTTACAAAGGCAGAACCAGCCCCAGACGCAGGACAACGCCAAAGATTGGGTTGGGATCGAAGTCTGCCCCCACCAGAGCACGGCCTTCCAAAGCCGCAGACACACCACCGTAACGACCGGTCATAAACATCTCAAGCCCAGCCGCCGCACCACCCATCACTTTCATTCCGGTCTTGTCGCTGCGGGAAGAACCCATAAAGGTCGTGACCACTTCTTCTTCGTACCCACCGACACCGGCGCCCAGATACACGATTCCGCGCATGTGCTCTTCGGCTCCTGCGACCAGATTGTAACGACCCCACATCAGCAAATCCTGATGCTTGCGTTCAATGGAGGAGGTACTGTTACCGCTTTCATCAGAAAAGTGACTGTATTCAAAGAGCACGCTGTAGCGACTGCGGTGATAGCCCAATCCAAAATTCATCGGCTGACGACTTTCAAGATCCTGAGAATTACCCCGCTCGTAGCGCATTTCATAGGCCAAGGGGTACAACGCCAACAAGGAAACTGTATCTTCAGTTTTCACCTTCATACGGGATTCCTGAGCCCAAGCACCCCACGACATTGTCAGAAGTAGAAAAACAACAAGAAGTCTCATCACATAACTTCCTGAGTGTTCGTTGTATTGGCTTCAAGGATCAATCCGTCTGCGTTCTTTTTGCAGGAGTAGCTCGTGTTCGCCTCGTCGGTGGAAGCATTGATCACACCCGCCAGGAATTCACACTCGGCCTGTTTCATCTCTGGAAGTTCCTTGGCAAAGCTTAAGACGTACTTTTCTGCACGATAGTAAGCATCTTTGCTTTCAACCAAGTCATTCTTCAAAGCATTCAGCGTGCGCAGAATAACTTTCGCCACTTCCTTGCGGGCCGCCAGAGATTCCAGACTGCGCTCTTTGGCGGAAACTTCGGTGAAGCTTTTCAACATGCGAGAAAACTGCGTCCCAATCACATAGGCATAACCAGTCACATAACTTTCAAACTTCTTGGCATCCCCGGTTTTATAGAAAACCTGAATGCTATTTTTGATCGTCGCTTCGCTCGGCAGCTCATAGGTTGCAAAAATCCCGTCCACATCCAAAGAACGATTCATTTTTTCCTTCGGCAAAGACTGCGCAATAAAGTCCGGATTTCCGGTGTACATCCAACCCCAGTAATCCGCCAAACCTTCATTCAAACCACGAAGCATGGCCTGACGATAGTACTTCTGCAAAGCGGCCTCTGCCAATTCCGCCCCTTCAATATCCGAAGGTTTCAAACGACCTCTTTGCGAAAGCTCTTCATGGATGATGGGGGACGACTCAAGGAAATCCTCAAGATTATGAGCTGTGACCTTGGCCTCTTCCGTGCTTTTTAAAACAACTTTATAGAACAAGGAATGGAAGTGTTCGTGCGCCAGAATTCCACCGTTAATGGCAATCGGCAGACCCGCTTGATTGTATGGCACCACCAGCATGGAGTCCGTATCGCCATCATAGTAAGCGTTGTTGTTTTGTCCGCCCTTGACGCGAACACCGACACCCACATCGCGAGGCCATGTATTGATTCCTCCAGCACCCAACTCATCATCCAATTGAGCCAGTCTCTGTGTGTGCGCATAGATCGCCACCAACTGCTGGGTCATTTCATTCGCCGGAATAAACTCACCGTCTTGATTTTTGATAAAACGACTGACCGCCGGGCGACCTGTGAGCTT
Source organism: Bdellovibrio bacteriovorus (assembly GCF_041888015.1). Classification (GTDB taxonomy): domain Bacteria; phylum Bdellovibrionota; class Bdellovibrionia; order Bdellovibrionales; family Bdellovibrionaceae; genus Bdellovibrio. The sequence goes on from NZ_CP168968.1 coordinate 3,244,278, forward strand.
ACCTTTTACAATGCGAGGACTCATAAAAAAGCGCACAAATTTTCCAGATACCGTCTGCAGATCGCTGATCCCCAGCAAATCCACCGTCTTTAACGCATATCCGGACTTTGAATCCGACTGTGGAGCCAGAACACGGACCGTGCCTTTTTCCTCGGCCGTTTCAGACTGAGGAGCGCAGGCACTCAAAGTCCCTACAGCTAAAATTGTTGCGGTGATCCGGCTAAAAACGCGCTTCACAAAGTCCTCTCTAAGCTCTATAAACGGGAGGGTCTCTCTCGCCACTTGACTTATTGCGTTATAGTTATAGTGAAAAAACTCCAAAACCTCAATAAAAACTTAGAGATAGACAAACTTTGTCAGTCTCACTACAAGTTTGACAGTCCCCGTAACGCAGGTGAAGGAAACCGCCATGGATGTACTTGATTTTGTTACTAAAAATCTGAACCCTGCCCAGAAGGATGCCGTTGAGACCCTGGACGGCCCTTTGCTTATTCTAGCTGGAGCAGGTTCTGGCAAAACCAGAGTGCTGACTCATCGTATGGCGAATATCATCGGCCAGGGCGTTGCCGCCCCGGATGAGATCCTTTGTGTGACCTTCACCAATAAGGCCGCCAAAGAGATGGAACACCGTATTTACAAGATCCTTTCTGACATGGGCGCCATGGTTCACACGCAGCTTTGGGTTAGTACCTTCCACAGCTTCTGCGTTCGCGTTTTGCGCCAGCACATCACTTTGCTCGACTACAAACCCTTCTTTGGGATCTATGACTCTTCTGATCAGCTCAGCCAAATCAAGAAAGTCATGACGGCTCTGGATATCAACGACAAGATGTATCCGGCCAAGAGTTTTCAAAGCCGCATCAGCAGCGCAAAAATGATGGGGCTTTCTCCGGACGGTCTTGAGAAATCCTCCAAGCGCCTGATGGATCAAAAGACCGTGCAAGTTTACAAGGCCTATGAAAACGAGATGAGGAAGGCCAACAGTCTGGACTTCGATGATCTGCTGCTAAAGACCTATGATCTGTTCCGCATGTATCCGGATGTTTTGCAGATGTATCAGAAAAAATTCCGCTACATCATGGTGGATGAGTATCAGGATACCAACCACATTCAATATCTGCTGGTACAGATGCTGGCGTCTGCTCACCGCAATCTTTGTGTGGTCGGTGACGAGGATCAGTCGATTTACAGCTGGCGTGGAGCGGATATCAAAAACATCCTGGATTTTGAAAAGGACTTCCGCGATGCCAAGGTTGTAAAGCTGGAGGAAAACTATCGTTCCTCCGCCAACATCGTCAATGGTGCCACCGCGGTCATCAAGAACAACTCTCAACGAAAAGATAAAACTCTGTTCACCTCCAATGAGGCCGGTGATTTGATTCACGTTCGTGAAGAGAAAAACGAATATGAAGAAGGTCGCTTTGTCGCCAAGACCATTCAGTCCATGATGAACGAAGGCGAAGGGTCTTATAACGACTATGCGATCTTCTATCGCACCAATGCGCAGTCTCGCGTCCTGGAAGAACAGCTTCGCACGATGGGCATTCCGTATCGCCTAGTCGGCGGCGTGCGCTTCTATGAACGTATGGAGATCAAGGACATGCTTTCGTATATGAAACTGTCCATCAATCCGGCTGACGATATTGCATTGAAACGAATCATCAATGTCCCGGCTCGTGGGATCGGCAAAACCACTATCGAAAAAATTGAAGAATATGCGGCTCAAAAAAATATGAGCATGTTTGAAGCAGCCTTCAAAGCCTGCGATGAACGCCTGTTCAATGCCGGAACCACTGGCAAGATTCGTCGCTTCCTGGAGCTGATGACGGACCTGCAAACCAATGCCACTGCCTTTAAGCTGGTGGACTTCTATCATATCGTTTTGGATCGCACCGAATATCTGGCCGCTCTAAAGAAAGATGAATCTCCGGAAGCTCAGGCGCGTATCGAAAACTTGGAAGAGTTGGACAACGCCATCGCCCAATTCGCGAAAGAACGTGGCGAAGAATCCACCCTAACCAGCTTCCTGGAAGAGATGGCCCTGGTGAACGACGTTGATTCTTTGGATCAGGAACAGAACTCTGTCACGATGATGACTTTACATATCTCCAAAGGTTTGGAATATCCGTATGTCTTTGTCGTCGGCCTTGAGGAAAACCTATTCCCAAGTGCGCGCAGTGCGGAAAGCGACAGCGAAGAAGATGTCGAGGAAGAACGTCGTCTGGCTTACGTCGGCATGACCCGCGCCCGTCAAAAGCTGTGGCTGACTTACGCAAAAATGCGCCGAGTGTGGGGACAGGAACAATTCAATCCGCCATCTCGCTTTATCAAAGAGATTCCGCAAAATTTGATCGACTTTAAGACTTCGGCTGAAGCTCCTCGCTTTGTGTCTCGCTATGGCTCGAGCTCTTATGACTCTGACTTTGGTGGCGGCGGTGCTGGCAAATGGGGTAATACCGGAAATGGTGGTTACGAGCGCAACAAGGCTCGCAGCCAAAACTATGATGATGTTCAAGACTTCCCGGACTACGATGGTGATAGTTCTTCAGGTAGCGCACCGTTTTCAAAAGGGATGCGTGTCAGACATCCCACCTTTGGAGTGGGTACTGTTTACGCGACAGAAGGGGCTGGAGAGAACTTCAAAGTCAGCGTCATGTTCACCGACAATACGGTTAAAAAGTTTGTCGTCAAATATGCCCGACTGGAGCGCGTCTAAGGCTAAGGCTGGATAAGCCCAGCCTTAGAAACAATGTCCTGTAGGATTAGATAACTGGCATAACAGGTAAAGTGCGTACCATCTTTCCAGTATTTGGGACTGCCGTCATCCTGCTCAATGCTGTTGATATAGCTTTGCACCTTTCCGGTGGCTTTCTGCAAATCATTGATCCAGTCCAGATGCCTTTGCATAATCTCCGGATATTCGTGCTGAAGCTGTTTGGTGAAATCAGGATGGTACGGCACAAACGCCACAACGAAATCGACCCCGATATCCTTCGACAGATACTGCAGCATCAAATCTTTCTTCCAGCGGCTTTCTTTCGGGATAAAAACCTGCTTGGTGTAGTTGTAGTACATCAACTGCACTTCTTTTTTCAAAGTTTCTTCGGAAAGTGACCCGGCAAAAGAATCCTTAAAGCAGTTCTCAGAAACGATGCTGTCAACACCAAGACGGAAGGATTCATTCGTCAGCTTTTTATTGCCTAAAGCAATAGCCGCATCAAAGTTGCTGTGATCCAGTGACAGTAAAATTTTGCTTTTTAGATTTGAAAAATCCAATTGACCTGCGGGACTGTACAGTTTCATGGCGTGAAGCTTTGATTCCTTACTGTCACCCAGAATTTCATAATAGTCGGCCTGCCAGATGACCATCTTCAAAGGAATCATTTTCTTCGCCAGCTCAATGAAGGCAATTTTTGCCTCCGCACTAGAGCCCGCAACCGCCAAATTTAGAACTTTTTTGCCCAACTTTCTGGAAAGCCATTCGGGAGAAAACCCCTGCCCCCGCGAAGTGCCCACGATAATCACTTCCGCATCAGGATTGGCCTTAAGTATTTGGGCTACTTCATAATAAGAGTTCACTGAATAGCGATGAACATCGATTTCAGAGCAGTTGTTACAATAAGGATCTCGCCACAGCGTAAAGCCAATGACAAAAACCGTGAAGAACATCGAAAAACCAAAGAAAGAAAAGATCGCCTTTTTTGCGCTCATGCCAGCCTCTAGAATTGGAAATACAGGAATGGTGACTGCTCACCCATATACATCAGGCAAATCACAAACAACAAAGCCACAATACCGGCCATCGAAAGTGAAGGTTTAAACTTCATTTCCCAAGTGTTCTTTGCCCACATAGAACTTACTAATCCGATCAGACAGATGGCATAGAACTTATCACGATACTTAATCGGCATAAGCGTAATGCCGGTATCGTAGGACCCCTGCCAGGAAAACACCTTTGTCAGCCACATGGATGCATCATGAAGCGAGTTGGCTCTAAAGAACACCCACGCCACAGAAATGAACAGGAACGTGAAGGCCCACTTCAAAGGGCTGAACTTGATAAGATCAATATTTCTGTCCTTACAAAGCCTTTCCAGGGCCAAAGCTCCCCCGTGCATGACTCCCCAGACGACGAACGTCCAATTGGCTCCATGCCAAAGGCCCCCGATGGCCATCGTCAGCAAAAGATTTCTATACGTGAACAAGGTCCCCTTGCGATTACCACCCAACGAGATATAGAGATAATCGCGAAGCCATGACGACAAAGTGATGTGCCATCTTTTTCAGAACTCAGTGATGGAGCGAGACTTGTAAGGCGAGTTAAAATTGGCCGGGAACTGAATGTTCATCATCAGCCCAAGCCCCACGGCCATGTCAGAATAACCGCTGAAATCAAAGTAAAGCTGGACCGTGTACCCCAACATCGCGAAGAACGCCTCAAGATTAGAGGCCACCGGAATATTCGCTATAATAGGATCAATCGCTTCAGCCACGCGATCTGCAATGAGCATTTTCTTAGACAAGCCGAAAACAAAAAAGCAAATACCCTTCCAAAAATTGGAGTTACTGAAAATATAGGTCTTAGCGCTTTCCAATTGCGGAACAATAGTGTTGTGCCTTACCAACGGACCAGATATCTGATGCGGGAACAACGTCACATAGCTGGAAAACTCCAGCAAAGATCCGTGGGAACTTGCCGAACGTCGATAAACATCGATCACATAGGACATTGATTGGAATGTATAAAACGAAATTCCAATCGGCAAAACCAGATCAAGATGAGGCAAGCCGGTGTTCGAACCAAAGTACGACAAGGCCCCATTCACCGAACCGATAAAGAAGTTATAGTATTTGAAGAAGCCCAGAACCGAGAGGTTGGCTATAACTGATGTCAGCAGCAGCGCTTTTCTTTTTCTATCGTCTTGGCACTTGAACAATAACTGCCCAATATAGAAATCAAGAACTACAGTGAATAAGAGTAAAAATACATGCGTATGACTCCAGTATGCATAGAAAAACAAACTGGCTGAGAAAAGAAAAATAAGCTGAAATCTCTTATTCCCGATCAGATAGTACCCAAGTAAGGCGATCGGCAAAAACACGAAAATGAACTGAAATGAATTAAAGAGCATCGATATATCCCAAAAAAAGAGCAAACCCAAGCTAGTTAAGTTCACTTGCGCGTTCAAGATAATAGTGAGACTAAACTTAAACATCCTAAGAATGCGACGCATTGGGGCAAGAAATACACCTCTCTCTGAGGTGTGCCTAAGCGCGTTTTATCTTGCCAAAAAAGCCAATCCTGACAGACTTCTTTGGTCTACAAACTATAGGGAGTCTTTCATGAAAAAGTTAATCGTGGCCTTGTGCCTCTTGTCCTCTTCAGTGTCCTTCGCAGCCAGAAATGTAGCTTCTTATTCCGGGAAAACAGCAAGCATCAATTTGGGCATGACCAGCTCTGCTTTGAATATTGGTGGCCGTATGGAATTCGATAACGACCAGGGAGCGTTGGGAGCATACATCTTCCTGCAAACTGAAAAGAAGGGCATTGTTCCGCAAGTTCTGACTTTCGGTGCTCACTCCATGTTGAGACTTGTTGAGTCCACGAATGCAACTGCATACCTAGCTCCAGGCTTTGGTATTTCCATGATCAAAATGGATGGCGCAGATGACAAGACTGTTGTTGGTCCAAGCTTCCGCTATGGCGGTCAGTTGAAACTTCCAAACGGAGCTGGAGCTTTGGGCCTTGAGCGCCTTGAAGCATGGAACTGGTTCGACAGCGATTCCGATGCTAGCGTGGCGTTCACGTCCGTGGTTTACTCTTTCAATTTCTAATTGTAAGAGACATTCGCATCTTCAAAAGCCCGGCAGGTCCGGGCTTTTTTTTCGAACAAAAGTTATTTGCACCCCCATCTTCTCCCCGAGAATACTTCGCAATAGCTCCGATCAATAGCTGGCCAAATAATTTTTGAGCAAGAAAGTGTTTCGAGATCCACGGGAACACCAGAATATTATCAAACTACGACTAATGCCTCTCGTTCATTTGCCCGATGGAGTGTTAAGCCACTTTAACATGTCCAGGGGAATGTGATGATAAAGTCATGGAGTCTAAAAACAAAGTTAACATCAATGGGTCTTTTTGTGGCTTTGCTTTCCGCCAGCAGTGGAGCCATCGGGTTCTATTTCCTTCATAAAGTCAGCGCTGAATATAATGTTGTAGCCAAAGACAACCTCCCCTCACTCAAGGAACTTGCTGACTTGCGTTCCACGATCCGCGAGCTGCGCATTCACGTTCGCAGCATCGGGCTTGCCGGCAACACGCAAGAGGCCGTCAATCATTACATCGAACAATCCAAAACACAGATTGGTGCTTTCGAAAAACACATCGAAATGTACACAACAATTGATCGCCAAGCCAAAGACCGCAAAAGCTTTCAAGAATTCCTGCACAGTTGGCAGGACTTTAAAAAGTTCGGAGGCGAAGTCCTGACTTTGGCACAAGACTTCAAAACAAATGAGGCACAGATCATTTCCATGATCCGTGATGTCTGCGAAATCAAAGCCGCCGGAATTTACAAACCTCTGCTGGTGGAAACGGAATATCAAGTGAACTATGCAGACAGTTCAACTCACAACGCTCAGGCGGCCGAAGCCAATGCGCGCTCCTGGGTCAGCATCTTCTCTCTTGTTGCCATCGCTTTGGCTGGTGTCGTCTCATTCCTGGCCTCTATTTCCATTGCAAAAACAGTTAAGAATATTTGCGAGGCACTGACTCTGAACTCCACCGAAGTTCACCGAGCAGCTAATCATCTTTCTGAAGCCAGCCTGACGGTTCATGATGGATCAAGCAAGGCTGCCTCTATGCTGGAAGCCAGCACCGCTTCCATCACTCAGATTGAATCAATCGTCAAAATCAGCAATGAAAATGCTGTGCAAGCCAAAGTCGCCTCTGAACAATCCATGAGCTCGGCTGAACACGGCTCCAGCGCAGTTCAACAGCTGATGCAATCCATGAACGAGATTAATTCCAGCTCTCGAAAAATGCAGGAAATCATCAACATCATTGAAGACATTGCCTTCCAAACAAATCTGCTGGCTCTGAATGCCGCAGTCGAAGCCGCCCGAGCTGGCGAAGCAGGCCGGGGGTTTGCTGTCGTTGCCGAAGCCGTCCGGACACTGGCCCAAAGAAGCTCTGTTTCTGCCAAAGAGATTTCTGACCTGATCACGGAAAGCGCCACTTACATCCAGAATGGTGTTTCCAAAGCCGAACAAAGTCAGAACGTGCTTAAAACAATCCAAAAAAGCATTGAACAGGTTTCGGCCTACAATCAAAACATCGCCTCTACCAGCGAAGAACAACGCTTGGGAATTCAACAAGTCAGCGGAGCCCTGCTGAGCTTGGATTCAACTTCCCAAGACAACACCAAAGCCTCTGAACAGGTATCCCAGATCGCTCAGGAGCTCAACGAAAAGACCGAGGCCGTGGACCATCTCATATCCAATTTACGGGAATTGATCGAAGGACAAAAAGCAGCATAAAAAAAGGGGGGATCTCAAATGAGATCCCCCTTTTCATTAACGGAGTTTCGACTAGCCAATCAGCTTGAGTGCCAATTGATTTGCCTGATTTGCTTGCGACAGAACCGAAGTCCCTGCCTGCAATAAAATATTATTTCTAACCATCTCACTGGAAACCGCTGCCACGTCGGTATCACGGATACGACTGTTGGCTGCCGACAGGTTTTCCTGAGTCACCCCCAGGTTGTCTACCGTCGACGTCAGGCGATTCTGCAAAGCGCCCAGATAAGCGCGGGTACCGCTGACATTTGTCTGAGCATCGTCCAGTCTTTTCAAGGCCGTTTGGGCTCCCTCTTTTTGTCGAGAAATCCAAACCGTCCAGTCCCAATGCATCCAAAGTGGCAGCATGCTTGCCTGCCTCAAAAGAAATTCGATCAGCAAACGGATCATTGCCAATCCCCACCTGGAAATCAAAGTTCGGGGCCGAGCCATCCAAAAGCTTTGTGGTTCCCCATGTGGTGGACTTTGCAATTCTTTGCATCTCACTGGTCAACTGCTGCACTTCTTTGTTAAGCATTCCCCGCTCAGTTTCACCCACGGTATCGGAAGCGGCCTGAATTCCCAACTCACGCAGGCGCACAATGATGTTTCCGACTTCATTCAAACCGCCTTCGGCCGTTTGAATCAGAGAAATACCATCGTTGGCATTACGCTGTGCTTGTGCCGCAGAACGGATCTGCGCCTTCAAACCCTCGGAAATTGCCAAACCTGCAGCATCATCTGCTGCCTTGTTGATTCGACTTCCTGAGGCGAGTTTAGCCATCGAGTCGTTAACGACTCTTTGCGCGCCCACCAGATTCCTTTGTGCATTGAGTGCTGCAATATTGGTTGTAACTCTCATTCCCATGTATTAATTCCCCATCAGTCTGTCATCATCATGGCCACAGCCTCCTTGTGCAGTTCATCGCCAACATCCGAGTTCGCGACTTGTTCCTTACAAAACTTTTCGGGAGTTCGCCGAAGTACTTCACGAGACTATGGAACGAATTTTATCAGTCGTTAACGACATCTCTCCTCTGCAAAGGGCCAAGTATTCCACGAAAATTTGTTTTCTTTCCCGGAAAAATACATCACCCTGTCTCATACCGAGAAGGAGTTTTCGATGAAATCTGCACTGTTGCTGTCCGTACTTTCGTTGATTCTGATGTCTTGTGCTTCCAAGCCAAGCCAAACCAAGACTGTCGATCACGCTGGCGACTTTATTGCGTCGTATATCCAAAGATACAATATTCCAGGGGCATCCCTGGCGATTTCTCATAATGGCCAAGTCGTTTTTCAAAAAGGTTATGGATACGCCGATGTGGAAGCTCAAGTGGCTCCAACACCTGAAACAGTTTTTCGCATTGCCAGTGTAAGTAAACCCATCACGGCGGTCGCGGTCTTTAAGTTGCTGGAAAAATCCGGCACTGACCTGAAAACCGCTTTAGATAAACCGGTTTTCGGCAAGAACGGTTATCTGCCTCAGTACAAGAAAATCAAAGACGCACGAGTTTTGAAAATCACTTTGCGTGATCTTTTACAACACACCGGCGGCTGGAACTCCGAGTCCTATGATCCTCAATACGACGTCTATCATATTGCGAAGAAAATGAAGACCTCTGTTCCCGCGTCTGGTGACACTGTTATTCGCTATATGCTTCAGTATAAAGATCTCGATGTGGAACCGGGCAAAGAATATCACTATTCGAATCTGGGCTTTAACATTTTGGCTCGCGTGATCGAGACTTTGAGCAAAATGCCTTATGAGCAATATGTTCAGACTGAAATCTTTGCGCCGATTGGGATTGTCGACATGAAAATCGCAGGCAACACGCTGAAAGACCGCCTGCCATTGGAAGCGCGCTATTATGATGATCCTCGCTATCCCCAACCCATTTCTGTCTTCGATAACAAAACCAGGGGTCCTCAAGCCTATAACGGCTTTGCGTTCCACACCATGGATGGCCATGGGGGCTGGCTAGCAACACCGACAGATCTGGTAAAGTTTGCAGATGCTGTGACTCCTGGGGCCGGAAAAGTTCAACTGCTAAATCCTGAAACCATCAAGGTGATGACAACGGCCAATCCTGCAACTGGAAATCCGACGGCATCCCTGGGTTGGGTTTCAACAGAAGACGGTAAATCCGTCGCTCATGCGGGCGCATTGGAAACAAGTACGCTTTCTTATTTGAATCGTCGTTCGGATGGAACCACTTGGGCAGTGATCTTCAATCGTCTTCCGGTAAAAGACCTTGCGGAAATTGGTATTCTCGCCAAAGACCTGATGTCCGGAATGGATCAGGCTTTACATGACTTCAGATGAGCCCACTCAGCTTCGTACAAAGAAGCATCGGGCTTGCGGATTTTCTCTGGGGCGGGGCTGATATACTCGGCCTTGACCCCATCCCAGCCGACATAGTGGCGAGTGCGCCCCTCCTGCCCCACTTCAAAATTTGGAACAAGATAGGTTTTGCCGCCACCATTGGGGATGTCCAAAGACAGATTCGGCATTGCCAGGCCCGACAAATGCCCCCACAGCTCTTTTTGAATTTCTAAAGAATCTTCCACAGAAGTGCGCAAGTGATCTGTCCCTTGCGATGGGTCGCACTGGAACATGTAATAGGGCTTTACACGCAAGTACAACAGACGACGGTTCAGAGCCTGCACCAATGCCGGGTGATTGTTAATTCCATTCAAAAGCACCATCTGATTCATCACGGGAATCCCGTTATCCACAAGTCTTTCCAACGCCTCGACAGCTTCGGCTGTGAGTTCTGCCGGATGATTAAAGTGTGACATCAGGAAAACAGGCTTATGCTTTTTCATGATCTGTACCAGATCGCCAGTAATACGCATCGGGCACACCACCGGCATCCGCGAACCGATACGAATGATCTCGACATGTTCAATCGCTCGCAAATCCGTGAGCACTCGATCCAACTGCTTATCACTGACTGTCAGTGGATCACCACCGGACAAGATGACCTCACGCAGGCCTGTGTGTGAACGAATATAAGCCAAGGCCTGTTCGTATTCTTCATTACGGATGAAAGCTTGCTCCTGCCCCGTGAAGTGTTTGCGTGTGCAGAAACGGCAATAAACACTGCAAATATCTGTGATCAAAAACAGTACACGGTCCGAGTAACGATGAATCAAACGAGGAGCCGCCTTATTCACGCGCTCGCCCAAAGGATCCAGCATCTGCTGATCGCCTTCTTCAATTTCAAAGCGATGTGGCATCAGAATCTGGCGCAGGGACTGTCCATCAGGACCTTGCTGGGCAAGACTTGCATAGTAAGGCGTCGTACGAACGTTGAAGAGTTCCTTCCCACCCACGAACGCGGCCTTTTCATCTTCATTCAATGCAAAGTGAAGTGCAAAATCGTCTTGAGTTTTGAGCGAATGGCGAAGCTGCCAAGTCCAATTATTCCAATCGGATTCAGCAATAGATTCTGGGCGAGGGCTTCGCGGGAAATGAAACTTCATGGCTGTTTTATGAAGGAAATAGCCCTATTTAGCAAGGAGAAGGCCCTTTTCAATGCAAAAAGTGACCGAAAGGGGCGCTTTTAAAGGAATCTCGCACAGCCCCCCCTTAACTCTTTTAACTATATGAAAATTCGCGGCTTTTAACGGTTCTCACGGTGGGACACCACAAGTTTTACAGTCACCCCTTGGCATTCCCTCATTCTCAACATGAGAACCTTTAGATATTCCATGCGCTTAGACCCTTTGGCACAGCCCCCCCCGTTTTGGCCCGGCCTTCGCTTTACATCTAGGTAGATAAAAGGGACTGGATGTTCCCTTCATATAGGAGGACTTATGAAATTCACATACCCACAAAAGAAATGGGTTCTGACAACGGCCTTGCTGGCTGTTTTAGGTGTTAATGTATCTTTAAACTCTCACTCTGACGGTATTGCTTCCGCAGACTTCGCTTCCACAAGCGGTGATCTGATGGAAAGCAAGGTGTACACTGCTGATGGCGTTGTACCCGTTAAGTACATTGATAATGGGGATGAAGAAGTCCTGGCCCTGGTTCCAAAGAAAACAACTGAAGGAAAAATCTGCGAGGGCAAATGCGGATATGACACCATTACTTTGAGTGTTAAAAATAAATCCGACATCGATTCTCTAAATGTTGAATTGATGAAGCAACTTGCGAAAGAATCCACAGCTCCTAAGAAGAAAGTCGTAAAGAAAGAGGAAGTGGAAGAGGACGCGGTTGAAGCAACCGAAGAAGTCGTCGCTCCTAAAAAACATATTGTTGATCCATTCAAAGACATCGTTAAAGATTGCGTGGCAGAATCTGCGACAGAAGAAGCTAGTGTTAAGTGCGTCAGCAAGAAGTACCTAGATATTCTTAATGACAAAAATAAGTCCAAAAACATTTCTGCCAAGCAAGCGTTGGAGTTCTATAATGAAGAGATTCAAACTCTGATTTCTTCAGATATTGCAAAAGCCAGACACATTAGCGCTACGGTCAGACGTGGGCAGATCGATCCGACCTACTATAACGAAATGCTCGAGTTCGAAAACCCGGCTGTGCAGGTGCGCGATGCTTTAGCAAGAGCGAGAGACGCATCTAGTGAAATTCTAAAAGACACTCCCACGAAATTTGAAGTTGTACGCCAGAAAGCCGTGGCCCTTCAGGCTGAAATCTTGAAACGAGAACTTATCCAATATAAAGAAGTTAAAATTCAAGCTGAGCAGGCCAAAAATACAAATGAAGGAGCATTCCTCTTAAACGAAGCCATGCACCGCCTGCCAGAAGTAACCTCACTGCACGATATGCTGATCAGGAACTCAACAGACTCTCTTAGAGTTGCTCGCGCAGAGAAGAACATCACTTACGACCAGGCGACTGCCTACAATAAGTATCTGCTTGAAGTCAGTAACGCTGTGGCCCAAATCCTAGGCGGAAAAGATAGCACCTTCATGCAGAATGTTCCGACATCTCAAGCCGTAGATCTTAGCGGCAGACTACAGAATCCAGGTCGCGGCATGAGCATCGGCACCATTCCCGGCCAAGCTCAGGTTCCAACATCTCAAATCGGCGTGATTCCTCAACAGGGTACAACAACCGTTCCTGCAGGGACCAATCCAGTATCGACCAGATCTGGAGCTACACTTGCAGCCCCACTGACAACGAGCGGTGGTGGGGTTTCCTTCGGAGCTCCACGCGATGCAACTGCTGAGGCATTGCAAATGAGACAACAAATTCGCAGCGGCCGCACACAGTAAATTATAGAGTTAGTTTTCAATCCTCCCAAGGGTCCACGATGGACCCTTGTCCTTATGAAAGGAGAAAACATGAAAAGAGTCATTTCCACTTCCATAGCCGTGATGACTATTTTGATGGGTTGTTCTTTCTCAAAGGATGGAAATCCCCCGAAAACTCCACTTGCCACCGAGTTTAAAACAGAAAATTCCTTTCAATATTTAGTTCTTTATTCATCATATGCGGACTTAAATGCCGCTCTGAAGACAAAATCGGAGGTGGAAATAAACACTCCGTTTTCCGACGGAAGAACCCCCCTTGAAACAGCTGTTTACAGGGGGAACTGGGAAATCACCGATGCAATTATTGCAGCAGGAGCTTCTCCCTTTATTAAGAATAAAATTACGGGAAAGTCACTCTACGATACATATCAAACTGTAACAAGGAAGGAGACTGACTCACTTAGGATTGATATCTTCCGCACAACCTCTCGGGCAATTTCGCAGATAAAAACAAATATCCGGGCAATCATTACCCAAGACCCTGAAGGCTATCTTCATAAGGTTCTGGCGTTAAATATACCTATTACAATAATATTTGATAGCCTCTTTCGGCTTTATCCCAAGTTTCCTCCACATATTGTCGAAAAGATAATTTCCACCCAGTCGTTAGATAGCGATCTAACGACTAAGCAACAAGAAGCTGCCTCGAACCTTTTTATCAAAGAGCTTGATTCTCAACTGGATTCGGAAAACCCGCACTTTTCTCTGCTAAATTTTTTTCCGCCAAAACTCAATCAGCTATCATTAGCTATAGATTTTATACTGAAGATAGCACCTATCATATTAGCCCGGCGGCACTTATGCTATGGAGAAACGGTCGCGCTTTCCCGAAGCATGAGTCTCTGTCGGCTCAAATTCAACAGTTGAGTCACTGGCCTGAAAACAATGCAATAGCAATTTGCAGCTCTAATTGTAGAGATCTTCAAAGTGCCGAGCGGATAGTAACTTACGACGAAGTGCTGAAAGATCCTGCCTTGGTAGATATCATGAATGAAGCTCTTTCCGAGCGGTCAGGACAATTTTGGCGATTGCCGGTTATGGAGCCAAGATGAATCGCGTTTTACAACTTTGTTTAATTGTTATATTTGTTGGACTATCTTGCTCATGCGCCTTTAAAAAGGATCAAACCCAAGCTCCAAATGCTACTGAAAACAAAGAGCATCCTCTTTTTCAATCTGTCCTATCGTTGTCTACAGAGAAGCTCGCCCCTCTCCTAAGTCCGTATCAAACCCACGAGCTATCGACTCTTGAATATAATGGAAAAACACTCCTGGAAACAGCTTTGATAAGGGGAAATGGCCATATTATCTATTTACTCCTAAAGGCAGGAGCCTCTCCCTTTCATAAAGGTTCCGCATCATCATTCAAACCCTATGAACTGATGCTAACATCAGACTTGAACTCTGCACTTCTAGGAAGCTGGAGTCTTAAAATATATAGAGATATGATCATCCAACCACTACCGCTGGATAAGATAGCAAAATCCCTGAAAGATTTAGGGCTCAATTGCAACGACATCCTAACCTTAGATTCCTTTATGGTCAGCACCACGGGCCAGGGTAGTCAAGCCGCCGTTACCTTAATCCAAAACCAATGCATGCAATCACTTACAGCAGCGTCAAAAAAAGAGGCAATAAAAAGGTATGCTGTAGCTGCGATAAGATATGCTAAGTGGGATCATGCTTACATGAACTCATTAATGAGTTCATACGAGATTAGAACTGCCTTCTTGCAGTTCACCTCAAATGGCAAGCCATTAAATTTAGGCGTTCGAGCACTGTTCGAAACAGCGCTAAAGTACCTATCTTCGGAGGAAAAGAAAAATTCTATCTCTAGCATTATAGAGAACCTTCCGAACAATACCTCATCCGAGATAGAATATACTCTGGATATACAAGGCCCCATAAAGGCATCTATCACACGCTCTGACTCATGGATCGCACCTCAACTGCAGGAACAACTAACTCTTCTACTGAGAAATTTGGAAAACTTTGGCACTCCTATTCAGGAGTATCCATGGATTCACAGGCAATCCATTAGCGCATCATCACGCGCAGGCGCACCGGCTCACGAGGGCGCAGAGTGGATAGGTACATTCTGACATAGCGGACTTTGGATTTTTGAAACATATCGATTTGCTGCATTCCGAAGCGATAGTCGCCTTCCAACCGCCAAGCTGGCAAAGACCACCCGTTTTCTGTGATTACTTCGGCTCTTTGAATGCGGGCGCCACCTGGATTCATCACTTGAACCATGATCTCTTGATACTCAACCTTGCTTTTACGCAAAACAATCTGCTGATAAACAGGATAATCCGCAAAGATAGTTTCGTAGGCGACTTCCGTCCAAGCATGAGCGGATGAAACAAAGCCCGAAACCAATAGGAATACCGCCGACAGAGCGAAACTTTTCATGAAGCCTCCTGGAGCCCTGATCTTACAAAGATCCCAGAGCTTGTCCACGATGTTTTAAGGCAAAAAAAATCCCGGGGGACTTTCGCCCCCCCGGGCCCTGCTCACCACCAAACAAGATGTTTCAAGTAGTCATCAAGCTGTCGTACAAGTTGCAATCGTGCTGTAATCAAAAGCTGATGGCGGCTTTAGATGCAAATCCAAATGTAAAACCTTTTTCAAGGTTGTCATTGCCGTTCTTCCAAGCTTCGCCTGGGAACAACAAACCGACCTGATTCACCCACTGGATACGATCACTGTGTTTGTAAACCACGTCGATATCCCATTCTAGGCCCAGATCTTTTGAAGAATCAACAGAAGAATTTTGGGTTTGCATCAATTGTGCATACACCAAAGTGTTACGAAGATCGATTCTTTCGGACCATGCATAGTTCACGGATGGAGCAAAATAGAAAGTATTGCTGATAGATTCATCATCCGCAGAATTTCCGATACCCATCGCACCATCTTTAACCACATTTGTGTTCAAGAAGTCTTTTTGACCCAAACGATGGTTGAAAAGAAGCATTGCCACGTCATAGTTACGGTTGAAAGCGTATCCACCGAAGTCGTTGGAAGAATCATCCCCCGTCGCCATACCCAAACGAACTCTGTAGTCCCATTTGGATTCTTTGGCAGGAACGTTGAATTCCATCGCCAAGCCGTAACCGTTCAGACCGATGTCTTTCGTGCCAGTTGTCACACCTGTTTCACCCGTTTGGAAACCCGCTTCGAATTTGAAATCAAAGGCATCAAAGCCACGACCCAAAACGAAGTTTGTTCTTTGGATGTTCATGTTAGAGTTCACACTATCACCACCGTAGGCTGCGACCTGATCAGCCGTATAGTGCAAAGCCTCTTTCACACCCTTGGTTGTTTCCTGATAGATACCAAGAAGAGACTTGTTTTCTTCGCTTTCATACTGAAGCTGGAAGCCCATCGTCGTTACGGAACCACCCTGACCGAAGCCCGTGGACTGTTTGCGCCCCAAAGATGGCATAAAGAACCAGTCACCCACGACAATTTTGTAGGCAACCATATCGCGCGTGTCATACCAGTGATCGAACATGCCCTTGCCAGAGCTGTAAGTCATACCCAAACCGAACTCAAACGGCGCACGACCCACGATCAAAGCACCATATTCCTGATTCACAGTCAGATACAATTGGCTGACTCGAACATCTGTAGAACCTTGATTGCTGGAATTTGCTGCGTTACCACCAGGTGCAACTCCATTGTTGTTCAAACCCCAGATATCACCCAATTGAGAATTCGGATATGCCTGGCTGTTCAGGATATCAAAACGGGAAACAACATTCACACCGTCAGCCGCGATAACTTTAGGGCTCAGGTAAAGATAGTTTGTACCGTATGCTTTTCTTTCAGTCGGAGTACCCAAAGAAGGACGATCCACCTCAGTCCATTCAAAACGATAGCCTCCGCTCCAGTCCAAAGACATGGCCTGAGCCGCTGGGGACAAAAGCGCCACAGAAAGACCCAATGCTTTCAGAAGATTCTTATTCAACATTTTCATTCCTTTACTTAGAGACCACGCCCATCACATCGCCTTCGCGCAGAATGATGAGGTCTTCGTTTTGAATTTTGATTTTAGTACCAGCGTATTCAGAGAAAACGACTTTGTCGCCCACCTGAACATCCATCGGACGCAAGTGACCTTTTTTGCTGATATGCCCACGACCGGCTGCCACAACGTAACCTTGCAAGTTACCGGAAGTATCCGCCACGCTGTCAGGGATATACAAACCACCCGCTGTCATCTTTTCTGCACCGGACACCTGAACAATCAAACGATCATCCAAAGGAGTCACAAAGTTACTTAGATCCAATTTCTTTGCTGGCTTTGTGTTTTTTATCAAATGAGCCGTTGGCATTGCCACCGCTTTTGCCGCTGGAGTCTTTTTGACTGCCGTCTTCTTGGCTGGAGCTTTTTTAGCAACAGCTTTCTTCGGAGCCGCCTTCTTTACTGCGGCCTTCTTCACAACCGCTTTTTTTGCTACTTTTTTAGCAGCCGGCTTCTTGGCGACGGACTTCTTCGCTGCGGCCTTTTTGGGTGCAGCTTTCTTGGTTGCAGATGATTTTTTTACTGGAGCTTTTTTGGAAGGCGTTTTTTTAACGGCCTTTTTTACACTGGCTTTTTTTGCAGAAGATTTCTTCTTAGCCACAAACAATCCTTTCACAAAGGCGACTTAATGAAAAACATTTCTAAAGGTTGTTCAGCAAGTGAGTTTCGTACTACGCTGTTATTTATGTTGCGACCACGATTAAAGACTATTTTATTGGCTTTTACAATCCTTCTGACGCTTGTAATCATCTGCGGGCTTGGGATTGGCGTCTATTCCTACTTTGCCTTGGAGAAAGAACTTGTCTCCAAATTGGAGTCGAAAAAGTTCATCGTCCCAACCGAGTTCTATGCGGCCCCGCCCACATTCCAGACACAAAGTTTGATTCAGGTTGCCGATATCGAGAAACAACTTTTGCGTCAGAACTACCGCCGTCGGGAGTTTGACCAAAGAATTTTGCCAGGGGACTACTTCATTGCCACTCGCGAACAATGCGCTGCCAGACTGCAGGTGGGGCTTGATGAAAATCAGGATGCTTGTATCGGCTGGGTGACCCAGGATACAGCGACGCAAAACAGTGACAGCTCCTTACAGGTTCTAGTCATCCAAAAAGATCGCCTGATTTCCCGCATCTTTAAGGGCGCTCCTTTTGAGGAAGTTAACGAGGCCCTTAGCGAAGCTCCTCTTCTTGCTCAATATATCGGCAACGAACCACTCATGCAAAAAACTGTCAGCTTGGGGGAAGTTCCTCCCATGTGCTCCAACGCCATCATGTCTATCGAAGACGCTCAGTTCCTGGAGCACGGTGGGGTCAGCATCAAAGGCATCTTCCGAGCATTGGTAAAAAACATCACCACGGGTCGCAAAGCTCAAGGGGGCAGCACCATCACTCAACAGTTGGTGAAAAACTATTTCCTAACCAGTGAACGCACTTTAAAAAGAAAATATCAGGAATTCATCATGTCTATCCTGCTGGAATCCCGCTTCAGCAAAGATCAGATTCTGGAAACATACCTGAACATCATCTATCTGGGACAGAACGGAGCTTTCCAAGTCCGAGGTTACGGCGCGGCCGCTCGATATTATTTTGGCAAGGAACTAACGGATCTGAATATTAGCGAATGCGCCCTGATGGCCGCTATCGTCAACAGTCCTGGCCTTTACAATCCGTTCAAAAAACCAGTCAATGCCGAACGCCGTCGCCACTTGGTTTTGGATAAAATGAAAGGCTTTGGATACATTTCTGACGAACAGTTCAACGAAGCCGACCGTCAGCCATTGCCTGGCGCTCCGCGCAGTATCGCCTCAGAAACTGCTCCATACTATCTTGATGCCGTCCGCAAGCAGCTTGGCAGTCAGGGGCTAAATCCGGACGGCCTTAAAATCTACACCGCTTTGGATCTTGAGGCTCAAGAAACCGCCCAAGAATCTCTTCGCAATCATCTGGAGAATCTTGAAAAATCCAACAAACATATCGCTGGCCTGAAAGCCAAGGGCAATGCGCTGGAAGGAAGTGTGCTGGTCGGAAACAACAAAACCGGCTTGGTCAGCGTGGTTGTGGGCGGCCGAAATTTCCGCATGACTCAATTCAATCGCGCAATCGACGGGCACCGCCAGATTGGCTCTATCATGAAGCCGTTTGTGTACCTAACGGCCCTGATGAACAACACAGAAACCGGGCAACCCTACACTCCAATCACCCTGCTAAATGACGAAAAATTCACTTACAAGTACGAAGGGCAAGCTTGGTCCCCGGATAATTACGGTAAAAAGTATTTCGGCTCAGTCCCGATGTTCTATGCTCTTAAGAACTCTTTGAATGCAGCAACTGCATCTTTAGGATTGGCCGTGGGGTTGGGCAATATCATCGACGTGACTCATTCCATGGGAGTAACTTCCGAGCTCAAATCCTTCCCAGCAATGACTTTGGGTGCTTTTGAAATGTATCCCAAAGAAGTTCTGCAAAGCTATATGAGTTTGGCAGCCATGGGGCAAAAGCCAGCCCTGTCATTCATTCGTCGCGCCTTGAACTCTGACGGCCAGGAAGTCTATATCCACAACCCACGTCCAACACCGACCGTCGATCCTGCCGCCGTCGCAAGTCTTGTCAGCATGATGAAGCAAACTGTGATATCAGGGACCGCCCGCTCCATCACCTTGAATGGCTTCTTTAATCCGGCAGCAGGAAAAACAGGAACCACCAGCGACAACAAAGACGCTTGGTTTGCCGGCTTCACTCCTTACCTCACAACTGTTGTTTGGGTCGGCTATGACAACAATCTGCCCCACAAATTGACCGGATCTAATGGTGCCGTGCCAGTGTGGACTCAATTTATGAAAAAGATGGGCACCCGTTTTCCAGCCGATGACTTCCCGTGGCCGGAAAATACCGTGAAAGTCACGCTGGATCAGCAGACGCTACAGTCGCTGAATGCTTACAAGGAAGGTGATCCTACGCAAGTGGAACTCATCTTTGACAAAGCCAAGTCGCCAGACCTTTGAACGGAAGTTTCTTTTAAGCACCCGGGCCGAACTCCTTCCTCTGATAAGATCGCAGGAAGGAGTAAAAAACAATCCGGGTCCCCCATCTTGATTTCATCATCTCCGAAGAACTCGCAAACAAAAATTTTCAATGAACAAAATGCTGGCTGTTTTGTGCCTTGGGTTTCTGAGTTTAACCGGATGCAATCAAATTGGCTTGGCCTTCCGCTGGGCTGACACCTACATCGCTTCAAAGGTCGACGACTATTTTGATATCTCCTCCAAACAAAGTGCTTCTTTGAAAAATGGACTCAAAAAAGATCTCAATGAACTAAAAACTGATCTCTTACCCCAGTGGGTGGCACGTTTTCGCGGCATTCAGTCCGAAGTTCAAAAGGGGCATCTGAATCCTGAACGCACGCAGTTTTACTTTGATCTATTCATGAAGGACATTGATCACATCAATGTCAGATTCTCAGATACAGCGAACCTCTTCATTTCCAACACCAACAATGAACAACTGGAATACTTTGCCAAAGCCTTCCAAAAGAAGACGCAAGACGACCTTCAAAAGTTTCAAAAAACCGCCCAATACCAGAAAGAAATGCGGGGAAAGTATCTGGAGTACTTCGAGATGTTTCTGGGCTCTTTAAACCAAGAGCAACAAAAGTTGATCGACACACACCTGGCCGACTCGCCCTTTCCAGGGGAACTGAAAGCCCGCAGCAAAGCCCACGTCATCTCCCTTTATCTTCAGGGCAATAAATCAACAGAGCACCGCCGGAAGTTTTTGAGAGAGTACTATAGCAATCCGACGGCTTTTAGCTTGCCCGAATACCAGACAGCCTATCAGGACTATCAACATCAACTGAAAAATCTCGTAATTAAAATGATGTCGACGATCACCGACAAACAGAAAAAGAACCTCATTGAAAATTTGAACGAAAAGACCGCTCAGTTAGAGCGCATTGCCAAAGCGGGATAACCTCCCGCCTTAGATTACTATCTCCAGACCTTCATGCGCAAAGTCCCATTCAACCTCGGGCAGAACACCCTTGTTCGCAGAGGCGAAACGCTGACGGGATTCATAGTATTCCCTGGTCTGGCGCTTAAGCTCCATGACCTGTTCAATACGTGCCCCAGGGTCGTGGTGAGCAAAAAGAACCTTTTGAATTCCTTCGCGAAGCGCAATATCCAAGCCCACCTGGGCAGCACTGTGTCCCCAGTTGGCTTTTTCCGCCAGCTCCGGAAGAGTGTATTGCGCATCGAAGTACATCAAATTGACATTTTGATAAAGCGGCAGATCCTCGCCCAGCTCTTCTCGAGTGATACGGGTTCCTTCCGTATCCACGCAATGAGCGTAGGCCTTTCCACCAGATTCCACCTTCAAACCCCAACATGGATCTGGATGATCCAGCTTAAACGGTGTCAGCGTCATATCGTCCAGTTGGAACGGCTTGCGCGGCTCCAGCACATGGAAGAAGATCTTGGCCTTTAGCGCTTCAAATGGCACCGGGAAGTACGGACGGCAGAAAATCCCCCGTATCAGCTTTTCAAGCTCTGGCTGAACCGCATAGTAATGAACTTCACAGCCCGGGATAAAGTGGGGAGTGAAGAAGGGCAATCCAATCACATGATCCCAATGGAAATGAGTCATGAAAATATGGAAAGGACCTTTCGCACGGCCCGTGGTCCCGGTCATGATCTGTTCACTCAGATTACGAATACCACTTCCGCCATCCAGAATGATCTGGCCTTTGCCGCTTTGGATTTCCACACACGTTGTCGCAGCTCCATAGCCACCAATATTCGGAATCTCCAAGCTTTGAATGTATCGAGAAATCTGTGAAGGGTCGCGATAGCCTGCCGAGAAGAAGTTTCGAAGAACTCCTTCTATGTGGTACGTCCAATCCATCGGTGGAGGAGCGGAGGGCAAAGACCCCCGTACGCCCCAAAATTTAATCGTAAGAGACATATGTAGATAACAGAATGAACTGTTTAGAAACACGAATCAAATACATATTATTTGGTCGGGCTTTTGTCGTAATTCACGATCACCCGTTCAGACGATGGTTGGGCCTGACAGGTCCGAACAACTCGACTTCCCTCGTGGTCTTCCGTGGTGGACCCTTCTTCTATCACAGCTTCGCAGGTTCCGCAGTGACCCTCCATGCAGGAGTAAGGGGGATTCAGTCGGTTGATCAGCGCAATGTCCAAAAGACTGCGTCCAGCCTCCCCTTCGACCTCGATCTCTTTTTCCCCGATTATGTAGGTAATCTTCATGTAAATATCACAACACCCCCCTCCCGCGGGGACAACCTCTTTCTAGTGCTGGGCATAATTTAGGCAAAACCCCCTTCTAGTAGAGTTTTTGCTTTGTGTTTTATGGGAATCTTTACTATTTCTCTTGCGGCGCTGTAACCCGTTTTTTTTCGAACGGTCCTGACAGCCTTGTTCATGGATGTAAAAGGAGAGCTTATGATGCTCAAAAAAAGTTTCCTGACGGCAGTCTTGGCCGCTGGATTTTCTGTTCTGACCGCAGTTCCTGCCTCCGCTGGCTGGGAAGTTCTAAAGCCTGCAAATGCCTGGGAAAAAATTAAGAAAGAAGTCGCCAAACAAGAAATCGGCGGTTCTTTGACTTTGGTGAACGCCGATATCATCGATGGCATCTCCACTTCTCTTCGCTACAAAATTGAATCTGAACCATCCTATGTGGACGGCTACTATACACGCATTGATAAATACATGATGAACATGGGTGTGAATGTCGGCGACCTAATCAACGACATGGACAGCCCTGTCAGCTTTGGAATTGATAAAGGCACCGAGATCATCTTTGCCCGTCAGTTCAAATCTCAAAAAGATTCCCTTCTGTCCCTGCCCTATACGATGAGAAACCTGCCCCTGACCGCTGAAAAAGCCATCACTCGCCTGGTTCCCGGCGACTTTGTGGCTTTCGAAGGCAAGTTGAATGTGGTTCTGTCTTTGGGCTATGACACCCTTAAAGGTTCCTTTGAAGCGGGTGCTTCCACGCACGCGTATCTGTCAGGTAACTTCATGGTTCATATGTTCCGTATGGCCGACAACAAGATGCGCGTAAAACTTATCGCCGTTCGCGGTGAAGGCGTCGGCGCCAATGCGGGCGTTGAAATCGAGGACTTTGAAGTTCTGGGCATCAGCCTGATCGACAGCCGCCTTGAAAAATGGCTCAGCTTCACTCCGCTTAAAGCTTCCGCTGGCCTGGGTAAGAACGACGTGATCATGCTGGATTATGTGTTTGATCTAAACAACCCGCAGGCCGCTCAAGCTTACGATGGCTTGCTTCAAAATAAAGTGATGTTCAAGGACGTAAAGATCCTGAACCCTCTGGCGTCCCGCACTGATCTGCAAAACCAGCTTCTGGCGGACCTGTCAGATGTGGAACAGATCGCTTTGGAAGACTCTACCATTCCGGCACAACAACGCCGTATTGATCGTATCTTCAAAGGCTCAACAGCCGGCATTCACCGCGATGCACGCACCAAGTTCAGCCTGACTCTTTTGAAATTCGAAGCCGGTCGTGCCTATGGCGAAAACAAGGTTCTTTCCTTCGACAAGTACGATCAACAGCAGCACTTCCTGCTGGATACTTTCTCCAAATACAAAAAGAGCAAAATCTTGTTTGGCCTGTTCGGGGAACAAACCCTGAATTCATCCAACCTTCTTTTCACTGCTGACAGCAAATGGGCTCCTGCGCGCTTTGTGACCCTGACCTCCAGCAATGAAATGAAAATGCGTGATGTTTCCAAACATGACTTCCGCGAAATTCAAAAAATCGTGCAAGAGACTATCGGCGACAAAGAGTTCAACAAAATTCCTTGGAACAACTGGTCCTTTGCCAACGGCAAAATCGTGAACGGTTACTTCAAGCAGGAAGTCTTCTTCAACCCTGAAGCATTGAGCATGCTTCCGCACCTGAGCAAAGAAGCCCTGTCTGCGCGCTTTGAAAAGTACATTGCCAGCAAGACCCGTCCTCGCTCGGGCCCATCCATCCGCGCCATCATCCCTAAAGGCTCTATCGCCAACTGGATGGCAGCGTTCACTGGCGATATTCGTCGCGTAGGCGCACGTCTGGCGGTGGTTATTGATCCGAAGACCACTGTGGAAAAGCGCTTTGAAGCTTTTGACGATCTTCAGGAAATG
Organism: Bdellovibrio bacteriovorus; assembly: GCF_041888015.1. Lineage (GTDB taxonomy): Bacteria > Bdellovibrionota > Bdellovibrionia > Bdellovibrionales > Bdellovibrionaceae > Bdellovibrio. The sequence goes on from NZ_CP168968.1 coordinate 3,268,309, forward strand.
GGCATCTGGAGAGAGCGTGGCATTGGCTTCCTGATGTCTTTGATCCCAGAAGCCTCCCAACACCAGCTTCTGCGTTATGAGATGATCCTGTCTGCCAAAGGAGTGACACCAATTCAGTATGGCTTTGGTTCTTTCGCTGAAGAAAAGTTGTACCGTTCTTTGATGTACATCCAGAACATCATCCACAACCGCAGCTTCGACCTGCGCCTGTATGCTGATGAAAATGGTGAGTTCCGCACTCACACCAAGCCAGCTCCTTTGATGTAATCTGAACTTTAAAGTAGAAAATAAAAATCCCGGCTGCTATGCAGACCGGGATTTTTTTTAGAAGGAATCAACAAACATCTCCAACACCTGAGAGTTATAGGCGTCACTGCTGAACATGACATGATTCGCGGTGGCGGCAACACTGTTCCAGACGCCGGTATTTCCTTGCAGGCCGGGCATATGATTCTTCAAACCGCTGCCATCGCCTTTCACAGAGTAAAGGCTCATCACCCCATCCTTATCGTGGTCAGCCCGGAAGAACACCCGGTCCGCCAAAGGCCACACATACGTGTCATAGATATCCGCATGAGTGTTCAAGCTGATCAGCTTGCGGCTTTGCGTTCCATCCCACTTCACCGCATACAGATCCCATTTGCCAACAGTCTCTATCAGGCCCGTGTACACAATGGTCTTATTGGTGTCATTCAGGAACTTCACGGCCGTGCCATTGTTGGCATTGACCTGGCCCCCAGCATACGGAGCCTGACTGATCTTGCGCAAGTCCGACCCATCCAGATTCATACTGTACAGCTCGTAGATCTCTGGGGAGGACTCACTCAGTGCAATCAATCGTTTGTTCGCCCCCTCAACCAGAGTTTGATACAGCGACGTGTGTGATGTCGCCGGAAGTGCCGGATTCATATCAAATACCGTCTGATCAGAAATACGGAAGCTTTTTAAAACTGTTCGCCCGTCGGTAACAAAGTCACCGGCAACAATCACATACTCCGAATCCTCAGAGAACTGGCAGTTCGTTACCATGCGGGTCGTATTCACACCCTGAGCAGCCATATAGTTCACACCGGTTGGATTCGCCACGGACACCACCTTGGCGTCATTGCGACTATCAAGTGCCGTTTCACCCCAGTAACAGACCCATTGTGAATCCGGAGAAATAACAAAGTTGGCCATATCCAGGGAACCACTGATATTGGTATTGAGCTTGGTCACCGTCCCGCTGCCATCCACCGCCAGCTTATCCACTTCAACCTGCTCATCCACCCGATAGTCCCACCGGACCACGGCGTAGCTGCCATTCGGGGCCACATCCCACACGGAAATAACGACATTATGCGAATAATTCGGCGTCAGTTTTTTGCTGTCTGTTCCATCTAAATTCACAGAATACATGTCCTGAACTGAATCCGTCGTGATGTCCCCGATATAGTAGATCTTCTGCGTGGCCTCGTTAAACTTCACAGCTGTGACAGCTCCGTTTGGATTGGTGATCGGGACACTGACTTTTAATGGAGACCCACCACTGGAGTCGCCAACATACAGCTCCGACACTCCTGCCGTATCCTGGTCCGCGATATAAATGACTTTTGCACCGTTGGCAGTAAAGACGAACTGCCCAAGCTTACCACCACCAGAGACATAATCCTTGGTCACTCGCTGTAAGTTGGAGCCATTGGCATCAGTCGCATACAAATGCATCTCTGCATCCACGGACGGATTTCCCCGGAAGAGGAACTTCGTGCCATCGACTGAAGGGGTGGCCCCCGCATAGTCGCCAGAGCGGACCACGGGCATATTGACCTTAACAGGCGCACTGACCACCAAAGACAAACTGGACTTATACAAGCCATACACCAGATCAATGGTATCATCTGAAAGCATCAGAACGGTATTGCGATTCCAGTCAAAGAAGTATTGCAGGTTTCCAGAAAGAACATCTCCTTCGACGTTGCTGATCGGAGGACTCAACTTACGCGTAGAACTTCCGTCCACGGCAGACAAATACATTTCGTATTTGCCGTCGACCTCCATATCAGAAATATATGCCACCCGATCACCCTGCGGACTGACCTGCAAGATCGGATAGTTGCGAATGATTGAAGGTATCGACTGAGTCGTCAAAAGCACAGGACTTCCAGATCCGTCGGCATTGCTCGCATAGAGATCAAATTTCATCTCACCAGCAACAGTCGGCGTCACTCCAGACAGATCGGCTTGATAAATCACCTTCTGACCGTTGGGAGTAAACATCATCGCCGTGTCATTGTATCCCTGATAAAGCCCGTTGCGTGTGACTGTCGCCGTCGTCAGACGCACCAAGTTGCTGCCATCGGGATTTGCAACATGCAAATCAAAACGAGTCGCAACCAAAGCCTGGGAAAAGGCAATTTTTGTGGAATTATCAGACCAGACAAAACTGCCTAAGTCCATCGAGGTCGATGCACACGGCACCGTCACGCGGGAATCGGTACGAGTCTGCAAGTCATAAACAAACAACTCCAGACACGTCGCCATGGCCCGATCCGTGCGATAAGCGATGTAGCGCGAGTTCGGGCTGAACAGACCGATCATTGACATCCCGTTGAACGTGGATCCTGTCAGGTCAATCACTTCCCCCGTGACCAGCGACGCCACTGCCAGTGCCATTCCTCCCGTAGAGAACGTTTTGTTCTCACGATAAATGACCCACTTGCTATCAGGGCTGATCGTGTAATCCGACTGCACCGCCTGAGCCGCAGCCATCGCAGGCCCTAAGCGACGCAGATTGGTACCGTTCACATTAATTGCATAAAGGTTGATGGCTTCATCAATATCTTTATCCATACGGAAGACCACGGTGGAGCTGTCTGGCGAAATTTTGAAGTCCCGCACATCTCCTCCTGCGACCATGGCTCCATTCAATTTTGTCTGGGCGCCATTCACAACGTTGATCGAATAAAGATTAAATTCATTATCCGTGGCTTCAATATCCCCCATGGCAATAACCGTGTTTTCATCTGGAGTCAGACTGTAGGTGGTCACCCCACCGACGGGATTGATGGCCGTCGGTCCCAGCAGAACTCTGTCGCCGCTGCCATCAAGCTTGACGGAATGCAGTTCTTTCAGCTGAACACGGCCCACAGAGGATCGGACGTACAAAGCCCGATTGTGCTTGGGGACCGGCGTGATAACTGCCCCCACATCTACACCCCATTGTCCAGACATGGGATTTAGTCGGGTTAAGCCCGTCCCATCATAGTTCACGAGCCCCAGATCCCCGAGATCATCGTTTCGCAAAGGCGACACTAGCAGAACTCGCCCGGAATCCCCATAACGAGTCATCAGTCGTACGGCCGGATATCCTGTCGACGTCACGTCAGCACTGATGCGCTGCCATTGTGGATAGCGAATAGACACGGACTTGGTTTCAGAAATGTTCCCAGCAGAATCAAAGTGCTGAATATAAAAATCAATGGAGCTTGCCGTCTGTGAAGACAGATCCAGACGCAGTTCCCACTGCGAAAGCGAAGAGCACACGGCAAAATGTTCGGAAGGAAGAGATGTTGCAATCTTCACCAGATTCAACGGCTCTGAACATGCCCCGCTGATAGGATAGTTGGCTCGCAGGGATGATGCCACATAGTTGTCAGCGCTGTCGGGTGCATTCACCGTCACCGTGGGCGGTGTCAGATCCACAACGATCGTCTTTGAATCCAGGGACGTCCTTCTGATCTCAACTTCATTCTGAGAGACTGTCATTAAAACAGATCCCTCGCCCAGGCCATCCAAATCCACAATCAGTTCAAAAGTTTTCGTCGCATCACAAAGAGCTTCAAAAGTTCCTCGCCCTTCGATTTCAATTTGCACCGGATCGCCGACATGCTGACACTGACCTTTGATAGGATAAGAGCGTATATTTGAAGAATTAATTGCCTTGTTCATATCATCCAGAACAAGGAAAAGCTGGTTACGACTGGTCAAGTCCTCCAGATTTGCATCCAAAGAACAACCACTAAACAGAAACAACGCAAGTACGTACAAAGTCCAATTGTTCATCTATGAACTTATCGGAGTTTGGACGCAATTCTAAAGAAAAATGTCCCCCATTTGTCTCGCTTTAATATATGAAAAGCACACCAAGAACCATCACTGTCCTCGAAAACCCTCAAAAGCTCATTTTCTCAAAGAGAATTTCATATATGACAATCGGCTCTTGCTAATACAAATAGCATTATGTCTCTCAAGAAGACTTTTCATCTCTGGAAAATCATCTAAAGAAGTAACAAGAACAATCTTCACTGCACAATTTGGGTCAATTTTCTCCAGCAGATCCAGACCAGTTTCGTCATCTGAGTTAATGGATAAGTCGATAAATACAGTCCATTCTTGAGAGGCCCGTCTGATTTTATCAATATATGACTCCGCATCTTTTAAGCTCTGGCAACGTATAAAGTTAATCTGACCATTGCCATCAGTGCTAGCCAGATGACGATACAATTCTCCACCTTCTTCGAAGACAAGTACATTTTTGGACGTCTTAAATGTAACGCACGGAACCTCTAGAGGTAAGGCTATCTCGAAGACTGCTCCTTCTGATGAGCTTGAGAACGCCACAGTTGCCCCATATACATTCAATTCCTCTTTAACCTGGTATAAACCAAGCCCTGTTCCAGATTTCTTGCCATGGGTCACCCCCTCTTGAAAGAGCCTTCCAGCAATCTCAGCAGATATTCCTGGACCATTATCTCTAACTACAAGAGCGATAGAGTTCACGTCTGATTCGGCTGTCAAATTGATCTTTCTGGACCTCCCCATCACAGCCGGTGCTTCCAGCGCATTCATAATTATATTCGACATGCATCGCTGAAGAGAATACTTCGGGACAAAGCATTTTAGATCCTCTTCTAGATCGACCTCAAATACACAGTACGGATATAGCTGACGGAAGGATTCTACCAGCTCCTTGGTCGCCAAAGAAATATCTGTTTTTCCTTCAACACTTGAAGAGACCTCCTTATAGGAAGTCAACGCACTATCCGCAATTCCCTGCAGGCGCAGGGTTGACTCTCGCATTAATGCTTCCAAATCTTCGGAGACCTGCCCCTTGATAAAGCGCGTAGCCATTTGTAATGCCATTAAAGGATTACGAATATCGTGTGAGATCTTCGCCGCAATTTTTAGGCTGGCATCGGCGCGGGCAGCTCTCAGTACAAACCTGTTCTTAATTTTCTGTTGTTCAATATAACGAATTTGCTCCAATTTTATCTGATCTGCTTTTCGCAAAAATCGTAAAAACAGAAAAGGAACTCCAATATACTGTAGTATTATTATACCTAGTGCAGCTCGGGCAAAATCCAGCATCACACTGAATACTGCAAATGACACTATACTTACAATCCAAGTCACGGCTAAGGCTCCAAAAGAAGCACAGAGATATGCCAGAGGCCTTTCTGAAAATAGCCACAAAAGGACTAGCTGTGTAAACAGGACAACCATCAACCACAATTGATTCAGAGGCCTTCCTGGAAGCTTCACGTAAGAAGCGGCTTTTAAATTTGAATACACCGTCGAAAGATAAGATGGTTCCGAATAGTAATGCTCCGTCGTCTCATCAGGGAAAAAGTCAAACCTGCTAAAGGGATGAATCCCCAACAAAGAGGAATGCGCATCCCGAGTGCCAACAAAAACAATTTTACCTTTTACCCTCGACAGCTCTTCTCTGGAAACTTCCAAATCCTTCATTGATGATTCAGAATAGAATCTGAGGTAGACCTGAATAGAGTTGAAAAGCTTAAAGCTCCCTTCCATGCGCTCCAGTGCTGGCAACTGCAGCCCCATAACGTCTGAAAGCCCCACAAGCTCATCATCATAGTCGACACCATTCATACTAAGAACCAAGCGTCGACTCTTATTGTCTTTTCCGCCGAGCTTAGTATCAATGGCGTATTTATTCCCTATTTGCCGACTAAACGCACTGAATGGTTCAGTATTATTGAAAGCTCCTCCAGTCGGCTGCCCCCACCTTGAATAGTAGAAAAGATTTGGAATCTTCTCACTTTCCTTTACAAACAAATCCAATGCTTTGCGGCTTCCCTTAATCTCCGGGGTGCCAAGAGCTAAAACTATAGCTCTTGGCTTCTCTTTAGAGATTTCTTTTAGGGTGGCAGTAACATCTTCAACGGCCAATCCCTCATCGCCGTTATGGCCCCGCTTGTAAGAAGAAAGGGTGACTTCGACGACTTCGCTTTTGAATGGATATTCCGGTGCAGTTAAATAGCCGCTCAGGTCTAAGTTAAGGCTATCAAGGGAATCCATTTTAATACTCAACAAAGCCAAGGCACCGAGAGCGGAGAAAAGCAAAAGGCTTCCTCCTATGACGAGGAGCTTGAATGGGGGATGAGAAAATGATCTATTTTTCACATACGTCCTATCGGATCTTTGCAGGACTGGATTAAGTCCTCTACCTACCAACTAGACAACTCTGAAATAGTTTCCTTTTGCCCCCACCCGAGGGCCCTTGGGGCCCAAAATACACCACCGAGCCACAACGTAAGATATTGAAATTACAGGACATAATTACAGACCCCCGCTGCCTCATTATGGAACACTTATTGCAAATACCCGAGTGACTATGGAACAAAGACGATACAAGGACATTGTGGCATTTAAATGGGGACAAGGATCTCCGTTGGCATTCCATGCCCGAAACCTCGAAGTCGCCGAAATTTCCGAAGACACTTGGAATGAAATGTCCAATTCTGAACCTTCTTTGTCCGGGGCCTACAATGCGCTGACCACGTGGGAGATTGAAAACAACCCCGAAGTAAAATCGGGCAACGTGTCCGTTGGTATTCGCAGCCTTACCATCAACGTTACTCAAATCTGCAACCTGAAATGTACCTACTGTGCTGCGGGTGGAGATGGCACTTATGGTTCGGCACAAACCAAAATTAATGTCGAAAAAACTCTGCCTCAGATTAAACTATTCCTGGAGCGCCTCCCCGAGGGCAGCAGCTTCAATATCACATTCTTGGGTGGCGAGCCTCTACTATATCCGGATGGTATTCAGGAAATCGGCAACTATGTTCAACTGATGACAGCTGGTCGTGACATTACAACTCGCTTTTCCATCGTGACAAATGGAACTCTTTTTAATGAAAAAACTCTGAATATACTTAAACAGCTCAAAGCGAACATCACCGTAAGCCTTGACGGACCAGCTGAAATCAACGATAAAGCACGCCCAACTAAAAACGGTGTCGGTAGCACTTCTCTGATAGTTGAAGGATTAAAACTGCTGGAGTCCTCCAGAAGTGATTTGGGCTCTTTGACATTGCACGGAGTTTTCAATCGCAACAATCTGGAAATTGTAAGGGCCCATGAGTTTTTCCAGTCACTAAATGCAGACCGCTATGAGTTCACATACTCAGTTGAAGAAAACGACGACGCCAGCAATCGAAACTATGTTGAGCAAATGAACAGCATAGCCGCTAAGGCCTACTCTCTAGGCGGCGAAACCGAGCTGCGCAAGATCGCTCTCTTCAACCAGTATTTCAACGCCTTGGACAACCAGCAACAGACTGAAAACTTCTGCGGTTCAGGAAAGTCATTTCTGGTCATGGATGCCAAGAACAACCTTTTCACCTGCCCTTGGGAAGTTGGGAATAAAGAAGAAAAAGTGGGTGAAAACACCAACGTGGACTTCGCTCGCATGGAAAATGAAAGCGCTCCTTTGATTGAAAAGAACAACTGCCAAAGCTGCTGGGCACGTTTTATGTGCGGCGGCGGATGCATGTTCATTCACAAAAAAGGCACTGGCAACAAGCATCAAAAGGACGGTCAGTTCTGCTACCGCACCCGCACCTTGCTTGGAACTACTTTTATGTATTATAAACTAAGCAGGGCCTCCTGCTAGAGGACTATATGGAACAACAGACTCATATCAAAAAAATCAAACCTCAAAAGCCCAAGCCTAACACAAATCCAAAAGCTGGGCCAGGGGGCGGCGACACTAGTGGCGGCGGCTGTATCCCGGTTCGTTAAAAGACAGGATATCATGGCTCTCCCTCCCTCTCTTGACGAGAAATCAGGAACTTCAACGAAAAGTTCACTTAAAGCTCTTGCGCTGCGAATGCTCTTTGCAGTGGGGATTTCATTTTTCATTGCGCAGACAAATCTAGAATATATCGAGTCATACCTCTATGATCTTCGGGTTCGGGCCAAAATTGGCGACACCGTTTCCGACAATGTTGAACTGATTTACATCACACCACAGACGGTACAACTCTATAAAGGTTTCCCCTCCGCCAAAGAGCAAATAGCCCTCCTTCAAGCGTTAGCCACCCACCGAACTAAAGCCATCGCATATGATTTCATTCTCGATGAGACCCCGGGAAGCATTAATGACAAGAACGCTTGGGAAGCTGCCATCATTTCTACGCCCCACGTATATGTTGCTGGACGCACTACCCAGATGAAGGGGGAAGAAGATCAACTCTTCCTTGCGGATCCTTTGGAAAAGGTAGCTACGATTCCTGCGCCGAAAACAACTGACCTAGTAAACTTCGCCAAAGACGGGGTCACGCGGCGTATGATTCTGACCTACCAGGATCAAACGATGTTGCCAGTCCGCTTGGCAGCACTTGTAAATCCACAGGCCGCCGATCTTCCAAGCTTAAGAGGGCTATTTGATTTCTATGGAACAGATCAGGCATACATAGACTTCCACGCGGCAAAATCCTATCCGTCGACATCATTCGAGTCCATTCTCAACGGACAGGCAGACCTTTCCCGCTTCAAAGACAAAATAGTCATTGTCGGAACAGACCTTGGCCTGAACGAGGCCGAATACATCACTACGCCATTCAGCCGTGACGTAATGGCCATGACCCGCATCGAGATGCAGGCCAATATCATCGACACTTTGATTAAAAACTCCGCCCCTATTAAAGTCTCCAAATACATTAGCTGGCTCTTCATTCTGATAGCATCGATCTTAACGACTCAGGTCGTTCTAACAATGAAGCCAACACGAGGTCTTCTGGTATTGGGAGCCACACTAACTGGCTTCATCCTTATCTCCGCTATTGCCTTCTGGACTCTGGGTTTGTGGCTTCCTATGGCAGCCCCTCTCTTGACCATCCTCTTGTGCTATTACTTCTTCATCCCCTACCGCCTGATCGTCGAAAACCGACGCAGTTGGGAGTACTACCAGAAGAATAAACTGCTAAGTCAGGTGGAAGAACTTAAGACGAACTTCATTTCAATGATGTCCCATGACCTGAAGACACCGATTGCGCGTATTCAGGGAATGACCGATGTGATCCTGTCGGACAATATCGCATTGAGCACCCAGCAGCGCGAGGCTGTCGATACGATCAAACATTCTTCCGATGATCTTTTGAAATTCATCAATGCGATCTTAAGCTATGGCCGTATTGAAAGTCAGGGTGTGCAACTGAACCTGCAAAGCAAGGACATCAATAACCTGCTTCAAGAGGTTATCCGCAAGCATGAGTTCCTTGCCAAAGTGAAACGTATCCAGATCGTGTCTGAGTTGGAGCCGATGTTCCCGGTGCCGGTGGACCCTGAGCTGATGAAACAGGTCTTCTCAAACCTGGTTGAAAACGCCATCAAATACAGTCCTGAAGACACGAAAATCATGGTTAGCAGCGAAGAGACCGACACCAAGGTCATCGTTCAAGTGGCCGATCAGGGCCCTGGCATCCCTCAGGATGAGTTACAAAACATCTTTATGAAATTTTTCCGCTCTAAGAACGTGAAGTCCTCGCCGATCAAAGGCTCTGGCCTTGGATTGTACTTGGCGAAATATTTCACGGAACTGCACCGGGGAAGTATTTTTGTAGAATCTTCCCATGGTAATGGATCGACTTTTACGGTAGAACTACCAATCGAGCAAGGGGGTACACATGCTTAAGGTTTTGGTTGTTGATGACGATCAGGGCTTAAGACTTTCAGTAAAGTCCGCTTTATCAGTCACACAGCGCTTCGAAGTTGATGAAGCTTTCGATGGCGTCAATGCCATGGAGAAAATCAAAGCTGGTGATAAGAAGTATGATGTTGTGATTCTGGACGTGGACATGCCTCGCATGAACGGTTTGGAAACCCTTCGCCAGATCAAAGAGCTTGATCCAGGGACGATTGTTCTGATCATGACTGCGCACGCAACCCTGAACGACGCTATCCAGGCAGTTAAAGACGGCGCCTTCAACTATCTGCAAAAACCAGTAGCTGGTGATGACCTGATCGCCTTGATCGACAAAGCCGTTAATGCACACACCCTGATTTCCAATATCGCAGCTTCTGCACCTGTCATGGTTGAAGAAGGCCGTAAAATCATCGGTCACACTTCCCAAATGCAGAAAGTCTTCAACATTATCCATCGTCTGGCTAAAGTTGAAACCCCGGTTCTGATCCGTGGCGCCTCCGGTACGGGTAAAGAATTGGTGGCTAAAGCCATCCATTTCAACTCGGCCCGTAAAGACGAAAAGTTCGTTGCGATCAACTGTTCTGCCATCCCGGAAAACCTGTTCGAGTCTGAATTGTTCGGACACGAAAAAGGTTCTTTCACTGGCGCTGATCAACGCAAAATCGGTAAATTCCAATTTGCTGAAGGCGGCACCTTGTTCTTGGACGAAGTCGGCGACATGCCACAACTGATGCAGGTGAAAATCCTGCGTGTACTTCAGGAAAAGCTGTTCACTCCCGTCGGTTCCAATCGTGAATTCCCAACCAATGTTCGTATCATTGCGGCCACCAACCGTCCGTTGGAAGACATGATCAGAGCAGGAACTTTCCGTGAAGACCTGTTCTATCGTTTGAACGTTGTACCTATATTCCTGCCTGCTCTGGCTGAACGTAAAGATGACATGGAACACATGGTGAACATCTTTATCCGCAAGTTCAACCAGGCTCACGGTAAACGCATTAACGGCATTGCTCCGGATGCGATGGCGGTTCTGAAAAAGCATTCCTGGCCGGGAAATATCCGTGAACTTGAAAACGTGATCGAACACGCTTTCGTTCTGGAAATGACCAACATCATCACGATCGCTTCTTTGCCGGAAGCTTTGTTGATGGCGACAGGTACGAATCTGATCGATATTCCTCCAGCTCAGGAGACAGCCCAAACCGTTGCGGCAGCAGGCCTTGGATCTGCGGCTCAGGCACACGCCACGCTGGGTGACGACGAGGACAGTGACTTGAGTCTGGACTCTGATGATATGGAAGATAGCTATATCGTTCCATACTCTGGTGAAAATCTGGATTTCAACGCGCAGAAAGAAGCCTTTGAAAAAGAATTTATCATCAAGGCTTTAAAGACCTTCCGCGGACGCATCAACCAGACAGCATTGCATGCGAACATTCCCAAGAAGACGCTTCTGCGTAAGATCGAAAAATACGGAATCGTTGCCAAAGACTATTCCAACTAAGTTCACACACAAAACTGCCGGGACCTCCCGGCAGTTTTCTTTTAAGCTGGGTTTCGCGCGAAACACATCTGCCCGGCAAACTTCAGAATTCCAAAGACAAAAAGGCGAATCTCTCTTGCGTTCCGCTGAACACGAAAAGACTGAAATCAAGAAAAAGTTTTTCATAAACAGAGCCTTTCTGCGTCGCCTCTAGTTTTGTAATAGGCAGACAGGCCCCCTATCTAGAGGTGCGTATTTTTTGAGCACATAATGTTTGGAAATAGCCCCTAGTCTGCATTGACTCAAAGTTATGAACTCTGTAGTTTGGGCTCCCTCACCCGCGGAGTTTTTAATTAATGACCATGAATCCGTTGCCACCACAGGCATACACGAAAGAGACGATGCTCAAGGCCTACCAGTGGCTTATGGTGCAGAATAGCTCTATCAAGGAGATGGCAACGACTCCGGATATTCTGGTCAGTTTGTATCTGAAAGCCACTCGCGATGGTGATCATTCTTTGGAAAGACCTTCCATTCAGAATTTCAAAAATGAGCTGAAAAGTCTGGCAGGTATGATGGGCGAGCTCGACAGACCTGTCATGACAGCCGCCGCCGCTGCTGCCGTTCAGGCACAACCGATGATGACTCCTGCTCAACAGATGGTCGTGGCAACACCGGCACCTGTTGCTCAAACCCAAGTGTCCTACACCGAAAAGACACTAACGACGATGTCTCACACCCAGGATCTTGTCGATCTGCTGGATTGCGGCTCCAAAGCCATGATTCAGGAAGTCAAAGGTGAGTTCAACCTGAGTTCCGATCTGGAAGCCCTTCGCATGCTGATCAAAGTCGGCTACAGCCGCTCCAAAGCCCTTCTGAAGTAAGCTTATATCTCTACGAAATCATTTAATATCCGGCAGGAGTTGGGCTATACTGCCCCCCATATGAAGAACAAATATATTTGGCTTGTGCTTATTTCCGGCTTCTTGGTAGCCATGGATCAACTGGTGAAGGTGTACGTACACACCCATTTCCACCTGGGTGAGTCCGTGATCGTAATCCCGAATTTCTTCAATCTAACATATGTAAGAAACTTCGGTGCGGCCTTCGGGTTCCTGGCTGAAAGCCATCCTTCCTTCCGTGAGATCTTCTTCCTGTCCATGCCACCGATCGCACTGGTGATCATCCTGGGCATCCTGCGTGGAGTGAAAGACACTGACACAAAGCAAATCATCGCTCTTTCCAGCATCTTTGGTGGTGCGATTGGAAACTACATCGACCGCGTGCGCTTCCGTTACGTGATCGACTTCCTGGATTTCCATTTGTACAACCGCTGGAGCTGGCCTGCATTTAATATCGCAGACATGGCCATCGTTGGTGGCGTAGGACTTCTGCTTCTGTTGATGTTCCTGGAAAATAAAAAGAAAGAAAAAGAAGAAGGCGCCACATAGGCGCCTTTTTTATTTGCGGGGGATGTTTTTGCGGAGCTTTCTTTGCAGGCTCTGACGATGCAGGCCCAGCTTCTTCGCGGCTTGAGTGATATTGCCTTCAGAACTTTGCAGAACATAGTCGATATATTCGCGCTCCATACGCGCCAAAGAGATCTCTTCTTCCGGCAGCTCCGTTTCACTTCCCTGCTCAGCGAAAGCTCGCAGAATCATTTCAACGGTCACAGGCTTGGCGATAAAGTTGTGCGCCCCTAGTTGCATGGCTTTCACTGCCGAAGCCACACTGCCAAAACCACTCATCATAACCACTTTGACTTCAGGGAAACGACTTTTAAGCTCTTTCAGAAAATCCAAACCGTTTTCACTGCCCACACGCAGATCCAACAACGCCCAGTCCAGACGAGGAACTTCCGACCATTGCGGGGTTTCGGCAAAGGCTTTGACTTGAAAACCGCGCTCTTGCAGTTCTTCTGTCAGGACCTCACGAAGGCCCTTGTCATCTTCCACCAGCAAAATTGTTTTAGCTGTATGCAGTTGTTCCATCTTATCTCTCCTCCAAAGGCAGGCGGATTTGTGCCGTTACGCCTTTTCCAGAAGTGTTATTGGCAATCGAGAAATCTCCCCCCGAAGCCTGCGCCATCATTTGCGCGGAATAAATACCCAGTCCGTTACCGGCCTCTTTACCAGTCACAAAAGGCTCTCCCAAGCGGGACAGAATCTCTTGCGAAATTCCAGACCCCTTGTCGACCACTTCCAGCACTGCCCACGCGTCCTTCTGATACAGGCGAACATACAATGTCGCCTCAACTCCAGAAGCTTCCAAGGCATTGTCCAAAAGATCAAATAACGTCTGAGAAAAAGCCAGGGTCTGCAATCGACATGGCAAGCTGTCTGTTGTCAGGTGCGTTTCCACTTTAACCACAGGATTTTCTTTTTCCCAGACAGCCACCAGATCTTTCACCAAAGTTTGCAACTCAACATGTTGCAATTCACTTTGCGAAGAACGGGAAAAGACCGAAGCCATGTGCTGAAACACGTCCACGCATTCATCCAAAGAGCTTTGCGCCTTTTGCAGTTCTTCCCGCGCGGAAGTCACGTCTGTGTCCAGCTTACGAAGGCCCCTTTCCATACGAAGCTTCAGGGAGTTCATCGGTGTTGCCAACTGATGCGAAAAACCCGCCGTCAAGGCACCCAAAGATTTCAAACGATCCGCCTGATGCTGACGATCCTGAAGCAGGCGAATACGACGTTCTTTTTTTGCCAACAGCGCAGAGAAATAATGACTGACAAACCAAGAAGCCGTGATCAACACCCACTGCGAAAGAAAGCGCAATGACAGCTCCGAGAAATCAATGCCCACAGTGTTTTGCGCATCCAGATAAGTTTCATACTGCAAAATCAAAAGTAAAAATAAGACGGATGCCCCAAACAGGTAGGAGGCTTTTTTTCTAAGCAGCATTCCACCCAAGAAGGAATGAATGCACAGAATACTGACAAACGGATTATTGGCAGAGCCACTTACAAACAACAGCCCCACCGCCGCCAGCAGATCCACCCACAAGTGAACCAGAACATGCTTCTGACCATATTCTTCTTTTTTCGGCCAAATACCCTGCCCCAGAACATTTAAAACTCCCAACAGCACCAACACGGCGATGATGTATGGGAAGTGCCGCTTATCTAAATAACCCCACTTCAAGAGTGGGATCGTTCCAAGCAACAAACAGACAATGGCAATCCAGCGAAAACGAATCAATCCAGGCATGCCCCCGTTGTAGCTGAGGCCCCTGAGGTCCGCAACCGCAGACTCTGAAATGCAACGATTCGCTGCCCCTCAATATGCCACGCTCAATTTTAGTAATATTTAATAATTTCAATACCTTAATTTCCATCCCCAGCGGTTCAGTTCTCAGTCCACTTTCTAAATGCAAATATATTGCATTTAGAAAGTGGCGATGCTAGAAGCTGAATAACAGACAACTTTACTCATCAAAGGATGCCCCGAATGAGATCTTTAGTACTTATCCTTTTGCTAGCTTCGGCCCCCCACGCTCACGCCCAAATTCTGCAGAACATGCAGTCAGCGGCAGCCTTGGACTTTGTCGCCCCTTTGCACTTTGAAGATTCGACAGAAAACAAATTGGATGTCCGCTCTGCTGAACTGATTTTCTTCGGCCCACTTGATCCGACCTTTGATGCCACTTTGAACTTTGCGGCTCACAATGAAGAAGGTGAGTTCGTTGCCGAAGTGCATGAGGCCTATGTCGGCTCCAGCAAACTTATTCCCAACTCAAGATTCCGCGCCGGAAAGTTCTTCTTGGGTGTCGGTAAATTGAATCAGACCCATAGACACGATTGGGCCTTTGTCTCCGCTCCCCGAGTACAATCAGATTTCTTTGGCGAAGAAGGCGTTGCTGACACCGGAGCGGAGTTTTCAACTCTGCTGCCGACAGAAGCCTATTGGGACATCACAGTCGGAGTGACCAACGGATACACCTATGGAAGCCATGACCATCACGACGAACATGGTCATGGCGGAAGTGAAAAACCTCATGTTCCCACGCACTATCTGCATGCTGTGAATTTTGTAGATATGGGTGAAAGTGGAGCCTTACAGTGGGGCGCCAACTATCTGGGCAGAACCGACGCTGAGGAACTAAAAACCCAACTGTATGGTTTTGATTTCGTATTTAAGAAGACTGAAGGAAAAACGACCCGGCTTCTGGTGCAATCAGAACTCTGGTATCGCAATCAAAGCGGCCCGGGCCTTGAGACGACAGAAGAGATCGGCGCCTATGTATTCCCACAAACAGCTCTTTCCGAACGGCTCTTCCTGGGTCTGCGTATGGATCTTTTCTCAGAGCTCAACCGCACATCTGTCAGCGATGGTTCCCGACAAGGAAATCTGAACTATGCAGTCGTACCGACTTTGACATTTAAAAACAGTGAGTTCTCGTTGTTACGTGTGGCTTACACTTATGATAATCAAACTTATCAGGGTGAATCCGATACGATCAACCAGAAGCTTGAATTCCAGTGGGTCGCAATTCTGGGTGCACACCCGGCGCATTCCTTCTAAAGGACATCTATGAAATATCTTATTTGTACACTTTTCAGTCTTGCTCTTTCCGCCGAAGCCAAAATCAAAGTTGTCACGACAACTCCGGATATTGCCCAGGTGGTTCGCGCGATTGGCCAGGATCAGGTCGAAGTGCAAAGCCTGCTGAACGGTTCCGAAGATCCTCATTTTGCCGAAGCTCGTCCCGATTATATTCTCAAGGTCAACCGGGCTGACATTGTCTGCGCTATGGGATTGGAGTTGGAAGTGGGCTGGCTTCCCAAAGTGCTCAGTAAATCCGGAAACAGTAAAATTCAAGACGGTGGGGCCGGTTCCTGCTTTCTTGGAAAAACTGTCAAACCTCTGGAAATTCCCAAAGGAATTGTTGATCGCTCTTTGGGGGATGTTCATGCCCACGGCAATCCGCATTTCAATCTGGATCCATTGAAGCTGGCCGAAGGCGGTCAGGAAGTTGTGCGTGTACTATCAATAGCGCTGCCTTCACAAGAAGCCTTCTTCCAGAAGAATTATGATACGTTTAAAAAGACCATGGCAGATCTGCACGCACAAGTGGCCAAGAATCTTCCCAAGATCAAAGTGATGGAATACCACAAAGAATTTACTTACTTCTTCAAATCTTACGGACTGGAGTCTGCGGGTTCTCTTGAAGACAAGCCCGGAATGCCACCGTCAGCGGCCCGAATGGCTCTGGCAGCCAAAATGGCCAAAGAGCAGAACGTAAAAATTTTGCTGGCAAGCCCTTCCGCTCCCCACAAAACTCTGGAAAGATTCCAGGAACTGTCCGGAGTCAAAGTGGTGACTGTTCCCTCTTACGTGCAAACAAAAGGTGAAGCGGTCTCTGTCGAAGCTCTGCAAAAGATTTTAGGAAATGCGATTCAATGAAGTCCTTGCTGCAAGTTGATAAAGTCCGGGTTCTGAGCCCTGAAGGCAACTTCCTTTCTCCCGAGATCAGTTTTGATCTTGGGGAAGGTGAAGTGTTGCTTTTAAAAGGTGAAAATGGCTCCGGCAAAAGTTCTTTTTTGAAAACTCTTCTGGGTCTGCATAAGCCGTTCAAAGGAACATACAACTTCCATGTGCCCCTGCAAGAGGTGCAGTATCTGCCTCAATTAGGAAATTTACATTTTCACCTGCCACTGACCCTGCAGGATGTTCTGGGCACACCGTCCCCCAACGAAGGACTGCTTAAAAATCTGGATCTGAATAAAAAGTGGAATACAGCCAGCGGCGGGGAAAGACAGAAGATCCTTCTGACCTCGGCCCTGGCTAAAAAACCTCGTCTGCTGATTCTGGATGAACCGTTCAACCACGTCGATCAGGAATCCGGGCATATTCTGGAAGAAGCTTTGAACTTCTTCTTGAATGAACACCCACAAAGCTCACTGATTCTGGTGTCTCATCGCCCTTTGAGTTCCGTCTGGAAAAACCTTCGCTCTTTGGAGATTCGATGACATCGCTTCTGCCTCTTTTACAAATCTATAAATGGTCTCTGCCTTCCTCTGTCATCATGGCAGGTGTTCTGGCATTGATCGGGGCACAATGGACCGCCCGGGAAAAAAGCGCGCAGATCTTTGTTCTGGGACAAGGAGCTTCCTTGGGAATTGTCCTGGGGCTTGTCATCAACATTCTGCTGGAAACTGATTTTCATGGTATCAGTCTGCTGATCGGACTTTCTTTGGGTTGGGTCACACTGTTGTTGACTGATTTATTTATTAGATCCAAGTCCGACCGCAATCATATCTATCTAACCTTGTTCGTCTTCTTTCTGGCACTGACCTATCTGATCAGCTATATGACCCCAGCATTGGAAAGTCATATTGCGGCCTCTTACTTTGGTGATCTGGCGGTGATGAGTGACGCCGGTGCCATCGGCTGTCTGCTGGGAGCATCGCTTTTTGGAGCTTTCCTGCTGAGCAACTGGCGGGATCTGTCGCTGCGATCCTTCCAACTTGCAAATCACAGTGCCATTCACCGCAATTGGAAGAACCATCTTTTTGATCTGGGCACTTTACTGCTGACCACAATGGCCATTCAGAGCATGGGCTACCTGTACACGATGGGAAGTCTGTTCATCGCAACCAGCTTCGCCGCTTCACGCAGCCACAATCTCAAGAGCTATCTGGTTAAAATGTTAGTCATTGCTTTGGTTGGCAGTGGTTTGGGATTTGTTGTTTCTTTGCAATCCACAAATCTACCCACAGTGCCTTGTGTTTTGCTGGGGCAGATGCTGATAGGATTGCTGCTTTATACGAAGAAATAATGGAAAGAAGGCTGTGCTTCACGCTTTTGTCCGTCGATATTAAACAGACAGATCACTTCGGTGCGCACGCCTTTTTTTACATTGAATATAGTTAGGTCTGCATTTTCGATAATCTGATGCAGCCCACGCCCAGCGCCGCCTTTGTCAGCATTCATGCTACCCGCCTGACCGCCATAACAACTCATAAGATAGTCGATGATAATATCTTTGGTCAGAGATCCAAATGGATCTTTTACCGCAACAGCCAAAAGCACTCCATCGCTGGCATAACGCAACTGGGATTGCTGGTGGGTATCCAACTGCACTTCTTCTTTACGGGAAACATGATTGAAGATGGACTTCCCCTGGGAATCCACAGGGGCATCATAGATCGCATTCATCAGCATTTCTTCAACGACTGTGTTCACCCGATCCAGGACCGTCGAGCGCACACCCATTTTTTTGAAATACCCATAAAGATCTTCACGCAGACCCTCACGTTGGTTAGAGCAGGACACCAGCTTATTCTGGACCTCTACCCCCCAAGTCAGATATTTTTCGATACCAAAAAGGTCTTTATTCAGCAATTTTCCTAAGGCAGTCAGGATATAGCGAATCGTGACATTGCGATCTTCGGCATCCCGGGAAACAATATGATCCACATGGCGGTTCGTCTTAAGGATCTGCAGGTTTCCTTGCACATCCTTACTGGTCAGCAGAACAGAGTAATTAGCGGCCTTCTTGTCGTGGACCTCTTTTAAGATCTCAACACAGCCTTCTTCGCACAGAACCAGATCGTATTTATTCTCAGCCAGGAATTGACGGGCTGATTCCGAGTCATTGGCAATATCCAAATGGACACCCGTGCCCCCCAATGCCATGCGCACTGGAAGCTGCTGTTTTTTATCCGGTTCTACCAACAAAACTCGTCCACCGACTTTTTCAATTTTCTGCTGAGCTTCGTGAAGTTCACGATTCAGAATTTCAAACAGGCGGGCCTTTTCATTGGTTTTCACCAGGCGCTCGGTCAGCACATTGCAATAGATCTGAAAAAGAAGAGCTTGAAAACGGTCTTTGTCTTTCGGATGCACATGGGCAAAGTCTTCTGTACGAATAACAAAGCATTCCACCGCAGTCAGCGCCTTCACCGTAGTCGAGGTCGGATTTTTAGTGATGACACTCATTTCACCGAAAACTTCACCCGGTGTGTCCAATGTGGCAATCACTTCAGAGGCTAGCGAAACTTCCACTTTGCCTGTTCGCAGAAAGAACAAGGAACTGTTTGTTGCACCCTCTTGCAAAAGAACGGTTCCGGCCGCAAATGACTCGGTATGAATCATAACAGACGTTTGCAAAAGCAAGTCATCCGTAAAGGATTTGAAGAAAGAGAAATCCCGAATTTCTTTGGCAATTTCAGCCGGATGCAATTTCATATAGGAACTATTATGTATTTAGTTACAGCCCCTTGACTAGAATCGTCTTGAATATTTCCTGTAATGAAAGAAAATTAAGTCTATCGTCGGTATAGCGGAGGAAGCTTGTTTCCCACCATCTCAATTTCACCCAATCTTTCCATTCCGACCTACTATCTCATTCTGAGTCTCACCGTTTGCCTGGGGCTTCTATGGGTCACTCGCCGCGCAGATCAGCGTGAGCTTTCCCGCAAGGTGGCTCTGGACCTTAGTCTCATCATCATGGTCAGCGGCTTTATTGGCGGACGACTTTTCCACGTCTTTTATGAAAGCTTCCCTTATTATCAGGAAGACTATCTTCGCATTCTCTATTTCTGGAATGGTGGCTTTGTCTTCTATGGTGGGGCGATCCTGGCCACCTTATGCAGTGTTATCTATTTAGTCTTTATGGCTCGGGTTCGCCTTGAAGATTATCTGGATTTATTTGCACCCGTGATGTCACTCTCCTATATGCTAGGTCGAATGGCCTGTCTCCTTGCGGGTTGCTGCTATGGAAAAACCTGTGAACTTCCCTGGGCTGTTGCCGGACGCCACCCCACTCAAGCCTATGCTTCTTTGTGGGAACTGGGTGTCTTGTTTGTTTTATTGGGAACAGAATCTATTGCCAGACCTCTTCGCCCTCGTTGGCTGCAAAATCCGGGCAGCATCTTTTTCCTATGGATGGTTTTGCATGGACTGGGTCGACTGCTGATGGAGTCCTTCCGCGATGATTTCCGGGGTCCTTCACTGGGGCTTTCGGTTTCAAGCTGGATCAGTGTGCTGATTGTGGTTCTGGGATTATTCCTGCTAGTTCGGAAGCCAGCAGACCGGGGGACGACAGGTCCCGCCTAACTGACATTGTGCCCCTGCCGTATAGGTATCCAGACGGCATTGCACAGATGGATAGACATTACGTAAAAGCTCCTTCGAAGCAGGAGCTGGCGTCAGCAACGAAACTGGAGCCGATTTTTGAGAATCATATTTCTGAAAGAATCGAACCATTTCCAAACCCACTTGGGCTGTTCTGGCACAAAGTTGATTGCCTTCACAAACAGACAGCGCTTCGGTACTGACCTTTGTCGCCAACTCGGGATGGGCCTTTAGAAATTCAGGAATGCATGTTCTGCCCGCGAAGAAGTCGGACTGCCCTTCAGAAGAAGACCACTCAGCACCTGTGAATGTTTGGCGGGGCTCTTCCCCCATCGTGTGCCCGATCTCATGACATAAAATACCAGCCAGAACTTCCAAAGAAGCCCCTGGTGCCCGCACAAGTCCACCCCATAAGATCACCTGAAAGTAAGTGCCTTTATCCATCGAGCCACCCGCAAAATACGGATTCTCCCAGTCGTAAGAGATCACCAGAGGTTTTCCTGTCGTATTATAGACAGGCATTATGTACTTGCTTTGAAATTCTGCGATCAACTGACGATATTGATCTTCTGTCACACCAGAAACATTTGGACTGCCCGGTGGAAGATAAAAGTACCCCGCATCCTGCGCAAACGAAACGCTGGAAGATCTGGCCTTCAACGGCTTTTGCGTTTGCACCATCACAAAAAGAGTCACCAGAAGTACCACAGCAAGAATATAGGGATTGATTTTTTTTGATTCCTTACTCAACACTTTTGATCTCCGTACAATGACTGTAGTAAGTCAGGTAAATCCAATTGCAATACCTGAGAGCTGACATTATCTCCAAATCTCTCACGCAACTTCACAAGAATCATCTCATCGTCATAGGGTGAATCAAGATCGGTCAAAGATGCATCATCAGAAAGATAAAGGGGTCTTAAATCCTCATCAGGACACAAGAGAAGCACGAGCTCTTCAAGCTGCATGGACCGCTCGCTCAATTTTTTATCGCTGCTTAATGAGAATTTCATTTCCACTCCTTAGCGGCAGACGGATTTAGAGGAATGTCACGCCCCTTCTTCAAACGGTTACGAATTTCATTGTCGCTCAATCTTCCTACAGAGATAATCTTATAAGAGTCCGGCTCAACAGATATACGTAAATTCAAGTCACCCATATCTTTATAGATATTGATGCGACCATTATACCCCCGGTGAGCATTCAAGTCCCAGACAACAAAGGCCTTTGGATCTTTGGCAATCCTGTTCAGGTCATCGACTGTCAACTTACCCTTGAGACCTTCAAGCCTATCCAAAGACAATTGCATGCTAGCACGGTCAATAACCTTAAAGTCCACTTCAGACTGATTTCGAATGATGCTTTTAGCGACTGGCGAATCGGCCAAGCCGTCGGCACCTTTGATAAGCGTCTTAACCTCTTCAACTCCTTCGCCGACCATTCGACCCATTTTTGACCAAAGCACCCGATTTCCAGCCAGCATACCAAGCGCAGACAAAACACGTTCGCCAGTTCCAAGGTTCCGCCCACCCGGCATGCAGTTTTCTGCTCCAGTGACTGCCTCACAGGCGTCAATCAGGTCTCCTGCAGGTGTAAAACGAATCCCCATCGCCAAAGCTTCCTTGAAAAGCTCTGGATGCGTAAGAAGATAACGCCCCACCTTTGCCGCAGACATATCGGACAGAAGATCACCAAGATTTTCAGTATCCGCCGACTCCAAGGCCTTTCGTTGCCGTTGTTCTTCTGCAGAAAGCTCGGCCAAGGTTGATGGATCCTGCAAAGACTCCCGTAATGCGCTGGCTTCAGCCGGCAAAACACCGTCCAAATCAGTAGCCTGCTGTTGTGCCAAGTCCTTATTCGTCTCAGCCAACAACTGCTCTGCGACTGTCTGTGGAGTCAGTACCTCGTCAACACCAGACCGAGTATCGAGTCGATCTTTAAGCTCCTCAAGCTCAGCAAGTTGCTTTTTACTTATCTGTTCTGACTCAAGATCAGCATGCTCATTCTGGCCACGCGGACCTTTCAACAAACTGGACTCGGCAGCCTTCTTCCGAAGAGAATTCTTAAGATCAGCCAGACGCCTACGACTGTCTTCCAAATTATTCCGAGCGTTACGGATTTCCTGCCTACGCAGATCGAGACGCTGCTGTTCAATCCTAGTTTGCAAACGACCATCCGAAGAGCACACCTCACCATCGCAAAGGCCAATTGGAATTGTTGTGCGATCACCCGTGTTCGGAGCTGAAAAATAACCGATACTTGTCCAAGATGACCCATTCATCGAGAATTCTACGGAATATTGGAATTTGCAAGTTTCGCCATTATGGAACTCACGGTAGCTGGCGCTGATTTCGGTCGTACCACGGTTAGAATTTAAATGCGACCTTGACAGATCAACAACCAACGGATGACCTAAAGCGTGCGAAAATTTGACCAATGAGGTGCCGTTGGAAGACATATTGACATTCCAATGATGGGCCGTGTTCGGTTGCTGAACCGTGATACGCACTCGCCCGTAACTTGAAGCCCACGTTACAGCGCCGAAAAGCACAATCAAAAGGAAGATGAACATCTTCTTCACTTTTTCACCTTGCTGACCTTCTGCAGAGACAAGACTTCAAGGTACAGAATTTCACCCTTCAATTGCATCGGAAGGCCCGAATGCTTTTCTGTGTCTTTCAACCATGACTCTAGCTTCTGCATAGTCTGACCAGCCCCTGGTTGCGCTACCTTCTTCAGCCCGCTTAGCTGTGCACGCAAAGCCGTTTGAAGCGCTCTATAGCTGTACACTGACTCGGACTTCGCGGCCAAAGCGCTGGCCTTTTCCAGCAAAGCGAGATCTCTACCAAGCTCTTCCTGGACTAGCTGAGCATTGGCCCCTAGCTTCGAAGCCAAAGCCTTCAGACGCAGGGCTTGGGTATTCAAATCATCTTTTACGATTAGATAAACTCCCTGAGCCAATAAAATACGGTACGTCCTTAACAACTCCGTGAGCTGACTTTCGTCACGGAACTTGGAATACACCGCTTGAATCTGCACAGCCGTTACTTTCTCAGACTTTACCTGCGTCAGATTTTCGTAAAAATCTACGCCGCTTTTGTCCAGGCGCAACCGAGCCATTGCCATTCCAGATTGCACATTACGAGCTACCTCCTGCATGTCACGAAGAGACTTCCAATCCGGCTGACTGGATAGATAGAGAGCATCTGGATACTTTTCAAGATAATCAGCTACAAGAGTACGCACCTCTGCGGATCGAGACTGTTTAGCAAGATGAAACAGCTTCTTTAATGGATGGTCCTCGGGAAGAACCGTTTTTGTCCGAAATGAAAGCTCGAGACGAGAGATCTCTGTCGTCAATATCGTTAGACGGCTGCTCCAATCAATAAAGGCCTTGCTCTCCTCGTCAAAGGAACCCTTGAATCTACTAATATCCGACGTCAAAAACCCCAGACGTCTTTTAATGTCCGAAACACTTTGATATACGTCATGGTAGTCTTTCAAGAAGGACGAAGACTTCTTTTCAGTCTCCACAATCAGATTTTGAATTGCTGCCAACTCCTGAGTTTCGGCCTGAAGTTCCAGTATCTGCATACGGCAATGATCAACAACCTCTGCCTTGGCTCTTTCACCATGTTTACCTTTTAATGTCCGCTCATCCGGATCAGAATAGCAGTCCGCATGCGCATGCAAAGATCCAGCAAGAACTAAAAAGAGTATGCGCGAAATAAGCTTCATGAACTACCTCGACCTAGGGGCTGGAATCGGCATAGGCCCACCAGAGGACGGAGGTGCCGGAATACAACCAGGACACGGCAGGTGGACAACAACTTCTGGTGGTGGAATCTTATACACCTCATCAATTTTAGACAATTCTTTCATCCCTTTACGGATATCTGTAAGAAGTTGCTCCAACTTTGTACGGTAGTGGCTCTTCACCTTGCGAAGAACTGCAAGACGATCTTCGGTATCCTGGAACAATGAGTTTGTAAGTTCGCTAAGGAGGTTGCCACGCAAGTCCACACTAACAAATTCTGAATTCTCACTGAGGAATGAAATTAGGGATTCTACAGTTCTATCAATATTAGCCGTATCGCTCAATTCAACATCGTCCACAGCCCTTAATAGTGCTCCGATACGGCCCTGATAAATACGCAGCTCTGGCAAATCTCTTTTGAGCATGCGATACATATCTTCGCGATGACGGGCATATGGCAACTTTTGGATCGCATGTGCAGATAGCTGCACGAACTGCCCCCCCTGCCCACTCCAAAGCAAAGGCTTCAAAAGCAATGCAGCTCCATCCACATCGAAGCTTGCTGCCAAGCCCATCATTCTTTTTAAGTGGTCTGATAGAGCCAAGTCGTTTTCAAGAGCGACACCTGTAATAGCTCTGTTTAAATGTTGTAACATAGACTGCTGTGAAATCTGCCCAGACTGTGAATCCATTTCCAACAGCTCTTCGATTTTGGCGCGATGTCTACCAAGACTTTCAAGAGTTTCCACAGAAAGACGCAGGCCACCTTCTCCTTTTATGACTTTCATGCGCATACCCTGAAGCTCCTCCTCGCCCGCAATAGAAGCCTTGATCCTTTCAAGAACTCCATCTGAATAGGCATGTAGTATCCATAAGCTTCCACCAAGGTATCCTCCTTGGCTTTCGAGAGCCCTTTCGACATCGATATAGTTCCTTTTAACCATGTCACGGAAAGAAGGTGACTCGCCAAGAGCCCTTGCAACCTCCTCACCAAAAGACCACCCTTGAAGTATCTTCTTCAGCATTCCTTCTTCTGCTATTTTCTTTTGCGAATCCGGCAATGTAGCAAAGTACTTCTCAAAGACCCCTGGCCGAAGAAGCATTACATGATCAACAAAAATCAAAGTGCGATATGGCTCCCTAAACCATAAAGTGGCATCCGGTTCTGTCGAAAAGGAGTATACGCCAGCACTTCCATCAATATTATAGAAGGGAGGCCGAGCCTCCGAGCGGAATGCTCTTGCATAAGAAATATAGTCCGGATCATAGCTCTTATCCAAAAGGTTAATCTCAATTGTGTTCAACAGAAGCGCCTGATAGAAGTTTCCCGCACCGCTGTACCACTTTTTATTCTTAATAGTGGACAATCGCGATGCTTGTTCTCGCAAACAGCGCAGTTTCTGATCCGCGGTATCTCCAGAAGAAATATCGATAGAGTCACATGTCACGCATTGCTCAACAGCACGACGACGCCATTGCCCACGATCATTAAGATCTCGGGCATTTTGGATCTTTCTGTCCACCTCTTCCATATCTAGGAGGCCATCAGCTGCCACCGCGGCAGTGGGGTTAACGACGTAACTTTTGCAGCGAATTAGATCCCTCACCAGTCCAAAAGTTACCCCTGAGTTTACCGAAGGAATAGATGGCTCAGTACGAGACATGGGCCGGTTCGCAAATGAAATAGTACTAAATCCACTAACTGCAATAAGAAGCGCCAACGCATTTTTCATCTAAACCTCTCCGTCTCAAAATAGGACAGAAAAAAATCTCGGTTTCCATTGAACTCAGCAATAGATGCGCCAACGTACAGGCCCGACTAATGGGTTTAAAGGCGCTTACGTTGAGCCGAAGTGACGCAAAGTGGCTGCACCAAGAAAAAATGTAAACACCTCAAAAGCTTCAGATGCTCTTAATTTGCTCCTCACCACGCGGTGCCGATGGCACGACTCCTGTATTGCATCCTTAGTGAAGAGAAGTATCGAGAGAGAGGTTTATTATGAAAAAGCTTTTAGCTTCAATGATCGCGATCTCCACAGCGCTGTTTATGGTGGCGTGTGGAAAAAGTGGTGGTGATTCCAATAACAACACTCCGACTTGTGCTAACGGCACGATCTGGAATGGCAGTGCTTGTATTTTACCTAATGGTGGCACCGGTGGTGGCAACATAGTAACTACAACTGTCGGCTTTGCTGATGGCAGCACACGCTATACCATAGCTAATAGAGATTTTGCTGGAAGCCTTAGAATAACAAATAGAAGTGGGTATAAAGAATTCCTTAGAGAGGCCTTAGCAATTTGCGACAGAAACAGTCACATCTGGGGTAGAGACTATGGCCTTGCTAATTGCGACACATGGACATCAGGAACTCTCTTCTTGAGCTTCACAATTGGTCCTAATATGATTCCAGCAGTTGTTCTTAGAGCTTATCCCCCAGCAGCTTCGTACTTTAGCTATGGCTTTAGCTTTGGAATCGACGCAGCTGGCATGGCGCACAACCCACTGTATTTGAATAACCAGAATACATTTAGCCTTATTCCCGATAAAGAAGGTAATCATAGCCAAGCTTTTGAGATTCGGGCAAATGGCGCTGCAGACAACTTGTCTGGTAGATACCTAATCCAAATCCAGGCTCATAAGGGAACTTTAGCCAATAGCGAAATTCAGTATGACCTGGCTTACAAAAATGGAAAACAGAACGCAGTATTTGCTACTGGAACACTTAAGCGTTTCCAATAAACTCTGCGTCTTGCTTCAATAGCAGGACATGGAATAAATTTCGACTATGACCGAATCTCAATCTCGACAGGTCAAATGCCCGCAGTGCGGGCGTTTGGCTTTGTACTCAACAGAAAATCCTTTCCGCCCTTTCTGCTCTGAAAGATGCAGACTGATTGATCTTGGTGAATGGGCCAGCGAATCCTACAGAATCCCAGCCAAAGACTCTTCAAGTGATGCTTTAACTTCCCTTGATGACGATGACTATCCAGGTGAAGACAAACACTAGAATCCGCACAGAGAGCCGCAGTCAGAGAGCTTTTCACATTTTGCTATTGACGAATTTGCCTTTTTGTCTTTTCATGAGGCTGTCATTGGATGACGAAGAGTTATCATCAAGATTTTAATTACAACGAGAGACACACAAATGTGTCCAAAGAGGAGTTCACATGAACAAAGCACAACTCATCGAAAAAATCGCTGGCGAAACTAAAGTTTCTAAAGCTCAAGCAGAAGCTATCCTTGATTGCGCAGTAGAAAACATCAAGAAAGCTGTTAAAAAAGGCGACGACGTTAAACTTGTTGGCTTCGGTACTTTCACTAAAGCTAAACGTAAAGCTCGCACTGGTCGCAACCCACAAACTGGTAAAGCGATCAAAATCCCTGCTGCATGGGCTCCGAAGTTCCGCGCAGGTGCTGAATTCAAAGCTATGGTTAAGTAATTAGCCAGAACTTTCGATTTCCTAAGAAGGCGTCCCACAAGGACGCCTTTTTTATTTTGTCTATAGCTCAAAGCTCCGGTAGCCTCTTTTCATGGCTCAATTTCAAAAGCAAATTCAAAAAATTGGTGTGTACACAAGCGGTGGCGATGCGCCCGGAATGAATGCGGCGATTCGCGCTGTGGTTCGTGTCGGTATCTCTCAAAAACTTGAAGTTTACGGCATTCACAATGGTTACGTTGGAATGATGGAAAATAAAATCGAGCCTCTGCAGCTTCGTGATATGGCCAACATCATCCAGCGCGGCGGCACCATTCTTAAAACAGGCCGTTCGACTGATTTCATGCGCCCCGAGGGACGCGCACGTGCCGCGGCCAATGTTAGGGCTGTCGGGATTGACGCCTTGGTCTGCATCGGCGGTGATGGTTCATTCCGCGGAGCTCACGCACTTTGGGAAGAACATCAGGTTCCTGTTGTGGGTGTTCCTGGCACTATTGATAACGACATCTTCGGCAGTGATAAAACGATCGGATTTGATACAGCTGTGAACACAGCACTAGAGGCGATTGACCGCATTCGCGACACAGCCGCCTCTCACGATCGTCTTTTCATCGTGGAAGTCATGGGCAGAAACTCGGGCTTCATTGCTTCTCATGTGGGACTTGCTGGTGGTGCTGAAGAAATCTTCACTCCTGACGCCAACACCACCGTGGATAAAGCCATTGATCGCATCGTTGATGCCAGAGCCCGCGGAAAAACCAGCAGCATTATCATCACCGCTGAAGGGCAAAAACCGGGACGTGCTTACGATCTCGCGGATGCTATTCGCAAAAAATCCGGCATGGACGCGAAAGTCTGCATCTTGGGACACCAACAGCGTGGAGGTTCTCCGACGGCGGCGGATCGTATCCTTGCAAGCCGCATGGGAGCTGCTGCTGTGGATACGCTTTTCAAGGGCTACTGTGATGTGATGATCGGAACTGAAGGTGAACGACTTATTCAGGTGCCTTTGGATCTTGTGACGAAGAACGAGAAGAAGAATCAGTTGGATTTGATTTCTTTGGCCAGCGTTCTGGCGACTTAAAACTTCCTCACGTTTTATCTTGACCTCTGCTGTAGATGTTTGAATTCTATAGGATATTCCGTTCAAGCAACCACAGCGAGGTCCTCATGAAAAATCTTTTCCTAGCATTGCTTTTGACTCTTCCGCTTCTTAGCGGATGTACCAAAAAAGAAAATGAAATTGTTATCGGCGAATACGACTCCCTGACCGGAAGTGATGCCACCTTTGGTTTGAGCACCAACAAAGGAGTTCGCCTGGCCTTGGATGAAGTCAATGCCGCTGGTGGAGTTAAAGGCAAAAAAATCAGCCTGATCACTTTGGATGATCAGGGAAAAAATGAAGAAGCTGCTTCTGCCATCACTCGCCTGATCACACAGAATAATGTTGTTGCGATTCTTGGCGGCGTTGCCAGCGGTCGCTCTAAAGCCGCTGCTCCGATTGCACAGTCTCACGGTGTTCCGTTTGTCTCTCCGGCCTCGACAAATCCTGATGTCACTAAAGTTGGCGACTATGTCTTCCGCGTTTGCTTCATTGACCCCTTCCAGGGGTTGGTGATGGCGAAGTTTGCCAGCGAAAATCTGAAAGTGAAAAAAGCCGCGATTTTGCGTGACGTGAAAAATGACTACAGCGTCGGTTTGGCTGATGTGTTCTCTGCTGAATTCAAAAAACGTGGTGGCGAAATTGTCACCGACTTGAGCTATCAAGCCGGCGACATCGACTTCAAAGCCCAACTGACACAGATCCGTTCAAAAAATCCTGATGCGATTTATGTGCCGGGGTACTACACCGAAGTGGGCCTGATCGCCCAGCAAGCTCGTCAACTTGGCCTGAAAGTTCCACTGATGGGTGGAGACGGCTGGGACTCTGACAAACTTTACGAGATCGGCAAAGAGGCTATCAACGGCAACTACTACTCCAACCACTACACAACCGAATCCACCGATCCGGCAGTGACTGAGTTCATCAAGAAATTCAAAGCTAAATACAGCGAAACGCCAGATGCTTTGGCCGCTTTGGGTTACGATGCTGCGAAAATCCTGGTTGCAGCGATCGAACGTGCTCCCGACTTGTCAGGCAAAGCCATTCGTGATGAACTGGCTAAGACAAAGGACTTCCCCGGTGTGACTGGGAAAATCAGCCTGAATGAAAACCGTGACGCCGTAAAAAGTGCCGTGGTGATTCAGGTGGACGGTAACAACCGCAAGTTCATCACCACCATCAACCCGTAACCCGTAAGGACAGACATGCAGGATTTCATACAGCATCTGATCAATGGAGTGAGCCTGGGATCTATTTATGCCTTGATCGCTCTGGGTTACACGATGGTCTATGGAATCCTGAAAATGATCAACTTCGCCCACTCTGACGTATACATGGTGGGCGCCTTTGCCGCGTACTACTTCGCTCGCTGGATCGGAATTGAAAATGATCCGGGCTTGAGCACCCTTCTGACTCTGATTGTTGTTTCCATGATCTGCTGCAGTCTTCTGGGACTGGTCATTGAACGTCTGGCTTATCGGCCTTTGCGCAACTCTCCAAAATTAAATGTTCTGATCACTGCTATCGGTGTCAGCTTGTTCCTGGAATATTCCGGACAGGTTATTTTCGGTGCCGATCCCAAAGTCTTTCCTGAAGTCATGAAAGATTTTGTGATCTTCAATATCGGAAATGTTGAGGTCCGCTCTTTCGACATCACGGTTCTTGCCGTGGGCATTGTCGCCATGCTGGCTTTGCAATTCCTTCTGTTTAAAACCAAAATCGGCCGCGCCATGCGCGCGGTCAGTGCCAACCCTATGGTCGCCAGCCTGATGGGTGTGAATCCGGATCGCATCATTGCCTTCACGTTTGTGGTGGGATCTTCCCTGGCCGGTGTCGGCAGCGTTCTGGTCGGCATGAAGTATCCGAAAATTGATCCTCTGATGGGAATGATGATCGGACTTAAGGCCTTCGTGGCTGCTGTCCTGGGTGGTATCGGCAATGTGGGTGGCGCTGTCATCGGTGCCATGATCATGGGGCTTTCCGAAGAAATGGTTGTGGCCTATCTTTCAAGCACCTATCGTGACGCCTTGGCCTTTGGAATTCTGATTGTCATCCTGATCTTCAAGCCCGCTGGCCTTTTGGGCAAATACTCTGTGGAGAAGGTGTGATGAAAGCACTCAAGAATCCTGCCTTGGCTCTGTTGGGTTTGTGTCTTCTGGGTGTCGCTCTGAACTTCAGCGTGAATGCCTATATCCAGTTGATTCTTTTGTTTGCAGGCGTGAACTGTCTTATGTCGATGAGTCTGAATCTGGTGAATGGTTACACCGGTCAGTTTTCATTGGGGCACGCAGGCTTTATGGCTATTGGCGCCTATTTCTCAGCCTATGCTTCCACTCGCTGGAGTTTTGCTCCGCCTTCCTTATTGATCGTGCAGTACTTTGTTTTCACTTTGGGTGCGGGCCTTGTTGCCGCTGCTGCCGGTTTTTTAGTGGGCCTGCCTTCTTTGCGACTGAAGGGTGACTATCTGGCCATTGTGACTTTGGGTTTTGGTGAAATCATCCGTGTGGCCCTGCTGAATATGGATTTTTTAGGTGGTCCTCGGGGTCTTTCTGGGATTCCTGGATTTGGTTCGTTCCTTTGGTCGTTCTCGTTTGCTTCTTTGTGGATTGTGATTTGTTTCTTCACCATCTGGCGAGTCATGAGATCCAGTCACGGGCGCGGCTTCCTCAGCGTGCGTGAAGACGAGATCGCGGCTGAAGCCATGGGAGTCAACACCACTCGCATGAAGGTGAAAGCTTTTGTGCTATCCAGCTTCTTTGCCGGTGTGGCCGGGGCCTTGTTTGCGCACTTTACTAATTTTATTAATCCGTCCTCCTTCACCTTCCTGCAAAGTGTGAATGCCGTCATCATGGTGGTTCTGGGGGGCATGGGCTCCATGACCGGATCTATTGTGGCAGCGATTATTATTACGGTGCTGCCGGAAGCTTTGCGCCCCTTGCAGGAACTGACCGGTGTGGATTTACGTATGGTGATCTATTCCCTGTCTTTGATTTTGATGATGATTTTGCGACCAAAAGGTCTTTTCGGCGATATGGAACTCGGCGATGTTTGGAGAAAATATGTCAGACGTTCTGCTTGAGGCCCGCAAGATCACCATGCGTTTTGGCGGTTTAAAGGCCGTTGATTCGCTGGAGTTCCAAATCAAAAAAGGTCAATTGGCGGGCTTGATCGGTCCAAATGGCGCTGGCAAAACCACTGTGTTCAACATGCTAACTGGCGTGTATCAACCAACTTCGGGTGAAGTTCTGCTGGAGGGGCAAAGCCTGCAAGGTTTGGCACCTTATGAAATTTCCCATCGTGGCATCACCCGCACCTTCCAGAATATTCGTCTTTTTAAAAATCTGACTGTTCTGGACAATGTTCTGATCGCAGGCCATCAGCATGTCAAATACGGACTTTTCGATACACTTCTACAGACCGAAGACTTCCGCACCGATGAAAAACGCCTGCAGGACAAAGCGATTGATCTTCTGAAGATCTTCCATTTGGAAGAAAAAGCCCACAAGCCCGCAAACTCCCTGCCTTATGGCGAACAGCGCAAGCTGGAGATTGTCCGAGCGCTGGCAACAGATCCCAAGATCATCCTGCTGGATGAACCTGCTGCCGGGATGAACCATTCAGAAACCCACCACCTGATGGAAACCATCGCCAAGATCCGTGAAGAATTTAAGCTGACAGTGCTATTGATCGAACATGATATGAAACTGGTTATGGGCATTTGTGAAAACATCATCGTTCTGGATCATGGCGTGAAAATCGAAGAGGGAGCTCCGGCCCAGGTGCAAAGCTCTGCGAAAGTGATTGAAGCCTATTTGGGCGTGGAGGAAAAAGAATGAGTTCTCCAATTTTGAAAGTCGAAAATCTGGATGTCTTCTACGGGTCCATTCATGCCCTGAAGGGCATTAGCTTTGAAGTCAACCAGGGTGAAGTTGTTTCGTTGATCGGCGCCAATGGGGCCGGCAAAACCACCACTTTGCGAGCAATTTCAGGAATTGTCCCAAGCACTGGGAATTTGCACTTCAAGGGTCAGGACCTGAAGAAGGTCGCCACCTTCCAGCGTGTAGGACTTGGAATCGCCCAGTCCCCGGAAGGCCGGGGCGTCTTCCCACAAATGAGTGTTCTGGAAAACCTGGAAATGGGCGCGTATTCACGCAAGGACACAGCTCAGATCAAAAGTGATCTGGATATGTGCTTTGAACTTTTCCCTCGCATGAAAGAACGCATCTCACAAATGGCCGGAACCCTCTCTGGAGGCGAACAGCAGATGCTGGCAATTTCGCGCGCCTTGATGGCGAAGCCTCAACTCTTGCTGCTGGATGAGCCTTCTTTGGGATTAGCTCCTCTGATTGTCGCGCAGATTTTTGATATCGTTAAAAAGCTGAATCAGGAAGGCATGACCATCCTGCTGGTCGAGCAGAATGCCAGAATGGCGTTAAAGATATCGCATCGGGCTTACGTCTTGGAGTGTGGTCGCGTCGTGATGCAGGATCTCGCCAAAAATCTTTTAAACAACGACGATGTTCGCAAGAGTTATTTGGGAACATAAAGATTGTCTTCTAATGAGACAGTGACGAACCGCCGTTAATCGGTCTCTGAATAAAACCGAATAAATATACATGAGTATATTTTTATTCTTTTTCTCAGCGCTTCTCCTTTGCTCCTGCGTAAACAAAAATGCTGTGTCATTGACGTTTTCCAGTGGCAATACTCCCACCGCATCGCTGAAGCTGAATAACGACCTGCCGTACACAACAGATCGATCCATCTCTGTACAAATTGATTCCTCTCAAGAAATTGAACTTATGAGCTTCGCTTTGGGGTCCACTGCTTTGCTGGGGGTCGGACAATGGTATTCTAGGCACCGCCCCCACTGATACTGCCGTCCCCGTGTCCATGGACACCATCACCGACTCAGGAAAAATTGAGCTCAGCATCGGTGAACGACAAGCCTGCTACACCATGAATGGGGGGGGCACGCTGCTGGGGCGCCGATACCTTTGGACACTTCTCACCCCCACTTTCACCCCCTGTTCCTTCCGTAATTCCCAAAGACGTCTTCGCTTTTGCAAACGGTAAAGTAGTACAAATCTCTGTCTCAAGAAATTATGCCTGTGCTGTTACGTCCATGGGCGATCTGCGGTGCTGGGGTCGAAACTCGCACGACCGTTCCGCAACCCTGTTCCATAACCATGACACCTTCTATCAGTCAGAGCCTGGCTTTGTTTTAAAGTAGCCCTAATCCTGGTCCAGCCCTAGGTCATCAAAAAGGAGTCTCAATACAAGACATTCGCAAATTAAGACTTAACACCTCCCCCTGAATACCGAAAAGACATATATGATCCAGGGCGTTCTCGTAGTCATCTTTGCAATGCTTCATCTCTCTTGTACAACCAAGAATGACATGTCGTTAATTTTCTCAAGCGAAAACACGCCTACTGTCGCCCTGGTTTTCAACGAAGGTAACGCCTATACCAGCCAGACATCCCTTCCACTAAAGATCACAGCATCACGCGAATCCTCGGAAATGACTTTTGCCAACAGCGCCGTATGCTCTGACATCTGGGAACCATTTGCCTCTTCACGCACGGTAACCCTGCCAAACGTGGAGGGTGAGCATTTTGTATCGGTTAAAATTCGTACCAAAGATGGTTTCACCAGCGCTTGTGTGAAGACCAAAGTGGTTCTGGATAAAACAGGTCCGACAGTCAGCGACTCCATGACTTTGTTCAATAGTCGCTCTTTGACGACCCAGTCGCCTCGACTGCTGCCGCCAGTGACAACGGATATTCATTCCGGAGTCGCAAAATATGAAATCAAACTTGTTAAAACCACCGGAACAACTGTCATCAAAGACTGGGCCGTCAAAGATAAAGAGGCTCTTTATTTCGATGGTCTCACGCTGCCGGATGTAGAAGGTGACACCTACTACTATCTGATCCGCGCTACAGATAATGTTGGAAACGTCAGTCTGGAGAAACAATCACCCAACTTTATCGTTGGCCCGATAGTCACCTTCGGAGGAACCAATTCCTACAATCAGACAAACTCCATGGGTGAGACAACCCTGCAGCTTTCACGAAGCAGCACCAGCAGCACAACCATTTCATTGAAGGCCGTCTCGGGCTCTGCGATTGCCGGCCTGGACTTTCTTTACCCGGACATTATACCCACAGAGGTTACGATTCCTGCGGGTGCCACGACTGCGAAAACTTATTTTTCGATAATGACTTCGGTTTTACCTGGACCAACCAAGAGCTTTGATATGCAGGTCACAGCTGCTGTGAATGCGGTTGCTGCCACACCTTCTACCATGAAGGTTGATTTGACGAATACCAACGCTTCTGTCACAGCACAAATTGCCTCGGGCTATCGCGCCGTACGTGGCGCCAGAGGACATATGTGTGGCGTGCGCACAGACAATAAAATGGATTGCTGGGGCTCGACAATGTACGCCACCGGTTCCACTTTCCTGGAACTCACGGCAAAAGAAATCACCGGGGCAGCTAACATCAAAGACATCGCCGAAGGGTATGCCGATCATACTTGCTATATCGACACCGCCAACAACCTCTTCTGCTTTGGTCCCAATGGGTATCGCCAACTTGGAAACGGCACAACGACTCCTTCATCCACCCCTGTTCAGGTACCGGGCAGTAACTTTAAAAAAGTAGCCGTTGGTGTGAACTTCACCTGTATCATCGATTCCACCGACAAAGTTCAGTGTTTTGGAAGCAATAGCGAAAGTACCGCCGGACAACCCGCATCGACCTCTGTCAACACTCCCACGGTCCATGCTTCAATCACAAAAGCTCTGGATATTGCCGCTGGCTATCGAATTGCCTGTGCTATTGATGAAGTTTCCGGAGTCCGCACAGTCAAATGCTGGGGTAAAACTGAAAGTGCATCCAATCATATTCCTGTAACAATCACGGGGTTGCCTGCCGACATTTCATCTCTTTCTGTCAATGGCAGTGTAGCTGCTGATGTTCGACACGGCTGCGGATTGTCTGAGCAAGGATTGGTTTACTGTTGGGGCAGCAACTTCCGCTCCCGTCGGGGACTTGCAAGTGGTGCTGTGACATGGACATCCGCAAACCCCGTCAGCCTGCCAGTCAAAGCCGTCAAAGTTCAGGCCGGCACTGATACTAGCTGTGCTGTAGGCGAAGATAAGAATCTTTATTGCTGGGGGTCTGGCCTTCCCTCTACACAAAGTGCCAATCAATACCAGGAAAGCTACGTCCCGGTAAAACTGAACATCGCCGGTGACCTGGTCACAGACCTCCAACTGACTGAAACCAGCAGCTGTGCTGTGATCACTTCGTCTCGGATAAAATGCTGGGGCGTCAATAAACGCGGCGAAATGGGCAACGGGCAAATGGCTGACACCTCCCGCACAACAGCCTTAAATGCCGCAGCTTCCTTCGACAAATACACTCAAGTTGCAACGGGTCTTTTCACCACTTGTGCTCTAAAAGCAAATAAAACGGTCACATGCTGGGGCAATAATGATTGGGGGCAATTGGGTAATGGCTCTCATAGTACCTATTCTCGTCCACAGTATACACTGCCCATCTCAAGTATTAAAAAAGTTGTCGGCCACTCTTCTCACTTCTGTGCGCTTACAACTGGCGGGGGCGTTTACTGCTGGGGTGCAAACTCTAACGGCCAAATCGGAAACAATCTCGCCACAACACCTACTGATAAAGTTTTAGCGCCATTTCTAATTCCGGCAAACTACACCAATGGCGGCACGGGATTGGCTGCAGGGGTCAGGGATATCGCCGTGGGTTACAATCATAGCTGTGCCATCACGGCCCTCGGAGGGCTTACTTGCTGGGGGAATAATTCTCGCGGAGAAGTGGGTCATACCGACACCGCCAACTCTTTCAGTTTTCCTCAGAACATTGCCAGTCTGTCTTCCGGGATTGAAAGCGTCGCATTGGGCATCAACAACTCTTGTGCAGTCAAAAATAGTGGCGCCACCAAACAGGTCTATTGCTGGGGAGTCAACCAGAACAACATGCTTGCGGGAACAATTCCTGCTGGCACCTTTACATCAACTCCACAGCTGATTGATACAATCACCACCACAAAGGAAATAAAAATCTTTATGGGCTATGAAGGTGGCTGCTATATTCACGACGGCACAACAAAGTGCTGGGGCTATCGCAATATCTTTAAAGCCATGCCTGTCGATGTTGCCTATGATACCTATATCAATGTCCCGACGGCGGTTCCAACTCTGAGCGGAGCCACCGATTTAGCGCTGAATCTTTATACCGGCTGTGCGATATTCTCTACGGGCAAGGTCAAATGCTGGGGAGCAGATCACAGTGGTATCGTAAGGCCAGGACTGGATTCATGGGCCTGGATTGGAACTCCGGAAGAACCTCCGGCAACTCAGTATGGTCAGGTGACCGCAATGGCCCTGGGTATGACACTGAATTATACAATCCCTATACACGCTTGCGCCGTGACTTCTTTAGGAGATCTCAAGTGCTGGGGCTCTAGCACCTATGGAGAAGGCCATGACCGCTACTTCCATCAGGATCCAGGTTACGTTCTAAAATAACCATCCATAACGAACTTCCACATGGGTTTCAAAGATAGAAACATTGGAATTGTCTTTATCATCAGAACCCGTGTGCTTCCCCTGGAAGAAACTGCCATAGGTATAAACACCCACGGATCTTTCATATCCCAAAGGTCTGGCTAAGCCTAAAGATCCAGAAACCCCAAAGCCACTGTAGGTATGATCCAACCCCATATAGAGCGGATGCACACGCAGCGAAACATCTGTGTACCATTTGTTATTATGCGAAAACAGCTCTGCATAGCCACCCGCTGTGGCACTGATATGCTGCCCGATTCCGATGGCACCTTCTGTTGCGCTCTTCACGAAAGAATAAGGTCGACGTTCAAAATCACCACCCAGCAAATACCCATATTGAACCTTGAACAGCGGATTGCGATAGGTCCAATGACGTTTGGTGAGGGCCACATCCCCTTTGATATCATAAATCCGCTCTGTTCCGGATGTTCCCAATAAATTACTGAAAGAAAAACTACTGGTATAGCCCATAATCCGGATAGACCGCTCCACCTTCCAGTTCCACCGGCGTTCAAAGGACAACGTATCAAACGTAAAGGACTGCTGATCCAAGGTTGTGATGATGGGACTGGTGTCTTGCTTTTGCGCCGCACCCATCAATCCCAGACCGGCCCACATCAGATTGCGTGAGCAGAAATCCTTGCCGACCTTATCCAGAATCGGCATCGCAGTCACTTTCATTTCCTGATTAATACCCTTGATGGTGATCAGATAGCGGAATCTGTCCGTCCCAAACAACTCCAGAGGCACGGCAATTATTTGCGCATTCAAAGGGACGTTCAATGAAATCAGGAATTTCCCAGCGTCCCCTTTCAAAGGAAGATTCACCAACGGCAGGATCACCGGCGCCAACGGTTTCTTGTCCTTGTCGTAAAGAAGAATGCGACGACTCCAGAAGCGGATATCCAGATCTTCCTGAAGCTCTCCGGAAATCTTTAACTGCATGACTTCCTGATTCGGCATCTTAATAATTTCAAACTGGTCCCAAGCCGCTTTGGGCTCGCGCAAAATATTACGGCAGTCAGTTTGGAAAGGATGAATATGCTTCTGCAATGAGGAAAATGGAATGACCTCGACCGCCGCTTTATCCATCATAATTTGCTCGGCTTTTACAACCTTGCGAGCCTGCGCCCCAGCCGCACCACCTGCCAAGATGACCAGGACCGCTACAAAGTACTTACTTAGAGACGCCAAAGTAGAACACTCCTGTTTCGCTCCAAGCAGAGGCCCGGTATTGATTTCTTCCTCTCACCCTGAAATACCATTGTCCGTTGGTGATCGGTTTTTTTAAAACATATTCCTGAGCTTCCACCTTGATATGGGTTGCCTTGGTAAACTCAGGATTCTGTGCCATTTCCAAAGAATACCATTCATTTTCCGGAGACTCTGTCCACGAAAACTTGATCGAAACGGGAACCCCGCGTGGAATCAAGAAGACTTCGTTCCTCTTTGGAGTCTGCAAATTAGGTGTAATCAACGGTCCCGGCTTACCGTAAGTCACCGCCAGAATCGGTGTCGGTACCGAGAAGTACTTACTCTCATCCCCGACAGGCCACACCCGGAAATAGTACCAGCCTTCCTCTGCGACGCTGTGGAAGAACTCAACATTTTCGGTTTCAAGCATCTTCGAATTCGCCATCTTGGGATCACGGCTCAACTCAACCCGATATTTCCTGGCCGCTTCACGATGAGTCCACAATAAATGGAATTGCGGAGTGCTATTCGGCTGCTCAAACAGCGGAGGCAGGACTTCTTTCTTTTCAATAGACGGCCCCCGCAGCAGTCCTTTGACCTGATAGATATCCGAAGGCGGAGAGTATTCTCCCTCCGGAGACCGCGCCACCACACGCATATAGCCGGGAACAGTTTCACTGTGTTTTAGAACGTACGGGGATTTTTCCACCACGACATTTTTCAAAACCTTGGTGAACTTAGGCCCTTCCCCAATTTGCACAAGATAGTCCGATGCATAGGGAACAGAGGTCCAGGAAAGACCCATTTCAACTATACCGGCATCATTGACCTTTTCATCGGTTTTGGACAGCAGAGGCGCCGTCAGTGGCGGGCGCACAAAGATCTTCTTTTCATCGGACCAGTCTGAATAAAGGTTGCTGCCATAGGCTTTGCGCGCACGAACACGATATTCCCCCGGGGAATCAATGAAGCTTTTCAAAGGCTCCGCACCTTCGTATTCATCAAAGAGATCATCAAAACCTTTGTTTTTACCGACCTGCAAATGGAACTTTTCTCCGGATTTCGCCCCTTCGACAGGCACATTCATCTGCCACTTGCCGCGCTCTTTAAAGTTCAAAACCGGATCGCCGATCTTATTTCCTTTCAAACTTTCCAGGCGGAAGCTGCGTATTTCAGAAAACTGTGGAACTTCTTTATCTTTAACAACCAGGCGCCAATAGTACTCACCAGAGCCCATGTCCTTGGGAAGAACAGCCTCCTTCATCCCGGTCACATCCTCCTGACGTGTCTCGGTCAGGAAGTCTGAGGTGCGACTGACTTCCAAGGTCACTTTCTTTTCCGGAATCTCTTTCCACTTAAAGAATTCAAGATTCTGACCATAGATGATTTTTTTTGCCGGTGGTTCAAGCAGAACAATCTT
The DNA here is from genome assembly GCF_041888015.1 of Bdellovibrio bacteriovorus. Classification (GTDB taxonomy): domain Bacteria; phylum Bdellovibrionota; class Bdellovibrionia; order Bdellovibrionales; family Bdellovibrionaceae; genus Bdellovibrio. The sequence goes on from NZ_CP168968.1 coordinate 3,308,332, forward strand.
GTCCAGCTCGACGTCCTTCATCTCAATCTTCGGGGTCGCGGGACCCTTGAAAGCCGCAGAACCGCCCGCATCAGAGCCCTTACCGGTAGCACCTGCGCCGCCCGAGCCAGGAGATACCTCAGGAGCTTTTTCAGTTTCAGAAGGTGTGATCGGTTTCAACTCAATGGACTGGCCGGCGCTTAGGGACTTTTTAAGACCTTCGCCTTCCAAGATGACTTGCCCTGAAGACAATGACAGGGCCACCTGCCCTGAAGCATCTTTCTTGGCAAAAAGACCAAAGGGAGAGTCCGCCTTCAACGTAAGATCCGATGAACCCACGCGAAGACTTAATGGCTTTCCGGAGCCTCGGCCTTCCAGCTGAATCTGTCCTTGTTCCAGATTTAATGTCAGACTTCCGCCGTCACCACTGTCCGTAATTTTCAAAAGTGTTTTTTCGGGAACAACAACGACATCCTTATTGCGCATTTCAATCCGCGCTTCAGAGGAGCTGCCCGTAAAAATCTCTGATCCATTATAAAGCTTCTGAGATTGAGCCGCATCGGTCCAAAAGAAGCTGGTGACATGCTTATAGCGCAGTTCGTTTTTTACATTGCGTACTTCGGCCAGCGTCGGGCCAAGATTTTCATTATTCAGCTCTGCCTTAAACAGAAATTGTTTCGCCAGGAAGAAAGACAAAGCTGTGACAACAAGAAGACATCCGATGAGAATCTTTTTTTTCATAGAAGTGATTCTATTATGTCTGACTTGAAATAGACGAGCCAGACATTTCACGCTTTCTAGACACTGCCGGAACTCTGACCTTCGTCAGGACATCTTCTGCAAAAGAACTTCAAATTCTGTTCCCCGGCCGTCTTTTACGGGACTGCGCACAGAAACTTTGCCATCGTGAGCTTCGACGACAGCTTTAACAAATGTCAGGCCTAAACCCATACCATATTCAGAGCGGCTCTTATCACTACGATAAAGCTTCTGCCAAATCATGCCGTGTTCGTCCGCAGAAATACCCGGCCCTGAATCCGTCACTCGAATAATCACGTTTTCCGTCTGATTAATTGTTTCAATGGTCACCTCACCACCCGATGGTGTGTACTTGTGAGCATTGTCCAGCAGATTCGCAACAACACGGCTGATCAGTTTGGCGTCCACCATTGCCCAGTCATGACTATCAAGCTTCTGAATAACTTTGATGTCCTTTTCCTCAAAGGCCATCTCGTACAGGCTCATGATCTCTTTCACCAGGTCACTGATATATTTCTTTTCCAGCTTCAGTCGCTTACTGCGATTCTCGGCCTCTGTAATATCTGTCAATACTTGAAGGAAGTTCAAAATTTTGTCCGAGTTTTCATAGCAACTCTGCAAGGCTTCCCGATAAGTCTCCACATCACCTTCGCTGGTCAATGCCAATTCCGCACGGCCGCGAAGACGGGTCACCGGCGTCCTAATATCGTGGGCCAAATGGTCAAAAGCTTCTTTCAGACCACTGACCAAACCTTCGATCTTATCCAGCATCTTATTGAACAGGACTTTAAGCTCTTCCAGCTCATCATCGCTGCCCCCGACGGGAACACGGGTGGAAAGAGAACCACCTTCGATTTTTTTCATCGATGTGATCAACTCCCGCACGGGACTCAAGGTCCTGTTGGAAAGGAACAATCCCCCGAGGAAGCCAATCAAAGCCACCGGCCCCAGAAGCCACCAGAAGATCTTTTGCAAATTACGCAACTGCTGACTTAAAGCCTCTCGGCTTTTTCCGACAATCAGACGGCTGCCATCCTTCAGAGTTGTCCCCACAACATAGACAGCATCCCCACCATGCAACTCCTGCATGATGAATTCAAAGTTCTGTCCGCGGTGAATACCCAGTTCCCTTTTCAAGTCCTCTTCATCCAACTTAAAGTTGGGAAAAGGTTCGTGGAAAAAGCTGACTTGGCCTTTTGGCGCGAACACCGTTACCAGCAAAGCTGCATCACGGTCATAGTTGGGAATATAAAGAAAGTAGTCGTTAAATTCGCTCAGACCACGAACTTCGATGCGGTTTCGATATTCTTCCAACTTGGAGGTCAGAAGAACTCGTTCCTGTTCTTGAAGCCCATGACTGATTTGAAAATAGAGAAAACTGAAGATAACGGTGGAACTAAGAATCAGCACCAATGAGTACGCAAGCGTTAACTTGGTGCTGATTCTGAATAGCGTCGGCTTAAGACGACTTGAGAACATATCCTACACCTCTAACCGTATAGATAAGGCGTGTAGGGAAATCTTTTCCAGCTTGTTTCTGAGTCTGCATACAAGAACGTCCACCACGTTGGTTTGAGGGTCAAAATCATAGTTCCAGACTTCCTTCAGGATCGTCTGCTTACCAATGATTTTATTAGGATTACTCATGAACAGGTCAAGAAGAACAAATTCTCTTTCCTGAAGGTCGAGCTTGCGACCCGCACGAACCACATCGCGATTCAAACGGTTCAACTTCAAATCCTGGAACACCAACTGGGTCACTTCGGAAGCCTTTTGAGATCTCTTCAAAAGATTTTTTACGCGAATCTGAAGTTCAGCCATTGCAAACGGTTTAGTCAGGTAGTCGTCGCCACCCATACTTAAACCTTTAAGGCGGTCATCCAACTCACGCAAAGCACTCAGGATCAGAATTGGGGTATTCACTTCTTTTTCACGCAATGACTTTGCGAAAGTGTAACCATCCATTTCCGGGAGCATGAGATCCAATACGATAATATCGTAATGATTCGTGAGAGCACGTTCGAAAGCACGACGTCCGTTGGACTCTACCTCGACATCGCCCTCCAGCTCCCCCAAGCCTTGCTTCACTATCGTTGCAATTTCGTTATCGTCTTCGACTACCAAGCATCTCATCTCGAGTCACCTTTGTTTCGGGTTCCTAATGTTATATCTGTAAGCCAATTTATAGCAGATTTGTTTCTAAACAAAAGGATGAATATTCGTATTGTAGCCCGAAAAGCTTATTATTACATAGATTTAATCGGTCCCCGGAGATGGATTGCCGAGATGAAACAAATCCACCCGTGAAACCTCCTTGCAAAGCAAAAAAAACAGGCTCCTGGTCAGGGAGCCTGTGACATGGTCTTTCTATGGTTTAGATCAGATTATCAAGAATTAACGTTTAAGCTGGATAACCTCGTTCAAAAGTTCGTCTGTCGTCGTGATTGTCTTCGCATTGGCTTGGAAACCACGTTGATTCTGGATCATGTTTACGAACTCTGTAGCCAAATCCACTGTGGATCTTTCCAAAGATTTCGCGAACAATTTACCGCGGCCGGCAGCGCCTGGAGCACCTACGGAAGCAGTACCGGAGTCTCTGGATTCTTTCAAACGGTTGTTACCAACTTTGAACAGAGCTTCAGGGTTTTCGAACTTAGCCAAAGCGATCTGGGCAAGGTCATTGGCTTGACCGTTGGAGTATACCGCTGTCAATGTACCTTCGTCATTGAAGGACAAGCCAGTGATTGTACCCGCAGCCGCGCCGTCCTGGTGCCAGGAGATCAGGTCAGAGTTTTTACCGTACTGTTTAGTACCGTCCAAACCTTTACCGCCATCCTTGATCGCATCACCGAAGTTCAGCTTCACTTGCTGGTCCTGCAAAGCACCACCTTTGAAGTTGAAGTTCGTGGAAGTTGTTTCCTGGGAATCAAGTTTACCGTCAACAGTGAACATCAGTTTACCAGCAGCAACTTCAGACATTTTGCCTTCTTCGCCACCAGAAATCTCTTTACCGTCAACCAAACCTTTGAATTCCCATTCACGGTCGTTAACTTTGTTGAAGAAGAAGCTGACAAGGTGTTTGTTACCTTGAGAGTCATACATCTCAACACCAGTGGAGTAGTGAGAAGTGGAGTATGGATCAGCTGCATCGAATTTCTTGGTTGGCTCCATGCGGGAGTCCAAGTTCAGATCCAATTTCAATTCTTTAGTTGCTTTAGCCGGGATCAGGGCGCGAGGGAACTTGATATCCGTCATTTTGTTAACGATATTGCCCTTCTCGTCAGTCGAGAAACCTTGAACTTTTTGATTGTCGTTAGTTACTAGGTAACCTTCACGGTCAAAGTGGAAAGAACCGTCACGAGTGTAAGATTCACCGTCAGAACCTTTAACTTTGAAGTAACCGTCACCAGAGATAGCAAGGTCCGTCACTTTTTCAGTGGCGTCGATGTTACCCTGGGAAAGGATTGGATTTACTGCACCGATCTTCACACCGCGACCGATTTGGTTACCACCAACAATACCTTTTAGATTTTTGGAGATGATGTCCTGGAACTCTGCACGGCTTGCTTTGAAACCGATAGTGTTCGCATTGGCGATATTGTCCCCGATAACACCCAGAGCCTCGCCCTGCGCTGTCATACCGGATACACCAGTGTACAATGAAGAAAGAATACCCATGTGACCTCCATGTCGTTGGCAGAATTAGTCGAATTCCGCCGTTTTGGAGGGCCTCCTCTACGAGGACCAGCCCTAATATTTAGTTTTTAAAACCAGCTGCTATCTGTCTCGTCGGGACAGCTTCACAGTTCAACCTACGAGCCTCCGGCTCTTCGGTCTCTTCGGCTTCCACCGAAGCTTTGCGCTACAGAACCACTGTTGAGTCGATGTTCGTGAACACATTTTCTTTCAATGCATTCTTGTCCATCACAGTCACAACTGTGTTGTTCTTCACGCTGACGATCAGTGCCGATTCATTCATCAGAATCAATGAATCCTTGGAACCTTTCGCCGCCGCTCTCGAAACCGCTTCAGAGAGTCTTGAGATATCTTCCGGTGAATAGTTAATTCCCCGAGTTCTCATACGCTCAATCGCGTGGTTCGAAAACTTCACCCCTTCAACAGCTTTTGCAAGCCCCGGAGGTTGCATCTGTCCCAGGTTCTGAGGCTTGACGCCGCCGACCTGATTCAGAGTCTCCTTGAAGGAGGGTCCCCCAGCCAGATCCGGTTGCTTCACCTTCCCTGGTTGCTGCGGGATGAGTTGATCAAGAGTTTGTATCTTTTTTAAATCCACCATTACTTCGCCGTCTCCTTAGCGATCTTTTCCATCATGTCGCGGGACAAGCCCACATTGTTCATGATGTTAGATTTTGCTACAGGAGCGGGATTCATGGAAGAGTTTTGTAACTCTGCATTCCCCTCTTTCATAGTTTGTCCTTTAGCATCATCTTTCTTCAAGTCTAGGTTTGTAACATCATTTACTTTCTGGTCGGTGGTCATAAGACGTGGGTCTGTAATCTTCTTCACGTCAGAGAAACGAATCGCCTGATTTCCCACGTGAAGCACAGGGCCTTCATTGGAGTAGCTCACACCCGTGATCATGCCATCGAAGTCTGTTTTGATTCCCAGCTTTTTTCCATCCGCAGTTTTGGCTTCGGCGATGAATTGGTATTCACCCGGCAAAGCTTTCATTGCTTTTTCGTCTTCACCATTCCAAGTCAGCTTGTTCGCGCCCTGCTTCAGGGATTTCAGATTGTACGTGCGCACAATATTCCCCTCTGTATCACGAACTTTCACTGTCACTTCACTTGCGTCCATTGGAAGGTTGAATTTGAAGTCATGCTCTTTGTCATTCACACCACGCACCACTTTGGAAGAGTCACCTGCGACTGCTTTGCCGATCAGATTCAATGCCTGGAAATTTTCCGAAGGCTTCTGACCGTTCTTCATTTCATCAAGTGATTTGTTCATGTTCTGCATCTGCTCCAGAGAGGAGAAGCTTGCCAACTGTGCCGCCATCTCATGGCTCTTCAATGGGTTCGTCGGATCCTGATTTTTCATCTGCGTCAGCATCAACTTAAAGAACGCATCCTTGTCCAAACTAGGGTTACCAGCGGTACGAACTTTCTTGGATGGATCTGTCCAGTTGGCATCGACAATTTTATTCAGAACTTCGCCGACGTTTTCACCGCCAAGCTTTTCTCTGTCTGTCACGCTCATGTTGGAAGCCCCGGCCGTCTCAGGTTTTGTCTGAGTCGTTCCAAATGCATTCACCCCAAGTTTCGCGTTTACCATTGTCATTTATGCTCCTTTTGCTTCAGCTTACGCCCCTCCCGGGGCTTCAGCTCTACCGGCTGTCGCCGTTACGCAACCAAGTTAAGTCCACTGCCTTTGCCTTCAACTTTACGAGCTGGCGCTGTAGAGCGCGTCTCGATCGGCTGAAGTGGATCACGACGTCCGCCATAACCTTTCAACGAAGGCATGTCGCTCATAGATTCGCGTCGTCCTTGAGAACCAAAGTTTTCATTAAACTGGTTCCAGAATTGACGGGCTTGATCTCTTTGCTGATTGCCGTTCATGTTAGTCTGGTTTTGCGTCGCTGTATCCGCGGAAGTCGTGTTCACAACGTCCACCTTTACATTTTCCATGGAGAGCTTGTGAGCAGCAAGACTGGTTTTCAGTTCAGCTAGACTAGACTCAATTGTCTTCTTTGCTTCCTGAGTATCCGCCGACATCTGCATGTTCACTTTGCCGTCTTGAAGCATCACTTTGAGGTGAATCGTTCCCATACCCTCGGGGGTCATCTGAACCTTCATTTCGCCACCGCCGCGCTTAATCAGATACTGCGCCTGATTCATCAGCTGCTTCACCGCCGCTTCATTTTCTGCGGGGTTGGCCTGCCCTTGTGGAGCCATGCCTGCAACTGGAGCTGCGCTCGTCGGCATACCTAAAGTTTCACCCTTGATCGGAGCACCGTGAACACCTTCAAGGCCCTGCAGACTGTGTTTGAAGTCTGCGGACTTGATATTCATTTTATCTGCGACTGCTTCCTTTTCAGAGCCCGTCCCCTGCTGCATGAAATTGTTGGATTGTTGCTGCATCATGGAACCTTGCGATTCATTGCGCATCAGATCCTGCATTTTCGCCTGCACCTGCAAAGGATTCAAAGCCTGGGAGGTTGGCACCTTCGGAGCCTCCGGCGCTTTTAACGCCTGAGAGAACTCTGCCATCAACTCAGCCCCCTCTTCAGAACTTACTGCAGTCTCTGCCGCACCTGCCCCTTGAGCTGCCTGAGCTTCTGCCGCCTTCTTGGCCGCCAAAGCCGCTAAGAGGGCCGGAGACATCGCTTCCTGCATCTGACCTTGCAGATGTGGAGGCAACTCCGGAAGTTTTGCCATCGGTGCCTGAGGCATTTCCGGCAAAGCCATTTCCTCCACCATCGGAAGATCCGCCGGCGTCTCAAAGGAAGCTTCATCCAGATCCATCTTCTGCATTGTGCCCGCATCAAGATGGGACATCGCCGCTGACTGTGGCTGAGGAGACTTCCAGAATTTCTGATTCAAACGGTCGACCGTGGCCCCCAGCATATCCTGCTTGGCCTGTGCCTGATCCACGCGCATCTGCATGCCCTGCTGGGTCACGCCGGTGCCTACCGTGAACTGTGGCGCTTTCGCAGGCGCAGGATTCTGCTGCAATTGCATTAACAGGGAAGCGTACATCGCCTGAGCTTTGTCAGCGTCTTCCTCTGGCAGTCCCAATTGCGCGATCACAGCTTCTGCCGTGTCTTCCGGGGATTGTACTAGTTGGGTGTCGTCCAGCTGGGCCATCGCCTCCACGAGTCGCGTGGGGGATATTTCGAATTCACTCTCGAAGGAGTCCATGAATTCTTTGATTTTTTGCTGTCGAACCGTTCCCTTTCGTTCTATTTTCCCATCGTTTTGGCTGACCTCGGGTTCTTTTTCCTTTTTCGCCGCAGTCTGTTCAGGCTTTTCACTTTTCGCCTTCACTTCCCGTTGCGGTGACTCTTTCGTTTCTTTCGGGCTTTTCGATATTTTCTCTTCGAGAGCCTTTCCGAATGAAGAATCGGAGCCGGAACCTTTGAAATCCTTGTCCACCGTTCTGTCAGGTGGTGACTTCAGCTCGGTCGCACCCACCATGGGGGGGCCTACGATACTTTGTAACAAACTTTCCTCCTTCCCTGGAAAAAATCGTTGTTACTATTTCGTGCTCGCAGGAGCACGACGCTTGTAGCCTGCAAACATCTCAGACAAGATCTGAGCTTTTTCAGGCTTCAACAAATTCATAATATCAGCAGCATTCTTCTTTTTCATACGGCCAAGTATCTCAATTGCCAAATCCTCGTCCATTGTCTCAAAGACTTTGGCCGCTTGTGGAGGCTTCATATTGGTGTACATCTGTACCAAGGTATCGACTTTTTCAGCATCCGCCTTCACGCGCTCTTCCAAGATCGAGGAAATACGGGTGCGCATTTCTTCCAGATCCTTCAGGCGCTTTTCCAGCTCCACCTTCTGGGTTCCCAGTTCGGTTTCCATACGGTTGAGTTCTTCCTCGCGCGCATCGAGTTCTTTCTTTCTTTCATTAAGCTTTTGCAGATGATCAATTTCCACGCTGCTCAGGGCCGCCGGAACTTCGACTTTTTCCAGCTGAGGACCCGCATCGCCAGGAGCTGGTGCCGCAGGTTGTGCAGGAGTCTGAGCAATCGCTTCGCCTGTCATCTGAACTTCAACACGCTTAACAATGTTTTCAACTTCTTCGTAATTCTGGAATCCCCAAATAGCCACCAGCAATCCCACGAATGAAAATATGATCATTTTCCACGGTACCGGAGCTTTTTTGGATTTTTTTGGAGCCGACATTTTCATGCGGCGGCGGATCTGTTGCTCAACATCTTCAGAAGCCAAATCAAGATGAAGTTTTGCAGACTGAGGTCTTTTTTGAAACTTCACACCCGACTTGTTGTCAGCCACCTGACGGGCATTCTTAAAGAACTGATCGTATCCGCTTTTCATCGACTATGATTCCTTCACAGCTTTGAACCTCAGAATGGACTGTTCATCCATTTCCTTCTGGTCATTAGAAAGACGCTCAGCCCGATATTCTTCGAACTTGTTTTCACGCATCTTCTCCATAATTTTATATTCCAGAGCGGCTTGTCGCAAAATTTCTCTCTTCGACTCGACCAATTTCTCGATTTCTTGTACTTTTTGCCTTTGGCGCTGGATGCGGACTTCCTGACCCTTCAGGAATTCGTGAATCTGACTGAGGGCTGGACCTTGGGCCCCACCCATCTGTGACAGGCTTCCCGCCTGCTGATGGGCGTTCTGAACCTGCCCCGTCATCGCCTCCAGACGCGCCTGCTCCTCGGTCAGCAGGGTTACCACCTCTTGAAAATCCTTTTGCGCCAGATTTTCCTTAATCTTGCGGTGCTCAAGAACTTTCTGCAGTGGAAACTTAAACTTCATGGGGGGACCTCATCGGGACATTAAGCGTTCATTAGGATTTGCTGCATTTGGCGGATTGTCTGCGTGAAGTTGGTCGGATCTTCCACACGCTGCTTTAGGAAGTCATTCACAGCATCAATGACCTTCACAGCCTTATCAATTTTCGGATTTGATCCCGGCTTGTAAGCACCAATATTGATCAAATCCTCGGCGTCTTTATAAACCGCCAAGGTTTCACGCAGCTTTTGCGACAGCTTCACATGTTCTGGAGAAGACACCGCCCGCATAACACGGCTGGCACTTTGCATGATATCAATCGCCGGGAAGTGACCCTTCTGCGCCAAGGCACGACTCAGAACAATGTGTCCGTCCACGATGGAACGGACAGAGTCCCCGATCGGGTCGTTCATGTCATCGCCTTCAACCAGGGTCGTATAGAATCCCGTGATACTGCCTTCCCCTTCAAAGGAACCCGCACGCTCCAAAAGTTTCGGAAGCGTCGCAAATACACTCGGAGTGTAACCTTTTTGAGACGGCGGCTCTCCCGTGCTTAGACCGATTTCACGCTGAGCCATAGCAAAACGAGTCACCGAGTCCATCATCAGCAGAACATTCTTTCCTTGAGCGGAAAAGTATTCAGCCAATGCGGTGGCGACATAGGCACCACGCATACGAAGCAGAGGACTTTGATCACTGGTCACACAAACAACCACGGATCTTTTCATCCCCTCAGGACCCAAATCATGTTCAATAAATTCGCGCACCTCACGACCACGTTCACCGATCATCGCAATCACATTGACGTCGGCATTGGTGTTACGGGCCATCATCCCCAAAAGGACAGACTTACCCACACCAGAACCCGCCATAATAGCGACACGCTGACCAAGGCCTGCGGTTAATGCGCCATTAATCGCCCGAATCCCAAGATCAATAGGTTCGCGAATAGGTCGGCGAGCCAGGGGATTACGAACTTCACTGTATAAAGGAACCTCTTTGAAATTTTCAACCTCACCCTTGTCATCCAAGGGGCGGCCCAAGCCGTCAACAACACGACCCAAAAGCTCTTCACCGGCACGAACCGTGGCAATCTGGCGGGCCAAAACGATTTTGGACCCCAAAGCCACGCCTCTCATGTCGTTCAAAGCCATCATCAGGACATGTTTGTCTTTAAAACCGACGACTTCCGCCAGGAAGGATTTTTCCGTCCCGCTGGGATTGATAGACACGATACTGCCAACGCTGGCACCAGGCAGATAGCCCTTGATAAGCATCCCGTTCACTTCCGTGACCTTGCCGCTGTCCTTCGTCAGATGGATGGACTGAATCAGTTCATTATACTTATCCAGATTCAGCTCAAGCTCACTCATCAGCCGGCAATCCTGTCTTTAACTTTAGGCATGTTTTCAGAAAGTACGGACCACAACTGCTCTATGCGCTGTTCAATGCGGGCATCGACTTCACCATAGTTGGTTTCGACGATACAACCACCTTCAGCCACTTCAACGTTGGGCTCGAAATTGATTTTTTTGATAAATTCAAACTCGCGGCCTGTTTCCTGTTTCAAAGTCTCCAGGAAATCAAATTGAGCCTGCGACACATGAACGGTGATTTCCTCTTCATCCTGCGCCAAACCAACGGCATCACGCAAAATGCCCACCATCGCCTCATTGTTGTTTTGAAGTTCCGTTTTAGCCAGACGAGCGGCCATTTGGAACATCAGCTTCAACAGGTGCGACTCATTGAAGGCCGACATATCTTTTTTTAGCGCTTTGATCGTCAGCAGCAAAGCATCCAAAGAAGACATCCGCTCTGCAATCTCGGAAGAGGTCTGCTCAAAGGCCTCTTTGCGACCCTCTTCCAAACCCAGCTTATAAGCTTCCTGATAAGCGGATTCCTGGATCTCTTTCAGTTTTTCCAAAGCGGCAACTTCAACTTTTTCCTCTTCGCTGCCCTTTTCCACTTCATCGATGCCTGTCTGCACACGCACGGCATCGTTCATGCGGAAATCTGAACCCTTCTTCTTTTCAGCAAGATAGTTCATAGCCTGCTCGGGAGTCCCCAAGTCAAAGCGCATGGGAACGAACTCAAGAACTGTGTTCTCGGCCATTTCCTTCGGCAAAACAGATTTAGACGCGCGATTAGACCATTGCATCTTCTGAACCACCTCTTGCAATCAGGATCTTTCCTTCGGCTTCCAGACGGCGTGCCACGTTGACGATCTCCTGCTGTGCCGACTCTACGTCGGACAGACGAGAAGGTCCCATGTTCGACAGATCTTCACGCAGCATCTCGGCCGCACGGGCAGAGATATTCTTGAAGATCTTCGTGCGAATCTCTTCGCTGGACGTTTTGAGCGCCAACAGAAGCTTTTCGTTCGCCACTTCCTTGAGAAGAGACTGAATACCACGGTCGTCGATTTTCACGATATCGTCGAAGACGAACATAAGCTTGCGGATCTCTTCCGCCAACAGAGGATCTTTTTCTTCGAGGCGGGACATGATCGCTGTTTCCGTGTTCTTGTCCATAACGTTGAGCATTTCCGCCACTGGATGGACACCACCCAGAGCCGCTTGTTCAACAGTCGCAGTGTTCGACAATTGATTTTTCAAAACGCGGTCGATCTCGGCGATCAATTCCGGGTCCACGTGCTCCAGATTGGCCATACGCAAAACCACTTCGGCTTGCAAAGCCTCTGGCAGACGTTTCAAGACCTCACCTTTTTTCTCTGGCTCCAAATGCGCCAGGATCACGGCCACCGTTTGCGGGTGCTCGTTCACCAGGAAGGTTGCCAAGGATTTCGCATCGACCATTTCTAGAGATTCCAAAGAACGGGAACCACCGGAAGTGATATTCAAACCCCCGAGGATACCACGGGCTCTTTCTTCACCCAAAGCATCCACAATGGTGTCTTTGGCAGAAATACTTTCGGAAAAGATATAATCTTCCGTCTCAGAGATCATTTCATAGTATTCTTCCAGAACACGTTTGGTCACATGCACTGGCACAACACGCAGCTTGCTCATTTGATTGATCAGCTTGCGGATATCTGAGTCATCCATGCGGCGAAGAAGCACTTTTACGGCGTCCTTGCCCAGATAGTTGATCAGGATAGCGGCTTTATCGAAGCCCTTGAGATTTTCGTACTCAATATTATCTGACTTATGAAGTTTCATTAGCCATCCTTCCTAACCAGCCACATTCCAAATGCATTGGCTGCTTTTTCCTCGTCGCGACTCATGGACGACAAGATACGATCTTTCAGCAATTCACTTTCGGCCTTCTCTGGATCAATGGATTCCTGAAGAACCGGCAAAGCTGTCGACATACCAGGAAGGGTATTATCCACGGATTGAAGCTCTTCAAGCTCTTCGATCGTGCGCGGAAGCATTTCTTCCACAGAATCCTGGAAGCTGTCGGTAATCCATTGCATGAACGGACGAACCACGATGAAGAAGAACAGGGCCAAACTGAAGCCCAACAACGCCCATTTAAACAAAGCGTGGATCAGCTTTTTTCTTTCCAGTGTCGTCAGGATCTTTTCTGCTTCAGAGAAGTCTTCTGGCTGGAACTGGATATTTTCGATTTTAACACTGTCACCGCGAGCGGTGTTAAAGCCGATCGCATTCTTAACCAGATCTTCGTATTTTCTGAGCTCTTCGGCAGAACGAGGCTTCCAGGAGGTTTCCGTCGTGCCATCCGCTTTTGTTGTTGTGGACATCATACCATCCACGACAACTGCGACACTCACACGCTCCAGATTCCCGGCAGATTCACGGATATTGCGAACTGTTTTAGGAACATCATAGTTCGTTGTCTTGATCTCTTTTTTAACATCCTGACGGAATCCAACAGTTCCTTGATCTTCTGCACCCGGCAAATTAGAGCGGGAGCCCGGAACCCCGGCTGGGTTCGTGCGGGAACCATCCAAGGATTCCTCTTCGGACTGCTGAGATCGAATCGCTGTTTTGTCAGGATCCACAGATTCTTCCACAGAAGAAATCACGCGATGATTCAAAGTCGCATCAACCTTGGCAACCACCTTGGCATGTCCGACAACTTTGGAAAGAATGTCTTCGATACGATCTTCAAGGTCGCCTTCGATTTTCGCTTTCAGATCCAGAAGTTCATTAGAGCCACCAGTAGTTCCATCCGCCACGCGAGTCAGAACCTTACCGCGCTCATCCAGAACCGTCACTTTGTCGGCGTCCATGCCTTCCACAGAGTTCGCCACCAAATAGCGAATACCACGAACTTGTTCCGGTGCCAGTTCTTTACCCTGATGCAGTTCGACCACAACAGAGGCGGAGGCCTGACCACCCTCTTCAAGGAAGGTTTTTTTGTTTGGCAAAGCCAAAATTACTTTAGATTGTTTTACAGCTGTCAAAGTGTTGATGGCGCGCATAAGCTCGCCCTGCAACGCCCGTTGATAATTGATTTTTTGTGCGTAAGAGTTCATGCCGAAATCTTGCTTATCGAAGATCTCAAGACCGATAGAACCCATTTTCGGAGAACCGATTTCCGCCATCAAAGTCATTTGCGTGGAATGCAAAAGTTCTTTTGGGATAGCAACCGTTTTACCGCCATCACGCAACTGGAAAGGCACGTTCTTTTCATTCAGTTTTGCCACGATTGTGGAAACCTGTTCGGTCGGAATGTTAGTGAACAGAGGCACATAGTCTTTACCCGAGGCCATAAACAGCATCGTGAAAAGTGCCACCGCCGCAATAACAGTAACCGCAATTACTGAAAGTCTTTTGGTCGGACCCAGGTTTTTGAAGAACTCGCGAAACTGGACAACCAATCCACCAAAAATCTTATTCAAGGAAACCCCTCCAGCCTAAGAAAAACTAAACCTGCATCTTCATAACTTCTTGGTACGCATCAATAATCTTGTTGCGCACTTGCACCATCACCTTCAGGGCGATGTCTGCTTTTTCCGCGGCGATCATCACATCAGCCACGTTGTCCGTTTTACCAGTCGCGAGATTCTGCATGGCTTTATCTGAAGCCTTTTGCATTTCATTCACGCTGCCTACGGCGTCTTTCAGGGTGTCGGCGAAGCTCTTGCCCGTATCGGATGTCGAACTTGTTGAAGGGGTGTTCTCGATGCTTAACGACTTGGAATCACGAACGATCCCAGTGTCGAGAAACCTGTTTGCATTTGATACAGTAAAACCCTCCATGGCTTCACCTTCTCCTTATGAAAATTGTAATAAACTAAAACAAAAAAGTCCCTAAATTTTGCCGGGGTCTAGGAAGGAATTACCTGCCTATTTCCAGCGCGGAAAGGGCCATATCCTTGGACGCCTGCACCGCTGTTACGTTGGCTTCATAGGAACGCGAAGCCTGTATCATATTGGTCATTTCTTCCATCAGATTAATATTCGGATAGGCCACATAGCCATCCGCATTTGCATCAGGATGGTCCGGTTCATACTTCAGCAAAGGCGCTTTTCGATCCGAGATCACATCGGTGACCTGGACTCGCTGGAAGCTTCCTGCCGGATCGGTTGAAGAAATGATTTCACCGAAGTTCTTCGCGTCGGGCATGGACTCGAAAACCACATCCTTGCGACGATACGGACCGCCCTCGGGGGTCTGGGTCGTATTAATGTTGGCGATGTTGCTGGCAATGGTATTCATGCGCATTCTTTGCGCCGCCATACCACTGCTGCTGATTCTCATGCCCGTCAAAAAATCAGCCATCTATTACCGCCCTTCAGTGGCCGCATACTTCAATGCCGCCATCTTCTTGTTGATAAGTTGCAAAGCTGTTTTGTAAAGGATCGCATTCTCGGACAATGCCGACATTTCTTTTTCCACGTCCACGGTGTTGCCGTCGTTGTTCACAGCCCCTTCCGGATCATCATAGATATCCGGGCGGGTCTTAGAAACGGAAACACCACCGACTGAGAAATGTTCGGGATTGCTTGTGCTCAAGCCATTAGCGCCGTCCAAATCCAGAGCTCTTTGCAAAGCTCCTTCAAAGTCCATCTTCTTGGCGTGATAACCTGGAGTTTCCGCATTGGCGATATTCGACGACGTCACATTGTGACGAAGCTGCCTCATGTGCAATGAGGTCGCCAGGGCGTTGGTTGTTTTATCGAAGAGTCCATTACTCATAAAACACCTTCTTCCTTGTATTCATTCAGTTTGTTTCTCAATGTACGAATACTGATTCCCAGCATTTGGGCCGCACGAGTGCGGTTCTGGGCTGTCAGCTCCAAGGTCTGCAAGATAAGACGCTTTTCGACCTCAGAAAGGGACATGCCCGGAGCAAAATCCAGGTCCATATCCGAAAATTCAGCCTCAAATTGAATACATTCAGGGCCGATGTCTGAAGTTTTTGCAAGAACCACAGCTCTTTCCAGAACATTTTCAAGCTCGCGGATGTTTCCAGGCCAGTTCCAGGCATTCAAACGCTCATAGGCTGCCGCCGTCAAACGCAGGCCAGACTTACCATGCATGATCTGGGACACTTCCAGAACAAAGTTCACAATATTCTGGAAATCCAGATTGCGGTCTTCCAATCTTGGAATTTCAAGATGAACCACGGCCAACTTGTAGAACAAATCCTGACGGAACTGTTCTTGCTTCACCAAAGAACGAATGTCGCGGCGACTGGTGGAAATGAAACGAGGGCGTGTGCCGTCAGTTCTTTCCACAAGCTTCATCAAATCATTTTGCAAAGCCACAGAGGCACAATCCAAATCCTCAATCAGCAAAGTGCCGCCATCAACGCGGGCGAAATCAAAGCCCCCGGCATTCTTGCAATCCAGGCAGTACAAACGGGAAGAACGGCTTTTCGTATAAATATAACGAGCCAAACTTGTTTTTCCGGAACCGGCTTCCCCCACCAACAACAGACTTGCCTGTGTCGCAGCCAATTGAAGACTCAACTGCTTCACTTCATGCATTCTTCTATCTTCGATGTGTAGGGCATCAAAATCAAAGTACGACATCCAAACTCCTATTGGCCTTGCTCGTTCTCAGACATAGCTGGAATTCTTTTGATATATTTTTTGTATCCGTCTCTCCAGTCCGAGTTCTGAAGTTGCTCTTGAGCCAGCTTCTTCCAGAAACCGCTCTTGTCACCTTTGAACTCGTTCCAGACCTCCGCTGCTTTCTGGATCTCACCTTCTTTGAAGTAGATCTGACCCAGCTTGTAGCGGATGGAGGAAAGAGGACGGCTGTTTTCGTAGGTCTCAAGCAGCTTTTCATAGGAACCTGTCGCCAGATCCTTCTGCTTTTTTTCCAGATAAATATCACCCATGGTTTCCAGTGCTTTTGCATGGATCACCGGAGCAATCTTGCCGGAATCTTTTTGCAACTGATCAATCATTTCCAAAGATCTCAGCGCTTCCTCTGGCTTATTCTGTTTGATCTGAAGTTCTGCCAGTTTCAAATACGGCTCGGCCACCAACTGAGGCTGACCTTTCCAGGTGCGCAGCAGCTCGCCCAGATAACGAACCGCGGAATCATTGTCTCCGCGTTTTTCCAAAAGACGAACCGCCACATTCACGCGTTCGATCTGAGCATTTTCATCCATCTTTTCTGGATTCTTGATATTTTTCAGATAGTCATAAGCCTGATTGTACTTTTGTTCCTGAGTGAACACCGTCGCCAAACGCAGATTCAGCTCGTCTTCACTTGGGGCTTGTTCTTTCACCTGAACTTCTTTGGCTTCCGGAGTTCCACGGATCGCATAAGTGCGATTCAAAACATCTTTGTAATAACGTTCCGCTTCGACCGGCACCCCGGCCATCTCAAACGCACGGCCCACATTGTATTTCGTGTCCAGTCGCTTGGAGTTTTTAAGCCAGTTGTCAGCATATTGACTGTGAGTTTTCAGAGCTGCGATAAAGTTTCCCGCATTCACTTCAGACTCAAGCTTGTCATTGATGTTAGAGACAATACGATTGCTCAACAAAGGCACATCCACAGATGTCGGGTGCTCTTTATAATACTTTGACAAAAGATCCACAGCCTTTTGATGCTCTCCACGATTGGTATAGCCATCTGCTACCATTACCGTCGCAAACTGTTCGATATTCGGAAGATCAATCTTTTTCGCCAAAGACATGATTTCTGCCACCGCATGGTTTACTTCTTTTGGCTTCATGCCTTTCATTCGCGCACTGAGCAAACGCAAACGGGCAATCACGGCATTCGGAGTTTCGCCATAACGGAAGTAGGTTTCCAAATAAGCTCCCATCACGCGGGACTTATCAGCGCCAAAGATCTCAAGCAATTCCCCCATACGAGTCATTGCGAAAGCTGAATGGTTGTTGTTCGGGAATTTCTTAACGAATTCTCGATAAGTATCCAAGCTTTGCTGATAATTATTGGTCATGAACAAAGATTCTGCCTGATTAAAGAAAGCATTCGGGTATAGCCCCTGACCTTCCGGGTATTTCTTCAAAGCATTTTGGTATTCAGCGATCGCCTTTGGATAGTTTTTACTGCGAACCCAAACATCCCCACGACGGTAAGCGGCTTCCACTTTCAAATCACGGTTGAAGGCCTCTTTTTCAACCTGATTAAAGTGTGCAATGGCGTCGTCCCATTTGTTCAGCTTCATGAAATCCAAGCCCATTCCCAAACGAGCCAGATCCTTGGACAAGGATTCTTTTTCCGCGAAGTTTTTGTTTTCAATGTGCTCTTGGAAGAAGCGCAGTGAATTCAGATAGTCACCTTTTTCAAAGGCCAGGTAACCCAGCTTCAAAGAGGTTCTTTCCGCCAAAGGAGAACGCGGATATTTCGCCACGGCCTCTTTATATTTTTGAATCGCCTGATCGTAATCCTTAAGGCGGCCTTCTTCCTGCCACATAGCCAGATGAACGTCGGCTGTCATAAAATCGATCACTTCATTATATTCAGACTGGGGATACTTATCCTTAAACCATTGTTGAGTTTTCAGATAAACGCCATAGCGTTGCTTTTCAAACAACGTCAGAAGCAAGCGAGCCTGCTTGTTTTCCTCAGAAGATTTCGGCGTGATCTGATAGATCGCCGGAGTCACCTTCATCTTTTCCCAATAACTGACCGGACTTTCCAACATCGGGAACGGAATATAATAATTATCCTTCGCACGAATCAGGGCATCTTCTTTGATTTCATAGTCTTTAATAGAGAAGCGTTCATACTCTGGATCGCCCCCATCAAAAATCCCTGACTTCACGCTGTCGTTCTGAGCCACAGACACGCCTTGCTGGGCAATCGTCAAAGTGTCCGCTGTCGCAGGCTTTCTGTTCTTGTCAGTTTTGGTTTTCGCTATAGGTTTTATCACTTTAGCGGGCAGCTCGGTCGGAAGCTGTTTTTCTTTTTCTGCCACAGTTTTCTTAGCAGTTTTAGAGGCTTTCGCCGATGGATTCACATAGAAATCCATGATCAAACGTGATGGCTGATCGGTCAGATAATCAAAGGTATCAATATCTTCACCAGACAAGGTGAACTGGATCACGTTCTTGCCATCCGGACCTTTGCGATCCACAGCCACAGAAGTCACGAAATCACTTTTAAAAGAGGAAAGAGAACCAATAGTGGACTCATCAAGAGCAGGCACCGTCATCTCAACAACAGTCTGACCCTTTTTATCCAAGCGCTTTACATCATAATCCCAGTTCTGCTGACCAGTCAGTTCCAGGTGGACCGTGTCCCCCTGAAAATTGATCACGCCATTGACCTTATTAGCCTCTGCTGAAGCTAGACCAAAGAACAGGCATCCTGCCATTATCACAAATCGTAAAGTGTTCACTCCTTGAACCCCTTCTTTTCCCTTCGCTTTGCTGTTGCACATACGGTGCCACCCCTTTCAAAGGCCTGATGGCAAATAAGTTCAAGCTGGGCAAAAAGTTTCATAGAATTTCCAACACCTCCGCCAAAACAATGACGGCTTGACGACCCGGCCCTTGGCGGAGGGGCTTAGGGAGGCCGCCGCTTCGGACAGTCCTCGCTGACGCGCCCTTCGGGCTGCTGCTGCGGAACTTGCGTCGGACTCCCTAAGCCCCTCCGCCGAGAGCCTGGTGTGCCGACATTTTTTTGCGGGATCGGGTGCACGCGGGGCGTGTTCTAGTGCCGCCCTCCCCGTTCCTCCTAGACCGAGGCACTGTTTCGACGGACGGGCTCTGGATTTTTCCTCAATTTATTCCGATGGATGGGTGCTATGAGAAACTTCTTTGGTGTTTGCATCTTGAGTGTGCTGCTTGTTAGTTGTGTGTCGGTGAATTTGCCGGGCCGGAAATCTGTGCCTGCAAAGGGTGTGGAGTTTTCAGCTCCGCGGGCGCCGTTTAAATCCATTGATTCCGCCTCTTCTGACAAGGCCTGGTTGAGTGAATCTACTGGCAATACCATTTCTTTTGTTTCTGATTGTGGTGGCGCGGACCCTTCTTTGCAGCAAATGGAAACGGAGTCCTTGGCGGCTCTTTCCAATCTCGATGTCAAAACCACTGATGGAGTGATGTTTAATGGCCGTGAGGCTCGTCAATCGGTGGCGACAGGCACGGTTGATGGCATCCCTGTTCAGTTGTCTCTGGTGGTCTTTAAAAAGAACAACTGCAACTACACTCTGAGCTATGGGGGCGTTCAAAAGCAATTTGCTGCAGAACAAAGCTATTTCGAAGAGTTTAAAACACAGTTCAAGGCTCCCTGATGAATAATCTCGCACTTCCACTGACAGTATTTATGATGGAAGTCTTCCACTTTATCGGTGGAGTGGGCTTGCTAAGCCGCGATGTTTTCCGTGAAACCATCCATGGCCGTATTTACTTTAAACTGATTGCTGAACAGATTTATCAGATCGGCATGCGTTCTTTGCCGCTGATCGTGATCACCGCTGTCAGCATCGGAATGGTGATGTCCCTGCAATTTGGTTTGGGATTGGAAAAATTCGGCGGAAAACTCTATGTGCCAAAACTTCTGGCGGTCACGATCTTGCGTGAAATGGGGCCGGTCTTTACCAGCTTGATGCTCGCTGCCCGTGTGGGCGCCGGGATTGCCAGTGAGATCGGCAGTATGGTCGTAACTCAACAGATTGATGCCATCCGCGCTCTGGGCACTTCGCCGATCAAAAAAATTGTCATCCCACGTGTCCTGGCGTGCCTGGTCACTTTGCCTATTCTGGTCTCTATCGCGAATCTTGTCGGAAACCTGGGGGGCCTGATTGTCGGTGCGACCGAGTTGAATCTGGATCCTAATTTTTATTTGCTGAAAGTGATGACCACGTCTTCCATTCAAGATTATCTGTCTGGATTTGCGAAAACCTTCTTCTTCGCCCTCTTCATTGCCATCCCCTCCTGCTACTTTGGTCTGAATGTCAAAGCCGGCACTAAGGAAGTGGGTATTGCAACCACCAAAGCCGTGGTCGTTTCATCCATTCTGATTGTGGTTGGCGATTTCTTCCTGTCGAAACTTTTCTGGATTGTGGAGAAAATGATATGAGTAACGAAAGAAATGGCGTTATCGAAGTCGTTGATTTCCATAAGTCCTTTGGCAGCAAGAAAGTTCACCAAGGCGTCAGCTTCTATGTTCGCAAAGGTGAATGTCTGGGATTGATTGGCGGCTCTGGAACAGGCAAGAGCGTTCTGCTGCGCAGTCTGGTTGGCTTGGAAAAGCCTGACAATGGTCAAATTCTGATTAACGGCACCGACATCACCCCAATGAATGAAACTCAGCTTATCGAAGTTCGTAAGAAGGTGGCTTATGCCTTCCAGGGCGGAGCTTTGTTTGACTCGATGTCTGTTTATGAAAATCTGGCATATCCTCTCAGAGAGCACTTCAAGTTTTCAGAACAGGAAATCGCCAAGCAGATTCACGATCAGTTGCAGGAATTCGGCTTGCCCGGTTCGGAAAACCTTCTGCCCGGAAACCTGTCCGGCGGCATGCAAAAGCGTGTGGGTCTAGCGCGGGCCATGATGATGCATCCGGAAGTGGTTCTGTATGACGAACCCACCGCGGGACTTGATCCCTACAACACCAAACGCATCCAAGAGTCCATCTTAAACCTCAAGGCCAAAGGTGTGACCTCCATTCTGGTCACCCACGACATGCCGACGGTATATGCCGTTTGCGACAAAGTGGCGTTGCTCCTGAATGGAAAAATCGGTGAACAATATACTATCGAAAAACTCAAGCAGGAACCTGCTGGTGTTATGAGTCAGTTTATCAATGGAGAAAGTGCTTAATGGAATCTCACTTCAGCACCCAAGTCAAAGTCGGCATCTTCCTGACCATCGGGATCTTCCTGATCTTAGCCTCGATCTTCTTCCTCGGAGCTGACAAGGCGATTTTCACTTCTTACGTTCGCGTTCACGCCCATTTTGATCAGGTGCAAGGCCTGGCTGTCGGCAGTGTCGTGTCCCTGTCCGGTGTGACGGTCGGAAATGTCGAATCCATCACCTTCCTGCCCGAAAAAAACTCGCTGGATGTTAAAATGAAGATCAACGAAGACTATATTGATCGCATTCGTCAGGGATCTCAGGTGGAAATCCGCACGCAAGGGGCTTTAGGGGACAAATTCGTCTTTATTATTCCCGGTGATCCACGCGCAGAAAACCTGAAAGAGGGCGATATTCTGTCCGTGGCCAAGCCCACAGATGTTTTGGGAATTATCGCTGAACGCGGCAATGAGACTTCTCGCATTTTTGATATCATCAACGAACTTTACAAGATCACCCACGCCATGAATGTCGACAATCGTATGATGCGTGTGATGAACAATCTGGATACGGTGTCCAGCAGCCTGGCTCAAACCAGCAAAGACAGTCAGAAATTTGTTGCCGGACTAAACTCGCACGGTGGCGGTGAAAAACTGGCCAAATCCATCGACAAGCTGGATGCCATTTTGTCCAAGATTGATCGGGGCGAAGGCAGCTTGGGGGCCTTGATCAACGATCCCTCCATTCACAACCGCCTGAAATCCATGCTGGGCGGCTCAAACCGCAAGAACCACGTCGAATCGCTGCTGCGAACTTCGATTGAAAAAGAAACCAAAGACTAGTCTGAAACTGGCCCTAGGAAATGCTTCTGGGGCCTTCTTCATTTTAATTCTGCAAGCTTCCTCCACTTGGTCCGGAATCATGCAGAACCTGAGTGGAAAATCACTCCCCGCCTCTCTAATCTCGAATTCATGGAAAGATCAAAAACACTCGAAGCAATTTCAATAGGCGTCACCCTTCTTCTGGTTTTAGCCGGCACTGTTCAAGCCAAGGAACATCGGATGGAAGTCCCCCTGGAAGGACTTCAGGAAAAGAGATTTGGCACAGAGCTGATCTATCACGATGAAGAAAATGCCGAAGACGAAAAAAGAGAGGTCCGTTTTTCATGGACTGAAACCTTCAAAACAGCCCCCGTTTCTCTTCAGGTTTCCAGCCTGATGAACACGGAAAGCATTGGAGCTGCCGCACAGATCCGCTGGGCTTTTTAAGTCTTGGTCGGTCATTTCACGGCACTATCTAACTTTTTGACAGGCCCAGAGCGGTTTTCTTCAATTTGAGGTGTGTTGCTATTTTGCATGAAAGCCACCTTATGAGAAAACTGCTTATTTTCGGACTTCTTCTTCTGACAGCCTGCCAAGAAAACCTGCAAGAGGGTGAGATCTCTCCTTTGACGGACGATGCAATCGTCGGTGGCCGTCAGGTGGAGGACGCTGACCCCGTTGCCAAGCAAGCTTTAAACTTCCGTGTTTTCCATTCGCCTACCACCAAAGAAGATGCAGAAAGCATTACAACTTACTATAAGGTGGCCCAGTGCACAGGCAGCGCCATCAGTTCCCGCCTGATTCTGACGGCGGCCCATTGTATTATTCAAAGAGAAGACGCCACTCACCGCGTGGATATCAAAAATAGTGAAGGGCAAAACATCACCTACAAGGCTGCCCAAGTAGCCGTTCATCCTAAATATCTTGAGGGCGACAAGAACTACGATGTCGCTTTGGCTCTGCTGGATACCGATCTGCCGTCTGATGTCCAGATTCTAAGCCTGCCCCAGAAAGAAGTTCCCATGCTGCTGACCTCTGTCACAGCTGCTGGTTTTGGCAGAATGGATGGTCGTCCCGCACAACCAGGAAATACTGGTATTCTGCGCACGGTCGATCTGAATGTTTCCAAATACGACCCAGCCCTTCCTTACTTCATGGTGAACCAAGCCGAAGGCAAAGGCTTCTGCCAAGGAGACTCTGGCGGCCCGGCCATGGCCGTCATCAACGGCAAAAACACCGTCGTGGGTGTGGCCTCCAAGACCACTCATAAAACTGAGTGGGGACCAAATGAAGAAAAGAATCTTTGCATCCTGGAAGGTCAGTACATGAATGTGCAATTCCACTTGGATTGGATTTTGACAGAGTCAGCAAAGTTCATCATGCAATAGCTCAAACTGCTGGCACAAGTTTTTCAAGAGTTTTACTTTAATTTCAAAAGGCGCTATAAAGGCGCCTTTAATATCAATATAACGTTCTTGAGGATGATGCTGTGAACTTTAAGGCATTGCTTGTAACATTTTGCGGAATGCTGAGCTCAATTTGCGCTCATGCCCTGATGTCCACAAGCACATTGCCAGAAGGTATTAACAGCCCCTCATTCCGCTTCGGTATTATTGATGGCCTCAGCCAAAAGTACACAGAATCCGGCAGCCTTATGAATCTTGGAGATTACAAGTCTGTAGTCTTCGACGCAAAAAATCTGGCCAAATTCAACGCTGATGCAAAAAGGCTGATTGATGCCCTCAACCGCTTCGGTGGTCATGCTCTGGGGGATTCATTCAATCTCGGCGTTCTGCGTGTGGATACCCTGCCACGCGTTCAGTATTCTGCGCCGGTCTTTGCCCGCGGGATCACCAACAGATGGACGGTCGGTGTTGGCGTGCCCATCATTTCTTACACCAACAAGATTTCTCTTTCGCAGGAATTTTCCAATATCGAATACTATCGTCAGCAGTTCTCGGGTCTGAATCCGGAACTGGATGATGCTTTGAACACGGACTTGAGCAAAGCCACCAACGAAACTTTGGCTGGCAAGGGCTACAAAGCCCTGGGCAACCGCGATGAGTCTTTTGTTGGAGATATCCAGGTCGTCAGCATGTACAAGCTGTACGAAAAAAATGAAAAGGTCCTGACTTATCAGGCTCAATTGAATCTTCCCACGGGACCGAAGTTCGATCCCGATGATCTGGCCTCTTTGAATGTCTTCGGTCGTACCAATATCACCAACTCTTTGGCGTACTCGCAGTATCTGATGGGTCGCCTGTCCATGGTGCCGTATGTTTCATATCTGATTAACATTCCCGACACTGTCACGGCCCGCGTTCCCTTGAACGAAGACGACACATTGCCAGACGCCAACACCAAGGAAGACGTCACGCGCACCCTGGGTAATATCGCCACAGTGGGTGGCAATTTGTTCTATGAAATGACCGACAGTTGGATGATCGGTGGCGGCTATGACTATTCCACGAAAGAAGCTGACAAATACGCCGGTGAACGTGCCACCCGCTATGACCTTCTGGCGACCAACTCCTCTTCAACCGCCCACCGCATGAAGGCCGAGATCACCTACAGCTCAGTCAAATCCTATTTCAAAAAAACGGCTTTGATCCCAATGATGGTTTCTTTCCAGGTATCGGATACTTTCTCAGGTGTGAATATCGAACGTCAAACCACTCAGGAAATGAACCTGATGCTGTTCTTCTAGAAAGGAGGGCGTATGAAAAAGTCTATAAATATTCTGCTGTCGTCCGCCCTTGTCCTGAGTGCCTGCGCGCCCAAGGTGGAAGACCGCGTCTTTGAACAACCCAAGACCACGTTCGGACCAAAATCCAAAGACACCCAGCTCAATCTGCGCCTGCGTGAATTCGGCCAGGCGGCTCCGACACTGACCTGGAAAGACACTGTTTCTTCTGCCACATACTTTGAACAGGCCGAAGCCTTGATTGAACTGGGCGAAAAGACCGAGCAGGAGCAACTCAAGACCACCGGCCTTTCCTGGATACGCCAGTTCTATAAAGCCCCTGAATCCACTCTTTCTATCGAGCTGGCAAAGTCCCCCTTTGCCGCCTTAGCCACAGGACAAACGCAAGAACAAGTGCGCACGACACTCAGTGAAGTTCTGGAAGAGCTGGATGCCTCTCGTCCAACGATTCGCTCTCATATCATGAACCTCGGCGGAGGGCTGCCGCAAACACCGGTCACGGGTCTGGCGGCCATGCTGACTCGGGCTGAAATGTTCACAAACATGGTTCTGGCCGAGATTCCACGCATGGAGCTGACCCCGACAATCGAAGATGGTTTGAAAGTCGGTTTGATCGACACAACCAAGCCTCTTTTTGTGGATGCCCGTGAGTTCCTTCAACGCCTGATGGCTACGAAAACTCTGACTCAATCTCTGACCTTGATTGAAGAGGCCGTTAAAAAATTTGAAATCGAACTAGATCCCGAATTGCAAAAAAGCATGAAGCAAGGTCGTCAACTCGCCAAGGGCCTTGACGGTATCAACGGACCTCAGACTTCCTTGGCGGTGCTGGTGGATATCTGGCGCATCCTGACACCGGAAGAACGCGCACAGTATTTCAAACCCGTGAATGAAGACCTGTATGATTTCCTGAAGAAGCAGGATGAAAAAGAACTGGATTGCCTGCAAGCCGACGGCTGTCTGGGAGGCATCGTCAATGGCATTGCCAAGAAGCTTTTCATCCTACCGAAAATAAAAAAGTACGGAATCGACAAACTTCGTACAGAAATGAACGAAGCCACCCGCGGCTATGTCATCAGCTCGATTGAGGCCTTTGCTTCCGAGTTTGTGAAAACAATGCCACAGACCTTCGCTGACAATATCGATACAGCCATCGTGGATAAAGCCGCGGCAATCACCCGCGTTCGTGATGGTTATGGCAACTATGTTTCCAATCTCTTCAACGTCTGGCAGAAAAAAGTGCTGCCAGAGTCCGAGGGACGCCTGTCTGGTTTTGAAACCAGCCGTGTGGCAGTGAATATCGCCTCTGGAAAAAGGTTCGAACTGAAAGCCCTTCCAGCTTCCTTGAACGTTGCTGGTGAAGCTGTCGGTGCGGGGCTTTCTGCCAGCGCCGAGCTTCTGATGAAAGATAGCAGTCTGGGGTCTATGGCTTTTTCTCACATGTTGGCTCAAGTCAATAAACTGGTCGCTGTGGGTGGCTATCGTGATATCGACAACAATCTGATCCCGCCTCTTTTAGCACCTGTAAATCATCGAGGAAAACTGCTGGATATTATGAACTTCGATGAATCCAAGGATCTGGATCTATCCTTCCGTATCCCTGACTCCCTTGCTTTGCAGGACCCTTATCATGCCGACCCGGCTATGATCTATGAAAGGGATTTCTCGGCCTCGGCATTTGCAGCTCAGGTGCGCGGATTGAGCCGTATGATGCGTCTGACTCGTGACTGGGAAAAAACCGTCATGGATCAGCAACTGGGTCACATCATGGCTCAGGATCTGACCACCGATGCAGAACATGACGACTTGAAGCAGCCTTTATTCCCCAAAGACATGCTCTTTGCCCTGAATTTGGGAAATGCCGCAGTTCTTCTTCAAGACATCACCAAGAAAGCCACACCGGTCTTCCTGCTGACCACAGAAAACAATCTGATCTGGGCGGACAGCTATGGCAATACTCCGGAAACGGCTATCATGGCTGGCATCGTGGACATCAAAAAAGGGGAACGCCTGAATTTCGTAACCACCAAGGACACAGCCCAGTTCCTGCTGGCGATGACTGAGTTCCTTGAATCCACAGAAGGCGTGGAAAAAACCAAATCTTCTATTCTTCTGACCAAGGATGCCAACAATGAAGCACCCCTGGATGTCTTGCAAGCTGGTCGCAAAGACATGAAGCTGCTGGCATTGGCTGTTGCCAACTTCATTTCCAACCAATTAATTCAGGATAATAAATTGGCTGTCACACAAATGAGCCTGAGTGATCGCAAAGGTGTTACAAAAAAACCGTTTATGGTTGTACAGCAAGCCTATGCCATGCGTGCGCTTCTGAAAGCTTATCAATTGACCAACATTGATTCTTATTTGTGGTCAGCGCAGGAAATTTACTATGCGATGAACCGGACACTGTTCAATCCTAAAGAGGAGTTCTACACCAACAGCGATGGCACTAAGCTGAGCTTCCCCGAGCGTCTGCAAATGCTGCTGGCCTTGCAGGACCTGAAGGCCCATCTGCCAACAGAAAGCCGTCCCCAATTGGACCGCTTGATGGCACCGTGGCTGGAAGCCCTTAAAAATCTAAAATAGAATCCCTCTAGTCGTCGTCACTTTCGGGGGCGATTTTGGAGATCATCTCTTTAAAGTCTGTTTGATCCTGAGTTGGAACTTCCCGACGATCCAGAGTGAACTTGATATATTTTACAAAATTATTCTCAAATTTCTGATTGATGGTGTCGCGGATGGGATCTTTCATAAAGATCATCTGCTGCATCCAGGTGGAGTTTCGCACCCAAACGTACAAAACACCCCTCTGAAACCCCACAGGTTCGGCGTTTTTGGCAATCGTAGGGCCCACGACTTCTTCCCATTTCGCCCACAGTTTCCAGCGCATAAACTGCTCGGACAATGGCGACTTGCCATTTTCGAAAAGACTCTGTAGTACTTCCGAGCCGATAGATAATTTGCCTTTGGGCTTCTGTTTGGGATCCATGTAAGAAAAGGTCTACCACAAAGATGACAAATTTCACTCAAAATCAAAAAATTACAGTGGTTGGAGCAGGCCTTGCGGGCTCAGAATGCGCTCTACAGCTTGCTGACATGGGATACAGTGTCGTCCTTTACGAAATGCGCGACAAAACCATGACCCCAGCGCACAAAACACACAAATTCGCAGAACTTGTGTGCTCCAATTCTTTTGGCAGCTTGGGTGAACATTCCGCTCCGGGACAACTGAAGTGGGAAGCCAAAAAAATGAACTCTCACATCCTCAGTGCTGCTTTTGAGGCGCAAGTTCCCGCAGGGCAGGCTTTGGGCATGGACCGCGAGGTCTTTTCTGCCATCATGACCGACAAAGTGAAAAATCATCCCAACATCGAAGTACGCAATGATGTGGTGAAATCTTTGAACGACATTCCCCGCCCGGCGGTCATTGCCACAGGCCCTTTGACCCATGATGATCTGGCGGAAAGCATGCGCCAGCATTTTGGCGATGAGTTCCTGTACTTCTTTGATGCCATTGCGCCGATCATTGATGCGGATTCCATCAATACAGAAATCGCATGGAAAGCCGACCGCTATGACAAGGGCACTGGTGACTATTACAACTGCCCGATGAACAAAGAAGAATACAACCGCTTCATCGAAGAGATTCAAAAAGCGCGCAAGATCGAACCGAAAGACTTCGAGACTACTGAGTTTTTTGAGGGCTGCATGCCGATTGAAGTGATGGTGGATCGCGGTCCGCAGACTTTGCGCTTTGGCCCGATGAAACCCATTGGTCTGGATGATCCTCGCACGGGCCGCTATCCATGGGCCGTGGTTCAGCTTCGTCAGGACAACAAAGAAGCCACCGCTTACAACATGGTCGGCTTCCAAACCCGCATGGCTTACGGCGAGCAGGTTCGTGTTTTCCGTATGATCCCGGGTTTGGAGAATGCCGAATTCCTGAAGCTGGGAAGCATTCACAGAAATCTGTTCATCAATTCTCCGAAGCGACTGAACAAGGACCTTTCCAGCAAGAACGATCCTTGGTTGTTCTTCGCAGGACAAGTCACAGGTGTGGAAGGATACTTTGAATCCACTTGCACGGGCTTGATGGTTTCCCGCTTCCTGAATCAGAAGCTGAAAGACCAGCCGTTCAATCCTCCGCCAAGAGAAAGTGCCTTTGGCTCCTTGCTGGAAGCCATCACCGACCCCACTCGGGCCGAGCACTTCCAACCAACAAACATCAACTTCGCGCTGCTGCCACCTTTGGCAGAAAAAGAGCGCGACAAAACTGTGCGTAAGGAAAAACAGATCAGCATCGCCCGTGCGGCAATGGAGCAGTGGAATCCTTAAAAAGAAAAAGGCCCTTCAACAGGGCCTTTTTTTATTCTGCCAATTCCATTTCTCTTTTTAGCTTCCAGTCCATTGTGGGAGCATCGACTTCCGGTTTGAAGTGCTGACGGCAGCGAGCTTCGTAAGCATCGTGAGTTCCCACCAAAACCTGTCCATCCCCGCCCGCCGTTCTTTGGGTGCGACTGGCCGGTGATCCACAGACCACACACACCGCATGCTGCTTGGTCACACTTTCGGCGATCGCCATCAAAGTCGGCATCGGCTCAAACGGTTTCCCCTGCCAGTCCGTATCCAGACCCGCGATGATCACCCGCAGACCACGGTCCGCCAGATCCTGGGAAATCTGCACCAGATTTTGGGAAAAGAACTGCCCCTCATCGATACCGACAACTTTTGTACCCGGCTTCAACAAAGACCAGATTTCCTCGGCATCGTGAATAGGAGTCGAATTAATGGTCGTCAGATCATGAGAAGTCACGGCCATGTCATTGTAGCGTTTATCTATAATAGGTTTGAAAACCTGAATCTGCATACGGGCAAATTCGGCACGACGAAGGCGGCGAATCAGTTCTTCCGTTTTCCCGCTAAACATAGATCCAACAACAACTTCAATCCATCCACGGCTGTGAACATAGGAAAACTCAGACACAAAATCCCCCTCAGTGACCCTCTTAAATTCACGATTATGGAATCTGACAAAGCTGTCAACGCCCGATCTGGCCTAATTTTGACAGTCATGCGTTAGAAAAATGAGTGAACGGAGGCTTTGTGACGCCCTCCTGTAAGCGCTGTCGGAGCCTGTACTTTTTTACAATTCAGCGACGATTTTGTGCAAGATCCGTAAAGTTTTCGCATTTAAAGACGGAAATGCGGTGCTTAATGCTTGCACTGGCACCGCGCCAAAGGATACCAAAGCCCCACGCTATGGGAACGATTTTAAGATTTCGACAGAAAATCGCCCGGGCTCTTTTAGTAGGAGGCCTTGGGTTCACGACCGTCGCCATGAATGGCTGCGACGCCATGATATGGGACGAACAGGAGAGCCTGACTCAGGTTCAGTCCAAAGGTGAAATCGTTGTCCTCACCACGCAAAGTCCTCTTATATATAGTAAGCCCAAACGTGGCGAAGCCTTCGGGATCGACCATGACTTGCTTGAGAACTTTGCCAATCATTATAAGCTCAAACTTAAATATGTGATTCTGCCGGATGAAGACTCGGTGGTGCGGGCTCTCTCCAAAGGTGAAGGAGATATTGCAGCGGCCCGCTTGAGGACCCCTCACAATACCACGGGCGCCCTGACCGGCCCGGCTTACGAAGAAACTTATCTGAGTCTTTACTGCCAAAAGAAGGCCCAGATCCAAAATATCAAAGATTTGAACGGCAAAACCATCTCGCTGCTGAACAAAGACAACTATCTGGGGCTGTCCCAGCGCTTAAACCAGCTTTCCCCACAACTGCGTGTGGAAATTCTGGAAAACACCAAGACCCAAGATCTGATGGCCAATCTGGCTCAACGTAAATCAGACTGCGTGATCGCCGAAAACTTCAGTGGCGACTTCTACGCCCGCTATCACACCTCGATCGAAAAAGTGACAACGCTGACTTCGCCTTATTCTCTAAGCTGGATGCTGTCCCCGGACAACGCGGCTTTGTTGCACCTGATGCAGTCGTGGTATCAACAGGCTTCGCGCGAAGACGAAATCATGCAAACTCTGGATCGTTACAAAACATATCTGGCCCAGCTGGATAAACGTGACATCACCCAGTTCTTCAAAAAAGTTCGCACGACCTTACCTATATATAAAGACACCTTCCGTGATGCCGCTCGGGAACACAATCTGCCATGGCAGTTGATCGCTTCCGTGGCCTATCAGGAATCTCACTGGAATGCGGAGGCTCGCAGCTACACAGGTGTGCGCGGTCTGATGCAATTGACGACAGACACAGCTTTGCATGTCGGCGTCGAAGACCGCACCGATCCAGTTCAAAGTATTTGGGGTGGGGCAAAGTACCTGCGCTATTTGATGGATCGTGTTCCTGCACATTTGAATCCAAAAGACCGTTTGGCCTTGGCATTGGCCGCTTACAATGTCGGATCTGCCCATCTTAAGGATGCGCAAAAGCTGGCGGAAAAAATGGGACGCAATCCTCACTCCTGGAGGCACATGCGCGAGATTCTGCCTCTGTTGGCAGATCCAGACTATGCGGCTGACTTGGAATATGGCCCAGCCCGTGGTTATGAGACCGTGGACTTTGTTGAACGCGTGAAGTCCTTCTATAATCTAATGAACTCTGCGGGATAAGTACCGCACGCAAATCACCCTGCATTTAGTTTTCTTGCCCATCTAAAATTTGCACTTTGAAATTCAGAAAATAAAATAGTCAACAATGACCGACCGTCTGCTGAATGTGACTATTTTCATCACCGTCCTCTTTGTGGGCCTCTTCGCTGGCTTCGTGATGTTCTTTGTCACCGTTGTAAACCCCACGCTGCAAGAAATGCAGTTGCGTCAGTATATCGAATTCCATCAGGTGGCCGTGCCCGTCTTTGAACCCCGAGTCCGCGCACTTTATATCATCATGACGTTCAGCACGTCTGTGTGGCTGATTCTGCGCTATAAATACTGGAAAAGCTTTGAAGCCATCTGTATCGCTGGGTCCTTGTTCTGCACGCTGGATGAAATCATCCTGTCCTACTTGGGACACTATAAGCTGAACGAGATCCTCTACCGGGTAAATCCCTCGGCCCCAGAGCCGCTGTTTTGGATGTCGATACGCAACGAGTGGATTCAGTTCATGTATCTGCACCTTATAGTCACCTGTGCGGGATTCGTTCTGATTCTGATGGCCCTTTATTTCAATCGACAGACAGTCGGCCAAAAACAAAAAAGCCGGTAAGTTTCCTCACCGGCTTTCATTTCATACTTATTATTCCACCGTCACTGACTTGGCCAGATTACGTGGTTGATCCACATCGTATCCCAAATTGCAGGCCAGATGATAAGACATCAACTGCAACGGAATCACGGACAAGATCGCATTAACAGTCCAGTGGGCTTTAGGAATCGCCAGATAGTATTCACTGATACCACGAAGCTTTTCGTTCTCACCTGTCCCGATGGAAATCACTTTACCACCACGAGCGCGCGCCTCTTCCAGATTGCTGATGGTTTTTTCGTACAGATGATCTGTCGGAGCCACCATGACAATGGCCATACGCTCATCAATCAAAGCCAAAGGACCATGCTTCATTTCGCCAGCGGCATAGCCTTCCGCGTGCATATAGGCAAGCTCCTTCAGTTTCAAGGCGCCTTCCATCGCAATAGGGAAGCTGGTGCCACGGCCCATGTACAAGAAACCACGGAAAAGCTTCAGCTTGGAAGCCGCTTCTTCAAAGTACTTGTCATAAGCCAGCACGCCTTCCATTTGGCTTGGAACCGCCAAAATGGACTTAACCAATTCTTTTTCTTCTGCCTCAGTCATCACGCCACGCGTGCGAGCCATGGCAATAGCCAGCGTATTTAGAACAGCCATCGTACTTGTGAAGGCTTTCGTGGACGCCACCCCAATCTCTGGACCGGAATTCATGTACAAGTGTCCGTGAGCTTCACGGTCAATTGTCGAATTTCGCACGTTACAGATGCTCAAAGTCGTCGCGCCCATTTCTTTAGCCATGCGGATCGCAGCCAAAGTGTCGGCGGTCTCACCACTTTGAGAAACAGTGATCACCAAACTCTTTGGTGGAATGACCGGATTGCGGTAACGGAATTCACTGGCAATATCCACCTCGACAGGGACTTTGGCCAATTGCTCGATCAGATATTCCCCGATCATGCCCGCATAATTGCTGGTTCCACAGGCGATAATGAACACCCGCTCAATTCCTTTAAGAACTTCCTGAGTCTTCGCCCAGTCCGCTTTGCTGTCCAGCTCTTCCAGTTTTTGAACCGGCTGGCCACCGAAGCCAATATTTTTCATAGCCACAGTGAAAGTCTCTGGGTTGACGTGCGGTTCAATCGCCGCCGCCACTGCGCGCGGCTGTTCATAGATTTCTTTGAGCATGAAATGCGCATAACCCTGCTTTTCCACCATTTCAGGATTCCAGTTCAGCTCCACGATCTTTTTCTGAATCGGGAAACCATTGGCAGAGAAGAACTGCACATCTGTTCCTTTGATGGACGCCACTTCACGGTCTTCCAGATACACAAATTTCTTTGTGTATTGAATCAACGCCTGGACGTCGCTGGCGACAAAGACCTCTTTTTCCGCCAGCCCCACAACCAAGGGAGGACCATCTTTAAAGGCCACCAAACGATCCGGCTCCTGTTCCCACATCACCAAAATCGAAAAGGCTCCGCGGATCTTTTCCAGAGTGTTCTGAACTGCCTTAAACAGATCCTTTGTGATTTCCACTTCTTTGGCAATCAAGTGAGCTACCAGCTCAGAATCTGTATCCGAAGTGATCTCTGCACCTTCAGCCAAAAGATCTTCACGGATTTCCAGATAGTTTTCGATGATACCGTTGTGTACCAGACTGATGCCCCGAACCTGATGAGGATGGGCATTGCGCTCAGAAGGTTTTCCGTGAGTCGCCCAACGGGTATGGCCGATACCGATATGACCATCAAAAGTTTCTGTCGCCAGCTTTTCTTCCAGAGCTTTCAACTTGCCCGGCGCACGTACGCGCTTGGTTTTGCCTTGGTTCAAAATGGCTACGCCCGCACTGTCATATCCACGGTATTCAAGTTTCTTTAGACCGCTGACAATCACATCTTTAGGGTTTTGTGGTCCCAAATAACCGACAATTCCGCACATAATCTCACCTACTCTTTTTCTTCAGCCACTGGGGCTTTCGCAGTATAATTTTCCTTTACAAACTGTTTTCCACGCGCCACTGCCAAAGCATTGGCTGGCACATTCTTCGTGATCGTGGAACCGGAACCGATGATGGCATCATCGCCCACTTCAATCGGCGCCACGAACTGCGTGTCACTGCCGACGAAGACGCGGTTGCCGATCTTCGTTTTATATTTCTTTTTATCCGCAGCATAATTGCAAGTGATAGTTCCGCAACCCACATTCACTTCTTCGCCGATTTCCGCATCACCCAGATAAGTCAGGTGACCTGCTTTGGATTTCTTGCCGAACTTCACTTTCTTCATTTCAACAAAGTTGCCGACATGCGCTTCTTCAAAGATCTCTGTTTCCGGGCGCAGACGGGCATAAGGACCGACAGACACTTTGTTGTGCAGCTTGGAGTTCTCCAGATAACTGCCACCACGCACCTGCACGCTGTCACCAATTTCAGAATCAGAGATAAATGCGTTGGATTCAATCACGGTGAAAGAGCCAATCTTACTGCGACCACGAATAAACACATTCGGATAAATCACAGTTCCGGCACCGATTTCCACGCTGTCTTCCACATACACTGTGCGCGGATCAATCATTAGCACGCCTTCTTCCATCAGGCGCAGGGCCTTGCGTCTGAACAACAGACGAGTGGCCTTCGCCAGCTCCACCTGATTGTTCACTCCCACCGCCACTTTCGGTGTGGACTGAATCGCCTGCACACGGCACTGATCCTGAATACACAGGGAAATCAAATCCGTGATGTAGAACTCTTTTTTGGAATTGTTGTTCTGAATTTTAGGCAGGTACTCACTCAAGACCGAGGCCTTCACGATATAGATGCCCGTGTTGATTTCGCGGATCTTCAAAGTTTCCGCAGAAGCATCCTTGGCTTCCACAATGGCTGCCAGGTCCCCTTTGTGGCGAACAATACGGCCGAACTCTGCCGGATTCTTAAGTGTGGCTGTCACCACCGCCAGATCACATTTTTCATCGCGGAAAATACGTACAAAGTCCATGATGTCAGAAGCTTCAATCAGCGGGTGATCCCCATTCATGATAACAACGATGCCTTCGATGGTTTCAGGCTTGGCGCAACGAACAGCGTGGGCTGTTCCCAATTGCTCTTCCTGCACGTAGCAGGCTACACCCATTGGTTCCACCACCTGGCGCACCAGACTCTGACCGTGCCCGACAATCACGCGCACTTCGGCGGCGCCCGCCTGCTTGGAGGCTTGAATCACTTTTTCAATCATTGGACGACCCGCTACGGGATGAAGGACTTTGGGAAGAGGAGATTTCATACGAGTCCCTTTTCCTGCCGCGAGCGCAATAACCGTCAACTTCTCAGTTGCATTTGCAGACATGTTCTAAACTTCCTTTTAAAAGCTTTTCTTCTCTGAAAAAAACAGGCTTAATTGTCTCATGCAAGGAGAAATTTTTCATCAAACTTCTTGGGCCACAACAATTCGGGGAACTCCCATTGAGCTGTATAAAAAAACACACAGTCTCAGCGGTTTTTCCGAACGCCCACTGCTCTTCATTGGCGGCGTTCACGGCGATGAGCCCGAAGGCGTTCGTCTAGCTGAAGAATTTCTGCAATGGCTGAAGCAGGCTGAAATCACTCACAGTGCGGAAATCCGCCCTTGGATACTCATTCCCTGTATCAATCCCGACGGCTACTCTCAAAATCAGCGCACCAATGCCAATGGCGTCGACCTGAATCGCAACTTTCCCTGCCGTGACTGGAGTGCCGAAGCCAAAGCCCCTCGATATTATCCTGGCCCTTCGCCCGGGAGTGAAAAGGAAGTTCAGGCTTTGGTAAAACTCATTGAGGACGAAAAGCCACAGCTTATAGTACACTTTCATTCATGGGAGCCTTGCGTTGTTTACACCGGTCATCCCGGAAAAACGGCGGCGGAAATTCTTGCAACCGGCACCGGCTACGAAGCCCGCGAAGACATTGGTTACCCGACCCCGGGCAGCCTTGGACAGTACGGCTGGCTTGAAAAACAAACGCCGGTTGTTTGCATTGAAGAGCAAGAGCATATTGATCTGAATCTGGTATGGCCTCACTTTAAAACAGGTCTGGAGATGCTGATCACAGGACGGAATTCTTGATGAAATACAAAAGTCTCGCTTTCGACTTGGACGACACACTTCTGGACACCTCAGGCCTGCTGGTCCCTTTGGCATCACGACGTGCGTGCGAGGCCATGCTGGCTGCGGGCTTGCGCTGCACACTGGATGAATGCATGCAGGCGCGCGCCGAACTGGCCACCGAACTTTCCCACACAGAAATCTTCACCCGTATCGTCAATCGCTTCGGCACAAATCAACAAGGCAAAGCCGTGCATGACGCTTTGGAAGAGTTCTATAATCCGCAAGTTCCGGATACTCTGCCATTGATTGCAGGTGCTCTTGAAAATCTCACAACGCTGAAACAGAAATACAAACTTTTCCTGGTGACCATGGGCTCAAAGCCTTCTCAGGAAAAAAAGATCAAGGCCTTGAACATCTCTCATTTCTTTGATGGCATTTACATCCTGAACGGATTTATCGGAGAGAAAAAAGACAGCGCCTTCCGCGATATTCTGCGCACTCAGGGTCACGACCCCAAACATCTGCTCAGTATCGGCAACCGGCTTTCCAGCGAAATTCGCGACGGAAAACGTATCGGCGCAGACACCTGCTATTTTGCCTATGGTGAACATGTGGGTGAAAAACCCCAGTATCCTGAGGATCACCCCGACTTCACAGTGTCCCATCATAAGGATTTGATCACGACATGCGGACTTTAAAAGCCGGCTTCTTGTTAATAGGTCCCTGGGATGCACGCCTGCAAGAGCTGGGTGCGCATATCGCCACGGACTTAAATCAAGCCTGGCATTGGATTCAAGATTCCACTTATGACGTGGTGGCCCTGTCGGTCACTTTGATTCTGGGAAAAAAGTTTCGCGAGTTCCATGACGAAATCAAACGCGCCCATCCCGCAACCCAGTTTATCGCCGTGGTCCCGGCGGATTTTTCCGCCAATCAACTGGCCATGCTGCACGAGGAATACTCGTTCCTGCGAGTGATGGAAAGCTTTCAGGATGCCGACCTGGAACAACATCTGTTTGCCGCCCTGGAAGAAGCCAATCAGCGCAAGCAGGATGAAAACCTGGCCCTTTTGATCCGCGAACAGACATCACAACTGAAACGCCTGCAAATCGAACTGGAAGAACGTGTTCAGAAAAGAACCAAGTTCCTGACCGAGGCACGTCGCAAGCTGTTTATGACCAACTCCCGCATCGAAGGCTTTAAGCGCGCCCTGATGGCCGTGCATGAAGCCAGCTCCGTTGTGGAGATTGAACATCTCTTGAATGATTCACTGGCGGCGACCGTACAGACTTCATGGATTCGCCTGTTCTTCCACCCCCAGGACGAGTTGTTCGCAAGACAGGTGCAAAGTCAGTTGAACTTTACGCAGTATCAGGTGCCTTTATTCCGCCAACATGAAAAGGTCGGATCGATCTTCTTCCTGCGGGCTCCGGACCATCCCTTTTCCCGTGAGGAAAGTGATTTCCTCAATCGCGTGGCCGAAGCGGTCGCCCTGGCTCTGGATCGCATTCAGAAACTGAAAGAATCCGAATCCCTGAAGGAGCAATGGGAAGCCACGTTCAATTCCATGTCCGACCCGGTTGTTTTGATTGATACCAACTATGACATCATTCAATCCAACAAGGCTCTGGAAGAGCGCCTGGCGGAACAACCGCATCAGGAAACTTCACGCAAATGTTACAAGGTCTTGTACAATCGCGATGAGCCTTGTCCGGGCTGTCAGCGTGGCAGTAACTTCCGCGTGCAATCGCGCAGCTCCTCTCCTCGTACTTTTGAAGTCTATTCACAAAGTCTGCTGCTGGATTCAGAAAAGCCCCCGGTGTTTGTGAATCTGTATCACGACATCACTCAGCAGCTCAAAATGGAAAGACAGATTTTGGAATCGGCCAAGATGGCAGAGCTGGGAACCATCGGCTCCAGCATCGCGCACGAACTGAATAATCCATTGGGTGGTATCTTGTCCTTCACTCAGCTGATCAAGATGGACATGAACCCACAACATCCGCTTTATCCTGATATGGTTGAAATGGAAGCCGGTGTTCAACGCTGCAAAGAGATCGTGCAAAATCTTTTGGGCTTCACTCGTGATCCCAACGCGGATCGCGAAGGCGAAGTCAGCGTAAAAGAAATCTGTTTGCGCGCACTTAAAATTGTCGAGCTACAAACAAAGTCGCAGGGTATTGAAGTGAAACTACACTTCCCTGCCGACGATGTTGTTGTCAGAGGACATCTAAATCTGTTGGCGCAGGCTTTGAAGAATATTCTGCAAAATTCCATCGACCGCCTGACAGATAGAATCCGCCAGGAAAAAGGATTTCGAGCTTTTCTCGACATTGAGATCTCTCTTGAAACCGACTTTGCCGTTATTTTAATCAAAGACAATGGCTCGACAGATAAAAATCCAAGTCTTCCTATGGGCTTAGGAGTTTCCGTGGCCTCTCAGATCCTGCGGGATCACGAGGGCGAGCTCGAATTTTCCTCGGCTCTTGGCCAGCCGTATATGGCAAAAATTTCCTTCCCCCGTCCAGTTTTGAGGTCCTGAAAGCCTTACCAGGCGCGGATTTTTTGACAGTACCGTCAAAAACCCTCTATCCTAATTTAAGCAGGCAACCCCTGTAAGAACCCACCATGGAAGGAAGGTTCATGCGTAATCAACGTGTGCTTATATTAGATGACGAATCCTCGCTCCGCACGGCTCTGTTCAGAGTGTTGGATCGCAAAGGCCTGAATGTCATCACTGCCAACAAAATCGAAGAAGCCAAAGTTCTTTGCCAGGGTGACACCCCGGTGGATCTGGCGATTGTCGATTTGAATCTGCCTGATGGCGATGGCATTGAGTTCATGACTTATCTAAAGTCCCTGACCCCTTCCACTGAAGTCATCATTCTTACAGGTCACGCCACGATTGAGTCTGCAATCCGTGCGACTCAAAAAGGGGCTTTCCACTTCGTGACCAAGCCTTTCAATCTTGAAGAGCTGATGAGCTTGATCGAAAAAGCGCTGACTCACAAAAAACTGCAGCAGGAAAATCAGCAACTGCGTTCTGAGTTGAATAAGAAATATAAATTTGACCAGATCATCGGCAGCAGTGATCAAATCCAGAACGTCCTGCGCATGATTGAGCGTGTGGCTGATTCTGATTCCACCGTGCTGGTCACTGGAGAGTCCGGGACTGGTAAAGAGCTGATTGCCCGTGCGATTCACTACAATTCCCCGCGCGCTCAAGGAGCTTTCGTACCCATCAATTGTGGCGCGATTCCGTCAGAGCTTCTGGAAAGTGAATTGTTCGGTCACATGAAAGGCGCCTTCACAGGGGCGATTGCCAACCGTGTGGGCCGCTTTGAAATGGCCGACGGCGGAACGATCTTCCTCGATGAAATCGGAGATCTTGAGCCCTCCCTTCAGGTCAAACTTCTTCGCGCTTTGCAAGAGCGCAGCTTTGAGCCTGTAGGTTCCACGAAAACTGTGACCGTCAATGTGCGCGTGATTGCCGCTACAAATCTGAATCTGGAAGAGGCTGTTGAAAATGGCAGGTTCCGTGAGGATCTGTTCTATCGCCTGAACGTGATTCCTATCACAGTCCCGGCTTTGCGCGAGCGCAAAACAGATATCCCGATGCTTTTGAATCACTTCATGGACATCTTCAATAAATCCAAAGGCCGTGGTTTGACCGGAATCACATCTGACGCCTTGGACTGCCTGGTGAATTACCCTTGGCCAGGAAATATCCGTGAGCTTGAAAATCTGGTTGAGCGTATGACCATTCTTAAAGGTCAGGGCCAGGTGGATATTTCTGATCTGCCTTTGAAGTACAAATCCGGCAAGACAGCTTCCGCCGAAGTCGGTGGCCTGGAAATCCCGGATGCAGGTATGGACTTCAACTCGGCGGTCGATGCCTACGAGAATGCTTTGATTCTGAAAGCTTTGGAAAAGACCGGCTGGAATCGCAACCAAGCTGCGGCCCTTCTCCGACTGAACAGAACCACGTTGGTAGAGAAGATCAAAAAGAAAGGTCTGACTCCTCCGAACGAAATCACACTTATCTAAAAACAAAACCCGCTGTCTTTGCAGCGGGTTTTTTCTTTTAAGGATTCTTGTTCAGACTTTCGATGATCAGCGGATACTTGCTCAGATCCCCGGCGAGGGCTTTTCTGACGGACGCCTCAATCCGCGGGATGTCGGGCTTGAGCTTCTTATGAAAGGTCAGGAATAGCGGAAGCTCCTGAAAAGTCTTCTTCGCCATGACCACCTTTCCCTTCGCTATGGGATAGGCTTCAATGGCACTCAAACCCACTGTCTCAATCGCCACAAAGTAATCAATTGTTCCATCCACCAATTGCACCACACTCTGCAACGGACTGGCCGTATGAATGAACTTCAGCTTACGGCGGCTGGCCTCGAGCACCAGGGCATGATTGTTGATTGAAATGCCGCCCTTAAGGTCTTTCAATTTATCCTCATTGAACTTCGAACTGCCACTTAGATAGAAGACCCGCCCCCGGACATGAACGACCGGAAACGACAAGGACACCGTCTGATCCCTTTTTTCAAGGAAGGACTTGTCATCGTAGATGATTAAATCCAGCTTGCCTTGAACAAGCAGCTCATAGGGTCTTTGCGCCGGGGTGTTCTGAATCATCACCTTGAATCCCGCCTCCGCCAGCGCCTGAGTGATAAAATCCTGAAACTCCATGATGGCTTTGACTCGTTTGACCTGAAAAGGCACGCCCATAACCAAAGACTTCGGTGGAGAAGCTTCTTGGGCACCCGCTACAGAGCACAGACAAAACAAAAATATAATTAGTCGTTTCATATGTCCATCCTAGCAATGCCACCCCCAACTTTCAAAGCACGATTTCATTCTGCCCCCGATCCAGCCTTCGGACAAAACACAGCCTGAACAACGTCCCTGAAAACCTTCACGCGGGAATCCAACTTGCAAACACCGCCCGTGGAGGTGTCTATGAGATACGTGAGCATAATTGTATTTGTCTTGAGTTTCTCCGCGCAGGCGAGCGCGTTGACAGGGATCCCACTTAATTCCGAGCACGCCGCCTTGCGAGCCGAGTGTGACCGCATCGAAGAATCCTATCCGGATTTTGCCTGCCTGCGTTTTGAACTCTATCAAAGCTCATCGGAAAACCTAGTTCGGGATCTGAAGGAGCTCAAAGAGCTGAATGACTGGCGCTTGCAGCAAGCCTCGTGGGCGCTGTTGATTGAGACTCTGATGAGTTCCATGAATCATCAGATACATCGCTATGAAGATCCCGCAGATCGGATGATGATGGAAAAAACAAAAGCCAAAAATCATTGGCAGCTGCTGCAACTCAAACAGGGGTTGGAGCATTTTTGGGTGGATCCGAACACCTACTGGTTCCCCAGTGTGAACGCCATCAGTTTTGTCGCCGTGAATATCACTCAGTCACAAATTTTGGTGATCTCCCACGGCGAGCGCAATTAATTATTTTTTCGGAAACAGATGTAACATTTCAAAAAGAGCATCCATCCCCGCCAAAGCTGTGATGTCCGCATGATCAAAGGGTGGAGAGATCTCAACAACATCTCCCCCGACCAGATTGGGAATCTTCAAAGCACGGAAAATGCGCTGCACTTCGTAGGTTGTCAGACCACCAGGGACCGGCGTGCCTGTTCCTGGCGCACAACTTGGATCCAGATTATCAATGTCGTAGCTGATATACGTCGGCGTTTCATCAAACGTCGGCAGCGTGCGCAGGAAATCATTCAGCGGCTGATTGCGAATCTCATCCACCGTGATCACACGGATGCCGTGTTTGTTCACAAAGTTCAAATCATCACCACCGGCCAAAGGACCGCGGATGCCGATCTGAACCATTTTTTTAGGGTCCACCAAGCCTTCTTCCACGGCGTGACGGGCGAAAGCTCCGTGGTGATATTCCTGCCCCCAGGCCGCCGGATAGGTATCCAGGTGCGCATCGAAGTGAACAAAGGCCAAAGGTTTTCCGTACTTTTTGCGCAAAGCCCGCAAAACCGGAAGCGTTGTGGAGTGATCCCCGCCCACCGCCAGGAAGCGTTTGTTGTGACTTAGAACTTCACCGACAAATTTTTCGATGCGCTCATAAGTCTGATGCTGATCAATAGGAACTGTCGGACAGTCCCCGATATCGGCGACCTTGAGGTTTTCAAAAAAATTCTCCATACGGGTCATATGAAAACCGCGCCCCAGACTGGAGACATCGCGCACTTTCGCCGGAGCAAAGCGCCCGCCCGGACGATAAGAAACCCCACCATCATAAGGGATGCCGAAAATACCGACTTCGTAGTCCGCGTCTATAGAAACATAGGGCAATCTGAAGAAAGTTTTAATTGCAGAAAAACGCGGGAACTCGCGTCCACTAAGAGGCTTGTATTCCATGTGAACTCCTCAATCGAAAGTATGCCCCATCCTACCCCTCTGTCACGGCTTCGGCAATGCTTGACTCAGCCTTGGCCCGACGACTAAATTACGCGCATGACGGCCCAATACGATTATAAGAATGACCACAAACAACTGGTACAATGGTATAAAAAGAATCAGCGCCCCCTGCCTTGGCGCGAGAATAAAAATCCGTATCGTATCTGGCTTTCCGAAGTCATGTTGCAACAAACCACGGTTGTGGCCGTGATTCCCTATTTTGAAAAATTCCTGAAAACCTTTCCAACCGTTCATGATCTGGCCAAAGCCCCTGAAAGTGACGTGCTGGAAGCTTGGGCCGGACTGGGATACTATTCCCGCGCCCGCAATCTTCACAAGGCGGCCAAAGCTCTATCTGAAAATGGCTTCCCACAAACTGCGGCAGAGCTTTTGGAACTTCCAGGATTTGGTCCCTATACATCCCGCGCGGTTGCCAGTATTGCCTTCGGTGAAAAAGTCGGTGTTCTGGATGGCAACGTCATTCGTGTGCTATCCCGCCGCTACGGATTGAAACTGGAGTGGTGGAACAATAAAGGCCGTGATCAATTGCAAAAGATCTCGGAT
Source organism: Bdellovibrio bacteriovorus (assembly GCF_041888015.1). Lineage (GTDB taxonomy): Bacteria > Bdellovibrionota > Bdellovibrionia > Bdellovibrionales > Bdellovibrionaceae > Bdellovibrio. Next base: position 3,351,499 of record NZ_CP168968.1, read on the forward strand.
CAATTGTCCTTGCTCGGGCAGGCCGATGTCGTCAATCAAGGCTTGATGGAACTTGGCGCCACCGTATGCACACCTCAAAAGGTGACTTGCATGCTGTGTCCTTGGGCGGCGACCTGTGTGTCCCGCGAAAAAAACCTGGTGGACAAGTTACCACTAAAAAAACCGCGCAAAGAATCCGAGGTCTGGGTCTGGAAGCCCCTTGTCGCGATCAAGGACCATAAGGTGGCTTTGGTACAGAATGACTATGCTCCCTTCCTGAAGGGCCAGATGATTTTCCCTGGTGAAATCAGCATGGAAAAAAACAAGCCCAAAGCCTATGATGCCAAACACAACATTACCCATCATGATATCTTTATTCAAATCACTCAGAAGAAGTCTCTGGCAGGCAAAAATCTGCAGTGGGTGAATTTGAAAGAACTGAAGAAGGTGAATCCTTCTTCACTACTCCAGAAAGTGTTACACAAGGTAGAGATATGAAGTTGTGGTTCAGTCAGGCAATCGGGGCGCTTTGTTTTCTTTCCGTGGGGTGTTCCCACCTGAGTGTGACCAAAGATGTTCTGACCCCGGATTACCTGCTGGCCAAGGGCTCCAAACAAGTCACGTTTCTGGGGGACAACAACCATCCCCGCTTTTCCAACGATGGCAGTAAACTGCTTTACAGCAGTCGCAGTCGCAACAGCCATAAGGGCTCTCAGATTTACGAAATCGATCTGGCGAAAAATAAAGAACGCCGAATCACATTTTCTGACGGTGATGCTTTTGATGCGATCTACATCAGTCCCGCTGAAATTCTTTATTCGTCCACAACAGATGAAATTAAAGAAAGTCCTTTGCTGAATAAAAGCTTCGATAAAGAAGCTCCCCCTTCAGATCTGTACATGAGTGATCTGTACGGCACGCAGATTCTGCGCCTGACCCAGCAGCCAGGCTTCGATGGACAAAGCGACTTCCTGCCTCACCCCAGCAAGCCCGCCATCTTGTTCACTTCGCGCCGAGGCAGCCTGACGGGGATCTATCGCCTGGATATGAAAAACCTGCCGGTCAGCCTGATCTCTGCCGAAAAAGACAAAGAAAAACGTTTCCCGGCTTTGACCCCCGATACAAAACAGGCCGCGTGGGCTGAGAAGAATCTTAAGACCAACGAAGAAAGTCTGGTTCTTTTTAAACTGAAAGAAAAAATCCCCGTGGTCCTCAAATCCGGTGAAGGCGAGTATCGCGATCTGTTCTTTACTCCCCGCCCCCCACTGCGTCTTTTCTACAGCATTGTGCGCAAAGGGGAAAAACACAGCCAGCTTGAGGTTTATGACATCGAAAAGCATTGCACACAGGTTGTTTTCAAAGGAAATGACTCTTTGGCTGCCCCTGCTGTGTCGGATGAGTCTAACGAACGCCTGGCTTTCACGCGTAATTTCCAGGATAAGAAACAAATTTACATTGTGACTTTGCCATCTGATTTAGGCCCTTGCTTGGAGCCACCGGCTCAAGCTACCATTAAAGAGTGAAGAAACTCTTAGCCCTTCTTATTCTAGCTCCTGTCACAGCCTTGGCGGCGCCTTATCCGGCGACCAGTTCATCGGCTTTGACCAATCCCGAAAAAGGGCTTTATTTCCTGCACAAGGGCTTCACACTAAAAACCGAAGGCACGTCCTGGGTTCCTCAAGCCAACTCAGAACAGAGCATTCTAGATACTGTCCGCTTTGCTGCCAAAGACAACGGCAAGGGCACCCTGAGCATCCGCACGGACAAAATCGCCAAGAATGCCTCCTTGGATCTTTACACCCGCAAATGGATGCGTGATTACCCGAACTATGGTTTCGAGGTGATCTCGGCCAAGAACTTTGAATTGAATGGCAGCCCGGCCTTGGTTGTCGACATGCTTTCCCGAGCGAAGAACAAACAAATCCGCCAGGTGATTCTGAAGCATGAAGACCGCGTGGCCGTGATGACCTGCCTTGATGACAAAGCCACGTTCAGCGAGTCTTTGAAGAACTGCAATCAGATCATGAAGTCCTTTGCCTGGAGCAAAGAGGACGATAAAAAGACAGCCACAAGCACACCCGCCCCAAGTGCTCCCACCCCGACCCAAAAACAATAGTTCCGGAAAAACCCAGTCGTTCCGCAATGTTCCGCGAGTTTTATCGTGGAAAAAAGTGAATCTATCAGAGTCCGTCTTGTGAAAACGCGAGTTGCGCTTTAACTCTAGCGCATCAAACACAAGGTGGTCTTATGAAGCTCTGGAGTTCTTTGGTCCTTGCGACGACTCTGACCCTTTCCTCTCTGGCTCAGGCCGAGGATTTCTGGGTCTATCAAAACTTCTATGCAGAAGAGGCACCGGATATGTTCAGCGTATCGGCTCGCTACGCCCATGTGCTTGCCAAGCCTGACCAACTGGGAGGAGTGATCCGCATCCAATTCGAGGATGGCCGTGACGTTCCCCACATGTTCAGACAATTCCTTCCCGGAGAAAACTTTGATCGCCCCCGTGGCATCAGTGTTTATCTTGCTGTGACGAATGACTACAATGTTTTGAATCCTATCGCCGTCGGCGCGGACACCGACGACCACGGCTATACTCATGGAGCTAAAATCGCTATCGGTGGCTTTCTGCCAAGTGGGCACTATCTGACCTTCGACTACAGCACAGATCTTTTCACAAAACCTGTGGACGGCACCACGAGACAGCTCGAGGATGGCGGACGTCACATGGATCAGTACTTCACCAATGAAACCGTCCTGAAGTTCGTTTTGGACAATATCGATAACGCCCGCTCTAAAACTTTCTACTGGAAAGCCGAAACAGGATGGCAGCAGTTAAAATCTGACTCCCGCGGGGGCTTCTTCCACGGGGCGACTCATCAGGAAAAATTCCATGAGCTGGTGAACAGCATGAAGCCCGGCCAGACAAAAACACCTCACAATATCAGTGACGGCGAGAAGACCCGCAATGGCGTCATTCTGGGATTGTATGTCGGTATTGCCAAAGAATATATCAACGCTCGCAACACCTGCCGAGCCCGTGCGTTTTCTGAACTGGGGTCTCGTGGCAGCACGATTGACGGAGCCAGCTTCGTGGCCGCCAATGTCGGTGGAGTTCTTTGGTGTCAAAAAGGTCCACGCACGCTGACTTATCGGGCGGAAGTCGGCCATGAATCCAAAGGTCATCAGAAGGGCTATCAAGGCACTGGCTATGCAGATTTCTCGACGGGAAAAGGCAACTGGCGCATTGGTTTCCGCATCGAACAAAGCCACGGAAATCTGATCAACTATGTGAACTATAACAACAAAAACTACGATAACGGCAAGATCGACACCATTTTCATGATCTATTACCGCCACTTCTTCCGCTAGAACAGAAGACGTCACCCTGCCTGTGGCCTAAACAGGCGCCACGCCATAAGATCAAACCTATTCGAATTCACATCTGGCACAATCTGAGCACTCCAAAGTTTTCGTAAAACAAAGGAGTCCCCTATGAAAAAGCTACTTTTCCTGACCGCTTTGCCCTTTATGTTCGCCACTGCCGCACAGGCTAAGCAACGTCCTGCTATTATCGTCAGCGCCTACAACGAAATTATGATTATCGACCAAGCGACAAAAATCCCCGCCAATGTTCTTATCACGGACAAAATCTGTTACATAGGGACCCTGGAAGAGATTGAACAGATCGTTCAAAAGACCATTAAAAATAGAGGCGATTTTGTACTGACCGGCATCAAGACCCTGGAACTTGCCACCAAGACCCTCATCATTGCTCAGATCGACACGGGCATACGGGTTTACGACATTCAAATGGCTCCTTGCAGCCGATAAAAGCGGGAGAACCAAAAAAGAAAGGGAGTCATTCCGACTCCCTTTCTTTTTCTAATTCTGATTCTTTCGAAGCCATTCCGCCATCGGCAGAGCAAAGTACGTGAAGATCACATCCGCCCCCGCACGACGAATGGAGTAAAGTGTTTCCACCATCCCACGAGTTTCATCCATGATCCCGGCTTTGTGACCGGCCTTGATCAAACTGTATTCACCACTGACATTGTAAGCGGCCACCGGCAAATGCGTGTGGGCTTTGACTTTGGCAATCACATCCAGATAACTCAAAGCAGGCTTCACCATCACCATGTCTGCACCTTCAGCAACATCCAGGTCAATCTCGCGAAGCGCTTCGCGGGTGTTACGATAATCCATTTGATACGTTTTCTTATCACCAAACTTCGGCGCGGAATCCAAAGCATCACGGAACGGACCATAGAAGCACGAGGCATATTTCACAGAGTAAGAAAGAATGCCCGTGTTGATGAAGCCCTCGTTATCCAAGGCTTCACGCATCGCCCCCACACGGCCGTCCATCATGTCGGACGGAGAAACAATGTCTGCCCCCGCGCGCGCGTGAACCACCGCCATTTTCGCCAGAAGCTCCACCGTTTCGTCATTTAGAATTTTGCCATTTTCCACAACGCCATCGTGACCGTCAGACGAATACGGGTCCAAAGCCACGTCAGTGATCAAAGTCACATCCGGGAATTTGTCGCGAATCATTTTGAGAGTCGTAGGCACCAAGCCGTTCGGATTCAAAGATTCTGTTCCGTATTTGTCCTTCTGTGTTTCAGGCAACGCCGGGAACAGATCGAAAGTCTTAACTCCCAAATCCACCGCTTTGGACACTTCTTTCAAGATCATGTCAGGGCTCAGGCGGAAAATGCCTGGCATTGTCTTAATCTCTTGCTGTTCACCCTTTCCATCGACTAGAAAGAGCGGCAAAACAAGCTGGGAAACCCTTAATTCGGTCTCCGCCACCATTTGGCGCAAGGCTTCAGTATTACGATTTCGTCTCGGTCTTTGAGTGAGCTTCATATATGGCCTCCACCCTGGGGTCTTATTTTGGATCATTGCCTATTTTTTAGGCTCCATTTACGCAGGGTCTATGACATTTCGATGACACTTTAATGAAAGGTTAGTGATAAACCTATCGTCACATGGAAGATATACTTCTCGTTCACAGAAAATCCAATAGAAACTTCGCAGAAGGTTTTTCGGCTTCACTTCAAGACGCCGCGATCTTTAAAACCTGCCTCCGTAAGATTTTGTTCTGCACCGAAATGGAGCTGAACAACTATGCGGATATTATTGAACCGCAAGATACTATTCTTCGTGGCGAAAATGCTTTGAGCCTTTTGCTTGAGATTCTCTGCGGACTGCATTCTCCAATCATCGGTGAAACGGAAGTCTTTGGCCAATTCAAACTCTTTATTGAGTCTCGCAAACAAGCTCAAGACCCTCTCTTCGGTGACCACCAAAAGTGGCTGAACTTTGTCATGGCCGAAGTGAAGAAGACCCGTTCCCAACATCTGGTGGGCCTGGGGTCGCAAAGCTATGGCAGTCTTTTGCGTCGCTACACCAAAGACATGGACTCTGTGACCATCTGCGGTTCCGGCCATCTGGCTCAGGAAATCCTGCCGTGGTTGGCGCTGAAAAAGTCCAATCAGGTGATCTGCCGTGATCCTGCAAAAATGCAGGTCTTTGCCGATAAGTACGACAACCTGGCTGTTTCCACTTACAATGACACTTATATTCACGGCGAAGCTTTGGTAATTGCTGCACCTCTTACTGATGAGCGCATTGTGGAGCTGATGAACAGACAAGACACTCGCCCGACAGCGGTCTATGACCTGCGCGGTGAAGACAACCGTCTTGCTGAAATCGTGGCAACACAATTCCCTCATGTGGCTTTCATGGGTCTTCACAAGTTCTTTGCGGAGATCGAGGAAACCAAGAAAGATACAACAACAAAACTGGAGGCCCTTAAAGCTGCTCTTCTTGAAAGAGCCTTGGCCTTCACACAAAGGACAGAGCTTCGCCCACTTGGTTGGGACGACATATGCGCTTAAGAATTTCCGCAAGGAAAAGTGATCTGGCCCGTCTTCAGGCCTACATGGTCGGAGATGCTCTAAAAGAAAAAAATCCAGAAGTAGAAATTGAATACCGCTTCCGTGAATCCCTGGGGGATAAAAACCTCACGGATCCTCTGTGGAAAATTCCTGAAAAAGGTGTCTTCACAGAAGACTTCTTCGGCGAACTTCTGCGCGGTGAAACCGATCTGGTGGTTCATTCGTGGAAAGACCTTCCGACCGAACACAAATCTGAAACGGTGATTGCCGCGACTTTGCCGCGCGCCGATCAGCGCGATCTGTTGCTGGTGAAAAAATCCCACTTCGACAAAATCAAAAGCAGCAAAACGTTGAACGTTTTCAGCTCCTCCCCACGCCGTGAATACAACCTGACAGGTTTCTTCAAGGAACACCTGCCGTTTGGTCTTGAGCACGTGAAGTTTGAAAGTGTGCGCGGAAACATGCTGACTCGCGTGCGCAAGTTGATTGAGTCACCGGAAACAGACGGCCTGATTGTCGCCAAAGCCGCTTTTGACCGTTTGTTCAGCGCCACGGAGCCTGAGTTCCTTGAAGGTCAGCAGCAGTTGCGCCAATACTTCCAGGAATTAAACTGGGTCGTGCTGCCTTTATCCATAAATCCGAATGCGGCTGCCCAGGGTGCCTTGGCGGTGGAAGTTTTAAAGACTCGCACAGATCTGTTGGATGTTCTAAAAACAATTCATGATCCCGAGACATTCCATTGCGCTCAAAAAGAACGTGATGTTCTTTCCAGCTTCGGTGGCGGTTGCCATCAAAAAATCGGTATCGCCGTGCTGTCCCGCCCTTATGGTCGTATCACGATCCTCAAAGGCCTGACCGATGGCGGCCAGGTTCTGGATAAAAGGGAGCTTGAACTGACCTCTGCGGCACCACGGTTTGCTGCGGACGAGCTATGGTCTGCTGACGTCACTGCCGAGCGCGAAGCGCTTAAAACCTATCAGATTCCAGCTGGCACCAAAGGGCTCTTTGTTGCTCGCAGCGAAGCTTGGCCCGCCGACCTGAAATGGTCGGATTTTGTATGGACCGCCGGTCTAAAAACATGGAAAAATCTCTCTCAAAAAGGTATATGGGTGCACGGATGTGCGGAAAGCCTTGGAGAGCAGGAAGCAGCCCGCCTGGATATTCTGGCCGGTGAAAAACTGACCTGGGCGAAGTTGAGCCACGAAGACGGTTATGACTCTGCTCAAGAGAACATGACCCTGGTTCCGACTTACACGCTGAAAGCGCAACAGGATAAGAGCTCTTTGCAAGGCAAGAAGTTCTTCTTCTGGAGCAGTGGCAGCCAGTTCCTGAAGGCAGCGGAAGAGAATCCTGAGATTCTGTCCCAGCATCACGCTTCAGGCCCGGGTAACAGCCATCAGGTAATCCGCGCTTACTTGGAAAATAAAAAATCATACGATCCAAAAAACTTACATGTGTTCTTGGATCAGGAAGACTGGAGAAAACAATGCACAAAGTAACCTCGGAAGAATTATTCCAACGCGCTCTGAAAGTCGCTCCTGGCGGTGTTCATTCTCCAGTTCGATCCTTCAAAGGTTTGGATCGGGCTCCGGTCTTCTTTAAGCAGGCTGAAGGCGCCTTCCTGACGTCTGTTGAAGATAAAAAGTATATCGACTTCTGCCAAAGCTTTGGCCCCTTGATTCTGGGTCACCTGGATCAAGAGGTGAAAGAAGAAGTTCACCGCATGGTGGACACGGCGTGGACCTTCGGGGCTGCCGAAGTTTATTCTTTGGAACTGGCTGAATGGATCACCAGCACTTTACCATTCATGGAAAAGCTGCGTTTTGTATCTTCCGGTACAGAAGCGGTGATGAGTGCCTTGCGTGTCGCACGTGCGGCTACGGGCCGTAATAAAATCTTGAAATTTGAAGGTTGCTACCACGGTCACGTGGACAATCTGTTAGTCAAAGCCGGTAGCGGTCTGGCAGGCACAGCCGCTTCTTCCAGCGCGGGGATTCCTGCGGAAGTGGCCGCGCAAACTGTTGTTGCCCCATTGAATGATGAAGCTAAGCTTGCTGAAGTCTTTGCCGCCCAAGGAAAAGACATCGCGGCTGTGATCATTGAGCCACTTCCTGCGAACTATGGACTGTTGGTTCAACGTCCTGAGTTCCTGCGTAAAGTCGCTGAATTGTGCGAAAAGAATGGCAGCTTGCTGATCTTTGACGAAGTGATTTCGGGCTTCCGTGTGGGCTTGGGTGGCATGGTTGAAAAGACCGGCATCCGTCCTGATCTTGTGACTTACGGTAAAATCATCGGCGGCGGCTTCCCTGTGGGTTGCTACGGCGGTAAAGCAGAACTGATGAACATGGTAGCCCCAAGTGGTGACGTTTATCAGGCGGGAACTTTAAGTGCGAACCCGATTGGTATGCGCGCGGGCCTGACCACGCTTAAGAAAATGCAACGTCTGGATGGCTGGAATGTTCTTGAGAAAAGAACTGAAAAGTTCGCACAAACACTGAAATCCGGCTTCGCGAAGAAAGGTCTGAATCTGGAAGTCAGCCAAGTGGCATCCCTGTTCTGGATTCACGGTCAAACTCCTGCTCCGATCCGTTCTATTGATCAGATCCCACAAAACCAAGGTGGCACCTTCAAGAACTTGTTCTTGAAGTCCCTGAACAACGGCGTGTACTTGGCACCAAACGCTTACGAAGTGGGCTTCGTATCCATGGCACATTCCGAAGAACTTCTGGATCAAGCAGCACAAATCATTATTGAGGCGGCGGAATAGCATGACCAAGTCCTTCATCAAACCTCATATCAAGACGGCATTGGCGATCATCTGGTTCGCCTTTACCTTCTCGCTGGTGGGTTGGTGGTGGATTTATTTTCTGGTCAAACTTACGCCCGAAAACGCCACCATGGATGAAATGAAATTCTCCCACCGCATGTTTGCGTGGGAGGGTTCTATTCTGCTGGCTGCAATCTTGTTTGGCGGCATCGCCCTGGTGATTTTCACTTATCGCGATCAAAAACGTCACCAGCGTCTGCGTTTCTTTTTCTCCACTTTCAGTCATGACATCAAAACCTCCATTGCACGTCTGCGTTTGCAGGCCGAGGTTCTGGAAGAAGATCTCAACACCAATTCCCATCCGGTGATGAAACGTCTGATCCAGGACATTCAGCGCCTGGATCTGCAGCTGGAAAATTCCTTGCTGCTGGCGAATCTGGAGGCCGGAACTCTTCTGAAAGAACAAGTGTCTTTAAGTGAACTTCTTTCCAGTCTGCGCAGTGAGTTTTCGGAACTTACTGTGGAGCTTGAACGTGAAGCCAAAATTCTTGGCGATCGTCGTGCGCTTCTGAGTGTTTTGCGCAATTTACTGCAAAACTCAGTTCTGCATGGAAAGGCCACCACTGTTAAAATCAAAGTCCGTCCTCACGCGGAAGGCCGTATCGAACTGACTTTGCAGGATAATGGCCTGGGCTTTAAGGGCATTTTGAAAAAACTGGGTTCTGAAATTCTGATGTCCCAGGATGTTCGCAGCAACGGCATCGGGTTGCTATTGACCAAACGTCTTTTGGAAAAGATGAAGGGCGACATCTGGTTTGAATCCAAAGAAAACGAAGGCTTCACTTCCCACATTGAACTGCAAGGAACTTTGCCATGAGAAAAATTCTTCTGGTTGAAGACGACATTTCCCTGGGTGAAACCCTGAATGAGCGCCTGAAGCGTGATTACGATGTCGCCTGGGCCAAAAATCTTTCCGAAGCATGGTCTTTTTTCACTAAAACCAAAGACTTTGACCTGGCCATTCTGGATGTGGGCCTGCCTGATGGCAGCGGTTTTGAACTGGCTGATAAAATCCGCCAAACCTCCCCGATTCTATTTCTATTTTTGACGGCTCAGGCGGATGCAGAATCCCGCCTGAAAGGCTTTGAGCTGGGAGCGGAAGAATACATTCCCAAGCCGTTCCACCTGAAAGAGCTTCTGATCCGCGTGAAACACGTTTTGGATGCCCATGCACCGACCCGTGAATTGCAGCTTGAAACCTGCACCGTGAACTTCACACAGATGTCCGTAACAAAAAAAACCGGACAGATCGAATATCCACCAGTCACGGATCTGAAAATTCTGCAGCTTTTGATTGACAAATCGCCCCGCGTTTTAAGCCGGGATGAAATTATGAATGAAATCTGGGGCGTTGATAAAAACCCCAGCCATAGAACTATCGACAACATTATTGTGCGCTTGCGCCAGCTCCTGGGCGATGACGGAGAAAAACACATCCGTTCCGTTCGCGGGGTCGGCTATCAGTGGTCTACAGAGGAGGCAACATGAATCCATTATTCCAAAACGCTCTTAAGAGGACTCCTCAGGCCGTGCCGCCTGTCTGGTTTATGCGTCAGGCAGGTCGTTACCACAAACACTATCAGGGCATGCGTGCTAATCATTCCTTCGATCAGCTTTGCAAAAGAGCCGACCTTGCCGCAGAGGTCGCTCGCGGTCCCGTGGCAGAATTTGACTTTGACGTCTCTATTTTGTTCAGCGACATCCTGTTCCCATTGGAGGCATTGGGTATGGGCCTTGAGTACACAGACCACGGCCCACAACTGGGCTTCAAACTGAATCCAGAAACTCTGGGTCAGTTGGGTGGCGTGGAAGAAGCAGTCAAGTTCATGCACTTCCAAAAGGAAGCCGTACAGGCGACCCGCGCAGTTCTGCCTTCCAATAAGAGCTTGATCGGCTTTGTCGGCGGCCCTTGGACACTGTTCGTTTACGCAGTGGAAGGTTCCCACGCGGGCTCTTTGATTCAGTCCAAAACACTGGCTCCGATGTTCCCGCAATTCCTGGAAAAAATGTATCCGTTGCTAAAAGAAAACATCCGCCTGCAACTGGAAGGTGGCGTGGAAATCGTGATGATCTTTGACACCGCTGCGGGCGAAGTGTCTCCGCTGTTCTTCAAAGAATGGATTCAGCCGGTTCTGACTCGTTTGTCTCAAGACTATCCGGGCAAGATTGGTTATTACTCCAAAGGTACGCAGGCTGTATTCTTTGATGAGGCCTTCCGTGCTTTGCCATGGGCCGGTCAGGGTTTTGATCACCGCTGCTACATCCCTGAATGCTTCAACATCCAGAACAAAGGCTTTGTTCAAGGAAACTTTGACCAAAGTTTGTTGTTCATGGACGAAGGCAATTTCAAAAAAGCCGTTCAGACCTTCTTGAAACCAATGAAAGACATGAGCATTGAACAACGTGCGGGCTGGGTTTGCGGACTGGGCCACGGGGTTCTGCCGAAAACTCCTGAAAAACATGTGAAAATGTTCGTGGATACTGTTCGTGAGGTGTTGTCATGATAAAAGATCTTTTGGCCAAGTACGACGTCCCTGCTCCTCGCTATACGTCCTACCCAACTGTTCCTTACTGGGAGACCAACCCGACGACAGATCAATGGGTGCAGCACTTGCGCGCAACCTTGAAAGAAGGCACTGGTGGATGGTCTTTGTATCTGCATATTCCCTTCTGCGAAAGCCTTTGTACTTTCTGTGGCTGCAACAACATCATCACTAAGGATCACAAACGTGAAACTCCTTACGTGGATATGGTGCTGAAAGAATGGCAATTGTACCTGGATCAGGTGCCAGAACTTCTGGAAAAACCCCTGAAACACATCCACTTGGGCGGCGGAACTCCGACCTTCCTTTCTGCGGATGCTTTGACTCAACTATTGAAACCTATTTTGTCTCGCGTGAAAATCGACACTCATGATTTTGAAGGCTCTATCGAAGTGGACCCTCGCCGCACGAACGCAGAACAGTTAAAAGCTTTGCGTGAGCTGGGCTTTAACCGTGTGAGCATGGGCGTACAAGACTTCAACCCGGAAGTTCAGCGCCTGGTGAACCGTATTCAGCCTTTGGAAATCACCAAAAATCTGACCGATGAAGCCCGCGCGATGGGTTACACTTCCGTGAACTTCGATTTGATCTATGGCCTGGCGAAACAAACTCCGGAATCCATCACAGAAACAGCCAAGGCCACAGTGGCCCTGCGCCCGGATCGTATTGCTTTGTACAGCTTTGCCCTGGTTCCTTGGATCAAACCCGCTCAGCGTTTATTCAAGGATGAAGACCTTCCAAAATCTGCAGAAAAGCGTGAGCTTTACGAAATCGCACGTGGCATTCTGCTGGACGGCGGTTACGTCGAAGTGGGCATGGACCATTTCGCACTTTCTACAGACAATCTGTGCATTGCCATGAACGAAAAACGTTTGCACCGTAACTTTATGGGTTATACGGATCAACGCACCGATGTTCTTTTGGGCATGGGGGTTTCCTCCATTTCTGAAACTCCGTACAGCTTCCATCAGAACGAAAAAGTTTTGCCACTGTACGAAGCGGCCCTCAATGACGGCCGTTTGCCGACCTTGCGCGGTCACATCCTGACCGACGAAGACAAAGTTCGTCGCGATCAGATTCTGCAGCTTATGACAAACTTTGAAGTGCCATTCATCAATGACGATCAAGAAGCCAAGTCCAAAGAGTTCCTGGCTGAAATGATCAAGGATGCTTTGGTGGAAGTGAAAGACCACAAGCTGGTTGTCAAAGAAGAGGGTCGTCCCTTCCTGCGCAACGCGTGTGTCTTCTTCGATGAACGCTTGAAAAACAAACAACCTCAGACAAAGATCTTCTCTCAATCCATATGAGAACAGTGCATGTTATCGGCGCGGGCTTTGCGGGACTGACAGTTTCGCTAAGGCTCGCCCAAAAAGGCTTTCAAGTAGAACTCTATGAATCCTCGTCCAGGGTTGGTGGACTGCTGGGTACGGACCAGACAGAATACGGCATCGCCGAGCGTGCCGCCAATGCCCTGATCCGCACCGAGAAAGCCGAGCACCTGTTTCAAGAGTTGGGACTCACCGCCAGCCTGCCGTTGGAGTCCTCAAAGAAAAGATTTCTTTTCCGTGGTTCCCCGACATCCTGGCCTTTGAGTTTCCTTGAAACTGTTCTGACCATTGCCAAAGTTCTGCCTCAGGTTCTGCTTCACGGAAAAAAAGGATTCAAACCCCAAGCGGGAGAAACTCTGCAAATGTGGGGTGAGCGTCATTTGGGCAAAGCCCCGACAAGGTATATTGTCGGTCCGGCGATGCAGGGAATCTATGGCAATGAAATCACTGATCTCAGTGCCAGCCTGATCCTGGGCCCCCTCTTTTCCCAAACAAAAAAAGGGAAATACAAAGGCCTGCTGACAGGTCCCGGTGGAATGCAGGACCTGGTAGATCATCTTGAGCAGCGTCTTCGGGATTTGAAAGTGAACATTCACCTGAACACCCCAGTTTCAGTCGAAAGCTTGCAAGGACCCGTGGTTATCGCGACCTCTGCCAAAGCCGCCTCTGAACTGACGAAGGTTCGTTATCCCAGCATCGCCCAAGTTCTTTCGCGCATTCAAATGTCATCCTTAATGAGTGTGACCCTGTTCTTTGCCAAAGCTCAGGACAAGTTCAAAGGCTTCGGCTGTCTGATCCCACGCGGTTTCGAATTGAAGGCCTTGGGGGTTCTGATGAACTCTTATATCTTCAAAGACCGTGACAAGACTTACAATGAAACCTGGATTCTGGGCGGCGCCAAAGAAGAACAGCTTCTGGACCTGAGTGATGCGGATCTCTTAAAGCTGATCGCGGAAGAACGCTTCCGTATTCTGGGCCAGAAGGACACGCTACTGGATTATCGAATCAACCGCTGGAAGAAGGCCCTGCCTTATTATAATCTGCAATTGGAAGAATCTCTGGCCGATCTTCAGGAAGTTGAACTTCCGAAAGAGCTGCATCTGCATGGCAATTACCTTAGCGGTATTGGCTTAAGCAAAATCCTGGAACGCAGTGACCTGATTGCCGAAAAGATCGCGAGTCAATATGAGTAAAAAAGGCCTTTTGCTGATAAATATTGGAAGTCCTCGTTCCTATGAAGTGGCTGACGTAAAAAAATATCTCACGGCGTTTCTGATGGATAAGGAAGTGATCAATCTTCCGTTCCTGCTGCGCTGGCCGCTGGTGAATCTCTTGATCGTGCCTCGTCGCGCGCCCTTTTCTGCCGAGAACTACAAAAAAGTCTGGATGGATGAGGGCTCCCCCATTGCGGTTTACACCCGTCGTTTCGCTGGTGAACTAAAAAAACATTTGGGGAACGACTACGTTATTAAAATCGGTCTGCGCTACAGCGAGCCTTCCGTGGAAACGGCCCTGCAAGAACTGGTGGACGAAAAGGTGGACGAGATTATCGTTGCTCCGATGTTCCCCCAGTATGCGGAAGCCACCAACGGCAGCTCTTTCAATCTGGTGGATGAACTGGTGAAGGATCGTAATATCCAGATCCCTTTGCGCCGCGTGCCTGCCTTCTTTGATCATCCAGCCTTTATCAATCCTTCCATCGAAATCACCCGTGATTCTTTGCAGGATAAAAAGGTGGATCACTATCTGTTTTCTTTCCATGGTTTGCCGGAAAGTCATATTCGCAAGAATCAAGGCTGCCTGGTTACTGAAGACTGCTGCTTTGAGAAAAATGCCTGTGCCAAGAACTGCTACCGGGCCCAGTGTTTTGCCACAGCAACCAAAATTGCCGAATCTCTGGATTTATTGCCAAGTCACTGGAGTGTATCTTTCCAATCACGTTTGGGACGTGCGGAGTGGTTGAAGCCAGCCACAGATCATAGCCTGGAAGTGCTGGCTCAAACCGGGAAAAAGAACATTGCGGTGATCTGTCCTTCCTTTGTCGCTGACTGCATTGAAACCTTGGAAGAAATCGGCATTGGTGGTCAGGAGACCTTCCATGAATTTGGTGGCGAAAACTATTATCTGGTCCCTTGTGTGAATGAAAATCCACAATGGGTTCAAGGCTTCGCTCAACTGGTTCAGAACCTGCCGAATCAACGACCTTAGGGAATAAAAGATAAAAGTAATGGCACCAGAATGGCCGTCATCAGGCCATTCAACGCCATGGCAAGTCCGGCAAAAGCCCCGGCCATTTCACTAATCTGAAAAGCTCGCACAGTCCCCAACCCATGAGCTGCCAAACCCATAGCAAAGCCTTTGACCACAGGGTCCTGCACACGCACCAACTTCATCACCGTCGTGGCAACAATGGCTCCGGCAATCCCGGTGATCATCACAAACACCGTCGCCAACGAAGGAGCGCCTCCAATTTTTTCGGCAATACCCATGGCGATGGGGGTCGTCACCGACTTGGGAGTCAACGCCAACAGAACATCATGTGGAAGACCGAACAGAGCACCGAAAAAGACTGCGCTTAAAATTCCCACGGTCGAGCCAATCACCAAGGCCACCATCAAGGGAGCAAGAACCTTCTTTAATTTTTCCAGCTGATTGTACAAAGGCAGAGCTAACGCCACAGTCGCCGGTCCCAGCATAAAGTGAATCGGACGCGCGGATTGAAAGTATTCTTTGTAAGGAATCTTAAAGACCAGCAACATGATTATCACGGCCAGAATCGTCAGTACCGGCGGGCTCAGCAAAGGATGATCCTTGCCCCAACTGCTGATCCGACGAGCCGCCAGATAAAAACCCAGGGTCATGATCAACGCCAAAAGCTCCATCATGCCGGACCTCCTTTAGATCCCACTTTCATCAGTTGATGAAAGATCAAAGCGGTCACCCCCAGCGTGATTACCGTGCTGATCAAAATAGTCACCACCATACCCACACCATAGCGACCAAAGAGATCAAAGTACTCAATCACACCAACTCCGGCAGGCACAAAGAACAACGCCAAGTGAGCCGTGATAGAGCGACTTAAAACTTCCACTTTTTCTTTCAAAGCTGGCTTCACAAGCAAGGCGACAAAGAACAACACCATGCCCAAGACGGGTCCGGGAATAAACAGGTTCAGGGAATGCACGACGGCTTCCCCTAAAAGTTGAAAAGACAGCAGGATCAAAAAAGCTAAAATCATGATCTTGGCAATATACCACTATCTCATTATGAGACAACTCCCCAGCCTTGCTCACGGTCTGTGATTTGCAATACTTGGAACAGCTATAAGAGAGTGAGTAGAACTATGATTAAGATTGGAAGATTCTTAGCATTCACCGCAATAAGCCTGACCTTTGCTGCGAGTGCCCTAGCGGCCTCTGCGGAAGCCCTGCTTGCCCGCGATCTTGGTGCTGCCAAGATCCAATTTGGCCAGGAACAACGCCTTTATCACTATTTTGATATTTACCGCGAAGACGAGAACTCCACCCAAGCCCTGCTCAACTCCCCCACGGGCCGACATCAACTTATTTGGGACCGCATCTCTTATGCGACCTCCAAATTCTGGGCCCCGGCCTCTGGCTCCAAGGGACTCTTTGCGGGCGAAGGGCTCTATCTGGCCATCGACCCCAGCATTTCAGAAAGCTATGGTAAAATGCTGATCGAATTCAAAGTGAAACCCTCCACCTTCTATATCAATCTGGCGCGGGGAATTTACCTTCAGCCCGATACCATCAAAGCCATTTACGAGGAACACCATCTGACCGCAGATCCCGACTATGGCATCCCCGAATCCATGCGCATCTCCGAGATGACTCTTAATATGATTCTTCAACCAGAGAACGCCCGTTTCCGCCTGCTTTTACAGAAGGCCTTGCAGGCAGAAAATATCATGATGGCAGAATACGTCTGGCGCTCAGACCTGGATGTCATCTGTGGAGAGAATTCCCTGCAAACAGCCTTTGTCTATATTGGGACCAATCCGCATCTTCCAGAATTCAGCTCTGTTGAGATGGCCGATGTTAAACAGGCTTATCCCGCCATCTCCCTGACCGCCCCGGAAAAAATCGCGTCTGTCGAGGCCCAAAAACTGATTTCCCTGATCCGGGTGAACCAGAATGCCAGCTCCCACCCTGAAAAGATGCAGAACGCCCTGACTATATATAAGTCCGAGCAAAGTCTGCAGCGAGCCCTGGGAACGCTCCACGGGTGCTCCCAATAAGCACCCCTCCCCAAGTGCCGACAAATTGGGGCACCTCCGTCAACGGAATGAACAATCCACTTGATTCTGAGGTAACTGAGGAAGGTCTCATGTTGGTACAGATTGTGAAAGAAAGGCAATGTCTCAAAGGAGAGGTCGTTGATGATTACAGCTCTAACCAAAAAAATACTGCACGTATCTGTTGGTACACTCCTTATTAGTTCCGCGGCATCTGCCAAGGTCTATTTGAATTCCATGTGCCACATGGCTGCGAATTCAACTCAGGGTGTGGTTCAAGGTGACAAAACTAAAGATGACAAGTTCCCACTGGCATCGATTTCAAAAGTCGTGACCACTTTGTGGGCCATTGATCGTCTTGGACCTGACTATCGTTACGCAACGAAACTCCATATCACACCAACCGCAAATGGCGCCGTGGATATCCACATAGAAGGCAGCCGCGACCCGATGTTCGGCCGCAATCTGGGCTACTTCCTTATGTCAGAACTCAATCGTATGAAAATCAAGAAGATTGAGAAAATGACCTTCGACGAAAACTTCCTTCTTACCTGGAGAGCAGAGGAAAAACCTCTGATCGCCGGGACGACTCCAAAATATGAAACCATCGAAGAGCAGGCTGCCGTGGTTCGCAGCACTCTGATCAACGCCTTTGGAACCGGGGTCAATTCACTGTTGTATAAAAATCTTCGTGCGAAGGCTGCGAAGAACGGCGTGCAAATGGTTGAAAGCCCAAGCGTCTCTATTCGCAATGTGGCCTTCACTCCGAAAGCCAGCTTCCAAAAGGCCGCGAACACTCAGACTGCGATCTTAAGATCCGCTCCACTTCGTTCCATTCTGAAAAGAATGAACAATCAATCCAACAACTATATCGCCGACACCATGTTCTGGAATTTGGGTGGTACAGAGAAGTTTGAACAATATGTAAAAACAACTCTGGCAGCAAGTGACGAAGACATTGTCTTCCACAACGGTTCTGGTAACAACGAAGGTTCTGTAGCGAAGCCGATCTATAACGAAGCCACTTGTGAAATGATGGTCAAGATTCTGTACCGTCTGGATAAAAATCTGTCTGTAAAAGGCTATGACCTCAGTGACGTGATGGCTGTTGCGGGCAAAGACCGTGACTCTACCGTCAGAGGCTACGGTGGCAATATGGCAGGATCCACAATCGCAAAAACAGGAAGCGTGAACAAAGCCAAAACTTTGGCGGGCAGCATCTCCACCAAAAATGGCGAGATCTATTTCGCGGTTCTTATGCACACCGATCAGGATCAAAACCGTTCTGACTGGGGTGTGGCAAGTCAGCAGATCAAAACAAAAGTGGCTCAGTTGATCAGCACTAACGGTGGACCTAAGAAGGTCAACTACACGGAACAACTGCCTCTGCCATTCGATGCGAAGTCTTATCTGGTGTCTCCGACCGTACCTGCTGTGGTCGCAAAGAAATAGAGAAGGGTGACTTATGAGCAAGAAATCCTATGTCCTGGCCGCGCTGATCTTCTTCCTTGCCGGACTTCTTCACGGAACTGCCTTTGCCGGAACGGGCAAGGCTTCCGCAGCCCTGAACGAAGCTGCGGAGCAAGGCGATCTTGCCAAAGTGAAGTCCTTGCTGACTAAAAATAAGATCGACCTGAATGCTCAGGACAGTACAGGCATGACCCCGCTGATGATGGCCTCGATGGGTGGCAATCTGGATATCGTCAAATTCCTTCTTACAAAGAAGGCAAAGTTGGAACTGAAGAACAACGGCGGCGAGACAGCTTTGGCTTTCGCAGTCACCAATGACAACTTTGAAGTGGCTCAAGCTTTGATCAAGGCCGGAGCCAATGTGGATATTTCCGTCGCTGGTGATGAGCAAGACACCTTGTTCATGCGAGCTGCTGCCAATGACAAGAAAACGGCGGAAATTATTCTGGGTAAAAACAAAGCCCTGATCAACAAAACCAACAAACTGGGTGAGACCGCTTTGTTCTCTGTAGCTCGCTATGGCACTCCGGAAGACATTCAGTTCCTGATCAAGCATGGTGCAAATCTAAAACTGAAAAATTCCAAAGGCCAGACAGCTCTGGATGCGGCAAAAGAAGCCAGCAATGCAGACACGACGGCTCTTCTTGCGAAAAAAGTTAAAAAGTAATTTTGTCAGATCTCTAAAACAAAAAAGCCTGCTTCCAGAAGGAGCAGGCTTTTTCTTTTTTGAATCCTGATTCAGGATTAAGAGAACAGTCGTTTAATGAATCCAACCACCTTTTGGCCGACGGATTTCTGAGCTGCCACTGGAACTCTTTTCTTGGCAGAAGCTCCTTGGCGTTGTGGCTGCTGACCGTGCGGCTTACGAGCCTGTTGGTCATGTCTTGGTTTCTGATCGCCACGTTTATTGTCGTGAGGACGTTTCGGTCCGCCTTCATGCTGTCTTTTTGGACGGTTGTCCTGACGGCCCTGTGGACCTGGTCCCTGACCCGCCTGAGCTGTTTTCGGCTGACCCTCTGGACGAGGACCACGATCCGGACGAGGTCCGCGATCACCGCGTTCACGGCGAGGACCACGATCACCACGTTTATCACCGCCACGACCGCCTTCACGAGGCGCACGAGCGCGATCCAAAGATTTCGGATAGTGACCTTCGAAGTGAGAAGACATCGGTTTGAAGTCTTTCACCAACTGGTCGTTTTCCATATAGCCAACGTCAATTTTGTGTTTCAGATAGTCTTCGATACGAGCCAAAGATTCGATATCTTTATCGCCCACCAAAGAAAACGCCTGACCTGTTGTACCCGCACGGCCGGTACGACCGATACGGTGAACATAGGATTCAGAATCCATAGGAAGTTCGAAGTTCACAACCATGTCCACACCCTTGATATCCAGACCGCGAGCTGCAACGTCTGTGGCCACAAGAATGTTCATGTCGTTTTCAGCCTTGAACTGCTCAATCACGCGATTGCGTTGAGCCTGCGTCAAAAGACTGGAGATTGCCATCGCCGGAATACCATTTTCCGTCAGGAACTTGGCAATTCTTTCCACGCTCATTTTAAAGTTCGTGAAAATGATGGCTTGTTTCGGATTATGCACTTTCAACACCGACAAAAGGTGCTGAGGCTTTTCATCACTGCCCACGTGGAAAATCTGATCTTTCACGTTGTCAGCTTTGGCCTGGTCACGGCTGATGTTGATTTCCACCGGTTCAGAACCAAACTGATAGATGGTATTCAAAACATCAAAGTTCAAAGTCGCACTGAAGACCAGCAATTGGCGCTCACGAGGAACACGTTGCAGGATGTACTTCATATCGTCTTTGAAGCCCATATCAAACATGCGGTCCGCTTCATCGAAGACAATCGCACGAACTTGTTTCAGGTCAACAAGGTGTTCTTTGTACAGATCAATCAAACGGCCTGGAGTTGCGACGATAAACTCGACGCCATTTTTAAGCGCCTCTTTTTGTTTGTCGTAACCCGTTCCACCGTAAATCGCAAAACCACGAAGGCCGGATTCAGTGCTGAGCTTGTTGATGTTGTCCTGAACCTGTTCTGCCAATTCACGCGTTGGAACCAAAATCAGAATAAAATTCTGTGGTTTCCAGTCCGCGAAAGCGCGTTTTTCAATCACTGCTTTTTGCTCTTCAGAAACTTCACCCTGAGCCGGGCGAGCGCGCAAGATACGTTCCATCAGAGGAATCAGGAAGGCTGCTGTTTTACCAGTGCCGGTTTGTGCAAGACCTGCAACGTCTTTACCATCCAGAACAGGAGGCATTGCCTGTTCCTGGATCGGGGTGCAATCATCGTAGCCGATTTTCTGGATTGCAGATACTAATAGGGAATCTAAATTCAATTCTGAGAATTTCAACTTTCATTACTCCGGTCTGAAGCCTCCAAGCTACTTAGCAGGAGGCTAAAAGTCAAAGCAGGGGCTTAAAAGCCGCCCACAAACATTTTCAGCGCCTCTGTAAAGGCCTGAGGTTGATCTGAGTGGACCCAATGTCCAGCTCCGGGGATTACGACGCCCTTAATCATAGGGTTGCTAGCCAGCATCTTGTCGTAGTTTTCCTGCGATAGCTCCTTGGAGTTGGCTCCTCTCACCAGCAGGGTCGGCATTTTCAGGGACTTCACCTCGTCCCATCTCTCATCCGTTCTTCCCAAGAGAACAGAATCAATAATGCCTTTTTTAGAAAAGCGCCAATCGACAGTGCCATTTGGCTGCTCAGTCATATTCGAATAGAAATAGTTGGCCATCACCAGGATGTCCTCGCGGGTCTTTGCGGTTTTTACAAAGTCCTCAAAGAAATAGCGCTTGGCCTCGGCCCGGGTCGCAAACGGCGCCGGCACCAAATTCAATAAATATTCGTAATACTCGTGAGCCTGTGGGTTGGCTTCTGGTCCAATGTCCTCAATCACCAACTGGGACACACGCTCCGGGAACCGAGAGGCAAAGTTCATAACATTGCGTCCGCCCATGGAATGACCGACCAAAACGAACTGATCCCACCCCAACTCGTCCACAATCATTTTGAGGTCATCGGCGTAATCTTCAGGACCATAACCTTCAGCCGGTTGGAAAGACCGGCCATGGCCCCGTTGATCGAACGCCAGACAACGCTCGGTCGTCTCAAGTCCCTGAATGATCTTGCGCCAGTTTTGCCCATAGCCCATAAGACCGTGAACGAAAACCCATTTGCGCCCGTCTTCAGGGCCATAGAGATGATGGTAGAAATTATTGAGGTAAGACATAACTTTTTATACTCCTCCAAATCCACTCCGTCATGTTGATTTATTCAAAAGACCCTCAATTATTTCAAGGACTTAAGATCAAAGACTTGTCCTGCGGGTCTTTTATTATTCACGTTTGAATTTTGATGCGAAGGGATGTAGATTCAGCCTCAATGACTGCCCAACAAAAACCCCAGCTCCACGAGGACTGGATAGACTCCTACGCATTAAGAATTGTTCGGAACCTTCAAGACGCCGGTTTTGAGACCTACCTTGTCGGTGGTTGCGTTCGAGATTTGCTTGTAGGGATTCATCCTAAAGATTTTGATATCGCCACCAGTGCACATCCCAATCAAGTGCGCAAAAAAGTTCCCAATGCTTATGTCATTGGTCGCCGCTTCAAGCTGGTGCTTGTTAAGCGTGGTGATCAACAGTTCGAGGTTGCAACCTTCCGTCGCAACGTAACCCAGGAAGAACTCGCCGAGCAAGGTGATGACACTATTGAAGGTGACAACTACTTCGGAACTGTCGAGGAAGATGCGGTTCGCCGCGACTTTACCTGCAACGCTGTCTTCTATGATCCGGGCGCACAGAAGCTGATTGATTATTGTGGCGGTATTCAGGATATCGAAAACCGCGTTCTGCGCATGATCGGTGATCCGAAAGCACGCTTCATCGAAGATCCGATTCGTATTCTTCGCGCCATCCGTCTTTCTCACAAACTTCATTTCTCGATTGAGTCCGGCATGCGTGCCGCGATCGCGGATTGCAGTGGCGAACTGAAAAAGTCCGTTCTGCCTCGCCGTCGTGAAGAGTGGCTGAAGTTCATGCGCCTGAAAGAGCCACACCTGGCCTTCATGGAGCTGTTCGATCTGCATATTCTGGAACAAATCCTTCCGGGCCTGAACTCCGTTTTTGTGAATCCCGCAAAAATGGAAACCTTTGAATTGCATATGGCTCGCCTTAGTATCGCGGGCATCGACAAAAATGATCCCATGGAGTTGTTCTCTGCCTTCATGATGGGCTTTATGAAGGCTCAATACGGCGAAGACCCTTGGAATCATGACGAGCTTTCCAACGACTCGAAGCTGGCGTATTTCATGCGCGAAGAAATGGGCATCTTCAAACAAGAAGCGGCCATTTTCTTTAAAGCTCTTCATGTCATGCAGGGACTTCACCGTATCGAACAATACAGCCGTAAAGGCGAACGCCGTCAGGCGGCTTTTGTGATGAACGAAGCCTTCCCTCTGGCGATGAAACTGGCCATGATGGATTTCTCTTTGTCTCCGGCACAGATGTTGTTCTGGCATCAACAGTACGAGAAATTCACCCGCTCTGGCAGCTTTGCCCGTATCAAACACGAGGAAACCCACCACTAAATTCCCTCAGCGTCTCAATTCAAGCCATTTCAGTTTGAGTTGAGACCAAACATTGAAGCTCCCATTTGAAAAGCAGATAATAAAGGCAGTGTCACCCAGCGTGGTCTGCCTGAAAGATCCACGTAAAACGATGGAAGGTTTTGATATGGGACGGAACGACCAAAAGAAGAACACTTTCCTTATTATCAGCGGCGATAAAACCCGCATCCACAAATGCACCGAAGGCCTGCAGCGGAACTTTGAAAACTGCTCAGTCTTTCACGGGTCTGAATGGTTCGAAGCCAAATACAAACTCGACAACGTTCATCCCAAAGCGGTTCTGGTGGATGAGTACCTTCCCAAAGGATCGGGCTTCGATATCGTTTCGAAAATCCTAAAAGAAAAAAACAACGACGATATTGCCATCATCATCATGTCCTATGTCGCGGATCACGACATCTTCAAACATGAAGTGGCTTCTGGCCGGGTCCAATTCTTAACAGAACCGGATCGCGAAAAGGCCCTGGTGGATTGTGTTGCAAAAATCATTTCGCCGAAGGCCGACACCAATCAGCCGCAATATGAACTGAAACAACTGCAACCCGGGGATGTTCTGTTTAAAGAAGGCGACATCACAGAGGTGGCGTACATCGTAAAAAAAGGCAGTCTGCGCGCCTACTCCGAAGACAGTAACGGCGACAAAGTGATGCTGGGAGAAATCCTGCCCGGTGAATTTGTCGGGGAAATGGGACACTTTAATCACGAGCCCCGCTCCGCCACCGTGGAAGCGATCACCGAGGTAGAGCTGATTGCGATTCCCAATGGCTCCTTGGATAACGTGATCTTTGCCCGGCCATCCTGGGCCAAGGCTTTGGTAAAAACCCTGTCCCAGCGCCTGAAGAAAGCCAACAAAGCCCTCACTGGTTAGATAAGGGCTTTCAGATCTATTTCAGCTTTTCCCAGAGGTAGGTGTACTCCAGGGTATTCCACAGAATAGCTTGTTCGATGTTGGCGCTGCCCGCGTGGCCGCCTTCCATGTTTTCGTAATAGTAAACCGGATGCCCCAATTCTTTCATACGCGCCACCATCTTACGGGCATGGCCCGGGTGAACACGGTCATCTTTGGTGCTGGTCATGATTAACACTTCCGGATATTTCGCCTCTTTCTGCAAACGCTGATACGGTGAATACTTCAAGATTGCTTCGCGCATTTTAGGGTCTTCTGGATTGCCGTATTCATCCATCCAGCTCGCTCCGGCCAGAAGCTTGTGATAACGAAGCATATCCAGTAACGGCACCCCCACGATCACCGCATTGAACAGATCCGGACGGGTTGTGAATGTCGCTCCTGTCAAAAGCCCGCCATTGGAACGACCGGAAATACCCAAGTGCTGTGGTGAGGTAAAGCCACGACGGATCAGATCTTCGGCAATGGCAATATTGTCCTGATAAACCTTATAGCGATTCTCTTTCAGCACCGACTGATGCCAGGCCGGACCATACTCACCGCCACCTCGCAGATTGCTCAGCACATAGACGCCGCCTTTTTCAACCCACACCTTACCGATGTAATTCAAATAAGAAGGCTGCATCGGTGCCTGGAATCCACCATAGCCATAAAGAAGTGTCGGATTCTTTCCATCCATTTTCAGATCACTTTTGGAAACCACAAAGTACGGGATCTTTGTTCCGTCCTTGCTGACAGCTTCAAAGCGCTGGGTTTTCAATCCTTCGCTGTTAAAGCGCACTGGCGACTTCTTCAAAAGTTCCAGATGATTTTCCTTATCTGAAGCATTGCCAATATAGGTGGATGTCGGAGTCAGGAAGTCCACATACTGAGCCAGATAGGTGTCGCTTTCATCTTCCGTGGAGGTGACATAAGCCATGCCGTTATCCCCCAGCTTCACCGGCTCTGTCGTCCAGGAGTCTGCAGAGGTAAACGTCACTTTTTCAATGCGTGACAGAATGTCATCAGTCACATGCAGCAAGATATGATTCTTTGTGGGATTTAGGCCTTGAATGAATCTTTTTTCTGTCGGCACGAACAACGCACGCAAAGACTTCTGCGCAGCTTCCCCTTTGGAAATCTCACTCAATGGCATGAAGACAATACTGCCGCTTTTGAAGGAACCCAGGTCTGACTTCAACTCAAAGAACAGTTTGTCTGCGAAAACACCCCAGAACTCCGAATCCTCTGGCATCGGCAAACGGACTTTATGGCCGCTTTTATCCTCATACCAATTAGCGCTGCTATAGAATCCTTTGCGGATACTATGGAAGACATGGCGTTTGTCATTTTCATCCATGATGTAGCTATATGCAGACATGTCGGTGACAGATGCTTCCTGAACCGTTGTGGCTTCTGACAGCGGAGTTCCCCGCTTCCACATTTTCACAATGCGCGGATAGCCAGAATCCGTCAAAGACCCCGGGCCAAAATCAGTTCCGACAAAGACGGTGTTTTCATCCTTCCAGGACATATTGGTTTTTGCCTCTGGCAGACTGAAGCCACCTTTGACGAACTGGCGCGTGTTCATGTCGAACTCACGCACAACAGTGGCATCTTTTCCACCACGGGACAGATACACCAAGGCACGGTCGTGCTTGGGCCCCAAAGTGCTGGCCCCTTTCCACACCCAATTTTCATTTTCTTTTTTTGCCAGAACATCAATGTCCAGAATCACGTCCCACTTCGGCTCTGCTGTTTTATAGCTACTCAAAGAAGTTTTGCGCCACAGGCCGCGCACATGCTTGCCGTCCTGCCAGAAGTTGTAAAGCTCGCCTTTCTTCAGACTGACACCCGGAATGCGATCTTCAGCCAAAAGGATCTTACGAACACCCTGCTCCACTTCATGATAGGTTGCAGTGCCTTTAAAATGCTCCAGCGTGCGCTTATTTTCTGCTTTCGCAAATTCCAAAGCTTTGGGTCCTTCCACCTCTTCAAGCCACAGATACGGATCATTCAAATTCATAGCTTCAACCTCATTTCTTACCGGGGACGATTTGCAACCAATGAACAATATAGAAGACAAAAATAAAACCAACGACTTCGTAAGCACGAACCGCTCCTTGCAATCCAGACATTCTAGAAAGCAGGCACCCTGAAGCGCAATAAAAAACCCCCGCAAAAATGCAGGGGTCCTGATCTTATTTTGATAGTAAATTTTAGGCCGCGTTACGAGCCTGAAGATGATTCATCAGATCACCCGCGATACGATCCAATGGAAGAACTTTATCTGCGGCACCCAATGCCACGGCGGCGGCAGGCATTCCGTAAACCACGCAGGTTTCTTCGTTCTGCGCAACCGTGTAGGCCCCTGCATTTTTCATTTCCAAAAGGCCTTCGGCGCCATCCTTACCCATTCCAGTCAGAACAACACCCATCGCATTCTTACCGACATACTTTGCCACAGACTTCATCAGGTAATCCGCAGCCGGGCGAACACTGTGCAAAGCAGGCCCCTGATGCAGTTTTACGTAATAGAAGGCACCACTACGGGTGATTTCCATATGATAATTGCCTGGCGCAATCAAAACGCGTCCCGGAACCACCTGATCCCCTTCTTCGGCCTCTTTGACCTCGAACGGGAACATTTTGTTCAGATTCTCTGCAAAGGATTTCGTGAAACCCGGGGGCATGTGCTGCACCACCAAAGTTCCTGGGATATCCGCTGGCATTCCGCTTAAGAAAACTTTCAATGCCTCGGTCCCACCCGTCGAAGAAGCCACCGCCAACAACTGATGCGTGGTGCGCGCCAACGAAGTCGTTGTCTTTTTCACCGGAGCTGCCCCTGTCGGAACAGTCACTTTGACCGGATTGATACGAGCCTTGGAAACCGCTTTGACTTTTTCAATAATAGACTGGGAAAGCGTTTCCAGACTTTGACTGACGTCGATGGAAGGTTTTTCCATGATTTCAATCGCACCCGCCTCCAGAGCCCGCAGATAGGTCTCTGAACCTGTTTTTGCCAAGCTGGAAAAGATAATTGTTCTGGTTGGAAAATGCTGCATGACCTTTTCAAGGAAACTGATGCCATCCATACGCGGCATCTCCACATCCAAAGTCATCACATCCGGCTTCAACGCCACCAATTTATCGCGTGCAATATACGGATCTGAAGCCGTTCCCACCACTTCGATATCCGGGCAGGTAGAAAAAATCTTCTCCAGCAACTTACGAATCACCGCCGAATCATCTACAATCAGAACACGAATTTTTTGAGCCATAAGGGCCTTCTATTCTTTGTTAAATTTTTTGATAAACCGCACGTGACATTGGTTTTAAGCCAGGGTGTTTCACATTGCCTGATTCCGAGTGCCCCAGAATCAAGTAACCACCCGGCGCCAAACAGGACACCAGATTTTCGATCACCTTTTTGGTGGTCGGTTCATCAAAATAGATCAAAACATTTCGGCAAAAGATCACATGGAACTTGTGCTGAAATTCATACTTTGGATTCATCAAATTGAACGGAGCAAAACGGATCATGTCGTGAATCTGATCCTTGGCTCTCCAGTACTCGTCCCCGTTGGCTTTGACCTTCTCAAAGTAGCGAGTGCGCTGAGCCGGAGGCAGACCTTGCATTTCACGTTCTTCGTAAGTGCCGGTGGAGGCCTTTTTTAGAACCTGCAGATCAATATCCGTCGCCAGCAGACGAGGCTTTGTGGAAGGCATTTCCGGAGCCGCTTCACACGCCGTCATCGCAATTGTGTAGGGCTCTTGCCCTGTGCTGGCCGCAGCACACCACAGGCGCAAATCCGTTCCAAACTTTTTTGCCAGATCTGGCAAAACACTTTTCAGGAAATCAAAGTGATTGGACTCGCGATAGAATGACGTCATATTGGTCGTCAAAGCGGAAATGAACTCCGACGTCATCTCTGAGCCGCCCTTTTCTATCATGGACCAGTACTCTTCATAGCTTTTCAAAGAATGTCGACGCAATAGTTTCACAATACGATTGCGAATCAATGCATGGTTCTTCGGCGTCAATGGCAAGTCCACACCCGCCAGATTGTACATGCGCTCTGCAAACTTCAAAAACATCTTATCCGACAGCTTGATCTCTTCAAAATCATAAAGAGAGCCGACAATTTCATTCTTCTTTACAGCCGTCATGCCGCGATCTCCCGACCTTTAGATACATTACTTACCAACGCCCCTGGTTCCAA
Organism: Bdellovibrio bacteriovorus; assembly: GCF_041888015.1. Classification (GTDB taxonomy): domain Bacteria; phylum Bdellovibrionota; class Bdellovibrionia; order Bdellovibrionales; family Bdellovibrionaceae; genus Bdellovibrio. Next base: position 3,379,567 of record NZ_CP168968.1, read on the forward strand.
AATCAGAACCGTCTTACCGTCACCCAGAATCGCCGCACCGGCAACCTCTGGAATATCCTGACCGGTCGTGATCGGCTTAACAACCACCTGAGCCTGCCCCAGAACATCATCCACCGGGAAGGCCATCTGACCTGTCATGGATTCAATGATCACCAGCATAGTCTCTTCACGGCGAGCACTTAAAGAGTTCTCGCGACGTTGCGCCAGCTGTTCATCTTTCTTATTGAGGGACCAATTAATAGAACCCAATGTCTTGCTCACATCAATCACCGGCAACAAATGCCCACGGATGCTGGCCACTTTACCTGCGCCGGAAACATGCGTGTAGTCCTTTGGCAGGACGCGCACAATTTCACGGATAGAGTGAATTGGCAGAATATAGCGAGCGCCATCCAAAGCCACAATGATACCATCGGTGATTGCGGTGCTCAAAGGGATCGTCAGACGGAATGTGCTTCCCTGACCTGCTTTGGAATAGATGTTGATTTTACCATTGATCTTATCAAGATTCGATTTCACCACGTCCAAGCCCACGCCACGACCGGAAAGATCTGAAATCTTGTCCGCTGTCGAGAATCCCGGATAGAAGATATACTGGAAAACCTGTTCATCTGGAATGGACGCTGGATCCACACCTGCAGGCACAAAACCTCTCTCAATGGCTTTGCCAAAACTTTTTCACGGTTGATACCACCGCCATCATCCGAGATATCGATGATAACATTACCGCCGGATTGTTTGGCTGATACCACAACCTTGGCGGTTGCAGATTTTCCGCGTTCCTGGCGCAGTTCTTTCTTTTCCACACCATGGTCCATCGAGTTACGAACCAAGTGAACCAAAGGGTCACCCAAAAGTTCAAAGACGGTTCTTTCCACCTCTGTTTCTTCACCGATCAATTGCAAATCAACCGGCTTATCAAGGCTTAAGGAAACGTCACGCACGATACGTTGAATTTTAATGAACATGGATTTAAGCGGAGTCATGCGGATGCTCAAAGTTTTTTCGTAAAGCTCACGCACGGCTTTATCCAACTGATCCACGATCGCCTCCAGACGCAGATTCACACCACTGCGCACTGTTTCGTCATGAACCAACTGATTCTTCAGAACAACCAACTCACCCACCGCATCCAGAACGGAGTCCACACGACCGGTGTCCACTTTGATGGTGCTATTCAGATTCTTCGCACCCTTGCCATTCCCACCATTATTGCTGCCATTGGCCGTCGCCGCAGGGGCCGGAGTTGCCGGAGCCGAGGGCACCACTTTCAAAACAGGTGTCGGCGGTGCCGCCACCACAGGCTCTGCCGTCGCAACTGGCGCTGGCTGGGCGGATTTTTTTTCAGCTTCTTCTTTGGCGTAGTACTCTGCCTGATCTTCCGGCGACAATTGCGCCAGAAGCTCCGCCAGAAGATCGTGATTGGTCACATCGTCTTCCGCTGCCGGAGCTGCTGCTTCCGCCGTCGGTGTCTGAGTGAAGAAATCATCCGGCACGTCAATTTTTGGTTCATCAGCAGAAGGCGCTGGCTCTTGAGAATGTTTGGAAGCTTTCCCGGAAAGCTGTTCCGTCAGAGCAACCAGCTCTGTCTTCAATGCCGAAGGATCCCAAGGATTATTCTGCCCCTGCTGCAAGGATCCAATGCGATTTTTCAATTCATCCCCGGACTGCAATAGCAGGGAAATGACTGTGGAGTTCACCAGTTCCGGACGGGAACGCAATAAATCCAAAAGATCTTCCATCACGTGCGCGAATTTGCAAAGATCCGCAAGACCGACTGCCGCCGCTCCTCCTTTTACCGAGTGGGCCACCCGAAAAATGTCTGTCAGGTCTTTGACTGGATTTTCACTGTTTTCCAGTCGCATCATGTACTCTTCGTACTGTTCCAACATAAAAGCGGATTCGTTCAGGAAATCCATCTGTAGTTCTTCAAAAAAAGCATTATCACCGCTCATGGCCGCTCCAAATTAAGGTAAGAAAATCACACAGCTTTATCGGAGACTCCCCACGTCTTCTATTTACTCCCTTGGTCCAGAATGAGACTCTTTCCACCCCCAGTAAGAAAGTTGTCACGCCGAACAGGACTATTGACCCAGGATGAGTCATTCCGGACCTGAGAATAATATTTTTTACGTGCCCCCGAGAAATCCTCTTAAGTCGCCTGCCTTTTTTCGCGAAGAGAGAGAGGTCAATGTTTGTCTTACGACTTTGAAAGGCTATTAAAATGAGTGATGTATCCATGAAAGCAAAACCGGGCCAGTATCTGACTTTCCAGTTGATGGCTGAACAATATGGCGTGGCTATCGAAACAGTACGCGAGATCAACCAGTTTGGTGAGATCACACCGGTTCCAAGAACACCGGACTATGTAAAAGGTGTGATGAACTTGCGCGGTAAAATTATTCCAGTTGTAAATCTACGTATTAAATTCGGCATGCAGGCTCAAGACACAACTCGCGACACCTGCATTATCGTGATCGACACTTCCATCGGTCAGGTCGGCATGATCGTGGACTCTGTGAAAGAAGTTGTGGATCTTCAAGAATCACAAATCGAACCATCCCCGGTTCTGGGTAACGAACATGCCATGTCCTTCGTGCGTGGTATGGGTAAAGTGGATAACAAAGTGGTTATTCTGGTGGATATCGTTTCTGCGTTCTCTCAAGATCAAATGGGTCAAATTGCCCAGTTCTCTCACGCAGAAGAAGCAAAAGCGGCATAGGCCGCCTCCGATACAGGAAATTCCGCGAAAGCCTGCGCTACAAACGCAGGCTTTCTTTTTTAGTAAATCCAGTCACTTAGAACATCCACCCGCAGGGCTCAGGGCCTTCGCCACAGCCGAACCAACAGTGGAACCAGCGAAAAACTTCACGATTTATTCCGCTAACAGAATTATAAACAGACTTTTCGATCAAGTCTTGATAGGCAAGACCCATCAAACAAAGGACTTAGACGATGAAAACTGTATTTTTCGTGACTGCGATGCTTTTCTCCAGCCTTTCTTTTGCGGGCCAGAGAGTATTTGACTGCCAAGCTACCAAGCTTTCCAAAAACCCTGAAATCAATGCCGATTTCAATATCCTGAAAAATCCAACAGTTCTATTGATCGAAGATGCTAAGAACTGGTCTTTGAGCGTTGGCGATTATTCTGTATCCACTTTGGATATGAACGGCCCGGCCCTGGCAAGAGAATCCAGCGCGGCTTCTGACACTGAAGTTCGTTATGACTTCTGGGTTGAAGGTTCTTACGAGTTTGAATTGGTTATCAGCGTTGTGGACCACACAGCAAAAGTTTACTGGTGGGGTCTAGGCGAACAAACTGAAGTGGGTACATTTGCCTGCGAAGTTTCCGTTAAATAAGCCTGCGAACAGCAAATGATACTGAAAAAAGCCTTTGGAAGTCCCAAAGGCTTTTTTATTTCCTGACGTTGATTGGGTTGAACTTATTATGATAAAGCCCACAGCGTTTCCACTGTGGGCTTCAACATTACAAATTTTTAGGCGCTATTTACCACGCACCGCTTTTCTGGAAAAAGGACCCGGCTGTTTCCACGATGGCCGACGCATCGACCTTGTGTTTGCGATACAGATCCAAGGCCGTGTAAGCACTCTGACCGAACTCACCATGAACGCCCAGGCTTTTTGCTTTCAACGTCACATCAGCCGTCAACAAGGCATGGCACAATAACTGACCAAAGCCACCCAACAATTGGTGATCTTCCACCGTGATCAAGTGACCTTGAGTTTTATCCAAAGCCGCTTTGAAAGTCGCCACGTCCACATGATTCACGCAAGCCGCATTCACCACAACAGCACCAACACCTTTGGCTTCCAGATCTTTGGCCGCCAACAAAGCTTGAGGCACCAAGGAACCTGTTGTTGCAATCGTCACAGCTTTGGCCTTACCAGCTGTGGTATCCGCCAACACCTGGGCTTTTCTCAAATCATATGTGGCACCCGCGACGTAGGATTTAGGGAAGTTTTCACGTCCCAGGAAGAACACAGCTGAATGTGGAACTTTGCCTTCTTTGCGCGCTTTTGCGAAATTCTCGATCACAGAGTACATCAAAGCATCGGCTTCTTCACTGCATGACAAAGAGTAAACATCCACGTGAGGAATCGAAGAAGTCATCGCCACATAGCTCAAAGCCTGGTGGGAGGCTCCGTCGGCAGCATCCTGGAATCCTGTGTGAGAATAAACCGCGATGATCGGCGCTTCAGACAAAGCTCCCATTGTCAGAGGCAAAGCCCCTTTGGTCACACCAAACTGAGCAAAAGTATCCACAACCGGGATATAACCCAATTTAGAAAGACCCGCTGCCGTGGAAACCATATTGCTTTCCGCAATACCCACATCAAACGAAGCATCTGCAAATTCTTTACGGAAGCCCGCAACCCCTGTGGAACCTGGAAGATCCGACGTCACACTCAGAACTGGCAAACCCGCTTTACGCGCGCGAACCATCGCCGAAGAAATGCCAACTTGGATTTTCTCTCCAGAATCTTTCACGCCGCTGGCTTTGATATCCGCTTCCCATTTCAACAATTCAGAAATCCAAGTGTTGTAAACTTCCGGCAGTGCTGCACCATTGTAGATTTCACCCAGGAATGCAGGAAGCTCTGAGGGGCTTTTTAAAGGGAAGCCGTGACCGCCAGAAGCCGATTCTGCGGTTTTCTTAGTTCCGATACCTTTGACTGTTTTAGCGTGAATCACAACCGGCGCTTTGGGATTGGCTTTTGCCGTCTCAATCGCAGTGACCAAGGTGTCATAGCATTTTTGCAGATCATTGCCTTCAGGAAGGCTGATCACATTCCAGCCCAAATCTTTCAAGGATGCAAATGTCGGAGCCATGGAGAAAGATTCCGCATCAATACGACCTGATAGCTTTGTATTGTTATCACTGATGATCAGAACATAAGGACCCATCTTGCCGATTTTTGCCAAACCCGGAATAGCAGCGAAAGCCTCTTTCGCTTCACCTTCCATGCAGGCCCCGTCAGAAATCGTCGTCACCGTCACACGATTTTGACCGGACAAAGCTTCTCCCATTGCCACACCTTGTGTTTGTGGGAACGCGGACCCCAATGGACCGTTGGAGATGAACACACCTTCAGGGAAGCAATGAACTTCACCGTGTCCGGTCAGTCCGCTTTCAATGGAGCGGAACTTTTTCAGGCTGTCCAAAGTCAAACCCGCCATTTTGTAATTGGCTTTCAAAGCATACAGACCGTTTTCACAGTGACCGGCATCGTTCACGATATGGAACAAGTCATACCACTGTTTGCCTGCGCGGCTGGAAACATCAAACACGTGTCCATGCAATGCGGACATCAATTCCGCCAACGCTGCCGGACCACCATAGTGAGAAGCTGCTCCACCAAGGACGGCATTCATATCCATCAAAGAAACAAGGGCGCGTGTCGCGTTAGGATCGGCCACTGGAATCTGACGTCCGTCTTTGCTTTTTACAAAGCTTTTGAATTGAGGTTCTTGAGAAGGATTGCCTGCGAGTTTTGTTTTGATCTGAATAGGTTCTGTCATAGGATATAGTTTTACTGCTCACAGCGAGGAACTTCAAATGGAAAGGCTTTATTCTCACAATATTCGCGACATCCTAAAGGTGGATCTTCACCGCCATTTAGACTGCTCAGTGCGTTGGAGTACCATCTTGGAACTGGCCCCCCAGGAGGGAATCCCTTTAGCGCCGACATCGCAGGGACAAAAAGATCAATTTTTGATTACCGGCCCAATGAAAGATCTGGGATCTGTACTGAATAAATTCATGAACGCTCAAAAGGTTCTGGCCAGCGAAGAGATTCTGACTCGCATTGCCTACGAGGCCTGTGAGGACGCTTTCAACGACGGCGTGCGCCTTTTGGAGCTGCGTTATGCCCCGACTTTCATTGCGGATGGACATAAATCCCTGACTTTCGAAAAGATTCACCGCTCCCTTCTGAAGGGCATCGAGCAGGCACGCAAGCAGTTCCCTATGCTGATCGGTCTGATTTGCATTGTTCAAAGAATCAAGTCCTATGAAGTTGCGGAAAAAGTTGTGGATTTCGCTATTGACCACAAAGACAGCTTTTTGGCTCTGGATCTGGCGGATAACGAAGAGGGTTTTGATCCCAAGACTTTTGCGCCACTTTTCCAAAAGGCCAAGAAGGCCGGCCTGCGTATCACAGTTCATTCCGGCGAAACCCCGCAACCTCAATCCGCGTCCTGGGTGCGTGACAGTATTGAAATTCTCGGAGCCGAACGCATTGGTCACGGCATCCAGATTATCAACAACCCCGCTGTGCTTGAGTTTGTGAAAGACCGTCGTATTCCTTTGGAAATCTGCCCGATCAGCAACTATCTGACTCAGTCCTTCCCCACCTATGAAGCTCACCCGATTCGTCAGCTGATGAAGGCTGGTGTTTTGGTGACGATTAATTCCGATGATCCGGGTGTCTTTGCCACCTGCCTCAGTGACGACTACGAGGTTCTTCATCGCGTTCACGGCTTCACGGCTGCAGAATTCCATCGCTGCAATCAGATTGCCTTTGACGCCAGCTTCTTCCCGGATCGTGATAAAAACCGCCTGATGACGGAGTTCTTTGGATGACATACGCAGAAGAAATTCTTCACCTGATGAGAGAAGACGAAGCCGTGCGCGAAGTGCTGGCAAGTACAGGTGAACTCTTTCACGGCTATCACCCGCAGATGGAAAAAGTGCATCTGCGCAATGCTCAGCGCCTGCAGGAACTGATCGAAAAAAACGGATTCCCGACAATTCCCCTTGTGGGCGAAGAGGCCTGCACCGCAGCCTTAAGAATTATTCTGCATGCCATCAGCTGGCCTGAATTCATGCGCGCCCAAGAGCCCGCACTGACAGATCTTGCCAAAGCGGGCCAAGTTCCCAAATCCTATGTCGCCTTCTTGATTGATCGCATTCGTTTCTATGAAGGCCGCAAACAGATCTACGGCACCAATGCGGACTGGGATGAAAATGGCATCCTTCGCGTCACCGAAGTGGAAGATGAGCAAAATCTCAACTCTCGCCGGGCGGAAATGGGGTTGTCATCTCTAGAAACGCTGGTGATCACGCCCATGGATGGCGACTATCACCCGCCCGATCCAGCAAAACGACACAAAGAATACATTGAATGGACTCATAAAACAGGTTGGAGGAAATCCTGATGAAAACAACAAAACTGCTAATACTGTCACTTTCGGTTTTGACCCTCAGCTGTCAAAGCACGAAATCAACTCAAAGCCCGGTGATCCGCACTTCTCAGGAACGTCCGGACCACGCCACAGCAGAAGCTTACGGCACTCAGTTCGCCATCTCCACACAAGGTCGGTACTCCAGCCAAGCCGCTGAAAAAATGTTCGCCCTGGGTGGCAATATCATTGATGCGACTGTTGCGGCTTCTTTCACTGTTTCCGTCGAGCGCCCCCAGTCCACCGGTATCGGTGGTGGCGGCTTTATGATGTTCCACGAGGCGAAAACCGGTGATACCTATGCCATCGACTTCCGCGAAAGAGCACCGTTGAAAGCCACGCAAAACATGTACATCGGAAAAGACGGCAAGGCTGACTCCAAGCTTTCCCAAGACGGTATTTTGGCTGTCGCAGTTCCGGGAATGGTCGCAGGTCTTTTGGAAATACACAAAAGATTCGGCTCGTTACCTTTGAAAACCATTATGCAACCGGCTATTGAACTGGCAGAAAACGGCTTTGATATTTATCCGGAATTTCATCGAGCCTTACTGAATCGCGCCGATGTTCTTGCCAAAGATCCCGCAGCCAAGGCGGTCTTCCTGAATAAAGACGGCAAAGTTCCAGCCATCGGCACCAAGCTTGTGCAAAAGGACCTGGCGAAGACCTTAAAAATCATCGCTGAAAAAGGAAAAGATGGTTTCTACAAAGGCTCTGTTGCCAGCTCCATCTTGAAACTTTCCAAAGAGCGCAAAGGCCTTCTGACTCAAAAAGATTTCGACACCTACGAAGTCAAATTCCGAAAGCCTGTTGAAGGCAAAGTGGGCAAGTATGAGGTGATCTCCATGCCGCCACCAAGTTCCGGTGGTGTGCATGTGATTCAATTCCTCGATTTGCTTGAAGAAGACTCTTTGGCAAAAGCAGGGCCTCTTTCCACCAAGTCCATTCACCTAGCCGCTTCCGCATTGCAATCCGCTTTTGCAGACCGCGCTGTTTACCTGGGTGATCCTGACTTCGGCCATGTTCCCGTTGAAGGGTTGCTGTCTGAAGACTATCTGAAACAACGTCGCTCGCAGTTTGAAGAAAAACGCGCACGCAAGGCTTCAGAAGTTTATGGCGGCGATCCGCTGAAGTACGAATCCACCGACACCACTCACATGTCGTTGATCGACAATCAGGGGAACGCCGTGGCCTCCACACAAACGATCAATGGCTGGATGGGAGCTGCGATTGTGGCACCGGGAACCGGGATTGTGCTGAACAACGAAATGGATGACTTCGCAGCTCAAGTCGGTGCTGCCAATTTGTTTGGAGCTATCGGTGGCAAGCCTAATGCCATTGCTCCTCGCAAAACTCCGCTGAGCAGTATGTCGCCGACCATTTTGCTTGAAAACAATAAACCGGTGATGGCAGTGGGTGCACCAGGTGGAACTCGCATCATCAGTTGTGTGGCGCAGACAATTTTAAACTATGTGGAATTCAAACTTCCGCTGTATGACTCGGTGGCCATGGTTCGTTATCACCAGCAATGGCAGCCAGATGTTCTGTTCATTGATCCCCCAGGACCGAAACCTGAAGTTCTCAAAGAACTCAAAGCCATGGGCTATGACGTCCGCGTGGAACCAATTCCTTGTAACGTCATGGCTGTGACCAAAGAAGGTGACAAGCTGCATGGGGTGGCTGACCCCCGTGATATCGGCACCAGTATTGCCAAGTAAGCCCCAGGTTGGTCGGGGTTGATTCTCAACCCCTTCTCATCTTTTGATAATTACTCTCAATTAATGGATTCCTACCGCCATTTTCCCTTAAGCTTAAAAAGTGGGAGGTGCGTGTGTCAGCAGTTCAACTACGATCCAAGGAAGCCCTGAAGCTTCTTCAAGCTCTCTTGAACCAAACCAACAATCCCAAGGAACAATCCCGCCTGTGTTGCCGTGCGGGCCTTTGTCCTTTGCTTCTGAAGAATTCGGCTCCGCGCATTTTGACTTAAAGACCAATCTGCGAGAGGCTTTTCCTCTCTCACAGCGAGGTCTATATGCGCGAATTTTATCCAGCCATCGAGCCTTCTAACAAAGGCATGCTGAAAGTCTCTGATATCCACACCCTTTACTGGGAAGAATGCGGCAACCCGCAAGGTAAACCCGTTGTCTTCCTGCACGGGGGACCCGGTGGTGGCGTGGCTCCAGATCACCGTCGTTTCTTTGATCCGAAAGCCTATCGAATTATTTTGTTCGATCAGCGCGGCAGTGGTCAGTCCACTCCTTGCGCGGAACTGCGTGAAAATTCCACGTGGGATCTGGTGAAAGATATCGAAACCGTTCGTGAGATGTTGAAAATCGACAAGTGGGTGGTCTTCGGCGGAAGCTGGGGCTCCACGCTGGCTTTGACCTATGCGATCACTCACCCGGAACGCGTGAAAGCTTTGGTTCTGCGCGGGATCTTCTTGTGCCGTCCTTCTGAAATCAAATGGTTCTATCAAGAGGGCGCCTCCAACATCTTCCCGGATGTGTGGGATGAATACCTAAAGCCCATTCCTCAGAACGAGCGTCATGATTTGGTTGCGGCTTATTATAAACGCCTGACACACGAAAATGCAGACGTGCGCTTGGAAGCCGCCAAAGCGTGGAGCAAGTGGGAAGCCGCCACCTCCCGCCTGATCGTGGACCCGAAAGCTGTGGATGAATTCGACGATCCTGAATATGCCTTGAGCTTTGCCCGCATCGAATGCCATTACTTTACCAACAATGCATTCTTCAAAACCAACAACTGGATCCTGGAAAACGTGGATAAAATCCGTCACATCCCAGGGGTCATTGTTCAGGGCCGTTACGACGTCGTCTGTCCTGCAACTTCTGCCTGGGAGCTTCACAAGGCCTGGCCGGAAGCAAAATTTACAATCATTCCTGACTCCGGCCACGCAGCCGCAGAACCTGGAACGCGCTCAGCGCTTATTGAAGCCACGGACAGCTTCAAAAACCTGTAAGTCTTTCAAGCATATGGGGGATAAGTCCCCCTTATGTTTCTCATTAGCATTATCATCTTGTCATGTGGTGCCAAAATGGGGTTTATTCAGCCCACGAACTACAGATTTTGTAGGTCGTAATCCGGGGGGATTTTAGTGAAGCTGAATAAGTTGCTAATTTCGGGGATCATGACAAGCCTGGCACTGACTGCCTGCGCACCTCAAGCGAACAATTCCAGCGTAATCACAAATGGGGATGGAATCATCGGCGGCACAGAAGTTCAGGCCACCGATAAGATTCAAAACAGCATCGTCGCTGTTTACGACGCCTTCGAAGGCGAAATCTGCACCGGCTCTCTTCTTCCAAACAACATCGTTCTGACCGCCGCTCACTGCATCGGCTACTTCACTGAAGACATGTATGTCTTCTTCGGCACTGAAATCACAGCGCTCAGTGAACGACGTCAAGTGGACAAGGTCGAACTTTCCCCTTACTGGGAAAATCGCCAAAACGAAGAGTTCGACACTGGCGACATTGCCATGATTCATTTCGTTGGAAGCATCCCTGAAGGGTACAAACCTGTGACCTTCCTGCCAAACAAACGCAGCTTGAAGACAGGTATGGAAATCACCGTGGCTGGTTACGGCATCTCTAACGGTGTTACGGGTGATGGCGTGGGCCGCCTGCGCTCTACCAAAGTGACCATCAGCAATCTGAACTACAGCACTTCTGAATTCCTTATCGACCAAACCAAGGGCACAGGCGCCTGTCACGGTGATTCTGGTGGCCCGGCTTACGTTGAAATCAAAGGTGAGCTGTACCTGATGGGCGTCACCAGTCGTGGCGTGAAAGACGAAAACAACGATTGTTCACAGTTCTCTGCCTTCACCAGTACGCTGTACTACAAGACCTGGATCAATCGTATGGCCACCAAGCTATCCAAGTCCCTGGTCAACCCGGATCTGGCTCTGCAAAAATAAGCGTCTAATTTTTTCACAATCATCAAGGGCTGCTACTCAAAAAGCAGCCCTTTTGTTATTTCATGAGCCTATTTGACCGAGGGACTATGAAAGCGAAGTTGTACGTTGGCTCTTTGATCGTTTTAACATTGTCTGCCTGCGCAGAACCCCAGGACAGTTTTTCACCTGCACCTGAAGAAAATGCTATCGTCGGTGGTGCTAACACCAGCAAGAACGATACAATCTCCAACTATGTGGTGTTGATCTACGACAACCCAACAAAAACTTATTGCACTGGCACCTTGATCAAAAAAAATCTGATCCTGACAGCTGCCCACTGTGTGGGGGCGAAAGCTTCTGATCTTTCTTTGGCGTTCGGAATCAATCCCTTGAGTGGCAACTATGTCCTGCGCCAGGCCTACAAGACCGCCACGCACGATAAATACAAAAAGCAAAACTCTAAAGACCGTAACGACCTGGGCTTAATCTCGTTGAAAGAATCCCTGCCGTCGAATTACCGTCCGGTCGAGCTTCCCGACAGCACTTTCCCGCTGAAGAAAGGTCATGTCTTTACCGCAGCGGGGTACGGACGTATCTCTGGCAAACGCAGCACCCCGACTGACACTCAGGGTTCTGGCCAGCTTCGCAACGTGGACCTGACGATCAGTCAACTCAGCCAGGATGAAACTCAATTCTATATCGATCAAAGAAACGGCAAAGGCATCTGCAGCGGAGATTCCGGCGGTCCGGCCCTGATGAGATACCAAGGCAAAGACTATGTCGTGGGCGTGGCTTCTGCAGTCTCTTGGACCGTGCCTGACGAAGTCAAAGCTGACGAACGCAATCAGTACATCCAAAACAAGGATGTCTGTAAAGAAAAGTCCATCTACATGAATGTGAAAAACTTCCGCACCTGGATCGATACGGAATCAAAGAAGCTTTTGAACTAACTGACGAATACGTTCGCCCAGATCCTTGGGACTGTCGAACAAAACTCGATGGGATGAAGACGGAACCACTTCAAACTGGAAGCCATTCACTTCATCCTCAATACGCTTGGACATCTCTACAAACTTCTCATCCCGCTCGCCCACCAGCCAGATCAGTTTCTGAATCTGTTTGCCGATCAGCCCACGCATGTTCTTCTGCTGTGCCAGGGACCACTGGGTCAGTGCCAGACTTAAGGTTTCGCGGGAATACTCTCTCTCAGCACGCAGAGGCTCGGCCTCGCCACCACCAAACACGGGCTGGGCATTCCAATTGCGCAACACCATATCCCATGGAGCTTTCAAGAATTCTTCCGCCCAATAGGAATCATTCATCCAGCGCTGACGACGTTCTTCCGAAATCGGATCAAACGTCTCATGCACGTCATTAAAGCCGGGATTGGTGGAAATCAGTATCACCTTATAGAAGAGCGCTGGTTTCTTTTCCAACGCGTGCAGGGCCAGCCGGCCCCCCAATGAATACCCCACCAGGATGTTGCGATCTGCGGCAGAGCCGTGAGTCTCAACCCACTTGATGAAGTTCTCGGCCCAGCTTTCAAACGAGTTGCTGGGACCTAAAGAAAGATCTTTAAAATAATCAGGCGTATAAATTCGTAATCCTTCAGTTTGCGGAAGGTGCGCTTTTACCTGCGCCCAATCCGTCGGTCTTCCTAAGAAGCCATGAAGGAAAAAGAGATTCACTCTTTCCACAACGAGTCGTACTCCTTCCAGAATTCTTGGGTGTGATCCCAGTTCGGACAGAGCTCAATGATCTGGTGATCTGCAAAGTCCAACGTCACAGCCTCGTCTGGAATAGTATGCCACTTTTGATAGGACCAGTTCCACATCTTTGCCCATGAATCGAACGAAATCTGGTGTTTGTTTATGAAAATCTCTTTCTTAAACATACGGTGGAATATTTGCCCCCCACCGTTGTTGATCACAACAATGCGGAGTTTTTTCGCATCCATCTGGGAAGTTGCCCAAAGTGACGATAAATCATACAGCGCAGTTAAATCTCCAACAAGACACCAGTTTTCCAGCTCAGGATGCGCCCAACCCAGGAACGTGGAGATCTGCCCATCAATGCCATTGGCACCACGATTGGCCGCCACACGGGCTGGTGGGAAATCATGAGAAGAGCTGGAGTCCCATTCGCGAATAGGCAGCGAATTTCCCAGATAAACCGATGCACCTTTCATGCGTTTTGAAAGTGCATAAATCTGCCCTTGCTCAGAATCAGGATATTTTTCCAACAACTGACGAATTTGCAGAGCACGGGCGGAGTCCTCGATGCTGATCTTCACATTCTCGTGATGAGGATAGCTGAACTCCACCTGACTGAGCAGATCCAAAGAATTGCAGTGCTGTACCGGACGGCTTAAACCCGTAAAGTGATTGAAGCTGACCGAGAAGACCGGAAGGTTCTTGTATTTGGATTCCAGATCACGCCATACACGCGCGGTCGGAACTCCCCCGATGCGCAGAATGGAATCGCAGACTTCCATTTCCAGAATACGATGGATCATCTTTTCACCAGAACGGATTTCAATATCCTTGATATCCGGATGACCACGCAAACTGGAAATACCTTCACAATACACTGGTGCCTTGTACTGCTTCAGGAATTCCAGCACAGTGCCATACGCTTTTTCCGGCAGAATTCCCACGATCACCAACGGCTTGTGAGAATTGATAAACTCTTCCATTTCTTTCAAAGTTCCCAGAGGAATCTGCGCAGGCAGTTTGGTTCTTTCAGAAACGCTCGGAATATGAATGGCCGGCACCGGTCCGTCGATCAAAGGCTCTTCAAAGCTGACATTCACATGAATGGGCTTTTTCCAGGACAGGGACTTGAATGACAAGTGAGAGTTCTCACTGTCCAGATCCAAAGCCACTTCGTTGTAGTAAGAAAAAATACCGACTTGTTCAATTGTCTGCGGAGCACCCGAACCACGATAATGCTTCGGACGATCCGCCGTCACCATAATCAACGGCAGGGATGAATAAGTTCCTTCCACCGCCGCAGGCAATAGTTCCGCCACTGCAGTTCCAGAAGTTGTGATCACCGCCACCGGACGACGAGTGCTGGCGATGCGCCCCAATGCAAAGAAGCCCGCTGCGCGCTCTTCAAAGAAGGAATACACTTTCAGGTTTTTGCATTCATCCAGAATATGAACCATCGGGCTGTTACGGGCTCCGGCACACAGAATGAATTCTCTCACTCCGGTGTGAACCAGTTCCTGAATGACTTTTGCTGCTAGTTCCATGTTTGTCATACTTCAAGCCCCAATACTTTTTTCACGGACAGGCGCTTTTGATAAAGCTCCCGCCACTCTCGTTCCAATTCACTGGCTGCCACAACGCCGCAGCCGGAACCAATCATCGCAGAGTCTTTGCTCCACTGCAAATTGCGAATCGCAACAAGACACAGAGCCTCCTCAGCATTCATAAATGCAAAAGGCCCTCCGAAATGACGTCGCCCTTCCTGCCCCGGCAGACTTTGCATCCACAGATAACCTTGTGAACGCGGTGCCACCCCGAGCGCCGGAGTCGGATGCAGACTTTTCGCCAAAGCCACAAAATCCGGACGCTCATGACAATGAACCTGAAGATCGGTTTTTAAGTGGTAAAGAATCGGAAGTTCCAGAATGTAAGGCCCGTGAGCCTCCACTTTGCCCCACTGTCCCAGAAGTTTGGAAATATCCTCTGTCACCAGACGATGCTCCAGCATCTCTTTGGCGTCCTTCAGCAAAGATTCTCGCTCCGTGCTTTCACTTTTCGGGCAGGTCCCCGCCAAGGCCATCGTTTTCAAAGTTCCCTGCGAATAGTCGAAAAGAACTTCCGGAGTTGCTCCCAGCAGCCCTTCGCCCTCTTGCCAGAATCCGTAGACGTACAGAGTCGATGGCGCCTGCAACAGTTGCAAAATCATCTCAGCTCGATCACGGGCAGACACAGACTGCGCCGCACGCGCAAACACCGCAGGAACAGCCTTCTGAATTTCATTTTTCTGAATGCGTCCTTGAATCACTTGCAAAGCTTCTGCGAAATCCTCTTTGCGTGGCTCCGCCCATAACGCTTTCACTAAGGGCTCCGCAATAGGCGTCACCTGAGACAAGTAGGCCTCACAAATATGGCGCAGACTCTCTGAAGACAGCCTGTGGACGGCCTTTCCATGCCACAGTGCGGGCTTGGTCAAATCGTAGAAATCCGGGCAAAACACTGAAATTTCGACACTATTTGGGCTCTCGGCCGCTCGAAATGGGCCCTCAATGAGAATCCATTGGTTTCCATGTCGCAAGAGGGCCCCTGCCTCCAAAAAGTTTGTAATGCCTTCGAGCGTTATGCTATTCTGCCGTTCCACAAAAGGACCCTCTTTTTACGACTTTGAAGTTGTTAAAATGTGAACCAGGGTGAGAAGAAGTTCGTATTATGGAAACGCTAACTATGCAAACAAGTCCCTCAACCCAAATCGTCAATGTCGGCGGTTTTTCTATCGGGGGTCCTCAATTCACTGTGATCGCTGGCCCTTGCTCGATCGAAAGCCACGCTCAATTCCTGGAAACTGCTTCCGGAGTTAAAGCAGCAGGCGCACACTTGCTTCGCGGTGGTATCTGGAAAATGCGCACCTCTTCCAAAGCCTTCCAAGGTTTGGGTTCCGGATCTTTCGACATCGTGAAATCCGTTTGCAAAGAATTGAACATGAGCCTAGTGTCTGAAGTCACTGACGTCAGACAGATCGAAGAGATCTATGATCTTGTCGAGTGCTTCCAGGTTGGTTCCCGCAGCATGCAGAACTATGAACTTCTGAAAGAACTGGGCCGTCAAAAAAAGCCGGTTCTTTTGAAACGCGGTCTGGCTGCTTACATTGAAGAATGGATCAAAGCGGCTGAATACGTCACCAACGGTGGCAACCCGAACGTGATTCTGTGTGAGCGTGGTATCCGTACTTTTGAAACTTCCACTCGCAACACTTTGGATTTGAATGCCGTGGCATTTGCGAAAAGAAACACCAACCTTCCAGTGATCGTTGATCCATCCCATGCCGTGGGTATCCGCGCTTTGGTTCCGGATCTGGCTTACGCAGCAGCAGCTGTGGGTGCTGACGGTATCATCGTGGAAGTTCACCCGCGTCCCGAGGAAGCTCTTTCCGACGGTATGCAGGCACTGACTTTGAATGACTTCCAGATGATGATGCGCAAACTGGATAAGATCCTGACTGCGATTGACCGCCCTCTTCACAAGGTGACCGCTCATGCACACTAAGCACTCTCCAAATCCGGAAATCATCCGTTCCATGTTTTCAAAAGTGGCTGCCAACTATGACAAGGGCAATAATGTCCTTTCCATGGGGATTCACCACTTGTGGAGAAAGAAGCTAGTTAAATACAGCGGCGCTCAGGCTGGCCATCAGGTTTTGGACTGCGCAACTGGCACTGGCGACTTGGCTATTGAGTTCAAAAAAACTGTGGGCGCGGGTTCTGTGATCGGTACGGATTTCTGTGCAGAGATGATGATCCCAGCTCCGGGTAAAGCACAAGAGCGTGGCTTGGATATCAAGTTTGAACAAGCCGATGTGACTCAGCTTCAATATGCTGACAACAGCTTCGATGTTTGCAGCATCTCTTTCGGTATCCGCAACGTCGGCGATCCGGTGAAAGCGCTGAAAGAAATGGCGCGCGTGACTCGCCCGGGTGGCAAGGTTATGGTTTTGGAATTCGGCCAGGTCAGCATTCCTGTTTTCGGCGCGCTTTATAACTTCTATTCCCAGAACATCCTGCCAAAAATTGGCGGTTTGGTTACGGGTCAAAAAGAAGCTTATGAATACCTGCAAAAGTCCTCTGCCGCTTTCCCATGCAAAGAAGGCTTCCTGGATCTGATGAAAGAAAGTGGCGCTTACTCTGAGATGGAATACATCTCTTTGACAGGCGGAATCGCCTATATCTACAAAGGCACTGTGAAGTAATTCAGATCATGACATTTTAAAAATAAAAAAGACTCCGCAAGGAGTCTTTTTTTATGCCAGCATTCGACGCTGATCCAGTCTTGGCCCCGCATGAGGCGCCTGACCATTTTGTCTTAACACCTCATCATAACGCATAACTTGCGGCTGTGGAGGCGTTGGATCAGGAATATACTTCTTCGTCGGGCATCCCCAGAATGCCAAGCCCAGAACCGCCAGCAATACGAAGAAGAGTACGAGTTTCATGCCTCCATTGTCTCTCCGAGAGAGCAACAGAGGCAGATGTTTTCAAACACTGGATGTTACTTAAGACCAGCTTTGACCGGTGATGTATTAAGGCACAAGTTCTTAATCACAGTTGCCACTACTGTGCCATTTCCATCCTTCACGACAACATTCAGGTTCTCAATACATTCAGACACATCGTCAATTTGTCCTCCTGTACCTACCACCTGCAACGTCACCAAGCCCTTGCCTTCAGCATATTCCTGCATATATCCAGACAAAGAAACAGCTCCCAGCTCTGTCGCCGTGAATGTCAACCAGGATGCAGAATACGAAGGAGGAACTTCCATCACCTTATCGTATCCACCCTCTTTGGAGTAAATGGACAAAGCTCCCTTAGACATATCCAAAGTTGACTTAAAGGAATAGTAGTCTTGTCCGTTGACTTGCTCGTTTTCATTCTTATAGGTCACATTGCCGGAGAAGGCGATACTCGCATTAGCCCAGAAGCTGTCGGTATTGCTGTCCTTTGCCTGAAGAGTCGCATTAAATAGAGCACTACCACCGCCACCTTTCACTTGCACACAGTTGGTGGCCTTCAAAGAAGCGTCATCTAAGAAATGATCCTTGTCCAAATCCTCATTCCAAGCCTCTCTGTTAGCAGTCACGCAGCTATCGCCCGCTCTCATGTTAGAAAAATTCTTCAATATATTGCTGGAGCCCACGCTTACACGTGGCAGCTGAAAATCATTCACCATCGTCTGCACAGCAGTTTGTGTCGCAGCTTCGTCAGCAGTTCCGAGAATGGAACCTAAATCTGTAACCGAGCCACTGGCCTTGGTTGGAGGATTTGCAATTGTTGGATTGGGGCTAGCAACGTCGCCACTTACACTACCACCGCCGCCGCCGCCGCCACCGCCGGAGCATGCTGCGAGTGTCAGTACCAATGCTGAGAATAGAATCTTCGTCCATGTAGATTTCATTTATGTGGCTCCTTGCCTTATTGTTTACAAACAAAAGTTTACAATAATTATTTGGGTTCCTAAACTCAAGAAATCCTCAAATAAGGACCAGTTCCTTACAACACCTCTGGATCAAGATCTTGAAATAAAAAAGGGAGGATTTTCATCCTCCCTTACAAACTCATTTTTTCAAATCCCTCTTAGTAGTGCCAAGGGAACTTGGTGAAATCTTTCGGGCGTTTTTCCACGAAGGAGTTACGACCCTCGACAGCTTCTTCCGTCCCGTAAGCCAGGCGAGTCGCTTCACCAGCGAAAAGTTGCTGGCCGACCAGACCGTCATCGATCATGTTGAAACCATACTTCAGCATGCGCATCGCAGTTGGACTTTTGGAGTTCATTTCATAGGCCCATTCCAATGCGACTTTTTCAAGATCCTTGTGTGGAACCACGGCATTCACCATGCCCATATCAAAAGCTTCTTGAGCTGTATAGTTGCGACCCAGGAAGAAGATTTCACGCGCACGCTTTTGGCCCACCATGCGAGCCAGATAAGCGGAACCATAACCACTGTCGAAGCTGGCCACGTCAGGATCGGTCTGTTTGAAGATCGCATGTTCCTGGCTGGCAATCGTCATATCACATACCACGTGCAAGGAATGACCACCACCCACAGCCCAGCCCGGAACCACAGCCACAACTACTTTAGGCATAAAGCGAATCAGACGTTGAACTTCCAGAATGTGCAAACGCCCCAGACGAGCCAGATCCATTTTGCCTTGCGCTTCTTTTTCTTCGTATTTGTAACCGTCTTTACCACGAATGCGCTGATCGCCACCGGAACAGAACGCCCAACCACCATCTTTCGGAGATGGACCGTTGCCCGTGATCAACACCACACCCACGTCTGCGGTGATACGTGCATGCTCTAACGCCGTGTAAAGCTCGTCCACGGTTTGTGGGCGGAAGGCATTACGGACTTCAGGACGATTGAAAGCGATACGCACAGTCCCCTGGTCTTTAGCGCGGTGATAAGTGATATCTTTAAAGTCAAAACCAGGAACTTCTGTCCACCATTCGGGATTGAAAATATCTGAAACCATAATTACCTCTTATATTCTGTCTGTTTTAGACCACAAATAGTGATCTGCCAACACCAGCCATGTCATCGCTTCCAAAACCGGAATCGCGCGAGTCACAATGCATGGATCATGACGGCCCTTCTTAGCCACATCCAAGATGGAGCTGGTCGGCTTAAAGGACACTCTTAATAGGATACTTTCTCCGGTGGAAATGCCCCCACGGATGCCACCATATTGCGATCCTGCGCTATTTTGATGGAACTCGGTGCCCTTGACGTCAGAGGCTTCAAATCCCAGGCCCAACTCAAAACCATTGGTCGCGCCGACACTCAAAAAAGCCATCGCTAGATCAGATTTTAGCTTATGGAATACAGGCTGACCCAAGTAAGCGGGAGGATTCTGAATCAGAATCTCGGCAACACCGCCATGACTTTCACCGTTGTCTTGGGCTTTCTTCAAAAGCTCGCCCACCTCGGCATCGCGCGCAGAAGGAAAACGCGCCTGGAAAGAATCAATATCCTTATTCTGAACCTGCGCACGCTCTTCGGCTGTTAGGATGATCGGACCGATCTGCGATGCGTAGCCAATGACTTTGGTCGGCGCGCTGACATGTTTCATCATCATCTGCGCCACAGAACCTGCCATCACGCGGGACACGGTCTCACGCCCTGAAGAACGGCCACCCCCCCGATGATCACTATGACCAAACTTATTCTTCCACATATCATCGGCATGACCCGCACGTGCAGACACCTTGATAGCACTGTAATCCTGAGATCTTGCATCTTGATTACGCACAATGATCGCCATCGGCGTTCCCAAAGTTTTACCTTCAAAGACACCACTCAAAACCTCGGCCTGATCGCCTTCTTGGCGGCCCGACACGATCTGACCGGAACCATGATGACCCGGACGACGACGCTCCAATTCTTTGCGCAATAAAGCCTCATCGAACAGAACCCCGGCGGGACAACCATCAATCACCACGCCCAGTGCCGTTCCATGACTTTCACCAAATGTTGTAATTGCAAAGCGTGAACCGAACTGACTTGCACTCATGAATTTTCCTCAAGCTTTCGCCAAAATGCTCTTTGCCCTTGAGCTTGCGCTGTGAACATTACCAAACCAGATTGATAGTTTGCGCCACAGCGCTGAGCGTACTCACGCCCCATTGAATCTTCTTTATAATTTAAATCAAACACCATCGCCGGACTCCAGCCCGCTGGAGGCAGCATGGTTTCCTCAGATCTGGGGGCCGCCCAAATCACAATCTTGGGCTGTAAATCTTCGGAGACTTCGGAACCCTCTCTCGGCTTCCCGCTGCGTGACGAAAACTGCGTCGCATGAGGCAGCGCTTTTTCAATCATCTCCAGCACTCCGCCACCGCCCCAGACAAAAATTTCTTTCTGCAACGGCGCAATCATGCCGACCCCTTCGATCAGCTCCATAAAGCCCTGATCGTCTGTCGAGGTGCCAAACCAGCGCTTCGTCTTTTTATCAAAGTACAGTGTGTTCACAGCAGACAAAGTTTCGTGCTGACAGCTTTTCGCCGCGTTCTCTTTATGCGGGGAAGTGACCGCCGCATAAGAAAGACCCAAGGTCTGCAATATCGGAAACGCCTTGTCCCATTCATCCCGCGCAATCGCCACGGCAAAAACAGGCAAATTCATTTTATGGAAGAAATCAGAATGCTCCATCGGAGTATAACTGTGCACAACAGGGTCACCCAAAACCGCGGCAAAAGAGCGCGGCTTGTCCGGAGTCATCATCCAGGCCCACAAAGAAGGCTGGTCCCCCGAGGTTCCGTCACCCTCACGCCAGAAATTCAGCAACTGCTTGCCTTTTTGCAGACGACGATACCACTCCCATCGCCCCGTGCGGGAACGAGGCAGATAGCTGCGCCGAGCTTCGTCTTGCGCCTGCCACTGATGACCCACCAAAAGATCCCCAAAGCTTTCCACCAGTGGCGCATATTTCAAATGGGCCACCTGATTGGCAAAGACCTGCCATAGATCTTTCAACTTTTCTTCATGCAATGACAGAATGACCTTTGTGCCCGGAACTACGGACAGCAAAACTTCAGGGCTTCCCAATTCGATCGCCCAGTCCACCCAGGATACTTTCCTTAAAAGCTCCAACAAGGCTTGATCTGCCGGAAGATTTTCCCGAGCCACGCGGAATGAATAGATGAATTTTTCAGACGGCATCTCTGTCAGAACTTTTTGAATCTGCTCGAAGCTAAGAAGATCATCACGCAGCTCAAAAAGAGCCACGCCTTTTTTAGCAAAGCGGGTCTTAAAAAGGTCCCAGCGCTTTTCAGATTTAAAGATTTCCGAAGTCAAAGTCAGGCTGCCGGAAATATTCTGCAAATCATGAGTCAGAAGAGCTTTTTCAACTGCCATCGCATGATGGCGATTCTCAAAAAGACCCTCTGGCATTAAATACACTTCATCAGCATGCGCGCGATAATTTTCATCCCGCACCGCTGCTCTTTTTTGGAATTCTTCCAACGGTGACATTTCTGGATTTAAGCGCGGACGATTCAGGAAAATACGTCCATCCAGATCGGTCTGACGGCGCACCCACAAGACACGCACTGCCTCGGGAATCACACTCAGATCAAAACCCGCCCCCAGAACCAAGTACATTTCCTTGTGCGGCTTTTGCAGGGTTTCTAAAAACAACTGACGTTCCAATTCACGGAAATAGGTCTCCCCGTGCTCCATGAAAAGTTCCGGGATGGTCTTACCGATCTTTTCTTCGATCAATTCATCCAGATCAACGAATTCGACAGAAACATCACGCAAATAATTTTGCATTCGCTTCATCAGCTCGGTTTTTCCCGTTCCGCGATGGCCCACAACGACAGTAATCATGGTTTGATTCCTATCATGCCCCAGAACTCGGGGAAACTTTTATTGATGGCCTCGGGATGCTCAATCGTGACGTCGTGGCCTTTTAACTTCACTAAAGTGGCCGCCATCACCATACGATGATCCTGATCCGGATTAAAGACGACGCCCTTCTTCAAAGGCTGCTGAGGGTTCCCGCGAATGATCATGCCGTCTGGCAAAACCTCATGGGACACCCCGAGCTTTTCCAGAAGATCCGCCACTTTCGCAATGCGATTGGATTCTTTCGCCGCCAAATGAGGCGCATTGTACAGCTTGGATTCACCCTGGGCCCAACTGCACAGCACCGCCAGAACGGGGAATAAGTCTGGCGACTGAAATAAGTCACAATCCGTAGCGCGCAAAGTGGTGGAAGGATGAACACAAAGATTTTGCTCTTTGAATTCCCACGCAATATTCATGCGCTTGAAGATCTCCAAAAATACGAAATCTGGCTGAGAACTTTTTTGCGGGAAATTCTCTAAACAGGCCCCGCCGCTCAAAGCACCCGCTGCTGCCACGGTAAAAGCCGAACTCAGATCCGATTCAACACGGTATTCAAGCTTACTGATTCGCTGGCCCGCCGGAATCACATATTTATTCCCCTGCACCTGAAAACGCATGCCCAGCTCTTTGAGCATTTTCGCTGTCAGTTCGAAATAGGATTCGGAAACCTTGTCGCCAACCAGTTCAAATTCCAAATCAAAATCCAAAAGCCATGAATTCAGAATCAAGGCCGAAGCATACTGACTGGATTCAGAGGTATTCACCTTAATCGGAGTGCGTGGACGTTTCCAACCTTCGGAGACAATAAAAAGTTCGCGACCCTTGACCTGCGTTTGCACACCCAACTGAGACAGCAGATCAAAAAGCCCCTGCTGAGGCCTTTGCAACAAACGCGCTGTCGCTTCTAGCGTGTGCATTCCACGCACGCGAGAGGCTCTTAGCGCCATAAAACGGAAGGTAGTTCCACCTTCACCACAATCAATGCGGCTGCGGTCGCGGATATCCTTCAAACCTTCACGCATAAAGCGAACATCGTCGCAGTCTGCATGACCGTGCAGGTCCAAAACCGGAAAATAGCTTTTTACAATCAAAGCCCGGTTGAAAATGGATTTGGACCCCGGAATTTCTCCGCGAAAGCGATACTCAGTCATACAACTCATCTTCTTTTTGACGAACAATTTCCATCAGAATTTCATCCACCGGAACTTCGCGAATCACACATTGCCCCGGCTTCTTCAAAAATACAAAACGCAAGGTCGAAGCACCGGTTTTCTTTTTATCGCTCAAAAGCTGTCGGCGGAATTCCTTCAAAACAGATTCCTTGCTTTGTAATAGCTCATCACGAATCGGCGACAACAGATAACCCATCACAGGCGAAAGCATCAGCTTTTCATATTCTTTGGGTGTAATGATTTTCTTATGCAGACTAAAGCGCAAGGCAAAGTCCAGCCCGTAATTGATCGCAATACCGTGCGGAAGCTCAAAAGAAGACTCCAGCACATGCCCCACCGTGTGCCCCAGATTCAGAACATGACGATGACCTGATTTTTCTTCAGGATCTTTTGCCACCTCTTTGTATTTGGCATCAATAGACCGCGCCAGATACTTCCACAAGGTATCTGCATGCACTTCATATTCCCGAGAAAGGTCTTTCCACAAAGCACCACCAGAAATCAATGCGATTTTCAAAAGCTCTCCGAAACCCTCAAAAGCTCGCGCCTCGGGCTGCGACAGCAAAAGTGTGCGGGAAAGAATAATCTTTTCTGCCGGATAGAATGTTCCGATCTGATTTTTCGCAGATCCCACATTCAGGGCTGTCTTTCCACCATGAGCAGAATCAATTGCAGAAAGCCAGGTGCTTGGCAGGTGTACCAAGCGCACACCACGCTTGAGGATGCTGGCCACAAAACCACCAAAATCCCCAACGCTGCCGCCGCCCACAACCACCAAAGTCAAACGGCGAGCCGAAGCCCCTTCGCATAACCTCACAATCTTGGAAATGTGATTCGGGAACTGATCCACAGATTTCAGGGGCTCTCCCGCCTGAACCGGATAGCGCAGGGAGAACTGCTTCATCCATTTGCGGAAAGACGCCGACTTCTTCGGCAAAATATTATCGTGAATCAGAAGCAACTCGTCTCCCAGATCCGAGAGACGAGGCAGGTCCTTGATAAAGAGCAAAGAACTTTTTTTCATTATTTTTCTTCAGACAGGTGAGCTTTGGCTTTACCGTAAGAATCAGAAATCGCATCCCACGCCTTGCTCATACCCGCTTTCATCTCGCCCCAGGCCTTGCCAGAGCTCTTTTTCATTTTCGCCAGATCCTTTTTCATCTCTTCTTGTTTCTTTTCAAGAGCCTTGATCTGATCGTTCATTTCAGCTTTGGCTTCGCCGGTTTTCTTGGAAGCTTCCGCTTTCATTTCAGCGATTTCTTTTTTCATGGAGCCTAGCTTGGTTTCCATGTCTTTCTGGAATTCTTCTTTTTGTTCTTTGGAATATTCGGCCGCCGCAGAAGCGGCTTCCGCTGTTTTCTGCTTCACTTCTTCAGCAGAAGTTGCAAAGGTGTGAGAAGAAAATGAGATAAGTGCAAGAACTAGAACAAGACTGCGCATACTGGTCTCCTTAAGATGAAGACCAGTTTACAACGCGGGCTTATTTTACATCAACAATATTGAGCTGACCTTGCTCCGCAGTGACATCCACGGCCCGCTGGCTTTTCAGACTGGACTCAAGCTTTTTCAGAAGCTCGGCATAGTGCGGATTGCTTTTAGGAAGATAATACGAACCCTGATGCGTGCTAAGCATCACTTTGACGCCATCCTTATCACTGCGCAGTTTTTTAACCACGTCAGCAACCTTGACTGTTTCCACACTGGCGACAATTCGGATCGCCGGACCAGCCTCAGACCTTTGCGCTTGAGAGACCACCAACCCCAGGGAAATCATTGCCACCACAAGAAGCCACTTCATGATCCACTCCTTCTGATTAAGAGTTCTTCTTTAATCTTAGCCGGGCACGAATCACATAGCTAGAGCTTTTATACTGTTTTAAATTAAGACGGAGCCGTCAAGTCCCAGTCAATTTCACCCAGGCCTTTGGACTTCAGATAGGCATTGGTTTTCGAGAAGGGCTTGGTCCCAAAGAACCCACGATGCGCTGACAGTGGAGACGGATGCACAGCCTCCAACACCAGATGTTTCTTACGGTCCACGAAGGACGCTTTCTTCTGGGCATAGGAACCCCAAAGAATGAACACCAGATTTTCTTTTTCCTCATTCAAAACGTGGATGATCTTGTCGGTGAACTCTTCCCACCCTTTACCCTGGTGAGCAGCGGCCTTTCCATCTTCAACAGTCAGAACTGCATTCAACAGAAGAACACCTTGTTCAGCCCACTTGATCAACGAGCCACTTTTAGGAATTGGAAGCCCCAGGTCCCCATGCAGCTCTTTGTAGATATTCTGAAGCGATGGCGGAAAGCGAATGCCGTCACGGACAGAGAAACACAATCCATGCGCCTGTCCTGGACCATGATAGGGATCCTGCCCCACAATAACAACTCTGACCTTATCAAACGGCGTCAGATTCAGCGCTGCAAAGTATTCATCGCCACGGGGATAAATCGTCTTGCCTGTCTTGTATTCAGCAGCCAAAAAACTTTTCAGCTTCTTCATGCGGTCGGTTTCAAACTCAACATGAAGATGTTGCTTCCAAGATGAGTCTAATTTTATTTCGGATTTAATATTTTCCATGATCTCAATCTGACACAAGCCTATGGTCCAGGTTCGGGATTCTAATGCAAACCTATTCGATTTCAAATTATTTTTTAGATGCCAACCTTCTTGACCAGACAAAATTCGACCTCATTGTTACACTATAACTACGAGGAAAAGGAGGCCGCCTATGACGACCCTTCTCAACCCCACCATTGAGCTTATTGAACAAAATCCTGAGGTTAAGTCCTTTATCTACCAGCAGATCGCGGAGTTCGAGCACTTTGTAACTCCACAAACAGTGGTCGCTGTCGTAGCCCGGGACCCAAGAAAACTTGCGATCCAGTATGAAACAGAAGGTCGCGAGTTCACCCGGGAAGGACTGAAAAAGCTGTACCGCATTGCGATCGTTTTAAACGAAAGCGGTGCGAAGGCAGAAGCCGAGGGCGTTCACGAAGACATCTTTGAAGCCATTCTTATGGCCAAGCACAACTTGATGCAAAAATTGATTGCGATTCAAGATTCTGTCGTCAGCCAACAAGACCGAATTATCGAAATCAATCATTACTTGCAACATCCAGTTCTTCATTAAGATAATGGGGCTTCTGCAAGGAGGCCCCACAAACACATCAGAAGAACTTTCCCATCATGATAAGGGAAAGATTCTGCACCAATGTTTTTGTGTCCATGAAGTAGTTTGGATAACTCATTTCAAGTTTTTTCAAATCCCCCGTATTTACTAAGACAACATTAATCAGGGTGTCTTCAAAGTACTTTCTTTCCAGATCCAAATACGCCTGAACAGCAGCATCGAACTGACTTGCACCATAAGTTTCCAGTGAAATTGTATTTTCTCGGGAATTCAGCAAAATTAAACTATAATGACCTTTTCTACCCTTCGTGGAACTCTTTGAAATCGTTCTATAGGCGGCCGTGTACACACTGAGGTTTTCAATCACATGCAATTCACGGATCTCCTTTTGAACCTTCTCAATCAGCTCAGCCTTTGAAATCTCTTTATGTGCTTTTAACACCGGCTTGTTTTCCTTAATCGCAAATACTGAACTCAACAACGCAAAGAATTCTAACCATCTGCGATTGCCTTGACCGGACTTGAACGAACTGTTCTGAAGAGTTCCGAACACCTCAACACCCGTAGCCCAAATATGCTGCAACTGGGATCTGAACTGCAGCTCCAAAAAAAGACTTGGAGTTTTAGACAATTTGTACACCAGGTGAATACTGCGGTAGCCATCCGGCTTTGGGCTTTCAATATAATCATCAAGCGAAAACAGCGTGTGCTTAGACTTCGATCTCTTATACAAACGTAGCAATTCATACACTTCTTCTGTAGAATCCAAAATTGCCCTAAGGCCTCCAATATCCTGCATTGCAGACAATCTCATTGTTTTGTGATTTGAAAGCTTAAGCAGAATCGAAGGCGTTCTTTTTAATCGTTGCGCAGCAATCGCCCGATCACTGATTTTCTGAATTCGCTGTCGTAATACCGTCGCAAATGAATCCAATGGAATCGCATGGTAGGCACGCCAACTTGAAAGCACATCCAAAGCGCCTGCAATCTCTTCTTCCGACCCAGATTTGCTCTTTAGGAGTTCGCCCGCCCGATCAATCTTCGTCTTGCTATACTCAAGCTCAACAGATCCCACAAAATTCCAATTTTTAAGAGTTTAAATCTGTAACCTACTGATTTTACTGTATTTCAATTTTAGCCAAAACTCTAGTGGTATCTCTATAAATTGGTTAATTTTCCAAGTTTAACTTCCTAAGTATTTGTTTTTATTTAACTTTGAAATTTGAGATTGCCAAATACAGGACTTCTCGTCAGTCGGCAGTGCCAAGCGCCCAAAATCATTCATTCCTTGCAACAGGCATTTTCCACTTAAGATAATGGGGCTTCTGCAAGGAGGCCCTGATGTTCAATCCAAATATGCCTTACCGCAGCGTTGGCCGTTGCGGTTTAAAAATCGGTTCCTACTCTTTAGGTGGATGGACCACATTCGGTGGCACGGTGAAAGACTTCACTTCCGTCCGCAGCATCTTGCGCGTTGCCTATGAAGCCGGAATCAACTTCTTCGACATTGCCGACATTTACGCCAAAGGCGAATCCGAACGCATTATGGGCGGAGCCCTGAAGGACTTCCCTCGCCACGAACTGGTGATTTCATCCAAAGTATTTTGGCCGATGAGTGAAGACATCAACGACAAAGGACTTTCGCGCAAACACATTCTGGAATCTGTGAATAAGTCCTTACAACGCATCGGCACCGATTATCTGGACATCTACTTCTGCCATCGCTACGACCCGGAAACTCCTGTCGAGGAAACTGTGCGCATCATGGACGACCTGATTCATCACGGTAAAATTCTGTACTGGGGCACCAGCGAATGGACCGCCGAACAGATTCAAGAAGCCATGGATGTTTGCGACAAAGGTGGATACTACAAGCCCCAAGTTGAACAACCACAATACAATCTTTTGGTGCGCGATAAGTTTGAAACCAACGTGCAACCCAAAGCACAGCAACATGGAATGGGTTTAGTCACCTGGTCTCCGCTGGCATCTGGAATGCTGACAGGGAAATACGACAAAGGCGTCACAGAAGGTCGACTGTCCCGCATCGACTGGCTGAAAGATACTTTCTACACAGAAAAGAACAGCCAACGTGTATGGGAGCTAAAGAAAATTGCCGACCAACTGGAATGCAGCCGCACACAACTGGCCCTAGCCTGGACTGCCGCTCAAAACGGCGTCAGCAGCGTGATTCTGGGCGCCACCAGTATCGAACAACTGCAAGAGAATCTGGGAGCACTGAAAGTTGAAATCACTCCAGAGATCGACAAAGACATCAAAAAGATTTTTGCATACTAATGAAGCATCTAACACAAATGCTATAATACATATGTATTGAATGCGATGAAATACTCGGCAAGCTGAGCCTAGCTTGCCGGCAAATTTGAATAATATTATTATTCACCTATTTAGAAAACCCATAGCACTCCGATAGAAACCCCCAAGTTTACCGCAGAAATACACCGCTGGTTGAATTCTGCCGTCTGCGAAAAAATACACTTAGAGGGTTTTCGGAATGTTTGCAAAGCTGAGTCTCAAAGCGAAGATGTTAACTGGGTTTGTTGGAATCTCGATGTTACTGCTGGTTGTCGGCGGAATCGGCTGGTGGTCCAATAGCAATGTCGTTTCTATCTATAACGTGATCACAACCCAAAATCTGCCAAACGTGCAGGCCCTGGGCCGCATCCGTTATCGCGCTCAAGAGGTGAATCGCACCATGCTGCGTGCGGTGATGGCAAAGACCCCTGACGAATACTCTAGATATGTAGCGCAATTCAAAGAGTCTTTACAAATCTATAGCGACTTCACACAGAAATATTTGGAAACCCCTTTCCTTCCAGGCGAAGAAGCTCTTTTCAACAAAGTCGAAGAGGCTTGGAAGAGCTACGTTGCCGCTGGGGAACATGTGTTAAAGCTCGCCGAAAAGACCGAACAACATGCTGCAGCCCAAAACGCTTTGGATGAGCAAGTGCGTGATCTTCGCAACGCACACGTGGGAAGCCTTGATACTTTGCTGAAGTTCCACGAAGAAGAGGTCCGCAAAGCCAAAGCAAGCGCTGAGGCCACGTCTAGCCGCGGAGAAATGTTAGTCATCTTGACGATTTCCATTGGTTTCATCTTTGCCTCGGTCTTGGGTTTCCTGTTCGCCAATTCTTTGGCAGGGACTTTGGGCCGCATCAGTGGCGACATTTCTGGCGCTGCGGAACAGACCTCTTCTGCCGGAACACAGCTATCCGCGGCCAGTCAGCAATTGTCGTCTGGTTCCTCGGAAGCTGCCGCTTCTCTTGAGGAAACCGTTGCCTCTTTAGAAGAGCTTTCCAGTATGGTGAAACTCAATGCCGATCACGCCAAAGAGGCCAATGCCCTTTCTGCAAAATCACGTGATTCCGCCGAAGAAGGCGAGCGCGAGATCAACAAACTTATTGGCGCAATGGAAGACATTGCCAGCGGCTCTAAAAAGATCGAAGAAATTATCACGGTTATCGACGACATCGCCTTCCAAACAAACTTGCTGGCTCTGAATGCCGCGGTCGAAGCTGCCCGCGCTGGTGAGCAAGGCAAAGGTTTTGCCGTCGTCGCTGAAGCCGTCAGAAACCTGGCGCAACGAAGTGCCGCTGCTGCCAAAGACATCAACTCTTTGATCAAAGAGAACGTTTCAAAAAGTGAAAATGGGGCTCGTGTCGCAAGTCAAAGTGGTACAGTTCTGCATGACATCGTAATGTCTGTTAAAAAGGTGGCTGATCTGAACAATGAGATTTCCGTCGCCAGCCAAGAGCAATCCACGGGACTTGAGCAGATTTCCAAAGCGATGAATCAGTTGGACCAGGCGACTCAAGGCAATGCGGCGTCATCCGAAGAAGTCGCAGCTTCCTCTGAAGAAATGTCATCTCAAGCTGTATTGTTGGCGGATCTTGTGACAGATCTAAGATCCTTGGTAAACGGAGTCGGCGCGACCAAGCTTCGCGAGACTTCCCGACCAGTAAAGAAGCCCAAGCCGCCGGTCAAGGCGGCCTTCAAGCCAACGCTGGCGAAGCATCCTAAGAAGGAAGCAGAAGATATCCTGCCTCTTGAGGATTCAAAAGAACGTAAAATCGGAAATGTTTCTGGGTTTTAACAGGCCGTCGCACTAACGCTGTCGGGATTTTGGATTTGGCAAAGTCATCATTGACACCAATCAAGGATTCCAACCTTTTGGATTCGCGGGAGGAATTAGAGACCCAAATACCGGACTGCTAAAATTTGGAGCCAGAGATTATGGTCCAACTACAGGAAGATGGACCAGTAAAGATCCCACAAGGTTCAATGGTGGCGATACAAACCTGTACGGATATTCAGCTCACGATCCTGTAAATTGGATAGACTTTAGTGGAGAAACAAAAAATCGCCCCGGAAACCACAGAATTCCCGATGCTGGTGGCGGAGGAGGCGTCCGAGGCTCCCTTGTCTTACCAAAACCTCCTGCCAAGCCCCAAAACTGCCCTGGCAAGGGGTGGGAATGGAGAGGAAAAGCACCGGTTGGCTCTAATAAAGAGCTTGGTACAATAAGGCGACAAACCAGAGTTTACATCCGGATTTAAACCATCCAGCTCCAGTTGGACCTCATTGGGATTACCGGGGACCAGAAGGAGATTTTAGAATATTCCCCGACGGAAGGATCGAACCAAAATGATTACCATAGAAAAGAAGCAAGTACCTGAACCCTTCGGCAGCGAAAAGATTTTGGACGAGCTACTCTCTGGAGATGATCTGGCGCACGAGGTATATAAGCATACGCCTTCATTTGAGAAATTAGTTTTTACTTATGCACCCGAGAGTGCCACTGACAGTATGCTTGTAGAATTCGACAAAGGAGGACTTTGCATCTCAAAAAACAATGAAGTCCTGCCGTGGAAAGGACTATCGGATCTCGCTTTACAAAAAGAACTCTTCCATCAGTTAAATAAAAAGAGAGATCACTGGCTCATTCTTACCAATCCTCTGGTCAGATCTGGAGACCAGTGGCTTGAGCACCGAAAAAGCAAGATCGCAATATATCAGAATCAGATACTGCATATTTTAGAGAGCTCGGATACACAACAAATAGTAACTGCGCTCGAAGAAAGTGCAGCTACTATATCAGCAATAATATTCCTCTTAAAAGAAAGCCCACAGTATGCCGATGGGCACAAGTTGACAAAGTCGGAACTTAAAGCAGCCGCAGCCAATACTGTGGCGGTAATCAGCCGTGGACAATATGATGGAGAAAGTTTTTTAATTCAAAGACGATTGCCGTCTTGAAAAAACGAATAAGAGAGGCGTCCCTTCGGATACCTTTCTTATTCGTTCAAATCTCGCGTATCATTCGGAAGTTTTATTTGTTAACAACCTTCACTTGGATCTCACAAGTATTGAATTCGTTGTTGATAACAGTGTATGCGCCACTTTGATCGAAGGACATTTCACCATATACCTGCATTTCGTTGCCAGACGGAGTTCTCACAGCCATCTTTCACAATTTCCTAAGGAGATCCCCCTGTGTCTAACTAAATAGTGCCTATCCTATATCCGGTCCCGTATTTTTTTCACCCTTCACCCTCGCAAACCGACAGGGCTATGCCATTTGCTCACTTATGTAGTATCAACGTCGTCCTATGAAACATCTCATTCTCTCCATGGCCCTTTTCCTGACGACTCAAGCTCAGGCTCACGAGTGCGAAAAATTTCTGTCTTCTGGCTGGCATTCCGACAAAGGCTACGCTTGCACAATCAGTGCTGAAGAACTTCAGTCCCGCGAATTACACCGACTTGAAGTGTGTATAGGTAATGTTCCTTATCTGGATGGCCAGCGCTATGCCCATGCTGAACTAAAATGGATTCCGCTTTCTCAGTATAACAACCCTTACAACAAAGATGCCGGAATCAACGATACATTCTTTGACACCTTTTACACAGGTTTGGCTTTCGCCGGTCAGGAACTGCATGAGGATGCCAAGAGCTTGAAGATGCAATCCTTCTTCGAAGGATCTTCCCTGACTCACGATCCAGATATCCGATCCCAACTGGAACTAGACAAACGCTCCATGAAAGCCCGTCTTGTGGTTCAGTCGCGCGAAGCCGCTTTGGTTTTCCAGAACAAATGGGAAACTCGATGGGACCTTCAACTTCAGTGCGAAAAGATCCGCTAATTCCTTCCTTATTTGGGGTCGCTCCGGCCCCAGTTCCGACAATTCTTCTGTTTAAAATCACCATTGCGCCGCGCTAATTTGTTTGTAAACGGTTAGTTTTCATTAACTTCTTGCAAGGCGCAGATCTTTTGGAAATAACTTCACTGTGTTTTTCCCCGTATATGTTGCGAATAGGGCGCAGCGTTTCTACCAGGCACCTCAAATGCCTGACTATGGAGGTTTTAGTGAAGGCCACAGTGATTTCTCTTCTGGTTCTTGTTACGACACTTTGCGGACAGTTGGCTCAGGCCGCTCCCGCTTCGAATGAAGTCCCATATTATGGTGAACAATTCCACCGCGATCTGGGTTCCGGAATCTCCAACGACGACCTAAAAAAGAATATCAATTTCGTTCTTCGCAGCTTCCACCTTCGTGTGAATGGCAACTACGATCAAATCGTGAATGGCTGTAACGGCCAAAACTGCTATCAACACGTTTCCTTGGGTTATGATGGCGCCCGCACCTTCCTTCTAGGCAGCTTCTATCTGATCGACCAGGGCAACGGGGACTACGCAATCAAAGATGTTTATTGCGACAAGATCAGAACTTCCGATGACTTCCGCGGTGGTCACGCTCCTCACCCCGGCACAATCCCAGACGGGAATATCGTAAATACCGAGCACACCTGGCCACAAAGCCGCTTCTCTGGCCGCCACAACAAAAACATGCAAAAAGCCGACATGCACCACTTGTACCCGACAGATAATGAAATGAATTCTGTTCGTGGTAACAACCCCTTCGGCGAAGTCACTCAAGACAGAAAAACTTTGAAATGCAAAGTCTCCCGCTTCGGCCGTGGCGCCAATGGCAGCGGCGACGTGTTTGAACCACCGGCAAATCACCGTGGCAATGCGGCTCGCGCGTTGTTCTACTTCTCTGTTCGTTATGATCTTCCTATTGATTCCCGCCAAGAAGCGACTCTTCGTAAATGGTCCAAAGAAGACCCTATTGATGAAGAAGAATTGCAGCGTAATGCTGAGATTCACAAAATGCAGGGAAATAGAAATCCATTCATCGATTTCCCTGGTTTGGAAGATTCAATCAGCGATTTCTAGTGCTCAAGCGCTACAGGTAAAAAGCTAGTTGGAGAGGAGGCTGTTGAGGTCTCCTCTTTTTTTTGCTCTGCAGACGTCTCGTACTTCACAAGGGTTCCGATGATATCCTGAAGCTGATCAAATGGAGCCAGGTTCGGTGGAAGATTTTCCTTCAATTCCATTGTAAGTACCGGAGTCTGTCTTTCCACCCACATATACCGCCCCAGGCTTCCGGGATAGTTCCCTAGGGATCGCCATGGCAAATAGTCAAATTTCGGCGGCGATTTTACCTTTGGCCCGTCGTAATCCAACACCTTCAAGGGTGTATGAACAGACACGATAAAATCAGGCTGGAAGTCTTCAAGGTGCTTCAGAGCACACTTGGTTTCAGGTTCGCTGCCACCTTGATTGCCCGGGAAACGACGTGGATTGGAATTTGTTGATCGTCGCCATGCCGTCAAAGCACCCGCATCCCAATCTTTTGTTGGAAAGTTGCGATTGATATCAATCTTATTGGCGTTGTAGCGGGTTTTGTATTTCACACCGTCAGGATTCAACATCGGAATCACGCGCCAAGAGTTGCGTGGATCAATGCCTTCCAAGCGTTCCATCCAATAGCGGCCCACGGTTCCCGCCGGAGTTTCATCTCCGTGGATCAAACTGATGACCAAAACCTTCTTGGCCCCTGCGGTTGAAGACAACTTATCATAGTGATAAATAGGACGCCCCTCAGCGCTGACACACTGGGAATCAATTTGTACTTTGTCGCAAGCTTGCTTGAGAAGTTTGTCGTCCCACGCACCAGGAAACTTTTTAAGCTCGTTCATACATTCTTGCTGAAGATTGGGAAACTCAACGGCTTTCGCCCCCAATGACATCAACGTAATCGCGCTCAAGATAAATGCTTTCATAGGCCTCTTCACCACTTAGCTATTATCTCTGGGTCTTTTGATTCTCTCAAGATGAGAAAGTGGCTTTTTTTGAATCAAGGTGAGAATCCTTACAAATTGACTAAAGTCTTGCAGGCTTTCGTCCGTAAAAGAAAGGGTGTGACCATTAGGACTCAGTGTGGAGGCTGTATGATGAACAAGGGCAGTTTTAGTTTCGTGGCGATGCTGGTAATCAATCCCGTAGTGATACTTTTCTATCAGAATTGCTCGATGGCCCCGATCAGCCACGCTAAAAATACCACACCTGTCCCTGTGATCACCCGTCAAGTGGCCTCCGAGTCACAACCGGTTGTTGCCGACATCAAACCCGTGTGTAACGACGAAAAGAAGGAATGCCCACGTAACGAATAGTATTCATTATACGCATATCTGAATTCTTTATATGCCTTTTACTCATCATAGAGCCCTTGTTAGAACTGTTGGTTAAGAAGTAACAGTTCATGACAAGGAGGCTTCTATGAACAAAACTCTCGCAATACTTTTCTCTCTTTTTGCTTTCGCAGCTTCTCCGGCTCACGCCTTTCTTTCTGCTCAGGACGAAATCCAAATCCTAAAGACTTTGAATGAAGAGAACCTGAACCCCGGCGTTCACTTCGAGGACATCCGCTGTTCTCTTCGTAACCGCACTTGTCTGGTCAAAATGGAAATCCAAGAACACCGCAAGACGGGCTGCATGATTGAACGCATGACCGACTCTGGTGATCTATACACAGAACAAAAAGACCAGAAGGGGCATTCCCGCATGGTGCTTTCCCCTTATGCCGAAGAAACTTTGGCAGCTTGCTTGGCGGCCCAGCTTTAAAGCTGGACTTGCCGTTCCTTTGTCCACCTCCTAGCCTTTAAGACGCAGGAGGTTCCATGCTTAAGTACGTCAGCAGCGCATTGTTTGTTTGTCTTTTCTCTCTGTCCTCGGCCCACGCCGCCGATAAAATCAAAATGTATTTCAATAACGAAGAGCTTTCCAAGGTGATTGAGATTTACTCAAAGGCCTCAGGTCAGAAGTTCGTGCTTGATCCGGGAGTGCGTGGAAGGATCTCTATCTTCAATCAGGAACCTGTTGAACTGACTGAAGCTTTCAATCAACTATCCCTGGCGCTTTCCACGAATGGCTTTGCCATTTCCAAACAGGCCGATGTTATGATCGTAAAATCCGCACGCAACATTCAGCGTGACCTGATTGATGTGACGACAGAGGTTCCATCCGTGACTCCGCAAAGAATGGTGGCATGGATCGTGAAACTGAAAAACATCTCCGCGGAAGACGTCATGCGCGAAGTGCGCGTCCTTCCATCCCGCGATGGAGAGATGAATATCGTTTCTGGCACCAACCAGATCATCTTCACGGATTGGAGCAGCAACCTCGTCCGCATCTCTGAAATCCTGAAAGCCCTGGATAAGCCGGTCGACTCATCGACCAAAAAACTGATCGACACCGCCCGCAAGGATCGCCATGCTGCCCGTCGCCATAACACCCGTGAGGCTCAAGGCCCTGCCGAACCCCCTCCAGCACCCCCTAAAGGTCAATAAAAGCCTTTCTGGGCGCTAAAAAGATGAAGGACTGGCCCTTGGGCTGGTCCTTTCTTTTTTTTGAAAATAGGCTATTGACTTACATATAATTTACACTGTAAGTTCGTATGTAAGTTATGACAATGAAATCGCCCCTCCCCCCCACTGACGCCGAAAGAAAAATCCGTTCTCGAGTTTATCGAGGCGCACATCTTAAGCTCAGGAGTTTCACCGTCGTACCAAGAAATCAAAGATCACTTCGGTCTGGCTTCGTTCAATTCGGTTCAGAACTATCTGAAGCAATTGACGAACAAGGGATACATTTCCAATCCCCAGAACTTGAAGCGAGCTATTCAGGTGCTTCACTCTGCTTCGGCAGTGCAAGAGCATCTGCAATCGAAATCAGTCTCGACGAAGACAGGATCTCCTCGCACTCAGCTCCTCCAGGCTCGTGATGAGGTCCTGTCACTTCCCCTTCTTGGGAAAGTAGCGGCTGGTCAACCTATCGAAGCCATCAAACACGACGAGTTCGTGGACGTTCCCCCCTCCATGGTCAGAAATCCTTCTAAATCCTTTGCGCTGAAAGTGCAGGGCGATTCCATGATTGAAGACGGGATCTTTGATGAAGATATCATCCTGATTCAGAAACAAGATTCCGCCAATAACGGCGACATCATCGTGGCGACTGTAGATAATGAAGCCACCGTGAAACGCTTTTATCTGCGTCCCCGCCCGGAAACTGGGGTCGCAGATAAAATGGTGGAACTTCGCCCTTCCAACTCCACAATGAAATCCATGTGGTATTCCCCCGATGAGGTTGCAATCCGCGGTATCGTCGTGGGCTTAATCCGTAAGTTCTAATATTTGCCACGCCCTTCGTGGCACCCCCCTTGCTCTTTAGGTCCTCCGAGTAATCCAGATGGGATATACGCGGTCCGGACCAAGAATTCCGGCTTATTTTCTTAAGGCAAGTTCCGGATTCTTGGATTCGGGACAGAAATAAGGGGATTTAATATGAAAACGACAATCAAACTTTTAGGCGCAATGGCGGCAATGATGGCTCTTTCAGCTTGTGCTGGCGGCAAAGGTGGAGCTGATGTTCACACGGTGCCCACCCAAAATGTCAGCGTGGATGCCGCGGGTAATTGCAGTCCTGATTATGTTTCCAAGTACAATGACATGATTTACGAGGCAAGGCTCCTTGAAACACAGGCTTCTATGGCAACATCTCCGACTCAAGTTATTGGACAGCTTAAGGCACTGGATCTTGCCTGTCAGCGTTTCTTCGCCAAGCACGACAACGTCTCTTGCAAGGCAGAGCTTGACGGCAGAACATCCACCATCAAAAGCTCCAACCCAAAACCTGCCTGCAATAAAGCCAAAGAAATTCTAAAGGAAATCGGACATTAGATCTACACTCAATGGCCCACAATAACAGTGGGCCGACTCTTTTCATCCCGCCAGATGTTTTTTTGTGATAAGCTTCGTCCATGCAAAAAGTTTCCGCGATCAACTATTCTGACAAAGCCAAATTCTATAAAGAGCTTCTTTCCGAAGCTCAGGGGCTTTGTGAAAAAGAATGGTTTGTGAATCTGGCAAATTTCTCGGCTTTGCTAAAACAACACCTGCCCGATATCAACTGGGTGGGATTCTATTTACTTCATAATAACGAATTGCTTTTAAGCTCCTTCCAAGGACTTCCTGCTTGCACACGCATCGCCATCGGCAAAGGCGTCTGCGGAACAGCGGCGAAGACATTGCAAACGCAACTTATTGCCGACGTCGATCAGTTTCCTGGGCACATCGTGTGCGACAGCGCTTCGCGCTCGGAAATCGTGATTCCACTTATTCATAAGGGCCGTCTTCTGGGAGTCTTGGATATAGATGCGCCGATCCTGAGCCGCTTTGATAGCGAGGATCAAAAAGGTCTGGAGCAATTTGCTGATATCCTCATAAACGGCAGTCAGTGGCCTTCGACTTTTGCCTGACGATCCCGTGAACCCCGCCTTTAGTGCAAATTCACCGGGCCGGGCCCCTGTCAGGCACTGATCTCAGATATGCTGCTATTTGATGGCAGGGATAACTCGATGAGCGACGAACTTCTTAAAAAAATTCGCAATTGCAAACTGTGCAAAGCTCATCTGCCTTTGCCTCCCCGACCGATTCTGAATTTTTCCCCACAAGCACGCATCCTCATCACCGGACAAGCACCGGGAATTAAGGCTCATGATTCTCACACTCCCTGGAATGATGCCAGTGGGGATCGCCTGCGCGAATGGCTGGGGATTTCCAAAGAAGATTTCTATAATCCGGAAAAGGTCGCCATTGTTCCGATGGGCTTTTGTTATCCCGGCAAAGGAAAGTCCGGCGATCTGCCGCCTCGCCCTGAGTGCGCAAAAAAATGGATGGGTGAAGTTCTGGATCACTTGCCGAATATCGAGCTGCACCTGCTGATCGGAAACTATGCGATTCAGTACTTCCTGCCTTCTGCCGATACAGGACTGACAGAAGTCGTGCAAAACTGGAAGGAATATTCTCCGCACTTTATCCCTCTGCCTCACCCCTCCCCACGCAACAACTTGTGGTTAAGAAAGAATCCGTGGTTTGAAGCCGAAGTGGTGCCGGAAGCCAGAGAGCTGGTGCAAAAGGCTTTTGCCAAATACCGGAAATAAAAAAACCGCCATTTACAGGCGGTTTTTCAGTTCAATGACTCTATAAATAGATAAGAACTAGTACCAGTCGCTTGGACGCTCTTCGATTGGAGACAATCCAGAACCTTCAACATAAAGCACAACGCTGTTGGATTGCAAAGACGGGTGGAAAACTTGAACTGTGCAAGAGCTCCAGTCCTTGCCCGGAGTCCAAGCCACTTTCACTTCATAATCTTGTGTGAAAGTCTTGGTTGCAGAATCAAAAGAACTAGTCAGAAGAAGTACACGTTGAACATCACAAGTGAAACCATCTTGTTCAGCTGTCACAACTGCTTTTGGATCAATCAGGTTCAAAGCTTGGTTTTTAACAACCACGCGCAGGGAAACAATACCGTCCTGGTTGGAAGCATCAACGGCTTCAACAGCCACCGTACGACCATTTTTAACATCTACGTATTTATCACTCCAGGCTTGAGCAGAAGACGCGACCAACAATGCCGCCACAACAGAAAGAACTTTCATCGTTTAACTCCTTATTAATGACTTTTGAATGAGGCGCTTATAACACAGCCCCACCCCACCACCAACGCAATGAGTTAACTCATGGTAAATTTACAGGTATTCACAGAACAAACTTAGAAGGTCGATCAAAATAGCCCAGGCGCAAGGCGGAGGCAGCTCCCGCAGCGCAGGCGTGCTCCAAGCACGTCGAAGCGAGGACAGCCGCCGACAACGCAGTCGAATGGGCTATTTTCATCGACCGCCCCAAAAAACAAAGGGGATGCTGCACACTCGTGCCCATCCCCTTTTCCCCTCGAGAAATACTAAATCAAATATACTGTCGCTCAGACCGAAACTAGCGAGCGTAGCGTTTATTCATGGATTCGCGGATTTCAGCACCTTCGATGCTTAGGCGAGTCCATGGAATTGCCAGAAGTCTTTCTGGCTCGATAGCCTCTTCGGTTTCTTCGCAGTAACCGAAAGTTCCGCCCTCAATGCGAGCTAGAGCGCTTTCAACTTCCATCAATTGACCACGCATTCTTTCATGCATGCTGAGGAATTCCTGTTCCGCCAGTACACGAACGGTTTGATCCCCTTCGTCCCCGCCTTTTTCCTCATTCTGATCCAAGTTCAAACGAGCCTCTTTCACTCTGTTGAGGATATCTTGCTTCGTTTGCAAAAGTCTGTGTCTGCATTCGCTGACAAGCTTTTCAGAGATAGCCATATTGCCCCCTCGAGTTCCTTCCAGCTTAAGTGCCAATTTGGAACTGACCTATTAAGTTCTACACCTGTAAAATTTGCAAGTAAAAAATCTTACATTAACTTAAAATTAAATAAAGCGTTGTAAACCCTAACGATTCCCTGACTGCGGCCATGGAAGCGCCATAGCGGACAACCACAGACTTTCATTCTTAGGTCATCTTCTTACAATTATAACCTGAAGCTTGATTACATCCAGCCTCAATAGTGACGGTGCGTTATATTCTAGCCTTAAACTGAAAAGAAAAGAAAGAGTGCACCGACAAATGGCCCCTATTTTCTCAAACTGATTCAATGGAATTGCACTTTGACAGAGGCAAGATGGCCCGAAAGAAAAAGAAAAGGCGACCTACTTAGTTCGGTCGCCTTCGAGTTCAGGATGTGCTCTCCCCCGAGAAGCACACCCCACAGGATGTATTTATAGAATAACGTCTTAATTACTTAAGACAGGAAGCCACTCGCGCCAACAAATCCCCCGTGGCGTCGTTGAGCTGAGTAGCCATTTTTTTCCCCTGAACACCACGCTTGCGGAAAGCCTGCGCGGACTGATCCATATCTTTAGAAACGGCTTTGACGGTCATCCCCTGCGCCGACTTCACAGATACAGAGTATTCTTCCATAGAAGAAGCAAAGGTTTCGTGATTGCTTACAAGACTGGCCATGATCTGCTGTTGCGCCTGCTGCATGGCCTTCAATTCCGCTTTAAGCTCGGCACACTGACTTGCCGCCATGGAGTTGGAAGCAAAAAGAAGAACTGCAAAGAAGGAAGCAATCGTTTTCATGTCAGAGCCTTTCGTGTCGATGACTCTGACCTAAAGCAATGAGTCTGCCAGCTGAGAACGTCTTATATTCGTTCTCAGGTGACATTTTAGGCTAGGACTTTAGAAATTTTTCAAACTCGTTCTTGGTTTCGCCAGCTGTGTAAGGCAAAAGAAGGCGGGCCACATGGCGTTTACCGCGCTCAATACTGCGCTTGCCAGGCTGTTTTTCTGCGGATTCAAAGAACTGCAGGAAGGTGGTCGCCATCGCCAGAAGGGATTCGGCGATGTACTGCATTTCAGAGACTTCGTCGATCTTCATCATTTTGCCGTCCTTAACCCATTGGCGGTAAAGGATGACCATCAACTTCATCATTTTCTGGATATGGTTGCGCCACATCTTCGCCAACTGCGGATCCTTGCGGCGAAGGGCGTACATTTCGCGGTGGAAGAAGCGATAGCGCCAGTACAACTCGAAGTTGTCGCTGATGAAGGCCAAAGGCGTGTACTTCTTCGTGCGGCTCGGGCGCCAAACATCGTAGGTTTCTTTCGCCATTCTCTTAAACAGCTCGATCAAAATCTCTTCCTTATTGTCATAGTGAAAATAGAGGTTTCCAGGGCTGATATCCATGGCCTTGGCGATGTGGTTCGTGGTGATCGCGACAACACCGCTGCGATTGAAGAGTTCAATGGAGGTAACGAGAATGCGTTCTTTGGTCTTCATGTATATTAGTCTTTAGTCCAAGTCCCCTCGAGAGTCACGCAAGAATGCCCCGAAAAGCGCACCAGAATGGCATTTCCCGCGCCTTCTTCTGAGAATGCTCTTGAAAGCGTTAAAAAACTGGTGCTACCATAAAACAATGTCATCTAAAAACAAATCTAAGTTGCTAAAACTGCTCGTTTTTTCTGGAGCCAGCCTTGTAGGCCTGTATTCTCTTCTGGGTTTCACGTCCTCATCGGACAGTCAGGAAGCCCAAGCTCATCAGAAAATCCAATCTCAACTCGAACAGCGCACCCAGCTTGCAAAAGCCCTTGGTGAAAAGATTCGCGCTAATGATCTGCCGGAGTCGCTTAAACTCCCATGGAATGGCGACAGCCACGCCGTCAAGATCAGCTATACGATTGATGATTCCCTTCAGCGTGAAGCTGATCGCCTGCTCAAGGCCTACAAGCCTGATTACGGCGCGATCTTCATGATCGACGCCATGACGGGCGAGGTTCTGGCAATGTCCAGCTTCCAGCGTGACGATGCTCATGCTCCGAACTTGAATCTGCAGGCGACCTTCCCGGCGGCGTCCGTTTTCAAGGTCGTCACCGCCACTGCGGCAGTGGATAAAGCCGGCGTCAGCCCCGAACATAAGATCCGTTACAACGGCGGCGCTTACACGCTTTACAAGAAGAATGTTCTTTCTGACAAAGTGACCCGTTGGACCAACGTGATCACCCTGAAGGACGCCTTCGCCCGCTCTATTAACACGGCCTTTGGCCGCCTGAGCATCGAAAACCTGCATCCCGAAGATCTGAACGAATACGCCAACCGCTTTATGTTCAATCAGGAGATCCCGGCGGACTTCCCGGTTGAAATGGGTGTGGCCTATGTTCCTCCGGGCAAAGGCTTTGAGATGGCGGAAGTGGCTTCCGGCTACAACAAAACCAACCGCATGAGCCCGGTTCAGGGTGCCATGATCGCAGCCTCTGTTGCCAATGACGGCCAGGTCGTAGTTCCTTATCTGATTCGCAATATGACAGATGAAAAGGGCGAGTCCTTGTACGAAGGCTCGACTTTAAATAACGGCCACATCATGACCAAAGAATCCGCTGCGAAAGTGCGTGAGCTGATGGAAAGAACTGTGATTGCAGGAACTTCCCGCCGCTCATTCCGTCCGATCACCAAAGACCGCAAATTCCGTGAAATTGAAATGGGTGGTAAAACAGGTCACCTGACAGGTGATAACCCTCGCGGTCGTACCGACTGGTTCGTGGGCTACGCCTTGGATGGCGAACGCAAAATTGCAGTTGCCGCTATCACGGTGAACAAGAAATTCTGGACAGTAAAATCCGCTCACTTGGGACAGTCCATGTTCCGCAAATACTTCGGCCCGGTGGTTTCCAACCCAACCAAAGCTGGCCGAGTGGTGTCCCGCTAATCTTTCTTATCGGTGTTGCTGGTATCGTGTGTGATCTCAAGAGGGGTCACATCCAGCACTTCGGCGTTGATCTCGCGCTCTTCACGCACTTCTTCAAAGCCGGTTCCGTTGTTGCGGAAGTCATAGTAACGGAATCCACCCGCATTGCCCGGACCGCCCCCCGTACCCATTCCCGCACCAAAACCGAAAGGACCACCGAAGTTAAAGACTCGGGCTGATCCTTGCGCCATTTTCTTAGCCATATAGAACTTAAATCTCCAGATCGCGAAGTGACGAAGACCCGGCAGGAACAATACCACAGCCGCCACTCGCGCAAAGAACGACGGGATCACAAA
This sequence comes from Bdellovibrio bacteriovorus, assembly GCF_041888015.1. Taxonomy (GTDB): domain Bacteria; phylum Bdellovibrionota; class Bdellovibrionia; order Bdellovibrionales; family Bdellovibrionaceae; genus Bdellovibrio. The sequence goes on from NZ_CP168968.1 coordinate 3,422,948, forward strand.
CAACAGCCCCGAAATAAAGATCGCACCAGAATGCAAAATTTTATTGGCTGGCAACTGCCCGCGCATCATCGAGGTCTGCAGGTTCATCATAGCCAGACGGCCGACGATTGCCACGATCACAAAGCCCAGCAGACAAGGCAGCAGATACAAACCCAGCGTATTCAGAAATCCCCACTCCTGAACTGCTAAAATGAAAATCACCAGCTCAGCAATCAGAAAAGGAAATGGAATCATCAACATGGGGACTCCTTCGAATTAGAAATCAAATGTGGCCACGACCGGGCAGTGGTCAGAGCCCTCAACTTGTTCGAGAATATCTGCTGAAGACAGATATTTCTCAAGACCTTTTGAAATACAAACATAGTCAATGCGCCAGCCACGATTGGCGATGCGTCCGTAAGTGCGCATATCCCACCAGGAATAACGCTTTGCTTCGGTGGGCTTGAAATAACGGAAGGTGTCGATAAAGCCCAGATCCAGGAACTGATCAAACCAAACCCGCTCTTCTGGCAAGAAGCCACTTTCTTTCGACAGACGAATCGGATCAAAAACATCGATATTTTCGTGGGCCACATTATAGTCCCCAACCACAATCACCTGACGGCCGGTCTGCAGTTTTTCCTTCAGATGAATATTCAGATCTTTCAGAAACTGCTGTTTGAAGTTGTGGCGCTCCTGGCCCGAACCGCCATTGGGGAAGTAAATATTGTAAAGATCAAATTCACCGTGGTCGGTCATCACAATGCGTCCCTCGGACTCATAGTCAGGTATCGCGTTAAAATGATACTGCACCTGTGCCGGTGGCGCGTGCGTGAATGTGGCCACACCCGAGTAACCTTTGCGTTGGGCCGAAGACCAGTAGGAGTGCTCCCAACGAAGAGTGCGAGTCTCTGTTTCAACCTGATCAATGTGAGCTTTTGTTTCCTGAACACAGAAAACATCCGGTTTTTCCGTATTCAGAAAATCCATCAGTCCCTTCTTGTAACAAGCTCTAATTCCATTCACATTCCAAGAGATGATTTTCACAGTTTCTCCTTGCCTTTTAAGGCCCACCAAAGGCATCAATTAATAGCAAGGAGACCTCTTTATGCCAATGATTAATCAACCCGCTCCGCAATTCACAACACAAGCTGTTTTTGACGGTGGCGAAGTTCGAGATATTTCCCTTACTGACTTCAAAGGAAAATGGGTTGTCCTGTTCTTCTACCCTTTGGATTTCACTTTCGTCTGCCCGACAGAATTGACTCAGTTCCGTGAACATCTGAAGTCTTTCCAGCAGGCTGGTGCCACTGTTATTGGCTGCAGTGTGGACTCTGTTCATTCTCACAAACGCTGGTTGCGCGATGATCTGGGCAATCTGGGGTATCCTTTGATGGCAGATCTGACCAAACGTATCGCGCGTGACTATGGGGTTCTGTTTGAAGACCGTGGCATCGCAACTCGTGGGACATTCATCATCGATCCAGAACAAAAAATTCAGTACATGGGCATCCACAACACTTCTGTTGGTCGCGACGCCAAAGAAATTCTGCGCGTTCTTCAGGGCTGCCAAAGCGGTGAGCTTTGCCAGGCCGGCTGGAAAGCCGGTGATGATCACATCACACCGTTGAAGTAGTCATGAATCTGAAAGCTGATTTCATCCAACAGCTTCGTTCTTCCTACAAGGGGCTTACCAACGAGCCCCTTGAAGATCTTGTTTCTGAAAACTTGATCTCTCCTTTTGCCGTCACCTTGCCCGAAGCGATCCTAAAAAAAGCGGAAAAGATTGTTTCCCTTCTGTTCCAACTGCGCGAACAGTCCTCTTACCTGAAGCACTATGAAAATCTTATTGCCGAAAAAGGTCTTAAAGACCCGGGCAACAAGTCCATCATGATGAGCTATGATTTTCACCTGGACGAGCATCAAAATCTGAAGCTCATCGAGGTGAACACCAACGCGGCCTTCCTGATTCTGGGTTATGAAATGTACCAGATGAAAGGACATCCCCTGCCAGTTGCGGATTTCTCACGCGACGAAATCCGCAAAATGGTTGAAACAGAGATGTCTTTGCAGGGAAAAACCGCAACAGCACCGTTCAAGGTGGCTATCACTGATGAAGCCCCTTCCGAGCAACGTTTGTTTGCAGAGTTCCTGGCCTATAACGAGCTTTTCAAATCCTATGGTTGGGATTCCCGCATTGTAGATTACCGTGACCTGTTTAAGGAATTCTCTCCGGACTTTATCTACAATCGCTATACCGACTTCTTCCTGACCGAGCCATCCAGCTCGGTTCTGCGTGAGAAGTTCCTGAATGGTGACGTCTGCCTGTCCCCGAATCCCTTTGAGTACCTGATGCTGGCTGATAAGCAGCGTTTGATTGACTGGGGTGTTCCTGGATTCCTGGAATCTCAAGGGTTGTCAGGCTCGGATCTGGAACTGATCCGCACATCCATTCCTGAGTCCTATGATGTCTGTGAATCCAAAGCGACTGAGATCTGGGCTGAACGTAAAAAGTTCTTCTTTAAACCCAAGAATGCCTTCGGTTCCAAGCAATCTTACAGGGGTTCTTCCATCAGTCGCAGTGCTTTTGATAAAATCGTGGGTCACGATATGATTGCCCAGGAATTTATTCCGGCTCCGGAACAGACCTTTGAAACTCCCGAAGGCCCACAGGCCTTCAAATATGATTTACGCTGTTATGCTTATCAGGGGCGCATGCAACTGGTTCTGGCTCGGCTGTATCAGGGGCAAGTTACAAACTTGCGCACACCTTACGGCGGATTCGCCACAGTTGTTAAAGGCTCATAGTTTTTTTGAACGAATCCAAAGACGCAACGGAGTCAGCTCTTTTTCCGTCAATCCGACAAAATGAACCTGAATACGGAAGAATGTCTCCGTCGCTGTTTTAGTTTCCTCACATGCCGTGATTCGTAAAGGCATTTTACTGATACCGATATCATCATACAAACTGCTGGAAAGACGCAGCACCATACCCAACGGCATCGGCACGTTGGACTTAATCACCATTCCCAACTCAGAAACAGTCATGATCTCGGTCTTGGTCTCCCATTCTGCCTTCACATAGACAGGAGCCTCCACGAAGTGAGCCGTGTCCTTTTCACTTTTTGCCAACAGGTTTTTAATTTTAGCCAGCAGCAATTCCGGATCAATGGGCTTAACCACATAATCATTGGCGCCAGACTCAATACCTTTTTCAACATCCGCCTTTTCGCGTTTTCCCGTCAGAAGAATCACCGGCATTTTGGCAATCTGCGGATTATTGCGAACTGTGCGAATCAAGGCATAACCTGTGGCCCCACCAGGCATGATGGCATCGGTGATCATCAAATCAAACGGTTCATTGGTCAGGCGATCCAAAGCATCAATAGAATTCGTGCAAGACGTGACAAGATGGTTATCCTTCAGAAGCAAAGCCTCCAAGGTCAGCAGGACACTTTTTTGATCATCCACGATCAGTATCTTTGCCATATCACGCCGCCTTCATCTTGGCAGAATAAAGTTTCAGTTCCGACAGACTTTCAAAAAACTTTCTTTCAACCTGCTTTAACAGGAACTCTGCTTCATGAAAGTCCTGGTTATCTTCAAGCTTTTGACAAAGCTCCGCCACATTTTTCGCACCCAAGGTGGCCGCACTGGATTTCAGCGCATGAGCTGCTTCTGAAACTCGGTCTCGACTCAACTCGTTGATGCCCTCGCGAATTTCATGCAGCAGCGCCGGACCGGATTGCTCCAGATCCTCGATCAGAACCTCAGTCAGACTGCGATCCTGGGACATCAGATCTTTGATATTCTGCAAAGCCTTCAGATCCAAAGTCTTTTCCGCTGGTTTCATCCAGCGATGTAAAACCTCGATCAGTCTATGAAGCTCTAAAGGCTTCGTCAAAAAGTCATCCATCCCCGCTTCAAGGCACGACTTGCGTTCACCACTGGTGCCTTCCGCCGTCAGCGCTATCACCGGGGTTTTGCGGGCTTTCGTGTTTTCCTGCAAACGCAGCTGCTGTGTGGCCTGATAGCCATTCAGAACTGGCATTTGGCAATCCATAAAGACCAGGTCATAATCCCGTTCCTGAAGCTTCTGTAAAGCGACCTCACCGTTATTGGCAATATCCACGGTCAGCCCCAGCTTGCGCAGATAGGATTCAGCCACACGCTGATTCACGATTTGATCTTCCGCCACAAGCACATGGCCACTGAAGATCCTGGCAAAACGAATCTCTGAGGATTGAGGCAGCTCATCCCCATCACACATTGGCAACTCCACCTGGAACCAGAAATTCGAACCCACCCCAGGAACACTCTCGACGCCAATATGACCACCCATCAAATCTACAAGTTGTCGGCAAATAGACAGCCCCAGACCTGTGCCACCGAATTTCATCCCGGCCCCTGCCTGGAAGTATTTCTGGAAGAGGGACTTCTTTTCATGCTCTTGCAAGCCCTGGCCCGTATCTTTGATTTCAAACAGTAAGGCTGTTTTACCATCGCTGTCACCGCGACTGGAAATCTCGATACGCACAAATCCTTTTTCTGTAAACTTCACCGCATTTCCGATCAGATTCACCAGAATCTGGCGCAGTCTTCCAGAATCTGCCTTATAGTGCCAGGCCATCTTGCCATCAAAGCGACACTCAAGGCCGATGTTCTTTTCCGCCGTGGCTGGCTTGAACATTTCCAGCACATCTTCCACCAAAAATTGTAAATCCAGAGGTTGCGGATCCAGACGAATCTTCCCCGCCTCAATTTTGGAGTGATCCAAAAGATCATTAATCAGCATCAACAGCGATTCAGCAGAACGCTTGATATTTCCAACATAATCCTGCTGTTCTGGGTCCAGGCGAGTATCACGCAAAAGAGTCGTCATCCCGATCACACCATTCATAGGCGTGCGAATTTCGTGGCTCATGGCCGCCAGGAAGTCTGATTTCTTTTGGGATGCCTCGACCGCGGCTTCGCGGGCTCGGACCCACTCCTGTTCGACCAACTTGCGACGGCTGACATCCTTAAAGACGATCAAGGCCCCTGAAATGCCGCCGTCAATATCATTCAATGGACGACTGCTTAAGGAAATATAGATTCCTTCTGGATGCTCTTGATTCTGGACAAAAATTTCCAGATCATCCACGCGATCGCCACTCAAGGCGCGATACAGCGGCAATTCTTTTCGCGTGTATGTGCGGCCCTGTTCAGGGTTGTAGAACCCCAGTGCTTCCACACTGGACTCCGTCGCAATTTCCTTAATTTTTGAACCGATAATTCTTTGTGCAGCTGCATTGTAATGCGTGAACCAGCCGTTCTGATCCACGACGATCAAAGCCTCACTCATACTGTTCAGAATCGTATCCAGCAGAATGGACTTACCTTCCAAATTCTCGATATGCTGCACCTGCTGACGGTGTTCCGTTCGTTGCAGCAGACGGCTGATCAAAATAAGAAAAATCGCAGCTCCCAATGCCCACAGAAACTTCAAACCCTGCGGTGTTGGCTTAAACTGCAGCGGTGCCGACGCGGCTTTCATCTCGATCAACTGATGCTGAATCTGGTATTGGGTTAGCTCCAAAGACTCTTCGGCCCGTGCGGGACTGCGGCCCGGGCTCATCAATTGGTTATTGGCCGTTTCAATATGACGACGAATCATGTGGCCCAACTTCACGGCTTCGGCCTGCACCGCAGGTTCCTGTCTGGTTGCCATGGATAAACGGGCCAGTTGTCCATTCAGAGACGAAATACTTTGATTGTACTCTTTGAGATCCACAGGATTTCGCGATTTTAGAAAAGCGTTTTGAAAGTGATCTGCGCGGCTCAGAACCTTTTCCACGTTATTCAGAACTTCGCTAAGCTCGGTCGTGGGACGTTCGGAATATTGGATCAGCTGCAGCAGCTCGGGTCGCTGAAACGTCAGATAGCCCAAGGCAAGCAAACCCAGCAGGCCTAATTCGACCCCAAAACGAGCAAGCAATGTCCTTAAAAGTGAAGCAGACCCCATAAGCTACTAAACCCCTTATTTACTTATCGGAGAGGATATCTCAGCATGAAGCAAAAATCTGAGCTGTCCAAAACATGATCATTTCCACGAAAATTTAGGACCGGTAATCCAAGTCCAGTATGTTATGATCCTTTGTGAGGTGAAAATGCATTTGCAGGACGTTGTCTGGGAATCCCTTCAGGGACCGGGCTTTGAGCATTTGGTGCTGAAAAAATCAGGTGAAAATATTTTCGCTGATTCCTTATTGGTATACCCCGATGCCAGCGGCAAACTGCAACGAATCAAATACAGCATCACAATGGATGATTCCTACAGTGTGCAAAACTATCACGTCCAGTCATTGACTGATCCGGCTAAAAAGTTAGGGACGTCTGATCTGATTGAGTCTTTGTTCGTCGATATCTATCCGTCCCCGTTCACCAACACTCTGCCCATTCAGTGGATGCGCTCACAGTTCCTGCAGGTTTACGAAATAGAAGTCACCTGGGTCGATGTCCTTCAATTCAAGACAAAGACCGCCACACAACGCTATACGGAGCTTAAGGTCGGCCCTGAGCAAAGCCTCTATCGCTTTGAATCCATCGACGGCAAAACAAAAGAGGTCCACTTTAGCGCGGACCTCACTGTAGATAAAGACTGTCTGGTTCTGGAATACCCCGGCTATTTCCGCCGAAGATTGTAATCGACCTAAGGCCTGAAAGGCACGGCATCATAGCGAACTGACAGATACTGGGAGGTCTCACCCTCTTTTTTCACCAGCATCAGTTCAAATTCGGTGTGGGATCTTTGGTAGATCTTGTACTGAGCCCCGCTGGATTCCAGCCACTCTTCCAAATTTTCGTTCTGTGGCATCGCTGCACTCTTAAGATTCCAGAAGGAAAAGCGTTGAGCTTCTGTCAAAAGCTGGAACTGCCAAAGGCTCTGACCCACACGATGCTTCTTGTGAGTGTCGATCAAAGTCGGTGCCAGCAAGGAAAACCTCTGGCCAAGGTCCTGAGAAACGTTGCCACAAAGGATTTGGCCCGACACGGAGGCCTTCATAAAAGACTGATAGCCATGCAAACGCGTCTTTTCGGCTCCAGAAGTGCTTTCCACATAGTATTCCACATCACGCGCCACCAAAACCGTCTCTGGCAAGCGTTTCAGGGAACCCACGAACTCACTGCGAAGCTCGGTCAGGAACTCGGGGCGGTTGTCACAAGCAGGGGCTGTCATGAATTGGGGGCGCAGAAGCTTACCCGGAGCTTCCCCTTTGAAGGCGAACGATGTCGTTGAGATCAGCACTAGAAGTAAAAAGCCAGATGTCTTCATTGTTTCCCCTTATTATGTCCAGTCTAGTATTCGGAAGAACTTTTTTAGGGCTTAATATTAAAGTGCAGGCCAGTCGTGCCGATATGAAGAGTGTCTCATTTTTCTACAAGGATGGTGGAAGCAACATGACGATGAAACATAGTGGCGCTCGAAAGTTACAGCAACTGACGAACTTCTATTCGTCTTTCGATCAACTCAACGGCGTGCATCCTTGGATGGATGCAGTCAAAGACGGGTTTGTTTCCTACAAAGTTCGTGAACTCAACACTGGCAAAGTCGCCTACTTCAACTTCATTCTTGCAAAAGAAATGGGATTGATTCCGCCGGATCATCCTCATCAAATGAGCGAAGACCTGCAGCAAAAACTTATCGACACCTTTTCTTTGCAGATCATCAATGAATATGACGAACTGACTCATCGTCGCATTGACCCAGCCACCATCCGTCCTCACGAATACATGGCCACTCGCTACCTGCAGCTGCAACACAGCAACAAACAAGGTAAAACTTCCGGCGACGGTCGCGGTATCTGGAATGGAACTGTCTATCACCGCGGCACGACTTGGGATGTTTCCAGCCGAGGCACGGGTGTGACCTGCCTTGCCCCCGGGGCAGTTCAGGCACAAAAGCCCCTAAAAACCGGCGGAACCGAATTCGGCTACGGCTGCGGCCTAGCGGAAATTGATGAACTCTTAGGAGCTTCGATTCTGGCTGAAGTCATGCATTTACAGGGCATCGGAACTGAACGCATGCTGTGCGTGATTGACCTTGGCAAAGGTTATGGCATTGGTATTCGGGCCGCGCAAAATCTGATTCGCCCCGCCCATCTGTTTTTGTATCTGAAACAAGAGCGCTGGGACAATCTGAAGGCCGCCACCGACTATTTGATTGACCGTCAAGTGGACAACAAAGTTTGGAATATCAAATCCAAAGGTGCCGCCAAATACGATGAAATGCTGACCGCCATTTCCAAATCCTTCGGTGAGTTCACCGCCATTCTGGATACCGACTATATTTTTGCCTGGTTGGACTGGGATGGTGACAACGTTCTGGCTGATGCGGGCATCATTGACTATGGCAGCGTTCGTCAGTTCGGTATTCGCCACGACAAATACCGCTATGATGACGTGGAAAGATTCTCGACCAATTTAAATGAACAAAAACAAAAGGCCCGACTGATTGTGCAAGTCTTTGCACAAATGGCCGACTATCTGAAAACCAAAAAGAAGAAAACTTTGCGCGAGTTTGCCCAGCATCCAGCTGTTCAGAACTTCAACAAGGTGTTCGAGCAAAAACGGGCCGAGCGCCTGCTCTATCGTATGGGCTTTAACGAAACCCAGCGCAGCCATATCATGGCCCAAGACGGATTGTTCGAACGCTTCGACAAAGAGTTCTCGTTCTTTGAAAGAGCCAAAGTCAGTGGCAACACTGAAAAGGTCGCCGATGGTGTCAATCATCCAGCCCTGTACAATATGCGCACTATCATGAAGAGCTACCCGCGCTTCCTGATGGAAAGCCCTCTGCCATTTGAAAAACGCTGGATGACGGAAAACAGCTTCTTTAAGGCGGTCTTGTCAGGTTTTGCCAAGTCCCGCGACGCCCGCATGGGTGAAAAACAACGTCGCCATATCGCCGCCTTCCAAAACGTCTATCGTGAACTGGTGGAAGCAGCCTCTGGGCGCAACAAACCAGAACATGTTCTAAAAGGAATCTGTGAGCGCGCTGAAAAGCTGAACTCTGACAAACGCATCACCGGAAATGCCCTGATCGAGATGGTTGAAGAAATCATCACGGAAAAGAAAAAGGGCCTTCCGATGGAACAAATTCAGAAAATTGTCGACAAGCTGGTCTATGAACAAAACGGCATGCCGGAAATCCCGGTCAGCCGCTTCTATCGGGATCAACTGGCGACTCCGGCTGTTAAAATGGATCTATATGCCAAGCTCTTAAGCCTGGTGGAAGAGCACAAAGAATCTATCTAAGTAAGTAAAAAGGACCTGGCTGAAAAGCCCGGTCCTCAACCCCAGGGTTGTATTTTACATCCCCTCCGTTGAGTTCATGTCATGAAAGGATTAGAACCTCCCCTCTACTTAATACTTAAAAGGGGTTGGAATGAGTCCGGAACTTCTGATGCCAGCAGGCTCTCTTGAAAAATTGAAATACGCCTATAACTTCGGCGCTGACGCGGTTTACGTCGGAGTTCCCCTTTTCAGCTTACGAGCCCGCGAAAACGAAATGACTTTTGAAGACCTGGAAAAAGGAATTCAATATGCGCGTGAAAACGGAAAGCAGATCTACGTCACCGCCAATATCTTTGCCCGCAATCTGAAGCTGAAATCCTTCCGCGAGAACTTCAAGAAATGGGTGAATCTTAAACCGGACGCTTTCATCATGAGCGATCCTGGTCTGATGATGATCGCCAAAGAAGTTGATCCCGACGTCAATATTCACCTGAGCGTTCAATCCAACTGTATGAACTGGCAAAGTGTGAAGTTCTGGCAACAGCAAGGCGCTACCCGCATCATCCTAAGCCGCGAATTGCGCCTGGAGGAAATCAAAGAGATCCACGAACGCGTGCCAGACATCGAGCTGGAGGCTTTCGTCCACGGATCAATCTGTATTGCCTATTCCGGCCGCTGCCTGCTGTCGCACTATATGAGCTATCGTGATGCCAATCAGGGTGTCTGCGATAATAGCTGTCGCTACGGCTACAACATCTATAAGGCCGACACAAACAAGGAAGAAGAATTCTATCTGGAAGACCTGCGCAATAAAGGTGAGTTCTATCAAATCGACGAGGATGAACACGGCACCTACATTATGAATGCCAAAGATCTTTGCGTGATCGAACACCTGCGCGAACTGCGCGATGCGGGCGTGTGTTCCTTCAAGGTCGAAGGGCGCACAAAGTCCATCTACTATGCGGCCATGGTTTCACGCATCTATCGCAAAGCCATCGATGACATGATGGCAGGGCGTGATTTCGACCGCAATCTTCTTCTGGAACTGGATAAGATCGCCAATCGCGGATACCACAAAGGTTTCGTGGCCGGAAATCTAAGCCATCATTCTCAGGAATATCGCCACTCGACCTCCAGAAATTACAGTCAGAAATTTGCGGGTATTGTTTTAGGCGAATCTGATCAGCCCGGATTTGTAAAGATCGAGGCTCGCCATCGCCTGCGTCCCGAAGAAGAAGTTGAAGTGATCTCTCCAGATGGCATCCAAAAAGCGGTGATCGGAAAAATCATCAATGACAAATACGAAAGTGTCCCACAGGCCGGAGGCGGCGGACTGGTCTATCACGTTGAACTTCCCATTAAACCTCAGGCAAACTCCCTGATCAGTCTGCTGGAAAAAGGCGGCTTCTAAAAAGATAAAGCACCCTGCGGGGTGCTTCTACTATTCTGTCTATGCCGACTTCTTAACCGCGATTTCGCCGTACTTGGTATCAATGCCCATGATATGTGCGGTTAGCCACGTTTTCAAAAAATGTAAAAAGGTCGGTGATAAGACATCTGCCTTCTCGAAATCCGCCTGATGCCCTTTCAATCGCTCGATCAGCTCCCGATGGATTTTCTTGTGAACTTCCGCATGAGAGTATGGCAGCGTATCGAAAAATTCTTCCTCGTGTTCAATGTGAGTGACTGTCCAACTGACCAGTTCACGCACAATAGCAACTAACTCGTTTTTGTCGGCTTTGTTTTCATTGCGGTCATAAAGTCGGTTCATAATTTCGATAAGCTTTTTGTGCTCTTCATCCATGGCATCAACCTGTGTTGTCAGGCGACTTTGATCCCACTTAAAGAAAGGTTCCGACATTTTCCACCCCTCGGCCCGTTTGTTAAATATTCGTAACGTTAACTCATCGGAGAGGTGGAAATTGGCCTACATGACGGCTGTCATGACCTGCTAGTTTTTTCGAAGATCTGACAATTGGTCGCGAACCCAGCGTCTAATAATGGGATATTCTTCGTCTTTCAAAGAGTGATCTTTTTCCATCTCAACCCACTGGACCTTCAACCCGGCGTCTTTCAGCTTGTCGACTCCATATTTAGTTTCTTCCAAAGGAAGAATGTCATCTTGATGACCATGGGTAAACAGCCACGGAGTCTGTTTAGCTTCCAAAGACAGGTTGTTACGCCAACGCGGATAGAAATTAAAGTATCCACTGATGCCGACCACACCACCCAGTTTTTTAGGATAATTCAGGCCCACATCCGCACTGATCAAACAACCTTGAGAAAATCCAAATAAGAAAATCTTGCGGCTGTCCCAGCCTTGGTTTTCCAGATCATTCAGCAGATCAAAAAGTTTTTCACGAATCTTAAGAACGCCATTTCCCTGGAACGGCGGCTCCCCATACCAGGTATAGCCATCCAGAAACTTTCTTGGAGCGTTCAGCAGCAGATAGTTCATTTCTGGCAAACCCATTTCTTCATCAAAAGAGAAAAACGGACGAATGCTATCCCCGCGACCATGCAGAACAATCATCAGAAAGTCTGACTTCTTTTTTGCGGGAATAAATTTATGTTTAAAAAGGGGTGTCGTAATCATAGCCCTGCCCTAGCCACTGCTTTTGTGCAAAATAAAACCTGACGTGCTTTTGTCATCTGCATATCGTCGGAAGACAAAGCGTCTTCCATTTCCAGGCAATCACCCGTGGCAAAAGCCTTCCCCAACATGCGAACCTGTCTTTCAGGAGCCCGCAACGGGTGGATAAACTGTTCTGCCTCACGTACCACTGAGATCTCTTCAAAATTCACAGCCACATCGGGCTCAAGACCCTTCATCTGCGGAGATCTTCCGGATGGGAGGTAATAGAATCCCTTTGTTTCAAACAGTGCGATCTTTTTATTCTGCGACCAGTATTCGCCTTCCTGGAAAGAACCTTTTCCGAAAGTTCTTTCCCCCACCAGCACCGCACGATTCAGGTCACGCAAAGCTCCGGCAACGATTTCAGAAGCGCTGGCCGAAGCCGCGTTGATCAAGACTGCCATCGGCAGATCAAAACGCTTTTCTTCGCCACCATAGTATTCTTCAGACTTTTTGCTCGGGTCCAGATAACGAACTTCAAAGATTTTTTCATCTGGTCCCACGAACAAGCTGGCAATGCAGGCGGCTTCTTCCATCTGACCGCCCGGATTATCACGCAGATCCAACAGCAAACCACGCACGTGGGACTCTTTCAGAATATCCAGGGACTCTTTCACCTTCTCACACGCGCCACGGGCAAACTTATTGATGCCCACAACAGCAATCGGCTTAATTCCTTCAATCACACGTGTTGAAACTGTGGCGATCGTTATTTCCTGACGACGCAGACGGAACTTAAGCTCTTCACCATCTCGCAAAACACGAACCTTGGCCACTTCACCGACTTCACCCTTCAAAAGTTCCGACACACGCGCCTGCAAAAGACCTTTAACTTCAAAGCCATTCACAGACAGCAGAACATCGCCTTTTTGCAGACCCGCCAACTTGGCCGGGCTGCCTTCTGTCAATTTGCGGATAACATATCTGCCATTGGCTGTGCCCAGGGAAATACCCAAACTGACAGAACGACTGTCAGCACGGGAAATCACTTCCTGGAACTGGGAAACTGGCATGAAGTAAGTGTGAGGATCGCGGAAGACAGAAATAAAGCCATTCAATCCCAGGCCGACCATCATCGCCCGTTGAGACTCAGGAATATGTTTTTCCTGCAGCTCTTGCCAGGCCTTCAAGAAAGAGATCTTTACGGCCTTTGCTGTATTTTCCGCAAAGAACTTCTGCCACGGTTCAAGCTGCTTTTTCTCAGAACTCATGTCGGCGGACAAAGACTCATGCACGGGCACCAGCTCACCATTCAGTCCCAAACTCAGGTTGTAGCGGTTGGCAACAGTCAAAACGGAATTAGCACAGGCCAGGAAGTAGCGCTGCGAGCTGCTGCAAGTCTGATCCTGCAAAAGGTCTTCAAGGGCCGCAGGGCCCAAACCCGTTTCCGCCCAATAGTTTTCTGTGGATTTGACCTTACTGGCTTCAGAGCCGGAGACACGCCAAAGATACAGGCTGGCCCCCAAAACCAATACAGAAAGTGAGATTATAAAGAACCTTGGTGAACTGAGCACTAAAAGCCTCCGACCCGTCGGATTTCCTAGAGCAACGGGCATGCCCACTCAGATCGAATTGGTTGCAGCTCGGCGGTGTATTTTGGAAGTTTTTTCCTGTTCGCCAAGGCCCTAAACAACGCCCCCGGCCTTGAGCTTTCCCAGGGCCTGTAATACCTTAAAATCACTATGATTATCGTAACAGGTGCAAATGGTTTTATTGGCAGTGTAATGGTGTGGGAGCTCAACCAAAAAGGGTTCACCGACGTGGTCGCAGTGGACTCTGTGGGTCTTAGCGAACGCAACCTTCTTCGCAAGCAGAAGATTTCCAAATTCCTGCTGAAGGACGAGCTTTGGCCCTTCCTTGAAACTGATGACGCCAAAAAGAAAGTCACCTGGATTATTCACATGGGAGCTTGTTCTTCCACGACAGAAACCAACAAAGACTTCCTTTGGGAAAATAACACTTATTACACGCAAAGAATCTTTGAATGGTGTGCAGAGCATGGCAAGTCCATGATCTATGCTTCCAGTGCAGCGACTTATGGCGCTGGCGAACTGGGCTTTGACGACACTACAGATCCGGAAAAACTTCGCCCGCTGAATTTGTACGGCGAATCCAAAGTTTTGTTCGACCGCTGGGCCGTGAAACAGACAAAAACTCCGCCGCACTGGTACGGTTTGAAATTCTTCAACGTCTTTGGCCCGAATGAATATCACAAAGGTGCGATGTCCAGCGTGGCATTCAAAGCCTACAACCAGATCAAAGACACTGGCGCATTGGGCTTGTTCAAATCCGCTGATCCAAAATACAAAGACGGCGAATTCATGCGCGACTTCGTGTACGTGAAAGACGTCACTGGCTGGATGGCCGAATTGATGGATAAGAAACCGACCAACGGCATTTACAACATGGGCTTCGGAAAACCGCGCACCTGGCTGGATCTGGCTGGGGGCGTGTTTAAAGCCATGGGCCAGGACATGAAGATCAACTGGCTGGAAATGCCGGAAAATATTCGCGGGCAATACCAGTATTTCACAGAAGCAAAAACTGACAAATGGTTGGCAGCAGGAATGAGCGCGGCGAAATGGCCTTTGGAAAAAGCCGTGGCCGACTATGTTCAGAACTATCTGTCCAAAGAAGACAAAGACATCTAAGAGAGCGTAAATTCATGGAGACGGACTTTCTACCGCCACACTTAAGAAAATACGTCGTAGAACAACACTACGAAAAATACACAGCTATTGATCAGGCCGTCTGGCGCTATATTCTGCGCCAGTTAAAAGCCTTCCTCTCCAAGCACGCGCATGAGTGCTACGTGGAAGGTCTTGCTAAAACCGGTATTGATATAGAGCGCATTCCACGTATTGAAGACGTCAGCAAAAAGCTCAAGGATTTCGGCTGGAGAGCCCTGCCTGTCAGCGGCTTCATTCCCCCAGCAGCCTTCATGGAGCTGCAATCTTTGGGCGTTCTTCCGATCGCCTCTGACATGCGCACTTTGGATCATCTGCTTTACACCCCGGCCCCGGACATTGTTCACGAAGCCGCGGGGCACGCTCCAATTCTGATTCATCCGGAGTTTTCCGATTACCTGCGCCGATATGCCCAGGTGGCGAAGAAAGCGATCATCAGCAAAGAAGATCTGGATCTTTACGAAGCCATCCGTGATCTGTCTGACATCAAAGAAAATCCAACCTCCACACCAGAACAAGTGAAGGCCGCGGAAGAGCATCTGGAAAAAGTGGGTAAAAGCATTTCCCACATCTCCGAAGCTTCCGAACTGTCACGCATGAACTGGTGGACAGCGGAGTACGGCCTTATTGGTGACTTGAACAGTCCCAAGATCTTTGGCGCTGGCCTGCTTTCCAGCGTCGGCGAATCCAAATGGTGCTTGAGTGCCAAGGTTCAAAAGATTCCGCTGACTGTTGACTGCATCAAAACCAGTTACGACATCACAGAACCACAACCCCAATTGTTCGTGGCAACAGATTTCAAAAATCTGGTGCAAGTCTTGGACGAAATGGCCGATCAAATGGCCTTCCGCATGGGCGGTCTTCAAGGTCTGCGCAAAGCGATTCAGGCTGAATCCGCCAACACAGCGGAACTTAATTCAGGCATTCAGATTTCCGGTCAAATTGTGGAAGCGATCACTGATTCCACAGGTGCGGTGGCGTACTTGCGCTTGCAAGGACCTTCGCAGTTGTCTTATCAAGATGCAGAACTATCTGGTCATGATAAAACATATCACGCCCATGGATTTGGAACTCCTGTCGGCTTCCTGAAGTCTCATCCGGGCAAATGTCCGTCCACTTTCACTGACGCCGAATGGATGTCTTTGGATGTGGTTCCGGGAAACACCGTGCATCTGGAATATGCTTCCGGCGTGCTGGTCACGGGTAAAGTTCAATCCCGCACAGTTCGCGACGGAAAAACAATTCTGCTCAGTCTGACCCATGCGTCTGCGAATTTCGGGGACCGTGTTTTGTTTGCTCCTGAATGGGGCACGTTTGATATGGCCGTTGGTTCGAGTGTGACTTCAGTCTTCGGTGGCCCCGCAGACCGTGAAGCCTATGGCGAAACCACGGACTTCGTCGCTAAACGTGTGCCGGCTCCGAAGTATTCTGACCTTGAACTTAAACGTCAGGGACTTTATGCAGCTTTGAGAAAGGCTCGCGAAGACAAACTTCAGGATGATACTTTGACAGCGACTTTGGAAAAGCTTCTGACCGAACACAAAACAGTGGCTCCGCAAGACTGGTTGTTGTATTTGGAAGCTCTGGAGCTGGTATTGTCACGAGCTCCTCAGTCTTCACTGAAAACCCAGCTTGAAAAAGATCTGTCCCAACTTGCCTCCAAAGACGAGAAAACAAGTGGCCTGATCGCTGATGGTTTGGTACTGGCGGGAGCCCTTTAATGAAACGTCCTTTTGAAGTTCGCATTGTTCTGGTTCGCACCATCTATGAGCGCAACATCGGCGCGACTTCCAGAGCCATGAGCAATATGGGTGCCGAAAAGTTGATTCTGCTCGACCCCCAATGTGAACTGACCTACGAAGCCCAACAGGCGGCGGCGACCGGGCAAACCGGTTTACAGAACCGCACTGTGTACAGCTCGTGGGAAGACTTCCTGGCAAAAGAGCCCGAAAGCATCAAGGTGGCCTTCACTGCCCGTGATGGCAAGGGTCGCCAGGTGCGTGATATGGAAGAGGTCTTTCAGGACATCGCCACCAAATCCCCACAGTTCCAAATTCAAAGTGAAGTTCCTTACGTTGTGCATCTGATTTTCGGTCCGGAAGACTGGGGTCTTGCCGGAGAAGATCTGGAACTGGCCAACTTCTGCGCCTGTATTCCGACCTTTGGTGAAAACTGGAGTTTGAATCTGGCTCAAGCCACACTGCTGGGCATGTTCGGCCTGCGACGCGCCTGGGGCGGAGATCGCACCAAGCTTGATGGCGGCAAAATTCGCAGAGCTCCCCAGGGTATTGAGGGCATCAATCCTGAACTGACTCTGAAAACCTGGCTTGAAGAAATGGGTTTTGATCTGACTCGCCAAAGAAAGATCAACGTCTTCACCGTTCTTCGCCGTATGCTTTTGCAAAACACACCGACGAAGAAGGAACTGGTTATTTTAGAAACCGTTCTTCAGCAGAGCATCCGTAAATTGCGTGAATGGAAAGAGTTCCAGAAGCGCGATCAATAGCCTCTATGGGTTTTTGCACGAGCGGATCTTCATCAGCTTCGAATCAAAAGTAAATTCGATCACTTCCTGGGTCTTTAGCGCTTTTTGCAGACAGCGATAGTCCGCCCCTTTATCAACTTCCAAAGGGGTTGATACCGTGGCCATCGTCACCAGATAGTTATTTTTCAAAGGATTCTTTTGCAGACTCAGGACCTTACCCGTAAAAGCAAAGTCCGCCATCGCCATCAAAGGAAGAAGCAACCACCACCCCATTAGGATGTCAGAAGCTCCTCGTTCAAACGATCTTCCTGCGCACGGATAGATCTCAATTTCTTATCCAACTTTTGCAGAGCTTGCGCCATGCTTTGTCCCAGATCATGAAGTTCGTTGATACGATTCATGGTCTCGTCTTCCTGGCCTCCCACCAAACGCAAGCTTTCCAGCTTGGCGGAGTTCAGATCAATCTCTTTGGACAAAGATTCCATCTTTTGATTGAGTTTCTTGCGATCTTCAACCAGAGCCTTGGTCATTTCACGGATCTGATCCAGATCCAGAACTTCCAGTTGGCCTGTGGAGAAAGCATCTTGTGAATCTTGCGGTTTCGCTGCGACTTCATTGTCTTCGCCCTGGAAAGCTTCCAAAAACAAAGACCATTCGTTTTTAAGGGATTTTACGATCGACCTACTACTGTCATCACCCATAAATATTAAAATACTCCTGCGCTCTTTGAGCGACTTGCGGATTCATCGGCCTTGGGAATTAAGAAGTAACAAAGGCCATATCCCAGAATTGCGGTTCCGAAGGTGATCAGCAATGACAGGACAAACCCTGCTCTCACAACACCCACCTCAATCTGGTATCGTTTAGCTATTCTAGCACAGACTCCAAGGAGCTTTCTATCTAGAGCTTGGTCCAGTCTATCGACGCGGGGCAAACAGACTGCCAGGATCAAATAAAACACGATACCAGTTCCGAACCATAGAACTGCAACCAGCCAAATGACGCGCAGTATCCATGTTTCAATACCCAAAGCGTCGCCCAAACCCTTACAAACGCCAGCTAACGCCCCTTTGTCAGAGCGAACCCAACGATAGTCCAGTTTCTGTGCGGTTTGTTCCATCGAACCTCCCAATAGCGGTCATTTTCCCCAAAAGGATCTTTTTAGCATCTTTGCCGAGCTTGCACTATTAAAAGTACGGAAGGGATTAAAAGGTCCCCGTAATCATGAAATCGTTACCGAAAGTCAGGTAACGAGGATTGTGAATCTGAATCTTGTCCACCATAGCGTTAATCCGAATGGTTTCCGTCCAGGAACGCGAGCCCCCAGAACCCATAATGATTGGAGCCTGGAACATATAAATACGATTTACCAGAGATTCCTTGATAAAGGAGCTTGCCGTAAAGGCTCCGCCCTCCACCATCACGGATCGAATGCTTTTAGCATAAAGCTTTGCCAGCAAATCCTGCAAATCCAGATCGCCGCCCACGCGGGTCTTCACATACACCACCTGCGGAGCTTTCGCCAAAGACTGACGGAGTTCTTCAACCTTTTCCTGAAGCTCTTCAGCCACACACCAGAAAACATCTGCCGGGTCATGAACATCGGCCAGCTTCAAGTGAGCAAACTTCGGAAGCAGATCCGCTTCACCGTCGATCACAACAACCTTGTTCTTTTTGCTGATCGTGGAATGGCGAATATTCAAAGACGGATTATCGAATTCAATTGTGCCTTTTCCGACTAAAATGGCATCGTGGCAAGCGCGGATATAATGCACATATTCCCGGGATTCAGGCCCCGTGATCCACTGGCTTTCACCGGACTTCAAGGCCACCTGACCATCCAGGCTTGAAGCCATCTTCAAAGAAACAAAAACTTTTTTCTGACGGAAGTTCCAAAGAAAGGCTTCGCAAACTTCTTCCAAAGCCAACTTCAGACGCGCATCCTGAACGGAATCGGCCGAGGCAAAAACTTCGGCTTCAATTCCCGCCTGACGAAGAATCTCGGCGCCCTGACCCGCAACCAAAGGGTTGGGATCAATCAAACCGAAAGTGACTTTTTTAAGAGGTAATTTGGCCATCATCTTTGCACAAGAAGGGGTTTTTCCTTCGTGTGCACAAGGTTCTAAAGTAACAAAGGCATGCGCACCTTTGAGCTGTTCAGGTTTAAGGTCCTTGAAGGCATTCACTTCCGCATGAGGGCCGCCGTAAAATTCATGGTGCCCGGCAGACAGAAAACCGCCTTGTGCATCCAGAACCACCGCCCCCACCAAAGGGTTTGGACTGACTCGCGTCGCTCCTTTGTAAGCCTCACTGATAGCCAGCCTCATGGCTTCTTCAGCCGAAAGTTTGGAACCCAGTGCAGGAACAGGAACAGAGCGAATCATATCCATAAATCACCTATGTCAAATAACCGCGTTCACGTTGGTCGCGCTCAATAGCATCGAACAAAGCCTGGAAGTTTCCATCACCGAAACCATCGTGGCCTTTACGCTGAATCAATTCATAGAAGATCGGACCGAAAGTGTTTTTGGTGAAGATCTGAAGCAGGTAACGACCTTCTTTGTCACCATCCACCAAAATCGCATTTTTTTCCAGGCGGGAAATATCTTCGGACACACCCGGCACGCGCTCTGGAATCATCTCATAGTAAGCATGCGGAGGAGGCGTCAGGAACTGAATGTCGCTGCTTTTCAAAGATTCCAAAGAATAGTTGATATCATTTGTCAGCAAAGCAATGTGCTGGATACCGGAACCTTTATATTCATCCAGGTACTCCTGGATTTGGGACTTGTCTTCGGTAGGTTCATTGATAGGCACAGAGAATTTTCCACACGGAGATCTCATCGCACGAGATAGCAGACCTGTTTTGCTTCCACGGATATCGAAGAATTTTGCCTCATAGAAGCCGAAAACATCTTCATAGAACTTCTGCCACTTATTCATTTCGCCTTTAGGCACATTGTTCGTGAAGTGATCCACTACAGTGAACCCAACACCTTGTGGCGCTTTATCTTCGGCTTTTACCTGGAAGATTTCATTATACAGCTTATCGTGATTTTTCTGATCCATGAAATAGATCAAAGAGTCACCAATGCCATAGATAGCCGGGAATGGTGTCGCGCCTTTTTGATGATCGTTGCCGTCATACGGACGAGCGCCACGCGCCACTGCTGTTTTGAAGGCATGTTCAGCATCGATCACGCGGAAACCAGTTGCGCATACACATGGACCGTGAAGCTTGGCAAAATCTGTCGCGAAAGTTTGAGGCTCACAGTTCAAAATGAAGTTGATGTCACCTTGACGGAAAAGTTTGATATTCTTGCCATGAACTTGGCCAACTTCTTTGAAAGCATAACGCTTGAAAACTTGTTCAAAGAAATGTGCATCAGGGCCGGAATATTCGATGAAATCAACCCCATTGAGTCCAATAGGATTTTGCTCTGTGATTTGAGCCATGAGTCCTCCATATTTACTTTTATGGTGCAGACAGTAGCCCTATTTTTAAGCTTATTCAAGCATGATTAAATTTAGGAAATTCAAATGCTTAGCCCCCTTTTGTTACATTTGATCCATATAACAGGATCATCTATGCGGGGGATGTTCGTATTTCCAAAAACAACCGATACTAAACATATCGTGGTTTCTCGCAATAACAGCTGCCACTCGGAACCGACTTCAACCAAGAGGAATATCATGGAGAAAGCGCCACAAAAAAAACTATCGCCCTGGTTCTATGTGGCGCTAGTTGTGCAGACGCTGCTGATTATTCTGGTCATCGGCATGCTGCGCGACCTGATGTGGATTCTTTAATAAGCCACATTACTTGAGAACATAAAGCCGTAACTTGAATAGTCCAAAGGACCATTGGCTTCTTTCGGCACTGAGGTCATGTAGTAACCTCCCAAAATCAACTCACTTCGTCCACTGACAAAAGCAATCCCGGCACTACTTAAATGGTTGCTGGAGTTTGCAAGGGCACTATGACTGTACCCCGCCATCGGCTGCCAAGTTTCAAAACTTTTATTTCTCCATCCGACCGAGTAGATAAAAAAGCCATCCTCTTTCTCCACTTTTCCATCCGCATCTTTCATAGAGGACTCTGATGTGTAGGTCACATCGACAAAAAGATCATTCCCAGCTATGAGATTAAATCCGTTGGCAATGCGCAGATAGTACGGAGAATCTCCGACCGGCTGGTATGAGACCGTCTCTTCATTTACTGTAGTTGGAGTCGCCACATAGTGAATGGCCGAGTAGTCGACCGCCTTTGACTCCAGCATCACGGGCATAAACTGAGCTGAGGCTCCGAGCGTCCAATTCGCCGTGGGCTTCACCTGCAATCCCGGCAGGACAAAGATGCCCTTCAACTTATTTTCTGTTTCCGTAAACATTGTCGCATAAAGATTTCCCCCAGTTCGAAGCTTGTTATAGGAATGAGATCTGGAATTTCCCACTTGCAGCCCTGAAGAAATACCCCAGGCAAAACTTTCGCTGCGGGAAGAACCAAAGGCCGCCCCGACCTTAAGAACCTGACTGTCAAGACTGGTCAAAGCGGCATTTTCATAGACTCCAACCTGAGTGTTCACCGCGCCGCTAAGGCTCAACATCATCGGGCTCGCAACAAAAACAGCCGCTGTCCCCCAAGACGTCGGATAGATTCCCGATGCCATAAGAGGTCGCACGGAATAATCCCCAGGGCTTAAATCATTGCTGCCGCTTCTCATCTCATGATTGGTCAAGGCTGTTCCACTTACGGAAAGTGAAAGTTTGTTGGTCGAGCGAAATCCCAAACCCGCAGGATTATACAAAGCATTTCCCGGCGACGCCTCCATCGCACCACCGGCGTTCCCCATAAAGGCTTCTCGATGCCCCGCTGGCAGAGGAAAATAAATGGCATGGGATACAGACGACAATACCGTAACTAAGACCGCACTCAACAAACGCATTACAAACCTTCAAATTGCTTATAGAACTGCAAAACTTTTGGATCGACGATGATAGAACGTGGATTCCAACCAATCAGATGCAGACCTTCGGCGCTTCGTAAACGACTCAAAGCCACATACGCCTGCCCGGGCTCCCACAACTGACTAAGATCACACCACAGATCATCCAAGGTCGCACCCTGGCTTTTGTGGATGGTGGTAGCATAAGCCAATGTCAGAGGGAACTGTTCCACCTGCGCCATGACCATGCCTTCCGCGTCCTGCAAGGCAAACGAAGACTTCGACACCTGCACTTCACGCCCCCGATCCTTGCGAACCGTGATCTGATCTGAAGTAATATCCGTCACCATCCCACGCGTCCCATTCACCCAGCGGCGTTGTGGATCATTTTGCAAAAACATCACCTGACAACCGATTTTCAAAATCAACTTTTCCGCAATGGGCGAAGCTTTTTTCAACATCTGAATATGGCGCTCGGATCCGGTATACACCGACTCGATAACCACTTCTTCCTCATCAATTTCGTACAGCTTCTTTTCGTTGAACTTTTCGGCGTTAATCTTGCGCGGAAACAGACGTGTCCCCGGATCATCTTCATCGTGAGTCTGAACGTGATCATTCAAAAATTCACGCACACGCTCGGTGACCTGCCCGTGACGAACGTCACTGAGAACATCCAAAAACAAATTATCCGAAACCCGCTGGTTGTGCGAAAGAATTGCCGTTTGAAAACCACTGGCTTCCCAAACACCATTCAGGAAACACCAGTCGCAGGCTCCACTTTGGGTGACCGGAGGCAGCTGGGCGAAATCACCCACTGTAATGACGCGCATGCCTCCCCAGGGAAGTTTGGACTCGCGGGCTCTTTGCGAAAGCGCTTCGGCAATCATCAGGGCCTGACCGGGGATCATGGAAATCTCATCAATAATCACGCCTTCCACTTTTCTTAAGCGTGACATCAGGCGCTTGTCTTTGGAGGCGCGCTCATAGGTCGCATCCGCACCGCCCTCCATGATTCCCAGCCCAAAGAAGCTGTGAAAGGTTCGTCCGCCAAGCAATACAGCGGCGGCTCCGGTACTGGCAAGAATAGGCATTTCTTTGGGATCAAGTTCACGCATGAACTGGCGGATCAAAAAACTTTTCCCGCTGCCAGCCCCGCCAGTCAGAAAGACGTTTTCTCCGGAACGTAAAAGATCCAAAGCGGCGGATTGTTCAGGTGATAAATCGATAGAAGCATTTGCCATGAATGGAACGATCATGCCACCGCAGGATCGTTCCAAGCAAATAAAATTCAGACGGATGCTGAATTAGCGAGAGAACTTACCATAAAGATTGATATCGTTTTGAACGTAATCACAAACTTCTCTTGGCGGGAAGCTAGGTCCACCACCTTCCCAACGGCAACGTCTTTCCATATAACGACGCTCCAACAGGGACAGACGAATGCTGCGATAGTCTTTACTGAAAGACAGCTGAACTTCACGCCCATCAATCATACAAAGACCCGGATCAAAATAGAATCCAACACTTTCAACCGCTCCTTTGCGAGTCACATAGGCCCACTTCAGATTATTGACGGAAGAACGACACTGAGTTGCCAACAGGCTGTCGCCACGGGAATCTTTATAAAGAAGCAACGGCTTATTGCCCTCAAAGGTGATCGTTAATTGACCGGAACGCCCCTCGAAAGATCCGTGGTAAACGCCCTCAAGCTGCTTTGCACGAGCAAGGTATTCATCAGGAACTTCGCCATTTTCAATTTTCACAGTCTTACAGGCTGTCAAAGCCATTGTTGCCACAAGCAACATCAGAAAACGTTTCATCTTTCCCCCTTTATAGGTCTGGTTTACCTCTGGCCTCTTGTCTTGCCAACTTCGTTCTTATTAACGCCGCCGATCAAATGCTTCTATTGCATCCTATTGCCGGGTACCATTGAAATTCGAAAAAATTAACAAAGGATTGTTGCTGATGATGAAACTCTTACTCCCCGCTTTGTTGACTCTTCCCTTGATGGCCGCAGCCCAGAAGGCACCGGCACCCAGCTCTGAAATTCCGAAAAAGCGCGAGTTTCCTCTGAACACCAAACTCAATCCCTGTGATGATTTCCACAAGTATGTCTGCTCCAAGGCAGAAAGTTCTTTCAAACTGCGCGAAGATCGCAGCCGCCATCTTTTCGCCTTCAGTGACTCGCGCGAGCGCCTTCTTGAAACACAGATGAAATTCATGAAGGAACTGCCAAACAAGAAAAACCTTGATCCGCGCACAGAGCAGGCCCGTGATTTCTACATGGCATGCATGAACTCGACCGCCAAGGCCAAAGCCGAAAAGGCCAATGTCAAAGCGGTGCTTGCCGAGGTCGCCAAAATTAAAACCACCGAAGAACTGGTGGAGTACGCGCACGGCAATTTGCCCCAGGGCAAAGAAGGGCTGATTCGCCTTTGGCCCTCCAATAATCTGGATGATCCTAAAAAGAACGACGCCATGATTCAAGCCAGCCTGATGGATCTTCCCGATCACAAGTACTATGAACAAGAAGCCCTGATGAAGGATTATGAAAACATTCTGCTTCAGTTCTTCCAGGCCATCGAACCCAAAATAAAAAAAGCGGATGCCCAAGCCCGCGCTCAGGCACTTGTCGCCCTTGAAAAAGATTTTGTAAAAATCTATCCGGTGACAGCCGTGCGCCACCAGCGCTGGAGCGAAAAGCGTATCGCCACACAAAAAGAAACGGCCGCAAAGTATCCAAATCTGAAATTAAATCTGCTGTTCAAGAATATTCCAGAGACTCTGCTGGTCAGTACGCCAATTCCAGAATCCCTGGAATTCCTGAACGCCGAGATCCCCAAACGTCCTTTGCAAGTCTGGAAGGATTTTATTTTAACTCGCTCTCTGCCAGACACCATGGACGACGGCTATCCAAAGATGTTCAAGGCCTTCTTTGACTTTGAAAAAAAGTACTTCGGCGGCCCCACAGTACGCCCCGTGCGTCAGGAGCGCTGTACGTCAGCCGTCAGCGGAACGTTCTCAAAAGAACTGGATGCCACTTTGATTGATCAGGTGTTCCCAAACTTCGATGAAAGCAAAGTGAACGAAGTCGCTTCGCGCATTCGCGCCAGCATTTTACAGGGACTGGAAAAGAACAAGTGGCTCTCGAAAGATGCCAAAAAAGAAGCCCTGGCTAAAATCCGCGTGGCACGCCTGCAACTGGTCAAGCCTCACAACGAACGCGAATGGGACTTCCTGCCGCAAAAATCCTATTCCAAAACGGATGCCATCCAGAATCGCAATTTGCGCCGCCAAGCTCGCTGGGAAAAATCCATGCAGGAAATGCGTGAGCCCGCAAACCTGGATGCCTGGGGCATGAGCCCGCTGACGGTGAATGCTTACTACAGCCCTAACGAAAACAAATTCGTCTTGCCGATCGGGATCTTGCAATACCCGTTCTATGATAAGGATGGATCTGTGATCGAAAACCTGGGCGCAGTGGGGGCCGTCGTTGGCCATGAATTGGGTCACGGCATTGATGACAGCGGATCTAAATACGACTCTGAAGGGCGCCTGCGCCAGTGGATGACCACCAAAGACATTATGGAATTCAATCTGCGCGGCCAGAAAATGATCGATCAATTTAATCGAATCAACCATGACGGAAAGCTGACTTTGGGTGAAAACGTCGCGGACCTGGTCGGCGTGACCTTTGCCTACAACGCGGCCTTCCCCGATGGCAAAGGTTCAGAAAAGGACAAAAAGGATTTCTTCGTGGCTTATGGCCGTCTATGGTGTGAAGTGATCCGCCCGGACAACGCAGCCCTGCTGCGCAAGACGGACCCCCACTCCTCCGGTCCGGCCCGCATTAATGAGCAAATAAAACAACAGCCTGCCTTCGCGGAAACCTTCCAGTGCAAGCCGGGCGACAAAATGACTTTGCCTCCGAATGAGCGAGTCCAAATCTGGTAGAATTCACGGTCCTAAGCCATCTTAGGACCCCAAATTCGCCCTGCGCCGAGCCGGACTGGTTCTTGCTGTATTTTCCGGCAGATGCTATGGTTAGAGTCTTGGCTCTGGTGCCGGAGGAATTCATGACAGTGAAATATGTCAGCTTCGAATCAAAAACTGAGAATCCTCACTATGAGGGTGTTTACGATATCGGTCCCGCAGAACTTCTGAAAAAGAAGACTGACGTGGTGATGATCGACGTTCGTCAACCCGAAGAATATGTGGGCGAACTGGGTCATGTCGAAGGTTCCTCTTTGATGGTTTTGGACACTCTCCCTGAGCAACTAGGCTCCCTGCCAAAGGATAAGACGGTTGTCTTTATCTGCCGCAGTGGAGGCCGCTCTGCCAAAGCCACTGCTTTTGCCAAAATGAATGGATTTGAAGAAGTGTTTAATATGCAAGGGGGCATGCTTCTTTGGAATGACCTGCAGCTCCCTGTTGAAAGATAAGAAACGAAAATATGCCTGGAAAAGTATTTGTTAACAGAACGTTGAATTTGAAAAAAATCCGCTACATCGGCGTGGACATGGACCACACTCTGGTTCGCTATAACAGCGAAAACTTCGAGCGCCTGTCCCACACCACGATGATCGACAAGCTGGTAAAACGCGGCTATCCGGAAACTTTGCGCAAGCTGGTTTTCGATTATAACTTCGCGATCCGCGGTCTTGTTATCGACCGTAAAATGGGAAATCTTCTGAAGCTGAACCGCTACACAGCGATTCGCGCCAGCTACCATGGCTTGAAGCCTTTGGATTTCAAAAGCCATCAGAAGCTTTACAAGTCCACTTACATTGATTTGTCCAACTCAGACTATTTGGCGGTGGACACATCCTTCTCTATCTCTTTGGCGAACTTGATTGCCCAGATCGTGGAATTGAAAGATTCCGACACGACCAACAAGTATCCGGAATACGCGCAGATCGCCGATGACGTTTTGGATGCTTTGGATGAAGCCCACCGTGATGGCTCTTTGAAAGACGTGGTGAAACAGAATCTGGATCACTACATCATCAAAGATCCGACGCTGGTGACCACGTTGGAAAAATTCCGTCGTCACGGCAAAAAGATCTTTGTGCTGACAAACTCGGATTTCCACTACACTAAGCTTTTGCTGGACTATGCAATTCAACCATTCCTGAAAGAGCACAAGTCCTGGGCGGATCTGTTTGAGTTCGTGATCACTTTTGCCTCCAAGCCAAAGTTCTTCTACGAAAATCAAAAGTACCTGATCGTAAATCCGGCAGATGGTTCCATGACCAACATGGAAGGCAAGCTGACTCCGGGAATCTATCAAGGTGGTAACGCCAAAAAATTCACGTCCGACCTGGGTCTTGACGGGGATGATATTCTTTACGTCGGGGATCATATCTACGGCGACATCCTTCGCTTGAAAAAGGATTGTAACTGGAGAACCGCAATGGTGATCGAAGAGCTGGATGTTGAAGTTGAAAACAACAAACAGGCCGAACCGATCAATCAGGAAATCGAGACTCTGATGAAAAAGAAAGAGCCTCTGGAAGACGAGCTGACGGACATCATGACTCGCAAGATTGAAAAAGAAGTTCCTGCCAATGAGCCGCAGATCGAAACTTTGCAAAAAACAATCTCCGAAATTGATGCGCAGATCAGCCAGTTGATCAAAAAACAACAGGCCATGTACAACGGCAACTGGGGTCAACTGATGAGAGCCGGAAACGAAGAAAGCTACTTCGCTTACCAATTGGACCGCTATGCCTGCGTTTACATGCAGAAGCTGAGCGACCTGATGGATCTTTCCCCGCGCACTTACTTCAGAGCGCCTCGTCGTCCTCTGGCCCACGAGATCTTCTAAGAAGCCTTCAAAGGCCATCCCCCCAAGGATGGCCTTTTTTTATTCCTTTTTCCTCGGGCCGAATTTACCATTTGCACATGAAAATAAATGCGAAAGTCTCATTGGCTTTTTTCTTTGCCTGCTTCACATCTCTGCCCGCCCTTGCGCAAAGCCTGCCCGTCGGTCTTTATGAAGGCATGATGGCCAATACGGGTGTGGCCACCACAAGATCCAAAGCAGCTTCCTATTACAATCCCAGTCTTCTGCGCCAAAGACAGGACAACGCCTTTAGTCTGAATGGCAACTCGATTGGCTCTATCAATTCCAAAAGCGAAGGCTCAACGTTTTCATCATCTCTGGGACTGGCCCCTTCTTATCTGAGCAATCTCGTGGTGGGTGACGCCCTCGTGCATGAGTTCTTTGTCGCCAACACCCTGCAAGGTCTGTTTTCCTGGGAATCAAAAAAAAATGAAAACTCTTTTGATGCCGAAGCCAATATCAGCCGCATGATATCCGGCTATTCCATGGCCTTTAAATCCATCCCCTTTGCCATCCAGTTTTTGGCCCGCTATTCAGAGGTCAAAACATTCGGTGTCAGCGAAAGCTCCTATCCTGCGCAGGATATTTATGTCGTTTCCAGAACAAAATCCGAATACAAAAACCTGAATGTGGGACTGGGACTTTCGACTCATTTTCAATTTGATCACTACACCTTTGGCGTAAACTTCAACTCTCGAGGATTGTCTTTGTACAACCACAACAAGGGCTCTTCCAAAATCTTTACTCATGGTCAGCCAAATCCGGGGGACTTCACCGTCAGCGAAGATAACAACGCAAGAGCCACTGTCACGAACGAAGAAGGCAAACTTCTTGTCGGACATGGCTTCAAAATAGGCCACCACGAATTTTTAACTGATTCCGTATTTATTGAAGAGTCCGCCAACCTGGATCGCTACACTTTTGCACAGAGCTTTGGCTATCGCTACGGAGCTTCGGACGGACATCAGCTTCTGTGTGGTTTGTCTCATCGCTTCGGCGCAGACGTGGACTACTTTGGTCAGAACTTCAACACGTCGGTGGGATATTCTTGGAAAACGCGAGCCTTGCGTTCAGCGATTGGCCTTTACTATGGTAAAGAAAACACCACGATTGAAAGCTCCACGGCCGGTGTCATCTTTGGCAGCGAGTACGAATACTAGTTCTACCAGCTTAGCGCTTCGCCATCACGGAAGAAGCCACCGTTCGGACCGCCCTTGGGAAGAGTGGCTGCCCACAAAATTCCTTTGATCCCCTGTTCAACAGAGCGATCCGCATTCGGACCGCCCATATCCGTGCGCACCCAACCCGGGGAAACAGAGTTCACACAGATATCCTCGCCCTGCACTTCAGAAGCGAAAAGATTCGTGACCATGTTCAACGCAGTTTTGGAAATACGATAAGAGGCTGAGGCATTCTGCTTTTCTGAAAGCTGAGCCATGCCACTGGAAACATTCACAATGCGACCATAGCCTTCTTGCTTCATCAATGGGAAGATCTTTTGGGTCAACAGGAATGGCCCCATGGCGTTGGTGGCGAAAGATTTTTGCAACGTGGATGCCTTGGTCTTAAAGAGGGATGAGTTTCCACCGTCCTCGCTGTCAATCAAGATACCAGCGTTATTCACCAGCACATCAACAAATCCGTACTCACGTTTGATCGTTTCAACAAAGTCGCTGATGCTCTTTTCCTGAGAAACATCCAGCTTCATCGGAACCACATCCAGCCCTTTCATGGTCAGGGCATTCAGGGTCTTCTGCGCCTTGTCGGGATTTCGCATCGCCATCAGAACTTTAAAACCTCGTTGCGCCATGGCTTCGCTTAAAGCCAGACCCAAACCACGATTTGCACCGGTAATGACAGCGATCTTTTTCATGCGAGCTCCTATTGCGGACGAGGTGGCACTGGCATTTCAGCCGCCGGGAACAATTCGTTCGTCACCCAGTTTCTTTGCACGATCACGCACTCAGAAGAAATCACACGCCATTTTTCAATCGGGAAGTGATAGATGCTTTCCACCCAGCCCCAACCGTTCCACTCGATGCTGCGACGATAACGATAACCACCATTTCCATCACGCACTGATCTTGTTTCACGGTGGAAGGTCAAAAGAGGATAATGAAGCTTCAAAGTTCCTTCGGTTGTCAGCTTGGCCTGCGCAGGCTCATCGAATACACAACCATAGTAGCCATCAATACTGCGCAAGCGGCCTTGTAAGGTTTCACCCGGTTGAACATCCCTGCGCACCGGCATGTAGAATTCAAAGAAATAATCTGATGGAGCTCCGTTGGGATAGTAGCTGCGTGTGTTTAAGGTCAACTTTCCATTGAACTCAACAAAGCGAACGATCTGATTGCCATCGGCAGTTTGCCAAGGCTGTTCCATCACGCTGCGAGCTTCAGCAGAAAAACCCGCCAAGAGTCCCAAAATTACCAATAACGCTTTCATACTCTTTCCCTTTCAGCTAACGCGAGCTTATTAACGGGGGCTGGCGTTGCGGTTCAGTAGGATGATGTAGTCTTTGCCGCCGGATTGTTCCATCATTCCTGAATACTTATTTTCTTCAAACTTCTTACGATAGGTTTTGCGAGCGATTTCGCGCACCATACAACCCAAGTGACCCGTGCCCGCCAGATCACGTCCTGCATCCAGTTCACACAACGGTTGGAAGCCCTCTTCCTGTTCGCGGGTGACTGGGAACTTCATGACAGAAAAACTTGCAACGTCGATCTTGAATTCTTCTTTCAGACGCTGGGCCGGGCCTTTCTTCACAAGTTGCGAAGAATAGATATAAGGAACGATCGCGGCAACTCTCAATCCTTGAGCTTGCGCATTCTTAATGCCCTCAACGAAGCGATCCATTTCATTTTGGATATCCAGGCGCATATTAGAAGCAAACAGCTCCACAAACGGAAGCTGCGGATCCACCACAATCACATCGTACTTGGAACCTTGTTCCTGGTTGGCCTCCATAAAGCCTCTCCATAACTCCAGGTCCTCAATCTGATTTGGTGTCACACCCAATAAAACCACCGGAGAACTTTTGATCTCCAGACGAAGGCGCTCATAAACGCCCTTACCCAATTTTTCAGGAATATCGACCTGCGAGAATTTGATCTTCGGAATGGATCTTTCCTGAATCTGAAAGTTCATGGAAAAGAACACACCCAATGCAACCACGGCGACAGCGCCAACCCAATATAAGTACTTCATAGCTGCGACCATCCTGCATTTCACAGGCTGAGTCCAGCGCCGCGCAACGCAGCAACCAGGGAGTTTTCTGAGAGAGATCTTATGATCGTACGAACTCTAAAAGTTCCTTGTAGTTCCGACTGTCTGCCAGACGCAGACTGCGAATATAGCGAGCCCGGGCTTCGCCATGTTCCCCCAAGGTCCCCATATTCAAATTGCTGCCCCAAGTGAACCGTTCATGCCCCAAAGAAAACAGCAACACATCGGCCATCACCCGTGCCCAACGACCATTACCGTTTGGAAACGGATGAATCCAAACCAAGCGGTGATGAAAGCGCGCGGCGATCTCATCCATCGGATAAGTTTCATGAGTCACCTGGTACTGGATATCACTGAGCAGCTTATTAATCTCTGCCGGAACCTGGAACCATTCAATGCCGATGGACTTATTGGAGGTGCGATAGGTGCCAGCCCACTTCCACACCAGACCAAACATCTCCCGATGCAGCTCGCGAAGGAATTTTTCTGTCAGGACATTCTTTCTTTTGCGACTGAAAGCCCACTGCTCACCACGCAGAATGTTGTCCTGCTCAACGGCATTGAGCTCTTTCTGTGTCGAAATATAAGTCGGCACCAGTCCAGCCAGTTCGTTCGGATTCAGCGGCGTTGCCCCCGGTGGATATTCAAGTTGAAAACTCATGGCTTCTTCCTCCACAGGCGGTTGTCGAGTTTATTCTTCAGCTCTGTCGCCAGTTCGGCAAAATGCAGATCCGTCTCTGCCTTGCCCGCGCGCTGCTGCTCAAGCTCCATAGTGTGCAATGTCTTACCCAGAATTTTTTCTGCAGCCACTTTGGATTGTTCATCCACCAGTTTTTCCAAGCTGTCTTTGGGGACCAGAGCGTACACCAGCTCACACCCCATCGCATGAGCCGCTCTTTGCAAAGTTTCAAGCGTGACTTTCTTTTCAACTTCACGCTGCTCCAACACACTCACTCCGGACTGCTGAATCCCCATGCGCTCTGCCAGTTGTTGCGAAGTCATTCCCAAAGATTCACGAATGGCTTTCACCCACCCCGATTTGGGGTTGATCGTGGTGCGTGCGGATCGAAAAGACTTCAGCTTTTCATCCAAGCTGCGTCGCTGCGTTTTGACTAAGGCTTTGTTTGTTCTCATGGTTTTTATTATATCTTATAATAGATTAAAAAGACATCTATAGATCTACTATAAGATATTAAAAATACACTTTATCATCTACTATAGAATATAATATCCACCAAAAAACTACGAAAAACCTTTTAATTTAAAGTATTTACTCAAACCCAGTCTCATTCTTAGGACAATAACCTTCAGAAATCATAGGCTTACGTCGGTGCCGGTTCGGACTCCGAGGCTTTGTTTGATTGCTATCTGTTAGAATTATGTTAGGTTGCGGCTATTACAGAGGACTTGATCCCTTAAAAGACAGGTACCGAACTATATGAATGCGACTACGACGTTATCTTATTCTTATCTTATTATTGGTGCAGGCCGTGTCGCCCGACATCTCGCACACTATTTTCAACTACTAAACTTGAACTTTACCACCTGGGATCGCAACCAGAGTGACTCTGATTTTCAAAGCAAAGCCGCCACCGCCACCCATATTCTTGTGGCGATCAGTGATTCGGCGCTGGAAACCTTCTACAGCGAATACCTTAAAAACTTTGACGACAAAGTGCTGGTGCATTTTTCGGGAGCTCTCTACTTCAAAGGCATGATTGCCGCTCATCCCCTGATGACCTTCGGGACCGATCTCTATGATCTGAAATCCTACCAGCAGATTCATTTTGCCCTGACCGGATGTGATGAACTGAATGAAGCTCTGCCTGGACTTCCCAATCCTTTCTCGGCCGTGTTTGCTTTTGAAAAAGCCCGCTATCATGCCCTGTGTGTTCTGGGTGGAAACTTCACCACTTTGCTGATTGCCAAGATGCTGGAAGGTTTTGCCGAGATGAAAATACCCATGAGCGCGGCAAAACCTTATATTGAAAAGGTTATTGAAAACACCCTGGCAAATCCGGACGAGGCCTTCACCGGCCCGCTAGCGCGAAAAGATGTCGTGACTGTAGAAAAGAATCTGCAAGCTTTGAACAACGATCCTTATCAGGCAATTTACAAAGCCTTCCTCGAGACCCTTTGGCCCGAGTATCCACGAAAGTGAGGTCTTATGAAAACCATCCTTGATTTCCACGACAAGAAAGTGAAAAAGCAAAAGATCTCGATGATCACCTGCTATGACTATACTTTCGCGCGCATTCTGGCGGAAAGTGATATCGACTGCCTGTTGGTCGGTGATTCTTTGGCCATGGTGATGCACGGACACAAGACCACTTTGAATGCCTCGGTGGATATGATGGCCTTGCACACGGAAGCGGTGGTTCGCGGTGCTGGAGAAAAATTTGTGGTCGCGGATCTTCCGTTTTTGAGCTATCGCAAAGGCCTGACGGCCAACATGAACTATGTTGAAAAAATCATGAAAGCCGGGGCTCACGCCGTAAAACTTGAAGGCGGCGCTGGCAACATTGAACTGGTTCGCCATCTGGTGGATTCCGGTGTGCCGGTGATGGCGCATTTGGGATTGACTCCACAGTCCGTAAACCAACTCGGCGGCTTTAAAGTTCAAGGCCGTGATGAAAAAGCCCAGAAGGTCATCAAAGAACACGCCTTGCAATTACAAGATGCTGGTGCTTTTTCAGTCGTGCTGGAATGTGTTCCATCCAAACTGGCCAAAGACATCACAGCTTCTCTGGAAATTCCAACGATCGGAATCGGTGCGGGCTCTGACTGTGACGGTCAGGTTCTGGTCTTGCAAGACATGCTGGGTATGAACCAGGGCTTTAAGCCCAAGTTTGTTAAAACGTTCTTCAATGGCTTTGATGCTATGAAAGATGCTTTTAATCTGTATCACAAAGAAGTCACAGAGGGCGCTTTCCCGACAGAGAAAGAGAGCTACTCATGACGGTCGTCCTTAGATCACCCCAAGAGCTCCGCTCTTGGAGAAAACAACAAAAAGGATCTGTGGGTTTCGTACCCACCATGGGCGCTTTACACTCCGGACATGAAGAACTGCTGAAGCAAGCCCGCAGAAACAACGATGTGGTCGTGCTGTCCATTTTTGTGAACCCCACCCAGTTCAACGACCCCAAGGATCTGGAAAAGTATCCGAAAACCTGGGACGCCGATCTGGCCATGGCTGAAGCCAACAAAGTCGATGCGATCTTTTATCCGCGCTACGATGAAATGTATCCCGACAGCTATCGTTACAAAGTGACTGAAAACAGTTATTCCAATCTTTTGGATGGAGCCCATCGCCCCGGCCACTTCGACGGAGTTTTGTCCGTCGTTATGAAGTTATTTAATGTCGTTGCTCCCACACGTGCCTACTTTGGCGAAAAAGATTTCCAGCAAATGACGTTGATTCAGGGAATGGTGGAAAGCTTCTTTATGGATCTGGAAGTTGTTCCCGTCCCCACCGTGCGCGAAGAGGATGGGCTGGCGAAAAGTTCTCGCAATGTACGCCTGACTTCAACAGAGCGCATGCAAGCCCCGGCCATTTACAAAGCCATCACTGAAAGCCAGACAGCGGATGAAGCTGCAGAAAGACTGACGGCTCAAGGATTTATCGTGGACTACGTAACGGATGTGGGAACCCGCCGCTTCGTTGCTGCCAGACTCGGGGACGTGAGGTTGATTGACAATGTCCAAATCTAAAATCCTCTTTATGATGACAGGCTCCATTGCCTGTTACAAAGCCTGCCACGTGATTTCCCGCCTGGTGCAAAACAACTGCGACGTGCAGGTTGTTGCCTCTCCATCAGCGTTGAAATTTGTCGGCAATGCCACCCTGGAAGGTCTGACCGGGCGCCCGGTGATCAGCGACATGTATGCCACAGGCAACGTTATGGATCATATTCACCTGATGAGATGGGCCGATTTGATTCTGGTCGCTCCGGCCACAGCCAACTTCCTGAATAAAGCGGCCCAGGGTGTTGGTGATGATTTACTGCAAACTCTGTTCTTGGCTCATGACTTCAAAAAGCCTTTTCTGATTGCTCCGGCGATGAACACCAGCATGTACCTGCATCCGGTCACACAAAAATCCCTGACGGCGTTAAAGGAAATGAACCTGCAGATTCTGGATACCGCCTCCGGAATTCTGGCTTGCGGAGAAGAAGGCTGGGGAAAACTGCTGGAACCAGATTTGATCCTGAAAATGACCCTGGAAGCCCTTCATCAAACGCCCACTGCCAACAATGGCACTGCGGAAGCTCCAAAATCAACAGCTCTTTCCAAAGTGAAAGTTCTGGTTACTGCGGGTGGCACTCAAGAACCCATCGACACTGTTCGTGTGATCAGCAATCTTAGCTCCGGTCGCACCGGCATTGCGCTGGCGGAATATATGACTGAAATGGGTTTTGATGTGACCTTGTTGCAGGCCCATGGATCTGCAAAGTCAGAACATGTAAAACGTCGTGATGTCTTCGTCAGCTTTGCGACCTTGGATGAAAAAATAAAACACTACCTTTCCACCGAAAACTTCACCCACGTGATTCATGCCGCCGCGGTAAGTGATTATTCCGTGGATACCATCGAAGTCGATGGACAGAACTATCGTCCGTTTGAAGTGAAAAAAGTCAGCTCGGATGCGGATTCCATGCACATTCATCTGAAACGAAATCACAAGATCGTGGATCGCCTGAAAGACTATTCACAAAACAAAGACCTGAAAGTGATTGCCTTTAAGCTGACCAGCCATGCCAGCCCGGAACAACGAACCGCTGCGGTGGAAAAGCTCTTTGCCAATTCCAAAGCAGATTTCGTGGTTCACAATGACTTAAGCGAAATTGATATTGTTAAACGGACTCACAAGTTCACTCTGTACAATCACCAGGGCTATGTCGCTTGTGACAGTTTAGACCAGCTAACCAGTGAACTGATTCGCGTTCTTATGCCAAAGGATACTCTATGATTTTATGTCTTGATGTGGGGAACACCCAAATCTATGCCGGACTCTTTGAACAGGATAAAATGGTTTTATCCTTCCGCAAGAACTCCAAAAGCGGAGCTTCTTCCGATGAAACCGGCATTTTCCTGCGCACCGCAATTCGCGAAAACGGTTTTGATCCTGCCAGGATCACCCAAATCGCTATCTGCAGTGTGGTTCCCGAAGTGGTTTACTCTCTTCGTGGTGCCTGCATGAAATATTTCAACATCAATCCGTTCATCCTGCAGGCGGGAGTCAAAACCGGCCTGAAGATCAAGTACCGCAATCCTTTGGAAGTGGGTGCCGATCGTATTGCAAACTCCATTGCGGCGACTCACCTGTATCCGGGAAAGAATCTGATCCTGGTGGATCTGGGTACAGCTACAACTTTCTGCGCAGTCACCAAGGATAAGGACTATCTGGGGGGCTCCATCGTGGCAGGCCTTCGCCTTTGTATGGAGGCGCTGGAAAGCAAAACCGCAAAACTTCCTTCCGTGGAAATTGTTTCCATGCATGAGGCTTTGGGACGCTCCACCATCGAAAGCATTCAGTCGGGTCTTTATTATGGCCACTTGGGAACCATCAAGGAACTGACCGAAAGAATCACCAAAGAATGCTTCCAGGGTGAAAAGCCCATGGTGGTCGGCACCGGTGGTTTTGCTTATTTATTTGAAAAAGAAAAAGTTTTTGATGAGATTGTGCCTGATCTTGTACTCAAGGGCATGCTGATCGCGCTTCAACATAACGCTTAAGGAATACTTTATGAATATCTCAATGCTTAGAACCAAAATCCATCGTGCGACTGTGACCGGAGCGGATCTGAATTATGAAGGCTCTGTGAGCATCTGCCCGGACCTGATCAAGGCATCAGGCTTGCTGATCAACGAACGCGTTGATATCTATAACTGCAACAATGGCGCTCGCTTTTCCACCTACGTGATCAAAGGAAAAAAAGGCGAGATCTGCCTGAATGGGGCGGCTGCCCGTCACGTGCAAAAAGGCGATCTGGTGATTATCTGTTCATACTGCGGCCTGAGCTTGGAAGAAGGCAAAAAACATGAGCCCACAGTGGTTTTCGTGAATGCTAAAAACAAAGTCTCTGAAAAGCGCAAAGAAGACCGCAAAAACAATAAGTAGTTAGAAACCCCACGCCAGAATGGACTTTCTCCATTCTGGCGACTGCGCAGCTTGACCATGTCGCAAAATTCCTTCAGTTTAGCCCTATATGGGTATCACGCTTTTACAACTGCAATCCGGCCACAAGGCTTTTGGTTCCAAGGTTCTTTTTGATGATGCAACGTTTGCCATCAATGAGGGCGAACATGTTGGTGTTATTGGTCCAAACGGTGCTGGCAAATCCACACTCTTTAAAATTCTGGTCGATCAGGAACATCTTGATGAAGGGCTTGTCACCAAGTCCCAGCAACTGCGCCTGGGTTATCTGGAACAGGAAGCTGACTGGAATGTGGATCAGAAGGTGGAAGAATACCTGGAAAAGAACTGTATCAAACCTCTCTGGGAGCTGAAACAGTTTGGTCTAAAGCTTGGACTGACAGAAGCCCATTTTCAATCTCATCTAAAACAGGTAAGTGGAGGCTACCGCATGCGCGTAAAGCTTTTGTTCCTGATCGGACAAGAGCCAAACCTGCTGCTGCTGGATGAGCCGACGAATTTTTTGGATTTGGAAACTTTGCTGGTGTTGGAAAACTTCCTGCAGGAATTCAAAGGTGCTTTTCTGTTGATTTCGCATGACCGCGAATTTCTGCGTCGTGTGACAGATCATATCCTTGAAGTCGAATCCGGCGACATTGTGAAGTTCCCGGGCAGCCTGGACGATTATTTCGAGCAAAAACAAATGCTCGGCGAAATTCTGCAAAAGCAGATTCTGAGTCAACAGGCCAAACGCAAATCCATCATGGACTTCGTCACCCGCTTCGGGGCCAAAGCCACCAAAGCCCGTCAGGCGCAAAGCCGTCTGAAAGCTTTGGAGAAGATGGAAGTCATTGAAATGAAGGCGGCACCGACGCATTCCCATATTCATATTCCCCCGGCGGTTCCCACTGGAAAAACGATTCTGGAAGTGGAACATGTCGATTGCGGATACGGTGAAAAAGTCATCCTGAAGGATGTTTCCGTGCGCCTAGAACGCGGAAATCACTTGGGTATTGTCGGACTCAACGGAGCTGGGAAATCCACTTTGCTGAAATCTCTGGGGGAACAGATTCCCTTGGTGAAAGGCTCCATCAAGTGGGGTCATCAAGTCAGTTTCTCGTATTTTGCACAACATACTCCTGAGTCCCTGAATCCCGAGCACTCCGTTTTGGAGGCCATGGCTTCGGCGGCTCACAAGGAAGTCACGCAACAAGATGTTCTGAACATTGCCGGAAGTTTGCTGTTCTCTGGGGACAACGTTCACAAGAAGGTCAAAGTGCTGTCCGGCGGTGAAAAATCCCGTGTGGCCTTGGGACAGATTCTTTTGCAAAAGTCGCCTTTACTGCTGCTGGATGAACCGACGAATCATCTGGATTTTGACACAGTCGAAGCTCTGACCACTGCCCTGGAAAGGTACGAAGGCACCATTATCACCGTCAGCCACGATCGTGGATTTATCGGCCGTGTCGCCAACAAGATCCTGGAAGTGAATAATGGCAAGCTGACTTTGTATCCGGGCACGTATGATGAGTATGTCTGGAGCTTGCAAAAAGGCTTCCTGGCCGAGCGTCAGGATGAAGAAACAAACCCGACGCAAAGGGTAATTTCCGCCAAAGAGACGGACAGTCCGAAGTTCAACTACAAAGAAGAGCGCAAACGCATTGAAACGCAGATTAAAAAGGCCCAAAAGCTGATTGAAGACTGCGATAAGAAGATTGCCGATCTTTCCAAAAAAAGAGATTCTATAAATGAAACTTTGATGACTGCCACTGGCGACAAAGCCTCCGGCCTGTCCAAAGAACTGTATGAGATCAGCGGCGCGATCGAAGATCTGGAATCAACGATGTTACAAGCCATGGAAGATCAGCAGAATTTTGAAGTCGAGCTTAAAGGCTTGATTGGCTAACTAAGGAGTCTGTTTTGAAATCCGTTTCCAAATCACTACTTTTCGTTTTGACGTTGTCTCTTGTTGGCTGCACCAGCTATTTCAAGAGAAAAAGCTGTGAAGAAATCAACTGGTTTGAACACGGACAAAAGGTCGCCATGCGCGGCCAGTGGCTCAATGCCGACAACACTCTGAATGAATGCCGCAAGGTTGAGGCTGAAATTCAGGAATCACAACTGGATCGTGGATTCAAAAGTGGTGTCGAGAAGTACTGTATTGGCGCTAACAGCTATCTGCTTGGAAAAAGTGGTGATCTGTTTTCCCGCGACATCTGCGAAGGTCCACAGATCAATGTATTAATCTCTGAACATCAAAGAGGGATTCGTGACTATTGCGCGAAATCCAACGGTTTTACAGCCGGGACCTCGGGCAAACGCTATCAGAATGTTTGCCCAAAGGAACTAGAGCCCTCTTTCCTGCCCGAGTATCGCAAAGGTCGCCGCAAATATGTTCAGTCCCTGATCGACAGCAAAGACAAACAAGTTCGCAGCATCGACATGGATATCACTGCAAAAAGAAATTCTTTGTCTTTCGCCAAAGGATCTTTGCATATGCTGGAATCTCAGAAAACCAATCTGGAGCATCAGAAAAACTCAGCTCTGAGTTCGAAACAATCTTATCTGGTGACCCATTTCGAGGCCCAGATCCAGTCTTTGGATTCGGACCTTTCCATAAAGCGTTCGGAAGTTTCTAATCTGGAAAACGACATCCGTTCATTGGAAAGCAACCGTGACAAGCTCAACAGCGAAATCACCAGCTTCCGTGAAGAGCTGCCCAGCCTGGAACAACCCTAGAAGACGAAGTCAGTTTGGAATGCGGAACCACTCGATAGCATCGATGCTGGCTTTAGGCTGATAAGCATTGGCCTGTTCACTCCAGTGAACTTCCATCCAGCCCAGACTCTTAAACGAAGAGCTTTCGA
Organism: Bdellovibrio bacteriovorus; assembly: GCF_041888015.1. GTDB lineage: Bacteria > Bdellovibrionota > Bdellovibrionia > Bdellovibrionales > Bdellovibrionaceae > Bdellovibrio. The sequence continues at coordinate 3,463,035 of NZ_CP168968.1, forward strand.
CATCGCGTTTTTGAATAAACTCAAAGACATTGGAAACTTGTTCCAGCTCAGCGCGCTTCATCAGCAATGAAGGCAAGTGGAACTGCACAAAAGCGGTTCCTTTATTCTGGGCACCAAAGCCCTCTGCACCTTCTTGAAGATAGCGGGTATAGTGAATCTCTTTATCGAGATCGCAGTGATCCACCACCAGCAACTTCTCTGTTTCATCGGCATAGTCCATCACATAACTGAAGTTATAGCCGCCGCATTTTTCCACGATTGTGCGTGTGGATTTGATCTCGCCAAAGGATTTCACCGGGATTGGATACTTGGATGGAAGCATCCAAAGATTTTCATCATCACGCAAAGCAATCTGAATCTTCGGTTGAGCTTTGGCAATCTTCATGAACTGCTTTAGCACCGCTGATTTTTCGGTCAGATCACCGTGAGCAATAAACAACACATCAAAGGACGCCTCGGCAAAGGCATCCTGGAAGCCATTGCCGCGCAGTTCATTGGTAAAGTTCGCCACAAAGACGCGATGACTTTCCGAATCCTTGATGGCCTTGGTCTTAGAGACAAACATATTCACATTCTTAATGGCCTCCGCAGCCTTCAGCAACGTCGTGGTTCTTTCTCCCACAAAGGCACCACCCACAATCGGCAGCGGCTCTGAATGCTCCGAACGAAGCAAGGTCGGAATCATGCGGTAGAAATCAAAACGCTCTTTCATGGAAAGGCCGCGATAAGCATTCACCCAACTGGTCACCAGTAAAGGACGAAGACTCATTTCCACGACCTGATCTGCCAGAATCTGATTGGCTTCCTCTTTATCCTGACACAAACCAAAATGTTCAGACTGCTTCCACGAGGAATCACAGTAAGCCGGAACCGACTTCAGCACATAGGGCCACTTTACTTTGCGCAAAGCTGTTTTTAGGTGAGTATTCGGATCACCAATATCCAAATCCCCCAGATCCAAATAGACAAGGAAGTCTGTGAAGACCTCCTCCATCAAAGCCTGTTGAGCAAAGAAACCGTCATTGCGTTCCCGGTACCAGGCTTTTGCCAACGCCTTTTCCAGATGACCCGGAGCCGCCAGTAGCTTTTCACCAATAAAGATATGATGTCCCCGCACTTTAAACAGATACGGGCGATCCTCCATAATGGTCAGCTGAATCTTTCTTTCAAAGGGCTCAATGCTTTCCAAAAGGCGCTCGGTCTTTTGAATTCTGTAGGTCAGATCCCGGCTTTGTTCACTGAAGTAAGTGCTAAAGGGTGTTTCCTTGTTCACAGCACAACGATAAATGGTGTCCGTGGATTGAACTCCCAGCCTGTCGATTCTTTCGACAACCTTGGATTCAATACAGAGCGGCCTTCTTGTCATCTGAACGACAAAAAGGCTAAGTAGGCCAAAACACAGGAAACTGAGGGCGGTCAACCAACGAGCTATCATAGCAATCCAGACAGATTGCAAAGGCCGGGCCTTTAGCGCAGCTCTATTCGAGAACTCACCTCCACCGCCTCCAAGAACCTTTCATCATGTGACACCACCACAAGAGCCCCCTTAAAATCGAGCAGTGCTGTTTCCAAAACCTGCAAGCTGTCCAGATCCAGATTATTTGTCGGTTCATCCAGAATCAGGAACTGGGCCTCAGGGTCCGACAAGAAAATCTTCGCCAAGGCCGCTTTCAGCTTTTCGCCACCGCTCAGATCCCGAACCAGCCTGTTCACCATCTCTCCCATAAATTGAAAACGAGCCAATTGGTTTCGCAACTGAACGGGGTCTCGCTGACTCTGCTCCAGAACATTTTCCAGGACAGACATATCCGGATTCAACAAAGAATACTGTTGATCCAATAAACGCACTTTCACGTCACCCAGACGACAAACACCCGTGCTGACAGCCAAAGACATCTGCCCCATCAAGGCTTTGATCAACGAACTTTTGCCCGATCCATTACGCCCCATCAAAGCCCATCGCTGAGGACCACGCAAGGTCAGGGTCAGAGGCTCGGCCCAAAGAAAATGTTCCTGATTTTCATAGCGCAGATTGAAATCCTGAAGTTCAAAAATCAGTTTTCCTTCCGGAACCGCCGTACCAGTCAAATCCAGACCCAGATTGGTTTCCATCTTCTGCGACTGGATCAAGGCGCCCAGCTCCTCTTGTTTTTGTTCGACACGCTTTTCCTCGCGGGCCTGAATTTTTCCATGAGTTTCCTGTGCCCGCCGCTTCAATCCACCAACCAGAATTCGCGGCAGCCCCCCTTTATCAGCCAAAGCCTGCCCTGCGCGCATGCGCTTTTCCTGGGTTCGCAACTTTTCCTGATGTTCCCGTTCGACCTTCTTTTTGTCCCGGCGAGCCCGGTCAATCTTGTTCGCCAGCAGTTCACGTTCGGCATATTTCTGTTCTTCATACGCTGAATACGAGCCACCATAACTTTGCAAGCCCTGGCTGGAAAGCTCCCAAATGCCGTCGACTTCTTCCAGCAGTTCCCGATCATGACTGATCACCAGTAACGAGCCCGCATATCGACGTACAAATTCACGGATCACTGCACGCGCCTCGCGGTCCAAGTTGTTGGTGGGCTCATCCAGAATCAGAAGACCGGCCCCTCGCGAAAGAGCTTCAGCAATACGCACCCGTGTCCACTCTCCCCCGCTCAATTCTGCCAGGGGTTTTTCCAATGAAATGTTTTGCAGCAGTGGTCCCCAAACAGAAGCGTCCGCCAAAGGACTGTCCCATAAGGCCATGAGATACTCTGCCACCGTGGCCTGCGAGCATTCCTGCATCTGCGCGAGATACACCACGGCCTGATCCACCAAGAGTTCCCCCTGGGTGGCTGCCAAATTTCCTGAAATAATTTTCGCCAGCGTGCTTTTGCCAACTCCATTGGGGCCCACCAAAGCACAGCGCTGAAAGTTCCATGTAAATGAAATATCTGAGAAGAGCTTTTCCCCACGAGGAAGCTCGTAACTCAAGGACCTCGCGGTCACCTGAAATAAATGATTTTGCATATTAAAATATCCGTCCATAGCCCGGAAGGGCATCAGAGTGTTCTTAGAAAAAGAATAAGATGACGGATTTAATTTCTCATAGACGTCGGGTTTAGCGCCCGACTTACATAGAATACTACAACTTATTCCAACCCACAAGCCCCCTAACAAAAGCCCGGCATATTGACTTAGAAGGAATTTATGAGAAGTTCATAGGGCTTGAAGATCTTGATTGCCTGTATCTTATTCTCAATTGTCTTGCACTTGCTGGCCCTGGGGACCTTGAGCCTTTCCACGCCCTCTTCTCAGACTGAGATTGGCGAGATTGTGGATCTTACTGTTGTCAGTCCGACGACAGCCCTGGCTCCTGCCAACAAAGTAGTTTCACCCAAGATGGCGGCACTCCCGCCCCAAGCTTCTCCAAGTTCTGCAACCACAGCCACCGCCTCTTCTGATAATTCCGCGGATCAGACCTCCTCAGAGAACTCTGGCGGATCTGAGAGCTTCGGTGATGATTCCCTCCCCGTTGTAGGCTGGAGTGAAATCACACGTCTGCCAAAAGTAAAACGAGAAGTCAAAGCCCAGTATCCGGCCGAAGCAAAGACGGCGGGTGTTGACGGCCCAGTTCTGCTGGAGATTTTGATCGACCGCGAAGGCCAGGTACGACAAGTCAAGGTTATCAGTGGTCCCGGCCATGGCTTGAATGAATCCGCCGTGGCAGCCTTGAAGAATTTCGAGTTTCAACCAGCTTTCAAAGGCAAGGAATCAGTTGCCGTTAAGATCCGTTACACCTATAGATTTAAGTTGGAAGTAAATTAAGTCTGTACGTCTAAAGGAATACAACGTGAAATATTCTGTTCTTCTTGCCAGCCTGCTTGTGGCGACTGTGGCTTCTGCTCAGGAAGCTATCCCCAGCTTTGAAACCGTGGTTGAGGATGTTGTGTTTAACACATCCAACAAAGTCATCATCGACGAAAAAACCATCAAAGAATCCCGCGCACCCAATATCACCAGTCTGCTTTCCAGTCAGGCCAACGTCACTGTTGTGAGCACGGCCTTCCAGCCAAACTCTATTTTTATCCGCGGTGGCGATTCCAGCCATGTGATGATCATCGTTGATGGTGTGCCCTTCTATGATGCTTCAACAATCCAAAGAACCTTCAACCTGAATTCTCTGGATATTAAATCGGTTCGCCGCATTGAAATCATCAAAGGGGGCCAGACCGTCCTTTATGGCGGCCAGGCACTCAGCGGCGTTATCAAGATCGACACCATTCCTCAGGAATTCAAAACCAAAACAGGTCTGCAGGTTCAGGCCGGAACTCAGAACTTCCGCGATGTGACGGCGGTCCACACGGAAGCACTGGATGAAACCCACGCTTTCCTGATGCGCGGACACGGCTCCTGGAAGGACTCCCGGTCTCCGGTTGAAGACTCTGACAAAAGCTATGCACAGAATAATTGGAACGGCGATGCGGCCTATGCCTGGAAAGGCTCTGTGGAAGGCCATGTGAAAGGCAGCTTCCTTCAGGATCTCAATAATTCTCCAGGTTCGGACCGTGCCTCCAACAGAATTTATGACACCGAAGGCTTTGAAACCTATACCCGTCAGACTGCGGCCTCCGCTCATTTGAAATTCAATGATATCGCCTGGGAACCACGCTTGGCCATGAGCATGCAAAACAGTCTGCGCAAATACGACTGGCCCAAAACAACTCCACCGGACGTGAATAATCCCACAGGCACGGATCAGCGCTATGGCGCTAATCTAAAAACAGCACGCGTGGACTTCACTCCGTACAAGGGTGAACAGCTGTCCGTCAATGGCGGCTTAAGCTACATCTACGAGGACTTCGTTTACAGAAACAAAGGCACGGAAACGGTCAACAAGTTCAGCGAGCAAAGAGGTCTGTTCTTAAAGACGGATTACACCTGGACACCGGGCTTTTCATTGGCTGTGGGTGGCCGTCTTGAAAACTGGGACGACCAGGACCCGGTATCCACTTATCAACTGGGTTTGGCTCTGTTTGAAAGAACCAAATTGGAAGTGGCTTCCGGTTACAAGATTCCATCTTTATTCCAGCTCTTTTCTTCTTATGGAAATCCGGATTTGAAAACAGAGAAAGCGACCCAATACAGCCTGATGCAGGAATGGGCCGTTTCAGAAAAGCAAAACCTGTCTGTGACTTTATTCTATGCAGAATTCACAGACCTCTTGCAGATCACGGGTTCTTTCCCGACTATGAAATACAATAACGTCTCCAAGTCCAAAACTCGCGGTGTGGATGTGACCTACACTTTGCGTCCGTTCGAGAATGGAACTTTGATTGCCACCTATGGCTATCAAGAACCTCGTGACATCGACAACGATCGTTGGTTGTTGCGTCGCCCACTGGTGAATGGAAGCCTTAAGTATCTGCACACTCTGGAAAAACACACCGGTTCACTTGAGTTCATTGGCGCTGGCACCCGCACAGACAATGGTTTCCAGTCCGCTCCGACTGTATTGCCAGGTTATGTGACTACCAATGCAGCATATTCTTACGCTTGGACTCCGGATCGCACCGTGTTCACACGTTTGAACAATCTAACCAACAACCGCTACCAAGAGACCTACAGCTACCTGGCGGACGGCTTCAACGCCTCTGTAGGAGCGGAATTCTGGTTCTAGACCTAAGAACAGCGCAAGGGATTCCCACGTCCCTTGCGAACCTCCCGGAACAGGACCAAGTCGTCATTTGACATAAACTGGCCTTACTTATCAGAGTGTTTTTCATTTACATTGAAACAATGAGATCCATTTTACTTGGGGCCTTGGTTTTCTCTCTCCACTCGGTTTGTGGTGCAGCTTCTGATACAGAAGCCGTAATGCCTATTGGGGCTTTACCCAAGAATTCCTCTGTGACCCTGAAGCCCGTAAATGAAAACACCCGCTACGTCAGTCCTCAGTATGAAAGCGGCAGTGGCTTCCTTAAAAAAGTGGACAACAACAGTCTTTACCAAGTCACTGAAATCAAAGGCACCGACAATTCCTCGGACAGTGCCGATCTTCAGGCCTTGGCGAAAAATTCCAATCTCGTCGTTCAACAAGCAGACCTTACCACCGAATCCGCAACCTGTTCCGGTTCAGGCTCAACCACCAATTGCACCCTGAACACAGACGTTCCCGCGTACAAGACCGGCAGCTTCAATCTGATTGAATGGTTCCTGGGGCTATTCGGTCTTGGTTCGCAAAAGTCCACGGCTCCTGCCACCAAAGGGGTCGAGGTCAATGAATCCGTCGCCATGGCCGAAGCCATGACCGAAAAGATTGAAAAAACAAATAAAACACTCAACCCCAAAAGTGCTGAAAACTGTGATGAGAAAAACTTCCCGACCGCCCTTCAGAACGACAAGACTTTAAGTTGTGGACTGAAACAGGCCATGGAAGCTCTGAAGAAAAATAAAGACAAAGTCAAAGGCGATGTCTTTATCTTCAATGACTTCTCCAATGGTGGAGTCATGGGGAAAATGTGGATTCTCAACGCCGATGGCTCCATGGCGTCCGTGCTGGATAAGAATCCTCTCTGGGTTTCACGCGGCGAAGGTGGCTTTGGCAATGGCCGAGGCTCACTGAAAACTCCTAACGGCGCCATTATGACAAAAGCCTACAGTCCTCCTCGCGGCGGAAATATTCGCGACGGCATTGAGCTTGTGGGCCTTGAACCTGAAAATCAGGATATTCACGGTCGCGGCGTCCTGCTGCACGGATGGGACCCTTATACTCCCACTCAAGGTTGCTTGGGGGTCGCAGGGACTCTGGATACAAGAGCTCGCGGGAAAGCCACCTTAGGCTCTGCTCCTCCCTATCTGGATCAACTTAAAAGTGGTGTCCTGAAAAACGGGGGCACCATGATCTATAACTTCACTCCTTCCAAAGTGAAAGCCTGCCAAGGCTCCTAAATTCGATCTCAAACTGAGACATTTAATCCACACCTAAACAGGATCTCATTTTCTTTTGCTTAGGCATCAAAGGGTACGCTTAGTGCAATTACCCCAAAGCAAGAGATATGAAAAAAAACCGGTTCTCAACTTTATTAATGATTTCAAGCTCCGTAACCCTGATTGGGGTGATGGCGGGCTGCTATTTCGATGCCAGTTTTGGGCACATGCTACAAAATGTACAGGCCAGCCCTTCCCCGGTGTCTTTGGAACATAAAGAGGCGGCCGAGTTGTTTATTCAACTCAATGAAAAGCACAACTTCTTCGCGGCCCGCTATAAGGGCTGCCATATCGAACGCAATGAGGTTCTGTGCAAAAGCTTCTATAAGGACAAGGACGCCTCTGAAAAACAAAAAGATCTGCGCCTGAAGGCCCCTGAAGCCGTAAAGCTTGTTCGTCAGAAGAAGTGGGATAAAATCGTCAACGCCAGCGCTTCTGAAGGTATCAAGACCATTGCTCGCCTGAGTGTGAAAGAACGCCAGCAGCTTTCTGAACAGATCACAAAAAAATCAGTCTGCGTGTCGCCGCACGTGATTGCTGCTCTGGCATTTAAGCTGGAAGAAAAACTTCCAGATCAAAAAGTTCTGGCTGAAACGCGCGCCCTTTATGCACGGGCCATGGACTGCGGTTCCGACAAAGAAATCAGCGAACTGGGACTGTATCGTGGTGGACTGATGGAAGTCTGGCAGAATCAACCAGAATCCGCGACCCGCTTCCTGAAAAAGCTTTCTGAAGTTTCCAAAGATGTGGCTCTGACCTCTCGGGCGCAGTTCTGGATTAATCATAATGAGCGCGAACAAGGAAACAAAGTTTCTGAAGGCGCGATGGAAGATCACTTCACCAACTTCCCGTTGAGCTATCACATCCTGACGGACTATGCGACCATGGAAGACGGGCCTTATCAAAAGGTCTCTGAACTTCGTGACCAACGCGTCCAAACACGCAGCTCTTATGAGGATCTCAATGGCGCTATCCAATTGGTTGAACACTTCCTGGAGCAGCAAAAAGAAAGTCTGGCCAAAAGGACCTTGGAGTTTATCGACTACGCAGAACTTGCAGAGGCCGAACCTGGCTTCCAGCTTTATGTAGCCACCTTGCTGGCAAAGTTTGAGGACATGAACCATCAGCGCTTTACCGTGCTGAGCCGTCTGTTCCAAAGACACCCGCAATACAAGACATTGAAGAATCTTTCCTACTATTACCCGCTGGCGTTCTCGGATCTGGTGATGAAACATCATCGCGATCAGGACCCGTTCCTGCTGATCTCTTTGATGAGACAGGAAAGTTCCTTTAATCCGAATACCAAAAGCCCCGTCGGGGCTGCCGGCCTAATGCAACTGATGCCTCGCACAGCCAGCGACCTGCGCCGTCGTGCTGTTTCGGACAAAGAGCTTTTTGACCCCGCCACCAATATTCAATTGGGGGCCCGCTATTTCGCGGCCTTGGTCAAAGAATACAAGAATGATCATATGAAAGCTCTGGCCTCATACAATGCGGGCTCGGGAAATGTCAGAAAATGGATGAAGCGTTATCCGGTTGATAATCCGCTGCTGTTTGTGGATTTGATCCCTTTTGACGAAACCCGCGAGTATGTTGCAGGCATTCTTAGAAATCAGTACTGGTATTCCAAACTCTATCCAGAATTGGCTATGCAAACCGAGATCGCTGGGCAAGTCTCTGCAAGACGGGACAAGTAATCCCCTTCACACTCTGAAAAATAAAAAAGGCACCCGAAGGTGCCTTTTTTCATTAAGATCAATGCAATATCAGAACTTAGTGTGTTGTCACGGAAGTGACATTCAAACCGTTCAGGCCCGCTTCAACCTGCAGATACAAACGGAAAGAACCTGTCGTATTGTAACCCAAGCTGGTTGCTTCCCCACCTTCTGTTGAATACATAACATGACTTCTCAAGGAAACATCAAGTTGTAGAACTGTACGACCATCACGCTTCAATTGCTCTTGCTGTTGTTTATTCATGAAATCAACAGAGCGCACATCAATCGCCACATTCTTATCCAATGGAACCAAGCGGTAATTCTGCCAAGCAGAGTCCACCAACAGAACCTCTGGAGCCAAGCCTTTTACAGAATAAACTTTGTTATCCAAACCAACTACGGAAGAACTCAGGAATTGCTCAGAGGAAATGCTCTTCCAACCTTGAGCCGTGCACTTTACAAAACTTGGGTTAAGGAACAAACGAGTCTCGCCGTTTCCAAGATTCAAAGCCTGAACACCCTCAAGAACAAAGCCCTTCTTGTTCAAATCTTTATCTTCATTGCAATAAACAGACATGCCATCAAAAACCTTACGCGTTTCAACTGCATCAGCAAAAGCCCAGCCTGCAGACAAAACAAGAGACAGGAACAAACTCGCAGAAACTTTCAACATAAACCCTCCGAAATTTTGATTGGCCTCTTCTACACCAAAAAGATGACAATCGGGTAAGGAAAATCGAACTTTTTTGGGCTCGCCGTTTCGGGGGAAACAGCCGCTCTGTCTAGTTTTCCTGTGGCTCGGCACTAAAGACTACAAAAGGCACCCCCACCCCGCGTACAGTTGATGTTATGGAACTTTCGGAAGCCAACCAGCACGTCCTATCTTTGATTAAAAGCCATCTGGCGAATGTTCAAACCCGCAATCCTCAATTCTCATTAAGATCTTTTGCCAAAAAAGTAGGGGTCAGCGCTTCAACCCTTTCTCAGGCGCTGCACGGCAAAAGGGTGATGAACAAATCGACCGTAAAAAAAGTTCTTACCGAAATCGCCCCCACCGACACCAAGGCTTGGGAATGCCTGGAGGCCTTTAAGGATTTCTATCCCTCCAGTAAAACCATGCCCCAGGAGATCCTTTCAAAGCGCATCCCTGAAGACGAGCTGATGTTCTTTAAAAAGTGGTATCATCTGGCAATGGTGACCTTCTTCGATTCCAGTCACTATGATGGCAGCGTGCAAAGCATCTCCCAATACTTTGGAATTTCCTTTGCCGAAGCCCAAGAGGCCGTGGATCGCCTGAAAAGACTTGGTATCGTCGAAGAACATAAAGAGCGTCTTCGCAATACCGCCCAGTTCTACTTTACTGACCGTTCTCGACTTGCTGAAAGCATTCATGCCAGCAAAACCCAGGCACTCAAGAACGCCGTTCAAGCTCTGGAAAGCCAGACGGCCAAAGAAAGCTCTGACTTCAGCATGATGTTCACAGTCTTTGACCCAAGCCTGGTACCGGAAGCTATCGAGTATATCGATAAAATGAAAAAGGGCTTCGCCAAAAAGTTCAAAGGCAAAGGTGATAAAAGCGCCGTCTATCAGCTCTCGATTCAACTTCTGCCTTGTGGTGGCACGTCCCCCGAGCTCAGTACCTTGGAATAGATAAATAATATAAAGTTTACAACGAATCGGGACCTTCCTATCCTCTGCCAAGGAGGATTGCGGTGAAACTCATTGTCTCTGTCTTGCTAGGATTTGTTTTTTGCTCTGTCGCAAGAGCCGACTGGAAGGTGGGACTTCAGGTTGGATATAGTCCCAACTACCTTGTCACCCTTGACGGAACAGGTGTGAACAATGGGACACCCTATTCAGCCAAATATAATATGGAATACGACGGGTCTGCCGAGTTCGGAATCAATCTTTGGAATGCCAGTCCGCACTCGTGGGGATTTATCTCTGGCTTCCACTATGGGGCGGAAAGAAAACTTAATAAAATATCCGTTAATGGCATCTCGATCCCGGTTTCCTCCTCTGACACCTCCAAATATCAGACTCATTTTCTTTACGCCGGAACCCTGTACCGCTGGGAATCCTTCTACATTCCTCTGGCCATCACCTATGGAATGACAAAATTCACATCGGCCTCCAGCCTGCAATCCCTGGAAGTAAAAAATGGAGTCGGAGCTCTTTTGGGGCTGGGCTGGTTCTTCACTGACAACTTCGCCATCGAGTACATTGGCCGCTCCACCACCACAGAGCTCAATATGAGCACCAGTACCGGCAATGAAAAAACCAAGGGTGTCATCAGCTCTGCGCTGCTGAATTTGAAGTTCTTCTTCTAGGATACAAACATACCAAAGTACAGTTGGCAGACCTCTTTGGACCTTGGACTGTCAACTCCCCCCACTCCTGTCCGATAAGCCTCATATAGGAGTCCGTATGCGCAGTTCAATCTTACTCTCTCTCTTCGTCCTGTTGGCATCAAGCATAGCCACTGCTCGCTCTTTTACTCTGACTAAGGGTTCTGGATATTCGGTAGAGCCTCTTTACGGTTATGAAACGGTTTATCGCTCTTATCCCAAAGGTCACCTCGCCACACGCACCATGTATGGTTTGCGCCTGACTGCTGGGAAAGACATCCTGTCTGCCGAAGCGGAATACACACGCGCTTCTGATACTGAAACCTATTCCACCGCTCCAGAAAAAATTTATCACCAAGATGACAAATACAAACTGGGCGTCCGTTCCACCTATCGCTTCAACAACTATTTCTTCTCAACCGGCCGCTTGGGCGCGCAAGCGACTCAAGGCAAAGAAGAAACCACTTCTGGCGGTGTGGTAACCACGAAAGAAAAAGAACTGAAGTACGATCCGTATGCCGGTATCAATCTGGGTATTCGCTTGGGAGTATTTTCTTTGAATGCCGGAACGACCATGGTCTTTAAGGACTATTCAGACATGTCCAAGAATGAGTTCCAGCACACGCTGTCTTTTGGGGTGGGTTATTAAGAAAAAAGCCAAGGTGTTAGACCTTGGCCTGAACTTTCCCTAGCGGCTTCAGCATGCCGACTTTACCCACTTTCGAAGGAAGTGGGTGTTGAATTTTCTCTGCCATCCACGGATTGATCTCAATCAGCTTATCCAGATTCAGACCCGTCTTCACGCCCAGGCCATGGAACATGTACACCACATCTTCAGTGGCTACGTTGCCAGTCGCACCCGGAGCATACGGGCAACCGCCCAAACCCCCAAGGCTGGTATCAAAAACCGTGATTCCCAGTTTGTACGCCGCCAGAATGTTGGCCAAAGCCTGCCCACGCGTATCATGAAAATGGCCCGCCAGCTTTTTAGCCGGAACGACCTTTTTAAGCTTACGGAAAAGAGACTCCACCTGCCCCACATCAGCCACCCCAATGGTGTCGCCGATGGAAAGCTCGTAAACACCCAGCTTGTGCATGCGTTGGGCTAGTTTCACAACTTTAGCTTCTGAAACTTTTCCTTCAAAAGGGCAACCAAAGCATGTCGACAGATAACCACGAACTTTAATTTTATGCTTTTTCGCCAAAGCCATCACGGGCTCAAAACGTTTGAAGCTTTCATCGATGGAACAGTTGATATTTTTTAAAGAGAACGACTCCGAACACGCGGCAAAGATCGCCACTTCTTTCACACCGCTGGCAATGGCATCCAGCATGCCACGCTCGTTGGGAACCAAAACCGAAAACTCGGTCTTTTTCGGGATCGCCTTGGACTTAACCAAGGCAAAAGCCTTCTGCACCACTTCCGTCGTGCCTGCCATCTGCGGCACCCACGTCGGGGACACAAAAGCGCCGATTTCAACACGCTTTGTTCCGGCTGCAATCAATCGTCTTGCGAATTCCGCGCGAGTCTCGGCATCCAGAACGGTTTTTTCGTTCTGCAGACCATCTCTTAATCCCATTTCCACAATAACAACTGACTTTTTCATAGCGCTTACTTATCGGATGCTGGTTTAATTTTCACAAGAGCTTTACCCAAGGCCACCTGATCACCTACAGCACAATTGATGCTATCGACAGTGCCGGCGATCTCGGCCTTTAAAGTGTACTCCATTTTCATGGCTTCCATCACCAGAACCGCCTGGCCTGGCTCAATCGCTGCCCCGACTGTCACCAAAAGCTTCGTGATTTTACCCGGCATAGGCGCCATGACCTGGTCTGAAGATCCCCCGGCCCCGCCCTTTTTACGGGACTTTCGACCAGTGGAAACATCCTGAGTGAAAACGCGGCCATTATAGTGAACCCACAACGTGCCTTGGATCAATTGCGCCTGCGCTTTGTGATCAACGCCGTCGATACGTACTTTCACTTCCATCTTAGATACCTCTCCAGTAAGATGCCCATGGGGATGAGGATGTCGTGCTTGCGCCATTCGCCCCACCACGCAACTGCAATAGCGCCCCGGCAGCCACTGTTTTTTCAATATCGGTCAACGTCGGCTCTTTCAAAGATTCGCCGAAGTAGGTTTCAATAAATCTTGTCGTCATCGTGCCCATGACAAATTCTTTGTGTGACAGAATCTCGATCAGATACGGAATGTTGGTGTGAACACCAAACACCACGGAATCCTTTAACACACGAATCATTTTTTGAATCGCGCGCGGACGGCTTTCATCCCAGACAATCACTTTCGCAATCATCGGATCATAGAAAGGCGTGATCGTGTCGTTGGCATCAAAGCCGTACTCATAACGACGGCCCGGGCCTTCCGGCCATTCCACATGCCCCAAAAGACCTGTGGAGGGAACACCACCCAAGAAAGGATTTTCAGCATAGATACGGCACTCGATGGAATGACCACGAGGAACACGAATTTGCTTGGCATCGTGAACATAATCCCCTTGAGCCGTCAGGATCTGCATTTTTACCAGATCCACACCAAGAACTTCTTCAGTCACCGGGTGTTCCACCTGCAAACGGGTGTTCACCTCTAGCAAATAAAATTCCCCGTCTTGCAGAAGGAATTCCACGGTGCCCGCACCCTTGTATTTACCCAAAGTGGCAATCGCACAAGCCGCTTCACCCATACGGCGGCGCAATTCGTCAGTCAAAGAAGGTGATGTCGCTTCTTCGATAATCTTTTGGTGACGTCGCTGAACCGAACATTCACGGTCAAAGAAATGCTGAACATTTCCAGTGCTGTCGCCAAAGACCTGGAATTCGATGTGCTTGGCACGATCCAGATATTTTTCCAGGAAGACTTTCGGTGAACCAAACGCGGATTGACCTTCACGCTGCGCGGACTCAATCAATTCGCGGGCATCAGTGGAAGACTTCAAAAGCTTCATTCCACGGCCACCACCACCGGCGGCCGCTTTCACGATCACCGGATAGCCGATTTTCTCAGCCTGCTGAATCAGATGCTCCACGTCCTGATTTTCACCCTGATAACCTGGCACCAAGGGAAGACCGGCTTGTTTGGCCAGCTCTTTACAGTGAACCTTGTCGCCCAAAGCGCGGATGGCTTCCGGGGATGGACCGATGAACGTCAAGCCCGCTTTCCCCACAGCCTCAGCGAAATCCGCATTTTCAGACAGGAAACCAAAGCCCGGATGAATCGCTTGCGCGCCACCGGCCAGAGCCCCATTGATATTGGCCTGAATATTCAGATAACTTTCTGCCGTCGGCGCCGGACCGATACAAATAGTTTTGGTCGCCATTCTGAACGCGCGGGAATTAATATCCGCTTCTGAATGCAAAAGAACGGTTTCAATTCCCATCTCTTCGCAGGCTTTGATAATACGAACAGCCACTTCACCACGGTTGGCAATGGCAATACGAGTGAACTTTTTCATTAGGAAAGTCTCCATGCGGGCTCACGTTTTTCCAGGAAAGATTTCAAACCTTCCTGTCCCTCAGCACTGGCACGACGTTCAGCAATCACTGTTGTCGTGCGACCGCGCTGCTCAGCCCAGCTCAAGGTATCTAGATCATTAAGAAGTTTTTTGGTTTCACGAACGGCTTCCGGCCCGCATTGCATATAGTTGTGCAAAACCTTCTGCAAAACAGTGTGCCCTTCGCCTGCTGCCACCACCTCGGTCACAAGACCGGCCTGGTGAGCCACGTGGGCGTTAAAGACAACCCCGGAAAGCATCAAAGGCCGAACTTTTCCAGCCACGGCTTTCTTATTCACAAAGGCACTGATCACCGCCGGAGCAATGCCCAGCTTCACTTCACTGAAGCAGAACTGTGTATTATCTTCAGCGATCACTTCATCACAAACAGCCACCAGCCCCAAGGCGCCACCGAAGGCTGCCCCATGAACCATCCCAATCACGGGAAGACTGCACTGGGCGATGGCTTCAAACATGCCGTAAAGTTTTAAAGAATCTTCGCGATTCTGGTCGAAAGAAAAATTCACCATCTCTTTCATCCAGTTCAGATCCGCACCGGCGCAGAAGACTTTGCCTTCGCCTTGCAGAACCACCGCACGCAGATCCTTGCGAGCCTCCAAATCCGTGAAGATCTGAGTCAGCTCTGCAATCATCTCGGGATTGAAAGAGTTGCGAACTTCCGGCCTATGAAGCTTGACGTAGGCCACCTGATTCATTTCTGTAACTACAACAAAAGACATAATTACATCCTGAAGACGCCCTGAGTTTTTTCACCCCAGGACTTGTTAAGACTTGCCGAAATTCCCAAAGCCAGAACCCTGCGGGTGTCAGCCGGATCAATGATCCCGTCATCCCACAAGCGCGCTGAGGAATAATAACAAGCGCTTTCTTTTTCATATTTTTCCAAAGTCGGACGTTTAAACTCTGCTTGTTCTTCCGGCGACATGGTTTGTTTTTTTGCTGCCATCTGATCCATTTTCACAGTCAGAAGAACATTCGCCGCCTGCTCGCCACCCATCACGCTGATTTTGGCATTCGGCCACATCCACAACTGACGAGGCTGGAAGGCGCGACCGCACATCCCGTAATTTCCAGCACCATAAGAACCACCGATCACGACTGTGAACTTCGGCACATGGGCATTGGAAACCGCCATCACCATTTTAGCACCGTGTTTCGCGATACCTTCATTTTCGTATTTCTTACCGACCATGAAGCCTGTGATGTTTTGCAGGAAGATCAAAGGCACTTCACGCTGTTCGCACAGCTCGATAAAGTGCGCAGCCTTCAGAGAACTTTCGCTGAACAAAACACCGTTGTTCGCGATAATCCCGACAGGCATGCCCCAGATGTGGGCAAAGCCTGTCACCAAAGTTTTTCCGTACAGAGGTTTGAATTCATGGAAACGGGAACCATCCACGATACGCGCAATCACTTCGCGTACATCAAATGGAACACGGTTGTCTTTAGGAATGATGCCGTAAAGTTCTTTTTGGTCAAACAACGGTTCTTCCACCGGAAGGGTTTTCAACTGTACTGCGCGCTTGTGATTCAAGTGCGCCACGATGGAGCGAGTGATTTCAATCGCATGTTCATCGTCTTCGGCAAAGTGATCGGTCACACCCGAGGTTTCACAGTGAACTTGCGCCCCACCCAGCTCCTGAGCATCGACAACTTCCCCGGTTGCGGCTTTGACCAAAGGAGGTCCCCCCAGGAAGATAGTCCCATTTTCTTTCACGATCACAGTCTCATCACTCATCGCCGGAACGTAAGCCCCACCGGCAGTGCAAGACCCCATCACCACCGCAATTTGCGGAATGTTGGCGGCAGACATGCGGGCTTGGTTGTAGAAGATTCTGCCGAAATGATCGCGATCCGGGAACACATCCGCCTGCATCGGCAGGAAGGCACCACCGGAATCGACAAGGTAAATACATGGCAGACCGTTTTCAAAAGCGATTTCCTGCGCACGCAGATGCTTTTTCACCGTCATCGGGAAGTAAGTTCCGCCCTTCACAGTGGCGTCGTTGGCAACAATCACACATTCCGTTCCGTGGATCACACCGATCCCCGTCACTACTCCCGCGCCCGGAGCCTGGCCTTCATACATATCCCAAGCAGCCAAAGTCGAAAACTCAAGGAAGGCCGTACCGCCATCCACCAGCGCCTCGATACGTTCGCGCGCCGTCATTTTGCCGCGGGATTTGTGTTTTTTGGTGGCATCTTCGCCACCGCCTTGTTTCACCAGATTCACACGCTCGCGCCATTCGTTCACGATGGAAAGCATCGCTTCGCGGTTAAGTTTGAAATCTGGGGAACTGGAATCAATTTGTGTCTCTAAAATTTCCATAGAACCTTGCGCTTATTCTTCCACGCCCGAGCTCAAAGCTGGCGTGTGTTTAAAACTCATTTGCAAACGGAACTCTGCCACGGCTTGATCATTGCTATCAAAGACCTTCAGCTCGGCATCAGCTTTGGATTCACGACGATCACGGATTTCTGCCAAGACCACTTCGCGAGTGGTTTCAGGCAATTCCATACGGATACGGCATTCATCGCTGGTGACTTTGAAAAACTCGGACTCCAAACGGGACACATGAATATCGAATGTTCCCATAGGAGCATGACGAGCCCACAAAAGCTTCGCCGCCTCGATCGCTGCCGTCGTCAAAGCCCCTTCGTGCAAAGTTTTGACTTCGTTCAAATTGCGAGTGCGAGCGGGAACTGCCATTTCAACTTGCGTGTCTGATAAGCGAGAGATTCTCAAGCCCATTCCAGCAGAAAAAGGACGAACAATATCAAGCGCATAGCTAAGCGCAGCATGAGAAGCCTTTGGTGAGACCTCTTCCAAAAGTGCTGCCAGGTCAGCGGCACTCAGGCGAATACCCCGATCTTCCAATTGGGATTTGAGTCCATCCTTTGCGTTTTGTAGCTGCTGACGCAGGTTTTGCTCCAGCTCAATCCCCTTCGACATTAAGATTGTCAGCCATTGTTGGTTCATGAGATACCCTCTCTGTACGAGTGTTGAAAAAAACGGAATATCATGCTCGGATAAGGATGTCAGTTTTATCACACTGAGTAAACCGAGAGAGGACCCCTAGAGATGAAGAAAATTGTAAGCCTGGTTATTTTCATTGCTGCCCTTGTTTGGACATGGAATGTGATCCACACCTCCCAGGCTGTAGGATTCGAGACGCACTCCGGCATTCAGACTAAATTGGCGGACCTTATCACTCAGACCCTGACTAGCAAAAGACCCCACGCCAAAGACCTGGCTATCACTCGTTTGTGGACTGAAACCTTGAGCGACAACAAAGTTCGCGCCGTATTTGCTTACAAATTCACTGACGTTGCCGAAGATGGCGAATCCATGGAACAGGTCATCGAAGGTGAGGCCGTTCTTTACCGTGATATTTCCGATCAGGAAAACGTGGACAAATGGGTTCTTCAATCCGTGAAAACCACCAACGACATTGTTATTTTCACTGAAGGTTCCACAATCACTCCGGGTGCGGAAGAAGTTCCAGCAGAAGCTGCTCCAACAGCGACTCCGACTGCGACTCCTGCACCAACTGCAACTCCGGCAAAATAATGCCTATCCCTAATCAGTTCCTTCAGATTGACGAAGAGGGCATCCCCCTGAGCCGCGAAGTTCGCATTCAGGACCCTCTGGTGGGACAGGAAATCCTGCAAAATCTGAAGGTTCATGAGGGTGGAACCCTGCTATCCACCTTCGGCGGAATCCCTGTCATCGTTGAAGCCTTCGACGAACCTTATGTCGCCTCTCAAGTTCATTTAAAAAACGATAAAACCTGGGAAATCCAACTTCCGTTCGGCGTGCATTATGCCTTTGAACTGGAATCGCTGTCTTTGGATGAGTGGGACCGTTTCCACGGCTACACTTCCAACAAAGTTCCCTTCGTCATGTCCCGAAAAGCCCAAGCCAGTTTCTTTAACTTGCTAGAGGAATTCGGCGACGACTTTATCGAATTTAACGGCAATACCTACGACATTCCCACCTATTGGTCTTCGAACAAAGACGTCGAAAAAGAATCCTACTGGAGCCAGATCTATCAGCAAGAGGCCAACCCCGGATGGAATCTGGGAGAGCCCGCTGAAGCCTTAAAAGACATGCTTCCCCGACTGAAAATCGCCCGTTCCCGCGTGCTGGTTTTAGGTTGTGGCGAAGGCCACGATGCCGCGCTCTTCGCGGCGGCTGGTCACTTTGTCACAGCGGTGGATATCTCTCCTTTGGCTTTGGAACGCGCGCGCAAACTTTACGGCCACATGCCGAATATGACTTTTGTGGAAGCCGATCTTTTCAAGCTGCCTGCAGATTTCCATCAATCTTTCGACGTTGTGTTTGAGCACACCTGTTATTGCGCGATCAATCCGGAACGACGCCAGGAACTGGTCAAAATCTGGAATCGCCTTTTGGTTTCGGGTGGCCATTTGATGGGTGTCTTCTTCACCTTTGAAAAACGTCAGGGGCCTCCCTACGGCGGCACCGAGTGGGAACTGCGCCAACGCCTGAAGTCCTCCTATCTACCAATCTTCTGGGGTCGCTGGCAAAAATCAGTTCCACGCCGCCAAGGCAAAGAGCTTTTCATCTACGCAAAAAAAACCTAAAAGGTACCTGCTCACTTTTGCAGAAGCAGCGCGCTCAACGCCACGCTTCTGCAAAAGTGAGCAGGTACCTTTGGCCTTTGGAGTGGTTATGCATATTGAATTTACACAGGCTGATGACAGTCATGTTGAAGATTTGGTTGAGCTGGTTAATTCTGCTTATCGTGGGGATAGTTCCAAGGTGGGGTGGACGACCGAGGCTGATTTGTTGGATGGTCAACGTGTTGATGCCCAGGGCATTCAGGCGCTGATCGACAAAGAAGAGTCTGTGATTTTGGTTGCTGAAGATGATGACACCGGGGATCTGCTCGGCTGTGTTCACGTCGAAAAACAAGGCACAAAAATGTATCTGGGCATGTTAACTGTGTCCCCCGAGTTGCAATCAAAGGGCCTCGGCAAGATGCTCTTGAGCGAAGCAGAAGCTCTTGCAGAATTCTGGGATTGTAATACCATTTTCATGACAGTGATTTCAATTCGCGCAGAGCTGATCGCCTGGTATGCAAAGCACGGTTTCAAGGACACTAAAGAAACCAAACCTTTCCCCTATGGTGACGAACGCTTTGGTATTCCGAAAGTGGAAGGATTGCAGTTCACTGTGCTGGAGAAAAAACTTTAAAAGAATACAAAGCCTCTCACTGAAGAGAGGCCTCCTTAAGGAGCCGCTATGATCAAGGGATTGATCCTCGTTCTGTCTCTGTTCGCCTCTTCCATTGCCTTTTCCAATGAAGAAAAAAATGAAATTCCGGACGACAAAGACGTCCATACACAGTTTGGAACCTGCCATCAGGAATTCCTGCCGGCCAACTTCAATCTTTTCGTCTGGAATATCAAAAAAGCGGAAGCCCGCGATTCCTGGGCCCGCGACTTTGAATTCTTCGTTCCTAAGTCCGACATTGTTCTGATTCAGGAAGGCATGATTGATTCCTACATGCCCAAAGTTCTGCAACGCCAGAAAAACTTCTGCTGGGACTTTGTCACCAGCTTCATTGAAAAAGACGGCGACCAAACCGGCGTGGTCAACGGTTCTTACGCGGGCCCGATGATGGTGCACTTCCTGCGCAGCCCGGGCCGCGAACCAGTGATCAAAACCCCAAAAATGGTGCTGGTCACAGAATACGCGCTGGCCAACAGCTCTGACACATTATGGGTTGCCAATATCCACGGGCTTAACTTCGTCACCGACCGCCTGAACAAAGAGCAAATCGAGCAAGTGGCCTCCTTCCTGAAAAGACACCAAGGCCCTCTGATCTTTGCCGGGGACTTCAATTCCTGGAACAAGAACCGTTTGGCTTATCTGGATGAAATCCTGGGCCGTCTGCAAATGCACAAACTGGCATTTGCCAATGATAACCGCAGGTTCAAGTTGGACCATATCTACGTACGCGGCCTGGCCCCCATCTCCACCAAGCTTCACAACGACATTGAAACCTCTGATCACAAGCCACTTTCCGCTGTTTTCCGTCTGAAATAGTTCCCATCAATGCCATCGAACAGAGGGACCACCCCCCTGTTCGGTGATGATTCATTTTCCGTATAATAAGTTCTTTTCTATGTATTAAAAATTCTCTCGGTTTCGGCGCATATTCTCCTCATCAGGGGAGGTATAAATGTCTTTGAAAACTGCACTCACAGCACTTTTGGGGTTTATGGTTTCCTCTACGGCTTTGGCGGATCAGATGGGTCCCAACGGCGACAAATTCTACGAAGAAGCCGCTCATTATGAACATGCCTGCCAGGCAAGTCCTTGCAAGTCCGGCTATTCCAATCAAGTCGTGTACAGCCAAAAACAAAGACTGAACAAACTGTCCGAAGATACCCGCGCGGCCCTGAAAGCCGTTGCCCTGGATCAGGCTCAAGTTTGGGGCGACACTATTTTGGAAGGTGACTATCACGCAGCTGGCCGCACTCGTTTGGACGAGGTTCTGGCATTCTACAAAGACTCCCGCCTGATCGGCTATAAAATCAAATACTCTGAAAAGGCTTGGTATGTTGGCGACTGCGACTTCAACGGCAAACGCGAATCCTTAAAGGGTTGCAAAGCAGGCCGTATCATCGAAGGCAGCTACGTTTCCTCTGATTACCAGACCTACTTCAGTGATGAGGAACGTTACGCAGAGTTTTCTTTTATCAACGAATAAGTTCTAAGTTATAGTCGCCCTACGGCGATAGTATCTGAAACGACGGAACACTCCTTAGTCTATAAGACCTATCAAGCCCCAAGAAGAAAGGTTTTATTTATGATTAAGATTTATGGCTCCCCACTTTCAAGTGCTGGTCGTTGTTACTGGATGATGGAAGAGCTGGGACTGTCCTACGAACAAGTCCCTTTGAACATGCGCGAACAGCAGCACAAGTCCGAAGACTTTCTGAAAATCAATCCCAACGGAAAAATCCCAGCTATCATTGATGGCGAATACGTGCTTTGGGAATCCATGGCGATCACCAATTATCTGGCAAAAAAACACAACAGTCCTTTGGCGCCACAAAACCTTGATGAAGAAGGTCACATCCTGCAATGGAGCTTCTGGGCCCTGGTGGATCTGCAAAAACCTGCGATTGACTGGTTGATTCAGGAACTCTTTGTCCCAGCAGAACACAAGAATCCAAAAGTGATCGAAGACGCCAAAAAACACCTGCCTCGGTATCTGAATACCCTGGAATCAGGATTGAACAGCAAAAATTATTTGGTGGGCGATCGCTTTACCGTGGCGGACCTAAACGTCGCCTCTGTCGTCGGCATTCTACATGCTTTGCAGTACGACCTTTCAATCTATCCGAACATCTCCAAATGGAGCAAAACCTGTCACAGTCGCCCAGCCAGCCTGAAGGTTCAGGCCATGCGCGCAGCAAAGCACTAGAAATAAAAAGAGCGCACATCTCTGTGCGCTCTTTCGTTTTCCTAACTTAAAGCCAGCTTTTCAAAGTCTGAAATTTTCCTGTTAATCACCGCAATAGACTTCTTCCAGAACTCAGGACGACGAATGTCTTCCCCTAGATGTTTTTGCACCAGATCTTCCGCGCTCATACGACCCGTGTCGCGCAAGATATTGATATAAGTTTTCATGAAGTCCTTACCCAATTCCTGGCGGCGGGCATAAACACTCATGCTGAACAGATATCCAAACGTGTACGGATAGTTATAGAAGCTGATTCCGGACATCGCGAAATGTAACTTCGTCGCCCAGAACATTTTGTCGTTGGCACTCAACGTGGGCCCATACCATTTCGTCCAAGCCTCGTCCGTCAACTGAGTCAGCTCATCCGAGCTGACGGTGCGCTTTTCACGCTTATCATAGAAACTCTTCTCGAAATCAAATCTTGCCGGGATGTTTAAAAGGAAGCTGGCCGCTCCTTCAATCTCGCCCCAGGCAAATTCAATTTTCTCTTCACGTGTCTGAGCCTTTTCCAAGAGCACATCGTGCAACAGAGTCTCAGAAAAAATACTTGCTGTTTCTGCCAAAGTCATCGGATAGCGAGTCTGTGCGCGAGGCATATCCCGCATCACCCAGGAATGATAAGCATGTCCCAGCTCATGGGCTAAAGTTGAAATATCACTGTTTGAACCCATATAAGTCATGAACACACGCGGCTCACGGCGCTTCTGGAAACCTGTGCAGTAAGCTCCATTGCGTTTGTTCGGCAGAACACGGGCCTCGATCCAGGATTTATCCGCCATCATGCCCACAAAGTCTGACATCGAGGAGTCCGCCTGAGCAAAAGCCTCTTTGATCATGCCAAGACCCTCTTCATAAGAACGTTCTTTCTTAGAGGCAGAAATCGGACTTTGCGCCAACAAATCCCACGGGTCCAGCACCTTTTTACCCATCAACTTAGCCATAGCCAATGGGGCTTTACGGGACTGCTCCACATTGTCGTAACAAGCTGACAACATGGCTTCCAACGTATCACGCGTGATACGGCTGTAGAACAAAGACTGATCCAGATAATGTGTCTTCTCTGTGTGTGAACGCTTTTTGTTTTCTTCATGGCGCCAGCCTGCCAACGCATTTAAAATGGCGGCCGCTGATTCCTTATGCACGGTCCAGGCTTGCTGAATAGAAGACCAGGCCACGCGACGGGTGCTTTCTTCCTGGCTGCGGGTCAGAGCCGCGGCCTGTGCCAAGCCCACCGTTTCTGTACGATCCGGGTACTTCAGCTCGCAGCGCATGGAGCCGCTCAGTTTTCCATAGAGTTCTCCCCATGCATGAAGCCCCGGGGTCGAAATGGCCTGCAACAGGGTTTCTTCGCCGTCAGAAAGCATGAAAGGCTTCAAGCTTCTTTTTTCCGCCCACAGGAAGTCACTGGCAACCAGCTCGGGATGACTTAAGATCTTCTTCAGTGTTTCATCAGAACAGGCTTTAACAAAGTTATTCACCGGAACCAGTGCCTGGAACATCCGCGACATCAGATCGCTGACTTCTGACTTTTTCGCCTGCGCTTCATTCAAAGAGCTGTCCACCGACAGGTGGCACATCAGGTAAGTGCTCATATTCGCAAGCAGCACCTGCGCCTGATCCGCACTGACCAGAATTTTTTGGATTGATTCTACTTGCGCATCTAAAGGCTCGCGCAAAGCTTTGACGTCTTTTTCAATCTGATCGACCTGAGATTTAGTCAGATCAAATTCATTTTGAAATTCAACGGAGTTATAAGATGGGTATTCTGATTCAATATTCCAAGCCATTTTTTCCATGGCTGAAATCATACCTTAAAAAACAAAAAAGCCGAAGTTTTGCTTCGGCCTTTTCTTTCAAATCTTATCTTTTTTCGATGTCATCTTTAGCCCGAAGCAATGTCGCACCCAGGTCATTGATAATCTTGCTCACTTCCGGCGACAGAGTCTTGCCAGAAAGCTGCAGTTGCAAGCGTTCAGTTTCATAGAATGGTCCGACCTGCTTGTCATCACCCCAAGCCTGGGTGAACTCCTCTTCAAATCCACCGATCACTTTCTGATCGAAGATTTGTGCACCAAATTCACGGAAGCTGCCCTGCAACGTGTCCGGATTCAGGTTGGAAGAACCCACCAACATCACCTTCCCATCCACAGAAGTGATCTTACGGTGATTTTCCTGGTGATATCCTTGCGTCTTGCCATTCGGGAAACGTGCTTCAATGCCCAAAGTACGACGAGCTTTGACCTCAACCCCGTGACGCAACATCTGATCCAGGAACAGCGTATTCGGCAAGCCGCCCATCGCAAAGTTTCCATTATGATCGGCTAGAATACGAATTTTCAAACCCGGAACCTGTGCCTTACGCTTCATCAACGCATCGTTGATGTATTTATCGTAAATGAACAGATGCTCCATATAGATATGGCTTTCCGCTTTGGAAATCATATCCACCAGCATGTTGCGCGTGTCTTTGATCTTTGCATCCACGTTGGCTTCAGCCAGACGCACAGGCTGATTTCCCACAGCCGGGAAAGTCATGCGCTTCAACTTAAACCAGGACAGGATCTGATCGCGATTCTTCAGATAGGCCTCGTTAGAATAGCCTTGTTCCTTGTAATAGAACCACTTTCTTTCATTCACATCCGTCGTCAATGCCGCATCCACGTCATCATAGTACGCCGCTTGCACCAAAGCGGCTGCCGGGCCTTTTACGTACAAAGCGTTGTCATAGTAGTAGCCACCACTATGATCCGACCAGTTTTTGGAACCGAAGTACGCCTGAGGCGCATCGGATTCCGCATCCACAACGATCACCTTACTGTGGTCGATCTTGGATTCGTAGTAGGTGTTGCGCTTTTCAAGGGCTTTAAATGTTTCTTCCGTCTTAGGAACCAGATTTGTGATTCCAAACGGAATACCTGGAGGATGGCGCTGGATATTGGCCTGCAACAAGTACACAGACCCTTTCAAGCCCGGATCCGTCGCCGCCCGATTTTTGATATACTCAAAGATCGGCATCATCTCGTCCTTCATATTGTAGTTGGTGGCATAGTCATGCAACATCAACACTTTGAAGTTCGGATTGGCTTTCTTCTTGATCACGGCCTGATCCAAAAGGAACTTGCTTAAAGTTCCCCCCATGGTCCCCCCAAACAGGAAGATATCAATAAAGATGGATTCTTTGGATGACAAGATCATGTCACGGATTTTCGCAAACATAGGATCTTTGAAAGACGGATGTCCTTCATCATCTTTATGCAACGGCATCTTCATATACGGCTGATTGAAGTCCAGCTTGCCACCGGCAAAGATCACGCGGTCATTGAACCACTGAATTCTTTCCGGAGATATCTCATTATGACTGACCAGCTCCACCACGTTACCAGGCACGAAGCCCCCGGCTACCAATGAATAGTCATCCATCTCCGGGAAACGACGTTGCAGATTCTCTGTCAGCTCAACACTGTTCAGGCTTAAGTTGCGTGCCGACGACCATGTGGTCATCAAACCGCGAGCTGCCGCCTGGGCAGCCTTGTCCTTTTTCAAAGGATGATCCGCATAATCTCGCAGTGCCTGCAAACGGGTTTGCAACCAGTACTGCAAAATCTTGGATTCATTCACAGAACTTTTCTTTACAAACTTCCAGTACACCAAAGGCAGAAGAATCTTTTCCGGAACCTGGCCCTCATATGTCTTCACGAAGGCACGAGCCCGGCTTTGTTCTGCCGTTGGCAACTTTTTAATTTCACTCAGCAAGGTCTCAACACGACGGCAGGCCTCTGCCCCAAACATCATGTCGTGATTGGATTTATAAAAATCCATCGCAACAATGCGTTCTTTCAAAGAAATACCCGGAGTCTGTGCCAAAGACACAGAACCCATCATCAGGGAGGTCAGTATCAACGCGGCCTTCTTCACAGAACACCTCCATGCACCAGAGAATTCAGATTCAGATATTTTTCCATGGAGCTTTCGCACTTCTTCAGATAGTTGCGGCTGGCATTCGACAATGCCTGCTGCTCGTCTGAGGAGTTCTCCGTATGGAAGCGGGTGTTGTACTCCACCAGATCCACTCTGGTACGGCTGCGGTCCAATTCACGTTCTTTCAAGTCATAAACAATCTTGTTCAGGTTGAAAATGACCTGACCAGAGGAATTTCTTTTTTCCTCCACACGGAAGGACCCTGTCGGAATGGATTTTCCGGTTTCTTCATACGTGTCTGGCATAAGCTCTCTGCGACCTTCGTTATGAGAAGCCAAAATACCCGGGAAGATTTCCAAAGTTTCTTCTGTCGGGATCAGGTCTTTCAGGTTGAAGTTCTTATATAAGTCCACCGTGTAAAACAGTGGAACCCCAGGGCCCGCAGATTTCGCAGTCAGTGTGAAGCCCTCGCAAACCGCCGGCTGTTGCGGCACATGATTGGAGCGATAGTACCGGCGATAGCGTACAAAACCCTTCACGCCGTATTTCTTGATGCTCGGAACACCAATACCGATATCCATGATCTCAATATAAATAGTCATGGAGCCGCCAATATAGTCCGCGCCACCTTTGGTCACAGGAACATAGGCTGAATTATTATAAACCGTCCCCGTGGCTGTGCCTTTTTCCAACTGATCCCACTTGGAGCTCAGTCTGCCGGTTTCACTCAAACGAACCAGCTGATTACTGTTCAGTTCTGCCGAATAGTCATTCTTCTGATTCGGTTCCGGATTGAACATCAGATCGACCTGCAATCCAGTGTTGATGATCTTATAAAACCGCATCGTCTTCACAAAGTTTTCAATCAAAGCGTCTTTGATGTTACCTGCAGCAAGCTTCGCCAAGCCCTGCTCCGGAGCATCCGACCCCAGCGTCTTGATTAAAGACTCGTTCAAAGCCTTGCGTGCCGTTTTGGACAGATACTTCTGATCGCCATTGGTGTGAAAGTGGACCGACATTTTATGACGGTACGAATTCAACGGGGAATCCCCGCCCAACAGGTCACCCAGGGCCTGCGCCTCACCGTCAGTGATAATTTGTTTCACGCTGGCGGGTTGGCGAACCTCTTTGTGAGTACAATGCACAGCCGCCAGGGCCACGCAGGCAATCGCTGCTGATTTGATCATCAACTTCATATAGTCACATCCTAAAGATTCTGGAATTTTCTGAATTCTGCATAATGCGAATCATCCGCCTTCAGCAGCAAACCCAATGAGTATGGCAAATCCTTGTAAACACGTTTGCCGTCGTAATACATGATCACCGGCTCAAAGATTCTTTGGTTACCGATCGCCAACTGAGCGACATTGTCTGGGCTGATCGTGTAACGGCGCAAAGTTTCTTCCAGCGGCCATTTCACGTCTTTGTAAACCACATAGGCAATTTCAGAGCAGACAATACGGGTGTGCGTGTGCACGTCAAAATTAAAGTCGTATTCTTTCCCAATCTGGGCAATCGCCTGAAGAATCGCTTCACGACGATATTCGTCAGTAATATTAGAACGGGTATCGCGGACAACCAGGAAGTCGTCAATATTCAGGAAATGCTCCAAGGTATTCAGCTCGACCCCCGGACGCAAAGCTTCGACGATGCGGTGACCAGAACGGATCTTTGTCTGAATATTCGCGGGGATTTTGTCCCATACTTTCAATTCTTTCAGCTGCTCTTCCGTACCCAGCCAGATCGCGACGTGACCGTAATGGCCCGGAATCATTTTATCTGTCAGACGGAAAGGAGTTTTTTCCATCAGGATATCCAACGGTTTCATCTCTGCGACCAAAGATCGCTTTTCTGATTCCGGCATATTGATCAAATAACCTTTGCGGGTTTCAACCAGACCGACCATGTTGCCAAAGCCCATACTGACACCATAGGACACAGAACGGGCACCACGTTTTCCACGCAAGGTCAGACGATTCCACAAGTTGGCAATAGCATCCTTAAATCCACTGCTGTCAGTGCCATTTTTCACAGCCAGATACCAGATGCTTGATTGAGTCAGAGCATACAGTTGGCTTTCCTCTGGGCTGGTTGGAATACCTTTAGAACGGCGCCATGCCATCACCGAGTCGATGAATTCGATAGCTCTTTCCATTTGTTGACGACGGGATATGGAGGAATAAGAATCCGCCAAAGTCTGCAAGGCACGCTTTTGAGCCACGTCATAGTTTAGAACATAGCGCATGGAGGCGTTGTCATTGAACGGCTGAATCGCCACCAGATAGTTATCCATCAGCATCAACGCCGAAGCCAATGCCATGTGCATACGGAAGACCTGCTTTTCACCCTGAGCATCCTTAGGGTCGATATTCAGAACTTTGTATTCCTCATAGATATCTTTGCGAACATTCCGGGATTTTCTTTCAATCTTGGTGCCCTGATAGGGAGCCAGCTTCACCCGATTCATACCGGAAAAATATTCACCTTCCGTGATCGCCAGATCCAATAGTTTTTGACGGGTTTGCAAATATTCCGCGCCCATCGAGCGCACCCACTCACCTTCAGAGCGGCTCAGGCTGATGTCCCCGGTTTGACCCAGTTTCTTTTCATCGGCAAAACGCAAAGCCGTCGATCTGAATGTCAAAGCTTCAGACAACAACACTTGCAAATCATAGTATTGAGGATCGACATAGTACGCTGCTGCGGGAGCTCTCTCACTTGAGGATTTAAATGATGAGCACGCGCCAACAAAGGTTGTGACCAGACACAACGCCAGCAATCTAGAAAACATGGGATTTCCCTCCATGTTGCCAGAATAAACTAAAGATACCTCACAACCTGAATTGAACTTGTTGGGAGACAATGAATCTAGTCCTGCGTACCAGTGCGAAAAGGCACCAAATCTCCCTGTATAAAGGCTCTATTCGTACAGACCAAAGACCGGGAATGGGGTCTCTTTACTTGTTGCAGGTGAGGGATCACTCAGCCCCAAGTTTCCTTTGACATTAGAACCCCAGCACTGAATCTGGCCCGATACAATTCGACAATAACTGTTTCCAATCCCGCCATCGATGGAATACTCACCATAGTGACTCCAGGTGGACGAAATCTCCGTCGCTGAAGTTTTATCATGCTGATAGATTTTCCCCGCGTGCTTGTAGTAAACGTTGGTGTAAGACGCCATATTCAAACCTTCCACAACCACACCTGCCGTTCCCGGAAGGACCGACACGTTGGGGCCCACACCCCAACCGCCCCAGCAGTAAACTCCGCCAGAAGCCCGAGCCGCACAGGCAGATTCATATCCTGCTGCCACTTGCACGAAGTCAGAAAAGGCACTGTCAATCAAACGAGGTGTCGAGGTGCTGCCCCCCGCACTTCCTAAGCGACCGTCATCATTGCTTCCCCAGCAATAGACTTGCCCGCTTTTGACAGCGCAGGAGAATCCATAACCCACGGCCACACTGGTGACGCCTGAGTTCATATTTGTCACAGCCTGAGGTTCCGTATTGCAATCCCCAATACATGTCGCCACCCCTAAAGGCAGACTGTCATTCCAACCCCAACAATAAGCCGCACCACCGTCAATACCACAATAGTGATATTCTCCTGTCACCCGACTTAAACTGGTAAAGCTTCCCACGGGAACATAGGACGAACCGAAGTTGTCGCCCGCACAATAACCTTTGCCATTGCGAGCGATACAGGAGTTATAACCGTTAGTGGCCACCGAAGTCACACCGCTGTGGAATATCTTGCGCGGTAAAGATACGCCTTTGGTATTCCCGGTTCCGCAGGCACCTGATTGATTAAATCCCCAACACCACAAAGCGCCGGAAGATTCCACCGCCAGCCCCTCATTGTTCATGGCCATCTCAGTCACACTGGTTAAACCTGGAATCGTCTGGGGCGCAAGACTTGAGTACTCAGCGCCCGCGCCACCAATCCCCAATGCTCCATCCAAGTTGGCACCCCAGCAATACACGCGTCCCTCAGAGACAGCACATTGCGTGTTAATAAAGATGCCCTTTTCAACCATGCTGATCTTAGGCAAGCCAAAGTTTTCCGCAACGGCCACAGTCTCACCACTGTTCCAACAGTACAAAGTCGATTCATCTTCGGCTGACACGCACCACTCTGAAGAATTAATATGATGATCCAGATTCGACACTCGTCCCGACAATCCCGTTATTTGCACCGGAGTTGCCCCATAGTCCTGCCCCCAGCAATGCACTTCACGATCTGACGTCGGGCTTGCCTCCGACAAAACACAATACTGATTCGAGTGCGATGCAGTCTCGATATTAACAATGCCCGCAGGCATTCCGACCACCTGAGCCGCCGTAGGATACTTGTTATTATTTACCGGACGAAGAATTCCGAAGTCAGCGTTCGAACCCCAGCAGTACACTTCTCCCATCGAAGTGAGCCCACAGGCAGATACACTACCCACCGCCACATCGACAGCCATCCCCATAAAGCCCATAACCAACGACGGAGTCGTTACAACTCCCGTTGTCAGACCGTTTCCGACAATACCGTTGTCATTGTAACCCCAGCATCGAATCTGACCTACACTCATCACCGCACATCCTGCCGTGGCATTGCCGATTGAAACTTGGACTGCGTCTGAACCAATAAGCAACGCGGGCGAAGTTAAACTTCCCCAGGCTCCCGGCACGTTATAACCCCAACACCAAACCTCACCGCCCGTTTTTACCGCGCAGCTATAGCGACCGGTCATGTCAAAGCCCAAAACTCCCGAATCCAGTTGCAGAGGTGCGACCGGAAGAGTGACTCCCGCATCCATGGAATAATTCACGCCATCACCCAATTGATAGCCCAGTCCCCCGTTACCCCAACACTTCAAACTTTGATTGGAAAGACGCGCACAAAAAGCACGAGTTCCCGCTTTGACTTCAAGAGCAGTGATCCCTGAGTCCGCCGAGGCAATCATCTGCACTGACTTGGACTGATCGGCCCCTTCATATTCATAACGAACTTCAAAATCATCCTCGAAACTTGCAGGCGCACTGGCTGCAAACGACAAAACCACGGTGCAGGAAGCCTGACTTGCCAGCTCTTCCGAACATGTTCCCCCGGTACCCGGAAAAACATCCCCTACAAAACGGAATGGAAAATTTAGTTTCCAGCTACGCAAGCCTTCAACCGTTTTAGACCCGTAGTTTTTAACTGTTACAGTGCGGGAGTTGGAGGTGCCTACAGTCACATGACCAAACTCCACTTTATTGGTGGTGAACTGCAAAGGGTCTGTCTCGGAACCAATAGTTCCGCCTCCACCATCACCGTTTCCACCGCCTCCACCCCCAATAGTGGACTTCAAGTCGCTCAACAAAGAAGCGTCTAATGAGCAGGCCGTCGTTAAAAGTAATGATAAAGCTACAGGTGCAAACCAAAACGAAACCAATCGCACGCAAAACCTCCGAGAAGAACTGTGATTCTTATCGGAGACTTGCACTCGAAAACGCATAGTCTCTTCAGGTTATTTCGACCTAAATACGCGTAAAATATGATTATCTGGGGACCAAGTTGTGAGCCACGCTCAGAAACGAAACGCACTCCCATTCGGTGCTACGGCACCAAAGGAAAATGAAGAAGGCGGGATCTCGGTTTTGCTATAAGCCGGATTCTGTCCCAACTACCAGGTCCCATAATTTGACCCGATAATCGTGGATGATCATTCCTCTGGGAGTGGCATTACTGACACCCTCAAGCGATCTTACCCGAAGACTACGGACTGGCCGTCCTACTAATGTCTCCCTATTTGATCTTGCTCCGCGCAGAGTTTGGCTGTTTTCACTCCAGCGACTCCCCTAGAGGCTCCCGTTCCCGCCTCCAGGCTCAAAGCCCTGGACATTCTCTCTGTTCCACTGTTCCTGACATTACTGTCGAGGGGCGTTACCCCTTGCGCTGCCATATGGAGTCCGGACTTTCCTCTCTAATTTCATGAATTTAGAGTATTATTAGAGCAATCATCCGCAAAACCGATGGGGATTTCTAACACCGTCCAGCATTTAGCGCAAGAAGGTTTTCTTCAATCCCAGTTTTATTTTACTTTCTAAGCATCGTTTACAAAAGGATTAAATCATGAAGATCTTGGTATCTCTATTCGCGTTCGCTATGACTTTGACTCTTGCTTCTGCTTCTTTGGCTGAAGAGGCTCATGGTGGTGGTCACGGTGGTTTGACCGAAAAAATGAATGCTTTGTTCCCACAGCCGAAAGAAGACCCAGCCAAGAACGAAGTTCCTGCAAAGCCAGAGCTGCAAAGTCCAGGTTACTATCAGGCGATCAAAGCTGATAAAACAACTTTGACTTGGAAAGAAGTCACTGGCGCTGATGAATATCACGTACAAGTTGCTACAGATGCTAACTTCAAATGGTTGGTGGCAAATGAGTACTCTGTAAAAAACACTTCCTTTGAAGTGACAGGTTTGGAAGCTGGCAAACACTACTTCTGGAGAGTGGCAGCTGTTAAATCACAAAACTGGAGCACATTCCGCAAAAGCTTCTTTGCAATGTCCATGTTCGAAACTCCTGCAGCAAAATAAGTTGTTGTGAAAATTTGATTGCACACACCAAGAGCCCTTGAAGAAGGGCTCTTTTTTTTGCGCTTCGACAGTTCCCTTGCGCAATTACAAAGTTTTAATCCCCAGGGCGTTTTGTAATTTTATATCTTTGTAAGAGTGTAGATACACTTATGTCATGACTCATTCGGTATATGAGGCTCTTCTCAATTCAAATGCAGTGATAGAGTTCGACATCCAGGGAAATATTCTCTGGGCCAACTCTAATTTTCTGAATCTACTCGGATATGAAATGAACGAGATTCAGGGAAAGCATCATTCTTTGTTCCTGCCGGAGTTTCACCAACATGAACTTGAATATCAAGAAATGTGGAATCAACTTGCCGAAGGACATGCTCAATCCGGGGAATTCAAACGGCTGAGCAAACAACAGGAAGTGATTTGGATTCAAGGATCTTACACACCAGTAAGAAATGCCGAAGGAACAGTTATCAAGATCGTCAAAATGGCGGTCGATATCACCGAAAAGAAAAGTCTGTCCGACAATCTGGAAAAGAAAAATCGGGAGCTGGTTGGCGCTGCCACCAAAGCCCGGGCCGCCACTCAAGCCAAGTCCGTCTTTCTGGCCAACATGAGCCATGAAATCCGCACCCCTTTAAATTCAATTATTGGTATCACTGACACCTTGGCGGAAACAACCTTGGATGATCAGCAGAGCTCTTTCGTTGAGATTCTTCAACGCGCCAACCATCAGCTTATGACCATCATCAATGACATTCTGGATCTGTCGAAGGTGGAAGCTGGCGAGATCGAACTGCGCCCCCTGCCTTTCAAACTTCAAAGCATGTTGGATGATCTGATCGCTATCCTTGGGTTCCGGGCCAAAGAAAAAGGTCTGCAGCTGAAAATCGAGATCGAATCCGATGTAGGCGAATATTTCGTCGGGGATGCGGATCGTCTGCGCCAGGTCCTGATGAATCTTCTGAACAATTCGATCAAATTCACCCAAAGTGGCAGCATTTCTTTACGAGTTGCCGTCAACCGCACTTCGCATTCGGGAAATTTGCTGTTCTGTGTTTCTGATACAGGAATCGGCATTTCAAAACAGAAGTTCAAAGATATCTTTCAGCCTTTCACACAGGCTGATTCCACCACCACCCGCAAATATGGCGGTACGGGCCTGGGGCTTTCCATCACAAAGAACATTGTTCAACTGATGAATGGTCATATCTGGTTTGAAAGCGAACTGAATGTGGGAAGTGCATTCTATTTCACGATCTCCGTGCCCACCACCACGGAAAGAAAGACCTCAATGCACAACCCTTGGCAGGGCCGCTATCAGCTGACCGACATTCGGCACAATATCTCACACAGCCGCCTGCGCATCCTGGTCGTGGATGATGTGGATGACAATCGCAGTCTTTTTGGAATCTATCTGCAAAAGACCATTCATTCTGTCAGCTATGCCAGCAGCGGATCTGAGGCTGTCGAAATGGTGAAAAACGAACACTTCGATATCATCTTTATGGACGTACAAATGCCGGGAATGGATGGCTATGAAGCCACACGGTGCATTCGTGTTCTGGAGAAAGATCTGGAGCGCACTCCGGCTCGGATTTTCGCCTGTACAGCGAATGCCTTCCAGGAAGATGTTCGTAAAAGTCTGTCGGCGGGATGTGATTTGCACCTGTCAAAGCCGGTCCGCAAAGACACCATGCTCAAAGCCATTCATTCTTTCTTTAGTGCGCCCGAGGCGATTTACTAGCCTTCAGCCACCAACTCATTCAGATTCCAGTGATCCAAGACTGTTTGCCGGGACAGACCGCCTTCTTCTTTGACGGAATAATAGACCTTGATGGAGTGGGGATTCACAGAACTGTGATAGATCATCCCCGCGCACATTTTGCAGGGTTTGTGGGTGGAATACAAAATGGTGTCTTCCGGAATTCCCTGACCGTTTTCGCGATAAAAGCGCTGGATCAGATTCACCTCGGCATGAAGGGTTTTATTCCTGGAATTGGAATTCACCCCATAACCCAGAAGTGTCCCTGCTTTATCTACCAAGACTGCAGCGATATCCCGGTCGAAATCGTGCAAAACCTGTCCCCGGGGAACTCTTTGCGCAAGCTTGGTCACATTTTGCAGAAATGCGTGCTCTGAACCGGGCTTCTGCTCTGAAATCCACTGATGAATTTCTGCCAAAGAAAGCTGACTTTCCGCATTGAGATAACGGCTGACCGGCAAAAGATCAGCCCCTGCCCCCACCTCGATCATTTGCTTTAGAACGAGCATCTGATGATCATAAGGGATGATCTGGGCGGTCACGCGTTTGGCGACCACTTTGACCATCCCCCGACACATTTCAGTCAGATGTGCCGTTGTATAGATGCGCTGACGTAAAATAAAGAAACTGTGATCCACAAACTGTTCAAAAAGCCCTTGCAGCAGCTTCACCACGGATGAGGATGGCAGATGCTTTTTCCCCTGGGAACAGCGGGCGTAATAGATAGTGTCTTCATGCTCGATGAAAGCAACGTCTGTTCCTGCCTGAACAAGTAAAAATGCTATATGTTCTGCCCTTTTTTCTGCCAACATCCAGGAATTGGTACCATATCCCGTCTAAATTGTCTAAAAAGCCCCTATGGACATGATCAAAAACCGCTTGGAAAAAAACTTCAAAAAACTGAAAAGCTGGGCTGAGCGCCACCAAATCGAGGCTTTCCGCCTTTATGATCGTGATATTCCCGAATATCCATACATTGTCGATATTTATAAAGACCACTTCCTGATCTATGACAAAAGTGATTTGCGCGACAAAGACAAAAATCACCTGCCTCACGTTCAAGAGGCACTAAAGGCTCTGTTCAAATGCGATGATTCTCAAGTGGTGGTCAAAAAACGGGAGCGCCAGGAAGGCCTGAAGCAATACGAGAAACTCGATGCCAAAGAGGACACCTTTGTCATTCGCGAGTCACAAGCCCTGATAAAAGTGAATCTTTATGACTATCTGGACACCGGCTTGTTCCTGGATCACCGTCCGATGCGCCAGAAGGTCTTTAAAACCGTTCAGGGCAAAAGATTCCTGAATCTTTTTTGCTATACAGGCTCGGTCAGCGTATTTGCCGCTCTAGGCGGGGCTCGCACGACCAGCGTGGATATGTCACAAACCTACCTGCGCTGGGCTCAGGACAACTTCCAGCTCAACAACATCGACTTGGGAAACCATAGTTTCATCAATGCTGACGTTCTGGAATGGCTGCGCGCACAGAAAAATTCGAACACTTTTGATGTGATTTTCCTGGATCCTCCGACCTTCTCCAATTCCAAGAAAATGGAGGACACATTCGAGGTCGAACGCGATCAGGATTTCCTGGTTGAAAGCTGCATGCAAATGCTGGCTCCCGAGGGAGTTCTGTATTTCTCGAATAACAAGAGGAAGTTTAAGATTTCCGACAGCATTCTGTCCAAATACAGAGTGAAAGAAATCACCACCGAGAGCATCCCACAAGATTTCCATGATAAAAAAATTCACAACTGCTTCGAGATCAGAACCAAATAAGGGCCCCTAGGGCCCTTTTCCATTTTGGGGACAAAAATACCTTGCCCCAGCCACCAAAAAGCCCTAGAACCCCCGCTTTAAGACAACTACTAAAATCAAAAAGATCCCTAGAAGATCTTAGAAATATAAGGCCACTCAAAATGCCCCAGGCGCAAGGCGGAGGGGTCCCTTCGAAGCGGAGGCGTGCTCCAAGCACGTCGCAGCGAAGGAGGTCCCCCGACAACGCAGTCGAATGGGGTATTTTCAGGGGCCGTCGGAGGAAGAGGAATTGAAAGCTTTAGGTCGTCATATTTTGGTTGAATTCAGTGGATGCAACGCTGAGGTTTTAAACGACGTTTCCATCATCGAAAGAAGCATGGTTGAAGCGGCGCAAATCGCAGGCGCGACAGTCATCAACTCCACGTTCCACCACTTCTCCCCATGGGGCGTAAGCGGTGTTGTTGTGATCCAAGAAAGTCACCTGGCGATTCACACTTGGCCGGAATATCGTTATGCCGCAGTGGATTTGTTCACTTGCGGTGATTCTGTGGACCCGTGGGTTTCCTTTGAACACCTGAAAAAAGCTTTCCAGGCCAATTACTCTGCTTTGGAAATGAACCGCGGTTCTTTGCACGTCATCCAAAAATCTGATTTCCAACCGAAGATCATGCGAGAAAAACCATCCTTCGATCTTTCCAAAGGTCATCAGATCGACCGCAATGTCTGGTTCACGGACAAGGACGAAAATCAGGCGCTTTCTTTGCGTTACACAGGCGATGTTTTGTTTGATGAAACAAATCCGTTCCAGCGCGTGCGTGTTTTGGACTCTTATTCTCACGGCAAATTCCTGGCGATCAACAACATGGTTATGTGCACAGAGCGTGATGAATTCCATTATCACGAGATGATCACTCACCCGGTGATGCAGGCTCATGGTAACGCGAAAAATATTTTGGTTATCGGTGGCGGTGACGGCGGCACAATTCGTGAATTGTTCAAATACGACCATATTGAAAAAGTCACGATGGTGGAAATCGATGAGGCGGTTGTTCGCGCTTCCAAAGAACACCTGCCAAAGATCGCTTCTGAGTTCAACAATCCAAAGTTGAATCTTATTATCGGCGACGGCATTCAGTTCGTAAAAGATGCTGCGGCAAACTCTTACGATGTGATCATCGTGGATGGTTCTGATCCGGTGGGTCCGGCAAAAGGTCTTTTCACTGCGGAGTTCTACACCAACTGTAAAAACGCATTGAAAGAGGGCGGTTTGGTGATCACTCAAGGTGAATCGCCAATGTTCCATGAAGGCACTTTCGTTGAATTGAATCAGTGCTTGAAAGGCATCTTCGGCAAGAAGAGTGTTCACACAATGTTGTTCCATGCGACCACTTATCCTTCAGGAATGTGGAGCTTGCAGATGGGCGTGAAGGGGACAAATCATCCTGCGAAAGACTTCAACAAAGACAATGCGCGCCAATTCTCTCTGGCCAAAGGTCTGAAGTACTACAACGAAGATCTGCATACAGCGGCATTCTGCCTGCCTACATTCGTTAAAACGATGCTTGGCGATAACGCCTAGTTCAGTGAATTGAGATAGACCGCCTCCTGTTTTCATTATAGTTTCATCTAGAACTAAACAAACAGGAGGCGTAAATGTTCAAACTTCCACAACTTCCCTACGCAAAAACAGGTTTGGCTCCTTTGTTCAACGAAGAACAAATGACTTACCACTACGACAAACATCACAAAGCTTACATCGACAACTTGAATAAATTCATGGAAACAGATGCTTCTCTTAAAGGAAAATCCCTTGAAGAGATCACTCTGACTTCATCGGGTGGCGTGTTCAACAACGCGGCTCAAGCCTGGAATCACACATTCTTCTGGTTTGGTATGACTCCAGCGGGTCAAGGCGGCCAGCCTTCTACAGAATTGTCTGCAGCGATCACTCGCGATTTCGGTTCTATGGATGAGTTGAAAGCAAAGTTCGTTGATGGCGGCGTAAAAACCTTCGGTTCCGGCTGGATCTGGTTGTGCGCGGATACTTCCGGCAAACTTTCCTTGGTTTCTACTTCCAACGCCGCAGTTCCTTTCACCAACAACGGTCCAACTCCTTTGTTGGTTGCGGACGTTTGGGAACACGCTTACTACGTGGATTACAGAAATCTTCGTGCAAAATATCTGGAAACTTTCTGGAGCCAAGTAAACTGGAACTTCGTTTCTGAAAACTTCGCATCCAAAAAAGTCCGCGACCTAACTAAGTCCATGACATAGTTTTGGTATTCATCGCAAAAAATAAAAAGGGACTGCCTTCAAGCAGTCCCTTTTTTCTTTTGAAGCCTGTTTTTTTAAAGTTCAAAGAATGTCGTGGAAAGCAGGAACAGCGTGTTCCCGTTGTCTGGGGTGTAATAAACGCCGACAGAAGGACGAGAGAACATTTCCTTGGGACGGAACTGAGACCAAGCCACCCCAGCCCCCGTGTTCATATTCTCGTAAGGGGAAATCCCCGCCTCACGCAAGTGCCCCCAAGCAAAGGTCAACCACTCGCGGTCCTTGATCTGATATTGCATATCCAGACCCCACTCGGATTCACACTTCAAAGAATACACAAACGTCATCGTGTTTTTGGAATCGATATGTCCGCAGACATTGTTCAGGAACGGCGACAACGTAATGTCTTCAAGTTCCGCAGGACGATAGTTGAAACCGATGTGAAAGGAACGCAGAACCAAATCTGGCGTCTCGATCACTTTACCGTCCTGTCTGACTTCGGACTTAAAGCGATTTTCAGTGAAGGCAGCGGCCCAATCGAATTTTTCGCCGCGATAGAAATTCAATTTGGCGGTGTAGTTTCGGCTTCCAGGTACGGTGGCATAAAAAATGGGAACTGTGCCCAGTTCAACCCGCTCATGCACCCCCACACTCAGGGCATTGGCCAGCATGTGGGAATTGATGTTAGCCCCACTGGTTCTTTGAAAGCCAAACTGCCATTTTGCCAGAGTGCGTGCCGAGGTGCTGACTACCGGGTTAAAGATCACACGTTTTTCAGGAACGACCATATCAAAACCTGCAAGGGCTTTGAATCCAGAGAGCAGAATAAGAGTCGATATAATAAACGCGCGCATGCCCGCGAGCAGTACAAATAAGATGCCAAAAAAAGGGTCTCGAGTGCCTGTTTAAATCCAGTTCGAGGTTCCACAGTCTTGCAACATCAGTACATTTTTCACTGTGACAAATATTTAGACAGCCCTAAGATCGCAGCCACTTACGACGAGGATCTTTTTTATCCACGGGCCAATGCGCCCACTGCACATTCAGATCACACGCTTTCAGCAGATTTTCCACAATCAGCTCGGCATCTTCCTTCTGCCAAAAATCCTTCGCATGAGAGCTGGGGCTTTTCAGAGCAATATCAGAAACCAAAGAATAGACCATGCCGCTCATCGGAGGAATCAGGAAGCCCATCGTGGAAAGAACCCCCTGCAGGCGCGACAAGATCCCTTTGCCACCCACCGAGTGCATCAACACAAAAACAGCGACAGGCTTCCCCATTAAAGCCTCTGTCCCCTCAAGATCCGTCATCTGCTCAAGAAGCTTTTGCAGGGGGCTTCCCCATGAATCCCAATAGGTGCCTGTTACAAAGATCATCGCATCGGCATCAGTGATTTTCTTTTTTAAAGAGCTTCCATAGCCCGAGCTTGCCAGATGTATCACATCCAACGAGGCCGTTTTCGGAAATAGCTTCTTCAGTGCCTTGATCCAAAGCGCACAGTTGCCTTTGTCACCAGAAGGGCTGCCATTTAAAACCAAAATCTTTTTCATCGGGAATTTACTCCATGCCGAAAGGGATGTCGTATTATGACCTGCTCCAAGGACACAATCCAAGGATAAAAATAAGACAGGCGCCTGGGATCAGACGCCTGCACATGGAGGGATGGGAAAAGGACCGCACCTTAATTTGTGACAACTTTCATCAAGACACCTCCTTTAGGTTGTCTTCGAGGATCACTGTCCCCTTATTTATGGGGAACAGCACTTCATAAGCAAAATCAACCGAGATAGGAACTCTGCGTGGAGGGTCCCTGATTTCAATGAAATTCAGAACATCCTGCACACCGGACAGCTCCCAGGCCGCCGCGACAGCCAAAGCTTTCAAACGAGGTCGGAACACCTCCCCGTGAAGTTTTACAATGCCATCAACAACTTCGACTTCTACATGTTCACCGCCGATCTTAATCATCTCTGTCATCTGAGCTTCAAGGATTCGAAGGATCTCCTCGTCGGATCTATAGTAGTCCGTGGGCACGACAATGCGGTCTTCGACAGCCCAGACACCTTCGGTGTCTGAGATGACTTCCAAGGCCGCATTCTTTTTGTAAGATGTGTCCACGAATCCACTTACAATGACCAGGTTGCCCCGGACAACAACGTCAAGATCAGCTGCGCTCACTCTTTTATCCCATTTGATTCGATCGCAAATCTTGCGACCGAGCTCACTGTCGATCTGGTTTTTAAGAAGATGCGTATTCATTATGCTGCTCCTTGCCTGTTCTCGGGTTTTTGTTGGAGTCAAGCCACCCCTTCCAGTGTGGGTGGCTGATAGTCCAACATCGGATCATTCCTGCGATGTTGTGACTTGCGAGAGGATCGCTTGCTCAGCACCACTTTCAAAGCGGCAACTGTTTTCGCTACACATCGCTTGAAGTTCTCGTCACTTTTGACGATCTTAATCACACTTTTTGAGCGTGATGGCTTCAGGATGACCTCACAGAGATAACTCGGCTTGCGAGTCTGCGAGCGATGTCGATCTGTTTCGACTCGCACGGTGAGGTGAGCACCACTGTCATACTTGAAGAAATCCCCGACAGCATTTTCAACTGTCTCCATTAGGTAAGCTTCGAGATTTTCAGTTTTAGTGATGTCTCTGTAGTAGATGTCTGTTTGCATATCTACCTCCTTGTCTTGCTCTCATTATCGTAGAAAACAACAAATTCGTTAAATATATAATTTAGAAGACATTGTTAGGTTAAAGTTATATATTTAAGGGGTCTAGCAGAGGATTTCGTAGGGAAGCTCATAACTTACAGAGCCGCATCAAGAGGCTAGTTCCAAAAAGGCTCCAAAAAAACCATGTTAATCGGAGGTCTTGCACCATGTTTAACTACAACCATTTATATTACTTCTATGTAACCGCCCGCCTGGGTGGAGTCAGTAATGCTGCAAAATATCTGCATATCAGTCAGCCTTCACTCAGTTCGCAAATAAAAGTTTTAGAAAGTACGCTGGACAGAAAGCTCTTCGAAAAACGAGGAAGAAATCTGCATCTGACTCCTGAAGGTGAACGCACCTTTGCCTACTGTAAAAAGATGTTTGATGTCGCCGCTGACTTTGCTGAATCTTTAAAAAGTCCCTCTGAAAAACAAAGTCAGCGCATCCGTATTGGCGTCAGCGATCAGGTGGAACGTCCCTTTATTGCCGACTTGCTGGCTCCGCTGATTCGCGAACAAAAACGCGGCATCGAAAAACACTTCTTTGTCAGCTCAGCTCCGTCAGATATCCTCGTGAATCAACTGCGCAGTCAGGAAATTGATCTGCTGCTGACGAACAAGCCTATCTATGCTGACGACGTCAAAGAAATCGCCACTGCCGAAATGCCGGTGAATCTGATGGTCTCCACCAAGAATCTGAAAGATCTTAAAATTCGCATCTCCCGTCACACCTCTGCTCTGGAGTTCCTGAATGCGGTGCCTTGGGGTTTGATCATTCCTTCTTACAAGATGAAGCTGCGCCATGAAACCGATCTGTTTTTCCAGGAAATTCATGCGCGCAAAAAAGTGATCTTTGAAAGTGACATCATGTCCGTGGTGGGTCGTGCTGTTATTGACGGGGCTGGGGTTGGCTTTTTGCCGGTCCCCTATGTTTTGGATGAGGTTCAGTCAGGCAAGATCACTTTGATCGGCCCTAAGACAGGATACTGGAAGCACACCTTGTATCTGCTGGGGCGCAAGGATCAGAAGGAAGATGAAATTCTGACGGATCTGAAAAAGACCATCAAAAGACTGGAGAAGTTCTAAAATAAAAAGCCCGCTGCAAAGAGCGGGCTTTTTATTTTTATTCTGAATGTAATCTTAGTACGGCTGGCGAGCGTCTGAATTCGCCAGATCCATCCCCATCACCACGGCAATTTTAGTGTAGGCCGCAGAATGTTTGAAGTTGGATTCCGGAGTAATCACATCACGAGTCGTGTGGATGTTCTTGTTGCTTTTGCTGAAGGTCGCTTCAAATGGCATCAGTGCCGGATAGCCCTGACGATTCCAGGAAGCGTGATCGCTGCAACCGTAACCACACTTGTCATCCACGATACGAGCATGGATATAGGTCTCATTCGCAGCTTTTAGATATTCACGCAACCAAGAGCTGGTGAAGTCCGTCATACTGCCAATAACCAGTTCACCAGAGCCCGGGAACAAAGTCATATCCAACTGAAGAACCGCGACAACGTCTTTCTTTTCAGCTTTATATTGCTTGGCAATTTCGGCAGAACCCAGAAGGCCTGACTCTTCACCCGCGTACCAGAAGATCTCAATCGTGCGCTTTGGCTGGGATTTGCTCATCAAAATACGCAAAGCTTCGATCAGATTCGCAGAACCGGAAGCATTGTCATCTGCACCTGGAGCTGTTTTACCACCGCCCCAGCTTTGATTGATGGAATCCAAGTGACCACCCAAGACTACGATTTCATTCGGACGCTCACTGCCCACCAGACGCACTTTCAGCGATCTTTGCTTCGTGGAGGTGTGGTTGATCTGAGAAATCTCATAGGGGATTTTAGATTCCGCCAGCATAGACTCCAAACGCGTCTTCATTTCATCAACGTGACGGTTCGGCTCAGCATCGCGATTACTGCGACTTGGGAAAGAGGACAACCACGTCACATAGGCACGCAGATTGTCTTCGCTGACTTCTGTCAAAGCCGATTCAATAGCGGCATTCTTTTCCAAGGCCAAAGGGGCAAACGGCGCACGATCATACAGGGCGTTTTGTTCCTGAATTTTTGCCAGATTATCCAGAATCCCGTTAAAACCAGCACCTTGAACGTGCATATCCAAACTCAGGTCTTCAAAGCCGCCGCACTTGCCGACTTGGTGAGAGCGTTCCTGAATTCTCTGCTGCATCAAAGGAGTCACAATAGCGTAACCGACCTCAATGCGTTCATCTTTAGCTAGTACCGGGATATTAAGAGCGCGCAAATCCTTCAAATCAGCCAAAATCGGCTTTGTTTCGAAGTTTTCCATATCAGGAACATGCGCCATTGCACTCGTTGCAACGAACATTAGCAAAGCCATCGTGGCAGTTTTCATATTTTCAATCCTTTGAAAAGCATTACCGCAAGTTAATGCTATCGAATTTGTCCTCATGTTGGCAAAGACAATTCGCTTATTTTTTAAACATGCATTAGGATAAGTCCCTATGACGACAGACATTTTACTGGTGACCCTGAACTCCACTTACCAACATAGCTCCTTTGGTTTGCGCTACCTTTATGCCAACTTGGAAGAACTGCAATCACGCACCCAAATCCTGGAGTTCACCATCGCCCGGGACCCACGAGACATCGCTGAAAACCTCCTGCGTCACAAACCCAAGATTATCGGAATCGGCGTATATATTTGGAATGCCCAAGAATCTTTGGAACTGGTTTCTTTACTAAAGCGGATCAGCCCTGAGACTTTGGTGGTTTTAGGAGGCCCGGAAGTCAGCCACGAATCCGAGACCAATCCACTTTGTCAGACTGCGGACTTTGTCATCAAAGGGGAAGCCGACTTCCTGTTTAGAGACTTCTGCCGAAGCTACCTGAACGACGGGGTGCTCCCGGAACAGAAAATCATCGCGGGAATTCTGCCGGACATCAAGACCATCAAATCCCCTTATGAGTTCTACAGTGACGAGGATATCAAAAACCGTGTTTTGTATGTAGAGGTTTCCCGCGGCTGCCCTTATCGCTGCGAGTACTGCCTGTCCTCTTTGGATAAATCTGTCCGTAACTTCGACGTTCCTCATTTTTTGGAAGAAATGCAGAAGCTGATGGAACGAGGGGCCCGTCAGTTCAAATTCATTGATCGCACTTTCAACTTAAGCCC
This sequence comes from Bdellovibrio bacteriovorus, assembly GCF_041888015.1. Classification (GTDB taxonomy): domain Bacteria; phylum Bdellovibrionota; class Bdellovibrionia; order Bdellovibrionales; family Bdellovibrionaceae; genus Bdellovibrio. The sequence continues at coordinate 3,507,236 of NZ_CP168968.1, forward strand.
GACAACCTGCACACAAATTCTGGAATTCTTCCTGGAACGAATTCATCTGGGACTATTCCTGCATTTTGAAATGGTGCCGGATCGTCTTCCTATTGAAATCCGAGAGCTGATCAAAAAATTTCCAGCAGGTTCTTTGCAGTTTGAAATTGGCATTCAGACTTGGAATACCGACGTCGCTCGTCTGGTCAGTCGTCGTAACGATTTGGAAAAGGTGAAGGACAACTTCCGCTTCCTGGCTTCAGAAACAGGCGTTCATACTCACGCAGATCTGATCGCCGGCCTTCCGGGCGAAGACATCCACAGTTTCGCCAAAGGTTTTGATATTTTGGCCGAGCTTCGCCCAGATGAAATTCAGGTCGGGATTTTGAAACGCCTCAAAGGGGCGCCGATCTCCCGTCACGATAAAGAATGGGAAATGGTTTATTCGGCCCATCCGCCCTTCCAGATTCTGCGCACCAAATCCATGGATTTTGCCACCTTGCAGACCATGAATCGCTTTTCAAAATATTGGGACCTTTACGCCAACAGCGGAACATTTAAAAACTTTGTCGAAAGTCTGAAAACAGCCGCTCAGGACAAGGAACACCAATCCTTCTTCTGGGAGTTCTATGATTTCAACGCCTTCATGTCACAAAGACATGCCCAGTCTCACGGAATTTCCCAATTAAGTTTGTTTGAATCTGCTTTGATTTATCTGACAGAGCATCGCAACTGGTCTCTGGAAAAAGCCAAAGCGCTTTTAGGTGAAGACTATTTGGCCACTGGAAAAAAGGAACTTCCTCGATTCCTGAAAGCTGGCGAGGCTTCGCCAACTGCTGGCGGCCAGGACAACGCCGAGACAAAAGGAAACCTGCCTAAGCGGCAGCAAAGGCATCTGGCTGCGAAGACGGAGCAGGCCTCATCATAAAGATCGAAGCCAGCAACAAAGAAAATCCCGCCACCAACAAAGCACAGCGGATGTACATGAACCACAGCCACTGTGACCGGATACCCATCCAATCCGGTGGCGGTGACATCAAATCCCAGCTTGTGATGAGTTGATTGAGCGGAAGATTGCCCATGTAGGTCATAAGCAATTCATTCAACACACAGATCACTGCAAACACCATCAATAAATATTCCATGGATTTCCAGCGACCGCGAGACAGATACATATTCGCCACCAAGGTCAGCAGGGCTAATGCATAAACTATCGGGCTCATCATCGAAAAAGAATGATTCCAATTTCGATGAAACTCCAGGTACGCCAGTATCGACAGGTTCTCAAGCGTGGGCCCCACTCCAACAACCAGAGCAAAGGAGCTTCCCGCCATCAAACCCAGCAGCAGCAAACCAAGATATTTCAGACCCAAAGATAAGTTCATAGAGACATCATATATTCTCTTGTTTACACCACTACAAGTTTCATTTTTTTAATTCAAAATTACCGGTTATTGCTCGCGCATCTTTTTCGCAAAGCCTGTGTAAGCTATCAAAGGCATCTTACTAAAGGTGAACTTAAAATCCTTTGGAACCTCTCCGGACCGCATGAGTTGCCATAGTTGCTTTTGTAAAAATACAGGGCGTATTCCACGAATATCCGGCTGCTCAAACCCGAGGTCTTCCATCCACATCTTCAATTTCCGAGGCTCGATAAACAGGGAATAAACATGGTAATCCGGTGGTGTGTTCTTCACGAACCACTCCATCCCTTTAATCACCACCAACCAGGCCAAAGGATTTTTATTAAAGGTATTGAAGAAGAACAATCCCCCCGGACGCAACACTCGTGAAGCTTCCGCAATCACTTTCTGAGGATCAGAAACATGCTCCAGCAAATCCATAGCGGCAACAACGTCGAAGCTTTCATTGGCATAAGGCACTTGATAGACATCCCCCTGATGGTAGTGCACTGAATGTGTATGATCCCGGGATTCGGCCACTTTCAAACTGGAGGTGGACAAATCAATGCCCGTCACTTTATGGCCCGCCTCTGCCAAATCATTTGCCAAAAAGCCAGCCCCACAACCCATATCAAGGATTTCGGCGTGATAGCCTATATTGCGCCGAATGGATTCCAGAATCCATGGCATTTCCACCTTGTGCTGATTGCGCAAAAGAGCGATAGGATCATCCTGAGCCTCATACCATCGATCCGCCAGATGATCATAAACTTCATTGTTGACGATTTCTCGGTCCACCTTTGCAAGTTCCAAATCCATGGAATCACCTCCAGCTCTCAAACACGCTAGCAGTCGCCAGTTCCGGCGAGGAGCTTTGGCGAAGTCCAGTGGTAAGAATCAAGTGGCATATTGATCTGTCAGTCGGCTTCCGCTACACTCAAACATATGGCTGATTATATTGAAATTGCGTGCCGATGGATTTTAGGTCTGCAGATGTTCTTCTGGGGGCTCAACGGCTTTTTTCATTGGGTGAAAGTTCCTCCTTCCGACCCTGCCATCGACCGCTTTGTTCAAGCCTGCATCGACACACGCTTCATCATGCCAACCGTGAAGATCTTTGAAATCATCGGTGGCGCTCTGCTGGTTTTGCACATAGGTGTGCCTCTGACTCTGGCTTTACTTTCTCCTATCATGTTTGTGGTGACCGGATTGCATATTCTGCACAATCCCAAACCCTGGGGCGTTCTGGTCACAACCACGCTGCCTTATGCCGCTCTGCTGTTCTATCATAGCTCTACTTTATTACGACTTGTTCACTAAACGACTCTGTAGCAATTAAACTCTCTATGAATCTTTCGTAACTTGAGGAAAAACAAGATCTCTCAGTAGATACTCCTCAAGCTTATGAAAAGACACAGTGCTAATTCTTCTTCCTATTTGATTCTCGGACTCGTTGGTATGGCTTTGGCCTTTTCCTGGCTCTTTGCTTTAACCCCCCGTCCTCACAATATCGAAGTCATCCGCCCCAACCTCACAGTCAATACCCAGTCACTGTCTTCTTTCAACTATCTGAATTACAATACCGATCATGAGGGCCTGTACTGGTTGAAGTTCGAAACTGACCCCATGATCTACCCTTTAAGCCGTCTTAAAATGCGCACCATGAACTGCGTTCACGAAATGAGCACCAATCATAGCGATTGGAAATTACCCTCAGGACTGCAGAGTGTTTGTGACAATCGCAGTGGACTCTTGCTCAAGGACACCACAAAATCACTTTCTCAAAATACCCAATGGAGATTTGCGGGCAGCACCCGGGGTGACAGCTACGGTGTTCTTCTGGAGAAGGACTGGAGCGATCCTCCCGTAGCGGCAGGTCTTGCCCTGTTGACTTTATCTTTGGCGTTGATGCTTTATGTCCGGCTGCCAACACGCCATCTGTCAGAGCGTCTTTTTGTTGTCACGTTCTTGATCTTGGCCTTTCTTTTCCGCTTCTGGCTGGTTTTCATCGAGTCGCCCCCTCAATTCGGCCTTTTTTCGGACATGGGGGCTTACTTCTCCCGCTCCGAAGAAATTCTTAAAGGCCAATTCCAGCTCGATCAACTGTTTCAACCCATTGGCTTCACCTTGTGGAGCTTATGGCTTCGCAAGCTAGGTGATTTTGAGCTGTTTAATTGGTCACAGGTTTTCTTTTCCTTGGGCACCGTGGTTTTCATTTATCTGATGGTGCGGGAGCGCTTCGGTTCTTTGGCCGGAGCCATCAGTGTGGTGATCAGTGCGACCTATGTTCCGCTGGCGGGTTTTGCCACTTTTCACATGGCCGAAAACGCCTATGCGTTTTTCATATCTTTGCTCTTGTGGCTGATTCTGAAGACATTAAAGAACCAGCGCCTGTCAGGATACTTTATGATTGGCCTGCTGATGGCGATCGCCTTCTATTTCAAAGGAAATCATGCCTTCTTTATCCCGATCTTTGCTCTTTGGCTTCTTTATCAGGACCGGCAGCATTTCCAAAAAGGCTTCCGTAAAGTTGCGGTGATGGGACTGGGATGTGCACTTGTCGTAGCACCGCATATCCTGTGGACCTGGGAGCACTATGGAAAACCGCAGCTAGGCCCCACGGCTGGCGCCTTGAATTTTGTGGAAGGAAAATGCCCTTCGAAAGACAACGAGGATTCCACCGGAGCCCGCTGGATGTCCCCGATGTTCGGCTTCACCAACGAAAGAATCTACAAAAAATGGGATCGTCCGTTTACAGATCAAGGATATTTCTGGAAAGCCGGGTTTAACTGTGTGAAAGAAGACCCGCTGGTTCTGATTTCCAGCCTTCGTTACATCTACTATCTGGCCTTTGGAAACCCCTTGTGGCCTCATATCTCCACCAACGTGCAGGACCTCTATTATCCTTGGGAAAATTTATTTTACTATGGAATCCTGCCGCTGACTCTTTTGGGGCTGTTGGTTCTGCGTAAAGACGAAGAGGCCTTCACTCAGACCTCCGCCTTACTGATCATGTCGCTGTTCCTGACTGTGTGGTTCTTTAAATCAGAGAACCGCTTCCGGGTTCCTTTTGATGCCCTCTTGATTGCCTGGTCCTCTGTGGGAGCCTCCTGGGTTCTGTTGAAGCTTTTGTCCTTCTTAGGATGGTTGACTGTTTACCTGCGAAACCTGTTCATTAAGACTCCAGTAGTCGTACAGGTAACCCACCAGGAAGAGTCCTCCGGTGCAGAGCCAAATCAGTCCTGAGATCCATTTTCCCATATAGAAGCGATGCACACCGAATATTCCAAGGAAGGTCAAAAGAATCCATGCCACGGTATAGTCGATACGCCCATTGCGATAATTGCGTTGCGCATCTCGCTCCATACCCGGAATCAGGAAAAGATCAATCAACCATCCCACTCCTAAAAGACCAAACGTAAAGAACCAGATGGTTCCGGAAACAGACTTTCCAAAATAGAAGCGATGAGCCCCCATGAATCCGAAGATCCAAAGAATATAACCAATAAAAGTGGAATGTGTTGGCTGTGCCATTGCTGTACTCCTGTTATTCGTTAACGGGCCGCGTGCGGTCGCTTCAAGTATAGACCAAACTTATACATAACCCATACATGAAACAAGGCCTGTGTCCATCTGTACAAAAACCACGGCATGCGGGGTTTGAATTCATGGATGGCTGCGATTACGGCTTTGCCTCCAAGGATTTCCCGAAACTCCAAACGCCCCCGAACTGTCTTTTGCGCCAGAAGTCCCCCTCGCACATAGAAAAGCTGCCGGTGGGACCAACTTCGTTCTGGAGAATACTCCAGAATCAAAAGTCGCAGGTACGGAAAGCTCCAACTGAAACTCACCCAGCGTCCACTAACTTCAACTTTCATAAAACCCGGCCGCATTGTGGGCAGAAAATCCATATAGGCCTTCGCCACCTGCGCTGCCGTCACACCTTCAGGAATGAGGAGACGCTGGACCGAGCGAACCTCATAAGACCCGATCGGATTTTTTTGAAATGCCAACGGTGCCTGCTGTTCCTGATAGTGATCCAGGGCCGTGCTTAACGCCTGCTGAATGGGGGTAAAAGAATATCCGGGAATATTTAGTTCATGTCCTGCCCGCACGATCAAAGGGACTCGCAAACCTTCAATCAACGGTCGCACCAGCGCTCGCGGAGCCCCTGTCACCAAGCAGACCCACAGTGTGGAAAGTTCCGGACTTAAAAAGGGGATCGGCAGCAATATACGCTTCTTACCCAAAATACCGGAGATCATCTTCATCATATCCAGATAGCTCACCACATCCGGCCCGCCAAGATCATAAATATGGTCGGCGGTGGCAGGTGTTTCAAGACAGTGATGCAGACTTCGCACCACATCTTTAAGTGCAATCGGCTGACTGAGCGTATGAGTCCACTTCGGGCACACCATCACCGGCAAGCGCTGAACAAGACGCACCATCATATGAAAGGACGAGCCCTCCGGCCCCAGAATAACAGCAGCACGCAAAATCGTCGCAGGAATTTTACTGGCGGTGAAAAGCCCTTCAACCTCATGCCGACTTTTCAAATGACGGGACAAAGTGGGGGCATCATCTGGATACATGCCTCCCAAATAGAGGATTCTTTTGACTCCGCACTTTTCCGCCGCACGCACAAAGTTGTCCGCCACAATCAAATCAAAATCTTCAAAGCTTCCTTGAGTCAGTTGTGCAGACGGCCGCATCGAGTGCACTAAATAGACAGCGACGTCACAGCCTTGCAGGGCTTTTTCTGCATCAAGCAAACTAAATAAATCGCAAGATCGCCATTCAATTCCTAGGGCAGGGTTTTGTTTTACAGACCGACTCAAGGCCACAATTTCGTGCTGCCCCTGAAGTTCTTCTATCAAGGCTTTGCCGACAAAACCGCTGGCACCTGCTATAGCCACTTTCACAACAACCCCCAACTTATTGGAAAAACTATATTCTATCACATTCATCCCAAACCCAAGTTGGTAATTAACAAAATAAAGCCGTCGCCTTGACAAAGAAAAAGGCGCACACAGGTTTACAATGTGAGAACGAAACCAACGAAGGAGGTTTTTAATGAGACTATTAACACCTTATTGGCCAACTCGCCGAGCTACGACCAGTCTTTTCGACGAGATGGATCGCCTGTTTGAAAACTTTGCGACGCCAGCTTCTTATGAGGCTCACGAACGCACGTTAACTCCAGCATGCGAAGTGTCTGAAACCCAGGATCATTATCTATTAAGCATGGATATACCTGGATTTAAAAAAGAAAACGTAAAAATTGAAGTGAATGGAAATCTTCTGACAATTTCAGGAGAAAGAAAACGCGAAGAGAAAGTCGTGGGCACTTTCGCTCGCAGATTCACTGTCCCCAACAGTGTGGATGGCGGAAAAATTGAGGCACATCATGAAGATGGCGTCTTAAGTATTTACCTGCCAAAAACGCCGATAGCCCAAGCTAAAAAAATCGAAATCCAATCTCAAGGGGGTTTCTTCGAGCGGATAGGATTACAGAAATCCACCGAAGACAACACGTCTGAACCTTCCCATTGATCCTCCTCCCTCCTAAGAGGGCTTGATCCCCCGTCAGGCCCTCCTCTTTTTTAGTTTCCGGTTGCCACCTATTCAGTGAAAGCAGATAATAAAAACTGCAACTCATTGAGGTGAAACGTGGATAAGAAAAAACTGGTTGAAGCCATCCGCACACATTTGGAAAACGACATCACAGCTTTAAAAGAGTCCGTCAAAGCCACGATTGATGCGGCCACCAATGAGGAAAGCAAAGCTGAAAATGAATATGACACCCGGGGATTGGAAGCTTCCTATCTGGCGCGCGGCCAAGCCAAGCGCATTGCCGACATGGAAGAAGCCCTTTTACATCTAAAGCATGTGAACTTAAAATCTTTCGGCCCGAATGATCCCATTTCTTCTTCCGCCATCGTTGAAGTTGAGCACAATGGAAAAACCAGCTTCTTCCTGATTCTTGCCAAAGGCGGTGGCGTCAGTGTTTCCTTTGAAGGAAAAAATATTCAGGTGATCACACCCAACAGCCCTTTGGGCGAAGCCCTTCTGGATCAGAAAAGCGGCGGAGTGGCCGTGGTTGAATCCGGCCCTCAAGTTCGTGAATACGATATCATCAATGTCTGGTAACTAAGGCAGTTGCATCTCGCCCCGTTCATTCAGGGGCGCCATTGGATTCCAGGCCACTTCCCACAAGAACCGATCCGGGTCTTCAAAGTATCCACTGTGACCTCCCCAGAAAACATCCTGTGCTGGTTTGATAATACGGCCTCCGGCTTTTTCAGCCTCGGCCAAAACCTTTGCCACTTCTTCACGGGTATTTACATTATGGGCAATACTGAACTCGCGAAAACCGCTTCCGCGGGAATCAACCCCAGCATCCTTGGCCAGTTCTGCGCTTGGGAACAATGAAAGCGCCACACCACCTGTTCGCAAAAATACGACGTGCTCGTTGCTGGCTGGCGACACCTTCCACCCCAGGCCTTTTTCATAAAAGTTCCTGGAAATTTCCCGCTTTCTGGCATTTCTTGCCAGCCCCGGAAAGTTGACATAGGATCCCTAGCCATGGGCACACCAATTCAAGACGTTGTTATTATTACGACCGGCGGCACCATCGAAAAGACCTACAATGAATTCGATGGCTCACTGGAAAATCGCGGCACCAGCATTAAGAATCGCATTTTGTCAAAAATGCGTCTTCCCTACACGAACATCTCTGTTTATCCGCTACTCAGCAAAGATTCTCTTTACATGACGGACGAAGATCGTTCTTTGATTGCCGCCACCGTTCGCGATCAGATGCAACGGGGCTGCCCTATCGTGGTTCTTCACGGTACAGACACCATGCACGTATCCGCCGAGCATTGCTTTAAGGAAATTGGCACACCGAAAGTGCCGGTGGTCTTTACTGGCGCCATGATTCCGATGGGCTTTGATGACAGTGATGCTGCTCAGAATGTCACGGAAGCCCTGCTGTCGGCGAAACTTCTGCAGCCTGGTTTTTACATCTCTTTCCACAACCAGGTCTTCCACGTTCCTAACGTTCGCAAGAACCGCGAAAAAGGAACCTTTGAAAGTACCTAAAAATCCTCGCAATGGCCGTCTTATTTTGAGATTTCCCGTCTCAAAGTATTAAGACGGCTCCAGGATCTCCGAAAAGAAACTGTTGTATCCGTTTCATTCAGGAGATCGCCTTGAAGTCTTTTGCTTTTATTCTTTCCACCATCGTTTTCGCCACCTCCGCTTGCACTCACTTTACCAAAGTCGCCACTGAAAAAGAGTTCACAGATCATCCTGTGCCGTATTCGCCAAACCATCGGCAGCCAGCGAATAATAAAATCCCCTGGTGGTCAGCCAACGAAAATCAGGTGCAAAATGCATTCTGCCGTTCCAAGCTTCCGGCAACCAGTGCCGCCATCACGGCATTCTATAAAAATCGCCCCCTGGGCCCCGGCTATGAAGGGGGCACTTACACAATTTCAGGCATTGAAATCAAAGATGAAAGACCGGAACTGGTACTGGCGCTGAGCAAACTTCTGTTCCCGGCGAATCCGGAAGAAAAGATCAAAGAAGCCCCCGCAAACTTTCAGCAGACTTTTAAGATCAACTCTTCCTGCAGCAAAGCCTTATGTGCCGTTCAAAAGATCTTTGGCCCTGAAGTCGGACCCCAGATGCTGTATCTTATGGATCAGTTCGATATCAATACATCGCCGTACGCATTCATCAATGCCTCAGCCTTTAATGCTTCCGAAATTGCCGACGTGATTCGTTCGCTGGAACTGGTTCATCCGGATCAGCTTCCCTTTGGCAGCAACAAAAAATTGATCCGTTTTAAGCGTGGTTACACAAGGGCGTCGTATGGCGACGATGGTGGAAGTGTTGTCGCCAATGCAGCCATCGAGTTGTTTGATTCTTGGAGCGAGCAAAGTTCCGTCATGCGCCAGTACACACTTTATCATGAAATCGCGCATAACCATTCCGACAATCAGTTTTCTGACTATGACCGCTCGGCAAGCTGGCTGGCTCTTTCTGACTGGAAGGAAAACAAAGGCGGTGAATTTGAATCCTTGCGCAAGAAAGCCAAACAAGGACATCCTTTTGTTTCTCGCTATGGCGAAACCAATCCCTTTGAAGATTTCGCGGAAAGCCTGACCGCCTATCGCTTTAATCCTTCATGGCTAAAGCAAAAATCCAAAGACAAATACAATCTGATCAAACTGCTGGTGCATGATGGCCTGGAATATACTTCAGCCAAAGACTGCCAGCAAGCTCCGGCTTCCAAAGGCTATCAGCGAAATATCGACCAAAATGGCGACCGACTTTCTACCGCCGACAAGGACTATATCCTGAAATCCTGCCGTAAGCCCTTCTATGAATCCGTCTTGGGCCACATGCCCACCAGCTTCTTTGATGCCTGCGTGAACTACGAGGCCACCTTACTGTGGCAAAAACAGAATCAGCTGCAATACCCAGATCTGGTTCAACAAGCTCTGTTCGATCCGACACTGCGGGTCTCTGTATTAAAATTCAAAGCCGTCCGACAGGAACTTGCCGAAAAGCTGCAACCTGAAATGACTGATTGGCTTTTAAAGTCCATGGAGTCCTACAGCTATCAGATGAGTTCGGCACAATCCAATGCTGAATATTGCGACGTCTGGGCAAAAATGGAAAACCGTATCTATCCAGAGCTCTTTACAGAAAACAAATGGGCGACGAAAAGTATTTACCGCTCCAGAAATTTCAGTCCGTCTGCCGGTGCGGCCCGCGGGCTGTGTCTGGATCTGGTCCAGGGCTTCGTTCCCACGGCTAAATCCACAAGATCCACCGTAACCAGTTGGCTCAGAAAGACGGTCTATATTTCTGACGATGGTAAAATCAGCGAACGTGGCATCACTCGTGATTCTCTGATGACCTACATCAAAGACCGCACACGATTGTACGAAAAATAATGACTACTTTTTCTTCTGAGCTTTTCTGGGCGGAGTCAGCTCCGCCAGCTCTGCAAGAATCTGCAACCAGCGCTCTTTTAAAGCCGTCTTAGTGCGCGCATCCTTGATCTTTTCATGGTTAAACACCAGAAAACTTTTATCTTCGCCACGGTCCCCAAGATAGACCTGCAAGATCGTGGCCTTGTGCCAGTCGGTATCCTGCCAGGTCATACGCAGGCGCACACCCTCTTTCATCGTGCGGATTTCACCAAAAACACCATCTTCGGTTTCAAAAACATTCTTGGGTTTGAACTTAAAGGGTGACAGGGGCTTCAACCAAACCGCCTGACCTTGTGAGGACTCCAGAAGATCCCAAAGCTTATCCGCACTTGTATAGAAAGTGCGTGAAGCCGCGGTCATATATTCGCCCTTGTCATTGCGGCCTTCAATCTTACGTCCAATATGAACTTCGTAAGCCGAAGTGACAATCTGCTGCCACCAGGGCTTGCATTTGTACTTCTTGGCCAGAAACGCCACGATCTCTTTGCGGGTCATGTGGGTGGCACCTTGAGTGTCCAGGATTTTCACCCACTGATCCCAATTTTTTCCTGTGTGTTTGGCCACCGACTCTGCGGAAACCTTGTTCAGTTTTTCGATCACGCCAGTCGGAACTGTTTTGGCCATACACTGATTCCGTTATGTACTAGAGAGCTTTTTTAATGTGCAGACTGGCTGCGCCTGACTTCACGGAAACCTTGAACTTGGAACCGGCCGTCTCGCCGACCTCATTCGTCATTTTGCCCGCCGGTGAAATAAAGCTCGTCGTAAATTTGGCGTCTGCAGGCATCGTCAATTCCACCGTGCCACTTCCGGATTTCAGATCGAACTTGCCTGATGCCGGAACCGCTGCATAAGTGATCTTTGCAGAGCCCGAGCCCATTTTCAGATCCACATCCCCTGACAAAGACTTCACCGTGATTTCACCACTGCCGCTAGAGCCTTCCAGTTCGTGAACATCGGCATCCACGGTCAAATGACCAGCGCCGATTTTGAAATCAATTTCACCCTTGGTGCCCGTGACAGAAATATCTCCAGAACCGTTTTTAATATCCAGACTGATCACTTTGGGAACCAGAATTGTGAAGTTCGTTGTACAGTCGGACTTCTTGAAAACCCCTTTGCGGTGAATCTTGATATCCAGATCAGAACCTTTTTGCTTGAACTCCAACGCGCAGGACTTCGTGAAATCAACTTTTTCGCTGGTTACCACCAGCTTATCCTCGTGCCCGCCTTCGATTTTCACAGTGCCCTTGATATTCTCCAGCTCCAATGAACGGATCGTCTTTGCGTCAAACTCCTTGGTTTCAGTCTGTGCCCATGAAATATGCCCGGCAAACACCAAAGCCACCATCAACATTGTTCTCATATTTCCTCCTAAACAATTCCCTAATTTAGCTCCTGAAAAAGCCTCTTTTCAAGCCAGAAACAAGAGTTTTTTTCCAAGGCTGGCTCCCCACCCAGTAAAGGGTTGCGTTTCCCTCTGGGACCACGTACAAAAACAGCTTTTAAAAGGACCCCTGTTCATGATCAGTACATCCAATGTCAGTTTGCGTTTTGGCGGAAAAAAGCTCTTTGAGGACGTGAATGTCAAATTCACTCCGGGAAACTGTTATGGCCTTATCGGGGCTAACGGCGCCGGTAAATCCACTTTCCTGAAAGTTCTTTCCAAAGAAATCGAACCGAACACCGGTGAAGTTCACATTGCCTCGGATCTGCGTTTGTCTATCCTGAAACAGGATCACTATGCTTATGACGAATTCCCGGTTCTAAAAACTGTTCTGATGGGGAATGAACGCCTGTACAAAGTCATGCAGGAAAAAGACGCCCTTTATGCCAAACCTGATTTTTCTGAAGAAGACGGCGTGCGCGCTTCTGAGCTTGAAACCGAATTTGCAGAACTGAATGGCTGGGAAGCGGAATCTGAAGCTGCCGTCATGCTGGCGGGCCTGGCTATTCCTGAAGAGCTGCACGGCAAACTGATGAAAGAACTGACTGGCGGCGAGAAGGTGAAAGTCCTTTTGGCTCAGGCTTTGTTTGGCCGTCCGGATATTTTGTTGCTGGATGAGCCGACGAATCACTTGGACATCTATGCAATTCAATGGCTGGAACAGTTCCTTGAGAAATTCGAAAATACCGTCATTGTGATTTCGCACGATCGTCACTTCCTGAACAAAGTCTGCACCCACATTGCGGATATCGACTTTGGCAAAGTGACCACCTATACAGGGAACTATGACTTCTGGAGACAGGCAAGCGAACTGAATCAGCGTCTGCGTGCAGATCAAAACAAGAAAAGCGCTGACAAGGCGGAAGAACTTAAATCGTTCATCGCCCGCTTTAGCGCGAATGCCTCCAAATCCCGCCAAGCTTCTTCACGTCAGAAGCAGTTGGAAAAACTGGAGTTCATTGATCTTCCGGCTTCTTCTCGCAAACAGCCGTTCATCGGCTTTGATATTAAACGCGATCTGGGTAACGACATCCTGACAGCGGATAAGATCACCAAGACCTGGGAAGGCGAGACTCTGCTGAAGAATATCAACTTCACTTTAAAAAAAGGCGACAAGGTTGCTTTGCTGGGCCGAAACGATCTGGCCAAGACTTTGCTTTTGGAAATCCTGGCGGGCGAACTGGCCGCGGATTCTGGCACATACGCGTGGGGCATTACCACATCCCTCAACTACTTCCCGACGGACAACTCCAAATACTTCAGCGGCAATGAAGAAACGCTGGTGGACTGGCTGCGCCCTCATTCCACGGAAAAGGACGAAACCTTCCTGCGTGGCTTCCTGGGGAAAATGCTATTCAGTGGATCTGATGCCTTGAAACAGCCGAAGGTTCTTTCCGGGGGCGAAAAGGTTCGCTGCATGTTCTCTAAGATGATGTTGTCTGGTGCAAACATCCTTATTCTGGATGGTCCAACCAATCACTTGGACTTGGAAAGTATCACGGCTGTGAATGAAGGCTTGAGCCGATTCAAGGGCACCATCATCTTCACATCTCATGACCATGAACTGATTCAGACCGTTGCCAACCGTATTATCGAAATTGATGACACTGTCGTTTACGACAACCACATCACTTACGAAGAGTATCTGGCAGCAAAAATGGCGACCGCTCAGTCTTAAAACTGAGAGCCCCGGTAATCTCGCTCGAGGGACTTTTTAAGTTCCTCGACGAAGACGTTTACATTTGTATTCAGCTTGTTTCGCGTCGGGGTCACCACCCAAATATCTTTGGTGCCCTCGCTGTACCGTTCCAGTAATGAAACCAGTTTTCCTTCCTTGATATCATCCCACACATAAGATCCCGGCAAGCGTACAATCCCCAGACCATCCAAAGCAGCTTTCACCAGAACCCGAGGATTGTTGGTCTTAAAGTTGCCCTTCACCGATACAGACAAAGGCTTGCTGGACTTCTTAAAGCTCCAAGAGCCCTGCCCACCCGACAGACAGTTATGATCAGTCAGATCTTCGGGACTCGCGGGAGCACGGTGAGTCTCCAGATACTTCGGTGAAGCACACACATACTCGCGTCTTGTAGCAATCTTCTGTGCCAACAAGGAAGAATTCTTCAAGTGCCCAATACGGATAGCTACATCGAATTTTTTCTCGATGATATCCACAATGCGGCTTTCAAAATCCAGCTCCACTTGCAGATCAGGATATTTGCGGGCCAAAGAGATTAAGGTCGGCGCAATAAAGTTTTCACCAAAAACGCCGGCCAGTGTGACTCGCAGAACACCTCGCGGACGATCTGAAGAACTGATCACCTGCTTCTTGGCAGACTCCAAAGTTTCCAGGGATTGCCGACAGCTTCCTAAAAACTCTTCCCCCAAATTTGTCAGCTGAATCCGGCGCGTGGAGCGGGAAATCAGGGCTATTCCCAGATCTTTTTCCAGTTGTTTGATGGTCTTACTGATATGCGATTTAGAAACGTGCAGTTCGGCGGCAGCCTGAGAAAAGCTGCCGGTTTCACTGACTTTCACGAAGGCAATAATGCCCTGAACCCACTTGATTGTTTCCATATGGAAACAATGTTGTTCTAAATGCCCGTATAGTCAAGCCGGGCACACTCCCCTAAGATAGAGCCACTATTAAAACCTCTTCACTTAGGAGACAACATGATGAAAGTAAAAGCGGCTGTTGCCTGGGGCCCTAATCAACCTTTGAAAATTGAAACTGTCGATCTGGAAATGCCAAAGAAAGGCGAAGTTCTGGTGAAGATTGTTGCTTCCGGTGTTTGTCATACGGATGCTTACACTTTGTCTGGTGTGGACCCTGAAGGCATCTTCCCTGTGATTCTCGGCCACGAGGGCGCTGGAATCGTAGAGGCCGTGGGCGAAGGTGTCACAACTTTGAAAAAAGGCGATCACGTCATCCCTCTTTACACGCCAGAGTGCCGCACCTGCAAATTCTGCCTTTCTGGCAAAACAAATCTTTGCCAGCGCATCCGCGAGACTCAAGGTAAAGGTTTGATGCCAGACGGAACTTCCCGTTTCTCCAAAGATGGCAAACCCATCTTCCACTACATGGGAACTTCCACGTTTGCTGAATACACCGTTGTCCCAGAGATTTCTTTAGCCAAAGTGGACGAAAAAGCTCCATTGGAAAAAATCTGCCTTCTTGGCTGTGGCGTCACTACAGGAATCGGTGCCGTTCTGAACACGGCCAAAGTTGAAAAAGGCGCGACCGTTGCGGTCTTCGGCATCGGCGGTATCGGTCTTTCTGTCATCCAAGGTGCGAAAATGGCTGAAGCCAGCCGCATCATCGCGGTGGATATCAACAACGACAAATTTGAAATGGCCAAAAAATTCGGAGCCACTGATTTTGTGAATCCAAAAGAAATCCAAGGCAGTGTTGTTGAAGCGATCGTGAAGCTGACTGACGGTGGTGTGGACTATTCTTTCGAGTGCGTTGGCAGTGTTCAATTGATGCGTCAGGCGCTGGAGTGTTGCCATAAAGGCTGGGGCCAATCTATCATTATCGGTGTTGCCGGTGCCGGAGAAGAGATCTCAACCCGTCCATTCCAGTTGGTCACAGGCCGCGTCTGGAAAGGTTCTGCTTTCGGTGGAGTTAAAGGCCGTACAGAACTTCCGGGTTATGTTGAAAAATATATGTCCGGCGAAATCAACTTGGATGATCTGGTGACTTTCACAATGCCGATTGATGAAATCAATCAAGCCTTCCAGTACATGAAAGAAGGCAAAGCCATCCGCAGCGTGGTCACGTTCTAAAAAGGACTTATCAATGAAAGTGCTTAAGACACATAAGACATTTGAAGGGCTCACCCAGTTTTGGTCTCACGAATCTGCCGAGACCAAAACTGAAATGAAATTTGCAACCTTCATCCCAAACGGAAAGGTCGAAGGCTGTATCATCTGGCTTTCCGGCCTGACCTGCACGGATGAAAACTTCATCACCAAGGCCGGGGCGCAAAAGTATCTGGCTGAAAACAACTTGATGGTGATTGCACCTGATACCTCCCCGCGCGGACTGAATCTGCCGGGGGAACATGATTCTTACGATTTCGGTTCTGGAGCTGGTTTCTATGTGGACGCCACAACCGCGGACTATAAAACCAACTATCGCATGTACAGCTATATCGCAAATGAGCTTTACGGTGTGATTCAGAATCACTTCAAAGTGATGAATATCGCTATCATGGGGCACTCCATGGGTGGGCACGGCGCTTTGGTGATCGGCTTGCGCGAGTCTGAAAAGTTCAGATCTGTTTCTGCCTTTTCACCGATTGTGAATCCCACTCAAGCACCCTGGGGTCAAAAGGCTTTCCGTGGTTATCTGGGTGACGATCAAAATGTGTGGAAATCCTATGATGCCTGCGAACTTATTAAATCAGGCAAAAGACACGCCCATAAGATTCTGATTCACCAAGGCACAAAAGATGAGTTTCTGCTGAACGGCCAGCTTCTGACCCCTAACTGGGTCGAAAGCTGTCAAAGGCACGCTCAAGAACAAGAAGTGGTTTTTGCTGAGGACTATGATCACAGCTACTACTTTATTGCGACCTTTATTGAGTCACACATCAAGCATCACGCAAAGTTCCTGAAACAGTAGTCCTTATGCGGGCCTTCTCCCCAATCGACGGGACGTAAAGGCCCCATTTTTCTCTTCGGAAGAGCGAAGATAATCCAATTGACGCTCTACCATGACATCAAAGACATCCAGCAAATTGTCATGCTGCCTTTGTGCGGTTGCAAATCCCTGACTCTCTCCCAAAAGCTCAATGGTGTGATGAATCGCCTCTATCGTGGAATAACAATAATCCGCCGGCTGCTTGCGCACCCTGAACGTAGAGGGTTTTTCCGGAGAAAAACAAATCTGCGGCAAGGACTTCAGATTCTGGCTTTCTCGCATCATTTTTTTAGCTGTGGCCCAAGTTCCATCGATCACAAAGATCGTCAGCTTTTTTCCTTGTGGAACCAACTGAGCCTGTTGCGCTTGTGTCATCACAGAGAGATTCCGAGAATCAACACCTGGATAGAGAATAATGCAATGTCGGCCGGAATCCTGTATCAGCCCGTTGACCATTTCATTGTCCGAGTAATTCTTGCCTGAAATCAAAAAGGACTGTTCTAGACACAAATGAGACATGCGTCCCGTGGCAATGCGCCGACGCATTTCAATCGGATGAATCAGAATTACAAAACTGATGTTCGGATCAAACTTCTGGATGTGTGGACAGTAGCAACCTTTCTGGGGCTGAATACACACAGCACAGTGCTCACGGTAAACCGTCTGATCATGGTAATTCTTTACTTCCACCGATAAACCTCACTACTAAGATCATACATCACGCTGGACCGGGCAGAATGCCCCAAATCGAAAAATCTCGCATTTTCCGACAAGACTTCCGTGTCCAAGTCTTTCCAGTCTATCACACTCCACCTGTTAGCTGTCGTTCCTTGTACGGATTTTTTTAGATTTCTGTCCCCACAAAGTACAATAGGTACAGATACAACTCACAACAGATGAGGTGTGGCATGAGAACTCTAAAACAAATAACAGGTTCAATCGCTGCTCTGCTGTTTTTGACATTAAATACGGCCCACGCAGAGCCCATGGAAACAATGAGAAATCACAAGCCCAACGTGATTGAAGAGATCAACCCTTTTGATCCCAACATCGAGCAAGTGCTGGAGCAATTCGATAAAATCTACGAGGAAGAAACTGGAAAGCCTTCCCACCTTCCTGAAAGCTTCCTGGATGAAATTATCGGCTTTGCCAATTGCACACGAAACAGCTGCGCTGTCTGGGCTCAAGTGGTGAAATCCAGCCAACGCATGTACTTGTATGTCAATGGCAGTCTGCGTGGCTCATGGTTGGTGTCAACAGGCATGTCGGGCTATGGCACTCCCAACTTCGATCGCCACCCCGATGGACGTATTTATGATCGTTATACTTCAGGAAAATATCCTGGCGGTGACTACAAAGGCCTGGGCAATATGCCCTATGCTGTCTTCATCACAGGTGGCTTTGCTCTGCATGGCACACCTCAAGGCAACTGGTCTAAACTGGGAACCCGAGCCTCCCACGGCTGTATCCGTATGCATCCCGACAACGGATATCTCTTCAACCGTCTGGTCCGACAATACGGCAAATACAATGTCTGGATCACTGTTCAATAGAGAAAACAAAAAAGGGTCTTCTTCCGAAGACCCTTTTGGCTAACGACGCCCGTGATAGTTTGTGGGAATTCCCGTCGCACTCCATTTATGGGAGATATACGACCCGCCCGAGCGAATTTTTTCATAGGAAAGTTCGACGTCAATCAAGGCATTGTAATTCGCCTTGACCGTCAAAAATGCCAGACTCAACAGCGCCTCTTCGCGGTCTTCATAATCCACGACTTTCAAAGCCGTCTCTTTGCGGGAAAAATTTCGGGTTTCCTTGCTTTGGTCTTTCATGAAGACAGCAATATTCTTCGCAGCCTGCACGGTCTCATTGTAAGCCTCAAGCTCCGGAACAATTTTCGCATCATAACATGGCCCACAATAGGCCCCATGAGACAGAAATTCTGGAACCTCTTTCAAGAACGAAAAGCTTCCCTCTTCTAAGAACTGCGCACACTTCTTACAGACAGGTTCTTTACAAGCTCCGCATTGAAGGGTGGCTTTCGGCTTTTGGCAGACACAGCAATTCGTATTTTCCATAGAAACAAACTAATACATTTGCCGCCCGAGTTCGACAAGATTCTATCATCGTCCACCAAACATCACCGGCCTGCGCAGGTCCTTGGGGGCCGTTTTGGGCTTTTGCTTCCACTGGAAACGCTTCATGTCAATCTGGTTGGACTCCGAGAATTCCACCCCTTCGCCCTCAAGCAGCCTCTTTTGTTTCTTAAATTCGGCACTTCCCGGAGGAAAAGAGATCTTACCTTTGGAATTCAAAACTCGCTGCCAGGGAAGATCGTGGCTTTCACTGCAGGAATGAAGAAGCCATGCGACTCCGCGAGAACCCTGCGGCTTTCCTGCCAAGGCGGCGATCTGTCCATAGGTGGCGACCTTCCCGCGTGGGATTGTCTTGATAAAGCTTAAAACTTTTTTTGAGAATTCCGTGGTTGCCTGCATAACGTCCCTTTAAGCTATACTTTCGTGAGGGGGAAAAGTCACATGTCGAATTCAGAAAGTTCTATCGAGTCAGGTCCACTGTACAAGTTTCTGCTGAAAGTGGAAAAGGCGGGAAATGCCCTGCCACAACCTGCCTTGATGTTCTTGCTTCTAACCTTCCTGGTAATTCTGCTTTCCGCAGTCATCAGTGGTTTGGGCGTTGAAGCCGTTCATCCGGTAAAAAAAGAAACCATCACGGCCGTCAATCTGCTCTCCGTTCAGGGCCTGCACATGGTGCTAACGGATATGCTAAAGAACTTCACGGGCTTTGCTCCCCTGGGAACAGTCCTGGTCGCAATGCTGGGCTTTAGCTTAACTGAAAAAAGCGGACTTTTAGGGGCCCTACTGCGCCTGTTGGTCCTCAAATCCCCGAAGCAGCTCTTGGTTCCAGCGGTTCTTCTTGCGGGCATCATGTCCCACACTGCGGGTGACATCGGCTATGTTTTGTTGATTCCTCTTTCTGCCATGGCCTTTCACAGCGCGGGGTTAAATCCCTTGGCAGGTCTGGCGATCTGCTTTGCCGGGGTTTCCGGAGGTTTTGCCGCCAACTTTATGTTGAGCGTGGCCGACCCGGTGCTTTCCGGATTGTCTCAAGAAGCAGCCAGAATCATTGATCCGGCCTACGTGGTGACTCCGGTGGTGAATTGGTACTTCATGTCCGTGTCTTCTGTACTGATCATCGGCATAGGAACTCTGGTTGCGAAAAAGATCACTATTCCTTTCCTGGGCGATTACAAAGGCTCCGCCGAACACACCTCGCCAGAACCTTTGAATGCCTATGAACGAAAAGGTCTTCGTTGGGCGGGAATTGTTTTCGTTATCTTTATCGCACTGGTCTTATTGGGCACTGTTCCTGAAAGTGGTTTTTTGCGTAATGCTCAAAACGGCTCTCTTCTGAACTCTCCGTTCCTGATGGGTATTATTCCGATGGTCTTTTTCCTAGCGGCCCTGACCGGTGTCGCTTATGGGTTTGCTTCAAAGACCTTTAAATCTCAAAGCGACGTCACCAATGCCATGCAGGAATCCATGGCAACAATGGCCCCTTATTTGGTGATGGTCTTCTTTGCTGCCCAGTTTATTGCTTTGTTCAATTCTTCCAATGTGGGACTGATCCTGGCCGTCAAGGGTTCTGAGGTTTTGAAAGATATGAATCTCAGCGCCATTCCTTTGATGATTGGTTTTATCATCCTGACTTGCGTGGTGGATTTGTTCCTGGGAAGTGCCTCTGCAAAATGGGCCTTGATGGCTCCTGTCTTTGTGCCGATGTTCATGCTTCTGGGCATTGCGCCCGAACTGACTCAAGCCTCATATCGTGTGGCTGATTCGGTGGTGAATATTATATCGCCTCTGATGCCGTACTTCCCTCTGATTCTGGCCTTTGCAAATAAGTACGATCCAAAAGCCCGTATCGGAACCTTGATTGCTTTGATGCTGCCGTACTCTATCGCCTTTACGATCTTCTGGTCGTTGCTGTTATTTGCCTGGATCTTACTGGGACTTCCGCTGGGCCCAGGGGCTCATTTGCATTTTGTGATGCCTGGTCAATAAGGAACAAGAAAGAAGCTCCCCGAGAAAACTCAGGGAGCTTCTTTTATTTGTCTCACTGCTTGTAAGAACGGTACCAGACGGCATTGTCGGTTCCTAAAACAAAGACCAGAGTTCTGTTTTTCGCTGATGAACTGGCATCAGGTCCCGAGGACAATCCTCCTCCCAGAGACTCCCAGCCCGACCATGCGCCACTGAACCATTTGTGCCAAAGAGCATTGTCGGTTCCGCGCACATAAACATCCAAGCGACCATTTCCCCATGAAGAAACACCGGGTGATGACGTCAGGATACCACCTAAAGATTCCCACGCGGACCAACCTCCCCAATACCAGATGTGCCAAAGGGCGTTGTCAGTACCTCGAACAAAGACGTCAATGCGATTGGCACCCCAGGAAACGGCTGCTGGATCAGATGTCAGAATGCCGCCCAAAGATTCCCAGCCCGACCAGGCTCCACCAGTGAACCACTTGTGCCAAAGAGCATTGTCACCACCTCGAACAAAGACATCCAGTCTTCCGCCTGACCAACTGGCCGCTGCCGGTCCGGAAGTCAGGAAGCCACCCAAAGAAACCCAAGGCTGCCAAACTCCATTTCGGAATGTGCGCTGCCAAAGAGCATTGTCGCCACCTCGAACAAACACATCAATACGATTAGGTCCCCAACAAGCCGCCGCTGGAGACGACGTCAAAAATCCCCCCAGCGAAGTCCATGGACTCCACGAAGTTCCGTTCCATGCACGATACCAAAGAGCATTATCCGTTCCGCGCACAAAAAGGTCTGTACGATAGTTATGACGAGAACAAGAAGCCGGGTCTGATGTGCCAATACCGCCAAGGCTGGCCCAAGCAGACCAACCCGGAGGTTGCGGATCATCATGTTCAGGAACAACGGGTCCCTCCAAGGGAGCCGGCGCTGAAACTGAATCCGTCATCACAAACGCGTTTGCCATCTGTGATGCGCTGATAGAAATAAGAAATAAAAGAAAGCCTGTTACAGCACGCATATCATCCTCCTGTGATTCGAGCGTTGGTTATTGTTCCTTCACCGCAAAGGTAACCAATGCCGAATCGGGCAGGTAGATGATTCGCGTGCTTTGCTAAAATGCCTTACTTAGCCTTGCTAAAGAAAATCACTGTGCAGAAGCACACGCACTTATGTTTCTGATCAAGAGCACTGGACTGCAGTTTCTAGTCGAACAGTTCTTCCAAGAAAGTTTTTCTGCGCTTATAGGGTTTTTGCTGATAAGGACCTGAGGGATGCTGCTGATAAGAAGGTTCTTCTTTCTTGCTTTCAAATTCCTGCGAGCGTTCGATGATTTTATCCAGCTCTCCACGATCCAGCCAGATTCCACGGCACTCCGGGCAATAGTCGATTTCAATACCTTTACGTTCAGAGATTACAAGATTCGGCTCTTTGCAGTTTGGACATTTCATTTAATACCTCCAGAGCTTTCAACCTACTAAACACTTCTTCTTTTTGAAAATCGATAATATTTAACAAAGTCTTCGCTTAAAACAATCAACTAAAAAAACGTCCTCGGCGAAGATCTTTAAATGATCAGAGACGAATTCTTGTCTTGCCGGTACTGCCGGACAGGCGTAGTTATTGGCTATATGACTGCTTCTTCTCATTCTCCTCTCTCACGAGGTTTGGTTCTTCTTCTTGCCGCCGCCGTTGGTATTATTGCTGCCAACCTCTATTATGCTCAGCCTATTGTTGCGATGATCAGTCAGGCCTTGGGACTGGCGCCGGAAGCTGCCGGTTTGGTGGTTACACTCACTCAAGTGGGTTATGGCTTGGGAGTTCTGCTGATGGTTCCCCTGGGGGATATGCTGGAAAATCGCCGTCTTGTCATGACGATGATCGCTCTGACAATTCTTGGGCTGTTGGGCCTGGCCTTTGCCACGCAATTGATTCCTTATTTTATCGCAGCCTTCGCAACGGGGTTGGGGGCCTCGACCGTTCAGATTATTGTTCCCTATGTGGCACACTTTGCTCCTGAAATGCGCCGAGGTCAGGTCGTCGGCAGCCTGATGAGCGGCCTTATGATTGGCATTATGCTTTCCCGCCCCACCGCCAGTTTGCTGACGGATCTTTTTTCATGGCATGCGGTCTTTGTCCTGTCTGCTGTCTTGATGACGATTCTGGCCGTGGTGCTTTATCTTGTGTTGCCGCCCCGCCCTCCTTCCAACAAGAATCTGCGCTATGGTTCTTTGCTGAAATCCATGGGGCATCTTTATCTAACAACGCCGATTCTGCGGCGGCGAGCCCTTTATCAGGCTTTTCTTTTTGGCGCTTTCAGTCTGTTCTGGACAGCAAGTCCACTACTGCTAGCCGGACCTGACTTCAACCTTTCGCAAACCGCGATTGCGGTCTTTGCCCTGGTGGGTGTCTCTGGCGCCATTGCTGCTCCGCTAGCGGGTTGGGCTGCCGATAAAGGCTGGAGTCAGAAGGCTACAAAAATGGCGATGCTTATTTCCGCAGGATCTTTCCTGCTAAGTCATATTTTTTCTGCGGGTTCGACAGCGGCTTTAGCTGCCTTGGTGGTTTCAGCCATTCTGCTGGATGCAGGAATCACGGCCAACCTGGTGCTGGGACAAAGAGCGATCTTTGCTTTGCAGGCAGAATATCGCAGCCGCTTGAATGGTCTTTTTATCGCCACTATTTTTGTGGGTGGTGCGATCGGATCCACGCTGGGGGCTTGGGCTTATGCTTATGGTGGCTGGAATCTGACAGCCTGGATCGGTTTCACGATGCCAGCGTTGGCTTTCCTGGTCTTCTTGACTGAAAAAAAGGCCTGATGGTCGTCTAAGCCAGGCCACGTCGAATTGCTTCGCGGGTGGCTTCGGCTCTGCTGGATATGTGCAACTTCTGATAGATGATCTTCACATAGCCCGCAACTGTCTGGGCGCTAAGGCCCATCTTCCCAGCAGCTTCTGCCACCGTAAAACCTTTAGCCAACAATGCCAGTGTTTCAGTTTCACGTGCCGTCAAATCCACATCTTTATTTTTCGCAGCTTCTGGCGTTCTGAAATGACTGATCAGTCGGTGAGCAATCGATGGCGAAAGAGGTGGCTCACCATATTGGATTCTTTTTAGGATTTCTGCCACCATCTCGACATTTTCATCTTTCAGAATATAGCCTGATGCCCCGGCAGACAAAGCATCGAATAGATGAGCATCGTCATGGTAGATTGTGACCACCACACTCAGAACCTGGGGAAATTGCTCGCGAAGCTTTTTGACCAGTTGAATCCCGGAGCCATCCGGAAGCCCCAGATCAATCAGAGCCACCTTAAAAAGATCCTTGCGGTCTGAATTTGCAAGCTGATTCAGCCAAGCCTGCGCGTCCTTCAGGTAGGCACATGCAAAGACCTGCGTCTCAGGGAAAACCTGATTCATGGCCTTGATCAAAAACTCCTGCGTTTTTGGTTGATCCTCAACCAGCAAACAAAGATTCTTCATTTCGCTCATGAGGCCAATATACACAAAATCAGGATAGATAAAAAGGAATCGTCAAATAAATCTTTGTTCCTTTACCAGAACTGTTCGCTCGGAAGCTGCCGCCGATGTCTTCAAGGCGCCTTTGCAGACTGGTCATGCCAAATCCGGAGTTTTTGGTTTCAGCGTCAACATCAGAAGTAAAACCTTTTCCATCGTCTTCCACCAGAATCTCTAAATTCTCTGCCTGCACTTGAATGAGAACCCTTACTTTTTCGGCTTCCGAGTGGCGAACGACGTTGCTGATCACTTCCCGCAATGCCGATCCCAAAGCTTTATGCTGGCGATAATCCAACAGGCTTTCTGCATGAGGCCCTTCAAACACAGGCCATTCCATCTCGATCTTGGCAGCACTTAACCGACGTTCGGCTTCATGGCGCAAATCCGCAAGCAGACGCATCAGCATGATCTTTTCGCCGGCAATACCACTGACGATCGAACGAATATCTGAGATAGCTCCCTGCAATGTCGGTCGCAGATTATCATCAGCCATATAAAGCCCCGTCAGCAGACGCGCTCCCACATCATCATGCAGATCCTGAGCCATGCGACGACGTTCTTCCACCACACCACGATCATAAGCCTGACGACTGGATTCCGCTTCTTCAATCAAACGCACGATCTCTTTGGCAAGGTCCTTAGAGCTTGAACTGAACAAGGACGTCCCGGACCACGGATAGCTAAGCTCCATTGCCGGAGCACTGGCCACGGCTGGCAGAATGAGAGTCAAACCGTCTTTTTGAAGCAAGACCTCAGACACTTCTGCCACTGAAGGTTTTAACTCCAGAGGATCAAAAAGTTTCCGCAGCAGATTTTGCCAGCGCTCTTCCCTTTGCAAAGCCGATGGAGCAAAAGCCACATGCAGAGATTCCGCCAACAGCTCATGAGTTTCAAGTCGTCTTTTCTTTGAAAAAATTCGCCATAAAGAATCCCGCAGAGGCAGATAGATAAAGCCGATCGCAAGAAGAGCCATCCCAAGCGCTGGCAAACGGTCAATACCCAACAAATAAATCAGTGCAGCATCCAGAGCCACCAAGATCATCGCTCCAACAGCATAGAACAAGAATCGAAATGCCCATTGTCCTACTTCAAACAGGCGATACTTAGTCAATCCCGCCGCCAAGCCCAGATAGATAATCAGGAAGAATGAAAAAGCATAGCCTTGATTTAAAGGCTGCATCTTCATCAGCAAAGGCAACGTATTAAAGATCACCCACGCTCCAGCCCCGATCAGGACAGAAAGCCCCAACCAGGTTAAAGACGCTCGGGAGGTCGGATCTTTTCTGGTCGCAAAGAATTGCGCGCCGACGGCGATACAGATCGTCAGCATCTCCACCGCGATCATCAAAGACACATTCGCCCAATCGGGCAGAACATTCAGCACATACAAACCAACCCAGGAAACAAAGACAATCGCCTGCACCACCGCAATCTGGCGCCAATAGCGCAATTGCACCGGATAAATCATAAATAGAGCCAGAATGCTGACGCCAAAAAGACAAGCCCCCAAAGCATTAAAAGCCTCAAGGACAACAAAGACGTTCGAAGCAATGGCTAGTTCTCGTGTGGTATAAACGGCTGAGGGCACCGCAGAGATAAATGTTGATAGACCGCTGAAAGCAAACAAACCACTGGCAAGATCCCGCGGCCGTAAAGCCCAAATACTGCCAGAGATAATCAAAGACCCCATACCTACAAAAATCTGCAACCAAAAAAGAGCGGGCAAATCTGAAAGCTTACGATCCGGGAAATCCAAGTCGGAGCTTGCCTCCAGAATCTGATCCTGACGATCAAAGAATCGGGCCAATTCTGCCTTTTTTCCAAGATCCCCCGGCTCTGCCATTAAATCAGAAGCTTCCAATATGATGCTGCCGCTGGCAGAATTGATTTGATCACCGACTGATAAAGGTTGTGGCAAGGTTTTCTGCTGAAGAGCAGTATAGACAGCCGAAGCACTGACTAGAAATCCAAATATCAAAACCAAGGCAAAGCGACTGCTAGGAACCATTCCTGTCTCCGAGATCAAAACACTGTTATCAGGCATTATTGGTACAATTCTCACAAATGTTCAATCTAGGCCAAAATGTTTTTGCCAACAGACCACAATAAGAAACAGTTGAGTTCGTATTTTCCGCTGCCCTATAGTGTTCTATGATTAAGTTATCAAGGAGCCCTTATGAATGTTCAAGACAGTGAATTCAAAGCCCTGCTGGAAAAATATCGAAAATTTTCCGTCTATGGACTGAGCCCCGATGCAACCAAGCCCAGCCACTATGTTCCGGTGTACATGAAAGACCACGGCTGGGACATCGTCGGTACATATCCGAAGACCCATGATGTTGGTGGTTTTAGAATCTATTCCTCGTTAAAAGAAATTCCGCCAGAGTATCGCAAGTTCGTGGATGTTTTCAGAAGTTCGGACCGCATCCCTGATGTCGTCGATGAAGTTCTTGAGGTCGGTGGTGTTGAAGTGTTGTGGTTGCAACTGGGGATTTCACACCCAGAAGCAGAGCTGCGTGCAGAAAAGGCCGGAATCAAAGTCGTTTCCAACCGCTGTTTGATCATTGAGCACAAGAAATGGTTTTAGCAGACGCTTTGCTGCGGCTGCCAACTGAGAAAATTTGACCCCCGCAGAGAGTTCTACTATTTTTTGATTTAGAAAGAGGGCTAAATCCAAATGCAGCGACAGTGGGTGTTAATTCGAGGAATCATGAGTGAATCTTACCATTGGTGGAATTTTCTTCCCCAATTGCAGGAGCACTTTCCTCAAGATCACTTCCACACGGCCGACATCCTTGGCAACGGTCGTCTGAATAGTCACAAAACCCCCTTAAGCCTATCCAAGAATATCCAAGCTTTACGCGGGCAAGCTCCCGCAGACGGCAAAAAGATTCTTTTTGGTTTTTCTTTGGGCGGAATGCTTGCTTTGGAATGGGCACATCGTCATAGCGACGAAGTGGCGGCGGTGATTCTGATCAATGCCAGCCTGAATAATTCTCCTTTCTATAAAAGAATGACGCCTTATTCTTTCGGGCGCATTTTCCAGTCAGCTCTTCAAAAAGATCTGCATAAGCGCGAAGAAATGATTATTCGCATGACAACGACGCAAACACCGCAGGAATCCGTTAACGAACTGGCTCAACAATGGAGCGCACGCAGCCTGGAACTTCCGGTGCGACCTGCGAACTTCCTTTGGCAGCTGGGGCTTGCCACTCAAGTACGTCAAAGAAAAGAGCCCCCGGCTCCGGTTCTCGTGCTTTCTTCTGCGAAAGACCGCGTGGTTCACCCACAATGCTCGGAAAAAATTGCCAGCACTTGGGATCTGCCACTGGTCAGACACCCCGAGGCAGGACATGATCTAACCTTGGATGATCCAAAGTGGGTTTTGGAACAAGTAAGTCAGTTTATCACCTCAGGACT
Organism: Bdellovibrio bacteriovorus; assembly: GCF_041888015.1. Classification (GTDB taxonomy): domain Bacteria; phylum Bdellovibrionota; class Bdellovibrionia; order Bdellovibrionales; family Bdellovibrionaceae; genus Bdellovibrio. Next base: position 3,534,724 of record NZ_CP168968.1, read on the forward strand.
AAAAGCATGACCATCGCAATTAAAATCGGACTGACTGTCGCGGCTGTAGGAATGTGGCTCTTCACGCAAAAACTTCTGGGCCAGCGCCAAATGCCCTTCAAAGACCGCATCGGTGATTACTTTCATATTCTGACAGATCGCTGGAGCCAGCACCTCAACCGCACCCCCAAAGTCGCCAATGGCCTTTTGATTTCCAGCTCTCTGGTAATAGATGCCGTGGGGATCTATCTGATTGCTCAGACTCTTTTAGGACCGAGCATTCGTCCCTTGCTGGCACTTCTGATGCTCTTTACTTTGCGACAGATCAATCAGGCGATCACTGTGCTGCCAACCCCCGAAGGCATGATCTGGCGCGACCCGGGTGTGCCATCGATCTTTGTGACTTACGGGGTCTCCAACGATCTGTTTTTCTCAGGTCACACCGCTTTGGCTGTCCTGGGAGCTTTGGAAATTGCTCAGTTGGGTGGACCCTTCTTTACTACTTTAGCCTTTGCAATTGTATTTTTTGAAATCACCGTCGTGCTTTTACTCAGAGCCCACTGGACAATGGATATTTTCGCAGGCGCCATCACAGCCCTGTGGACTCATGAAATTGTCTCTAAGTATGCGCCCTCCGTTGATTACTGGATCGCAACTCTATTATAGAACTCGCATTCTCCTGAAGTAACAATCTGCGTGACCAAGCCAACTCGTAAACACCTCACTTGTTGGCGGATTCAATTAAACAGCATCTAATGTTGAAAATCGTTGGTCCTCTGTTTGCATCTTTCCGAACTCCGTAGGAAAGAGGCATATGAAATCAATCTTTACACTGCTTTTAATTTTAGCTTTATCACCCGTCACCCAAGCTGCCGAAGACATCGTCGTCCGTGATGTCAATCTGACAATGGATGGCCAAGCTTCCGACAAAAGACTCAGTTGGGGCTCTTTGGAACCACAAATCCGTCAGGCCATTTTAGAGCAAAGCCAAGCCTATGAAGGCACCGCCTCTAGAAATATCAACAATCCCCCGAATAGGCGAATGGTGGTGATGACCGCCAATGAAGAACGGGCGCAACAACCGGTACGAGTTTTCGGTTTCACAGAAAAAGATGTTCTTGCGATGGATGGAGATCCTAATGGAGCCGCTTGTTCTCGCAGACACATCCATGATGATTACTCCAATCGCTGGTGTCATGCTTACTTCATCAAGCTCGCCGACACTTATCTAAGATCCCACGGGGTAAATAAGCACGTTGCAGCACTCATAGCGGCTTCCACATTCCTGCCGAAGGAATATCTCTATGATAAAAACCCTTCTATGGCGGATCTGGCCGTCGTAGAGTATGAAGTTTACAGATCAGATAACCCCCGCAAACCCACTCGAATCACCATGACTTTGTTTGGTGATAAAACCGCCTTTGTGACTATCGAACGTAAGTTTTAGACAGCTGCTTCTCATAAATGTCACCATCTCAACGTGAGACATATCCCTTGGACTCCCAAGGGATATGTTCGTTTACAGCCCTAAATTCTCCGTCCTGTTTGGCATCGACCTTGCCTCTATTCAAGGTGAGACAAATCTTTTGGAGGATTTATGAAACGTCCATCTGCCTATGTTCGCTTGTTTACCGCGGGTCTGGCTGCCAGTGTAATCGCAATGGCATGCGCTCCATCGGCACAAGCTATCAACCTTCCTTGGAAGAAAGCTCAGGCAGCGACCCCAGCAGCTCAACAAGTACAAACAGTTGTTCTGGCTGTGGATGGTTTCAGCTACTTCGCATTCCTTGAAGCGCAAAGACAAGGACTCTTTAAAGAATTCACAAGTGCGGGTGCGCACATCGCCCCCTTCCCTTCCATGACAGACTTGTCCTGGTCCGTTGTCACTGACACGGCCAATTTGTTTGGCGCCGCCGGGCGAATCAAATCTGTTGAAGCCACTTACTTCGATGAATCGTCTCAATCTGTACAAGGTGACCCACGCGACTACTATCGCCGCTTGGCCTTCCCGAAGTACTACATGGGCGCCTTCGATGCTTTCTTTAATCCTTATGTTGAAGCCCTGATGTACTTCCCAACGGAAGAAGTTCCAAAACTGGAAGTAAAAACAGTAATGGACGATCTTTTGGCAGCAAAGCCAAAGAAGTTCATGACCGGCTATATCGGCGCGGTGGATTCCACGGCCCATACTCAGTTGGATCGTCTGTATCCAATCCTGAGAACTCTGGATGCAGAGGTTAAACGCCTGATCAAATCGTTTAAGGAAAAAGGTCAGGACGTGGAAATCGTTCTGGTGTCCGACCACGGAAATATCGGCCGTTTCCAAGAGGGCAAGAAAGAGCAAGAACTGATCGGCATTGACGTTCACAAGATCGTTGAGCGTGCAGGCCTGAATTCTGTGCAACAACTTCAGTCCGATAAAGATGTGACCATGCCTTTGATGGCTTTGGGTACTTGGGCTCCGGTTTATCTTAAAGACCGCAATAACATGAAAAATCTGATTACAGAATTCCGCAAGGAATCCTGGTTTGACATGGCGGTTTACATCAACCGCAACAGCCCTTCAGAGACACTGATGACGGTGATCACTCAGACTGGCGAAGCGAAAGTCAAATATGACAAAAAGAAAGATCTTTACTTCTATCTGCCAGTGAATGGAAACCCACTGCAGCTGGCAAAAGCCCTTCATTCCACAAGCACTGAAGCCAAGCCGATCACATCCCAAGAGGCTATGAAAGCTTCCGATCTGACTCCGTATCCAGATGCTTTGTATCGTATTATCGAATCCGCGTCTGAAAGAAACTTCGACTTCCCGGACTTTATCCTGACTTTGAAAGATGGTCACTTTATCCAGAACTCTCTGGGGGCCTTCACTAAAATGTACCGTACTCACGGTTCTTTGACGGCAGCATCTTCTTACGGCTTGGTCGCTTCCACGAAGCGTAAGGTTCCAGGTCAAATTCGTTCTAAAGACATTCTTCCGTTCATCGGAGTATCCGCAAAATCCCTTTTTGCTGATGCGGTGAAAAAGCACAACGATTCCGGCCAAGAAGCGCTGAAGGAAGTTATCACCAACTCTCTCCAAGGCATTCAGACAGACGCGAAAGACCTAAGTCAAAAACGCATCTTCCGCCACTTGACGAAGTTCGTGGCTGATACACGCCCATACTTCCTGGTATCTGAAATGAAGAGCTTCATGGAAGCCTTCAAATTCGATCCATTCAAAGATCCATCTGGCAGAAGCATGTCCCCAATGAACTTCGACGTGTCCAAGTTCGACGTGACAACCATGATTTCCCCAGAGGACATCGGCGCAGTGACAGATGCCGTTCTGACTTCCGGCTCTGTGGAAAACCTGATGAATGATCCACGTATCGCAAAAGTGAAAGAAAAAGTAGGCCTTCTGAAAGATCAAAAAACTGCCAACTTGGATCTGCAGAATGTAGACCTGAGTAAGGCTGACGACGGCATCATGGGCACGATCAAACAATTTGTACTGCCAGCCAAACGCGCCGTCATGAAAATGTATCAATTGCCATATCTACTGGAAAACTCCATCGTGGTTCAGGAAAAACCATTCCTGCCTGAAACTCGCGACATGCAGTTTGCCCGCAAATGGGTTTCTGATAAGACCAACACAACTCAGTCCTTCACTGCGTTAACTAAAGCTGGTTCCAAAGAACAGTTGTCTGTGGCGCAAAACCTTCTTAAAGAATCCATCAAAGAAGCCGATCTGGAAGGTCGTATCTACCCGACACCGTTAACAAAGATCTATAACCAGAAGCTGGAAGATCTGACGATCGTTTATGTACCGGGCATCTATAACAGCATCTTCGACAAAGAGATCTTCAGTCTGGGTCTTTCAGCCCTGAGCGACGAGATGGGTTTGCGTGTGATTCAACCACCCGTGGAAAGCACTTGTGGCGCCGAAGTGAATGCTGACATCATTCTGAATTATCTGCGCCAGGACTATAAAGCACGCACTCAGCGTGGTCACGCAGCCCCGAAGTATCTGTTCCTCAGCTACTCCAAAGGGGCCGTGGATACATTGCACGCTTTCCTGAAAGCTCCGAACTTTATCTCTATGACGGTGAAAGGGATGGTTTCCATCGCGGCCCCCCTGCATGGCTCTAGCATCCTGAACACCACAGACGTTCCGTTTGCCCTGGTTTCAGCCCTTTCCGAGAAACAAGGACCTGAGATCTGCCAAACAGAAAAAACAGCCTCCAAATCCATCACCCCGACAGCCATGAATGCATTCTGGAGAAAAAACGAGCGTTCTTTGACTGGTTTGACCCGTTACTTCTCTGTGACTTTTGAAAGCGCTCCAGAAGATTCCCATATCTTCATGAAAGCGACAAAGCTCATTGGTCAGTTCGACGAGGACAATGACGGCGTTGTGACGGTGTCTTCTTCCAAGTTCCCGGCAAATCTAAAAGCCGTGGACCTGGGCACCATTCATGCCGATCACTTGGCAGGTATTCTGTCTTCCCGCTTCAACCAAAAAGCATTCATGAAAGGTCTTGTGAATACTTTAGCGGAAATGGACATCAGCAACGACGAAAACAACTTCAACTGGAATACGCAGGTGATTTTATCAGCGGCCAATGCTCACTATTTCAAAGACAGAAGATACTACCGTGTGAAAAGCCCGGGAATTGTTGCTCAGCTCGGTGTGGGACAGGAACACTTAGTCGAGCTGATCCCTTACGGCAATACCTACGAACTTTCCCGTCAGGTTCTGCCAAAACTAAATGATCCGGCAGATAACTATGAGGTGAAGGTGAAATTGCCTCAATCTGGTCTTCGTTATGATCCCTACCAAGTTCTGGATGTGGCGAAGCTTGGGGATGTCATGGCTGGCATCAAAGTCAATCCCGTGACCCGCCAAAATATGCCAGAAGGTATCCGTATCGTGTACGACCATAAAAACATGGTTCACTTCCGCATGGATCACCAGTTCAACTATGAGTCCCGCTCTCCAGGTGGTTTGGATGACAACAAAAACTTTGGTTATGCCACCGCGGAATACGAATATGAAGGCAACAAGTGGGCCTTGATGAAGAGTGAGAACAACTCCATCCGCATGACGAGCTTGGCTTACAGATTCTCTCCAGTGGAATTCCCGGAGATGAGTCTGAAGCTGGCAGTAACGAAAGATGTTGTGGGAGCTGATCCGGTAAAAGGTAAAACTGGCAAAGATGATTCAGCCTTCCAGGTATGGTTCACGATCCGTGACGGTCGCGCGAACGGCGACAGAACCGTGATCGACGCCAAGAACGACAAAGTCTTCTTGTTTGGCTACTACTATGGAGGTGCCGTGGCCGGTGAAAACCGCAAAGCGGGCGATATCTTTGAAAACTGGTACTCCAACAAGAACGTAGTTGTCGCGACGTTGCCGGAAGCAAAACAATTGCTTCTGAACAATCAAGACATGCTGGGGAAAATACAGAACTATCAGCGCGATCTGGCTGCTGACTTGAAACGCGCATTCCCGGACAAAAACGTTCAGGATCTGGAAATCGTGGCGATCACAATTCAGCACGACTCCAATGATACGGCCTCATCTTCAGAGGCCTATTTCAAATCCCTGGACTTCTTGGCAAAATAGTTACGAATGAATAACCAACCCAAAGGGCCTGACCTCAACAGTCAGGCCCTTTTCATTTGCTGCTAAGAAAGACTCACCAAGGTCTGTTGTGAGTCAACACCGCATCTCGCAGTCAAAGGCTATCAGGAGTATGATCCTGTGTAGGAGGTTTTTATGGCTATGCAAACATCTTCAGCAAAGACTGAACGAAAAACCGACGCCAAATCTTTTGCCAAGGTTACAGGGGACCTTGCCGCGAAAAACTTCGGCAAGGCCGATGAAGTTCGCGACTTTTCAAAAGGTAAACTTGAGTTGGTCAAATTTGGAGACGCTGTCGTTGGACGCGCGACCTTACAACCAGGTTGGCGCTGGTCCACATCCGTGAAAGAAATCGCACAAACAGAGAGCTGTGAAGCTCCCCACTTCCAATATCATGTCTCAGGAATTCTGCGTATCAAGATGGACGATGGCACAGAAATCGAGTGCAAACCCGGTGATGTTTCATTGGTTCCCCCTGGACACGATGCTTGGGTCGTCGGCAATGAACCCGTCGTCATAGTGGACTTCCAAGGAATGATTGATTACGCAAGCAAAGCTCCCCATCAGCATTGAGTATTCATGAGTGCCCTGACTATTCAGTGCGGGGCACTCATACAATGCCCATCATCTTAAGTTGCGCCTTCTGATATCCTGCGAAGATGCCATCAAAAAGGCAGCGTACCAGCGGATCTTGCATGACATCACTTTCGGGAGAAAAGGGGCCGTCGTTGATTCTAATATACATCGAGGTTAAGGACTCTCCGAGTTCAAGAGCTGCATACAGCTTTACCAAGGGAACTTCGGTTTTCCAGCCAATGGATTTCTCGTCCCCTTGTTGTGGCATGAGTGTTAGCCTCCCCTGCTCCACAAGATAATAGAAATTCTCGGTCAAGCCTTCGTGATCATAAACGGAAAGCTGCCAAAGAAACGGACCCTTGAAGTAGGCATCCTCGGATTCTTGCAAAGAACCGTATCGCTCTGCGATCTCATCTCGACAGTAAGCTTGAACTCGCGACCTTGCCGCCCCTGAAGCCGCTTCCAGTCTTTGAGCTATTTCTGCAGTGGCAGGGATGATCTGAGCGGGGTCATACGTGTAGTCCACAATCTCGGTGCCCAAGAGCTTCATCCAAGGCAAGGGGCTGGAGACAGACACTCGTTCTTTAGTTATTTCAACCGACAAGGACGGGTCCAACCTTACAACATTGACGGAAGGCAAGGCCTGCACAACTTCCCTCTGAAACTGCTTATAAGTGATCGGGAAAAAGGCCTTGTTATACCAAGACCATTCTTCCATCTGAAATTGGCAAGAACTGGGAATGACGTGCTTGGGATTTAAGACTTTCAACTGCTCAATCCATTCCGGAGGAAGCTCACGAGAAGCGGGCTCAGCCCGTGAAGGAGAAAGCACTTCGATCTCGCGCATCGTTTGAAAAGGCCACATGATCAAATCCCACGGGCCTTGTTCCGCCAACAAGTCCAGCGTCTCATAGTCAATCCAGGAGTCCACGACATTAAGAACATTCAATCCTTCCGCCTGAATCTGGAACAATGAATCCACATCCTCATCCAACGCCCGGCGTGGAATCACTTTAAAGCCCCCGACCTGCACAGGCTGATTCAATTGCAATGAGTGGACATGTTTAAAGCCCAATTTTTTAGTCAAAGAAAAGAATTCTTCAAAAACACAGAATCCATAGATCGGCGTTTCCCTATTTAAAAGAGCCAGACTGTCCATTGACCAGTGATCATCATGAAAATGAGAAATAAAAACCGCATCCAGCTTCAGCTTCTGAATCTGAGTCCGATCAAAGCTCACTTTCGGAAAAGCATGGCAGTTCCGACTGAAAGGGGTCTCAAAGATCGTATCAAAAGCGATCTGAGTCCCCTTGCTTTCCAAAAGATAGCCCGCATGAAGGATTCGCGAAATTTTCATCCCTGCACTATAGCGCGCTTGCTTCGCTGGCGCAATTGCGCCTATTGTAAGGTCATGAAACTGATTTCATGGAATGTAAATGGTTTGCGCTCAGTCCACAGGAAAAACTTCCGCGAATGGTTTGAGAAAGAAAAGGCCGACATCGTCTGTCTGCAAGAAATTAAAATCACCAATGACGTGATTGAAAAGGATGAAACTTTTTATCATCCGGCCCGTTATCATTCCTCCTGGGCCTTTGCCGAAAAGGCAGGGTATTCAGGATTGGCGCTTTACTCCCGCAAAGAACCTGATGATGTGCGCATTGGTTTGGGCATTCCCAAGTTCGATTGTGAGGGCCGCTGGCTTGAAGCCGATTTTGGTCCTATCACTGTGGTCAATAGCTATTTCCCCAACAGCCAGCGCGAGCACACTCGCTTGCCATTTAAACTGGAATTCTGTGCCGCCGCGGAAAGACGCCTGCAGACCCTGCGCAAAAAGGGCCGTGAAGTTATCATCTGTGGTGATTTCAATATCGCTCACAAAGAAATCGACCTTAGAAATCCCAAGACCAACATGAAGAACGCCGGATTCCTGCCTGAAGAGCGCGCCTGGATGACTCGCTTTTTGGATAAGCTTGAATGGGTTGATAGCTTCCGTCAGTTTGAACAAGGACCTGAACACTACACTTGGTGGAGCTATCGCCCGGGTGTGCGTGAAAAGAACATTGGTTGGCGTCTGGATTATTTCCTGGTGAACAAAGAAGCCTCGGACCGCCTTAAAGCGGCGGCGCACTGCCCAGATGTCATGGGTTCGGACCACTGCCCCGTGCGCCTGACTTTAAAGAAATAATTCTAAAGACTTTTCATCAGTTTTTGCAGCTGATCAGCACAAATTCCCCAGCCTTGATGAAAGCCCATTTCTTCGTGCTTCTTGCGATCAGCTTCATTTTTGTGCCTAGCAATGGCCGTGTACTTTGTTTTGCCGTCTTGTTCTTCCAGCAAAATGAAAGCGGTAAAGAACATATTGGCACCTGAGGTCGGAACTTCCACAGGGCGATAGCCCGGAAGCAATGCATCTGTCCATACCAGCTTCTTATTCCTTTCAACTTCCAGGAAGCACCCCAGATTTGGATACTTTTCCCCTTCAGGAGACTGCATCACGGTTCTGAAAAGACCACCGGGTTTCAAATCAACTTCGGCCTCTGTCACCTTCCAAGGTTCAGGACAAAACCACTTGCAGATCAGTTCTGGGGTCGTCCACCCCTTCCACACCTGTTCAGGAGTCAAATCCAGCACGCGTTCTAAAATCAAATCCAACTTAGGATCAATATTCATAGTCGCCTCCTATTTCGGCATTTCGACAATATCTTTAAGATTCTGAATTCCCTGCTTGAACTGATCTGTGATCAATTTCTCGCAATCCACAAAGAACGTAACAAGTTTTCCAACAAAGCCGCCGTCACCCGACATCGACCAGGTGAACTTTGTGCCTTCACCTTCTTTGGCTATGAACTCCTTTATTGTGAAGACACCTTAATATTAAAGGCCTCGAAGGGCCCCTCCAGGCCCATATTTCTTTTCCTTCTCATTACTCTGAAGACTTGAGAAACTCGTCCACAATCCCCGCTGTCAGCTCGGGATACTTGGATGGTTTGGTCGCCATGACAAGCTCTCCCAGATACTCCCCGTGCCCCGCAGGCAAAATTGAAAGACGCGAACGGGGAATCAGTTTGTTTAACTCCAGCGCATGCTCGGGCTTTGCCACATCACGATCGCCCGTCAAAATCAAAGTGGGAACCTTGAGGGTGCGCAAGGCCTGATCACTGATATCTTTAAAATTTCTCATACGATCAGCATCTTTGTCGTGCATAACTTTCAGCTTTGCCGGGTCCGGATTCACTTTTAAAAAGGCTTCCTTCAACGGCGGCGGCATATTGGATATATCAGCCCGCTTCATAAAGTCCCACAATTGTGGATAGGCCCCGGCTCGTTTCGTTATGGATGAGGCAAAGATCAATTTACGCACCAACTGCGGATGACGAAGCGCAACCTGCATTCCAACACTGGCACCGTTGCTAAAGCCAAAGATGTCTGCCTGTTCAATATTCAATTTTTTCAACAAGGCCGCCACATCATCAGCAGAGGCTTCAAAAGAAAACGGCCCTTTGCGGTCACTGGTCCGACCGTGCCCCTGTTCTTCAATGGCGATGACTCTGTGATTCTGCGCCAAAAACGGCAGGATGCGACCGAAGGTCGTATCGATGGTGGAACCGCCCCCATGTAACAAAACCAGAGGAACACCCTCTGCTTTCCCATAAAGCTCATAGTACATTAGCAGACCATTCACATCAGCAAAATTTCCTGACACGTTCGGAGCCTTTTGGGGCTTTGATGTCACGCAACCCACCAGGAATAACAACATCACTGCACATAAAAGATTTCTCATCATGAAAACCCCCTGCCCTACTAAGCAGTCCCAAAAATCATTTCGATGTTAATTTCTACGTCCCGATGATACTATTCTAAACATCATCACAGGAACAGCACTATGCCAAAATTACTTTCGCCCACTGGATTCAATATTACTGGCGACTCAGCCCCTGCCAAATTCATGATTTTTTTGGACTCGGTTCTGCGAGGAATTGGACAAGTCATGTTTCAGAACAATACCTATGCAGGGATCTTGTTCTTAGCAGGAGTCTTTCATAGCTCTGCACTTTGCGGAATCGCGGCCCTTACTGGAACGATGATCAGCACAGGCACGGCAATCCTTCTTGGCGCCAATGCCACCAAAATTCGCGACGGTCTTTTTGGGTTCAATGGTGCCCTGACTGCCATTGGATTGATCTATTTTTTTGAACCCAGCGTACTAGCGTGGGGGTATGTGATTTTTGCGGCAGCGTCGTCCACAGTTCTTATGGCTGCAGCACTAAAATATTTTGAAAACCGGAACCTTCCAACCCTTACCGCACCCTTTGTTTTTACAACCTTGTGCTTTTTGCTGGCCAGTGCTCGCTTCGGAAGATTGAGCACTACTCAAGTCCTTCCCCACGCTGGATTGCCGGTATCAGCGGACGTCGAGGGCATTGTCTCCCTGAACACTGTCTTTGAAGGTTTAATTCATGGAATTTCCCAGGTCTTTTTCCAAGAGAATTTAGTTACCGGAATCCTGTTCACCCTGGGTCTTCTGATCAGCTCACGGAGATCATTTGTCATGGCCTTGATTGGGTCTATCCTGGGCCTGTCAACAGCATGGCTGCTTGGGGCCTCTGAACCCGCAATTCGCTCAGGAGCTTTTGGATTTAACTCTGTCCTGACAGCAATCGCACTGGGAAGTGTCTTTCTGCCATCCAATGCGAAGTCTTTGGGATATGCTGTCCTAGCAGCCATCGTAACCACGATTGCCTTTGCTTCCCTCTCCGGAGCCTTGAAGCCGCTAGGAATGCCCGCCATGACCCTGCCATTTGTTGTTGTGACCTGGATCTTTCTTATTGGGAGCAGGATGTTTGTGAAAATCAACCCGTCTGAAATCTAATGAAACACGCTCCCTTAAACAGAAAACGAAAAACCAAAGATCCCTGCCCAGAGTGTGGTCTGCATAAAAATCTGTGCATTTGCGAGCTGATTCCGTCGCTCACATTTGCCACCAAAGTTTGCCTGATCATTCACAAGAAAGAACTTAAGCGAACCACTAATACGGGACGACTTGCGATCAAAAGCCTTACCAATAGCGAAATCCGAATCCGCGGTGGTGAGGATCGCCAGGTTCTGGATCTGAGTGACCTGCTGGTGCCCACGTACCGGACTTTTTTGTTTTACCCTTCCGACGATGCCGTAGAGCTGGATCGGGATCTTGTCGAACAAAGCCCGCTGCCGATTCAGCTTATTGTTCCGGATGGTAACTGGCGCCAGGCCAGCAAGGTGTACACCCGCCACACGGAACTCAAAGATGTTCCCAAAGTGAAAATCAGCACGACCAACTCTTCGATCCAGCATCTTCGGGCGGAGCATTCTGCCGAGGGGATGGCCACCCTTCAGGCGATTGCCCAGGCCCTGCAGGTCATCGAAGGGCCCCAGGCCGTCGAGCCTCTAGTGAAGCTTTATGAGGCTAAACTTAGAAACACCCTCATAGGACGAGGCCAAATACAAGCCAGTGCAGGCTCAATCCCCAGCGAAAAAGCCCGATAATTTTTCCAAGAAGGCCCCTGGGGCCTTTTTACTCGTCGAATCCCAGGCCCAATCGTGTTAGGGTCGGCCCCATGAATAACTTCACAAATTTCGGCCTTTTACCTTCCCTGATTAAAACTCTGACTGAAAAACGCATCACAAAACCGACTGAGATTCAGAACAACACCCTGCCCCTGCTAATGAGCGGCCAGTCCGTGGTTGGCGTATCAGAAACAGGAAGCGGTAAAACCTTGGCGTATGCTCTTCCAATGCTACACCTTCTTAAATCTTTGGAAGATGGTGGTCAGCCAGTCACCGCTGAATCCTCCCCTCGCGCCATCGTCATGGTTCCCACTCGAGAGTTGGGCGAACAGGTCTCCAAAGTTTTTAAAACCCTGACTCATGATACCCGCCTTAGAGTCCGCCCGGCCTTGGGTGGTATGGCCATGGAACAAGCCCGCAGAAACACCTCTGGGGAATTTGAGATTCTGCTGGCAACACCAGGACGCCTGGCTCAGTTGATGGATATGGATAAAGTGGATCTGAAAGACGTTCGCATGCTGGTCTTTGATGAAGCCGATCAGATGATGGATCAAGGTTTCCTGGCGGACTCAAATAAGGTTTATTACTCCTGTCCTAAGGATGTTCAGTTGGCGCTCTTTTCGGCCACTGTTTCTCCGGCAGTGCAAGATCTGATCAATGATCTGTTTTCGGATGCTGAAGTCGTCCGAAGCTCTGGCAGTGGCAAAGTTGTTAAAAGCCTGACCACCAAAAATCTGATCGTCAAAGACGGCGACCGTTGGGCACACTTGGACAAACTTTTATCCCAAAAAGTGGATGGCGGAACGATCTTATTTACCAATACGCGTGAGCAATGCGACAAGCTGGCGAAAGATCTTGAGGCAAAAGGCTTTGAAGTTGCCGTTTATCGCGGTGAAATGGAAAAAAATGATCGACGTACGAATCTTAAGAAATTCGCTGACGGCAAGATCAAGTTTCTGGTGGCAACAGACCTCGCAGGCCGTGGCCTGGATATTCAGAATGTGGACCGGGTTATCAATTTCCACCTACCAAGACAAATGGAAAACTATCTTCACCGTGCTGGTCGTACCGCCCGTGCGGGCCGCAAGGGCACAGTTATCAATCTTGTCACTGAACGTGATGAGCTTCTGATCAACAAACTTGAAGGCCGCGGAGGAAAAAGAGAAATTGATTCTTCCAAATACAATTCCCATCCCCGCGCTAAAGCCAAGACCACGGTCGCAAAAAAACCGGTCGCTGCAAAGGCGGCAGCAAAGATCAATCCATTCAAAAAGCCGAAGAAAAAGCTGGGCTTCCAGCGTCCTTCTGCAAAATAAGACTTCTCGGGCGGCACGAACATGGCCGCCCGTCACGCCAAGCCGGCCTCTGTTTGAGGCTACAGACCCCGAAACACATAATTTAGTTTAAAACTCATTTTCCTTTAGAACAAGCCCCCCAAGACCGAAGAGTTCTTGTGGAACTTTTCAGAACCGTTGTCCTCTGGGCATCTCTATTCTACTTGGTACTGGGCAACCTTGGCTGCTCTCTGGATGCTTCCATTGTGTCTCAATTTGGTTCACAAACAGGCGACTCTACCACCCCTTCCATCTTGATTTCAGGGGTCCCCAACTACGCTACAACAGATGGCTCTTCCACCTTACAGGTCACTAGCTCCGAATATTCTCAGTATGCCTTGCAATTCGGCCCTTCGCCGCTGGACTGTGCAGATGTCTCTGCTTACTCCAGCGCCATTGAGATCTCTTCTTCAAGTCCACTGAGCCACAGTACAGATCAAAGCTACCAAGTATGTGTCGCTCCAGTGCAGAACAATCTGATTGATGTTTCTAAAGCCGTTTCCAAGGTGTTCACCCGTGACACGTCCCCAGCGACCATAGAACTTTTGAACTTCGATCAAAAACTGTTAAAAACGGCCAACCAGATCACGATCACTTTAAAAATCGACAGTGCAAAACCTTATGACATCCCGATGTCCTTTAACTTCTATGGGTCAGATCGAACGGCTCACGACAAGACGGCCCCACCCACTGAAATTCTTTTTCCCGCCAATCAAACAGTCCATAGCGTGACCGTTCCCTTGGTTTCTGAAGGCCACCCGCAATTTGGTGCCCTTGAAAAAGACCACCAGCTTCTGTTCAACATTACCGGAAGCAGTCTGAAAAATATCTCTGTGGGTCGGATGGCCTCGGCGCGATATATTCTTTCCAACAGATCGCAACAAAGACGCTATGTGGATGTCGAAACCTCGCTCAACCACACCTGCGCGCTTGATACGGACAACCGCCTGTACTGCTTCGGAGCCAGCACAAAAGACTTCCTAGGCAGTTCAAGCGATGCGAACAGTCCACGTGAAGTGAATTCCAACTTGCGTTTTACCGATATCGCCGGAGGCTATGACCATACCTGCGCAATCCAGACTGATGGGCAAGCCCTGTGCTTCGGTGTATCCAACAATCCCGCTTGCGGAACAGGTGATAGTCCTAATGACTGCGAAACACCAACTCTGGTTCAGGGGGGTCATCTTTTTAGTGAGATCGATGCGGGCTCACAAACCAATTGCGCCATTGAGCAGGGTACAAATCTTCTTTATTGCTGGGGTAATAACAACAACAATATCGCTTCTCAAACCGCAGTTACCACAATCGAAGTTCCGACACTTTACGATGCGGGAATTCAATTTAAGAAAATCAAGGTGGGCGACAAACACGCCTGTGGAATTGATTCCAATAATAAAATACTTTGCTGGGGAGCCAATACCTATGGCCAATTGGGCACCGGCAACACGACGGCCCAAAATACGCCAAACTATGTAGTCCCAGGAATCAGCTTCAAAGAAATTGCCAGCGGATCTGACTTTACCTGCGCCATTTCCAATGACAATGAACTTTATTGCTGGGGTCTTTACTTCCATGAAAACCCCTCTGATGCAACGGATGCGAACTTACAAAGCACCTCGGCCGTGCAAATTCACGCTGGAACTTCTTATGACAAGATTTTTGCTGGCAAGAACCATTTCTGCGCCCGCAATCTCAACGATCAGGCATTGTATTGTATGGGGGACAACTCTTTTGCGGAGCTCGGTACTGGAAGTGGTGTCTATCACTTTACGCCAACTAAAATGCTTGGAGACCATCAATTCACAAAATATGATTTTGGTATCGGTCACGGATGCGGAGTCAATGCCGCACAAGAGCTTTTGTGCTCTGGAAATTTCGCCAACGGTCAAACCGGGCAAGCAAGGTCCGGGGATCAGATTTTAATTACGCCGAATATCCTTTTACCAACTCTTAAGAAGGTCACTGTCGGCGGATTCTCAAGCTGTGCTATTGATAGCAATGACAATGCTCTTTGCTCTGGCCCCAACGACCGAGGCCGAATCGGAACCGGATCTCAACACTGGCGTCCCACGTTCTTCCCGATTGTTTCACCATTAAAGTTCAAGGATCTTACCAGCGGGGAATCCTTCCATTGTGGACTTTCTGTCGACGGGACCGCTTACTGTTGGGGACGCAATCTAGAAGGTCAGGTCGGCGACGGCACCAAAGATGTACGACTGATTCCCACCGCCGCCGTAACCTCTGAGAAGTTTACGTCCATCGTTGCAAATAGGCGCAGTGTTTGCGCACTCTCGACAAATCAGGATGTCTATTGTTGGGGTTCAAATGCCTGGGGACAGCTCGGCACCGGGGACTTTACAGAGAAACTGCTTCCCACAAAAGTCAGCGGCAGCGATAAGTTTAAATTCCTGACGGCTTCCTATTCAGCCACTTGTGGCATCAAGACTGACGATACTATTCGCTGCTGGGGGAATAACTCCGGAGCCCTGGGGTTGGGGGCTGATACTACAAACAAAGCTGTTCCTACTGCTCCCGGCTGGGCCACACAATATGATCAAGTTGCTATTGCAAACAGTAACAGTTGTGCGATCCGCAAATCTGATAAGCGTATCGAGTGCTGGGGGCTAAATACCCAATACGAACACGGCAATGGCTCGACTACGGCCAGCACCACTCCCACCGCTATCAACAGCAGCGAAACCTTTGCAAAGATCTATGGTGGAACTAGTAACTTCTGCGCACTGACCACGAGCCAAAGACTGTTCTGCTGGGGATACAGTTACTATCACGATATCGGCAAAGGTGTTTTAGATTCAGGATCCACTTTTTCCAGCTATCAAACAAACCCGACCGAGCTCTTGCCAGCGGAGCGCTTTGTGGATGCGTCTGTCCAAAAAGGACATACCTGTGCGGTCACCACGTCGGGCAATTTGAAATGCTGGGGAGGAAACGTCTATTCACAAATGGGCGATGGCTACTTCCAAGCTTCAGCCAGAGCGCCCGTCTACATCCTGCGTGATGACTAGTGTTGGCCGTCGGCTGCGTGCATTTTCTTAAGAACCATCGCCAAAGTCTCGGAGTCCACCCCGGCTCGCTTCATCAGGGATTTGGCACAATCAAAATCATCGGAATCAATGGCTTCAAAAAAAGCATCCAGCTTGTTGATTTCGGCTAGCTTCTCTAAAACCAGTGTTCCTTCAAAATCGCTTTCATCCATGGTCGCATCCTTTCTATCGTGACACTTTCCCACTGGGGGCTTTGTTAGCTTCTTGGATAGACGTCAATTCTTCTTCGGACAAATTATACTGTGAAATAACTTTCAGAATAAACTGAGTTTTTCCTTCAACATAATCATCAATTGATTCTGGATATTCCGCCGCAAGCTTCTTTTTCAGTGCCGAATATTCACTTCTGGCAGATTCGGAGCTTCTTAAATGATCTCGCAGAGCGAGGTGATTTCGTAAAGCCATACAGTCATTTATGCATACGTACAGATTATGCTTGTAAGCATGTCCTGGCGAACGAAATGCTTCTCGGCCCTCAATACCAAGATTCCCCCGGTGTACATAGCCAAGTTTGCTTAAAGCCTGAATCACAAAGGGCAACTTTTCGGGGGATTCAACAATGATATCCATGTCGATGATCGGCTTTGCCGCCAAACCGGCAACGGAGGTGCTGCCGACATGCTCTACCGACAAGGCATGCTCTTTCACCGATGGCCAAATCTCGGAATGAATTTGCTGAAACCAAAAGGGCCATTGGGAGTTGTAGTCTTCAACACGAATCATTCCTATACAATGCTACCGGAACCCGTGTGAATCAACTGCTCGCTCGAAAATAAACGAGGGATTTTCTGGTTATCAGCATTCAGACCCCAGTCCAAAGTGTTATTAAAACTAAGTGTTATCAGTAGGTTATATCCAGCTATGGAAAATAAATTGACCAATTACGTAACTGGTTACATAATTTGCTTATTACTAATACCTATCCACAAAGTAGGTGCCCTTTGATCGAATATAAACTCAGCCCCCGCTTCAATGATACAGACTGTCTCGGACATATTAACAACGCCTCCATCGCGACTTGGTTTGAAGAAGGCCGCAAAGAAATCTTCAAATTCTTCGTTCCGGATCTTTCTCCGAAAGAATGGAATTTGATTGTTGCCCGCACGGAAATTGACTATCTGGCTCAAGGCCATTACCAGCATGATGTTGTCATAAAATCAGCTATTGAGAAAATCGGGAATTCATCTTTCACGGTCGCTCAGGAGTGCCATCAAAACGGAACCATAGTCGCCAAAGGCAAAGCCATCCTTGTGTATTTTGACTATGGCCTGAATAAAGCAAATCCCATCCCGACGGAAGTCAAGGATAAGTTAGCAAAACATCTTTTATCAGATGGAGCCGCCCTATGAGCAAAGGAATCAGCTTTTATAATGAAATCGGAAAACTGGCTATCGGCACACGAGTTCGATTGCTGGGCGAAATCATCACTCGGGATGCCGCGATCATTTATAAAACCTATGACACCAATCTTCATCCCAAGTGGTTCCCCGTCTTTTATGTTCTGTCAGAAAGAACCGAAGACACTGTCACATCAATCGCTGATTGCATTGGCCATTCTCATGTCTCGGTAAGCAAGATTGTCGCCGAGATGGCAAAAGCAGGACTTGTCTCGGATAAAAAAGACGCCACAGATCGCAGAAGATCCAAGATTAAGCTAACCAAAAAAGGTCAAGAGATCGCCAACAGAATCAAACTGCAATACGACGACGTCACATCCGCCATTGACGAAATTTCATCACAGACAAAAAACAATCTTTGGGCTGCGCTGGATGAGTGGGAATATCTTCTGTCTCAAAAGCCTCTTTTGGATCGCGTGATCGAAAGACGCAAGCAGAGAGAATCCATGGCTGTAAAGGTCGTCCCCTACCAAGACAAATACAAAGACGCTTTCTATAAGCTTAATGAAGAGTGGATCACCAAGTATTTTAAGATGGAAAAGCCGGACCGCGATGCTCTTGATAATCCGAAAGGCTATATCCTTGATAAAGGTGGTTTTATTTTTGTCGCCACCCTCAACGATGACGCCGTCGGGGTCTGCGCCCTTATCAAGCGCGAAGATCTAGGCTGTTATGAACTTGCCAAGATGGCGGTGTCCCCTAAAGCGCAAGGAAAAAACATTGGCTATCTGCTGGGCAAGGCAGTCATAGAAAAAGCCATCGAGCTTAAGGCATCACGAGTATTCCTGGAGAGCAATACAACACTTAAGCCCGCGATAAGACTTTATGAAAAATTAGGCTTCAAAAAGGTGGCTGGATATGCCACGCCTTATGAACGCGCTAATATTCAAATGGAATTAGAACTGACGAAATAAAGTTCGGCAACTATTTGAGTCCGGTGTCCGAATCAACATTCAAAGAAACTTTTCCCAAAGAGACGATCTGCCCCTGTTGATCAAGAATAGGGAAGATCGTTGAAAGATGTCTTACCGCCACACCCCGGTTTACAAGAACTTCTTCAAAGGTCAGGGGTTTTAGAGAGCTTTGGACTGCCTGCTCTTTTTCCAGAACAGAAGAGATGGATTCCGGTGCGATAAAGTTTCTTTCATTTTGCCCCACCAACAGATCTCGTCGAACCCCGACAGAGCTGGCAAAAGCGGAGTTGCAGTTAGTAATGGTGCCGTTGTTATCCTTGACCACCAGCAAAAACGGAGACGAATCCAAGATCTGCTGCATGCGATTTCTGAAATTGCGTTCATCCGTCACATCACGTGCAGAAGCGAATCGCACACCGAGCTCGGCATCAGCGGCGGCGCTCCAGCTTAAGGTTCGATAAGTGCCATCGGCTGCACGGTAGCGGTTCTCAAACCCCACCGAGCGCACACCCAGATTCAGGGTTTTAATATTCTCACGCGTCGACTCTTTATCGTCAGGATGGATAAATTCAAAGAAAGGCGTGCTTAGCAAAGCCGCTTCACTGTATCCCAAGGTGTTCACCAGGGATTTACTGACTTTCTTTA
This sequence comes from Bdellovibrio bacteriovorus, assembly GCF_041888015.1. Classification (GTDB taxonomy): domain Bacteria; phylum Bdellovibrionota; class Bdellovibrionia; order Bdellovibrionales; family Bdellovibrionaceae; genus Bdellovibrio. The sequence goes on from NZ_CP168968.1 coordinate 3,553,807, forward strand.
AGTGACCATCTTTTCCCGCCACGGCCATCAAGTCGCTGGAGATAGAGAAAAAACGATCTAAAGTAATTTGAGAATCTTCTGTTTCTGATAGACGTGACAAGAGTCTTTCGTATTCTCGTTGGGCTTTGACAACTTCAAGATTGGACAAGTGAGAAGCGGCAATCCCAAAACAGGCCAAGGCCGGGATCATAACGATAAAGGCGACAATTTGAAGAGTGCTGATATTTGGAAGCGCAACACTTCCAATGACAAAAAGAGCCGACAAAAGAAGAATGGCAATTAAAGAGATCAGAGTAATTTTATTCTGCAGCTTCCAGAAACTAAAATACTCGATTGTTTTTTTCTTTTCATTCAGATCCAAACAGAGCCTCACAACCGATATGTCGGATCATACCCAACCTGGATGGATCATTCAAGTTACTCATCTCTCATGCATGCTAGTCTGGTCTGGAACAGTCTGAGATGGATGAACTGATCATCAGCTCCGGTGATATACATATAATCCACATCGGCGGTCCGAACGATTTCGATTTTCCCCAAGGCCTCTTGAGCTTCCTTGTCCACACAAAGCGCTGTCACACTTTCGGGCCTGAGCCAAGCCCTTCTAGGGGCTATTCAAATATAAGTAATTTCGTATATTTATGAAAGGTCCCCAAACGCATCGCCTGCCGAAGCAATTTACAGCAAGCTCGAATTGGGCGCCTGGTTTAGGTGCTTATGGCATTATCTCAGCCACTTTTCTCCGAACTTTTCCATCGAATCAAAGACGACGGAAAGGCCTTTTCCTTTTTCTGTCAGAGAATATTCAACTCGGGGCGGGACCTCGGCATACACCTTCCTGTTGATAAGTCCGTGCCCTTCGAGATCCGTCAAACGCTCGGTCAAAGTTTTCGGGCTGATAGATCCCAGCGATCTGCGAAGTTCATTGAACCGCACGACCTTTTTTGCAAGTAGGTCTCTAAAAATGAGAATGGTCCACTTACCATCCAGAATCATCGCCGTTCTATACACGGGGCAGGCTTCCAATGATTTACTTTTTGCCATTAGTTCACTCCAGGTAACTAGTTTCAGAAATAACCCTACTTTACTAAATATACTATCTGACCCAGAATAGCATAAGGAGCCATAAAGAATGAGAAAAAGATTCGTTGTCCTGGCTGGCATCAGTGCCCTTCTTGTCTTGGCTTTGTTTCACTTTGCGATTTTAGGAGACAGCTCTATGAATTCAAAACTTTCCGAAATACAGGTAAGGCCTTATTCCCAGTTACCGGAAATGAACTTGGGCTGGCTGTCTTTGAAAGATCACTTTATCGCGACGGTGGGACCTTATTCCGGCCGCGGAGAACAACTGAAGAATCTGCTGGTTCTGGCGGATGCGAAAATCCAACCCAAATCCCGCTTCCCCGATCATCCCCATAATGACATGGAGATCCTGACGTGGGTGGTTCACGGCAAGCTTCAGCATTTGGATAATAAAGGGACCAACCAGGAAGTTCCGGCAGAGCATCTGCAACTGATGAGTGCGCGTGATGGGATCTTTCATGCGGAAGGCAATCTAAGCAATGAGCCTTTGCGTCTGCTTCAGATCTGGATCCATCCCAATGCGAAGTCCGGAACGCCGGTGGTACAGCAAGCTGGATTAAATCAACAAGGCTTCAACTTACTGGCGGGACCTAGTGCTGCGCCACTGATTATCAGGCAAGATGTTTGGTTGTATGCTGCGAAGATCGAAAGTGATGAACAGGTCTTTGAAATTCCTGAAGACAAATTTGCCTATGCGGTTTCCATTGGAAATCTTAGCTGGAACGGCAAAGAGCTGAAAGATGGCGACGGCCTTCTCGCCCAAAGCGGAAAGCTTGCCATCAAAGGCACCGGGCAAGTCATCGTGATTTTGCAGAACAGATAGTAACCCGCATCTTACAGGGCTTATTTCTTTCTTACGAACCTGAGCCGGCGGAATACCAGCATGCGATTATTCGCTGGCATTTCGTAGTCTTTTAAGAACTCAAATCCGTTCTTAAACATCGCCGCCAGCACATCTTCAAAATTGCGGATGCCACTTTGAGGATCTCTTTCACGCAAAGACTTGTCGAACTCTTCATTGCTGGGGGTTGTGAACTTGCCGTTGTAATTAAATGGCCCGTAGATCAGAACCTTCCCGCCTTCTTCCAAGCGACCCGCGATCAGTTTGATGAAGGTCTTACACTCTTTCCAAGACATGATGTGGAAAGTATTGATCGTCAGAATCACGTCGAAAGTGCGAATCGGAAAATCATCCTCCCCAACAACCATACGGAATGGGGTTTTGATATTAGGAATCCCGCTTTGTTGGATACGCTCACGAAGCATTGGCAGATTTTCTGCCACTTCGGTCGGAGTCCATTCCATCTTGGGGAAGAAGGGCGCAAGATAAACCGCGTGTTGTCCCGTGCCCGCGCCAACCTCGAGCAGGTTGTGGTCTTCGTGACGGATAACTTTCTTAAGAACTTCCAGAATGGGTTCTTTGTTACGATCGGCAGCGGCAGAGAATGGTAGTTCCATGGTTTTCCTTTGGAAAGTTCAGCCTAATTGAGGTTGCTGAAAAGAGTCTGTTTAAAACAATAAAAAACCCCCACAAGGGAGGTTCTCTATTTTTCTAAATTGGTGGAGGCGGGGGGAATTGAACCCCCGTCCGCAAATGATCCACGATAAGGCGCTACATACTTAGTCAGTGTTTTAGATTGGTCCTCGGGCTTCCACAGACAAAATCCCTAAGACCTCTCCCCCAGTAAATTTAAGCATGTCTGCTGGAGAAAACCCAACTCACCGAGGTCCCTAAATGACGATCAATCCAAGAGCGGAACCACCTCAAGGTTGATCGTGCGGCTAATTAAGCTGCAAGTGCGTAATCGTTGCCAATTACAAAATGCACGTTTTTAACGAGGTCCTCATCCGCCCCGGTATGCTCCTTATGCTTCAGCACCCACGTCGAAGCCAGTACGCCCCCATAGTGTGTGAACACATCGTCTTCATTGTCCCTTAGTTTTGAACAAATGAAAACCGGTTATCCTTCCCATTTGCACCCCTGTTTTCAACGATTAAATTTTTCGTGACGCAGGACTTTTGTCTTGCTTAGGTGGTGTCATCCTAACGAGATCCTAACGTTAGCAGGGGACAATTTACGCCAAATGGTTGAGATATCCACCATTTATGGGGCTATTCCACAGAGTTATCCACATTGCTGCCCAAAAAATGGGGCAAAACTGACACCGAAATTTAAGATTCTTAAATTTATACGAGGGACCGTCACGTTAGATGACGGTCCTTAGATTATCCAGAATTAACGGAAAAGGTCGGCAGCGGACGCTGCTGTTGCGGCCAAAGAGCTTACATTCGAACGTTCATTTTTCTGATCTTTAGGCGCTGCCGGAGTCACCGGAGCGGCTGCAACCGGAACAGCAGGGACTTGCTCAGCCACTACCGCCACAGGAGTCTCTACAATCGGCGTCTCGGTCACGATATCCAAAGCGGACTTCACTACCGGGGCTTTCACCGCAGATTCCACCGCGTTGGTCACAGGGAACAATTGGATATTGAGCTGATAGACTCTTTCCCCTTTGTCCTTCATGCGCGCAATCGAGTTGTCCTTGTGCAGGGCTTTTCTCATCTGACGAAGCTTGAATTTGATTTCTTCAAACTCTGTTTTGGTCAAAGACAAAGTCAAAGTGCCGAACTCACGCTCAGTCGGTTGATCCTGGTACAGGGATTCAAGGCCCAAGTACATCAACTGGGACTGAAGCTTACGAACCAGCGCCACCGGGATTTCTTCCGGAGACTCTGTCAGGCTGCGAGCTTTCTTAAGTTCCCCCGTCCCCTCATCACGGCGAAGATCGCCAGAGTTGATCAAAGTGGACAATGCATTGTCGATTTCATCTTCAGAAGCTTTGCCACGCAGAAGGTTCTTCAAAGTCGCCGTGTCGAAGGAAACACCGTCCTGATCGATCATCGCATAGATAATCCAAGCCACCCAGTTAGGAACCTTTTCCCAGGTCTTGCGATCAATTTCACCGGACTTCAGCTTCCCAGCCACACGGTGTTCACTCAATTTTTTGAGGTACATGTTGCGTTCTGCAGGGTCCATGGCTTGAGTGAATTGCACCAGAAGACGGAATTCTTCTGTTTGGTCTTTCATGAAGCCCAGGGCTTTACCGAACTTGCCGATCATATCGTCGGAAAGATTTCTTTTCCCTTCGATGATCATTTTCAGGTAATTCGGAGACTTGATATTGGCCGCTGCAGAGAAAACTGCATACGTATAAGCACGCAAAGAACCCTTGGAGGCTTTACGTTTATACAGATAAAAATCACCCAAGAACTGGCGATAGTTCATATAATCAGATAATACGGGCGGAACGAGCGAACCCTTTGAAATTTCTTTGCCTTTGCTAAACTCTGGCTGGTGGTTTTGCATAGAAACGGTTCTCCTTTGCACCCAACTAGTTCACCTGATTTGAATCCCCAAAACAAGCGGATTTGTGCACGAAGATCGTTACGTTATCGCAAAGCATAAAAAAAGCCCTCGAAACCGAGGGCCTTTCTAAGTCGATTGAGTTTTGAAAACAAAAATCCTAGCGACGAGTCAGCTTCAAAGTCACCGCGCGCACATCCAAGTCTCCGCGAGTGTAAAGAACGATGCTGGAAGCTGTCTGACCAATCACAGCATTTTGTGGGAATACAGACTGGCGACGTCCGTAGCGATCCACCTGCAGTGTTTGACCTTGGTTGAATCCGTTGATCAAAAGATCCATCATAGCCACGTTGTAAACCGCGTTGGCTTCGATTTCGACCGCCTGGATTCTGTAACCACGATAGCGGTTCATATCCAAGTACATGCCCAGATCCAAACGATCATTGCCGTACAAACGACGGTTTACATACAACGGAACGTCGATAGTGCGGCCCGGATTTGTCGGAGGCTGGTAAGAGCGCTCACGCAAATTCACAGTCACAGATTCAAGCTGGGCATTTCCACGAATTTCCAGTTGCAACGTGCGGATGTCTTCACCCAAAACAGCACGGTACTGAGGACGAAGCAACACCGCCCCTTGTGGAGAATAAACAGATTCGTTCATACGTCCGTCAGTCAACAAAGCCACTTCCGTATTGTAACCGCTGCTGCGGAACTGAGCTTCGACGGATTCCACTTCATAACCACGATAGTTTTCACCGATACCTGCCAACTGACGAAGCTGCAAAGTTTCGTTGTTCACACGACGGTTCAAATAGATAACCTTACGCTCCTGACGACCATAGCCGCCGCCGTTACCGAAATCATCCTGACCAGGATAACCAGGACCGAAATCGCCACCTGGGCCGAAATCACCTGGGAAGCCCGGGCCGACATCTGGAGTTGGGTATGGAGCATCGGGACGAGGCGCCCCTGGTACAATATAAGCCTCTGCTGCGGCTGCAAACAGAGTGATAGCTGCAAATGAAAGTAAAAGGCTGCGTTTTAGAGTCATTATGTCCCCCAAGTGGTTAAGAAGTTCCCCCACCTCCACATAAAGCAACCAGCGTACCAACTATTAAAGAGACAAAATGACCCCGAAAAAACGAAAAAAGGCCACTGATCTTGGAGGAAATCAGTGACCTAACATAAGAAACATACCCACCAAAGGGTCTTTTAGGGCTATTTCAAGTTTTCGTCGTTGATCTCAACCAGAGGTTTGATCTTACGCATGAACGTCACAGCAAACTGATCTTGAGCATAAGAAGCACGCTTTCTCATTTTCAAAGCGATGCGGATTTGGCCCAAACCGTTGTTGGCTACCAAGCGAGCCTCACCGATCCAGTTTGCATAAGTCAGTTTAGAGTTGCTCAAAGAAACCAGATCCAAAGAGTCTTCCTGATCTTTCGCAATACGAGAAAGAGGAATGTTCACACCCGTACCCGCTTCAGGAGCCAGCAAAGGACCCGCGAAAGCCAGAAGTTCGTTGTTCGCACCTTTGGTCACAACCGTGAAGCCAGAACGACCGTTCACAACTTCAAAGGAAGACAAGCCCACGGACTTGATTCTATCCACGGTGTTTTCTTTTCTGATCGTGTTTTTAACGTAATCACGCAGGATCAGATACTCTGGATTGTCAGAGAACTGCTCTGGAAGATTGAAGTACAAATCAGCAGAAGAATTTCTGAACACCACATTGATGATTGCAGAAGAAGGGCTGGAACCGATTTTCAAACGTGCAAACACGTTTTCACAACCGCCATCCAGATCCAGACACTTCACAGAGCCTTCCAAAGCGCGCGTGCCCGTTGTTCTTTCGCCGTTACCAGCGCGAACAGATCTGACTGGAGAAGCAGCACCTTCACCTTGAGATCCAGCAACGTTATAAACTTTGATATCGTTACCTTCTCTGACTTTCAAAGTGATGATCACATCACCGGACATGCTGTCCACTGAAAGCTTTGCCGACTGAACAGAAGCTGCTGCTTCCAGGTTCAAGCGACGAGTGTCATGACTGACCTTTTCGTTACGAGCTCTCAGGAAATTCAAAAGATCATCAGTGCCAGAAGAAGTGTAAACCAAGCCATCAGCCGTCACACCACCCGTCATACGCTTCGTCAAATTATCACGAGTCACGTTGGCAGGATCGTTGTAGCGATAGTCACCCGGAAGCACATGCGTGCCCGGAGCTGGAGCCGGACGAGTGTCCACAACTGGTGGAGGTGTCGTCGGATTCACAGGGTTTTGTGGAGCCTGCGGATGAGTCGGAGTTGGAGGAGGTGGTGGCGGAGGAGTGGATGGTTTCCCCTGACCTTGACCTTTGTTTGGAATCGGAGAAGGTTGAGTCGTGTCCTTACCATTACTGCCCGGAGCCGGAAGACCGCCGCCGATTTCGCCGTTGGTATTATCTGTCTGACTAGAGTCCGTCGGCTTAGCTTGTTTAGTGGGCTCTGAGAAAACGTCTTTTTTCTTACCGCAAGCAGTAAGGGACAACGACGCCAACAAGGCCGCCGTGATCAGGGTATGCTTTTGAAGCATTGGCAACATGAGAAACCTCCAAGGATTCTTTATTCGAAGGGACCTTTAGCAAGGGCCGGGCCAGATTTCGTCACCCCTCAGCAGGCCTTGTATTTCAATACAGATAGGTTTTAGACTGAGCTTTGGAAGGAATTACATGCCTGTACAACAATTCGGCGAGCTCTTGAGCGACCCTAAAAAACTGACCCAACATCTATTTAAAGTTATTCTTGTCAGCTTCGTGCTGGCGCTGCTGGCGATGTACTTCGTGGATCAGCAAGCATCCCTGTATTTCGCGGAAAAAGAAGTCACCGCGATGTGGAGAAAACCCGCACGCATTCTGACCGACGTGGCTTTGTCTGAATACTATTTTGCCGCGGCTTTGATCATTTGGTCATTCTGCAAATGGGCAGCCCCGCACATCGGTGCGTTGAAGTCCCATCTATCCCGCGTGGATTATTATCGCCGCTGGGGTTTGAATCTTCTGGTGTCTTTGCTGGTGGCCGGAGCCATCACGCATATTATCAAATTCACCGCCGGACGTCAGAGGCCTCACAAAACGCCGGATTTTGATCCGCACATCTTCACACCGTTTACGACTCACTGGCATTGGCATTCGTTTTCTTCAGGCCATTCTCAGGTGATCTTCACTGTTGCCACAATGATGAGTGTCGCCTTCCCGCGCTTTCGCTGGTTCTGGATTCCGTTTGCGATGCTGGTGTGCCTGACCCGCGTGGTGGTGCATGATCACTTTGTCAGCGATATTATCTTTGGCGCTTGTGTGGGCTATGTAGGCACCTTGCTGGCATTGCAGTTGATGCGCAAAAAGACTCAAAACGGCCTTTATTAGGATTTTTCAGAGAGGAATTCCACCAGATACTGGGATTCCCTCATGGTTCTAACGATGTCCTTGTAATTTGCGACATATGTTTCGACCAATCCCCAGAAACGATCTGAATGGTTCATGTGCTGCAAATGCGCCAGCTCATGAACGATCACATAATCAATCACCTCTTCAGCAAAGACGATCAGACGCCAGTTCAGATTGATGATCTTTTTCGACGAACAACTGCCCCAGCGGGTCTTTTGTTCGCGGAATTTGACTTGTGACGGGCGCAGATGCATCTGCTCAGACCAATAGGCCACACGCTGACTTAAAAAATCCACGGCTTCGCGCTTATAGAAATGACGAATTTCCTTCAGGGCCGTTGGATGCTCTTCGATCAGGGAATCCGCACTCCAGTCGTTGCGTGGGATATGCAAAAGCAGATGTTCATCCGTGACAGAGACAAAGGTTTTTTTATGTAAAGTGATGACCACTTTGAGCTTTCGCTCCACGCCCTTAAACGGAAAATTCTCGTAAGCTTTGATGCGCTTTTCCGGAAACTTTTCGGTGATCTCGGAAAATTTCACGAAAGTTTTTTCGATCCAGTCCTTTTTGGCCATCAAAAAATCGACGATGACTTTCTGACTGGTGCTTTTCGCCGCCACGACCTTGATGGGCTTGTTCGGGTACAGATAAATAGAAACCGAGCGACGAAAATTCCGTCGATGCACCTCTACAGGCCATTTTGCGAAGAGAAAGGTTTCTTTGCCGCTCATCAGTCAGAGAATGACTTAAGCCTTAAAAACTGGCAAGATCAGATAATGGATAAAAGCTCTTCTTTCTATAGTTTAGACCCTGAAAAAGTGCTTCTGGCGACAGAACACGCCGGCCTTTATCCGACGGGCGAGTTTACGCAGCTGAATTCCTATGAAAACCGCGTTTTTGATATCAAGCTGGAAGAACCCTGCATGCCCGGGGCTTTGAATAAAAACGTCATCGCCAAGTTCTATCGCCCCAACCGCTGGAGCAAAGAAGCCATCCTGGAAGAGCATGAGTTTTTGCTGTCACTGAAGGCCGAAGGCATTCCCGCCGTCGCCCCCTTGCTGCAAGGCCATGATTCGACTTTGTTAGAGGTGGACGGCATGTACGTCGCCTTCTTCCCGAAAGTTCTGGGCCGCATGCCGCAAGAGTTCCTGCAAGGCGAGCTTCATAAAGTAGGCCGCTTGATGGCGCAAGTTCACAATGTGGGCGCGAAGAAAACCGCCCCGCACCGCCCTGTTCTGGATACCAGTTATTATGGCGGCTGGGATACCTTGGATTTCCTGCAAGACTGGATCACACCGGAATTGCGCGAACGCTACAATATCGCTGCCGAAGATATTCTGTATGCCATTGATGACCACTTTGATCCTTCTGAATTCATCCGCATTCATGGCGACTGCCATAAAGGCAATTTACTGAACAACGGCCAAGAGTTCTTCCTGGTGGATTTTGATGATTTCGTCAATGGACCGGTTATACAAGACTTCTGGATGCTGCTTTCCGGGGACGAAGACAGTTTGGATGATGAAAAGATGCAGATCATTCAAGGCTACGAAGAGCTGCGTGAATTCCCTGATCATCAATGGTCGTGGATTCCGATGCTGCGAGGCCTGAGAATCGTGTCCTATGCCGGCTGGATCGCCAAACGCTGGGAGGACCCGAGCTTCCCCCGCCTGTTCCCGGAGTTTAACAAATACACCTATTGGGCCGAAGAAGTTGAGGCCTTGGAAAAAATCGCCTGGAAGATTGGATAAAGAAAGACCCGCTGACAAACAAGCGGGTCTTTTTGTTTTAGCGTATTCTTGAAGAAGGATTCACCTGGCTTGATGATCCACTTTCCCTGCGCTGCCTTTCCCGGAACTGCGCTGAACTCTTTTTGCCGCCCCGACGGGACAGTCGCATTTTCGGCTGCGACGTCAGAGTGTGAGAAACCTCTTCGGTCTTTGATTCTGGCAAATCCGGATATTTTGGCTGCCGCTTCATCTTGGTCGATGTGTGCGAGGCAGACACTCGACGACTGCCGCTATTTATAGGATGGGATTTTTTACTACTTGCAGAAAGTCTTTTCGTTGTTCCGGTGCGGCTGGACTTCATTGAAGAACTGCCTGATTTCATTTTTGCACTTGTCGATCTTTTAGCCTTTATCGAACGCGTTTCCAAAGTTCTTTTTCGTGGGGCCGTTGCCTTCGCCCGGCGAGCCGGAGCTGCGGAGGTTTTAAGCTCAGCTTTGAACTTTCGCAGACTTATATTCAGGTGATTCATGCGATAGCGAATCAGACGGCCGCTGCTTAACTTCGTGGACCCACGCCACACATGTTCCCGACTTTCTTTATCGCGCAACCGAGTTTTATAGCTGGCTATCAGGCGCTCGCAGCGGGCAATGTGTTCATTCAATCGATTTTTCGAAAGATGATGAAGGGTTTCTGGAAAGCTGTCTTTCACAAGTTGGTATTCAGCCCGCGGGAAGTTTCGGCGAGCGGTTTGCAATTCGTCTCTCATACCTGGCTCCTTTTGTTGAGGGTCTGTTGAATCAGCTTCATTTTAGAGAAGTCTGACTTGATGACCTTCAATTTCATGAGCTACCTGTTACAAAACAAGGGCCACTTTCGCGGCCCCTGTGGAATTCTGCCTGATTACTTAAGACTTACTGGCCCAAAGTCACCGTACTGAGTTCCATGGTTTTTACTTTTCCAGAATCACCATCGGTCTTCATCACTTTTACAAGACCGAATGGAACATCACCCCACCACATGGTCACAGAGTCTCCATCGTGATGACCGCCCTTATCCCAGGTCTTCATCATCTTGCAAGTGTTGTAGGTTCCCGCTGGGACTGTGATTTCTTCCATGACACCGCCATGAACCACACAGTTCGTCATGATCATTTGCCACTTCTCTGAGCTGTACAGATTCGTCTTTTCTTTGGTTTCGCAGCGTTCCCATTTTCCCATCTGCATCCACGATTTCACCAGCCACTTCATGGTGGTTGGGTCCTGACTGAGCACTTCTTTGGAGCCTTTTATTTCGGCGCTGCTTCCATCCGTGCCGACAACAGTTCCTGTCCACTCGACCTTATCCCCCACCATTGGATATGCCATCGCATAGGTGGATGCAAAGAAGACGATACCTGCAAATAATTTTGCTGCTTTCACAAAGACCTCCTAGTCTTGTTGGTTTGGTTTAATTTTGGAAGCCTAGGTTGGACTGAAGATTTTTTTTCGTCTGCGATTTTTTACGGGACCTGCAACCTTACACCTGACTGATAAAAGTGGCTGAAAGAAAACAAAAAACCGAAGGGGTTTCCTTCGGTTCCGTGTGAAATAAATGTGTTGAATCTATTTAGGGGTGCTTTAAAAACCATTCTGTAATCAGCTCTGGAGCTTCTTCCAGCCATTCGTGTCGCGCCCAGGGACTGACAAATGCCGTTGTCTCAATGCCCAGCGCCTGCAGACTTTCATAATAAGGATACATCGTGCGCACAGGAACCACAGGATCTAAGCGACCATGCAGGAAAATTGTCGGTGGATGATTGTCGGCAATTGTTTCAGGCACAAAACACATCGGGCCACCGCAAGTGGCGTAGGACGCCGAATTTACCGCGAGGGCTTTAAACACCCCCGGGAAGGCCACTGCCATACGGCTGGAATGATATCCACCGCTGGAGATCCCTGTGGCATACAGACGATCCATGTTCAACTTCCCGAACTCCCCATTCCCCATGGCTTTTAAAAGCTCTTCAACGAAGAAGAAGTCTTCAGAAGTGTTGTAGTCAACACCTACAATGTTCGTCATCCATGCAATGCCCTCGATGGCCGGTGGTGCAATTACCGCAAAACCGTGATCCAACAAAGACTGAATCAAGCGGATCTCATTGTATCCGCCCGCGATCATCAGACTGCTTCTGGAAAATTCCACCGGAAACAGACTTCCCTGATACAAAACAACCGTAGGCCAACCCGCTTTGGGAGTACGCCCTTTCGGCAAGGTGTACTTTACCTGACGAGTGAGGTGAGGCCCCGCAACATCCTTAACCAAATAAGGACAAGTCAGACGATCCACAAATCCGCTGACCTCACAGATTGAGCGCGCCTGTGCCGACATTCCCAGGGACAGGACACTCAAAATTCCAAGAGCCAGCGTTTTCATCGGATCTCCTTCAGCGGACCTCAGGTCCGGGGACAATATAATCGCAAACAAAGCGTTTTGTCCCCTGGAACAGTTGACGGTTTTCCGAAGCTTTTGTCAAAAAAACCGTTTAAGCCGCGACTCTGAAGCCCCAAAATACCACTTTTGCAGGGGAATAGCTCGATCCGTCTGTTACTGGCAGTACCAATCAGTGCCGTTTCCGGTCACATACAAATCCTGCACCTGCATAGCCTGCAGTTTCATGGGAATTCGAGCTTTCAATCCGGTGGGAATAGGGTGATTCAGGACCATCAAGAACTCCAGACCATCAGTGCCTGCCAAGCTGGCGACCAGTTGGTGATCATTGTAGTTTTTCACACTGCCAGTCTTACCGGCCTCTTCACTGGATCCTTCATAGGTGTATTCAACATCAGCGCCGCAGTTTCGGCTTGGGCACTTGCCTGGCACCCAGGCTGAATAACTGTATTGGACCTTGCCATGATCATCATATTTCAGCTTCAGGATTTTTTGCCCGATACCTCTTACGGGATCAGCATTGAGAGAACATGTAATCTCTTGAGGAAAGTGGCACTGATAAGAGCTGGCGCGATCCAGGAAACAATCTGCCTGAGCTGCCGCCGCCGAAAGAATCAAACCCGAAAGAACAATCAAAGAATTTATTTTCATTACAACCTCCTACGTTGTTGGAGGCGAAATTATTTCCAAAGAAAGTATTTGTATAATTCATATATATCACTTTATTATCATTTTTAATGAGTTTACTAAGCCCTTCCCTTGAAGCTTTCTGGGCCGTTGTTCAAAAAGGCACGGTCCTGGAAGCTGCTAAAATAGTAAATCTCACCCAGACAGGGGTGACCCAACGTATCCGGAGCTTGGAAAAGCAACTGGGTGTGACGTTGTTCACCCGCTCCCGTAAAGGCATGCGTCTTACCCAGGAAGGGGAATCCCTTCTGCGCTATGTCCAGGCGGCCCGCGATCTCGAAGGGGACACCCTGTCTAAAATTTCCGGAAAAAAAGAATCGGCCTTCTTTGAGGTCTGCCTCAGTGGCACATCCACCCTGATGCGCTCGCGAATCATTCCCAAAGTCAGCACGGTTGTTAAAAAGAATCCGAAGCTGCGCGTGCGCTTTGATATCACAGACACAGACAGCGTTTTGGGAAAACTAAAAACAGGCTTTGCTCAAATCGGGGCCCTTCCTGCAAATCAAGTGGGCTTGGAGCTGGATTCCAAGGTGATGGCGCCGGAACGATATTACCTAGTCGGCCCCACGGCATGGAAAAAACGAAAGCTCGAAGATATTCTTTCCAATGAACCCATTATTGATTTCGACCCGCAAGACACTGTCACTCTGGATTTGCTGAAAAAATATAAACTGGCGGGAAAAGCACAGAAGCTGCGCCACTATGCCAACAACATCGATGCCCTCACCTATATGCTGCAACAAGGGTTGGGCTATTCATCACTGACAGAAGAATTTGCCCGTCCGTTTATCAAAGATGGCAGCCTTTGTTATCTCGCCAGTGAATTGCATTTGGATTATTCCGTCGCATTGGCATGGTATCCCCGCTCTGAAATGCCTGCGTACTTCAAGCAGCTCGTCGAAGTTCTGACAAAAAAGAATTAAATTTCCTCTAGCAAAAAATGAAGGTTCCATCTTGGAACTGGCCGCCACAAAGGATTTCAAAAAAATCAGTTTACTTTTTTTGAACTATCCTCGATATTGGATTTATCTCTAATGAAAGGAGGCCATCATGATTATTATGATGATTCAAAATACAAATATTTGCGGATCTACAAACGTGGACGTGGCCTCTGGAATTCAATCGTAGGTCACAACCCAATCCCGCGACAATTGAAACGAACTGCATCTCTGGACACGTAAAGTGTTTGTCACTTTTCGTCTTTAGATCTTAACCCAAAATTTAATTTTAGCTCTGGCGACGCTTTGGTCTCATTTTACAGAAATGAGGTCCCCAACACCTGTGTTCTGTATTTAGATTCCGAAGTGGTGTCATAGCTGAACTTTCAAACAACCCTTGCGCATTTATCTGTCAAAACGGCCTTTTGAACAGAACTGTCGCAAGCATTATCAATCCTGAGGAGGAAGCTATGAACGCATTAATGCGTAGAAAAAAACAATGGGAATTCCAAAACGAGCGATACTTATTGAAACTCGTTGAAACCTCAACTGATGTGTCTATTGAAAGCGTAAAAAAGGCCGGTCAACTCACAAGCTTCCTTCTGTATCTTACTTATAAGAGTACAAGGATCATGCTTGCGTTAGCGTCTGCTACATTAAGAGGACCGAAACTGGTACGCTATTCAACTCCAGAGCAAAATCACGAAGTTCTGGAAGTACAGCTTCAGCAGTTGGAAGCCCGCCTGCAAAATCCAACAATTTTGCAAAGATAATCGCAAGGGGAGCATCACGCTCCCCTTTTTCCTAACTCATGAACTTTTTTGAGGTAGGATTCAATCACATCCTTGGAACGATCTTTGATCTGATCCAATTGTGTGACCTTGACAGGTTTGATCCCGCAAAATTCCAAAACTGAACTTTTCATCATACGAATCACCGGATCTCGCAGAATAAACTTATTCCACCATGAAGGCGCATCCGTGGTCACAATCAACCTTCCCGTGCGGCCTTTCAATAAGCGAGCCCACCAGGGGTTGCCTTTGTGATACTTAAAAGCAAAGCCCGGCAAAAGAACCCGATCTAAGAATCCCTTTAGCAAAGCCGGAACAGAGCCCCACCAGATTGGATGAACAATGACTATATGTTCGGCCCATAGCAGGTCCTTCTGCGCCTGAACTAGATCAGGCTCAAGTTCCTGAATTTTCAAGTAGCCCTTATGCAAGATGGGATCAAACTTCAGATCCGACAAGTGCACCAAACGCGTGTCAAATCCCGCCGTCTTCGCACCGGCAACATATTCTTGCGCCAAAGCGGCACACAAGGACTGATCATTGGGATGCCCGTTGATCACCAGGATCTTTTTCATAAAATAGCCCCCCTAATGTTTACAATGTTAACATTAATGTGACCGTTGTAAACATAGATTGACCATGCTAGACTTTTTTACATGGCAAAGATGTATCATCACGGCGATCTTAAACAAGCCGCAATCAAACGAACTGTTGAAATCATTCAGAAAAAGGGCGAGGCCGACTTTACCCTGCGTGAAATTGCCCAAAGCCTCAAAGTGAGCCACACGGCCGTCTATCGTCATTTCAAATCCAAGCAGGATCTTCTGTCTCATATCGCGGAAGAAGGCTTCAATAAACTCTGCCAGGACTTTGTCGAAGAGCTACAAAAACATCGCACCCCCCGTCAACGCCTGCACACAATCGGGAAGGTCTATATAGAATTCGCCCTAAAACATGCCGGACATTATCGCAGTATGTTTCATCAGGAGCTTCGCTGTGCCGAGTACCAGCGCCCAGAATTAGAGGCTGCGGGCTATCAGGCCTTCAACATCCTGGTGGATTGCCTGAACGAGGGCATGAAAACGCAGGTTTTCCGCAAAACCGACCCCACTACTACTGGGCGATTTATCTGGTCAGGCATCCATGGTTTTTCCATCCTGCTGATCGACGGGCAATTTCAAAGCGTGCAAAGCAAGGCGGCTATCGAAGACGCCATTGAGACCCACCTGTCCTTCTTAGAGCGGGCCCTTCTGAAGTAAGCGAAGAGATCTCACAGCTCAACCCGTGAGTTTAAAGTATCTGCCCTATTTTCAATACCTTGCGTTATCATAAAAGGCCGATCTGTTTTTCCGCAGAACGAGCCCTCCCTTGGTTTTGATGCCCTGTTTTCCTTTGTCATCGCGGCGGCGCCATTCTATATTTTCAGGGCGCTTTTACAATCCATCACAAAGGACACGACTTATGAAAAAAATCAAAGTTGCAAATCCCGTCGTTGAGCTCGACGGCGACGAAATGACAAGAATCATCTGGAAATTCATCAAAGAAAAATTGATTCTTCCTTACCTAGAAATCGACATTAAGTACTTCGACTTGGGCATGGAGCATCGTGATGCTACCAACGACCAAGTGACTGTTGACGCTGCGGAAGCGATCAAAAAGTACAATGTGGGTATCAAATGCGCGACAATCACTCCTGACGAAGCTCGCGTAACTGAATTCAACCTAAAACAAATGTGGAAGTCCCCGAACGGCACTATCCGTAACATTTTGGATGGCACTGTATTCCGTGAACCGATCATCTGCAAAAACGTTCCTCGCTTGGTTCCTAACTGGACAGCACCAATCTGCATCGGTCGTCACGCTTTCGGTGACCAATACCGTGCAACTGATTTCGTGACTAAAGGCAAAGGCAAGCTGACTGTGACTTTCCAACCTGAAAACGGTGGCGAAACGATCACTCACGAAGTTTACAACTTCAAAGGCGATGGCGTTGCTTTAACTATGTACAACACTGACGAATCCATCACTGGTTTCGCACGTTCTTGCTTCAACCAGGCGTTGACTAAGAAATGGCCTTTGTACCTTTCTACTAAGAACACAATCTTGAAAAAATACGATGGTCGCTTCAAAGACATCTTCGAAGAGATCTATCAAAAAGAATTCAAAGCGAAGTTCGATGCTGCTGGCATCACTTACGAACACCGTTTGATTGACGACATGGTTGCGTCTGCTTTGAAATGGAATGGTAACTTCGTATGGGCTTGTAAGAACTACGACGGCGACGTTCAGTCTGATACTGTAGCTCAAGGTTTCGGTTCTTTGGGTCTTATGACTTCAGTTCTTGTAACTCCAGACGGAAAGACAATGGAATCTGAAGCGGCTCACGGAACAGTGACTCGTCACTACCGTCAGCACCAACAAGGCAAACCGACTTCAACAAATCCAATCGCTTCTATCTTTGCATGGACTCGTGGTCTTGAGCACCGTGGAAACTTGGATGGCAACACAGATCTTGTGAAGTTCGCTCAAACTTTGGAAAAAGTTTGTGTTGAAACAGTTGAAGCTGGCTTCATGACAAAAGATCTTGCAGTTTGCATCTATGGCGACAAAGTTCCAGCTGACAAGTACATGAACACTGAGCCGTTCCTGGCGAAGCTGGATGAGAACTTGAAAAAAGCTCTTTCCATGTAATTGATTTGTCCTAAAAGACGAAATGAAAGAGGAGCCCGCGAAGGCTCCTCTTTTTTTTCCAATACGTGCCTTAATTTAAAATCTAAGACCCACAGCTTTTACCCCAGGTATTCGCCGTTTTATCCCCCACACCGATATGCAAAGAGGCGCTGCCATAGTGACCGATGGCTCTTAGGCGCTTGGCCTTACGCATTTTGCAGAGTTCTTTAAAGGCACGGTCCGCTTCGCTGTTGCTCGCAAATCTGACGTCGATGGATGTTCCATAAGGATGTCGACCAGCGGCCCCGCCCACGTTTTTATTATAAGGTTCAGGTCTCCACCAGTTATAGATCTGACTGATCTTGATCCCCTTGGCAGAAAGATCCTGCAAGATACGCACTCCTTCAATCGGATACTTCCACGTGCCTTGATCCGGATGAATCAGATTGTGCGCCTGACTGGAACCATAGGTACAGCGGAAGGTATTCACACTGCGAGGATTCGGGCGAACCACTTGGTCACACCAGAACGAACCATTGGTTTCCTTGGAACACTTCTGCAGGAACTCTTCTTTTTTAGACAACCCCAAATTGACCTGATTTTTTTGTGAGGACGACGCCTTCATACACCCCAGTGCCTGAATCTCTTCGGAAATGCCAAAGTCATCATGAACGTGATCGGCAATATCCTCGCCATCGGTAGCAGCTGTGTCTGTCGTATCAGTGATATTTTGATTTTCATTTTGCATGGAAGCGTGTTCAACGAAATCGTCGGCTCCCCCTTGGCATCCCAGCAAACCCATACCCAGAGCAAGAACCAAAGTAGCAGTATTCTGTTTCAATGTCATCTGCGAACCCTTTCACTGCCTATTGGCAGGTGGGTGTCAGACTACATTGCTTACATTTTTTTCATCTACAAGACCGGACAAGATCAGGAACAAAGGACAGCACAA
Organism: Bdellovibrio bacteriovorus; assembly: GCF_041888015.1. Taxonomy (GTDB): domain Bacteria; phylum Bdellovibrionota; class Bdellovibrionia; order Bdellovibrionales; family Bdellovibrionaceae; genus Bdellovibrio. The sequence continues at coordinate 3,571,876 of NZ_CP168968.1, forward strand.
AACGAGGGATCTTTTGGTAAACCTCACGACTCAAGGTACATTAGTCAGGGAAAATAAGTTTAAACTCAGGAAAAGGCGGGACCAATGGCAAAGCTGAGTGTTTTCAATCTGATTACTCTGGATGGCTACTTCAAGGGGCCGAACAACGATATTAGCTGGCACAACTTCGGTGAAGATGAATTGGCTTTATCCATCGAGGCCGCCAACAGCGGAAACACGCTGCTTTTTGGAAGAGTCACCTATGACATGATGAAGAGCTATTGGACCTCCGATGATGCCAAGAATGAAGATCCCAAAACCACTCAAGGCATGAACAGCTCAAAGAAGATCGTGTTTTCCAAAACCCTGAACGAAGCCACGTGGGAAAACACCCGTCTGATCAAGGGCGATCTGATAAGTGAAATCAAAAAACTAAAAGCTGAAGAGAAAGCAAATATAACTATCCTGGGTAGTGGCCAAATCGTCGCACAACTGGCCGAGGCAAATCTGATTGATGACTATTCAATTCTATTAAATCCCTTGGCACTGGGCGATGGAACAACCATGTTCAAAGGGTTGTCCCATCCACTAAAACTGAATCTTGTGTCCGTAAAATCCATGAAAAGCGGGAATGTCCTGCTGAAATATACAGGGACAGGTTCCGAATAAGCTCTTCATTCGCCGACAAATAATCTGTCGGCTCCTGCTGAATGATATCATGTCCTAATGTCCGAAGGACTTCCTGGGCAATTAAGTTCGCAAAACGCGAAACCTGAGTGGCATCTTGCGGCCAAAGGTTCTTGCCGACATAGGATCTGGCATAGGCTAATTTGGCGTGATCTTCATAAAGAAGATGTTCCCATTGCACACTGACTTCCGAATCAAAATCCCGCATGCGCACATACTGATACTGAAAGTCCGTCATCGCACCATAGTAAAGAGCTTTGAACATCGCACTTTTATCATTGAAGTAAAACACAGTCACCGTATCGGCATAAAACTCAGCATAGGCCGTTAAGTGACGCATGAAACTCTGGTAGGATTCATTTTCCATCAACTCTGAATAGCGAGCCCGAAGAGATTCCACACTCTGTTCCGCGCGCCACTTTAGGTCCGAAATCTCAGCCAGCCCCGCAAACAAATCTTTATACTGAGGAAAATGACGCCGTACCTTTTCATGAAAGATCGCATGCCCATATTCGTGAGCGGCTGCTGCATAAAGGCTGGCAGCAGGCACAGAATGCTCCCGGCCGTATGTTCCGGAAAAGACCAACTGCACCGGCACCTGAACAACAGACCCATTGTCAAAACTGGCATTGTCCGAAGACACCCCAACCAACAAACGCACAGACGGCGCTTCACCAAACCGTTGAGCCATGCCATTGAAGATCTCCGAAAGCTCACGAGCCAGATCACAGTTGAGATCAGCCTGAAAACGAACTTCTGTGACAACACCACCCACTCCGCTACAAGCAGAGGTCGGAGCCGCAAAGGCCGGTGCTAGAATCAGGGCAAAAAGAAAGCTCAACATGCCTTAGAGTTATAGACAGGTTGAGCTTATTTCGAAATAGGTTGGAAATTTTTACTACTTAATGCGCGTCTTAATCTTCACTTTACTTTGAGAACGGCAAGTGGACTCCATAGAAACTGTGGCGCAGACCATCTTCCCACAGTTCAAGGTCAGAACCTGATTTTCTTTGTTCAGCTCTTTGGTTTCAGTCTTCCACTCGGCACAAGCTTTTTTCCAGTTCACACGGGCATCTTTCAAAAGCGGAGCCGCATCCCCTTCGATTTCATCTTCGCTAGTGACAACTTCATATTCATTCTTAGCTTTGGAGCCTTTTTAAATTTCAATCGTCGTCTCGCCATCCGCGGGATTGTCTTTCACCCCCATCGTCTGAGCAAAAGCAAAAGAACCCATCAAACAAAAAGCCAATACCATTTTCAACATACGAATCACCTCACATTCCCAAATGCTCCCCCACCCCCACCTAAACAGCAAGCAACGACCCACCCTCCCAAAAACTCTCCCCACCTGCCCCAGCGGCGCCCCAAAGGGGCCAGCCTGCCAAAAAACACCACCGCCCCCAAATTCCACGCTTAAACCAGAGATAACGTCGGCATAGAAGTAAATCTGGGTGCTAGCTCTCCGGAAAGCGACCTCTGGCGGGGCCCGGACGGCCCGAACCGGGGCTTGCCCCGGCGCCAGCAGAGCCCGGATGGCGTGTCGCCTGGAGAGGGAGCTAGCACCCAGATTTACTTCAATGCCGCACCCAGTTATCGAATGTAATCCCCCTCCCAATGGGATACATCCAGCGGTGGCCGGGTCCCATACAATAGCTCTCTTGACGAATCCCGCTAGGTCCGGAAGGAAGCAACGGCACTCGAGGGACTATGTGATATGGGGTGCTCGGCCACTTTTTTATCTTTCGCACGAACCGAGAAAACGAACTAGTAGGGGTGGGTTTTGTCTTATCAGGTGATTGCACGCAAATGGCGTCCCCAATCATTTACCGACGTTGTCGGACAAAATCATATTACCCAAACACTTTCCAATGCGTTGAAAAACGGTCGTCTTCCGCATGCCCTGCTTTTCACAGGACCTCGTGGAACCGGTAAAACTTCTTCTGCTCGTATTCTTGCCAAAGCTCTTCGCTGCCCCAATGCTCAAAATTTTGTCCCGTGTAACGAATGTGATTCCTGCAAAGAAATCGCAGGCGGTTCCAGCATTGACGTGATCGAGATTGACGGTGCCTCCAACAACGGTGTGGATGCGATCCGTGAGCTGCGCGACACTGTGGCTTTCATGCCTTCCAGTGGTAAATACAAAATCTATATCATCGACGAAGTTCACATGCTTTCCACAAGTGCCTTCAACGCTTTGTTGAAGACTTTGGAAGAGCCGCCTTCACACGTTGTTTTCATTATGGCGACAACCGAGGTCCACAAGATCCCCCAAACGATCTTGTCCCGTTGTCAGCGTTTTGATTTCCGTCGTATCTCCACCCGTTCTATCACTGAACGCCTGCAGTTGATCTGTGATCGCGAAGGCGTGACCGCAGACGATGAAGCGCTGTGGGTGATTGCTCGTCAGGGTGACGGATCCATGCGTGACTCGCAAAGTTTGCTGGATCAGGTGATCACCTTTGCCAATGGTCCATTGACTCGCGCCAGTGTTGTGGAAATTCTGGGTCTGACAGACCGTGCGCTGCTGTTTGAAACTTTGAATGCTTTGATTGATCGCAATTCTCAGGCGATTTTGAAAGTTATTGAAAAGATCGCGGCCGCGGGCTTTGAGCCCCATTTGTTCTCGCAAGATCTTCTGGAAATGATTCGCAACCTGCTTTTGATCAAAGTGTCCGAAGCACAAGCGTCTCAGATTCTGGAAATGCCCGATTCTGAACTTCAAGCGTTGAGCGAGATGGCTGGACGTCTTCCTGAAGAAGACATCCACATGCTCTTCGACATGGCATTGAAGGGTGGCAATGATATCCCTCGCGCCCAAGATCCTCGTATTGTTCTGGAAGTGACTTTGCTTCGTATGGCTTCAGCTCCCAAACTTGTGGACCTGAAGACGTTGTTGCAAGGCGGAGCTATCACCCCTCAAAGCGCAGGTGGGGCCCGGCCCTACGTTCCGCCGGTAGCACCTGCCGTTAAAGGTCACGATCGCATTGAAGAATCCCAAAAAGTTTTAGATGGCCCCACAGGCCTTGAAGCCATGAAGGCGGCTTTGAATAAAGCCAAACCTGCGGCTTCTGCTGCCAGTACTACTCCTGCGGCGACAGCGGCGGCCCCCGCTCCTCAAGCTGCTCCTGCACCTGTTCCGGAAAAACCGAAACTGGCCACAGGGTCTTCTTCCAAAGAGCGCTGGGTGAACTTTGTGGAGCTGCTTCGCCAGGACGATGCCTTGTTTGCTGCCAAAGTGGAAAATCTTCTTTTTGTAAAAGAAGAAGGAAAGCTGATCAGCCTGGGTGTTCCCATGAAGTTGGCCTTCCTGAAAGACCAAATGGCCGACGCCCAAGTGCGCAAAAAACTACAGGGATTTATTGATTCATACTGGGGTGCTGGGTATTCTTTTGAGGTATTAATGAGTCGTGATCAGGTCGGAGAATCCGCCCAGGCCATTCAGCAGAAAAAAGTGCAGTTGGCCGAGGAAGAGCTTCGCAACAAGATCAACGAAAACCCCATGGTCAAGGCTGCACAGACCGTGTTCAAGGGACAGATCAAGTCCATCGTTGAACTAAATAAACGCGGCCACTAAAAAGGAGATTTCTATGAAGGGTATGCCCGGCGGAATGGCTCAGTTGATGAAACAAGCCAACCAAATGCAAATGAAGATGAAAAAAGCCCAGGATGATCTTGCCTTGGCTGAGTACGAAGCAACTTCTGGCGGTGGCGCTGTAAAAGTAAAAGTGAACGGCGACCACATGATCACTGCTTTGGCCATCGACGCTGAAGTTTTGAAAGCGGGCGACGTTGAAATGCTTCAGGACATGATCTTGTCTGCAGTGAACGAAGCCGTAAAAACAGCTCGTGATACTTCCGCAAAAGAAATGGAAAAAATCACTGGCGGCTTGAATATCCCAGGAATGTTCTAAGGCCTGTGGCCACAGTGCTGAGGGCGCCGACAGGTGTCCGAAGCTGGAGTAGTTAGTGTTACATATTTCTGCCCTTGAAAAATTAGTCCACGAGTTGAGCCGTCTGCCTGGTATCGGGCCGAAGACTGCTCAACGTCTGGCTTATTTCATCTTGCGCACTGGGAACGAATATCCAGAGCGTTTAAGTGAGGCGCTTTTGCGTGTTAAGGCCGAAGTGCATGATTGCCCTCGCTGCTTTAATTACACGGACACGGACATTTGCCGTTATTGCGAAGATGCTCATCGTGCGGATGAATCCATCTGCGTGGTGGAAGAACCCGCAGACATCATGCGCATTGAATCTTCTGGCGCCTTCCGTGGCCGTTACCATGTCTTGCACGGGGCGATTTCCCCGCTGGAAGGCATCGGTCCTAAAGAATTGAAAATCAAAGAGCTGATCGACCGTGTTGATGACGGCCTGAACGGCACCGGCCCGGTTATCAAGGAAATCATCCTCGCATTGGATGCCGACCTTGAGGGCGACACCACGATTTTATACCTGGCGAAGCAGCTTCAAGGCAAAGGTTTGAAACTTTCTCGCATTGCCCATGGAGTTCCTATTGGCAGCGACATCGATTTCATAGATGATAGAACTATGGGTCGTGCCCTGCAAAATAGAGTGGAGCTGTAATGTCCTTTATTAACTACAATGCCAAAGAGATTCACTGCAAAGTCGTGTATTACGGTCCTTCCTTGGGCGGTAAAACAACGAACATTCAGTGGGTTTATCAAAAAACGGCGGAGGATCAAAAATCCAAGCTCGTGGCATTGAATACGGACATTGAGCGCACTCTGTTCTTTGACTTCCTGCCTTTGAACGTCGGCGACATCCGTGGCTTTAAGACCCGCTTCCACCTTTACACCGTTCCTGGTCAGGTGGTTTACGATGCTTCCCGCAAACTGATCCTAAAAGGTTTGGATGGCGTGATCTTCGTAGCGGACTCTCAAATCGAACGTATGGATGAAAACCTGGAATCCCTGCGCAATCTTGAGAGAAACTTGGAACAACAAGGCTACGACATCCGCGAAATCCCTTTGATCATGCAATACAACAAGCGTGATTTGCCGAATGTGGCTTCCTTGGCCGAGCTAAGAAGCGCACTGAACCCTTATAATGCTCCTGAAATCGAAGGCTGCGCCTCTGAAGGCCGTGGCGTCTTTGAATCCCTGAAAACCGTTTCCAAATCCATTATCAACGTATTAAAAGGTGGAACGACTCTGTAAGGTTGGCCATCATGGCTGGGCCTTTGTGGGGTTGCTTTTTGCGCTTATCGTGCTATATGAGCTTTTTCTGGGTTCATCTGGGTTACAATAAGGCCCGAGGTTGATTATGGCTTATGATATTGCTGCTGATATTCAGCGACTTAAAAAAGAGAAAAACGCGGTCATTCTGGCTCACTACTATGAAGATGGTGATATTCAGGATATCGCGGACTATGTCGGTGACAGCTTCTATCTGGCCAAGATGGGCCAACAGGTTCAACAAGACACCATCTTGCTTGCGGGTGTGGTCTTCATGGCTGAAAGCGTGAAGATTCTAAATCCGACTAAAACAGTTCTGGTTCCGGATATGGAAGCCAGCTGTTCGTTGGTGAAAGGCGCGCCTTACGACAAGTATCTGGCTTGGCGTCGTCAGCATCCTGACGGTATTGCAGTGACTTACATCAACTCCAGCGCGGAAGTTAAATCCATCTCTGATGTAATCATCACTTCTTCCAACGCTCAACAGATCGTCGAATCCATTCCCAAAGATCGCAAGATCCTGTTTGGGCCAGATCAACATTTGGGCCGTTGGCTTTCTAAAAAACTCAATCGTGAATTCGTGTTGTGGCCAGGCGCTTGCGAAGTGCACGTTCTGTTTAACGCAAAGAAATTGTATGAGCTGATTGCCCAGCATCCCGATGCTGTGGTGATTGCGCATCCTGAATGCGACGAATCCGTATTGCAATATGCTTCTGTGATCGGCTCCACGTCCCGCTTGCTGGAAGAAGTTCAGAAAAATCCGGCAAAGAAATTCATCGTCGCAACGGAAACTGGGATCTTCCACCAGATGCAAAAGCTGCGTCCTGATGTGGAACTGATCCAAGCGCCGGTTTTGGATTCGGGTTGTTCTTGCAACAACTGTCCTTACATGAAGATGAATTCCATGGAGAAAATCAAATACGCGCTTGAGACCGCAAAACCTCAAGTGGGTCTTGATGAATCCCTGCGCCTGAAGGCCAAAGTGTCTTTGGATCGCATGATGGACATCACCAGCGGCAAGCCAGTGACTTGGCCTTCGGAATTCACTGTTTAATTTTCACCCCAAGGACTCAATGCCGATGATATTCTCTGACAGCACCCTTGAGTCCTTCCGCAAGATTCTTCACTCTCCCAGTTTACAGATATTCGCACATCCCGACTGGGGTAGCCACAATCCCGCTCATCGCGAACTATTGCGCGCGGAAATTCAGAAACACACTGAAGGCAAAAATCTTTATCATTCCGTATCTCACACCCAGGACTTGGGCATGTTTGCTCTTTGTGAGTCCCCGATTGGCGTGGATTTGGAGATCATTTCCCGCGTGCAGGACAAGGTCGTGGCACGTGTGTCTTCTAATGAAGAGCTGAGTGTAGCCCCAAGTGCTTTCGCCTTGTGGTGCGCGAAGGAAGCGTGTTTTAAGGCGCTCAAAACCTTCGAGCAACCGTCGGTGGTTTCTAAAATTTCTATAGGGGACTGGCAAAATATTGATTCTCAGACTGAGACATTCACCCTTTTGAACTCCACAGAGTTCAAATCCTCCTCTGAGGGACGGGGAATTGTCAGGCAAATTTCACAGTGGAGCTTCTGCTTTTTTGTAATTCCCTCTTAACTTTGGTCGAGTCCTGCCGAAGAGTCTTATAACCGACACTAATGTAGTTTGTTTTAAGGTAGGTAACAGATGGGAAGTACAAAATACAATCGCAGAGTGGCTCCAAGGACCGAAGTCTCTCCCATTCATATTTCATATCTCACTTCACTGGATGACTTTGCAAAGATCGCAAAGAACAGTGAGATCATCGAGGCGTCCTCGACAGGGCTTTTGCTCCTGATTAAACGGGAAGATCTGATTCCCTCAGCGCTTCGCAAAAATCTGAATTTGGATTGCCTGATTGGTGACCGTGTCTTTATGCACTTGGAAGAAATGAACCTGGAGATCTCCGGCGTGATCACACGCACGCAGCTTCTGGGGAAAAAAGGTTTCCATGTCGCGATTGACTACTCGGAGGAAGCGCCGGAGTACTGGCGCGAATGCCTGATGGACCTTCTGCCTCGTCCGGGTGAACTGGATTAGAGCTTTATAGCTGCAAAACCACTTGTCGCGGGGTCTTTCGATCCCGCGATTTTTATTTTTGATTTCTGTTTTTACAAATCCGTGAATTCCGGAAGGCCGATTTCAGAAACCAGCACCACAGAATAGTGTGGAGGCAGGAACCAGCTCAAAGCCTCTGCAATACCCTGATGTTCTTTGGTTGGAGGATTCCCCAAAGACTCCAAAGAAAATGCCAGATCATAGTGCTTGCGATCCTGACTCATCACCAGAATGCGCGGGCGAAGAACGCCCTGATCACGGAAGAATTCTTTTAAGATATTGCGAACATACTGCGGAAGATATTGTGGGGACGGCGGTCCTGCATGCAGGCCCTGACCTTTTTCCATTTCCACACTGCCCACCGGAGACTGCGCAGCCTCTTGATAGAAACGGCCGGTTTCTTTGAAGTTCCAAAGCATGCCGTAAGTGAATACATAATCTGGATAAGACTTGCGTGGATTCACAACCAGGCCCACGCCCTTCATAGCCGCCCATTGCATGACTTTGTTGGCAGGCTCTGTCGCGTCTTCACCTGTTTCCACCAAAATATATGGCCAACCATCCGGACCCTGCTGAGGAGCTTCCACCAAAAGCTTGATGTTGCCCTGAGTGACGGACATGAAGAAATCAATCTCCCACTGGTGGTCGCGTTTTTCATCAGGCACGTTCACTATTTCAATCAGGTTCATGGAAGTCTCCTAAAAACAAAAAGGCCGGGATAACCCAGCCTTTTTATGTCCGTTTAAGGGGCAGGTCAAGCCACGCTCCCCTGTGGCGCAATACTAGTATTCCTCAACAATAACGATTGTTTCGTAACCTTGCGCATAGCGAACTTTGCCGTACTCATCATACTTGGGCTGACCTGTGCGAGTATCCAATACCGGAACAGAACCCTTGCCCGCCGCAGTGACCGCACGGTGAATCGTTTGGATTTGACCCTTGTGAACACGAACGCAACCCGAGGAAGCGCGCTGACCCAACATCGCCTCGCCCGCCGCCTCGCCGCCGGAAAGATCTGGTGGCACCTGGTGAACAGCCAAACCACGAGTTTCATTGAAGAACATCGCAAATGGCATCTGGAACTTGGATTCGCCAGAACGGTAGGTGTGATCGTGAACGCGCTTGATCGTGTAGAAGCCACGAGTTGTGTGTCTCCAGTGGGAAGATGTGGTTCCTTTGAAGATCTTATTTACCACACCACGCATTTTGCTGATGTATTCTACGTCCTCACGACCTGTGGAAACATAAGTGGAAAGCTGAAGCTGACGGTTTGTATAAAGACGCAAGGTCTGAGCTTGAGGCCCTTTCGCCGCTTTATTGATAACGATCACATTAGTGTACTGGCTCAGGTAAGTTTCGCCGCGCAGATAAGCTTGCTCATTAAACAGACGACCACGAGGAGCTTCGTAAGAGTCCTCAACCATCAGTTTACGCTCAAGAGCAGAAGATTGAGCAAAGGCATTGAAGGACACCAAAGTGGCAACCAAAAGCAGGCCGAAGATAGCCATCATACGATTCATGAGATCTCCCCATTTGAAAATATTGCCGTTAGCGAGGCAAAATTCGTCTTTTTAAAGATGGGTCTATCTAGCAGAAAGATTACACAGATCGAATCTATATTGTGCGTTGTGTAACATTTGTGCATTTTGGAAAATTCTACATACAGCCACTACTCCCGTTGATTCGTCTCAAACTCGAACATCAACCCCCTGGGACTGTAAAGGACTGCGGGCGATAGGACTCACACACTGACCGTAAGACGTTAATATTATTGTGAAAGTTTTCATCTGAACTCTCTTTATACAATGTAAATAAAGACTACGCCCATCTTCATCAGATTGCTCATAAGGTGGCATCCCGGTTGCTTTGAAGACATTGCGGGGGGAACGATGTCATTTAGAAGTGGTGTTCTTATTTTAGGCTCAGTCACTCTTGTAACGACTTTTCAGAACTGCGCACCACAACAGGTTCAGTTTGCCGACCTGGCTTCCATGGAGTCTGCAGGAATCCCCGAGGCTCCCGTTTGTCGTGAGATGATCACAGAAGAGGTCAAGCCGGTCCTTGATTATGCCTGGGTTCCTGAATCCAGCGTGCTTCCCGAATACAAACAAGTGATGGCGGCTCCTGTAGTTGGTGACCTGGACAATGACGGCATTCCTGAAATCTTATTTGTGACATTTAAAAATCACGCTTATGAAAGCGACGGCATCTTGCGTGTTATCAATGGCCGCACGGGCGAAACCAAGTGGAGCGCTTCTGAAGACAGCATTCGTCCTTATGGTTCAACGTCGCCTTTGCTATTAGATATTGATCGCGATGGCCGTCCGGAGATCTTCTATCTTCAACAGAAGAAAAATGCAGTCGTTGCTCTTAATAATGATGGATCCCTTCGCTGGACGCTGACACTTCCAACTTCCTTGGGTGGATGTAAGGGTGGCTTCGCTGGGGCTCAACTGTTGAATCAGACGGGATCTTCCATTTTGGCTGGGAACTATGTCATCAATGAAAATGCCTCTAAAAAACCATCCATCGCATTTCAGCTGGACGAACAAACCACGTCCTGTGACACCTACGCCACCAGCTTAAGTACACTCAAAGGCAGTGCTTCTCATATCGTCAGCACATCTGGTGTTTATAATGAAACCGGAGCCAAGCTGTGGTCTTTCAAGCGCACAGGCACGCCGGCTTCTGCTGACCTGATTCCAGAAACCGCAGAGCTTGAGATCGTCGTTACAGGTGGTGGTTACCTGACTATCTACAACGGCCTTACTGGCGAAGTTATTGCCGATAAAACTTTGGCCGAGCACTCGGATCTGATCTGTAAACTAGATGCTCAGAAACGCCCGGTGGTGGGCGGTGGTCAAGCGTCCATTGGTGACTTTGATGGCAAGGCCGACACTTTGGAAATCGCCATTGCCACCGGCAAATCCCTGACTATCTTTGATAGCCACGGGAATAAAATTGCAGGCAGCGTGACTCAGGATTGCAGTTCCTTGGTGACAGGCATTACGTCTTTCGATTTCAACGGCGATGGCAAACCTGAAATCATCTATGGTGACGAACAATTCCTGCGCATCTATGAGATGGATAAATCCGGCGAGCTGAAAATTGTCTGGTCCACTATCAACCCCTCAGGCACATTGCGTGAATATCCAGTGGTGGCCGACGTCAATGGTGATGGATATGCAGAGCTGGTGGTTGTCGCCAATAACTATGCGGTCAGTGGCCTTTATAAAGTTGAGGCGGACAAAGCAGTTGCACAGAACATCACGGGTCTTCGTGTATTCAAACCCAGCACCGCAGGTTCATGGATGCCAAGCCGTAAAGTTTGGAATCAGCACGCGTACTTCAGTTCCCATATCAACGACGACCTGACTGCCAACGCCTCAACAATGTTGAACTCGGTCAGCGGCAAGTCGTTCAAAGTAAATCTGCAAGGCCGCAGTACTACGATCTCTTGTCGGGAACAGTAACCATTGAATAAGTAGAGAATTGGATTTTGCTGTCAGCAGAAACAAAAAAACCGCCTGAGGGGCGGTTGTTTTTCGATAGAGCCAATTTTCTGGTGAAAATTGGTAGGGAGTACAGGATTCGAACCTGCGACATCCACCTTGTAAGGGTGGCGCTCTACCAACTGAGCTAACTCCCTATTGGCTTAAGAGAGACCATTTCTAGCAATGGTCTGTTCCTTAAGCAATATCTTTTTTAATAAAAGTCTATTTTTTTATGTCTTCCATGCAGATTCGTTGGCTCAATGTCGCTGAAATCTTCACAGTTTGCATATGAACCATTTCATCTGTCCCGCCACGCTCCAAAGTACCGATAGAAAGGACCATAACCTCGTCCATTGGCATCCCTTGAAGTGGTGGTACCGGAGAATCCTTCTGGCTGATCGCCGTCATCTGGACACGGTAAATAGCCCCACCCTTGCTGGTCATCTGAGCCAACACTTTTAAGTGGTTCTCATGACCTACGCCCGTTGCCAGGACTTTGCAGGTTTCGCCGTCAAACTGCTTCACCTGAAGCTGACGAACGCCCGTGGATTTTTGACGAACCACTTTCAATGCAAAGTAGGAAACGTACTCCCCTTGCTCGACTTTCCAGATACCCTGGATGTCTTGCCATGGGAATGGCTGCGCCAAGTGGAATGGCCATGGAACCCAACGGTCATCACTGGCTGGCATTATATGTTCTTCGACCTTAGCATGAGCCCCTACAGAGTATGCCATGCTGGATAAAGTCACCAAAGTTGCGATTAAAATTTTGCTCAACATGAATCCCCCCTAGTGCTCGAAAGAAACTCGAGCCGCTTTATTCATGTAATATCCATTTTTGGCTCTAAAGATATACTTAGGCTTCTCATAATCCGGTTCAATCAGTTTACGCAGACGTTTGATCGTCACGTAAATCTTATTGTCGTGGATGGCAGGATCATACGGCTGCTTCCACACATTCTCAACCAAGAATTCCTTGGAATAGATCTGACCCTGATTTTGTACAAACAAACGCAGCAGATCCAAAAGGATAAACTGATTTTTGAAGTCAATGCGACCCAGTTTCTTCTCGATAACCGAGTGATTGGCTTCATCAAATATGAGGTCGAAATTAGATTGAGTCTCGCCGCCGATTTTTTCAGCAAGATGGCGCACCATACGCGCCAGACGTTTATGGTTTTCACCATCAACAGATCTTTGCGCCAAAGTGATATAAGTGCGAGCCATGTCCTTGTCGCCGATTTCAAAGTACGTGTCGGCCAAAGCACCCATCAGATAGTTGGACATAACCACATTGCGGGTCTCACGAACGATGTCGTAAGCCTTCCACAAAACCTCGATGGCTTCGTCATACTTTTTCATCTGTTTCAGAATGTCAGCATTCAGGAACAAGGAAGACGCCTGCAGATCCGGCATCTGGTAAACCTGGAAGAAGACCTGAAGATTGTAGATCTCTTTCAAAGCATCGGAATAGCGCGCGGAAGACGGATGTGAATAGCACATCGCCAAACCAAAAATCGCGTGACAGATATCTTCTTTGTTATCGGATGCAAGAGCGATCGCCAGGGCCTTTTGGAGATAGTCCATAGCGGTATCGATCTGGCCTTTGTAGGAAGCACAAACTGCGAGTGTGTAGTACGTTTTGGAATTAAGCTCAAAGCCCTCTTTAAGAACCAGATCCTGAAGCTTTTCTTTAGCCAGGTTGATTTCTTCAAATTGCTCGCGCTCAGCAAAGATGCGCAGAAGCAGGTTGATGCACTTCAAGTATTGAGAGAAGTTCTTCTCGGCAAAGAAAGCCTTTGTTGCTTCCTGAAGATTGTCCACGGCAGGCGTGAACTCTCCTCGGTCGTAATAAAGCTTGCCGAGCTCGAAAGCACGATCAGTTGGGTTCATAAGTTCCTAAAACTCCAAAACAAAAAACAAATTACTCGCAGGGGACAGGTTTTTACAGATTGTCAGGAATACGTCAATGTAAGACGCGGACAGTTGCTCACAAATTAGGCATACTGAGAATTGATTTCAGGAATGTAATGCGCGATCGAAACACAAAGTGCATATTCTGCGGCGTGAGAGACGAAAAAAACGCTAGGAGAGCGGGTTTCCAGCCTTTTGGAAGCGTTTCCATTCTTGCTCGGTCATCAGCGTGACAGATTCTGTATTGGGATCAAAAACAATGCGGACATGACCTTTTTCAATCTGCTTTTGCAGTTGTTGCACTTTCGTTTCGTGGGCCACTTCACTCACACCGTAGTCGGTGCCTTCCCGCTGAATAAAATTTTCAATCACTCCACGAAGAGCGGCCTCGCTCAAATCATCTTTGGAAACTTCAATCGGCGGAACTGGTGCTTGCGAATTATCTCTCATACTTTCTTCCTAGATAGTGCTCGTCCTATGACTGGCTCGTGAAACAAATCAGAGGGCCAAAAGCCGAGTTCTTACTTTTAACATAAGGAATTTTTCAAAATACATCAAAAATCAGTGAAGATTATTGAAACGACACTCTAGTGAGGACCCCGAAATGTCGAATCTACGTCTATTCCTGCTCTGCCTGACCCTGACGACGTTCTTGGCTTCCTGCTCTCAATCTTCTTCAGGTAAGAAATCCTCGGATAATCAATCCACGGAAACTCCTCCGCAGACAACGCCACCGCAAACTCAACCAACTCCAGCGCCTGCGCCTACACCAACACCGACTCCAACTCCACCCGAGGAGCCAGCGCCAGTTCCTGCGCCTTCACCGACTCCAGAAGAGCCGACCCCAGCACCAGTACCACAGCCAATTCCAACACCGCAACCTCCAATGCCCGCGCCTACTCCAGAGGAACCCGAACCTGCGCCGCAACCAAACCCAGCACCACAACCTCCAACTCCACCTACACCTGCGCCGGAGGAACCTACACCTGCGCCAGCTCCAGAGCCTGCACCGGCCCCCGAGGAGCCAGTGCCTGCCCCTAGTCCAACACCGGCTCCAACTCCGACTCCGGAACCCGCGCCGACCCCTGCGCCCGCGCCTGAGCCTGCGCCAACACCTGTTCCACCGCCTGTGGCCACTACTTGCCCTGAAGGTTATGAGAAGGTTGCGGCGAATGCCATTGTGAAAACAGATGCCTACTGTATCGCGAAGTTTGAGATGAAAAAGGTTTCCAACAAGGCCACCTCCATCGCCACAGGCAAACCTTGGTTGGCCAACAAAGCGACAGCGCAAGATGCCTGCGCGGCTTTGGGCGCGGACTATCGCCTGCCGACAAATGCCGAGTGGACCGCAGCGGCTTTAGAGATCTATAGCAACGAAGAAAACTGGGTGGATCGCAAAAAGAATGACACACTTTACACAGGTTTCTATTCCGGATGGACCGAACCTATCGAGATCAAAGATGTCACGAACCCTTATGATGGCACCGGCAAAAAGAAGGGCGAAGAGCGAAGAACATTTGTTCTGAACAGCGGAGCCGTAATCTGGGACTTCGGTGGCAATGCCTGGGAATGGGTCAGCGACACCATTTACGGAAACTCCTACACACCGGACCTTTCCAGTCACTATGGCCGCACTTATCACAACAACAATTGGGATGTGAAACCGGGCTCCAAACAGCTCTTTGATTTCACTGGCATGACGGACGCCGGAAAGAAAGACACTTACATGGGAAGTCTGTTTGGTGGAAGCACCGGAAAAGTCATTCGTGGGGGCGCCGTTTGCATTCACTCTAAAGGCGTGACAGGCATCTTCGCCGCCAACATTGGTGACATCACCGCCGATGATCTGCAAGCTCCGGCCTCGTGGAGCCTGAAGATGAATAACATCGGCTTCCGCTGCGTGACCAAGCCTAAATAGTCCCTGTCCAGAATATCGACAGCTTTTCAAAGCCCTCCTCGAAATGAGCGAGGGCTTTTTCTTTTTTCCGGCGGCACCTGAATTGCTCCCTCAAAGCCGAATTGAAAAAGTAAGGAGCGTTCCATGAGATTACAGAATGTCGCACGTATCGCATCTGCCGTTCTCACCGTTTCGAGTCTTTGGATTTCCCAAGCGGAAGCCAAACAAGCCCCCACTAACAAAGCAGAGTTCTGTGCCATGACTGCACAGGACTATAAAGACCTGTTGATGAAGTCAGAGAATCATTTGGCCTTTGTGAATGAAGGAGGCATCGGCAATCAAGGCGTGTGCTGGTGGCACTCCATGTTCACCAGAAACGCGACTTATCTGGCGATCTATCGCCCGGAACTGCCCCGCCCGACTCGCTCCGAAGCCCGCCAGATCATCGAAGACATTTCCGCCAACCGCGGCGTGGTTGACATTCCCGGCTTTAAAAATCTGGAAGAGTTTTCCGCCGCACACCGCAGTCAGATCCAGACCGCGTTGGACGCCGGGCAGATCGTCGATGGTGGCATTATGTTTGGCTGGATTCGCGGCGTGACCGGAAATCATTTTGTGTCCGCAAAAAAACTGGAAAAGATGATGAATGATCTTTACAGCGAAGTGCGCAGCGGGCGCGTGGCTTATCAGATGCTGCAAATCGAAGGCATCATGGCCCACGCCTGGCTGGTGGTTGATATGGAACGCAACGGAGACGGCTATATCCTGAAAGTTCTAGATAGCAATGATCGCGATGTTTACAAGGTTTACTACCGACGCGGTATGGAGCAATTGGTGGATTATAATTCTGTCCCCTACACCAGCCGCAATGCAGTTGATTATCAGGGCTACAAGAATGCCAAGTCTTACTATTGCAAGCGCAATATGAACGCCAAAGACATTCGCGAACAAAACAGCAACCGCTAAATCATCATACATTAAAAAAGAAAAAGGCCGGTATTTCTACCGGCCTTTTTTGTTTGTTGTTAATCAGACAAGTCTTAGTGGTGATGAACCGACTGACCCGTGTACTGAGCTTTGATTCCGAACTCGCGCTCCTTTTGAATCTTGAACAATTCTTTCGGAGACTTGATATCCAGAGCATTGATCAGAACCTGATCCACATGGTCCACCAGGATCACTTTCAGATCCTTCATCACATCCTTAGGGATGTCCTTAAGATCTTTTTCGTTCTCCTTAGGGCAGATGATCAGCTTGATGCCACCGCGGTGAGCAGCAAGGATCTTCTCTTTCAGACCACCGATCGCCATCACACGTCCACGCAATGAAACTTCACCAGTCATCGCCACTGTGCGCTTCACAGGGACTTTCATGATCGCTGATACGATGGAAGTCGTCAGTGCGATACCTGCAGAAGGACCGTCCTTAGGAACTGCACCCTCTGGCAAGTGGATGTGCACGTCGATGTTAGAGAAGTATTCTTTGTCCAAACCGAACAAAGGACCTCTTGAACGAACGTAGCTCATCGCCGCCGCACAGGATTCTTTCATCACATCACCCAGCTGACCGGTCACAGTGAACTTGCCTTTGCCAGGCACCACGCTCACCTCGACTGCCAGAAGGTCACCGCCCACTTCCGTCCAAGCCATACCGTTCGTCAGACCGATTTCGTTTTCAGTCTCGATCATACCGAACTTGTACTTGTGCGGCCCCAGAAGCTCGACAAGTTTCTGTGGAGTAACCACATAACCTTCGTTCTTCTTCGTGGATGTCTTCGCTCCTTTAGCGCCTTTTTTGGCTGCCACAGCTTTTTTCTCTGTTTTAGCTTCGGCTTTGAAAGTTTCCAAAGTTTCGTTCATCACGATGTCTTTGGCGACCTTACGAGCCACGTTGGCAAACTGTCTTTCCAGGTTACGAACGCCCGCTTCACGAGTGTAGTAGCGGATCACATCGCGGATGGTGTCATCCTTGATGGTGACTTTATAGTCTTTCAAGCCGTGGTTTTCCAACTGCTTCGGAACCAGGTAGTTCTTCGCAATGTGGAATTTTTCCTGCTCAATGTAACCTTCAAGATTGATGATCTCCATACGATCCAACAGAGGTCTTGGAATCGTATGCAATGAGTTCGCTGTCGCGATAAACATCACTTTAGAAAGGTCATATTCAAGCTCCAGGTAGTGATCCTGGAAATTGCTGTTCTGCTCAGGGTCCAAAACCTCAAGCATCGCAGCAGCCGGGTCACCTCTGAAGTCATTGGCCATTTTGTCGATTTCATCCAGAAGAACCAATGGATTGCCTTTATCCACTTTACGAAGCGCCTGCAGGATTTTACCTGGCATCGCACCCACGTAGGTTTTTCTGTGACCGCGAATTTCTGCTTCGTCACGCACGCCACCCAAAGAGATACGCGCAAATGGACGATTCAAAGATTCCGCGATGGATCTAGCCAAGGAAGTTTTACCCACCCCTGGAGGACCTGCCAAACAAAGGATCGGCCCCTTCATATCTTTGGAGATCGACAAGACTGCCAGGTATTCCAAGATACGGTCTTTGACTTTTTCCAGACCCCAGTGGTCTTCGTCAAGAATGCGCTGGGCATTTTTGATGTCATGTTTTTCTTCTGTGTAATCAGCCCATGGCAAAGACAGAACCCAGTCGATGTAGTTGCGAACCACAGTCGCTTCCGCAGACATCGGTGACATCATTTTGAGCTTTTTAATCTCTTTCATGACCTTGTCTTTGGCTTCCTGGCTCATCTTCTTGTTCTTGGTTTTGATCTCAAGATCTTGAAGCTCTGCCTGGTAGTCGTCTTTTTCGCCAAGTTCCTTCTGGATCGCCTGCATTTGTTCATTCAGATAGTACTCTTTCTGAGAGCGCTCCATCTGTTTCTTCACGCGCGTGCGGATCTTCTTTTCCACTTCAAGGATTTCGATCTCGCCCGTCATCAGGTTCAGAAGGTGTTCCAGACGTTTGGAAGGATCTATGATCTCCAATACAGTTTGCTTGTCTTCCAGTTTCAGATTCAATTGAGCTACGATGATATCCGCAAGCTCACCCGGATTTTCGATGGTGGAAACACGCATCAAAATCTCTGGCGGGATACGCTTGTTCAGTTTCACGTAGGTCTCGAACGTTCCTTTGACGGAGCGAACCAGGGCCTGCGCTTCAACGATATTCGTAGGATCTTCATCCAGGGCTTCAACAGCCACCGTGAAGAAGTTGTCGTTGTTTACGAAATTCTTAATCTTTACGCGACGTTTACCTTCCACCAGAACTTTCACAGTTCCGTCTGGCAAACGAAGCAACTGGATGATTGTTCCAACAGTACCGATAGCAAAGATGTCTTTGGGTTCGGGATTGTTGGTTTTGGCGTCTTTTTGAGCCGCCAAAACGATATCGGTTTGTTTGCTCATCGCTTCTTCAAGAGCGTTGATGCTCTTTTCACGACCTACAAACAAAGGCATCATCATATGTGGAAAAATGATGAGGTCTCTTAGGGGCAAAAGTGGTAGTTGTTGTACTTTTCCCTCGCTCATATCCTCTCCCTCCCTGTGGGTTAACGAGCAGGCTCGCTCCTACTTAGAACCGAACCAAATCTGCTTCGGTTAAAAGATCCATCTCAAACCATGAGCAAATTCTTATACTCAGTCTAACGATGTGTATGATTGCTGGGAAGTAAATATATTGCAGAAAAAATGACTTCTGGTCCTGGCAGCGAGTCCAATTTGCCCTTAAAATAGGCATCATAAGCACACCTAATGCTAACCGATAATTATTCTAATAAGTGTTGGAAATTGAGAATCTTTCCTAATTGTAATTCCAGGGCCCAACATTTTGATACCCTTTTAGTCCATTTGGTTCGATAAGTGCTATGTGACACCCAGAGACAGCAAAAGATGGTTAAGCACCAACTCGCTTTCCCTCAAGCTCCTTATAGCGACTTGGGCGGTCAGCTCGTTTGCGACACTGATTCTTACCGCATTCCAACTTATCATGGACTATCAAAGAGATTTTGATAAGTTGCAGAACAATTTTACCATCATCAAGAACTCTTACCTTGATTCCATGGCCGAGCATCTGTGGTCATATGACACTAGACTTCTCGAAATTCAGCTCGATGGTCTGGGGCGTTTGCAGGGCGTAAGCTATCTGCGCCTGGTGGCTGACAATAAAACAATCTATGAAACTGGGAAATCTGATCCGACCGAAGAAAGTCACAAACGCTTTGATATCTATCACAAAAACACCAACGAGGTTCTGGGTGCGTTGGATGTCGAGTTGGACGTCAAAAGCCTGCGTGAAAAATACTTCCAGGAAGCGATTTGGATCTTCGTTCGTCAGGCTGCTAAAACCGCGGTCGTGGTATTGTTCCTGTACTTCATCTTCAACCGCATTCTGGTCGTTCATATCCAGCATATTGCCGGATACTTGAGTGAGAATCGTGGGCGTGACGCCAAAGATCTGGAGCTGAAACGCCGACCGCACAAAGGACAGGACGAGCTGGATGTTTTGGTCGAATCCATCAATCTGTTCCGATCTGAGCTATTAGAGGCCAATCAAAAACTTGAAAGTTTGAATCAGGCCTTGGAACAAAAAGTGGCGGAAAGAACCCGCCAGTTGACGACCAAGAATGAAAGCCTTGAAAAGGCCATGCTGCAGATCAAGCGCATGCAGGCCACTTTGGTCGCCCAGGAGCGCCTGGCCTCGTTGGGAAGCCTGACGGCCAGCGTGGCCCACGAGATTCGCAATCCACTGAACTTTGTTCTGAACTTTTCAGAGCTCCTGACCGATTCCGAAAATCTGGAAGAAATTCGCGAAATCAGCCGTGTGATCCTGAAACACAGTCAACGCATTGATCAGATCGTGCGCTCCATGCAGATTCTTTCCGGCTATGACAGCGATGTCCTGGAAAATGCGGACCTGAACGAAATCGTTAAAAAAGCGTATCAGGACACGATCACCACACGCTCTCTGGGGTCCAGCTATGTGCCACCAAAGGTGACCTACCGCTTGGGTGAATCCATGCAGGTGCCGGTTTATACGGCGTCTCTGTTGCGTGCTCTTTCCAACATCATCGACAATTCGATTCATGCCTTGGAAAAGAAAGTTCGCAGCAATAAAAACTTCGAGCCAGAACTCGTATTGTCCACAGTCGTCCGCGGTGACTCGGTGGAGGTCACCATCCGCGACAATGGTGTAGGTATTCCAACAATTTTAGGCGAAAAAATCTTCGATCCTTTCCTAACGACGAAATCGGCAGGTGAAGGGGCTGGACTCGGACTCACGGTTGCATTTAATATTGCCCAGAAACACGGTGGCACTTTAAAATACAACAGCGAGTTCGGGCAATGGACTGAATTTATCATGTCCCTGCCCCTTACAGACGAGAGACCGAATTCATGATCCATATTGTGATAGTTGATGATGAAGCGGATACACATCTGCTTTACAAACTGAAGTTCAAGAAGCTGTTTGCACACTGGGGCGAACTGAATCTGGTGTCTTTTTTGAACGCTCAGGAATGTCTGGATTACCTCAAAGACCCGCAAAACCGACCCGTGGATCTGATCCTGTCAGATATCAATATGCCCGGCATGGATGGCTTTGAGCTGCTTAGAGAAGTTCAGGACATGAAGCTGCACATGCCATTTTACATGGTCAGTGCCTATGAATCCTCAGAGTTCCGCACCAAAGCGGAAACTTTGGGCGCCACTCGTTTCCTGAGCAAGCCCGTTGACTTCCACAGACTGGGAGAGGCTGTCCGTCAGGATTTAAATCTTTCCGAATAAAAAAAGCCCCAGGTTTCCCCGGGGCTTCTGGATTTCTCTTATGAAAGCTCTGCACTATGCAGAGCTTTTCTTTTTCGCTTCTTCTTCCTCAGCGCGGATCTCTTCGTCTGTTTTATAGACCAGCATCGGCTGAGCACCATCGTTGATAACATTTTCGTCGATGATCACTTCCTTAACATTGTTCTTGGAAGGAATCTCATACATCACATCCAGCATCGCTGTCTCGATCACACCACGCAAGCCGCGGGCACCGGTTTTACGCTTCAAAGCCATCTGGGCAACTGCACGCAGGGCTTTTTCCGTAAACTTCAGCTCCACACCCTCGAAGCTGAACAGCTTCTGGTACTGCTTGATAATCGCATTCTTCGGACGAACCAGGATGTCGAGCAAAGCTTCTTCATCCAACTGCCCCAGAACCGCAATTGCTGGCAAACGACCAATAAATTCTGGAATCAAACCGAATTTGGAAAGGTCATCCGGCTCTACTTTCGCAAGCAGATTAGCGCTCTTTTCCACTTCTTCGGATGTGCGGATGTCCGCAGCGATCCCCATTGTTTTATTCGTCGTTCTTTGTTCAATGATTTTATCCAAACCTACGAACGCACCACCCACGATGAAGAGGATGTTCGTCGTATCAACCTGGATGAATTCCTGCTGA
Source organism: Bdellovibrio bacteriovorus (assembly GCF_041888015.1). Taxonomy (GTDB): domain Bacteria; phylum Bdellovibrionota; class Bdellovibrionia; order Bdellovibrionales; family Bdellovibrionaceae; genus Bdellovibrio. Next base: position 3,593,576 of record NZ_CP168968.1, read on the forward strand.
GGATGTTTACGACCGCCTTTTGGAGGCAGATTCGCCACTGTACCCTCAAGGATTTTCAACAAGGCCTGCTGCACACCCTCACCACTCACGTCGCGTGTGATGGATGGGTTTTCAGACTTACGTGAAATCTTATCGATCTCATCCACGTAGATAACGCCTTTTTGCGCTTTTTCCACGTCGTAGTCGGAAGCTTGAAGCAAGTTCAAAACCACATTTTCAACGTCTTCACCGACATAACCGGCTTCCGTCAAAGTCGTCGCATCCGCCATCGCAAATGGAACATTCAGAACCTTCGCGATAGTTTGCGCCAACAACGTCTTACCGGAACCTGTCGGACCGATCAGAAGAATATTGGATTTTTGCATTTCAACGTCTGCAGATTTTTTACCCTGAGACATTGCGTTCACACGCTTGTAGTGATTGTGAACTGCGACGGCCAAAGTTTTCTTGGCCTGAGTCTGCCCGATCACGTAATCATCAAGGTAAGTTTTGATGTCAGCTGGTTTTGGAACTTTAAAGGTCCCTTTGACCGCCGTCTCTCTCTCTTTTTCCTCGTCGATAATGTCGTTGCAAAGATCAATACACTCATCGCAGATATAGACACCAGGACCGGCGATCAATTTCTTGACCTCTTTTTGGCCCTTGCCACAGAAACTGCATCTCAAAGCACCGTTCGTATCTTTAGTCGTCATCTGCTCTTATCCTTTTTTTGCCTTACGGGATTCAACCACATGGTCAAGCAAGCCGAACTCTTTTGCCTGATATGGATCCATGAAGTTATCGCGTTCCATAGCAGCTCTCAAGGTGTCGTAGTCTTTGCCAGTGTGTGTCTCGTAGATACGAGTCAATTTCTCTTTTGTTTTCACAAGTTCTTTGGCGTGGATTTCGATATCCGTAACCTGACCAGACAAGCCGCCACCAGAAAGAAGCGGTTGATGGATCATAATACGAGTGTTCGGCAGGCTGTAACGCATGCCCTTTGTCCCTGCTGTCAGCAACAAAGAACCCATACTTGCGGCCATACCCATGCAATAGGTCGCCACGTCACACTTTACAAACTGCATAATATCGTAGATCGCCAGGCCCGCAGACACACTGCCCCCCGGAGAGTTGATATACAGATGGATCGGTTTTTCAGGGTTGTCCACTTCCAGGAACAGGAACTGCGCGATGATAGCGTTGGCCACCTCGTCTGTCACTGCCGTACCCAGAATCACGATACGGTCTTTAAGTAGGCGGGAGTAAATATCGTATGATCTTTCACCCTTTGAGGTTTGCTCGATGACGTAAGGAATGAGTGCCACTGCTGTCTCCTGTGGTTGTGATTGAGGTGTCATTCTGTGCTACCTATCGGAATACTGGCGCAGGACTTTATCAAAAAGCCTTTGACCCGTAAAACTGCTGTGCTACATCTAGTAACGCTTAACAAAACCGAATCATTTTAAGGGGTTCATATGGCTTTCAACTTGCTCAACAAAGACATCGACACACTGACCTGCCCGGCTTTGGTCGTGTTTTCCAAGTCTTCTTCTCAAAAAGACAAACTCGCAAAAGTGACTCATTCTGAGCTTCACAAAGCTTTGCTGCCTTCTTTGGAAGAAAAAACAATCACAGGCAAACACCAGGAATGCGTTGTTTTCCGTGAATTCAGCTTCAAAGGTTTCCGCCACATCATCGTGGTTGGCCTTGGCAAAGAAAACGAAATCACTCACGAATCCGTTCGCCAATCCATGGCGTCCGCGTACGAAGCTATCAAATCTTTGAACGTGACTGAAGCAGCCGTTCACTTCGACGGCATCACTTCCGGCAAAAAAGACGCTGCTGACTTTGCAAAAGCAGCTGCTGAAGGTTTGATCCTGACTTCTTACGTATTCAATGAATTGATGTCCGGCAAAAAAGACGCCAAAGAAATCAACGTTCACGTTGTTTCCAAACTGGGTAACGACAAGGCTGTCAAAGCAGCTTTCAACGAAGGCGCGATCCTGGGTTCTGTAGTGAACTTCTCCCGCCGCTTGGGCGATCTGCCAGGCAACTTGATGACTCCGACAATCCTTGCAGACTCTGCAGTTGAAGGTGCCAAAGGCATCGCGAACCTGAAAGTGACTGTTTGGGACAAAGCTCGTATCAAAAAAGAAAAAATGGGCGGCCTTCTGGGCGTTTCCAATGGTTCTGATCAAGAGCCACGTTTCATCATCATGGAATACAAAGGCGCAGCGGCTTCCAAAAAGCCAGTGTGCTTCGTAGGTAAAGGTTTGACCTTTGACTGCGGTGGTATCTCCATCAAGCCAGGCGCTGGCATGGAAGAGATGAAATACGACATGTGCGGTGGCGCGAACGTTATCGGCACATTGCTGGCAATCGCAAAATTGAAATTGAAAGTAAACGCTGTCGGTCTTGTGGCTTCTACTGAAAATCTGATCAACGGTTCTGCGACAAAACCAGGTGATGTTCACACCGCTCGCAATGGTAAAACATTCGAAGTGAACAACACAGATGCCGAAGGTCGTTTGATCCTGGCTGACGCTCTTTCTTATGCAACTGAACTTGAGCCACAAATGATCGTGGACGCTGCAACTTTGACTGGCGCCATGGTTATTGCTTTGGGCAACACTCATACAGGTTACTTCACTCGCAACTCTGCTTTGAAAAACAAAGTTGAAAAAGCGGCTGGTGAGTCTGGTGAATGGGTTTGGAACATGCCTTTGACGGACTTCCACGTTAAAGACATGAAAGGCACTTATGCGGACCTTTCCAATATCTCTTCCGGCAAGGGTGCAGGTTCTGCAACAGCAGCAGCCTTCCTTGAGCAGTTCGTGGGCGAAGGCATCCCTTGGGCGCACTTCGATATCGCGGGCACTGGCTGGGCTGTCGGCAATCGTTTGCCTTATTGCCCTAAGAAAGGTGCTTCCGGCGCGATGATCCGTACCTTCGTTGAAATCGCGAAGCAGTACGCATAGTTTCTGGCTAACTTAAAAGCAAAAAATCCCCCACACCGAAATGGTTGGGGGATTTTTTTTGCCTGAATGAATTTCAGTTTTTTATTGCCAGCTAAAGACGACGGGATGACCCAAGGTTTGTGCGACTTCGGGACCCTCTACCACCAAGGCCTCTGAAGCGCTTTCGTTCACCAGCTTCACTGACTTCAGCAGCCATGTGCGTGGCCAGTCTTCCGGCAGGTTGGTGAAACGAACTGTGACTTTAGGACCTTCGTTGAACTGGAACTCGCCATCTCCGGGTCTTTCTCCCAGAATACGAGCTACAGGAACATACAAAGCATTAATACGGGACATGTCTTCAGAGAAATCGCAGCGACCTTCGACTTCCATCTGTGGCTTATCACCACCGACGGAAACACCTTCGGCTTCAAAGTTCAGAAAGACTTTTTGAAATTCCTGGCAGGCCAATTTCTTTGTGCCACGTTCATCAAGGTAAACAAAATGCCCCAAGGCAATCCCCGCACCCTGACTGTTTTTTTTGATTTCCAATCCCGTCAGCAATCTCTGCTTCACAGCTTCCTGAAGCTTCTCGCCACTTAAGTGAGAGAAATCAAAACTGTTTCTAACAGCAGCCGGATCACGGTTGATTTGATATTCATCTGTGTTGGACTTCAGCAGGCCATAGCCTGTCAGAAAACAAAACGCGAAAAGCCCCGCCCCACCTAAGATTTTTCTCATATTTAAAGTGTCCTTTGCTTTAGAATATCACGGTGATTTCTGGGCACATTCTATTTTGTTTTTTGCTGGATTTTAGTCGCGCAAAACTGCTTCTAACTCCTTCTTTTAGACCGACTTCCCCTACCAAAATCCAGAGGTAAACCTCCCCCTCCTCTATGAAATATTTTCGCCCTTTTCCCCTTGGTAAGGCTTTTCGCCGTGAAAAGTTGGTAATTACCAATGCGATTCCCACTCTGGTTTAAGGGCGCCCATTTGGGCTTTGACACCCCCCGACGGCTTGGGCCATATACCGACAAATGAACAAAACATCCGAGTTCTTATTGAACGAATACCAGAGACGGCGCAACTCTGCGCCGGAACTCACCAATGCACAATTTGCCAAGGTCCTGGGCATCCCTTCCAGCCGCCTCAGCGACTATATCAATGGCCGTCGCATCATGACCCAGGCTATCGGCAAACAAGTCATCAAAGGACTGGGATTGCCTGAATCAGAATTTGAACACCTTCGAGGTCTGATCGAATTCGACAAACGAAAAATTAAAACCTTGCAGCCAGAAGTTCAGCTAAAAGAAGATGAGTTCGCCGTCATCAGTGACTGGTACCACTTCGCAATTCTGGCGTTAGTACCGGTAAAAACATTCCAGCCTAATCCTAACTGGATCGCGGATCGCCTGAATATTCCTGCCGAAATAGCCCAGGCAGCTATCGAAAGATTGTGCCGGGTGGGGTTGCTGGAAGTCAGTGGCGGAAAGTTCAACGTCACACAAAAACAACTGGAAACCACCAACAATATCCCTTCCGAATCCTTGCGTCGCTCTCACAAACAAACACTGGTGCAAGTGCTGGATACAATGGATCGCATTCCGCTGGAATACCGGGACATCACTTCCATCACGTTCCCGATGAATCGCAAAAAGATGCCCGAAGCAAAACGTCTGATCAAAAACTTCCGCAGAAAAATGGCGACGCTTTTGACCCAAGGACCCAAGACGGACGTTTACAACCTGAATGTACAACTCGTACCCGTAACGAAGGTAAGCAAATGAAACTTTTAAGCTTATTTCTTGTTTTCGCCGCAACCTTAAGCTCCATCGGCGCCCAAGCCAACAATTGGTATGACCGTGGCAACGGTGGCTTTATCCTGGTCTGCACAGGTAAAAAATCTGCGGTTTTGGATCTGCATGAAAATGCAACCCGCCAGATCGGGGAAGTTCAATTTTCTTCCTCAACAGCGGTCACCGCAAAAGTTTTGGATCTTATTTCCCGCCTGGAAGCACACGATAAGGGGCGCGCCACTCAGTACAAAGCCTGGGCTTTGAGCTTCTTTAATGAAGTCCAATGGATTCGCGAGGCCTCTTTCAACCAGACACCGGATCTGGGCATGGTGATCATTCCCAATGACTGCCGCCTGGAGCAGGTTGTTTTCCAAAGAAATCCCTCCATCCTGAACAAGACCCGCTACATGGTGGATGAAAATCTTTGGAACCATATGGACACGGACAATCAGGCAGCTCTGATCATGCATGAGATCATCTATCGTGAGTTCATGAACAGTGTAACCAAAGAGATCGCCTCTGAACGCATCCGAATATTCAACCTGGTGCTTCACACGAATATTCTTAAGAATCTGACACAGCCTGAATACATTTCCTTGATTCAGGAGCTTCACTTTACAAGCTACACCAGCCAGAATCTGAAGTTTACAATTGGCTATGAATCCAATGACAAAGGCTGGCTGAACCTTCCGGTGACTTTCAATAGTGCCGGCAACGTCGTGGAAGGCACGCTGGCAGCAGAGCAGACCTTCATTCGCAAACACCTCAGCTATACCTGCAGTGCCACGGAGATTCCGTCTTTGGGTAACGCAAAGCTGGATGACAACGGAACTTTACGCCTGCTGAACATTCAGGACGGTTTTGATACTAAAATCTGCGGACTGCCCTTCGCCACCATTCAGGGCGATGAGGGGACCATCACAATTTCAGGCACACAGTGGAGCTTTGATGAAAATGAGCAGCCGAACTATATCAGTGGCATTCTGCCTCAGGCACGTCACAGCTTCAAATACAAAGGCACCACTTACGAAGTACAAACCAGCGTTCTTCAGAAAGACTCTTATTCCAGCACTTACTACTTTGACAGTGCCATGAATTTGATCGCTCTGGATCTTGGGGGCAGCGCCTGCCGGGATACGAAGACTCAGAACATTATTTTCTCTCGAGCAGCAAATCCGGCATCGGCTCTTTTACTGTCCTTGGATGCCGAAGGAAAGTTGAAGTCCCCGCTTCCGGCTTGTTACTAAATCTGAAAATAAAAAGGCCCGACCTTAAAAAGACGGGCCTTTTGTTTATTCTGTCTAAAAATCTATTTGCCGCAACCTACAGGGGTATATCCTTTGAAAAAGGCTCCCATCTCTTGCGCTTCCATGGCAATCGCCAGCAGACCCAATTTGGCTGTCCAACCGTAAACGTTTTCCTGAGGACAGCCCGGCGTATTGATCGCCAGATCTGACACACACAAACGCTTATAGACCGCACCAGGACTGTTCAAGCTCTCGGTGGAACTCTTCTCGGCATGGGTGCGCAAGAATCCACCGGCCAATTCACAGCCCAGCATGTAGATCACCGGCTCGGCACTGGCGCCATCAGCTTCCACGATCGACGGAATGCCTTCCTGAATAATCACTTCTTCGACATCACGACCACCTTTGGCCGCTTTCATCTTTTTGCGGGACTTGTAAGACCAGGCCTTCACTTCTTCACCCGAACCCACACGAATCACTGCCAGACCATAGGTTCCGGCATTGTTTTTAACAAAAACAAAGGGCTCCTGATTGATGCCGCGTTTTTTGTATTCTTCACGCAGACGATTTAACATCTGATCGACTTTGTCAGCCAAGGCATTGCGGCTGCCTTCGTCACCGATATCAAAGTGTTCAAACAGTTCCGTTTCCACACGCAGCAAGAAAGGATCAATCTTCGCGACTTCTGAAAACTCACTGGCTAATTGATTGTAGTACTTAAAGTACGTGCTTTTCTTTCTTTGATACCAACCCAACTCGCGGGGCGGATTCATGGGGAATTCGCTCATTGTCGGAGCCCACTCTTCGTAAGCTTCCGAGAAGTCGTTATTGCTGATGATCAAGTCCGGCGTGAAGGACTTCAAAAGCTCACCGTCTTTCAACGCGGAATGAACAATCACTTCGTTGCCTGCAGAACTGGTTAATTTTAAAGGCTCCGGCAGTTCGCGAGGGATGGCCACCTTGACCGTGCGGTCTGTGGATTCGATCAGATTGCGAATTGTGTGTACATTTTCCCAGTAAAACGCATTGTTGGTGTGTTCTTCGGTCACCAGCATGATGTTCTTAATCGCAGAACCATAGTGCTTGGTGATGTACTTATCCATCAAAGCCACTGCAGATTCTTTGTCTGTCGGGCAGATGTTATTAAAGCCTGCCGGAAAGATATTCGCATCGACATTGGAAATCTTATATCCAGAATCACGGATGTCATAACTGGAATAGATCGGATAGGACATGTTTGCTGTCTTGGACGCAAACCAAGCACAGATTTCGTTCATGTTGGCGAGTGTTTGTTTGTGCAGAATCAGTTTCGCCATAGTATCTCCTTCGTACAGCAATAACAGAAATTATAAATTCGGATCTTCCGAGGGAACCACTTTTGGGGGAAGAGGTATAGTGATTTCTTTGACTCGCCCGGCCCTTTTCAGACTGTGCAGGCGCTGAGATTCCTCAGTCAGCCCCATCGTTTCACCCGCGTTATAGATAAGCAACTCGGTTTTCTTTCGGACCTCTAAGAGATATGCAAAGAACTCAGTTTCGTAGGAGTTCATATTTTGCCCGCTTAAGGGCTTATAAAGCTCGGCCCGCTCAATCAACCCCAACAGCTCCGCACCGAAACTGGACTGCAGGTGGCGCACCTCCCGTTGCGCTTCTACTTGCGTATAAAGATCACGGTAGGTCTCAAGAAGAGTTGTTAAGGCGCGTTTCGACCAGACGCCGTCCCCCAAACGAAGAGCCCGAAGCAAATACACCTGTACCAGCTTTTGCCCACGAACAAATGCGGCAAAGCTACCCGCCGACAGCTGGTTGGTGGAAACTCCGCCCATTTGCACATACGTTTTAACCAGCCAGTCTTGTGGAAGTTCTGTGCCTTTTTCAGCCTGAACTTTTTCAATTCCACGCTCGGCTTCATTCAAATACGCGATCGCCTCGCGTTCACGATCCTGTCGGCCATAAACAATCGCCAGGCGTGCAGGAATTTCTGCCAGCGCAATTTCCAAAGGCAGATATTGTCCCAGAGTTTTCGCATCCAGCAAAGATGCCACAGTTTTTAGATCATCCCCCAACGCCTCATACGCAAACGACATTCGGTATAAAGCCAAGGCTGCAATTTCCGGTTGATACACGCGGGTTTTGACAGAAATATCCCGATATAGATCCAAAGCCTCCTGCCACTTCCCCTGACCTGCGAAGGACTGAGCTTCCCCTAAACGAGACGCCTGCAAATACTGGGATTGAGGATGCAGTCCCTGGAATTCCTTAAACAGGATCACCGACTGATCAAAGCTGCCTGCCGCCAACGCTTTTTCCGCATTAACCAGTTGAGCCCGCTCCTGAGCTTGCTCCTGTCCGGTATTTTCCGGTTGGCGCTGAAACAACGAACAGCCTGAAAGCAGAATCACCGCCATTGGCAAAATATACTTCATGCTTTCTTTTCTCCTTCGACAATCAAGGCCCCCAGCTCTTCAAGGCCGGAAAGATCCGAAATATCCTTAATCAGATCGGGAATACGGAACACACGGGCATCGGCCTTCATACCGGCTTCAAACTGCTGGTAAAGCTGATCCCTTTGATTGTAGTAGGAGCGCATCTGGGAATACAACTTTACAAGATCTTCGTGCTCTTTTCCCAGATCTTGAGCCGAACGGAGGTCCAGCCAGTAAGGGAAGATACGATTTAGGACGACCGTCCCCAAATGGTATCCGCCCTTTTTGATTTCCTTGGAAAAATATTCGGCTTCCTTCAGTTTCGCCTGATCAAAGGACGTCACCAGGCAAAACTGCGTGGTCGGAGCCACCAGCATGCGATGCACATCCACGGTGCGCCCCAAAAGTTTTTCCTGCCACTGCTCGATGTTCACGAAGAAGTCTCCGAGTTCTCGAATGAAATTAGAGCCCGTCAATGACTCAAGAACTTTTAAAACCTGGCGAGTCCCGGTCTGCAAAAGATGACCGAAGAATCCACTTTTTTTTCCTTCAGGATCTCGGAACCATTTTGCCACGCCCTCGTGAAACAATGCAGAGAGCTTTTGTGGAGCATTCAGAAAATCAATGGCGTGCTTCGTTGGTGGAGTGTCGAGAATAATCAAATCAAATTCGCCGGATTCATAACATGAATACAATTTTTCCAGAGCGGTGAATTCCTGCGAGCCACTCAAATTGGTGGAAAGCTGCTTGTACAGACTGTTATTAAAAATCTTCTGGGCTGCATCGGTTTTCCGGGCCGCCCGGGCCACAAAGTCATCGAAGGTTTTTTTGTGATCAATGACGGAAGCAAACAGCTCACCCTTGAAGTTTTGCCCCGGCACACGAGTGATGTCTTTCGTTCCCTCAATGCCCAAGGTCTGCGCCAGACGCTTGGCAGGATCGATTGTCAGTACCAGAACACGTTTTCCTTCCTGAGCCGCCAGCACCGCCAAAGAGGCGGCCACGGTGGTTTTACCTACGCCACCGCTTCCCACACACACCAAAACTTTTGTGTTTTCAAAAAGTGATATCATCGAAGATTCCCCGCCACTTTTTCCACCAAGGCCCAAGGCTGACTTTCAAAATACAAAGGCACCTTGGTCAAACGGACTCCCATTTTTTCCGCCTCAGACCACATCTGTTTCTGACGCTGAATGTGACTTTCCAAGTATTCAGCAAACTTGGCCAGATCACCGCTTTCTTTTTGTGCGGCTTGCAGTTCACCCTCAGAAACCGGCGCTTCCATCATCTTGTTCAAAATCAATTCCGGTGTGACAGAAAACTCAGATCTCAATCGAGAAATCAATTCGTCCGCTTCTTTCAAAGGAAGGTCTTCTGGCAAGGTCACAACGTGATATTTACAAATCTCTGGATTGCGCAGATGAGCGTCGATACTGCGACTTTGCTCGCCCATCGGTCCAAATTGCACGGCCTCGGCCATGCCCTTTGGAGCTTCAAGCAGGGCTATAAAGTGTCCTGTGGCAAAGGCATCAACCACAACACAGTCAAATGGCAACGGTGGTCCGTGTTTGCGCGGACCACTGGTGACTTTTCCCAAAATCGCCAGCTCCGGCAGGGCCGGGGCTACGTTGATGAAGGCCCGCATGACGGCGTTTTCAAAAAAGAGTTTTGCCAGACTTTCGACTTTGATGAAGTGCCTTGCGTATTCGTGCAAACAGGCTTCGCCCGTCCAAAGAGCTAAAGACAGATTGGGGCGAATCGAAGTCGGCTGAAAACCCACATGGGGAACACTGAAAAAGTCCTTGAAAAAGCTCTGGTCGCCCAGCTCGACAAGAAGGGTCTTTTTCCCCTCCTGACTGAGTTTTAAGGCCAGGGCCGCCGCCAAAATGGACTTCCCCACGCCCCCTTTTCCTGTCACAAAGTGAATCTCTTGCTTCATAGGTTCTAAGAGTGTCTCTGACCTCTGATTTATAGGCATTACGCATAGCATTACGGTTGCCTAAAGTCGGCCCGTCTTCTAATATCCACCAGTTTATAACGCGTTGGCGTAATTTAGGAGAAATAGACATGAAATCAAACGTAGAAAAGGTCTCTAATCTTTCTAGAAAGTTGAACATCGAAGTTCCTGCAGCTTCTGTTCAAACTGCTTTCCAAAAGATCTTCAATGGCATCCAAAAAGAAGTAACAATCAAAGGATTCCGTAAAGGCAAAGCTCCTTTGGCGACAATCAAAAGTCTTTACGGTGACCGCGTAAAACAAGACGTTGTTCAAGACTTGATCCAAAAGCACTACTCTGAAGCTTTGAATGAGCACAAACTTGAGCCGATCAGCTATCCTGAGTTTGAATTTGCAGATCCAACAGAGAACAAAGACTTCTCTTTCTCTGCAGCTTTCGATGTTCGTCCAGAGATCGCTCTGAAGAAATACGAAGGTTTGGAAGTTGAGAAAGAAAAAATCGAATTCGATTCCAAAAAAGTGGATCAAGTTCTTGAAAACATCCGCGCTTCCCGCGCAACTTTCGAAGCTGTTGCTGATGATCGCGCTGCTAACAAAGGTGATGTTGCAGTTATTAACTTTGAAGGCTTCATGGGTGGTGCGCCACTTGAAAACGGTTCCGGCACAGATCACAACCTTGAGTTGGGTGCAAAACAATTCATCGAAGGTTTCGAAGACGGCATCGTGGGCATGAAAAAGGGTGAAACAAAAACTCTTTCTTTGAAATTCCCAGATCCATACCACTCTGCAGACCTTGCTGGTAAACCAGTTGAGTTCAAAGTGACTTTGAATCAGATCAAAACAAAAGTTTTGCCTGAACTGACGAACGAATTCATCGCTACCTTGGGTGGCCCATCTGACCTTGATGCTTTGAAAAAATCCATCCAGGAAGATTTGGAACAAACTGAAACTAAACGCGTTGAAGACGCTTTCAAAAACCGTCTGTTGAAAGTTCTTGTTAAAGAAAACCCAGTTGAAGTTCCACCTTCTTTGATGAAAGAACAAAAAGCTTCTTTGGTTGAAGACTTCAAAAAACGCATGACTGAACAAGGCATGGGTCCAAATGATTTCGCTTCTTACGTTGAAAAATGGGATGGCGATTTCGAAAAGACTGCGGCTGAAATGATCCAGTCTTCTTTCCTAGTTGATGCTATCGCGAAGAAACACGATTTGTTCTGCAAAAAAGAAGATTTGGATGCGAAATTTGCTGAGTACGCTCAACAAACTGGTATCGAAGAATCCCGCATCAAGGAATTCTACGGCCGTCCAGAGCAGGCTTCCCGCCTTACTTACATGCTCACTGAAGAGAAAGTGATCGCTTTCCTGAACAAGTCCGTGAAAGTGAAAGAAGTTCCAGCGGGTTCTTTGAAAGAAGAAAACCACTAATTTCTGATTGAACATAGGCCCGTCAGGCATTTGTCTGGCGGGCTTTTTTTTGCCCGGAATTTACTTATGGAGTTTGGAAAGCTTTCCTCTATCGCGAATGTTGATTGGTCCCTGCCACCGGACGATGGCGCATCTCTGGCCTATTTAAATAAGCTTCCACACACTGATACACCCACACGTTTTCTTCTGGGCACCCCGGCCTGGGGGCATAAGGAATGGGTCGGCAAGATCTATCCCGAAAAAACCAAGGCTGCTGATTTCCTGACCCACTACGCACATAACTACGACACCATCGAACTGAACACGTCCCACTATCGCATTCCGACTCATGAACAAGTTCTTAAATGGCGCGAACAAGTCACCCCACAGTTTCAGTTTTGTCCGAAGCTGTTTCAGGGTCTTTCACACTCTGAACAAGGCATGCTCGATAATTCTTTACTCAAAGAATGGCTGCGCTTCGTGGAAAGTCTGCAAGAACATCGTGGGCCGTGCTTTGTGCAGTTTCCTCCGCATTTTGATTATTCCCGCAAAGCTGCTTTGTTTTACTTTCTACAGCAGTGGCCTCAGGAGTTTGAACTGGCCCTGGAGTTCCGCCACCCCAGTTGGTTTAAAGACCGTCAGATTCTTCCCGCATTAACCCAATACCTGCAAGGCCGCGGCTTGGGCCTTGTCATCACTGATGTGGCCGGTCGTCGCGATGTTTTACACACCTCCATCAGCGCGCCTTTTACCATGTTAAGGATCATCGGCAATGATCTGGATCCCAGCGATTACACCCGCTCGCAGGAGTGGTCCCGTCGCCTGAATCACTGGAGTCAGGCCGGCCTGCAACGGGTTTATTATTTCGTGCATGAGCCTGACGACATCAAAAGTCCCGAAATGACTCAAGCCCTGATTCAGTATCTAAACGAAGAGTGCGACGCAGGTCTTTCCCCCTTAAAGTGGTGCGCGACTCTTTAGCAGTTTCACTTTAGTCCATACTCCGTTTTTCCGAAAAGTATCCCAATGCGAGCCTCAGCTATTGCGTGTCTTATTTTGGGAATCTGCTGCCAATCCCCCGTCTTTGCCTCTTCATCGAAGGGACAAGATTTGCTATTGGAAGCACAAGACTTGGCTGGTGCTGATCCTCGCAAAGCTTTTGAGCTGATCCAGAAGATTGAATCCACCGTTCCCGTCACAGAAACCCGCATTCATCTGGAAAAAGATCTTTTGAAATGTGAAATCCTGGTGGACAACAACGATCCGACAGAAGCCATCAAGCTGACGCAGAAATATGCGCATGCCGAAAACCTGAACGAAGAACTGCGACTGAAAATCGAGCTTTGTCACTATGCTGCCCTGGAAGCCACGGGCGAATCCAAAGCCGCACTGGATGGACTGATGAGTGTCCTTGAAGCCAGTCGGCGCGAAAAGCTGCCTGAACCAGAAGCCAAGGCATTATTGAATTTGGGCCAACTGCTGTCTTATCAGAATCAATTTTCGGAAAGTCTGAGAAGTCTTCTGGCCGCGCGGGAAATGTTTGCTGTCCAAAAGAATACCAACATGGAGCGCATCACTTTGAATTCCATTGCGGTTCTTTATGGACGCATGGGCGAGAACAAAAAAGCTCTGGAGTATTTCGAAGAAGTGCTGGCAAAAAACCGGGCCCTGAATAAGCAACGAAACATCGCCGTGGTTCTGAATAATATGGGCCGCCGCTATGAAGATCTGGGTGACTACAAATCCGCTCTTAGCCATCTGCAAGAATCACTGAGCATTCATAAAAGCCTGGGGAACGTAAAGAGTCAGGCGGTCGTAGAGCGCGCCTTGGGCTCCCTTTACAACAACATGGACCAACCCGACAAAGCCCTTTCCCATTTGCAAAGTGCCATCCATACATTGAAAGACATGAATCTTCCAAAGTCCTTGGGACAATCCTATCTGGAGCTGGGCCGAGCGTATCTGAAGCTGGGCAACAATAAGCTGGCTCTTGAAAATCTGAAGAAGGCTGCGGATCTGAACATCGAGCCATCCTCGGTTCAACTGGCCATGGAAATCCGTCAGGAAGAAGCCCGCCTTTATGAGGGCACCGGACTGTGGAAAGAAGCCTATCTTTCAATGCAAGAGTTTAAAAAGCATTCTGATCGCCTTCACAAGATCAAAGCTGACGAACAACTGCGCCAGATGAATTTCAAGTTCGATCTTAGCAAAAAGGAAGAAGACAACCGCATGCTCAAAGCCAAGAACGAGGCTCAGCTTGTCATTCTTCTTCTGATAAGTTTGCTTTTGGGGCTCACAGCACTATTTACAATTCGTCAAATTCGGGCGGCCCGCCACATGCGCGAACTGGCTCTGACCGACGAACTGACTCGCATCCCCAATCGACGTCACATTCTGGATTTCGGAGAACAATCCCTGAGCACCTGCCTGCGCCAGAAGCATTCTTTGGCGGTGATTATCTTTGATATCGATCACTTTAAAAAAATCAACGATACCTATGGGCATGCCGTCGGCGATGAGGTGATCAAACGCGTTGCCAAGATCGGCGCCCAGAGCCTGCGTCGCGGTGATATGATTGGAAGAATCGGTGGCGAAGAGTTTCTGGCCATTCTACCTTTTACAAATCCAGTGGCAGGACGGGACATTGCCGAGCGCATTCGCTTGGAAATTCTGAATTGTGATATGTCGGATCTGGCACCGGGTCTGCGCGTGACAGTCAGTGCGGGCATTGCCTGTAACTCTGGATCGGAATGGACTGGAAACATGGACAGTCTGATTCATCAGGCTGACGAAGCTCTTTACCACGTCAAGAAAAACGGGCGCAACGCCGTCAGCCTGTCCATCGCCTCTTAGGGCTCACTAAATTACTGGCAGTTATTGAATTCGCGGAAGTAACGTTGGCAGACCGAGTACTGAGAGCTGCAATCGTTGATATCCGTGGACTGATAGGTCGTTGGAGGGCACTCTTTCTGTGCACCTTTATTAACGATCGCCGTGAAAGTTCCTTCTGCATAAACAGTATTACTTCCCAACAATCGATAATTCACTTTGTTCACTCCATTTTCCAGAAGTGGCTTTTGGAATAACGTCGAGATCCACAAGTTGAATGCATTATCACTGCGCCCGCGAGAGCCCTGATAGTCTTCTGTTTTACTGCGATTGGATCCATCTTGATGGAATGCTGTCAGCTCCACCTTCGTGGCTCTTCCATCACGAGGCCCGACAAAGTTGTCGTAAGCATTGGGAAACAAAACCAGATCACGACAAGTATAAACTGCGGATCCACTTCCGTTAAATCCACCACACATAACTCGAACTTGTCCTTGAATTGGCGTGGCCGTGAGGACGTTACCCTTTTCAAAACCAACATGCTGAGCTTGAGAAACAGAGCCCACGAGCATGCCTAAGGCTATGATAAATTTGGTCTTTTTAAACATGAAAGGCCCCCTCTGCCTTGCTTGTGGCGGTAGAGTAGGGCCTCTAAATTCCTTAATCAATAACTAGCGCGTCAAAGCTTTCAGGGTGTCCCAAGCCTTCAGATAGCTAAATGCTTGATATGCCTGATAGTCTGTCTTGAACAGTTTGTCGCGTGGCGAAAGCTTGTCTTCTTTTTTTGATCCCACGTCTTTCCACCAAGCTAACGCACCCTCTTCCGCACCTTGTTTTACGTCAAGTTTTTCCGCGGCTTTTTCACGATCACCCTTCAAGTGACCGGCGATATCACCCTCGCGGGTGGTCACAGATTTTACAACCGCTTTAGAGAAGGCATCTGTATCAACATCTTCGATTTCAATATCAGGATGAATACCTTCCGCCTGGATGGAAACCCCGTTTGGCGTGTAGTAGCGGGCCACTGTCAGCTTCAAACCACTGCCGTCACCCAGCTTGATCACAGATTGCACTGAACCTTTTCCGAATGTTCTTTGACCTACAATCAAAGCACGTTTGTTATCTTGCAAAGCCCCGGACACAATTTCGCTGGCGCTGGCTGTGTATTCATTCACCAAAATCACAATAGGGAAATTGGTGTACTGTCCTTTTTTAGTCGCCGTTGCGATTTCTTTTTCATTTTTGTTACGACCAATCGTGCTGACGATCGTGCCATCTTTCAGGAACATATCACTGACTTTGATTGCTTGATCCAGCAAACCACCCGGATTTCTTCTCATGTCGATAAGCAATCCAGACATTTGATTTTTATTGTTCTTCATGTGATTTTCAACAGCCTTCTGCAGATCTTTGGCTGTGTTTTCGATGAAGCTTGTGATTTTCACGTATGCAAAGCCATCGCCCAGATCCGTGTACTTCACAGATTTAATTTTCACACTTCCACGAACAACCGTGATATCACGCGGCTTTTCTTCCCCATCACGAACCACTCGCAACACAATCTTGCTGCCCTTTTTTCCACGCATCATCTGGGATGCTTCCACCAAACTCATACCCTTGGTGCTGGTCCCATCGATACCCACAACTTTATCCCCAGCCTTGATACCCGCTTCCCAAGCCGGTGCATCTTCAATCGGGGATATGATGGTCAGAATGCTGTTTTGGATGGAAATCTCAATCCCCAAGCCGCCGAACTCTCCACTGGTTTCAGTTTCAAAGTCCTTGAACATTTCTGGTGGCATAAAGTTCGTATGTGGATCCAGCTCCCGCAGCATCCCTTTGATGGCGCCGTAAACCAGCTTCTTGGTATTTACTTCTTCCACATAGTACTGCTGAATCAGATTCAAAACTTTACTGAAGTTCTGAAGATCCGCGTACCTTTCCTGTGCGAAGGCTCTAACTTGAAAACCTGTTTCTGCCATGATGAACAAAACCAGCAGAAGGGCACCACCCAGTATATAGGTTTTCCAGTAGCGTTTGAGTGATTGCATAGTGTTAGAGTCCTTTCATCCACTGTTGCGGGTCGTAGGGTTCGGAAAAATGTCTAATTTCAAAGTACAGTCCAGAGGAGCCATCCAATGGAGCCTCGCCCACCTGAGCAAGAACTTGTGATCCAGTGACCTCATCACCGGTATTCACCTTCACATCCTGAGTGTGAGAATAAACGCTGTAGTAGTGATCGCCATGATCCACAATCAACGTCGTCCCAAATCCGGGAATGTGCCCCACATAGGAAATCTTTCCATCAAACACGGCTTTGACATTGCTGCCTTTGGCCGCCGCGATGAAGATACCTTTGTGTGATAAAGTATAGGGGTGTTCCTGACCTTTCATAAGTCCAAATTTATGGATGACCACACCTTCCAAAGGAACCGGCAAATTGCCTTTTTGGTCCGCAAAGGACGGCTTAAAAAAGCAGGTCGAAAAGTCCGGCATCTTCAATATTGTACTGAAGGGACTTTTCCCGAAGGCCATTGATCTTATTCAGGGCAAACATTTTATTCTTGCGGATGCCATCCAGAAGCTTGCCTTTAAGGTCCTGCTCTTTACGCAGAACCTTCTCCTGATTGGCAATCTTAAGCTCAACAGCCTTCAGGCCCTCAAGCTTCTGCGCCAGACTTTTCCTTTTTGATTCCAGCTCCTTAAGGTCCTTGGAGTAGTTCTTGATCAGCTCCAGATCGCGAGCGGCCACCACGCCCAGAATTTTCAAATTTCGTTCTAGGGAAACAGAGCTGTTCGAAGAAAAGAGGAATCGCGCAATCGAAGGTCCGCCCAGTTTGTACATGGCACGCAGACGTTCGGCCAGCATCAGACGTTGCTGCTTGGATTTTCGATCCAGTTCTTCCACTTTAACGGTCAGATTGCGAACACTGACTTCCAAAAAGGCCCGGTCCTGGGACAGCTCCCCTTTTTCCGTCACAATCTTTTTGATTTTCTTATTAAGTTGATAAAGCGCCGATAAAACCTGACGCTGCTTCATCTCTTCATCTTCAAGCTTCTTTTTGGTGGCCTCAAAATCCTTGGCAAGACTGTCCACGTCCGTCGGAGCCGATGCTTTCGCCCCCACAGACAATATCAGACACAATGCCAAAAGAATTCGTGACCAAATCAAACTATGTCCCCTGACTTCCGGCAAATCCGTCGTTAATACTGCGCACGCAAAGATAGGAACCAAAAGCTCCCAAAGCCGTACCGACACAAACAAAAGCCACCAGAACAATAGGCCCTAGGAATTCGATATGCTGCCCTAATTGCAGAAAGCTTAGTTTTGTTGTCAGCAGATTCTTGATCCCCACATAAACCACAAAACACAAAACCATCGCCATCAAAGAAGACAAAACCCCCAGGAAGGCGCCCTCTATCAAAAAGGGTTTGCGAATCATCGACGGGGTCGCGCCGATCATTTCCAAAACAACAATTTCATCTTTACGAGACTGAATCGAGGCGCGAATCGCGTTGGACATAACAAACAAAGAGGCCAGCAGGATCACCAGGCAAAGCGCCCGCAAAGTGATTTCAATGGCACTGACCAGTGCCGCATATTTCTCCACCCAGTCCTGCCCGTAGCTGACCTCTTCGACTCCTTGAAGACCCTTCACCTGCTCGGCGAGCTTTTGCAACACCGGCATTTGATCAGCCGTCGCCACCGAAGAGCTCAACTGCACCTGAAAGCTGGCCGGAATCAGTCGCAACAGCTCTTCATCCTGCGAAATGTCCGGAGCATAACTTGCCATTTGCAAGCGGAAGTCCCCGAGCGCCTTTTCCTGAGAAATAAACTTCACGGCCCCCACTTCGTCGTTTTCCTTAAGGCGAGCCTGAATGTTCTCGCGACCAGAGTCAGAAAGATCCTGCGCCAGATAGACTGTCATCTGCACATCTTCGCCCCACAAGGTCAGGATATTTCGGAAGTTCTGTGAAATAAGAAGGGCGGCCCCCATCACGACAAAGCAAGCCGTCACGACGACCAAGGTGGAAAGCTTTAATGCCCAGTTCTTTCTTGGAGGTCTCACTTGGTGTCCCCCACAATCATTCCATCCTGAAGCTGTAGTGTGCGTTTGTTACGGCGCTTGACCATCTCATGATCATGGGTTGCCACAAAAACTGTTGTGCCTCGCGAACACACCCGCTCCAAAAGATCCATGATCTCTTCACTTAAACGCGGATCGAGATTTCCTGTTGGCTCATCGGCAATCAAGACACCCGGCTGGTGAATGATGGCCCGGGCAATGGCGGTGCGCTGTTGTTCTCCCCCGGATACAAAGTCAGGGTATTGATCATGTTTGTGTGCCAGCCCCACCTGTTCAAGCACCTCATAAACCCGGCGTTGAATGGCAGGGGTTTTGTCCCCGCGAACCTGCAACGGCAAGGCTACATTTTCAAAGATGGTGCGGTCCTTCAGAAGTTTGAAGTCCTGGAAGATCACTCCGATCTTTCTGCGAAAGAAGGGAATCTGAGAATCACGAATTGTCAGCAGATCGTGCCCTGCCACCTTCACATCTCCGGAAGTGGCGACATCATAGGCCGAAATCATTTTGAAAAGAGTGGTCTTCCCCGCCCCACTGGGACCTGTAAGAAATACGAATTCACCCTTGTCGATTCGCAAATCAACATTCTTCAGGGCATGAACCGGGCCGGGGTAAGTCTTATAGACGTGAGAGAATTCAATCATCCCTTCATCTTATGAAAGATGAAGGCTGATGAGTACTCGCCACAAGTCGAGGTTTTAGAGTGAAAACCCCTTTTTTAGGAAGTTAAGGCATGCTCCCCGCCATCAAAGTATCGATGACGGTACTGTGTTGGCGACGCAGCGCCAGCTTAATAGCTTCTTCTGACTGAGTTGATCCCAGCTTCAAGACGGTATCGTAAGGTGTTTTGATGGTCTTAAGAACCGCACCATTGCAGAAAATTCTGCTTACCAAATAGGGATTTTGAACTCCCCAATCCTCTGTCTGAATGTGGTACTTCTGCCCACGCACCGTAATGTCCGAATTAAAACCCTTTTGCACCGTCACAAACCTCGAACAAAAAATAACAGATTTTGCTGTGTTTCTCACCACATTTTTCTTGGATGACTGTCGAAAAAAAATTAGAGTCAAAACCTGTCTAAATAAAAGGAGATTTTGCTATGAAACTGTTCTCATTGTCGGCAAGTGTTTTCGCTTTGCTTTGTTCTCTTTCTGCTGTGGCAGCTGAGCCTTTTACTGGTGAAGCAGAGGCGGGTGCGGTTGTTGTCAGCGGCAACAGTGAGTCCCAAAGTTATGCTGCAAAAGGAAAAGCTGTCTACACACACGAAAAAAACGTTTACTCAGCTTTCGGTCGCTACCTGAAAACTGATTCTAACGGTGTTGAAAGTGCACGCAACTGGGAAGCCGGTGCTCGTTATGAGCGTGAATTGACAGACTATCTGGGCGTGTTTGCCGGTCAAAAAGCGGAAAGTGACGTATTCAATGGATACGTACAAAGGGATTCCACGGATCTTGGTTTGAAGTATTCCTTGATCAAAAGTGATGAAATGAACTGGTTCTTCGAGGTCGGTTATCGCTATCAAAAAACTCTGTCTACAGCAGGGACTGTTGCCAACGACAACATGGGCCGTGTGTATTCTGAGTTCAACAAAGCCCTGGATAAAACTTTGTCCTTCAAGTACTGGGCGGAGTATTTGCCAAACTTCACAGAGAAGGATGCTTACTTGTTCAACACTGAAGCTTCTTTGAACATTATGTTGAATTCCGTCTTCTCTCTGAAATTGGCTTACCTATTACAATATCAGAATGAAGTACCCGTTAATGGCAAGTACACAACAACTACGACTACAATGAACCTTGTTGCGAAGTTCTAAGAAAGGAACCCACTATGGTTAAAGAGTTCAAAACGTTTATTATGCGCGGCAATGTCCTGGACATGGCCGTTGGTATCATTATCGGTGCCGCTTTTGGTAAGATTGTTTCATCATTCGTTGCTGACATCCTGACTCCCGTTTTGAGTTTGGGATTGGGCAAAGTTGATTTCTCCAACTTGTTTGTCGCTTTGAACGGCGAATCTTATGCAACGCTGGATGCAGCCAAGCAAGCCGGTGTGGCGACACTTAACTATGGTATTTTCCTGAACTTCGTTTTGGACTTCTTGATCGTGGCCTTTGCCATCTTCCTGATCGTAAAAGCGGCCAATAAGATGCAAAAAGCTCCTGAAGCTGCTCCGGCATCCACTAAAGAATGTCCGGAATGCTGCTCTCAGATCCCGGTCAAAGCCCGCAAGTGCCCTAACTGCACAAGTGCAGTGGCTTAAAACTTACCAAAGCCCGGTGCCCACCGGGCTTTTCTCATTCTGAGACGTAAACTTTTTGGTCGCCCCTGCCGATAATTGGTACTGCACTTGCATCAGTAACCATCATCGGGGAGGAAATCAAATGAGTACGATTTCAAACTCTAAAAAGAGATCAGCTGTCAAATTAGTCATCAATATTCTGAGTGCGGCATCCCTTGTGGTCCCTGCAGTGTCTTATGCTCAACCAGCGGCACCCGGGGTTTCCGTGCAGATATCTCCAGAAGCCTACGAAAATACGATGAAGAAACAGGAGTGCAACAACGGCCGTGACAAAATTGCCGAAGCCGAGAGAGCCATCGGTGCCGCCTGCCGTAAAGCTGGGCTGGGCGCTGGCTCAAACTGTGTGGCAAAAGCGGAATCCTGTGCCGACACTGTCGGCAGTGAAGAGTTTAGTACTACAGATGCTATCGGGACAGTTCTGGGCCTTCCAATGAATTCAAATTTGGGATCTGCCTGCCCTCAAATGAATGGACGAGACTACTTTGACGAGATCAAACGCCTGAATCAGGAAGTCAAAGACACGGAAAAAGATATCGCTGATCTTGGACAGGAAAAAGCGGATATCGAAAAAGAATTCAACGAAAAGATCGCTGAACTTCAACAGGCATTGACCGATGCGCAGCAGGAGCTGGAAAAATCCAAAGAGGATCTTGATGCTGAAGAGCGTGAAGCCCTTGCCAGCTTTCAGCAGGCTCAAAACTCCAATAAAGAACAACTGCGTGCGAAAGGCAGCGAGTTGATTTCCCTGCGCAGTGCACGCACGACAGCTTTGCGCAACAAGCAAACCAAAATGCTGGAACTGACGGCAGAAACCAGTAAATACACCTGCAATGGCGAGTACCTGAAAGCTGCCAAAGAATATGGTGGCGTCAGCGGCACTTCCAGCAAAAACCATATCACCAAAGCCAAAGCTCAGAAAGCGGCCGCTTTGGATGCCTTCCAAAAGTGCATGAACCGCTTCCAACAAGCACGTCTTAAAGTCGGCGAAGAAACCCAGGCTGAAATTGAAACTCTGGACGATAAAATCCGTTCTGCTGAAGCCAGCATGGATGAGCTGCATGATACGTTGTCTCTGGCTTCAACCCAGCTTCAACAAATGAAAGATTCCACGACAAAAAAGAAAACTGCTGCTGAAAAGAAAGTCACAGATCTGATGACTTTGACCCAGCAAAAGATGACTGCGGCTCAACAGGAGCTGCAAACACGACTTCAGGCTTTGTCCACCCGTCAGGCCAGTTTGCAAAAAGCCCTCACAACTGCTTCCAATGAGCTGATGGTTCTTAAAAGCTCTCCAGCTCCAAAGAAAAGTGCGGAGTACACGGCGGACGAGGCTTCCTCTGAAATATCCGGCGAACTTGCCAAGATCAACGGTGTTATTGCCACGTCAGACCCAGACTGCAATCTGGAAAGCTCAATGGCTTCAGCCAAGTCAAAAAGGTCTGCTCGCGAGAGTAAGAAAACCAAAGGGACACGCAACTAGCCTTCGGGCCAGTGTCCCTAGACCCTACCCTTGCACACTGCTAGAATGGGGGCTTATTAAAGGAGCCCCCCACAGTGTTAAAAAAGATCCTGCTATTCTTCATCGCCCTCGGTCTTATTGGCATCCTCAGTGCGTATCTAATTATCCAATCTGTAAAATCCGGTCTGCCTCAACTGATCACGGTCAAAGACTATCAGCCACTGCTGGTCAGTCAGGTCTATGATCGCAACAACAAAAAAAATCGGTGAGTTCTTCCGCGAACGAAGAACATTGGTTCCTTACGACAAGATTCCCAAAAATCTGATCAACGCCTTTCTGGCGGCCGAAGATGATCAATTCTTCTCGCACAAGGGGATTAATCCTCAGGCTATTTTCCGTGCGGCCTTGGCCAACCTTCGCGCCGGGCGCTCTGTGCAGGGTGGATCCACGATCACTCAGCAGGTGGCTAAAACTTTGTTGCTGTCTTCAGAAAAAACTCTGACTCGTAAGTTGCGCGATATTCTTTTGGCGATGGAGATGGAGCGCAACCTGAGCAAGGAAGATATTCTGTTCCTGTACCTGAATCAGATTTACTTCGGTCAAGGTGCTTATGGTGTTGAACAAGCTGCGCAGACTTACTATCGCAAACCCGTTGCCAAGCTGACACTTTCCGAAATGGCGATTCTGGCGGGGCTTCCTCAGGCGCCTTCCCGCTACAGTCCGGTTAGCAATCCACTGCGCGCTAAAGAAAGACAGATCTATGTTCTGCGCCGCATGGCCGATGTAGGATTTGTCACCAAAGACGAAGCTGAAGCCGCCATTCAAGAGCCGGTCAAAGTTTATGTGCGCGAGAACTATGAAGAGTTTGCGCCCTTCTATCTGGAAACCGTCCGCCAACTTCTTGTTACACAATTAGGTGAAGACCTTGTTTTGGATAAAGGACTTCGTATCTATACAAGCCTTGATCTGACCAAACAACTGGCTGCCCAAGAGTCCGTCAAAGAGGGCTTAAAATCTTTGGACAAGCGCCAGGGCTATCGCGGTCCTCAGAAAAATATCTCAGACAACAGTGATATCGAAGATTTCCTGAAAGAGGCCCAAAAGAAGCTGATCTCTGACTTCACTCCTGAGCGCATCATTATGCCGGACGGGAAGTTTGCAGATATCGTCCCCGTAAAGACGGCTCAAGATGCAAAAGAGCATCCCCTGCTGCCTCCATATATCAAACTGAAAGACACTGTCAGCGGTGTGGTTGAAAAAATCGACGACGCTCAAGGGCTGGTCTATGTACGCCTGCCTGAAACATTTGGTTTGATTGATATCGACACGATGACCTGGGCCCGCAAGCCGGACTCTGATCAGCGCTGGGATTTGGCCTCTATCAAAAAACCATCCGAAGCCTTGAAAAAAGGCGACGTCATTCTTGTTAAAGTCGTCGCTGATCAATTCACATCCAGTCGCCTGCAGGGTGCGGCTAAGAAGAAAGGCGTTGCCACAACCGGACCCGCGGACTTGAGCAAGTTTGTAGGACTGGAACTGGATCAAGAGCCTCTGGTTGAGGGCGCTCTGATTTCCTTTGACCAGCAGAATCAAGACGTTCTTGCGATGGTCGGCGGTTCAAGCTTTGCAAAAAGTGAGTTCAATCGCGCCATTCAAGCCCCTCGCCAGACGGGCTCTGCGTTCAAAGCTATCGTCTATGCTTCCGCTCTGGAAAAAGGCTACAACCCTGCAACACCCGTCATGGATGCTCCGATTGTTTACGAAGAAGGTGGCGCTGCCGCTGACGACTCTGAAGGCCAGGGCGACTTGAAAGTCTGGAAGCCTTCGAATCACTCTAAGAGCTTCGGTGGTGACATTCTGTTCCGCAATGCTTTGGTGAAGTCTTTAAATATCCCAACCGTTAAAATCATTGAAGATGTCGGAGTTCCTTGGGCAACTGATTATGCCCGACGCCTGGGAATCTACAGTCCCTTAAATCCAGACTTCACGCTGGCTCTGGGTTCCAGCAGTGTGACTTTGTATGAAATGACCAAGGTGTTTTCTGAGTTTGGTCGATTGGGAAAAAGGCTTTCACCGCTACTGATTCACAGAGTTGATGATGCCAATGGAAAAAATCTGTTGAAAACAGTGTCCCTGGATACCCGCTTTGATAAAGAGATCAAGTCTATCAATGACGGATTTGAAGAACGTCGCAAAACGTTCCTGGAATCAATCAATGCCGCAAACAAAGAGGAAGAGACACAAAAGAAGGACCCCAAAAAGGCCAAGTTGGATGACAGCATCTTCTTCCAGGACCCGGATCAACTGATCCGCCCGTCCACTGCTTATGTGATGACAACTCTGTTAAAAGGCGTGGTTGAAGACGCTGGTGGTACTGGTGGACGCGCTCGCGCTGTCGGCCGTGAAGTCGCCGGGAAAACAGGCTCCACCAATAATTACTATGACGCGTGGTTTATCGGATACAGCCCTCAGATCTCGACTGGTGTGTGGGTGGGCTTTGACAAGGAAAAGAGTCTTGGCAAAGGCGAAGTCGGCGGACGCTCTGCTTTACCGATCTGGGTAGACTACATGAAAGCGGCTCACGAAGGACTTCCTCAGATGACTTTCCCCGTGCCCGACGGTATTGTGTTTGCTAATATCGATAGCGAAACTGGCAAATTGGCTTCTGCCTCTACCAAAAAAATTATCCGTCAGGCATTCGTCGAAGGCACTGAGCCAACAGCTGCCTCGAACAAGGCTGAAGAAGCCACTGACTTTTACAAACAGGATTTCTCTGAATGAAGGATATTCACCTCTGGGGGGTGAAACAAAACAATCTTAAGAACATTGAGGTCAAGATTCCCGTCGGTTCAATGACAGTGATCTGTGGCCCCAGTGGTTCCGGGAAATCCTCCCTGGCCTTCGAAACGCTTTTCGCCGAAGGACAGCGTCGCTTTATCGAAAGCATGTCGAACTATGCCCGACAGTTTTTGAATAAAGCCCCCAAGCCGGATATCGAGGGGATCAACAACATCCCCCCGGCCATCTCTATCGAACAGAAAAACACTGTTAAAAGCTCGCGCTCGACCGTGGGTACGACGACAGAGATCATCGACTATCTGCGCCTGCTTTATGAAAAGATCGGCAAGTCTTATTGTCCGACCCACCACTGTCCCACCGAAAAAGAAAGTGTGACCGAAGCCACCGACAAGGTCCTAAAGAACTTTGCCGGAAAACGCGGTTATCTGCTGGTGGAAATCAACGCCGAAGGCCGTGTAGCAGAAGGTAAAAAACTTCACTCTCTGCTTTTGCAAGACGGCTATCTGCGCATTTATATTCCCAAGATCACAGAGCAACCTAAAAAAGCGACGCCCGCCAAAGCTGCCGGGAAAAAGAAGGTTGCCAAGAAGGCTTCCAAAAAACTTGAACCTGAAGCTGTCCCAGCTCCAAGTTCACCAAGTGGAACCACAACAGAAGAAATGGGCACCGTCGTGGAAATCGGCGATGCCGCTGCTATCAAAAAAGGACTTCCCAAAGAAACATTCTATCTGGTGATCGACCGCATGAGCTTCAATGAAGACGAACGCGGTCGCATTGCTGATTCTTTGACTCAGGCCTATGATGCCAGCATCAAGTACAATACAAATCTGATCACTCGCAGAGCCACGATCCTTTCCACGGACGGGCAGCGTCTGCAAGTCAGTGAAGAGGCTTCTTGTCCAGTGTGTGGCTACACTCCACCGCCACTGAGTTCCAAACTTTTCAGCTTCAATTCTCCGATTGGCGCGTGCCAAACCTGTAAGGGCTTTGGAAATATTCTTGATATTGATGAAGAAAAAGTGATTCCGAATCCAGCTTTGAGCTTGGCGCAGGGAGCTTTGAGTCCCTTCTGGATGCCCAGTGCGGCTCACGAAAAGAAGCAGCTACTGGCCTATTGCAAGAAAGCCAAGATTGATCCTCACACTCCTTGGAAAGATCTTCCCAAGGTTGAACGTGATGTGATTTGGAATGGAAACAAAGACTTCTTCGGCGTACGTGGTTTGTTTGAGTATCTGGATCAGATCAAATACAAGATGCATGTTCGCGTCTTTATCTCCCGCTTCCGCAGTCCGTTCCAGTGCCCGACTTGCAAAGGGGCCCGATTACGCCCGGAAGCCAATCACGTTTTAATTTCAAGTGCGAACATCAATGAACTGTCCAACCTGACCATCGAAGACCTCAACACCTTCTTCCAAAAGCTGGAGCTGACCGCTTATCAGCAGGAGGTCGCTGGCGAGGTTCTTAAACAAATCCGCTCGCGCTTGGAATTCCTGATGCGCGTGGGGGTTCACTATCTTTCCCTGGGACGTGAAACTCGCACGCTTTCCGGTGGGGAATACCAGCGCCTGATCTTGGCCAATCAATTGGGAATGGGTCTGTCGCAAGCTCTCTATGTTCTGGATGAACCAACTGTCGGCCTTCACCCCCGCGACAATGACCGTCTGATCTCAATTCTGAAAGACCTTAAAGATCTGGGAAATACTCTTGTGATCGTTGAACACGATCACGATGTTATCAAAGCCAGCGAAAACATCATCGAGATGGGGCCCGGTTCGGGCTATCTCGGCGGTGAGGTCGTCTATTCCGGACCAACTGATAAGTTCTATAGCTTTGAAAAGTCCAACACTGTTCCTTATCTGAAGCCCTCGAAAAGTGGTCTGCCACTCAGAGCTGTTCGTCCGGTGGATGTGGATAACTACAAGGTAAAAATAGAACTGAAAGGCGCTAAAGGCCACAACCTTAAAAATCTGGATGTGGTCATTCCACTCAATCGTCTGGTCACTGTCACTGGTGTCAGCGGTTCGGGAAAATCAACGTTGATTTCCAAAACTCTGTACCCGGCTTTGGCGCGCGCACTGGATATCGAATACCTTCCGTCTCAAGAATATTCCGGCCTGGATGGAGTTGAGAACATCAAGAACGTCCTGCTTATTGACCAGTCCCCGATTGGTAAATCCGCACGAAGTTCACCGATCACCTATTTGAAGGCCTTTGATGCAATTCGCTCCATCATGGCGACGACACCTGAATCCCAATCCCGTGGTTACACCGCTGGAACATTCAGCTTGAACGTCGATGGTGGTCGTTGTCCGGCCTGCAAAGGAACGGGCTATGAAGAAATCGATATGATGTTCATGGATAACGTCGTGATTCCATGTGACGTCTGTGATGGGAAAAAGTACCGTCCGGAGATTCTGGAAATTCAGTACAAAAACAAGAATATCTACGAAATTCTTTCAATGACCGTGAATGAGGCCATGAACTTCTTTGTGGCGCATCCGAATATTCGTAAGCCGTTAAGTGTTCTGAAAGAAGTCGGTCTGGATTATCTGCAACTGGGTCAACCTGCCAGCTCCCTGAGTGGTGGTGAGTCTCAGCGTCTTAAAATCGCCAAAGAACTGTCTCAGGTCCAACAGAAATCAACCTTGTACATTCTGGATGAACCGACAACCGGTCTGCACTTCCGCGAAGTCGAACTGCTTATGAAGGTTTTGAGTAAATTGATCGAAACCGGTGGCAGTGTCGTCGTGGTTGAGCATAATTTAGACGTCATTCGTGGGTCTGATTATGTTATTGACCTCGGCCCCGAAGCGGGTAAAAAAGGCGGAAACATCGTGGCAACGGGCACCCCAGATGACCTCATGAAAGTGAAAAAGAGTCTGACAGGGCAATACCTCAAACGTTATATCGAAAGCCACCAAACCTCGTAATCTGGAAACAACGTATGGCACCTGAAATCAAAAAGCTCCTGGGTGAACTTAAGCCGTTTAAAAGCACCCTTTATATCGTCGCCATCACCGGGATTCTAAACGCGCTGGCCACCACTCAGTTGGCCTTTATGATCAAAGGATTGTTTGACGGTCTTTCTGCAAACCAACAACAAGCTATGGCTACTTTAGTGCCGATGGCTCTGGGGCTGGCACTGGTGCAGGCCACTTCTCGTTACTATCATATCTATCTGATGAACTACACCGCAGAACGTGTGGTGCAGGGGCTGCGCCAAAAACTTCAGCAAAAGTTCATGCGCCTGAATCTGTCCTTCCATAACAACTATGCCGCAGGCTCCGGCGGCCTGATCAGTCGTATTCTGAACGATATTCGTATCATTCAGGATGGCTTGCGCGTGGTCGCCGACATTTTCCTTTACCCGTTAATGCTCGTGGGTTTGCTGGTGAATCTGATCCGCATTGACTGGAAGCTGACTTTGGCGACCTTCCTGATCGCGCCAGTGATTGCGCTGATTTTGAAAAACATCGCCCGCAGCATGCGCAAATACATCCCTCAAGAACGCGACGTCATGGAATACATGACCTCCACCATCAAAGAAAGTCTTGATGGCGTTCGCATCATTCAGTCCTTCAATCTGGAAAAGGACATGGGTAACCGCCTGGTGCAGGAATCTGAAAAGTATCTGGATATCCGCAAAACAATCTACAAACGCCAGGAAGCCAGCGGGCCAGTGACCGAATTTTTGGCCACCGCCATTGTTCTGTGTGTGTTCCTTTATGTAAGTTATGAAATCGCTGCCGGTCGCAGCACGCCCGGAACTTTCGTGGGCTTTGTGGCCTCCTTGCTCATGATCAATCAGCCGATCAAGCGTGTGCAGGAAGCCTATGTGCGCATTCAGGAAGTGACCATTTCCCTGCGCCGTATCTTTGAGATCATTGAAAACACCTCAGAAGTGCCTGAAATTGCCGAACCAATTCCGTTCCCGAAAGACTGGAAGAAAATCACTTACAAGAACGTGAGCTTCACCTACGGTAAAGAAATGATCCTGAAGAATCTGAACCTGGAAATCAACCGCGGCGAAGTCGTCGCTTTGGTTGGCGCCAGTGGCAGTGGCAAGTCCACAATCGTGAACCTGTTGGAAAGATTCTTTGATCCCACCTCCGGTGAAATTCTGATTGATGGTGTGAACATTCACCACATCGGACTTAAAGACCTGCGCCGCAATGTCGCGCTGGTGACTCAAGACGTATTCCTATTCAGTGACACCATTGAAAAGAACATCTGGGCTGGCGACTATAACCGCACCCCAGAAGACATCCCAGCCATGGCGAAACTGGCCAATGCCCATGACTTTATCATGAAGACTCCGCAAGGCTATCAAAGCCGTGTCGGGGACCGTGGGAATCTTCTTTCCGGTGGCGAAAAGCAACGTATCAGCATTGCCCGTGCGATGTTCAAGGATGCCCCGGTACTGATCCTGGATGAAGCCACCAGCGCTCTGGACACAGCCAGCGAGATCGAAGTGCAAAAAGGCATCGACCACCTGATGGAAGGCAGAACCGCTTTAGTGATTGCACACCGCCTGTCCACGATTCAGAAAGCCAACAAGATCGTCGTGATGAAAGCTGGCGAAGTTGTCGAGATCGGAACCCACAGGGATCTGATGTCAAATGAAGGTGAATACTTCCGCTTCCACAGTTTACAACACACTTAGTTCTATGATCTAAATAAAGTATGCCTACTTTATTTGAATCAGAATTTAGCACTGCTCTTGTCAATGCCGGCATCGCCACAGTTATTATGATTGTGGCTCTTTCCCTGATGGGCTGGCTTTTTCCGTGGCTACAACTCAAAGTTATCGCCCTTCGTGACGGCCGTATTCGTCCTCTCAAATTTCACAACTTTGAAATCATCACGGCCCAGGCCATGGTGTCCGCTATCTGTGGGCTGCTTAAGGCCCTTCGCGTGGTTGCCACGTTGCTGGTGCTTTATTTCTACTTCTCTCTGGTATTTAGCTTCTTCCCGGAAACCCACTATCTGTCCGAGAACATGCTTCAGTATATCCTGACGCCCCTGAAAGAAGTTTTTAAGACGATTCTGGAGTACATCCCCAAGGCCTTCTACATCATCATTATCATCTTTGTGATGCGCTATCTGCTTAAGGTCATCCGCATGTTCTTCCAGCGTATTGAAAGCGGCTATCTTAAGATTGAAGGCTTTCATGCTGAATGGGCCAAGCCGACTTACAAACTAGTTCGCATTCTGGTCTTTGCTTTTACTTTAATTATAATCTTCCCACATCTGCCGGGCTCCAGCTCTCCGGCGTTCCAAGGGGTCTCGGTCTTTCTGGGTCTTTTGATTTCTTTGGGTTCCAGCTCTGCTATTTCAAATATGGTGGCAGGATTGGTCATCACCTATATGCGGCCCTTTCAGATTGGCGACCGCGTGAAGATCGGCCCCACAATTGGCGACGTTGTTGAAAAAAATCTGCTGGTAACACGCATTCGCACGATCAAGAACGTTGATATCACAATTCCCAATTCAAATATTCTGAGCAGCCATATCATGAACTACAGTGCTGTGGCTGATTCACACGGACTTATTCTAAATCCACGCATTACCATTGGCTACGATACCAACTGGCGTCGGGTTCATCAGCTGATGCTGGATGCCGCAGCCCGCACTGAAGGCCTGATGAAGGATCCCAAGCCTTTCATCTTCCAAACGGATCTTGGAAATTCTTATGTTGAGTACGAGCTGAACGTCCATACTCACCTTGCAAATAAGTTTGACGATGTCTATTCAGATCTTCGCAAGAATTTGCAAGACTGCTTCAACGAAGCCAAAGTCGAGATCATGTCCCCAACTTACCACTCGCTTCGCGATGGCAACGAAGTGCACATTCCGCCGGAATATAAGTCTTAAACTGAGACAGTTTCTCCGGCCCAAGGTCCAGGTTTGCACGCTCTTTAGACAGTCCCGCTAAAGTTCGT
Organism: Bdellovibrio bacteriovorus; assembly: GCF_041888015.1. Lineage (GTDB taxonomy): Bacteria > Bdellovibrionota > Bdellovibrionia > Bdellovibrionales > Bdellovibrionaceae > Bdellovibrio. Next base: position 3,624,751 of record NZ_CP168968.1, read on the forward strand.
CAACTTTCTTGACGATAAAAGTATCGATACTTTTGACAGTCACTGAAAGGACGATACTTATGATTAATTGGGATGAGTTTGAACATATACATGTCATCAACAAGCTCAAACAAATTCTCAGCGCGTGGTGGAACATTGACGTGGTTTTCACGGATGAGCGTGGAATGCTTAAAGGCTATGACTCTGATAAAGTCGTCTTCAGCAATCCCGCAATCACAGCTCTTGTAAGAAAAGAAGCTGGCCAGGCAAGTATCGCAGAGCTTGTCACAAAATCTTTGGATGATCTTCGTACTTCTCAGAACAGATTCTCCTTGCGCAAGTGGGACATGGTTGGTTTTGATGTGGGAGTCTTCCCTATCATGATCGACAATGACTGTGTGGGTACCGTTGTGGCCATGGGCTTCTTCCGTGACTCCAACTTTACTTCTCGTCTGACAGAGATCCGCGAACGCCTTGCCGCCTTCGGCATGTCCGGCGAAGTGATTGAAAAATGTCTTGGCAAATTGAAGTTCCTCGATGACCAGGAGCGCGCGCATTTCAACGAACTGTGTGAGCTTGTGGCTCAGGAAATCGTGACTCTTCACCTGGAAATCTCTTCCCGTGAAGACCGCATCAAAGAGTTGAACAAGGAGCTGGGCAACCGCTTCAAGTACGACAACATGATCGGCAAATCCAAACCAATGCAATCCCTGTATGCTTTGCTTGATAAGATCAAGGGTGCAGATTCCACGGTTTTGGTACAAGGTGAAAACGGTACTGGTAAAGAGTTGATCGCCAAATCAATCCACTACAACTCTCACCGTAAAGACAAACCTTTCATTATCCAGAACTGTTCTGCATTCAATGACAACCTTTTGGAATCCGAATTGTTCGGTCACGTAAAAGGCTCTTTCACGGGCGCCTTGAAAGACAAAAAAGGTCTTTTCGAAATGGCCGACAAAGGGACTTTCTTCCTGGATGAAATCGGGGACACTTCCCCACAGATGCAGGTAAAACTTCTGCGCGTTCTTCAGGAAGGAACATTCATGCCCGTAGGTGCGACAGAGTCCAGAAAAGTGGACGTGCGTATCGTGGCGGCAACAAACAGAAACCTGAAGGAAATGGTTGAGCAAGGTACATTCCGTGAAGACTTGTACTATCGCTTGAATGTTATCAACATCCGCGTTCCGCCTCTTCGTGAAAGAAAAGAAGACATTCCTTTCCTAGTGGACTTCTTCCTTAATAAAATTCACGACCAACAAGGCGGACCAAAACGTCAGATTACCAAACGTGCCCTGGAAAAGCTTTATGACTATCCATGGCCAGGTAACGTGCGTGAATTGCAAAATGAGATCGAAAGACTTTGTGTTCTTTCCGGTGATGAAACAAAGCTGATGGCAGAACTTCTGTCTCCAAAAGTTTTGGAAGCTGGCGAAAAGAACAAAGTTCAAGGCTCTCGCCTGCAAGGCAAGTTGAAGGATGCTTTGGAAGACCTGGAACGCGAAATGATCCGTGAGGGTCTGCGCCGCACAGGTTGGAATAAATCCAAACTGGCAAAAGAGTTGGGTATCAGCCGTGCCGGCCTTATCATGAAGGTCGAAAAGTACGGCCTGGATAAGCGTAAACTTGCACGCTAATTTTGGGCACCGACCCTAAATTAATTACCTAAATGATCGAAACTTAGTGGGCTTTATGAGCAAATCATAAAGCCCACTTTCTATTTCAAATAAGACCTAAATATCTGAATTTACATAGATTTCCACAAACAACCCTCAACTGGCATCAGTCTTGTATTAAAGGGGTCTATGTAAGGGGTACGTGGTTTTATGCTGACAACATTGGATAGTTCTTTTGTAGAAAGACTAAAGCAGATTCTGGCCAACCGCTATGGGAAGGGCTTGCAGATTCGTCAATTGATGGATCTATCTGACATTTCAGACGCTGAAGAGATGTTTACGCGGGGGCGTGATCTTCATATTCCCATCCGAGTGAATGGGAACTTCTTAGGAACAGCTGTGGTACCGTCCGCAGATGATCTGAATAGTGAGAAGCGTTCTGGAGTGGCTCAGTTGGTAAAAATGGTTCTGGAACCAGCCATGTACAAATGGTATCTGGATCAAAAAGAAGCCAATCTGGAAGAGCTCAATAAAATTCAACCCAATCTGGACAATGTTCGTCTTTTTGGTGAATCACTTCCTTCGATTGAGGACATTCTTAACGACGAATCTCCAGACCTGAACGAAAGTCCAGCGAACGAACTCGTGTCGCACTTGATCCACTTTGAAGGTCGCTCTGAAAACAACAATAAAAAGATCGCCTTGCAACTGCACGAGCTGACAGGCCGTTGGGCCTTTGTTCCCTTCAATGACATCAAAGGCCAACTGCATTCCTCCATGGATATCGCACGCATGGGCGGAATGACCATCTTTGTGGAAAATGTCGAGAATCTGAATGCTTCCGAACAGGAACTTCTGATGGAATATATCAGCGAAGATCACCTTGCGGACGAACCATTGATTGTGACCAGTTCCTTGAAGAATCTGGATGAACTTAATGCGGTTTCAACACTGGATTCAAAGTTCGTCGACGAACTTTCCGTCAACTGCTTTGAGGTCGATCGTGCCCCGCTGACCGCACAAGGTCTGAAAGAGGTTCTGGAGCTTTTCTTCCTGAAGGACTCCCCGACAAACGCTTAAGCGTACAAGAGTTTAATCCTTGAAAATACAGTGAGTGTCTGTGAGAATTTTTCTCATGGTCACTCATGATGAATTTTTAGTTCCTTTTCTGACGCAAGCTCTGAAATCCGACAACTACAAGGTGTTTTCCCTTGCCGGAGACGCCTCCAATCGTCGGTATTATCGCGTGGTTCAAGACCATCAATCCTGGGTCCTGATGCGATGGGAGCCATTTGATCCCAATAACTACCCTTTCCTGAGCGTACTGAATCACTTCGCAAAAAATGGCGTGCATGTGCCGACCGTTATTGCCATGTCGCCACAAGAAGGCCTGGTTCTTCTGGAAGACCTGGGGGATCTGACGCTGGAAAGAAAGTTCTGGGAAAACCAAAGCCAAGAGGCTTCACTTGAGTTCTATCAAATGGCGGTGGATGAAATTGTCAAAATTCATCACCCGGCCACACTGGACAAATCCGACTGCACGGCTTTTAAGATCGAATTCAACACCGAAAAGTTTCTTTGGGAAATGAATTACGGAAAAGACAATCTTCTTTCCGGTGTTTTGAAGTTCCCTTTTGGCGAAAGCCTGAATCAGGAGATCTCAGACATCTTCCTGGATATCTGCTCACGCCTGGACAAGGAACCAAAACGTATCGCTCACCGCGACTATCACTCTCGCAATCTGATGATCAAACTGGATCAGATGAGTGTTATTGACTTCCAGGATGCCCGCCTGGGACCCATTCAATATGATCTTGTCAGTTTGATGAGAGATTCCTATGTGGACATGAACGACTCTATGGCCAAATCCTTAATCAACTATTATCTGGATCGTTCCAAAGAATATCTTCCAAAAGATTTCTCACGGGAACAGTTTGATAGGATCTATGAACTTCAGTCCATTCAACGCTGCTTCAAGGCCTGCGGCAGTTTCGCCAGCTTCTATCATCTAAGACAGGATCGTCGCTATTTGAAGTATCTTTCTGGAACTCTTCGCCGGGTTCTAAAAGCCATCAATGAATTTCCAGAGTACAAAGTTTTTGCTGACGTACTGATTGATTCCGGTGCGCTGGAAAGAAAGTACGAAACTTTATGAATGTGATGCTGTTGGCGGCGGGCGAAGGCACAAGACTTCGCCCCTACACTTCTATTTTACCCAAGCCCGCCATTCCATTTCTGACTATTCCCCTGGCCGCCCATGTCCTGAGCTTTCTGGGTGATCTGGAAATCAATAAGCTGGTCGTCAATACTTTCCATCTGCCTCAGGGAATTCACGATCTCTTCCGTACTCTTCCCACGCAAGCTCAGTCCGTTATTTTTTCAGATGAAGTCGGTTTTATTCTGGGTAATGGCGGCGGCTTAGGCAAAGCCGCTTCCCACTTCAGGGGCGGCGGACCGTTTCTTTTGATGAATGCCGATGAGGTCATTCTTCCAAAAGAAGAAGATGTGCTTCAGAAGGCTTTGGCTCATCACAACTCGCGCCAGAATATCGCCACACTGATCGTCAAAGACCATCCCGGTGTCGGAACCAAGTTTGGCGGAGTATGGGTCGACGCCAATAATAAAGTTTTGGGCTTTGGCAAAACGCCCGTTCCGGGCTCTGTTCGTGCGTGGCACTTTGTCGGCGTACAGATTCTGGATGAAAAGATTCTGGATTTCATTCAGCCGGATGTGGAGTCCAATATTCTGTACGATGCTGTGACCGTGGCGATATCTCAGGGACACTCGGTGGAAGCTGTTCCTTTCGAGGGGACGTGGTTTGAAACGGGCAATCCCCAGGATTTCATGGAGGCCTCCAGGGCTTGCCTTGAATTCCTGACGGGGGAAAACTCTTATCAAAAAAAGGCCCTTGAACGCGCGCTCAAAAAATTTTCCCTTGAAAACACAATGGCGACGCAAACGGCGTCTTCTTTGAATCTCGTTGCAGACAGCGCACAGGTAAAGACTTCTGCCATTCAGGGCGTCTTCTGCGCAGGCCCCGGAGCCATCGTCGAAGACGGCTGCGAACTCAGCAATGTCGTTGTCGGCCGTAATGTTCGCGTCCCAGCTGGGACAAAGGCTTCCAACACACTTTTTCTTTAACAAGGATATATCATGAAACTTGGTCTTGAAGTTCTGCTTAGCAACGCAAAAATGCTTAAAAGCCTTAAAGGCAAACGCGTTGGCCTTGTCTGCCATCCCGCCAGCGTTGACGAAAATCTGCAACACAGTCTTGATTTGCTCTCTAAAAAAATAAAACTTTCCTGTGCTTTTGGGCCACAGCACGGAGTCCGCGGCGACAAACAGGATAACATGATTGAAAGCCCGAATTTTATGGACCCTGTTCATAAAATTCCAGTATTCAGCCTGTATGGTGAAGTTCGCAGACCCACCGCAGAGATGATGTCCCACTTCGATGTTGTATTGTTTGATCTTCAGGATTTGGGTTGCCGTATTTACACCTTCATCACAACTTTGCTTTATATGATGGAAGAATGCGCGAAGCTGGGTAAGACCGTTATTATCCTGGATCGCCCCAATCCTGCGGGCCGCCCGGTGGAGGGTTTTCGCATGCTTCCTGGTTGGGAATCTTTTGTCGGGGCTGCACCGATCCCCATGCGTCACGGTCTGACCGTCGGCGAGCTGGCTTTGTATTTTGCTGATTTCTATAACCTGGATCTGGATCTGCAAATCGTAAAAATGAAAGGCTATTCACCCGATAAGGGCCCTGGCTTCGGCTGGGATCTGAAGCGTCCTTGGGTGAATCCTTCTCCGAATGCGGCTTCTTTGAATATGGCTCGTGCTTATTCCGGAACCGTTCTGATCGAAGGAACCACTCTTTCTGAGGCCCGTGGCACTACACGCGCTTTGGAAATCATTGGTGCTTCTGATATTGATTTCCAGGAAGTCCTGGTTCGAATGAAAAAGAAGGCACCTCAATGGATGAAGGGTGTAACACTAAGAGAATGCTTCTTTGAGCCCACTTTCCACAAGCATGTTGGCAAACTCTGTCACGGATTCCAATTCCACACCGATGGCATCAGCTACAAACACGAACAGTTCAAACCATTCCGTCTGACAGCGTTGATGCTAAAAGTGATTCGCGAAATGCATCCAAAATATCCGATCTATCGTGATTTTGCCTATGAATACGTCAAAGATCGTCTGGCTTTTGATGTGATCAATGGCGGCCCAGCCTTGAAGGACTGGCTTGAAAATCCAAAGGCCACACCAAAGAATCTGGATGCGGCCTTAGTCAAAGATGAAAAGTCATGGATTAAGGAAAGAAAAAAGTATCTGTTGTATTAGTCGAAAAAAATAAGAGCCGAGGTTTTAACTCGGCTCTTTTCATTTCTACTTCTGAAGAGCTAGTTCTGCATCTGTGAAGAAAGACTCTTGGCTTTCTTTCACTTTATATCTTCGAGTCATCATCAGGAAGATACTGTCAGCCGCAACCCCGATCGGTTCGCCGTTATAGTTTTTCTGCATACCTGCAAGGTTTGCTGGATCGCGATTGAAAGCACCTGCTCCCAAACCGCCACCACCCAAACCAGCTGAAGAACCCATATCGTCAGAGGAACCTGAGCCTGCGCCGAAACCGCCACCGCCGCCTCCGCCGCCACCTTCCTCGTAGCCGTTAGCAGCCGTCATTGCGCCGAGCTTTAGTTTGTCGTACTTTTCTTTGGCTTTCTTTTCGATGTTACCTGAAAGCTCCATCAAACCGGCAATTGCACCAGGAGGGAGTCCTGCCGCAGCCATGGACTCTTTAGATGCAAAGTCAGATGCTTTATATGTTTTACCGCCCACCTTTGCCGTGCCTGTTTTTGAATCCAGAACACCCATTTGCTCAAGTTTCGAAATATTACCTTTAATCGCTGCAAACTGAGGATCTTTGTTCAAAGGATTATTGGGATCATCCAAGCCGTAGGGCTCATTGCTAGAGTTCCCGCCCAGATCTCCGAACCCGTCCGTATTAAAGCCCGTTGAACCAGCTTGTCCGGCAGCTTTGCCGTGGGCCTTACCCTGCGCCATGGACAACATCCCTAGCATCACTTCGAAGACGCCCTTGGCGATGAGAGCCGAGCATGGGCTTGGTGAACAAGACGTCCCTGTTTTGATATCCTGATACCCCATGGTTAAGAACATGCCCCCAGTAAGGTACGACATCGCCTGTCCCATTGAGTTTGAGTCAGATGTTTTATCAGCAGAGTCATTCACTGAAGGGCCGCTCGGAGACTTACTGGCTCCTGACTCAACGCCTTTATCTCCAGATTCTTTTTTCTCATCAGCGGAATAACCCACGACAGGGGAAAGAGCCAAAGATGCTGCACAGATATACTTAATGAAGTTATTTTTCACAGCATACTCCCTTAGTTATTAAGAAGCGTGTTCTTGTTATCACGATAGCGTTCTTTGATTTTATCCCAGTTCGACTTGCCACCTTGACCTGTCACTTCTTTTGTCCAAGCCTGTTGACCGGCCACACCTTGAGCAGGATCTTTAGCTCCACCAGGAAGATAAGCACGATATTTGGAATCGGAAGCAGCACCACGGTATCCACCGAAGCCACCGCCTCCGCCGCCACCAGAGCCTGACAGAATATCTGTATTCAAACCTTTTTTCGCGGCTTCTTCCTTGCCACCAGCCCCGCCACCGCCGGAACCACCAAAGCCACTCAGGCCACCGCCACCACCCATTGGAGCACCAGCCATACCGCCAGAGTCAGAACCACTGCCAGCACTGTTTTCACCAAGAGCATTACTGTCACTGCCCAATCCCAAGCCACCAGGGCCATCTTTGCCGCCGATAGCTGCCGGATTTATTTCCCCGCCTGAAGCAGTCAGACGAGAATCACCACTTTCATTCGCTTTCTGATAGGAATTCGCACACCCCGGTGTTCTTGGGTTTGCCTTACAAATACATTCTGGGAGTTGAGCATTGGCAGGATCTTCACACTTATCTTTCGCTGCCTCGGCAACCTGTGTTCCCGTACCATCAGTATTGTCTTTACAGTCCTTACCTTGCTTCAAAGAATTGGCTAAAGAAAGAATCCCTGTTCCTGCAGAGGCCAACAACATGGCGTACTTGCCAGTACAAAGCGCTGCCTTACCTGCGACCGCTTTTTTGTCCTTTGCATTCAAATCCTTCGGAATATTAGCCGCCAAATTTTTCAGCCCGGCTCCATAATCCGCAATGAACTTCTTGCAGGACGTTTCTAAACTGGCATAATTGGGACTATTGGGGGGAACTATAGGCTTACATGTCGTGCCGGTCTCAGAGGCCTTCAGACCTTTACCCAAACCCTCAAGACCACCGCGAGTTTGAACACACGACCAACCGCAACCCGCTTTCATAACGCCGCAAGCAGATGTGTACGCAGTCATGGCACCCTTGGCGATGTCCATCGCTTTTGAGAAAGTACTACAAGTATCAGTGACAGCCGCAGACCCTACCGTGGAAAGAAGCATATTAACCGAAGCGATACCACTTTGCAGATCTTCACTGAGATTTTCCAAGCACGCTGTCGCGGCTTTCCCCTGACGAGAAATACAGTTATCGCGGTTATCAATATATTTGTGCCCTGAATTTACGATTGTCTCGTATCCAGGAGTTGTGACAACGACTCCTGGCATATTTCCTGATATGTATTGGTATGCAGATACAACCTGATCCAGGCCCGTGCGAATATTAGTATAAACATCATCAAGGCCCTTATTGGCTTCGTCATCCCCTACAGAGGAACCGCCGCCAGCTGCACCCGCACTCGAAGGTATTTTTTCATTGGAGGCACCGCTGTCCGATGCGCTGTTCTTCGGCAATGAGTTGATAAACTGCATTTCCTTGGAGACCTTATCATCCAAACTTTTCCCTTGAGTGGTTTCAGAGGATTCTTCAAAACTATAAGCTGGAGTTGCTCCAATAAGAATGGATAAGAAAATGGATAATATTCCGTTTTTCATAAAAACTCCCCTATGTCCTCTTTTCGGACAAAGGTCTTATAATCTTAAATTTTTGGCGAACGTCTCAGATTGACACAATCAGATGCAATTGTCTTAGAATTCACTCTCATCAGGTGGAGGATTCAGAAGTGGGCCGCCGCCAGTATTTTCCCCACCCAGCTTCAAATCCTGAGAGCGCAAGTAGCTTGAAGAAACCATCTTCACTGCATATCCAGTGCTGCCGCCCACAACACAATTACCTGTGGTTGGCACTATTTCACCGGAATTATCTGCAGGAACAGGCGCAGCACACTTTCCAAATTTGGATGTATCAAGCGAATAGTCCAACAGTCCCTTTGGAGCCCAGCCTGTCAGAACATTCATCCAATCCAATGAAGTAAAGGTGAACTTCTCTTTCACCGGCACATTAAAGCCAGGCTCCTTCAGAACATTATACTGGCTTATAATATTGTACTCTTCGAAGTTATAGGTACCTCGCTTATAGTCCTTGTGATACCCAAGATCCGGCCGGAAACTTCCCGTAAATGTTGATCCCGGTCCCTTCAGGTATCCATTTTTTATCTTCAGATAATAGTTATGATAGAAGTCCGGCTCGATTGAATAATATGTCATATCGAACAAGTCCGGCAGCATTGCAGAAGTTTCCAGATTTCTCATAGCCGACGGCACATCACGTACGGAATCCCAAGCAAGAAGGTCACCACCATCACTAATTTTATTTGGAATATGATCCCAATGGGCAAAGTTTGGTGCACTATCGCCTTCATAAATACTGTTGCCACCGTATGGGTTCGGATCCGTGGACCACTTCGGATCTAACTTGTAAATGGCTTCACCATAATAAGCCAGCATCCTAAATGTCTTTAATCCATACTTGTCGCCCGGGAAACGACTGAAGTTAGCTGCCCGAATCGCATTATTCTGAGTGTCCGTACTGATTGAAGACAGTAAAGAGGTATCAGTAACTCTTGGAGGAAGCAGAGGGTCAGTCTTCGGGCCGCCCTCAGAGAATCCGGAACCCCGATTCCAGTTCTGATTATACCATGGGCCAATTCTGCCTCCGAAAGGCTTATAGAAAGCTCTCGCTTTCAGCGTAATCGTACCGAATGGCGAAAACGGAATCTTCGGAGAGGTCTGTGCGGAAACACCAACGTAAGCCATGCACCATGGGTTCTTTTCAACACCAAGAGAGAAATTATAGTTATCGTTCAAGTTGCTGCGATAACCGATAAAGTTCGCAAGCTCAGTAATTGGCCCCTTAAGATCATTAACGCTGTCGAGATGATAAGGAAAGCTGGAAGGGTGACCCGTCAATTCTTTGGGATCAGTTTTGATATCAGTGCCGCTGCACTGAGTATCGGTATATCTGAATCCAGGATAGATACGAACAGCGCTGAGCCATTTCGCTGGTTGCTCCGGCGCCTGGCCAGAGGCATTACATGCGTCCGAACCCAATGAATTGAACACTTCCATTTTTGGACTTCCGGCTTTATTTGGAGGTGTCAGATTATTCAGGAAAGTATTTTCTATACCAACACTGGCTTTCTGCCCATCCAAATCATAGAAGTCATTCTTCGCCATGCTGGTTGCCCTGGATAAACTCGCAATCATATTCATGCGATCACGCTGATCCAGATTGAAACTGACAATAAACTTTCCGAGCATAAAGTAGTTGTACGAACCAAACACCCGGCATCGTTCCGTAGCGCTGCTCCTCATAACATTACTGGCATTACTTATCGTCGTGGAAAAAGCCTGGTGGAAAGCAATCTTGGGAACATCCTGCCACAACATAACCTTCGTGTATGAAGCCATATAGCGGCAAGTGTTCTCTCCAGGAGGCATTGGCTTAAACGGAATGTAGGTAATACAAAATGCCGGAGCCTCCTGAAGATTCTGAGCAATAGAGTCTGATGTACTTACAGTATCGTCCGTGGGACCTTGAATAGCTTTAAAAGGCTTCTTAAAAGGATGCCGTTCCCACTCCCCCGCACTTCCCAACATACGATAGCGCCAGGCCAGCAACTTCCAGCTTTGACGAATCTGATAATTGATATGCGCAATGGCGTTCATGTTTTCAGCCTGTCTCATCGCTCCATAATAGGCGGCGAGATCCACTGAGTTCTGCAAATTGACTTTGTGATGCACAAGAAGTCCGACATTGATCACCATTGCAAAGAACAGGAAAAGGATCTGGAAGACCAATGCAACAAACAAGGCGATCTGACCGCGCTTGTTGTTAAGATTCTGAATAAAAGTACTTCGTGCATTTAACATCTGTGTCTCAACATTGTCGCGTAGGTTGGTTCCTGTGGCAATAACTCGACCTCTAAAACTTTGACTTGTTCTATAGTGAGATGACAGACTTTTATCCATAGTTCTAAGAAGGAAACTCGACAATGGTCCTAAGAATATGCCTGACACTTCTGTTTGCGATGGTTTACGCCGGGACTGCCCGTGGGGATGTTCTTTTCGAGGGTTACGCCAAAGTCCTTTCCGGCGAAGAACATATTGGTTACGTCATCAGCCGCTATGAATTCGATCAGAAAAAAAAGCAGTTTGTTTCCACCTATCTTCTTAAAACCGGCAAAGGCCCCAGCGAAACGACCGAAAGTTTGAAAGCCTACGCCGACGCTGAATTGACTCCGATTTCTTACGAATACACCTCTTTAGCCGGCAAAGACTCCAAGCTGATAGACGCAAAGTTTAAAAACGGAAATCTCAGTGCCGTCGTCAAAACCAATGGCAAAGTTTCCCGCATCGAAAAGAAAATACCCAAAGGCACCTTTCTTTCCACCTTTCTTGTGTACCTGATGCTGAAATCCAAAGAGGGCCTGAAATCCGAAACCAATTATGAATATCAAGCCATCGCCGAAGAAGACGCCGCCATCTATAAGGGCCAGGCTTTGGTGGGCAAAGAAGAAACTTACAACGGCTTCAAAGCCTTTAAGATTTTAAACACCTTCAAGGACATCAAATTTCTGAGCTACGTCAATGAACGTGGCGAGGTGCTGGGCACAAATGCAATGGGCCAGGGGATTTTGACTGAGTTGGTCGCGGCCCCGTCAGATGCCATCGGTTCCGTCCCCTACAGCGCTGCCATTCTAAAAACACTTTTTGGAAAAGTGCCTGAGGGCGACAGCAATGTCGTATCCCGACAGAAAAAAATGAAAGCCAGCGAAGCCAATGCCCCTGCTCCGACAAAGCAGCTTGGCGTTCCTCCCGGCCAGGGCATCCTTCTGAAGGGCCAACAAGAAAAGACAGAGAATAAAGGGAACTAGTTCATGAGTATCAGCCACATCATTGGTCAGCATATGTTTATCGGCGTGTCCGGACACGCCCTGACCTCCGACGAAAAGAAATTCATTGTAGAAAACAATATTGGTGGCGTCTGCCTTTTTGGTCGCAATGTCGCTGACCCCAAGCAAGTCCATGAGCTGTGCAGCGAAATCCAGTCCCTGCGTCACAAACAAGTGGACAAGGCCCCACTGTTCATCGGTATCGACATGGAGGGGGGCCGCGTTCACCGCTTGAAGTCCCCATTCACTGTCTGGCCACCGCTGCGCCGCTTGGGTGAACTGGATGCACCGACAGTTTCTTTCCACTTTGCAAATCGCATGGGGCTAGAAATGAAGTCCGTGGGTATCAATCTGGATTTCGCACCTTGTGTGGATATCTTCACCAATCCAGGCAACACCGTCATTGGCGATCGTTCGATCAGCTCTGATCCCGAGATGGTGGCAAAACATGCTTCGGCTTTGGTTCGTGGATATATCAAAGCTGAAGTCATCACCTGCGCAAAACATTTCCCGGGGCATGGAAACACTTTGGTGGACAGTCATGAGGATCTTCCTGTTGAAAATACAGATCTGGCACGCTTGGAATCCTGCGAACTGATTCCTTTCAAAAAGACCTTCAAGTCACGCGTGGACATGGTGATGACCTCGCACATCAAGTTCCCAAAAATTGATCCTGACTGGCCGGTGACATTATCGGAAACATTTGTCAGAAAAATGATCCGTGAAGAAATGCGCTATCGCGGCCTGATCATCACCGATGATCTGGGAATGAAGGCGATGACGAAACATTATGGCATCGAAGAAGTTCCGGTACGCGCACTGAAGGCCGGCGTGGATCTGCTTTTGTACTGCAATGATCCGGAAGTTCCTCCGCAAGCTTATGATGCAATTTTGGGAGCTGTGGCGCAAGGAAGTCTGAAAAAAGAAGATCTTGAAGAAAGCTATCGCAGAATTATGGACTTCAAGAAAGTCAAAATCCCTCATCCGGATCCGATGCCGCTGAATGAAGCGATCAAGATTGTCGGACATGCAGATCATCTCAAGATCGCCGCTGCTATTGCCGCCGGCCAGATTCCAGACGGCCTACTGCCAGAGTAGAAGCTGACAATCGCCCGAACACCCCTGAAATTTATACCCGACCCCTGCTTGTGAGATGCAATCAGGGGCCTTTTTACATGGCCCGGGAATTGATAGTGCATTCTTGGATAGCACTAGGAGTTTCTATGGGTTTCAACCTCGAAAATGACAAGTCCAAGACCGACGACCAATTAAGTCTCTTTGACTTTCAAATGCCCAAAGCTGATTTCGCGAATTCTTCCCAGAAGAGTTCTGCAGTTCAATCAGTGATCGACTATGATGCGTTTCTTCTGGCGCACCGAGAACCCGAGCAAAGCAAAACATCCCGCTTTGTAACTCTGTCAGCGACGCTGCACGCAGCTATCGTGCTGGTTGTTGCCATGATCACAGTTCCCTTGGTGGAAGAAGTAAAAACCGAAACCATCACGATTGAAATCGAAGACGTTCCACAACCAAAATTGGCTCCGCGCGGAGCCCGCGTTCCTCCCACGCAAGGGGGACTGCCCGTCGCTGCGGATACGCCTCTTGTCGAGAAAATGGAAGATGCCGGAAGCCCTGGTGATATCGTTGTTGCGAAGCCTCAAGCTGCGACGAAAACAGCTTCCAAAGCGGCGAAGGCCGCTCCAGCCAAGGCCGCCAAATCCTCTACCAAGGCCAGTGCTGTTGCTGCAAAAGGCGGTCGCAGTATCGCTCCCAAAACAGAATTCAAAGCTGTTCCTATGACCATCGACGACATCGAAGCTCCCGAGCTGGATGAAGGCACTTTGGCGAAACACGCCGTTGCTTCCAACATGAACGCCGACTTCAACGAAGATTTCGACAATATCGACAGTGTTCAGGGTGCTGCTGCTGACAATGAAAGACGCTCGATGGAGGCTTTGGCCGCGGCCATGGCTGCAGAACAAGATGATTCTCTTGCCGCTTTGGATGAAGAAAACAAAGCCGAAGCGGACAAATTGTCAGCTATGCAAAACGAAATGCGCCAAAGAAATGCCAAGGCGATTTCTTCTGCTTTGGCCAATGAACGGGCGGCCGCTTTGGCTGCTGCAGCTGCCAGAGAAAAAGCGGCTAAGGACGCCGCAGCCAAACGAGCTGGCTTGGGCGGCGAAGGTAACGGACGCGGAATGGGTCAAGGCGCTGGCGCCGGAAATTCCGGATCTCCGGGGCAAGGCACCGCACTAGCGGGTGAACCTTCTGGAGTGCGCAGTCTGGATCAACTTCGTCAGATGCCTGGCAATCCTCGCCCACGCTATGATCGGCAGGAACGACTGCGCGGCGATCAAGGGGCCGTTGTGTTCTACGCTTATATCACTCGAGAAGGCTACCCTCAGAAGTTCCGTATGATGCAATCGACTGGATTCAGAAATTTGGACTCTAAAACTCTGACCGCGCTGAAAAAATGGCGCTTCTATCCAGGCCAGGAAGGCTGGGTCGAGCTTCCATTCCGTTGGGACCTTAAAGGTGGTGCGATGGAAGATGGTGGCCTGCTGCGTCGAAACGTCGGTCGCCGCTAATCACGGGGCCGCTTCAGGTGCATGAAATAAAAAAGCCCAGGGACGTCTCCTTGGGCTTTCTTTTTATCTAAGTACTTAAAATCTTAAGGCAATTAGTCTTTGAAAAGAACTTTTGCAGATTTTGTAGTGCCCTTAGTACGAGTAGCAGCTTTACGCTTTTTACCGCTAGTCGCTTTTTTCTTTCGCGAATGTATTCAGTCTTTTGTGTTTTAGATGCCATTTTATTCCCCTAGGTTTTTAACGGAATGAGTTAGTTATCAAAATGGAATCCCCAAGTCAACTGAATGCCGGTAATCCCCAGACTCCTTAGGATTTCCTTCATAGGCATAGTTCAAAGCGAATCTAGGGCCTTTAAAGCCCAATCCAGCCGTAATCAACTGCCTGGAATCGGCCGTATTGTTCATATAACCCAAGCGGCTGATAACAAATCTATTCACATAAGTCTCTAGCCCCGCCATGAATTCGGACTCGGAAGTGGCGTCCGCACGCATTCTGACGGTACCTCTGTAGATATAATTAAAACCCGCCCCCACAGAAGTCTTACGGCGCAGCTCTTTCGGAGCCGACGTGTCTTCGCCGAAAATATTGTAAGCCACCAGACCCCAGCCAATATGCGGCTGAGGTGTATAGATCAAACCAATATCCGCATTCGTCTGACGGTAGCCCTGGTTCGGAAGTTTTTGTTCACGATGATGAGCGGTAATTCCCATTCCCCACTTGTCAGTTGCAAACTCCGCCAGACTCAGTGTCAGATCACTTTCTTCCAGCTGCCCCAAAGACACATCTGATTTTTTCTGAACGAACCCCAACGCCGCTGGCAGCATGCTTTCCGGAGTATTGTCATTCAAACTCACCGCGAACTGATCCTTGGCAAATGAAGAGAAGAGCTGGCGCCCTTTTAAGTGCACCAAAGTTCCCGGATTCAGAAACGACGCATCCCCGGCTTCCACAGCCGCACGTCCAGTTCCACCCGTCGCTGCGGAAATCGAGGAATTATAAACTTGGGCCGAGGCTGCGTTCACGATAAGATAAAAACAGAAGAAAACAGGAAGTTTAACTAAGCTCAAAGGATGGGGCATGACTTTTCACCTCGCAAGTATCGTGAGTGCGTTTGTATTGGCATTCACATCCTATCAATCGGCGAACGCCGGGGCCAACACTTTTACTGCTAAACCTGTGCGTCTTGGCGACAATCTTATCTCTATCATGCGCCAACATGGCTTTTCTCAAAGCGAACGCGAGTCTGTGGTTGGTTCCAGCGCAAAACTGCGCAATCTATTCCTGACCCTGGACACACGCTATCTGGTGCGCGGATCTGGAAAGGATATCGAACTTCGCATGTTCGACTCCCAAACTTCAGATGCTTTCCGAATTATCAAAAGCTCTGGCAAAGTGCAGACTATCCCTTACAATCCACCCTATAAGATCAACTATGCCCGGGTCGAAGGTAAAATCTATGGCTCGGTTCTGGGAAGCATCCTGGGGAAAATCAACAGCAACTGGGTGGCAACACGCTTTTTGGATGCCTATGCCTTTGATATCGCGCCTCGGGCGGTCAGCCGCGGAGCTTCGTTCTGGCTGGAAGTGGAAAAGCTTTATGATGCCGGTCAGTTTGTGAAATATGGAGAAGTTCTCAAGACTTCCCTTAACATCAATGGCATCGCAGTTCAGAAAAAGTTTGTCCGAAATTCCAAAGGTGGCGGCGTTTTCTTTGCGGCGGCAGATCTATTGGAGGAAAAACCATTCTATGCTCCGGTGGACTACATCAAGATTGCCAGTCGCTTTAAGCCCAACCGGGTTCACCCGATCACCAAACGCCTGCAACCACATTTAGGAATTGATTTTGAGCTGCCCGTGGGTGAGCCCGTGTACGCTCCCCGTAAAGGCACTGTTGTTCGTTATGGTCGCAATCACGCCGCGGGAAACTACATCGTGCTTTTGCACAGCAACGGCATGGAAACGGCCTACAACCACCTTCATCGCATCGATAAAAGAATTCGTCAGGGCTTACGGGTTTCTGCAGGGGAACGAATTGGCGAAGTGGGCTGCACAGGCTATTGCACCCGACCGCATCTGCACTTTGCGGTAAAGAAAAAGGGTCGAATGGTCGACCCTATCAAGTACATTAAATCTTATCCGTCGCACATGGAGGCGATGCTGGAAAAACGCGTCGCTCAGAATTAGTCGCGGGTACAGATTGTCACCCAGTGCATACAGCGACTGTTGGGAGTCGCTCCAGCCCCATAGCTTCCCGTTTCACGGAAGCAGGACTTGGTAAGGTCGTACTCAACCACAGGAGCACCGTTCACAGATTCTTCCTTATAGCAGGATACGCCACGAGGAACCACACAGCCATACTGCACATTCACATCCCATTGGTCGGCACGCAAATGGCGGCGGGCAATGGCCAGCTCGCGGACATAAGCAGAATCAGCGGCGATATCACTGTAAGTCTTTCCTGTTGGACACTGGGTTGCCGCATCTTCTTTGCGCACAACTCTATATTTACGATTGCAGTTCCAGGTTCTGATAACCTGAGTTGGTGACTGTAAGTCGTATTCAGTCACACCCGCCAAAACGTTGGTGGGATTGTTGGAAGCAGCCCCAGCGGCTGGAGCCTGGGAATATACAAACGAATAGCCTTTGCCATAGGCGGACTTCACAGGCATCGCCGAACTTGGTGAGCGAACCTCGTGAATTTCACCATTGTTCACCATATAGGTCAGACTCAAAATCGCCGACGTCATAAAGGTCTGGCGATAAACTTCTGCCGTACTTTCGTTGGCATTCATGCTCATCGTGGCTTCCATCACACGCGACTCAGGCGAAAACGGGAAATAGTTCGCAGTCACACCTTTTTGCGAGAAAGCATCCATCACCAAAGAATCCGTCAGCGGCGCCACCAGAGGTATCACATCCGTCCACAGGGTCAACTTGCCGGTGCCTGTATAGACATTCGCAAGATTATTCCTGTCGCGAATCGACATCGTCGCCACAGCGCCGTTGTTTGCCGGAGAGTCCGCCAAATAATCTTTATACTGGTTTTGCGTCAGACTGGTTTCCGGATGAATAGGTTTGAAGTTGGAATCGGCATAATCAAAGAATTCATTCTTCAGCTTGATGCCGCCGGAAGAATACGCCCCCGCCTTAAGAGTGAAGTAGGCAGTATTATTACGAATGCTGGTTTCGGCGCAGGAATTATATGTGATCGTGTCAAAACCAGCATCAAAAGCGAACGGAATGGCAGAGACCTTAGCCCCGTCCGTCACTCCATACTTTGCCGCCAGCTCTGCGTCAGACATTCCCACATCGGCTTCACTATCTAGATCCGAGTCGAAGCCCGCTTTACCGCAGTTTTGAAAGGACACTATCAGCACGAAGGAGGCAAGAATTCCGCCCGCTGCACGCCAGGTTGTCTTTTTAAAACGCACTTTCATGGAATCTCCCCCAATAACTAGACTACCATTGTCTTTTCGGCAGATTGGCGAAAAACAGCAGTCTTTTTCATATTGAGACAGACCTCGTTAAGGCTTGTCTTAAAATGAAACGTTTGAGATTTTATTAGCTATGCAAAAAGTTAAAAAAGCCATTATTCCGGCGGCGGGCTTGGGAACACGCTTTCTTCCAGCCACCAAGACAGTTCCTAAAGAGATGCTTACCATCGTCGATGCCCCTATCATTCTTTACGTCGTCGAGGAAGCCGTCCAAGCCGGCATTGAAGACATCATTCTGATTGCCGGTCGTGGCAAGCATGCCATCGAGGATTTCTTCGATACTTCGTACGAACTGGAAGACAAACTGGTCAAAGACGGGAAAGAAAAACTTCTGGAGCGAGTGACTCGCATTCGCGATTCCGCCAACATCATCAGCATCCGTCAGAAGCAGGCGATGGGCCTGGGGCATGCTGTTCTTTGTGGACTGCCTATTGTCGGCAAAGATCCTTTTGCTGTTCTTCTGGGTGACGAAATCACCATGGGCTTCCATGGCGAAGCCAACGTGACCTCCCAGCTTGTCAGCTCTTTTGAAGAAACCGGCACTTCCACCATTTCTGTTATGAAAGTGGATGAAAAAGATGTTTCCAAATATGGAATCGCGGAGGTGGAGGAAAAATCCACAGGATTCTTCAAGGTCACGTCTTTGGTGGAAAAACCAAAACCGCATGAAACCAACAGCCGATGGGCCTTGCCGGGTCGCTATGTCTTTGACAACGCGATCATGGATATTTTGAAAAATGCCAAGCCCACTTTGAACGGAGAGATCCAACTGACCGACAGCATGAAGGTGCTTTGCTCTTTGCATGGCTTGAATGCCATGACGTTCTCGGCACAACGCTATGATGCTGGTGACAAGCTGGGATACCTGCAAGCCAATATCGAGTTGGCATTGCAGAATCCGGAGCTAAAGAAAGAACTCACATCTTACCTGCTCAATCTTGCAGGCCGTCTGCAATAAGGGGTTTTTATGAAAAAGATCGCTGCCACACTTGGTTTAATCCTTCTGAGTCCCGCTTTGTCTTTGGCCTACATTCTGCCAACGCGCACGATTCTGCAGAAAACCAGCGAAAATGCAGGCTCTGGAATCTACGCCATCGAGCAGGAAGTTCAATTCACCAGCGGTGAAGAAACCATCATGGTCAAAGAAACCTGGCTGGTGGACAGTGATCGCACCATGCGCCTGACGGTAACCGGCGGCAAAGACCTGCAAAGCTCTTTCAAGCTGCAGTTCCTATATAACGGCGGCCAAAAATGGAGCATGATCGACGGCCAAAGAAAGGGTGAAAAACTTCCTGAAGAATTTCTGGAGCGTTTCTTAAACATGAGAAACCCCGAAATCTTCGCCAACACTCTGGCGCATTTCAAAATTGTCCCAACAAATGCTTTCCACAAAAAGCCGATGCCAAAGACTGCCAATGAAATCAAAAATGAACCAGAAAACTGGGTGCGCTTCTCTCGCACCGGCGGCGTGGTCAACTATGCCCTGGGCGTTCCGACTCCTGCAGATCAAGAGGCGGGATCTCCGGGGATCTGGATTCAGCAGGACGAGTTTGTTGTCAGAAAACTGCGTCTTCCATCGCAAGTGGAGATGAGCGCCAACAACTATAACAACTTTGCGCGTGGTCTGTCTTATCCCCGCTCTCGCACAATTCGCTGGGGCAACAACACCGCGACTATTCGTCTGATCAGCGCCTCGGCGCGCCCACAAACTGCGGTGGCCTTGTTCCAGCCATCATCTCTGGATACGAATCTGAAATGGGATGGCATCAATGCTCTTCCTGCCAAAGACGTTGTCACGGAGTTCTACAAGAGGTTTAGATGAGTTCTGCGCAACTGTGGAGAGTGGCGGCCGACGCTCCTCTTCCAGAGGCTCTGACTTACAGTTCGGACCTGCCTTTACAAAGAGGGCAACTTGTCACAGTTCCCCTGGGACGAGGCGGACGCAAGGTTCATGGTCTTATCCTGGGACCCACGACCGAAGTTCCTGAATTTGAAGTCAAAGCAGTTGATTCCATCGTTGAAGAATACGCCCCGCTGCCAGAGCCTTATGTAAAATGGCTGGAGTGGCTGGCACAGTATTATCTTCATCCTGTGGGACAAGTTGTGCCATCAGCCTTTCCTCCATTGCGAAAATCAGAAAAGCAACGACAGTCCAAGCGCCCTCCTGTGATTCCGCAGTTGGAAGCCGACTCGGCACTGGATCTTACTCCAGAGCAAAAATCCTGCTTTGAAAGCATCGCCCAACATTCACAATTTTCCACGCATCTGCTTTTCGGGGTCACGGGCTCGGGAAAAACAGAGGTGTATCTGCGACTTCTGGATAAAGTTCTGACCGAAGGAAAGCGCGGCGTTGTTCTGGTGCCAGAGATCTCCCTGACACCACAACTGATTCAGCGCTTTGCGCGTCGCTTTGGCGACAAGATTGCCGCTCTTCACTCACAACTAACAGATCGCGAACGCACCAATCAATGGTGGGACATTGTCGAGGGCCGAAAGTCCATTCTGATCGGAGCACGCTCTGCTCTGTTCTGCCCTATCGACAATCTTGGTTTGATTATCGTCGACGAGGAACACGAACCCAGCTTCAAACAGGATGAAAAGCTGAAGTACAACGGCCGCGACGCCGCCGTGATGCTGGGGAAACTGATGAATTGTCCGGTGGTCCTGGGCTCGGCAACCCCCAGCCTTGAAACCTGGAAAAACGCGATCGAAGGAAAGTATCACCTGCACCGCCTGACCCGCCGGGTGGCCAATCGTGCGCTTCCCGACATCGAAGTCATTGATCTGCGCCGTCTGAAGGATGATGACGAAGAAAAACAAAAGCTGATCACCAAATATTCTCATCTGCCGTTCTGGCTTAGTCCGACACTTTACGAACGAATGCATGAAGTTCTGGCACGCGGTGATCAGGCGGCCCTATTCCTAAATCGCCGTGGCATTGCACAGATGGTGGTGTGCCCATCCTGTGGTCATACTCGTGAGTGTCCGAACTGTGATATCTCTTTGACGTTGCACGCGCACTCACACCTGATTTGCCACTATTGTGACTATCACGAGAACTTCAAGACCAAGTGTCCCGACTGTCAAGAAGGACAACTGGAAGCCATCGGCCTGGGGACAGAGCTGCTGGAAACAGATCTGACACGCCTGTTCCCAGGAAAGACCATCGCACGAGCCGACCGCGATGAAATTCAAAGTCGTGCGGACCTTGAAGATCTGATTGGCAAAATGGAATCTGGTGAGATCGACATTCTGGTGGGAACACAGATGATCGCCAAGGGACTGGATTTTCCAAAATTGAAACTGGTCGGACTGGTGCTGGCTGATGTGGGCTTTAATCTTCCGGATTTCCGCGCCACCGAACGAAGCTTTCAACTAATCACTCAGATGAGCGGCCGTGCCGGACGACACATACAAGAGGGTGAAAGCCCGGGGCTTGTCATCATTCAAACCTTCAATACTGAACACGACAGCATCACCTATGCAAAGACTCATGACTTCGAGGGCTTTGCCGCGCACGAACTGGAAATTCGTGGCGCACTTAATTACCCCCCGATGGGACGCCTGGTAAGCTTCCGCATTCAAGGAACTAAACTTGGAATTGTGGAAGAGACAGCCCGACTTTTAGCTAGAAGAGCACATGCTTTAAAAGCTCAGTTTCCGCAGCAGTACGGAGCTATTGAGGTCCTGGGTCCAGCAGAGGCTGCGCTCTCAAAATTAAGAGGCCAGTTCCGCTATCATCTGCTTATTAAGAGCACTCAGGCCGCCGCCGCCAATCCCTTTTCAAGACAATTGCTCGGAGATCAAGAGTGGGTCCCGTCCGGGATTAAAATATTAATCGATATTGATCCAATGAGTTTGCTTTAAGACCATGCCTTAACCTAAAATCTTAGGTTAAGGACCGATCAATGATTCAATGCCCTCGATGCGGAATACAAGTTACTGAATTGCACCCCGTGGACCCGGAGCTTATTGGCAAGCTTCAAGCCGCTGGCGAAAGCAATTTGCCTCCGCAGGTGTGCGCAGGTTGTATCTCTGACCTGAAGCGCACTCTAGCCACCAGCAGCGGCGGCGTGCTGATGCAACAAGAACGCGCGCGCGAACAGCATCGTCTGCAACTCTGGAAAAGCCGTGTGATGCTGATTAAAAAAGCCCGCATGTGCATGACCCAAAAGCTTTATTCCGAAGCTGCCATTTCCTATGAAAAGTATCTGAAAATTCTGGATATTGTTTTCGATATCAAAAAAGGCGAAATCCTGAAACCCGAAGCGTTCAAAGAAAGTGCGCGCACTACAGAACTGACTGTGGTGGCTTCAGTCTATTGGGACCTGATGCGTATCTATGATACTCACGAAAAATATCAGGATCGCATGATGAAAGCAGCCAAACAGCTTTCCATGTTCATTCAATTCACTCCGATCTATCCTGATATCATTCGCAAGGCCGAATCCTTCCAGAAAACGGCCAAGAACCCTCAGATCGTAAAACAGTTCCTGAAGATGTCGGACAAGGAGCGCCCCCGTTGCTTTATTGCGACGGCAGCCTTTGAAGATCCGCGCTCCAGTGAGGTGATGACTTTGCGTGCTTTCCGCGACATGAAACTGCGCAATCACACTTGGGGCAGAAAGTTTATTGCCGCTTACTATCGGTACTCTCCTCATATTGCATGCCTACTCGATAAGCATGCTTGGCTCAAACCCTCAGTCAGAGCCGCTCTCCGCGCTTTGATTAAATGCGTTAGCTAATATTTCGTCTGTTTGACGCTTGCAAAGAGTCTTCCTTTTGAGGAAGGTTAATGCATGGCTCATATCTACGATTACGCAATTATTGGCAGTGGACTTACAGGACTTAGCATCGCAGCGGCACTTAGCCGTGAAACAAAGAACATCGCGCTTATCGAAGCCGCCGATGTTCCATTTGGCGTGAACAAGAAGGTGAACTTCCCAACAGGTCCGATGAACAATGGCCTGCGCTTTGCTCCCGACTCTGTTTCTGCTGAAAAAGCCCTGCGCTTTCTGTCCAACCTGATCAATGTTGAAGTTGTTCAGGATGCCTCTGAAGAATCCCCGATCACTTACGAGGGCGGGAACTTCAAAACCTTCCTTGGCTTCGGCGACACTCCACCGGCATTCTATGAAGAGTTCAGCTATTTCACCAACAGCAAGCGCCTGAATCTGGCGGCAGAGCCCTTCCAGTGGACTCAAATGCTGTTTGAAAAATTCCAGGGCGACTTCATGCCCCGTTCTTACGTGACCAAGTTCCACCAGGAAGGCGAGCGCGTCAGTCATATCACCATCAATGGTTCCAAAACTTTGCATGCGCAGAATTTCATTTTTGCCGGCACCGTAAAGGATCTGGCATTGCTTCTTCCGGAAGATGCGATCTCTATCCGCGCACGCACAAAGCTGGCTAAGAACACTTACTGGACGGCTTTGTGTCTGGATATCTGCCACGCCAAAGCTGTGACTGAATCCTCGGCGATGCACGTTCTGAACGGCACAACTCAGGATGAAATCGGTCCTTGCGTCGGTAAGTTCCATGCACCCGTGGAAGTGGAAGGCGAAACTCTTCAAGCGTCCCAGTGGATGACCTTCATCGAACAGGAAGTCACTGAAGACAGCGAGGTTGTGGGTATGGCGTTGAAAAAAATCAAACGCCAGATCAAGCGCGCTTACCCGGAAGCTTTGGAAAATCTGAAATTAGAAAGAATCTTTGTCGCTCCGATCATCGCTGGAAATGGCGATATCAAATTGAGTGCAAACATGACGATGCCAGAGCTGGAAAACCTGTGGATCGCCTCTGCAACAGTCCACGATCAAAAGAACCTGATCGGCTCTTTATTGCAGGCTGAAATGATCGTGGCTTCTTTGGGTTTCAAAGTGGAAGCGACCGAGGAGGTTCCCGCTATGACAGAAGAACCTGTGACAGAAGCCGCCTTGTAAGAAAAATTGAAATGATAAAATCAAAAGCCCGAAGACAAAACTTCGGGCTTTTTTTATACCTCGTCTAAAGGCAGCGTGAAGGAAAAGACCGTACCCTCGCCCAGTTTGCTGTCCACCACGATATTTCCACCCATCAGCTCCACCAGATTTTTACAAATCATCAATCCCAAGCCCGACCCCCCGTGAGTCCGCGACACACTGGCATCTTCCTGAGCAAAGCTTCGGAAAAGCTTACCCATATTTTCTTTTCTGATTCCCCGGCCCGTATCACGAACTGCCCAGTGATAGCGTGATTCCACGACAGGGTCCCGGTGCAAACTGACATGAACGGAGCCCTGATCCGTGAACTTCACAGCATTCCCAACCAGATTCATTAGAACCTGTCGCAGACGATGAGAATCTCCCAGGGCGAAGTGCGGAATGCTCTCATCCACATCGACCCTCAACTGCAGACCTTTTTCCTGGCATTTCGCCGCAAAAATTCTGTGGATATCTTTGTGGAGTTCCTTGATATCGAAGCGATGCCGATCAATCTGCAGCAGACCATTTTCGATCTTTGAAATATCCAGAACATCGTTGATCAGATGTAAAAGAGAATCCGAGCAACGGTGAATGGTTCCGACATAGCCTTGTTGTTCATCATCCAGCGGCGTATCCCGAAGAATGTCGGCAAAGCCAATAATACTGTTTAAAGGAGTGCGGATTTCATGGCTCATGTTGCTGAGGAAAGTGGATTTTATAGAGGATAACTGCAAGGCTTCTTCTCGGGCTTTCATCAACTGAAACTTGGAGTGGGCCACTTCCTGCAGTTCAAATCGAGTGCGTTCGATACCTATGATGAGAATGATGTCAGCAAGGATGATCCACATGGTGTGCTCAATCCACCGCCATTGAGCGTGCTCTTCCTGACCGTAAAGCGACAGAGGCAGCAGGCATCCGCGCAAGATATGGTCGGCAATCACGATAAATGAGGCCAGACCCAAAACCCCTACATCTTTATAAAATGCCAGGGCTGCCAGGGAGACGAACACGTGGAAGTGGGACTCTATCCTCCCCCCGGCCAGGTAAATAAAGAGGACAGAGAAGAACATCTGTGAGGCGGCCACCAAGTAGCGGGTAAACCGCTCTCCGGGAAAGACATGAACACAGTAGACGGCCGGCAAGCTGAACAGTCCCCCGAAAATCAGCCCCACCAGGGCATTTTCAATCGCCCCGCTGAACGACCCGACCCACGTCGAGGGGGTCACCAAGATGCCGACAACTATAGATGCAACCCATTGAATTAAAAGAAGAATCGAAAAACCCCGATCGACTCTGATATTCGTCTCCCGGGATTGCTGCTCGAAGATTTTTTGCACTTCGGGGTGATTGCGTTCACCTTCTGATTGTTTCATTTCCCACCGCTTACGTTCATTATTAGGGATTTCTACCCTAACCTATCGGCATTGATTCAATGCATCTAAACAATATTTAATGACGGCTGGGATTTGTAACAAAAGCGTCTCAAAAAGGTTCTGCAAAGACTGCTTGCGGTCAATGGCGCCCTGTGATATCCCGAGAGTCCAACAATAAGCACTCACAGGCATTAACTGGTCCCCCAAGTACTGAAAAAGGGGGTCTTCCGGCGAAACAAAAAAAGCTGGCTCTACCTGCGAGGACGATTAACCAGAAAGGAAGTACTGCCATGGCACAAGTGACCATGAAAGAAATGTTAGACGCTGGCGTCCACTTCGGACATCAAACTCAGCGTTGGAACCCAAAAATGAAACCTTATGTTTACACAGCTCGCGGAGGTATCCATATCATTGACCTTCAAAAGACTGTTGTACGCGCTAACAAAGCTGCTGAATTCGTAAAAGAAATCGCTGCTAACGGTGGTCGTTTGATCTTCGTTGGAACTAAAAAGCAAGCTATCGAACCAATCCAAGAAGCTGCTGCAAAATGCGGTCAGTACTACGTAACTAAGCGTTGGTTGGGTGGAATGATGACGAACTTCGAAACGATCAAATCTTCTATCGATCGTCTTCGCAAAATCGACACAATGAAAGAAAAAGGCGAATTCAACTACCTTACTAAGAAAGAGCGCGCGAAGCTTGAAAAAGAATACCTTCGCTTGACTGATTTCTTGTCTGGTATCCGTGATATGAAGGAAATGCCTTCTGCGATGTTCGTAGTAGATCTTCCTAAAGAACACATCGCCGTTGCTGAAGCAAAACGCTTGGGCATCCCAGTTGTTGCTATCGCTGATACAAACTCTGATCCAGAGTCTGTTGAGTACGCTATCCCAGGAAACGACGATGCGATCCGTTCTATCAAATTGTTCGCTAACTTGATCGCTGAAGCTTACCTTGAAGGTGCTAAAGAGTGGGAAGGTAAACTTCGCACAATGACTGACAAACAATCTGACATTGCTAAAGAAGCAAAATCAGAAGGTAAAGAAGAAGCTCCTAAACGTCGTGGCGCTCCAAAAGCTGGCGCAAAAGAAGCTCCTAAAAAAGCTGCTGGCCCAGCAGTTGTTAAAGCTACTAAATCTCGTAAACTTGTTGCTGCTGGTACAGCAGAAGAAGTTGAGATCCAAGCTGAGCTTGAGCAAAACACGGACGAGTCTGCAGAGTAATCTCAGACCTCGCGAAGAAGGGTGGCCCAGCCACCCTTTCTTTTGTCCTTCATGTATTAAAACTTAATTTATCTTGTTGATCCCGGCCACCGGGAAACAAAAAAACTAAGGAGTCTTCCTAATGTCTATTTCCGCTACTCTTGTAAAAGAACTTAGAGAAAAAACCAGCGCCGGTATGATGGATTGCAAAAAAGCGCTTGAAGCAACTGCAGGTGATTTCGAAGCCGCTGTTGAATGGTTGCGCGTAAAAGGTCTTTCCTCTGCCGCTAAAAAAGCTGACCGTGTTGCTGCTGAAGGTACTGTCTTCGCTCAAACATCTGGCGATACTGCAGTTATCCTTGAAATCAACTCTGAAACTGACTTCGTTGCTCGTAACGAAGGCTTCAAAGGTTTGGTTCTTGATGTTGCTCACCACATGTTGAATGCAGTAAACGCTGCCGGCGACATCCTGGAGCAAGCTTTCCACAAAAACCCGACTAAAAAAGTTGGCGACATGTTGAAAGAAGCTATCGCGACTATCGGTGAAAACCTGGTTATCCGCCGTTTTGAGAAGTACGTAGCTACTGCGAACACAGTGGTTCACACTTACATCCACGGCGAAGGCAAAATCGGCGTTATGATCGAAGTTGCTGCTTCCAAACCAGAAGCAACAAACAACCCAGCGTTGAAAACTTTCGCTCAAGACGTTGCATTGCACATCGCTGCGATGAACCCAATGGCTATTTCTTCTGCTGAAATCCCAGCTGAAGTTGTAGCTAAGGAAAAAGAAATCCTGACAGCGAAAAACCTTGAGTCCGGCAAAAAACCAGAAATGATCGAAAAGATCGTTGAAGGTCAAATCCGCAAGTTCTTGGCTGAAAACTGCTTGGTTGATCAACCATTCGTTAAAAACCCAGACTTGAAAATCTCTGACCTGGCTAAAGAAGTTGGCAAACAAGTTGGTGCCGATGTGTCCGTGAAGCGTTTCGCACGTTTCGAATTGGGCGCTGGTATCGAAAAGAAATCCAACGACTTCGCAGCTGAAGTTGCTGCTCAGATGAAAGGACACTAGTTTGAAAGAGCCTGTTTATAAGCGTATTTTGCTAAAACTAAGTGGTGAAGCCCTGGCTGGAAAGCAAGGGACTGGTATCAATACTGCGACAATCACACAGATTGCGCAGGACGTGGCAGAGGCTTACAAAGCAGGCGTTCAAATCGGTCTGGTAATCGGTGGCGGTAACATCTATCGTGGTGTTGCCGCTTCTGCTGAGGGCATGGATCGCGCAAGTGCTGACTACATGGGTATGCTTGCGACATGTATCAATGCTCTGGCTCTTCAGGACGCTTTGGAAAAACAAGGCGTTCCCACCCGCGTTCAGACTGCCATCGAAATGGCTGAAATCGCGGAACCTTATATTCGTCGTAAAGCCATCCGCCACCTTGAAAAAGGCCGTCTCGTGATCTTCGGCGCAGGCACCGGAAATCCGTTCTTCACTACTGATACAGCGGCTTCCCTTCGTGCCATGGAGATCAATGCTCAGGTGATCATGAAGGCAACTAAAGTGGACGGTATCTACGACAAAGACCCTGCTAAACACGCTGACGCGAAGAAATTCGACAAGATCAGCTACATCGACGTGTTGAACCGCGGACTTCAGGTGATGGACTCCACGGCGATCAGCATGTGTATGGACAACAAACTTCCTATTATCACGTTTGACCTGACTCAGCCTGGAAACATTCTGAAAGCAGTTCAAGGTGAAGTCATCGGTACACTGGTACATTAATCGCGCCCACAAGACGTGAAAACGGATTAAGGAGACAACTATGGCAATCGCTGATGTTAAAAAGAACGCACAAGCTAAAATGGAAAAAAGTCTGAATGCTTTGTCTGAAGAACTTAAAAAAGTTCGCACAGGCCGTGCTCAGGTTTCCATGTTGGACGGCATCCGTGTAAATTACTACGGAACTCCATCCCCACTGTCACAGGTGGCATCTATTTCCACTCCAGATGCAAAATCTTTCCTAATTGCACCTTGGGAAGTGGCTATTCTTAAAGATATTGAACAAGCTATCATCAAGTCTGAATTGGGCATGGCTCCAATGAACGACGGTAAAGTGATCCGCTTGAAAGTTCCTGATTTGACTGAAGAGCGCCGTAAAGACCTGGCAAAACAAGTTAAAAAGATTGCTGAAGAAGCACGCGTGGCAGTTCGTATGGCTCGTCGTGATGCCAACGATGAAGTTAAAAAACTTCAAAAAGACAAAGCTGTCAGCGAAGACGAAGGCAAAAAAGCCGAAGCAGACATCCAAAAAGTAACTGACGATTTCATTAAAAAAGTGGATCAAGTTGCTGACGAAAAAGAAAAAGCGATCTTGACGATCTAATCTTCAGGACCCTACGTGAGTTTACCAAAGCATGTTGCTATTATTATGGACGGAAACGGGCGCTGGGCTCAGCTCAAGCGTCGTCCGCGCACGTTCGGCCACATCAAGGGAACTCGCGTTGCCAAAAAGATCATCACGGCGTGTTCACGCCGTGGGATCAAGAATCTGACCCTTTACGCCTTCAGCACTGAAAACTGGTTCCGCCCTCAGGATGAAGTCAGCCTGCTGATGCTGATCCTGCGCCGCTATCTAAAGCGTGAAACTGACAATCTGGTGAAAGAAAACATCCGCTTCTCAGTGATCGGGGATTTGTCCCGCATTCCTCTGGATGTTGCCAATGCCATTGAAAAATCCATCGAAGCCACAGCTCAATGCACAGGTTTAAATCTTGTCTTTGCATTGAGCTATGGCTCTCGCCAGGAAATCACTCAGGCTGTCCGCGAATTGGCGGAAAAAGTCGCTGCCGGGGAATTGTCTCCGTCAGAAATCGACGAATCCATGATCAATTCATCCCTGAGCACTTTCCCGACACCAGATCCGGATCTCATTATTCGTACCAGTGGCGAACAACGACTTTCGAACTTCCTGTTGTGGCAAGCTGCCTACTCAGAGTTTTATTTTACCGAAACTCTGTGGCCTAACTTCACCGAGTCTCACCTTGACGAAGCTTTGCAAGCCTTCGCAATGAGACAACGCCGTTTCGGCAAGGTCTCAGCAAATGACAACGTGGAAAAGCTTTCTAACTAGAGCCGTCTCGGCCCTTATTGCCCTGGCCCTTATTGTCGGACTTTATGTTTCGATGGGAATCAATGGCCTAAAAATCGCTGTCGGCTTTATCGTCGTTGTCGGCACCTGGGAACTGATGGGTATTCTTTTCCACCGTGAAAAATCCGTGTTTCTGAAGTTTCTTTTCATGGCGATGACCTTACTGGTCTTCGCAGCCTCCATCACATCACTGAGCACTGGCTCCATCATCTATGCAATCGCCACTATCGTTATGATCATTGCCGTGCTTTTGACTTCCCATAAAGAAGGCAATCTGGAGTTCATGGCGTCCTTCCACGCGAAGTCCGCTTTGGGGCTGTTCTATATGGGACTTTTGCCGTCGTTTGCTTTCCGCTTGCTGGATCAGTCCTATGGTCTTTCCTGGTTTATTTTTCTGTTGGCTGTTGTTTTTGCAGGCGACACGATGGCTTATGTATTTGGTGTGCTGTTTGGCAAAACCAAAATCATGCCGTCTGTTTCTCCTAAAAAATCCTGGCAGGGTTCTATCGGTGGCATCATTGGTTCCGTGGTCGCCGGTTTGATTTGCTGGTTGTTCCTGTTCCCAGAACACAGACTTCCTATGTTCCTGGTCTTGGGCGGCCTTTCCGGTTTTGTTGGCCAGTTCGGAGACTTCTTCGAATCTTTGCTTAAACGTGTCGCCGACGTGAAGGATTCCGGCAAAATCATGCCGGGTCATGGTGGCGTCTTAGATCGAGTCGATGGCGTCCTGTTCGCAAGTCCTGTTGTTTTGGCAGGAGTTCTGATTCTCTCTCATCTTTTGTCCTAAGAGAAACGTCGAGCCGCGGGGAAGAAAACCCTTAATTTTCTACCCCTTATTCCCGGCCTCCCTTTAGAATGGGGGAATGGATATTTTCTCTTACTTACAGTCAGGCCTTTCCGCAATCGTTCCCTTTGTCATCCTACTCGGAATCCTTATTTTTGTTCACGAGTTAGGTCACTTCCTGGTCGCGCGTTGGTGCGGTGTACGTGTTGAAGTTTTCAGTCTGGGTTTTGGTAAAAAACTTCTGACTTACAAACGCGGAGACACCACTTACGCCCTTTCTCTGATCCCACTGGGTGGGTATGTGAAAATGTTCGGCGAACAAAACGGCGAAGGCATTTCTGAAGAAGACAAAAAAGTGTCTTTCACGCACAAAAACGTATGGCAGCGTATTGCTATCGTTCTGGCCGGTCCTTTGATGAACTTCTTCTTTGCGATTCTGGTCTTCTTTGTCGTTGCCCTGATTGGCGAGGATGCAAAAACTCCGGTCTTGGGTGATGTGGCTGCGAACTCTCCGGCTTACGCAGCAGGTTTCCGTTCTGGGGACCAGATTGTCACTATCAATCAAAAACCCATCACAACTTGGGAAGATGTTCAGCGCGCGCTCAGCCTGAAAGAAAGTCACGATCTGCATCTGGATGTGGATGTAAAACGTGAAAATACAGGCGAATCGGCAGCGATTTCCGTCACAGCAAAACCGGAAGCCAATCCCAATGTGCTTTCCAGCTATGATTATATCGCCAACGTGGAAGGGATCTCTCCTTATTCTACGGGCACAACTGTGGGGGTCTTTGAAACTTCTCCCCTGCATGCTTTGGGGCTGCGCACAGGTGACAGCATCACCAGCATCAACGGCGCGAAGGTTTCCTACTGGAGACAGTTGGATTCCACTCTAGCCAAAGTGAATGCGCAAGAGCCTTTGACCTTGGAAGTATTGGGTCAACGTGAAGGTGATAAGACAGCAAAAGCAATCACGATCACAATGGCGCCTTTGGCTTCCATTAAAACATTCTCTTTGCAAAGTCTGGGGCTGGAAAGTTCTGAACTTTATCTGGCACGCGTACTGGAAGGCTCCCCCGCGCAAGCTGCGGGTCTTCGCCCTGGTGATCGTTTGGTGAAAATCAATCAGGTGACTTTGCAAAAGTGGGAAGATGTTCTGAACAACATCAAATCCTTCGACGGCCAAAAGCCTGTCGCATTGTCTGTCGTACGTGATGGAAAGACCATTGATCTGGAAATCACTCCGAAAATGACCAAACAGATGACCGCGGCGGGCGCGGAAGAAAAGCGCTACACCATCGGCATTTCACCCATGGCCAATATCGCCATGCCCGAACTGATGACGTTGCGTTCTTCCAATCCGGTGGATGCGTTGATTCGCGGCACGGAAAAAACCTGGGAAGTCTCTGTCATGACAGTGATGAGCTTCGTGCGTTTGTTCCAGGCTAAGATTTCTCCAAAAAATATTGGTGGTGTGATCTCCATCGGCCAGGCTGCGAGCGAAACATTCAAAATTGGCATTACTCAGTTCCTGCAAATGATGGCGATTATCTCTGTGAATCTGTTCATTCTGAATTTGCTTCCGGTTCCGGTGCTGGATGGTGGTCATCTGGTGTTCTATGTGATCGAACTGGTCAAAGGAGCGCCGTTAAGCATCAGAAAAATGGAGATCGCACAGCAAGTGGGTCTGGCCATCTTGATGAGTCTTATGATATTTGCTCTGTTTAACGACTTCACACGTTTACTGGGATTATGAAAATACTAGCTATGGAAACCAGCACCGCTGTCGGCGGTGTTGCGGTTATTGTTGATGGAAAAGTGATTGCAGAAGAAACAACTCTGCGCCAGAAAACCCATAGCGAAATCATCAGTCCTTTCACCGAACATTGTCTGACCAAAGCTGGTCTTCGCCTTGAAGACATCGACGCTTTTGCCGTGGGACAAGGCCCGGGCAGTTTTACTGGTATTCGTGTCGCCGCCAATGCCGGGAAAACTTTTGCCTACAGCTTCAATAAGCCCATGGTGACAATTGATTCTTTGGTGCTTTTGGCAGAAAAGGCCCGCGGATCTGACAAGCCCGTCTTATCCATCATCAATGCTTACAAAAACATGGTGTACCTGGGACTTTTCGATATGAGTGGTCCAGAGCCTCGTTACCTGAAAGGTCCGGCCGCCATCCCAGTTCGCGATTTGTCCCAGCATATCCAGCAGGAGGTCCTGGTCGTCGGCGATGGCTGGGAGGCTTACAACGAGTACTTCCCCGAAGCCTTGCGCAGTCTGATGCACAGAAATCCCGATATTCCAGACTATCCATTAGCTTCCACATTGGGACTGATGGCGGAAAAAAGAGTACAAAGTGGTCAAACTTTGGACTGGAAATCGTTTATTCCTCTTTATATTCGCGCCTCTGAAGCCGAAGAGACAAAAAAAGGGATTCTTATCACCCCACTGAAATAGCAATAAGAGGATGCATCCATGGATCAGGCTGTATTGGACTTTAAAACTTCTCGCGCAAACAAAGAACAAGACACAAAGCTATGGGTTGTTGCCTCTGGTAAAGGCGGAGTGGGAAAAACCTTTGTTTCAACCAGCTTGGGCATCACTCTTTCGAAACTTGGACATTCAGTGGCGATTGTGGACCTGGATCTTAGCGGTTCCAACGTTCATACGGTGTTGGGCCTGCCGCCTTCTCACATGAACATTCGTCATTACTTTGAAGGTGCTAAAACTCTGCAAGAGCTGGTGATCCCGACTCCATTCCCACATCTTTCTTACGTTCAAGGTTTCTGGGATTCCTGGACTCCGACTGACTTTTCATACAATCAAATTCAGAATCTGATTCCGGAACTGAAAAATCTGCGCGCTGACTATGTCATTGTTGATATGGGCGCTGGCGCTTTAGAGGCTCACTTGGAGCTTTTCAAAGCCGCAGACGAAAAATTCCTGATCACAACTCCGGAACCAACCAGCATCGAGAAAACCTATCGTTTTATTGAATCCTTCGTTTGCTATTCCCTAAAAGCCAGCGCAACCCCGGATGCCTATGGCAGCATGATCTCCACTTTGCGCAATCATCGCCAAAGAACATTGGAAAAACCATTTTCTTTCCGCTCTTATCTGAAGGATGCCTCGGGTATTCATTACGATTTCTTTGAGGCACTTTCATCAACGCCTGTGCGTTTGATCGTGAACTCTTCCCGTAATCAGGCCAATGAAGAGCTTGGTTTCTCAATGAAAAGTGTTTGTAACAAGTACTATGATTTGGGCATCGACTACGCGGGCTCCATCGATTATGACAATGCAGTGTGGCAGTCCGTGCGTGTGAGAGAACACGTTCTTGTGGCCCAACCCTTTACTCCGCTTGCAGGACAATTTTTGGCAACCTGCAAACAACTTATTGCACCTGAGGAGCTTCGCGCCGTAGTATAATAGCTACGATGCAAGCGACGTCTCGATACAATTATTATGAAGTTCTAGAGCTAACGGCCAACGCTCCTCAACACGAGGTGACGACGGCGTATGAGCGTGCTCGTGCCACTTATTCTGGCGACAATCCTGCGATCTACACTATTTTCTCTGAACAAGAGGCTCGTGAGCTTCTTGTGGTGATCGAAGAAGCTTATCAAGTTCTGGGTAACAAGATCCTTAGAACCATTTATGACCAACGCCTTTTGAGCGGCAGATCTTCTTTGAATGATCTGACCTATGCCTCCATCCTGGAAGCCAGCAAACAAGTCTTCCCTGAGCCCAAAGTTGAAAAAACAACTCCGGTCTATCAGAAAGACGAAGCCTTTGAAAAAGAAGTGGCCGCCCGCACTGAGTGGGATGGCGAATTCATCAAAAAGGTTCGCGAATACAAGCAAATCACTGTCTCCAAAATGAGTGAGATCACAAAGATCAATTCCTACTACGTCACTGCTGTGGAAAATATGGATGCCGGAAATCTGCCCGTCATCGTTTTTGTACGCGGTTATGTGGTTCAAATTGCCAAAGCCCTGGGTCTTGACGAGAAAAAAGTCGCAGACTCTTACATGAAGAGCTTCAAGAACAATCTTGGAAAATAAGACCGCGACAACGACCATTAAAGTCACTGCCACTGCAGAGATGAATGGGCTGCGCCTTGATAAAGCAATGGCCCTTATTGAAGAAGTGGGCACTCGCTCCCGTGCAGCTCATCTTTTGGAGTCTTCCGCAGTTCTACTGAATGGCAAACCAGCCAAAGCCTCTGTTGCTGTCAAAGAAAACGACCTGATTGAAATTCAACTTCCCGAACCAGCGCCCACGGAACTTCAGCCTTATGATTTGAAGCTTGATGTTCTGTTTGAGGACGAGGATCTGATCGTTATTAATAAGCCCGCAGGCCTGGTGGTTCACCCGGCAGCCGGTCACGCCCATGACACCTTGGTAAATGCGCTGATCGCCCACACTGATGATCTATCCATGAAGTTTGGTGAAGAACGCCCGGGCATTGTTCATCGCCTGGACAAAGAAACCAGCGGCGTGATTGTCATCGCGAAAAATGACAAGGCCCATGAATCTCTGACCTCCCAGTTTAAAGAGCGCAGTACACATAGAATCTATTACGCCGTCTGCCTGGGAACTGCCCGTGTCTTAAGCGGGAATGTAAAAAGCTTCCTGGCTCGCCATCCAGTGGATCGCAAAAGATATGCATCTGTTTTGGGTGAAGACCGCAAGCCGATCACCAATCAGGACGAGGCTCCTGAAATCGGTAAATGGGCCGTCACTCACTATGAAGTTCTGCAAAGAAAAGGCGGCTTCAGTTATATGAAGCTGAAACTTGAGACCGGCCGCACCCATCAGATCCGTGTGCATATGTCTGAAAGCGGATTGCCTATTGCTGGAGATGTTCTTTACGGTGCAGATCGCAAGATCAAGGGCATCGAAGCGCGCGGATCACAAGAAGACGTCCGACAACTTTCCCGCTTCCTGCTTCATGCCGCCGAACTGGGTTTCACACATCCCCGCACCGGCGAAAGAATGTTCTTCCAAAAAGACTGGCCGGAAGAAATTCAAATCCTTCTTAAAAAGTGGGGTTTGATATGAATCTGACTCAAACTCCACTGGGTTATGAGTTACGAACACCCTATATCACCGCTTTCTTTGGAAATGCCTCGGCCACTTACGCAGATATTCAAAAAGCCTATCCTCAATTTCACACTGTTCGCCTGAAACAAATCCACAGCGATGCCGTAGTGGAAAGTCCGGACAATTCTCAAGACTATCAAATAATTGCAGATTCCCACTTCAGCACGACTAAGGATCTAGCCCTGTGTGTGATCACTGCTGATTGTGTGCCGGTGCTTTTCTATCACCACACGACAGGATTGATCGCCGGGGCCCACGCTGGGTGGCGCGGGGTTGCCAACAGAATTATCCCCAAGACAGTGCAAGCACTTGTCGAAAAAGGAGCTGTCGCTTCCGAGCTGGACGTGATCATCGGTCCACATATTCAAAAGAACAGTTTTGAAGTGGGCAACGATGTTCGCGATCAGATTCTGACAAGTCTGGGACCACTCAGTCCGCAAGAAAGAGCTCTTTATTTCTCTTCTTTGGAAAACAATAAATCTCTGGTGGATTTAAACAGCATCGTCCGAACACAGTTGCAGCAAGAGGAAGTTTCTTTAGAACGCCTTTTTGATCTGCACATTGATACGGTCACAAATCAGGACTTCCATTCCTATCGCCGTGACAAAGAAAAATCCGGAAGACAAGTCAGCTTCATCTGCCGAACATCGTAAAGATGAATATCCGTTTGTCTTAAAAAATTGAACAGTATTACTGGACCGCTTTCATTTTTACTGCAGCCCTGCAGATCTCTTAAGCTAAACTAAAAGCTCTAAGAGAAAGTTTTGCAGCAATGATTCAGAAAATTGAACACGGAGAAAAGCTCAATGTCGTCACCCACGCCATCGGAGCATTACTAGCGCTGATCGGGTGTGCTCTGCTGCTGGGGCTTGCCGCCACCAAACACGACACCTGGAAGATCTTCAGCTTCGGCGTGTATGCAGTCTGTACCGTGGGTCTTTACTGCATTTCCACCATCTATCATGGCACTCGCGGCGAGCGCAAAAAACTGTATCGCCGTCTGGACTATATCGGCATCTATCTGAAGATCGCCGGGGGTTATACTCCGTATGCCCTGCTGGCATTGCGCGGAACTTTGGGTTGGGTGATTCTGGGAGTCGTCTGGTCTCTGGCATTGGTGGGAATTTTTTGGGAGCTTTTAAATCCAAAAAACCGCCTGCCTTCGCTCTTGTTGTATTCAACCATGGCGGTGACGATCTTCCCATTTATCAAGTATCTGATGGATGCGATTCCCCCAATAGGTTTTGCGATGATTATCGCAGGCTTCATCAGCTATGGCATCGGCATGATCTTCTTCCTGAATGATGAACGCATCAAACACGGCCACGGCGTATGGCACGTTTGCGTGATGGGCGGAACCGCCCTGCAGTATCTGTGTCTGCTGATTTATTTCACTTAAAAAAACGCCTGGGAAATCAGGCTTCAGAAACGAAAAAACCCGCTTTATGAGCGGGTTTTGTTGCTTCGAACTTTTTAGAAAAATGGTGGCTTGAGACGGAATTGAACCGCCGACACAAGGATTTTCAGTCCTCTGCTCTACCAACTGAGCTACCAAGCCACTGGAATTCAAAGAGACCAAAGGTTTATCTATTGGCCCCCTGCATGTCAACAGTTATGCCTTATCAAAAGCAGTTTTAAGATCGGCAATCAGGTCGTTCAGATCCTCAACCCCTACAGAAAGGCGGATCAGGGAGTCGTCGATCCCCAAAGCCTTGCGGTTTTCAGGCGGAACGGAGGCGTGCGTCATAATCGCCGGATGCTCGATCAGGGACTCGACCCCACCCAAACTCTCTGCCAACGAAAAGACATTCACGTTTTCCAGGAACTTACGAGCCGAATCCAGGCCCCCTTTGATGTAGAAAGTGATCATTCCACCGAAACCATGCATTTGTTCTTTCGCCAAAGCATGCTGAGGATGACTTTCCAGACCCGGATAGATGACCTTGTCCACTTTTGGATGTCCTTCCAAGAACTTCGCAATCGCCATGGCATTTTCCTGATGGGCCTTCATACGAAGTGGCAATGTTTTCAAACTTCTCAGGAACATGAAGGAATCAAACGCCCCTTGAGTCGCACCGATACCGTTGCTTAGGAACGCCATTCTTTCTGCCAGATCCGCGCGGGATACAACGACCATACCACCGACAGTATCACTGTGGCCGCCGATGTATTTCGTCGCAGAATGAACCACGATATCCGCACCCAGCTCCAAAGGTCTTTGGAAGTACGGGCTCATGAAGGTGTTATCAACCGCCACCAGAATACCTTTGGCCTTTGCGATGGCTGCGATTTTTTTGATATCAACCAATTTCAAAGTCGGATTGGTCGGAGTTTCCAGCCATACCAGTTTGGTGTTTGGTTTTACGGCTTTTTCAAAGTTTTCAACCTTCGTCAGATCAACGAATGAAAACTCCATACCGTCATGCTTAAGAATTTTGTCAAACAGACGGAAAGTGCCGCCGTACATGTCATCCATGGCAATCACATGATCGCCACCTTTGAGAAGGTGCAAAACAGTTGTCGTTGCCGCGCAACCAGAAGAAAACGCAAAACCATGTTTGCCGCCTTCAAGACTTGCCATACAGCTTTCATAAGCATGACGAGTTGGATTGTGCGTGCGGGAATATTCCCAGCCCTTGTGAACACCCGGAGATTCTTGTACGTAAGTCGAGGTCAAATAAACCGGCGTCATAATGGCGCCAGTTGAAGGATCCGGAGCTTGTCCGGCATGAATCGCACGAGTGGAAAAACCAAGGTTGTCGTTCATTTTTTTCATATCATTCACCTACTCTATTATTTTTTAAGATCAGCCAGGGCTTCTTCGGCAGAAACCACGCGGTTGAAGGCGTTTTTCATGTCAGCATCAGTCAGGAATTCGTTTTCAACCATCCACTTGTCGTTGAAAGCCTTGCTCAGATAAGCGCGACCGCTATCCGGGAAGATCACCACGATGTTGGAAGGTTTTTCCAGTTTTTCAGCGGCTTTCATCGCTCCTACCAAGGCCAAAGCGCTGGATGGACCGACCAGCAGACCTTCTTCAGCCACCAAACGGCGAGTCATCGCGAAAGCCTCGGGATCGGAAACACGTTCAAAGCCGTCATAGATATTCAAATGAACGTTGTCAGGGAGCATGTCCTCGCCGACACCCTCCACTTTATAAGAGCCCGGTGGATCAACGATCTTTTTATGGTAGTACAGATCATAAAGGATGCTTCCGATGGGATCTGCACAGATCGCTTTGACCTGTGGATTCATTTCTTTCACATAGCGTGCGATACCGGAAAGTGTTCCACCCGTACCCGCACCACCCACGACCATGTCCACTTTTCCATCCATCTGCTTCCAGATTTCTGGACCTGTGGTGCGATAGTGACGCTCAGGGTTGTCAGGGTTATGGAATTGATTCACCAGGAACGCTCCCGGAGTTTCATCGGCGATCTTTTTTGACACGGAATAATGGCTCAGCGGATCTTCCGGCGCCACCATCGGAGTGATGACAACTTTGGCGCCATAGGCACGCAAAATAGCTCTTTTTTCATCGCTCATTTTTTCTGGCATCACAAAAATGCATTTATAACCTTTTACAGATGCGGCCAAAGCCAGGCCCACGCCCGTATTTCCGGAAGTGGCTTCAACAATGGTTCCACCAGGCTTCAGTTGACCACGTTTTTCAGCTTCTTCGATCATCGCCACGGCCACGCGGTCTTTAATGCTGCCGCCCGGGTTGAAGTATTCCACCTTGGCGAAATAAGTGTGTTTGGAGCCCTTTGTAACGTTATTCAAACGCACCATCGGGGTGTTGCCGATCGCTTCCAGAATCGAACCATAAATATGTGACATGGGAACTATCTTTCTAAGTCTCTTCTTCTGTTGGAACGAAGATAGACTGTGTTCATGGACTGCAGAACCGTATTGATTTGAGTCATTGGGTCCAAGGAGTAAGGCATTCCAAGCTCTGTCGTGAGCTGCTTGACGAGCTGACGACTGGGTTGATCTTTCATCAACTCATCCACCAGTTTTTCAAGGGCAGCTTGCTTTTTGTCAGCCTGAGCCATAGGAATCCTCCAACAAAAGGCACTCTATCACCCCCCTCCCAAAGAGTGAAAAAAATTTTGAAGAAGCGGACCAAAAAGGAGCATCAGAAAGGCGGGAAACTGAAAGAGCAACAGAGGAATCAGCAGAATAAACGGCAACCGTGCAACTTTATTTGATATTTCCTCCTGACAGGCCTCCACCAATTCTGTTTCAAGCTGCAAAAGTACGGTATAAACCGCCTCCCCGCGCAGTCCCCGCTCCAAAATCTGCAACAAACTGCGCCGATACAGCGAAGAAAGCTGCATCAGGCACTCTTTGGTGTCCTGTCCTTGTTGTAAAAGTGCGAGCCACTGCGCCACCACCGGCGCCAAATCGTCCTTTTCGTTTTTTAGATAGCTTAAAACACCTTGGCGCACGGATTGACCGCGTTCCACCGCGCGTTTTACGTCCAACAAAAGCTTTAATGGGGGCGCTACACCTTCCATTTCATCCTCCGACCGATATAAAAGATGAAAAATAAGCCCGCCACGAACACAAATGTGGAACCGAGCAGCAGATTTTTATGTTTTTGAAATCCAAATTGCGTAATTACAAAGACAAAAAGCGCGAGGTAAAGGGCGGTGACAATTATCGCCTGCATCTTGATCTGCTGACTTACTTGTCCGGACCTACGTCGAAAATCTTCAAGCATCTTATAGTGCCTACGAAGCGCCTTTACTTGATCCAAACAGCGGTTTTGCGAGCGATCTATATCCCGCAGCTCCGCCTGAAAACCCTTGAGCAGAGCGGATTTCACGCCGATGGCTTCTTCCGACTGTTGCAAAGATTCAAAAACCTCCAGCAACTGCAAACGCACCCAACCACTTTGTGATTCGATGCCCGCATGAAGCGACGAGCGGAAAGATTTTCCCGTTTGCAAACCCAGAATCACGCAATCAAGCAGCGGAATCAGCGCGCCTTGCAATCGTCGAATCAGGAAAAAACGCAAAATCTTGGGAAAAAACTTTAAAGTTATCCAAAGAATGCCGATGAAAAGCCAGAGCAAGGTGGGTGTTGAGGCAGCACACGCGGTGAAAAAGCAGATCACAACCAAGTTCATGATCGAAAAAGATCGAACCCAGTGTTGAGAGAATGCAAAATCCCGCGCCACTGATGAAAGTATTCGGCTAACGAGCGCATGTCCGAGCAGCGAAATCGAAAAAACGATGAGCAAAGGGCACCTCCACGAACACGAATGCTCGCAAAAAATATGCAAGGTAAATTTTTTGTTGACGGCGCTGGTCGAATTGGGAAGACTTAAAGTAAGTAAAGTTTTGTAAGTTAAGAAACAACAACAACGTTTGCATCCTAGGAGGAGCACATGGCAAAGAAAGCAGCAAAAAAAGCTACTAAGAAAGCAGCTAAAAAAACTACTACTAAAAAAGTAGCTAAAAAAGCTACAAAAAAAGTAGCTAAGAAAGCTACTAAAAAAG
This sequence comes from Bdellovibrio bacteriovorus, assembly GCF_041888015.1. GTDB lineage: Bacteria > Bdellovibrionota > Bdellovibrionia > Bdellovibrionales > Bdellovibrionaceae > Bdellovibrio. The sequence continues at coordinate 3,665,813 of NZ_CP168968.1, forward strand.
CTACTAAGAAAGCTGCTAAGTAGTTTTTCTTAGGAACTAGTTTTTAGTTCTAAAACTAAACCCCAGAGGAAACTCTGGGGTTTTTTTATGCCCTGAAACCCGCCACCAGAGCCATTTTCCCGTCGACAGAATTTTTTCCTGACAGATAAAAAGTCTTTCTGAATTCAAAAGAAAAAATAAAAGATTCCCCAAGAAGCGACTTGCAAAGCAAGCAGCACCAGCGACTCGCGAAGCGAAAGCCAGAAACAAAAAGACCAACCCGAAAATCAAGGTTGGTCAAAAGGGTTCAGCCGCGAGGCGGAGGGTTTTTTACGAAACGGAGGCGTGCTCCAAGCACGTCGGAGAGAAGTAAAAGGCCCGACAACGAAGTGGATGGGCCCTTTTCACCAACCGGCTTAGAAGTAGTAGAGGGCGCCTATGGCGCCTGTTGGCAGCAACACAGATCTTTTCACTTCGTACATGGACATGAGTTCTCCGTAGATCGAAACCCCGCGGAAATCGCCTGAAAGCTGATTATATTGAAGGCCGAATGCTGCATTCACAAAATCTGTGCCAAAACGACCTGTTCTTTTCTCTTCAGCGGTCAAAACACGGTCCAGAATTCCGGATTCTGTGGCGGCGGACGTACTTCCGTTGGAATTATACCAGCGGGAATATCCAGCCGTCATATAAGGTGCCAAGTAATCCCCTTCAAAAGCATGCTTCCACGCCAATTGGAAAGAGTTATAACCATGGCCTGTTCCGAAGCCAGCCAACGCTCCGTCAGCATCTTCGATATTCAACTCCATGTTGAAACCCAATGTTCCCAAAGCGCCGCCAACAGACAGTCCCGCACCCACTTTGAGCTTATCACGCATGTTCAGGGTGGAAGAATAGGTGTTACCCAGGCGTTCATCGCGCATTCCCTGGACATAGTCAGTCTCAATGGAGCGCGCTTTTGTGTTAATTGATTTGGAGTCCGCACCCAGAAAAACTTCGGCTTGAGCATGAGTCGCCGCGAAGAATACGGCTGCCATCGCCACTTGGCGGATAGATATTTTTAACATAGGACCTCCCTTTGATGCGGAGATCTTAGAAAACGCGGGCTTTTACACCTTCTTGCTGCAAGAACTTGCGGATGGTCGGACCATCCAAAGGCTCCAGCCTGAAAAGAAGCTTATGAACCAACTCATAAGTCTCTTCTGCCTTCTTCGATCTCATTTTTCCTGTCAAATATGCCACGTCATCGCTGATTTTGATCGCATTATCAAGCAATCTTGCCATTTCTTTGTTCTTGGTCGTCTTGTCCAAAAGCACCAGCGTCTTGTTGAAGTTCGTGGTCAATTGATTCAATTGTTGAATCATACTGGTCACAGAGCCTTCATTCTTTTCCACCAGCTCGATGATTTTTCCAGCCAGACCGTAACCTTGAGAGATCAATTGATCCACGCGCGGAGGATCTTCACCACGAACATAGTCACCAGAAGATAATTCACCGGAATCTACAGAACCCGGAGAGATTTCCAGGAATTTTTCCCCGATCACACCAGCCAGGTTGATGAAGAATTTGGAATCTTTCCGGACACTGGTCCAGGCTTTCTTATCGATGGTGATCGTCAGGCGCAGTTTGACCTCTTCACCTTCTGTGGATTTATAACCCGGATCAAAAGTGATGGCTTTCACTTTGCCCACTTTAATACCCATGACCCGAACCGGGGAACCTTCCTCGATACCGCCGGCATAATTGTACATGACATTAAGTTCTTTGGTGTTGGAGAACGGAGAGATAAATCCCATAAAATAGGCAAAGACCACAACCAATATTGCTGAGACGAGAGCCAATAAACCGACCTTGGTTTCAACCTTCATACGTTCCCCTAATAAAGATAACTAAAAGTATAGGACAAAATAAAATCAATCACAATGATAGCAATAGAAGACACGACCACCGTATTTGTCGTTGCTCTTCCGACACCTTCGGCCCCTTGCTGACATCGGAATCCGAAATAGCAAGCGACCAGAGGAATCACGGCGCCAAAACAAGCGCCTTTGATCATTGCGAAGATCAGATCCTTGAAATCCACGAATCTTTGCATGGAAGTCAGGAACATCGAAGGTGTGTAGCCAAGATAAAGCTGACTGACTGCCATAGCTGAGAAAATACAGGCCATATTGGCCACGATCGTGATCATCATGCCGCCCAGAATGCAGGCCAAAAAACGCGGCACAACCAGATAGTTCACGGGATCAATTCCCAGCATTTTAAGAGCATCAATCTGTTCCGTGATCTGCATGGAGCCGACTTCAGAGGCATACCCCGCACCCACACGAGAACTGAGCAATAAGGCACTGACGATGGCCCCCAATTCACGCAAAATTAACAGAGCCGCAAAACCCGGCACCATCGAATCATTTTGAATGACCATCTTCATATGGAAAGAGGATTCCAGAATGGTCACAACCGCGGCAAAACACACGCAGAAGACCACAATCACCAGGCTTTTATTGCCTACGAAATAAAGTTGCTGAAAGAACTCCTTGCGACGGAATGGCGGAGTAAATAGACCGGTCATTGTCTCTGCAATCAGTGCAATCATGGTCTGTAACCTCGAATCATCGTCAGAATGATGTCACCAATAAAACTGGTCATCCAGTCCATCACCACAATGCAAACCATCGTTGTGACTGCCGTAGTAACCACCGAGCGGCCCACACCTTTAGCCCCACCGGAAGTGGAATACCCCTGATATGTGCAGACCGTCGCCAAAACCAGGGCAAAAGTGCCGCATTTAATCAGACCTGTCAGAATAGAAACCGGACTGACGATCAAAGGCACATGACGAAGATATTCCTCATAGTTCACACCGGCGAAGAGTTCCCCCATCAGAATTCCACCGAAAACAGACATCGCCAAACCCGCTGCCAGCAGGAAAAAGCTGGCGACAATGATTCCAATAAAACGCGGGACAATGATTTCCTGCAATGGATCGGCTCCCAGACAGCGAACGGCATCAATCTGCTCAGTCACTTTCATGGTTCCCAGCTCTGCCGAAGTAAAGGCCCCGACTTTTCCACTAAGCATGAAGGCGATCAACAAAGGACCGATTTCACGGAAGGTTCCACTGGTGGCCAAGGCCCCCAGATATCCCAAAGCTCCGAATTCTTTTAACTGCAATCCGAACTGAACCGTCATAATTGCACCCACAAAAAAACCCGCCATCGCCGTGGTGGGAAAGCTGTCCACGGTGACTTTCCAGATCTGCTCAAATATTTCGTGGGTTTTTAATTTCTTGAAAAAGATCGTGCGCAGAATCTTCTGAAGGAACATCAATGTTCCGCCCATCTGATCCAAGAGGGATATTACCGTTGTCATGCTTCCAACACCTCTGCCAAAAAGTCTTTTACCAGAGGATGATCTGATTTTTTGAGTTCATCAGGTGTTCCCAAAGCAACAATCGAACCTTTATCCAAAACCACGATTCGATCCGCAATCGCCAAAGCACAATTCATATCATGGCTGACGACCAAAGAAGTGGTCTTCAGCTCACGCGACAGATCCAGAATCAGCTGATTCACCGCCGTGGTTGTGACGGGATCAAGACCTGTCGTGGGCTCATCAAAAAGAAGAATTCGCGGCTCCAGCGCCACAGTTCTGGCAAGACTGACACGCTTTTGCATTCCGTAGGAGATTTGTGCGGGACGCTTTTTTTCCACACCGTGCAGGTTCACCAGACTTAGAGCCTTTGTCACTTTGGCACGAATGACTTCTTCAGAAAGTTGATAATGGCGGCGAAGCCCAAAGGCGACATTTTCATAAACACTTAAAGAGTCAAAAAGCGCCGGATGCTGAAAGACCATGCCGCATTTTTTGCGAATGGGAAGATATTGTTCTTCGGAAAATTTGGAAACTTCTTCGTTGTCGATCCAGATTTCACCTTCATCAGGAGTCATCAGACCTACAAGATTTTTTAGAAGAACGGATTTTCCTGTCCCAGATGTCCCCAGAATAAAGATGATTTCACCCTCGCGGATTTGCAGATTTAATCCGTTGAGAACCGTCCTTGTACCGAATCTTTTCACGAGGTTTTTGAACTCAATCACCTAGTTATGTTAGATGGCCTCAAGATCGCGGGTCAACCGGCAATGTGAAGGTTTCCGGATTCTTGGAACTAGTCTTAATTCTCGGAGGGGACGGACGCCAACTCGAATATAAGCGCTTTGCCGCCTCCGAACAGGCGGCACAATCATCGCTTATAAAGCTCCACATAAAGGAGCCATTATGAAGACAAAACAGATAACCTTAACTATTTCTATCATACTTTCCTCCCTCGCAGCCAATGCATCTCATCCCCTCAGCAATCCAAAAATTCCAGTTAGAAATATTGCCGAATATCAGAGAGAAAGAGCTATTAATAGACTGGAACATCTCTTCCCTCAAGCTGGCCAAAAATCACATACCGAGGCAATCCGTCTGTTTTCGATTGCCCTAAGGACTTGGAATCCAGAACTAAATCCCAATGACACCGAAAGACTTCTAGTCTCCCGAGTTGACCGAATGGGCCTTATGAAGGGCTTAGTTGAACCCCTTCTCACTCTGATGGATGTCTCCTATGCAGCTGGCCGACCCGAGTTTGCTCACATGCTAAATCCCATGCTACAACAGGTAGCTCCAGGTCTTGCTAGAAATCTCCATGAGAGATACCAGCTACCTCTGGATATCCAAGGAGAGAGCTTTCAAGACTTCTCAAATCGAAGTGACTTAGAATTAGTGCAGTTTATGAAAAGCACGCTGGGCATGGGCTGGGAAAGCTCCCCTCCTAATCGACAAAATTTCGGACAAGATGTCGACTTCATGCCAGAGGCTATCTTTGGCAGAAGTTCACTATTCGGCGCTCTTGCACAACGTACATCGACGAATCGCACTGAGGTCGAGACAACCAACGGACTTCAGCGTTCACCTCCGGTTTCAAGCACTCCATATCAGAATGATGATCGTATCAACGAGTCTCAGCTTGGAGCCAACCCGAGAAATAGCCGGGGCAACACTTCAATGCCCGGCTCCTCCTCAAGCAATGATAACGACAGACCTCGTGGCCTGTTCTCTAAAATGGATATGGCTGCTTACTCTTCTAACGCTTGCACAACAAAATGCACCTCGGACATCTTTAATGGGGCAACAGCTGGCGCGGGTGTTCCCGGACCTTGGTTTGTAAAGTTGGCGGGCAGCATCACGGGCGCTGTACTCGGAGGCGTCACCTGTGTCACCTCAGCTGAGTGCAACAAAGATCAAAAGAAAGATACCCCGCCAAAGGAAAGTCCCAAGCCACAAGAACCAAAGGAGCCTAGCCAACCCAAAGAACCACAAGAACCCAAAGAACCGAAAGAGCCGAAACCAAAGGAGCCCAATCCGAAGGCACCTCCTTCCGATGAAGACGACACTGACGATTCCGATGGAGGCAATGATGGAGAAAGCGCCGGCAATCCGGATGAAGAAGAGAAAGACTCTATACGTGTTCGCCTTGATGATGAATTTGAGCCCAAGATAGACATACCAACCATGCTAAAAGAAAAGTTTGGCAGAATTTCTACACCGATCCAAAGGAACGACTAATGAACTCCCTTTCGCGCAAGTTAAATTGGTGGATTCAGCCCCTGTTGATTATTGTGATCTTTGCTGTTCCTGCGGAATCTAGAAATGCTGTTGCACTTACGGTCAGCCTGGTTTCCCTCGGAACCCAACCCATTACGAAGAATGACTTGGCATCACTGAGTCCAAGAGACAAAGTAGGTAACTGGATCGTTACAGCGATTATATCAGGGCTTACCCTGGAACTTGCTTACCTGCAGTTTTTTGCGAAATAGCTACGCCGTGGTTGTCAGAGGGCCATGCAAAAGACCTCTGACAAACTGATGCACTCGAGGATCGGCGTGATTCTTGGTCTGCTCTGGATTGCCGGTGATTATCAACTCTTGATCGACCACCACACCGATTCGATCCGCCATCTGGAAAGCCCGATTCATATCGTTGGTGATGGCAACAATGGTGGAACCTTTTTCTTTCTTCAACTTCAAGATAAGTTCAATAATTTTTCGTGAAGTGATGGGGTCAAGACCCGCAGTGGGATCATCGTAAAAAATGATCTCCGGATCTAGAGCAAGTGCTCTGGCAATACCCAGGCGCTTTTGCATCCCACCGCTGATTTCATCGGGGTACAAATCACGGGCATGGGGAATACCGACGGCATCCAAGAAATACTCTGCTTTCTTTGTTATTTCCCAGTCCGAAAGCTCTGTGGTTTCCCGCAAAGGAAAGCTGATGTTCTGAACACAGGTCAAAGAATCGAACAAAGCATTCTTCTGGAACAGGATACCCACTTTTTTAAGCACAGAAAGACGCTCTTTTCTGCCTAGCGTTATCCATTCCTTTTGTTCAACAAAAACTTTGCCATTCTGAGGGGTTACAAGACCCGCCATGACCTTTAAAAGGGTTGTTTTCCCCTGCCCGCTGGGACCGACAATAACAAAGGATTCGCCTGCTGGAATTTCCAGGTGAATGGACTTCAAAACCGTATGGTCTTCAAAGCTCACTGTGACGTCTTGCAGGCTGATGATGCTCATTTCCGGTCCAGATTCTCTCTCCAAGCGCCTCTGCGCCGAGCGGTAAGTGTTGTCTCTAAATACGATTTGATATTGAATGGGTCATCGAACGCAAGTTTTTATTTTTTCTATTCATTTTAAGAGCTTGTAGGGGAATGACCGCACTTGCGAAGTCCACTTCGCCAAGGTCCTTGTCCTGCAAGCTCTGATGCCTGAAGGAGATTACAATGGCACACAAAAGAAATAAGATCGCCGTCATTGGTGCGGGATTCGTTGGTTCAACTACTGCTCACTGGGCAGCTCAAAAAGAACTTGGAGACGTAGTAGTTCTTGATGTGAACGAAGGCGCTGCCATCGGAAAGTCTTTGGACTTGGCTCAAGCATCCGCTATCGAGATGTTCGACACCAACATCAAAGGTACAAACAAATACGAAGATATCGCTGATGCTGATGTTGTTATCATCACTGCCGGTATGCCACGCAAGCCAGGCATGAGCCGTGATGAGCTTGTTGGTATCAATGCAAAAATCGTTAAAGACGTTTGTGAAGGCGTAAAAAAATACGCTCCAAATTCTTTCGTGATCGTGGTTTGTAACCCAATGGACGTTATGGCTGTTTACGCAAAACAAATCTTGGGCTTCCCTCGTGAGCGCGTTCTTGGAATGGGCGGCTGCCTTGATTCCGCTCGTTACCGCACATTCATCGCGGAAGAGCTGGGCGTTTCCGTTAAAGACGTTACTGGTATCGTAATCGGTAACCACGGTGATGCGATGATGCCTCTTGTGCGTCACACTTCTGTAGCTGGTATTCCTCTGACAGAGCTTCTGCCTGCAGACAAAATCGCAGCTATCGTTGCAAGAACAAAACAAGCCGGTGCTGAAATCGGCGGCCACTTGAAAACAGGTTCTGCTTACTACGCTCCTTCACGCGGTGCAGTTGAAATGGCTGAAGCAATCTTGAAAGACCAAAAACGCGTTCTTCCAGTTGCTGTTGAGTTGACTGGTGAATTCGGTGTTAACGAAGGTCTGATGGTTGGCGTGCTTGCAACTATCGGTGGTAAAGGTATCGAAAAAGTTCACAAATTTGAGATGAATCCTGCAGAACAGGAAGAGTTCAAAAAGTCTGTGGACGCAGTTCGCACCCTAGTATCTGCTCTTAAAACTGTTCAGTAATCGGAGTTATTAAATGAATATTCATGAGTATCAGGCCAAAGAAGTCTTGAGAAAGTTCGGAGTAGCCACCCTTAAAGGGAAGCTGGCTCACTCTCCTGAAGAAGCTGTTGCTGCGGCAAAAGAAATCGGTGGAAGCGTTTGGGTTGTTAAGGCCCAGATCCACGCCGGTGGTCGCGGTAAAGGCGGCGGTGTTAAAGTTGCAAAGTCCCTGGACGAAGTTTCTGAATTCACCAAAAAAATGATCGGCATGACTTTGGTGACTCACCAAACAGGCCCTGAAGGTAAAGTTGTTCAAAAAGTTTTCATCGAGCAAGGTTGCAACATCGCTAAAGAATACTACGTTGCTTGCTTGATCGACCGTGCGACTGGCAGAGCCGCTATGATGGCTTCTTCTGAAGGTGGTATGGATATCGAGGAAGTTGCTGAACACAATCCAGACGCGATCAAAAAAGTCGACATCGATCCAACTGTGGGTTTGATGCCGTTCCAGGCTCGCGAACTGGCTTTCCAAATCGGTATGGAACCAGCGATCGTGAACAAAGCGGTGAAATTCTTCGCCGGTCTTTACAACGCTTTCATTGCCACTGACTGCTCTATCGCTGAAATCAACCCATTGGTTGTGACCAAAGAGGGCGACGTTCTTTGCTTGGATGCGAAAATGAACTTCGACTCCAACTCTCTTTACCGTCATCAAGACATCGTTGAAATGCGTGACTTGAACGAAGAAGAACCTTCTGAAATCGAAGCTTCCAAGTTCGACCTTGCGTTCATCAAGCTTGATGGTAACATCGGCTGCCTTGTGAACGGTGCGGGTCTGGCGATGGCGACTTTGGACATCATCAAATTGCACGGTGCTGAGCCTGCAAACTTCCTGGATGTTGGCGGCGGCGCTAACAAAGAGAAAGTGACTGAGGCGTTCAAAATCATCCTGAAAGACAAAAACGTAAAGGGCATCCTGGTTAACATCTTCGGTGGTATCATGAAATGTGACATCATCGCGGAAGGCGTGATCGCGGCGTCCAAAGAATTGGGCTTGAAAGTTCCATTGGTTGTTCGCCTTGAAGGTACAAACGTGGAATTGGGTAAAAAGATGTTGAAAGAGTCTGGCTTGAACATCACTCCAGCCGACAACCTGACTGATGCAGCTAAAAAGATCGTTGCTGCGATTAAAGGATAAGCGACATGGCAATTCTTATTAACAAAGACACAAAAGTTATCTGCCAAGGTTTCACTGGTGCTCAAGGGACTTTCCACTCTGAGCAGGCATTGGCTTACGGAACTAAAATGGTTGGTGGTGTGACTCCGGGTAAAGGTGGCACAACTCACATCGGTCTTCCAGTGTTCAACACTGTGAAAGAAGCCAAAGCAGCCACTGGTTGCAACGCTTCTGTGATCTTCGTTCCACCTCCATTCGCAGCGGACTCCATCATGGAAGCAGTTGATGCGGATCTGGATCTTGTCATCTGTATCACTGAAGGCATTCCAGTTTTGGACATGGTGAAAGTAAAAGAATACATGAAGGGTAAACGCACTCGCTTGGTGGGTCCTAACTGCCCGGGCGTTATTACTCCAGGTGAATGCAAAATCGGTATCATGCCAGGCCATATCCACAAAGCCGGCCGTATCGGTGTTCTTTCCCGCTCTGGCACATTGACTTACGAAGCTGTGGGTCAGTTGACGGCGCTTGGCATCGGTCAATCCACTTGCGTGGGTATCGGTGGTGACCCGGTGAATGGCACAAACTTCATCGACGTTTTGAAATTGTTCAATGAAGATCCAGACACAGACGGCGTTATCATGATCGGTGAAATCGGTGGTACAGCTGAAGAAGAAGCTGCTGAGTACATCAAAGCTCACTTCAAAAAGCCGGTAACTGCGTTCATCGCGGGTGCTGCGGCTCCGGCTGGTAAGCGTATGGGTCACGCTGGTGCGATCATCAGCGGCGGCAAAGGCACAGCTGAAGCGAAGTTCAAAGCGCTTGAAGCTGCCGGTTGCAAAATCTCCCGTTCCCCAGCGGACATGGGTACGACTATGCAATCCATGCTGAAAAAGTAGTTCTAATTTTTTAGATCCCACTTTAAAAACCCACGGCAGAAATGTCGTGGGTTTTTTATTTCCTGCCGGGCTCTATCAATCCTGCCCATTTTTGGTGGCTGTTTAATTCTAAGACAATCTCTTCCGCTCATTCTCTATTAAATTGATTTTCACGCCCAAAATACTTGGACCGCATATTGAAACAGCTCCGACGTTGATCAATTTTTAGGAGTATTTATGAAACGTTCTAGAATCGCCTCTTTGATGGCGTTGCTATCCCTGGCTCACAACATCGCCCAAGCGGAAGTCATCACCGATCTTCCCGATCCAGGCAGTTGGGACGATATCACCACTGATGTTTCCACAGCTCCAACAGCACCCAATCAGGATGTGACACCGGTTCAAACGGAGTATTCGGGATCTTTGAACATTACTTCCATGTCGCGTAAATCTGGCGGCACCCTTTATCAGGTGACCTTGCAAAAAGCTCTGATCCTGAACCGTCTTGAAATCAAGGTCGATAACCAGCGCCTGAAAATTCACAGCGCCAAAGTCATCACCGAAAGCGGACGATCCATCGCTGTTCGGGAGTTTACAAACAGCCAGGTCCTGAACACCGGTGACGTTCTTACCTCTGAAAACTTGAATCTCAGTGAAAAGATCACCTCTATTGAGCTGGTGGCTGAATCCTATGGCGGAGCCGCTGACACCAACCTGCGCGCGTTTTCCAACTATGAAATTGCAAAGTTGAATCTGAAAGTCATTGAACAAACAACTGCCGAAACAGTCCGGCCTCACAATCCACCGCCTCCACCGGGTTCCCCGTCGACACCAGCAGCCCCATCGACGCCAGTGAATCCTTCCGTTGCTCAGGACAGCAGACCGGCCCCCATCAGCCGTGGCAGTGCCATTCTTTATTCAAACACTTACACAGGCCAGATCGTCGAGGTATTGAATTCAAATACCGTTCGCGTGCACTTGGATGGCTACACCGGAACCCACGATGTGGATCGTCGCCAGATCGCCACCAAAACAGACTGTCTGGGCGGTCTGTGCAGTGGTTTCAATATTCTATATACCAACTCTTACTCGGGCGTGATTCGCGCTATCTTCTCTAATAACAAAGCCCAGGTTGTTTTGGATGGATATTCCGGCGTGCATGTCGTGGATATTTCTCAACTTAGCCGATCCGTCAACTGCCTGAATGACTTCTGTGTCGGTCAGGGCGTTCGTTACAGCGGCACTTATGAGGCCACCATCAAAGCCATTTATAGCTCTGGAACAGCCCAAGTGGCCATCGAAGGATATGCCGGTCTTCACTTCGTAAAGATCTCGCAACTTGCCAAGGTGCTAAGCTGCTCGGGTGGATTCTGCGTCGGTGAACGCGTGATGTACTCCAGCACTTACAAAGGTCAAATCTTAAAGATCTATGCAAATGGCCAAGCTCTGGTCACTCTTGAGGGCTATGCCGGCACTCACAGCGTCCCAATCTCTCAGTTGTCACGAGCCCTCAACTGCGCACAAAGCATCTGCGTAGGATCAAACATGATGTACAACTACACGATGAACGCCCGCGTTCTTCAGGTGTTCAATAATGGTCAGGCAAGTGTCGCCATCGAAGGCTACAGCGGAACTCACATGGTGCCCCTCAGCTCACTCAGTCAGCCGATCACCTGCGCTCAGGGCATCTGCGCCGGAAACCGCATCGTTTATAACAGCAGCTACTCGGGCCATGTTATTACCGTCTATAGCAACGGCACGGCGTTGGTTTCTTTGTCTGGCTATTCTGGAACCCACAACGTCAATCTGCGTGACCTGGTTAAGACACGGTAGCCTTTCTTTTTTTCATGCGGACGGACCTAGTGCCCGGAAATGACTGAGATTTCCAGATTATCACTTTGTCTCTTCGCCGTTCGCCGCTATAACGGTCAGATATGAAACTGACTCTAGTAATACTGACCGTTATCGCCGCCCTTCCCGCTTTCGCCATCGAACCTGATTGGTCCGCAGGAACACCGGTTCCCGCTGGGGGCCGCGCTAATATCTACAACTGGTCCCAGGAAGAATTCCTGCACTTTCAGACTCAAGGAAAGATCCACGCTCAAATTTATCCCGTCACTGTCACAGGTATGTTGCCACCTTACGCGCCTGTTCGTCGCCTGCTGGAAGAGGACACGCGCAATCCATTCAGAAAATGGATTCAAAGCATAATGAAAGGCCTTAGTGGCTTTAAGACTTTCAACGACGTTCTTAAAGACCTGGGACTGCATGAATATCCCAAAGAAACCGAGCGCGGTGTTTACGCTGTTCCTTATCCAAATGGCATCCGCCCGAATGAGCTGATGGGCTTTGGCTTAATTGAAAGAAATGGCGCCAAGGGCTTTACGTTCAGCTGCGCTGCCTGCCACTCTTCCAATCTGTTCGGGAAAACAGTCTTGGGAATGACCAACCGATTCCCGAAAGCCAACGAGTTCTTCATCAAAGCCAAAAAAGTGGTGCCTTTGATAGACCCACATCTTTTCCAAGCATACTCCGGCGCCACCAACGCTGAACGAAAACTTCTGGAGGAAGCTAAAGATCATTTGAAAGCCGTCTCCTTGAAGAAACCCATAGCTTTGGGACTGGATACGTCGCTGGCTCAGGTAAGCCTGTCCTTGAATCGCCGGGCTAAAGATCCCTATGCCAGCTTCAGTGGCTGGCATGAACGCTTCCCTCGAGCAGATGTGTACCTTGACGACAAACCCGCAGACTCCAAACCTGCCGTCTGGTGGAATCTGAAATACAAAAATCGCTGGCTGTCTGACGGCAGTGTCCTGAGCGGAAACCCGATCTTCACGAACCTGATCTGGAATGAGATCGGCCGTGGCGCGGATCTACATGAACTAGAGCAGTGGCTGACGGACAATGACGATGTCATCAAAGAACTCACGACGGCGGTTTTCTCGTCTGAGGCTCCGCACATCACGGATTTCTACCCAGCGGAAAAAATTGATCTGGGCCGCGCGAAGGCCGGTGAGCAGGTCTTTAATAACAACTGCGCAAAATGCCATGGGCGCTATGAAAAAGCCTGGAGTTTGCCTTACGCTTTGGTTCTTTCCTCTGCTGAACGCTTAAAAACAGTTTCTGTTCACTACAAGGAAAAAACACCGGTCGTAAATGTCGGCACCGATCCGCATCGCCGACTGGGCATGAAATCTCTGGAGCAACTGAATGATCTGGCGATCTCAAAAAAGAATGGCATCGTGATCAAGGCTCAAGAAGGCTATGTCCCGCCTCCGCTGGTGGGCATCTGGGCGCGTTGGCCTTATATGCACAACAACTCCATCCCGAATCTGTGTGCGCTTTTGACTCCTGCTGCACAAAGACCGGTGGCTTATTATTCCGGGGAAGCCCTGAACACGAAAACGGACTATGACTTCGAGTGCGCGGGCTATCCCGTAGGCGCAAAAACTCCGAAAGACTGGAAAACCCGTGCGCACCTGTACGACACACGTCGTGTGGGCATGAGCAACGCCGGCCATGACATCGATATCTTTATCAAAGACGGTAAAGAGATCCTGACTGCCGAAGACAAACGCAATCTGATCCAATTCCTGCAAACTCTTTAAGTGATCACAGCAGGGGCCGTTTCTGGGCGGTCCCTGAAAAATATGTGAACACTCTTTGACTTCATTTTTAGCGTCGCTTCTGACCTAAACCCCCGAAATCTCATGTTGAAACACCTTGGCACCCTTGCTGCATTAGCGGTCCTCAGCAATTAAAGCCATTTAACTTAAAGGAGTTTCCATGAAAAAGTCCCTGATTATCGCATTGTTGCTGTCTGCAACTGTTGCTCAAGCAACTGAGATCTCTCAAGTTTACTCTGCCTCTGTAACTTCCACAGTTGATTCCATTCTTGCGATTCCTTTGATGACAACAGGTGGTGTGGTTGCAACTTCCGCATCTATCTCTGGTGAAACACTGAAATTGGTTTTGGAAGCAAAAGAAGATGCGGCAACGATGATCGCTTCTGATGGTGCTATCCGTGGTATCTCTTTGCAAAAAGCTTTGGAAGCTATCCGCGCTGAAAACCCGAAACTTCAAGCTTCCGATCTTGAGATCGCTGAAGGCATCTTGAAAATGTAATTTTCGATTCTGATTTGTTACCTCCTCTCTTCTCAAGAAAGGGCTGCCCTCGCGGGTGGCCCTTTTTTATTGCACCTTGCTGTCTCAGAATGAGTCGCCCTTGGCGATGACAACCAAGGCCCTATGTTATGAGATTTAGACACTTTTACCTGCCAAACACGAAATTACGGGGCGTTGAGCTTGGTCCGATTGTCGCATTGAAAATCCCTGTTGAAGCTTTAAAAACCTGAGTCATTTTGCCAACGAGGGGCTTATGAAAAAAACCGGTTTTGTGATCGCCGCCATGCTGATGATGTCCTGCCATGCTCAGGCATTTCAGTACATTCTGAGCAAAGGCCCCTCTGATAAGGCCTTCCGCAAGAACGCCCAGATTCTTTTGCAACAAGCAGAAGACCTGCTGCCTGCTTCCATCAAACAATCCTTCAAAAAACCTGTGGAAGTCCGCTTTGAAAGTCTGAAGGAGCATGGTGATCATGCTTTAGGGAAACTGGCCTGGGGATCTATCCGCATTGATTTGAAAGCAGTTCCTGAGATCCTGCGTGGAGAAAAAAATGCCACCGCCACCCAGCGCACTCACAAAACATTCTATCGAGAGATCCTTGCCACTGTTGTTCATGAAACGATTCATGCCTATGACCGCCTGAATGAACATGACGCTGAAGAAGCCCGTATGATTCGCCAGTGTAAAGACGAGAAAGAGCGTGACAATAGCAGCCGCACCAGCCCCGAGTGCCGACCGTATGAAAACATGTACCGCAGTTATTCCCAAAATCCATATTTCACTATGATTGCCGGTTTCGTCGACAGTGATGAATCCTGGATGAAACATCGCAGTCCGGATATCTATGAGCTGACCAGTGCCTATGAATCGTTCCCTGTGAATATGGAATACTTCCTGATGGACCCGGATTATGCCTGCCGTCGTCCTTCCCTGTATCACCTGTTCAGAACGAAATTTAATCACACCCCATTCCCGAACAGCCGCTGTCAGGTGCCTTTGAACTACGTCATTCCGGATTTCAAAGGAAAAAACAGTCCGCTTCGCTCTATTGACCCAAGTCGCATTTACCAGATTCACTATCTTCTGGCGGGCGAAGGTGAGGCCATGATGAGCGGCTGGGGTCACTCCATGTTCCGCATCGTCATGTGCGCACCAGAAAGAAAATCTGTCGGACCGGATTGCCTGAAGGATCTGAACGATCACATCGTTCTTTCTTATCGCGCCTTCGTGAACAGCATTCAAATCAACACCCTGAAAGGTCTGACGGGGGACTATCCATCCCGCTTGTTCCTGGTACCGATGAATCAGGTGATCGAAGAATATACCAAAACAGAATTGCGTGATCTGCGCAGCATTCCGATGAACCTGACTCGCGATGAAATCCGCCAGTTCGTCATTCGCACGATCGAAACCCACTGGTCTTATGATGGCAGATACTACTTCACATCCAACAATTGCGCTGTGGAGTCTTTGAACCTGATGAAGGGCTCGATCTTCCGCCCAGGCCTGATTGATGTCAGCATCAAGACTCCGATGGGTCTGGAAAAAGAGCTATTGCGACTGAAGATTACTGACAACCGCATGTTCTCCAACCGACTTCAGGCCATCAACAACGGTTATCTCTTTGATTCATACCGAGATCGCTATGAAATGAGCTTCAATGTTCTGCGCCAGTCTTTGAATTTGGGACAGAAGGATTTCTTTGAATTCCTGAAGATGCCTGCCGCCCAACGCGCAAAGGCCTATGCCCGCATCAGTGCTCTGGATGGCAAAGCCCGCACAAAGTCAGCTGCCGCGATTGTTCTTCTGGAAAACGGAGCCCATCGCTTCCTGAAGGCCGACATCAAAGCCCAACTGACTGAACAGGTGATGGCGGAAGAAAAGAAAGCTGCAAAAAAAGGTATCACCACCCGACAAAAAGAAATTGTCACAGCCTTGACCGAAATCAGCGACATGTTCTCTCAGCCTGCGGCCTTCCTGAAGGGTGCTTCCGGTTACGGACTGCCGACTGAATACGACTGGGAACAGATTCAAAATGTATCTTCAACGAAGCAGACACAAGGAACGAACATTTATGATGAAGTGGAAAAGAATGTGGAAAGCCTGATCAGCTCTGTACAAATGAAAGAGATTGAAGCCATCAACGCCAATGTTCAGTTTGCATTGAAGTTCATGCGCTCTCTTTAAAATGTTCAGAGATTGAACACCCTGAGAAAATTTTATTCTGGGTTCAATGAGAACCCATTTAACCAGCGGGATATGATAAAACCTCCAAATGAGACACACAAAGCTTCTACTGACATTATGTGTTTTTCTTTCGACCCTGGCTGCAAGGGCCGGAAAATCACCTTTCAGCGATTCAGCTGATGGCTTTGCTCGTGGTCTGATGGTGGCCGTGGATACGCGCGACCATCAAGCCTGCGAAAGAACAAAAGACTATGTTCGCCTGCTGGTTCCATTTCTTACAGAGGATCTTTGCGCCCCAGACCGTCAAAATCCCTTCAGCGTTGTGGTAATGACTTTTGAAATCTCCGAGTGGGAATTTATGTCTGAGGTGGAGGTTTCTCGCAAAGCTCCCCGCTCTGTGCGTGACAGCAACGTCGGCTTTGTGCGCGGCGGACGTGCCGGTCTTTTGTTTCTGCTTCCGGCAGCCAGAGAAAGCGACCATAATATGCGCATGGCTTTAAAACGCAGCCAAGTCAGCGTCGCACAGGTTCGCCTGGCTGATCTGAATATTCTGAAAGACGTAAATTTCTCAAACATGTCCGTCCCCTTCCTGCTGATCCGCAAAAATGCCGACTCTGATGAAAGCGAGCGTGAAACCACAGAAAGAATGGTTCGACGGGTTCGCATCTCGCGCGCGCACTCAGCTTCCACACAAAAAGATGAGTCAGATGCCCTGTCGTCATTGAATATCCTGGATAATCTGAATATGTCGTCTTCGACGGATAGCCAGAACCGCTTTGAAATGGACTTCTTTATTCCCAAGGATCAATGCGCCGCCGGCAGATCCACCGAACGCTGCGAGAAGGAAACCGTGTGGTGGCTGCCTTCAGGAATTGGCTTCAGTCTTAAGATTATCTTTTAAAGATTGTAGGCGGGATCACTTCTGTAGTGAGCAAACGGATCGTATTCCGCCTGTCTCAGGAACTTCTTCTTGTTGTACTTCTGCCACTTTTCCACCATGGCAAAAGCATCATAGTCTATTCCACCATTCATAAGGTGATCACCCAAAGTGTTGGCTACGGGCTTTTCCGAGGTGGCTCTGCGGAATACCAAAACCGGCTTTCCAAATTCCTTTTGTTTGCGCAAATTCAGCGTGGGTGAATCCAGCACAAACTCAAACTTGGCCTGAAATATAATCGCCCTGGCTGTATGGCTGTGTTTCCCCTCGGGGAACGACTGTGCCAGCACCGAATCAAACATCAACTGACTGTCGATCTTTTTAAAAACTTCCTGATGATAAGCCCAGTCATCGGTGTCGGCGAACATCATCGCCGAATCCAGTTGATAACTTTGTGAATCCCGAAAGCCTCCGGACTTTGCACCGTCCTTCGGATAGGCAGAATCGGAAGGCGCAAAGTCATAGGTCTTAAACAAGGAAGATACTTTGGGATCTGTCTTCTCACCTTTGCCATGACTTTTAGAAGCCTTCTGAGCTTTGCCAAAACCACTATCAGAACGCACGGCCTTGGATGGCGGCGAAGAGTAGTGGACCTCCACCAACTCTGCAGGTGGAGGGTTGGTTCTTAGAATATCCGGAGCTACGATGACCACCAAGGCTCCCGCCAAGGCCGCATGTAAGAGTCCGGAAGTGAGCATCCATCGATTCAACCGCATAAAAATCACGCTATCGAATATCCCAGATCGAATATAGAGAAGAATGTGACCCCTGGCGGCAAATTCCCATTGACAGTGGCCAATCCGGGGCCGTATTTAAGGGCCTCCCAGGAGAGCTAACATGAAGAAATTATTGGTCTTTGCCCTATTGGCCAGCAGCACGGCCTTTGCCGGAAGAGTCGATGAAATCCAGATCATGACTACTGAAGATGTCGAGTTCACTTTGAATCTTTGGAATACACCAGGCCGCACTTACGAGATCACATATCAAAACTTCACCCAAGCTAGCGAAGGTCACGACCTGGCCGTAGAGACAAAATTGATTGTCACCAATGCCGGTCAAGGAAACCAAGAGTGGACATGTGTCACTCAATTCGTTAAAACTCCTAGGTTCTTCGAAATTACTAAAACAGTTTGTCATTAAAACAAGGAGACACCATGTCTATCGAACAAACATTCTCTATCATTAAACCAAATGCCATGAAGAAAAACGCTATCGGCGATATCGTGAGCATGTTTGAAGCGAACGGTTTGAAAATCGCTGCTGCGAAAATCACTGTTCTTTCCAAAGCTAAAGCTGAAGAATTCTACGCTGAACACAGCGCACGTCCTTTCTTCGGTGAGCTTGTTTCTTTCATGACTTCCGGTCCAGTTATGTTGATGTGTCTTCAAGGTGAAAACGCAGTTTTGAAAAACCGCGAAATCATGGGTGCTACTGATCCTAAAAAAGCTAACGCAGGAACAGTTCGCGCGAAATTCGGTGACAACGTTGGTGAAAACGCAGTTCACGGTTCTGACTCTGTAGAGTCTGCGGCTCGTGAATTGGCTTTGTTCTTCGAAAAACACGAGATCTGCAACGCCTAGTCGTTTCCAGATCCATATTTGAAATTGCGGTTGATATAATGTCTGCAAAATCAAACCAAAGGGGAGCGAAAGCTCCCCTTCTCGGTTCCAAGATCAAACTTAATATTGAAAAACTCGCCATTGGCGGTGCTGGAGTCGCTCGACACGAGGGCATGGTTGTCTTCGTTCCTCAAGCAGCGCCCAATGAAGAAGTTCTGGCCGAAATCACTTTGGCCAAAAAGAACTTTATGGAAGCCCGTATTGTGGAAGTCCTGACACCAGGCCCTTCCCGCCGGGAACCACCTTGTCCGGTGGCACACACATGCGGCGGCTGTAATTGGCAGCACCTCAATGAAGATGAACAGCGCAGGCAGAAAGAAGCCATCGTTTTTGAAACATTGAAAAAATTCAATCGCGACCTGGATTTCACCTATCTGCCTATCCAGCCAAGCCCGCGCGTTTTGCGCTATCGCAATCGCATTCAGCCCAAGTTTAAAAATAACCGCTTCGGATTCTTTGCCCGCAACTCACACCAAATTGTCGAAACCATGGACTGCCTGATCACCGAAGAGGCACTGACAACTCGTTTTGCCGAAGTGAAAAACTGGGCGGCCTCGAAGAATGCGAAAGATCTTCTGCGTATGGAGATGTATATCGCCGAGGAAGGCGATGTTCGCTATGGCCTGATCACAGATGACGATGACGGTATTGGTTTTTCCCAGGTGAATCGCTTCCAGAACGAGGATTTACTACGCACGGCTTTGGACTGGGCTGGAGATCATGCCTATAAAAAAGTGTTCGACCTCTATGCGGGCGCCGGGAACTTCACCTTCCCTTTAGCCCAAAAATACCCTGAGGCAGAAGTCATCGGCGTGGAGCTCAACCCCAAGCTGGTGGAAAGAGCCCGCTCCAAAATTCACGACAAGCGCATGACCTACTTCGGGTCCGATGTTGAATCCTATATGCGCCGGGCCTCCATCGCCAAAGAGGACCTGGTCCTTCTTGACCCTCCCCGCGCAGGCGCCAGCGAATACACCATGCAGACCCTGGCGGCAGCTCAGCCCCGAAAAATTATCTACATCAGTTGTCATCCGGTTTCTTTGGCTCGAGATCTTAACTGGTTCTTTGCGCATGCGCAGAAGTTGGGACTTTCCTACAAGCTTGACCGAGTGCAGGCCTTCGAGATGTTCCCACAGACGGATCACGTCGAAACTATTGCGGAACTCAGGGTTGACTCTTAAGCCTTGAGTGATACCTTTTTAGCATGCGTAAATGGATTCTCGCTCTATGTGCTCTTTCTCTGGTCGGTTGTGCCAGCAGCAGATCACAGGATAAAAAAAAGGCTGAACTTCATCTCCGTTTAGGAGCTGCTCACATCGAAAGTGGCAACTATCCTTTCGCCCTGCAGGAACTCCTTAAGGCTGCAGAGCTTGATCCCGAAAATCCAGCCATACAGAACAATCTGGGACAGGTCTATTTCTATCGCGAACGCTATGATCTGGCGGAAAAACATCTGCGTGAAGCCCTGAAAATGGAGCCTCGCTACTCGGATGCGCGAAACAACCTGGGACGCGTGCTCATCGAAGCCGGCAAATATCCCGAGGCGGAAAAAGAGATCCGCACCGTGATCAACGATCTGACTTACGGGAGCCCTGAAAAAGCCTACATCAATCTGGGGCTTTTAAAATTCAATCAAAAGGAATTCAAAGCCTCCCGTGATGCTTTTTCCAAGGTGATGCAAACGCAGACAGATGACTGCGTTGCCAACACCTACTACGGGCGCACGCTGTTTGAGGAAAAGGACTATGGTCGGGCTGCCGAGGCCCTGGATCGTGCGATCGGATTCTGTCAGAAAAGTCTGTACGACGAACCTCATTACTACAGTGCCCTGGCGTACTATCGTCTAGGGGACAAATCCAAGTCTGTCGCACGATTCGAGGAATTGATAAAATATTATCCCACCGGTACCTATCGCGACAAGGCCAAGGGAATGCTCAGTTTGATTCGAAAGGGACACTAATGAAAAAGACCGGCGAACTTCTAAAGAAAGCCCGCGAGGAAAAGGGCCTCTCTCTGCATGAAATTGGTCTTTCTTTAAAAATCAGCAGCAAAGTTTTAAAAGCCATCGAAGAGGGTGATGAAACCCAGCTTCCGGCAAAAACTTTCCTGCGCGGTTTTGTTCAGAGTTACGCAAACTTCCTGCACTTGGATGCCGACAAGATCCTGGAAGTTTTCTACGAAGAAATGGGTTCCACCAAACCAAAACCTTACATCCGTCCCACCGAAGACTCTAAGGGTGCTGCCCCGGCAACTGAAGAAGCCGCTGCTGGCACGGGAACTTCCGAATCCGCGCCAGCCCCTGAAGCCACCGTCACCCCTATTCGCAAAGCCACACCTCCGCCTGAAACCAGCTCGTCCCACGGGATGCAGTCTTTGCGCGAAAACAAGAACACCAAGACTTACGTTGTCATCGGACTGGGTATTGTTCTGGTGGGTCTGATTATTTTCACCAAGAAAATGATCGACAAGTATTCCAAAGAAGCTGAAGTGCCTAGTTCTGAAGTCGCACAAACCATGGAAGGCGCCACTCCGGTGATCGTGGATAATCCCATCGAGGGCACTTTGACTGAAGTAGAGCCAACTATAGCACCAAGTCCTCTTTCCAATCTGACAGCATCACCACAAGCCACCATCGCGGCTTCCGTACCAACACCCACTCCGTCGGCGACCCCTGCGGTAACAACTCCGGCAAAACCGACACCAACGCCAAGTCCAAGTCCGGCAGCGACTCCAACGCCGACGCCGACCCCGGTGGCCTCGCCGACGCCCACGCCAACACCCACTCCGACTCCAAAGCCAGAAGCTGGCAAGCCGGTTGAGTTGATCGTGGAAGCTCTGGACTCAGTTGAAATCGAATACTCGGCTCCTAATGGCAAACCACAGAAGATCCGCCTTTCTGCAGAACAGGTTCATACGTTCAAAAGCAAAAGCGGCCTGAAGATCAACTTCTCCAATGGTGGGGCGGTAAATCTGATTCTGAATGGAAAAGAGATCGGCATTCCGGGCGATCTGGGTAAACCTATTAAGTTGAGTTACTAAGCTTGAAAGAACTACTGCGTATCTGGTGGATCAGTCTTGCGGTCAAGCTTGTTTTGTCGGCCTTAATTCCCTTAAGTGCCGACGAAGCTTACTACTGGGTGTGGTCGCAACGTCCGCAGCTCAGCTACTTCGACCATCCCCCACTGGTGTCCTGGCTTTTTTATCTGGGACATTTTCTTGAGCCTTTCATGCACGCTGTGCGCTGGCCAGCAGTCTTCTTCGGCCATCTTCTGATTGGCGTCTGGATTCTGCTTTTAAAAGACAAGCTCCCCTGGGACAAAATTAAAATCTGGGTCTATCTGGTTTTATTCTCTCCCCTGCTGGGTTTTGGCTCGTTGATTGTGACGCCGGATCTGCCGGTTATGACATTCTGGTCACTGGCTTTGCTTTTGACCGTTCATGCTCTTGAAAAGAAAGATCTTGGCAGCTATGTAGGGCTGGGCGTCGCCCTGGGCCTTGGCTTTTGCGCCAAATATCACATTGTTCTTTTCGTTCCCTGTCTGCTGGCTTACCTGACCTTTGAAAAGCGCTGGAAAGATGTGCGTCCTACAGGGGTTCTTCTGACTCTGGTTGCGGGTTTAATTTTCTCGTCACCAGTCATTATTTGGAATGCGCAAAACGGATTTGCTTCGTTCGAGTTTCAAATCAAGCATGGCCTGGAAAAAACCTCCTACAATCCCGAATGGACTCTTTCCTATGTTCTGGGTCAGATCTTAATCTTGTTCCCACTGGTGTTCTGGGCCGCTCTTCGTGCGAAAGTTCCCAAGAACTTGCGCTGGATTCATTATTTCGGCTGGGGTCCTTTGCTTTTCTTCTTCCTGACATCCTTCCGCGCCCTCGTGGAAGCCAACTGGCCGATCATTGCTTATCCCGCAGTTTTGGCGGCAGCCTTGTTCCATCCGAAAATTCAAAAGTGGACCAGAGCCTATGTCATCTTCTGGGGACTGATTATTGTTCTGGTTATTTCAACACTCTTCACACCGTCCTTGCGCAAGTTAAGTGACAAAGTTGAAGAGCCCTATGTTTTCCAAGAACTGAGTTCACTGGCCCATGAATACAGCCCTCTTTACGCCAGCAGCTATCAAATGGCGTCGTCCTTGTGGTACTTCAGCAAGGTTCCCGTGTTTAAGCTAAAAGACATCAGCCGCTTTGATTTCTTTGACACCCTTCCGGAAGCACAACCGCAAAGAAATGTCTTTTATTTGGTGAAGCGCAAGACAAATGGTTTACCTCAGTGGATTTCCGAACAACAATGGCAGATGAAAGAGATCAAAACGATTTCTCCTGACTTTGTAGTTTTGGAATTCACAAGACCATGAAAGTAATTGCGACCCTTTCTTTTCTGCTGGTGACTTTTTGCCTGTACGGATTTTATCTGAATCAGTACGACTTCGCTGTGGTTCCCCAGCAAATCAGCTCAGAGCATTCCCGCAGTTTGTACGACTATAAAGGCGTGATGAATGTTCATACGGATTTATCCAGCGGCTCGGCACCGGCAAGCTTTGTTATCACTTCGGCCAAGCTGGCGAATCTGGATTTCGTTTTTTTCACTGACTACAATATCTTCAATGTGCCCACGACATTTGAATCCTATCATGGAAATCTGCTGGTATTTAATGCCGGGAAGTACAGCTATCTGGATTCCCGCCTGATTTATTATTCTTTGAATCAGGAAAGCATTGGAAGCAATCTCGGGGATGCACAGGTAAAATTGTCAGATCTTCTGTCGCAGAAAACCGGCGCCAGCAAAGACACACTGACCATTCTGGCTCATCCCTACAAAGCAGGCTTTTCCTGGTCGGGCGAAATCCCTTCCGGCCTTGATGGCTTTGAACTGGTAAATCTGAAAAGTCTCATCAACCGCGCCTGGGAAGAATCCAAAATCTCCACCATCTGGAGCTTGATGATCTATCCCTTCAATCCCCGCTTGGCCTTTGTTCGTCTTTACACCGAGCCCACAGATGAAATTGCGCTGCTAGATAAACTGAGTCAGCAGCGCAAGATTGTTATTTATGGAGGCACCGAAGCCTCTGCTCGCGTGATTCCTTTGGCTAATTATTTTATCCGCTTCCCGAGCTATAAAAGATCCTTTGATTTTATGAGCAACCACGTTGTCCTGAAGTCAGAACTTACGGGCAGCTTTAACAGTGATCGCCTGAAGATTTTCAATGCTCTAAAAAATGGAAACTTCTATATTGCGCTGGATACGCTGGGCGACCCCAAAGGATTCTCGGCAACAATTGAGGAAGAAAATAAGTCCCACATGATGGGCTCTGAAGTGAAGCTTTCCAAAAACATGACACTGAAAGTGTCTTTGCCTTCCAAGCCTCAGGAATTTTTTGAAATCATGATTATCAAAGACGGTGAAGTTCAGCTGCGTGTGAATGAGCCTGAAACCGTCTACGAGATCAAATCCTCAGGTACTTATCGCGTACAAGTCCGGGTCAGCCCCATGCTGCCTATTCCTGACGCCAAAAAATGGATCACCTGGATCTATACCAATCCATTCTTCGTAAAGCCTTAATCGTCAGCCAACGGAACTTCCACCACCAGGCCATCCACAGGTTCGATCTGACAAGCCAGACGTTCTGATTCCTGAAATGCCCGGTCTTCGGCCATTTCAGCTTCTATTTCATTCCTAGGACCTAACTTTTCCAGTCCCTGAGTGACAAAAACACGACAGGTTCCACAAGTTCCATTGCCACCGCAGGTGTGATTCAGAGGTACTTTCACACGCAGAGCCACGTCCAAGACTGACTGGTCTTTTTGACTCACTGGGACATCTCTCTTCCCCGGCAAAAAGCTTATAAATTTTCCAAACTTAGATGACACAGGCAGGAACTCCTTCATCGGGTCACTCTTTAGTTGAAACACCCCTCTCCATTTTGTATCAATGTTTTTATGAGATTCATAGCTTTTGACTTAGAGACCACTGGTACTGTTCCCGGCGTAGATCAAATCGTTGAAATTGGTGCCGTTCGTTTTATCGACGGCCAACCCGAAGCGATCTTTGCCACACTTATTGACCCTCTTCGCCCTATCCCACCGGGCGCTTCAGCGGTGAACGGTATTTCCGATGATATGGTTAAAGGCAAACCTCTGATCGACACCATTTTGCCTTCCTTTGCAGAGTTCTGTGGTGATGATGTGTTGGTAGCCCACAATGCTCCCTTTGACTCTCAATTCCTGATTGCGGATATCAAGAAGCATGAAACTGCTGCTCCCAAAGGGGTGATTCTGGACAGCTTGCCAATCGCAAGAAAAGTCTTCCCAGGTCTTCCGAACTACAAACTGGGAACGCTGGTTCAGCATTTAAAAATCCCAACATCCAACTTCCACAGAGCGGAAGAAGATGCGACTTATCTGGGCCACATGTTCAGCCAGATGATGAAAAGAATTTCTATCGGCGGACAGGCACCTCAGATCGGCAACCTGATTGCCCTGACTGGAAAACCAGAGCTGCGCTTCCCGCAGATCATACGCCAACCAAAACAAATGGATTTCTTCGGAGGTCTATAAAAAAGCCCCTGAAAAGGGGCTTTTTGCTTTTTAAAGCTCGTAAGCTCTGTGAGCCAATGGATAACGACGTCCCCGGCCAAATGAGTGACCAGAGACTTTCAATACCGGAGGCGCCTGCCAGCGCTTAAACTCCGTACGCATAAGAATCGGCAACAGCCACTTGTCCGTCGCTGACTGCGCCACGCCTGATTTTTCAACCAGATAGACAACAGACTTATCAAGCTCGTCGTACTCCGGCAAAGAATCCTGATCCTTTTGGTTTGGACGAAGTTCCGCCGAAGGTGCACGATCAATAATTTCCTGCGGAATCACTTCACCTTGTTGGTTGTAATATCTTGCCAGCTGATACACTTGTGCCTTGGTGAGATCTCCAATAGGCGCCAAACCACCGCACATATCCCCATACAAAGTTGAATAGCCTGATGCATACTCACTCTTGTTGCTCGTGGTAAGAAGCATGCTGTTTTCTTTATTGGCCCAAGCCATCAAAGACATACCACGCAGACGTGCCTGCAAGTTTTCATTTACCAGACTGAACCCCTTCAGCTCCAGACCGTCAGTCAAACTTGCCACTGCAGATTCATACATTTTGCTGATATCGACAGTTTTAAAATCCACGCCCAAATTCTTTGCCAGATCGCGCGCCAGTGTCAGGCTTTCTGGTGCATTAAACGGCCCCGGGAGGCCCACGCCTGTGACATTGGCAGGCCCCAATGCATCCACAGCCAGAGCTGCCACAACCGCAGAATCTATGCCGCCGCTTAAGCCCAGATGAACCTTTTTAAGACCGGTCTTGTCACAGAAGTCACGAATACCCAGAACCAAAGCCTGACGAAGTTCTTCCACAGGCTGAAGCTTGGCTGTCTTGTTCCACACTTCCATCGTATCGATATCTATCACATTGATGTCTTCGGTGAACGGCCGACAGGTCAGAAGTTTTTTGCCTTTTTTATCCAGCACAAAGCTTGCGCCGTCGAAGATGATTTCATCTTGAGCGCCCACCAAATTGACGTACATGATCGGCGCATTGAAATACGCCGCCGTTTTTTGAGTGACGTATTCTCTTTGCTTCATCTTACCCACAAAGTAAGGCGACGCACTGAGATTAATCACCATATCAATTTTTTGTTTCTTCACTTTCGCCAGCGGGTTTTCGCGATAGGGAGAATGCCCCTTTGCATCCGGCCAGGCCCAGATATCTTCACAGATTGTCAGGAAGAACTTCTTCCCTTTCCATTTGAAATAATTCTTGGAAAAATCACCGGGCTCAATGAAGCGGGCTTCATCAAAGACATCGCCTGTTGGCAAAAGCTGCTTGTGGAAAAACTGTGGTTTTTTGCCCTTGGCAATCAAAGCAGCACTATTGAAATAAGGGCGGCCTTTTTTGTGCGGATTCTTTGTGATCAAGCCCATGATCACGCCAATATCTTTCGGAAGTCTTTTGATAAGATCTTTGAATTCGGCCTCCTGTTTCGCCACCAGCTTGGAACGCTCTAAAAGATCAAAGGGATGATAACCAAATAAAGTGCACTCAGGGAACACCACAAGTTCACACTTGCGCTGAACGGCCTGGTTTACAAAATCGATAATTTTTTCTTTATTGAGCTTAAAGTCAGCTAGGACCGGATTAATTTGGGCAACTGCGATTCTCATTCAATCGTTATACGCCCAGAAAAGCCATCTTGGTAGCCATGCCAGTGATTAATTTCAACTTCTGGATACTTCCAGCAGTAGTAGCCTTCACCATTGTCAAAATCAGCCATCCAGAGGCCCTTGGGCTCACCACCCAGCTTTTCGATCTTGATTTGCCAGCGGTCAATAATGGCATTGATGTCGCCTTCAATAACAGCCACAGAAGGATGGGACTTGTCAGAAAAAGCCTCAATACGGTTCAAGTGAAGCTTCACCTCGCGGGCAGATTCTTCCGTCATACGATAGATGATAGGGAGCAATCGGCGCGCCTCTTCCAAGTTGAATGTTTTGCTGCGATTGATCTCAATCACATTTTCCAATGAATCCCCCATCAATGAACTGATGAAGGGTGTATCCTTTAAACACTGGAGGGTTTCAAGAAATTAACGCCATGACAGATAACTTAAGAATTTCTATGAAGAATTTCTAAACGCGACGCAGACTATTTTTCAAAACTTTTCGACATTTGCAATGCCTGTCCACCCACGAGCAGAACAAGGGCGATAATAATGGCGGCAATAAAGATGATCCTTATAAAATTTCCAATAGTGAAGGGCTCTTCTTCGCGCTCAAAGTTCTGAACCGGAGGTGGTTTTACAGCCAACTTTTTTACCGGAGGCTTGATACTTTCACCAGTGACCATGGTCGCACGGCCTTCTCCGTTAGCGACTTTTTCCAAACGCTTACGTTCCATATCGGTCATTCCCGAAATTGCCACGGAACGTTTTTTCATCCCGCCGCTGCCATAGTTGGCCCCGTTGCTTCCTCTGAAGAAGCCGCCACTGCCACCACCATCCAAGGCGATCTCTACCACCCGGCCCTGGGCCGCGCCACCGGATTCCACCCCGCTGGAAGGACGACGGTTGCGATTCATAAAGCGACTGCCACCCCGGGAGGCAGAGCCTGCATAGGTCGATCCCGATGAAGACCCACCTCCACCGCCAGAGCCTCCGTCGCCGTTGGCTCCACTCTTAGATCCACCCTTGTCTCGGTCCGATGAAGATCCGCCGCCGCCGCCAGCATTGCCTCTGGGAGGTCTCCCCCCAGCCAGTGTTCCCGGCTGGAAGCGGGCATTGCATCCCTCATCCGCGACAGCCGTGTCTTCACCGCCGATGGCCGGCAGCTCTCCCATTTCCAATAAACATTGCACGTATTTCCCCATGTAGTTATCCAAAAAGGCCTGCATGGGTTTGATAATCTGAGACGTAAGACCAATAACAATAGCCACAGTGATCACGAGTATTAAGGTGTACTCGATCACGGCCTGACCCCGATTGTTGGGTAGTCCAGATGTAAATTGAGATTTCTTCACTCGTAAGAGCATTTAGGTCATAATACAGCATATGCCGAATGGACTGAATTTCAATCGACCTATATTTACTGCGTTCTTGGCTTTTGTCTCATTATTGGTCATGACTCCCCAGAGGAGCCAGGCCGCAGAACCGACCAAGGACGAGTTCTCTCTTTTTGAAGAGGACCTTAACGACAAACCGGCTCCAACTCCGGCCCCCGCCGTGACAAAGCCTACTGCCCCGACAGTGACTTCGCCCAAGGTTGAGAAGCCTCACGTGATGGCTCCGGCGGCTCCGGCTGCTCCAGCAAAGTCTGCCCTTGAAACTCCGAAAGTGGCTGCCCCAGCGCCTCCGGCAACTCCGACGGCACCCGCTGTGATCACTGCCCCTGCTGGGGAAACTGCCGAGCAGAAAATCGAAAGACTAAAAGCTGAAATTCGCAAAAGCCCGAAGAACGCAGGCCTGATTGTCGATCTGGCAGATGAGCTTTATAAAAAAGAAGAATACGAAAAGGTCACTCTGTTATTGTGGAAACACATCGATAAGCTGGATCGTCGCGGCCTTCTGATCCTGGCCAAAGCCCACGAAAAACGCAAAGAGCCCGGCGAAATGATCCGCGCCTTAAATGTGGCGATCGGAAAAGATGAAAAGGACTATGAAGCTCATAGCCTGATGGGAAATGCCTTTGTCCTGCAAAAGAAAACCCGTGATGCCATGGAAAGCTACAAGCGCGCTATTGAGCTGAATGCCAAGTATGAACCGGCTTACGATGGCTTGGTGGGTTTGTATGAAAATCGGGATGTGCCAAACTTGTACGAGCTTCGCATTTTATTCCAGGATATGGTTCAAAGCATCGGTCCACGTCCGCAGTATCTGCGCAAACTGTGCGAAATCAACACCATGGATGGCACCTATGAGCCCGCCGTCCAATCCTGCAAAGAAGCCATTCAGAAGGACCCCAAAACCGCCGACGCCTATGTCTATCTGGGTATCGCCTATAAAGAGCTGGGACAAGATGCGACGGCAATCAAAACGCTGAAGAAGGCTGCTAGCAACTTCCCAGCCTCTGAGCTGGCACAGTTCAATTATGGACGGCTGCTGGAAGATCAAAAGAACTACGTTGAAGCCATGAAGGTTTATAAAGCCGGAACAGAAGCCAATGCGAAGGCCGGTCGTTCGTGGTTGGGATTGGCAACGACCTCTTTTGAGCTTCGCAAGTATGACATTTCACTGTTGGCTTATAAGAATGCCTGCAAGTATGACAAAAAAAATGCCGTGGCCTTTAGAAGAGCCACGACAGTTTTAAGAAACGCCAAGAACAGCAAATGGACCGACCAGTTTGAGGTCGCATCCGACAACTGTACTTTCTAGTTTTCGCTTACGATCTCGCCAATGAGGTCGTATTCCATATTGTCGGTGATGTGAACTTTGACCATGTCACCGACCTGAGCCTGACCATCATTGATCAGAACCACACCGTCGATATCCGGCGCCTGACCCCAGAAACGGCCCTGTAATAGCAAATCTGTTTCCTCAGAGAAGCCTTCCACGATCACTTCCAAAGTTTTACCCACAAAGTCGCTGTGCTTTTCGCGGGAAATGTTCTGCTGAACTTCCATCAAAGCATCATGGCGGAATTGTTTTGTCTCTTCATCAATTTGGTTATCCATACGGCCGCCTGGAGTGTTTTCTTCAGGGGAGTATTTGAAGCAACCCACACGGTCGAACTGCTGTTCGGCCACGAAGTTCAAAAGCTCTTCGAACTGTTCTTGAGTTTCACCAGGGAAACCCACGATGAACTGAGTGCGGATCACAGCTTCAGGCAAGTGCTCACGAATGTTCATCAATGCGGTTTCAATTTCATCGCGAGTCATCTTGCGGTTCATGCTTTTTAGAACCGCATCGTTGACGTGCTGAAGAGGCATGTCGAAGTACTTCACGATCTTTGTGCTGTTCTTGATAACTTGAACCATCTCTTGAGTGATTCCATCTGGATACAAGTACATCAAACGAATCCACTGCAAACCTTCAACTTGATCCAAGGCTTTCAAAAGCTCAACAGGGCTTTCTTTGCGAGTTGGATCTTTACGACGGATATCAAAGCCGTAATCAGTGAAGTCATGGCTGATGATGATCAGCTCTTTCACACCGCCAGCAACAAGCAATCTTGCTTCCGCAACGATCGCGTCGATGGAACGGGACTGAAGGTTTCCACGGATCAAGGGGATCGCGCAGAATGCACAACGCTTCATGCAGCCTTCAGAAATTTTCAAATAAGCACGGTGACCCGGCTGGGAGTTCACACGCGGAGTCGCTTCTTCCTGCAGATAAGTTGGCAGATTGAAGAAGGTCTTCTGAGTGTCGCCACCTTCAGATTTTTTCAGGATCTTGGCGATATTCTGGAACTCCCCAGAGCCCACGAACAAATCCGCCTCTGGCAAACCTTCCACCAATTCGTCTTTATAACGCTGGGTCAGGCAACCCGCGACAACGACTTTTTTGATTTTACCTTCTTGCTTGAGGTCGCTCATATCCAGAATGCGTTGGATGGATTCTTTCTTGGAATCCTCGATGAAACCGCAAGTATTCACGATCACGGTGTCTGCATTTTCCGCATCGCCCACAACCTCATAACCGTCCTTCATCAAAGTACCGGCCATGATTTCACTATCCACAAGATTCTTTGGGCAGCCCAAAGAGATGAAATGAACTTTATTGTTTTGAGTGGTTTCTTGTTTCATAGGTCCGTTACCTGCGCATCTTTTGGCGGTTGATATTTGAACAGTTTCTTATTTTCTTTTTTAAGGAATTCAATCTTTGTGAAGTTCATCGTCGTCTGATTTCCGATATCATCCAGATAGGAAACTGACTTCAACGTGTTGTCTTTGGACTTCACCACCAGCTTCATCGACTTCACTGTCAGATCCCCACCCTGAACGGGCTCAACTTGCAGATGAATCAATTCGCCGTCTTTCTTTTCACTGACAACCTTGAAGGTCTTCGCCAGATCCTCGCCCAGTAGTGATGAAATCAGAATGTGGGAGCGGGTTTTCTTATCCACTTTTCCCTTGGCCACCTGAACTGGGCCACCAAATTCTTTGGGCGGCGTCTGAACACTCCAGATCGTGGAACCGTCGAATACTAAAAGCGTTTCTTCCGGCGTGGTGTTTTCCCAGCGGAACTTACCATTGGCCAGATAGATTTTGCCTTCGTATTTGGTTTCTTTGCCAAGTAGTTCGGATTTCACAACCTTTTCCACACTCATTTCCACAAGTTTGGAGGTGCGATATTTTTTGCCGACTTTTTGCAGGGTCTCGTTACTCGCGGTCGCGGCAACAGACAGCCAGGAGAAAAGGACAGTGAATAGCAGAGCTAAAGAGTTTCTAAGCATTCGGGTTTTATAGCAGATCCGTGGACGCTCCGCAAGAGAGGCTCCTCTCAGCTAAGACCCAAACTTCAAAGTGAGGGGGCCTTCCAAGAGCCCGCTCCGCAGCACGCGCTGTAGAGCCCGTAGTAACGATATCATCGACAAAAATCCAGAGGACCTCTGACCAGTCATCAGGCATGACTGTATTTTTTTCAACCAGCTCCATCTCTATCAGGGCCCGATCCCCTCGGGAGGCCCCTCTCTGGGAGGTCTGCGAAACCTTCCTTAGGCAGGGGCAGAATTCAGCCCCACAATAGCGCGCCAGCGCTTGAGCAAACAAGAAGGCATGATCCGGGCCGCCCGTTTTTGAAGGCGCCGGAACCAGACGCAATCGACGTCCCTTCGGCAGTGTCGGCACATACTTTTGAGCAAAGCTTGCAGCATAGAAGTCCCAAGCACCCTGCGATCTGGTCCCTTTCAAGTTCAGAATTAGACTTGAAAGCAAATCACTTTCCCCGGACCTCCAGCGAAATAAAGAGCGCCAAGGCCGTCCTCCCACTGCCCCCGCTGGAGTTCGATACCGCTGCAGAGTCTGCTGGCAAGGCACACAAAGCTGCCCTTCCGTTGTTTGCAATGATCCGCAATGCAGACAGACGGCAAGGCCGGATCGTATTAGTTTCATTAAATCTCTCATTCTTGTGCGTCACTGCAAAATCTTTGACAGCCTATCCCCCCAAGCCTAAAAACATAGCAAGTGAGGGGAATATGAAATCGCTTTTCATCTTGTTGATGGCTTTGACGGCATCTACGACGGCTTTGGCAGGTCTTTCACCTGTTCGCCATTCTAATGAAACTTATGAAGCGGCCAGCAAGCGCAGTCGCATGAGTCATTCCTATGAAGCCTCTCAGGACTTCCTAGGTCGCACGACTCCTGAAAAAGCCAAGAAGCCAATGGCTGAATTGAATCTTCAGGAAATTCCGGACGTCGGTTCTTATGCCGATCTTGAACGCGAGTTCAAATACGTTCGCGACACGCGCTTTATCACCGATGTCACTCCCTTCGCACGTCGTCTGACTTGGATGTATCCAGATGATGGCTGCTATGCCCGCGCCGAAATGGCTTCCATCGCTTTAGTGGATCACCACTTCACGGCTCCCAAGAAAATTTTTGTCTTCGGCAGCCTGAAAGCTCTGACAAAGAACTCCCCTTATGGTTCGGTGCAATGGTGGTATCACGTAGCCGTGACTTATCGTGTGGGTGCGGAAGCTTATGTTTTCGATCCATCCATTGAGCCGACAAAACCTTTGACGCTGAAAGAGTGGAATAAAGCTGTCGGCGGTGAGAACTCTTATGTGAAGTATGCCATCTGCTCTAACAAGACTTACGATCCGGGTTCTGACTGCGTGGCTCCCCGTGGTTTGCCCTTGGATGAAGCAGTGAGTGAACAAAAAAGCTTCCTGAGTTCTGAGTGGTCCCGACTGGTGGATTTACACAGGAATCCGGAAAAAGAGCTGGGGAATGAACCCCCTTGGCTGAATTAGTTTTTAGATATTGTGATACGGAATTTTTTTGATAATTGTGAACGCCCGATAGATTTGCTCTAAACTCATCGCTTGGGCCATTAAGTGATTCATCACCATCGGCGACAAAGCCACCTTCAGGTCCGCTCTTTTGCGGACCTCTTCGTTCACCCCAAATGCACCGCCAATAATGAAAATAGCGCGCTTCTTGGAGCTTCCCAGAATGTTTTCAACTTTTTTTGAAAATTGGATGGAATCCAGAACTGAACCCCGCTCGTCAAAAAGAACCACATAATCGTCGGGGTTGATATTTTTAAGAATAAGATCGGATTCTTCGTTGCGCTTGAAGTCCGCATCTTCACGCGCAGACTTCTTGGCTTTCAAAGACTGAATATCGAATGGAATAAAGAAGGAGATCTTCTTCTTGTACAACTCGCTGACCTCGTCTGCCCAGGCTTCCTTGGCCGTGGCAAGATTGTACAAGATAAATTTCATGGCTACTGTACGCTCTTACCAACATAAGGATCTTTCAATCCCATGTCTTTGCCTTCTCTCCACAGATTCTCCAGGCTGTATTCCTGACGAACGAAATCGTAGAAGACGTGGATGATCAATGAACCGTAGTCCACAAGAACCCAGCGCCCTTCGTCCACACCTTCAATGCTTTGTGGGTGAACGTTGTATTCTTCTTTAACCGCCGTCACGATGTTTTCAGCCATCGCGGCCGCGTGACGAGTGGATGTACCGGAAGCAATCAGTGTGTACTCACTTGGAGCCGACATCTGCGTCAGGTCGAAGCCACGCACGTTGATACCCTTTTTGGCAAACAGAACGTCAGCGCAGAACGCTGTGAACTTCTGGTAGTCACCAATGCGGTCGCCCAGATTTCTGTAAAGCTTGTTTTCCTTAAGGTAGGATTCAACTGCCAACGGCAGATACTTTTCCACCGGCTTACCAGAACGAAGCCATTTACGAACTTCGCTGGAAGACACTTCCACATCACGCAAAGTGATGAACTGGATGTTGCGGCCAGTGTTCAACTCGATAAAGTTGAAATCGAATTCCGCCACCAACGGCTTCAAGAAGCCCGGCATCTCTTCCAAAGACTCTGGAATGTCATAACCCGGACGAGTTGTAACGATCAGATTCGCCTCGGTCAGGATCTTTTGATAGTCTTTCCACTGTGCCAGCTCTTCGAACTTATCCGCACCAACCACCAAATAAAGGTCATTGGCATCGTACTGTTTGCGAAGATTCAAGACTGTGTCGACCGTGTAGCTCATGCCACCACGAGTGATTTCCTGATCGTCTACAAAGTAAGTGTCACCATACTGGTTGAACGCCAGGCGCGTCAGTTCTACACGCTGTTCTGGAGTTGGCCCTTCAACCGGAGTTTTAAGAGGGTTCTGAGCGGCAGGAACGATATGAACTTTACCCAAGCCCGCTTTTTTTGCCACTGTCTGAATGGCATTGATGTGACCCATGTGTGGAGGATTAAAACTGCCCCCGAAAATACCTATTTTCATTACTGTTCCTCTTTATCTTCTTCCAGAATCTGACGAGCCAGTTCCTGCACGAACTCTTTGATGTTTTTTCCAGTCACGGCAGAAATCGCATATGGCTCAGAGCCAGAAGCTTCCTTGAATTTCTTCTTTAACTTCGTCAGTTCATTCTCACTCAAGGTGTCGATTTTATTCAGGACAACAAATTGAGGACGCGTGTAAAGAGGGAAGAAGCCCTCTTTGTCCTTATTGTTCTCATCGTACATCTTAAGTTCGTTGTTAATATCCGCAAAATCCTCAAGAGGATCACGCCCGGACATCCCTGAAGCATCAACCAGATGGATGAACAAACGCGTGCGTTCAATATGCTTTAGGAACTGAATACCAAGACCCACGCCGGAGTGCGCGCCCTTCACAAGACCCGGAATATCCGCAACCACAAAAGTGGAGTAGTCACCCGCCTTAACAACACCCAAGTTTGGTGTCAGCGTCGTGAACGGATAATCAGCAATCTTAGGTTTTGCCGCCGAGATACGAGAGATCAAAGTGGACTTACCCGCATTCGGGAAACCCACAATACCCACGTCAGCAATCAGCTTCAGTTCAAGTTTTACCTCGACCTCTTCGCCATCTTCGCCAGGCTGTGCGTAATCCGGAGCCTGATTCACACTGTTCTTGAAGAACTCGTTGCCTTTACCGCCACGGCCACCTTTAAGCAGGATATGCTCGTCGATGTCAGTCATATCGATGATGATTTCACCATCCATGTTGCGGAAGATTGTGCCCTTCGGAACAATCATGACCAGATCTTCTCCGTCATGACCGGCCTTCTGACGACCCATTCCCATGTGACCGCTTGGAGCCGCGTATCTTTTGTTGGAACGAATATCGACCAAAGAGTTGATGTGACGAGATGTGCGAATAATAACATCGCCGCCTTTGCCGCCATCACCGCCATCCGGACCACCACGAGGCAATCCTGATTCACGGCGGAAACTGACACACCCCGGGCCGCCACGTCCCGAAGCTAAGGTAATTCTGACTTCATCGATGAATTTCATAAGTGACCGTTTATACAACAAAAAAGGAGCCATGGAATGGCTCCTCTTTGCATTTTGAAAAAATGTATCGGTACTATCTTACTACTGATTAAACAGCTTTAGGATAAACACTAACTTTGAAACGCTCTTTAGAGAAACGCTCAAACTTAACAAGACCTTCGATAACAGAGTAGATCGTGTAGTCACGACCCATTTTTACGTTGTTACCCAAGTGGAATTTTGTTCCACGTTGACGAACGATGATTGTTCCTGGAAGAACTTTTTCGCCACCGAATCTTTTTACGCCAAGTCGTTTACTCTGTGAATCACGACCGTTCTTTGTACTACCACCGGCCTTCTTACTTGCCATGACGAACCTCTCTTACGAAATAAAATTAATTAAGCTTTCTTAGAAGTCTTTTTAGCTACTTTTTTCTTCGCGCCAGCTTTAGTCGCTTTTTTAGCAGTCTTTTTAACTGCTTTCTTAGCAACTTTCTTTTTCGCTACTTTTTTAGCCGCTTTTTTAACAACTTCTGCAGTTCCTTTGTTCGCTGCGCGCTCTTTACGAGCTGCTACGCGAGCTTGTGCTTTTTCAGCACGAACTGCTTTCACGTCTACTACTTTAGCTGCTTCGTCAGTTTTAGCTGTTTTTCCATCGAAGGAAATAGCTTTAACAAAAAGCTCTGTGAACTCTTGTTTGTGAGTTGCGAACTTTCTGTAACCTTGACGACGCTTCTTTTTGAAAACGATTTCTTTTCTTGTCTTAGCTTGCTTAGTAACAACAACAGTTACTTTCGCGCCTTTAACAAGAGGTTGACCAACATGAGTGGACTCACCACCAACCATCAAAATTTCGTTGATTTCAAACTCTGCACCAAGTGCTTGTTCAAGTTTATCAACCTGAACTACGTCACCAGCTTGAACTTTATATTGCTTACCGCCTGTACGAATAATCGCGTACATGTAATACCTCCAGCTACCCGAATTAAGCCAATGGTAAATGCCACCTCGCACTAGGCTTTGTCAACCTAATACATGCTATTTTTTTCAGCTTTTTACGAGAGAAAGAGAGGTTAGCTTTAACCCCCCTCAAATGCAAATATTTTTGGAAAAAGTTGGCGAGGTCTAGGCGTTAGATAAAAGCCTATATTTTCAGCAGGTTAGCCAAAATCATGGCTTCAAAAGTTCGCGCTTCCATGCGTCGCCGAGCTGGAAGTTCTTATAATTAGTCACCGCCTCAATCAACTTTCGGTGATCCTGATAGTTCTTCTGAGCCGATTTACTGCCCGGATTCTTTGCCGCAATCACCCGCAATTCATTCTTTTCGCGATTTAACGCCTCAAAGATGTTCTGAGCTTTCACATCACTTCGAGCCGTGGCCTGCTCTGTTTTAATGAAGTATTCCGCAGCTTTATCATATCTTTCCGCAGAAGCATTCAGCTTTGCTCCCACCCAATAATCCCGCGAGGACTTAGCCGCCCTGGCATCAGCCAGAAACACCTCATAAGAGTCCGACGCCTTGCGGTAACTTGCCGTGGCTTCAGGGATATTTCCGGACACACGCAGCTTGTCGGCCTCCAGCCGGGCCTTATTTGCAAAGTCTCTTGCTGCCCGGGTGTCAGACAAGCTTCCCGCCAACCCCTGACGCAGAAGAGCGTCCCGTTCTGCCGAACTAAACCCGGCCTGCTGAAGAATACGGGTCTTTTCTGTGATATCGGCCTTGGAATATGTTCCATAGCCACGGCCCGTTCCGGCGCCCACTTCATGAGCCTTGATCAAGGCCTTTTCTTGAGCGTCCGTCAGATTACGCCCCAAAGACTTCTCTGCCGCCAAAACTCGTTCTTTATTAGATAGCTTGGCTGCCTTTGCCAAATCCGCAGCTGAGGCCACGGCCTTGGTTGCCACTGTGGCCTTTTCTGCATCCACTGCCACACCAGCAATCTTCATGATGTTCTTGGCTTTGGCCGCCTTCAAGGCCACACCTGCGGGTCCCCCGGCCAACGAGGCCACTTCCGCGATCGCCTCACAGACCATCGCCGCCGCCTCTTTGGAGTTATAGCACTCCAACTGTATGCCCATCTCTTTGAGTCGAGCCTTGGCCATGCCTACCAAATCAATCTTTTGGGATTTCGGAGCATTTCCCTGCACCCAATTCATATATTCTTTTTCTTCAGCTGTGAAATTGGGGTTCTTCAAAGAGCGCTTACGGGCAATAACTGTCAGCGCGTCGTTCTTCTTGCCGACCGATTGCAGATGCAAGATTCCCTTAATAGTAGCGCAGTTTGTTTTTTTGATAACATCCGCTTTAGGCATGGAAACCTGAAGAATCTTAGGGACGGAGCCGTTATATTGCTTAAAGAGATTTTCTTTACCATGAGGATCCGCTTCACAAGCTGCATTGGCGGCTTTTTCAGCCTCCATATCCATCACTATTTTAGCGGCCCCTTCGCCGATAGCTGTCCCGATGGACACAAAGCTGTCTTTAACAAATGTCCAGCCACCCGTTGCACACCCCGAGGTGTAATCCCAAGAGGCCTCAAAAGCGCGCGACAAAGAGGTTTGACTGGTGCACTTTAAAGCTTTCTCCTCAGGCTTTTCCCCATTTGCACGCATCTTCGCAAAAAGATCCTGACACTGCTTAGATTGCAACGTCTGCACGCACATATTGCGAGAAACATCGGCCAAAGCCTTCACCTTATGAGGATTGGGATCGCATATCTCTGCCAAGGCAGACCACGAAAACAGAATAGAAACGAGAAAAATCAAAAGCTGATTCATACCGAATCTATCGGAACACCAAGACCCCGACTAAACAGCCCAAGGTCCAGACGGTTTAAACAAAGAAGATTTCGTATTGTTCCAAGTGATAGTTTGGCTCGATTTTGAAGGCGACGGAGCGGCCGAGCTTCTTTTCAATGCCTTCCAGTGTTTCACCTTCGACCTCATAGATCCAGTCAACCACTTCGCTATGACAGTGAATCACCACGTTGGTTTTTTTGTTGATCAGCATATCCGCGTCGCGCTCCAGCTCACGGAAGATCTCGTTAGCCACTGTGGACTTGCGTTTAATATAGCCTTTTCCATCGCAATAAGAACAGGGTTCACACAAAGTCTTGATCAAACTTGGACGAATGCGTTTACGGGTCATTTCCACCAATCCCAACTGGGACATGGAAACAATGTTGGTGCGCGCACGGTCTTTTTGCAGTTCTTCAGCCAGAGCTTCCAGAACTTTTTCGCGATGGGATTCTTTTTCCATATCGATAAAGTCGATGATGATAATCCCGCCGCAGTTACGGATGCGCAACTGATGCGCCGTCTCGCGAACCGCTTCCAGATTGGTTTTTAAGATCGTGTCTTCCAGATCTTTTTTGCCGACAAATTTCCCGGTGTTCACGTCAATAACAACCAGAGCCTCGGCCTCGTCGATAACGATATACCCACCCGACTTCAGCCAGATCTTTCTTTCCATTGATCGCGAAATCTCGATATCGATGTCATACAAATCAAACAGCGGTTTTTTTTCTTCATACAGCACGATGTTCTGTTTGTATTTGGGCATGAATTGCGACACGAACTTCACAACTTTTTTGTGAATCTCAATATCATCCACCCACACGCTGGTCACATCTTCACTCATCAAATCGCGAAGGGCGCGCAGCTCGACATCCAACTCTGTATGTAAAGCGCCTGGTTGCTTCTTCTTTTCATACATTTTGAAGATCTCTTTACTCATGCGATCCAGATACTCGATATCGGCCTTCAACATTTCTTCAGAAGCGCCATCCCCCGCCGTACGCACGATCACGCCGCCGGATGGATTGATCTTTTGCACCAGTTTTCTTAAGCGCTCACGCTCCCCTTCGTCTTCAATACGACGGGAAATGCCCAGGTGGCGCACGGTTGGCAGGAAGACCACGAAGCGGCCTGGCAATGACAAGTGCGTCGTCAAACGCGCACCCTTGGTTCCCAGTGGATCTTTGGAAACCTGAACCAGAATGCTTTGGCCTTCTTTTACCAGATCCTGAATCGGTGTTTTATTTGTGTGAGTCAGAGGCTTGTCCTCGTCGCCTTCATCCAGAGGCTCTTCGCGATCAACAGCCGACAGGAAGTTGTCGTCGACGTCTTCGCGAATATCGCCAACATAAAGGAACGCCGCTTTTTCCAGACCAATGTCCACAAAGGCGGCCTGCATGCCTGGAAGTACACGAATCACCGTGCCACGATGAATGGACCCGACCAATGTAGGGGATGTTTTTCGTTCAATTTTCAAATCAGAAAGAATTCCCGCATCGACATAGGCGACTCTGGTTTCCTGGGGGCGAACATTGATCAGAATTTCAGCGGACACAGTGGCTCCTTTTACCCGAGAACAGGGCCTGGTCTTAGTTCAATAGTCCAGAAACAAGACCGATAGCAAATAATATTTAATATTGAAACATATCTGACCGAAAAGATCATTGAATTAGAGCCCTTAGGGAGAGAACGATGGCAACAATTGATGAACTGTTTAAACTCATGGTCGAACAAGGAGCTTCCGACTTGCACATCACAAGTGGAGCAGCCCCTTATTTGCGCCTGCACGGAAACATGGTTCCATTGAACTATCGCGAACTCACGAACCAAGACGTGCAAGGTTTGCTTTTTGAGATCCTTTCTGAAAAGCAAAAGAAAGCCTTTGTTGAAAAGTGGGAGCTGGATTTCGCCTACACTTTGCCAGGCACGGGTCGTTTCCGTTGCAATATCTTTATGCAGCGTAAAGGCCTTGGCGCCGTTATGCGTATTATTCCTGAGAAAATCAAAACCGCGCAAGAGCTGGGTGTGCCACCATCCGTGATGGACATCATCGACTGCGATCGCGGTCTGATTCTGGTGACAGGTCCTACCGGTTCCGGTAAATCCACCACTTTGGCAGCGATGATTCACCAAATTAACATGACTCGTGAAGCGCACATCATCACGGTGGAAGATCCTATCGAGTTCGTTCACCCGAATTTAAAATCTCTGGTCAACCAACGTGAAGTCGGAAGCCATACCAAGAGCTTTGCCAACGCCCTGAAAGCAGCGCTGCGTGAAGATCCAGATATTCTGTTGGTGGGTGAGTTGCGTGACTTGGAAACGATTTCTTTGGCCCTGACGGCAGCAGAAACCGGACATATCGTCTTCGGAACTTTGCATACCAACAGTGCTGCCAAAACCATTGACCGTATCATCGACGTTTTCCCTGCGGGACAACAACAGCAGATCCGTACAATGCTGGCGGAAAGCTTGCGTGGAGTTGTCGCTCAAACACTGTTCTCGCGCGCGGACGGACAAGGTCGTGTCGCCGCTTACGAGATCATGAGAAACACCAAAGCGATTTCCAACTTGATTCGTGAAGGTAAGGTCCACCAAATCCCATCTGCGATGCAGACGGGCTCCAGTCAGGGGATGGTATTGTTCGAAAAATACATCGAAGATCTGGTTCGCAAAGGAAAGGTTTCCGCAGCCGATGCAAAAACCTTCCTGGGCCAGGCCGGCGGTGGCGACACCAGCGTGCAGACAGCCGTGGGTGGCGCTGCGGGTGGTCCGCGCACGAAAGTGGGCTAATCTAACTAGAACTCAAATTCAAATTTTATAGCAGATGGGGCTTTGGCAATTGTTGCCGAGGCCCTTCGGTTTTTCAGGTCCCATCCCAAGTTTTGCGAGTAATCATAAGTAGGAGCTGCTGGGCGCGAAGAGTCATAGACCACGTACCCTACCCCCGCAACAAAACCCGCTAAAGCCCCCAGGCTGATATTGTCGGTGTGCTCTTCAGGGCTGCCATAGAAAGACAGCGTGCTTAATCCCAGAACAGCCCCACCCAGACTGGCAAACAGGACTGCAGCAGTGTTTCTTTTAAAAGTTCTGTCGGCTTGCGCAAAGGACGCCGAGGAAGCGAAAATCAGCAAAGATACCAGTAAAAACGAGGTCCACTTCTGTGGTGTCATGATTGCCTCCTGCAATGAACTGAGATACTTTTGCTATTTAAACATTTTTGAGGTGCCCCGTGCAACTAAGTCGTTATATTGACCACACTCTTTTGAAGCC
The DNA here is from genome assembly GCF_041888015.1 of Bdellovibrio bacteriovorus. Lineage (GTDB taxonomy): Bacteria > Bdellovibrionota > Bdellovibrionia > Bdellovibrionales > Bdellovibrionaceae > Bdellovibrio. Next base: position 3,707,505 of record NZ_CP168968.1, read on the forward strand.
CGAAGCCCAGCTTTCACAAATCGAAAAACTTTGTGCCGAAGCCAAAGAGCACTCTTTCTTCAGCGTTTGCGTAAACACCTCTTACGTCAAAACCTGTGCAGAACTTTTGCAAGGCTCCTCTGTGAAAGTCTGCTGTGTTGTCGGCTTCCCCTTGGGGGCGATGGACACGGAAAGCAAAACCTACGAGACTTCAACTGCGATTCGCAATGGCGCTCAGGAAATCGACATGGTCATTCAGATCGGCGCGCTGAAAGACCGCCGCTTGGATTATGTTCGTGACGACATCAAAGCCGTGGTTCAGGCCGCTCACGGGCACACTGTGAAAGTTATCATCGAAACGTCCCTGCTAAACAACGATGACAAAGTTCTGGCCTGCAAAGCGGCACTGGAAGCGGGTGCCCACTTCGTAAAAACCTCCACAGGTTTTGGCGGCGGCGGCGCAACTGTGGATGACGTGAAGCTGATGAAGTCTGTGGTTGGAAACCAAATGGAAGTCAAAGCTTCCGGTGGCATCAAAGATGCCCAACAAGCAAATGCAATGATCGAAGCTGGAGCCACCCGCCTTGGCACAAGCTCCGGAATTACTATTATTCAAGGCGGCTCTGTACAAGGTGGTTACTAATGTCTTTTCTTCCTGCTGAAATCATCAAAGCCAAACGCAATGGCCAAGAACTGAAGTTTGACGAAATCAATGAGTTCATTCTGGGCTATGCCCGCGGTCACATTCCTGACTATCAAATGTCGGCTCTTTTAATGGCGATCTTCTTCCGCGGCATGACAACGGAAGAAACTCTTTCTTTGACCAAAGCCATGCTTCACTCCGGCGATGTCGTGGACTTCTCTTCCGTAAAAGAATTCAAAGTCGACAAACACTCCACCGGTGGCGTGGGTGATAAGACCAGCTTGATTCTGGGCCCGATCGTGGCAGCAGCAGGCATTCCTGTTCCGATGATTTCAGGTCGTGGTTTGGGTCATACCGGTGGAACTTTGGATAAACTTGAAGCCATCCCTGGATTCAACACACAAAAATCTTTGCCTGAGTTCATTGAACTGGTTCACAAACACAAAATCTGCTTCATCGGCCAGACAAAAGAGATCTGCCCGGCTGATAAAAAAATCTATGCTCTTCGTGATGTGACTGCCACGGTTGAAAGTTTGCCGCTGATCTGCGCTTCCATCATGTCCAAAAAATGGCTGAAGGCATCGACGGCCTGGTGCTGGATGTGAAATTCGGTTCCGGTGCGTTTATGAAAACTTCCGTGCTGGCTGAAGAGCTGGCTCTGAACCTGATGGCTATCGCTAAAGGTTACGGCAAAAAAGTCACCGCCCTTCTGACAAACATGGATCAACCGCTGGGCCGCTTTGCAGGGAACTCAGTTGAAGTTGAAGAGTGTGTGGCGATCATGAAAAATGAAAAGTTCATCGGCCCTGCGGGTTACGATCTTTATGAAGACACCCGCGAGCTAAGTTTGCGACTTTCTGCTCACATGTTATTACTTGCTGGTGTTGGTAAAAACGAAGAAGAGTCTTACAAAATTGCCACAGACATGCTGGTGTCTGGTAAGGCCATGGCGAAGTTTGAAGAGCTTTGCTCCATTCACGGTGGAAATTTGAGTGCGTTGCCAAAACCAAAACACTCTATCGCTGTCACTTCTGAAAAAGCCGGTTGGGTTAGCGGATTCCACACGGAAAGTATTGGTGTTGCGGGCATTCTAATCAAAGCTGGTCGCGCACAAACCACGGACATTATTGCACCAACTGCAGGTATCGAATTCCATGTGAAAGTCGGAGACGAAGTGAAGGTCGGAGACACCGTCTTTACATTGCACGGCGACGACAAAGATTTGCTTCAATCCGCTCTGCCTATGCTTCGTTCAGCAATGACAATTTCCTTGCAAAAGGTGGCAAAGCCTAGTTTGATACTCAAAACTTTGAGCTAATGCTCTAAGGACTAAAAAGGGGACGTCGTTTGGTACTCAATAAGCTTCAAGAATCCATGGCCTTTATCCGCACAAAGACTTCGGCAAAACCGAAAGTTGGCGTCGTGTTAGGTTCCGGTCTTGGTGCTTTTGTAAAGGAAGTGGAAGTTGAAACAACCATTCCCTACAAAGACATCCCCCACTTCTCCCCACCCACTGTTGAAGGTCACTCTGGAAATTTGATTTTCGGTAAAGTCGATGGTCAGCAGATTGCGATTCTTCAAGGGCGCAATCACTACTACGAAGGTCACAGCATGGAAAGTGTTGTGTTCCCGACAAGAACTCTGGCGATGCTGGGCGTGGAAACTTTGATCCTGACAAACTCCGCGGGCGGCTTTGGCGAAAACATGCAAGCCGGCGACTTCATGATCATCGAAGATCACATCAACTTGATGGGCACGAATCCTTTGATGGGTCCGAACATCAAGGAGCTGGGGCCTCGCTTCCCGGACATGACTGAAGCTTACGACAAACGCCTGATCCAAATGATGGAACAAGTGTTGATGAAGCAAGGCACCCGTTATCACAAGGGCGTTTATTGCGGCGTGAGTGGTCCTACTTACGAAACTCCTTCGGAAGTTCGTTACTTGAAATTGATTGGCGGCAAAGCTGTCGGCATGAGCACGGTTCCAGAAACAATCGCAGCCAATCACTTGGGCCTGCGTGTGGCGGCGCTTTCTTGCATCACGAATTTGGCAGCGGGAATCTCTTCTCAGAAGCTTTCTCACGACGAAGTAACTGAAACTGCGAAGCAGGTAGAGTTGCAATTCTCCTCGTTTTTACGCGAATTCATCGCTCACATCTAATGGGTTGGACCTGATTAAAAGGTCCAGTCTAGTTTCAAATTTTTAGCCTCAAAATAAGACATATAATGACCGAAGAGCTAACCGGTCGGGCCTTTGACTTGCGTCCCATTGATGGGACCTATACGGCCCGCACAGGGAGTGAACATGGATGTTCAGAAAATTCTCTCGGCGGTCGCTTGCGTCTTTGTATTGGCAGCTTGTAGCAAAAAATCCGCTGAAACCGTCTTTCCAGAAAATGGCGCCCTTGACTCAAGTGCATGTCGAGGCCAAGCCATCGAAAATAAATTCATCGTCCAATGGGAGGACGGCAGTTTCACAACTGAAACCGCCGCCAGCGCCGATGAATTCAAAGAGACTTTCATCAAGCCACAATTAGAAAACATCAGACATGTGGACTATGACCGCGTCATCCAACTGCAAACTTCCAACGAAGTGCGCACTTCCGGCTTTACGGATAGCTGGGGCCAGCAACGCATTGGCACCCCTTCAGTGTGGGGCCAGGGTATCTATGGCCAGGGCGTGAAGGTCGCCGTGGTGGATGCTTACGTGGATGTCAGCCATCCACAACTTCTTCCACGAATCGCCATAAACACGGGTGAAATTCCCAACAACGGAAAAGACGACGATGGAAATGGCCTCGTGGATGACTATTACGGAGCTGCGTTTGTTTCCCAACCGGGAAGCAATCAGACGCCAAGCTCCCACGGCTCTCACGTGGCAGGCATTATTGCCGCTGATTCCCGCTATGGCAGCGTCGAAGGCGTGGCGCCCCAGGCTCAAATCATTCCAGCACAGTTTATCTCTAATGACGGAGGCGGCTCATTGGGTGATGCAGTTCTGGCTTTGCAGTATTCTGCCAAACGCGGGGCCAAGATCATCAATGCCAGTTGGGGTGGGGCTCCTTGCGTAGCATCCCTTCGCAATGCCTTTAACGAATTGCAACGTCAGGGGATTCTTGTCGTGGTTGCCGCCGGAAATGACGGTCGTGATGTCGACGTGTACCCTGAATTCCCAGCCTCCTTTAACATGTCCAACCAGATCACCGTGGCTGCGGCTTCAGTTTCTGATTTCATGACCTCGTGGTCCAACCGCGGGTTCAATCTGGTGCATGTGGCAGCGCCCGGCGAAAGAATTTTAAGCACAGTTCCTGGAAATTCGATCGCATATATGGAGGGAACAAGCATGGCCGCTCCGTTCGTCAGCGGTACTGCTGCCCTGCTTTGGAGCGCCAAGCCCGAGGCCACCGCAAGCCAAATTAAAGAGGCAATTTTGCGGTCGGTGGACGTCGAAGCCGGACACGAGTTTAAAGTAAATACTCGAGGGCGCATCAACGTCGAAAAGGCCCTGACCACCCTTCGCCAGTTAGTTCCATAAATTCAATAAGATAGATCAAAATACGCGGAGCATAAACAGTGCGCTCCGCGTCCTAGTTTTAAGATGATTCTTTAGACTCTCATGCTAGATTGATTCCCTGTTTTTTGAGGATGGTTCCTCATAAAGAAAAGGAATTGTATGAGCACAGAAGTTTCATCTGGCATTCAAGCTCGCTTGGCAGATCTTGAAAAAAGAAACGAAGCCGCAATGGCTGGTGGTGGCGCTGCTCGCGTTGCCAAACACAAACAAGGCGGACGCCTAACGGCACGCGAGCGCGTGGATGTTTTGTTGGATCCGGGCAGCTTTGTTGAAATGGATCGTTTTGTTACTCATCGCTGCACAAACTTCGGCATGGATAAAACTGTTGTTCCTGGTGACGGTGTCATCACTGGTTACGGTCGTATCAACGGCAAGCTGGTTTATTTGTCCTCTCAGGATTTCACTGTCATCGGTGGATCCATGTCCCGCACTCAAGCCAACAAGATCTGCAAAGTGATGGATCTGGCAATGAAGAACGGTGCGCCTTTCATCTCTATCAATGACTCTGGTGGCGCACGCATCCAGGAAGGTATCGAATCCCTGGGTGGATACGCGGATATCTTCACGCGTAACACCATGGCTTCCGGCTTGATCCCTCAGATCACAGCCATCATGGGCCCATGCGCGGGCGGTGCGGTTTATTCTCCATCCATTACAGACTTTGTCTTCATGGTGAAAAACACTTCTTACATGTTCGTAACCGGCCCTGATGTTATCAAGACTGTGACCCACGAAGATGTGACCAAAGAAGATCTGGGTGGCGCAACAACTCACTCTGCAAAATCCGGCGTGGCTCACTTCGCGGCTGAAGATGACAAGCACTGCTTGCTTCTGATCCGTGAAATGATGAACTTCCTTCCGTCCAACAACCTGGATGATGCTCCGGTTCTTCCAACCAATGATCGCCCGGATCGTTTGACAGAAGCTTTGAGTTCTTTGATTCCGGAAAATCCAAAGAAACCTTACGACATGATCTCTGTCATCACAGAGTGCGTGGATGAGGGTTACTTCCTGGAAGTACACAAACACTTCGCTCAAAATCTGATCGTGGGCTTTGCACGATTCAACGGTCGCCCCGTGGGTATCGTGGCGAATCAGCCAAACATCCTTGCTGGCTGCTTGAATATCGAAGCGTCCCGCAAAGGCGCTCGTTTCATCCGCTTCTGTGATGCTTTCAACATCCCGGTTGTTTCCTTCGTGGACGTACCAGGCTTCTTGCCTGGTAAAGATCAGGAATGGAACGGCATCATCACTCACGGTGCGAAACTTCTTTACGCTTACGCGGAAGCCACTGTGCCTAAAATCACAGTGATCACTCGTAAAGCTTACGGTGGTGCTTACATCGTTATGGGCTCGAAGCTTCTTCGCTCTGACGTGAATCTGGCTTACCCATCTGCTGAAATTGCAGTGATGGGCGCTGATGGTGCGGTTAGCATCATCTTCCGCGAAGAGATCAACAAAGCCAAAGACCCTGTGGCCGAGCGCGCTCGCCTGACGGCAGAGTACGAAGCCAAGTTCAGCAATCCATACGTTTCCGCAGAACTGGGTTACACTGATGAGGTTATTGAACCAGCGATGACTCGTAAACGCATCATCGATTCTTTGGAAATGCTTAAACATAAACGCGATATCACTCCGGCGAAAAAGCACGGAAACATCCCTCTGTAGGAGCGATTGAAGGAATAACATGGCATTGTTTAAAAAAATCCTGATCGCCAACCGTGGGGAAATCGCCATTCGTATTACTCGTGCTTGTCGTGAGCTGGGTATTGCGTCTGTGGCTGTGTTTTCCGATGCGGACCGCGACAGCTTGCACGTCTTTTTGGCGGATGAGGCCTATCACATTGGCCCCTCCCCTTCCCGTGAAAGCTATTTGAACTACAACAAGATCATTGAAGTCTGCAAAAAAGCCGGCGTGGACGCTGTTCACCCGGGCTATGGCTTCTTGTCTGAAAACACCACTTTCGCCAAAGCTTTGGAAGAAGCTGGTATCACCTTCATCGGCCCTACGGTTGCAAATATCGAGGCCATGGGTGACAAGCTTTCTGCCAAGGCCTTGATGAAAAAAGCCGGTGTCCCAACAGTTCCGGGCTCTGACGGCGGTGTTGAATCCGTTGAAGAAGCGCAAAAGATCGCAGAAAAAATCGGACTTCCGATCATCATCAAGGCTTCGGCCGGTGGTGGCGGTAAAGGGATGCGTGTGGTTCGTCAGATGGACGAACTGGAAAGTGCCTTCCGCGCGTGCCGCTCTGAAGGTCAGAACTATTTCGCAGATCCGACTGTTTACATCGAAAAATTCGTCAACGATCCAAAACACATCGAGATCCAGGTGTTCGGCGACAAACACAATAACCATGTTCACTTGTTTGAGCGTGAGTGTTCTGTGCAGCGTCGTCACCAGAAGATCATCGAAGAATGTCCGTCCCCGTCTGTGCCTCACGAAGTGCGCCTGCGCATGGGTGAAGCCGCAGTTCGCGCTGCCAAGCAGATCAACTATGTGGGTGCAGGAACGATTGAATTTATCTTTGATAACGCCACCAAGGAATTCTACTTCATGGAGATGAATACGCGTCTTCAGGTAGAGCACCCGATCACGGAAATCGTGACTGGGTATGACCTGGTGAAAGAACAGATCTATGTGGCTGCTGGCAAACCTTTGTCTTTCAAACAAGAAGACATCAAACAAAAAGGTCATGCTATTGAAGCTCGTATCTGCGCTGAAGATCCAATCACATACAAACCACACCCTGGTGTGATCCGCGCTTGTCGCCACCCCCAAGGACCGTTCATGCGTGTGGATTCCTATGCTTACCCTGGTTATGAAGTGCCTATCTTCTATGACCCGATGATCGCCAAAGTGATCACTTGGGGTGAGACCCGTGAAGAAGCCATCGATAGAATGCAACGTGCGCTCAGTGAGTTCGTGTTGACCGGTATTAAAACCAATATCGTTCTTCACAAAACAATCTTGGATCATGCGAAGTTCAGGGATGGTTCTTACACGACTCAGTTTATTGAGAAGAACTTCGAAGTTATCGAACCAAATCTTTTCAAGGAAGTTGAAGATCCTGTATTCCTGATCGCGGCAGCCATTACTGCTTACAACGATCGTAAATCCAAAGACGTTCGCCAGCTGAACCTGACTTCCAACTGGAAGCGTGTCAGCCGCAAACTTCAATTGAGGACGTAACCATGTACTTTGAGGCAGAACTTAAAGATAAGAAATTTAAAGTGGATGTGACCGAGCACCGCACGACCTGGAAGGTTTCCTTGCAGGAAGAGGGCAAAGACTGGATCCACTATGACATCTCCAAAAACGACTACAAGCAGGCTGAACAATACATCAGCTTCCTGTTTGGCGGTAAGTCCTATCTGATCGACGTGATCGGACAGGACACTGAGTACACGGTCTTTACGCGTAACTCTTTCCGCACCATCAAAGTCTTCAATGATGAAATGCTTCTGCATGAATCCCTGAAGAAAGGTGGCGGTTTCGGTGGCGATCAGGAGCTGAAGTCCGGCATGCCAGGCAAGATCATCGAAATCTTCGCCAAAGAAGGCGAGATCGTGAAGGCCAACAAGCCTTTGCTGATCATGGAAGCGATGAAAATGGAAAACGAAATGCGTGCATCTCGTGATGTAAAAATCAAAGAGATCCGCGTGAAACAGGGCGATTCTGTGGAATCCGGCGCTGTTTTGATCAAGTTTGAAGAGCCTTAATCGGCTTGAAAGCTTAAAAAGAAAAAACCCGCATCCTTTACTGGTGCGGGTTTTTTTGTATCTTAACCAACTTCAACTATCTTGTGCCCTGAGCTGAGGATTCTTTACCCTTGCTGTTGGTAGTTGCAGAAGACGGTCCGCCCATGATTCCACCTGAAGGCATACCCATCATAGAACCCATCATGGCTCCTCCGCCGTACATACCGCCGCCATACATGCCCCAAGGGCTCATCCCGTTGGCTGCTTCATTCATCGTCGCACACAACGAAACCGCTGCACCGATGTTGAAAGTATTCATTGTTGCCGCTTGCTTGGTTTTGGCATCGGTTGCCTCGCCGCCACCGAAGCCACCATAAATGCCGGAAGCTGACAGGGTCTTGCCTTCTTTTTTCAGTTCGTTATTTCTTTGATCATGCAGGCTTTGCGCCATTGTAATCATGTTTCCGCATTGAGAGGCATTTTGACTGCCCATTTTGGAAATCATCGGCTTCAATTTATCACAAAAGGCTTTGTCATAAGTCACTTTGCCTTCGGCTTTAGCATTTTCATCTTTCATTTCGTAGTACAGATTCTGGTTCACTTCACAGGAATCGCCATTGTAAGTGAACGTGGATTCCGTGCCCTTCATCAAGGGGTAAGCCCCTTTATAGTTTTTTCCGAAGTCCGACTTTTTGAAGTTGTCACGATTCATGATCTGCATTTTCAGATTCATGTCTTTATTTACAGAAACCACGCGTCCTGAAGAATCACGCTTAATATAGACGGTTTTTCTTTCCGTTTCATAAACCGGCTTGCCATCTTTGAAACCCGTCGCCACTTTGGCCTTGTAAGTGATCGCCTCAACACCGTCTTTTGTGCTGCGGGAAACGATTTTATTCTGATCCACCACTTGGGTTTTCCCATCGTTGTCGATAGAGAATGCAACCCCATCCGGATCCATTCCGTAACCCATATCCATCGCCGCCTGATTGATTTGACTGTTGCAGGCAAATTGTTTCATCGCCTTATCCATATCAGCCGCGTGAGCTGAAAAAGCCATTCCCAAACCGCAAAGAAGCGCGAAATATTTCATAATTCCTCCGAGATTTCCGATTTTTATGTCTATTGCTAGTAGGATATCTGTGAACCTGCCCAAAGGACATGAGGAGCCGTCAAATACTGGACTAAAGATAAATAGAAAGATTTATTCGCGCTCGTTAACGGCGTAAGCTGCTTCGCGCTTCTTTTCAAAGACACCGACAATCAGGACTGCGGCTTCAAATAGAATCCACATCGGCGCAAGCATCATGACCATGCTTAGAAGATCCGGTGGTGTGATCACAGCGGCAATCACCGCGATGGTCATAATGGCATAACGACGGTTCTTGCGCAGGAAAGCCTGACTGACGACTCCCATCATACCCAGAACAATGATCACCAGCGGAAGCTCAAACGCCACACCAAACATCAGGCACATTTGGGTAAAGAAACCCATGTACTGATCAATAGAGATCATCGGCTTGTCGATGTCGCCCCCAAAGGTCATCAGGAACTGGAAGGCCATCGGCAAAGCAATCCAATAGGAAAAAGCCGCCCCCAGAACAAACAACCCCGTCCCGGAGACAATAAAGCCCATGGTGTATTTGCGCTCTTTCGCGTAAAGGCCCGGAGCAATAAACTTCCACACTTGGTAAAGCCAGAATGGACAAGACAGCAAGATACCGCAAACGAAGGCCAGCTTCAGATGGGCGATGAATTTATCCAGGGGACCCGTGTAAATCAAACCTCCACCCGGAAGATAGGGGCGGATGGGTTCTCTCACAAAATCAAAAATCTTTTCACTGAAGCCGTAGCAAATACCGGTGGCGATCAAAAGAATCCAAGCGCAGTTGATCAGCATCTTTCTTAGGTCAGCAAGGTGCTCATACAAGGACTGGGCTTTGGAATCTAGTTCTTCGCGTTTCATTTATTCTTTTGCTCTTCGGATTTTTCATCAGCCTGCGGAAACTCAAGCTGATCAGGACTGACTGCAGAAGAGGACTCTTCCGAAGCCGGTGCCACTGCGTCTTGCTGTTCCGGATTTTGCTGTTGAGGATTGCGAATGGTTTGGTTGAGATCAATCTTATCCATGCGCACTTGTTGTTTCAGTTCATCACCCAAAACATTGGTGCTGCGTTTGAGTTCGTTCAGGAAACGACCCAAAGTTCTTGCAAGCTCCGGAAGTTCCTTCGGCCCGATCACAATCAGGGCAAGAACCGCAAGAAAGATAATTTCAGACATACCTAGGCCAAACATGGCGCCAGAATAGTGGAATCAGCTCTGCTTGCCAAGCTTTACTTGATCCTGAGGAAGAGTCAAAACACCCATTTCCACCAGTTTCTCGCGGGCCAACTCCGACCCCGTCCGCATATAGCGCTCATAGAGCCGCAGAATGCTTTCGTCGCTTTTTACAAAGGAATGATGACTGATATAGGTCAGGACATCGACAAATTCCTGGAAACGCTCGGAAAAAACTCCATACACCCGGGCCATAGTATCTTCGCGGGTGCAATGGGCCAAAGACGCATAGGCAGCTCCGCCGATTTCCGCATAGTAATCCACATCCACGATCTTCCGGGATAAAGAATCCCCGAAGAAGCCGCTGATATAGAGGGTTCTATCTCCGAGTTTTCTCAACATTTCCGCACGCACCACGCTGTCGGCGTTTTGTGCTGTCAGATACATTTCCGCCAAAGTTGTTTCAGGCTCAAAAAGATTGCGCGCATCCAGATAGTGCTGCAGCAGATTCACCAGATAGGTTTCCACCAAAGGGTACGTCTGAACTTTTCTTTGGGAGAGTCCCTTTTGAACAAGTTCCTGAAAGTAGCCCTCAGGGCTAACAAAAAGCTCAACTGTCGATGTCGTCGAACGCTTTTCACGCATACTATCAGTCTAACAAACCTCCGTTGGTTTCCGGTTAATGGTTTTGCGAAAGCTGGTCAAAAGTCTCACTTTGAGACACCGGGAAAGGCGCCCTCTTTGCACTTGGAAGAACACAGAAGAAATTTCATGGAGAGTTCGCGTGTATTTGAACTGGCTGAAAAAGGTATTGGCACTGGCAGGCATTATTGCGCCCCTTCAATCGGGTGCGTTCATGCCCGCATGCGGTCCTGTATTCTCTATGGAATATGCCGCCGAAGGACGTGTGGAAGTTAAACCCTCTGCTCAGCACGGCCCCAAAGCTGCCGAATACGCCAAAGTCCTTGAACAGGTCGACGCCCTGCTGGGACCGCTGTCCCCGGCCACCAGCGCCCTTATCAGCGTAGATAATGCTTTTGTCTTTTCAGTTTTTGATCCAACCACATTCCGCATTTCTGTCGGCCTGCGCCCCGCTTACATGGGTCCCAAACACCCCGCCCACAACTTCACCACATTGATTCACGAATACGGCCACGCTGTTTTTGAAACAAACATGCTGATGCGGAACAAGAAATTCCAAAAGCTTTATGCCGAATTCTCTTCATTGGAAAAAAGGATTGAGCAGACGGAAGGCTCGCTGCGCGACACACTTCGCAACCGCCAGACCAAACTTCTCCCTCTTTGGAACCTGCGAGGGGCCTTCCATGAACTGTTTGCAGATGTTGTGACCTTAACGGCCACCAAAGATCCCAAAGCGCTACAGAGCGTCCTTCGCGATTCACGGGAAAGCTATGACAAACACTCTGCCCCTGAACTGCTCTTGCGAGACTTCACCGACGGCCGACATAGTCAGGCTTTGCGTGTGTGGAAGAAGGAGCTTCAGCACAGAGTCCTTGAAGGCGAAGATCCTTACTTCGCTTTTCTTCCTGTAAGATGGGAAATCTGGAAATTATCGCGAAATCATATCAAAAGCGAAAACTATCAGAAAACTCTGATTCCCAAAGTGTATGAGATCCTTGAAAGGCACTATATCCACCTACTGGAATCCGGCGAACCACAAAAAATCGGTCGTGGGGGCTTTGACAAAATTGAAGTGATCAATCAAAGAATAGTCGAGGACCTGCGAGAGATCCTCGATTGATAGAATCTATTTCTCAACATCTCGGGGACCAACCAAACTGGTCACCGTCGGTTGAGCAAAAATCTTTTGCGCAAGCTGCTGCACATCTTCAGCCGTCACGGCGAAATACTTATCCGCCACGTCCAAGCTTTCACGATAATCCAAACCATAGATATCATCGAACAAGATTGCATTGCCGATGGTTCCTTTTCTTTGCAATTCAATATCGTGGCGACCGATCAAGTATCTCTGTGCACGAATCAGCTCTTCAGCAGAAATCCTGGTGGTTGCCAGTTTATTAAATTCCTCTTTCAGCATCTGAATGGCTTTTTCCGCTTTTTCCGGAGAACACCCAATGTATCCACCGAAATATCCGCACTCAATACCTTCCATGTGCATCGGAGACACGGAATAGGCCAGCGAGTTTTTGTCCCGCAGTTCCAGGAACAGACGTCCTCCCTGACCACTTAAAATGGACTGGATGATCTCCATCGTATAGCGCTCTGGGCTTGAAAGTGTCAGCCCCTGGTAGCCCACAATGATGTGACTTTGTTCTTTCTTCAGCTCGCGATAAAGGTGTTTGGACTCTTTAATCACCGGGGCCGCGAAATGATTTTTCACGCGCTCGCCCTTGGGAAGCTCTTTGGTGATTTCATTCAGGGTCTTCACCCATTTTTTAGTATCCACGTCACCGACAACTGCAAATGTCAGATTCTTGGCATTGGCAATTTTCTTATAATAGCCATGCAATGCTTCCGCCGTGATCGCACTGACGCTGGACTCACTGCCCACCAGATCGCGGGCATAAGGATGGCCTTTGAAGATCTCCTGCATAAAGCTTAAGATACAAAGCTGGGCCGGATTGTCGTTACGGGCCTTAACCTGATTTTTCAGAACAATTTTCTCACGCTCCAAAATAGCTTCAGGGAACTGGGGTGCCAACAAGGAGTCCCCATAGATGTCCAACATCTTGTCTTCAAATGGAGACAAATAGTCCATAGAAAGACCGGCGGAGTTTCTTCCCCCAAAGGCGCCAATGCCGGCGGCCAGCTCATCCACGCGAAGATTGATGTCATCTTCAGAGAAGTTTTTTGAGCCTGACAGCCAATTGCGGGCAAAGAGTTCCGTCAAACCGTTTTGACCTTCGTCTTCCACGCGCGCGCCGCCCAGGAAGGCCGCCTTCATCGCCACATAGGGCGTATCACTTTGTTCACGAATGAGCAGGGTTGCGCCCGAGTCCAGAACAATACGCTCGGTTTTCGGAGCCTTGCTGCTGGCGCCGACGTTGATGTTGAATTTCTTTGCGACAAATCTTGCCGCTTTTTGCTTGCTGACTTTGGCTTCCTTCAAAGCCTTTTTCAGATCTTTGGCGAAAGATTTCAAGATGCGGTCGGCATTTTTCTTATCCATATTTGTCATCATGGAAAGACCAAAGGTTTCCGCTTTCAGATATTTTCTGGCAATTTTCAGAATATCTTCCGGCTTCAGGGCATAGACCTGCTTCATGTATTTCTTATAATAATCATGATCGCCATGGTAGAACTCATTGCTTCCGGCTTTACGGGCAATGTTATCCACCGTTTCCATCGAATAAACTTCATGGCTGGCAAAGTTGGTCATGGCTTTTTGCATCTCAGCCACTGTCGGTGGCTCTGTCACCATGCGCACCAGCTCAGGCACCAGGGCTGCCAGCGCTTTTGTCAGGTTTTCTTTTTCCAAACCCAGTGAAACAGCAAACAGACCGTCATCCTGCATAGAGTATGCAAAAGATCCGACAGAGTTCGTCAGCGGCTCTTTGATACGCAGGGTCTGCATCAGGCGACAGGAATCCCCTTGGCCTAAGATCGCCGACATCACTTCCAGGGCGGCAATATCCTTATGCTTCACATTTGGAATACGCCAAGTTAGATATGCCGTGGTCTGTTCAAACTTCGCTTGCTCCACTTTGATGCGGATATTTTTTTGCGCCGGTTCTTTCTTGCGAGCCACTTTGCGCAGTTTGAAAGGCTCAAAGCCTCCGAACATTTTTTGCACGCGGGTTTTCATGTCTTTGGAATCAAAGTCACCCGACACCACCAGGAACATATTCGAAGGCACATAGCGAGACTGGTAGAACTCGCGGATTTTTTTTGCAGAGACTTTCTTTACGACTTTGTCATAGCCAATCACCGGAATTCCATAAGGACTTTTCTGGAAGACATTGGTAAATAGCAACTGACTGGCGCGACGACCCGGGCTGTCCTGCCCGCGCTTGATTTCTTCAATAACAACTTCGCGCTCGTTGTCGATCTCCTGCGGATCAAAAGTCGGATATCCCATCATCTCACTGATCACATCCAGGGCGACATCCGAGAACTGCTTGGAAATCGTCACATAAAAGACTGTCTGATCGAAAGAGGTATAGGCATTCAGCTCCCCGCCCGAGCCCTCGACCGTGGCTGCGATCTCGCCCACCTTGTATTTACGGGTGCCCTTAAAGACCAGATGCTCGATAAAGTGAGAAATCCCCTCTTCATGCCTTTTTTTCATCGGCGGAGCCTGTTTTCACCCACATTTGCACTGAGACCACCGGAGACTTGTGACTTTCTAAGAAAAGGACTTTCAGACCGTTTTTTAGTTGAAATTTCTTAGACATACTCTACATAACTCCCATGGCATTTGGCGTCTATATCCACATTCCCTACTGTATTCAGCGTTGCACTTACTGTGACTTTGCCACCTATGAGCAAAGCAAGATTTTGCCGCCCGAACAGTACGTGGAGCTCCTGTTTAAGGAGATCCGTCAAAAGCACGGCTATTACACCCCTCAAAGTCTGGATACCATCTACTTTGGTGGAGGCACGCCGAGCCTTATCCCTGCTCATCTCATTGTAGCGATTATCAAAGAGCTGGGTAGATATGGATTTACAACTAGACCTGACACGGAAATCACAATCGAGATCAACCCAGCGACGGTGAACGAAGATAAATTGAAAACCTACATCGACAACGGCGTGAACCGTTTCAGTGTGGGTGCTCAAACCTTTGATGATCGTTTGCTGAAGATGGTTCACCGCGAACACTCTGCCAAACAGACGCTGGAAACTCTCGACCTTTTACGGGCTCACAACCTGAACTTCAGCTTTGATATTCTGTTTGCTCTGCCTTCACAGACGGTGGAGGGCCTGCGTCGGGATGTGCAGATTGCTGTAGAACAAGGTGCACGTCATATCAGTCCTTACTGCCTGACAGTGCCTGATGGTCATCCGTTGTCAAAAGGCCGCCCCGTTGATGAAGAACAAATCGAGATGTTCGACATCATCGCCGATGAGCTGGCAAAGACCGGATTTAAACAGTACGAAATATCAAACTTTGCCTTGCCGGGTTACGAATCCAGACACAACCTGCTGTACTGGGTGGATGAGCCCTATTGGGGGCTGGGACTGAGTGCTCATTCCTATTCCAAAGAGTCCTCGTGGGGCACACGGTATTGGAACATCAATAATATCAACGACTATCAAAAACAGATTCTGGCTTTCGATGGTCAGCAGTTCAGCTCTCCGGCAGCTCATTTGCCTGACAGTCAGGTTGAAGTTTTAGAAATACACCAAGCTCTTACAGACTTTTGTCATACCTCAATGCGTCTGATGCGCGGACTCAATATTGGGCAACTTCAGTCCAAATTCCCGGCGAACACCTGCGACAAGGTTGCTCAAATTCTGTCGAAACTCGAAGAAAAGGCGTGGATTCAGCATGACAACGGGCATTGGTCGCTGACTCGCGACGGCCTTGTGCTGAGCAACCGAATTTTCCAAGAATTAACCTTCCTCAAAGAAGATTTATAGAGGACTAGGAGTTATTCCTGGGGCCCCCTGACATTGACAATATCTCGTGAATACACAATCTTAAGTATTGCGAAAGGACGTCTCATGTCAGAAGAAAACAACTCTCAAAATCCGAATATTCCTCCTTCAGAAAATG
Organism: Bdellovibrio bacteriovorus; assembly: GCF_041888015.1. Taxonomy (GTDB): domain Bacteria; phylum Bdellovibrionota; class Bdellovibrionia; order Bdellovibrionales; family Bdellovibrionaceae; genus Bdellovibrio. The sequence goes on from NZ_CP168968.1 coordinate 3,723,380, forward strand.
CCGACGGTGCTTCTGAGATTCAAAAGCTTCAAGAACAGGCTGAAAAGTTCAAAAATGACTTCCTTTATCTGCGTGCGGAGTTTGAAAACTACAAACGCAATGCGATCAAAGAGCGTTCAGAAATGACGAAATATGGCGGCGAGCGCCTGGTTCGTGACCTGCTTGAGGTCGTGGATAATTTTGAACGCGCTTTGAGCACCAATGTCACAGCTGAAAATTTCACCACCTTCAGACAGGGTGTGGACATGACCGCGCAAGAACTGCGCAGTCTTTTACAGCGCCATAACGTGACAGAAGTTCCTGCTCAAGGAGCTCCGTTTGACCCAGCCGTTCACGAAGCGCTCAGCGCCGAAGCCACAGACCAGGTCGCCCCGGGCCACGTGGTGCGCGTATTTAAAAAACCTTACAAACTTCATGACAAAGTGATCAGACCTGGCCAAGTCGTTGTTGCGAAGAAGCCAGAGTAAGAGAGTGTTGATTGTCTAAGAAAGACTTTTACTCCATTTTGAATGTTTCTCGATCTGCCACCCCGGAAGAGATTAAAAAATCTTACCGTAAGCTGGCAATGCAGTTTCATCCGGACAAAAACCCGGGCGACAAAAAGGCCGAAGAAAAATTCAAAGAGATCACAGAGGCCTATGAAGTTCTCAGTGATACTAAAAAGCGCGAAATGTATGACCAATTCGGGCACGCAGGCGCACAAGGCTTCGGGGGCGGCGGTGCTGGTGGTCCCTTTGGTGGGGCTGGCGGCTTCGGCGGATTTGGTGGGGCCGGATCATCCTCCCAAGGTGGTGATCCTTTCCAGGACATCTTCGGCGATGTCTTTGGTGATATCTTCGGTTCGGCACGGGGGCCTGGCGCTCGCCCACGCCGCCCCAGTAAGGGCACCGATCTTCGTTATACGTTAAATATCTCTTTTGAAGAGTCCGCATTGGGCTGTGAAAAAGTGATCAGCTTTATGAGACAGCGCGGAGGCCGTGAAGAGCCTGCAAAGCTCTCGGTGAATGTTCCTGCCGGCGTGAAGGAAGGCCAACGCCTGAAACTTGCTGGTGAAGGAGACGCCTCTGCCGGCGCCAACGCGGGTGATTTATATGTCATCATCAACATTCAAGAGCATCCCCTTTTCAAACGCAGCGAAAACGATGTCACTCTGGATCTTCCAATCATCTACACCGATGCTATTCTGGGCACCAACATCGAGGTTCCGACCTTGACTGGAAAAGCCATGATTCGCATCCCACCAGGAACCCACTCCGGTCAGACGTTCCGCCTGAAAGGAAAAGGTTTCCCTAAACTGGGCGGCTTTGGTTCCGGTGATATGCTGGTGCGTATCTTGGTCGACACGCCAAGCACTCTGTCCAGCCGACAAAAAGAGCTGATGGAAGAGCTGGCCAAAAGCGGCGAAACAAGCCCCCTGGTCAAGGCCTTCCAGGACAAAGTGTCTCAACTTATGAGGAATAGAAAATGAAATCCACCTTCTCTCTTCTGCTTACTGCCGGTCTTTTGGCTTCATGTACAACGGTGGCGACCAAGCGTGCTCCTCTGAAGCCTGCTGCGACCACCGCAGCTTCTGCAAAGAAACCAAAAGCGGTCAGTGGTATGACGACGGGGAAACCCCCGGAGCAAATCGAATCCGCGCACATTTCGATCCCGGCTGCTTCCGGCGATGTTTTGGCCCAGCTTAAAACACTGGTGAACCAGACCGTTCAGGCGCCGAGCAAGCAGGATCAGGAAGCTTTCCGCCTGCGCGCCATTGACATGGTGGAAAACAAACTGAATGAAGACCAACTGGAAGATGTCGCCGACGACTCTGACTTTGGTTTCCTGCGCGCACACGCGATGTTCCGCTTGGGCGAGATGGCTTTGGATAAAAAAGACAACTCCGATGCACGAAAATATTTTAACTCCGTCACTGAATTTGTCCCCGGCGGAGATCTTGCTCTGCGAGCCCAAGACATTATTCTTCAGTTGGACTCTGCAAAGAATGTCCAGTCCCAGACAGTGGGCGTTGTTCTGCCCTTGAGTGGTCGCAACGCCCCGGTGGGCCAACGCGCTTTGCGTGGCCTGGAGATGGGCTTGGGACTTCATATTCCGGGCTCTGGCTTCAAGCTGGCCGTCATGGATAGTGAAGGAAACCCGGACTCTGCCCGTCGCGGTGTTGAGCGCTTGGTGAAAGAGGACAATGTCATTGCGATCGTTGGAAGTCTTCTTTCCAAAACAGCACCTGCCGTGGCCGCGAAGTCGGACGAACTGGGTGTGCCCACGATTGCCCTGTCTCAGCGTTCTGGCCTGACAGAGATTGGTCCGACTGTGTTCAGAAATTCTCTGACCAGTGGAATGCAGGTCCGCACTCTGGTTCGCACCGCCATGGAAGACATGGGCATGAAGAAGTTTGCAATTCTTTATCCCAATGATCCATATGGTATTGAGTTCACAAATATCTTCTGGGATGAAGTGCTGGCTCGGGGTGGGGAAATCACTGCAGTTCAGACCTATTCTGTAAAAGAAACGGACTTCCGCCTGGTGATTCAGCGTCTTGTCGGCACTTATTTTGGTGAGGCCCGTCAGGACGAATTCAATATGCGCCTTAAAGAACTGCAACAGTCCGGCAAGAAGCACTCCGTTCGTCAGTCCAATCTGGAAAACGTTCTGCCTCCCATCGTGGACTTTGATGGCATCTTCATTCCCGACAGTGCCCGCGCAATGGGGCAGATTTCCGCGATGCTCTCTTATAATGATGTCCGCGGCGTGAAATTGCTGGGTACCAATCTTTGGAACACCAAAGACATTGCCAAGCGTGCAGGAAACTTCGCGCAAAGCTTGGTCTTCGTGGATAGCATCACACCGTCGTCTCAAGATCGCTCTCGCTTCGTTGGCGAATACCGGTCTTTGTATAACGAGGAACCTTCTTTAATCGAGATTCAGGCTTATGATGCGGGTCTTATTCTGCGCCAGCTGATCGCCTCAGGAGCCAGTTCCCGCGAGGATTTGGTGAAAAGGATGTCTGAGCTGAATCGCTTCCCAGGAAGCCTAGGAAACCTCAGTATTAACGCGGAAAGAGAGATCGAGCGCCCCGTAACCGCGCTAACTATTGAAAAAGGCGAAGTTATTCCCCTTAAAATCCGCAAATAAGATCTATAAGTATATTTAATGACGATTTTTTAACCCCCCTCGGTAGGTGTTCTGTCTTAGGAACACCAGCGACAATGAGTGTCGCAAATCTGAAGAAGGGGGCCGTTATGACAAGTCGTATCTCTGATAACGTAATGATGGAGTGCAGAAGAAAACTCCTTACCGCAAAACAAGATGTTTTGAATCGCTTCAGAACAGCTCAGCGTGAATTGGTCCACTACGAAAAAGGTGGTGATGAAGCTGATCAATCCGTCGCCCACATCGAAGAACATTCTTTTTTAATATCTCAGGCACGAATGAGAAACCAACTTGTCGAGATCGAGATGGCCCTGGCGCGCATCGAACAAGGCACATTCGGTATTTGCGAAGAAACAGAAGAACTTATCGAAACTGAAAGGTTGTTGGCAATTCCATGGACTCGCTTAAGCATCGAGGGAGCAGAGATGCGAGAAGCGGTAAGTCGTAAGTTTGCGCGTTAAATAATCACGCAGTGCTTTTTTAGTGACAGAAACTCATTCCCCCGTAATATGCGATCAATTTTCGGCCAGGATCATCATATCGGGGGGTGAGATGAACGCAACCGAACCGTCAGAGTTGACAGACATTGAACTGCAAAATTTGAAAGAATCCTTGCTCTTCCAAAAGAGCACGATCCTCAATAAAACTCATGAGTTTAAAGAGGAGCAATCCAGTATGGCTGCGGTTGCGGATGAAGCCGAAGCGGCTTCTCAGGATATCTCCAATAATATCTCTATTCACCTGCACGAACGTGATCGCACAGCTTTGTATGCGATTGAAAGAGCTCTTGGCAAAATTGCCGACGGGACCTACGGCCAGTGTGAAGCTTGCACTGAAATCATCAATGCACGCCGCCTGCAAGCCAGACCGTTCACAGCCCTTTGTATTGACTGCATGGAAGAACAAGAGAGCCATTCTAGTCTTTTCCAATAATGTCTAATTTATCTCATTGGATGAGGTCCGCTGACATGGATGTCAGTCCAATTTTTTAAATTTATCCTCAATTGCAGTTTAGAAAAAACTGTCTCACACCGAGAAGACTCATACCAGAAACATAAATTCCCGCATTACGCGGAGGAGCGGTATGAGTTTTGACGATAAAGTCCTAGAAATCCCACAGACCCTTCCAATGCTACCTGTGAGAGACATCGTAGTATTCCCCTACATGATTATTCCATTGTATGTAGGCCGTGACGCCTCTATCCGCTCAGTAGAAGAAGCATTGGCGAAAAACCGCCTGATCTTCCTGGCTTCACAAAAAGACATCACTGAAGAAAATCCTTCTCCTGACAACATCTACACAGTGGGTACTGTGGCGATGATCATGAGAATGAGAAAACTTTCTGATGGTCGCGTAAAAATCCTTATTCAAGGTGTTGCAAAAGGCCGCGTGAAAAACTTCACGAAGACAGCTCCTTCTTTCGAAGTGGCTGTTGAAAAGATCGAAGAAACTCCTGTTCAAAAAACTGTTGTTGAAAATGAAGCTTTGATCAGAACAGCAAAAGAGCACATCGAACGCATCATCGCTTTGGGTCGCCCTCTTTCTCCAGACATCTTGTTGGTTTTGGATGATGTTTCTGATCCAGGCCGTATCGCTGACCTGATCGCTTCTAACTTGGGTATCAAAGTTCAAGACGCTCAAAAAGTTCTTGAGACTTCTGATGCTACAGAAAGACTTAAACTGGTAAATGAAATTCTGGCTGCAGAACTTGAAGTGATGCAGACACAACAAAAAAATCGTCCTGGCACCAATGCCAAAGACGACATGTCCAAGTCTCAACGTGAATACTTCTTGCGCGAGCAAATGAAGGCTATAAAGAATGAGCTTGGAGAAGGCGACTCCAAATCAGAAGAAATGGACGAATTGCGTGAAAAACTGATCAATGCTGGCATGCCTACAAGTGTGGAAGCTGAAGCATTGAAACAACTGGGTCGTTTGGAGCGCATGCATCCAGACGCTTCCGAAGCGACAATGGTTCGCACATACCTTGATTGGATGGCGGATCTTCCTTGGAGCAAAAAATCTGAAGATCATATTGATCTTAAGCGTTCCAAAGAAATTTTGGACGAAGATCACTACGAGCTTGAAAAAGCCAAAGACCGTATCATGGAATTCCTGGCAGTGCGCAAGCTGAAGCCAAACCTAAAGGGTCCAATCCTGTGCTTCGGTGGTCCTCCAGGTGTAGGTAAAACTTCTTTGGGTAAATCTATCGCTAGAGCCATGGGTCGTGAATACTTCCGTATCGCTCTGGGCGGCGTGAAGGATGAAGCTGAAATCCGTGGTCACCGCCGTACATATGTAGGTGCGATGCCAGGTAAAATCATCCAGGCGCTTCGTCAGGCTAAGACGAACAATCCGGTGATCGTACTTGATGAAGTTGACAAGCTGGGTTCTGACTTCCGCGGCGATCCATCTGCAGCAATGCTGGAAGTTTTGGATCCGGAACAGAATGCAACTTTCCGTGACAACTACTTGAATGTCGATTTCGATCTTTCAAATGTGTTGTTCATCGCCACAGCCAACGTGTTGGAAAATATCCCACCAGCTTTGCGCGATCGTATGGAAATCCTGAACATTCCTGGTTACACAGAGAATGACAAACTTTTGATCACGAAAAAACATTTGATCAGAAGACAGATTGAAGCCAACGGTATTACTGAAGAAAACATCCAGTTTACTGATGAAGGTATCAAGTATCTGATCGCTGGCTACACTCGCGAAGCAGGTCTTCGTAACCTGGAGCGCGAAGTGGGTTCCGTCTGCCGTAAAGTGGCTAAGATGGTGGTGATGGAAGAAGCAAACTTTGTGGAAGTAAATGCCACAACAGTTCCAGAGCTTCTGGGCCCACCAAGATTCCAACGCGACGACAAGATCGCCGACTCTCAAGTGGGTGTGGTTCAAGGTCTGGCGTGGACACAAGCCGGCGGTGAGGTTCTTACCGTGGAAGCTTTGAAAATGAAAGGTAAAGGACATCTTTCTCTGACAGGTCAGCTTGGCGATGTCATGAAAGAATCCGCTCACGCAGCGATGTCTTATGCTCGTGCTCACATGGAAGAACTGGGTATCCCGGAAGACTTCTTTGAAAAGTACGACATTCACATCCACTTGCCAGCAGGTGCGATCCCGAAAGACGGTCCTTCTGCAGGTATCACTCTGACAACCGCGCTTGTAAGCTTGATGACTGGCACTCCTGTTCGTCACGATATCGCGATGACAGGTGAAGTAACACTCCAAGGCCGTGTTCTTCCTGTCGGTGGTATTCGTGAGAAATGTCTTGCTGCTTTGAACCTGGGTATTACAAACATCATCATCCCAATGGCTTGCCAAAAGGATCTTGCTGACATCCCTAAGGTCTTCAAAGACAAGATCAACTTTATTCTGGCAGAAAACTTGGACGAAGTGTTTGCGGTTGCCTTCGATAAGAACGCAAAAGCAACAACAGACAAGAAAACTGCTGCGAAGAAAGATCCTAAGAAATCCAAATCACTTGCGGCTTAGTCCGCAAGTGCGCATCGCCCCTCCCTAGAGTTATGCGTTTGAAAAGAGAGCTGGTGAAACAGCTCTCTTTTTTTGTTTCAAACCGAGACAGACACAACCTCTACTTTCGTCAGAGGTCCGTATCTCACTGTTAACTTGTTTGTATATAGGGAACAGTCTAAGATTGTTCCATGATATTTCACAATAAAGGCCAGAGCACACTGTTGTTTGTTACTGTCCTCTGCGCCATAGGCGTGATCTTTGTATTAAACTCCGCTGATATTCAGAAAAGAAACTACGAGTACAAAACAAAAGATCACGATCAGGTTCTATTAAACGAGGTGACGACTTCCGCGTTCGCAGTGATGGAGTCGGCGCTGGCCCGTCGTCTGTGGGAGCCGCCTCCGGACAACAGCTGCCTTAAGTCTGAATCCTTCAGTGTGGATGGCAAGCTTGAGGGCGGCATGACCTGGAATGTGACCGCCAAGTATAATTTCACCACAAAGAACTACGAACTGATTTCCGAAGGCCATTATCGAGATTTGAAGGCCGTTTATATCAAGCGCATCAAAGTGCTGGATGTGTCGGACTATCTGCTGTTCTCAGGATCTGACTCCACGCTGACTTTGCGTCGTTTATATAATGCTGATTTTCCAACAGCCCTGATTGCGCGTGATCGCCGAATTTACACCAAAGGTCCCATTCAGTTCGGAGGCAACATCAATCGCCCCAATCCCATGATGAACTGGAATGGTTCGCCAAGTATTTGGCCGGGTGAATACGGTACGATCATTCAAGGTGATCGGATTCAGTTTGGTGGGGGCATGCAATACATTCAGTATGTCATACCCAAACCCAATCCTGATCCCAGCAATATTGAAACTCTGCTGGCCCCCTTTGATAGCGCCCTCGACGAGCCCTACGACTACCGCAGTCAGTTTGGTGGGGGCTCCACGCTTATTACTCGCGACTACAACAAAGCCATGACGTTCAAACAGCAGGTCGTAAATTCCGCGCTGGGCCCACTCACCAAAGCCTCCATCCGCAGCGAAATTTATCCCATCGCACTGTTTGGGGGATCTCCGCCGCTCAAGTCCTGGGAGGCCTCTGACAGCGGGACCTATTTCAATGATGTCGATCGCTATTCGATCTTCAATTACGGCTATGCGGGCGAAAATCATTTTGGTATTCGCATCGATGCCACTTGTATTTCAAAAGCTGACTCTGATTCCACCAAGAAAGTCTGTTCCAACTCCGAACATTTCCCTCGCGGCTTTAAATCCTGGAGAAGAGATGCCGGACTCGACGGCACACTGTTCACGGCCGATGCTGAAGAAATCCCCTCACCCAAGCTCAATTGGGACAACATGGAAGCCCTGGAGGAAGATGCGCGCCAGTGTGGGCGTGTTATCGACAGCCCAACAAATCCATACACCGACTGTCCTATCTGGGATGTGAATTACTTAAATAGATACGCCAGCGGCAATACGACCTGCGAGCAGATTTCCAATATTGATCTCAACACCCTGACGCTGAACAATTTCAACGTCGCCCAGCTTACCAATTCCAGCCTCAAAGAGCGCCTGCTTCGTCGCGTAGTTTATACCAAAGTTCCAACTGAAATTCGCCAAACAACGGCGCAGGGTCTGATGTCTGGAATTGTTCCCACGAATCCAGCCCGAAAGAATCTGTCCTTATGGATCATCAGTGAAGACACGCTGGCCTTGCGTGGGTATCAGCAGGACAATACATCGCCCCTCAGTTCTGATCCCGGCCGATTGCGCGAAGTTTCCTTTAACCGGGATGCCACGGGTGGCGGACGCGAACCGATTCCTTTGGTCCTGCTTTCTCCGGAGCGGGTGCATCTGCTGAGCCCTCAGTATGTCCCGGCAAGCCCCACTTATATGAGCACTTATTGGCCTGTTGTGGGTGGTAAGATCCAGCCCGTATTGCACAATTACACTGACTATGTCCGACAGGAAAATGATGGATTCCGCTATGGCTATCGCAGCTATAAAATCGACAGCGTCAGTCTGATCACGAACGCCAATACTGATACGGCCAGTCCATTTATTTTGCGTGGTCTTTGGAGTGGACCAGACTCTACGGCCGATCAGTTTCCTTCAAATATGTGCATGGTCAGCATGGCCGGTTATAACTTGGAAGAAGTTCCCGGGCATAATCTTTACGCCACCGCAAAGATTCCGTCCTATATCACAATTCCGAATTCCCCAATTCCTCCTTTGAGTTCCAACTACTACAACGGAAGCACTTCTCAGTTCCCAACGTCCTACTACCCTGCCGTCTTTGCCCTGCAAAGGTCTGCGGGCATGGGTGCCCGCGAAGAGTCTGATGTCATCTACTCCGGCATTCGTATGTATACGGTTTTTGATTCCTTCGTGCCTCCAGGAAAAAAGAATCTGAACAATCCAACCCGCACCTTGGCGGACACACGCTCCAACGGCACCGCGCCTATTTCTTTGGAGCATAAGAATATCAGATGGAATACGGGGTTCTATTACCAGGACACCCCTGCCGGAACACTGTGCGTTCCCGGTAATTTCCATTCCCGCGAAGCGGCTTATATCGTCAATGGCATAAGAGAGTCCCAGCCCAGTGTGAATAACGGACGCTACATCTTTGTTCATACCGATCCTCCTATCGACTACCGCAATCTCGGCTCGATCATTGGGGTCGATCAACCTATCCTGGAGACACGAAATTAGATGAAACTTCATTTGAGCAATCAGGGTATGACACTTATTGAAGTCCTCGCGGCTTTGGCGATATCCATCGTCAGCGTGACGGTCTTGATGCAATTGACTCTGTCCAACCGTACTCACAAATCCGGCGTCGACCGCTCCATCGTTTTTAAAGAGGTTCTGACAAACAACGCCATTGAACTCAAAGGCGCCTCTGTCGATGACATCCCGGATCCGGGAAACTGCATCGTGCGAACCTATGACTTTCAAATTAATTTCAAAGATGAGATCAAAGTCAGCGGCCCACCTCCCGCCTGCGGAGTGGCTCTGCCTGGAAACAGCACCATTCAGGTTGTCTGGGAAGTCGAACCGGCCGCCAATATTCAGGCCGATTTCAGCTCAAGTGGTCTGAAGTTGCCGAAATATTCCAACAGCTTAAAAAAAGTAAACATCTATGTGCGCGGTTATCCCAATGGGACGGGGGGACAGTTGATTCAAAACCAAGTCACCCTGTTTAAGCGATGAAGAAAAATTCCGGCTTTTCCATTATGGAGCTTCTGTTAGCTGTCAGCCTCTCAACGATGGTGATTGGCATCGTCACCTATTTGATTCATAACTTCTTCTCTGAAACCAAAAGCATGGAAACCTGGTCTTCAGGACAACTTGAAATGTCCATGGCTTTAAAGACTATCGAAGGTGATATTCGCAACGTCATTCGCATGGACCCAGTGGAAAATCTGACCAGCAGCAGTTCGGTGGAATACTTCGGCATGACCTCACTGTCTCCGGGAATGGAGCCTTCGATTTGTTTGAATCAGGATGGTGCTTCTGTTATTCGCTATACCACCCTGGATCGTAAACAGCGTTCTGAGCGTGTGCTTCGCGCCTGGTCTGAAATGGCTGACGCCAATAAAACAGGCAATGCCCACGAACTTCGCCTGACCGCCGATGAAACCGAGGCCTCCATGTTTAACGCCAGCAAAATGCCGGTGGAAGTGGTTTTAGTGGATGCCGACAGGCGCTATCTAAGGCGTTACACCGTGGTGTCGAAAAGAATGAATCTTTCAAGCAATCTGGATCCGTATGATGACCTCCCAAAGACGGATTCCTTTGGCGCGCCTATTATATTTAAATTCGCATCGGCAATTTTAAGGACACCGGCCAATGTCGGTGGGAGCGCCATTATTTCCAAAACGGCAGTCTTTATCACCGGAACCGAGGTTTATTCATCTCGCACGTATTCTCTTTGTCTGCGTAAATCAGATCGCAGTCTGATCAGGTATGATGAAAACACCCGGGAAGAAACCGTTTTACTGCAAAACCCCCATGTGGACTTTACGATCGAATCCTTCCGTGTCGGTTATATGGCCACCCGAGCGGGCCTGCGTGTGGAACCAGCAAGCTTCCTGCCCGAGATGTTAAATCTTCCGAATTTGGAATGTATTAATACGGTGATGTTCACTTTGAATTTGAATGCTTCAGACAGTTTGTTGAAAAGGAATCAATCCCAAGCCGTGGGTGAGCTGAAAACCCAGATCATGAGGCAAAGAACGGTTTATTCCCAGAACCTGAGCATTAAGCGGCCACTCAGCTGCCAGTAATTAAGGCCTTTTGAAAAAGAAAAAGGGCTGATTTCTCAGCCCTTTTTTTATTGTTTAAAACCTTTAAGACGGTCGTTTTCGGATTCCAACACCCGAACCAGCGTTTTCAGGTCTGTCACCTCTTCCTTCAAGTGGAGGATTTGCTCCTCTTTTTCTTGAAGGATTTGGGTATAAGCCTTCTTCAGCTCGTTGAGCAGTTTGTTGGCAGCCGTTAAGATGGGTTCGTCTTTGTTCACTTTCACCATCTTATCGGTCAGGTCCGCGGTCTTAACTTCGTCCTTTGAAGTGGCCATTTCATAACCTTTCATCATTCCTTGATGAGCACCCACCAAAGCAAGGTCGCTTTCTAGGGAGGGGCGATGTACTCTTTGATGGGTACCCATCGGTTCGTCCATGATGAAGTACTTGCCGTCTTCAAATCGGAACTTAATGTCGTCAGCTTTGATTCTACGGCGGAGTGTACTCACACTAATTTTGTACTTAGTGGAATAGTCCGTTAGCGGTAACCAAGAACCATAGGTCTCGACGTTCATTATTTCCTCATACTTTCTACTTCGGTGGCGCCGAAGCTTCAGTAGCTCGCCTTTGGGAGAGGTGGTCCCCTTACTCAGCTTGCGTAGTCAACGTTATCACAGGACTTAAGCCTGTCAAATTTTGTGTGAACACTTATCCAAATTCAACTAAATTCAGGACTTTGATCTGGCTAGCCAATGCCTATTCACTGGACCAAAGTCTGATTACGCATCCCTAAGTCATGGATTTCTGGTGATATAAAAGAATTCTTTGCTGAAATCAACCGAAGGTCCGATAATTTAAAAAGTAATATGCGTATCAGAGATAAAAAGAAAGTGGCCCTAGTTTTAAGTGGAGGAGGCATCAAAGCCGCCGCCTTTCATATTGGGGTTTGCTTAGCCCTTCAAGAAAAGGGATTCAAATTTGCCGGCGGAACCAAAGAGATGGTGCGTCAGAATTTCGGGGATAACGACCCGATGACGATCCGTCTTTATGTTGGCTCCAGTGCGGGGGCCTTCGTGGCATCCGTTTTAGCTGCTGGCTATCCAGTTGAATCCTTGATCAATGCTTTCCAAGTGGGCTCCGGATCAGAGCCGACATTTGAAAAGTCGGATCTTCGTTATCTTAAGCCGATTTCTTATCGCAGCCTGTTCAACCTGAACTCGGGAAGTCTTTTGAAGTTCATCCCCCGTTCGTTGATGGAAAAGGCCCTGGTCACCGGGGGCTTTGAATCGCTTTTGAAAAACGGTCTGAAGTTGAACGGTCTGTTCTCAACCAAAGGTATCGAGAACTACTTGCGTAAAGAAGTTCTGGTCGATAACGACTTTGCCCGTTTGGGGGTTGAACTTTTCATTATCGGAACTCAACTGAACCACACCCGCAAAGCCATCTTTGGTAACTTCCCGGAATCTTTTAAAACCGAGACCACCAAGTATATCAATTATGCCACCATCAGTGACGCGGTCGCGTGCTCAACAGCGCTTCCTCCGGTTTTTGCTCCATATGGAATCAAACGTCCGGACGGAAAAGAGATTCACTATTATGACGGCGAGATTCGTGACACCCTGTCCACGCATGTGGCGGCGGACTATGGCGCAGATCTGGTGATTTCCTCATACTCCATTCAGCCCTATCACTACACCAAAGAGATGGGCTCTTTGCATGACTACGGAATTCCTCTGATTGCCAATCAGGCTCTTTACCAAGTCGTACAGCAGAAAATCACCCGCCATATTCAGTATAAAAACGATATTCGCGGTATCTACAATGCTGTGGATGGTTACTTCAAACAACAGAACTTGCCGGGCGAACACAGGGACAAAATCCTTGAAATCATTCGTAATCGTGTGAACTATCGACCGGAAGTGGATTACATCTATGTGGCCCCACGTCCCCAGAACTATGAGATGTTCTTTGTGGACCACTTCAGTTTGAATCCGGAAATCCTGGCGCGCATCGTGCGTATCGGATTCAAATCCGGCATCAATGCCCTTCGCCAGTACGACTTTAAGTAATTAACTACTTTTTTCGACGGCTTTTTTCCACTGAGTCAGCAGTTGCTGACTTGGGAACTTCGCCTCGGTCCCGGCATAGGCCTTTTGATCAATGAACTGGCCAATATCCAGAAGAGCTTCCCGTTGTTGGGGATATTCATCAGCCAGTCGGGCCAGATAATGGAGTGGTGTTTCCCCGCTTTCCTGGGGCTGACTCTTCTTCTCGGCCCATTTCTGCACCGCCAGAAACAGAACTCGCTCTTCACTCACTAAGCCTTTCGTCCTGAAAAGACTGCGGAAAAGTAAAACTCCCAGAACACCCACAAAGAGCAGTCCTAAGATCAGTTGTATCTTCATATCCGCCAAAGACTGCCAGAAATTCTTCTGAGAGCTACGATCGAAATCCACCAGGAAATAGGTCCATCGGTAATTCAAATCATCCATCAAGAACTCCGCACGATCCCACAAAGTGATTCCGGAATCCTTTGAAGGGCGCCATTCCACATTCCTGGCAAAGACCTTTTGATCTTCTTCCGACAAATTGAAGAAATCTTCCGCCCCAATCACCAAACGCAGTGGCGCCACCCACGCAGTCGGGTCAACTCGTTGCCAGACCCCGTGATGGAATATTTCCACCCAGGCATGCGCGTCCCTTTGTGTGACCCTCCAGAAATCTCCCATCGGATTATACCGTCCGCCTTGATAACCCACGACGACCCGGGATGGAATCCCCAAAGATCTCGCCAAGGTCGCATAAGCTCCAGCGAAATGTTCACAGAAGCCCCGCTTTCTATAAAACAAAAAAGCTTCTAGATCATTGGGTCCGCCATACACACCCGGATTCAGGCTGTAGGTAAAATCATTCTTTGCAAAAAGTTCCTGCAAAGCCAGAAGGCGTGCTTCAGCTCCGGCAGATGTGTTTTTTGTCTGCTCGACCCACTCCAACACCCGACCTCGCAGTTCCGGTGTGCGCAGATAGTCTTCATCGGGAGCCAAGGCGTCTTTCTTATTTTCGCTCCATTTGGCGCGATAAACGGTTGTGGTCATGATCGGGCGAGCGCTTCGATAGATGTCACCGTTCAAGGACATCGTTCGCCCTTGTTCCAGTTGCACTTCGCTGGTTCCATCCAAAACGAACAAATAGGTGTTTGAGTGCGGCTCCAGCGCAATTTCGTAGAATTTCCCGTCAGATGTTTCCGCTTTCTGCTCTGATGCTCGCAACCCCAAGGCCCCCGGTCGCCAGCTCAAGCCCCGGGAATATGGCAGAACGGATCCTCTCCAGTAAAGATTTTCTCCGTTTTTGATTCCCGTTTCAGAAAGCTTGGCTCTAAAAACCATGGTGGAAACACCGGCAAGCTCGGCCACATTTCCAGGATTGAGTTCTTCGCTAAAACCAATTTGTCCTGTGTTGCTACCACGAGACATCGCCCAGGGCAGAACCACACGAGGAAAAGCAAAGAACATAAGAACCGCCGCCGGAGCTGACAGGGCGAAAACCTTCAGAAGTACTTTTCCTTTCTGCGGAAGATCACTTGGAAGAAGTGAGTACCACAATCCCGCAAAGGCCAACGCCGAGGGAATGATCCAATAGATGTCGAGACTGAAAAGAGCTTTCACGGAGACAAGGACAAAACCCAAAAGAACCAAAAAGCGATGATCCCGCTCATTGCGATAGTCCATCACCCGCAAACCCGAAAGGCCTAATAAAAAAGTATAAGAAGGTTCTTGTCCGATAAAAGTACGGAACTGCAAAAGGATTTGCACCAATAGCGCAATACTTAGAATCCCCGTCACTTTTTTTGATAGGGACTTCCATTTTAAGTTCTCCACTCCCCATTTCCAGATCAAAAGGCCGACAGAAAAAAATGCAATCCACGGAGACACTTCAATACCAACCATCACCATTGCAGTGACAAAGGAAAAGGCCAGGGCTTTTTGGGTAAAGAATTTTCTGTCTGTCATAACAAGGCCTTTGCCTGAAGAAGGGCCAGAGCCTTCAAGCATTCATGACGATGAGGGGTTCCGGAGTTTTTTCCAATCTCCTGAGATCCTAAAGTCAGTGAGTAGGCATAGCCTTGTCTTGCCGCCAGATCGATCCACAGACAAAGCTGTGAAATGCGGCTTTCGGCGTCCTCCAAGTAAGAGGTCTGATCCCAGGAAAAATGCAGGGCTGGCTTTTCCGGCTCTTCATAGTTCTTCACCAATAGCTCCTGCCGACGGGCACTGGCGCGCCAGTCGATACGACTTAAGGGATCTGCACTTTGAAAGGATCTGTGATCTCTGAATAGTCCCGACTGCTGTGCACCTTCGCCAGAAACAGAATCCACAGGGAATTCCACATCCCCTTTTCTTTGCGGGAATACCAGAATCTTTTCATCCGCCACCGCATACTTCCACGCGCGCAAAAGTCCAAAGGGATAAGCACTCTGCAAAGTGATTCTTGGCAGAGATATATAGCCACGTATCGGCGGAATGAATTTCAAAGAAAGACTTTCTTGAGATTTGGGTGCTAAAGATATTCGAGGTGTTGTCTCGCGGCTTTTTGCGAAAACGGCCTCCACTTCCCAGGCGGGAATATCTGTGGGATTTTCCAAATCAATGCGCACACTTCCTTCTTCATTTGCAAAAAGATCCGGAGCTTCAATTCCATCCGCGCGCACAACGTCCATGTTCTTGTTGGTCAGAAGAATTCCTGTCAACGCGACAGAGATCAGGAAGAACACAAAAATGTAAATCAGGTTGTTGGCGTAACCAACGGCAAGAAAGAACAGCACCAGAGCCATAGCTCCGAAGGCCACGCCAAAACGCGATGGCATGATGTAAGTTCTTTTCTTCTTTTTAAACAGGGACCGCAGTGGCTTTCTGAAGCGCGAGCGCCCATTCACGGCCTCGTTTGATGCCATGGTTGCCTCCCAGTCTGTGTCCTAGTACGGGAACCAGAACTTGTTGCACATCATCCGGACGAACATAGTCACGGCCTTCCAGAAAGGCCCAGGCCTTCGCAGCCCGCACCAGCGCCATGCCTGCGCGAGTGGAAAGTGGCGCACCGTCAAAGCCCGCTCGGCGCGATCTTTCAAGAATATCCGCAATATAGTTCGCCACCGCCGGAGCCACTTTCACCGCTTGTACTTGTTGCAGAGCCTGTTCAATTTCCCCTTCGCCGAAAAGGGATTGGATTTTAGTTAAAAGTCCGCGGGGATCCTCCCCTTGCAGCAGACGCACTTCTGTTTCCTTCGAAGCATGATGCAATTCCAAGCTCATCAAGAAACGATCCAACTGACTTTCTGGAAGCGGGAATGTGCCTGTATGTTGATGCGGATTTTGGGTCGCAATAACATAGAACGGTTTTGGCAACGGCCAGTTAGTTCCGTCTACGGAAACTTCGCCTTCTTCCATCGCCTGCAATAGGGCGCTTTGGGTGCGGGGACTGGCGCGATTCAGTTCATCGGCCATCACCATCTGTGAAAACAAGGGGCCGGGATGAAAGACAAATTTTTGTTCTTGGGGATGAAACACCTGGCCACCAATGGCATCAGCCGGAAGCAGATCGATGGTGAATTGAATACGACGGGTTTTTAATCCCGTGAGCTTTCCAAGAACTTGCACCAAAGTGGTTTTACCCACGCCCGGCAGATCTTCGATCAGCAGATGTCCACCTGCCAAAAGGCACGTCATCGCCAGACGAATTTCCACGTTTTTATCCAAGACAACTTTCGAGGCTTCAGAGATAAGTTCATGAAACTTTTTATTCATAGGTAGATAGAATAAAGGCAAAAAAAAGCCCCGGCATCACCGGGGCTCTTATTGAAGTTTCTTTCAGGTCGAAGGTCCTACAAAAGACTTTTTTCGACAGCAGAGAAAATGGGACCAGATACAAAGCCCATCAAAATAATGGCAACAGCCATAACAACCGCCGTGACAGTTGTTGCGTTCAAAGAGTGACCAGCAATCTCTGCGTCGCCCTCTTTCATGTACATCACTACGATCGGACGCAAGTAGTAGTAAACACCGATCACGGAGTTCAAAACACCCCATACCGCCAACCACAACAAACCTTCACCGATAGCTGCATTGAACAGATAGAATTTACCGAAGAAGCCCAGTGTTGGCGGAATCCCCGCCAAAGACAGCAGGAATACAGTCAAACAAAGCGCCAGAAGAGGTCTTTGTTTTGCGAAACCCGCCAGATCATCCACGTTCACGATGTGATTTTCAGACTTTTCGATCATGCTTGCGATTGCAAAAGCACCCAGCGTCATCAGCCCGTAAGCCAACAAATAGAAGATCACACCAGAAGCACCAAATGCCCCATTGTCACTAACACCCGCTGTGATAACACCCACCAAAAGATAGCCAGAGTGAGCCACAGAGGAATACGCGATCATGCGTTTGAAGTTGTTCTGAAGAATCGCCGCCGTGTTACCGACGATCATCGTGATCACTGCCAGCCATTGAAGGATATCAAAAAGCTGATCAGAACCCGTCAAAGACTTCGTTGCGATGATACGCAAGAAAGCTGCGAAGGACACTGTTTTCACCGCAGTCGCCATGAAGGCTGTGTGCGGAGTCGGAGCACCCTGGTAAACGTCCGGAGTCCAAGCATGGAATGGAGCGATGGAAACCTTGAAGCAGAAACCCAAGATCACAAAAGTCACACCAAACAGGAACAGACGGCTTGTTTGCACAAGCTCAGCCGCATTTTCCATGAAGCTCAGAATGTTTGTGCCACCAGTAGAACCGAAGATGAAGGCCACACCGTACAGGAACAATGCCGAAGCAAAAGAACCCAGGATGAAGTATTTCAAAGCCGCTTCCTTAGAAAGCTTCTCTTCGTGGCTCATCGCAATCATCAGGTAAAGTGCCAAAGACATCATTTCCAGACCGATGAAGACCATCAAAAGATCCACAGCAGAAACCAGGATCAACATACCAATCGCAGAACTCATCGCCAGGAAGATCAATTCAGAGAACTGCTTTCCTTTTGTCGCTGGATTTTCATACATCATCACCATTGCCGCCGCAGCACCTGCCAATGCGATGATACCCATCCACTGAGTCACACCATCAAAGATCAGGCCGTTGTTGAAGGCTGTTTTGTCTGCGCCACCAAAAACGACCAAAAGAACCACCGCGGCTACAATCCCAATCAACGCTTGAGAAAGCGTGATCAAAGAGTGTTGTTCGCGGTTACCACGAAGAACCTTCGTGGTGATTGGCAGCAAGCTTGCCAAGAACAAAGCGATCATCGGAGAGATCAGAAGAATGTCGCTAAGACCGATATTGATATTCATTAGTTTTCTCCTTGCGCGTGAGTCACTTCAACGGCGCCGGGCTGAACAATCGTCAGATTATAGTTACTTCTGTTGTTCACCAGATAGTCGATGCTGGCTTTGGAATAGTTCAGGAAATGATTCGGGAACAAACCCATCCAGAACACCATGATCACCAATGGAACCAGAACTGTAATTTCACGCGCATTCAGATCATGCAGTGGGTGGTGCTCGTCTTTAACAAGCTCCCCTTGCTCTCCGAAGAAGACACGTTTAAACATCCACAACATGTAAACCGCACCCAGAACCACACCGGAAACTGCGAAGTAAGCAAATACCGGATGTGCCTGATAAGTTCCAAGAAGGATGAAGAACTCACCAACGAAACCGTTCGTCATTGGAACCGCGATGGAAGAAAGAGTGATGATAAAGAAGAAGATCGTGAAGAGCGGAAGAACACCCGCCAAACCGCCGTATTTGGAAATTTCACGAGAGTGCGTTCTTTCGTAGATCATACCAATCAGGATGAACAGAGCGCCGGTAGAGATACCGTGATTTAGCATCTGATACAGACCACCACCCATGCCGTACGCGTTGAACGCGAACAGACCCAAAAGGATGTAACCCATGTGGGATACGGAAGAATAAGCCACCAGTTTTTTCACGTCCGGCTGAACCATCGCAACCAAAGCACCATAGATGATACCCACAACACCGATCAGCATGAACAACCAAGCCCAGTATTCAGAAGCCTCTGGGAAAAGAGGAATCACCCAGCGCATGAAACCGTAAGTACCCATTTTCAGCATTACGCCAGCCAGGATCACAGAACCTGGAGTCGGAGCTTCAACGTGGGCATCAGGCAACCAAGTGTGCAAAGGGAAGACCGGAACCTTGATCGCAAAAGCCAGGGCAAATGCAAAGAACAACAAAGTCTGAAGGCTGAAGAACGTGCCGCCCACAAACGGGATCTGAAGTTTGTAGAACTCCAGAAGACTTGCACTCATCTGACCGGTAGCTTCCTGAGTCAGGTACATCATATAGATGATCGCTACCAGCATCAAAACAGAGCCCGCCATCGTGTAGATGAAGAACTTCACTGTTGCGTAGATACGGCGTGCCCCACCCCAGATACCTACCATGAAGTACATTGGAACCAGAGAAAGCTCCCAGAACACATAGAAGAAGATCGCATCCATTGCCAGGAAAGTACCCAGCATCGCCGTTTGCAGGATGAACAAGCAAACGTGGAAGCCTTTTACGCGTTCAGTGATGGATGTCCAGCTAGCTAGAATGATGATCGGAGTCAGGAACGTTGTCAGAAGAACCAGCCACAAAGAGATCCCGTCGATCCCCATGAAGTACTGAATACCGAAGCGTTCAATCCAAGTGAACTTTTCCACCAGTTGCAAGCCAGTCGCCGAAGCGTCGAAGTGCTTAAAGATAGAAAGGCTGACCAGGAACTCGATCAAAGAAAAGCCCAGGGCCAAGTGGCGAATTGTGTTCGCCTTCGGCCAAATCGCGATCAGAAGCGCGAACAAAAGAGGTAGAAAAACAATGCTACTTAGGATCATACATTACCTCATGATCACAAATGAAAGAGCCACAACCACACCGATGCCGATATACATCGCGTACTGCTGCATATTTCCAGTTTGAACAGAGCGAGCAAAAGAACCCATGCCACGCACAAGGTCTCCAGCCCAGAAGGTCATTTTATCGATGAAGTTCACATCAATATAATACCAGGTGTTCTTACTTAGGTTTATCAAAGGATTAATGATTCCGCCGAAGTACGCCTCGTCCACAAAGTATTTGTTGTAAACAAGGTTGTACACGGGCTTGATGCTTTCCGCGATTTTCTTCGGAGTCTCCGGAGACTTCACGTAGAACTGATAAGCCACGATCGCAGAAACAGTCGCAAGACCCACGGAACAACCCATCAGAATCCATTCAGTTGTGTGATCAAGTGCTGTCCAGCCAGGAATCGGAGAAATCATCGGATGCAGCCAGTGTTCCCAGAAGTTTGGCATGTGACCCAGATGCTCGCCAATTGCGTGAGGCACACCAATCCAACCCGCGAACACTGAAAGGATCGCCAGGATGATCAATGGAATCGTCATGATCGCAGAAGATTCATGCGGGTGAACATCAGAGGAAACACGGCTCTTACCCCAGAACGTCAAAGCCATCAAACGAGTCATATAGAACGCCGTCAAAGTGGCACCGACAACACCCGCCGCCCAAAGGATCGGAGAACCCATTGGAGAATGGAAAGCGTAAGCCAGGATTTCATCCTTAGAGAAAAAACCCGAGAACAGCGGAGTTCCGATGATCGCGAGCCAGCCCATCACGAAAGTGATATGAGTGATTGGCATGTACTTTCTCAAACCACCCATTTTACGGATGTCTTGTTCTTCATGCATTCCGTGGATCACAGAACCAGAACCCAGGAACATCAGGGCTTTGAAGAAGGCGTGAGTCATCAAGTGGAACATCGCTGCTCCGAACGCACCCACACCGACTGCCAGGAACATATAACCCAACTGAGACACAGTGGAATAAGCCAGAACCTTTTTGATATCGTTTTGAGTGATACCGATCGTTGCCGCAAAAACCGCTGTCGCCGCGCCGATGATCGCAATAACCATCATCGTGTTCGGAGCCATGATAAATAGAGGATTCAGACGAACGATCATGTACACACCGGCAGTCACCATCGTCGCCGCGTGGATCAACGCGGACACTGGTGTAGGACCGGCCATCGCGTCTGGAAGCCAGACATACAATGGAATCTGTGCGGATTTACCAGTCGCGCCGATGAACAGGAACATTGTCCCCAAGGTCAAAGCCCCCAACCAGGAGGATTCAACCACTGTCGGAGCCAACGCATTCAACTCAGAGAAGTTCAAAGTTCCGAATGTGATGAACAGAACGAACATACCCAGCAAGAACGCCGCATCCCCGATACGATTGGTGATGAAGGCTTTCATGCCCGCTGCCGCTTTTTCTTTGTCCGTGAACCAGAAACCGATCAACAGGTAAGAACAAAGACCCACGCCTTCCCAACCCACGAACATCACAAGCAAGCTGTCACCCAAAACAAGCAACAACATATTGAAGATGAACAGATTCAGGTAAGCAAAGTATTTTGCCACACCCTTGTCGTGGTGCATGTAACCGATAGAGAACAAGTGGATCAGTGTACCGACACCTGTGATCACCAGGATCATGATGGCGCTGATCTGATCGACTACGAAGCCCGCATTGACTTTGAACTTATCAATCGCCATCCACTCAAAGAAGCTCACCGCAATACGGCGGCCTTCTGCTGGCATGGAGATAAGATCCACAACCAGAAGAATTGCAGAGATAAAGGAGATCGCCACAGCCACCGTCGCGATAGAGCCCGCCACGTTGCCGGAGTGTTTTTTATATCTGGCACCGTTGATCAGGAAACCAACAAAAGGAGCCAGAATCAGGATTGCCATTAAAAGAGAATGATTCACAGCTGTCTCCCTTAACCTTTCAAGTGCTCAAAGAAGCGGATATTCACTTCGTTGAATCGTTTAAAGATGGACACTGCCAGCGCCAGACCCACAGCCGCTTCCGCCGCTGCAATCGTCATAACGAAGAAGACCATGATATGACCATCCAAAATGCCCAGGTATTTACTGAACGCGATGAATGTCAGATTCACAGAGTTCAGCATCAACTCGATAGACATCAAAAGAACGATCACGTTACGGCGAAGAAGAACCCCTGCCATACCGATAACGAACAACAATGCTGCCAGAACCAAATAGTGTGTCAGACCGATATTTGTAATGAACTCAGTGTTCATGTGTTCCACCTTTACTGCGTGCCAAAGCGACAGCACCTACTGCGATTACCAAAAGAAGCACACCCAAAGCTTCGAAACCGAAGATATATTTGGTGAACAAAATGTTACCCAAAACTTTGGTTGTTTCCATGCCCGTGCCCACCAGCACCGGATTGTCCGTGGTTTTTTCACCCATCAAGCTGACAGACATAGCGATCGCGCCCACAACAAGTCCTGCCAACAAGCCCACAGAGGCAATCTTAACAGCCCCCGTGAATTTCCCTTTGGTGAATGCTTGAACGTCTTTTTTCAAGTCGAAGAGCATGATCACCATCGTAAACAGAACCATGACCGCGCCGGCATAAACGATCAACTGAACACCCGCGATAAAGAAGGCGTTTAAGGTCACGAACAAGGCAGAGATACCCACCATGGTCATTGCCAGGCACAGAGCTGAATAGATCGGATTGGACATCAAAATGACACTAAGGCCAGAGGCCAGAGTGACAAACGCTAAGAACCAAAAAAGAAATGCATCTGCTGTCATTTTAACTCCTTACAAAGATGCGATGAAGATCACAAAGGCTGTGATAATGGTGTTAGCCAAAGCCCAAGGAAGCATCGTCTTCCAGCCCAGATCCATCAACTGATCGTAACGGAACCGAGGTAGCGTCCAACGAACCCAGATGAAGACCCACATAAAGAAAGCAAACTTGATGTTGAATGCCAGGAAGTGAATCAATGCCACCAGCGCGCTAGCCTTACCCGCCGTGGATGTCACGCCCGCAGCCCATTCATTCAGTTCTGCAATAGAAACAAACGGGATTGTGTAACCACCAAAGAAGAACAACACCATCAAGCCAGAAGCGATCATCATATGACCGTATTCCCCGATGAAGAACATGTTGAACTTGAAGCCGCCGTACTCAGTATGGAAACCACCCACCAGCTCGGACTCACCTTCGGCCAAATCGAATGGCAAACGGTTGGATTCAGCAAACGCCGCAGAGAAGAACAAGACGGCTCCCAGCGGTTGGTAGAAGATACCCCAGTTTGGCAACCAGTTTGCGGCGATGGAATGACCCAAGAACGTGAAGGACAACGGACCCTGTTGAGCCAATGTCATTTCCGTCAGATTGAATGTTCCATAAAGCATGATCACGCCGACAATGGAAAGACCCAAAGCCAGTTCGTAAGAGATCGTTTGAGCAGAAGCACGAAGCGCACCCATCAAAGTGTACTTGTTGCCAGAACCCCAGCCTGCCATCAACAATGTGTAGGCAGCCAAAGAGCTGACACCCAGGATGAAGACGATACCCACGCCGATTTCATAACCTTGAACCAGGAAAGTGTAAGGACCCCAAGTGGAGCCAAACATTTCAAAAGTTCCCACCTGAATCGGAGAGGACATTGGAATTGCCGAGAAAGCCACCGCCCCAGGAATCAACGCAAATACCGGCGCTGCATAGTACAGGAAGGTTTTTGCATTCTGAGGAACGAAGTTTTCTTTCGTCAAGAACTTCACGGCATCAGCAAGAAGCTGCATCAAACCCAAAGGACCAACTCGGTTCGGACCCAAGCGATCTTGAATGAATGCAGAACCACGACGTTCCAGCCAAACCAGAATCGGCACCATTTGAACCATCATCAGGAAGATGACGACCAACTTCAGGCCGTTCACGGTGATTTCAAAAATATCTTTACCCATTCCCATTGATTAGTCCCACTCCAAAGCTTTTGATTTAACTTCCCAGAAGAGCCCGAAGATGAAGATCGCGATGAACACCATCATCGAGATGAAGACGAAAGCGCCACCACCAGTCGAGATGAATTCACGGAATGAAATCGCCCAAGGGTACATGAAGATAATCTCGATATCGAAAAGAATGAAAAGGATCGCTGTTAGGTAGTACTTAACAGAAATCTTAGTCTCTTTCTTTTCGATCCCAGGAATACCGCACTCGTAGGGCTCGTACTTCACGGGGTTATAAACCGGTTTAGTTCCGGTGATATTGGCAGCAAGCCAAACTAAAAAAGCTCCAAAAAGAGCAATGAATATGACGATGAATATGACTCCACCGAGTGGCACTAGTCCCTCCAAAGTTGTCGTTATTATTTGGATTTCAATTAGTTATATATGTGTCGTCAGTGAAATCCAAGAAATATGAATGGAAACAAGGCGATAAGCGTGGCAAGATGAGCCCACCAAATGAAAGCCGAAATAACTCACACAAGGCTTGAAACCATCCTGGAAAGAGCCTTCGAAACAACTCGCGGAAAGATTCAAGTGACCGGAGCTGCGTCACCGCTTGCGCTTGCGTACTTCTTGTCACAAACATACTCTAAAAGAATCAACGGCTTGCCGCATCTTGTTGTGGTTGGCAGTCATCGCGATGCCGTGACTTTGCAGCAGCTTCTGGAGTTCTTTGACCCAAGTCGTCAAAGCCATATTCTGCCCGCTTTCGATGTTTCGCCGTATTCTGGTCTCTACCCCAACACTCAGGTGGTTTCTGATCGCATCCGCTTCCTGGCGAAAGCTCAGTCGGCCAAAGCTGGAGAAATATTCATATCCTCTTCTGACGCGCTGATGCAGAAGACCTTGCCGGTCAAGATCCTGAAGGATCTTTCGCGAACAGTGCGTGCGGGGGATGAACTTCCAGAAAATCTTTCCGAGTACTTCGGCTCTTTGGGGTATGTCGCTGCTCCGATGGTTGAAGACAAGGGGCAGTTTGCGGTGCGCGGGGGTATCGTGGATATCTATCCACCGACCGAGCCTCAACCCATCCGCATGGATCTGTTCGGTGATCAGGTTGAAAGCCTTCGCCATTTTACCATATCGGATCAGCGCAGCGCTGATGAGATTTCTTCTTTTGTTCTGACTCCGGCCCGCGAAGTAATTTTCCGTGATGAAACCCATGAACGACTGCTGCAGCGGGTGCGCACCTCTCTTGAGGGACGCAAAGTGGATAAGGCCGAAGCTGAGGAAACCCTGCGCTCTTTGGTTTTGAAGAATGCTTTTCCGGGAATTGAATTCCTGCTTCCCTATTTCTACGGCGAGCTGGCTAATCCTGTAGAACACTTCCCAGGGGCCCTCAACTTATGGTTCCTTGACCCTGTCGAAATCTCACGTTGCGCGGACGAAAGCTGGGCAGAGATCAAAGCCGACTATACAACCAGCGAGGCTCATGTCATTCGTCCATCGCTGAAAGATCTTTATACTGTTTTTGAGAGCGTCAACTATCCGCTGAATTCGCGGCAGATCTATTTTTCTTCATTGGAATACTTTGAAGAGGAAAACTCGGATGATTCTCGGGTGGAATATCGCACGGCCCTGACCCAGGACTTTACCAATCTGGGTCTTGCCAATGCGGTCGGTTCCGAACAATGGCTGCAGGCAGCAACCAACAAACTTCACCGCTGGCGTGACGAAGGTTATCGCATCTTCGTCAGCACCAAGAACCAATCTCACATTGATCGCCTGTCTTTGGTATTTGAAAAGCTGGAACTGAAGGCCGTTCGTACCAACAACGACGACTATCGCTGGGATTCCTGGCTGCAAGAGCAGGATCAGAATCATAGTTTGATCCATATCGTGCCCCGCTATCTGTCAGAAAGTTTGCGCCTTGAGGAAGAGCGTCTGATCTTCCTGCGTGATGAAGACTTCTATGGCAAAAAGCAGCGTTCGCGTGAAAGTACCGGAGCGGAAGACTTCCAGAAGCAAGCCAAGCGTCTGTCCTTTGGAGATTTAAAACCCGGCGATCTTGTTGTGCACGTCAAACACGGCATCGGTCAGTACGAAGGCCTCAAGATCATGAATATCGGCGGAGTCGAATCTGAATACATTCAGGTCGGCTACAAAGATAAAGATAAACTGTACCTGCCCGTCTATCGTGTGGGTCAGTTGCAGAAATTCTCGGGCGCCGGAGCCACCAGTATTTTAGACAAGCTGGGTGGCACTGCTTGGGAAAAAACCAAAGCCAAAGTTAAAGCACACGTTCGGGATATTGCCTCAGATCTTCTGCAACTTTACGCCAAGCGCGCAGAGATGCATCGACCTCCGTTTGCAATGAATGAAAATGAAGTGGCCTTGTTCGACAACGGCTTCCCCTATGAGGAAACCGATGATCAGCTTCGCGCTATCAACGATATTCGCCGTGATTTAAAATCCACGAAGCCCATGGATCGTCTGGTCTGTGGCGATGTGGGCTTTGGCAAGACTGAAGTGGCCATGCGCGCGGCCTTCTTTGCTATTCAGGCCCGCAAGCAGGTTGCTGTTCTGGCGCCAACAACCGTACTAACATTCCAGCACTTTGAAACTTTCAAAAAACGCTTTGAAGGCTGGCCTATTGATATTCGTGTTCTTAATCGTTTTGTTCCTCCGGCTGAAGCCAAAAAAACTTTGCAGGATCTTAAAGACGGAAAAGTCGATCTGATCGTAGGCACACACAAGTTGTTGGGTTCTGCGGTTGGATACAAAGATCTGGGTCTATTGATTATCGACGAAGAACAAAAGTTCGGCGTCACTCATAAAGAGAAAATCAAAAAAATAAAAACCAGCGTGGACACCCTGACTTTGTCCGCCACACCAATTCCACGCACGCTGAATATGGCCTTGGTGGGAATTCGCGATTTGAGTTTGATTAATACGGCTCCGGTGGACCGCCTGCCGACGCGCACCTTTGTGACTAAATTTGACGCTGAAACCATTCGCAAAGCGATCAGCGCAGAAATTTCCCGCGGCGGTCAGGTGTACTTTATCCACAATCGCATTGAATCCATTTACGGTCTGGTGGATGAAATTCGCCAAATTGTGCCCGAAGCCCGCATTCGTGTGGCGCACGGACAGATGGAAGAGCACGAACTGGAAAAAGCCATGCTCGCCTTCTTCCATCACGAAATCGACGTTCTGGTTTGCACCGCCATTGTGGAGTCAGGCATGGACGTGCCTCGCGCCAACACCATGTTTATTGATACCGCTCACCTATTCGGATTGTCACAGCTTTATCAATTGCGTGGACGTGTCGGCCGCAGCAAAACACGCGCCTATTGCTATCTGATGATGCCAAGAGATCGCAAGCTCGATAAAGAACAACAAGAGCGCCTGAAGATCATTCAGGAAAACACCGCCCTGGGCAGTGGTATTAAGATCGCACAATACGATTTGGAACTACGTGGCTCTGGAAATATCCTGGGTGATGAGCAATCCGGCCATATCAATACGGTCGGTTATGAGCTGTATATGGATCTTCTGAATGAAGCCCTGGCCGAAGCCAAGGGTGAATCTGTTGAAGACATGGACTTGGACCCGGAAATCAATCTGAAGATCCCGGCTCTAATTCCCGACTCTTATATCAAGGACATCCGCATTCGTCTTGGTTACTACAAAGCTCTGGCGGATATTTCATCCAACGAAGATTTGGACCGTATCGAAGAAGAGTTACGCGATCAGTTTGGCCCAATCCCGGATCAGACCGTGAATCTGATGGGACTTATGCTGATTCGTCGTCAGTGTAAAGAACTGGGAGTTCGTGATATCAGCGCCGGCTTGAAGTCCGTGTCCTTGATCTTCACCGAGAAAACAAAACTCAGTCCGGAAAAGGTCATTCAACTGGCCATCCGCGAAAGCAAGAAGTACTCGCTCACACCAGACAATCGCTTGAATATCAAGCTTGCCACAATCACTTGGTCTGCTGTGCACGATGAGCTCGATGCCTTGCTTCGTCTTATCTAGAGACGGACTTGTTTCTAAATGAGATGATTTTAGAAGTTCACGGATTATCCCGATAAGTTCTCACATGAACTTCCGATTTCTGTGCGTTTCTTTTATGGCAATGTCCATTGCTGTGCTTTGCACTGCGTGCAGTATCGACGCCAAACTTATTGTAAACGACAGCACCAGCTCCAATGAAAAACCCTACAACACCGCCCTGATCTCCAAGATCTCTGCAGGCGCCAACCATACGTGCTTGCTTAAGGCGGATGGGTCCATCTGGTGCTGGGGTGAAAACTCCTCAGGACAACTCGGCGACGGCGGCAACATCGATAGCACATCACCAGTAAAAGTGAACGATCCCGGCATCAGCTACGACAGCATTTCTGTCAGTGATAATTTTAGCTGTGGCCTCACCTCACATGGCGCCGTTCGCTGCTGGGGAAATAATGGAAGCGGTCAGCTTGGTAACGGACAGACAGCGGATTCTAATACTCCCGTTCAAGTGCAGGGATTGGATTCTGGGGTCATCTCCGTCTCTGCCTCCGGAGAAAAATGGGGCAATTATGGATATGCCTGTGCGCTTCTTTCAGATAAGACCATCAAGTGCTGGGGCCATCATCCAGCCAATATCGGCAATGGGACAACTTTCAGCTTAACCCCCGTGTCCTTTACCGGGCTCACTGGTGTCTTGCAAATCTCCACAGGTCGTGGTCATTCCTGTGCCCTTTTGGAATCAAAGAATGTCGTCTGTTGGGGCGGTAATGGCTCTGGGCAGCTGGGAGATGGCTCAGGAAATAACTCGGCGACGCCCGTGCAGGTGAGCGGACTTGGAAATGTAAAGAAAGTTCTCACCGCTTCCTCAGCATGGATGAACGATGGCTGCAGTTGCGCCCTGCTGGAAAGCGGAACAGTAAAATGCTGGGGCGCCAATCCATACGGAACCCTGGGAAACAACGACAACTCAGTGACATATTCACTAGTTCCAGTAGATGTTTTCGGTCTAACTGGCATTGAGGATCTTGCCTTAGGCTATGGAAACGATGCTAATGGCAACGGCACCGCTTGTGCCCTCCATAACAGTGGCGATCTCTTCTGCTGGGGATCGAACTCAACTGGCATGATCGGAAATGGCTCTTACGTTCCTACGTTCAAACCTCTTCAGGTAGGTAGTTTAGCAGGCCGTCAGATCGGTGTTGCTGCTGGCGAGGGGGGAGACAATGGAAGTGGACATGTCTGCGCGCTGAACAATCTTGGAAGTTACCGCTGTTGGGGTGCCAACTATGCCGGCCAGCTTGGCGATGGAACCACCAATGACCGAACGACTCCTTGATCAGAATTCAAATCGAAGACCGGCACCATAGGTGAAATCCGTTTCTGTATTCGGATCATCCGGCGCTTCAGTTTTGGCGTACTGAGTGGCGTACACATCCAGGAAAGTGTTTTCCAGTCCCCAGTTGAAGGTGGTTTCTTTGGCCGTATCATAGTCGATCCAATCCAGCTGGATCAAGAAGCCCAGGGTATAGTTGTAGCCCATCTGAGTCGTCGCCGAAAAAGAATCCGTCGCACTTTTTTCCGAGATGCCCATCTGCCATGCGCTGATTCCAAGATACGGAACCACATAGGGCTCGTTCACAATCATGTCCGCCATAAAGCGGAAAGCCGCACCGTACTTGCTGATTTCAAGACTTCGGGAGCCGTCTGCATCCACCTTTCCCATTCCATAGAAAAGACCTGCAGACACAGACCCTAAAGAGAAATTGAATTTGTAGTCGAGCCCCGCCTGAACCAGATTCACCGTGTCTTCGCCGAAGAGATCTTTGTAGGACATGCCATCCAATGTGGAAATGAAGTTCTTAAAATTGATCGCCTCATAGTCCATTCCAAAATAAACCCCGTGAGTTTCACGGCGCTCTTTGTAAGGTGCCAGGTTGTCTTGAGGGATTTGCACTTCCACCAGTGGCAGATCCTGCGGTGGCACTTCGACCAGATTATCTGTGACGACCTCTTGGGCCATAGCCGAAAAGCCAACAAAGACTGTTAGCAGGATACATACCTTTGATTTAAGACTTTGGTGCAATTTCATGCTGTCTCTCAAATCTCGCCTACCTTCGTTCAGGCACAGTGATAGTCTGAATATATGAGCAAGTATATCAGGGAAATCTTTAGGAATTTGAGCATTAGTCTTCTGATTCTTGTTTTTCCCCACCTTGTGCTAGCTGGTCCAGATAAGATCTCCAAAATTATTGATAAGAAAATTGCACAAATGACCCCCGAAGAAAAAGTCGGACAGCTTTTTATTGTGGGCTTTCCCTATACCGAAATCACTCCTGAGCTTGAGTCGTTTATCGAAAAACACAAGCCCGGCTCTT
Source organism: Bdellovibrio bacteriovorus (assembly GCF_041888015.1). Taxonomy (GTDB): domain Bacteria; phylum Bdellovibrionota; class Bdellovibrionia; order Bdellovibrionales; family Bdellovibrionaceae; genus Bdellovibrio. The sequence goes on from NZ_CP168968.1 coordinate 3,753,492, forward strand.
TCCTCTTGTTCAAACGCAATATCACCTCGGCCACTCAGATTCGCGATCTGAATTTGAATCTTTATAAAGCCAGCTACAAACACTCGAAGCTTCCGCCCTTTATAGCCATTGACCAGGAAGGCGGTGCGGTCTCTCGCCTGCCCATCACTCCAGCACCTCCAAATGCATTGGCCATTGGCCAAACTCAGTCCCCACTGCTGGCAGAAGAAATGGGTCATCAAACAGGCCTATTCTTGCGTGAAGTGGGTTTCAATATGAATCTGGCACCCGTGCTGGACGTCGTTGATCCCTATTCAACAAGTTTTATTGGTGTGCGCTCGTTTGGCTCTGACCCGGAGCTGGTTCGCGATATTGGAGTGGCTTATTCAAAAGGTCTGCTGAGGGCGCGCGTGATTCCCACGGCAAAACACTTCCCGGGCACAGGCAGCTTAAATCAAGACCCCCATGTCACCGTGGTTGAAAACAAAACCTCTCTGGACCTCTTTAAAAAACGGGATCTGGTGCCCTTCATTGGATATAGCAAGCTGGGGCAGAATATCGCAGTGATGATGTCACATCTGATCTATCCCGAACTTGATTCCAGTCGCGAGCCCGCCAGCTTCTCCAGTAAAATCGCCTCCAACCTTTTGCGCGACGACCTCAAATACCGTGGCCTGGTGATGACCGATGATTTGCAGATGCAAGGATCCAAACAAGTCCTGCGCCCTGAGGCTGCGGCTTTAAAGGCGTTAAAGTCAGGGTCTGACATCGTCATGCTGACCTGGTCCTTTTCTGATCAAGGAAAGGCCTTTGAATACGTCCTGGGGGCCCTGCAAAGCGGAGATCTGTCTGTTGATGATGTTGATAGCAAGCTTCGCCGAATTCTTCGCGTAAAGGCCTTTGCAAATGTTTATCGCAAGGACCCCAAGGCGCCCTCTCTTTTAAGTGGCAACAGCCTTACTTCCGCTGACTATGCAAGCATCGAAGACGAAGTTCTGTCCCAAAACTTAAAGACCAGCCTGATTCCACGCAGCCTTCCCCCGGCCAAGGCGCAAAGAAAGCCCGCCGCCGTTGAAAAAGTTTGTGCGGCGTCTCCCTCGACCGACTTTTTGAATTCCTTCTCGGCAGGAACGAAAATGCCGCTACTTCATTTGCAGACTCGTACGGGCTCGGGTGACATTTCATCATGGTCGAAGAAGTCCCACTGCACGGCTTTATTTGTTGGCGTCACTGGCCCCCGCACGGCCCGCCAGATTCGTGGGCTTTCCCCTGACGACAAGGCAAAGCTGATTGTTGTTAACCTGGGCGCGCCTCGTCTGTTCCCGCGCAGCCGCGGTTATCGTCAGGTCATTCAACTGTATTTCAATCATAAGGACGCGGGAAAAAAGATCGCCCAGTTCCGCGAAGAAATCCTGCAAAGCTCGCAAGGCACATTTGCACTAAAGAATTAGTTTTAGGGTTGGCAGATTCACCAAAAAGAAACGGAGGCCTGTGGCCTCCGTTTTTGATTCTTACTTCTTAGCTGGCTGTTGTTCAGCCGCTTCGATTTTCGCTCTGGCATGAGCCCAGTCGCGCTGGAACTCGGCCCAGTCTTCGTCTGTGATCAATTCGTTCATGATCTTTTTCTCGGAAAGAGCCAAGAACTCTTTCGTCGCCTGAAGATCGATGTCTTCTGGAAGATCAGCAATGTTCGCAAGAATATTCACGCCCTCAGGAGAAACCTGGCAGTAACCCCAGCTGATAACAGCTATGTCCTGCTTTTCTTTTCCTTTGAGTTTCCATTTCATCACGCCTGTTTCCAGAGTCGTGATCAAAGGAGCGTGACCAGGAAGAATGTTCAATTCCCCCTTGAATGCTGGAACAGTCACCTCGTCGACCTCTTGGCCAACAAGGATGCGCTTTTCCGGAGTCACGATTGTTAGTTTCATATTCACCCCTTAGGAAGAGGCAGGCACTAAGCCTGCAACTTCTTAGCTTTCTCGATAGCGTCTTCGATAGTACCAACAAGGTAGAACGCCTGCTCTGGAAGAGCATCGTGTTTACCTTCAAGGATCTCGCGGAAGCCTTTAACAGTGTCTTTGATATCAACGTATTTACCTTGCAAGCCAGTGAACTGCTCAGCAACGAAGAATGGTTGAGACAAGAAACGTTGGATTTTACGAGAACGAGATACAACAAGTTTATCTGCTTCAGACAACTCGTCCATACCCAAGATCGCGATGATATCTTGAAGTTCACGGTTACGTTGCAACAACGCCTGAACGTCACGAGCGCACTTGTAGTGTTCTTCACCGATAACAGTTGGATCCAAAAGACGTGAAGTGGACGTCAATGGGTGAACCGCAGGGAAGATCGCCATAGCCGCGATATCACGATCCAAGTTTGTCGTAGCATCCAAGTGAGTGAACGTGGTTGCTGGAGCTGGATCCGTGTAGTCATCCGCTGGTACGTAAACCGCCTGAACGGAAGTGATGGAACCTTTTTTAGTGGAGGTAATACGCTCTTGAAGAGTACCCATCTCAGTAGCAAGAGTTGGCTGGTAACCAACCGCTGAAGGGATACGACCCAACAATGCGGAAACCTCAGCACCCGCTTGAGTGAAGCGGAAGATGTTATCTACGAAGAACAATACGTCTTGGTTTTCAACGTCACGGAAGTATTCAGCAACAGTCAAACCAGTCAAAGCAACGCGCGCACGAGCTCCAGGAGGTTCGTTCATCTGACCGAACACCAAAGAAGTCTTAGCCAATACGCCAGACTGCTTCATCTCTTGCCACAAGTCATTACCTTCACGAGTACGCTCACCAACGCCTGCGAATACGGAGAAACCACCGTGCTCAGTAGCGATGTTACGGATAAGTTCTTGGATAAGAACTGTTTTACCAACACCCGCACCACCGAACAAACCGATCTTACCACCTTTTGCGTAAGGAGCCAGAAGGTCAACGACCTTAATACCAGTCATCAACATCGCAGCTGAAGTTGCTTGATCTTCGAATTTTGGAGCTGTTCTGTGGATACCCCAGTGTTCTTTTGCGTTTACTGGACCCATTTCGTCGATTGGCTCACCAACTACGTTGATGATACGGCCCAGAGCTTCACGGCCTACTGGCGCAGTGATCTGAGTTCCCAAAGACTTAACTTTTTCACCACGAACCAAACCTTCAGTTTGGTCCATAGAGATCGTTCTTACAACACCGTCGCCCAAGTGCTGAGCAACTTCAAGAACAAGGTTGAATTCAACGTCAGAGATAAATTTATTTGATACGCGAAGAGCAGAGTTGATCGCAGGAAGTTCTCCGCCTTCGAACTCTACGTCCACTACGGGACCCATTACCTGTTTTACTTTACCGAATGCCATTATTCAGCTCCCTATTTAAGCGCTTCTGCGCCAGATACGATTTCAGTCAATTCTGTAGTAATTTTTTCTTGTCTCAATTTGTTGTACGTCAGAGTGAGTTTGTTGATCATCTCTTTCGCATTGTTTGTCGCGTTTTCCATCGCGCTCATACGAGCACCATGTTCACCGGCAACAGACTCAGACATACATCTGTAAACTTGAAGTTCGAAGTGTTTCTCAAGCAATTCTTTGATGATTTGCTCTGGAGCTGGTTCGAAGATCATGTCGACAGCAAAGTTGGATGCAGCGTCAGCTTCTGTTTTGAAAGTCGTCAAGCCAAGGTTGATTGGCAAAAGAGTTTCAGCAGTCACTGTCTGGGAGATTGCAGATTGGAACTCATTGTGCACGATACGAACTTCGTCATATGCGCCTTCGAGGTAATCATTCATCACACGATTTGCAACTTTGGAAGCCAGCTCATAGGAGATGTCCTTATCAAGCTTGGTGATGTAATCAACCGGCTTAATACCACGTCTTGCGAAGTAGTCATGACCACGACGACCCACGAACAGGAAGTCGATCTTCTCTAGAGAAGCTTTGTTGTTGTTGTAATAAGCTTCAGCGAATTTGTTGATATTGCTGTTGAAAGCGCCGCAAAGACCGCGATCAGAAGTGATAACAACAAGCAAAACATTCTTTACTTGTTCTTTCTTCTCCATCAACGGATGCGACACTTTGTTTGTCACAGCGATATCCGCAATCACCTTACGCAAAGTCAATGCATAAGGACGCATATTAACGATGTTATTCTGCGCCTTTCTTAACTTTGCAGCAGACACGAGCTTCATCGCTTTCGTGATCTGCTGGGTGTTTTTGTGGACTCAATCCGAGCCCGGATATCCTTCAAGCTTGCCATTTAAGCACCAAATTACTTCTTAGAAGGTTGGAAGATAGCTTTGAACTCTTCAAGAGCTGCCAACAATGCTTTTTTAGTATCGTCAGCAATTGCTTTCTTCTCAGAGATCGTTTTGATGATGTCAGAGTGCTTGTTTTTCAAGAACTCAATCATCTCTTTTTCGTATCTCTTAACGTCTGTCTCTGGGTATTGATCCACGAACGCGTTACCAGCAGCGAAGATCATGATGATTTGCTCTTCAACTTTTACCGGAGAGTATTGTGGTTGTTTCAACACTTCGATCAAACGACGACCACGAGCAAGCTGTTGCTGAGATGCTTTATCCAGGTCGGATGCAAACGCCGCAAAAGCTTCCATAGAACGGAACTGAGCAAGCTCAAGTTTCATTGAACCGGCAACTTGTTTCATCGCTTTAATTTGAGCCGCACCACCCACGCGAGATACTGATTTACCTACAGAGATAGCTGGACGGATACCTTTGTAGAACAAATCGGATTCAAGGAAGATCTGACCATCAGTGATAGAGATAACGTTAGTTGGGATGTAAGCAGAGATATCGCCCGCTTGAGTCTCGATGATTGGCAATGCAGTCAAAGAACCGCCGCCTTTATCAGCAGACAATTTAGAAGCACGCTCCAACAAACGGCTGTGGCAATAGAATACGTCTCCTGGGTATGCTTCACGTCCTGGAGGACGGCGAAGAAGCAAAGACAATTGACGGTAAGCTTGAGCTTGTTTCGTCAAGTCATCGTAAACGATCAAAGCATGTCTGCCAGTATCACGGAAGTATTCCGCCATTGCTGTACCAGAGTAAGCAGCCAGGTATTGAAGTGGAGCTGGGTCAGATGCATTCGCCGCGATAACAGTTGTGTACTCAAGAGCACCCGCTGCACGCAGTTTTTCAACTACCAGAGCAACTGTGGATTGTTTTTGACCGATAGCTACGTAGAAGCAGTGAACATTGACCTTTTTGATTGATGATAGTGTCAACCGCGATAGTTGTTTTACCAGTTTGACGGTCACCGATGATCAACTCACGTTGACCACGACCGATTGGTACAAGAGCATCAATCGCTTTGATACCTGTTTGAAGAGGCTCTTCAACTGGGTGACGGTAAACGATACCAGGAGCTTTAGTTTCAACGATACGGGAGTGAGGCGTGTTGATAGCGCCACGGCCGTCGATCGGGTTACCAAGAGCGTCTACTACGCGACCAAGAAGAGCTTCACCTACAGGAACGGAAACGATTTTTTTCGTTCTTTTAACTACGTCGCCTTCTTTGATGTGACGGTCTTCACCGAACAATACGGCGCCAACATAACCTTCTTCAAGGTTCAGAACCATTCCGTATACTTCGCCTGGGAACTCTACAAGTTCACCAGCCATTGCGTTTTCAAGACCATAGATACGAGCAACCCCGTCCCCTACGGAAAGAACGCTACCTGTTTCACTTACTTCAATCTTTTTGTTGTATTGATTGATTTGCTCTTTGAGAACGCGACTGATCTCGTCAGCACGGATTTGTGTTTCCATTGTTAGTTGGCTCTCCTGTTTAATTCTTCATTCAATTTTTTAAGATGAGTGTCGATGCTGTCATCGAAAGTCCAGCCGCCTACAGAAGCGACAACGCCTCCAAGCAGTTTGGAATCTTGTTCGTACGTCAGAACGATCTTCTTATTTAAAACTTTATTGATTTTTTGTTCGATCTCTTTTTGCGCGTCAGCGGTCAAAGGCTGAGCAGAGCGAACCACGCCGCGAGTAACACCTTCTTCAATATCCAAAAGATCGCGGAATGCGATCGCCATTTGGCCAAGGATGTCCATGCGGTTTTTTTCCGCCAAAAGAACCACGGTGTTTACAACTTCTTCAGACACACCTTTGCCTGACAAAGCTGTTTTCACAGCGGCAACCTTTTGATCAGAACTGACCATCGGATTTTCGAAATAACTTTTCACGGAAGCATCTGTTGCGAATGACTGCACTAGAGTTTGCAGTTCCCCGAACACTTGGGAGTGGATGCCTTTTTGTTTTGTTACAGCCAAAAGGGCCTTTGCGTATCTTTTGGAAATCTCGCTGACTCTCATCGGCTTACACTCCAACGTTGTTGATGAAATCTTTTTGCAATTTTTGTTGATCGGAAGAACCCAGATCCTTCGTCAGAACGATGCGGGCCGCCTCAACAGAATCTTTCAGAAGCTGTGTGCGAAGTTCTTTTTGAGCACGTTGCACTTCCAACTTAACAGTGAGTTCCGCATCGTTTTGGATGCGCTTGGAAACGTCAGCGGCCTCTCCAAGGATTTGTTTTTTCAAGTCCTCAGCATGAGCCTGCGCCTTACGAAGATTTTCTTCACGAGTCTGATCCAAGTTCGCCAATTTGGATTTGATATCCACGAACTCTTTTTCAGCCTGCTCGCGAGCGAACGCAGATTTCTGAGCCGCCTCAAGATAAGCTGTTTTTCTTCCAGCAAAGAAAGAAACGATACCGTCTTTCGTGAAGTAGATAAGACCTGCAACAAGGATCGCAACGTTGATCGCCTGGTACATAACTGCCTTAGGAATTCCCTCGCCGCCATGTCCACCTGCCGCAAGTACAGCTGCAGGAGCCAACAAAATCATCAGATTCAAGATCAATTTCATAATGTAACTCTCTTATTTACCAAGAAGCTTGCTAGTGATTGCCATTGCTACAGCGTTCGTTTGAGATTTCAAATCCGCCGCCGCAGAAGAAACTGCAGAGGTGATTTTGGTTCTGTTCGTTTGAACCAATGTCTCAGACTCTGTGCGCGCTTTAGAAACCAAAGATTCGTAATCTTTATTCACCTGAGTTTTTGCAGCATCAATAATTGATTTCATCTGAGTGTTCAGATCACGTACTTTTGCCTCGTACTCTGTCTGCAATTCGATGGATTTGCTTTGGTATTCAAGGGCAAGGTCTTCCCCACCTTTGGTTCTTCTTTCTCTTTCTTCCAATGCATGAGCATAAGGAGCAAAAACAACCTTGCTTAAGAAGATCAAGGCGATTGCAAAGAGCACAAACTGAATGACTGCTGTGGTATTGATACCTAATTGTCCAAAAATGTCCATTTGGTTGAAATCCCTACTGATTTTTTGACCTTCGGGATTAGCATTGGGGTCAGAACAGGTCAAGGCGTATTTCTAACTGATAATGTTGGGATGCCTAAGACTTAGGCATGTATGAAGCCCCTTCAAAAACAACCCCTTCGTCAATGCGCAGACTTGGGGATGTTACGGTGCCTTTAAAGATGGCTGGAGGGTGCATTATAACCCTGCGGCGGGCAAAGAGATTTCCCTCAACCCGGCCTGATATAACAATGGTATCGGCCTCAATTTGAGCGGTCACTGAGGCCCCCTCATTGATGACAATGGTGTCCTTGGTAAAGATTTCCCCCTTAAAATCACCGCCGATTTGGACGGTCCCTTCGAAGCTGAGCTTTCCTTCGAAATGGGTTCCCTGGTCAAGGATCGCTGTCACATGACCAGAAAGGAGATCTTCTTGAAGTGCGGGGGAAAGTCCTACTGCCATCCTTCTTTAAGCCTATCTACCAAATTAGTTAGTTCATCATCGGAATAGAAATGAATGCTGATTTTACCCTTTGAATTGGCATAATCAATGTTCACTTTTGTTCCCAGCATTTTCTGAAGCTCTTCGCTTAAACCAGAAATCAAACGCTGAGTTACATTAGAATCAAAAGTCGGCGCCTCTTCAACTTCCTCTTGGCCTTTTACGACCGCCTGCACCATTTTTTCAAGCTTACGAACTGCGATTTTTTCGTTCAAAACTTTTTTCGCAAATTCGATCTGCTTCTTTGGATCCTGCAAAGAAAGAAGAACCTTAGCGTGACCTACGGAAAGTTCGTTTCCAGAGATCATCTCTTTCACCTGCTCAGGCAATGAAAGAAGACGAACAGCATTAGCAACAGTTGCACGGTCACGACCCACTTTTTCGGCCACCTGCTGCTGAGACAATTTGAATTCAGAAATAAGGCGAGAATAACCTTCTGCCTCTTCGATTGGATTCAAATCTTCACGCTGGATATTCTCAACAATCGCAAGTTCCAAGGCCTGCTTGTCGTCGTAATTCTTCAGGATAACTGGAACTTCATGCAGGCCCGCCAGTTGGGATGCTCTCCAACGACGTTCACCGGCGACGATTTCCAATTTTCCAGAAGCGGTTCTGCGCGCCACGATGGGCTGAAGAATGCCGTTCTCTTTAATAGACTGAGCCAGCTCTTGCAGAGGTTCTTTATCAAACTGCTTACGAGGCTGAAATTGGCCTGGCGAAAGCTTGTCGATCGCAACCTTCCAGATTTTGCTCTCAGGATCTACGGGAGGGGCAACGGGTGTTGCTACTACCTGAGGAGCAGCTGCTGGTGTTGCAGGAGCTGGCGCGGAGTTAACATTATTAATAGATGTAGCGGGAGCCTTTACCGCCGGCATTTCTGCAGCCGGAGCAGGACCACCAAGCAAAGAGCCCAGGCCACGGCCCAGACCTTTTTTCTTATTGTTTGAGGATTCAACAGCAATATCAGACATTTATAATTCCCCTCTTATGCCATCTGTTCTGCGTGTGGAGCCGCTTCTGTCGTCGCTTTCACCTCAGAACGGGCGATCACTTCACGAGCTAGCTCTAGATATCTGGTTGCGCCGATGGATTTGCTGTCGTAATCGAGGATGGATTGACCATGGCTTGGTGCCTCACTGAGGCGTACATTTCTTGGAATGATGGCGTTGAAAACTTTCTCGCCAAAGTGGTTCTTAATCTCGGTCACTACTTGGTGACTCAGATTATTTCGAATATCAAACATCGTCAGAACGATGCCTTCGATATGCAGTTGAGGATTCAAATTCTTTTTGATTAGTCCCGCCGTATTCAAAAGCTGACTAAGCCCTTCAAGTGCATAGTACTCACACTGCAGAGGCACAAGGAAACTGTCCGCCGCATTCAAGGAGTTCAAAGTCAAAAGACCCAAAGATGGAGGGCAATCAATGATCACGAAGTCATATTGATCAGCCACGGTGGCAATCGCCTGCTTAAGGCGGTATTCACGCTGCGGCATATCAACCAATTCAATCTCCGCGCCCACCAGGTCAGGATTAGCCGTGGATATCTTTAAGGTTTGGATTGGAAGTTTTTGAGTAGCCTCAGTCAGAGTCTTCTCACCGATAAGCACATGGTAGCTATTCGCATCCTGGCTTTCGTATCTTTTGATACCCAAACCGCTCGATGCATTTCCCTGAGGATCCATATCGATCAAAAGAACTCTTTTTCCAAGAGTAGCCAGGGCGGAGGAGAGGTTTACAGACGTCGTTGTCTTACCAACACCACCCTTTTGATTCGCTATGCAGATTGTTTTTGCCATTTTTCCTCCTTGAGTAGAAAAATTCTCTCGAATCGTCTGAACATTCAAGAATAAAGACTAGTTTTTCGCGGCACACCTTATGTTTTTCTGTGTTTTTTCCGATGTTCCACGTGGAACACGTGTTTTATGCGAATTATTTGTCTGATACTCCTTAGTTTAAGCCTCGTTGCCTGCAACAAGCCCGATCCCAACCCAGAGTTGAAGGATCCGATCTACAATGATCTTCACTCAGCTACGGCAGAAGCAAGTCAACTCCTCGAAGCCGAGAAAAAGAATCTTGAGGGTTTCGAAAAGGAATTGTCCGACGTCGTTCCACAAACAGGCCAAGTAAAGTACGCCCAAAAGCGCGTCCGTGAATCAAAAGAAAAGATCGTACGCCTGGAGCAAGAAAAGCAGTATCTTGAGCTAAAGATCGAAGCTCGCAAGCGCGAATCGAAGAAGTCTTACTCGAAAGCCTTTAAAAAAGGTGAAACTTGGCCGGATCCACAAGAGTGGAACTCTTACCAGACGGAAAAACGTCTCAGAAATGCCAAAAGAACCTGGGATGCAAAGGAACGAATTAAAGAAGTCGGCCTGGGGGAACAAAAAACCCCCGAACCAGCGGCCGGGGGTCATTAAGAATGTTCCACGTGGAACATCTATGCGATTTTATCTGTTTTCACTACTGAGAACTTAATTGCGCCTATCGGAAGTTTATACTCCCCCACCAACGACGGAGACCAGATGGAGCAAAGCTGGGTTGGGATTTCCCCCACCTCAATACCCCACTCCTCGCTCTTTAGATGATAGAAGGCGCCCCCTTTAGCCACACCCTTACGAGCCACCAGAATAGACTTAGAAATCGAGTTAAAACCTCTCGCCATCACATACTGCATGGAGTTTTCAGCCAGAGACTCAACGGTCTTATGTTCGACAGTGCAATTCCCTACTTTCAACGTCGAGGCCAGATGTTTCAAGAACTCGACCTTTTTAATGTCGGATTCAATCAGCACAACCTGCACTTGTGGGTACAAAAGGGCGAAGACCATTCCCGGGAAGCCATTGCCACTTCCAAGATCAAAGATCTTATCAATCTTTGGGTTCGCCTTATAGATAACCTGAGAGGCTAAAATAGAGTCTGCAAAATGCAGGGCATCGGCCACAAAGAGCGTCTTCGGAGAAATTAAATTCACCGTGCGATTAAATTTAATCAGCTCTTCATGGTAAGTCTTTAGTCGAGTTCGCAGATCTGGACTTAGATCTGGAAACCACTCATCAATGCGCCAGTGGATTACCGGCGCTTCCTGTTCCTTGTTGTCCTTCAAGATCCAACTCCTTGATCTTTTTATGACCTTTTAGATGGATCATTATAGCCTGAATGGCGGAAGGATTAACACCACTTATCCGCTGAGCTTGACCTAAGGTACGGGGCTTAACGCATTGCAGCTTATCCTTCTCTTCATTGGAAAGACCACGGATTTCACCGTACGCCAGACCTTCAGGAAGAAGCATTTCTTCCATTCTTTTTGACTGAACAATCAGGTCCATCTGTCTTTTTACATAGCCAGAATATTTGACCTCAATTTCAACCGGCTCAACCACATTTGGATCCGGATCCAGCTCAAAATTCAGCAATTCAAGGTGTGAACTCGTAAGCTCAGGACGACGCAGCAACTCCTCGAAAGTCAGGGACTTTGTCATAGCTGGAGTCGGAATTGTCGCAAGGATCTGTTGAATATCTTTAGTCGGATAAACCACCGTATTACGAAGGCGATCATGCAAAACCTGACGGCGCTCGCGCAAAGAGCTCAATAACTCAAAAGACTCCTCAGAAACAAGACCCAGCTTCATTCCCATGTCGCTTAACCTGTCGATAGTATTGTCTTCTCGCAAAACCAAACGGTGTTCTGCGCGAGACGTGAACATACGATAAGGTTCGCGGGTCCCTTTTGTCACAAGATCGTCGATCATCACACCCATATAAGCCTGATCACGCCCCAAGATGAACTCTTCACGACCTAAAATACTGTGAGCCGCGTTCACTCCGGCAATCAAACCTTGAGCGGCCGCTTCCTCGTAACCGGAAGTTCCGTTGATCTGACCTGCCAGGAAAAGCTGGCGAATTGTTCTGGTTTCAAGACGATGCCAGATCTGAGTGGGCTCGATATAATCATATTCCACCGCATATCCGTAGCGGGCCACTTTCACATTCTCAAGACCCGGGATTGTTCTCAGGAACTGATCCTGAACCTCTTCTGGAAGACTTGTTGAAATCCCCTGCAGATAGATCAAATCCGTGGAAAGTCCTTCAGGCTCCAGGAATGTTTGGTGACTGGCTCTTTCGGCAAAACGAGTGATTTTATCTTCGATGGATGGACAATAGCGAGGACCCACGCCTTCGATAATCCCACAGTACATCGGCGATTTATCCAGATTGCCACGGATAATATCATGGGTCTGTTCAGTCGTGCGAGTCAGGTAACAAAGAACCTGCGGAAGCTTAAGCTTGTCTGAAGATTTATAACTGAACGGATAGACCTTTTCATCCCCGCCCTGAGGAACTGTTTTGGACCAATCGATAGAATCTTTCAGTAAACGCGCCGGAGTTCCCGTCTTCAAGCGTTTAACTTCAAAACCGAACTGAGCCAACTGATCTGACAAGCCGATAGAAGGTAGATCCCCGACGCGGCCGCCGGCCTCCTGGCGAAGTCCAATATGCATCACACCGTTCATGAATGTTCCAGTGGTGATGATGGTGGCTTTGGCAAAAATCTCTGAGCCATCCTGAAGAACCACACCTACGCACAGATCTTTTTCAAGAATCAGGCGTTTTACTTCCCCTTGCAGAACTTCCAAATTGGGTTGACTAAATAGAGCATTCTTTTGGAACTGAGAATAAAGGTGCTTGTCGTTCTGCACGCGAGTACCGCGAACTGCCGGGCCCTTGGAAGCATTCAAGCGTTTATACTGGATGCAGGTTTCATCAGCTGCAACACCCATTTGCCCACCCAACACATCAATCTCGCGGACCATGTGCCCTTTGGCAAGACCACCAATGGAAGGATTGCAGCTCATGTAACCGATGCGATCTGTATTTGTTGTAACCATCAGGGTGTTTAAACCCAGGCGCGCCGACGACAAACAGGCTTCGATACCCGCATGACCGGCACCAACAACAATCACATCATACTTTTTATTAGCCATATTTATTTCCCGATACAAAACTCTTTAAAGACTCGGTCCATGATCTGATCATCAAACCGCTTCCCTAAAGTTTCGTGAATCGCAATGAGAGCTTCTTTAAGCTCAAGAGCCAAAAACTCAGCGCCCATGCCTTGATCCACAACCGATTGAGAGCGTTGTGTGTTCTCTAAAGCACGGTTCAAGTTTTCATAGTGACGGGCATTGGAAATCAAAACCGTGTTTTCCACCTGCAAGTCCGCGAATTCTTTCACCAGGCTTTGGAGCACTTCAGAACGCACCTTTTTATCAAGAGCGCTGACAAAGAACACCCTTCTTGTGAAGAAAGCCTGGGTGTCGCCAATTTTTTGGAAAAATTTACTGTTTTTAAGGGCTTTTTCGACAGTTTCCAGGGGTTTAGACCCCCCAATTTTGTCGGTTTTATTAGCCAAAATATAGGTTTTCTGAGGCTCTAAGGACTCCAAAATCTGAAGCTCTTCAGGGCTTAAACCTTTTTCGATATCGAAAACAAAGAACACCACATCGGATTCATTCTGAGCTTCGTAGCTCTTCTGAATACCAATACGCTCAACCAAATCCGTCGCTTGATCACGAAGACCCGCCGTATCCACAAAAGTGAACTTCACACCCTCAAAGCTTGTATCCCCATGAATCACATCACGGGTTGTGCCTGGGATATCAGTCACGATAGCTCGTTCATCTTCCAGGAACAGATTTAACAAACTGGATTTCCCGACATTGGGAAGACCTGTCAGAACGATACGGAAACCGTCTTTCAAAAGGCGTCCCACTTTAAAGGTGGCTACAAGCTCCTTTAAAACGGCTTCAACCTTGCGCAAACGCACCTGAACAACGTTGTCTTCAATGACCTCGATGCCTTCAGTGGAAAAATCGATGCTGGCTTCGGCATGCGCCAAAATCCAGGTCATATCGTCTTCGACTTTTTCAAGCTTTTGGGACAACGATCCTTTAAGCTGACGAAGAGCCAACTTCGCAGCCTGCTGACTTTGAGATTCAATCAAAGACAAAACAGATTCTGCCTGAACCAGATCTAGTTTTCCGTTCATGAACGCGCGGAAAGTAAACTCGCCTCGATCCGCAGCCCGAGCTCCCAGTTGGATTAATTGATTCAAAATACTCTGACAAATCAGCGGACTTCCGTGACAGGAAATCTCGATAACTTCCTCTCCAGTGAAAGAGCGGCCTTGTTTGAAGTAGGTTGCCAAAACCTCGTCAATCTCATCACCCGTCTGGGCATTTTTCAGATTACCGAAATAAACTTTGTGAGATTCAGGATGTTCAGGCAAAAAAGTACAGATCTTGGATACAATAGAAAGGGTCTGGGGCCCACTGACTCTGATGACAGAGATTCCGCCCACTCCGTGAGGAGTGGAGATCGCACAAATTGTATCTTTATCACGATCTCCGCGGATCATAGGCCCCACCTGGGCTCACTAGTCGTGAGCCACTTCCTCATTACCTGCACTGTTGCCGCCTTTTGCAGGATAAATTTTGATTTTCTTATATAAACCATCACCCAAAGAACGGCTTTTAACGCGAGGATCTTTAGCCAGATACTGGTGAACAACTTTTCTGTCTTTCGGCGGAAGGGCTCTGTAATAAACAGACTTGCCTTGCTCGATACAGATGGCTTTCAGATTCTCTGCACGCTCAATCAAAGCATTTGCAGATTCGTCACGGTAACCACCACAGTCCACTGTGATATTGGTTTTATCTTCAGGGAAATTGTGCTGGATAACGCGCTTAAGGAACAACTGGAATGCATCCAACATCTGTCCTTTTTTATCTTTCAGAATCTCTTCATCAGCTCCAGAAAACTGAATAGCCAATGTCGTGGAACCGTCGTCATCTTTTTCAGTGGACAGTTCGAAAGAAAGTTCAAACTGAGCTTTCTCGATGATTCCCCCAAGCGTTTTTTCAACCAGTGCTTCTACTTCGCTATTAGCACTTTTGCTTTTCCCCCCGAAAAGCTTACTAAAAAAACCCATTTTGCCTCCTATATAAAATAATAAAAATTCAATTCAAAACTGGCCAGTTACGCCTTGGCCACGGCTGCTTTCGGTTCTCTCATGATCAGATACTGCTGGATAATACCGAACATTGTGCTGATCACCATATAAAGGGTCAAACCACTTGGTAGTTGCAACATGAACAGAGAGAACACCACTGGCAAGAACGCCATGATCTTTGCCTGTGTTGGATCCATCGTACTCGGAGTAAGCTTTTGCTGAATGTACATGAAGATCGCCATAGAAACCGGCAATACATAGAACTTATCGTGGGAGCTTAGATCCGTAATCCAGAAGATGAACGAAGAGTTGTAAAGCTCAATGGAAGACCCAATCACACGATACAAAGCAAAGAATACCGGGATCTGCAGAAGCATCGGAAGGCAGCCACCCAATGGATTGGCACCATTTTGCTTCATCACAGCCATCATTTCTTGGTTCAAACGCATTGGATCTTCTTTATACTTTTCACGAAGACCTTGAATGATCGGCTGAACCTTTTGCATCGCCTTCATGGATTTGAAGGACATGATATTGAATGGCAATACACAAAGACGAACCAGCAAAGTCAGGATAATAATCGCAAAACCCCAGTTACCCACAACAGAGTGAGCCGCTTTCATCACATAAAGAAGTGGGCGAGCGATAAAGCCGAAGAAACCAAAATCAATCAGGCTGGCCATCTCTGGATCAACTGCCTTCAGAGCATCGATGGATTTCGGACCCGCATAGAAGATCTCAGAGAATGTCATTTCGGATTTGATTTGAGCCGGCTTATAAACCAACTCTGCAACAGCTGTTTTGCTGTTGATCTGGGCATTCAGCTTCACTTCTGGGATCACATCAGATTTATCCAAGATAGCTGCGGCAAAATACTGAGAACTTACAGACACCAAAGAAGTTCCCGCGAAATCCTTGGAAACATTTTCTTTCGCATTACTGAAGTTCACCGTGTCGTGCTTACCTGCGCTATGAGTAACAAAGAAATCCTGGTGCTCATAAGAAGGGAATAGGAAGGACGTGGATGCGTGCGTGTGGATTGTCTCCGGAATCAACAAAGAGAAACCTTTTTTAAGGTCCTCAGTTGCATTTGCAATAGAGATTGTATTGGTGAAAGAAGAAGTTTCAGAGTTGAACTTCATTTCTCTTTTTACAACTGTTTCACCGACCTGAGCTGTACCAACATAGTGACCAGGAGCTTGTTCAGCTAGGTCAAAATGAAGGGGTTTAACTTCCCCTACCCAGCGCATTTCAAACAAACCATCCGCCTGAGAAACGCCCAACTTAATGTTGTTCTTTTCTTTGTCCTGGTAGTTGTTGATCGTGTAGTTCCTCAAACCCATACCGAAGCTGGATACAACGAAAGAAACTTTATCATTTTCAAAGTGGAATTCTTTCGCTGTTGCGGGAACCGCCACAATTTCAGATTTTGTATCAACAGCATTTGCAGAAGCTGCAGCAGATTCAGAAGGAGTTGCTCCGGAAGTGGCAGCAACAGTTTGCTCGGTTTGAGTCTTTGGTTTGTTATAGTCCGGATATTTCTTAGCCAGATAGGTATTCCAGCCATAATAAGCGATTGCCACGGCGGCAACGGCAAGAAGTGTTTTCGGATCAAAGAACGAAGGATTACTCTTTTGTTGCATGGATTTTTCCCTTTGCAGGCGGTACCGGGTCGTACCCATAAGGTCCTCCCGGTCGACACTTGCATACTCTTTTGGTGATAAGCCAAAGAGCATTATGTGTATGATGAGTCTTTATGGCTTCAAGGGCATAGGCAGAGCAACTAGGCTCGAAACGACATGAACCACCCAAATGAGTAGTCCCCAGAGTTCGGTAAGCCCCAATCAACAACCATAAGATATACTTAGAGATGTTTTCGTAGAGTTTCCAAACCCCGGTCCAAAGCTTTAACAAATTCCTCATGACTGAGGCCTTTGTAAAAGTTTGCATCCATTGGTTTAAAAATGAGATTGATGTCAGCTTCAAGGGAGTTTCCCGCCACAAGGAAGCTTCTGAAATACTCTCTCGTCCAGCGTTTCAACTTATTGCGCACAACCGCCGAGCCGGTTTTACGACTTGCAGTTACGCCAAAACGCAACTGACCCACCTGGTTCTTCTGATAATTCAGAAGCAACCATTTCGTAGGCCAGTATCTTTTCCCGGTTTGTTTGAGAGAGAGAAACTCAGAACTTCGCTTAATAACGTGTGGAGAACTATTTTCCACCTGTAGAAACCGTCAAACGCTTTCTACCTTTAGCGCGACGACGATTAAGAACTTCTTGGCCAGCTTTAGTAGCCATACGAGCGCGGAAACCGTGTGTAGTTTTACGACGTTTATTTGATGGTTGGTATGTACGTTTCAT